>CBDCEA010000003.1:0-749120 GCA_965215635.1 Alphaproteobacteria bacterium | reverse complement strand
TGAGAGACACGAATCTGGAAGGCGCCAACCTACAAGACGCCCACCTGGAGAGGGCCGATCTGCGAGACACCCATCTGGAGGGCACCAACCTGAAGGGCACCAACCTGCGAGACGCTAATCTGGAGGGGGCGAACCTAGAGGGCGCCAAACCTCCTGACGAAGATTTCCATCGTTCAATCGAACTTTTATTCTCTTCGAACACGATGGTTGAAGCTCAAGAGAATATAATGGCTCTAAAAGAGATGAATGTTATTAGAGAAGGGACGATCGGAAAGGCATTCCGAGAACGAGGAGATAAAGATGTGTTCAGTTTCATATCCATCACAGATCTGAGCAAGGTAGAAGATATGGGATTTGTATTTTTTATCCTATTACATATATTATGAGCAGATGATTATATACTAATTCATTTTGGTGTAAAGGGAATGGTACTATCTCGAGTACTAAGGATATATTATGATATTGACGATTATGTCAGATCACTTCGGGGAATATTTTTACCAACACGTATTCGTTTTATTTCCGATGAGAACATATTTAAAATTGAATCCAAAGGAGTGATTTTTTGATAGTTAACAATTGGAGATTTCGTAGTAACGATACTATTGATCAATTTTGGGGGAAAGAGGGACATCTTTACTCTTGAGTCAATCGTATAGTTTCGGTCGTTTGCTGGGAATGGTCCCTGGAACCCTAGAGGGACCTCAAAGACGCCGAGGCGGTGTTGGTAGAATTGTCCGCAAGCCACGGGTGAGTTTGGATGGGGGCAGCGGTCCAGACTGCTCCCGTTTTTCAGAAATGACGTACCCGGGACAGTAACGCGTCCCCAGGGTGACCGGCAACGGTAGCCGCCCAGCCGACCAAGTCTGGGCGCTGACCAAAGAGCACGATGACCGTGCCATCCCGCACAGGACCAGGCTGTAAGCCCCCGTCTACTCGCCAGCCCTGAGCAGCGCCTGGGAGCAGCGCTGCTGAAGGAGCTATGATCCTGGTTGCGCCTTGCTCGCGCAGGCGGCGTGCTTCTTCTTGGCAAGCTTCATACGTGTGTGGACTGCCCGTCAGCGTCTCGAACGGCAGAGCAGGTCGCGCCGATGGTTCCTCGCCCAAGTCAACTGCCCACAGCGCACGGCGGATCGTTCGCAAGTCTTCTGGCTCAGTGATCTCCTCGTGTCGCAGAAACTCCGCCCACGCGCCATCAGGGGTATCGCAAAAATACTGGACCGGCCTCTCATCCTGAGAGTGCCAACGCCCCGCAGGTTGAGAAGTATCTTCCCACAGAAAGGGATACCGGGGATCCGTATGTCGGAAACCCATCATGTCAGAGGTGAGGAGACTAAGGCGTGCGCGAGCTGGCGCACCTGTTGCGGTCCGGAGTCCTCGGGGCGCCACTGCAGAGTCAAGAGCTGAGCAGGAGAGCGATGCCCGAGTAGGGTGCGGGACCGCTCGAACCAGCGACGGATACCTATATCGTTATACGCTCCTGCGAGATCACCGACGACGAGCGCCAGAAAGTGGAGGCGGGCAGCTACTTCATCGGGGGTCGAGCGCGTACCAGACAGGTAGCGACGGGCGCTTGAGGCGGAAATCCCGATGAGACGAGCCAGCAGATCGACCCCCAAGATACGGTTCAAACCAGGCCATTCATAGGCCGGCACCGGAGATGCATCAAGGGCTTCGTTGATTTGCTTGAGCGCGGTGGAGAGCTGTTGCGGGTCTGGCCTGCGAGACGCGGAAAGCTCAGCAAGGAAATCCCTGTCCAATGCCAGCCTGAGAAATTCCCTTAACGACCCGTCGTAGTGCCGCAGAGTCAAGACAGTCAATAGTGTCATCTTGGGCAAGCAAGCCCATTGCCTCGGCTCGTGTTAACGTTGTCACCGCCAGACGGGCGACCTCTGGAGTGTCAAATGGATCCTGAACGGATTTAATTTGGATGTTACTCATTGTCCGAATGGTATCCACCCAATAGGCTGTCGTCAAGCGTTTTGAACCTTTCAAAACAAAACAGTCACTATTCCTTATGGAGAGCATTCCCGAGAACTTGCTACGTCCACTTCGCTAGTGGTAGTACGTTGAGTAAAAGGAGGGTGAACCCATGATGGACTACAGCGAGTACGAGTATCTAAAGATCGAGGTCGCCGATCGGGTGGCCACGGTGACTATTAACCGGCCCGACCAGCGCAATGCTGTTCATGCTGCGCTGCACCACGAGTTCGAGCAAATTTGGCTGGACTTGGCGCAGGATCGCGACGTCAATGCGATCCTGCTGACGGGGGCGGGCAAAGCGTTTTCGGTGGGCGGTGACCTGACCAGTCGCGACAAGCCGACTAAGAGCAAGGGCCGAGGTGGGAGAGGGATTGTGATGGCTGATGGCCGACGGGTGATCGAGAACCTGCTGGATGTCGAACAACCGATCGTCGCCGCGATCAATGGCGACGCGCTCGGTTTCGCGGCCAACGTTGCCTTGCTGTGTGATGTGACCGTGGCGGCCGAAACCGCAAAGCTGGCTGATACGCACGTTTCCATAGGTGTTGTTGCGGGGGACGGCGGCGCCGTGATCTGGCCGCTGCTGATCGGTCCCAACCGGGCCAAGGAGTTATTGATGCTTGGCGATTCCCTCACAGGCGCAGATGCGGCTCAAATCGGCCTCGTCAACTATGCCGTGCCCGAGGCAGAAGTGCTGCCGAAGGCTCGCGAACTCGTACAGCGGCTGGCGGATGGGCCGAAGTGGGCGATCCGCTGGAGCAAGCTGGCGGTGAACAAGTGGCTGAAACAGCAGGCCAACTTGATCATGGATGCCGGCCTAGCCTATGAAGCAGTGACGCTCACGGCGCAAGATCATAAAGAGGCGCTACAAGCGATGCGGGAGAATCGCGAGCCGAACTACATTCGTGGTCGTTCTGTCAAATCTTAAGTTGTGCGAGATACCTCGGTGTCCTATAATTCAGCTCACTTGGTATGGTCCGAAACACACAGGAGGAAACGATGACAGCAACCGCTGGACAGCAGGAAGGGGTGCGGCCGATGTCCCCGTTGGACTTTTTGATGATTGATGCAGACCATCATTACTATGAGCCAGATGATTGCTTTACGCGCCACATGGAATCGGCGTATGCTGATCGGGCGGTAAACATTCGCCGCGGTGAAGGCCCGTTTGGGAAGGTCTATATCGGCGACGAGCGCATGCGGTTTTTCAGCATTATTCCTGGCGATCACACCGGCGTGCCGGGAGCGCTGCAAGCCTACCTGAAGGACCATGCTGGGGAAGGTAACTCGCTGGTCCATAACGAGACTGTCTCCGCCCACGACTTTCCAGAAGCCATGGACCGGAGTGTTCGCTTGGAAAAGATGGATACACAAGGCGTAGAAGCGGCGATCATGCTGCCGACCCTGGGCGTCGGGGTGGCCCACGAGTTGCGCCACGACCCGCCGGCGCTGTTCGCAAACCTGCGGGCGTTTAACCGCTGGTTGCAAGAAGACTGGGGCTTTGGCACTGAAGGCCGCCTCTATGGCCTGCCCATGCTGTCGCTCGTCGATATCGACTTGGCCGTGGCCGAACTCGACCGGGTCCTGGCCGAGGGGGCGCGGAGTGTGAACCTCACCCCAGGTCCGGTCAATGGCCGCTCGCCAGCCGATCCGCTGTTCGATCCGTTTTGGGCGCGCTGCCAAGAGGCTGGTATTCCTGTGGTGTTCCACCTGGGCAACGATGGGCTGACCGAGTTGTACTCGGCGCAGTGGGGTGAAAATCCGACGCCGCCCAGCCACCGTATGAGCCCGTTCCAGCGCGCCATTGCCTCGACCGAGCGGGCGACGGCCGACACGCTGTGTGCGCTCGTTTTTCATAACCTATTTGGCCGGTTTCCCAACCTCCAAGTGATCAGCATTGAGAACGGTACGGACTGGGTTGCGCCGTTGATGCGGGAGATGGACCGCGTCGCGCGCCTCTCCGGCCCGCGTGACTGGACGTATGGACACTGTCCGGGCCGTCCCAGTGAGATTTTCAAACAGCACGTTAAAATCTCGCCATTCCCTGAAGAGAATATCCCAGCTCTGGTGAATCTGCTGGGGGCAGACAATGTGCTGGCGGGCTCCGATTGGCCCCATCCTGAGGGCTGCGCGGAACCGATTGATTACCTGGACGGACTCTCCGGCTTATCACCCGATGTGGTACGGGCAGTCATGCGCGACAACACCGCCAAGGTATTTGGGTTGGTCTAAGGCGCCTTTGTCCGGCGGATGAAAGGGCACCTTCGGCGAGTCCGGTGGTCTGGACGCGGATGTGGGCGCTGGTGTGGTGATCTGAGTCATTGTCGGAGTGACAAAAACAGCGCTGCCCTACCGGCAGTGCGGGATCACTTCCTGAGCAAACAGCTCCATTGAGCGCTTCACCGTGGCATGCTCAATCAGCCCCCCCTGGTTGAAGTAGCAGATAAATTCGTTCGTCTGGAATTCGTGTTGCAGGGCCTTGACCCTCTCCACGCAATACTCTGGGTCGCCAAGGACTGCCCCCAGGTCTCCCAACTCCTCGTACGTAATCCCCTTTAGTCTGTCCACCGCCTTCTGCAAGGATTGATAGCTCTCGGGGAGCGCCTGGATATCTGGCCGCCGCTGCTCCAGGAAGCTGAAGAAATGCATCAGACTCGCCTCACACTCCCGACGCGCCTGCGCCTGGCTGGCGGAGACATGGACGGTAAAGGCGACCGCCACATCTTGTTTGACCCCGGCTGGGAGGCTCTCGCGGTACGTCCTAATGTACTCTCGCAACGTGTCCATTGAGCCCGCGATCAGCGGCGTGGCAAAAATCGGCAGCCCCAGGCGCCCGGCGATGGTATAGGTCTCGGGGCTGTTGGCGGCGATACGAATCGGGGGGTGCGGTTGCTGGACCGGCCGGGGAAACACCTGCAGGTCCTGCACGCGCAAGTACTTGCCCTGGTACGACAGCCGCTCGCTCGTCCAGGCTTGGCGGATGACCTCAAGGGCCTCCTCAAACCGTTCCCGAGTCTCTTCGACGGGGACATTATATGCTGCAAACATGCTCGGGGCTGCGCCTCTGCCCACTCCCAGCTCCAAGCGGCCGTTGCTGAGGATGTCCACCGTGGCGGCCTCCTCGGCTATTTTCAGTGGGTTGTGCAAGGGCAAGAGGGTGACGGCCGTGCCCAGTCGAATGCGCTGGGTGTGCTGGGCCGCCGCCGCCAGGACGGTCAGCGGGGAGGCGAGACGGGAGACATTAGGGAAAAAGTGGATCTCGGCCAGCCACGCAGTATCAAAGCCCAGCTTGTCCCCAAGCTCGATTTGGGCGAGGATGTCGCGGTAGCGTTGGCCCTCTGACTGCCACTCCGCACACGGTAAATGATCCATAAAGCCAAAGCGCATAGTGTCTCTCCTTTCTTTTGGCCAAGCGCCGCAAGCCACAGGGACACGACCACCTGGAGGTCCGATATGTCCTCACTACTCGTCGCGCAAAAGTACAAGAAAATCAAGAGCTCGATGCTCGACGTGAAGGCGTTCGGGAAGATTATCAAGTCGCTCTTCAGCCTGCGCTACGTTTTATGAACGAATCTCTTCAGGCCAGCCAGAGATGTCGTCATGCAGCGGTGGATCATCTTGGTAGATGACCTCTGTATCAAGCTGCGTCGCGCAGCTCGGGCAAAAGAACTCTCGCAGAAAGAAGCGCGGGCTGGCCTTCCTGCCCGGCCCGGCTGCAGGGCTGGAAACCTTACGGGTTGGCACCTGCGCTTTCCAGCGTGTGTTTGCCAGGCATATATCTCCTCCACAGTAGGTACACTGGACATAGGCGGCCTGTCCGGAGCCTGCCACCTGGAGATAGGCACTCAGCCGGCGGCCACTTGGCGGGAGAGGGGCACAGCTACTCACATCGATTGCTAAGGCTCTTCCCCCCAGTCTTTCTGTCCTCAGTTCCAATCTCCGTTGCCGGGTCGCCTCAGCATCTACCCGGTTGTGTGGATCAATCACGACTCCATAAATATCGTGTGCTGGCCCGCTGGTGACTAGCCCTTCTTGGACATCGCCTAAGACGAGGTCTGGCTCTCGGTCCAAGGGGTCACCATACCCGCCTCCCCCAGGCAGACGGACGTACAAGATGTCATTGTCTTTGATTTCGGTTGTCCCAAGGCTCAGGTATTCCTCCTTTTTCCCTTGCGTTGAAGCCTGATTGTTTGGATGCTCAGCGATATTGCCGTCCCGAAACTGAATCCACTCCGCAGTACAGCCAGGCAGCCCGCCGAAGATGCCACCAGCAGGCGGACACGCCGTTCCATTTCCCGGCATGGCTAGGACTAGGAATTTATTGTCCGGGCTGCCATAGGCGACCTGAGCATATTCATGGCTACAACCTCCCCGGTACTTACCCGGCCCACCCGAGTCTGGAACGACTCTGCGGTACAGGTAGCGCACCGGGAAGCGCAATTCAAAATTCTCCATATTGCCAACTGTTGAGGTAATACTTGTAATATCTCCGCCATTGTCCACGCCGTCTTTGAATGCCCGACCGCCGCCAGCTCCAGCAAACGACTCCGTCCCGACTCCGACCGTATACTCGCCATCGGCACCCACTCCCGATATCACCTGTACAACGTGAATGCCCAACCAGTCAGCCGTTGCCCGGTTTTTGTACTTCTCGGTTGTCCCCAGCATCTTCGAGACCACATGGGTGGCCATTTGATTCAGCATCGTGATGACGCCGATGCTCGACAGCGAGGTCGGTGCGGGGCGGCGACAATTGACCAGCGTGCCCTCAGGTGCGACAAATTCCACCTGTCTGAGGATTCCGTCGTTCCAGGTTGGAATGCGCTGCTGACGCCGTCGGGGATTGCCTTCTCCGAGGACGGTGCAAACATACCGGCAGAATGTGCACCCGACCGGAAGGCGAGCATGCGGCGCGCGATCGGCGACCTGGAACAGTTTGCGGACAAACGTCTCTTCGAGGAACTGTCCGAGGGGATGCCGCTCATTGTCGACAACGCTGCCCGCCTCGACGATACCGCGCATCGCCTCCACCGGGACGGGGAGTTCCGCGCCTCGGAAATCATGCGCGGTTTCGCGGAGGAAGAGGCAGCGAAGTTCCTGATCCTGATCGATTACGTACGGTGCCCACGGAATTCGGAACACCGAACTCAGGTGCTGAAACGCTTCTACGGCCATGTCGCCAAGCGCATCCATGCCATGGCATGCTCGTATCCTCGGATCGCGTCTTTCGGGGAGCTTTCCGAACTGGTCGAAAGCGAGTGCCGCCCTTGGTATCTCGACGGGCCGAACGGGGTCGACTGGATCTCCCCGAATTCCATCGCCGCAGAGCGCGAACAAGGCCTTTACGTCGATTACGTACCCGACATCACCGACACGGCCGGCGCCTATCGCTGGACGACGCCCGACGCTCCGTCCCCCGGTTTGTCGCAGTATGCCACCCCCGACAGCGTCACCTTGGCCCAGGCTCTCTCGCTGGCTGGCGCCGGATCGGCGGATGGTCTGGCCGAAATCGCCCATATCTGGCGACAATTCGTGCCCGAGCCGGGTACCGATCGCGACGAACTTCAGGACTCGATCATCCATACGCTCGACCGGCTCGCGCACTGCGGATACGCCGTGGACGAGCCGACAGTGCGGTTGGTTGTTTCCCATTGGCCGTTTCCGCTCTGGCCGCTGACCGTGAAGGAACCGCGCCCGCCTGACGGCGATCTCGAAGGTTTGCGCGAACTACGGCAGCGCACCATCGACTGGATCGAGGAGACTGAAGCGCAACGCGATCCGGCGCCGGCGATCTCGCGCTCGAAGGTCGAGGAATTGAACGACGCCTATGCGGCATGGAAGCGCGATGCCGACGCGCGCCCCGGGAACGCCGCCGCGGATGAAGACACGGGCCTGCGCATACGGTGGTCCGCCGACCTCGCGAAGGATTTCGAGTTGCCATCCTGGGCGCGTCTGCAGGACATGTTCCGGAAGCTGATCGTGAAGGAGCGTGCGGCGCTTCTCGCGTTGGGATGGTATGCGCGGGAAAGGGTGTCCGACTGGCCGCGAATCTATGCGCGTGCCGTCAAGCAAGAACCGACGACCGGCGAAAGATATCAGATAGGCTGCGCATGCTATTGGCTGGACGGCCTGGATCGCTGGGAGGAAAAGCCGCAGCAGTTCCAGGCGGACGCTGGCGTCGGCTTCCATAGGCGTCAGTGAACATGTGAATGGTCGGAGGTTTTCCTGTGCGGCGGCAATATCAGAATTGCCGCCGGGAACGACGCGCACGACCGATCTTCAAAGCCCCATACCCGCGAACCCCGGCGCGTGCAAGTGACCTTTCGGGCGGCTTCCGCAATGGTGATGGCCGAATCTCAGCCCCGCGCCGACGGCCGGTAACCATCGTCCGGCGAAACCAGGCGGATGATCGCCGCACCCACCTTTCCCTCCGCCTGCCGCAACTCATAGAGCTTTTGAAGGTTCAACCAGAATTCGCCCGATATCCCGAAGAAGCTGCCGGGGCGCGCCGACCGTTTAGCATTTCGAAGATGCGGCACCCCGAAGCGACCTCACAGCACCTTCTGCTCCACCTCCCGTCGAACAAGGTCCAGTCGTGGGTTGGAGGGGCCAACTGGGTGTTCCATATGGTCTACTCTCGGCGTTGGTGCTTTGGATCGCTTCGTAATATGTCTCCGGCTTATTGTTGAAGAGACAGAATGCAAGAGTGATGCGAACCAGCGCGCGAATCTGCAATCGGTCGCTTTGGTCGAGCTGATCGGTCAGCGTCGCGAACTGCGGCGGTCTCCACGGCGACTTGCGGTCGCAGGTGCGGCTTCGATCGGCGGTAGAGGAGCACGCATCGGGCGTCAGGGTCGCTGGCGGCGACACGCCGCGAGACAAGTAGGTTCGGCGTGGAATTGGACTCCCGGTGGCGGAGACGAGCGCGGCGAATGGCGCCTGAAACTCAACGGTTCAGTTGTCAACGAATAGGTTGACAACGATATTGTTGCATATATCTTGTCACCCACTGGGCGAGGAGTGGGCCTGATGAGATCTTCGACCGGTCGCTGGGTATGTGGCGACAATTTCTTTGATCGCGATGCCGAGCTGGAAGTGCTTGGGGCCCGGGTTCGCGAACGGAACCATGTTCTGCTCAGCGGACAGCGGCGCATGGGCAAGACCAGCATCGTGCAGGAACTTGGGCGGCGGCTGCAGGACGAGGGCTGGATTTTCCTATTTGCCGATGTCGAAGGCGCATTATCCGCCGAGGACGTGGTCGCCGGCATGGCGAGGGCCGTGCATCCTGTACGGTCGATCGCGTCGCGGTTTGCTGCGTCGATGAAGGACTTCGTGACCGCGAACGTCGAGGAAATCGGTGCGGCCGACTTCAGCGTGAAGATCCGGGGTGGGCTTGACGGCGGCAATTGGCGGCGCCATGGGGAGCGGTTGCTGAGCGAATGCAGCGCGCAGAGCAAGCCGGTACTTCTGGTCATCGACGAACTGCCGATCTTCCTCAAGCGTATGCATCGTCGCGACGGCAATGCCGAGCGTGTCGATGAGTTCCTGAGCTGGCTGCGCGGCACGGTCCAGCTGCTGGGCGACAAGTCGCCGGTTCTCATTGTGTCGGGCAGTATCGGACTGGAGCCTTTGGCGCGGCGCCTCGGTCTTTCGGATCGTATCAACCATTTTTTTCCGATCCGCCTGGGCCCGTGGAGCCGGGAGATCGGTATCGAGTGCTTCGACCGTCTTGCGAAAAGCCACAGCCTCTGCATTGAGGACGGTGTCCCGGCAGCCGTATGCGAAGCACTGGGTGTCGGGATACCGCATCACATCCAATGTTTTTTCGCCCGGCTGAGGGACTTCGCGACGATGCAGGGGCGGAGCAGCATCTCGGTCGAAGATGTGGGCGAAGTGTATCGCACTGCCCTGCTCGGGCCGTCGGGACAGAACGACCTAGTACATTACGAAACGCGTCTGAAGGAGGCCCTCGACGACGAGAGCCATTCGATCGCCATGGAAATTCTGGCGGAAGCGGCGACCGTGGGTGCGTTCACGCAAGGGGCGCGCACTCGTCTGGAAGCGGGATATTCGAAATTGGTTGAAAGCGCCTCTGAAAGGATTTCAGACGCGCTCGATGTCCTTGTCCACGACGGTTATCTTGAGAGAACGGAGGACAGCTATCGGTTCCCCTCCCATCTGCTCAGAGACTGGTGGGCGGCCCGGTTTCGCGATCATCACGCGCCTTTGGAAGAGCGCTAAATGATCGGTGAATCGGTAAGGCGAACCCGGTGAAGGAAGCCCGTACGCCTGATCCGGCTTTCGGTTCGATCCGCAAGTTCAACCCGGGGACGCTGCAATCGGACCGCGAACTGATCGAGCAGTTTGTCGTCAGGGGCCGTGAACTCGAACTTGTGCTCGAGGTGCTGAGGGGCAATATCGATGCCCCCTCATGCCAGCACGTTCTCGTTGTCGCGCCCCGCGGTCGTGGCAAGACCATGCTACTCGCCCGGGTGGCGGCGGAACTGCGGACCGAAGAAGAATTCTCGCGTCGCCTCCTGCCAATACGGTTCATGGAGGAGAACCACGAAATATTCAATATAGCCGACTTTTGGCTGGAGACCCTGTTTCATCTGGTACGGGAGACGGAGGCTGGGTATCCCGAGACGGCGCGGGAGCTGAAGAGAACGCACGACGAACTGTCGGAACGCTGGGGCGAGCGATCCATCGGAGACCTCGCGCGCGCAGCCGTTCTGGACGTGGCCGAGCGCATCGACAGAAAGCTCGTGTTGATCATCGAGAACCTGCAGACGCTGTGCGGTAATGTCGATGAAGACTTCGGATGGCAACTCCGTGGCGCTCTCCAGTCCGAGCCGCGAATGGTCCTGCTCGCTTCCGCAACCAGTCGGTTCGAAGAGTTGGAGGATCCGCAGGAAGCCTTCTTCGAACTGTTCCGGATCGTACCGCTGGTGGCGCTGGCAACCGAAGAGTGCCGTTGCCTTTGGCAGGCGGTGACAGGGGACAGAATCGGCACACGCGATATCAGGCCTCTCGAGATCCTGACTGGAGGCAACTGCCGGCTCCTTGCAATCGTCGCCGGGTTCTCGGAGCATCGGTCGCTCCGCCGGCTGATGGAAGAACTGATTCGCCTGGTCGACGAACATACCGAGTATTTCCGCGGCCATCTGGAAGCGCTGCCCAAGGCCGAGCGACGTGTCTATGTCTCGGTTCTCGACCTCTGGCAGCCGTCAGGCGCCGGCGAAATCGCGGCTCGCGCCCGGATGGACGTTCGAGCGGTCTCGACGATGCTCGGGCGCCTTGTCCACCGGGGCGCGGTGATGAGGCATTCGGCGACGGATCGCCGAAGACACGTCTACGCCGCGGCGGAACCGCTTTACAGCATCTACTACAAGCTGCGGCGCGAACGGGACGAGGCAGCTGTCGTTGAGAGCCTCATCCGGTTCATGCTGGCTTTCTATGACCGCTTCACGCTGTATGGGATTTTCGATCGGCTCTGGTCTGAGGCAAGAGACGTGCCGGCCTTGCACAGTGGAATCGACCGCGTGCTGCAAGACCGGCCACCCAAGCAGAATCCACGATCTGATTTCGTTTGGGAACGCCTTGAGGAAGCTTCCAGGAAGGCCTGGAGCAATCGCAGGGCGGATGCCGATATCGAACTCGATGAAGGCATTGTCGCTGCGTTCGAGGAAAAATCGTATTCGAAAGTATTGGAGCTTGTCGACCGCTATGTCGCCGAAGGGTGGGACAGGCGCGATGGCGTATCGGGTGAATACAACGTGGCTTACCTGGCCCACTTGCGGGCCGATGCCTATTTCGGACTGGACGAGTTCGAAAAGGTGATTCCGATCGGGAAAGAAGTGTTGAACAGATTCCGCGACAGTCGGGATGTTTTCATTTTGTATCGTTCCTCTTGGATCCTCTGTCGCACCGTGCTGGCATACTATGAACTTGGAGACTACCGGGAAACGATCGAGTGCGCTAGAGAAACAGTCGAGTGGTTTGACAAACATAAGGATCCCGTATCGCAGAAAATCGTCGCTTGGGTGTTAAGAGTTGCTGCACAAGCGCACGAGAAACTCGGTAATGTCGAGACTGCGTTATCATTGTACAACGACATCTTGAAGAAATATGCAGAAAGCGACGAGCTCGAAATACAGTTGGCTGTAGTGGAGGCGTTGGTCGACAAGGCCAGTATCGTTCGGGATCACAAGAAAGATCCTGAAAGCGTTGTGGCGATCTACAACACGTTGATGGCTCGTTATGGGGCAAGCGACAGCCCGGAAATAAAAATGAAGGTCGGCGGTGCGTTATTGAACCGAGCTTTTCTATTAGGCAGCCTGGATGATTTCGAGGGTGAGATCGCATCTTACGATGCCGTAATCGATCACGCAGGGCAAGACGAGAAGTTAGTCGGCCAGTCGGGGATGGCGCTCGCGTTCAAGGCCTTGAGACTGGCTGAAGTCAGGCGCACCGAAGAGGCCCTCGTTGCAAGCGATGTGCTGGAGCGGCAATTCAGAAACTTCAGCGAGGATTGGTGCGTTATGCTCGAGTGGATGGGAGTGGCAGCGCGTGCGATTGCGTTAGCGGTTCGACAGGATGCTGCGTGGATCGGCGCATTCAGTGCCGCATACGCCCTTTTTCCCACAGGCAATGAAGTCACGACACGCATAATGATTCGGGTCGTACTGAATCTTGTGGCGGTCGGTGCGCGTGAAGACGAGCTCGCGGTGGTTTTGATCGGCAATAAATCGAAATCCAGGGACATCGCACCGCTTGTCGTAGCTTTGCGCGAACGCGGCGGCGAATCCGTTCGCGCACCTGCGGAGGTGCTGGAGGTGGCAGCCGATATCAAGAAGACTCTCGAAGAGAAGTCTGTCAAAGGTATCTTGAAGGCATATTAGGTGTTGATGGAGTGTACCCGCAGGCCAACGCCACTTTCGATGCATAAGTCAGGCTAGCAGCCCGTTGATTAAGTCGGCGCCGTCTGATTCTCTGGTTTCCTGATTTGCAGGGGGATTCGCCGATGGCGACGGGACGGCAGAAGGATGGTCAGGGGGACCTGATGGTGAGCTGGTCGGAGATGCCGCGCTCTCCGGGTCATGTGTTTTATGACCGCTTGCAGTCGGTGCAGATCGATGGCGGCTTCGACGCCTTTGCCGAGGCGAGCTGCCGGCCTTATTACGCGGGCAGGATGGGCGCGCCCTCGGTGCCGCCCGGGCGCTATTTCCGGATGCACCTGGTGGGCTACTTCGAGGGCATCGACAGCGAGCGCGGACTGGAGTGGCGCGGCTCTGTTGCAAACTTAGCGAAGTGGCGATGTGTGATCAGAGGGGATCCTGCTCACCTCATGATTCTGTATTGGCCCGACGGTCCTGTAGCAACGCCACGGCCTCGGTCAGGGCGCACAGTCCGAGATCGAAGGCGCGTTCGACGATCCGAACCTCATCGATACTGCCGCCCTGGAGGGCGAAATTCCCGGCTTGGCCTTTGCGCAGCGCGCGCATGACCTCGAAGCCCTTGATCGTGGCGTAGGCCGTCTTCAGCGTCTTGAAACCACGCACGGGCCGGATCAGCAGCTTGAGCTTGCCGTGGTCGGCCCCGATGACGTTGTTGAGGTACTTCACCTGCCTGTGCCTCGTCTCTGTCGGACATTTCCCCTCAGCTATCAGCGCCTCGCCGAGGAATCGCTTCGCTGCCTTCGTGTTGCGGGTCGATGAGAAGTAGAAATCAATCGTGTTCCCGAATTTGTCCACCGCCCGATACAGATACGCCCACTTGCCGCGGACCTTGACTTAAGGTCTCTTCGATACGCCGGCGCCACTGCCGGCGCAGGCGTTTCTCCATTTCCGGCGCGTAATGCTGAACCCAGCAATAGATCGTCGAGTGGTCGACTGCGACGCCGCGCTCGGTCATCATCGTTTCAAGATCGCGGTAGCTGATCGGGTATCGGCAGTACCAGCGTACGGCCCAAAGCACGATCTCATTGCGCCAGGACAAGTCCTGGAGAGGGGAATGCAAGGAAAGGAGGTGACGATGAGCTGAAACCTTTCATCGCGAGCTAGCGGGTTCGACTTCCGCCCGGCAAAGACGCAGCCCGTCACCTGGAAGCGAGTGTTGCGTGGTCGCGTGGCAACGCGCGTCGCGAAGCGTACACAGCAGGTGGCAAAGCCCCGAAATGCTCATTGTTGACGCCTTCATCTTCAACACAGTGAGGGCAGCACCCGAAGCACCGCTAAGGGCGAGGCGCGAGGGGTCGGCCGGGGTCGCGGGATCGTCGCAAAGCCACGGGATGGCTCGCCAGGGAACTTGGGAGACTCTGCCTTGTCCGTGGGAGACAGACGGCCGGAAAGGGAATGCCGGCAGAAAACAATAGACCCCGGCCCACCGTCCGTCTCTGCCCGGATGGCGGGAGCGCGCGAGCGAATGCACAAACCCCCGGCAGGGCGCCACGGTACCGGTTGGCGAACAAATAAGCCGAAGGGACGCAGGTCAGGGGGTCGTAGCGCCCGCATAGTACTGATGACAGCGGGGAACCGGGGCCGCCGGGACCCGACCGAGGGAAGGTGGGCGCCGCATGTGCAGACCCACTGGAGGGAA
The DNA here is from genome assembly GCA_965215635.1 of Alphaproteobacteria bacterium. GTDB lineage: Bacteria > Pseudomonadota > Alphaproteobacteria > SP197 > SP197 > SP197. The sequence goes on along the minus strand of CBDCEA010000003.1, from coordinate 734,540 downwards.
ACACGAGGAGACTCTGAGCTTCGTAACGTGACAACGAAACGAAAGTGGATAGCCGACCAGAGGAGGACGCGTCCGACTTCGGACACTTCCCGACCTGCGGATCATGGATCAACATCCATGAGCGAGACTCACATGCGAGGAACCGGATGCGGTAATGCCCGCACGTCCGGTTCTGGTGTGCCAGGCGAACTGGCAGAAGGCAAGGGGTGCAAGTCCCCCGGAACGAAGGAGTAACCAAACCACGTTTCTCCGCGAGCCGTGCGTCGGTTCCCGCGAGGGGGCAGGCGAAGCATCGGCAGCGGTACGGATGGGCAGGGCTATGGAGCACCGAAAAAGCGATGGTCCGGGGTGCCGAGGCTTTCAGATCGGTCGAAGGCAACATCGCAGGCATCGTTTTGGTGAGATGTCGGCGGGTCCCGCGGTGTCGGAGAACCCATGCACGTTCGCACGCCTTTTTGCCGGGACCCTGGGAGGTCTTCAAACTGCCCCTGATGTCGTACGGGGCCGTGTAGGGAAGGAGAAAACCGAAGCCTGTGATGAACGGTTTGGAGAAGTCGGATGAGGCCGTACGACCTGTGAGGGCGGCGAACAAGGGAGCGCGAGCTTCTGCGGAGTCGCCGGAGGAAAGGGCCTCAACCGAGGGGAATCCGGATTGCCATAGCACGCACCGAACCCAGTGTCGGGCAAGCGTGCCACAGGCGGTGGCCCGGATACGGAAAGCTGCAGAGAGAAACCCGAAGGAACGTCTTACTGCGCTCTTCCACCACATCACGCCGGACGCGCTTCACCGGGCGTACCTTGCCCTGAGGCGGGACGCTGCGGCAGGCGTCGACGGCATCACGTGGGACATGTACGGCAAAGGGCTGGGAGAGCGCCTGCTCGACCTAGACCGGCGCCTGCACAGCGGGGGAGCGTACCGGGCGCCGCCGGTTCGGCGGGTAGAGATACCCAAACCGGACCGCGGGACACGACCGCTCGGGATCGCGTCGCTGGAGGACAAGATCGTCCAGAAGGCGGTTGTGGATGTGATCCTGACACCGATTTACGAGGTGGAGTTTCTTGGTTTCAGTTACGGGTTCCGACCGGGGCGTGGGGCGCACGATGCGCTCGACGCCCTGGCCTTCGGGATAGAACGGCGCAAGGTCAGCTGGATAGTTGATGCAGCCATCAAGGCGTATATTGACACGATCCCGCGGGATTGGTTGATCACGTTCCTCGGGCACCGCATTGGCGACAGGCGGGTGATCCGCCTGATCCAAAAATGGCTGAACGCTGGCGTTATGGAAGGTGGATCATGGACGGACATGGGCATGGGTACGCCGCAGGGGCTATAGTTTCCCCCGTCTTGGCGAACGTGTTTCTGCACTACGTGCTCGACCTGTGGTTCCACAAGAAATGGCGTCCGAACGTCCCGGATGGCGAAGCGATCATCGTCCGATATGCCGACGATGGTGTGCCACGAAGGCACGAGGAGGCTGAAATGATCTAGCCACCGGAGCCATGCTGCACGAGAGATGGAGGCAGGCCCTCCGGAGCCGCTGTGCAGGCGGAGGCTTCAAACCACCCACTGCTGCTGTGTTCAAGAGACATGGTGGTGAGCGAGCTGGGAAAAGGCAGGGCATGACCCTGTCAGGTGAGGATCATGGAGTTGAACGCAAGTGAACCACTGATGAAGTGTCGAAAGCGTAAGGATGACGTCAAAACCGAGGGGGTGTCGGAACCTTGGGACAGGTTCGGAAGTGACCTGCTTACTGACCGAATGGCGTCCGGCATGAAGGTGGCAAGAACGTGGTCCGGGCTCTTGTGCGGAACGTGGGAACCTGTCGCTCCGATGCCAAGGGAGAACCGCAAGTGGAGGCCCCACAAGCGGGAGAGTACCGATGAGGAGCACAGGGGCGGACCACTCCGTTCAGTAGTGATGAAGGTCCTGTAATGGGACCAGAGCGAAGGGAGTGGCCTATGCGGTCCGGAAAGACGGAACAACCGGAAACGGGAGGATTTCGATGATTCGGACAAAGTCATTTCCCATCACCAAACGTCAGGTGTGGGAAGCTTGGAAGAAGGTAAAAGCCAACCAGGGCGGTGCGGGGGTTGATGGTCAAACGGTCACGGATTTCGAGGCGGAGGTTGGAGACAATCTCTACAAGCTGTGGAACCGTATGGCGTCTGGCAGCTACCATCCGTCACCGGTTCGTCGGGTGGAGATTCCCAAAGAGGACGGCGGAGTCCGCCCACTGGGGATACCGACCGTGGCGGACCGGGTTGCCCAGATGGTGGTTAAAGAGGCACTGGAGCCGGATCTGGAGAAGCACTTTCATCCGGACTCCTACGGCTACCGACCGGGAAAGTCAGCCCATCAGGCCCTCGCCCAGACACGGAAACGCTGCTGGCGCATTGACTGGGTTCTCGATCTGGATATCAAGTCGTTCTTCGACACGATAGACCACGACCTGCTGTTGCGGGCGGTGCGCCACCATACCGACGAGACATGGATGGTGCTGTACATTGAGCGATGGCTGAAAGCCCCGGTGATGATGCCGGATGGTAAGGTACACGACAGGGACCACGGCACGCCCCAGGGGGGTCGCGAGTCCGCTGCTTGCCAACCTGTTCCTGCATTACACATTCGACAAGTGGATGGGCCGGAACTACCCGGACATTCCGTTTGAACGGTACGCCGACGATGCTCTGCCACTGTCGCACGAAGCGGCAGGCCAACCATCTGAAGGACGCTCTGGAACGCCGCTTTGAAGACTGTGGTTTGACACTGCACCCGCAGAAGACAAGAATCGTCTACTGCAAGGACAGTGATCGACAAAGGAGTTACCCCGACACATCTTTTGACTTTCTGGGGTACACGTTTCGTCCCCGACGGTCGAAGAACCGGTGGGGGAAATTCTTCGTGAACTTCAGTCCGGCGATCAGCAACAAAGCGGCTAAAGCGATCCGGCGAGAAATCAGGAGTTGGAAGCTGCAGCTTCGCAGCGACAAGAGCCTTGATGACCTTGCACGGATGTTTAACGCGACGATCAGGGGATGGATGAACTACTACGGCGCCTTCTACAAGTCGGCGCTCAGTCCATCTCTGAGGCTGATCGACAGGAGGCTTGCCCTGTGGGCCATGCGAAAGCTGAAACGCTTGCGTAGGCATCGGCGGCGAGCCACACGCTGGGTTGATGGATGCATTGTCCGAGACCCTTCCCTGTTCGCACATTGGCGTATGCTTCACAGGCAGGCTGCATAGGAGGAGCCGTGTGAGCTGAGAGGTTCAAGCACGGTTCTGAGAGCGCCTCGGGGTGAGACTCCCCGGGGCGACTCGACTCGTTGCCGGGTTCCAATACAAGCGGGATGCGGAGCGGTACCTCCGCGACGTTCGGGAGAGGCTGGCCCGGTTCGGTCTCAGCCTTCACCGGGACAAGACCCGCCTCGTGGAGTTTGGTCGGTTCGCGTTACTGAACCGTCGTCAGCGCGGGGTGGGCAAGCCGGAGACTTTCGACTTTCTGGGCTTCACGCACTATTGCAGGACAACCCTGAGAGGACGCTTTCGGCTTGGTCGCCAAACGGGTCAACAGGACACTGGCATGCATCGAGGAGGTGCTCCGCAAGCGCTGGCACCACGACATCTGGGAAGTTGGTAGGTGGCTCGGGCGGGTCTGCAATGGCTGGCTCAACTACTTTGCCGTCCCGGGGTCGGGCCGGTTCATCCGTGCGTTCCACCGCAGGCTGCAACGCCTGTGGATGCGGGCGCTGTGCCGCCGGTCCCGGCGAGCCCGCTTCAAGTGGAAGCGTTTGGAACGCATGACCCAGATACTCTGGCCGCGCGTTGCCATCCGCCACCCATGGCCGGACCAGCGGTTTGCCGTCAATCACCCGAGGCTGGAGCCGGATGGTTCAACGACCACGTCCGGATCTGCGCGGGGGGTGTGCAGCAATGCGCATTCCTACCGTAACCGGGGGACGAGGCTCGGTAACGACCTCGTCTACCCGATCCCCCAATCCCTCGCTCCAGCCTACGCAGCCAGTTCACCACCTCTGCGCCGAACTTTGCAACAGAGCCTGTATGCCTTCGCCTTGTTTGGCGGGGTTCCGCGATCGTTGTGGTTGGCGCCGCGACCGCGGGACGTTATTGTGCGGCGGACCGGACGCTCGGGAGGCGATGATGGGGCTCAGGCTATGTTGAAGGGGTCGTGCCAGTGCGGCGCGGTGCGCTACGAGGTGTCGGGCCCGGTTCTGGGTGTCGACCATTGCCATTGTTCGATGTGCCGCAAGCTGCATGGCGCGCTGTTCGTCAGTTTCGGGACGGTCGACCGTGACAGCCTGACGATTTCCGGCGAGGAACATCTTCGCGAATTCCACAGTTCCGAGATGGTCCGCCGCAGATTCTGCGGTTTGTGCGGCGGCCAGGTCTTCGCGCTGGACCCCGGCAGGCCGGACCAGATCTCCCTGTGCCTGGGGAGTCTCGATGCAGGCGAGGTGCCGAACCACGATCCGGCGGTCGAACGGCATATCTTCTGGGAATCGAAGGTGGCCTGGCACGATCCGGCCGACGGTGCGCGCCATGTCGACCGCTATGGCGAGGAGTCCTGACATGGCTGCATCACCCGACAATCCGCTCACCGGCGGATGCCTCTGCGGCGAGGTTCGCTACGAACTCACCGCGGAACCCCACGAATTCTACCACTGCCATTGCTCCATCTGCCGCAAGTGCCAGGGAGCGGTCTACCTGACCTATGCCTCCGTTCGCCGCTCGGGATTCCGGCTCCTGAAGGGCAAGGAAACGCTTTCAACCTACAATACGTCACCAGCCCTTCGAAGGCGCTTCTGCAACCACTGCGGAGCGCATGTCTTCGGCGAGATGGACCACATGCCCGACGAGATCAGCCTCTCCGTGGGAACGCTCGACGACGGCGCGGACCCGGGCGGCCGGGAGGGCAACGAACGGCATATCTTCTGGGAATCCCGCTGCGGCTGGTTCGAATCGGGCGATTCCCTGCCGAAGGTGACGGAGTTCGGCGAGGGTGCCGGATCATGACGCGCCAGATGACCGGAGGTTGCCTGTGCGGAGCGGTCCGCTTCGAGGTGAGCGCGCCGGCTTCGGACCTCTACCACTGCCACTGCTCCATGTGCCGGAAGATGCACGGAACGGCGTTCGCCACCTACGCGGTGATCGCGAGGTCCGCCATGGCGCTGACCAGGGGTGAGGACAATCTCTCGAGCTTCAAATCGTCGCCCGGAGTGAATCGATCGTTCTGCCGGACATGCGGCTGCCAGATCATGATCGATGTCGCCGATGAGCCCGATAATCGCTGGTTCATGCCGGCGATTCTCGATGATCCCGTTCATCCCGGCGCTGCGCAACGGGAACGGCATATCTTCGTCGGTTCGAGGATTCCGTGGCTTCATCTCGATCCGGTCCTGCCGCGTTCCGAGGAGGTCTGAGCGCGCCGGGGTTACCCGAAAGGTAGCGTAGCCGGGCCTTCATCTCGGGCCTGGCCTGCCGCAGGGTCTGGGAAAGACGGCTGCCCGCTCGTCGCCGGCGAGGCTGCGCATGGCAATGAAGTGGGCCTCGCCATCGGCAAGGGCCACATGTGTGGCCGCGGCACTTTCAATGTCGACAAGCCTTGCGCCGAAGAATTCGCGGAATTCCGGCGAAGGCGTTGCCCGACACGCCGGATCTCCAGGCAAAAGCCGTGCACTGTTCCAGCACGGTCTCGACGTTCTTCGCACCTGCCCGTCCGACGGTGACCTGCCGGGGGAACATCATCCCGCAGGTGCCGAACGGGGAGCCGAAGAACGCTATCTTCGGCCAGCCACCGTCCCCGGTTTCGTGAGCAAGGTATATCCCGGGGTTATTGGCCCCGGCGCCGGGCTGTGATGACATCGCCGATATCGAACTGCGGGTCGACGCCACCTGCGATACCGCTGAACACGGCGCCCTCGACGTGGCGGAAATCCAGCGCGGACCGACCCGGCGTGGCGGCGTTGACGCCACTGATGCCGCTCGGGAAAAGGCCGACATCACCGCGATCCGGGGAACATGATCGCTCCTGTCGAGGGCGAGCGTCGGCACGGCCAATCCCGCAACGAGCTTCTTGAACTTCGTTCTCCACCTCCCGAACGGGGTTTCTGACAATCAGATCACGCGGACTCCGGCAGGGTTCTCAGCCCGCCTGGTCCGATCTTCCGGTGATCGGTCCTGATGGAGTTCTCGAATGCCTTGAGGCGCTTGTAGATCGAGATCAGTTCGACGATGACGCCCCAGGAGTTCACGAGAAACTGGAAGGAGGACTCGACCCGGTCGAAGGCGCGCAGGATCTGCTGGAGAGCACCCAGGGTGATGATGCCCGCGACGATGGTCGGGCCCAACATGATGTAGGGGACGATCACCGAGAACTGCAGGTAGGACCATTTCGCGATGTCGAAATAGAGATAGTGCTTGAACAGGCGGAAGTAGTTCTTCCGCACATTGACAAAGAGTTCCACCACGGTCTCCGGCTGGGCCCGGTCATCGTGGTCCTCGCCGAACACCAGTTCCTTGCGGTAGGCGGCCTCCACCTTCTGGTTGTTGAATTCAAGTCCGGGAAGCTTGATACCCACGATGGCAAGGAGAACGGTACCGGCCGCCGCCGAGACAATGGCAAGCCAGACCAGGGAATGATCAACGACGCCGATCCAGGGAAGCTCCGTCACATTCTCGCTCAATGACCACAGGAGCGGCAGGAAGGCAACGAGCGTCATCACCGAGCGCATGAAGGCGACGCCGAGGCTCTCGACGATGCGCGCAAACCGCATGGTGTCTTCCTGGACGCGCTGTGCCGCACCCTCGATGTGGCGCACCTGATCCCAATTGGACATGTAGTAGTTGTTCATGGCCGTGCGCCAGCGGAAGACGAAGTGGCGCACGAAGAACTCCAGCAGCACGGCGACGATGACGTAGATTCCGGCGATTTCCGCGAAGGAAAGGCATTTCTGGAGAAAGTCGGAAAACTCGATGGCGCCCGGTTCGGAAAGTGCGATCTGCAGGGTGTCGTAGAAATCGCCGAACCATTCGTTGATCCTGACATCGAGCTGAACCTTGTACCATGTGACGCCGAGGATCGTGGCACTGCCGAGTATCGACCAACGCATCCAGCGCCTGTTGGCAAAGAAAGATCGGAACATGAAGGCCTCCTTCGACACCCCTTACGGTTGAAACGGGATAACATGTTCCTGCCGAACGACACACAGATGGATGACACGGTCATGACTTCCCGGACCCCCGATGCTCCCTTGCCCAACAGCGAATTCGCGCCGCCTCGCGACCGTCTTCCCGCACGCTGGTCCTTCGACGGGGTGCTGGCCATCGAGGGCGGCGAGCTGTCCGCCAGCGATGGTCGTGTTCAGGGGCACGCCGAGCTTGGCGGCCGGCCGGACCGGTTCCCCCGAGTGGATCTCGCCTTCGTCACCGATGGCGAGGCGCTCGTCCCGCTACACTGCGGACTCCATCGAAAGCCCGATCCGGAGAGCTACTGGGACATCATGGCAGGCCAAGGTTGCGTCTGGTCGACGCAGGGTGGTGATGGCCGCGATCGCGCATGTTTCCCTTTCCAGCTTTCCTGCGAGCGGGAGAATGACAGCCACCATGGACTGGCCCGCTTTTCCTGGGACGGCCGCCGGGTCACCGATCTCGTTGTTCAGGTGGTGACCGAAACATTGCCCGACCATCTTCCCGAACGCCTCGATCTGTGGGGCGGGCTCAAGGCGGCGTTTCGCGGGCCGGGCCGGCCGGCACGCCCGGCAAGGCGTCACGATCCCTGGCCGCTCCACCGGATCGAGGAACTTGAGGACCGGGTTCCCCGACACCTGATGGAGGCACTTCTCAAGAACCCTTTCAGGGAAAGTGAAATCGTCAGCGGCCTTGCCATGAAGGGAAGGATCTACACGACCGGGATTCGAACACGCCATGGCCCGTGGCCCTTCCCGCACGCCATGCGTTTCGGAATCTGGTCCGCGACGAAGGCAGCCTTCGGGACCACGGCCCTGATGCGGCTCGCTTGCCACCTGGGCCCTGATGTGGCGGAAACACGCATCGCCGATGTGCTTGACGTCACGGCCCGCCACGACGGCTGGAGCGATGTCACGATCCGCAACTGCCTCGACATGGCGACCGGCATCGGCACCGCAGGACGCGATCCGGAACCCGTCGACATCTACGCCGACAATCTCACACAGCCGGATTTCGCCTCGGCGGGAGGAGAAGAGACCGAAAGCTACCACGCCTATCAGCGGTGGTATGCCGCCCGAAGCCTCGGGGACAAGCTTGGCGAAGCGTTATCCTGTCCCTCCTATCCCTGGAAACCGGGAATGTTCGCACGTTATCGGGACCAGGATCTGTTCATGGCAGGAGCGGCGATGGATGCGTTGTGGAAGCGGCATCGCGGCGAGCATGCCAATCTCTTCTCCATGGTCGCAGATGACGTGTTCCGTCCGATCGGCATGGCACCGGTGGACATGAACCGCACCCTCGAGCCGGGCGGTGGGAGAGGCGTGCCGCTGACGGCATTCGGGCTCTTCCTGGGGCTCGATGACGCGGCACGACTGGGTCGACTGTTGTCGGATCTGGGATGTCACGAGGGTGAACAGCTGCTTGACCGGTCTCTGGCGCAAGGATGTCTGGGAGGCGAATGGGCGAAGGGATTGCCGACGGGCACCTTCACGGCCGAGGGCCGCGAGGTCACATACCATCTCGCCTACTGGCAGCTGCCGATGACCACCCGGGCCGGGAGGGACGTCCGGATTCCGACTATGCGGGGTTACGGCGGACAGATCATCCAGCCCCTGTGGAACGGTATCACCTGTTTCCGGTTCGGCCATGACAGCCCGATGAACGAGCAGCGCTACGATGCACTGATGCTGCCCCGCCTCGCCGACGCCCTGAGGCCTCTCTAGATTGCTACCCCGGCGGCAGGGTATTGGGTAAGAAAAGTTGCTTGCCATTGATCCGGTGCGAGGCGATCGCAGCCTGTCCTTCTTCGGAGAGCAGCCATTCGACGAAGATTCGGGCCTCCTGCGCCCTGACGTGACCGAACCTTTCCGGGTTCACTACCGTGACGCCATACTGGTTGAAGAGATCCTCGTCGCCTTCGACATGGAGCACCAGATCGCCCTTGTTCATGAAGGCGATCCAGGTGGCGCGATCGGTCAGAACATAGGCGTCCACGTTGGCGGCCACATTGAGCGTGGCACCCATGCCTGAACCGGTCTCGAGGTACCACGATCCGCTGTGCGCAATCGGATCGAAGCCGCTGGACCGCCACAGGAACATTTCCTTCTTGTGAGTGCCCGAATCGTCGCCACGCGAGGCAAAGAACGACTCGACACCGGCGATTCGCCGGAGTGCTTCACCGGGATCCTGCAATCCACCGATGCCGGCGGGATCCTCCCGGGGACCGGCGATCACGAAGTCGTTGTACATCAGGTCAAACCGTTCGATGCCGTAGCCTTGCTCGACGAACCGCTCCTCGGCATCCTTGGCGTGAACCAGCAGGACGTCGCCATCGCCGTTCATGGAGTTGCGGATCGCCTGTCCGGTTCCCACAGCAACGACCTTGACGACGATGCCGGTCGCATCCGTGAACACGGGAAGAATGTGATCGAACAGCCCGGAATTCTGGGTCGAGGTGGTGGACTGGACCACGATGGACCGGTCATTTGCCGGGGCGATGCCGGCTGTGAGGATAAAGCCGAGAACCGTCGCGAAGAAAAACCTGTGCAACATCGGTAAAATGCCCTTCCCGCCGGTTGTCATAGGACAAGGCGGCCCTCCACGAAGGCCGAGGCACGCTTCGTGGGGGGATTGGTGAAGAAGTGCTCGGCCCGGCTGTCCGCCTCGAGGACGCCGCCATGAAGAAAGAGAATCCGATCCGCGAGCCGGCGGGCCTGTGACAGGTCGTGGGTGACGAGGAGGACCGGAGTGCCGTGTTGTCTGGCCCGGCGAACCAGATTCTCGATCGCCAGGGTCGATCCAGGGTCGAGATTGGCGGTTGCCTCGTCAAGGAGCAGTGCTTCGGGACGGGTTGCCATGGCGCGAACAAGCGCTAGCCGCTGCTGTTCTCCGCCGGAAAGGAATCGTGCCGGAACCTTCGCCATGGCCTCCAGGCCGGCCATGACCAGCGCTTCCATCGCAAGACCGTTTCGCAGGTGACGCGGCACACCGGCGGCGCGCAGCGCAAAACGCACATTGGCGAGAGCCGACCGGTTCAGCATGACGGGATGATGGAACACCACGCCAAGCCTGAAGGCACGCGCGCGCTCAGGCGCCCGGCCGGCCCATGCGACATCGCCGCGGTCCGGCTGGACAAGACCCGCCAGCATGCGGACCAGCAGGCTCTTGCCTGCCCCGTTGGGCCCCAGAAGTACCGCGATCTCGGGGTCGCCGATGGTGACGGAGACCCTGTCGATGACCGGTTTCGAGCCTCTGTAGAGACAGAGATCCCGGGCCGAGATCGGCAGCACCTGTTGCGCCGGCGCTTCATGCACTGGCGCTCTCCCGGATGGAGGCGTTCAGCAGTCCGGCCAGACCGTTGATCACGATGATGATCGCCAGCAGGACGATTCCCAGGCCCAGCGCGAGGTCGAGCGCGCCACGGGAGGTCTCCAGGGTGATGGTCGTGGTCATGACTCGCGTGGCGTGGTTGATGTTGCCACCCACCATGATGACGGCACCGACTTCCGCGATCGCTCTTCCGAACCCGGCGAGCACAACCGTGACAAGGCTGAACCGGGCCTCCCACAGGAGGGTGACGACAACGGCGCTGCGTCCCAGCCCGAAAGCGCGCAGCTGTTCATCATAGCGCTTGTGAAGATCCTCGATCGTCTGGCGTGTCAGTGCCGCTACGATCGGTGCGACAAGGACTGTCTGGGCGATGATCATGGCTTCCGGGGTATAGAGCAGGCCCCATTCTCCCAGAGGCCCGGCGCGCGACAGCAGGAGATAGATCGCAAGTCCGGCGACCACGGGCGGCAGGCCCATGAACGCATTCAGCACCGCGATGAGCGCCCAGCGACCCGGGAATCTGGAGATCGCGGTCGTTGCCCCGACAGGCAGACCGATCACAATTGCGAACAGCACCGCGAACAGGCTCACCCTGAGCGACATGAGAATGATCTCGACGAGATCGTTGTCGAAGGTCGTGATCAGGCGCAGAGCTTCGGCAAAGGCGCCGTTGGTGTCCTGCATGTCGGTCTCCCGCCGGGTGGATCAGCAAGGGGTATGTTCGGGTTTTGCCGAAGATCGTGCCGCGTGCTTCACGGAGACGTGTGGTTGGGGCGCCAGGATTCGAACCTGGGGTCACGGGACCAAAACCCGTTGCCTTACCGCTTGGCCACGCCCCAGCCGGTTCCCTATAAACCGGAAAGCGCCGGAGCACGCAAGAACGATGGCCATTGATCAGGCGAGCACGATCCTCTCGCGGTTGTGGCGGACGGCGCGTGTCGCGTTGCGTGTGTCGACGACAAGCGGCATGGCGGCGACGAGAGCGTCGTAGTCGATTGTATCGTGATCGGTGACGATGAGGGCCGCATCGTGACCGCCGGCCGTCACGTCGTTCCATTGCAGACTCCTGCGCCCGGAAAGTCCGACATGGGCACGCGTGGTCGCGATGACATCGACGAAGGGATCGAAGAAGGAAACCGAGGCGCCCCTGGATTCCAGAAGCGTCATCAGTCTCAGGCCGGGACTTTCGCGAATGTCATCGACATTCTTCTTGTAGGCCATGCCGATGATGACGATCGCTGCGTCATTGAGGCCCCGACCGAGCCGGCGGTCGATTTCCTCGGCAAGCCGGGAGACGATATGCTGCGGCATCGACGTGTTGATCTCGCCTGCCAGTTCGATGAAGCGGGTCGGCACCGCGTACTCCCGCGCCTTCCATGCAAGATAGAACGGATCGATGGGAATGCAGTGGCCGCCAAGGCCCGGACCCGGCCAGAAGGGCATGTAACCGAAAGGCTTGGTGCTGGCGGCTTCGATCACTTCCCATATCCCGATTCCCATGGTGTCGAAAACCACCTTGAGTTCGTTGACGAGCGCGATGTTGACGGAGCGGAAAATGTTCTCGGTCAGCTTGATCGCTTCTGCGGTCCTGGTGTCCGTCACCGGTACGGTTCCGGCGGAGATGAACGATCCGTAGAAGGCGCAGGCAGTATCGCGCGCGAGATCGCCGTCGCCACCGACGATCTTCGGAACCTGCCCCAGCCTGTGTGTCGTGTTTCCCGGATCGTCGCGCTCCGGGGAGTAGGCGAGCAGGAAGTCCCTGCCGGACACCAGACCCGATGTCTCGAGAACGGGTTTGACGAGTTCGTCCGTTGTTCCAGGCCAGGTCGTCGATTCCAGGATGATCAGGCGCCCGGGCTCGAGGATCGGTGCGATGCTGCGAGCGGTCTCATCGACATGGCGCATGTCCGGTTCTCGATGGACCGTGAGGGGGGTGGGAACGCAGATGAGGATGATGTCCGCCGTTGCGAGGTCCGAAGGCGTGCTCGTCCCGAAAAACCGCGGGGAAGCGGCAAGTTCACGGATATCATCGGAAGGGATGTACCTGATGTAGCTTGTTCCGGCGGCAAGACTGTCGATCTTCGTGCGGTCCGTGTCGAAACCCGTGACGCGGAAACCGGCGGCGTGCGCCGCCAGCAAAAGGGGCAGGCCGACATAGCCCAGGCCCATGACGGCGACATCAACGTCGCGATCCCCGATCCGCGCTTGGAGGTCATGGATGGTGGTCAAGGGGGCCTCCCTGGCGATTTCCCGAAGTGTTGCTCATGATCCTGCGATGATTCCGGTCGCCTCGACCCAACAGTCAGGGCGGCGAAGGCGAAGCGCTTCCGCGGTTTTCCGTGCCTGATCGATCGAGTCTGTGAGGCCGAAACATGTGGCGCCGCTTCCCGTCATGCGCGCGATGCCGATCTCCGGCTGTTCGCGCAGCATGGCGAGCACATCCGTGATCATGGGTTCAAGGCGGCACGCCGCGGTCTCGAGATCGTTGTGCCGCATCCCGAGTTCCCGAACCAGCTGGTCGTAGCTCCTGACCGGCCGGCTCATCGGTTGCGGTCTCGAGAAGGGCCTCGTGTGGGCCTCGAAGACTCTTCGGGTGGAAAGACTCGATCCTGTGTTGACGAGGACCACGGCGCACCTGGGAAGTGAAGGCGCTGGCCGGGCGATGTCGCCCCTGCCCGAAGTGATGACTGCACCGTCATGTAGACAGGGAGCAACGTCGGCGCCAAGCGAGGCGGCGATGCCGGAAAGTTCCGCGGCGCCACCGAGAATGGCCGAAACGGCCCGGAGTGCGGCAGCTGCATCGGCCGAACCGCCACCCAGGCCTGCCGCGACAGGAATGTTCTTTTCGAGATGGACCCTGAACTTCCGGCGGGATGATGAGGCGCGGCACACTTCGGCAACCGCCCGCATCACCAGGTTCATCGTATCCTCTTCGGTGTCAAGCGGTCCGGCGAAGGGACCGGACACGTCCAGGCGCATCTCAGGCGCCGGAACGAGCCACAACCGGTCGGCAAGACACGTGCGAACATGCAGGCTGTCCAGTCTGTGATAGCCGTTCTGTGAGCGTCCAGTGACGTGGAGATAGAGGTTGACCTTGGCACGCGCGAGCACCGCAGCGCCGCGGAACTCGGTGTCGTCACAGATCACTTTCGTCGAGACCGGACTGCAATTTGTGCCGGACGGCTTCGATCAGGGTGTCATCCTCCGGCTCCAATGTCAGGACGCGTCGCCACTGGAATCGGGCTTCGTAACGGCGCCCCGCCATCCAGTAGGCGTCGCCGAGATGATCGATGATCACGGGCTCCGACGGTTCCAGTTCGGCAGCGCGTTCAAGCTGGGCGACGGCCTCTTCGAAACGTTGGAGCCGGTAGAGCACCCAGCCCAGGCTGTCGATGATCATGCCGTCATTGGGAGTCTGGTTCGCGGCGCGCTCGATCAGGTCGAGTGCCTCCACCAGGTGTTCGCCCCTGTCAGCCCAGGAATAGCCGAGATAGTTGAGGGCGTAGGGATCGTCGGGCCTTGTTTCCAGCGAATCGATAAGAGCGCGTTCGGCACGTTCCCAGTCCCCCGACATCTCCAGGACCGTCCCCAGGTCGAATAACACATCGGGACGGATGCCGGCAGTATCGCCGAGCCGTCCGAGTGCTTCGTCATACGCTTCAACGGCCTCGTTCCACCGCCGGCGCGAACGCATGATGTCGCCGATCGCGACGAAGGGGCCGGCGCTGAGGGGCTTTTCTCCGGACATGGTCCGAAGCAGTGATACGGCTTCGTCAGTGTGCCCCATGCCATGCAGACTCCGAGCGCGTCCAAGACGGGCACTCCAGAACATGGACGACTGCCCGGACACAAGGCCGTAGGCCTCAGCCGACTCCGGAAACCTTCCGTGCAGGGCGAGGACTTCCCCGATCATGAAATGGGTCCGGTCGTCGTCGGGCGCGAGATAGGCCGCCTGGTTGAGCAGTGCCAGAGCCCCGCTCCCGCGGCGTTCGGCAACGAGCTTGCGCGCAACGGCCGCAAAGGCATCGATGATGGCCAGATCGGCCTGGATGGGGGCGGGTGGCTTGCCGCCCTTGAGCGATCGTTCGAGTTGGGCTTCGAACCAGAGATTTGTCGGATTGACGTCAATGTAGCGGCTGTACACGTCGTGCGCCTCAACCCCTCTTCCGTGCCGCTCGAGAAAACCGCCGTAGGCTCTCGCCGTTTCCCAGGTGACGTTCCCCTGAGGTTCCCAGGCGAGGTTGAAGGCCCGACCGGCGGAAATCGGGTCGCCTGCAAGATCCTTGATCAGCGCGATGTGGTAGGCCCGGACAGGGTCGAAGCCATCGCTCTTCGAGGGCGGGCCGATGCTCTCTAGCGCCAGCGAGTAATCGCCCTCCTTGGCCGTCAGCCATGCTCTGACGAGGGAAACGAGATGCCCGCTGGAACCTTCTTCGGGAAGCTGGCCGAATGCCTCCCTCGCGCGCCCGGTATCGTCAGCCTTGAGGGCATCGACCAGCAGCGTGGCCGATGAGAATTCAGTCTTCAGTCCTCGAGCAAGAAGCCGTTTTGCCAGTTGCACGGCCTCGCGAACGCGGCCGACGGAGAGCAGCGCGTTGTGGGCCTCGCTTAGCAGTGTCTTGTCATCGGGGCTGGTGTCGAGCGCCTGCGACAGGAAGTCGGCCCTCAAGATCATGTCGCCCTGGTAGATGGCAGCTCGCGACGCGAGATAGGCTCCGGTCATCGAGACAAAATCGGTTTGGGCACGAGCGCTATCAGCGGCCATCATGCCCACCACGGCAAGCACTGCCGGGAGGAGGCCACAGCGCCACCGCAGGCGCGTCATCCTGAGAATGTGATGTCCTGCATCACGTCGGTGCCATGGCCCGGCCGAGGGAGACACAAGAGGATACCTCACATGTTGGGATAGTTCGGGCCGCCGCCACCCTCCGGCGTCACCCAGACGATATTCTGTGTCGGATCCTTGATGTCGCATGTCTTGCAGTGCACGCAGTTCTGGGCGTTGATCTGGAGACGGACCCCCTCGTCATCCTCGACGATCTCGTAGACGCCGGCCGGGCAATAGCGCTGCTCGGGGGCATCGTAGATTTGGAGATTGATGTCGATCGGCACGCTGCCGTCCTTCAGCGTGAGATGAACGGGCTGATCCTCCTCATGGTTCGTGGACGAAAGGAAGACCGAGCTCGCCCGGTCGAACGATACTTCGCCATCGGGTTTGGGATAGTCGATCGGTTCGCACGCGTGCTTCGGCTTGAGCGACGCGTGATCGGGCTTGTGATGGAATGTCCAGGGCGCGTGTCCCCGAAGGATCACCGTGTCGACGGCGGAATAGAGGAAGCCTGACAGGAAGCCGCCGTGGAAACTCGGCCTGATGTTGCGGACACGGCGCAGTTCGTCCCACAGCCAGGTCTGGCGCAGCCTTTCGGGATAGCCTCTTGCTTCCGAATCCACAGGCGTCTCCTCGCCGAACCAGTCGAACACCGCCTCGGCCGCGGTCATGCCGCTCTTCATTGCCGTGTGGCTGCCCTTGATCTTGGGAACGTTCAGGAATCCCGCGGCACAGCCGATCAGCATGCCTCCGGGGAAGGTGAGTCGGGGGATCGACTGGAAACCGCCTTCGTTGATCGCGCGGGCACCATAGGCAATGCGCTTGCCGCCTTCGAAGAACGGACGGATCGCCGGGTGTGTCTTGAAGCGCTGGAATTCATCGAACGGCGACAGATAGGGGTTCTCGTAATCCAGTCCGACGACGAAGCCGACGGAAACCTGGTTGTCTTCAAGATGGTAGAGGAAGGAGCCGCCGTAGGTCTTGCGGTCCATGGGCCACCCGGCGGTATGGATCACCGTCCCCTGGCTGTGCATTTCAGGTTTGATTTCCCACAATTCCTTGATGCCGATGCCGTAGGTCTGCGGGTCGACACCGTCGCACAGGGCGAAACGCTCCATCAGCTGCTTGGAAAGATGTCCCCGGCAACCTTCCGCGAAGAGAACCTGCCGGGCGTGGAGTTCGATACCGGGCTCGAAGTGTGCCTTGTGTTCCCCGCCGCGGCCGATTCCCATGTCGCCGGTCGCCACGCCCTTCACGGATCCGTCCTCGTGAAACAGGACCTGTGAAGCGGCGAATCCCGGGAAGATCTCGACGCCGAGCGCCTCTGCCTCGCCGGCGAGCCAGCGACAGACATTGCCGAGGCTGATGATGTAGTTGCCGTGGTTGTTCATCTGGGGCGGGGTCGGCAACCGCAGCGCACGGGACTTTGTGAGGAACAGGAAACGGTCTTCCTTCACCTGCGTGTTGAGCGGCGCCCCCCGTTCCTTCCAGTCGGGAATCAGCTCGTTGATGGCCCTGGGTTCCATGACGGCACCCGAGAGGATGTGCGCGCCGACCTCGGATCCCTTTTCCAGGACACAGACCGTGATCTCCCGGTCCGTCTCGGCTGCCAGCTGGCGCAGACGGATAGCTGCGGCCAGTCCTGCCGGACCGGCGCCCACGATCACGACATCGAACTCCATGCATTCGCGCGCTGTTTCTTCCATCACGCCCTTGCCCACGCCTTCATCTATTCTCATAACCGAGGCCGATATCCGTTACAATGTCGTTGAGACTCTATTGACAAGAGAAAGCATGGATCGCGAGGAAGCTGCCCAACTGCTGCGCTGGTATGCCGGGATCGGTGTCGACGAAGCGGTATGCGACGAGGCGATCGACCGTTTCGCCGCATCGTCACGTCCTGTCGAAAGGGCGGCTCCCGCCAGGCCCCGCACACGGCCGGCCGTCCCGGCGGCACCGCGCGCCGCGCTGGAGCATGCCCGGGCCCTGGCGAACGATGCTCCCAGCCTCGGCGAATTGCTGAAGGCCATCGAGGACTTCGACGGCTGCCCTCTCAAGCGCACGGCAACGACAACCTGCATCTCGGACGGCAATCCGGACTCCGGGGTCATGATGATCGGCGAGGCGCCCGGCGCCGAGGAAGACCGCAAGGGCAAACCCTTTGTCGGTCCGGCGGGCAGACTTCTGGACCGGATGCTTGCCACCATCGGCCTCGACAGAAACCTGGTCTACATCACGAACACCCTCTACTGGCGCCCTCCGGGAAACCGGACACCCACGCCGGAGGAGATTGCCGTGTGCCTGCCTTTCCTCGAGAGGCAGGTGGAGCTCGTTCGTCCCAAACTCCTGGTCTATGCCGGCGGCACGGCGGTCAAGGCCATGTTCGACACCGCCCCCGGCGAGGGCATCACACGGCTTCGGGGGCGATGGTTCCGCCTTGAACGCCCCGGGCGTGAACCGGTTCCGGCCATTGCCATGTTCCATCCGGCCTACCTGCTGCGCCAGCCCGCCAGAAAGCGCGACACCTGGCACGACCTCCTGGCCATCCGCGCGAGGATGGAAGAACTTGGAATTGCGCCCGTGGCGTCGGGCGGCTGACGTCACGCGGTCCCGGTCTGTCGTTCCATCATGGTTTGTCTTCATGCCGCAGGCGGCGCATGTCGCGACGGGAAGGTGAGGGTCCCGGGCATCCTGCGCCGCATCGTTGCGGGTATCGCCGTCCCGGTCCTCATGACCTTCTGGACGGAAGCTTCAGGCCAGGAGATGCCGCCTCTGCCCGCCCCCAAACCCGAAGCGGCGACGCGCATGGTGACCTCGGGCGAGATTCCTCTTCCGGGTGTGAGGCCCGAACCACCGGAACGCGACCGTTGGGCCATGCTCTACGGGCACGATGGCGAGCTCTACCGCAGGATATTCTCCGCTCAACAGTTCGCGGACTGGCAAACCGCCGATCGGCTGATTGCCGGGCTCAACGATCGCTTGCTGATCGGCCATGTCCTTGCCCAGCGCTACCTGCATCCGACCGGATGGATTTCCAGTTACGACGAACTCAGCACGTGGCTTGACTCCTTCGCGGACCATCCCGACGCAAGGCGCATCTGGCGTCTCGCCCTGCGCCGTCAGCCGGAAGGAGCACGGTCACCCGTAGCGCCCAAAGCGCGATGGTCCGAACTGGCCGTCGAACTCTCCGGAGTCGGCGAATCGCCGGACACGGCCGGATCCGGGAGCGCGCTCGATCGGTTGTCGAAGGGCGAACGGGACTTCCTCAAGCGGATACGCGCCGATGTCCGCAAGGGGCGTTACTCGGCCGCCAGGGCGAGGCTCTCCGATCCGGATGTCCTCGCCATGGCCGGACCTCTGGCGCTCGACATGGCGGCTGGAGAGGTCGCCTATGGCTTCTTCATTCACGGCGATGACGATGCCGCCCGCGAAACCGCCGGGTCAGCGATCCGGCGTTCGGGCCATCAGGTTCCACTGGCCGGATGGACTGCTGGTCTTGCGGCATGGCGCCAGGGCGATCCTGCGGCGGCACGCGCGATGTTCGCGCAGATGTCCCATGGCGATCCCGAGGATCCCCTGGTGGCCGCAAACGCGTGGTGGGCGGCCCGGCTTTCCCTCCTGACGGGAAATCCCGAGGGCGTCGGCGAACTTCTCGGTGTCGCGGCCCGCCAGTCGCGGTCCATCTACGGCCTTCTCGCACGCCATGCGCTGGGCATGGATGCCGAACTCGTCAACGACCTCCTTCCCGACCTTTCCGACGCCGATCTTGATGCGCTATCGGACATTCCGGCGATGCGCCGGGCCGTGGCTCTTGCCGAGATCGGCCAGCATCATCGTGGCGACCGGGAATTCAACGGCCTCGATGTCCACCGTCATTACGGAATCGCGACCGCCGTCATCACGCTGGCGAGCGAGTTCGGTTTTCCGGCGACGCTCTACCGGCTTTCCCGTGAATTCCTGTCGGTACGCGCCAGGAGGTTCGATGATGCCCTCTATCCCCTGCCTCCCTGGGAACCGGTGGGCGGGTTCGAGGTCGAACCGGCGCTGATCTACGCCCTCATGCGCCAGGAATCGAACTTCCGCGCCTTCACCGTCAGCCACGCCCGGGCCCGGGGGGTCATGCAGATCATGCCGTCGACGGCGGCGTTCATTTCCGGAGACTGGCGGTTCGACGGACCAAGGCGGCATCTGCTGAACGATCCGCATGTTTCCGTCGAGCTCGGGCAAAGATATGTCCGCCATCTTCTCGAACTCCGGGTCATCGATGGCAACCTGTTTCTTCTCCTGGCGGCCTACAACGGCGGCCCGGGGAAACTTGCGAAGAGGATCAGGGCATCGGGAGCGCCCGGAGATCCGCTCCTCTTCGTTGAATCCTACCCGTCCCGAGAAACTCGTTCCTTCATCAGGAACGTGATGGCAGACTACTGGATCTACAGCCTCAGGCTGGGAAGCATGCCGGCAACGCTTGACATGGTGGCGGCGGGAGGCTGGCCGATCCTTCCGGACGAGGATTCCTGACGTGCCCGGGATTGACGAGAACAAGCCCTTCCTTGCGGTCCACATCGCTGTGCTGACCGTTTCCGACAGCCGTTCCCTGGATGACGACCGGTCAGGCAGGGTTCTCGTCGAGCGCATCCGGGCGGCGGGCCATGAGGTGGCCGACCGCAGGATCGTTGCCGACGAGACGCCGTTGATTTCAGAGACCCTCAAGGCATGGATTGCCGATCAGGATGTCGATGTCGTGATCGCGACCGGCGGTACCGGTGTCACGGGCCGTGACGTGACGCCCGAGGCCTTCGAGGCGGTCTACGACAAGGCGATTCCCGGATTCGGCGAGCTGTTCCGCTGGCTGTCCTTCCGCAAGATCGGCACGTCGACGGTGCAGTCCCGGGCGACGGCGGGCGTTGCCGGAGGGACCTATCTCTTTGCGCTGCCCGGTTCGCCAGGTGCCTGCAAGGATGCCTGGGACGACATCCTGGTGCATCAGCTCGACTACCGCTTCGGCCCCTGCAATTTCGTCGAGCTCATGCCGCGCCTCCTCCAAACGGAGCGCGCAGTCCCCAGGAAATAGTGCCAATCAAGGCGCCTCGACGTTGCCGCCGCCACCTGCCGTTTTCACTCCAGCATTCGTGTTCAGCAGATGTTGAAACACTGACCTGCCTCCGTCGACCGGTCCGGTTTGGATGTCAGTGCATTGGAACTTATATCGAATACTTGACAGTTCATGTTGCCCTGCTCCGATCCATTTCACGGCTCATCGGGGTCGCTGGATGCGAACGCCCCTCCTCGTGCAGATGCGCCAGTCCCCGACGCCTGATGTTGCGGGCCGCTGTCGCTCCTCAAAACCTCATCGGCCCCAGAAATCCTGGCATTTCAGCCCACTGCCGACTACCGTCTGCTACATGAAAATGATCGTCATGATCCTCGTCGCCTTCGTCCACGAGATCGTCTTGAGCCGCGCGACGTTACAGCTGGAAAACGTCGCTCTCCGCCAACAAGTGGCGGTCCTGAAGCGGGAAAGACCACGGCCGCGGCTTCACCCCCTCGACCGCGTGTTCTGGGTCTTGCTATTTCACCTGTGGCCACGCTGGAAGGACGCCCTTGTCATCGTCAAGCCCGAGACGGTCATCGGCTGGCACCGCCGGGGGTTCCGCCTTTTCTGGAAATGGAAGTCGTGCCACGGAAAGCCGGGTCGCCCGCGAACCTCGAAGGAAATACGTGAACTCATCCAACGAATGAGCCGCGAGAACCCGTTGTGGGGCGCTCCCCGCAACCACGGCGAGTTATTGAAGCTGGGCATCGATGTCAGCCAAGCGACTGTAACGAGATACATGGTGCGGCATCCGAAGCCGCCGTCGCAGACCTGGCGGACGTTCCTCGACAACCACGTGGGCAGTCTCGTTTCGATCGATTTCTTTGTGGTCCCGACGGCCAGGTTTGCCGTTTTGTTTGTCTTCATCGTGCTGCGCCATGAGCGGCGGCGCATCGAGCATTTTGGCGTCACCGCACATCCGAGCGCGGATTGGGTGGCACAGCAGATGCGCGAAGCCTTTCCGTGGGACACGGCGCCGCGGTATCTGATCCGCGACCGGGACGGCGCGTACGGGAAATCGTTCCGCTCGACGATAATGGCAATGGTCGCGAAAGAGGTCGTCACGGCGCCACGAAGGCCGTGGCAGAATCCATATGTTGAACGCCTGATCGGCAGCGTGAGGCGCGAATGCCTGAACCACGTGATCATCTTGAATGAACGGCATCTGAGACGGGTCCTTGTTTCGTACCTCGATTATTACCACCGATCCCGAACCCATCTTTCGCTGGGCAAGGACACCCCCGAGGGGCGACCAGTTCAGCCCGGCGGCAGCGGAAAGATCGTGTCGTTTCCGCAGGTCGGCAGGCTCCATCATCGGTACGAGCGGCTCGCGGCCTGAACACCGCTGGGTTCCGTCTGAGGGTTCTCGTGTGGCTATGACGATGCCACCGGGATCGGTCAGAGACTCGCTAGCACATCCTGTCGCGTCGAGTACCTCGCCGATGGCCGACGGAAAAATTCAAACACCGTTTTCTGAAATCACCTCGTCCGGTGGGCTGAAATGCCAGGAATTCGGCGGCCGACGAGGTTTTGAGGAACGACAACCCTAATAACTTACGCTTGCCATACCAGACCCACACCCTCGATGGGGGCTCACGAGGAACCGGCAACTGGAGCATCGACGACAGCCTCCGCTATCGTTAGGGTTCAAGCTGCTCCACTCTTGGCGGCCCCTTGAAGATTCGAGTCAAAGGCAACGCAAAGGAAAAATTCCATTTTCCGTTGAAGATCCCAATATATCCTCCGAAAGATGAGATGCCATTGATGACACATTTGCCGCGAATCAACGCAATAGCGACGTGTGTTCCGCAGTATGAACTCACGCAATCCGAGATCGCGTCGTTCTGCACTGAGTTGTTTTCGTCAAAATCAACATGGTTCAACCGCTTACTTCCTTCATATCTGAACGCACAGATTGATCGTCGATATATCTGCAAGCCTCCAGACTGGTACTTGGAAGCACATTCCTTTTCGGAACGTAACCGCAGCTTTGTCGAAATTGCCTTGGATCTGATTGAAGAAACAGCTTTGAAATGCCTAGCGCGCGCGAAACTCCCTGCCAAGGCAATCGGAGGGCTTGTGGTCGTATCCAGTACCGGGTTGGCGACGCCGAGCTTGGATGCACTCCTGATTGAGCGCATGCAGCTTAGTCGCGATATTCGTCGATTGCCTGTATTCGGTCTTGGGTGTGCGGGCGGTGTACTGGGCTTGGCTCGGGCGGCGTCAATGGTGATGGCTGAACCGGGTCTTCGAGTTATGCTACTTGTGGTAGAGTTGTGTAGTCTCACCTTTCAACGAGACGACCGATCTAAGAAAAATATCATTTCCACGGCTCTGTTCGGGGACGGTGCTGCTGGCGTTATAGTAAGTTGTGAAGGAGATGGGCCCGCTATCACGGGCTGGGGGGAACATACTTGGCCGAATTCATTGGACATCATGGGTTGGAATTTCATGGATAGTGGGTTCCATGTGGTGATGTCGCGCAATATTCCGCAATTCGTTAAACAGGAAATGGCCTCGGCGGTAAAGCAATTTCTGGAGACCAAAGAGCTTACAATTGAAGACGTCGATGTTCATGTTCCACATCCTGGTGGAGCTAAGGTGCTTTCAGCGCTTGAAGATACTTTTTCACTTTCGGAAGGATCGTTAGTATATTCACGAGAAATACTCCGTGAATACGGCAATATGTCTGCCGCAACTGTGATATTCGTTTTGGAAAGAACACTCGCCAAGACCGATCAGAGGGGGCGATTCTTGATGTCTTCTCTCGGTCCGGGATTCACGGCGGCATTTGGATTGCTTCGGCGATGAGTTGGGTCTATGTCATCGTTGTTGTCGTAGCGTTAAAGCACTTGGTACTCATGGCAATTGCGCGGCGAAACACTCGCAAGTTACTTCTGAGGGGCGGATACGAGGTGGGCGCGGGTCACTATCCAGTGTTCGTGGTAATTTTCACGGCCTGGTTTCTTACAATGTTGATTTTTGTTGATCCAGAAGAAGTCGTGAATCCTTGGTGGATAATTGCCTACGTTGTTCTTCAATTTTTCCGAGTGCAGACAATGATGAGCCTGGGGAAATATTGGACTGAAAGAGTCATCACAATCCCGGGCGCGCCTCTGGTAAGAAGCGGCCTTTATCAGTTCATCCGTCACCCCAACTATCTTATCGTAATCGGAGAAGTTATTTCGGTTCCTATGACGTTGAATTTATGGAAGATTGCTCTCGTATTCTCTGTACTATTGGCCTGCCTGTTGATTTACCGGATAAGGATCGAAGACGCGGCACTTGCGTCGCGAAGGTGATTGTTCGATGAGCGTGTAGAAGGACGGTAACCGTCCGATGTGGGCCGCCTGTTCCGTTCGCGGGAGACTTGGCAGGGTGATAGGCTTGATCCCCGACGTTATCTGTGTTTGTCGCAGCTACGGGGTGCGCGATATGGCGGTGCACCAGACATCGGTGATACTCAAATCTACCATTACCTGCCCGGCGTGCGGTCACCGCAAGACCGAGACGATGCCGACGGTCGCCTGCCAGTGGTTCTACGATTGTCGTCATTGCGGGGCGGTCCTCAAGCCCAGGCCCGGCGATTGCTGCGTGTATTGCGCGTACGCGACGGTGCCCTGGCCGAGAGCCAGCGCCTCGAGCTGGTGGTCGGGGAAGACCGATTGCCGTTCCTCCAGTTGCCGCATGCAGGGGCGGACGATCTCAAGCGTCGACGGACCTTCCGGCAGCACGATCGGCCGCCTGGAGCGCACCACCGCGGGCGCCATGTCGAGACCCTTCTCCCGCGCGCGGTCCCGCCATCGCTGCTGCAGCTGCGCCCGCACCGGCTCCGCCTTCCGCTTGCGCGTAGCCAGCGTCGCCGCCGCGCCGCGGTCCCAGCCCTTGTCGTCGGCTCTGTTGCAAAGTCCGGCTATTTGGTGACGTGTGTGATCTGCCGAGAGGGGTTGAGGCATGAGCGACTTCAAGGGACGTCACTTCCGGGGGGAGATCGTGTTCTGGGCCGTACGCTGGTACTGCCGGTATCCGATCAGCTACCGCGACCTCGAAGCGATGATGACCGAGCGCGGCGTCGCGGTCGACCACTCCACGATCTATCGTTGGGTGCAGCGTTTCGCGCCGGAGATGGAGAAACGTCTGCGCCGGCAGTGGCGCCGGCCGCAGTCGCGGAGTTGGCGCGTCGACGAGACCTACATCAAGGTCCGCGGCAAGTGGGCGTATCTGTACCGGGCGGTGGACAAGCTCGGGAACACGATCGATTTCTACCTCTCGGCGACCCGCAACACCAAGGCAGCGAAGCGATTTCTCGGCAAGGCGCTGAGAGGATTGAAAGAGTGGGAGCAGCCCGAGGTGCTCACACCGAGCACCGGCCGCGCGATCAGTCTCGACGGGGGCAATGGCATTCGGATAACGATTTCTGGCGTTCGGATAAGAAGGCCCCTGCGCTTCGGGCGTTTGCCGGAAGTCGGGGGCCTGTTTCGTGGGCCGGTTCCCGTGTCAGGCGGTGGCGCGCTTGAGCCACTTGCTCCTTGGCTGCATGGACTGCCGCCTGTAGCTGCGTCCGGGCCGTTCGCGCTGGATGCACCGTGACAGGCCGGCCATGATCCGGCTGACGGACTGCGCGACCATGTCGCTCTGCCGCAGGAACATGGCCTCGATCTCCTTTCCGACGAGGCGCAGGCCGTTCCGGAGGTTCGCGCGCATGGCTGGCAGGTCGTCGCCGTCGTCGAGGTCGCCGTCGCACCGGTTGGAGAACTGGCGCGCGAGGGTGATGAGCGTGAACGCGGCGTAGAGTTCCTGGCTGTCGTTCCTCAAAACCTCGTCGGCTGCCGAATTCCTGGCATTTCAGCCCACCGGGCGAGGTGATTTCAGAAAACGGCGTTTGAATTTTTCCGTCGGCTATCGGCGAGGTACTCGACGCGGCAGGATGTGCTAGCGAGTCTCTGACCGATCCCGGTGGCATCGTCATAGCCACACGAGAACCCTCAGACGGAACCCAGCGGTGTTCAGGCCGCGAGCCGCTCGTACCGATGATGGAGCCTGCCGACCTGTGGAAACGACACGATCTTTCCGCTGCCGCCGGGCTGAACTGGTCGCCCCTCGGGGGTGTCCTTGCCCAGCGAAAGATGGGTTCGGGATCGGTGGTAATAATCGAGGTACGAAACAAGGACCCGTCTCAGATGCCGTTCATTCAAGATGATCACGTGGTTCAGGCATTCGCGCTTCACGCTGCCGATCAGGCGTTCAACATATGGATTCTGCCACGGCCTTCGTGGCGCCGTGACGACCTCTTTCGCGCCCATTGCCATTATCGTCGAGCGGAACGATTTCCCGTACGCGCCGTCCCGGTCGCGGATCAGATACCGCGGCGCCGTGTCCCACGGAAAGGCTTCGCGCATCTGCTGTGCCACCCAATCCGCGCTCGGATGTGCGGTGACGCCAAAATGCTCGATGCGCCGCCGCTCATGGCGCAGCACGATGAAGACAAACAAAACGGCAAACCTGGCCGTCGGGACCACAAAGAAATCGATCGAAACGAGACTGCCCACGTGGTTGTCGAGGAACGTCCGCCAGGTCTGCGACGGCGGCTTCGGATGCCGCACCATGTATCTCGTTACAGTCGCTTGGCTGACATCGATGCCCAGCTTCAATAACTCGCCGTGGTTGCGGGGAGCGCCCCACAACCGGTTCTCGCGGCTCATTCGTTGGATGAGTTCACGTATTTCCTTCGAGGTTCGCGGGCGACCCGGCTTTCCGTGGCACGACTTCCATTTCCAGAAAAGGCGGAACCCCCGGCGGTGCCAGCCGATGACCGTCTCGGGCTTGACGATGACAAGGGCGTCCTTCCAGCGTGGCCACAGGTGAAATAGCAAGACCCAGAACACGCGGTCGAGGGGGTGAAGCCGCGGCCGTGGTCTTTCCCGCTTCAGGACCGCCACTTGTTGGCGGAGAGCGACGTTTTCCAGCTGTAACGTCGCGCGGCTCAAGACGATCTCGTGGACGAAGGCGACGAGGATCATGACGATCATTTTCATGTAGCAGACGGTAGTCGGCAGTGGGCTGAAATGCCAGGATTTCTGGGGCCGATGAGGTTTTGAGGAGCGACAGTCTGGCACTACATTTCGGTCCGTTATGACTTGTTGCCGTGATCAGACGACCATTCTCGAGGTCTTGCCTGGCTGGGGATCGAGACCGAGCGCGGTGTAGATCTGCAGCTGAGCGGGCTCGGCCAACGTCGCCTTGCGCACGTGCAGGGTCCTGCCATCCTTGCGGCGGAACGTGACAGTGACACGCTGCTGGCCTTCGAGAATGCGGCGCAGGGTGGCCCAGCTTGCAGTCTCGCCATGCTCGCGAAGCCGCCTGCGGATGGTCTGCACCAGCTGATAGGCCAGAACGGTGATGAACAGGTGGCCGTCGGAGCGGCCCCGGGTCTGGTGGTAGATCGGACGCAGGCCGAGTTCCGACTTCAGCGAGCGGAATACGGCTTCCAGGTCGGTGAGCATCGTGTAGGTGCGCCACAGGGTCTCCTGGTCCCAATCGATGACATTGGTACGCAGGCAATAGACGCCCGGGTGGGTGAGCATGGTCCCGGCCACCGCCTTCTTCTCCCAGGTGACAGCCGTCGCCTTGCCGGTCTGCGGGTCGGCGGTGACATCGACCTTGTAATGCTGTGCGATACCACGGCTCCGCTCGCTGATCCGCCCGATGCTCCGCCAGACATGGTCGAGCCCCTTGCGGGTGCGCGGACGCGACAGCCCCTCGTGGAGCCTGGCAAGGGAACCCTCGAAGCGTGCAGCAAAGCGACTGGCGATGCCCTCCTCCTTGTGTGCCCGTTCTTCGGAATGGCAGTAAAGACGCCTCTCCCCGGTCACCTCGTCGGTGACGCTGTGAAGGTGAACCTTCTGCCCTGACCGGCTCTCGATCGTCTCGGCCAGGTCCGGGTCGAAGCGGCGGACACGCTCGCGGCTGGGCAGGCAACGTGGACGGCGCTGAATGAACGGGGTGCCTCTTGGCTGCGATATCGACATCGTCATGGGACAGCCGCATTCGGCAGGCAGAGGAAAGCTAGGCTTCGGCGCGTCCGATGTCAGTTGAGGACACCGGCGTGTTCCCTCGGCATTGGCCGGATGGCCGTCAGTCGCTCTCGAGGGTACTCTTCCGCCTCGCCCACGCCCAACTCAAGAGATCGGCACGGGCATACACGACCTGTTTATCGAACTTGCAATACGCAGGGCCCTTGCCGTCCACGCGGTAGCGGGCCAGCGTTTGAGGCGAAAGACGGAGCAACGCCGCGGCCTCCTACGTGAGGAGAAGGGTCTTCCGGCGATATTCGGGAAGATCCTCAAGGGCAGCGTCGGCGGCGGACGCTCGGGAGGCCTTGCCTCTTCGCCGCTTGCCACGCGTGACCGGGCTCGGGGGCAAGAGAGGCTTCGCCTGACCACTGTCTTCGAATATGGCAGCCCGCGGACGAAGAGTTCTTCATCCCGGGACCCGACCAATGGGACCGCTTGGGTTTGGGCTGAAGTCGCGACATTCTCTCCGTGGTTCGGACTTGGATTGTGCCGCGGGGTTTGCTGACTGCCGGCCCAGTCTTCGAAATCGTGCGGGTCCAGAGACGGACCGACCCAGGACCGAGCTCCTCGCGAAAATCCGACAGCGACCGCGATCAAATCCGGTGAGTTGCCAACGGCGACATCGGTTGGAGGGCAAAGGCCCGCCGTACCTCCAGCTCGACGGCCGAATCGCATACTCCTGCGCCGACTTGGAGATGTGGGCGTGCGAGAGGCGTCGTAGGGTGTTCCGTGGGCGCCACTGAATGTCGTTCTGCCGGACCTGAGACGGTGGGCATCGTGCGGTGCCGATGGGCCGGGCGCCGAAAACGCCGACAGGAGTCTGGCTTCATGACGGTGCTCGAGACTAGGTTCCGGCGCATCGTCGCGGCGTATCTCACGCGCTCTGGAATGAGTGCCCGTCAGTTCGGCATCCGAGCGCTTGAGCGTCCCGGTTTAGCCTCGAGCCTCGACAGGGGGCATACTCCCAGTCTCGACACTGTCGACCGGGTGCTCCGCTTCATGGGCGAGCCCCCCATCGGTTCCTGGTTCCGCCGCGAGGTCGAGGCTTGCCGAGAAGCGCCCTACGTCGTCGCGCGACGCCGGGAGCGCATAGATGAAGCGCCAGGGCATTCCGGGTTGGGGCAACCGACGGCGCTTATGCCTGCGCCCAGCGCCGGGAAACGTCTATCGGAAAAATTCGGCCTCGGCGATCAGGGTGAACTCTTGCCATCGCGTCGCCGCCGCTCCGCCCAGATGCGCCGCATGTTCTCCAGCGACCGCCGGCCCTCGTCGAGCAGGCCGTCGATCGGCGGCGGTTTTGCCAGGTCCAGAAACCCCGCCCGGCGCAGCCGCACCAGCTCCCGCGCCGTACGCTCTCGGTGCGTGGCGGCTCGATCATTGCAACTCACGCTAGCTCCGACCGCATCCTTTCCCACAACTGCTGCCTGTGGTGCAATCAGCAGACCGCAGCGAGTCAAACCGACTGCGCGTCTCGAGAGAGATCGAAGACGAATCGGCCAACGCACAGGGGGAAGGTCATAGTCTCCCGCGTCGGGCCCGCGCGCGGTGTACCCGAGGAGCGTTTCTCGGCGGGACCCCGACAACGCCCGCTCGATCCTGGACTACGCCTCTGTCGCACGGTGTCTCTCCGCAAGCGGGAAGGCTGGCAGAAAGTAAGAAATCGCGGTCTACCGCGCCAATGCCCTGCGGCGCTGGCGGGTCTGGCGCAGGCATCCTCCATGCAAACAAGCATACTCAACAAGTTGGCGAGCCGAACAACAGGTCAGGATAGTATTGTTATTCGTCTATCGAATGCTTGAAACGTCTAGCTCGTTCTGAACCCGTATGTGGGAACATAGTGGGGTTCATGCTGAACGGTATTCAGGGAAATGATTATAATACAATGTGTTATATATTTCTCATGGCGGAGGGGACGGGATTCGAACCCGTGAGGGCTTTCGCCCAACACGCTTTCCAGGCGTGCGCCTTGAACCGCTCGGCCACCCCTCCGCGAGCGGCGAAACTAGCGGTAACACCGGTACCAGACAAGCAGGCGTGCGTCAGTCACCGAGCTTCAGGGCGGCCAGGAAGGCATCCTGGGGAATCTCGACATTGCCGAACCGGCGCATGCGCTTCTTTCCCCTCTTCTGCCGGTCGAGCAGCTTGCGCTTGCGGCTGACATCGCCTCCGTAGCACTTGGCCAGCACGTCCTTGCGCAAGGCCGACAGGGTCTCGCGCGCCACGATCTTGCCGCCGATGGCAGCCTGGATCGGTATCTTGAAGAGCTGGCGCGGTATCGCCTCCTTGAGTTTCTCGCAGATCGTGCGTCCGCGGGCTTCCGCGCGGCTGCGCTCGACGATGAGGCTCAGGCCGTCGACGGATTCGGCGTTGACCAGGATGTCGATGCGCACGAGATCGCCCTGGCGGTAGCCGTCGAGCTGGTAGTCGAAGCTCGCGTAACCGCTCGAAACGGACTTCAGACGGTCGTGGAAGTCGAAGACGATTTCGGCAAGCGGCAGACGGTAGATCACCATCGCCCGGCCGCCGACATAGGTGAGATCGATCTGTTCACCCCGCTTGGAGGTGCACAGGCGCAGGACCGAGCCGAGATAGGTGTCCGGGACCATGATGGTGGCGCGTATCCACGGCTCCTCGATCGCGGCGATCAGCGTCGGATCCGGAAGATCCGCCGGATTGTGGAGATCGAACGCCTCGCCGTTGCGCAGCATGATCCGGTAGACGACGCTCGGCGCGGTGGCAAGGAGATCGAGGTCGAACTCCCGCTCGAGCCGTTCCTGGATGATCTCCAGGTGAAGGACTCCGAGGAACCCGCAGCGGAATCCCAGCCCCAGGGCAGAAGAATTCTCGGGCTCGAAATGGAAGCTGGCATCGTTGAGCCGCAGCTTGCCGAGGCTCTCCCGCAGTTCGTTGTAGTCTCCCGAATCGGTCGTGTAGAGGCCGCAGAAGACGACCGGCACGCTCGGCGCAAAGCCCGGCAGTGCCTCGCTCACCGGATTGCGTTCATCGGTGATCGTGTCACCGATCCGGCACTCGGCGATGTCCTTGATGGCGGCCGTGACGAATCCGATCTCTCCCGGTCCGAGTTCGTCGACGAGAACCGCCTTCGGCGTCATGATGCCCACCCGGTCGATCTCACGGAGCCCGCCTGTCCCCATCATCCTGATCTTTTGCCGCTTAAACAGGCGGCCATCGAAGACGCGGACGAGGATGACAACCCCGAGATAGGGATCGTACCAGGAATCGACCAGAAGAGCCTTGAGGGGCCGGTCGCTCCCGCCACTTGCCGGTTGAGGGAGTCTCTCGACAACCGCCTTGAGAACTTCGCGCACGTTCTCGCCGGTCTTGGCGGAAATGCCGATGGCACCGGTCGGATCGATGCCAATCGAACCGTCGATGTCGGCGCTCGCGCGCTCGACATCGGCGGCGGCGAGGTCGACCTTGTTGATGACGGGAAGGATCTCGAGGCCCGCCTCGATCGCGAGATAGGCGTTGGCCACCGTCTGCGCTTCGACACCCTGGGTGGCGTCGACGAGGAGGATCGCGCCCTCGCACGCGCGCATGCTGCGGCTCACTTCA
This sequence comes from Alphaproteobacteria bacterium, assembly GCA_965215635.1. GTDB lineage: Bacteria > Pseudomonadota > Alphaproteobacteria > SP197 > SP197 > SP197. Next base: position 703,437 of record CBDCEA010000003.1, on the reverse strand, counting down.
TAGGTGAAATCGACATGGCCGGGCGTGTCGATGAGGTTGACGTACCAGGTTTCGCCGTCGTCACTCTCGTATGTCAGGCGTACCGTCTGCGCCTTGATGGTGATTCCCCGCTCTCGCTCAAGGTCCATGGCATCGAGGACCTGTCCGCGCATTTCGCGTTCGTCAAGGCCACCGCATATTTCGATCAGGCGATCGGCCAGCGTCGACTTGCCATGATCGATATGGGCGATGATCGCGACATTGCGGATGTGTTCGAGTTTCGGCATGCCGGTTCAGATTCACTCCGCGCGCAGCGTCCCGGCGGTCTGCCGCGCGACAGCCGCGACGATCTTCCCGCAAAGGGTCTCGATCTCGCTCTCGGTCATGCTGGCGTTGCCAGGCTGAAAGGTGACGGAAACGGCGAGCGATTTCATGCCTTCGGCAACGCCCGGGCCTTCATAGAGATCGAAAATCTCCACATCGCGGATGAGGTTCCTGTCAACACCCCTGACGGCGCTCGACAGCGCGGCGGCAGGAACCGCCGATTCGAGGACAAAGGCAAAGTCGCGGCGGACCTGCTGAAAACGCGACAGACGAAGCTCCGGTCGCGCCGGTGATCTGCCGCGTGACTGCGGCAACCCCTCCAGAAAGATTTCGCAGGCCACAGTGGGTCCGGAAACATCACAGGATTCGAGCACATCCGGATGGAGTTCGCCGAAGCTGGCAAGCGTGTTCGGACCGAGACGGAGGATGCCAGAGCGGCCGGGATGGAACCACTCGGGGGCATCGGCCGTCGTCTGCAGGCGATCCAGCGGAATGTCGACGGCTTCGAGGACCGCCAGCGCATCGGCCTTGGCATCGAAGACATCCACCGGGCGGCCTGCCTCCATCCAGTGCCTGGGCCCGCAACGGCCCGTCCTCAGTCCGGCGACGGCGGTCTTCTGGTCATCTTCACAGGTGCCGGCGTAGACCGGACCGATCTCGAAGATGCCCAGATCCTGCATGCCGCGTGCATGGTTGCGCGCGGCGGCCTCCAGAAGGCCCGGGATCACGGACGGCCGCATCGTCGACATGTCGGAGGAGATCGGGTTGACCAGCACGAGACCGGGATCGGTACCGCCGAATTGCCGGGCATGATCGGAGGAAATGAAGGAATAGGTGACCGCCTCGCCGAGGCCGCGGCCGGCAAGGGTTCTTCGCGCCCGGCGAACCTTTCTCTGCTTTGCCGAGAGCGCGGGCCTCTGCACATCGCCATGACGGGCGAGCGAGACCATCGGGATCTCGTCGAAACCGTGAATCCGCAGGACTTCCTCAATGACATCGGCTTCGCACTGCATGTCGTGGCGCCACGACGGAACGGTGACGGACCAGAGATCCTCGCCGACATCCCGGATGCCGTAGCCGAGATCGCCGAGAATGGACGCGGCGCGCTCCCCGGGGATGTCGATGCCGCCAAGGGTGCGGACCCGCGACGGCCTCACCTCCAGAACCTGCCGTGTTTCAGGGACCGTCCCGGCGGTGACCACATGGCTCGCCTCGCCACCGCAGATCTCGACTATCAGCCGTGTCGCGATTTCCAGGCCCATGGCCGCAAAGGCGTTGTCGATGCCGCGTTCGAAGCGCTGCCGTGCATCGCTCGCGAGATTGAGCTTGCGACCCGTGGCCGCCGTGCGCACCGGGTCGAAGAGCGCGATTTCCAGGAACCCTTCGGTCGTGTTCCCAGCCGCGCTGGTCGACTCTCCACCGATCACGCCGCCGAGCCCGAGCATTCCGGACTGATCGAAAATGACGGTCATTTCGCCGTCGGTCTCGTAGGCCTTGCCGTTGAGGGCATCGAAGCTCTCGCCCGGTCGGGCAAGCCTGGCGCCGATCAGCCCCTCGACCTTGGACGCATCATAGATGTGCGCCGGACGCCCGAGGTCCATGGTCAGCCAGTTGGTGATGTCGACGAGTGCTGAAATCGGCCGCAGGCCGATCGCCTCGAGCCTGCGCTGCATCCAGGCAGGACTGGAACCGTTCACAAGGCCCCGGAAATGGCGGCCGATGAAGGCCGGGCAGGCATCTTCCGTGCCTGGTTCGAACCTGAGCACGATATCAAGGGGGCTTTCGTAGGTTCCCCGATGGGGGGACGTGTCGAGCGGCTTCATGACCCCGAGACCGGCCGCGACAAGGTCCCGCGCGATGCCGCGGACGCTGAAGCAGTCACCCCGGTCGGGCGTGACGGCGATGTCGAGCACGGGATCGTCAAGTCCTGCGAGGGCGGCGAAGGACGCGCCGACCGGCGAATCACCGGGAAGCTCGATGATCCCCTCATGGTCGTCGGAAAGTCCCATTTCCCGTTCGGAACAGAGCATCCCCGGCTTTCGATGCCCCTTATCACCGTGTCCTTGAGATCGAGTCCCGTACCCGGTATGCGGCATCCTGAAGGTGCGAACACCCCCTTCATGCCGGCCCTTGCGTTGGGGGCGCCGCAGACGACCTGGACCTCTCCATCCCCGGTCCCGACGATGCACACGCGAAGCCTGTCGGCATGAGGATGGGGTTCGACGGATCTCACCAGTCCGACGGTAAACGGTGCGAACTCGCCCGAGCGGTCCTCGACACCCTCGACCTCGAGACCGATGCGGTTGAGCGCCGCGACGATCGCGTCGAGAGACGCCCGGGTCTCGAGATGCAGCTTCAGCCAGGAAAGTGTCAGTTTCATCACGCCAGTCCCTCGTAAAGGGTCGGAACGTCAAGCGGCCGGAAACCGTAGTGACGCAACCAGCGCAGATCGGAATCGAAGAAACTCCGCAGGTCCGGAATCGCGTACTTCAACATGGCGAGCCGGTCGATTCCCAGACCGAAGGCGAAGCCCTGGTATTTCCCGGGATCGATTTCGCAATTGCGAAGGACGTGGGGATGAACCATGCCGCTTCCCAGGACCTCCATCCAGTCGCCTTCGCCGCCGATCCTCAGCCGGCCTTCGGAGAACGAGCAGCCGATATCGACCTCCATCGAGGGCGACGTGAAGGGGAAGTAGTGCGGGCGAAACCGCATCGGCACCTCGTCGATGCCGAAGAACGCCTCGACGAAGTTGCGCAGGCAGCCCTTGAGATGGCCCATGTGGCTCGTCTCGTCGATCACCAGTCCTTCGACCTGGTGGAACATTGGCGTGTGCGTGAGATCGCTGTCGTTGCGGTAGGTTCGCCCGGGCGCGATGACGCGGATGGGAGGTTCGTTCTTCAGCATGTGCCGGATCTGCACCGGCGACGTGTGTGTCCTGAGAACCCGGCGGGTTTCGTCGTCGCCGGCCGGCAGGTAGAACGTGTCGTGCTCCTGGCGGGCCGGGTGTTCGTCGGAGATGTTGAGAGCGCCGAAATTCAGCCAGTCATCCTCGATATCCGGTCCCTCTGCCACGGTGAAACCCATGTCGCAGAAGATCGCAATGATCTCGTCCATGGCCTGACTGACAGGATGTACCGTGCCCCGCGTCTCCGGACGCGGCGGCAGGGTAACATCGAGGCGCTCCGCCTCGAGACGGGCGCCCATGTGGTCGCGATCGAGCTCCTTCCTGCGCGTTTCGATGGCAGCCTGAACGGCATCCTTGGCCTCGTTGAGCGTCCGGCCCGCATCGCGCCGGCTTTCCGGATCGAGAGAACCCAGGCGCTTCATCAGCGTGGTGATCGAACCCTTGCGTCCGAGCGCCCGCACACGAATGTCGTCGAGGGCGGCGATGTCGCCAGCGGCCGCGACGGCATTGAGGGTGTCGTTACGGATGGTCGTGATCTGGTCGTCCATGTCGGCAATCCAAACAAGACAAAGGGGCCACCAGGGCCCCTTCGCCGGTCAGGTATCTGCTTCGGGCTGCGGAAGGATCAAGCAGCCCTGGTGACCGCCGAACGGGCCTCGTCGCACAACTTGCCGAACGATGCGGGCTCCCGTGCCGCCAGGTCAGCCAGGATCTTGCGGTCGAGGCTGACGCCGGCAAGCCTGAGGCCGTGCATGAACTCGGAATAGGCAAGGCCATGCAGCCTGGCTCCGGCATTGATGCGCTGGATCCAGAGACTGCGGAAATCGCGCTTGCGTGTGCGACGATCCCGGTAGGCATACTGCAATCCCTTCTCAAGTCGCATCAGCGCGACCGTGAAGCAACTGTTCGCGCGGCCCCGGTAGCCCTTGGTCAGCTTCAGGACCTTCTTGTGACGTGCATGGGACGTCGTTCCGCGTTTCACTCGCGCCATCGTTCTTCCTGCCGATCTGGTGGTGTCAGCCGCCGGCCAGCAGACGCCTGATCATCTTGTCGTCTGCCTGGCTCACGACGGTCGTACCGCGCGTGTTCCTCAGGAACCTTTTGGTCTTGCGCCGCATGAAATGCCGCTTGCCGGCATGATTGCGCTTGAGCTTGCCGCTTCCCGTAAAGGAAAACCGCTTCTTTACCGAACTCTTGGATTTCAGTTTCGGCATCGAACCAATCCGGACATCGTCAAAGGAACGCCCCCGGTGGCGAGGGGAGCGTTCTCATACCCCCCCGACAGACACACTGTCAAGAGTTGCCTCGACCGGTTGAGGAAACGGAAGTCTCCTTCAGCGTTGCGGCCCCGGGCATCGAGTTCCGCAATCGGCGCCGACAGGATCCGGCGCCTCACATCCTCCGGGATTTCACCGGTTCGCAGTACCAGCGACTGCTGCGAAATCGGAGTTATCCGTCTCTCCCGGGAAACCGGGTCGACCTTGTCCCATGCGTCCCTGAACACATCCTGCGCGACATCAGGATGATCCGGAATACAGGCACCGCCACGATCGGGCCCTGAAGTCCTGCGACCATGTCCTCAGAGATGCTCGCGCGGCGGTTCCTCTTGACGGGATGGTGTTGAGATCTCACGGGAGATAGCCCGGTGCCCGCACGCAAAAGGCAAGGTCTCCGGCGAGTTCTTCCGAATCATCCTCCCTCCCGTCAACCGAAAGCGGCACTCCCGCTGCGTGGTGGAAGACCACCGGCATGACGGGCGTGATTGGGACCAGTTGCCGTGTCGGACCTGGCTCCTCCAGATCTCGAGGACATGACCTGAAACGGCGCACACTCCCGACATGTGTTCGCAGAAGGACGTTGGCCAGGCTCTTCGGGGAGATACGCGACGATCAGGGGCGCAGGGAAACGCCTGGGCAACGAGTCCGCTGTCACGACCCTGAAGGTGCCGTCGTATGCGCTCGATGATCGGCCGGCACGGCTTGCCGCAACCGGCTGATGGTCTACCTCGGTGCCATCACCATGATCATCTGGCGGCCTTCCATCCGGGGCATCATCTCGATCTTGGCGATCTCCTCCGACTCCTGGCGGATGCGCTCGAGAAGATTCCTGCCGATCTCCGGATGGGCAAGTTCGCGTCCTCGGAACCTGATGGTGATCTTCACCTTGTCCCCGTCGCTGATGAACCGGGCGACGGCACGCATCTTCACGCCGTAGTCGTGATCATCGATGTTGGGGCGCATCTTGATTTCCTTGACATCGAAGGTCTTCTGCCGCTTGCGCGCCTCGTTGGCCTTCTTCTGCGCCTCGTACTTGAACTTCCCGTAATCCAGGAGCTTGCAGACCGGAGGATCGGCGTTCGGCGAGACCTCGACAAGATCGAGTCCGGTATCTTCGGCCGCGCTCAGTGCTGCCTGGAGTGATACCACGCCGATCTGCTCTCCGTCGGCCCCGATGAGCCGCACATTGGTTACGTTGATTTCCTCGTTGGCCCGCGGGCCCGACTTGACGGGCGGGGCCATGTTTTGTCCGTAGCGTGCTATGTAACCTACTCCTCAGGGTTTCGGGGCCAGGTCCGGCGGTCCAGACTCCGACAAGAGTGTATGAATGGCGGCGCCAAGTTCAAGGGATTGCTGGCTCCGGCTTCCCAGCCGCCTGATGGAAACCGTTCGCTCCTCGACTTCGCGCTTGCCGAGCGCGAGCAGCACGGGAATCTTCGACACGGAGTGCCGGCGAACCTTGTAGCCGATCTTTTCCGAGCCGATGTCGATGATCCCGCGCAACCCGGCTTCGCCGAGACGCGCGTGAACCTCTTCGGCGTAGGCATCCGAGTCGTTGGTGATCGTGGCCACGGCATACTGGACCGGCGCCAGCCACAACGGGAAGTGCCCCGCGTAGTGCTCGATCATGATCGCAAGGAAGCGCTCGAAGGAGCCAAGGATCGCGCGGTGCAACATCACCGGCCGCTTGCGCTCGCCGTTCTCCGCGACATAGGCGGCATTGAGGCGCTCCGGAAGGACAAAGTCGACCTGCAGTGTGCCGCACTGCCAGTCGCGACCGATGGCGTCGCGCAGATGGAACTCCAGCTTGGGTCCGTAGAAGGCGCCTTCGCCGGGGTTGTAGGCCATCTCCAGGCCGGCGGCCGTGGCGGCATCCTTCAATGCGTGCTCGGCCTGGTCCCACACCGCATCATCGCCGGCGCGAACCTCCGGACGATCGGCAAATCTCACCGAGAAGTCGTCAAAACCGAGATCACGGTAGACTGAAGCCAGGAGCGAGCAGAACCTGACGGTCTCCGGGGCGATCTGCTCTTCCGTGCAGAAGATGTGAGCATCGTCCTGGGTGAACGAGCGGACCCTCAGCAGGCCATGCAGCGCCCCGGACGGTTCGTAGCGAAGGCAGGAACCGAACTCGGCCATGCGCAGCGGAAGGTCACGGTAGCTCTTGATGCCCTGACGGAAGATCTGGACATGGCAGGGACAGTTCATGGGCTTCATCGCCCATATGCGCTTGTCCTCGGTGTGTGCCGTGAACATGTTGTCGCGGAACTTTTCCCAGTGACCGGAGGCTTCCCACAACGACCTTGCCACCATCTGGGGCGTGTTGACCTCCTGGTACCCTCCGTTTTCGAGACGCCGCCGCATGTAGTCCTGCACGGTGCGGTAGAGACGCCAGCCGTCGGCATGCCAGAACGCCGAGCCGACCGCCTCGTCCTGGAAATGGAACAGGTTCATCTCGCGGCCCATACGACGGTGGTCGCGCTTCTCGGCCTCTTCGAGCCGGTCGAGATGGGCCTTCAGCTGAGCCTTGTCGGACCAGGCCGTGCCGTAGATGCGCTGCAGCATCGCGTTGCGGCTGTCGCCCCGCCAGTAGGCGCCCGCCAGACGGGTCAGGCGGAAGGCCTTGGGAAGCCTGCCGGTGGAGGGAAGATGCGGTCCGCGGCAAAGGTCGATCCAGCTGCCCTGACGATAGAGCGTGATCAGTTCATCGGCGGGCAGGTCGCGGATGATCTCCGACTTGTAGTCCTCGCCCATGGACTCGAAGAACCGTGATGCCTCGTCCCGGTCCCAGACCTCGCGGATGATGGGTTCGTCCCGGTCGACGATTTCCATCATGCGAGCTTCGATGGTTTCCATGTCAGCGGGCGTGAAGGGTTCGTCGCGCGCGAAGTCGTAGTAGAATCCACCCTCGATGACCGGGCCGATCGTCACCTGGACGTCCGGAAAGAGTTCCTTGGCCGCCTGGGCCAGGACGTGGGCGGCATCGTGGCGCAGAAGCTCAAGGGCATCCGACGACTTCCCGGTAACGATTTCCACGACGGTGTTGTTCTCGATCTCGCGATTGAGATCGCGCAATTCGCCATCGACCCTGACGGCCCATGCCGCCCTGGCAAGACCGGGGCCGATGGAGGCAGCCACATCGGCGCCCGTTGCCGGATGCGCCAATGTGCGCAGGGATCCGTCCGGCAGGGTGACCGCGATGGCCCCCGATTCAGCGTTCATGCCTCAGGTCTCCGTTCGCGACGGATGCCATACATGGAGGCAGCGAACGGCCTCTGCAACCTCTTCGGCCCGAAGATCCGCGAGATCGTTGCGGCGGAGCACCGTGACACTTCGGCCATGGGGCCTCGAGAGCCGCGGATCCGAAGCGTTCGAAAACAGCACCGCACTGGGGCAGCCGGCGGTCGCGGCAATGTGCATCGGGCCGGTGTCGTTTCCAACCGCGAACCGGGCGCGGCGCGCCAGTGCCACGATCTGCTCCAGGCTTGTTCTGCCCATCAGGTTGACAATACCGGCATGGACGCCGGCAATGCCTTCAAGGACGGCCGATTCGGCCCGGTTGCCGATGAGAAGGGGAACGATGCCTCTTTCGATTGTCATGCGGCACAGTTCGGCGAAGTACTCCGCGGGCCATCTCTTTTCCGGACGGTGGGGCGCGCAACCGGGAACGATCAGTGCCCAATGCCCCCCGGGTATGCCGTCCGGCAGGGGGGCGTCGATCATCGAGATGTCGGGCGGGAGGATTCCGTCGAGCCCGGCGGCGCGAAGCTGGTCGGTGTGGCGTTCGACGGGATGCAGCGCCACGAGGTCGCGGCGAACATTGAAATGGGAACAGCCTCGGACAACGCCGGACCACTCGGGACGCGGCCGGTGGAACAGGCGATAGTAGGCCGACGTGCGGTTCGAGATCTGCAGATCGTAGACCCGGCCGAAGCTGCCGGAATCGAGAAGTCTCTTGAGGGCCAGAACGCTACCCAAGCGCCACCATCGCGGCTTGTCGTCGATCCAGACGCGATCGAACCAGCCGCCTGCGCGCGCAAGGCTCTCGTATGGCTTTCGCGTCAGCAGCACGATCTCGGCATCGTGATGGAAGGCACGGATCGACGCGAACGGCCCGGTGGCCATGACGAAATCCCCGAGTGCTCCAAGCTTGATGACAAGAACCCTCGAGATCATGCCGGTCCGGCCAGTTCCCGGTAAACATCGAGGGTCGCTTCGCACATGTCGCCGAGCGCGAAGTTGGATACCGCACGCGCCCTGGCGATCGCCGCATGCTTGATGCGCGCCTGGGCATCGAGACCAAGAGCGGTTTCCAGTGCCTGTGTTAGTGCGCCGGAATCCCCGGGTGGCACCAGCCATCCCGTGACACCGTGCTCGACCGTCTCGGTCGTGGCTCCCGTGTCGGAGGCGATAACCGGCACGCCCATGGCCTGCGCTTCCACGGCAACTCGACCGAATCCTTCGGGTACGAGCGAGGGTTGCACGATGACATCGGCGAGGCGGTAGGCTGCCGGCATGTTGCTGCAGCTGTCGATCAGCGTCACCCTGCCTTCGAGGCCCGCATCCAGGATCTGTGCCTCGATTTCGCGCCGCAGAGCCACGCGGCCGCCTGCGACACCGACCATCAGGCAGATCGCGTCGTGTTCCAGACGCTTCATGGCTTCGATCATGACGCCGTGACCCTTGAGGCGTGTCAGGCGGCCCGGGAGCATGATGACGGGAACGCCGTCGGGAAGGTTCCAGTATTCGGCAAGGCTGGTGATCCGGTCGATGCCCACGGCCGCAGGATCGAACTGGGCCATGTCGATGCCGCGGAAGATGCAGCGCAGGCGGCTGTCCGGCACACCGTACTCATCGCGGACATGGCGGGCCACGAAACCGGAGATGGCGATCACCCGGTCGCCTTTCGCCATGACCGAGTTGTAGAGTTTTTTGGCCCTGCCGGAAAGCTTGTAGGGCGCATGGAAGGTCGTGACCAAGGGTGTACCCGTGCGGCGTGCGGCCCCGAGCGCGGACCATGCCGGTGCCCGCGAGCGGACGTGGACCACGTTGACGCCCTCCCGCTCGATCAGCTTCCTGAGGCGAATCGCATTGATCGACATCGTGATCGGCGACTTCGATGCGACGGGCATCTCGATGTGTGTCGCCTTGGTGTGCAGCAGGTCCGGCACCAGTTCGCCGCCCTGGGACACCACGAGGGAGTGGTTCCCGGCAGAGGTCAACGCCCGGGAGATGTCGATGACCGCCCGTTCGGCGCCGCCGATCGTGAGTCGCGGAATGATTTGAAGGACAACGAGGGGGCCGTCCTGGCGCTGATTCATGGTATAGAGGCACTCATCCTGCCAAGAAGTGCCCATGGTATAGGCCATGCCGGAAACAGATACGAGATGGCTTGACCTCGAAAACGGCGACCGGATTGCCTATTGCGCCGTTGATGGTTCCCGGCCGGGTGTGATGTTTTTCAGCGGCTACTCCTCGGAAATGACCGGGACGAAGGCGACATGGCTCGACCAGTGGTGCCGCGGCCGCGGCCGCGCCTTCGTGCGGTTCGACTATCGCGGCCATGGCCAGTCGAGCGGACGCTTCGAGGACGGGACCATCGGTGGCTGGATCCGGGATGCGCTCTCCGTTCTCGATCGCCTGACCGAGGGCCCGCAGATCCTGGTCGGCTCCAGCATGGGTGGCTGGATCATGCTCAACGTGGCACTCGAAAGACCCGATCGCGTGGCCGGCCTTGTCGGCATTGCCGCGGGCCCCGACTTCAGCCAGGACATCTGGTGGAGCCTTTCCCGGCACAACCAGGACCGGCTCGATCGCGAGGGCCGGATCATGATCGAGGAGGATGGCGAAAGCCTCATGGTCACCCGATCCTTCATCCGGGACGGGCGCGACCACCTGGTCATGCGTGGACCGATCAGGCTTGCAGTGCCGGTGAGGTTGCTCCACGGCATGCAGGATGCGGCGGTCGACTGGTCGGTCGCTCTCGGCCTTGCCGAGCGATTGACGACGGGCGATGTCAGGGTCCATCTGGTCAAGGACGGCGATCACCGGCTGTCACGCGAGTGCGACCTTGAGCTCCTGGGAAGGACACTCGATGAACTCGAACCCGAGGCCAGCGCCGCCAGGCCCTCCCGGTAGGAGGGATGGCGAAGGCGGACACCGAGCTCCTCCCTGATCCTCCTGTTGGAGACTCTCTTGTTGTCGGCGTAGAAGCTCGCTGCCATCCCGGATAACTCGGCATCCTCGAATGCGACCGGCGCAGGCACGGCAACGCCGAGGAGGAGGCAGGCGAACTCCACGACACGCGCCGGAGATTCCGGCACATCGTCGCAGACATTGTAGATCGCGCCTGGATTGGGCTGCCGCATGGAAGCTCGCAGCGTTGCCGCGATGTCGTCGACGTGGATGCGGGAGAACACCTGGCCCGGCTTGACGATGCGCCGTGCCCGTCCGGCGCGGACCTGTTCGAGAACACCGCGCCCGGGCCCGTAGATTCCCGCGAGCCGGAAGATATGCACCGGCAGGCCGTAGCGTTCGTGCATGATGAGCCAGGCCTGTTCCGCCGCAACCCGCCTCGCGCTTCGCCCGAGGTTCGGTCGCACGTCGGTCGCCTCGTCAACCCAGCCTCCCAGATGATTGCCGTAGACACCCGTGGTCGAGAGATAGCCGCACCATTGAAGCCTCTCGAGCCGGGCAACGGATTCGGCGAAACATGCCAGCGGGACACAGTCCCTGCTAGCGGCCGGCGGAATGGAATCCAGGACATGGGTGGCACCACCGAGGAGGGAGTCGACCTCATCCGTTCCGGAGTTGCCTTCGAACACCACGGCTTCAAGTCCCTCGCGCCTGAGGGAGGAGGCGCGCTCCGGGTCGCGCACGGTGCCGGCGATCTCCCAGCCTTCCTCGAGGAGGTCGCGCGCGAGCCTTTGTGCCGAATACCCCAGTCCGAAACAGAACAGTCTATTCATGGAGACCCTCGTCCCATTCGCTCTTCACGCCGGCGTCGGTTTCCGTCGGCCGCCACCGGTCCCTTGCCGCGGCGAAGCGGGCGGGCGAAGCGAGGCGTGCCAGCGCCCAGACCGCCATGGCCCTCACCAGGGGGGAGCCGTCGCCAAGGCGGGCCTCGATTGCCGGGATGGCCTGCACCTCGCCGCTGTTACCCAGTGCGATCATCACGTTGCGCACGAACCGGTCACGGCCTGTGCGTTTGATGGCGCTGCCGCTGAACAGCGCGCGGAAGGCCGCATCGTCGAGTTCCGCCAGGTCCGCAAGGCGCGGTGCGTCGAGTTCGGCGCGCGGCAGGAAGTCGGGCTCCTGCGTCATTCGGGCGAACTTGTTCCAGGGACACACCGCAAGACAGTCGTCGCAGCCGTAGATGCGGTTGCCCATCGCCTCGCGGAACTCGCGGTCGATGTGGCCCTTGTGCTCGATCGTCAGGTAGGAAATGCAACGTCTCGCATCGAGACGCCGGGGAGCCGGGAAGGCACGGGTCGGGCAGATGTCGAGGCACGCCTGGCAGGAGCCGCAATGATCCTGTTCCGGGGTGTCGGCCTCGAGTTCGAGGGTCGTGAAGATGATTCCCAGGAAGAACCAGGAACCCAGTCGGCGGGATACGAGATTGGTGTGCTTGCCTTGCCAGCCGAGCCCGGAGCGGGCAGCCAGCGGCTTCTCCATGACAGGTGCGGTGTCGACGAAGACCTTGACCTCGCAGGCCTCTTGCGCGACCAGCCATCCGGCCAGGGCCTTGAGCTGCTTGCCGACGACCCTGTGATAGTCCCTGGCCCGCGCATAGACCGAGATGACGCCGCGGTCCCGCGCCTCGAGGTCGGCGCGCGGATCGTCCTTCGAGCCGTAGACCATGGCGAGCACGATCACACTTCGTGCCGCGGGCCACAGCGAGCGGGGTGCCGAACGTTCCTCGACACGCCGCGCGAGCCACGCCATGTCACCGTGGAACCCCTTCTCGACGAAGGATGCGAGATTCTCGCTCCAAAAGGGACCGGCGCCGGCATCGGTGATGCCGCAGGCTTCGAAACCCAGGTCCTGTGCCTTCTGCCTTATCCGGACGCAGATGTTTGCGTCCACCGGTTCCCGGGGGTTTGCGCGGTGGTCAGAAATCGGGGTCGGCATAGTGATCCGCCGGCGGCATGCCCGCAAGGCGGTCTTCGAGAAGCGGGCGGAAAGACGGCCTGGACTTGACCCTGGCGTACCATTCGCGTGCTGTCTCCCATGACGACCATGAGATGTAGCCGACATAGTCGATGCAGGAAATCTGGGTTGCGGCGGCGATGTCAGCAAGGCCGAACTGCTCGCCGGCAAGCCAGAAACGCCGTTCGATCAGGTACTCGATGTAACCAAGATGGGTCCGCAGGTTGGCGATCGCCGCCGACAGCGCCCTGGAATCCGGGGGCCCCCGCTGTTGGCGCCACTTGAGAATCTTCTCCTCGATGACGCTGCGTGTCACCTCCGCGTACATCTTCTCGTCAAACCAGGCGACGAGCCTGCGGGTTTCCGCGCGCTCTGCCGGCGTTGTGCCGAGCATGTCCGGCTCCGCTTGGACTTCCTGCAGGTATTCGGCGATCGCCCGGCTGTCTGCGAGAGCCGAGCCGTCTTCCTCAACGAGAACGGGAACCTCGCCTGCCGGGTTGAGAGCGAGAAAGGCTTCGCGTCTCAGCGATACATCCTCCGCCCGCAACGAGAAGGAAAAACCCTTTTCATCCAGGACGACCCGGACCTTGCGGCAGAACGGTGACATGGGGTCGTGGAAGAGTTCAGGCAATACCGGCCCTCATGTGAAGAAGGGATAACAGATCCGCTTCCTTATTGCCCGGGAAGCCGGCGAGCGCAACCGCTGGGCTCAGGCGGTGAGCGCCTGCCGTCCGTCATCCAGCGCATGGGCCAGGCGGTCGGTCATTTCCTTCGGGCAGATCTGCCAGAAGCGGCCGATCTCGAACTCCCAGTCCTGGAGGATTTCGCCGGCGAATGTCGACCGTGTCGCGAGCGCGTGGTCCCGGACCAGGGATTTCAGGACATTTTCCCAGTGATCGCTGGCCAGACGCCGCATGATCACGAGATCGCTGTTGATGTTTTCGGCAAGCCTGTCATCGGCGTCGTGGACGAAGGCCATGCCCCCCGTCATGCCGGCACCGAAGTTCGGTCCAACCGGACCGAGCACGACAACCGTGCCGCCGGTCATGTATTCGCAGCCGTTGGAGCCGCAGCCTTCGATCACGAGATCGGCGCCGGAATTGCGCACGGCAAGCCTCTCTCCGGCCTGGCCCGAGGCGAACAGGCGCCCTGCTGTCGCGCCGTAGAGGACCGTGTTGCCGATAATCGTGTTCGAACGGGCGGTCCGCTCGCTCGATACCGGAGGGCGCACGACGATGGTGCCGCCTGAAAGCCCCTTGCCGACGTAGTCGTTGGCATCGCCGAAAACCTCGAGTCTGACGCCCTGGACGGCGAATGCTCCGAGCGACTGTCCGGCCGACCCCCGCAGGCGGATCGTGATGTGGTCTGCGGGCAGGCCGTTCATGCCGAAGCGGCGGGTGATCTCGGATGAAAGACGGGTGCCGACGGCGCGGTGCGTGTTGCGCACATTGTAGGCGATCTGCATCTTCTCGCGCTCGTCGAGAGCGGCACGGGCATCCTGGAGCATTCTCGTGTCGAGGGTATCGGGAACCTCGTTGCGTCCTTCGATGACGCAATGGCGCGCGAACTCCCCGGGATCCGCCTTGACCAGCAGGGGATTGAGATCGAGATCGTCGAGGTCCTCGCTGCCGCGGCCGACCTGTTTGAGCAGGTCGGTGCGGCCGACGATCTCGTCGAGGGAACGGACACCAAGGGATGCCAGGATCCTGCGGACATCCTCGGCGATGAACGAGAAGAGGTTGACCACCTTTTCCGGCGTGCCCTCGAACTTCTCGCGCAGTGAGGGTTTCTGGGTGCAGATTCCGACCGGACAGGTATTGGAATGGCACTGGCGGACCAGCAGGCACCCCATGGCGACCAGCGAGGCCGTGCCAACGCCGTATTCCTCGGCCCCGAGCATGGCTGCGATCACCACATCCCGGCCGCTCCGGATGCCGCCGTCGGTGCGCAGGCGAACGGTATGGCGCAGCCGGTTGAGCGTCAGCACCTGGTTGGCTTCGGCAAGGCCCATCTCCCAGGGCGCGCCGGTGTACTTGATGCTGGTCTGCGGACTGGCACCGGTGCCGCCCACGTGGCCGGAAATCAGGATGACGTCCGCCTTCGCCTTGGCGACCCCGGCGGCAATCGTTCCCACGCCCGCCTGGCTCACCAGCTTGACGCAGACACGCGCCGAGGGATTGATCTGCTTGAGGTCGTAGATCAACTGGGCAAGGTCCTCGATGGAATAGATGTCGTGGTGGGGCGGCGGCGATATGAGCGACACGCCCGGCGTTGCATGGCGCAGTTCGGCGATCATGTCCGTTACCTTGAAGCCCGGCAGCTGGCCGCCCTCGCCCGGCTTGGCGCCCTGGGCGATCTTGATCTCGATTTCACGGCAGTGGGTCAGGTACTCGGCAGTGACCCCGAAACGTCCCGAGGCTATCTGCTTGATCGGCGAGTTCGCATTGTCGCCATTGGGCCGGGTCCTGAAACGCTCGGGGCTCTCTCCGCCCTCGCCGGAATCGGAAAGGGCACCGATCCGGTTCATGGCGATGGAAAGGGTCTCGTGGGCTTCCGGGGAGAGCGCGCCGAGCGACATGCCGGGTGTGACGAAGCGCTTGCGAATCCCGGTGATCGACTCGACCTCGTCGATATCGACGGCCTCGTTCCGGCTGTTGAATTCCAGGAGATCGCGCAGATTGAAGGGTTCCCTGTCGTGGAGCCCTTCGGCGTAGCGCCGGAAGATCTGCCAGCTGTCGCTCGCCACAGCCGTCTGCAGCATGTGAATCAGCCGACCCTCCCAGGCATGGGCTTCGCCGCCCTGGCGGAACCGGTAGATTCCCCCGATCGGCAGTGTCGTTCCCGTGCCGTCGTGGACGTCCCGGTGGAGCCTCAGGGTACGCTTCAGGATACCGGTGAGGCCGATGCCGGAGATCCTGGACGGCATGCCCGGGAAATACTCCGCAACCAGGGTTCGCGAAAGGCCGATCGTCTCGAAATTGTATCCGCCGCGATACGACGAGATCACGGCGATGCCCATCTTGGACATGATCTTCAGCAGACCGTCGTCGACCGCCTTGCGGTAGCCGGCGATGCACTCTCCGGCCGTGCGCCTGCCGAAGAGCCCGCGGGCATGGAGTTCCCTGATGCTCTCTTCGGCAAGATAGGCGTTCACGGTCGTCGCACCGACGCCGATGAGCACGGCAAAATAGTGCACGTCGAGACACTCGGCCGACCGGACGTTCAGTGACACGAAGGTTCTGAGCGACTGGCGCACGAGATGGCTGTGAACCGCGCCCACAGCCACGATCATCGGAATGGCTGCGCGCTGGCGCCCGGTATGCTCGTCGGTCAGCACGATGTTCTCGCAGCCGCCGCGTACCGCATCCTCGGCCTCATGCCGGATGCGCCGGATGGCCTCCTGCAGGACATCCGCCGCGTCGGTGTCGGCGGTGAATGTGCAATCGACGACGACGGTCGTATCCTTCATGTGGCGTCGCATGGCGGCGAACTGGGCATTGTCGAGAACCGGAGACCGCAGCTGGAGGATGCGGGTCTGACTCTCGTCCTGATCGAGAATGTTGGAGAGGTTGCCGAGACGGGTATCGAGGGTCATCACCCGGCGTTCGCGCAGTGAATCGATCGGAGGATTGGTGACCTGGCTGAAGTTCTGGCGGAAGAAGTGATGCAGGCCGCGGTGATGGCCGGAAAGAACGGCAAGCGGCGTGTCGTCGCCCATCGAGCCGACCGCTTCCTTGGCCTCGTCGACCATGGGGCGAAGAATGAGTTCCAGATCCTCGAAGGAGTACCCGGCCGATCGCTGGCGCATGCGCAGTTCGCCGGCATCGAATGCCGTGCCGCTGTCGCTGTCGTGGTCAAGGGTATCGAGGTGCGTGATATTCCCGATCCAGCGTGCATACGGTTGCTTGCCTGCCAGATGTTCCTTGATCTCCGCGTCTTCGAAGAGGCGCCCTTCGGCCAGATCGACCGCGATCATGGCTCCCGGACCCAGCCTGCCGCAGTGAACCAGGTCATGCTCGGCAACCGGAACCATTCCGGTCTCCGAACCCACGATGAGCAGTCCGTCCCGTGTCAGGGAGTAACGCATGGGCCGCAAGCCGTTGCGGTCCATGCCTGCGATGACCCAGCGGCCATCCGATGCCACGATGGCGGCCGGACCGTCCCAGGGTTCCATGACCGTGTTGCAGTAGAGGTAAAGCGCGCGCACCTCGTCGGACAGCCGGGCGTTGTCTGCCCAGGCCTCCGGGATCAGCATGGTCTTCACCAGCGGCACGGAGCGTCCGGCGCGGACCAGTAGCTCGAACACCGAATCGAGCGCGGCCGAGTCCGATACGCCGGACGGGACGACCGGCTTGATGACATCGAGATGCTCGGCAAAAGCATCGTGACCGATGCGGGCTTCGTGGCTCTTCATCCAGTTGACATTGCCGCGCAGCGAGTTGATTTCTCCGTTGTGGGCAAGCATCCGGAAGGGCTGCGCCAGATTCCAGGTCGGAAACGTGTTGGTCGAGTAGCGCTGGTGAAAGATGATGAAACTGGAGACGAAACGCTCGTCGGAAAGGTCGGGATAGAAGTTCGAGAGCTGCTCGGCCACGAACATGCCCTTGTAGACGATCGAGCGGCACGAGAGCGAGCAGATGTAGAAGTCGGACACCTGGGCCTCGCGGACGCGCGCCTCGATCTTGCGGCGGATGATGTAGAGGTCGCGCTCGAAACGGTCGTCGGCGACGGTCTCCTCGTTGGCGATCATGATCTGCTCGATCTCGGGCCGCGCGGCATTGGCGCGCTCGCCGATCACCGAACTGTCGATCGGTACCTGGCGCCAGCCGAAGATGCGGTAGCCGAAATTCAGGATCTCGGATTCGACAATCGCCCGGCAGACCTCCGCGTTGGCAAGGTCGGTTCTCGGCAGGAAGATCATGCCGACGGCGAGCCGGCCACTGCCGGGTTCATGGCCCGTGCGCTCGACATGCTCCTTGAAGAAGTCCTGGGGAATCTGCACCTGAATACCGGCACCGTCGCCGGTCTTGCCGTCGGCATTGACCGCTCCACGGTGCCAGACCGCCCGCAGCGCGGCGATGCCCGCCTCGACCACCGTGCGGCACGGCCTGCCGTCGATGGCCGCAACCACACCGACACCGCAGGCATCGTGCTCGAAGGCCGGATCATAGAGGCCGTCGCGGTCCAGGCGTGCCCGTTCGGCGGCCTGAGTCAGGTGATCGGCGGTCATCGCACTAACCCTGAGCTGCCGCGGCGCGGGCGGGCATGGCCTGGCCCTCGAGTTCGCGATGGATCGAATCGGCCGCATCCCTGGCGTCGCGGATCGCCCAGACCACCAGCGATGCTCCGCGCGCGATGTCGCCTGCGGCCCAGACGCCGGGAACACCGGTCTCGCCGGTCAGGAAGGCCGTTTTCACGGTGCCGTCCGGCGCCATCTCGAGTTCGGGCAGAGAGAACATCTGCGCGACCGGTTCCGGATCGAATCCCAGTGCCTTGAGAACCAGTGTCGCCTCGACGCGGAAACCCTTGCCGTCGACCGGCACGGGTTTCAGCCGGCCACCGTTGTCCGGTTCGGCAAGGCGCATTCTCGCTGCCCTGACCGCCTCCACCCGGCCGTTGCCGGTGAAGGCCTCGGGTGCCGACAGGAACTCGAAGTTGACCCCTTCCTCCATCGCGTAGCTCACTTCCCTTTGACTGCCGGGCATGTTGTCGCGGTCGCGGCGGTAGAGACACGTCACTGCGCCGGCACCCTGGCGCACGGCCGTGCGGACACAGTCCATGGCGGTATCGCCGCCGCCGATCACGACGACATGGTGCCCCCGGGCGTCGAGGGCTCCGGCCTCGTCGATGGCATCGCCGAGGCCGCGCCGGTTGCTCGTGATGAGGTAGTCGAGCGCCGGAAGGATACCGTCGAGTCCGACTCCGGGAGCCTTGATGTCGCGCGCCATGTAGACGCCCGTTGCAATCAGGACGGCGTCGTGTCGGGCACGAAGCTCGGCAAACGGGAGATCGCGGCCGACTTCGGTCGAGAGATGAAAGACCACGCCCCCGTCGCGCAGAAGCTCGACGCGTCGCTCCACTACGTACTTTTCCAGCTTGAAGTCCGGAATACCGTAGACCAGGAGGCCGCCGGCCCGGTCGTACCGATCATAGACCTCGACCCGGTAGCCGTGGCGGCGCAGACGATCGGCGGCTGCGAGACCCGCAGGCCCGGCGCCGACAATCCCCACGGACTGTCCGCGCTCCTCCCGGGGCCGGGGCCCCTGAACCCAGCCGTTACGGAAGGCGTTCTCGGTGATGAACCGTTCGACGGTACCGATGGTGACCGATTCAAAGCCCTTCTCGATGACACAGTTGCCTTCGCACAACCGGTCGTGGGGACATATCCGGCCGCAGATCTCGGGGAACGTGTTGGTCGCCGATGAGACCTCGTATGCCTCCTCCAGCCGTCCCTCGGCGGTCAGCGCCAGCCAGTCGGGGATGTTGTTGTGGAGCGGACAGTGAATCTGGCAGAACGGAACGCCGCATTGCGAGCAGCGCGAAGCCTGGATGCGGGCACGGCCCGGGACGAATTCGTCATGGATCTCATGGAAGTCCCTTCGCCGAACCTCGGCGAGACGCTTGTTGGGCCGTTCTTGCGGCACATCGACAAAGGAAAGCAGATCCATGGCGGGGCTATGTGATTCGGTGTGAAGTCATAATAGGTCAGACATAGTGCCGTATTTTCGGCATTCCGTCACGTGATTGTTCTGTTCATTCAGGAACACCAGTCAGAATTCGCCATTGTATGTCAGTATTGTTGACCATTCATGACGATTCCCTCCCGTCGGCCTCGTCAATATGCTGGCCTTCCTTATAAAGGGCCTTCCTGCTCGTGACTCTATTGCAGCTTGCCGTGCTGTCGCTCGTTCAGGGCATCACCGAATTCCTGCCGGTGAGTTCTTCGGGCCATCTCGTTCTCACATCAAACGTGCTTGGCTGGCCCGACCAAGGGCTCGAGATCGACATAGCCGTCCATGGGGGCACGCTTCTTGCCGTGATCGTCTACTTCCGCAAGGACATCGCGCGCCTGATGGGCGGGCTGTTTCCCGGCGGCGGCATCGGGGAGCGCAGGCTTCTCGCCATGCTGGCGCTCGCGACGCTTCCGGTGGGCCTTGCGGGCTATGTACTCCATGGCGCAGGCACCGCTTCCTTGCGCGATCCCTCGCTCATCGCCTGGACAACGCTCGGCTTTGGAATCCTGCTCTGGATTGCCGACCGGAAGGGTTCCGCATCGCGCACCGTGGAGCATCTCACATGGAAGGGCGCCATGCTGATCGGACTTCTTCAGATCCTGGCCCTCGTGCCGGGGACGAGCCGGGCCGGCGTCACCATGACCGCGGCGCGTTTCCTCGGCTACCGGCGGAGCGACTGCGCGACGCTCTCGATGCTGCTTTCCATCCCTGTGATTGCCGCGGCCGTTCTGCTGACCGCCGCCGACATCATGGCGGCCGGCGATGCGGCCCTCACGCGTGAGGCGCTGCTGGCGGCGGCGATGGCGTTCGCATCGGCTCTGGTCACGATCCGGTTGCTCATGGCCTGGCTGCAGCGCGCTTCGTTCACACCGTTCGTCATCTATCGTGTCGCCCTGGCCGCCGTTCTCCTGGGCTGGGTCTATCTGTAGGCGCTGCCACCCCGGCGGTAGAGTTTCAGATAGGACGGCACAACCATCTCGAGGGCCACGGCCTCGATTCCCAGATCAGCGAGAGTTGCGGCATCCGGCTGAACGACGTTGTCGCTCTGCATCAGGCGGACCTGGTCGAGGGTAAGCGGCGGGTTGGGCAGATTCTGGAGGACACTCCCCAGGGCGCGCGCGGCAAGGAAGGGAACCGGCACGAAAAGGACGCAGCGGCGCGTCTCCTGGCGGATGAACTCCATGAGGTGCCGGAAGGTGTAGACCGAGGGGCCGCCGAGTTCATAGGTCTTTCCGGCTGTCGAGGCATCGTCAAGACAGGCCACGATGGCCGAGGCCACATCGCCGACATGGACGGGCTGGAAGCGCGTCGTGCCGCCGCCGATGAGGGGGATGACCGGCGAGAGGGCGGCCATGCGGCCGAACCGGTTGAAGAATCCGTCTTCCGGGCCGAACACGATTCCTGGACGCACGATCGGGGCATCCGGCATGGCAGCGCGCACCGCGTCCTCGCCGACCGCCTTGGAACGGGCATAGGAGGACGGTGAATGAGGTGAGGCGCCGATTGCCGAGACATGGACCATGTGCCGCACCCCCGCTCTTGCGGTCGCCTCGGCGATCGACCGGGCGCCCTCGGCATGAAGGCGGGAAAACGTGCGCGTGCCCTTCTCGTGGAGGATGCCCACCAGATTGACGACCGCGCCTGCTCCCTCGATTCGCTCGGCAACCTGGCGGGCGTCTGTGATGTCGGTGGCGACCGCGACGATCTGTCCGACATCGCCCAGCGGCTGCAGGAACCTGGCCCGGTCAGGGCGGCGCACCGCGACGGTGATGCGCCAGCCGCTGCTCGCCAGCCGCTGGACAAGATAGCGTCCGATGAAGCCGGACCCGCCGAACACAACGATATCCTTCCGGACCATGAAAACCTCCAGCCACGTCAACGCCGATGATTCAGCCTGCGGTGCGACCCGTCAATTGCGCCATGGCGGATTTGCAAGGCAACCCCCTTGACAGTCTTCCCCTCCGCCAACTAGGAGAGGCCCCGTGCCCAGGTGGCGGAATTGGTAGACGCGCAGGTTTCAGGTACCTGTGGGGGAGACCCCGTGGAAGTTCGAGTCTTCTCCTGGGCACCAGTCCATGACCAACATCGCCGGCATCGGCAAACAGCCGTGCGAGCCTGCCGGACACAGCGATGAAGTCACGCCGGACGTGGGCCGGGCAAGCCTGAAACTCGATGACCTCTTCCGCTTGCGGCGGGCCGAGCAGCAGTCGCAGACCAGAATGGTTCCCGGAGAGAGCTTGCCGAACAGGCGTGCCCCGGCGCTGCGCGAGGGCCCGACATGGAAGACCACGCACTCGTCCGTGAGGCCGACCCGCAGCCAGGGCGCGGATGCGCCAGCCCGTCTCGTCGCCAGGGACGTTGCGGCAGGCGTGGACGGGGTGACGAGGACGCTTTCGGCGTGGTCGCAGACCGGTCGCCAAACGGGCCAACAGGACCCTGGCGCGCATCGACGAGGTGCTCCGCAAGCGCTGGCACCACGACATCCTGGAGGTCGGAAAGCGGCTCGGGCGGGTCTGCGAGGGCTGGCTCAACTACTTTGCCGTTCCGGGGTCGAGCCGGTTCATCCGTACGTTCCACCGCAGGCTGCAACACCTGTGGATGCGAGTGTTGCGCCGCCGGTCCCAGCGAGCTCGTTTCGGTTGGAAGCGTCTGGAGCGCATGACCGAAATCTTACGGACACGCGCGTCCACCCGCCACCCATGGCCGGACCAGCGGTTTGCCGTCAATCACCCGAGGCAGGAGCCGGATGGTTCAACGACCACGTCCGGATCTGCGCGGGGGGCGCCGGAGCAATCCGGATCCCTACCGCGACTGGACTTCACAAAGCGCTGCCATGCCGCACACGTCTGCGATCAATTTGGAAGTGACCTTCCGGATTGCAGGGATGGACGGCTTCAATCCCGTTTGCCGCGGTTTCCATTGTACGGGCACCGGCCCAGCCGTTCCTGATAGTCGTGCGCTTGCCAATTCGCACGGAACAGCCACTGCTCCTCCGGCTGCCGTTCGGCGAGCGCCGGGTCGATTTCCACTTCGTCGAAGCCGCTCCGCCTGGCCATGGCGTATTGATCGGCAAGAATGCGCCCGCGGGCGCGGAGTCGGCCCAGGTAGCCGAGCAGCCGCAGGTGGCGGGCCAGCGAGAATCCCCGGCCGTCCATGTGCGACGGGAATGCAATGCGAATGAGGCCGATCCGCTCGAAGACGGGCACGATTTCCTCGGCCAGCGCGGCGTTCTCGACATCCAGCGCGGCTTGGGCCGGCTGGGCGGGAAGGGCATCCTCTCCCATCCACCGGGTGAATTCGCCGGGCCAGTCGTCTTCCTGGAACCCGGTGTCGCGGACAAGAATCGTGCGGCTCCGGTATCCGTTGGCCGCATCCGCGCACTCTTGCGTGGACGCCGCCGGGCAGGGTGCGTCGCGTCGTGCCACGTTCTAGCTTCTTCTGCCAGCGGTCGCGTCGGCATAGAGCGCCGCCTTGAAGGGCTGCATGCCGACGCGCCGGTAGGTCGCGAGAAGGGCTTCGTCCTCATCCGACCGGAGTTCGAGGTAGGTATCGATCAGCCGGTCCACAGCAGGGACGACGCCATCTGCGGGAAAGCCCGGTCCCGTGCGTTCGCCGAGTGCAGCGGTTTCCGTTCCGTCGCCGCCGAGAGTGATCTGGTAGTTCTCAACACCGGCACGATCGAGGCCGAGAATACCGATGTGCCCGACATGGTGGTGCCCGCACGCATTGATGCAGCCGGAAATCTTGATCTTGAGACCGCCGATCTGGCGTTCGTCCCCGCGTTCCTTCATTCGGGTGGCAATGCCCTGGGCGATCGGGATGGAACGGGCGGTAGCCAGATTACAGTAATCCATCCCGGGGCAGGCGATAATGTCCGATGCCAGACCAACATTGGCGGTCGCGAGGCCCGCCTCCCGCAGTGCCGCATGAACCGCCGGCACATCGCGCCTGTGCACGTGGGGCAGAATGCAGTTTTGCTCGTGGCTGATCCGGATCTCGCAATGCCCGTAGCGTTCCGCCAGGTCGGCGATGACGCGCATCTGGTCCGCGCTGGCATCGCCCGGCGTTGCGCCATAGGCCTTGAGCGAGATGGTGATGATTGCGTAATCGCAATTGCGGTGCGGGTGCAGATTGGTATCCACGAATGCCCGGAACACCGGATCACTCGCCAGCGCCGCCTCGAAGGGTCCGGTGGGCGCCTGAATGTATGCCGGCGTCACGAACATTGCGCGTATGTCCTTGAGTAGCCCCTGGTCCGCGCCCCCGAACGCCTTTCGCTGAACCCGGAAGCGTTTCTCGACGCGGTCCCGGAAGGCCTCGATCCCGAGCTCGCGCACCGTGATCTTGATGCGCGCCTTGTGCTTGTTATCGCGGCGCCCGATGGCGTTGTAGACCTGCAGGATGGACTCGACATAGGGAAGCAGGTCCGCCTCGGGCAGGAAGTCACGGATGACCGATCCGATCACCGGGGTGCGCCCGAGCCCGCCGCCGACGCATATCTCGTACCCGATCTCTCCAGCCGCATCGAGGATCATGCGGATGCCGATGTCGTGCGCGCGGGTCACGGCGCGGTCGACCGGAGAGCCGCTTACCGCGATCTTGAACTTCCGCGGCAGGAACGCGAATTCCGGGTGATCCGTCGACCACTGCCGGAGCAGCTCGGCGGTCGGGCGGGGATCGCTGATTTCGTCCGCGGCCGCGCCGGCGAAATGGTCGGCGGTGACGTTCCGGACGCAATTCCCGGATGTCTGGATCGCGTGCATCTCCACATCCGCGAGAGCGTCGAGAATGTCCGGCACGTCCTTCAGCTTGGGCCAGTTGAACTGGACGTTCTGCCGTGTGGTAAAGTGGCCGTAACCCTTGTCCCAGCGCTCCGCGATACGGGCCAGCTGCCGCATCTGGCGGCTGTCGAGTGTTCCATAGGGGATGGCCACACGAAGCATGTAGGCGTGCAGCTGCAGGTAGAGGCCATTCATCAGCCGCAGCGGCTTGAACTCCTCCTCGGTCAGGGAGCCGTCGATCCGGCGCTCCACCTGCCGGCGGAACTGCGCGACCCGATTGCGCACGAATTCCCGGTCGAAGCTGTCGTATCGGTACACGCTTCAGCTCCCCGCCTGCTTGCCGTGGTGGTAGTTGGAGGGCCCGGTAGCGCGGAACGCCTCCCGGAAGTGGACCGGCTCGGGCCCCTGATGTCCTCCGGGCGCGGCGTCCGCCAGATAGGGGTCGATGACGGCGTCCTCCTGCGCTTCGGCTTCCGTGAGGTGGTGATGTGCCTCCGCCTCGTCCTCGAAGAGGCGCGCGGCACTCAGGCGGCGCGTCCAAACGCCATCCGGATCGAGGTAGACCACATCGCCATCGAAGAGGTCGTTCGCGGTCACAACGCAAGGCCTGAAGGCGCGGGCCATCAGACAACCTCCTGCCCGACCTCGAAGTTCACTTCTGCCATCCGCATGGCGTCGCGCGGCAGGATGCCGAGCATCAGCACCACCGCCCCCGCAAAGTGCGCTTCGTCCAGCGCTTCGGGCAGCCGCAGCAGCGTCGTTGCAACGACCCGTTTGTCCGGGCGGGAGGCGTTCTCGACGATCGTGACCGGCGTCGATGGCACGGCCCCGCGCATCAGCAGGCGTCCCCGCAGGAAGGCGGCCGACCGCTTGCCCATGTAGATCGCGGCGACGGTTCCGGGACGGGCCAGGGCGGCCCAATCCTGCTCGGCGAACCCGTCGACGTCGCGGCCGGTGAGGATTCGAAGCTCCGAATTTCGCCCGCGGCGCGTCAGCGAAACCCCCATGTCCGCCGCGGCGCCTGCGGCGGCCGTGATTCCCGGAACAACCTCCCAAGGGATGCCTTCGGCCTCCAACGCCTCGATCTCTTCGTCCAGCCTACCGAACATTGCCGGATCGCCGGACTTAAGGCGGACCACATGGTGGCCTGCTCGGGCCTCGCGAACCATCAGTGCGTTGATGGATTCCTGCTGCCATGCAGGGCCGAAGCCCTGCTTGCCAGCGCAGATCCGTACTGCCTCGCGCCGCACGAGTTCCAGGATTTGCGGGGAGACAAGCCGGTCATGCACCACGATGTCCGCCTCGTGCAGACGGTTGCGGGCCTTGAGTGTAAGCAGCTCCGGATCCCCCGGCCCGGCGCCGACAAGTGAGACCCAGCTGGCGGGGCGACCTCCTTTGACAGTCTCGTCGAGAAGGGCGCTCAGGCAATCGCGCGCGCCCTTCTCGCCGTTTCGCGCAAAGGCGCAGGAGGCCCGCCGGGAGAAATATTCTGACCAGAAGGCGTGCCGCATTCGGCCCGGAAGGAGGCGCTCGGCCTGCGGCCGAAATTCCTGTCCGATCCGGGCCAACGCCCCAAGTGAGCCCGGGAGCTGGGCCTCGAACGCTGCCTTGAGGTTCCGCGCCAGCACCGGAGCCGTCCCTTCGGTTCCGATGGCCACGGTGAGCGGATCGCGGTCCACGATAGCCGGCGTGATGAAGTCGCTGTCTTCGAGATTGTCGACGACGTTGACGGGAACTCTGCACCGCCGGGCCAGCGCGGCGGCGCGAGCATCCTCCGCGGGATCGCCGCTCGCGCAATAGAGGAGTGCCGCGCCCTCGATGTCGGCGCCCTCTACACGGCGTTCGTCGTGGCGCAACGCGCCGTCGCGGTGCCACGACAGGATGTCCGGGTCCGGGTCGGAGCCGAATACGGTGATCTGCGCGTCGGTCTTCAGGAGCAGGCGCAGCTTGGCCGTCGCAGCGCGCCCGGCGCCGGAAACGACGACACGCTTGCCCGAGAGACGCAGGAAGATGGGGAAATGCTGCACGGCGACCACCTGTTGCCGATTGCGCTTAGTGTAGCCAGATAGTAAGTAATTTCTAATATCGTGACAGCACTCTTTACAAATAAGGAAATATTACGTATATTATCAAGAATTATAGAAAGTATGTTCTGATTGTGGCGGAGGTGTAGATGGCTGTCCAGCTCGATGGCGTCGATCGGAAAATCCTTGCGGCGATGCAGGAGGACGCCTCGCGCTCCCTGGACGACATTGCAGAAAAAGCCGGCGCCTCGCGCACGCCCGTGTGGCATCGCATTCGCAAGCTCCGGGCTGCGGGGATCATCCGGCAGAACACTGTCCTTCTCGACCCCGACAAGCTGGGGCTGGAGGCGTGCTTCTTCGTGCTCATTCGGACCTCCGAGCATCAGAAAGATTGGCAGGACCGGTTTCTGGAGACACTGAAGGGACGCCCGGAGGTGATGGAGGCCCACCGTCTCGCGGGCGAAATCGATTACATCCTCAAAGTCCGCGTACGGAACGCCAGAGCTTATGACGATTTCTACCAGGCGCTCATTTCGCAGGTGAAGATCTTCAACATTACCTCTCTGCTGTCCATGGAGGAGATAAAGACAACGACCGAACTGCCGCTGTGAGCGCAAGATGCCTGCAGGCGAACTCTGGCGCCCTGCAGCACCGCGTCCGGCGTCACGATCTCGCTGCAGAGGAGCGTGCGGGAGGTGATCTACCACAGGAATTTGCGGCTGCGTCGATCGGCTCGCACCATCGTCAACGCGACGCTCGCCATGCTGGACCTTCCGGGGCTGCTTGACGGCCTCGCCTTCAACCGGCGTCAATGGTGCAGCGCGCCGGGCGGGCTTATCGGGATCGACTTCGGCGCCGCGAGTGACATGGCACTCTACTGCGCCTCGGCTGCCTGGCCACCAGGAGTGGATCGAGGACCATCTCCTTGCCCGGGCTCGGTCGCTGTTCGACTTTGCGCCGACGATCGCCCTCGATGATCTGACAAACACCTGCTTTGAGGACGAAGCGAGGCCTGGTTCTCGAGGCCAGCGGCTTCGTCAGGCACAGTTGTGTCTTTGCCGCCGGTGTCAATCATGGGCTGGCGTCAGCAGTTTGAGTCCTTCGGGATCTTCCATTCAACACATCACCTCCCAACCTGCTTCCCCGATTTCGAGTCTGATGATCGGCGGATCGGCAGAATTGCAAACACCCTTCCGCCAGGCGCCACCTTTGGCGGTAACAGAGAGTTGCGTCTTGTCTTGAACGTTGTGCAAGGGTAGCCTTGGCGTCCTTCGATCAACACCTTTACGGCAGCATGGCCAATCTGCTCTATCAGGGAGATCTTCCGTCCGACCTTGATCTCGGGACCATGGTTGCCGTCGATTCGGAAACCATGGGTCTCAATCCCGTGCGCGACCGTCTGTGCCTCGTCCAGCTGTCCTGCGGAGACGGCAATGCCCACCTCGTGCAATTCTCGAAGGGCCGCATCGATGCCCCCAATCTCAGCGCGCTGCTGCGCGATCCCGGTGTCCTGAAGATCTTCCACTATGCCAGGTTCGATCTTGCCGCGATCCGGCATTGGATGGGCGTGATCGTGGAACCCGTCTACTGCACCAAGATCGCATCCAAGCTGGTCAGGACCTTCGCCGAGCGCCACGGTCTCAAGGACATCTGCAAGGAACTGCTCGATGTCGACATCTCCAAGCAGATGCAGAGCAGCGACTGGGGCGCACTGGAACTCTCGAACAGGCAGCTGAACTACGCCGCGACCGATGTCCTCTATCTGCATCGCCTGAAGGAGGAGTTCGATCGGCGCCTGGAACGCGAGGATCGCAAGGGGCTTGCCGAGGCCCTGTTCAGTTTCCTGCCCACGAGAGCCGAGCTCGATCTTCTGGGCTGGGACGATCCCGACATCCTGGACCACTGAAGGCATGGAAAACCCGCCCACCGAAGGCCACGGATCACCGGGCAGCGCCCGCTCGAAAGGATTCGGGGCGACGGGCGTTTCCCGGTATGCCGGTCACGAAGGCCATCTGCGCTATACGCGCATCGTCAGGCTGCTGCGCTGGCTCCTCCCGTCGTGTGCCCTGGTTCTGGCCGTCCTTCTTCTAACCTGGCCGTTTCTTCATCTGATCGAACTGCCTGGGGTCATACCGGTCATCGGACTCGAACGGCCGACCAGCGAACGATCGACAATGACCAATGTCAGGTTCCTGGGGACGGACCGCAACGGCCTGCCCTTCACGTTCAACGCCGGGACGGCCTGGCAAGACTCGGGACGCGGCGAGATGGTGTTCCTGGAGGATGTGAGCGGCAGCATCGTTGTCGGCGAGGGGGAATGGACCTCGGTTCGGGCCGACAGCGGATTCTACGACCAGGCAGGACAGGTGCTGACCCTGGAATCCGGCGTCACCGTGTTCACGAGCGACGGCTACCACCTCGAAAGCGAACGCGCACTGATCGACCTCGAAAAAGGGACGGCGAACAGCGATTCGCTCGTCCACGGCACCGGCCTGTCCGGGACGCTTGAGGCGCGGGGCTTCCAAGTCACGGACAATGGTGGCAAGTTCACGTTCTTCGGTCGTGTTGAACTCTCCCTTGTTGCGGACACCAGATCATGAAAATTCCTGAACGTCTTGCGCTTGCCGGCGGCCTGTGGCTCCTGATGGCGTCGGCGACTGACGCCCAGATCATTTCCATCGATGAATTCGATACCGATGAACCGATCACGATTGCCGCCGACAATCTCGAAGTCGACTCGAACTCGCGGGACGTCACGTTCACAGGCAGTGTCGAAGTGAGGCAAGGCGAACTGACAGTGTTTGCCGACACGATGATCATTCACTATGCCGACGAGACGGGAACCGGGGAAAACAGGGTCCGGGAGATCCAGGCGATCAGCAATGTCTCCGTCGTGACACCGAACGGTACGGCAAGCGGCGATTCGGGCCTGTGGACAGTGGCAACAGGCATCGTGACCCTGCAGGAGAACGTCACGCTGGTGAACGACGACGGCATTCTCACAGCCAGCACGGCCACGCTCGAACTCGAGAGCGGTAGGATCCATGTCGCGGGAGGCGAAGGACGGGTCAATGTCCTGCTGACCGCCGGGTCCGACAGTGAACAATAGGGCGGAAGGGAACATGGCGGCCACCCACACAAAACCGGTTCTGGTCAGGCACAACACCGGCCTTGCTGCGTCCAATCTGAGCAAGAGCTATCGCAAACGCCCCATCGTGCGCAATGTCAGCCTGAACGTCGGGTGCGGTGAGGCCGTGGGCCTGCTGGGACTCAACGGTGCCGGCAAGACGACGTGCTTCCATCTCATCACGGGACTCGTGGCCGCCGACGCCGGTTCGATCACGCTCGATGGTCACGATGTGGCCGGATTGCCGATGTATCGCAGGGCGCGCCTGGGCATCGGCTATCTGCCGCAGGAGGCGTCGATATTTCGTGGCCTGTCGGTGGAGGCCAACATCAGGGCCGTTCTCGAGGTCGTCGAAGATGACCACGAAGTCCGCGAGACCGTGCTCGATTCCCTTCTGGCCGAGTTCTCGATCTCGCATCTGCGCCATACGCCCGCACTCGCACTTTCGGGTGGAGAAAGGCGGCGGGTCGAGATCGCGCGCGCCTTGGCATCGAGACCGACCATCATGCTGCTCGATGAACCGCTTGCTGGAATCGATCCCTTCGCGCTTGGTGACATCCGTGATCTGGTGGCCCATCTCAAGGACCGCGGGATCGGCGTTCTGATCACCGACCACAACGTGCGGGAAACCTTCGGCATCATCGATCGCGCCTACATCCTTCACGAGGGCACCATCCTCATGGAGGGTTCACCTGAGGAAGTGGCGGCCCACAAGGTCGTTCGCGAGGTCTATCTCGGCCAACAGTTCCGGCTTTAGCCCGTCCGCGACCCGCGCCGTCACCGCCTTGTTTCACAGGTCGACAGTGCATATATTCAGTTCCGCAACCGCAGGATGCATGGGTCGATCATGCCCGCCGTTGGCCGGGAGGGCATCTGCCGACTCCCGAGTACGAAGAACGGTTCGTCCATGAAGATTTCCATCACAGGCCATCAGACAGACATCAGTGAAACATTGCGTCATCACGTGGAGCAGTCTCTCGGCAATGCCGTCGACAAGTACTTCGCTGATTGGCTCAGTGCCCACGTGACATTCTCGCGCGAGGCACAGTCCCATCGGGTCCACATCTCGGTTCATGTCGGACACGACATCAATGCCGAAGGGCATGCCGGCGGAGATACGGCCTCTGCCGCCTTCAACCAGGCGGTGGAGCATGTCGAGAAACAGATCCGGCGCAACAAACGGAAGCTGCGCGAGCACCACTGACATGGCATCGAGCAACGCGGTCCGGTTCGGGTGACGGGATGGAGATCTCCGAACTCGTGACGCCCGAATGCGTGGTTCCCCGGCTGCGCTGCGCGAGCAAGAAGCAGGCGCTCCAGGAACTGGCGCGCCATGCTTCGCGCGTCGCCGGTGCCGACGAACGCGCCATCTTCGATGCCCTTCTTGAGCGAGAGAGGCTGGGTTCGACCGGAGTCGGGCTGGGTATCGCCATTCCCCATGCCAAGCTGCCGGGTCTTTCCGGGCTTCGCGGCATTTTCGCGCGCGCAGCATCGCCGATCGATTTCGATTCCGTGGACGAACAGCCCGTCGATCTCGTGTTCCTGCTGCTCGCGCCGGAAGGTGCCGGTGCCGATCACCTCAAGGCACTCGCCCGGGTGTCGCGCCTGCTGCGCAACCACGAGGTCTGCCAGAAGCTCCGGGGAGCCGACAGCAAGGAAGCGATGTACGCCCTCCTGACCGAAGAAGAGACAGGCCACACGGCCTGACGCCGCCTTGCTGGTTCACGGCACCTGCGTGGAGCTCGACGGTGCAGGCGTGCTGTTGCGCGGGCCTTCGGGTAGCGGCAAGAGCGATCTGTCGCTGCGGCTGATCACCGAGCGACGGGGCCTTCTGGTGGCCGACGATCAGGTCGAGATCGAGGCCCTGGACGGCGCGTTGATGGCGCGCCCGTCCGCATGCCTTGCGGGCATGCTCGAGGTGAGGGGCATGGGACTCGTCAGGCTGGACCACCAGAGGACATGCGAAATCCTGGTCGTGATCGATCTTCGCGAAAGCCGCGATGTGGAACGCATGCCTGAGCCTCGCCGGACGGCCATCGCCGGCCTGTCGCTTCCCCTTTTCCAGCTCTGTGCGCGGGAATCCTCGGCCGTCTCCAAGGTCGTGCTCGCCCTTGGGGTGGTACGCGGCGAATTCTCGCTCGACGATGGTTTTGGTTGCTGAAAGACCGGCCGTTTGTGTAAACGGTGACCCCTGCCGGCCTGCCAACAGACAAGGGAACGAAGACGTGGAACGCGCAATCGGATGCGGCGTCGAATGATCGGCATCGTTGTTGTCACCCATGGGCGCCTGGCTGACGAGTTCGTCGCGGCCATCGAACACATCGTAGGCGGCCAGGAGAACATGTCTGCGATCTCTATCGGCCCCGAAGACGACATGAAGCAGCGCCGCGAGGACATCCTCGATGCGGTGACGCGCGTCAGATCGGGCTCCGGTGTCATCGTTCTCACCGATATGTTCGGCGGCACCCCTTCCAATCTCGCGATTTCAGTCATGAAACCCGGGAAGGTGGAGGTCATCGCCGGCATCAATCTGCCGATGCTGGTCAAGCTCGCATCGGTACGTCAAACCGCCTCTCTCGAGGATGCCGTCGCGGCGGCACAGGAAGCGGGGCGCCGCTACATCAACGTGGCAAGCAGCCTTCTGAAGACCGAATCACGATGACCGCCGCCGCCAACGCAATCGCGCGCCGCCGCCTCATGATCCTCAATGAGCGAGGCCTGCACGCCCGCGCCGCAGCACGCTTCGTTTCGACCCTGAATGGCTATTCGGCCGTGGTCGAGGTGGAAAAGGACGGAACACGGGTTTCGGGACGTTCCATCATGGGGCTGATGATGCTCGCCGCCGCCGCGGGCACCTCCATAGAGGTCGAGGCGCGGGGCGTCGACGCCGCTGCCGCTCTCGATGCGCTGGCGTCCCTCGTCGGGAACCGGTTCGATGAGTAGGCGCCAGGGCTTCGAACTCGCCGGTCTGGGGATCGCACCGGGCATCGCGATCGGCCCGGCCTATGTGGCCGAGAGTGGCGCGCTGGAGGTGCCTATCCACACCATCGCGGCCGACAGCGTGGCCTGCGAGGTCGAGCGATTCCGTGATGCCGTGGCGCTGTCCCGTGAGCAGCTTGGCAATCTTTCCAGGAAGGCGCAGACGCTGCACGGCAGTGCCGCCGAAGAGCTCGAGTACCTTCTTGCCGCCCACAGCCAGATGCTGGAGGGATCGCGCCTCGTGCGAGGTGTCGAGGAGAGGATTCGCAACCAGCACCTCAATGCCGAGGCCGCGGTGTCTCAGGAGGTCGGCGAAATCGTCAAGGCCTTCGCGAGAATGGACGACAGCTATCTCGCGGAGCGCAGCAAGGACCTGCGCGATGTCGGGCAGCGCCTGTTGCGCAACCTGATGGCGACACCCTACCGCGCGCTCACTGACCTGCCCGAAGGCACGGTCGTCGTGGCTGATGAACTCACACCCGCCGATACCGCGCTTCTCGACCCCCGTCGCGTCGCGGGTTTTGTGACTGCGTCCGGCGGCGCCCAGGACCACACGAGCATACTGGCGAGGTCGCTTGGTCTGCCGGCCGTGGTCGCCACGAACAAACTTCTCGATCACGTGAAGAGCGGCGATCTCGTGATCGTCGACGGCGGGACCGGCAAGGTGGTGATCAACCCCGGTGCCGGCACTGAACGGGCCTACGAGAGGCGCCGCACGGAACTGCAGCGCCAGGCCCGCAAGCTTCAGCGCCTGCGCGACGTTCCGGCGGTCTCGCGCGACGATGTCCGAATCGGCCTGATGGCCAATATCGAGCTGGCGAGCGAAATCGATCCTGCCCTTGATCACGGAGCAGAAGGCATCGGTCTCTTCCGGACCGAATACCTCTTCCTCAACCGCGACAGCATTCCAGGCGAGGATGAGCAGTACGCGCACCTCGCCAACGTCGTCGAGCGCATGGCTGGGCGCACCGTCACCATCCGCACGCTCGATGCCGGCAACGACAAGCTGCCCTATTCCCTGGGAGAGCATGTCGGCATCAGCGCCAATCCGGCCATGGGCCTGAGAGCCATCCGCCTGTCACTGAAGTTCGAGAAACTCCTCGAGGACCAGCTCGCCGCCATCCTCCGCGCGGGCGCCCATGGCAGGGTACGCATCCTCCTGCCCATGATCTCGACGGTCTCGGAGGTGCGACAGGTCCGCAAGGTGTGCGACAGGGTCGCCGACCGCCTGCTCAAACAGGGGATCGCGATCGCCGATCCGATGCCGCCGGTCGGTGTCATGATCGAGATCCCGGGTGCGGCGCTCGCTGCCGATTCGCTGGCCTGCGAGAGCGACTTCTTCTCGATCGGAACGAACGATCTGACGATGTACACGCTCGCCATCGACCGGGGCGATGACCAGGTGGCCCATCTCTACAACCCGCTCCATCCTGCGGTGCTTCGGCTGATCCAGTTCACCACCGCCGCCGCGCAGCGTGCCGGCATCGACGTGAATGTCTGCGGTGAAATGGCGGGCGACGAGAGAATGACCACCATCCTCGTCGGACTGGGTATCCGCGAACTTTCCATGGCGTCCGCCGCCGTGCCGAGGGTCAAGCAGCGCATCAGGAGCCTGGACGTCGACGAGGCCGCAAGGCGGACCCGCACGATCATGGAGCAGAACGACGCCGGCATGGTGGCGAGCCTCCTCGACGATTTCAACGCGCTGGCCTGACGGGGTCAAGGTGGACGGTACGGCATGTCTTTGGTAAGCCGTGCGCTCCCTCCAGCAGGACTGACGATACCGCCATGACCAGGAACACGGATTTCAGGGTTGCCGATACCGGCCTTGCTCCATGGGGCCGCAAGGAGATCAGCATCGCCGAAGGCGAGATGCCCGGCCTGATGGCGCTGCGCGACATGTACGGCAACACGAAACCGCTCGACGGCGCCCGCATCACGGGCTGTCTGCACATGACCATCCAGACCGCCGTGCTGATCGAGACACTGCTCCACCTTGGTGCCGAGATCCGCTGGTCGTCCTGCAACATCTATTCCACCCAGGATCATGCCGCCGCGGCGATGGCGGTTGCCGGCGTGCCTGTCTTCGCGTGGAAGGGCGAGACGGAGGAAGAGTACTGGTGGTGCATCGAACTGACGGTGAAGGGACCTGACGGCTGGACGCCCAACATGCTGCTCGACGACGGCGGCGATCTGACGGCGGTGATGCACGGGAAGCACGCCGACATGCTCAAGAACATCCACGGTGTCAGCGAGGAGACGACCACGGGCGTTGCCCGCCTTCACCAGATGGCGCGGGCCGGCGAACTCAGAGTGCCGGCATTCGATGTCAACAGTTCGGTCACCAAGTCGAAGTTCGACAACGTCTACGGGGTCCGCGAAAGTCTGGTTGACGGCATCCGCCGCGCCACCGACGTCATGATGGCGGGCAAGGTCGCTGTGGTCGCCGGCTACGGCGGTGTCGGCAAGGGTTCGGCCCAGTCGCTCAGGGGAGCGGGCGCGCGCGTCGCTGTGACCGAGGTCGATCCCATCTGCGCCCTGCAGGCCGCCATGGACGGCTACGAGGTCGTCACCATGGAAGACGCCGCCGGCAAGGCCGACATCTTCGTGACGGCCACCGGCAACGTCGATGTCATCACCATGGACCACATGCGGGCGATGAAGGATCGTGCCATCGTCTGCAACATCGGTCACTTCGACAACGAGATCGACGTGCAGTCCCTGCGCAATATCAAGTGGAGCAACATCAAGCCCCAGGTCGACGAGATCGAGTTCCCGGACGGCAAGAAGATCATCCTGCTCGCCGAGGGACGCCTGGTGAATCTCGGCTGTGCCACGGGCCATCCCAGCTTCGTCATGAGCGCGAGTTTCACGAACCAGGTGCTGGCCCAGATCGAGTTGTGGGGCCACAGGTCGCAGGGCACCTACGGCAGGGATGTTTATGTCCTGCCCAAGCATCTCGACGAAAAGGTCGCACTGCTACACCTCGACAAGGTCGGCGCAAGGCTGACGAAGCTCACTGACAAGCAGGCAGACTATATCGGCGTCGGCACCTCAGGCCCTTACAAGACCGACGACTACCGCTACTGAGAGGCGATTTCAGGATCCTGGCACACCCCGTGTCGTCGAGTACTCGAAGTGAAGGTGTTTGTCGGGCCAGACGAGATTGTAGATTTTGTGGGCTGCCATGGCCGCTTCGGAAAAGCCCGAGAGAATCAGCTTGAGCTTGCCGGGATAGGTGACGATGTCCCCTATGGCGTGGATGCCGGGCGTCGAGGTCGCCAGCGTCGACGGGTCGACGCGGATGAGGTTCTTCTCGAGATTGAGATTCCAGCGGGCGATCGGCCCGAGTTCCATCCTGAGACCGTAGAAGGGAAGCAGGAGATCCGCGTCGAGGGACCGTGTGTTGCCGTCGAGATCCGCCACGATGACCCGGCTCAGGATGCCGTTGACACCTTCCAGCGCGTGAAGCTGGTAGGGCACCACCAGGTCGATGGCCCCGGAGTCGACCAGCGCTTCGACCCGGCGGACCGTTTCGAGCGCTGCCCGGAACCGCTTGCGTCGGTGCACGACCATGATCTTCGCGGCGAACGTGTGCAGGCCGAGCACCCAGTCGAGAGCGGAATCGCCGCCACCGGCGATGACCACCCGCTTGCCCCGGTGATCCTCCCTGCGGGTCACCAGATAGGCGACCGATCCCGTGCCCTCGTAGGCTTCGATCCCGGCAAGCGGGGGCCTGTTGGGTCCGAAGGCGCCGCATCCTGCCGCGATCACCACGGCTTTGCACCGGATGGTGGTTCCGGCCGATGTGCCGACACTGAACGCGCCGGCATGTCCCTCAACACTGACGACCTGCTGGCCGAGATGGTAGACCGGAGAGAACGGAGCTGCCTGGCGTTCCAGCTGGCCGATCAGATCCTGGGCCTGGACCACCGGCAGGGCCGGAATGTCGTAGATCGGCTTTTCCGGATAGAGTGCCGTGCACTGGCCGCCGATGGCATCCAGCGTATCGACCACATGGCAGCGCATGTCGAGCATCCCCGCCTCGAACACCTGGAACAGGCCAACGGGTCCGGCTCCCACTATGACAATGTCGGTCTCGTGCTGTTCGCCCATCACCGGTCCCTTGACGGTCATTACCCTGCCGCGCCGGCGCCTTGCCGACGACGCCATAGCCTTACCCGATGCCGGCCGGCTTGAACAACCCGCCTGAGGCTTCGCCGTGAGCACCGCCCGCGAAATCGAGAGCGCGGATTTCCTGGTCCGCTGCGGCTGGGGCGGCGCCATCCGCCATGTGATTCCAGGCGATGCTTCCTTCCGCCGGTACGAGCGTCTCGAGGGTCCGTCGGGCCGGGCCGTTCTGATGGACGCGCCTCCGCCCCAGGAGGATGTGAGGCCATTTGTCCGGGTCGCGCGCCATCTCGAGGCGGCCGGCCTCACGCCCCCGGAAATTCTTGCGATGGACGCGGACGGGGGCTTCCTTCTGCTCGAGGATCTGGGCGACGATCTCTTCAGCCGGGTCCTCAAGCAGGGGGCCGACGAGACGACACTCTATCTTGCGGCCGTGGAAGCGCTCGCGGTGCTGCACCGGCATCCGGTGCCCGGCGACCTTCCCCGTTACGGCGACGATCTTTTCCTTTTCGAGGTCTCGCTGCTCGTCGACTGGTTCATGCCGCTCGCCGGGCTCGAACTTTCCCGGGCGGGGCGGGACGAACTCTTCTCGCTGTGGCGAGATCTGCTGCCGCTTGCGCGCGCCGTGCCCGAGTGCGTCGTCCTGCGGGACTACCACGCCGACAACCTGGTGTGGCTCCCGGAACGCGACGGCGTCAGGCGGGTCGGTCAGCTCGACTTCCAGGACGCGGTTGCCGGCCCGACAGCCTATGATATCGTTTCCCTTCTCGACGATGTCAGGAGGGATGTCGCGCCCGCCACCGCCGAAGCTGCCGTGGAGCGCTATCTTCAACTGATGCCGCACATCGACCGCGAGGCCTTCGAGACATCCGCGGCGATCCTCGGCGTCCAGCGCAACCTGAAGATCGCCGGCATCTTCTGCCGCCTCTTCAGCCGGGACGGCAAGGCGGACTATCAGGAGTTCATGCCCAGGACCTGGCATCTTGTGGGCGCCGGCCTCAACCATCGAGCACTGGCGCCGCTCGCGGGCTGGCTCGACCGCTGGATTCCGGAGCGGGCGAGGACGAGGGCGGTATGACCGGACCGAAGCGCGCCATGATCCTCGCCGCCGGCCGTGGGAAGCGCATGAGACCCCTCACCGATTGCATTCCCAAGCCCGTGATCCCCATCGCTGGCCGATCGGCACTCGACCGGATGCTCGACAGATTCGCCGGTTTCGAGCGTGTCGTGGTCAATGCCTGCCATCTTGCCGAAAAGGTTGAAGCAGCGGTTGCCGGACGGCGGGATCCGCCGGTGGTGGTTTTGCGCGAAGAACGGATTCTCGGCACCGGCGGCGGGGTCGCGAACGCACTGGACCTGCTGGGTGACGAACCCTTCCTGGTCGCCAACGGAGATGTCCTCCTGACCGAGCCGGAACGATCCGCACTCGACACGCTCGCCACGGCATGGGATCCCGACCGCATGGATGCCCTGCTGCTTCTGGTGCCAACGGAAAGGGCTGAAGGATTCCGCTACGCCGGGGATTTCTTCCTGACGGGGGACAACCGGCTGAAACGGCGCGGCGACGAGAAGCGGGCGCCGTTCGTCTATGCCAGCCTGCAGATCGTGCATTCCGGACTCTTCGAAGGCGCGCCTGACGGGGCCTTTTCCTTCAACGTGCTGTGGGACCGGGCGGCCGGGCGGAACCGTATTTGCGGGGTGGTGCATGACGGCGCATGGTTTACCGTCGATACCGTCCGGAATCTCGCTGAAGCCGAAGCCTGGCTCGTCCGGAATGACCCGCATTCGTCCCCAGGACCATGAACAGGCAGGATGGCGCCGTTGCTTGACGATCACCATTCCAGTCCTAGATTTATTACCCGTGCAATGCCATATCAACAATCCGGCTCACCTCGAAAGGGAAAGACCATGGCCATTCGTCACGTGACCGATGATTCGTTTGAGCAGGATGTACTGAAGGCATCGGGACCCGTTGTGGTCGATTTCTGGGCCGAGTGGTGCGGTCCCTGCAAGCAGATCGCTCCGGCGCTCGAGGATCTTGCCGACGAGTATGCCGACAGGATCCAGGTCGTGAAGGTCAATATCGACGAGAACCCGGCAACGCCGTCCCGTTACGGTGTGCGCGGCATTCCCACGATCATGATGTTCAAGGCCGGAGAGGTGGCGGCGGTCAAGGTGGGCGCGCTGCCCAAGAGCAGGCTCTTCGAGTGGGTCGACAGGACCATGTGAAAGGCAGGTGATCCGCTCCGGGCGGCAGCATCCTGATGGCTGACAACCAGGATATTGATCCCGTCGTGGCCGGCTTTCTCCGGGACCACCCGGATCTGCGGTGGATCGACGTGATGATCCCCGACATATGCGGGATACCCCGCGGCAAACGCCTCTGTGCCTCGGCTCTGGGCAAGCTCTTCACGACCGGGATCGTGCTCCCCGGGTCCACCTATGCGATGGACATGATGGGCAACAATGTGGACAGCACAGGCATGGGCACTGTCGACGGGGATCCCGACTTTCCCTGCCATGCCGTCGTCGAGACGCTGGCGGAAGTGCCTTGGAAGGGCCCGGCCCATGCCCAGGTCATGCTTTCGATGATCGACGACGAGGGCCGGCCCTGGTGGCTCGATCCGCGTCATATCGTCGCCCGCATGGCCGAGCGTATCGCCGGACTTGGTTATCGGGCCAGAGCCGCCTTCGAGCTGGAGTTCTATCTCGTCGAGCGCGAGCCTGACGGCAGGCTCAGGCCCGCACCGGCGCCGGGCAGCACGACGAGACCGACGGACACGCAGGTCTATCTTATGAGCGACATCGATGCCTATGGTCCGGTTCTCGATGACATGGTGACGGCAGGCCGGGCGCAGAACATTCCCTCGGACGTCATCACCATGGAATACGCGCCGGCGCAGTTCGAGATCAACCTCCACTACTGCGACGATCCGGTTCAAGCCTGCGATCACGCCTTCCTGCAGAAGCGCGCCATCAAGGCCGTTGCCGCCGCCCGCAACATGATCGCGACGTTCATGGCGCGCCCGTTCGAAGACATTTCGACCAGCGGCACCCACGTCCATCTCTCGCTGCTCGACGAAGACGGCCGCAATGTCTTCGACGACGGAAGCGCCGAAGGCAGCGCCATCATGCGCCACGCCATAGCGGGCCTTGCCGCAACCATGGCCGAAGCGATGCCGATCTGGGCGCCCAACGCCAATTCCTTCAGGAGGCTCTCACCGGCCGGCTGGGTCCCGCTTGCGCCGAACTGGGGCTACAACAACCGCAACGTCTCCCTGAGGATACCCGGAGGTCCAGCCGGCGCGCGCAGGATCGAGCACCGGACAGCCGGCGCCGATGCCAATCCCTACCTTGTTCTGGCGGCGATTCTTGCCGGCGTCCACCATGGTATCGTGAACGGACTCGATCCGGGTGAACCTGCCAGCGGCAATGCCTCGACAGGGGCCGACTCAGGGCTGCCGTCGATCTGGGTCGATGCGCTGCGTGCCTTCGACCGGGCAACCGTGCTGCCCGGGTACTTCGGCGGTGCCTGGTGGCGCGTCCACAGCCAACTCAAGTGGTCGGAATTCCACGAGTTCAACGGGCACGTCTCGATGCTGGAGTACGATCGGCTCCTGACCCTCGTGTGATCACGCGCCGCAGGCGTCCGCCCGGGCGAGGACGGTCCTCCGGTCAGCGACCGGTTGCTGAGTCTGTGGTATTCGAACCCGAATCCGAAGCTGCGGACGCATTGTCCCGGGTCGAGTTCCCGCAGGAGATCCCGGAGAGGTCCTCGCTGGGGACTTTCATGGCGGCGTCTTCCCCGGATGGCCCTGGCTCATCGGAAGTGGACCGGCTGGTTTGATCGGTTGCTGTCATCGACTGGTCTGCTGGAATGCATCCCGAATGACTTCAGAACCGTTCGAGACCTGTGCACAACAACAAGACCGATGGCCAGGACACCATTCAGTTTGTCCGGACGCCACGGCGCAAGGCTGCCGATCAATCGTTGGCGAGAAGGGTACGGCCGGCCAGATAGAGGGAGCCGCACACCAGGACCCGCGATCGTTCGCACGACGGGGACGAGAGACGTTCGATAGCATCCTCGATGCCTGAAGCCTTCTCGGCCATCAGGCCCGCTGCCTTCAGGAAGCCGAGCGTTTCGTCGACAGGAAACGAATTTCTCTCGCCTGGTATTTCCACCGCGATCGCGCGCCGGACAAGGGGTGCGAGCGGACGGATGAAGCCCGCGGGATCCTTGGTGTTCATCATGCCGATGACCATGTCCAGCGGCCGATCGGACCACGTCTTCGCCATGTCGGCGAGAACCCTGCCGGCGGCCGGATTGTGACCACCGTCGAGCCAGAGTTCCCTTTCCCGTCCGAGCATCGATACCAGGCGCCCGGACGCCAGATGCTGGAGCCGTGCCGGCCACCTTGCCGTCCGCATGCCCAACGAGAGCGCACCGATATCCGGAGCCAGATCGCCCAGCAGGCGCAGGGCTGCGACGGCGGTTGCCGCGTTTGCCGACTGATGCGCACCGGTCAGTACCGGGGCGGGAAGGACGATCCGCTCACCTTGTTCGCAGACCGCGAGGCGGTCCGGGCCCCTGTGGTATGTGAAATCCCGACCGGCCACGATCGTCGGCGCGTTCATCTCGTGCGCGCGATCGACAAGGACGGCCAGGGCTTCGTCCTCCTGGGGGCCGATGACGGCCGAGACCTCGCGCTTGATGATCCCGGCCTTCTCGCCGGCGATTTCGGCGAGGGTGTCGCCGAGGAACTGCTGATGGTCCAGCGAGACCGGCGTGATGACCGAAACGAGTGGTCGTTCGACCACGTTGGTGGCGTCGAGCCTGCCGCCGAGCCCGGTTTCGAGCAGCACGATGTCTGCCGGTTTCCTGGAGAACGCAAGGAAGGCAGCCGCTGTGGTGATTTCGAAGAACGTGATCGGCTCGCCCCGGTTGGCGGTCTCGCATTCCTCGAGAAGACCGGCGAGCGCGCATTCGTCGATGACCTTTCCGGCAAGCTCGATCCTCTCGTGGAAGCGGACGAGGTGGGGCGAGGTATAGACATGCACGGTGCGTCCCGCGGCGATGAGCGCTGCCCGCATGTAGGCAATGACGGATCCCTTGCCGTTGGTTCCTGCCACATGGATGGCCGGGGGGAGACGGCAATGGGGGTTCTTCAGCCTGTCCAGAAGCCGTTCGAGACGGCCGAGCGAGAGGTCGATGAGCTTGGGGTGAAGCCGCGTCAACCTTTCGAGAAGGACATCACTGTTCCTTGCAGTCACGCGTCAGCCGCCAGATCGGCATCGCCGTCTGAAGGTCCGAGGAGCTGAAGCTCGCCTTGCCTCCGGGGCATCAGGTAGCGCAGGAGGACAGCGATCGTCGCCCGGATCTTCGAGCGTGGCACCACCATGTCGAGCATGCCGTGGTCGAGAAGGTACTCGGAACGCTGGAAACCGTCGGGCAGCTCCTCCCTGATGGTTTCGCGGATCACGCGGGCGCCCGCAAAACCGATGATGGCACCGGGTTCCGCGATGGAAACATCGCCGAGCATCGCGAAGGACGCCGTCACGCCTCCGGTCGTGGGATTGGTGAGCACGCTGAAATAGGGCAGTCCCGCGTCCTTGAGTTCGGTGATGGCCGTTGCGGTGCGGGCCATCTGCATGAGCGAAAGGATGCCCTCCTGCATGCGAGCGCCGCCCGACGCCGAGAAGATCACGAGAGCGCTGTCGAGCTCGATGGCGATCCGTGCCGCCCTCACGATGGCCTCGCCGAGCCCCATGCCCATCGAGCCGGCCATGAACTCGAAGTTGAAGACGGCGACGACGGCATTCCGTCCGTCGATCGCGCCATGGGCCACGACGATGGCCTCGCGATACCCGGTCTTGCCCTGGGCTTCCTTCAGGCGATCCGAGTAGCGCTTCCGATCACGAAACCGGAGCGGATCCGGCGCGACCCTGGGCAGATCCACCAAGGAGTAGGTGGCCTCGTCGAAGAGCGTGCGCATTCTGGCTTCCGGCGTGATGCGCATGTGGTAGTCGCAACGCGGGCAGACATTCATGGACTCCTCGAGATCGCGGCCGAACACCATCTGGTCGCAACTCGGGCACTTGTCCCACAGTGTCTCCTCGGTCTGCGTCTTGCCGACAAGATCGCGGATCTTCGGCACGTTGAGATTCGACAGCCAATTCATGCGCGGGCGCTCCTGACGCCCCGGGACAGCGTGCGGCACAGCGCCAGGACATTGTCGATACACGCCTCGGTCGGTCCGGCCTCTTCGTCGATGCCTTCGGCAATTGCCTGACTGAACGCCGAGCCGACGACCGCGGCATCGGCGACCCGCGCGACCTCGACTGCCTGCCGGACCGTCCTGATTCCGAATCCGACCGCGACGGGAAGGTCCGTGTGGCGTCTGAGCCGTGCAACGGCGTCGGCGACCGTATCCGGCGCAGCCGACCGGGTGCCCGTGATCCCGGTGATCGAGACGTAGTAGACGAAGCCCGAGGCATTCGACAGCACAGCCGGCAGGCGCCGGTCATCGGTCGTCGGCGTGGCCAGCCGTATCCAGTTGAGACCCGCATCGATGGCAGGAAGGCAGAGTTCCCGATCCTCCTCGCGCGGCAGATCGACCAGGATGAGGCCGTCGACGCCGGCTTCGACGGCCTCCTTGAGGAAGGCGTCGTTGCCATAGCGATAGATCGGGTTGTAGTAGCCCATCAGGACGACCGGTGTCTCGCTGTCGCGTTCCCTGAAGCCGCGGACAAGGGCCAGGGTGCCGGCCAGGGTCATGCCGGCCTTCAGGGCTCTCTGGGAAGAGGCCTGGATCACCGGCCCGTCGGCCATGGGATCGGTGAATGGCATGCCGATCTCGATGACGTCCGCTCCGGCTTCCGGGAGCCCTTCGACGATGCGTCCGGAGAGATCCGGGTCCGGATCGCCTGCCGTCACGAAGGCGACCAGTCCCGCCCGGCCCTGCTGTGCGAGGGCGGCGAGGCGCCTGTCGATCCGGGTTTCCTTCACAGCTCCACGCCCAGTGCCTGGGCGACGGTGAACACGTCCTTGTCACCCCTGCCGCACATGTTCATGCAGATGATGTGGTCCCGGGGAAGTTGCGGCGCGATCTTCATGACATGGGCCAGCGCATGGGCCGGCTCCAGGGCGGGTATGATGCCTTCGATCCTGGAGCACAGGCGGAAGGCCTCGAGAGCTTCGTCATCGGTTGCCGACACGTAGGAGACGCGACCGGTATCGGCGAGCCAGGCGTGTTCCGGGCCGATGCCGGGATAGTCCAGACCCGCCGAGATCGAATGGGCCTCGACAATCTGGCCGTCGTGATCCTGCAGCAGATAGGTCCGGTTGCCGTGGAGCACGCCGGGTCTGCCGCCGGCGATCGAGGCGGCGTGGTCTCCTGTTTCGATGCCGCGGCCGCCGGCCTCGACTCCGATGATCGCGACGCCCTGGTCGTCGAGAAACGGATGGAAGAGGCCCATGGCGTTCGATCCTCCACCGATACAGGCGACAATGGTGTCGGGCAGGCGGCCTTCGGCCTCCATCATCTGGTCCTTCGCCTCCTGTCCGATGACCGACTGGAACTCGCGCACGAGTTCCGGATAGGGATGGGGGCCGGCCACGGTGCCGATGATGTAGAAAGTCGTCTCGACATTGGCGACCCAGTCGCGCAATGCCTCGTTGAGGGCATCCTTGAGGCTCCGGGAGCCGGATGTCACGGGACGGACCTCTGCGCCGAGGAGCTTCATGCGGAAGACATTGGGCGCCTGGCGCTCGATATCCTTGGTCCCCATGTAGACGACACAGGGAAGATTGACCCTGGCGCAGACGGTCGCCGTCGCAACCCCGTGCTGGCCTGCACCGGTTTCGGCGATGATCCTTGTCTTGCCCATGCGCCTGGCCAGCAGGATCTGGCCGACCGTGTTGTTGATCTTGTGCGAGCCGGTGTGGTTGAGCTCGTCGCGCTTGAAGTAGATCCTGGCGCCGCCGAGGTGCTCGGTCAGGCTCTCGGCGAAGTAGAGCGGGCTCGGCCTGCCGATGTAGTCCCGAGCCCAGTGCCCGAATTCCTCCCAGAACGCGGGGTCCTTGCGCGCATCCTGCCAGGTTCGGTCCAGATCCAGGATGAGCGGCATCAGGGTTTCAGCGACGTAGCGGCCGCCGTACATACCGAAATGACCCTCGGCGTCCGGGCCCGTTCTGTAGGAATTGACCGTCATCGTTCGTGGTTCCAGGACCCGGCGCGCAGGTTGAGCGACATGGATATCAGATTACCGCAGCCTGCTCCATAAACTCGGCCACACGTGCGGCACACTTGTGTCCGGGCGAGGTCTCGACTCCGGATGAGACGTCGACCATGGTGGCGCCGCTCGTCTCGACGGCGCTGCGCAGATTGCCGGCATCGAGGCCGCCGGAAAGGATCCAGGGCGAAGCCACAGGGTATCCCGCGAGAATTCGCCAGTCGAAGGCCGTCGCGTTGCCTCCCGGGCGAGATGCCCCCGGCGGCGGCTTGGCGTCGAACATCACGAAGTCGGCGACGCCGCCGAAGAGCGACGCCGGTCTCAGGTCCTCTTCT
Source organism: Alphaproteobacteria bacterium (assembly GCA_965215635.1). Taxonomy (GTDB): domain Bacteria; phylum Pseudomonadota; class Alphaproteobacteria; order SP197; family SP197; genus SP197. Next base: position 658,455 of record CBDCEA010000003.1, on the reverse strand, counting down.
CCGGCGACGCGAATCACCTTCATCACCTTCACGCCGAAGCGTTCGCGGACCTCGGCCAGCCGGCGAACGTCCTCGAAGCCGTGGAACTGGACGACCGAAAGCCTTCCGGCGGCGATGGCCATTCGCAGCATGTCGTCGCCGGCGTCGACTGTCACACCGACACGTTCGATTCCATCGGGCACAAGGCGAGCGAGTGCCACGACTTCCTCGAAGGTGACATACCGGGGGCTCCTTTCGAAGAAGTTGAAACCGACCATGCGCGCGCCGTGACGCACGGCCGCATCGAGCCCGTGCCTGTCGTTCAACCCGCAGATCTTGACGCCGACGGCCATGTCAGGCTCGGGCCATGTCGTCGACGATCCGGCGTGCCGCCGCAACCGGATCCTCCGCCCGCGTGATCGAGCGTCCGGCGACAAGGTAGCTTGCCCCTGCCGCGATCGCCTCGCCTGGGGTCATGGCGCGCTTCTGGTCGTCATGGGAATCGCCGGGAAGGCGGATGCCGGGGGCCACCACAAGAAACTGCGGACCGCAGATGCGTCGCACCTCGCGAATCTCGCGGGGGGAACAGACGATGCCGTCGACACCGCAGGCCTGGGCGAGTTCGGCAAGGCGCAGCACCTGGTCGCGCACACGTCCCCGCACGCCCGTGATCGCGGCATCGGTATCGTCCATGCTGGTCAGCATGGTGACTGCCAGCACCCGGGGCCTCTCCTCGCCTGCGGCCGACACGGCCTCCATCGCCGCGTGCATCATTGCCTCACCGCCTGCCGCGTGGATGGTCGTCAGGAACGGCCCGAGTGGCAGGATGGCCGACAGGCCTCCTGCCACGGTCGCGGGGATATCGTGCAGCTTGAGGTCGAGGAAAACGCCGTGCCGGTTGCCGGCCGTCTCCCTGATGCCCGCCGGTCCGTGAAGATTGAAGAACTCCATGCCGAACTTGAGAGCCCCGACATGTCCTTCGAGACTCGCCGCGAGCGTCGATGCCCGCGCAAGACACGTGGTATCGATGGCGCAAAGAAGGCGCCGCTTCAATGTGTCGCTGTCCATGATCCCGATCCCGCAAGTCCTTGTAGAGTCGGGATCCGGCGCATGCAAGGCGAAGACGTCAGTCTCCGGCAATCCGCGCCATCAGGAAGCGCGCGGTTCCCAGATCCAGGTGTCCGCCGCCGGAGTTCTTGAAGAGGGTGATGTCGTCGTCCCGCTGACGGCCCGGCGCGAGTCCCCGGGAAAGATCGAAGAGGTCGCCGACCACATCGTCCTCGGCAATGACACCGGCTTCCAGCGGCTGGCAGATGTCGCCGGTGCGATGAAGTGTGAACATCCGGGAATCCATGTAGATCCTGGCACGCCTGACACAGGCGTCATCGCTTTCGCGCATGTGTTTCTGATAGCTCCCGACGAGGTCGAGATGTACGCCGGCCTTCAGCCAGTCACCACGTATCAGCGGTTCGCTGGCCATGGTCGCGCAGCTGATGATGTCGGCCTCCCTGGCACTGCCTTCGAGATCGCCGGTCGCTTCGACCTGGAGGTCGTCGATCGACAGGCGTTCCGCCAGGTTCTCTGCGCGCGCAGCCGTGCGATTCCAGATGCGCGCCGTGCGGAGGGAAGGGCGGATCGCCTTCATGGCCATGATGAGGTGCGACGCCATGGCGCCGGCGCCTACCATCAGCATGGTGCGCGAATCCTCGCGGGCAAGAAAGCTCGCACCGGTCGCGGAATCGGCGGCCGTCTTGCGCAGCGTCAGGGCGGTGCCGTCGATCAGGGCGAGCGGGCTGCCGTTCCGGCCGTCGAAGAGCGCGTAGACGGCCTGCACCGAAGGAAGTCCCGTTCCGGTGCACTGGTTGTCGGGAAACACCGTGACGAGCTTGATGCCGACCGCCTGATCGCGTTGCCAGGCCGGCAGGGCGAGGAACACGTTCTCGTTGCCTGACGGTGCGGGTTGGGAAAGGTGGATGTCACGGACCTCATCGATATCGTCGAGGTGGAAGCGCTTGAGGCCTTCCACGAGCGCGGCGTAATCCAGCAGGGCGTGAACCTCTTCGCCGGTGACGAAGCGCACCATCGCTGTTCCCCCGGTCAGGCGCGGGCCGGCGTGCTGCCGGATGGCGCCCGGTTTGCGTGTTGATCCAGTTCGGACTTCAGCACATCGCGCTCATGCGACGCCGAGGCAAGATCCCTTTCCAGCAGCCTCACCCGACGCCTGCGCCGGCCCGAAGGGCCGCGCGCCCATACGAAAACGCCCCCGAACAGGGCCCCGGCAGCGAAGGCGACGAGCACCACGAGGAAGACCGGGACGACGAGAAACCCGGGATAGGGGAAAAGGGAAACCGTAATCTCCGACCTGTTGGCCAGCACGAAGACGATGATCGCCAGTGCGACGGCCGCCCCGAGAAACCAGACAGACAGCATGAGGGGATGGCGCATTGCCGAAGACTCAGTCTTCCCCGCTCTTCTCGTTGAGGCGCTGGCGCAGCAGCTTGCCGGTCTTGAAGAACGGAAGGCGCTTGGCCTCCACTTCGACCCGTTCGCCGGTTCGCGGATTGCGGCCGACCCGGGCCTGCCTCTCGCGCACCGAGAACGAGCCGAAGCCGCGCAGTTCGACGCGTCGCCCCGACGCCAGGGAATTGCCGATTTCGTCGAAGATCGAGGCGACGATGCGCTCGGCTTCGGTCGGCGTGAGAAATGGATAGCGCTCCGCAATGCGCGTGATCAGTTCGGATCTCGTCATGGGAAAGATTCTGGGCCTTTTCTTCCAACCGGGTTGTCGAGTCTGATGGCGACAAGGCCACTCTGTCAATGACTCGGCGCATCCTTCAGATCGTGAGGTAGCCCCCGTCGACGACGATGGTCGTGCCGGTGACGTAGCTCGCATCGTCGGACGCAAGATAGATCGCCGCGCCGACAAGCTCGTCGGGCTCGGCCGGCCGGCCCATGGGAATGTGGGCTATGACCGGTTCGTGGCTCGCCCGGCCTTCTTCGGTATCGAGTCCGGTCAGGTTTGTGTTCGTCAATCCAGGAGCGATGGCGTTGACCCTGATTCCCCGGTTCGCCAGATCGAGGGCCATCGCCTTCGTCAGCATCTTGCCGCCGCCCTTCGACGCCGCATAGTGCGCGCTCTCGGGTTGCGCCACCTCCGAGAGCTGGGAGGTGATGTTGATGATCGAACCGCCGGTCGTCATGTGCCGCGCCGCGGCCTGGCCGCAGAGGAAGAGGCCCTTGAGATTGACGTCGAGAACCCTGTCCCATTCATCCTCGGTGATGTCCGTGACATGCGCCGTCGCGCCGATTCCCGCGGAACAGACCAGAATGTCGAGGCCGCCCAGGACATCGACGGCGGCGGCCATCATGGCGTCCACCTCGTTACGGCGGCTGACGTCGACCGCCACGTCGAAGACCTCGCCTCCGGACTTCGCGATCGCCTCGGCCGTCAGCTTGGCGCGCTCCCGGTCGATATCGGCAACGGCGACAGCGGCGCCGTGGGAGGCCATGCCCTTGGCGATAGCCCGCCCGATTCCGCTGCCTCCGCCGGTCACCACACACATTCTGCCCCGCAGTCGCACGTTCGCCCCCACTCTTGTCTCTGGCTCGTGAAAAAGAGGGCGCCACGAGCGCGTGACGCCCCCTTGTCCAGAGGTGTGAAGCAGTTACATCAGGCTGTGGGATCCTTGAACCACCAGCGCTCCATGATCCGGCCTCCGTCGAGTCCCCAGTTGCTGCCGACATTGGGTCCGTGCCCCAGCGCGGTCGATGCGGCGTCGACGTTGTTGGCGTAGGCCATCACCATCGCACCCCCTTCCACGGCGACGATCTGCTGCATTTCCCGGTACATTTCGCGGCGAACCGTTTCGTCGAGTTCGGCGCGTCCCGCGATCAGGAGTTCGTTGAAGCGATCGTGTTTCCAGAAGGTGTCGTTCCAGGGCGCATCCGCCGAGTAGGCCGTGGAGAACATCCAGTCCTCGGTGGGCCGGCCACCCCAGTAACAGGTGCACCAGGGCTTCGTCATCCAGACATCGCTCCAGTAGCCATCCGCCGACTCGCGCACGACATCGATCGTGATGCCTGCCGGTGCCGCGTGTTCCCTGTAGAGCACGGCGGTGTCGACGGCGCCCACGAAGGCCGCCTCGGACGTCGAGAGCTCCACCGTGAGGCTGTCGAGTCCCGACTGCTTGAGATACCACTTTGCCTTGTCGAGATCATAGGTCGCATGCTCGATATCGTCGGCATAGTAGCGGTTCGCCGGCGTGATCGGGGTGTCCTGCCCTGCGATCCCGTATCCGCGAAGAACCTTGTCGACGATGTCCTGGCGGTCCATGGCATGTTTCAGGGCCATCCGGACATTGTTGTCGTCGAAGGGCGCCGTGTCCGTGCGCATGGGCAGGGTGTAGTGCAGCGTGCCCGTGGCTTCGACCAGGTTGACGGACGGGTGCTGTCCCAGGAGGTGTGCCGTCTTGGTGTCGACGCGGTCGATGACATCGACCTGGCCAGACATGATGGCGTTCTGGCGTGATGCGGGATCGGCGATCGTTGTCATCTCCACCGCGTCGAACCAGGCATAGCCTGACTTCCAGTAGTTCGGATGGCGTTCCAGGATGGCACGCACGCCCGGCTGGTACTCGACCACACGGTAGCTTCCGGCACCGATGCCCGACCGGGGATCGGTGATATTGCCCTCGCCGTCGCTTGGCTGGATGCCGAGGTGGTAGTCGCTTATGATGTAGGGATAGTCGGCGTTGCCTTCCGACAACTGGATGACGACCGCGTCGCCGTCGACGCGGATATCCTCGACCTGCTCGAAGAGGCTCGACACCGCGGAGATCGAATCCTCGCCGCGGTGGTAGTTGAGGCTCGCGACGACGTCGTCGGCCGTGAGGGTCTTGCCGTTGTGGAACTCGACACCCTTGCGGACCACGAATGTCCAGGTCTTCGCGTCAGGCGTGGCGTCCCACTCCTGGGCGAGCTCGGGCACCAGCTGGTTCGTCTCGTCGACCGCGGTCAGGTAGTTGAAGAGACCGCCCATGCCCATGTTCGACGAGAACCCGTTCTCGTGGGTCGCCGGATCGAGCGAATCGGTGGTCGAACCGTGGCCGAGACCGATCCTGAACGTACCACCGCGCTGCGGCTCCGAGGCTCTGGCCCCCGTGGAACCCAACAACGCAGGACCCACCGCCGCTGCCGCGGCCGCACCGGCGGCGCCGCCAAGCACGGTGCGCCTTGACGCACCCTTGTTGCGAATGTCTTCAGCCATATTCCCTTACTCCCTTGTTTGATATCCCTGGTTCAGGACGTTTATGCTACGCTATGGGCTGCAGTGTGCCCCGCAGATCATGACGTTTCTGGCACAAGCATATCAAGAATTGGCGAATGTTTCCATTTTTTTCCGGCAGGGATGCAGGACAGACTTTTGTTTTGTCTGACGTTCGCGCAGTTAGAGTATGAATCATAGGTAATTGTTATTGTTATCATTACTTTTCACGCGCCTGACTCACGTGCGACCCGACGTACCAGGAATTGGCATGCCGCCAGCTTCGCCCACGCCACAGAACTCGTCTCGGTACGTTCAAAGTCATTCGCCAATCGGCGGCAACGTCCCATCCAGGCAAAGGTCCGTTCCACAATCCATCTCCTGTAAAGCACGGTGAACCCACTGATCTGTTTCGGTTTTTCAACGATCCCGATCAGCTCCGAAACCTCCAGGCCGGCCAGCGCGTCACGCAGTTTCGGTCCCGCATAGCCACCGTCGGCAAACAGCCTGGAGACCTGCGGCACCGTGCACAAAAGCTCCACGGATGACATCCGGCGCACCGTCTCAGGTCCTGGATATCGGCCCTGTGGACCTGAAGAACAATCGGTGATCCTTCGGTGTCCGCCGCCATGTGGCGCTTGCGACCCTTGATCCTCCTGGCCGCGTCGTAACCTGACGGACCGCCACCGTCCGTTGTCTTCACACCCTGGCTGTCGATGATGGCGGCTGTGGGGTTCTCAGGTCGTCCTGCACAACGCCGCGCAGGGCTGCGCGCGGGCTGAACACGCGAAAACAATTGATAAACCAATCAACGACTGATGATTCAAACACTAAGGGGCCGGGAAGGGGTTGCTGTCCAGGAATCGCCTGACCACGTTTTCCAGCAGGCGGCTGACGTTGTTGGCGTAGTTGTCGTGGGCGAGCGAGCCGGCGAAGGCGATCGAGCTCGTCGAGAATACGGCGCCGCCGTTCGGGGTCTCGTAGAACACCATGTCGCAGCGCACGTGGGGGCAGTTTTCGCCGTTGACGGCCGAGTGCGCGTGGTGGAACTCCTCGGTCACCCAGTGGAAGTCGGCCCCGAATTCCGTGGCTTCCGCGACGACGAGCGTGTGCGGCGGGGTTCCCGCCTCGTGATCGACGCTGTCGATCTCGCTGCCGGCGGCTCCACCGAAGACGGTCCCGAAGTTGCCGATCTTCTCGTCCCTGCCGATGCCGTCGAATATCCAGGACGCGCGTGGATCCTCGCTGGTGTCCGTTCGCCGGTAGTACGACGAGAAATTGAAGCCCTGTGCCGAGAATCCGGTACCGCAGACGGCTTCGGGCGCAAGGCCGTTGCGGCGCCACAGGCCCCCGAGTTCGCCGGTGAAGGCCATGTAGTATTCGCCGCCTTCGGCGATCCAGCTCCTCATGCCGTCTTCGGCACGGCGCATTTCCATGATGCCGGGAAGCTCGGGATGGAGTGCCACCCGCCAGTAAAATCCGTTGCCGCCCATGTAGATGAATCGGCCGCCTTTCTGCTGGTAGTCGAGGAGCGCATGCATCATGGCGGTCGTGTAGTATTCCGGGTGTGTCGTGGTCATCACGCAGTCGTAGTGTTCGAGCAGGCTCACACCCTCGGCATGCATGTCGTCATCGGTGAACACGTCGAAATCGATGCCCTTTTCCTCGAGCCAGTCGGTGATGTGCGTGTCGGCGTTGTACTGCCACAGCCCGCTGCTCATCGGACCCATGTGCAAGAAAGGCCTCAGGCGCGAGGCGAACGCCACGCCGGAGCCGTCCGAATGGTTGTCGTACATCGATAGCCCGTGTTCGGGATGCATGTGGAGATGGAGATCGTCCATGCTCCCGACCGAGAAACTGCTGCTGGAGTGCTCTCCAAGCGAGCCCCAGTCCAGACCCATGTGATTGTTAACATAGGCATAGTAGCTGCAGGTCGCGATCAGGAGCGCGAGTCGCGCCGTCGGCTTGGCCGTGTGGGGACGCACGTAGAACGGAATGTAGAACCATTGATCGCCCTGGGTGAGCCACGCGCAATAGGCCCCGCTCGCCGTGCCTTCGGGGACCGTCCAGGACGCATCGGTCTGCCATGAACAGTCGTAGAGATCGTCGTCATGGAAATGAATGGCGCCGTAGTGTTCCGGCTTGTGAGGCCACGCCATTTCGCTGCCGTCGTGATTCCAGCCCTTCATGGCGCGGCTCGGCATGTTGACGATCGTACCAGCGAGCCGGCCGGGGCCGATGTCGTGGGCGGTCGTGCCGCACATCTCGAGGCTGAGATCCCAGAGCGCGACGATCCGGGTCGACGATTCGGCCGGGATGCGGCGGTTTCTCAACTCTTCCATGACGGCGCGGGCGAGGGGCAGATCCGCCACCGCAGGCGTATCGATCTTTCCGTTGAAGTGGCCCGTGGCGCAGACGGTGTCCTCGCGCCGCTCGTTGTGGGCCGCGATCAGGAACCTTCCTCCCGATGCCGGGCGGACCGGCACCGGCGCGGCGACCTGAGCCCTGTCCCGTTCGCCCGCATAGCGTTGAAGCGGTTCCTGGATGAGAGTGGCCTCGCCCGTGGCGGCATCGAAGCGGGCCGCCACGAAATACCAGCGGCGCTCGTGCATCGCGGCACCGGACTCCACGGTAACGACATCCGTGCCGTCGCCGATCCTCAGGGCAGCCTTCCCGTCCCTGACGATGAGCGCATAACCCTTCCGGCAGGTGGCATCCCACGATCCCATGATCGTCTGGTCCGGCTTCGACAGGAGCGTCGGCCAGATCATCGCCTGGAGCGTGAAGCTTTCGAGTTCGAAACGGTCGGGATGGTCGACGCTGATGAACGATCCGACCTGCGTCCACTGATAACGCGCCGTATAGTCACCGTTGACATCCGCATCAATGTTCGTCTGCTTGAGCCCCGGTCCCTCCGGCGTATCGTCGCCGCAGCGTATGCGCACGATCCGCAACCGGAACGAGCCCGGGTCCTCGCTCGAAACCTTGAATTGGATCGTCTCGTCCGGCCTGACGCTGATCTCGTCGGCGTAACCCAGAAGTCGCCGCATTTTGGAACCTCCCCTTGCAGTGGTGGACGAGATGCGCCCGCTCAGTCCTCGTCGGGAAACCTGCCGGTGTGTTTCTTCCATCGAAGCCTGAAGATGTGCCACTCCGCTTCGCCGAGATCGGTGAAGGTCACGTCCTTGTGGAGTGTTACCGGAATTCCCCGTCTGGCGGGGAGTTGCGCAAGGCACCACTCCCTGTGAGGCACGGTGTTGACGAGAACGTACTTGCCCTCGATAGGTTCCCAGCGCATCACGTTCAGCACCTTCTGCAATTCCGCACTATGCGGACCGAACGGGTTGGCCCGGAATTCTTCGGCAAGATCCGCGCGATCGGAATCGATCCTGTACATGGCAGCCTCCCTGAACCTGGAACAGACTAGAATCCCGGCCGGTCCGAACACAAGACCGGACATCCGAGGATTCAGGGTCCGTCCAAACCGATTCGGCCCGCTCCGCGACATCGAGCGGCATGCCGCTGCAGCTCGCGACACCCGCGGTCGCTTCGCGCACACGTGCTTTGCCTTAGCGTTGCCCGTGTCGAGGGGAGTCGTGAGCGGTTCGCTCAGCCGATGCCTGTGGCGGCGAAGCTCAGGACCGCCTCCCGGGATTCGAGCGGTGCCGCGTCCCAGTGCGGCGTCCGGCAGAGGCCAAGCCCGCCTGTCCCTGTTCTGGCGTTCGTGCGCCTTGGGCGTTCGCCGGGACGGCTCTCATGGGCCGTGCATCGGCACGCTGCGGCAGAGAATTCCGAGACTGTCCAGCGAATGGGCGAAGGTGCGGATGCCGACGAAACCCATCCCGCCGCGGCTTGCCTTCTAGCCGACGCTGCCGCGGAAGCCGCCGTCTGTGCGCCGCGGCCGACCCGCCGGACGATTCCCCGGGCGTGTGTCCGGGGGCGAAGGAGGCGAGTTCGGTGGCCACCAGCTTGCCCGGAACGATGCCTCCGGCCCGGCGGATCAGCACGACCGAGGCGGCATGCCCGCGGTGTCGATGACGTCCGTGACGGCAACCGGAACGCCCTGGAGCGGACCCTCGACCGGCCTGCGGTCGCAACTCCTGGCTGCCTCGTGAGCCGCCATCGGATCAAGGTGAACACAGGCCCCCACCGGTTCGCGTCCTGCAATCCGTTCCAGGCGCACGACGACCTGATCCTCCGAGCGGCCTCAGTGGCGGGGGTTTCGTTCAGCGCCTTCATCATCGCCGGTCGGCATGCGCACGAAAACGCGACCACCGATCTCCCTGGTTTCGAAGGTGCGGATGTCCCTGGTGGCGGGCGCGCTCAGGACCCTCCCCGTCGGGATATGGAAGCGCGACTGATGCAGCGGGCATTCGACGGTGTCGCCTTCGACGTACCCGTCCGTCAGGCGGGCCCGCATGTGGGAGCAGTGACAGTCCGTGGCATGCACGCGGCCATCGATCACGAAGAGCGCGAGAGCCCTGCCTGCAACGCGGACGGGTTCGGGGAGTTCCGGATCGAGATCGGCCAACGCCATGACGTCATGCCATTCGGCGCGCTCCTGATCTGCGGCAGACAAGGGGGTAGGTCCTCACGCAGGCGTTGCGGCGGAGCGGTTGTTCCAGGCGTTCGAAATCTGGAACCCGATGGCGGCGGGATAACCTTTGCGAACCTCCTTGACATGGCTGATCAGCATCGCGTTCAGGTCGGGGATGGCATGAAACGGTACGAGCGGCACCGCATGATGGGCAGTGTGGAAAGGCATGTTCCACGAGAGCCATCTGACGGGCCTGCAGGCAAGGACCGTGCGCGAGTTCCGGAGGATGTCGTCGGTCCTCGAACACCCGACATGCTCGGACATCCTGATCACCCGTTCGACAGGTTCGGCAACGATTCGGGGGATGAGCCAGAAGATCAACACCGCCCAGGTCTCCAGCCAGACCGAAACAACCGCAAGGGCAAGGTAGACGGCCCAGAAGATGCACGCCTCGAGCCTGACGGTCGTCGTCATGTTGACCGGGATGGAGCGCCGTTCAGCTTCGTTGAATCGGCCCACGGGATGGAACAGCAGCGCCCGTGCGATACCGGAGAAGTAGGGAATCGCCGAAGCGTAGAGAAGATATCCGCCCACCCGGTCCGCCGTGGGAATCATCTGGGGGTCGCGCCTGATGTCCTGGGTGTAGGTGTGATGATCGGCATGCTGGAAGCGGAACGCCATCGGCATCAGGCCCAGCACGAGGCCGCACAGCCAGTAGACCGTCTCGTTCAGCCAGCGCGAGCGGAAGGCGGTCCGGTGACTGGTTTCATGAAACGGCGCGAAGAAGTGGACGGTGACAATCCCGTGGAGAAGCAACGCCGGGACCACCCAGATCGTGCCGAGGGACCGTGCAAGGAGGAACCCCGTCGCGCCCAGCAGCGCGAGATGGCCGCCGAGGAACAGCAGGCCAGGGCGATCGCGCCGTGCCATCAGCCTCCTCAGAGGCTTGCGCCCGAGGAGGTCGACGACGTTCTCGGCAGCGCCGATCGTCGTGCGGGCGGCGGGCCTCCTCCTGTTCTCCAAGGCAAAATCTCCTTGCATCCACCAGCGGCAGTAATATACGATTTGTATACGCAATTGGGACGAGCGGGTCAAACCCCTCCGGTGACGGTCTCAGGAAAACGGGGAACTCCAGGGGTTGAGCGGGACATGCGGATGAACGGTCATGGGTAGACCACCGGCGCCGGGCGCCAGGCGGCGTCAACCGCGCGGTCATGGCGCAGCCTATGTCTACGAGCACCTGCGCGACATGATCCTGCGTCTCGAACTGGCACCCGGGACCAGGATCGACGAGACCGGCATCGTGAACCGTCTCGAGGTCTCCCGCACACCGGTTCGCGAGGCTCTGGTGCGTCTGTCGTCCGAAGGTCTCGTCACCATCCTGCCCAACCGCGGTGCCCAGGTCTCACCGCTCGATGTCATGGAGCTCACCGGGTACTTCGAAGCCCTCGAGCTCGCCCACAGGGCGGTCCAGCACTGGGCGGCCGCGAGGCGAACGCATGCCGACCTGGAACGGATCTCGGCGGCGAGGGAAGCGTACGAAAAGGCGGCGTCATTGAAGAACGCAGTCACGATGAGCCAGACCAACATGGATTTTCACGGGGCAATCGCGCGTGCCGCACGCAATCACTTCTTCGAGACCATGGTCTCCCAGCTCTCCGCCCAGGGCATGCGCCTTAGCTGGATCTGGTTCGACAGCTTTTCGCACGAGGATCCGCACCAGGACATCGAGCGTACCGTCGGGGATCACCTCCTGATCTTCGCCGCGATCGATGCCGGAAATGTCGTGGAGGCCGAGCGGCTGGCCACGGCCCATGTGGAGACCTTCCGCGAACACCTCTATGCGCAACTCAGCGACACGATGAGCAAGGCGGTTTCCATCGTACCGACCTGAGAGGCACTGTTCTGGACAGAACCCGGGGACCGCCCGGAGCAAAGGAGACATGGATGAACCTCGCCACAGCCGACGTCACCTTGAACGGGAGCGACAGGAAGCTCCTCGAGCGATCCCGGCAAACGATCGACAGGAACATGGCGCGGCTGCGTGACGTCGTCCCGTGCATCCTCGACATGTCGGCCCGTGAAGCGACCCTTTCCTCGCAACACGGCCACACCCTCCAGGACAAGATCGAGCTTTACGAACTGGCGCGGGACTTCGGTCTCGCCGACATCGGACTCTCGAATGTCTTCGACTTCCCCTCGGCCAGTGACCAGTTCCTTGAGTGGCTGGTCCGCAATCGCATCAGCCTGGACGGCTTCCTGATGACGATCCCCGTCGAACCGGTGATCGCCGGCGCGCCCTTTCCGATGGGTCCGGCCGCCCGCCGCAGGGCCGAACACGGCATTCCCAATGTCATCCTCCTCGTCGAAATCACCCCTTCGGTCATCACCACCATGGAGCGCACGCCACAGGACGCTCTCGATGACCTTGCCGCCCATGTCGCGCATTTCCGGGAACGGTTGCCGGCCGAGACCGGCCACCGGGGCCGGATCTACATCCGGATTGCCGATGCCTTCGATGCCTTCGACGAGGATCCGGAATTCGTTCTCCGGTGCTTCAAGCTCATCGGTGCCATGCCCGTCACCGGGATTCTCCTTGAGGATGTGCGCGGCACCCGCTTCACCTTCGAATCGTGCGAGCTCGTCAGGCTGATGCGCCACTACAATCCCGAGCCGCGCACGATCCTTGTCCACCCCCATTCGGGAAACGGCATGGAGGATGCGGCGACGGTCGAGGCGGTACTTGCCGGTGCCGACGGGGTCTGGTCCGGCCTCACGCCGCAGGCCGCACAGGGCGGCCACGGCTCGATCATGATGTTCCTCACCAATCTGATGCGCGCCGGGAACAGGCAAGTCACGAGGCAGTTCGACATGTCCCGGCTGAAGGAAACCGCCGAGCGCATGTGGCAGATTCACGACCACCATGGCATTCCGCCCAACACGCCGCTGGTCGGCGCCCGGGCCTATCGCTATGTCGACCCGCTGTTCGAACAGAAGGACCGGCCGTGCGACCTCGATCCCGCCCTCATCGGTGTCGAGCCCGGTTATCAGGTCACACCCAGCTGGGCGCCGCCCTATATCATAGGCAGACGCCTGGAGGAGCTGGGCTACGGTCCGGACGTCACGGAAAACCGCGAACTCCTGAACATGATCCGCGCCAGCTTGAATGCCGATCTCATGGAAGGCAGGCAGCCTCTTGCCGACGAGCCCTGCCATCTGACGGCACTGGTCGACGCGGCGCTCGAGCGCCTCGAGGCAGGTGAGGGCTGGATCGGTGAAAGCCCGGATCCCGCGGCGGCGCTGACGGCGCGCTACCGATAGGAAATCGGAGAAGCCGCTTTGAACAGTTTGTGCATGCAACCATGCCCGAGGGACGCCGGTGATGTTCCGGAACGTCCTTCGAAGACATCGAGAGGGAGCAAGGAAGATGCGTTCGAACGTTCACTATGACGCCGAAGACCTGTGGACCAAGGACCGTGATCATGTCGTGCACGGCTGGGCGGATTTCGCGACCTTCCACGAGACCGGATCGGAAATCCTCGTCGAGGGTGACGGCGCCCATGTCTGGGATGTTCACGGCAACAAGCTGATCGACGGCATCGGCGGCGTCTGGTGCGTCAATGTCGGCTACGGCCGCGAGGAGATCGTCGACGCCATGGCCGAACAGGCGCGTCGCCTGCCCTATGCCAATCCCTTCCACAGCACCTCGACCGCGCCGGCGGCAGAGCTTGCGGCGAAGCTTGTCGAACTGGCGCCCGATCACATCGACCACGTGTTCTATACGACCGGCGGTTCGACGGCCAACGACACCGCGTTCAGAATCGTCGAGCACTACTTCAATCATCTTGGCCAGCCCGGCAGGAAGCACATCATAAGCCGGACCAATGCCTATCACGGCAGCACCTCGGTCTCGGCCGCGCTCTCGGGCCTCGACTTCAACAAGATCGGCTTCGATACACCGGAACAGAACATCCACTACGTGTCGGCGCCCTACATCTACCGCCGCCCGAGCCGGCATGACGGTCGATGACTTCTGCGATCATCTGGTGCAGGAGTTCGAGGACAAGGTCGAGGAGGTGGGACCGGAGCGTATCGCTGCCTTTTTCGCCGAACCGATCATGGGCATGGGCGGGGTCGTCGATCCTCCGGAAGGCTACTTCCGGCGGATCTCCGAAATCTGCAAGCGACACGGAATCCTGATCATTGCCGACGAGGTGGTCACCGGATTCTGCCGGCTCGGTGAGTTCTTCGCATCCGATGCCATCTTCGAAATGGCGCCCGACATCATCACCTGCGCCAAGGGACTTACCTCCGGTTACGTGCCTTTGGGAGCGGCCCTGCTGTCGCGCGGTATCTGGGAAGTCATCGGCAAACCGATCCAGGCGGGTGCCATGTTCACCCACGGCTTCACCTATTCCGGCCATCCCGTGTGCTGCGCGGCAGCGCTCGCCAATATCGCGGTCATGGAAAAAATTGATCTTTGCGGCCATGTCAACGACATGGGCAGCTACTTCGAGGAAGGCATCCGCTCGCTTCTCGATTTGCCGACTGTCGGTGATGTCCGCGGCCGGAAATTCATGATCGGCATCGAGAGCGTTGCCGACAAGGAGACCGGGGAACTGCTCCCGTTTGAGGCCGATGTCGGCCATCGCACGTCGCATCATGCCAGAGAACTCGGCCTCATTCTGAGGCCGCTGGCCCATCTCAACATCCTTTCCCCCTGCCTGATCCTCAACCGCGCCGAGGTCGACACGATCGTCGAGATCCTGCGCGAGAGCATCACGCGCACCCAGGACGATCTGGTGAGGGAGGGTCTCTGGAAGGGTTGACGGTGGCCGTTGCCGCACGTGATGCGGCAACAGGATGGTCAAGACTCCTGGTCTGCCAGGGGAATGTCGAAAGCCCTGACCGGCGGCAGCGCCGCGTCGTGACGTTCGACACGCACCAGGGTCGTGTTGCACGAGGGACCCTGTGACAGCGACGAGCAGCCGGCGTCAAAGGTCAGCACATTGGGATTGCCGTGGCGCTCCAGGTTCTGCGGATTGCCCGGATCTTCGCAGTCCATCCAGGCACCGGTCGACAGGACCACGACGCCGCGCATGACCCTTTCCGTCAGGCATGCGCCCGCCAGGCACCGTCCGCGCCCATTGAAGACGTGGACCGCGTCGCCGTCACCGATGCTGCGGTCAGCCGCGTCCTCCGGATTGATCATGATCGGCGCACGGCCCCTTATCTTCCTGCCGGCGCTGTGTCGGCCGCCGTCGAGCTGGCTGTGGAGCTTGTCGCCGGGCTGATCCGAGAGCAGATGGAGCGCATCGCCCCGGCAATCGGGACTGCCCAGCCACTCCCTTGGCTCGAACCACGTCGCATGGCGCGCGCAATCGGTGTAGGCGAAGCCGCCGATGGTTTCGCTTGCCAGCTCGATCCTGCCCGACGGCGTGGAAAGCGGATTGGCGTCGGGATCGGCACGCAGTTTCGCCAGGGCGTGGGTGCCCGTCTTCAGCGGTCCTGCGCGCACCCACCCTCCGGACCAGAAGGTGTCGAAGTCGGGCAGTGCTACTCCGGCCCGTGCCGCATTGTCACGCGACTCGTCGTAGAGCCTGCGGATCCACGCCATCTCGTCCAGGCCTTCGGTGAACGCCTCGGCAAATCCCATGCGCCCTGCCATAGCCGAGAAGATTTCGTGATCCGAACGCGCCTCGCACCAGGGCTTGCCTGCCCTGTGCATCGGCACGGCATGGCCGCCATGGGCGCTCGCCGCGAAATCGTTGCGCTCGAGTGTCGTGGTCGCAGGGAACACGATATCGGCAAACCGCGCCGTCGCCTGAAACCAGGGGTCATTGACAATGACCGTTGCCGGCCGGCGGAAGGCCCGGGCCAGGCGGTGCAGGTCCTGGTGATGGTGAAAGGGGTTGCCACCCGCCCACCAGACGAGGCCGATCCGCGGCAGTGTCACGTCGAGGCCGTTGTAGGGAATGACCCGTCCGGGATGAAGCAGCATGTCGGCGATGCGCGCGACCGGAATCAGGCGGTCGACCGGGTTGCGGCCCTGGGGCAGCGATGCCCATTGGAACGGAAGCGTTCCCGCTCCGTAGTCACTGAACGCTCCCAGTCCGAAGGCAATGCCGGTTCCCGGCAGGCCGACCCTGCCCATCAGCGCCGCGAGCGAAATGGCCATCCAGAAGGGTTGTTCGCCGTGGTCCGCGCGCTGCAGGGCCCACGCGATCGTGATCAGCGTGCGTCCTTTGGCCATCCTGCGCGCCAGGGAAACGATGGTTTCGGGCGCGATGCCCGTGATTGCCGACGCCCAGCCGGGCGATTTTGCGATACCGTCGCTCCTTCCGGTGATGTAGGCGATCAGCTCACCGGCTCCGACCGTGCAGCGTTCGAGGTAGCCGGTGTCGTGAAGGCCTTCGGTCACCAGCACGTGGGCGAGTGCGAGCATGAGCGCAGTATCGGTGTTCGGGCGCAGGGCGATCCACTCTGCACAAAGTTCGGTTTCCTCCTCTGACTTCACGGGACCGATCGAGACGACCTCGAGCCCCTCCGACATGCACCTGCGAAGCCCCGTCCGGTCCATGTGAGGGCCGGTCCCGCCCGGAGCGACCGCCGCGTTCTTCAACGGCAGGCTGCCGAAAGCGACCAGCAAGTCGGTGTTGTTGCGGATGGTCTGCCAGTCGTGCCCGGTCGGTCTCATCCCCTCGCCCAGGACATGGCGGATTATCGTCTCGCCGGCCGCCGAACTGTAGGTATTGACGTGTCTGACGAAACCGCCGGCAAGATTCATGAAGCGCTTGAGCTGGCTCTGGGGATTGTGGAACCGTCCGGCACTCGCCCAGCCGTAGGACCCGGCGAAGATGCCCTCGTTGCCATGCTCGGCGATCGTCCGGGAGACGGCAAGCGCCGCCAGATCGAGAGCACGGTCCCAGTCGACAGGAACGAAAGAGTCACGGCCGCGCTCCGATCCGTCGCACGCGCCGTCCGATTCGAGGTAGGACCGGCGCACGAGCGGCGTGGCGATGCGCGCACGGCGGTCCATGAAATCGCGCAGATTGTCGCTGATGAGCGACGGATCGGGGTCTTCCGGAAGCGGCCTTGCGACCGCGCCTTCCCCGCCGTTGACGAGTTCGTAGAAGCCCCAATGGGCCGCTGTCATGGATCGTGTCATGGCAGGTACCAGTGTAGTGGACGCCACTTCCCGGGGCGAGTCCGCACAAGGAGCGGGGGCTGCCGGCACCGCGACGCTGTGCCCTTGATGGCAGGACTGGAGCGGAGGACGTGATGGACCTTGATTGTCGTCCCCCTGCCGGTGCTGTCGGTGCCGAGATCCGTGGCATCAATCTCGCGCAGCCGCTCCACGATGCGGCATCCTCGACCGTCGAGAACGAGCATCCGGTGGTTCGCCGGCACCCCGATACGGGTCGCAGATCGCTCTACGTCAACCGAGGCTTCACGAAATGCTTCGCCGAAATGGGTGAGGCCGAAAGCCTGCCGCTACGGACCGCGCAGGAATTCTGTCGTCCCGGTACCTGGCGCTCAATCACGGTGACTTTGCGGCTGTTCGGGGGGCTGGTGGAGCCGAGGGGAGTCGAACCCCTGACCTCTTGAATGCCATTCAAGCGCTCTCCCAACTGAGCTACGGCCCCCTGCCCGGAATCGGACGGCGCAAACCTATGGACACCTGGTCCGGGACGCAAGACCGGATTCGCTGGCCATCGCAGGGCGCGTCGTCGTCGCCGTCATTGTCTTCGGTCTCGAGGGCCGCGCCGGCGACGACGTCAACGAGAACGTCATCGCCGGGCTCAACGTCGTCTTTGACAAGCTCGATCACGGCTTTCGTTTCCAGTCCGACTATCGCCCGGCAGACAGGACAGGCGGGAAGCGTCTGGAGCATGTCGTAGAATTTGGCGTCGCATCCCTTGCAGGTATGCTTGGTGCCCCATTCAGCCTTGGGCATCGTGTCAATCCCCGATCGATCTGGACATTCAAGGCGGCGAGCCGGATATAGGTTCATTCTCGATCTGTCAAAGGGAAGGTTGCGCCGAATTATGTCTGATTGAGTATTTTTTACCCGGGCCGATGGGACATCGCGCCGGACCCCGCCGCATGCTAGAAAACGCGCCATGAAACAGGAGGCATCCGCGGTCACCGCGCACCCCGCGGCAACGCTTGAAGGCGCCGTCAGCGTCCCCGGAGACAAGTCCATATCGCACAGGGCGCTCATCCTTGGCGCCCTGGCGGTCGGCGAGACGATTGTCCACGGCCTGCTGGAAGGAGAGGACGTCCTGGCGACCGCGTCGGCCGTCAGGTTGCTGGGCGCCGACGTGGAACGGCGGGAAACCGGCGCCTGGCACATTCACGGTTGCGGCATCGGGGGACTGAGGGAACCCGAAGGCGTTCTCGGCATGGGCAATGCGGGAACCGGCGTGCGCCTGCTGGCAGGTGTCGCGGCCGGCCATCCCTTCACGACGTTCTTCAGCGGCGACCGGTCGCTTTCCGGCCGGCCCATGGGGCGCATCATCGATCCGCTGGAGGAAATGGGTGCCCGATTCCTGACAAGGAGCGGCGGGCGCCTGCCATTCGCGGTGACCGGCGGTGACCCCCTGCTGCCACTTGTCCATGAACTGAAGGTTCCTTCCGCGCAGGTCAAGTCCGCGGTGCTGCTGGCCGGCCTCCATGCGCCGGGCAACACAACAGTCATCGGGGAGGCGCGAATCCGTGACCACACCGAGCGCATGCTGCGCGCCTTCGGCGCTTCGGTGGAGACCGTTTTCGACGAGCGCGGCCGCAGACTGGTCACCGTGACCGGCCACCAGGAACTCGATCCGGCAGACGTGCATGTCCCGGGCGACCCGTCATCGGCGGCCTTCCTCGCGGCAGCCGCTGCGGCGCTGCCCGGCGCCTCGCTGAGGATCTCGAATGTCGGCGTCAATCCTGCACGAACGGGTTTCTTCGATACCCTGAAGGACATGGGTGCGGGCATGAGCTTCGTCGATTGCCGTGAGATGGCGGGGGAACCGGTGGCCGACATCGTCATTGAGGGCGGATATCTGAAGGGTGTCGAGGTCCCTCCCGAGAGGGCGCCCGCCATGATCGACGAGTATCCGGTGCTCGCCGTGGTGGCATCGGCGGCCGAGGGCCGCACCGTCATGCGCGGTCTCGCAGAACTGCGGTTCAAGGAGAGCGATCGCCTGGCGGCAATCTCCACAGGACTGGTGTCCAACGGCGTTGCGGTGGAGGACCTCGAGGACGGACTCGTGGTGCATGGCGCTGCCGGGCGGCCGCCCGGTGGTGGCCTTGTGAACGTCAGGCTCGATCACCGCATCGCCATGGCCTTTCTGGTCATGGGTCTCCTGTCGCGTGACGGTGTTGCGGTCGACGATACTGCTGCCATCAACACGAGCTTTCCGGACTTCATCGGGCTCCTCGAACGGCTCGGCGCGGAATTCTCCTGGTGCGCACGACGACGGTGATCGCGGTCGACGGCCCGGTTGCCGCCGGCAAGGGAACGCTCGCGCGCAGTCTTGCCGAAAGGCTCGGGCTGCGGCATCTCGACAGCGGCATGATCTACCGGGCTACGGCGGCCCTGGTTCTCGACCGGGGCGGCGATCCGGGAGATCCCGAGGAAAGCCGCAAGGCAGCAGAGTCTCTGGCACCGGTGGACCTCGAACACCCCGGCCTGCGCGATCAGGCGATCGGCGAAGCGGCCTCGCGAATCGGTGCCCACCGGGGCGTCAGGGCCGCCTTGCTCGATTTCCAGCGGCGCTTCGCCGCGACGCCCCCGGGTGCGGTCGTCGACGGGCGCGACATCGGCACTGTCGTGTTCCCGGACGCAGACGTGAAGCTCTTCGTGACGGCGGATGCCGACGTCAGGGCGTTGCGGCGCCACCGGGAGCTGGTCCGACGCGGCGAGCATGTCACATTCGGGGCCGTTTCCAGGGAAATCGCCGAGAGGGACCGCAGGGATACCGAACGACGATGGGCGCCTCTGCGCCAGGCCGATGATGCCGTCGTCATCGACACGACCGGTCTTGATGCCGATGCGGCCGCCTGCCGGGCACTCGATGTCGTGCGGGCGCGACTTCGCGCCCTCAACAATTGAGTTGAAGGCTGGGTTTTCCGGCGCTATATGGGCACTCTCACGCCTCCTGGCAGGCGTGACGGCATCCGTCTCGCTCATGCGAAATCCCAAACGGAGGCCGGGGAAGCGCATGTTCGCTTCCGTGAAACAAGGATATCAGGAGACAAGATGACCGAATCGAGCACGGCGCACGAGACGTCTGCGGCTGACGCACCCGCATCAGAGGAGAACTTTGAGGATCTGTTCAACGAGTTTCTGGAGCGCGTCAATATCGTCGAGGGTGCGGTGACCCAGGGTACGGTTCTCGGCATCCAGGGCGATCTGGTCCTGATCGATGTCGGACTGAAAGCCGAGGGCCGGGTTCCGCTTCGCGAGTTCACGTCCCCCGGCGGCGAGCCGAATGTCGCTGTCGGCGACAAGGTCGAGGTCTTCGTCGAACGGCTGGAGAACAACCAGGGCGAAACGGTTCTCTCCCGCGAAAAGGCACAGCGTGAGGAAGTCTGGAACCAGCTTGAGACGGCCTTCGAGAACGGCGACCGTGTGAAGGGCTACATCTACCAGCGGGTCAAGGGCGGTTTCACCATCAATCTCGGCGGCGCCTTCGCCTTCCTGCCCGGCAGCCAGATCGACATCCGGCCGGTTCGCGACGTGACACCACTCATGGGCGAGGAACACGAATTCCGTATCCTCAAGATGGACCGGCGCCGGAGCAACATCGTGGTGTCGCGGCGTTCGGTGCTTGAAGATGAGCGCGCCGACCAGCGTACCGAGCTGATCGCCGGCCTCGCCGAAGGGCAGATCCTGGATGGGGTGATCAAGAACATCACCGATTACGGCGCCTTCGTGGATCTCGGGGGACTCGACGGACTGCTGCACGTGACGGACATTTCCTGGCGGCGCATCAACCATCCAAGCGAAACCGTTTCCATCGGCCAGTCGGTCCGTGTTCAGGTGATTCGCTTCAATCCGGAAACCCAGCGCATCTCGCTGGGCATGAAACAGCTCGAAGCCGATCCCTGGGAAGGTGTCGGTGCGAAGTACCCGGTCAGCGCCCGGTTCACGGGCCGGATCACCAACATCACCGACTACGGCGCCTTCGTGGAACTTGAGCCCGGGGTCGAGGGTCTGGTCCATGTCTCCGAGATGAGCTGGACCCGCAAGAACGTTCATCCCGGCAAGATCGCCTCCACGAGCCAGGAAGTCGAAGTCGAGATCCTGGACGTCGATGCGGGCAAGCGCCGCATCAGCCTCGGCATCAAGCAGACCCAGAGCAATCCCTGGGAGATCTTCTTGATCGAGCATCCGATCGGCAGCGAAGTCGAGGGCGAGGTGCGGAACATCACGGAGTTCGGGCTCTTCGTCAACATCGGCAGCGATCTCGACGGCATGGTCCACATGTCCGATCTCTCCTGGGAACAGAGCGCCGACGATGCGATCCAGCAGTACAAGAAGGGTGATCAGGTCAAGGCAAAGATCCTCGATGTCGATGTGGATAAGGAACGTGTCAGCCTCGGTATCAAGCAGCTCGAACCCGATCCCTTCGCCGGTGCCATGGAGGGCCTCTCGCGGGGTTCTGTCGTGACCTGCATGGTCACCAAGGTGATCGACAATGGCGTCGAGGTCCTGGTCAACGGCGTCGTGCCCGGTCTCATCCGCAAGGCTGAACTTGCACGCGACCGCGGCGACCAGCGACCCGAACGCTTCGCACCCGGCGACCGGCTCGATGCCAAGGTCACGAACATCGACAAGGCGTCCCACCGGTTCACCCTCTCCGTCAAGGCCCTGGAAATCGAGGAAGAAAAGAAGGCCATGGAAGCCTTCGGCTCGACGGACAGCGGTGCGACCCTGGGCGATATCCTGGGAGCCGCACTGTCGGCCCGTAATGCCGAGATCGCCGACGGCGATGCCAAGGAAGAAGCGAAGGAGGGTGGCGACGCCAAGTCCTGATCTCGTCTGACCGGGAGGTACTGACATGAGCCGTGAGCCAATAACCACAAGGCTCCTTGAAGGACCGCCCCTCGTGATGGACGGGGCAACTGGTTCGGAACTGCAGCGCCGCGGCGTCTACCTTTCCTATGGGGTCAGCAAGGACCGTGTGCTGGGCACCTGGTCCGCAACGGCCATGCGGGATGCTCCCGACATCGTGCGCAAGGTGCACGAGGACTATCTTCGGATCGGCTGCGACATCGTCATCACCAACAGCTTCTGGACGAACACGGTCAAGCTTGGCCTGGTGGGCCTCGAGAATGAGGCGGAACGCTACACCAGGTTGGCCGGTGATATCGCCGTCGAGGCGCGTGACCGGCTTCGCCCCGGCGCCTGGGTCGCTGGCGGTATGGCGCCTCCCCATGGTGGCAGGTTCGAAGTCCCGATCGACCGTGACGACCTGCCCCGCGAGTTCGCGATGCAGGCGCGTATCCTTGCCGAAGCCGGTGTCGACTTCATCCTTGCCGAGTACGTCGGATGGATCGAGGACTGCGTCAACGCCGTGGATGCCGTCAGCGACGCCGGTCTTCCCGTGATGCTCGGCGTGCGCCATGTAACCGAAGAGGGGACCATGCAGCATGGCGAGAGCTTCGCCGATCTGATCGCGGCTCTCGGGAACCGGGATGTCGCAGCCATCCTCCTGATGTGTTCCTCAGCCGAGGCGATCGATGCCTCGCTTCCCCGGCTGCTGTCGGCTTTCGACGGGCCTGTCGGTGCCTACCCCAACACCGGCTACGGCGAATCGGACGAAGCGGTGGAAGACGGCGGCCATTTCCATCTCCTCGACACCACCGGCATCGGACCCGAACGCCTTGCCCGCCACGCGAAATGCTGGTTCGACGCAGGCGTACGCATCGTCGGAGGCTGCTGCGCCACGACGCCTGATCACATCCGGGCGATCCGCGCTCTCGTTCCCTGAAGACCGGCGAACGTCGGGATCATTTCGCCCGACACCATGCGGGAACAGCGCTCCCGCAATCCGAAACCGGAGCGGCGCCATCTGCGGCGCGAATTTCCCGGACCGGGATGAAGAAGAGCGCGGCGAGGCATTCCGGACGCATTCCTGAGGCAGAGGCGAACCCGGGGGTTGCAAGGTCGAACCCATGCGGAGGAACGACATCCTCAAGAACAACCGTCGGCAATGAAGAGACGATGGTCAGGTGGCGGGGATCGTCTCGATTTCGTGGCGATCGAGGAGGGCGGCCATCGCCGGGCGTGTCTGGATACGGCGCACGAGACCGGCCACGTTCTTCTCGCGGGCGAGCATGGCGCGGCTGTCCCAGTGCATGTAGGCCTCGACGAGAAAGAGGATGTCGGCCGTCGAGAATCGCTCTGCGACAAGCCAGGTTCGGCCGGCCACGCTGGTATCGATCTGGCGCCACAGGTCATCGGCGTTCCTGCGCGCGGCCCCTCTCACTCCTTCGATCCCGGTGCCGTCGGTCGTGTACCAGTCGGCATGGTACTCGTTCGCCACGGCCGGATGAACGACCGAGTTGAGCCATACCATCCACTGGTACCACAGAGCGCGTTCCGGGCTGCCCGGTTCGGGAGCAAGGCCCGCTTCAGGATGCCTGTCGGCGAGGTGCATGGCGATGGCCGAGCCCTCGATGATGACAAGATCGCCGTCGATGAACGTCGGAACCAGGCCGTCGGGACGGAGTTTCAGATACTCCGGATCCTGCGACCGGCCGTCCGGAAGTGTCACCGTGGTATACTCGACACCGATCTCGTCCATGGTGCCTTCGGGGACCATGGACATCGTAAAGGGTTTGCCATAGAGGCGATACATATCGCTTTCTCCTTAGCTGCCAAGAGGGGTCCGCATTGCCTCTGATCACTGCCAACGGAACCGGGATATTCGTCGAATGCTACGGTGATCCGGAAGCGATTCCTATCCTCCTCATCAGGGGCCTGGGAAGTCAGATCATCCACTGGCCGCAGGCGATGCTCGAGCGGTTCGCTGCCCTGGGTTTCCGCGCCATCATGCCCGACAACCGGGACGCCGGCCTGTCGCAGAAATTCGACGGTCTCGAGTCGGCCACCGCCGAAGAGGCGGCACAGCGGGAAGCCGACGGACTGCCGATCGAAGCGCCCTACAGCGTGGCGGACTTCGCCGACGATCACTTCGGCGTGCTCGATCATTTCGGCATCGAGCGTGCCCATGTCTTCGGCATCTCCATGGGCGGCATGATCGTGCAGATCATGGCCGCCATGAGACCGGAGAGGGTCATCACCATGACTTCGGTGATGTCGTCCTCGGGCAATCCGGAGCTTCCCGCGATTGCGTCCGAGGTGCGCAGGCTGCTGCTGGCATCGCCGGACGATCCGGACGACCGCGACTCGGTGATCGAATTCACGCTGCGCTGCGACCGGGTCTGGGGGAGTCCGGGATATGCCTTCGAAGAAGCCGGGCGCGCGGCTCTCATCGGGCGCGCATGGGACCGCTGCTGGACTCCTGAAGGCGTCCTGAGGCAGTACCTTGCGGTGCGTCAGGACGGCTCGAGGGTCGATCGCCTCAAAACGATATCCGTTCCGAGCCTCGTCATTCACGGCACCGATGATACGCTGCTTGCGCCCGAACACGGGCGCGATACCGCAGCGAACATTCCCGGATCGGTGCTCATCGAGATACCGGGCATGGGTCATGATCTCGAGGGCGCGCTCGGGCCGATGATCGCCGGATTTGCCGCGCACCATGCTCGAACGATGGGCGCCTGATCACGCCGCGCCGGGATCTGAAACGTCTTCAGAGGGAAATGGTGCCCAGGGGCGGAATTGAACCACCGACACCATGATTTTCAGTCATGTGCTCTACCGACTGAGCTACCTGGGCACCCGAGGCGCGACTGTTTAGGCAATTCGGCCGGCGTTGTCCATCACGATTGACAGGGCCCCGGTCATGCGCGGCATCAGCCTTGCGGCTCGGGCGAATCGGGAACGATCGGCTCGCCTTCGATGACGTAGGGTTCGTCACTGCCGATCCATCGCGCAAAATCCCTCATGCTGCACCGTTCGGAGCAGAAAGGCGTGTGCGGCACCTTCGACGGCAGCGCACAGATCGGACACCGCGATAGAGTTTTCCGCGTCATGATCCAACGATGGCACGGTCCGATTCGGGATGCAAAGTTAGGCGCTTACAACAGACCGCGCCCGGCGAGGAGTTGCGCCGTCTCGTAGAGACCGAGACCGACGACATTGGTATAGGAACCGCTCAGCCTGCGGACAAAGGCTGCTGCCCTTCCCTGGATGGCATAGCCGCCGGCCTTGTCGCGCCATTCGCCGTTCACGAGATAGCGGTCGATCTCGTCTACAGACAGATGCTTGAAGCTGACCCGGGTCTCGACGTGGCGGCAACTTGTCGTGCCGGCGACAATAAGACAGATACCGCCGTGAACCATATGGCTGCGGCCCGAGAGTCGCTCCAGACAGAGCCGCGCTTCGGCGGCGTCCGCCGGCTTGGGCAGGACACGCCGGCCGCAGGCGACTACCGTGTCCGCCGCGAGAACCGCGGCATCGGGACGGCGACAGGCGATCGCCATCGCCTTGTCGCGGGCAAGGCGTTGCGCCAGGTTGCGCGGCAGTTCTCCCTTTCGCGGCCGTTCCGGCAGATCGGCCGGAACAATCTCGTCGGGGACCACGCCGATCTGCGCCAGAAGTTCGAGCCTTCGGGGCGACTCCGAGGCCAGAACGAGGGGTATGTCGCGAAACCTGGTCATCGTCTTCAAGCCTTCAGATCGCCGACAGCGAGGCTGCGGGAAAGCGTTCGTCAATGCGTCGCCGGATATGGTCCCGCACCTGGCGGTAGGCATCCAGAATCATTTCCCTGTTGCCTTCCACGGCAACGGGATCAAATGTCATCCAGTACTCCACGTCCAGTGCGGCGTACCGGGTGAGCTCGATGGCGCGATGTTGGGCCTCGGGAGACATGGTGATCACCAGATCGAAGCTCTCGGCGCCGTCACCGATGTCGTCGAAGGTCTTGGGCCGGTGACCGGTCATGTCGATGCCGACCTCTTCCATGACCGTGATCATGAAGGGGTCCGGTTCCACTGCGGGGCGTACGCCGACCGAATCGATGAAGGTGCTGTGGCCATAGAGACTCTTCATGAGGCCTTCGGCCATGGGGGAGCGGACGGCATTGAAGTTGCATGCGAAGAGCACGGCTCCCGGGGTGTCTGCCATCCGGTCAGCCCCGAATATGCAGGACGCAGATCAATGTGAACAGCCTTCTCGATGTCTCTGAATCGATCAAGACGCGGCCGTCCAGGGCCTCACGCAACAGCACGGCGCCCTCGTTGTGGAGACTGCGGCGTCCCATGTCGAGTGCCTCGATGCGTGACGGAGGCGCGTTCCTGATGGCCTCGAAGTAGCTTTCGCACACCGTGAAGTAGTCCTTCACGATTCGGCGGAAGGTGTGAAGCGGCATGGAGATCTCGGTCAGCGACTGCTCATCTTCATCGCCGATTTCGAACACCAGGCTGCGACCGTTCCGGACCGCGAGGCGGACATGATAGGGACCCGGAGGAGCCCCGACGGGCTCGAAATGGTTGGTCTCCAGGAGGTCGTAGATCGCGACCGCCATCTCGTGTTCGACCTCGGTGCTGCGGCGCACCACGAGACGGTCGTCGAGTCGGATATCGGTGATCCGAAAGCGGTTCTCTGTTGCGTTCGCCGTCACCGGCCGCACTCTCCGGTGGCCGCCATTCCGAATACCGTTCCAGTGTCAGGCCGGTGCCCGGGAGTCCCGACGGGGGTGACCCGGGACACACGATGGAGGCCGCCATGGGAAATCATGGCCTACACTACCGGCAGCATGACCGCGCGTGCAATCGGACGAAGGGTGGCGACATCGTGCCGCTGAACGCAAGCCCTGGGCCATGAATGAATGTCGGGCGGGACGGCTTGCAAGTTCCTGCACGTAGCGCGATTGTGACGCCATGACGGCTCCGGCGAACCATCTTTCGTCCGTGGCGGGTGAACGGCATCCGCCGCTCGTTGACGCGACCATACCCCGGACTTTGCGCGACACGGTGGAGCGGTACGGCTCGCGCGATGCGGTCGTGCTGCCGCGGCAAGACCGGGTCTTGAGCTACAGCGACTTCGCACACGAGGTCGATGCCCTTGCCACGGGCTTCCTGGAACTCGGCATCGACAAGGGCGACCGCGTCGGCATCTGGTCTCCCAACCGCCTCGAATGGGTGCTGACCCAGTTCGCCACGGCGCGTATCGGCGCCATCCTTGTCAACATCAATCCCGCCTACCGGCTCGCGGAACTCGAGTTCGCGCTCAACAAGGTCGCCTGCAAGGCCCTGGTCACGGCAGAGCGTTTCAAGTCGTCAGACTATCTCGGCATGACGCGAACGCTTGCTCCCGAACTTGCCCGGTCGCGACCGGGACATCTGGTCTCCGAGCGGCTGCCGCATCTTCGGTGCGTGATCGCGATGGCCGATGATCCGGGTCCCGGAGTCCTCGGTTTCAGGGATGTCCCGGCAGAGGCCGATCCGGAGCGCCTCGATGCCATCACGCTCGATCCCTTCGATGCCATCAACATCCAGTTCACGTCCGGTACTACGGGATCGCCGAAGGGAGCGACACTCTCGCACCACAACATTGTCAACAACGCCCGCTTCGTGACCGACCGGATACGCTTTTCGGAACACGACCGGCTGTGCATCCCGGTGCCGCTCTATCACTGTTTCGGGATGGTGATGGGTGTTCTCGGTTGCGTTGCACAGGGAGCGGCCATGGTGTTTCCCGGGGAAGGGTTCGATGCCGTCGAAACCCTCGACGCCGTTTCCCGGGAACGGTGCACGGCGCTCTACGGCGTTCCGACGATGTTCATCGCGATGCTCGATGAGCTGGCGCGCGGAACGCATGACCTTTCAGCCATGCGCACCGGAATCATGGCGGGCGCCAGTTGTCCCATCGAAGTCATGCGCCGGGTCATCAGTGAGATGTACATGCCGGAGATCACGATCTGCTACGGTATGACCGAGACCTCTCCGGTATCGTTCCAGAGCTTCGTCGACGATCCTCTCGAGAAGCGTGTCGCTACCGTCGGACGCGTCCACCCGCATGTCGACGCCAGGATCGTCGATGAGAGCGGAAGGACCCTTCCCGCAGGCGAGAAGGGCGAACTCCTGACCCGCGGCTATTCGGTGATGAAGGGCTACTGGGGAGACGATGCCAGGACAAGGGAAGCCATCGTCGACGGCTGGATGCACACCGGCGATCTCGCCACGCTGGACGCGGAGGGGTTCTGTGCCATCGTCGGGCGGGTCAAGGACATGATCATCCGGGGCGGTGAAAACATCTATCCTCGCGAGATCGAGGAGTTTCTCCATCGCCATCCCGGCATAAGTCAGGCGCAGGTATTCGGAATCCCCGACACCCGCTATGGCGAACAGGTCTGCGCCTGGGTGATCCCCGCTCCAGGGGCGGAACTTCGGCCCGAGGACGTGACCGCCTTGTGCACCGGCCAGATTGCCCATTTCAAGATTCCCCGCCATATCCGCATCGTAGAATCCCTGCCCATGACGGTGACAGGAAAGCCGCAGAAGTTCGTCATGCGCGACTGGATGATCGAACACGGTTATGCGGATACGGCTGAGCCGGACTTCCGGAAACGGCATGACGGAACCATGTGAATCATGTTCGAACCCGGACTGAATTTCGGTCTCCCCGACGACATCGTGAGTCTCCAGGATGTCGTGGGGCGCTTTGCCCGCGAGCGTATCGCGCCTCATGCGGAGGCCTTCGACCGCGACAAGGGATTTCCCCTTGGCCTGTGGCGCGAGATGGGCGACCTCGGCCTGCTCGCAATCACGGTGGAGGAGGACTGGGGCGGCATCGGCATGGGCTATCTTGCCCATGTGATCGCCCTCGAGGCCCTGAGCCGGGCCTCGGCCTCCGTCGGCCTTTCCTACGGCGCCCATTCCAATCTCTGCGTCAACCAGATCCGCAGGCACGGCACGGCAGAACAGAAGGCGCGCCACCTGCCGGGCCTCGTCTCCGGTGAGCGTGTCGGCGCTCTTGCCATGAGCGAGACGCAAGCCGGATCGGATGTCGTGTCGATGCGCCTTGCCGCGAAGAAGCACAACGACTGTTACGTGCTCAACGGCACGAAGATGTGGATCACCAACGGTCCCGATGCAGATTGCCTCGTGGTCTATGCAAAGACCAATCCGGCGGCCGGCTCGGGCGGCATCACGGCCTTCATTGTCGAGCGCGGGTTCAAGGGCTTGTCGAGCGGCAAGCCGCTCGAGAAGCTCGGTATGCGGGGATCGAGGACGTCGGAACTCGTGTTCGAGGACTGCGAGGTTCCGTTCGACAACGTACTCGGTGAGGAGAGCCGGGGAGTGGAGATCCTGATGTCGGGCCTCGACTACGAGCGGGTCGTGCTGGCCGGAGGGCCTCTGGGGATCATGGCGGCCTGTCTCGACACCGTGGTGCCCTACGTGCATCAGCGTCGGCAGTTCGGCAAGCCGATCGGCACCTTCCAGCTTGTCCAGGCCAAGCTTGCCGACATGCTGACGACCATGAATGCGTGCAGGGCCTACGTCTATGCCGTCGCGGCGGCCTGTGATCGCGGGGAGACGACGCGCATGGATGCCGCCGGCTGCATCCTTTACTCCTCGGAGAAGGCGACGGCCATGGCGCTCGATGCGATCCAGCTTCTCGGCGGCAACGGCTATATCGAAGACTATCCCGCAGGAAGGCTCCTGCGCGATGCCAAGCTTTATGAGATCGGCGCCGGCACGTCGGAGATCCGCCGCATGCTGATCGGACGGGAACTCTTCGAGAAGACCGGGCGGGCGTCGCCATGAGCGTGCTCGAGGCCGGCGTCGATACCGCTGACGAGGGCTATCGCCGCAACCGGGAACGCATGCTGCGTCTGATCGCGGAGACCTCGCGGCATGTCGAAACGATCATGGAGGGTGGACCCGCCGAGGCGCGCCGGCGCCATTGCGAACGCGGCAAGCTGCTGCCGCGGGAACGCGTGCGCCGGCTTCTCGATCCCGGATCGGCGTTCCTGGAGGTCGGCCTCTTCGCGGCCCATGGCCTCTACGGGTCGGAAGTCCCGTGCGCGGGGATCATCGCCGGGATCGGGCGTATCGAGGGCCTGGAATGCATGGTGATCTGCAACGATGCCACGGTGAAGGGGGGGACCTACTTTCCGCTGACCGTGAAGAAGCATCTTCGGGCCCAGGAAATCGCCTGGGAGAACCGCCTGCCGTGTGTCTATCTGGTGGATTCCGGCGGCGCCAATCTGCCGAACCAGGATGAGGTCTTCCCGGACCGGGACCACTTCGGGCGGATCTTCTACAACCAGGCGAATATGTCGGCCGCCGGCATCCCGCAGATCGCCGTGGTCATGGGATCGTGCACCGCCGGCGGCGCCTATGTCCCGGCGATGTCCGACGAGAGCATCATCGTGCGCCGGCAGGGCACGATCTTCCTGGGCGGCCCGCCTCTGGTGCAGGCCGCCACGGGCGAAACCGTCTCGGCCGAGGATCTGGGCGGCGCCGATCTCCATGCCCGACAATCGGGGGTGGTCGACCATTACGCCCTCGATGATCAGGACGCGCTCGAGCGGGCACGGTCAGTGGTCGCCTCGCTCAACCGGGTCAAGCGACACGATCTGGCACTCCGGCCGCCGGAGGAGCCGGTGCATGACGCCTCGGAGATTCCCGGCCTCGTCCCCGAAGATCCTCGCCAACCCCTCGATATCCACGCAGTGATCGCACGCATCGTCGACGGGTCCCGCTTCGATGAATTCAAGGCACTCTACGGCACCACCCTGGTGTGCGGTTTCGCGCACATCGTGGGCATTCCCGTCGGCATCATCGCCAACAACGGCATCCTGTTCAGCGAATCCTCCCTCAAGGGAGCGCACTTCATCGAACTGTGCACCCAGCGCCGGATTCGCTTGTCTTTCTCCAGAACATCACCGGTTTCATGGTCGGCAGGAAGTACGAGGCGGCCGGCATCGCCCGGGACGGGGCGAAGCTCGTCACGGCGGTCGCGACCGCCGCCGTGCCCCGCGTCACGATGATCATCGGAGGCTCGTTCGGCGCCGGAAACTACGGCATGTGCGGGCGCGCGTTCGGCCCGCGGTTCCTGTGGATGTGGCCGAACGCGCGGATTTCCGTGATGGGGGGCGAACAGGCCGCCAGCGTCCTTGCCACGGTACACCGTGACAGTCTGCGCCGGCGCATGGAAGACTGGCCGGCCAAAGAGGAAGCATCCTTCAGGGAGGCGATCGTCTCCCGGTTCGAGCAGCAGGGCCATCCGCTTCATGCCAGCGCAAGGTTGTGGGACGACGGCATCATCGATCCCAGGACGAGCCGCGAAGTCCTCGCCCTGTCGCTTTCCGCGGCACTGAACGCGCCGATCCGCGAGACCCGTTTCGGCGTGTTCCGCATGTGACGAGGATTCATGTTCACGAGACTGCTCATTGCCAATCGTGGCGAGATCGCCTGCCGGGTCATCAGGAGCGCACGGCGACTCGGCCTCGCGTCCATTGCCGTCTACACCGACCCGGACCGCGGCCAGCGCCATGTCGCCGAGGCGGACGAGGCCTGGTGCCTTGGTCCACAGGAGGGCTATCTCGACATTGAACGTCTGATCGCGGTCGCCCGAAGATCGGGTGCCGAGGCGCTCCACCCGGGTTACGGGTTCCTTTCGGAAAATCCGGCACTTGCCGAGGCCTGCGAGGAAGCCGGCATCGTCTTCGTCGGTCCTCCGCCGGCGGCCAGCCGCATCATGGGTGTGAAAGACGCCGCCAAGGAGGCCATGGCGGCGGCGGGCATTCCCGTCGTTCCGGGCTTTTCCGAAGAGCGGCGCGATGACAACGGCCTCCTTGAACGCACCCTGGAAACCGGCTTCCCGGTCATGATCAAGGCCGTTGCCGGCGGCGGAGGCCGCGGCATGCGCCGGGTGGAGACGGCGGAGGCCTTTCCCGAAGCGCTGCGGTCTGCACGCCGCGAGGCCCTTGCCGGCTTCGGCGACGACCGGATGATGATCGAGCGTCTCGTTGCCTCGCCTCGCCATATCGAATTCCAGGTGCTTGCGGACACATGCGGCAATGTCCTTCATCTCTTTGAACGCGACTGCTCCCTGCAGCGTCGCTGGCAGAAACTGGTCGAGGAAGCGCCCGCGCCCGGCATGACACCGGCGCTGCGCAAGGCCATGGGCGAGGCCGCGGTCGGGGCGGCCCGTGCCATCGGATACCGGGGCGCAGGCACGGTCGAGTTCATCGCACAAGGGTGCGACGGCCTTGAACCGGCGAGGTTCTGGTTCATGGAGATGAATACCCGCCTTCAGGTCGAGCACCCCGTCACCGAAATGATCACCGGCATCGATCTGGTGGAATGGCAGCTGCGGATCGCAGCCGGAGAGCCGCTGCCGTGGCGGCAGGAAGATCTGGTCCTGGAGGGCCATGCCGTCGAGGCGCGGATCTGTGCCGAAGATCCGTCACGGGACTTCCTGCCCTCGACAGGCAGGATCGGGCACCTGGCGATGCCGCAGGAATCGCCGTACTTGAGGATCGATTCCGGCATCCGCGAGGGAGCCGCGGTGACACCCCACTACGATTCCCTTATCGCCAAGATAATCGCGAAGGGCCGTGACCGTGACCACGCGCTCGACCGTCTCATCGGAGCACTGCGCGACGTCGAGGTGGCGGGAATTGCCACCAACACGGCCTTTCTTGCAAACATCCTGATGGACCCGGAGTTTCGCCGGGGCGGCATCGACACCGGCTTTCTCGACCGTTTCCAGGGGCACGGGCCGGCAACAGGCGACCTGCCGCCAGCCGTGGTCGCCACGGCTGCGATGCAGTTCAGCGGCGCGCTCGACGCGGCAGACACCATCGATCCCTGGTCGTCCCTTCGCGGCTGGCGCCTGTGGGGCCATGATCCCGCTGTCGAGGAGCTCGTCATCGACGGGCGCTCGCTGAGCGTGACGGTGTCGGTTCTCGGCAGGGACTGCTGTCGCATCGGCGAAGACGTGGTCCGGGTCCACGAACGGCGCGGCACGCATCTGACGCTCGATTTCGGCGACAGGATCGAGACCGTGGGTCTCGACATCATTGGCGAGACCGTTCACGTTTGCTGCCGGGGAAGCATCCATGCTGCGCGGCGCGCCCGGCGCGAACGGACCGCCGGCGAGGCCGCCGGCGATACGGGCGACGTGACGGCATCGCTTCCCGGCAAGGTGGTTGCCGTCTACGTCGGCGAGGGCGATGCCTTCGTCAGGGGCGACGTTCTTGTCGTTCTGGAAGCGATGAAGATCGAACTCGCGATCAAGGCTGCACGTGACGGTGTCGCAAGGGCCGTCCCCGTAGCGCCCGGAGACCGTGTCGAGGAAGGCGACACGCTCGTCGTGGTGACAGCGGACGGATAGGGGAGCCAAGCGATGTCCGTCATCATCTGGCACAATCGGCGCTGCAGCAAGTCGCGCCGAACCCTGGAGATTCTGAACGATCCTGGCCTGAGGCCGGTCGTGGTCGAGTATCTGAAGACGCCGCCCGAGCCGTCGGCGTTGCGCGATGTTCTCGGGAAGCCCGGCATGGGACCGCGCCAACTGATGCGTACCGGCGAAACGCCCTGTCGGGACCTGGGCCTCCACGACGAGAGCCTGTCGGACGAATTTCTCATCCAGGCCATGCACGACAATCCGGTGCTGATCGAGCGTCCCGTCGTGCTGGCAGGCGGCAGCGCGGCACTCGGCCGGCCGCCGGAACGAGTCCTCGACATTCCAGACGGTCAGACCCCGGCGTCGTGAAGCGCCCTCCAGACCTTCAGCGGTGTCGCCGGCATGTCGAAGCAGGTGACACCCCTTTGGGCAAGCGCGTCGATGACGGCATTCGTGATCGCCGCAGGTGCTGCAAAGGTGCCGACTTCGCCGACCCCCTTGGCCCCAAGGGAATTGGTGGAGCAACGGCTCGCGATGCGCTCCGAGACGAGTGAACGGAAGGTGTCCGCCCTGGGCATGGCGTAATCCATGAAGCTGCCTGTCAGCAGTTGGCCGCTTGCGGGCTCGTAGAGGATGGCCTCCATCAGCGCCTGGCCCGCGCCCTGCGCGACGCCGCCGTGGATCTGCCCCTCGACGATCATCGGATTGATCTCGACGCCGACATCGTCCACCGCGACATAGCAAACGAGTTCGACGGTGCCTGTCACCGGGTCGATCTCCACTTCGGCGACATGGGCTCCGAACGGCCACGTGAAATCCTCGGGGTCGTGGAATCCCGTTTCGTCGAGGCCTGGTTCGCGGCCGTCCTCGCCGAAACCGGCCGCCATGTACGCGGCCCGGGCGACATCGGCGAAGGCAAGCGACCGGTCAGTCCCGGCGATCGAGAACCTTCCTCCGGAGAGTTCGATATCGTCGGCGGGTGCCTCCATCAGCCATGCGGCGATGCGCCTTGCCCGTTCGACCACCCTGTCGCAGGCAAGGGCGATCGCCGGACCGCAGACGACTGCGGAACGCGAGGCGAAGGTCCCCATGCCCCGCTGGACGCGTCGCGTATCTCCGAACACGACCTCGATGGCATCGAACGGAACGCCGGTCTTCTCGGCGACCAGCTGCGAGAAGGCGGTTTCGTGCCCCTGGCCGTGGTTGTGGGAGCCGACATAAAGCGTCGCCGCTCCGGAGGGGTGGACCTGGAGTCTCGCACTCTCCCAGTTGCCGGTAAGCGCGCCGGACGCCATGTTGTCGGCCGAAGAGCAACCACCGCAGGCGGCGGCATGGAGTGCCATGCCGAAACCTCTCAGGCGGCCGCGGGATTCGGCCTCCCTGCGTCGCGTTTCGAATCCGGCGTGTTCCCCCCTTTCCAGCGCGTGTCGCAGAAGCGATGGCGCATCCCCGCTTGCGAGGGTCAGACCAAGGGCCGTGGTGAAGGGCATCTCGCCGGGTGTGACGAGGTTCCTGCGGCGCAGTTCTGCCGGATCAACCCCGAGTTCACGCGCCGCGTGATCGATCACGCGCTCGGTCATGTAGACGGCTTCGGACCGGCCGGCGCCGCGGTAGGCATCGATGGGCGCGGAATGCGTCAGGACGTTGTGAACCCTGGCAAAGACCGAACCGAATCGGTAGGGGCCGGGAATCGAAAAGGTACAGTAGACCGTCGGCACCGCCAGCGCATGCTGACTGAGGTAAGCACCCATGTTGGCGGCTATCGCGATGTTGAGTGCCAGGAATCTGTGCTCGTGGTCGAGTGCGATTTCCACACGGGTGACATGATCGCGCGCACCGGCGTCCGCAAGAAAGGCCTCGTTCCTGTCTGCGGTCCAGGCGATGTCGCGCCGGAGTTTGCGGGCCGCCCAGGCAAGCACGACGTCTTCCGCGTAGACAAAGGATTTCATACCGAACCCCCCGCCGACATCCGCTGCCACCACATCGATCCTCGTTTCCGGAATGGAGAGGACGCCGCCGAGCGCACGCTGCAGTTCGTGGGGCATCTGGGATGAGGCATGAAGCGTCAGGTGGTCACGCCCGGCATCGTAGTGCGCCAGGGAAACACGCGGTTCCATGGGCATCGCCGAAACACGGTGGTTGACCAGATCGAGCGCCACCCTGTGAGCCGCCTTCGCGAACGCCCTTTCGACCGCCGCTTCGACGCCGTTGGTCCACTCGAGGCAGATATTGGACGGACAACCGGGCCATACCGCGGGTGCGCCCGGTACCATGGCCTCATCGAGGGAGGCTGCCGCCGGACGTTCGTTGAAGTCGATGGCGACCCTTTCGGCGCCGTCGCGCGCCGCGGTATCGCTGGTAGCGACCACGACCGCGCACGGCTGGCCGACATAGCGCACCGTATCGTCTGCCAGGGCGTGCATGGCGGGGACGAAGGAAGCGCTGCCGTCCGAGTTCGGGATGTCCCAGAAGGACGGCAGGGGACCGATGCCGTCGTCTGCCATGTCTTCTGCCGTCAGCACTGCAACCACCCCCGGCTGCTCCAGGGCCTCGCCCGTATCCTCGATGCTCATCCCGGCATGGGCGTGGGGCGAGCGCACGAAAACGGCCCTCAGGACATCCGGCGGGAAGCTGTCACCGGTGTACCGGCCGGTACCTGTCAGAAAGCGCCTGTCTTCCTTGCGAAGAAACGGCGTGCCGATCACCTTGTTCGACATGGGTTCTCCCTTCGCCCTTCATTCTTGAAAAATCGTGCGGTGATGGCAAAGGAAACCGAATCGGCCTAACCTTCCTCGGTCCGGGGGGAGGGCCGGCGCATGACCGAACACGGCATCATTCTTCGGGGTGGTACGGTCATCGACGGAACCGGCCGCGGCCGATACCGGGCCGACGTTGCGATCGACGATGACAGGATCGCGGCCGTCGGCGATCTTGCCGCGGCGACGGCCGATACCGAGATCGATGTCGCCGGGAGAGTGGTGTGCCCGGGCTTCATCGATGTCCATACCCATGACGACCGGATGCTTCGCGATGCCGGCGACATGACGCCCAAGGTGAGCCAGGGCGTCACGACGGTCGTCGCCGGCAACTGTGGCATATCGCTCGCTCCCCTTGTCGCCACTGAACGTCCCATGGAACCGTTCGATCTGATCGGTCTGGAGGGTGATTTCCGGTATCCGACCTTCCGGGGCTTCGTCGAGGAACTCGCCCGCAGGCCCCCGGCATGCAATGCCGCGTTCCTGACGGGCCACGCCACGTTGCGGCTTGCCGCCATGGAGGATACCCAGCGCCCCGCCACCTCAGACGAGATCGAAGTCATGAGATCGGCCCTCGCCGAGGCCATGGCATCGGGTTCCGTCGGTCTGTCGACGGGCCTTGAGTATCCTCCGGCGCGCTGTTGCGGGACCGAAGAGGTGATCGAACTCGCATCGGTCGCCGCCGCGGCCGGAGGTGTCTATGCCACCCACATGAGGAGTTACGAAGCAAAAGCCCGTGAGGCCCTCGATGAGGCGGCACGGATCGGCCGCGAGGCGAAACTTCCCGTCATCATCTCGCACTTCCACTGCCACGAGAACGGGAACCCGTCTCTCTGCACCGACTCGCTTGCATGGTTCGCCGAATGCCGCAGGGAGGGGCTGGAGATCATCGCCGATGCCTACCCCTACGAGGCTTCGAGCACCTCCATCCTCCCTCAGTTCGTGTCGAGGAAGACGAAAGTGCTGGTGACATGGTCCCGGCCCCATCCGGAGATGAACGGCAGGTACCTTTCAGACATCGCCGGGGAATGGAATGTGGACAAGATCGCGGCCGCCGAGCGTCTGGCACCTGGCGGGGCTATCTATTTCGGGCGCGACGAACGCAATGTCGAGCGCCTCATGGGGCATCCCGACATCCTGATCGGTTCCGATGGCATACCGCTGGCGCCGCATCCCCATCCCCGCTTGTGGGGAACATTCCCGCGCGTTCTCGGCCACTACGCCCGCGATCTCGGGCTGACGGGACTCGAAGACGCCATCCACCGCATGACGGGCGCCTCGGCGGACTGGTTCGGCTTCGAGGGCAGGGGCCGTGTCGGCGAAGGCGCCTGGGCCGATCTCGTGGTCTTCGATCCGGCATCCATCGCCGACAGGGCGACGTTCATGGCTCCCGAGGTGCCGTCGGCCGGCATCGACCATGTCTTCGTCAACGGCATCGAGGTCTGGAACGGCGACGGCCACACGCATGCCTCTCCCGGGCGCACCATCGGCCGGGGACCCGGCACTTGAGGAGAAGAACCATGGCAAGGATCGTCTCGCGATTTCCGCGCAAGGTAACGAAACGGGAGACGGTATGGATTCCCATGCCGGACGGCGTGAAGCTCGCCGCCACGATCTGGCTTCCCGAGGACGCCGACGACAATCCGGTCCCGGCGGTGCTCGAGTTCATTCCCTACAGGCGCCGGGATTTCACGGCGGCAGGCGATGCCCTCCACCATCCCTACATGGCCGGGCACGGCTATGCGGCGGTGCGCTGCGATCTGAGGGGCAACGGCGATTCCGAAGGACTCTTCGACGACGAATATTCGGCCCGGGAACTCGATGACGGGTTCCATGTTCTCGAATGGCTCGCGAGCCAGCCCTGGTGCACGGGCAATACGGGCATGATGGGAATCAGCTGGGGCGGCTTCAACTGCCTGCAGGTGGCGGCCCTGAGGCCACCATCCCTGAAGGCGGTCTACTCGGTCGCCTCGACGGACGACCGCTATGCCGACGACATCCATTTCATGGGCGGATGCCTGCTCAACGACAATCTCAACTGGGGCGCGACCATGACGACGTTTGCCATGCGCCCGCCGGATCCGGATGTGGTCGGCCGGGACTGGCGCACAATCTGGCTCGAACGTCTCGACAACGCCCCTAATCTGGTCGCCAAGTGGCTCAACCATCAACGCCGGGATTCCCAGTGGAAGCACGGCTCCGTATGCGAGAATTACGACGCCATCGAGGCCAGCGTCTACATGGTGGGTGGCTGGAGCGACGGTTACACCAACGCGATCTTCCGCATCGCGGCAGGCCTCAAGGCGCCGTTCCGGGGTCTGGTCGGACCGTGGTCCCACGCCTATCCCTGGAAGGCGAAACCGACTCCCGAGATCGACGGACTGAAGGACCTGTGCCGCTGGTGGGACCACTGGCTCAAGGGGATCGACACCGGCATGATGGCGGAGCCGCGCCTGCGTTGCTGGATGCAGGAGAGCGTACCGCCGCAGACCTTCTACGACCACCGGCCGGGTCGCTGGGTCGCAGAGGAGAGCTGGCCGAGCCCGAATGTCGAATATCGGACATTCCATCTCAACACCGGGGGACTTGCATCGAAGCCCGGCAGACGCGAAACGCTGAGCCACGCTTCCGAAGTCCTGGCAGGCATCACCCACGGCGACTGGTGCCCTTACGGTTACGCTGCGGAGATGCCGTCCGACCAGCGCGAGGAGGATGGCCGCAGCCTTGTCTTCGATTCGAAGCCGCTCCGGCAGCGTGTCGAGATCCTCGGGCAAACGGTGCTGGAACTGGAACTTTCATGTGACGTTCCGCAGGCCCAGCTCTACGTGCGCCTGTGCGATGTGGCCCCCGACGGTGCTTCGACCCGCGTTACCTACGGCGTTCTCAACCTTTCCCATCGCAACGGTCACGAGGTGCCGGAACCGCTGGAGCCGGGCCGGACCGTTCGTGTCCGCGTGCCGCTCAACGATTGTGGCCATGCCTTCGCCCCGGGCCACCGCATCCGTATTGCCGTCGCCACGGGATCCTGGCCGCTGATCTGGCCTTCGCCGGAGATGCCGACGATCTCTCTTGCAACGGCCTCAAGCACCCTCATCCTTCCCGTGCGGCCCCGGCGCGCGTCCGACAGGCGTCTGGTGTCCCTGGGCAAGGCGATGACTGCACCGCCGCTCGAGGTCTCCACGATAAAGCCCTACCACCGGGCCAGGACCATGTCCCGTGACTATGTGACCGGCGAGACCCGTATCGAGATGGTGAAGGACCGGGGTCACATCCGGATCGAATCGACCGGCACCGAATATTCCGGTGGCGGCAGGGAGACTTACCGGATCAGGGACGGCGATCCCCTGTCGGCGCGCGCCCGCGTCGACTATGCCGTCACGCTCGGCCGGGAAGCGGACTGGAACACGAGGATCGACTCCCGTTTCATCCTGACGGCCACGAAGGACTCCTTTCTCGTGACGGCGCACGCCGAAGCCCATGACGGCGACGAGCGCATCTGGTCCAGGAGCTGGGAAGACGCGATCACGCGTGACGGCGTGTGATCTTGACCTCCCCGGTTTCCGCTGGAAAGATGTCCCGATTAACCGAACAAGGTAACCGGTCATTTTGGAACATCGTGAGTACTCAGCCGCTCAAGGCCGTCCCAAAATGACCGGTTACCTTCCGGTTAATCGCTGCCGTTGGAGATGTGTGTGGTGAGCGACTTCCCTATGGTGGGGAAGTCGCTCACCAGATATCAGGCTTCAGACCAGATGAAGGATTGAAGCTGCCAAATGTAACCGTTTGGCGTGATAACGGGCTCAAGACCTTTCCGGTAGAGAATACCCCTGGGCGGGAACATCAGCCAGACATAGGCACCGGTATCCTCCATGATTTCCTGCATGCGGATATACATCTCGTGCCGCTTGTCGGAATCGATTTCCGCAAGACCCGCAGCGTAGAGTTCGTCGAACTCGGGATCAGACCAGCGTTCCCAGTTCCACACACCGACCTGGTCGGAAATGTACCACTGCGCCATCTGGCTGGGGTCCGGAGAATCAAGGTAGGCCATGATCCAGAGTTCCAGGTCCTTCCATTCGTCACCTTCGGCTTCAAGGCCCAGATTCCAAAAAGGACCGGCGTCCACGGGCACGACTTCTACTTCAATCCCGATTTCAGCCAGATTGGCCTGGATGATCGTGGCCGCCGCCAGGCGGTCCTGCAGGTTCATTGTCTTGAGGGTGACCTTCAGTCCTTCGGCGCCAGCCTCGGCCATCAAGGCGCGGGCAGCATCAAGGTCCTGTTTCATGAACTTGCCTTCAGTGCGATGACCGATCAGACCCGGCGGAACTATGCCGAAGGCTCGTGTACCGACACCGGCCCAGGCACCTTCAAGGACGGTTTCAATGTCAACAGCATGCTGGATCGCCCTACGCACACGGATGTCCTGGAGGTTGGGATGATCGACATTGAGGCCCATCCAGTACCATTGGGTCCCGGGAAATGCTCTGAGAATGCCGTCATCCGGCGGGCTCTCCAGCAAACGGGGAATGGCATCGGTTGCAACCAGGGTGACATCGATCTCATCGGCTTCGAAGGCAATCTCGGCGGTCTTTTCTTCGGCGATGATAATGAACTTGACGGTCTCGATTCCCGGTGGTGTGCCACCCCAGTTCGGGTTTGGCTCAAGCGTAATGCTCTGCTTGAGGACCCACTCCGTGACCCTGTAGGGACCGCAGTAAAAGTTGAAGATACCATCAAATTTGCCGCCAACAGCCTCGACCGCAACCTTCGAAAGGACGGAACCGGTGCCGTCACAAAGCCAGGTCAGCCAGACCGGCGCGAAAGGTTGGTTGAGATGGATGATTCCCGCATGGCTTCCGGTGACCTCGACATGGTCCAGCGAAACCGCCTTGTCCTTCCATTCCGAGACCTTCATACGTTCAAGGGAGAACTTCAC
The DNA here is from genome assembly GCA_965215635.1 of Alphaproteobacteria bacterium. Taxonomy (GTDB): domain Bacteria; phylum Pseudomonadota; class Alphaproteobacteria; order SP197; family SP197; genus SP197. Next base: position 617,496 of record CBDCEA010000003.1, on the reverse strand, counting down.
GTCTTCAGCGTTGAGTTCACCGATTACCTCATGCGTGGTGCCATCATACCACATGATGCCCTGTTTCAGTTCGAACGTGATGGTCTGCGGGTCGGGTTGATCCAGACTTGTCACGAACTCGCTCGGCTCCCAGTCCCATGATGTCAAACTGTTGGAGTACTTCGCCAGACGTGCCAGGCAGGCATACTGCAGGAACATTTCATAGCCGCCGATCATGTAACCCGGATCGGTGGACGAGACTGTCCTGTCGGCGCGTACACGCAGGGGACGGCCTGATTGCGCCCATGCGCTCGACGGATCCAGAAGACCGTCAACAAAGGTTGCAGCAGCAACCGAGGCTGCCGATACATGCAGCATGTTGCGACGGGACAGTTTGGGTGAATTCATTGTTGTGCCTCCCAGCACTTATGTCGAATAAATGGTGTGCGCACAATCCTTTCAGGAAGACCGGGCATGGTCAAGCCGCGCATCGGGAGCATCATAGAAGCGCCGCGGGAAGAAGTACTCCAAAGAATTTACAGCCCGCGCAACACCAGGGAGTTGCGCGAGGATTACGATTGTTGGGCGTCTGACCATGGTCGTGATGCCGAGGGGCAAGGTTACAGGCTACCAGGTCCCGGTGAGCGCTCCCGTTGCACGGCACGTCGCGGTAATACATTCCAATTCTCGATGCCGGCACAGGCACCGGATACAGCAGTATCGAAACTCTCGATCTCTCGCACGACATGCTGAGGATCGCTGAAAGACGCAAGGACTATTATTGCACCAATGTTGTACAATCTTTCGTAAACGGGCATTTTGCGACGTCCTTGACGCCGGGTGTCCCGCACGCCTGACCAGCTTGTGATTGTCAGGCTTCCTGCGTCGCCTTGGCGGGCACGGCCCTGCTGACGTCGGATGTCATCGGGTTATCGGCGAAGTGGCCCTTCCACAGACGTGGCGTCAGCTGGGCCACATCCCGGGCGGGATGGGTCGAGATCCGCTGCAGGACATCGACCAGCCATGTGTAGGGATCGACGCCGTGCAGGCGGCATGTCGACACCAGGCTCTGGAGGATCCCGACAGCTTCCGCTCCCACCTCGGTCCAGCAGAACAGCCAGTTGCGGCGTCCCAGCGCGATCGGCCTCACGCAACGCTCGAGATGGTTCGAATCTATGGGCACGTCGGGGTCCTGGAGACAGACCTCGAGACCGCTTCTGTGATTGCGTGTGTAGCCGATGGCCTTGAGCAGGGGATCCTTCGGTGGACGCGTCATGTCCGCGACCATGGCATCGCACCATCGCCAGAAGGCCTCGACAATCGGCCGGGAATGGTCCCGGCGCCAGAGCCAGCTTCTCCCGGCCGCCGAGCTTCTTGCTTCCGGATCTTCTCCTCCTCGGCATAGAAACCGCCGATGAGTTCGAGAGCCTCGTCGCAGCGAACCGGGCGAGATCCCGGATCTTCGCAAATTCGCGACATGCTCCAGCAGTGGCATGGACCACGGCGTCCCCGCGGGCCATCGCATAGGCGTCGTAGCCCTGGTAGCCGTCGCTGAGAAGGGTGCCGGAGAAGTCCCCGAGGAACGCCTCGACATGGCGGTGCTCCCGGGACGGGGCATAGTGGAAGACGGTCTCGTTGCGGTCTCCGAAGATCGGCCAGAAGTAAGCCTGACGCATCTTCCCCGGGCCGATCCTGCCCGCCTTGATCGATGTCTCGTCCATCGCCAGCACGTCGCTTTCCAGAACCGACCGGACCTGTGCTTCGAAGATCGGCTTGAGCAGCCCCGTCGTCCTCAACAACCATGAGGTCAGGCTCGCACGGCTGAGCGTCACTCCCGCAGCCTGGAGACGCTGGTGCTGGCGATGAAGCGGCAGGTGCCAGACAAGCTTGTCCACGATCATCCCCGCCAGGAAGCTCACATCCGCACAGCTGCGCTCAAGGACCGCAGCCGGCGCCGATGCCGCCACCATCTCGCCCGTGTCCCGGCGCTTGAATGTCTCGCTCACGTAGCGCAACACCACCCACGAGCCCGGCTCCTGGGCCAGACGGTGGGTGACCTTCTCGCCGACCTTCACCCGCTCACCTTCAGGGATCGCCTCGGCCTCGGGGTTGGCAACATGGATCGTCTTCACCGGCACCGTGTCGTCGAACCGCAGGCCTTCCTCGTTGACGCAGCCCGCGCGGTTCTTCCGCCGCCGCTTCTTCACGACCTCTTCGACCTCTGCTTCCTCCTGGACCGCAGCAGCCTCACCGAAGAGGTTGCCCATCTCCGATGGGTCCGCCATCAGACGCCGTTCCGAGGTCGAGCCGAAGATCTGCTTCCTGAACCAGGCGAGTGTCTGCCTGAGCGACGCGACCTCCTCGCGGAGCTCGGCAATCTCCTGTTCCAGGGCTGCAATCGTGTGAGCGGCAGCTGTCATCGAGGACCACATGTCCTTGTAGAGGCCACGGGTTATCTCTACCTCCAGGTGTGGTCCATGTCAAGGAGAACTGTGTGGAATCACAAGCTTCCCGGCCCTCCCGACAGGCCCGATCCAGCGCCGGCGCCGGCCCGTCACCCGGATCTCCAGACCATCCACAAGAGCATGGAACTCCGCCCGCGACAGCACCCGCTTGCCCGAACGCCCACAGCTCAGCGAGGCAAACAGTCCCTTCTCCAGGCGTTTGGCCCAGATACGGAACCCGCGCGCCTCGAAGCACAGCACCTTGCACATCGTCCGGCGGCGGTTGATGAAGACATACCAGCGGCCCGACAGGGGGTCGCCCCCAAGGTGCTGCCTCACCAGAGCCTGCAGGCCATCGAAGGACTGAGCGCTCAGTCCGTGGGATCACGGGCAAGCCACACGCCGCCCCGCATCAGGGCCTCCGCAGCCGCAGCACCGTACCGTCGGCAAACGCCAGCTCGACATCCCAGGCAGCCGCCTCCGGAGACGCAACCTCGACAAAGGACGTCTCCTGCTTCAACCGCCAGTACCGCAGCGAACTGCCGGTGATGCCATGCAGCCGGCAGCACTCGGTCTGGGTGCCGATGAAGCGGTCATACTCCTCACAAAGCTCGCGCCATCGAGCCGCACCCTTCCTCGGCGACCGTGAACGCACAACACCGGAACCTGACATGAAACTCTCCCTTCGCGTGTGACAACACGCCAAGGGACATCGTAAGTACTCAGCCGCTCAAGGCCGTCCCAAAATGACCGGTTACACCTGGCGGACATCGGCCTCGAGATCGATGTCATTCCGATGGACGCAGGCCCGTTCTGGAACCTTGGCCTCGAGGTCGAGGGCGATGAATGGAAGGACCTCGAGCTGTGGATCATGTCCTACCTCGATTCACCCGATCCCAGCCAGATGACCCAGTGGTTCATCTCGGACCAGGTCGGCGTGTGGAACTGGGAGCGCTGGCGGGATGACGAGTTCGACCAGCTGTTCCAGGCAGGCCTTTCCGAAACCGATACCGCCAAGCGGCACGACATCCACATGCAGGAAATCATGGAGGATACCGGCGGCTATGTCTGGTTGATGTTCCCGCCCAACGGCGTCATGTACCGTGAAGGTCTGGATCCCGTGATCACCCCGAACGGCTACATCTGGCAGGTCGAGCACTTCAACTGGACCTGAGTCTCCCGGTCACAGTTCCCTGATATTTTACAATCCCCGCGCGCGAGCGCCGGGATTGTTGCCTTGTTTCCTCGACCAGGCCATTCCGGAATGACGCGGCATCCTTTCGGCACGCCAACCGGCGGTTGGGTTGTCGGGTCAGGCGGCGAGAAGGAACCCGTCCAGGGTTCTCAGCTGCCGAAGAAGGTCTTCGCGGCGCCCACGGCGTCGCCATCAACCAGGTCGAAATGGAACGCCGTCCCGCCGCCGCCGTCGGCGACAATATCGGTGCCGTTGAGCCAGGCGGCATCTTCCGACAGTGCGAAGGCGATCACCCTGGCGATATCCCCCGGCGCAGCGTTGCGCCCGCCCGACAGCGCCTTCTGACGGTCGAGGATGGCGGCGCCCATCGTGTCGTAGAAATCCTTCAGGATCGGCGTTTCGACTGCACCCGGACTGACAGCCAGCGAACGCACGCCATGGGGCCGCGCCAGCATCGAGCCGGCGATAGCGTAGACGATCACGACCTCCTTGGAGAAATTGTAGGCGTCGGGGCCGCTCATGGGGTGATCGCTAACCCAGGCGAGCCCCGCCTCGTAAGTGCGCTGGCGGATCAGATCGCGGATCAGATCGAGCCGTTCCCGCCATCCGGCGCCGGCATCCGAGGCAACCTGCACAATCGCACTGTCCGGTTCCAGCCGTGGCAGGAGCCTTTCGGTAACGTGGCGAAGGCCCAGAACGTTGACCCGCATCACTGTCTCGCCATCGAAGCTGCCCGGCAGGCCCGCGACATTGGCGAGGCCGTGCAGGGGTTCGTCGATCGTGCCGAGTGCCGCGTCGATGGCGGCCGGATCGGTGAGATCGCAATTGCAGAAACCGTCGAGGCCCGCACCGTCGCCCTTCACGTCGAGCCCGATCACCCGCGCGCCGCGCCCGGCAAGCAGGGCCGCAGTCGCCCTGCCGATCCCGGAGTTCGTCCCGGTGACCACGATGGTCCTGCCGTCGAAACTCATGCGTCCATCCGAACCGGCGTATAGCGGCAGGGCAGATGGCGCATGCCGTTGATGAAGAGGCCGTTGATCTGCTGCATGTTGTCGAGATCGATCTCCAGGTCGGGCAGCGTTTCGAACAGCACCTTGAAGAAGTGATACATCTCGCGACGGGCCAGGTGGATGCCCAGGCAATGGTGCACGCCGCCGCCGCCGTAGCCGACGTGATCGTTGGGTGAGCGCCTGATGTCGAAGTGCTCGGGATCGTCGAACACGGTCTCGTCGCGGTTGGCCGAGACATACCAGAACACCACCTGCTCGCCCGCGGCGATCGGCTGGCCGAGGATTTCCGTATCGTGTGCCACCCTGCGGCCGAAGTGGACCACGGGGCTCGAATAGCGGACGATCTCCTCCAGCGCGGTTCCGGCAAGGCCCTCGTAGTCCTCGCGCCAGGCGCGCCATTGGTCCGGGTGGCGGGCGAGAAAGCTCATGCCCTGGGCGATCGAACTCGTGGTGGTCTCGATCCCGGCGGTGATGAGAAGCTGAAAGTAGATGCCGACATCGTAGTCCCTGAGCTTCTGCCCGTCGACCTCGGCAGTCACCATCATCGAGACCAGATCGTCGCCGGGCGCCTTGCGGCGCAAGCGGCTCAGTTCCTCGCCGTAGGCGTTGAGCGCGTAGAAGGCGTCAAGGGCACCGGCCACCTCGCCAACGCTCTCGTCGCCGTATCCCTGGGCCTCGATACTGAGCCGGGCCAACTCGTCGCGGTCGTTGCCCTCGGGTACGGCGAGCATGTCGCAGATCACCTTCGTGGGCATGCGGTTGGCGATATCGGCGGCGAAGTCGCACTGGCCGCGATCACTGACCGCGCCGATCACGGCTCGGGCCGAAGCGGCCATGTCGCTCTCCATCTCCTTCAGGAGGCGCGGCGTGAAGACCCTGGCCAGGATGCGCCTGAGGCGTGGATGAACGGGAGTGTCCCGGTTCAGCATGCCGCCGACGTCATAGGCTATCTCCGGGCCTTCGATGGTGGACATGCTGGTGCCGTAGTGCGACACGAACAGCTTCGCGTTCTTGGTCGTCTCGCGCGTTTCCTTGTGCCTGGTCAGCGACCAGTAGTATCCCTCGCCACCGGGCAGCGGTTGCCGCGAAACCGGGCGCTCGCGGCGGAAGCGCGCGAGAATGTTGTGCTTGTCCGGCCGTTTCCAGAAGGCCGGATCAGCGAGGTGGATGTTGTCGAGGCTTTGGGTCATCGCCGTCGCCAGGATGATATCGGGATCGATTATCTATCAGGTGAGTCGGTTAAAATACCTCTGAGAGACAGTTTATGTGAGAATCGGTGGTGATTCCTGAGAGGGCTCCAGGTCCGCCCGGTGGTATTTCGTACCAGGCCATTCCACAAGGTAACGAGGCGGCGCGGCAGGACCTTCATGCACTTGATCGTCGATCAGGGGTGCTGGATGGACACCGACCTGTGTTGAGCGAGGTGAGCGCTTCTGCGCCGGTTGGTGGTCGAAGATGATCGAGGAAGGCCATGTCGGATGACTGCTCGAACGCCTCGCCGACAACACGGCATCGCCGGTGTGCCGATCAATGATCCATGAAATCGATGATCGAGTCCGACGCTCAGGTTGTCTGTTCGGCTCGTTGATGATCCAAACGTCATCTCAATCGAGGTGTCTCACGCGTGCGATGCCGGCGACGCGTACAGATTCCTCGGTTGCCTGGCCGTGGTAGTCAAGCGTTCCGGCGCCTCTGAGGAAGCCTGAAAGCGTTCCGCCGCGCATGTAGAGAACGATGTGCGAGTAGCCCGTGATGCCCACATCTGCGTTGCGGACTTCCATTCCACGAAAGTTGACTCGATTGTAGCCAGTCGTTGCGAGGCCAAGTTCGTCGTAGCGACCGCCATGCCCGTCGAGCGTAACGTTGCCCCGGATATCGACGTCAAGGCGTTGTCCCTCGAAGTTTCGCATTCCGACTTCGCTGTATCCTTTTACTTCGAGCCGATCGAGTTCCGGCATGACAATTCGGGCAGTCGCGGCAAGCGCAGGACTGTCATGAGAAAGAGGCGGATCGAAGTCCAGTTGGAGTTGGTCCTCGCGCACTTCAAACTGCACAAAGTGCTTGAGATTGTCGGGAAAGGTGAGTTCCACCTCCCAGGAATCACCCCGGTTCAATTCGATTCGCCATGTGCCGGTGGCTTCGACTTTCCGGAAACCCCGGACATCCAGGCTTGCGACGGCATGCCCATCTCGGGTCTGCATGTGAGAGTCGGACGCAGTGGACGACTGTATCCGAACGACCACGGCCCATGTCAGGACAACGGCCACAACCGCACAGAGCATCGCCAGCAGCGCGGTTTCGCTCGGTCTTGGTCTGCGAGTCATTGAGAGCTCCTTTCTGGTGTGTCCTGCTTGTCGCAGGAAAATCGGGCTGCGATTTCCTCCGGCCCAATTCCCAGCAGCCACATGGTGCGGATGATCTTCGGCAATTCCTCGCGCAGAAACTCCTCCTTCATTTCCGTCGTTGCGCGCGCAACCGCGTCCTCACTTACGAAGTAACCTCGGCCTCTCTGATTGGCGATGAATTGGCGGTCGACGAGCGCTTGATAGCTGCGTGTCACCGTGTTGGGGTTCACTCCGAGTTCCACTGCCATTTCGCGGATGGAGGGAATCCGTCCACCCGCGCTCCACTCGCCTCGGACGATCCGCTCACGAACCTGATCGACGATCTGCAGATAGATGCCCCTGGTCTCTCTAAATTCCATGGTCCGACTGGGCCTCCTTCAACCGGAGCCATGCAATGCACCAGAGCGCCAATGGCAGGAGCGTCAACAGGATGGTTTGCAGGATGCCGCCTTTGGCGAAATGCCAGACTTTGAGGACATCGAACATGTTCCAGACGTCCCAGCCCATTCCGCCGAACGCTATGCGGAGAGCAACCAGCCAAACGACCGCAAGCAGGACGCACAGAACGACGAGCGTAAGAGATGTCGCAAGAAACGAAGCGCGGCGGAACCAGACGGCGCCGAGGAAGAAAGGCGCCTGGACGACTATGTACACCCCGATCAGGTGCCAGACTTCCGGATCCAGTACGTTAAAGAACGGGCGTCGGTTGCCAAAGTAGAGGAGGTTGAAGCATTCAATGACGAAGGAAAGGATTGTGCTGAAAGTCAGGAGGAACAGCACGAGACCCGCCGTCACCGCAAACAGGCGTGCAAGCAGTTTTTCCAGGCTGGATGCCGGTAAAAGCAGGTACGCCTCTCGAAGCGTCTTGTCTTGAAGTGGCCGAAATGCTCGGCTGGTTACCCAGATGCCCCAAATAAAGAGCATGTAACCAAAATGCTCACGGTGGAACCAGGGGTCTTGTGAAATGCCGGATCCTTCCGAAAGAGAGATCAGGAACACGATGCCGGCCATGGTTCCGGCGAACAATGCCGCAACGCGGTATCCCGATAGGAAGTCGCTTCGAACCAGGAACCACAGCCGGTGCGCGGAGAGTGTCTGTTTCATGTTCGCTATTCCATTGGGAAGAGCTGGGCGAAGATGCCGGGATTCTTGATCGCGGCCTTGAAGAGGAGTTCCAGATCAAGATGACCGTCTCCGGCGTTCGCTCGTGCCCATACACAGGCGAAACCTCCGAGAACCTGTTCCATGTGCAGAGGGCCGGCGGATGTACGGTCGGGAGGGGTCGCCTCCAGGGAGAACCGGAGGCCGGCAGATACTTCGGACACGCTACGGTGCAGGATGACATGTCCTTCGTGCAGGACCAGGATCCGGTCGATCAGCGTCTCCACGTCCTTGGCCTGGTGAGTGGCGATAATGAGAATCCGCTCCTCCGTCAGAGTCTCGGCGAGAAGGCGTCGGAACAAGCTCTTGGAAGGGATGTCGAGACCGTTGGACGGTTCGTCCAGGATGAGGAGGGATGTCTGGCAGGCGAGCCCGAACGCGAGATGGAATTTCTTTCTTTCCCCGAGCGACAGCGTGGAGAGCTTCTGCCTCCGCGGGACCTCCAATTCGCAAAGGAGTCGTTCCAGAAGAGCCTGATCAAAGTTTGGATAGAAGGGAGCCAGACCGGATATGTATTCCCGGTCCCGGATCCCCGGGAGGTGAAGCGCCTCGGAGAGCATGAATATGCTTGACAGGAAACCGGGGTCCCGCCGGGCCGGCTCCTGGCCCAGAATCCGGACCCGTCCCGAATCCGGAAACAGGAGGCCGGAGAGAATTCGCAACAGAGTCGATTTTCCGGCTCCGTTCAGTCCCAGCAGGCCGTAGATATTGCCCGGCTCGAGGACAAGGTCCACACCCTCGAACACAGTTCGCCTGCCATAGCTGAAACTGACTCCGGTCATTTCCACCATGGTTCGCTCCGACAAGGTTGATTTTGGCACTTCTACTGTGCTAGTGCACTAGTACAGTAGTCATCAGGTCGCGTCAACCCTGTCTGTTTCTGTGTTGTGAGCAATGAATGAAGGTGCTCCAGCGTGTTCATTCCGACGGATCAGATGCGCGAAGGTCCACGGCGCGCGGCGTCGTGGACCTTCGTCTGCGATCACGCGAGGTCGAACCGATCGAGGGTCATCACCTTGTCCCAGGCGGCAACAAAGTCGTCCACGAACCGCTGCCCGGAGTCCTCGCAGCCGTAGACCTCCGCGATCGCCCGGAGCTGCGAGTTCGACCCGAAGATGAGATCGACACGGGTGCCGGTCCACCTGAGCTCGCCTGTGGCGCGGTCTCGCCCCTCGAACACGTCCCCGGAAGCGGAGGCTGCCGTCCACGTTGTGCCCATGTCGAGCAAGTTCACGAAGAAGTCGTTGGTGAGAATCTCCGGCCGCTCGGTGAACACCCCGTGCCGGGACTCTCCGGCGTTCGCGTTGAGCACCCGCATGCCGCCCACGAGCACCGTCATCTCGGGCGCCGTCAGTTCCAGTAGCTGCGCCCGGTCGACCAGCAGTTTCTCCGCCGATACGGCATGCCGGCCGTTGAGGTAGTTGCGGAACCCGTCCGCGGCCGGTTCCAGCACAGCGAAGGACTCGACGTCGGTCTGCTCCTGCGAGGCATCCGTCCGACCGGGCGTGAACGGAACCGCCACCTCGCGCCCGGCGTTGCTCGCCGCCCGCTCGACGGCCGCGCATCCGCCCAACACGATCACGTCCGCCAGAGAGACCATCTTCCCGTTGGCCTGCGCGTCGTTGAACTCCCGCTGGATGCTCTCGAGGGCATGGAGCACAGACGCCAGCCGGGTCGGCTGGTTGACCTCCCAGTCCTTCTGCGGCGTGAGACGAATGCGCGCACCGTTCGCCCCGCCACGCAGGTCGGAGCCGCGGAAGGTCGACGCCGAGGCCCAGGCGACCGAGGCCAGTTGCGAGACGGGGAGACCTGACGCGAGGATCCTCGCCTTGAGGATGGCGATGTCCCGCTCGTCGATCAATTCATGGGTGACGGCGGGGACGGGGTCCTGCCAGATCAGCTCCTCCTCGGGAACCTCTGCGCCGAGATAGCGCGCACGCGGACCCATGTCGCGGTGGGTCAGCTTGAACCATGCCCGGGCGAACGCATCCGCGAACTCGTCCGGGTTCTCGTGAAAGCGCCGCGAGATCGGCTCGTAGACGGGGTCCATCCGCATGGCCATGTCCGCCGTCGTCATCATGGGCGCATGCCATTTCGACGGATCGTGGGCATCCGGCACGGTATCCGCTCCGCCGCCGCCCCTGGGCACCCACTGCCAAGCGCCGGCGGGACTCTTCGTCACTTCCCACTCGTAACCGAACAGGGTGGCGAAGTAGGTGCTGTCCCATGTCACCGGGGTGGAGGTCCATGCGCCCTCGATACCGCTGGTGATCGTATCGCCGCCCTTGCCGCTTCCAAAGTCGCTCTTCCAGCCCAGTCCCTGCCCCTCGATGGGCGAGCCCTCGGGATCGGGACCGACATGAGCCGGATCCCCGGCCCCGTGGGCCTTGCCGAAGGTATGGCCGCCCGCGATGAGCGCGACCGTCTCCGCGTCGTTCATCGCCATCCGGGCGAAGGTCTCGCGGATGTCCCGGCCCGACGCGACCGGGTCGGGATCGCCGTTCGGCCCTTCGGGATTGACGTAGATAAGCCCCATCTGGACGGCACCCAGAGGGCTCTCGAGCTCCCGGTCGCCGCTATGGCGCCTGTCGCCGAGCCACTCGTCCTCGGAGCCCCAGTAGATGTCCTCTTCCGGCTCCCAGACGTCTTCGCGTCCGCCGGCGAACCCGAACGTCCTGAACCCCATCGACTCCAGGGCGCAGTTGCCGGCCAGGATCATGAGGTCGGCCCAGGAGATCTTCGGGCCGTACTTCCGCTTGACCGGCCACAGCAGCATGCGCGCCTTGTCGAGGTTGCCGTTATCGGGCCAGCTGTTGAGCGGCGCGAAGCGTTGCGTGCCGGTGCGTGCGCCGCCGCGCCCGTCGCCCGTCCGGTAGGTGCCGGCGCTGTGCCACGCCATCCGGATGAACAGCGGCCCGTAGTGACCGTAGTCGGCGGGCCACCAGTCCTGCGACGCGGTCATCAACTTGAAGATGTCCTTCTTGACCGCGTCGAGGTCGAGGCTCCCGAATGCCTCGGCGTAGTCGAACGCCTCGCCCATCGGATTGGACAAGGCGGAGTGCTGGTGCAGAACGTCGAGCCTCAACCGGCTCGGCCACCAGTCCCGGTTCGACGTACCGCTGCCGGCGTTTCCGTGGGCCCCGTGCATGACCGGGCACCTGACTTCGTTCATGATGTCCTCCTTCGCATGTTCAGTGGTTTGAAGCGTTACCGAAGATTCTGCCTGAGAGTCTCCCGATCCGAACCCGGCGTGGCGCCACCCCGGCACGCGGTTCCGCGCCCGCGTTGCACCTCGCATCGCTCATTCCTGTAGCGATCTTCCGGGTCATCGAAGTGCACCCCGTGTCGGCAACAATCCTGACGGCTGCAGGGGCGAGCGTAGGTGTTGTAAATGTTCGTGTATAACGATTAATCTCGGATAATAGGATCGTATTTTACGAACGTTGTGCCAGGTACCACTCGATCAGCCCCAGATCGCCGCTGAAAGCGTGCGCCCGCTCAGCAGTCCCTCCTGGCCAGCCGCGGCCTCGATGACATCTCTCCTGGCGTGGGTCCAGCAGAGGCACAAAATCACCTTGCCGGCGAGTTCGCGCGCCAACTTTCTGTAGGCGCTGTAGCGGTCGCAGACAAGGAAGACGGTGACCCTGGTGGAGCCGAACAGCCTCTTTGCCACCTCGGCGCTGCGTGACGGGTCGATGTGGAAGAAGACAGAGTCGGCGCTGACCGAGTTCCACATCCAGGCCCGTTGCGAGCGCCCGGAGGCCTTGAGGGACTGGATGCGCCAACTGGTTTCGTCGCCGTGACGCACCGTCATGTCGTTGTGATGGTCGAGGATGGCTGAAGCCAGGGGCGCGAACATCGGTGCAAGGCTCTTCATGGCGCCGGCCATCGTCCCCGGCGCCATCGGCAGTCCCTGCTCCGCCATCCATCGTGAGACCCGGCGCAGGGGCCTGAAACAGGCGTAGCGCTCGTACAGCACACGCTCCCAGACACTGATGCCGTAGGGTGTCCGGGGGAACAGCCGCAAAGGAGGCGGCGCCGTCACCTCCTGAGGCGACGACGGACACTGACAGCCCCGCCGCCAGCGCCCACGAACGATCTTTCGGGTGTGGGCCTTGACCTCGATCTCATGGACAGACGAGACATGCTCGCCGTTGGCGACATATGGCTCGCCGCAACACGGGCACACCCGCTCCGATGCCGGCGGGTCATGCCGCTCCTCGTTCTCCGGGAGTGAGGGGCGCGGGGTGCGGCCGTGGCCCGACGCTCCGCGTTGCTGGCCGCGCTTCTTCCCGGTCCCCTCCTTCTTCTGCTTCTCGCTTTTGCTGCCGAAGGCCGCCTTCGACAGCGTGCCCGCGCAGCCTGGCAAGGTCGGCCTCCTGTTCTGCGCAACGGGCCCGCAACTCCTTGATCGTCTCACCCTGCCGGACCGTCTCGCGCTTCAGGGAGGCCACCTCCCTGTGCCATGCCGTCGCCTCCTTCAGGTCCTTCCTCAACCGAAAGACGTCCTGGCGCAGCGACATCATCGTCGAGCGCCGCGACGTCTCAACACCAGCCTCCTCGAGAAGCGCTTCCAGGCGCGCCACTTGCGACTTGAAGAACAGGCTCTGCTGCGCGTCCCGGCGGACCTCCTTCACCTCCCCATGAGCGGCTTCAAGCTGAGCCCGGGTGCGGGCGAGATTCCACTTCAGCATCCCTGCACGGGAGCGGGCGGAGGTCTCCGCCCAGGTCAACTCCCTGACACGTGCTTGCGCCGCATCCGCACGGACCCGCTCCCGCTCGTACAGAGACCGCCAGTCAGGCGCCTCACAGGACACAACCGGGGGCGGCAGACCCAATCTGTCGTCCCTTCCAGTCAGCGGCCGTGCCGCCCCATGTGTCTCGTCGCAAGCCACCATGCCCACGACCATAAACGAGGTGAAATTCAGTTACCAGCTATTTGTTGGCACTTCATAGGCGGGCCCGAACTCGACTGGAATCACCCATCACCGCGTGGCCGAACGCTTATTGCGCCAGGGCAAGCCCTGGAGAGGAGGATGACATGAACTGAAACCTCTCGTTGTGATCCAGCGGGTTCGACTCCCGCCCGGCAAAGGCGCAGCCCGCCAGCCGGAAGCGAGTCTTGCATGGCGTGCGGCAAGCGCCCGTCGTGAAGCGTAGACAGCAGGTGATGAAGCGGTGGGGTAAGCCTCGAAATCGTAAAGCGACGACGCCTTCATTGTTAAGCGTGTGGGGGCAGCATCGGAAGCGCCGCGAGTGGCGAGGCGCAACGGGTCGTCCGGGGTCGTGGACCGGCGCAAAGCCACGGGATGGATGACCAGGGAACCTGGGAGATCCTGTCCTTGCCCACGGGCAAGACCGCTGGAAGAGGGAATGCCAGCGTGACCAATCAAGACCTGGCCTGCCGACGGGCCTGCACGGCGGCGGGAGCGCCTATGGCGAACACGAACCCCGGCAGGCGCTCGTGGAGCCGGCTGGCGAAACCAATAAGCCGAAGGCCATGCGGGGGCAGGGAGTCGTAGCGCCTTGATAGTACTGTGGAAGGCGGGGAACCGTGGCCATCGGGACCCGCTGGAGGGAAGCGGGGCGTCATCTGTACAGAACGATGGGAAACGCTGGAGGAAACCCTGAGTTCCATGAACACGTACACGAAACAGCAGTGGATAGCCGAACAGGCGAGGGAGCATCCGGATCGGGTGTTCACGTCCCTGCACCATCTGATCGACGGCGCGTGGATGCACGAAGCGTACCCTGAGTTCCATGAACACGTACACGAAACAGCAGTGGATAGCCGAACAGGCGAGGGAGCATCCGGATCGGGTGTTCACGTCCCTGCACCATCTGATCGACGGCGCGTGGATGCACGACCGGACGCGCAAGGATGGGGCGACAGGCATCGACGGCGTGACGGCGGCCGACTACGAGAAGGACCTTGAGGCCAATCTCAACGACCTCCTGGACCGGATGAAGTCGGGCCGCTACGTCGCGCCGCCGGTGCGACGCCACTACATCCCCAAGGCGGACGGCACGAAACGCCCACTGGGCATCCCGACGTTCGAAGACAAGGTGGCGCAGCGGGCGATCCTGATGCTGCTGGAGGCGATCTACGAGACGGACTTTCTACCGTGCTCGTACGGCTTCCGGCCCGGGCGCTCGGCTCACGATGCCCTCAAGGCCCTTCGGGCGGGCATCATCGAGCAGCGCCAACGGTGGGTGATCGATGCGGATGTGAAGTCGTACTTCGACTCGATCTCGCACACCCACCTGCGGTCCTTCCTCGACCTGCGGATCAAGGACGGCGTCGTAAGGCGCATGATCGACAAGTGGCTGAAAGCGGGGGTGCTCGAAGAGGGCACCGTGCACAGGCCGGTCGCTGGCACACCCCAGGGTGGGGTGATCTCGCCGATTCTCTCCAACATCTTCCTGCACCATGTGCTGGACAAGTGGTTCGAGGACGAGGCGAGGCCGCGCTTGCGCGGCAACTGCCAGCTGGTGAGATTCGCTGATGACTTTGTTGTTGCCTTCGAAGACCGCCACAGCGGCAAGCGTCTGCTTGACGTGCTGGGCAAACGTCTCGGTCGATACGGGCTCACGCTCCATGAGACCAAGACGCGCTATGTGGACTTCCGCCGGAGGCGCCCCTACGGGCGTCACCGGATGGCATCGGCCACGACGTTCGACTTCCTCGGCTTCACCCACGTCTGGGGGCGGTCGCTGCGAGGCAAGGACGTCGTTCGCCAGATTACGGCGAAAGGCCGCTTCGCCCGCGCGCTGAAATCGGTACACGACTGGTGCAAGAGCCACCGGCATCTGCCGATCAAGGCGCAGCATGACTACCGGGGCCACAACGCCCGATTGTTCGGGTGGTCCGGGGCCACAACGCTACTATGGTCTGACGGGCAACGGCAAACGTCTGGAGTGGTTCCGCTACCAGGTCGCTCGCACCTGGCGGAAGTGGCTCTTACGCCGCAGCCGCCGCCGGTGCCTGAACTGGGACCGGATGAACACAATCCTCAAGCGCTACCCCCTGCCGTCGGTCCAGTTCGTGCGCTCATCGACACCCGTCGTGAGCGAACCTGTCAGGTGAGGAACCGAGTGCGTCAATCGCGCACGCTCGGCTCTGTGGGGGGCGGGGCGCAGCAATGCCCCCGCCTACCCGGCCTGGTGTTCTTCGAGATTCTCACGCGTGCCGGAGCCAGCAACGTGATGCTTGTCACGCTGCTGATCCCGGTGACAGCGCTGCTGCTCGGCAACATGTTCCTTGCCGAACCAATCCTCCTGTACGAAATCGCTGGTGCGGCAACAATCGGCTTGGGGCTGTTGTCCATCGACGGTCGGCTGCCCCGCAGGGCGATGCGTGTCATTGCCGATTGGCCGTCCTTGACGGTCGGCTGCCCCGCAGGGCGATGCGTGTCATTGCCGAGCGATTGGCCGTCTTGAAAAGCGTTAGAGTGTAATTTTATCTGGTTGAATCGAAAGGGGATTCCCAAGGACATGGATTCGCGATTCACACTGTCTGCCGGTGGCGATCGCGGTCGCAGGGGCGGGGGTCGCCGCTCGGTCCACATCGAGGCGCGCGGTGGGAGGTATCTCGTGAAGCGCAGGGCCGCTGCGAGCGGGCTCGAACTCGGCCGGGTGTGATTGTGCACGTGGGCATCCGCCGACAACGGATTGAGACATGAAGGTACCTACCATTTGGCCAGCAGCCGGGTTCCGGCATCCGGAGCGGCCGGGAAGGAAGCCACGAGGCGTTCGGCGAGCACATCACGACGCGTGCGATGGACCGGGTCATGGAAGAGATTGCGGTGTTCGCCCGGGTCGGCCTCGAGGTCGAAGAGCTCGCCCCAGCCCTCGTCTGCTTGCGGGTAGAGCGTCAGACGCCAGGAATCGGTCACGATGGAGTGGTTGTACTGGCGCCGGTCGATGCGCGGATGAAACTCCAGGAACCGGGCCTCGCGTTCGAGGGCGCCGCCCCCGAACGCAGGTGCGAGCGAGCAGCCGTCCATGGGCGCCGGGGACTTCAGCCCTGCGAGTTCCAGAATGGTCGGAGTGATATCGAGGTGACTCGACGGCACGGCGGTGGTCTCTCCGGACGGAATTCCCGGGCCCGCCATGATGAAGCTCACCCGGGTGAGGTCGCGCCAGGGCGGCGGCCCCTTGTGCAGCAGGCCGTGATTGCCGAGAAATTCGCCGTGATCGGATGTGAAGATGACGACCGTTTCGTCCGCGAGACCGAGTCCCTCAAGCCTTGCCAGGACACGTCCGAACACGTGGTCGATCTGGGCTTCCATGCCTCTCGTGAATGCGATGGCACGCTGAAGGCTGGAATCCGATATCCCTTCGGTCAGCGTCATTCCGCCCTGTTCCACCGAGGGTGCGGCATTGTCGACCCAGTCCGATGACAGGCGATTCCGGACATAACCCGGCATCGATTCGAGTTCGCCCGGGAAAGTCCGGGGCACGGGCATGGCGCCGGGGTCGATGAGATCCGCCCAGGGCTGCGGCGGACTCAAAGGGTGATGGGGATCGGGTGTCGAGACGAACATCATGAAGGGAGGGCGTGCGCACTCGAGAAAGGCAATCGTTCGATCCGCGATCCATGTGTTGTAGTGGAGGTCGTCAGGCACCGCCGACACCCAGGCCTCGGTGAGATCATCGAGAGGGCCTGCAAGCGCCGCGGAAGGCTGGTAGAGCGGGACCGTTTCCGGGTGGCGCTCCTTCAGCCAGGCCGCGTAGTGGCCGCCTTGTGTCACCAGAAGGGACTCCCCGATCACGAAATCGACCGTGCGGTAGCCGAAATGGCCCCCGGTCCAGTCCGCATTGCAGCCCGTCTCCCAGAAGGCGACCGACTCCGGGAAGGCCAGGCTCGCCTGCGCCAGGATGGGTTGCAGATGGAGCTTGCCGACCGCGTGCGTGTCGTAGCCTTCGGCGGCGAGCAGCGCCGGAAGGAAGGGGAGATCGTGTTTCAGCGTCCGTCCGTTGGTCGTCATGCCGTGATGGCGCGGATAGAGTCCGGTCACCATGGTTCCCCGGCTCGGGCAACAGATCTGGTTTGGCGTCAGGTGGTTGTCGAAACGCAGGCCCCGCGCCGCCAGGGCATCGATGTTGGGCGTGGAAGCCAGGGCGTTGCCGTAGCAACCCAGGCTGTCGGCGCGTTGCTGGTCGGTGCAGAAGAAGAGAAAATTCGGACGCATCCCGCGAACTTCGGGAACCTCTCGTCAGTAGGGTCCGGGCATGATCACGGAACCATCGGAGAACCTTTCCGGGCGGAACCGCGCAAGATCGTGCCCGGGACTGCGGCCGGTGGCGAGATCGGCCATGATGCGGCCGATCGCGGGGCCTATGCCGAAACCGTGACCACTGAACCCGGTCGCGACCAGAAGGCCCGGTATCGGCAGTTCTCCGAGGATCGGGACCGCGTCGGGGGTGACGTCGATCATGCCGGCCCAGGCCTCTGCAAGACCCGCTTGCGCGAGTGCCGGCGCGCGCTGCGGCAGACGTTCCTCGATCCGTCGCACGACAAGCGGCGATGGCGGCGGATTGAGCACACGCTGCCGCTCGTAGGGCGATTCCTCCTCCCCCGACCATCGCCGGGCGAGACCCCAGCTTCCCGGAAATCCGCGAGGTGCGGCGGGTTTCAGCCTGACATCGCGCGCGGATTTCTTCAGCAGGGGAAGGAACCGCATGGCATGACGAAAGGACGGCGGCCCGACAAAGTGCTCCGCCACATCGCCCGTGGAGACCGTGTAGCCCCCGTCGGCACGCCGGCGTGTCGCCAAGCCCGGGACGGATATGTTGAGCGGCAGCACGTCGGGTGCGGAATGGGTTCTCGCGGCCGTGGAACGCACGGCGAGCTGGGGGAGATCGACGCCGCAGTTCGCGGCGAAACCCGATGACCAGGCGCCGCCTGCCAGGATAACGCGATCGCAGGAGACGCGGCCCATTTCCGTGACGACGCCAACGATCCGGCCGGCCTGGATGTCGAGAACCCTCACCGCACACTCCTCGATGACGACAACGCCCCTTTTGCGCACTGCCCGTGCCAACGCCGGTACGGCGACAGTGGGTTCGGCCCGGCCGTCGGAAGCGGTCATCATTCCGCCGATAAATCTGCCGGCCATGGCGGGGAATTTCCCGGTCGCCTCCTGCCTGGTCAGAAGAACGGTATCGAGTTGATGCTCTTTTGCGATCTCGTGCCAGGCTTCCACGCCCTCGAGAGCCGAATCATTCTCCACCAGCTTGACACAGGCCGATTCGGTGAACGCCAGGTCCTCGCTTCCGGTGAGCGACGCAAGAGACCTCCAGATGCGGTTCGACTCCATCATGATCGGGAGTTCGGCCACATCGCGGCTCTGCTGGCGGACCCAGCCCCAGTTGCGGCTCGACTGCTCGCCACCGATCCTGCCCTTTTCGGCGACAAGGACCCTTGCACCACGCTCTGCCAGGAACCAGGCACTCGCGACACCGGCGATACCGCCGCCGATGACGGCGACATCGACACGTTCGGGAAGCGGATCCCGGAAGGCAATCGGACTTCCGGAGTTGACCATCGTCACCATGTCAATCCTTGGCGGACGCGCACTGGAAGCATGTGCCGACCGTAGGATCGAACTCAAGACGCCCTGGCGCGATGGCGTCACCGCATTCGGAGCAAATGCCCCACGTGCCGTTGGCCAGGCGATCCAGGGCCCCTTCGATTCGCCGCCGTTGCAAGCGGCGTCGTCGGTCCTGTGCTTGGGCCATTGCCTGAACCTGCATGGCATCCATGCGCGCCAGACGGCCGACACGTGACTGATCGAGCATCACCGGCTCGCGTTCGCCGGCCGACGACGCCCGCTCGGCATCGATCCGTGCGAGCCATGCCTGCAGCGTGTGCGTGATGTCGGCGTCGCTTTTCATGACGGGAACCCTACAGGCAAACTCCAATGGATTGAACTGCCGCGCCCTTCATGTATCGTCCGTATCGTGAACCTCTGCGAGGGATGCCATGTCTGCTGTCACTCCGTTCCCGGTTGCCGGTTTCCAGGACGACCCCGAGCGTTCACAGACGATGTCGGCATCCTATTATCACGATCCCGTGACCTTCGAGCGGGAGAAGCGTTCGATTTTCCATGCGACCTGGCAGTATGTCGGGCATGTGTCGATGCTGCCGGAAAACGGCAGCTACATCGTTCGCGATATTCTTGACCAGAGTGTGATCGTCCTGCGCAACGCGAAGGGTGTCATCAGGGCTTTCTTCAATGTCTGTCAGCACCGGGCGCACCGTCTCCTCGAAGGCGAGGGATGCCTCGGTCCTGTCATGACCTGTCCCTACCACAACTGGGCCTACGACCAGGACGGTGCCCTGCGCACCGCCCGCGGCAGCGAACGCATGGCCGGTTTCGATGCCGGACGGTACCATCTGGAAGGTGTCCGGGTGGGCGAGATGCTGGGTTTTCTGTTTGTCAATCTCGACGGCCAGGCGCCGCCCTTTGCCGAGGTGACGGCAGCACTGGAGGCGGAAATCGCATCCTTCTCCCCGTCGGCCGCCCAACTCAAGTGTGCGGACCGCAGCGAATACCGGATCAAGGCCAACTGGAAGAACTCGGTCGAAAACTATGACGAGTGTTTCCACTGTCCGAACCAGCATCGATCGCTGATCGAGGAAGCGATCGACTGGGAAAGCTACCGTATCCGGACCCATGACCACCATCACGCCCACTATTCCATCGAAAAGAACGTGGGATACAGGACGGTGACCGAGGGTGCAGCGAAGCCGGACAGCTTCGCAAGCTGGCTGTTGTGGCCCAACTGGGTCTGCGAAGCCTATCCGGGCGGCAATCTGACCGTGTTCCACCACGACCCGACCGGACCGGAAGATACGGTGCAGAGATGCGAATGGTATTTCGCCCATTCGACGCCGACGGCCGCGGAACGGGAGGTCATCGATTTCGTGCACGAAGTCCGGCTTGAGGACATACCGCTGTGCGAGAGCGTACAGCAGGGTCTGCACAGCCTCGGCTACCGCCAGGGACGCTTTGTCGTGGACCCGGGGCGGAGCCAGTACAGCGAACATGCCGTCCACGACTTCCAGCGCAAGTGGCTGAAGGCCATGGGCGAACTTTAAGAGGCCGGTCCGCCGTTCGCGAAACGGGGACCGGGAGTCGGCGTCAGGCCGACTTCACCCACGTCGCCAGTGGTCCCCGGTCACCTTCCCGCCAGCGGATCCGCACCCGCTGGTTGGATTCCAGTCTCGGGATTCCTGCCCTCGTGAGGATGCGTCCAGGCACGAATATCTCGCGATCACCATCGTCGGGCACGACAAAGCCGAACCCCCTGTTGGTGTCGAAGAACTTTACCGTGCCATCCGTCTCCTGTTCGTCACCGTAGGATTCCTGCAAGTCGCGCGAGGGACGTCCTGCGCCGAAGGAAGGCTGTTCCGCAGTCGATGTGTCGACCTTGTGTAGACGGGAAACCTGAAAGCCCCGCTCTGTGCGGATGATGTCGCATTCGATGGTGGCACCATTGGGAAGGTCGTTGAACCCCGCCTGCGAAACCGCAGAAGCATGGATGAACACATCCGGCTCGCTGGGTTCGACCTGCACGAACCCGAAGCCCTTCGTTGAATTGTACCACTTGATCGTAGCGGTGACGTTGAAACGGTTGTCCTGGGAATCCGATCCGTAAGCGTCAGACATTCACATTCGTCCAGTTATGGCAACGCACCCGCTCCCGCATCATGAGGCGCGCATGGTTCACTTTCCGGCTGCAATCGGGTCTGTCAGACAAGGAATTGCGACCCCGATGTGGCCGCGGGAAGCACCTATCGTGAACCAAATCGAGCGATAGACAAGTAAAAAATTCATGAATTCGCTTGATCGCCCTGCTTGCACTTCCGCGGTCTTTGGTCCAAATGAGGCAGGGCATCCTTCACTCGGGCCCCTTGTGACGGGAGGGGGTGAGATGCCTGCTGTTCCAACAGGGGGTACTGCATGTCGAAAGAGGATCTGATCGAAGCAGACGGCATCGTGACGGAAGTCCTTCCCGATGCCCATTTCCGTGTCGAACTCGACAATGGCCACAAGGTGATGGCCTACACGTCGGGCCGCATGCGCAAGGCCCGGATACGTGTGCTCACAGGCGACCGTGTGACGGTAGAAATGACGCCGTACGATCTCACGAAGGCGCGCATCAATTTCCGGCACAAGGACGACAGCGCCGCGACACGGGTGCCCGGGGCGAATCCCCGAAAGTACCCTCGAAATCGTCGCCGCTGACGATCAGGCCGCAAGCGCGGCGGCATACCAGAAGGCAAAATTCGCGATCGACGGCTCGAGTTCCGCATAGCGGCCCGGCCGCGCGTCGGGCGACGACATGCCTGCCTGCTGATGCTCGAGGACGGCAACGTCCTCGCCTAGAGCCTCATCCATCCGCTGATAGTAGCGTTCGGCGTTGTATTCGAATCCGGGCAGTTCGAGTGTCGCACGGGGAAAGCACACGGACATGGCGACCTGGCACCTCGCAGGACCCGAAGGGTGTACCTCCAGGAACCAGACGGCCTCCTTGCCGGCGGCGAACGTCATGTTGGGATAGATCCAGGTGTAGCGCGTGCCTTCCAGATGGCGTCCTGCGAGACCCGGTATGGAAGGGAGCGCGTACCTCTGGTCGCTCTCCCTGAGGCCACCGGTTCCCGACGTCGTACCGAACTGGGTCGTGAAGCAGCCCGTGACGGTATCTACAGGATCGGGCTCGTCGTAGATGGCGCCGAACGTGCTGCGGTGAACGCATCCCAGGTGATAGTACTCGTTGAACACCTCGAGAAAGAGCTTCCAGTTGCAGGCAACCTCCAGTTCCCGCCGACGTGTCGTGACCAGCTGATTGAGCGGCCAGGGTGCGTGAACGGCCTCGAAGTCGCCAAGCCAGGCATCGATCGGGACCGCCTCCCGGTCGAGGCAGACGAAGACGAAACCGGCCCTTTCCTCCACCAGGTAGGGATGGAGCCCGTAGTCTGCCAGGTCGAAGTTCTCGGCAGACTCCATGCGCGGCGTCCTCATGAGCCGGCCGTCGAGGCCGTAGGTCCATGCGTGAAACGGGCAGGTGATGCGCGTAAGGCGACCGGAACCCTCGATGAGCCGTGTCCCGCGGTGGCGGCAGGAATTGGCGAAGGCGCGAAGCTCGCCCACCGCGTCCCTTGTGATAAGAATCGGCGCGCCGCCAATCTCGATCGCGGCGCAGGATCCACGCTCCGGCCAGCGGTCGCTGCGCCCGCATCCCACCCATCCCTGGCGGAACAGGATCTCCCTCTCCGCAAGAGCGACATCCGGATCGACGTAAACGGCCGGAGGCAGCGTCGGTGACCGGGAAGCCGGAGGCACCACGCGCCTCAGATCATCAATGATCGCCGGGTCAAGCATTGTCATGGAATTCCTCATCCCCGTCTTGTGTCTGCCGGTCGTGTCCTCATCATGGCGCCTTTACCGTATTGAGGAAGGTACAGCATGAAGATCGCCGAGATCGAGACGTTCGTCGTGGGTAATCCTCCGCCATTCTTCGGAGGCCGCTACTTCGTTTTCGTCAAGCTCGTCACCAGCAACGGCATCACGGGTTACGGGGAGGTCTATGCGGCAAGCTTCTCTCCTTCGGTCGTCGCGGCGATGGTGGAGGATGTGGCCCTGCGCCATGTCATGGGCGAGGACCCCTTCCAGATCGAGACCATGTGGCGCCGGATGTACGCCAGCGGCTACAGCATGCGCCCGGAAATCTCGCTGCTCGCGGTCATGTCGGGCCTCGAGACTGCCTGTTGGGACATCATCGGCAAGGCGTTGGAGAAACCGGTCTACATGTTGCTCGGCGGCAAGGTCCATGAAAGGCTGCGCAGCTACACCTATCTCTACCCGAAGGACGGCGATCCCGGAGAGGCGGTCTACACCGACCCCGATCTCGCTGCCGAGCGCGCCGCGGAATATGTGCGCGAGGGCTTCACGGCTGTGAAATTCGATCCCGCGGGTCCCTCCGGCGCCTTTGACCCGCGGCAGCCATCCCAGTACAGGTTGGAGCTCTCGGAGGACTTCGCGAGAAAGCTGCGTGAAGCGGTGGGGACCGGGGCCGATCTGCTGTTCGGTACCCACGGACAGTTCACACCGTCAGGGGCGATTCGCCTTGCGCGGCGGATCGAGGCCTATGATCCGCTGTGGTTCGAGGAGCCTGTGGCCGCGGAAATGCCCGAGGAGATGGCCAAGGTCGCCCGTTCCACGACGATACCGATCGCGACCGGCGAACGGCTGGCCACAAAGTACGAGTTCGCCCGTGTGCTGCGGACCGGCGCGGCATCGATCCTGCAGATGGCGCTGGGCCGCGTCGGCGGCCTGCTGGAAGGAAAGAAGATCGCCGGCATGGCCGAGGCGCATTACGCCCAGATCGCGCCACATCTTTATTGCGGACCGATCGAAGGCGCGGCCAACGTCCAGCTGGCGACCTGTTCACCCAATTTCCTGATTCTCGAGAGCATTCGCCGCTGGGACGGTTTTCACGGCGAGATTCTGAAGTCGCCGATGCGCTGGGAGGATGGCTATGTCATTCCTCCGGACGCACCGGGCATCGGCGTGGAGCTCGACGAGGATGTGGCGCGTGCCCATCCCTTCACGGGCGAGAACCTCCATCTCGAATCTGAGCCCGGACCGCTGGATTTCGCCTGACGCTTCAGGGAGTCCGCGATGTCTGCTATCGGCGAAGGCTCCAGGCGGCGTGTGAAGCCAGTGTGACGAGAATGACCGCACCGCCCGCAAACGTCGTGTCGGCGGGACGCTCGCTGACCACCGCCCAGACAAGCAGGGGAGCCAGCACAGCTTCGAGGAGGAACAGGAGACTCACTTCCGGTGCGGGAATGTAGCGGGCACCGACGAACTGCAGACTGAAGGCCAGCGGCAGCATGACCAGGCCCATGACGGCAATCAGGCCGGCATCCTGCGCGTGGATCGAGGCAGGCAGGGAGATGGAAATGGCAATCGCAGCCGTGACGAGGCCGCCGAAAGCCAGGGTCGGCACCATGTCGGTCATCCTGTGTTTTCGGATCAGGGTAAATGTCAGTCCCGACAGGGCCGCAACGACAAGGGCGGAAAGGTCGCCTTCAAGGGATCCTCCGCCCAGATTGTCGGAGACGATGATCAGCAATCCGGCAAACGTGCCGGCCATCGCCGCAATCGTGTAGCCGGGCAGTCCTTTCCCGCAGGAGGAACCATGAAAACGCCGCGCCGAACATGCTTCCGGTCGTGATGATCAGCAGTGTGTTGGCGGCCGTGGTATGGGTGGCGGCCCAGACGAACGCGATGGTTCCCACACCAAACAGCGCACCGATCAGCAGGCCTGGAGCGCCGGGGGCCAGCATGACTGCCACCGCATGGCGGCGATGAATCGCGACGAGGCCGACCACCAGCCCGGCAGCCGAAAGCACCCCGCGCCAGAAGGCCAGCGTCCAGGGATCGGTTTCGATCAGGCGAATCATCAGCACATCGGGCGTGATGACGAGCATGGCCAGTGCCGTGATTGCCAGGCCTCTGGCGCGGTCGGTCACCGGACCTCCTCGTTTGTCGGGTTTCGGTGGGCCCGTTCGTGCGGCCCGCAGGGCCAAGTGTCAACCGGGCCTGGCGGCAATACGCCATGGCGCCGCTCCGGCGCACCGGTATAGGGTGCACCCCCCCTGGACCCGGAGGCTGATCCATGAATTCGGATATTGCCAGGCAACTTCCCGTGGCAAGCCTGGCAGCGGTGATCGGCGGAATGACCGTCATTGCCATGATCGTCGGTTTCAACGGGCCGCTGTTTTCCACGAGGCTCGACGCCATGGGGTACAGCGATCAGCTGATCGGCATCAACGCTGCAGCCAATTCCGTGGGCCCCTTCCTCATGGCTCCCCTTGCCACGGTCATCCTGGCGCGCTGGGGACTTGCGCGAGCCATGATCGCCGCCGGCATCCTCGAGGCCATTCTCTATCTTGCGTGCATTGTCGTGCCGGGGTTCAACGGCTGGACGGTGATCCGGCTGATCATGGGTGCCGTCGGCATGGCATCATGGATTGCAGGCGAGGTCTGGATCGCCGGCGCGGCACCCGATGCCGTCCGGGGCCGGGTTCTGGCGATCTACAATTCGTGTTTCGGGTTGGGTGTGGCAGCAGGGCCTGCGATTCTTGTCTGGGCAGGCCACACCGGAAATCTGCCGTTCGTCCTGGCTGCGCTTCTTCTCGCGGCAGCGACCGTTCCCATCATTGTTGCCCGGCGCCTCGCGCCACCGATGCCCGGTGATCACAGACGGCCGTCCATTCGTGCCCTTCTGCTTCCGATGAGGCGCACGCCAGTGCCCATGATGCTCAATCTCTCCTATGCACTGACCTTCATGGCGCTCTGGACATTCCTGCCGGTCTACGCCATCGACACGCACTACGGCGTGGACCGCGCCTACCACCAACTCTCGTTCTGTGCCGCCGGAGCGGTCGCCATGCAGTTTCCCATCGGCTGGCTCGTCGACCGGGGCGACCGGCGCCTCGTGGGAGTCGTCCTGCTCGTCGTTTCCGTAATCGGTTTTGCCGGACTCGAGGTTGTGGTTCACCTGCCGGGGGTTGACTACGCCTTCTTCTTCCTGCTCGGCGGCGTCACCAGCGGGCTCTATGTGGTGGCACTGACCTTCATCGGCACCCATTACCGCGGCACAGCACTCGCTTCGGCCATCACGGTCTACACGCTGATGTGGAGTCTGGGGAGTCTGGTGGGGCCACCGGTGGTCGGCATCATCAACAGCCTCGTCGGACCATCGGGCCTTCCCGTGGCACTTGTCCTCTTCTGCGCCGTCTTCGTGCCTATGGCCGCCCGTGACTGGTGGAAGAACAGGATCCCGCTTGCCGCCGGTTCCGCAACCGCCGATGATCAGGAATGAGAGTCGCGATCCTCATCGCTCTGGCCGCCGGACTCGCCATCAGCGGCTGCACGAAGGCCCAGACGCCCGTCGTGGTGGAGCTCTTCACGTCCGAGGGCTGCAGTTCCTGTCCGCCCGCCGACGACTTCCTCTTCGAACTGCGGCGGCGCGATGGCGTATTGGCCCTGGGCTACCATGTCGACTACTGGAACTGGCTAGGCTGGCATGACCGTTTCGCAACCCCGGATTTCTCCGCCAGACAGCGCGCCTATGCACGGCGTCTCGATTCCCCGGTCTACACGCCGCAACTGGTGGCTGCCGGCTCATACCAGGCCGTAGGTTCGGACAGGCCAGGTGTCGACGACGCCATCCGCCGGGCCGCCCGCCACGCCGGTCCGCGGGTCGCGATCACATCGTCGTGGATGGACGGAGGATCTCTGGAAATCAGCCTGTCACCGGGATCTCACAGAGAGCCTGCCCTCGTCCACCTCGTGCGCTTTCTTTCTTCCGCGAGCACCGAGGTCGGTGCCGGAGAGAATGCGGGCAGGACACTCAGGCACGCCAACATCGTCGAGACGATCGAGACCATCGGAACCTGGAACGGCGAGGTCGAGGTGATCGTGCTGGCCGCCGAACGGATGGAGGGAGCGGCAGGGCAGACGGGTTACGCCGTCCTTGTCCAGATGCCCCAGGAAGGCGTGATCATCGGCGCCCACGAAGTGCCGGCGCCCTGAGACACCCGCAATCTGCGTTCAGGAGGCCGCCGCCCTTGCCATCGTGTCACTCATGCGCCGCACGAAACGGGCCGGATCCCCGGGAAATTCGCCTTCCTGGATAAGGGCCAGATCGAGCAACAGGTGGGCCATGTCCTCGATCTGCCGGCTGGAGCCGTCGCTTCGGGTCCGTTCGACGAGAGACCTGACCAGGGTGTGACGCGGGTTGATCTCGAGAATGCGCCGGCCCGAACCTGAATCCTGACCGTTATCACGCAGGATCTTCTGAAGGCGCATGCTCATCTCGCCCTCGTCGACGACCAGACAGCAGGCCGAATCGGTCAGGCGCTTCGATTCGCGAACATCCTTGACCTCATTCTCGAGCGCCAGCTTGAGCATTGCGATGAGTGGTGTGATATCGCCGGCCTCATCCTCGGCTTCGGTCTTGCCCTCTGCGGTTTCGATGGCCGCAAGATCGATATCGCCGCGGGATACGTTCACGAGCGTCTTTCCCTCGTAGGCATCGACCGACATGGTCCAGAACTCGTCGACCGGGTGATCGAGAAGGAGCACTTCGACGCCCTTGGCCCTGAAGGCCTCGAGCATGGGGTTGGAACGCATGCTCTCGAGCTTCTCGCCGATCAGCATGTAGATGGCGTCCTGACCCTCCTTCATGGCTGCGATGCAATCGTCGAGGCTCACCCATCCGTCCCGTGTCGTCGAGCGGAAGCGCATGAGCGGCATGAGCGTATCGCGGCGCTCGAAATCCTCGTAGACGCCTTCCTTGAGTACGGCGCCGAAGGTCTTCCAGAAGGCATTGTAGGATTCAGGGTCCTTCTTCGCCTTCTTGCCGAGTTCGGCGAGGACTCGCTTGACGATCGCCTTGGAGATCCTTGCGACCACCGGATTGTTCTGGAGTATCTCGCGGCTGACATTGAGCGGCAGGTCCTCGGAATCGACAATGCCTCTCAGGAAACGCAGCCAGGCCGGGATCAGCCCCTCGCACTCGTCGGTGATGAAGACCTTGCGGACATAGAGCTTGACGCCATGTCTGCGCTTGGGATCGAAGAGATCGAAGGGGGCTGTGTCCGGAATGAACAGGAGATTGGTGTAGGCGATCACACCCTCGGCCTTGTTGTGGAGTGTGAGCCAGGGTTCGTCGAAGGCCCGGCCTACGTGCCGGTAGAACTCGGTGTACTCGTCTTCCCCGATCTCCGACTTCGGCCGTGTCCAGAGTGCCGCCGCCTCGTTGATCTGGCGTGATTCGCCTCCTTCGGCAATCCATACCGGCACACCGACATGGCCTGAATAGGTTCTGATCACGGTTTCGACGCGGTGCTTGCTGGCGAACTCCTTGGAGTCCTTCTTCAGTTCGAGGGTGATGCTCGTGCCGCGCGCGGTATCGGCCGGCGCCTCGGCGATCTCGAAACCCGTGCGTCCGTCGGATGTCCACTGCCAGGCCTCCTGTGAACCGGCACGCCGGGAGGTGACGGTGACCCTGTCGACCACCATGAAGACCGCATAGAAACCGACGCCGAACTGGCCGATCAGGCTGACATCGGACCTTTCCTTCTTCGCCTTGTTCTTCTCCACTTCGGCAAGCTGACCGGCGAACTTAGCGGTGCCGGATCCCGCGATCGTCCCGAGATTGTCGACCAGTTCGTCACGGCTCATGCCGATGCCGTTATCGGTGACGGTGATGAGCGACTTCTTCTCGTCAAGCGTGACGGTGATGCGCAGATCGGGATCTTCCCTCACCAGTGAATCGTCGAGTTGTGCCTCGTAACGCAGACGGTCGCAGGCGTCCGAAGCATTGGAGATCAGTTCCCGCAGGAACACTTCCCGCTTCGAATAGAGTGAGTTGACGACGATTTCCAGGATACGGCTGACTTCGGCCTGGAATTCGTGGTGCCCGTTGGTCTGCGTCTCGGCCATATCCCTGCCCTAGAGTTGGGGTCCCCATGCCTGATGTAGGTGACGATCGTTCTCCGTCAAGGTCAGGAACGTCACTGACGCCCTGTTTCCAGACGATGGGTCCCGGCCATCGTGGCAAGGACGCCGGCACAGAAGAAATAGGCTCCGCTTCCCGCGGAGATGCTGGCGGTCGCGTCGAGGGAAAGGACCGCGACGACGAGTGCCACCAGAAAAACGTCGAGCATCGACCATCGTCCCAGACGGACGTTCCAGGCCATCAGGCGCCCGGCCAGCCTGCGATCGCGAGCGGGCGCGAACCAGATCCACAGCGACAGCGCCAGCTTGCTGACGGGAAGCACGATCGAGAACAGGAGGATCACGATCCCCAGCGGGACGTTGTCGCCCGCGAGCAGGAAGCGGACGGCGCCGACCACCGACTTTTCCGTCTCGAACACCCAGAAGCGTTCCACGGAGATGACGGGCAGCAGAAGTCCGGGAACAAGCAGGCCTGCACCGGCAAGCAGAAGAAGCCCGGTCATCGCGTCGCGGCGCCCTCGCCCCTGCATCGGATCAGGCGGAATGGATCCCGGCGCGGAAGGCTTCGGCGATTTCGGCGATGCACGGGCCGAATGCACGGCGTTGCTCGAGTTCCGGCAACACCATGCGGACCATCGCCTCGATATCGGCAAGCGGTTCCGGGACGGGACGCCCCGTGACATCAAGGGCTCTCAACGCAATGGGCGCGAGACTGGCGAGCGCAAGGTCGAGGCAGTGACCCGCCCTCTGTTGCTTGGTCCAGGCAAGGAACACCGGACTTGCAACGTCGTTCTGCCCGAAGCCTCCCGATTCGCTGCCCGGCAACAGGGTGGCCTGGGCGTAGAGTCTCGCCTCTTCCTCATAACCGGTCTGCGCCATGGGAAGACAACCCATGTAGCCGCGCGGGACATTGCCCTCCGCGTCGGGTGCGACGAGCTGATCGGGTAACAGGGAGACGTTGCCGTCCAGCAGCTTGGCGCCCTGGCGTTCCGCGAGAACGCAGAGATTGGCGAACGAGGCGGTGAGTGCGTCCATGGCCAGGACCGCGTGGGGATTGTGATAGCCCCCTGTCGAGACGAACTGGCCGAAGGGATGATCCTCGTCAACCTCATCAATCCAGACCGGATTGTCGGTCACGGCCTGCAGCGATTCCGAAGCGACATCGCGCGCCATCGCATACGCCCTACGGGCCTGGCCCAGCATGCGCGGCGTGATTCGGTAGCTCACCGGTGCCTGGTAGGGCCGCCGGTCGCCGCCGTGTCCACCCGAGATCAGTGTCCGCATCCTTTCCAGTGCCCAGGCGTCACAGGCGTTGTTCCAGTAGCCCTCGAGGGCGGGCGCAAGGTGGCCAAGGGGAGCGTTGAAGGCCTCGAAGGAGAGCGCGAGGACCCGGGCGGCAAGATCGAGACGGCCCTCGGCTGTCAGGGCTGCATCGGTCACGAGGCCTGTCGCCGACGGCGAACCGTTGATGAGGCACATGACGTCCTTGACATCGGGCTCGACCGACTCGACGAGGGAAGTGAAGAGGTGACTGAGCGAGAGGATCTCTCCGGCGCCGCCCTGGCCCTTGGCCGGGATGACGGGAACCGGGTCGTTCGAGAGCATCGCCGCAACACCCTGGGCGATCTCGGGAGACACGGCGGCATGACCCTCGATGAAATTCGTCAGCCGAGCCAGGATGATGAGACGCACTACCCGGTCCGGAAGCGGATCGCCCCAGGACGAGGCAGCGCCGGTCGGCGACATGCGGGCCCAGTTCCTGCGTTCTTCCGGCTTCAGCTTCCGCTTCGCCATCTGGCCTGCGCCGGTGGTGACGCCATAGATGGTGACATCGGGATCGTGCTTGAGGATGCGCGTCAACCGGTCTCGACCGGCCTCCATGGCATCGAGAGCACTGGCCGCAATCTCGACCCCTTCCCGGTGCCAGGCCACGCGGCGGGCATTTTCGAGCGTGAGATCGGCGCGGCTGGCGACGGAAATGGTCATGCGTCCTGTGCCTCTTTCTGTCTCGATGGCTGGTGAAGCACGCCGGGGCTAACGCATAACAAACGGATTGTCCATCGGCTCGTCCGAGGTGTTGATCCATACGGTCTTGGGCCTGGTGTAGTCGTAGATCGCCCGAGCGCCTGACTCGCGGCCGTAGCCGGAATCCTTGAATCCGCCGAACTCGGCGATGGGCGAGACCACGCGGTAGGTGTTGATCCACACGATCCCCGCCCGGATCCTCTTCTGGACGCGCAGGGCACGGGCAAGATCGCGCGTGAAGACGCCCGCCGCCAAACCGTAACGCGTGTCATTGGCCTTCTCGACAACCTCGTCCTCCTCACGAAAACGGAGTACCGAGAGAACGGGCCCGAACATTTCCGTGTCGACGATCTCCATTGACTGATCCGGGCAGGCGACGACCGTGGGTTCAAAGAACCACCCGGCATTGAGATGCGCCGGCCGCCTTCCTCCACACAGCACGGTGCCTCCCTGTTCCAAGGCACGGGCAACCTGCCGCTCGCAGCCTTCAAGCTGGGCGACGGTACAAAGCGGTCCCATCTGGGTCTCTTCGGCGAGGGGATCGCCGATCCGGATCTCGCCGGCTCGCGACACCAACCGCTCGACGAACTCGTCGTGAATCGTCTCATGGAGGTAGATCCGGCTGCCGGCGACGCAGCTCTGTCCGCTCGCGCCGAAGATTCCGGCCATGGAACCGTTAACCGCGCTCTCGAGATCCGCATCATCGAAGACCACCACGGGAGACTTGCCGCCGAGTTCCAGGGAAACCTCGGCGAAGTTGTCGGCGGAGTTCCTGACGACATGGCGGGCGGTCGCCGGGCCGCCGGTAAAGCTGATGCGCGCCACCAGGGGGTGCGTGGTGAGCGCGCGCCCGCAGGGTTCGCCAAGGCCCGTTACGACGTTGACCACACCCGGCGGGAAGCCCGCCCTTTCGACGAGTTCGGCAAACTCCAGCATCGCCGCCGAGGCGTGTTCGCTGGCCTTCAGAACGACGGTGTTGCCGGCCGCGAGTGCCGGGCCGATCTTGACGGCAACCAGGAACAGCTGGCTGTTCCACGGCACGATGGCAGCAACCACGCCCAGTGGTTCGCGGGTCGTGATGGTCATCATGTCGTGCCGGTCGATGGGCAGTGTCTCGCCGGTCACCTTGTCGGCAAGGCCGGCGTAGAAGTGGAAGAACTCGGCGATGTACCGTGCCTGCCAGCGTGTTTCCTTGAACATCTTGCCGGTATCGATGCATTCGGTGCGCCCGAGGTCCTCGGATCTGTCGACCAGAAGTTCCGCCAGGTTTCTCAGCAGGCGGCCGCGCTGGGTCGGCAGCATCGCCGCCCAGGGACCGCTCGAGAAGGCGCGATGCGCCGCCCCGACGGCACGATCGACATCCTCTTCGGTGGCGGCGGGAACCGAAGCCCAGGCCCTGCCGGTCGCCGGATTGATGCTTTCGAATGTTCCGCCGTCCCCGGCATCGACCCACTGGCCGTCGATCAGCATCCGATAGTGTTTGAGTTCCCCCATGATCCCGTTCCCGCTGTCGCAAAGTCACGCCGGCCATTCAACGGGGCTTGCGCGCGGAACGCAACTCTCCACAGTGGCGTGATCCAATTCCGGGGGTATCGTCCATGACGACGAAAAAGCAGATCATCGGCGGGCCGTTGACCATAGGCGGGCGCGTACTTTCGCTTTCCCGCGCCATCCGCGCGGGTGATTTCGTGTTTCTGACCGGCCAGGTGCCCCTGAAGGGCGATGTGCCGATGACCGAAGGGACCATCGAGGAGCAGACCAGGGTCGTCATCGAGCTGATTCGCGACACGCTGGCCGAGGCGGGGTGCGAGCTTGACGATGTGGTGAAGGCCATGGTGTGGCTGCGCGACCGCGCGGACTTCCCCGGATTCAACGCGGTCTATGCGGAGTACTTTCCGGAAGACCCTCCCGTCCGTTCGGCCGTGATCTCGGAGCTCCTTGTCGACGTCCGCATCGAGATCGAGGTGGTCGCCTTCCGGTCCGCGAACGGAGTTTCTTGAGTCGCCAATATCCTGGACCATGGCGTAGGATGGCGGACAAATCGGGGTGGGGCGCGTCATGAAGATCTATCCGACGATCGAGATCATGGACGGCAAGGCGGTCGACCGTGTGGACGGTCGACACGAGACGCCGTTGCCCTTCGACCTGCCGCCCCTGGAAGCCGCCCGCCAGTTCGCCGCCGCCGGTGCCGACAGCCTCCATATCGTCGACGTCGACGGTACCCTGCGGGGTGGCCGCCACAACGCAGACCTGATCTGCGAGATCATCGACACGGTTCATGTTCCGGTTCAGGTGGCAGGCGGTATCCGAACCATCGATTCCGTTCGCTGGTGGTTCGATCACGGTGCGTGGCGGGTCGGGCTGGGAACGGCGGCAGTCAAGGACCGCCATCTCGTCTCCGACGCCTGCACCGCCTACCCGGACCGGATCGTCGCCACGGTGGCCGCCCGCTCCGGCATGGTGGTCATCGAGGGCTGGCGCGAGGAATCGGCCTTTTCCGCGGTGGATCTGGCAAGGAGCATGGTGGCTGCCGGAATCGCGGAGATCGTCTTCGTCGATCTCGACCGGGACAAGGAACCCAAGGAATACAGCCTCGCCCGGACCATGCGCATGGGCGAAGTTCTCTCGGTTCCCGTGATCTCGAGCGGAACGGTGACGAGCATCGATGACGTCTCGATACTGAAATATCTGCCGAACATCGGCGGCTGCATCATCGGCCGGGCGTTGTTTGGCGGGCGTGTCGATCTCGCCGAGGCCATCGAGACTGCAAGGGCATCCTACACGCCGGCGCGGCTCATCTGAGGCGTCGCGGCGATGGGCGATGACGAGGTCCGGATTCACCGCAACGGCCATGTTCTTGAAATCACGATTGACCGTCCGAAGGTCAACGCCATCGACCGCGAGACGAGCCGAAGGATGGGTGCCGCCTTCGTCGAGTTTCGCGACGATCCGGAGCTACGGGTGGCCATCCTCACAGCAGCCGGCAACCGCCTCTTTTCAGCAGGCTGGGACCTCAAGGCGCTGGAAAGCGGCGAACAGCAGCTCGACAACTGGTGGGAAACCGAGGATGCGTCGCTGGGTGGGTTTGCCGGCATCACCGAAATGTGGGACCTCGACAAGCCGGTCATCGCGGCTCTCAACGGTCACGCGATCGGCGGCGGTTTCGAGATCGCCCTGGCTTGCGATCTCATCATCGCGGCCGATCACGTCGAGTTTGCCCTTCCCGAGCTTCCGCTCGGTATCGTCCCGGATGCCGGAGCGCTTCAGAGACTGCCCGGACGCCTTCCCCGCAATGTCGCCATGGAGATGCTTCTGCTCGGACGGCGCATGGGGGCGGATGAAGCAAGGCGACTGGGCCTCGTGAACGCGGTCGTTCCGGCAGCGCAGCTCATGGCGAAGGCACGTGAGTGGGCTGACCGACTGGGCGCGAGCGCACCCCTTGCTCTGGGTGCGGTCAAGGAAGTGCTCCGCGCCGTCGAGGGCGAGACGGTTCGCGGGGCCTTCCACACGATGCGCACCGCCGATCTTCCCACATACCGCAGGATGCTGGCATCCGGAGACGCCAGGGAAGGGATCAGCGCGTTCATGGAGCGGCGCAAGCCGAAGTTCACCGGGAGCTGAAGATGACCCGCAGATTGCCGCATGATGTCCGCGCCATCACCTGTCTTGGCGCCGGGCCGATCGGAGGAGGCTGGGCGGCGTACTTTCTTGCCAGAGGGTACGAAGTCACGTCCTGGATTCTCGATCCGTCCGAGGAAGGGAAACTGCGCGGTCTCGTCGATACCGCCTGGGGTGCGCTCGAGGAACTGGGGCTTGCTGACGGTGCATCCCGCGACCGCCTGACCGTGACCACGGACCTGGAAGTGGCCGTGGGCGAAGCCGAATTCGTTCAGGAAAGCGTGCCGGAAAATCTCGAGGTCAAACAGAAGATCTACGCCGATCTCGGTGTCATGGCGCCACGGGACGTCGTGCTCTGTTCCTCGACCTCGGGCCTTTCCATGACCGACATCCAGGCCCTGTGCCCGTCTCCCGAGCGCACCGTCACGGGCCATCCCTTCAATCCACCCTACCTGATGCCGCTGGTCGAGATCGTCGCCGGAGAGAGGACGGACCCCGAAGTGGTTGCCTGGACCGGGGCATTCTTCCGCCACGCCGGCAAGGCGCCCCTTGTAATGGAACGGGAAGTGCCCGGTTTCATCGCCACGCGACTGCAGGAGGCGATCTGGCGCGAAGCGCTGCACATGATCGATGCCGGAGAGGCGACGGTCGAGCAGATCGATACAGCGATCACCAACGGACCCGGTCCGCGCTGGGCCCTGATGGGACCGTGCATGGTGTTTCATGTCGGTGGCGGCGAGGGCGGCATGGCCTACTGTCTGGAACAGTTCGGACCGGCTCTCAAGTTCCCCTGGACCCGGCTTGCCGCTCCCGAACTGACGGACGAACTCGCCACAAAGATGATCGACGGTTGCAACGAGGCGGCGGCAGGCGAGGACTTCCGGTCGCTGACGGCCAGAATGAACGATGGCCTCGTCCGGATTCTGAAGGCCCGCCGTGCCGCCGGTTTCTGATTCGCACCTTTCGATTGCGCACTGGCGCCCCTTGCGACGAGGGAGTATGAGCCGGTTCCGGGCAATCGCCTGAATAATCCATTTGGAGGAGTTTCATGAATACGGATGTCATCATCACCTGCGCTGTGACCGGTGCCGGTGATACGGTCTCGAGGAGCGACAAGGTCCCGGTCACGCCGCGCCAGATCGCCGATGCGGCGATCGATGCCGCCAACGCCGGCGCAGCGGTCACTCATATCCATGTGCGTGATCCGGAGACCGGCAAGGGCTCGCGCGATCCCGACCTTTTCGAGGAAACCGTCAACCTGATCAAACAGAACGGCGTCGACGTGATTCTCAATCTCACGGCCGGCATGGGCGGGGATTTCAATCTCGATGACGGCAATCCATCACACCCCGGTCCGGGCAGCGATATCGTCGGACCCGTCGAGCGTCTCGTTCACGTCGAGCGCCTGCGCCCGGAAATCTGTTCGCTCGACTGCGGCAGCATCAACTTCGGGGACGGCAACGAAACATACCTCAATCCCGCGGCATGGTGCCGGACGATGGCGTCGCGCATCAGGGAAATGGGGGTCAAGCCCGAGATCGAGGTTTTCGATCTCGGCCAGGTGCGCCTTGCCGACGCGATGTACAACGAGGGCCTCATCGAGGATCCGTCCCTCTTCCAGGTATGCCTTGGCATTCCCTGGGGTGCCGGTGCCGACACGCGTTCCATGATGGCGATGGCGGACGGCCTGCCCCGGGGTGCCAACTGGGCCGGTTTCGGCATCAGCCGTATGCAGATGCCCATGGTCGCTCAGGCCATGCTTCTGGGCGGAAACGTCCGGGTGGGACTGGAGGACAACCTCTATCTCAAGCGCGGTGTCCTTGCGACCAACGGCCAGCTTGTCGAGCGCGCAACCGAGATCATCGAACTGATGGGCGGGCGTGTCGTGGCGCCGGACGAGGCCCGCGGGAAGCTGGGCCTGACCAGGTGCTGAGCGAAACGGGGATCGGCATCGACGCGCGGCGGATCCGTCCGCGCCGCGCCGCACCGATCGCCATCCTTCTTGAAGCGGACCGCTGCGCCATGCCGCCCCTGCCCCGCAACAGCGATGACACGTTCTTCTCCGTACTGACGGGAAGTGCCGGTTGCATCACCACGCCCATCGGGGAGAGCATTCCGCCTGGGCTCGCAGCTTCGTCACCGCCCGTACTTGTGACGAGGTTTTCCCGCCGGCGCCCGGGATCGGCCATTCAATGCTTTGCGGGGACGCGGACTCAGAGGGTAGTATCGCCGGCGACCGTTCCGGGAGATGTGCCATGAAATTCAGTCTTTCGATCGACCTTTCGCGGGACAATCCGTCGATCGACATGCGGGATGTCGCGCGCCATGCCATCGATATGGTGCAGATGGCCGACGACAACGGATTCGAGGTCGTCTGGGCCGCCGAGCACCATGCCATCGAAATGACCATCGCTCCCAACCCGTTCCAGCTGCTGGCATGGTTCGGCGCCAACACGGACAATATCCGGCTCGGCATCGCCGTCGTCCAGGCACCCTACTGGCACCCGATCAAGGTTGCCGGCGAGGTCGGCCTGCTCGACGTCATGTCGGGCGGACGTGTGGAGTTCGGGATTGGCCGCGGCGCCTATCAGCGCGAGTTCGACCGGATGATGGGCGGCATGGACCAGTTGAAGGGCGTTGCCTACATGCAGGAAATGCTGCCGGTGCTCAAGGGATTGTGGGCGGGTGACTACGAACACCGTGGCGAGTTCTGGTCGTTCCCGACGTCGACGGCCTGTCCGAAGCCGCTGCAAAAGCCCCATCCACCTCTGTGGATCGCGGCGCGTCATCCTTCGACATTCGACTGGGCGCTCGGCCAGGGCTGCAACATCATGTCCTGGGCGCTGACCCGCCCCTTCAGCGAGGTCGAGAAATACAAGCAGCAGTTCGAGGATGCGCTCGCCCGGGCTCCGGGTATGAAGCGACCGCGCTTCCTCACTATGCGCCACGTCGCGGTGTACGATGATCGGGAGAACGGCTGGAAGCCGTTCGTCGAGGCGGTGCAGAGGGGAGGCGTGCAGTTCGAGAATCTGTTCAAGCAACTCGGCGAGGTGCGCAACGGATTCGTCGAGAAGGTTGATCTTGCGACGCTCGACAATGTCGCCGAATACGATCCCGAAATGCTGCGGAACAATCTTGTCTTTGGCACCCCCGACGAGGTGGTTTCCAAGCTGCGCCACTACGAGGCGCTCGGTGTCGACAATTTCCTTTACCGCGTGACCGGACCATCCTTCGACTTGCAGAAGTCGTCGCTGCGCCGTTTCATCGACGAGGTCATGCCGGCCTTCAGGAATTCGCGCTACATGCCCCACGCGGCCGAATAGCCGGCAGCCGCCGCCCTGAAACGAGGGTGGCTCCATGACTTGCGAATCGGCGTGCACTCCCCACCTAACGGGGTAACAACCCTGTTCGAAACAGAAAGGCGGCGATCATGGCGTTCATCATCCAGGGGGTGGGCGACCCGTCACCGTCCGATGCGGGCGGTGACGTGAAGGATGTGACCACCGAGACCTTCCAGCAGGATGTCCTGCTGGCTTCCCGCGAGAAGCCAGTCATCGTCGATCTGTGGGCGCCCTGGTGCGAGCCGTGCAAGCAGATCGCCCCGATCCTCGAGAAAGTGGTGAATTCCACAGGCGGCAGGGTCGCCCTGGTGAAGATCAATATCGACGAGGAACCGCAGATTGCCCAGGCCCTGAGGGTCCAGTCGATCCCCGCGGTGTTCGCGTTCGACAACGGCCAACCGGCGGACGGGTTCGTCGGGGTTCAACCGGAGAGCCAGATCAGGGCATTCGTGGAAAGACTGGTGGGCGAAATCGGGCCGAGTGCCGTGGAACAGGCGCTCGGCAAGGCAGACGAAGCCCTGGCAAACGGTTCTCCCGAACAGGCCGCGACCATCTACCGGCAGGTGATGACGCACGATGCGGGCAATGCCGATGCGGCCGTCGGCCTTTGCCGGGCGCTCATCGGCATGGGAAGGACTGGCGAGGTGAAGGACCTTCTCGACAGTCTCGATGACGAACTCATGGCGGACGACCGGTTCCAGGGCGTCAAGGCGCAGCTGGAGCTTCTCGATGGCGCAACCGGCGAAATGGCGGCTCTCGAGGCGAGGGTCGCGGCCAACGGTCACGACTTCGAGGCGCGGCTCGAGCTGGCGAGGGCGCTCGCTGCCGTCGACAGGCGCGACGATGCCGTCGACCAACTGATCGCCATCATCTCCATCAAGCGGGACTGGAATGACGAGGCGGCGCGCAAGGAGCTGCTCAGGTTCTTCGATGCCTGGGGGCCGACCCACCAGGCGGTCCTCGACGGACGCCGCAAGCTCTCGTCTGCCTGGTTCAGTTAGATGCCGGGCGCACCTCTGCCGCCGGTCGTGAAGTGATGGCGGGTCTGCCCTACTATCGCAGCGTTTCGAATCTGCCCCGGGCGATCCCCATCTTTCCCCTGCCCGGTGCCCTGCTGCTGCCGCGCGGCTCCCTGCCGCTCAACATCTTCGAGCCGCGCTATGTCTCCATGATCGAGGATGCGCTGAAGTCGGACAGGGTGATCGGCATGATCCAGCCCGACGAGGAGTCCGAGGATGTCGGGTCGGCGCACTGCTTCGAGATCGGCTGTGCCGGGCGCATCATCCAGTTCACCGAGACCGACGATGGCCGCTACCTGATCACGCTGATCGGCCTTGCCCGGTATCGCATGATCAGGGAGCTGCCCAACTCGGACGCCGGCTATCGTCTGATCGAAACCGATTACTCGGCCTTCGCCGAAGACCTGAAATCGTCCGGCGGATCGGGCGTCATCGAACGCGCCACCCTGATCACCAATCTCAAGCAATTCTTCAGGAAAAAGCAGATCGATGCCGACTGGGAGGCGATCGAGAAGGCGAACGACGAAACCCTCGTGACCGCGCTCGCCATGGTGTGTCCGTTCCAGCCGCTGGAGAAACAGGCCCTGCTCGAAGCCAGGGACTTTCTCGACCGTGCCCGGACGCTTACCACCCTCCTGCAGATCGGCAGCAGGGAAGACGACGACATTCCTGTCCGGCAGTAGCCGGAGGAAGAAAGGAACCAGGAGGCATGAGCGAAACCGAGGTCGATCCGAAACTCCTCGAAATCCTTGTCTGTCCCCTCACCAAGGGCCCTCTCACCCTGGACCGCGAGCACCAGGAGCTGGTGAGCGTCGAGGCCGGGCTTGCCTATCCCATTCGGGACGGCATACCGATCATGCTGGTCGACGAGGCACGCAGGCTCGACGAGGACGAAACGTGAGAACCGAGGCGCATCCCAGCCGCCATCGTCCTCTCGAAATTCGGCTGAAATCACGGGAAAAGGCCCTTGAGATCGATTTTGACGACGGGAAATCCGTGGTTCTGCCGGCGGAACTTCTTCGTGTGGAGAGCCCCTCGGCCGAGGTCCAGGGCCATGGTGCCGGCCAGAAAAAGACAGTCGCCGGCAGGCGTCATGTCGGCATCATGTCGGTCGAGCCCGTAGGAAACTACGCCATACGCATCGTGTTCGACGATCTGCACGACACCGGGATCTACTCGTGGAACTACCTCTACGAGCTTGGCCGCGACCTGAACAGCCTCTGGCAGGCCTATCTCGATCGCCTGGAAGCCGGGGGCCTAACGCGGGACCCGTGACATCAGGCCGCAGGTCGCATGTTTTCCCTGGCAATGAAGATGTCGTAGCGCGCCCGGATGGCTGCGTCGGTCTCTTCGGAAATGTGACCGGGAAAATGCGAGGCGAGCAGGGCGTTTTTGCGGTTGATCGCCTTCGACACCAGATCGGGCCGGTCGTTTTCCAGCCATTCCTTCGGGCTCGTGCGGTCGCCGACCGTCGGATAGACGAATTCGGTCTGCATCAACCTGAGGGTTTGATCCGCGCCGAGATAGTGGCCGGGCCCGCCAAGACACACCTCCTTCATGGTCTCCAGTGTCAAGGTGTCGTCGTTGACCTCGATGCCGCGCACGCAGCGCATGCACGCCCCGATGACGTCGTTGTCGACGAACAGGGACTCGAGGCAGTGTGACAGCAGGGACGAGTGCATGCCGACGCTCTCGTAGACGAGGTTGAGTCCAGACAGGCCGGCCATGACATTGGCCAGCCCCCGTTCGTAGCCGGCCTGCATGTCCATCTCCTTGGAATCGGACATCGCGCAGGCCGAGCCGCTCGGAACATCGTAGTAGCGCGCCATCTGTCCGCAGGCCGCGGTCAGGAGCCCCTGTTCGGGCGAGCCGCCGGACATTGCGCCGGTTCTCAGGTCGGAGACGAAGGGCCAGGTGCCGAAGACCGCCGGGTGGCCCGGGCTCATCGCGTTCACATAGACGAGTCCGGCAAGGCATTCGGCGACCGCCTGAACCACCGCCCCGGCAAGCGGTGCCGGCGCGGTGGCACCGGCCTGACCTGCGGACAGCAGAAGGATCGGCATGCCTCCCCTGATGAGGGTCTCCATCACCAGGCAGCTTTCCGTGGCGAACTTCATGGGCGGGACGACGAAACAGTTCGAGTTGGAAACGAACGGCCGTTCCCTCCAGGCCGCTTCGGAACCGGCGACCAGATGAAGCATTTCCAGTCCCGCGGTGGCGTAGTCGGCAAGGGTGAAGGCTGTCCCGACATGCTTGGTGGTTCCCGAAACGCAGGCATAGAGCGTGTTGAGATCCATGTCCCGGGGTTCGACGGTGTTGCGTGGCGTCAGGGTGCGCTGGAAGAAATGGATATTGTCGAGCGAATCGACGATGCGCGCCGAATCGTAGAGATCCTGAACCATCGGTTCTCGGTTCTCCCGGGTCGCCGGGTCGTACACGAAGACGGCAGCGCCGGCAGTGCCGAAATGAACCCGGTACCCGCCGGGATGCAGGTCATGGAGCGGGTCCTGGCCGAAGAGCGTGATGTCGCGTGCCGCATTGGCGACCATATCCTCCACCAGTGCGCGGGGAAACCG
This sequence comes from Alphaproteobacteria bacterium, assembly GCA_965215635.1. GTDB lineage: Bacteria > Pseudomonadota > Alphaproteobacteria > SP197 > SP197 > SP197. The sequence goes on along the minus strand of CBDCEA010000003.1, from coordinate 576,237 downwards.
GATCCGGCCGTCATCGCCTGCAATCGCGCCGGCACCTGTCAGGATCTCGACACCGCTTGGCGGTGCGTCGGTCAGGCCGACCTCCTCGAGCGCGCGAAGCGCGGTGTCATTGATTCTCTCCACGTCGGAATCGGTCAACGGCCGGTAAGTCCCTCCTTCCAGGCCCGGCCGCACCGGCCGCATGTTGTCGGGAAGCGGTGCGGCGCGTGCGGCCATGCGGACGGCGCGGCCGCCGCCCCGCCTGCTGCGCTTCGGGAGGGCCTCGACAATCTCGGTATCGGACATGGCTTGGGTTCCTCCATCTCTGGGATTCACGCTACATGTGTACACGCTCGGACTTCGGATCGTACATGGGTCTCAGCGAGGCACGTGCCCCGACTCTCGTTCCGGCGATCTCGACTTCCCAGGACGAGCCAAGGAGGTCATCGGCCGTCTCGCCCTGTTCCACCGGCACGTAGCCCATGCCGATGGCGCCTCCGAGATGATGGCCGTAGTTGCCGGATGTGAGGTAGCTGATGATGCGTCCGTCGCGGACGATCGGTTCGTTATGGTAGAGCAGTGGCTCGGGATCCTTGAGCATGAACTGCAGCATGCGCCGCCTGAGGCCCTCCTCCTTCTTTCTCAGGACGGCATCGCGTCCGATGAAATCGGGTTTCTGGATGCGCACCGCAAAGCCCAGACCTGCCTCCAGCACGTGATCTTCGTCGGTGATGTCGTGACCGAAATGGCGGAATGCCTTTTCGATGCGGCAGCTGTCGAGAACATGCAGGCCGGCGAATCTGAGACCGAACGGTTGCCCGGCTTCCTCGAGGGTCTCGAAGACATGGGCGGCCATGTCGGAGCCGACATAGAGCTCCCATCCGAGTTCACCGACGTAGCTGACGCGGTGGGCGCGGCAGATGCCATAGCCGATCTCGATCTCCCCGATGGTCCCGAAGGGATGGTGTTCGTTCGAGAGATCGGCGGGCGAACAGGCGTTCAGGACCTCGCGCGCCTTCGGTCCCATGAGGCACAGCACGGCCTCGGCTGACGTCATGTCGGTGTAGACGATGCGCGCCTCGTCATCCGTATTGCGCCTGAGCCAGGCAAGGTCGCGCATCAGGGTGGCACCGGGGGTCACGATCAGGAAGGCGGTTTCCGAAAGGCGCGTCACCGTGCAGTCGCATTCGATTCCGCCGCGAGAATTGAGGAACTGCGTGTAAACGAGGCGGCCCGGTTCGACATCGATCTCGTTGGCGCAGATTCGGTTGAGCACAGCGGCGGCATCGGGGCCTTCGGCACGGATCTTGCCGAACGAGGTCATGTCGAAGAGGCCGACATCGCGTCTGACCGCGAGGTGCTCGCCGCGCGCGCAGTCGAACCAGTTCTGCCGTTTCCAGGAATAGCGGTACACCGGCTCCATGCCGTCGCGGGCGAACCAGTTCGCCCGTTCCCATCCGGCGGACTCGCCAAAGCAGGCCCCCCGCGCCCTGAGATGCTCGTGCAGGGGCGAACGGCGCACGCCGCGTGCGGTCTGAGGCTGGCGGTAGGGGAAATGATCGGCATAGAGCAGACCCAGGGATTCGCTCACCCGTTCCTTCAGATAACGGCGGTTCCTCTGGAACGGCTGGACGCGACGGATGTCCACGTCCCAGAGATCGAACGGCGGCTCGCCGTCCTCGATCCACTGCGCGAGAGCCATTCCGGCGCCGCCCGATGACACGATGCCGATGGAATTATAGCCGCAGGCCACGAAGTAGCCCTTCAGTTCCGGAGCTTCGCCGAGATAGTAGCTGTCGTCGGGCGTGAAGCTCTCCGGCCCGTTGAAGAAGGTATGAATACCGGCTTCCGCCAGCATCGGCATGCGGTTGATCGCCTTCTCGAGCACCGGTTCGAAGTGCTCGATGTCCTCGGGCAGCTGGTCGAAGCAGAAATCTTCCGGGATGCCCTCCATGCCCCAGGGCTTGGCTTCGGGCTCGAAGGCCCCGAGCAACATCTTGCCTGCATCCTCCTTGTAGTAGGCCCACTCGTCCGGCACCCGGAGCACCGGCAGCTGGCCAAGTCCCTTGACGGGTTCGGTGATGATGTAGAAGTGCTCGCAGGCATGGAGCGGAATGTTGACTCCCGACATCGCGCCAAAGTCACGCGCCCACATGCCCGCACAGTTCACCACGATGTCGCTGGCGATACGGCCCTCGCCCGTCCCGGACGCCCAGGAAACCCCGGTCACCCGTCCGTGCTTCCGGTGGACGTCCGTCACTCTCACGCCTTCGGCGATCCTCACGCCTCGCTGGCGTGCTCCGGCGGCCAGGGCCTGGGCGATATTGGCGGGATCGCACTGGCCGTCCAGGGGAAGATGCACGGCGCCGACGACATCGGAAACATTGAGCCAGGGATAGAGTTCCTTCACCTCGCCAGCCGAGACCTCGTTGACGTCGACGCCGAAGGCGCGGGCAAGCGAGGCGGACCGGTAGATCTCCTCCTTGCGGTCCCCGGTCAGCGCCACCGTGATGGAGCCGTTCTGCCTCATGCCCGTGGCAACGCCGGTCTCTTCCTCGAGCTTCACGTAAAGGTCGGCGGAATACTTCGCGAGTCTCGTCATGTTCTGGCTTGAACGCAGCTGTCCGACAAGGCCTGCGGCATGCCATGTCGTCCCGCAGGTCAGTTGCATCCTTTCCAGCAGGACGACATCTCGCCAGCCGAGCCTGGCGAGATGATAGGCAACGGAACAGCCGGAAACCCCGCCACCGACAATCACGGCGCGTGCCCTTTCTGGAAGATCGGTCATGGTCCGGGATCCTTCAGAGATTCGTTGTCCGGATCGAAGAGCGGCCGGTCGGGCTGGACGGTCGCTGGATAACGCTCACCGTACATTTCGACCTCCAGCCGGGTTCCGGGTTCCGCGAGATTGCTGCGAACCATACCAAGCGCGATGGACTTTTCGATCCTGTGTCCCCAGCCGCCGGATGTCGTTTCCCCGACCATCTCGCCATCCTTCCAGAGAGTGGACATGTAGGGCGCATCGTAGGCTCCGGCCTCGACGACCATGGTGGCGAAGCGCTTGGCAGCGCCCTGCTGGCGCTGGTTCTCGAGAGCCGCCTTGCCCTTGAAGTCGGTCTTGTCCCATCTCACGAAACGTTCGAGGCCGCCCTCGAGGACCGTGTAGTCCGTCGAGAGATCCGCCTTCCAGGCACGGTATCCCTTCTCCAGACGCAGGCTGTTGAGGGCGAACATGCCGAAGGGCTTCAGCCCGTGGCCCTTGCCGGCCGCGAGCAGGGCGTCGTAGACCCTTGGCGTGTCGGCGGTGTCGCTGTGGATTTCCCAGCCCAGGGCACCGGCATAGGAGACCCGGATCAACAGGACCCGCGCGCCGGCGATCGTTGTTTCCTGCCAGGAAAGCCACGGCAGGGAGAGATCGGCATCGCAGAGGTCGGCCAGGAGTGCCCTCGACCTCGGCCCGCAGACGATCTGGCAGCATCGGCGGTCCGTCTGGTTCTCCAGCGAGACGGAAGAATCCGACGGCGAGTACCTCATCAGCCAGTCCCGGTCATGCCACTGCGCCGCGCCGGCGCTGATGAGATACATCTCGTTCTCGTCGAGACGAATGATCGAGAGTTCGGTGATGATCCGCCCGGCGTCGTCCGCGAAGTAGCCGAGTCCCAGCCGGCCGATCTTCGGGATACCGCCGGTGATCATGGATCGCAGCCAGTCCCTTGCGCCGTCTCCCTTGAGATGGAACCAGGAGAATCCGGAAAGATCGAGGGCGCCCACGGCGTCGCGCACGGCGAGGCATTCCTCTCGGATCCGCGGGAACCACGGACCCTCACGCTCCCAGGTCTGCGTCGCTTCCTCCGACGTGTCGTCGCCCGGATGGGCGAACCAGTTGGCGCGCTCCCAGCCTCCGTAGGCACCCATCTGTCCACCCATGGCCTTGATCGTGTCGTGAACGGGCGACACACGCTTGTCGCGGCCGGCCGGCCACGCGTGGTGAGGGAAGTGCATCGCGTATTCGTGACTGTAGACCTCGATGCCTTTGGCGATGGCATGATCCCTGTCGGCGTAGTCCGTGAAGCGGCGGGGGTCGCATGACCACATGTCCCATTCGGTGGCACCCTCAGTGACCCATTCGGTCAGGACCTTGCCGGCGCCGCCTGCCTGGGCGATGCCGAAGGTGAAGACACAGGCCTCGAAGGCATCCGGCACGCCGGGCATCGGACCTATCAGGGGGTTGCCGTCCGGCGCATAGGGGATCGGACCGTTGATCGTCCGGTTCACGCCGCCTTGCTTCAGCAGCGGAACACGCTCCATGGCATCCTCGATGTACCACTCGAGACGCTCGAGGTCCTCCGGATAGAGCGTGAAGGAGAAGTCCTCGGGCATGGGATCATCAGGGCTGATCCAGTGTGCCCTGCAATTCTTCTCGTAGGGACCGAGATTGAGGCCGAACTTCTCCTGGCGCAGGTAGTAGCTGCTGTCGACATCGCGCAGCAGCGGAAGCTTGCGGCCCGTCTCCTGCGTATGGGCCTTCAGCTCCGGAATCTCCTCGGTCAGCATGTACTGGTGCGCCATGACCACGATCGGAACCTCGCGGCCGAACATGGCACCGACCTCGCCGGCGCGGTATCCGGCAGCGTTCACCACATACTGGCAGCGGATCCCGCCCTCGTCGGTTTCCACCACCCATTCGCCTCCGGTCCGGTGCACGCCGGTCACCGGGCAGAAACGCACGACCGTGGCGCCGAGGTCCCGTGCGCCCTTGGCAAGGGCCTGGGTCAGTTGTGCGGGATCGATGTCGCCGTCATGGGGATCCCACAGGCCGCCTTCGAGATCGTGGGTTTCCAGAAAAGGATAATACGCCTTGAGTTCATCGGGCGTGCATGTCCTGACGTCCATGCCCTGGTAGCGGCCCATGCCGACCACGCGTTCGAACTCCAGCATCCGGTTTTCCGAATGCGCCAGACGGACCGAGCCGGTGACATGGTAGTTCATGGGATAGTCCACCGCCTCGGCGAGGTCGCGATAGAGTTCGGCCGAATAGCGCTGCATGTTCATGACCGACCAGCTGGCCGAGAACGTCGGGACGTTGCCGGCCGCATGCCAGGTCGAACCCGATGTCAACTCGTTCCTCTCGAGGAGCACGCAATCGGTCCAGCCTGCCCTGGCCAGGTGATAGAGGCACGAGGCGCCCACTGCGCCTCCGCCGATGATCACCACGCGCGCCGTTCCGGGAAAATTTGCCATCCTTACCTCATGTCAAAGCTCGCCGCCTTTGCCTTCCCCGACAGGGCACGGAAACCGTACCCGAAAGCTGTGGTGCGACAAGGTGTCTCGACACGCACGGAAGGTCAATGTTAAGTCTCCGATACCTGCAAGCGACCCGGAGTGATCGTCATGGCTGACACCCTCAAGTTCTGGGGAGACCACGCGATTGCCGCGACCGACCTTCAATCCTTTCCGGACGAGATCACCTATGCCGGTGTCCCGAGTTTCCTGCGACGTCCGTACCGCAAGGATCTCACGGATGTCGATGTCGCGGTGGTGGGTGTCCCCTTCGACACGGCGACGACCAACCGTCCAGGAACCCGCTTCGGTCCGCGCGGTATCCGCGCCGCGTCGGTTCAGCTGGCCTTCGAGAGGCGCGTCTACGGCTGGGACTTCCATCCCGTCACACAGATGAAGATCGCCGATCACGGCGACCTGCCGTTCGACTTCACAAAACCCGCCGGGATTCCGGACACCATCGAGAGGTATGTCACCTGGATGCTTGAACAGGATGTCATGGTACTGTCTCTGGGCGGCGACCATTTCATTTCCTGGCCGCTCATCAAGGCGCACAGCGCGCGCTATGGCAAGCCGCTCTCGCTGATCCACTTCGACGCCCATTCCGACACCTGGGCCGATGACCACGACGACGGCGTCAACCATGGCACCATGTTCTGGCATGCCACGCGGCAGGGCTATCTCGATCCGGCGACCTCGGTGCAGATCGGCCTGCGGACGGTCAACGAGGACACCATGGGCTTCAACATCTTCGATGCGCCCTTCGTTCACCGCCATGGCACCGACGCCGTGATCGAGGAGGTGCGCCGCATCGTCGGCGACACCGAGGCGTACCTCACCTTCGACATCGACTGTCTCGACCCGGCCTTTGCGCCGGGGACCGGCACGCCGGTCTGCGGCGGCCTCACGACCCACCAGGCCCGGGAGATCGTGCGCGGACTTTCCGGGCTTTCCGTTGTCGGCGCCGATCTCGTGGAGGTCGCACCGGTCTACGATGTCGGGGAGATCACCGCGCTCGCGGGCGCTACGCTCGCCCTGGACTTCCTGTGCACCCTGGCCCGTTCGCCCGCACGCAAGGGATAGGCGCAGGTGGTCCCGCTTCATACCATGATAATGGGCAGCGTATTACGGTGTTTGCGGCTCGTGACTGCCGGAGAATCGCGTTCCAGACGGCGAACATGTTATTTTCTGCAACTGCCCGGCCTGATTGCGCCGGGTGTTCGGGTTTGAGGGATCGGACGATCAGTCCCTCGCAAGGGATCACCACCACTTCGTCAATCAGAAGCCTGATACTCGACCTGTCGGTATATCCTCAGCCAATCTGTCGCGTAGCGACTTCGTCCAATAACCTTGGATCCCGCTTATCAAGGGAACGGCGGATCACGCGAAGTCCTCCGTCAATGCGCAAGGTGATGTTGCTTGAAAAAGCAAGCGGGCCCGTTGTCGGAGGGCCTCGTCAGGTCACCGCCTTCATCTGGCGATGCCGCGGCGGGTCCCAGCTCCGTTCCGCAAGCACGTCCTCCATGACGCCGGCGGCCCGAACGATGTCGCCGGCGTCGAGATAGAGCGGAGTGATCCCGAAGCGCATCACGTCCGGGGGGCGAAAGTCTCCGATAACGCCCCGGTCGATGAGCACCTGCATGAAGGGATAGGCGTCGGCGAAGCGCAACGATACCTGCGAGCCCCGCTCGAGCGCGCTCCGAGGGCTCACCAGCTCGAACTCCGGGCAGCGCCGCTCGAGTTCCCTGATGAAGAGCTCGGAGAGCGCCACCGATTGCGCCCTCACGTCTTCTATCGACACCCCCTCCCAGGCGTCGAGGGCGGCGTCGAGGGCGGCGAGGCCGAGTATGGACGGCGTGCCTACCCGCATGCGGGCGATGCCGGGGCCGGGGCGGTAGTCGAGGTCGAAGGCGAAGGGGGCTTCGTGGCCGAGCCACCCGGAGAGGGCGGGCCGCACCCGCTCGATGTGCCGGGAGGCGACGTAGATGAAGGCAGGCGCGCCGGGTCCCCCGTTCAGGAACTTGTAGGTGCAGCCGACCGCGAAGTCGGCCCCGGCCGCTTCGAGGTCGATAGGGATCGCGCCCGCGGAATGTGCGAGGTCCCATACCGTGAGCGCGCCGGCCGCGTGCGCGGCTCGCGTCAGGCCCGCCATGTCGTGAAGGCGTCCGGTGCGGTAGTCCGTCTCGGTCAGCATCAGCACCCCGACACTCTCGTCCAGAGCATCGGCGACTGCTTCCGGCGCCACCAGACGCAACTCGTGGCCGCGGCCGAGGGAGTGCATGAGGCCGTTGGCCATGTGGAGGTCGGAAGGGAAGTTACCGTAGTCGGAAAGGACGACCTGCCGCCCGGGCCGGAGCTCGAGCGCGGCGGCGAGCGCCTGGTACACCTTGATGGAAAGCGTGTCGCCCATCACCACCGTGCCGGGCGCGGCGCCGATGAGGCGGCCGACCCGGTTGCCGATGCGCGCCGGTGCGTCCATCCAGCCCGCCTCGTTCCAGCCCCGGATCAGCATCTCGCCCCACTCGTTGCTGAGCAGGCGGGCGACGCGATCGTGCGCCGCGAGCGGCAGGGGGCCGAGCGAGTTGCCGTCGAGATAGATGACCCCTTCCGGGAGGTGGAAGAGGGACTTGGTGCGCGCGAAGTCGGTCATCGGCGGGGGTGGCGGGCGTCGTGGTCGTGAGCGCCGGAATTCATCATCACGGGCTCCTATGGATGGTCGTTACGAAGGCGCCGGGCAGGGACACTTCCAGCAGCTCGAGGTCGTCCGTGCAGCGCTCGTAGGCGCTGCGAAGCCCCGGCGGCAGCACGAAGGCGTCTGCGGCCCGAAGCTCGCAGAGTCCCGCGCTCCGGCACGCGCAGTGTCATTCCGCCTTCCAGGACAAAGCTGAAGAGGATGTCCGCGTCATGGCTGGTTTCCGCAGCGTCGCTGCCGCCGTTGGCGCGTCTTGCGACCTGCGCGTTCGCCACCCCGCCGGTGGCGACGGCGATTCCGGTGTCGCAGGCGGAAAACCCGGGAAGGCGGGCCGGGTTCCAGACCGCGTCGCGCGCCGTGTGGCGGCAGAAGTGCTGGCCGCCGAAGCCGCGATGCGGACGCAGCTGGCCGGTGGGGAGCTCCAGCGTGTGGTCGAGCGCGGTGAGGTGCTCCGCCGGCACCGCAATCTCAATCACTTCCAGGCCGGCGGAGGACTCGAGCACCCGGTGGCGGATCTGCGGCGGCTGAATGAGACAGTCCCCGGCTTCGAGGCGGAAGGGCGGCCCCTGGTCCTCGTACACGAGGTCCACCCAACCCCGGTAGCAGAAGATGAGCTGGAACGCCGCGATGTGGTAGTGCACATTGTCGGGGACCGGTCCCGCTTCCGGGATGCGGATGTGCGAGGCGATGATCGCTCCGCCGAGGCGCCCCGGAATGAGGTCCCGGTAATGCATGCCGGCGCGGCCGACCACCCACGCGCCGCCCATCGCGTCTTGGCGCTGCACCACCAGCGCGTGGCGGGTGGGCGGGCGCCGCAGGCGGGGATGGAGGTCTCGGAGCTCGATGCGGGTGCCGTTGGGGGCGTGGAGGTCCTGCACGCCATTTCCGAATGCGCCCGGATCCTCGCAGTGGAGCCGGATCACGCCGGGGGCCTCGGCGGCGTCGCGTTCGAGCCGGATGCGCACACCATGGCCCGACAACACCGCCTGCGCGGGGTCGTCGGCGGGAAAGATGGAATCGAGACGGAAGCCGAGCCGTTCGCGGAAGAAGGCGAGATCCGCGTGCAGGTCGCGACTCGGCAGGAGCAGCTCGGCCCGCATCGCCCCACCATGCGTTCCGGATTCCCGGACCGCATGCAGGCTCGACTCGTCGTTCAACGCAACTCCCCCCGCCGCGCGTCGCACCGGCTCTTCCCGACCATTGTAGCCCCAAGGGGGTCCCCAGGCGTCGTCACTTCCGAAAATTCTTGGGAACTATATCCATAGGTCACATTGACGCTTGTCAGGCGTCGTCCGTTTCCTCGATTCTCACCGTACGCATGAGGGCCGCGGGCGCAGCCTCGGGTGTTGCATCGATGCACACGTCTTCTTCCATTTCGGCCTTCGCGGGCTGGTAGCCATGGGCGCGCACCCGCAGCCTGGGCGCATCCTGTGTCGTCGTCGGGCGGTGTCCCATGATTCCTCTCCGTCAGCAGCAAGCGGTAGGCCATCAGTTACCTTCCCGTTGCGCTACCCCGTTCGATGGCTCACGCTCAATCCTGCAAACGTCTGGATTGCCCGCTTTGCCGGGCTGCCCGCTGAATGGAACAGCCCGTAGACCCGGCCTGCTATACGGCATCCTTTTTCCTACCACATTCTGCGCGATGTGCGCCATCTGATCGAGTGTGCCGGCGTTGCGGTCATCGTAATGGCCGTAGAACTCCGTCACATGGCGGTTCAGATGCTTCTCGCCCATGTGATGGAACGTGCCGTGATAACCGCGCTTCAGGAGCGTCCAGAAACTCTCGATCCCATTGGTGTGGGCTCGGTCACGGACATATTCGCCAACGCCGTGAGTGACAGTTTCGTGTTTGAACGACATCCCTTTGTAGTCTGTTGCAGTCGGCGCGGTGCGGTCCGTCACGAAGCCTTGGAGGGCCTTGGCGCCCACCGAGTCTGACCACGTCTGCACTGACGTTTCCGGTAGCGCAGTCCTTGACGCCGGCGACCGGGACGGCACTCATTTCCAGCGACTTGCGGATCCGATGCGCCAGGTGCCATGCGGTCTTTTGCGTCACGCCGAGGTCGCGGTGCAGTTTCATGCCCGACACTCCCTTGATGTTGGTCGTGACGAGGCAAACCGCGATGGCCCAGGTGCGGAAGCCGAGCCTGGATGACTCCATGACGGTTCCGGTCCCTATCGAGAACATCCGCTTGTCAGGACACTCTCGGCGGCGGTGGGCCATGGTCCTGTGCCTGATGCCGCACTTCGAACAGTACGGGCCGTTCGGCCAACTCCGTGAGCGTCAGACCCTTAACGTTGTGCCTTCCCCGGCGCCTTGTGTGCCATATCGCTTGCCTTCAATGTGACTACACTGAATATGGCTGGCGATCAGTGTCAAACGTCAATGTGACCTATAGATATAACTCCAGAATTTTTCCTGGCGCGGCTATTGAAGCAGGCAGGCTACCATTGGCCTTGTCATGAAAGCCGCCTCGCAGCCCGAACCCGGCCGCTCGCCGGCACCGATTCTCGCGCTCGAAGGCCTGACCCGCCGCTTCGGCGGCCTGACCGCGGTGGACCGCTGCTCCTTCACGATCGAGGCGGGCCGCATCACCGGGATGATCGGGCCGAACGGCGCCGGCAAGACTACCATCTTCAGTATGGTGGCGGGCGCGCTGACCCCCAGCTCGGGCAGGATCCTCTTCGATGGCGAGGACATCACCGGCCTCCCGACGCACCGGCTCTTCCACCGGGGCATCGTGCGCACCTTCCAGATTCCGCACGAGTTCGGCCGACTCACGGTGCTCGAGAACCTGATGGCGGTGCCCGCCGCCCAGCCCGGAGAACGCCTGTGGCCGGTGTGGCTCGCGCCGGGCACGGTCGCCCGGCGCGAGCGCGAGGTGCGCGAGAGGGCGGAGGACGCGCTCCGCTTCCTCACTCTGTGGGATCTGCGCGACGAGCTCGCGATGAACCTCTCGGGCGGCCAGAAGAAGCTGCTCGAGCTCGGACGGGCGATGATGACCTCGCCCCGGCTCGTGCTCCTCGACGAGCCGGGGGCGGGGGTCAACCCGACCCTGCTCGTCCGCCTCCGGGAGATGATCCTGAAGCTCAACCGCGAGCACGGCTACACCTTCGTCGTCATCGAGCACGACATGGACTTCATCGCCTCCCTGTGTGAGCGGGTCATCGTGCTTTCGCAGGGCGCAGTCCTCACCGACGGCCCCATGGAGCAGGTGCGCCGGGACCCGCGGGTGCTCGACGCCTACCTTGGCGGAGATGAGGACGAGGGTCGCGCGGGCCCCGAACCCACGGCAGGAGGTGAAAAAGGGCACGCCATCGGCGGGGCGGGAGCGGACGGGGAAGGGGACGTTCCGTGAGTGACGCATGCGCCGGAACGCCGCGAGAAGGGGCGGCAACGCCGGTCCTCGCGCTCGAGCGCGTGACCGGGGGCTACGGCGGGGCCGAGATCATTCACGAGGTATCGGTCAGCGTCGGTCCGGGCGAGATCGTCGTGCTCGTCGGCCCCAACGGGGCGGGCAAGTCCACGGTGATGAACGCGGTGCTCGGCCGCCTTGAGCTCGCGGGCGGGCGGGTGAGCCTCCGCGGCCGGGACATCACCGGCACCGCCCCTGACCGGGTGGTGCGCCAGGGCGTGTGCTACGTCCCCCAGACCGCCAACGTGTTTCCCAACCTCAGCGTGAACGAGAACCTGGAGATGGGGGCCTACATCCGCCGCGACGACTTCCGTCCCCGCATGCAGGAGATGTACGAGCTCTTTCCGCCGCTCGCGGAGCGGCGGCGCACCCCCGCCGGAAACCTCTCGGGGGGCCAGCGCCAGATGGTGGCGATAGCCAAGGCGCTCATGGTGGAGCCGGTCGTCCTCCTCCTCGACGAACCGACCGCGGGGCTCTCGCCGCGCTTCCGCGGCGACATCTTCCGCGTGGTGCGGGAGATCAACGCGCGCGGCGTCTCCGTCCTCATGGTGGAGCAGAACGCGCGCCAGGCCCTCGGCATCGCCGACCGCGGCTACGTCCTCGTCGACGGGCGCAACCGCCTGGACGGCAGCGGCGCTGCGCTTCTCGCGGACCCCGCGGTGGGTACGATGTTCCTCGGCGGGCGCGGAGACGACACTGCCGCCGGCGAAGGCGGGCCGGAGCGGGGAGCGACCGCGCCGTGATCGAGTTCCTCAACTTCTACCTGATTCCGGGCCTGGTGCTCGGCAGCATCTACGCGCTCGGCGCGATCGGCGTGACCCTCACCTTCGGGATCCTGCGCTTTGCGAACTTCGCGCACGGGGAGACGATGACGCTCGGCGCCTTCATCGCCCTCTCGCTCGCCTCCTTCACCGGCTGGCACCCCTTCGCCGTGCTTCCCCTCGCGATGGCGTTCACCGCGCTCGCGGTGCTCGGCATGGACCGGCTCTTCTTCCGGCCACTGCGCCACGGCTCGACCATCATCCTCGTGATCTCCTCCTTCGGGCTGATGCTGATGGTGCGCTCCCTCGTCCAGCTCATCTGGGGCGCGAGGCTCCGCTCCTTCGGCCAGGGCATCGATCTTCCCTGGGTGCTCTTCGACGCGCTGCGCGTCTTCCCCAAGCATGTCACCATCATCTGCGCCGCCCTCGTCCTGATGCTGGCGGTGCACCTGCTGCTCGCCCACACCCGGGCCGGCAAGGCGATGCGGGCAATGGCGGACTCGCCCGACCTCGCCCGGCTCACCGGCATCGACACCGAGCGGGTGATCCTCACCACCTGGATCGTCGGCGCGGGGCTTGCGGCCGCGGCCGGGGTCTTCCTCGCCTACGACACCCACGTCGAGTCGCAGCTGGGCTTCAAATTGCTTCTGCCGATCTTTGCTGCGGCCCTGCTCGGGGGAATCGGGCGGCCCTACGGTGCGATGGCGGGAGGGCTGGTGATCGGCTTCGTCGAGGAGCTTTCCACCTACCCGTGGATCGGCACCGAGGCCCTCGTTCCGCCCGGCTACAAGACCGGGGTCGCCTTCGCGATCATGGTCGCGATCCTGATCTGGCGGCCGAGCGGGCTCTTTCGGGGTCGGGTGTTCTAACTTGACGAGGTCGATGCCCATACCGCCTGATGCGCATCCCTTGCGTAAGAGACGGGCCGCGTAGATGGAACAGCTCTACGGCATTTTTCTCTACGGTGTGTTCCTGCTCACGATGGGCGGGATCTACGCGGTGCTCACCCTCGGGCTCAACATCCATTGGGGCTTCACGGGGCTCTTCAACGCCGGGGTGGCGGGCTTCTTCGCGATCGGCGCCTACACCACCGCTATCGTGACCACCGCTGCCTCCGAGCGGCACTTTGGCGGCTTCGGCCTGCCGGTGGCGGCGGGCATGGTCGCCGCGATGATTGCGAGCGCGATCATCGCCTGGGGCGTGGGCCGGATCTGCATTCGGCTCCGCGCCGACTACCTCGCGATCGCCACCCTCGGAATCGCCGAAATCTTCCGGCTTGTCCTCAAGAACGAAGTGTGGGCGACCGACGGCCCGCGCGGGATCTCCCTCATCCCGAAGCCCTTCGAGCGCCTCGCCGAGCCGTGGAACCAGGTCGGGATGCTGCTGCTGGTCTTCGCGGTGGTCGCCGTGCTCTACGTCCTGCTCGAACGGGCGCGGCGTTCTCCCTGGGGACGGGTGATGGCCGCGATCCGCGAAAACGAGGCGGCGGCGCGCGCGGCGGGAAAGGACGTCGAGCGCCTGCGCATTGAAGCCTTCGTCCTCGGCGGCGCCCTCATGGGCCTCGGCGGGGCGCTGATGGCGCACCACATCAAGTTCATCGAGCCGAACGCGGCGGAACCGATCTCCGCCACCTTCCTGGTCTGGGTCATGCTCGTCATCGGGGGCGCTGGGAACAATCGGGGCGCGGTCTTCGGCGCCATCCTGATCTGGACTATCTGGTCGACAACCGAAATACTGAGCGCGCGACTACCTCTGGAGTGGGCGGTCAAGTCGGCTTACCTGCGGATCTTTCTCGTGGGCCTTGCGTTGCAGTTCATCCTGCAGCGTTACCCGGGCGGCATCTTCCGCGAGCGCCGCTTCCGCACCGCTCCTTCATCTTCAACCAGGGAGCAACCTCCATGAAGAGAATGATGTTAGCCGGAGCCGCGGTTGCGGTCGCCATGAACGGCGCCGTCGCCAGCGCGGGCGAAATCAGTGTGGGTTCCGCGGCGGCCGTTACCGGTCCCATCGCTGAGCTGGTGGTAGCCATCGTCAATGCCCGAAACCTCGCCGCGAGCCACGTGAATGAGCAGGGCGGCCTGCTCGGCGGAGACACCTACCAGCTCGTGCAGGGCGATTCGCAGTGCGACCCGAAGGCCGCAGTCGACGTGGGCGCGAAGCTCGTCCACGTCGAGCAGGCAGTGGCGGTCATCGGCCCCAACTGCTCGGGCGCCACCAACGGCATGGCCCAGTCCGTCACCATCCCGGCCGGCGTGGTGATGCTTTCCGATACCGCGACCGCGCCCACGATCTCGGATCTCGACGACAACGACCTCGTGTTCCGGGTCGCGCCCTCCGACCTCTACCAGGGACGATCCCTTGCCGAGCACGCCTGGGAGAACGGCTACCGCAAGCTCGCGATCGCCTACGCCACCGACGCCTACAACTTGGGCCTTGCCGGCGTGTTCGCGACCGCCTTCACCGAGCTCGGCGGCACGATCACCGGCAACGAGGCGCACGAACCGAACAAGGCGTCGTACCGCGCCGAGCTCGCGACGCTCGCGGCCGGCGAGGCGGAAGGGCTCGCCCTCTTCGCCTACTTCGGCTCGAGCGGCATCACCATCCTGCGCAACAGCCTCGAGAACGCGCTCTTCGACAAGTTCCTCGGGGCGGACGGCATGATGGACGTCTCCGTCATCGAGCAGATCGGCGCCGACAACCTGCGCGGCAACATCATGCTCTCGCAGCCCGCGCCCGACACCGAGGGCGAGTCGTACAAGGCCTTTGCCGCCGCCTTCGAGGCCGCCGGCAACAGCCCCGACGCCCCCTTCGTTGCCCAAGGCTACGATATCGCCTTCCTCGCCGCGCTCGCGATCGAGAAGGCAGGTTCGGCCGACCGCGGCCTGATCTCGGAGGCGCTTCGCGATGTGGCCAACGGCCCCGGCATAGTTATTCGCCCCGGCGAGTGGGCCAAGGCCAAGGAATCCATCGCGGCCGGCGAGGACATCAACTACGAGGGCGCCTCCGGCGCCATCGAGTTCGACGAGAACGGCGACGTGGCCGGCACCTACTCCCTCAACGTGGTCGGGGACGACGGCACCTGGACCCCGGTGAAATAGGGCGGTGACCGGCAGAGCCGGACCTCAGGCAGGAAGCCGGGAGCGTTGAATTTGGGTGCGGGCGCTCGGTGAACCGATGCGCCCGCGCTCGGCGGAACACATTTGGCCAGGCCGGGAACGGCATGGCGCTGGCTCCGCTGTCAACGGCGGAGAGATTATGTCGGAACGCGGTGGCGCTATCGGCTCTCGCAGCCGCAGTTCTCGAGCACGCGGTGCGTCTCAAGGCCACAGGGTGTTCTCGGCGAGTGCCTGTTGCAGCCGGTCAGTGGACCACACGTCGATCCCGTCAGCGGTCCGGAAAGACCGCTTGCCAGCGTAGACGAGCACGCGTCGCGCTATTCCCGGGAGCTCCGCGATTGCGCGCAGTCCCGGCAGCATGCCGGTGTGATAGCGGGGCTGTGACTTGACCTCGATCGCCGCCAGCTCGCCACCCCGGCGCAGCAGGAAGTCGACCTCTGTGCGGTTCGCCGGGTGCGGCGCCCAGTAGTGCAACTCGTCGAACAGCCCACCCTCCTCGGCGTGCGCCCGTAGGAGGTGCAGTACCCAGCCTTCCAGGAGCGCGCCCCGTTCCTCGGGCGCGATCGGTCCGTGGAGCTTCTTCACCGCACGGACCAGGCCCGGATCGGCCCAGTAGAGCTTCGGATGGCGGCGCTCCCGCAGCCGCGGCTGAAAGGCGGGGAGACGGAACGCAAGCAGAGTGTCCTCGAGGATGTCCAAATAGCCTTGCACGGTGGTGCGCGCGACGCCGCAATCGCGCGCGATACTGGATATGTTGACGACTTGGCCGTGGTAGAGGGCGGCGATCGGCAGGAAGCGCGCGAAACCCGGAAGGTTTCGGACCAGCCCCTCCGCCCGGATTTCCTCGCGGAGGTAGAGCCGGACATAACTCTCGAGCACCGGGCGCCTTTCGTCGGCAACCCAGACCAGGGGAATGGTTCCGGTATCGAGGGCTGCATCGAGGTCGAAGTCGTCGCCGAGCTCGGCCGGGGTCAGAGGATACATCGTCTTGTGCAACGCCCGGCCGGCGAGCAGGTTGACGCCGGCCGCCTTGAGCTTTCGCGCGCTCGATCCGGGCAGGGCGAATTTGAGACGCCGATCCTCGATGTGCCGGTGTACTTCGTTGAGGAGATTGGGTAGGCGCTGGATCTCGTCGACCACCACCCAGCTGCCCGGAGGCGCCGACTGGAGATCCACGGCGAAGAGGGACGGGTCGGCGAGGTAGTCCTGGTAGCGGGCCTCGTCGAGCAGATCGATGCGCGGCGCATCGGGAAACTGCCGTCGCGCCCAGGTGCTCCTGCCAACCCCGCGGACGCCGAGGAGAAAGAAGCTCTGCCCGGGCGGCCGGACAAAACGGGGGTAGGTCTTGACTGACACCATGCAAGGCGTCTCCCGCCCGCAACGCATCGCGACGAATCGGAGCACGAACCAGACCGGGTGCGCAGCCGGATCGAGGTAGAACGGCACGAGGTGGTTGGCGGATGCCTGCATGAAGCCCAGGTCATGCTCGAACGAGGTGCGACGATGGTGCTCGCCAAGGGGCGCTCAAGCGATGGCCGGCAAACGGACCCGCGCGCTGCGGATCCTCATGTGCCTTCAAGGTACTCTGGTCTCGACCCGTACCGGCGCAAGGTAACGCACCACCCCGAACTCGCGCGGTACTTTCGTGGCCTGTGCATTCCGGCGTTGTGGCGGAGGCAGCGACCCGGAGGTCTGCGTGAGATTCACATCGGCCGGCCCGACATTCCGGGCGCCTGTCGTGAACGGAAGATCCTGCCTGCGGATCAGCCCAGAGCCGCCATCGTCTGCATGTCGTTGATGTCGATGCCGGCGACCACCACGGGTTTCTTCATGGCGTCCCGGCGGAACGGTTCGCCGAGTTCCTGGTTGAGCAGGACCTCGATGAAGGTGGTGACACCGTCGGCCTGGGCGGCACATCCTTCCCGGATGGCCCGGGAGAGTTCTTCCATGGTCGTCGCCTGGACACCCTTGAGGCCACAGCCTTCGGCCACCCTGGCATAGGAAAGGTTGGGATTGAGTTCCGTGCCGACGAAGTTGTTGTCGTACCACAGGGTCGTGTTGCGTTTCTCCGCACCCCACTGATAGTTGCGGAACACCACCATGGTGATGGCTGGCCAGCCATCCCGGCCGCAAGCCGTCATCTCGTTCATGGAGATGCCGAAGGCGCCGTCGCCCGCGAAACCCACCACCGGCACGTCGGGGCAGCCGATCTTGGCACCGAGGATCGCCGGGAAGCCGTAGCCGCATGGCCCGAAGAGGCCGGGTGCGAGATACTTCCTGCCCTTTTCGAAGGTCGGATAGGCATTGCCGACGGCGCAGTTGTTGCCGATATCGGTCGAGATGATGACGTCTGAAGGCAGGCCCGCCTGGATCGCTCTCCAGGCCCTGCGCGCCGACATCCGTTCCGGCTCGCGCTGACGGGCATCGGCGTTCCACGAGGTCCCCGGATCGTCGTCTTCATGATCCATGCTGGAGAGCTCCTGCAGCCACGCCGAGCGGGTCTGGTGGATGACGGCCTTCCTTTGCTCCCGGTCCTTCGATCCTGCCTCGGGCGAAAGCCTGTCCAGGATCTGGCGCGCAACGATTGCCGTATCGCCGCTGATGCCGACGGTGACCTTCTTGGTAAGACCGATCCGGTCGGGATTCATGTCGACCTGGATCACGGCCGCATCCCCGGGCCAGTAGTCGATGCCGTAGGCCGGCAGCGTGGAGAACGGGTTGAGCCGTGTTCCCAGTGCCAGCACGACATCGGCCTTCGCGATGAGTTCCATCGCCGCCCTCGATCCGTTGTAGCCCAGAGGTCCGACGGCCATCGGATGGGAGCCCGGGAAACTGTCGTTGTGCTGGTAGCCGGAACACACCGGAGCATCGAGTCGTTCGGCCAGCGCGACGCAGTCACCGATGGCTTCGCCGATCACCACGCCAGCACCCGAGAGGATCACCGGGAACCGGGCTTTTGACAACAGGCGCGCCGCCTCGGCAATCGACTTCGCGCCGCCGCCCTGACGTTCGAGATCGACAGAAACCGGAAGCTCGATATCGATGGTCTGGGTCCAGATGTCGCGTGGCACGTTGATCTGCGCCGGAGCAGAGCGCCTCAGTGCCTGTTCGATCACCCTGTTGAGAACCTCGGCGACCCGCGAGGCATCGCGGACTTCTTCCTGGTAGCAGACCATGTCCTCGAACAGTGCCATCTGCGGCACTTCCTGGAAGCCGCCCTGACCTATTGTCTTGTTGGCTGCCTGGGGCGTCACAAGGAGCATGGGCGTGTGGTTCCAGTAGGCGGTCTTCACCGGTGTGACGAGATTGGTGATGCCCGGTCCGTTCTGCCCGATGCACATCGCGATCCTGCCGTTGGCGCGGGTGAATCCGTCACACATGAATCCGGCATTGGCTTCGTGTGCCACGTCCCAGAACGTGATTCCGGCCTTGGGAAAGAGATCGGAGATGGGCATGAAGGCCGAGCCGATGATCCCGAAGCAGTGCTGGATGCCATGCCTCTGGAGCATCTTCACGAAGGCTTCTTCCGTGGTTATTTTCATGGTGTGTCTGTCCTTGAAGGGCTGGTTGCGATCGACATGGCGGCAGGTGAAAGGGTCCCGCAAAGGACGTTGTAGGCCGCGAGTGGAACCGACCGCAAGATGTTCGGTTCGCCCCGCGCGCCGGGATCAAGGTGCTACAGTCCCTCGAGCAATCATCACCAACGAGAGAAGATCGGGAATGAACGGTAGCGTGCTGGCGCTCAACTGCGGCTCGTCGTCGGTCCGCTTTGCCGTCTTCGGGCATGATCTCGAACTCCTGTTCAGGGGCCAGGTGGAGAATATTGCCGACGACCTGGAACCGAGGCTGCTGCTCGATGAAGGGGGTAGCGCGACCCTCCCTCGTGGCCACGCTGCCATCATCGCCTTCCTTCTGGAATCGGTGATCCCGCCCAGAGCGGGCGAGGTGACGGCCGTCGGGCATCGCGTGGTCCATGGCGGGACAAGGTTCGCCGGGCCGGTCGTGATCGACGGGGATGTCCTTGGCGACATCGAGGCGCTTGCCGTGCTGGCCCCCTCGCACCAGCCGCACAACCTTGGCGGAATCGACGCGGTCGCAAGGGCATTGCCGCATGTTCCCCAGGTGGCCTGCTTCGATACCGCGTTCCACCGTACCATCCCGGAGGTGCGCCAGGTGATGGCGCTTCCCCGGCATTTCGCCGGGCAGGGATTGCGGCGCTTCGGATTTCACGGCCTTTCCTACCAGTCCATCGTCTCGCGACTGCCGGACGTGACTGGAGGCGCCATACCCAAGAAGACGGTGATCTGCCATCTCGGCAACGGCTGCAGTATCGCCGGACTGATCGAGGGCGCCTCGGTCTTCACATCCATGGGTTTCACGCCGCTCGACGGGCTGGTGATGGGCCGACGGCCGGGCAGGCTCGATCCGGGCGCCGTGCTCTGGCTCATCAAGCATCACGGCGGAGACGTCGCCGCCGTCGATCGCCTGCTCAACCGTGAAGCGGGACTGCTGGGCGTCTCCGGGGAGTCCTCGGACATGCGCACATTGCTGAGTTCCGCCAGCGAGGATGCGGAATTCGCCGTCGCCATGTTTGTCGACCGCCTGGTTCTCGAGATCGGTGCCGCCGTGGCGGCGATCGGCGGACTCGACGCCCTGGTGTTCACCGGCGGGATCGGCCAGAACGCGGCTCCGGTGAGGGCAGCGGTCGTCGAGGCTCTGGCATGGCTTTCTCTCAACCTCGACGCAGCGGCGAACGATAGCCACGCCCCGACGATCACGCACGGCAGGCCTGGCGCGCACGTGATCGCCACGGACGAGGAACGCGTGATCGCCGGGAACACCATCAGGCTGGCGTGCGCCTGACCAATCAGCCCGACCAGGCCTCCCCGTCCTTGTAGGGGAACCACCAGAAGTCCGCAGGCTTGTTCTCGTGGTCGATCATCGAGAACTTGGAGTGGCGGAACTGGTCGAGGCCCTCGCTGCCGAGCTGGCGTCCGGTTCCTGACATCTTGCGCCCGCCGAACGGTCCGGCATCGTTGTCGAGAAGCGCCGTGGAATTGATCCACGTCATGCCCGCCTCGAGTTCGTTGATCGACCTCATGGTCTCGGCGAGATCGTTGGTGAAGACGAAGGATCCCAGCCCGTATCGCGAGTTGTTGGCGTGCTCGAGGGCCTCGTCGAAACTTCCGACACGGCAGATGGGCATCACCGGACCAAAGCTCTCGTTGTTCATGATCTCCATGTCGGGCGTGCAATCGGTGAGAATGGTCGCGTCGCAGAAGTAGCCGCGGTTGAACCCCTCGGGGCGGCCACCGCCGGTGACAACGGTTGCGCCTTCGTCGATGGCGCGCGCCAGCATGCCCTCGTAGCGGTCCCGTTCCCGCTGGGCCGCCATCGGTCCCATGTCCACCTTGTCGAGTCCGTTGCCGATGCGCAGCTGCCTCGTCAGACGCGTGACCTCGTCGACGAAGCGGTCGTGCACGGCATCATGGACATAGAACCGCTCGGCGGCGGCACAGACCTGCCCGCAGTTGAGATAGGCACCGAACACTGCGCCCTGCGTCGCCATGGCCATGGCGGCCGATGGCATCACCAGGAAGGGATCGTTTCCGCTCGCTTCCACGAGACACCGCTTGAAGGACGTGGAGCATGCCTGGGCGACGGCCTGTCCGGCCGCGATCGAACCGGTGAAGGCAACGCCGTCGACATTCTCGTGACCGACCAGGGCCTTGCCCGTCTCGACGGCGCCGGTGAGGCACTGCACAAGACCGGCCGGCAGGTGATCGAAGCACTCCATCATCATCAGCGAGGAGAAGCTCGTCAGCTCCGAAGGCTTCAGGATGACGGCATTGCCGGCGCCAAGCGCCGCACCGGCTTCCCAGCCGAAGAGAACATAGGGGAAGTTGAAGGGAAGGATGATGCCGACCACCCCGAGAGGGTGCTTGGTGACGACGTGGAAATCGCCATCGACCACCGGACCGACGACCCGTCCCGCTTCATGACGGGAGATCTCCGCGTAGTAGTCGAAGGCGGTGGCCGTCCACTCCACCTCATCGGCGGATTCCTTGTAGGGTTTGCCCATCTCCCGGGTCATCGCCTCGGCAAGTCGGCGTGTGTGTGTGCGCAAACGATGCGCGACTTCGTGGAGTTCCTCCGAGCGCTTCAGTCCGTTCATGCGGTCCCATTGCTTCTGGGCGCGCTTTGCAATGGTGACCGCCTCGTCGACTTCGCGAACCGTCGCGAAGGCGAGTTCGCCGTTGATTTCCTCGCTCGCCGGGTCGATGGCGTCGAAGCCGTCGCTCGATTCGCTTCTGCGCCAGGCTCCATCCATGAACACCTGGCCCGACAACTCCCTGAACGTCTCTGCAACCGTCATGATCTCTTTCCTCTCGGCAAGGTCCGGTGCCATTGTAGGGATGATCCCTGACCCCTCAAGGTCCCGGCAGGAGGCGAGATGGAACCAGGAGAACGACCGCTCAACGGCTATTCGGACAGGCTTTCGGTGCGGCCCGGCGAGACCGTCCGGTTCCATGTGAGCTGTGACGGGCCCGGAACCTACCGGGCGCAACTCGTCCGGCTCATCTGTGCGGACGACAATCCCGCAGGCGCGCCCTTCTCGTGCGAACCGATCGAGGCGCTTCTCAATGGTATCCATGAGGGCCGCGCGCATGTCATTCATGCCGGCTCTCACGGCATCGTCCCGGCGTCGCGGCATTTTGCACATGAAGGCGCCTTCACGCTCCAGGCGCTCGTCATGCCGACGAGCCCGGCGAAGGGCCGGCAGGGTATTGTCGGGACGTGGTCCGGGAGCGAACACGCCGGAGCGAGCCTCATCGTTGGCGATGACGGGGCCGCCGGTCTCGTTGCGGGGGACGGCAGGGCAAGCGTCTTCGTCACCACGGGCGAGCCGATGGTGCCGGGCGCCTGGTACCGCGTTGCCGCCGTCTTCGATCCCGACACCGGCGCGGTCCACCTCATCCAGCAGGCGCTCGATACCGGCCGTTCATCGGACCGCACGGTTCCGATGCCGGTTCATCCGGCACCGCGGCAAGGTCCGCTCCTGATCGCTGCCTGGCACCGCAGCCATGGAGACGGGCGCGGCTCGCATGACGGCTGTTTCAACGGCAGGATCGAGGCACCGCGCATAGCGCGCCGCGCGCTTTCGCGAGACGAGATCGCCACCGCCGAATCCCGACCGGCATCGGGTGCCGTCCGCGATGCCGTGATCGCAGCCTGGGATTTCTCGAAGGAGATCAGTTCGGTTCGCATCCGGGATGTTTCCGGCAACGGCCATCACGGTACGCTCATTCACCTCCCCGAACGCGCCGTCACCGGTGCATTCTGGACCGGCCGCGAGATGTGCTGGCGCCATGCGCCGCAGGACTACGGCGCGATCCACTTTCACGACGACGACGTCTACGATGCCGACTGGCCGGAAAGCCACGCCTGGCGGGTGCCCGAAGGCACGCCGAGCGCGATCTATGCGCTTCATGTCGAGGCCGGGGAGGCGGAGGAATTCATGCCCTTCGCGGTCGTGCCTCCCAAGGGCCGGCGGACGTCGGATGCCTGCTTCCTGATGCCCACGGCGACCTACATGGCCTACGCCAACTCGGGCAGGCACTTCCGCAACGATACCGTCGAGATGAAGCAGTTCCGTGCGACCGTCATGGCGCGCGAGGACTGCTTCCTGCAGGCCCATTCGGAGTATGGCCTGTCGACCTACGACACCCATTCGGACGGCAGTGGCGTGAGCATCTCGTCGCGTCTGCGCCCGGTGCTCAATTTCCGCCCCAAGGGCCGCGTGTGGGGTCTTGTCGCCGACACCCACATCACCTCCTGGCTGGACCACGAGGGGTTCGGATACGACGTCGTCACCGACGAGGAACTCCATGGCGAGGGCGCCGCCGTGCTCGAGGGCTACCGGGTCGTCGTGACCGGAAGCCATCCCGAATACCATACCGCCGAGATGCTCGATGCCGTGGAAGCCTGGCTCGCACGGGGCGGACGGCTCGTCTACACCGGCGCCAACGGATTCTACTGGCGCATCGCCTTCCACCGAGAGCTTCCCGGTGTTCTGGAGTGCCGCAAGACGGAAGGCGGCACCCGTTCCTGGGTCTCCCGTGCGGGCGAGTCCTACATGAGCTTCACCGGGGAATACGGCGGTCTGTGGCGGCGCAGCGGCCGCACGCCTCAGCAACTGACCGGCACAGGCTTCACGGCGCAGGGTTTCGACCGCTCAACCTGGTACCGGTGGACCGATGCCAGCCGCGATCCCCGCGCCTCCTTCATCTTTGCCGGGATCACCGACGAGCTCATCGGCGATTTTGGCCTGGTGGGTGGCGGTGCAGCCGGGCTGGAGATCGACCGCGCGGACACCCGGCTCGGAACGCCGCCCCATGCGCTCGTCGTCGCCCGCTCCGAAAAACATACCGACGGCATGCTGATCGTTCTCGAGGAGATGACCTCCAACCAGCCGATCGTCGCCGACGGCCATCCGCTCGTGCGTGCCGACATGACCTTCTTCGAGCATCCAGGCGGCGGCGCGGTCTTCTCGACGGGCTCCATCGCCTTCGGATCGGCCTTGCCGGTGAACGGTTACGACAACAATGTCGCCCGCCTTCTCGGCAATGTGCTGCGCCGCTTCCTCGATCCCGCCCCCTTCGCTCCGCCGGAACCCCTCCAACCCCGGGCAGAACCCGGAGGCTGACGCCCCGCTGCTGGCCCACCGCGGCGGTTCCCGCCATTGCAGGAGTCCGAAATAAGCGGTCTTGCCGGTTTGGATCGTGTGGTATCGGGGCCGCCTGCAACGGATTTCCCGAAGGGCAACGGCAGTGGGTCAGCGAGCTGATTGACGGCGGCACGGTCCATGCGACAGCGCTTCGACGCGGTGCACCGGGGCCCGTTGCCGGGTTCGTTCCTCCGATCATTGCCGATAACTGATGGAATCGGGCAACCAACGCGCTCACATGGACGGCATCGTTGGTGCCGATGTCTTCGGCGGCACGCCAATCACCCGCGACGTGCGGAACGCCGTGGAGCATGCCTCCTCTTCATCCATCGCTCATCGAGACGTTTGCGCGGCCTCGCGCAGGGGCCTGGTTTTCAGAAATCGGGGCCGACGTCGAGGAAGGCAAGGACAGCGAGCGCGCCAATGGCGATTGCCGGGCCGAAGGGCATGCGGCCTTGCCGGCAATGGGGGCGCAGGGCGAGGAAGAGGAGAGCGATGACTCCGCCGGCGAGTGCCGTAGCGCTAAGGAAGGCGGCGAGATGGCCGAAACCGGTCCAGCAGGAGACCGCCGCGATGAACTTCGCGTCGCCAGCGCCGAGCCAGCCCTTCCGGGCGACGGCGAGGCCTGCCGTCAGAACGATGCCGCCGCATGCCAGGTGCCAGGCGATCGGGTGCTCTCCGGAAAGGAGTGCCGTGGCCGGATAGAGGGCGGCGAGAGCGAGATTGAGGGCGTTGGGAATCCGTTCGCACCGGATGTCTTCAGCCGCGGCAACCGCAATGAGGATGAGGTAGAGCACGGCCGGCAGTATGGCGACCAGGGTGTCCGGTGAATCCATTTTCTGGCTTGCCCGTGGCGTTCGACTCGATCCCGGCCTCACGCTAACATCGGCCGCGAAGACCGGCCGTGGTGAGCCGGTCCCTTTATAGCAGGAGGATTCACAATCATGGGTTGTAAAAAATGGGCCACCAGTGCCGTGGCGGTCGTGGCTGCAGCGGGTCTGGCATTCTCTGCCCAGGCCGAGGAGGGCACCTATGGAGGAACGCTGGTGACGGCCTTCTCGGCCGATCCGGGCGGCTTCGATCCGGCACGCGGACCGAGCGGCATGTCCCACGTGGTCATCGAACAGGTCTATTCGACGCTCCTCAATCTCGACGAGAATGCCGAGCCCTACGCCGGAATCGCCGAATCCTGGTCGCAGACCGAAGACGGCCTCTCCTGGACCTTCACCCTGCGCGATGGCCTCACCTTCCACAACGGCGAGCCGCTGACGGCCGAGGACGTGGTCTATTCCTTCGAACGCATCCTGGCGCCCGATTCGGGCTATGCCTACAGTTCGCAGATCGAGACCATTTCGGAAGTGGTCGCCCTCGACGAACTGACAGTCGAGTTCAGGCTCAACCGGGTGACGGGACCGTTCGAGATCTACATGGCCTTCCCCGGATCGTCGATCGTGCCCAAGGATCTGGTGGAGTCCGGCTGGGACCTCAATGCCGAGCCGGTCGGCAGCGGGCCCTTCAAGTTCATCTCCTACACGCCGCGTGATTCGATCGTCTTCGAGAAGAACGAGAACTACTACGAGAAAGGCCGGCCCTATTTCGACGGCATGGTCTACCGGATCATCTCGGATCCGACGGCGCTCTCGAACGGCATGAAGTCGGGCGAGATCCACTTCTCCAACGAGGTCCCGCCCAAGGACTGGAGTGCGATCGTCTCGCAGGACAACATGGTCGATGCGGGGATCGAGGGTTCACGCTATTTCTGGATGTTGCCCAATCACACGAAGGAGCCACTCGGCAATCCTCTCGTGCGCAGGGCGATCGCCCATGCGCTCAACCGGGCCGCCATCGTGCAGGGCGCGTTCTACGGTCAGGCGACCGCCATCCTGGGCGGCGTGATTCCCCAGTGGAACTGGGGTTATGCGGACCTGAACGAGTTCGCCCCTCAGGGCGACATCGAGAAGGCGAAGGCCCTGATGGCGGAGGCCGGCGTGGCGCCAGGGACACCGATATCGCTCACCATGGTATCGTCATGGCCTCCGATGATGTCGATGGCGCCGATCATCCAGGCCAATCTTGCCCAGATCGGCTTCGCCGCCACGATCGATACCATGGAGGTGCCGCGTTACTGGGACGAGGTCTGGGGACCGAGCAACTTCGATCTCACCGTCATGTACTGGCTGTCGCCTCTTGCGGATCCGGATGACTTCGTGACCAACACCTACGCCACGTCGTCAGCGGTCAACGTGCACCTCGGCGGTTCCAAGGAGATGGACGACCTCATGCTCGCGGCAAAATCGGCTGTTACCGTCGAGGAGCGCACGGCGCTCTATCTCGAGCAGCAGAAACTCTCCCTTGAAACCATGGACGTCATTCCCGTGGCGAACGGCTGGGTGCTGACGGCCCACACGGACCGGCTCAAGAACTTCAAGCCGATGCGCACCGGGTTCCTCAAGACCCTGAAGGACGCTTGGCTCGAGTAGCAGCGGACAACGCTCCAGGGCGCGGACGGGAAACTCAGGAGTTTTCCGTCCGCGCCGGGGCATCGTGACCGATGCTGGCGCTTGTCTTCTGGCGGCTTGCCTCCTTCATTCCGACGCTCGTCGTGGCGTCGGTCATCCTGTTTGTCGCAGTCAACGTCGTCCCGGGGTCGGCGGCGCTGTCGGCACTGGGCATTCACGCCACGCCCCAGGCCCTCAAGCGTTTTGAGCATCAGCACGGCCTCGACCGGCCGCTTGCGGTCCAGTACGTGGAGTGGGCCGGCGGCGCGCTCAAGGGAGATTTCGGCACGTCCTTCCAGAATGCCGTGCCCGTGGGGCCTGAGGTGCGCAAGCGCATTCCCGTCACGCTGCAGCTTGCAGGCATGGCCTTCGTGGTTGCGATCGCGCTTGCCATTCCGCTGGGAGTCGTGGCGGGATTCCGCCATCAGACCGGATCGGACGGTGTCATCACGACACTCGCCACCCTCTTCGGTTCGACACCGAACTTCTGGCTCGCCACACTCCTGATCTGGTTCTTCTCGCTGAAGCTGGGCTGGTTGCCGACGGGCGGCTACGTGCCGTTCGCGGAAGATCCCGTCGGCAATCTTGCGCGCATGCTGCTTCCCTGCATCGCGCTCGGCGTCGTCTCCTCCGGCCTTCTCATCCGTATCATGCGCACGGTCGTCATCGAGGTGATGTCCTCCAACTTCATCGAGACGGCACGCTCCAAGGGCGTGTCGGACCTG
This sequence comes from Alphaproteobacteria bacterium, assembly GCA_965215635.1. Lineage (GTDB taxonomy): Bacteria > Pseudomonadota > Alphaproteobacteria > SP197 > SP197 > SP197. The sequence goes on along the minus strand of CBDCEA010000003.1, from coordinate 549,042 downwards.
CGCCTTGTCACCTTCCATGTCCTGCGCAACGCCTTCATCCCGTTCTTCACCGTCAGTGCGGTCGAGTTCGGTTTTCTTGTCGGCAGCGTCGTGATCATCGAGGACGTGTTCCGCATCCCCGGCATCGGTTCCCTCGTTCTGGTAGGGATCATCAACCGCGACTATCCGGTGCTGCTGGCCGCCGCCATGACGGTCACCGTCATCGTTCTTGTCGTCAATCTCATCGTCGATCTTGCGGCGCAGGTGATCGATCCGCGCCAGGTCCGTGTCGGGCGCGGGTCATGATGGAGAGACTGAACTGGCGACGCTACGGACTGGTCGCCGTGACCCTTCCGGTGGTCGTTGCGGTGTTTCTTGTTTCGGCGTTTGCCCATCAAATCGCGCCCTACGATCCTTACGAGCTCGATGTCCTTGTCATGCTTCAGGGACCCAGCGAAGGCCATCTTCTGGGGACCGATGAACTGGGGCGCGACATCCTCTCACGCGTCATCCACGCCTCGAAGCTCTCGATCGTCGTCGGTCTCGTAGCGGCGGCGATCGGTGCCATCGGCGGCACGCTCGTTGGCGTGCTGGCGGCGTACTTCGGCGGCATCGTCGATTCCGTTCTGATGCGCTTCATGGAGATCGTCTTCTGCTTTCCCGCGATCCTGCTCGCGGTCATCCTCATGGCCAATCTCGGGACATCGGTCCTCAATGCGATGCTCGCCATCGGCATCATCTTCATCCCCGGCTTCGCGCGGCTCTCCCGCGCCGTCGCGCAGACGGTGCAACGCCAGCCGTTTCTCGAGGCTGCGATATGCCTGGGGATCTCCCCGCGCCGCCTCGTCACCCGCGAGATCCTGCCCAACGTCATCGGACCCGTCCTTGTCGAGGCCGCCGTAGCGTTCTCCTACGCGGTGCTTCTCGAATCGGCACTCTCGTTTCTCGGCCTGGGTGCCCAGCCCCCGGATCCGTCCTGGGGCAATATGATCAACACCGGACGCGGTTTCATCGATCAGGCGCCCTGGATCAGCCTCGTTCCGGGCGGCGCACTGTTCATCACCGTGTTCAGCTTCAACCTCCTGGGAGACGGACTGCGCGACGTGCTCGATCCGAAGCTCCATGGCTGACCGGTCCGGCGCATCGGCGCGCCTCCTTAGTGTGGAGGGCCTCGGTATCGCGCTCAAGCGTCCGGGCCGACCACCAGTGGCGATCGCGCGTGATGTTTGGCTGAACGTGAACGAGGGCGAAATCGTCGGCCTGATCGGCGAATCGGGCAGCGGCAAGACCATGACCGCCAAATCGCTGATCGGCCTGCTCCCCGACCGGATTGATGTGGTCGCCGGCCGTGCCGAATTTCGTGGCAAGGATCTCTTCAGTCTCAATTCGAAAGCCCTCAGAAAGGTGCGCGGCGCCGAGATCGCGTTGATCCCGCAGGATGCGCTCCATGCGCTCAATCCGGTCAAGAAGGTTGGCTGGCAGGTCGGCGAGGCGGTGGTCGTGCACGACGGTCTGCCGCGCTCCAGGATCGATTCCTTCGTCGGCCATCTTCTCGAACTGGTGCATATTCCCGATGCCAGGCGACGTGCTGGTGATTATCCGCACCAGTTCTCCGGCGGCATGCAGCAAAGGGCCCTGACGGCGATGGCGCTGTCGATGGGACCGCCGCTCATCCTGGCAGACGAGCCCACGACGGCACTCGATGTGACGATCCAGGCGGAGATCATCGATCTGATCCGGGAACTGCGCGGTACTACCGGCGCAAGCTTCCTCTTCATCTCCCACGATCTTGCCCTGGTCTCCAGCTTCTGCGACCGGATCTACGTCATGTATGCAGGCGAGATCGTCGAAAGCGGCAAGAGGGACGCAATCTTCAACCGGACCCGCCATCCCTATACCCGGGCGCTCATCGGGGCGGCGCCGCGCCCTACGGGCAACCCGGAGATGCTGCCGACGATCCCCGGGCGCATCCCCCAGCCGTTCGAAGAGATCGAGGGTTGCCGCTTCCGCGACCGCTGCCCGATGGCCGGTCCACGTTGCATGTCGCCACCGCGCCTCGAATCGGATGGTAACGATCACGCCGTGCGCTGCTGGTACGCCTGACGCCATGCTGCTCGTCGCCGAGAAACTCTCAAGGACATTCCGTGGCCGCGGCTTCCTGGCGGATCGCAGCCGGGATGTCCGCGCACTCAAGGATGTCTCGTTCACACTCGCTGAGAACCAGTCCTTGGGGATTGTCGGAGAGTCCGGCTCCGGCAAGTCGACTCTGCTGCGCGCCATCCTGCGCCTGACGTCCTATGATTCCGGCAGCCTCGCATTCGATGGCACGGAGATCGCGACCATGGACGGCAAGGCTCTCCGGAACCTGCGGCGACGCGTCCAGCCGGTCTTCCAGGATCCATATTCGACATTCAATCCCCGGTTCCCCATCGGCTCCTCGATCGGACTGGGATTCGAACTTCTGGGCGGCCGCAGACGGTCCGCCATCAGGGAGGACGTCAGGCGACTTCTCGGCGATGTCGGCCTCGACCCCGATCTCGACCGGGCGCTGCCGCACCAGCTTTCCGGAGGGCAGCGTCAGCGTGCCGCGATCGCACGCGCCCTTGCGGTGAGACCCGACCTTCTCCTGCTCGATGAGCCGACATCCGCGCTTGACGTGTCGGTTCAGGCGCAGGTTCTGAACCTTTTCAAGGATCTCCGGAAGCGCTACACCTTCTCTCTCATCCTCGTCACCCACGACCTCCCGGTCGTCGGCTTCATGTGCGAGCATCTTCTCGTCATGAAGTCCGGAGAGGTGGTCGAGCGGGGCGAGACCGCCAGGGTGATCGAAGGGCCGACATTCGCCTACACCCGCAAGCTGGTTTCATCGGCTCCGGTAGTACCGGCTCCGGAGAGCCCGGGGCAACCGACAGGGAGGCAGTGATGGCCGACTTCAAGCCGGAAACGATTGCGGCAGCCGAGGACATTCTCGGTGTGCGCTACAGCGAAGCCGAACGCATGCTGATGTGCGGCAATCTCGCACCGCAGATCGAGAATGCCAGGCGGCGCAGGAAGCTCGTCTTCGCCAACAGCCTCGCGCCCGCGACACGCTTCGACCCGAGGCTGCCCGGGTTTCGCACGCCCGTCCCGCAACGTCCCCTCGTATGGCGTGACCGGGTTCCGGTTCCGCTTGCACAATCGCAAGAGGACATCGCCTTCGCGCCGGTCTCGGTGCTCGCGGGCTGGATCCGCTCCGGTGAACTCACCAGCCGGCGTCTGACCGGGATCTACCTTGACCGCATCGATCGGCTGGCCCCGCACCTTGAATGTTTCGTTACGGTGCTTGGCGAGCGTGCCCTCAGGCAAGCCGATGCCATGGACGCCGTGCTGAAGGCCGGTCACTGGCGCGGACCGCTTCATGGCATTCCCTATGCGCTCAAGGACCTCTTCGATGCAAGGGATACGCCGACGACCTGGGGGGCCGAGCCCTGGCAGGGCCGGATCGCCGAATCCGATGCCTCGGTGGCGCAACGCCTGCGCGAGGCGGGCGCCGTCCTGCTGGGCAAGTCCACCGTCGGGGCTCTTGCCTACGGTGATATCTGGTTCGGCGGAAAGACCCGCAATCCGTGGAACCTCAACGAGGGTGCGAGCGGTTCGAGCGCAGGCTCCGCGGCAGCGACCGCTGCCGGGCTTGCCGCCTTCTCGATCGGCACCGAGACGCTCGGTTCCATCACGTCGCCCTCCGAGCGCTGCGGCACGACCGGCCTGAGGCCGACCTTCGGCCGCGTATCGCGCACCGGAGGCATGGCGCTTTGCTGGTCACTCGACAAGGTCGGGCCGATCTGCCGGACCGTCGAGGACACCGGTCTCGTGCTCGCCGCCATCAATGGCGGCGATGCCAGTGATTTCTGCTCGATCGACATGCCGTTCAACCACGATGCGACAAGGCCTCCGGAAGGATTGAGGCTGGGCTGGCTGCCGGAAGCCTACGAAGGCGACGAGGTGACCGATGTCGATCGGGCGGCGCTGGAAACTGCACGGTCGCTGGGCTATCCGATGCGCGAGGCGAGGCTGGCCGATCTTCCCTACGACACGCTGATCGCGATTCTCTATGCGGAAGCCGCGGCAGCCTTCGAGGAACTCACCCTTACCGATGCCGATGACACGCTCACCAGGCAGGACGAGGGCGCCTGGCCCAATGCCTTCCGCAAGGCCCGGTTCCTGTCGGCCGTGGATCACGTGCAGTTCGATCGCCTGCGCCGCAGGGTGATGGAGGCGCTCGACCATCTGTTCAGCGAAATCGATGTGCTCGTCGGACCGTTCTCGACCGGCCCGATGCTCGTGGCGAGCAACTTCACCGGCCATCCCTGCCTCCATCTGCGCGCAGGCTTCGAGGACGTGCCGACACGCTCGGAACTCTCGCTCGCCGAAGGGCGCCTTGAGCTCGGCAGCGCAATGGCGTCGGAGAGAGCGTTCAATGTTCCCCGAGGCGTGTCGCTCTGGACGGGGCTCTTCGAGGAAACGCACCTTCTCCATGTCGGCGAGGCGCTCGAGCGCCGATTCGGTGTCCGGGACCGCAGGCCGACCCTTGCCGCCTGAGATGGACGGGAAGCCGCAGCCCGGTGATCATCCTTGCCTCGCAGAGCGCGGGCAGGCGGCGCATGCTTGAGAATGCCGGTGTTCCCTTCCGGGTCGAACCGGCGGATATCGACGAGGAGGAGGTGCGCAGGACGCTCGCTTCCAGGTCCGCGCCGATCGAAGAAGTGGCGTCGGCACTCGCATGGAAGAAGGCTGAGGCCGTCAGTGCGCTTCAGCCAGGATCGCTCGTACTGGGTGCCGATCAGATGCTCGAATGCGAGGGACGCCGTTTCGACAAGCCGGCGGACATTGCCGAGGCCTGCCGGCATCTCCAGGCCCTTCAGGGCCGGACCCACAGTCTCGTGACCGCGGCGGTCCTGGTGTCGGATGGCGAGCGGCTGTGGAGCCACCCGGAATTCTGCCGGCTCACGATGCGCCCACTTTCCTGCGAATGTCTGGAGGCCTATCTCGACGAGGTCGGCGAACGGGTCCTGGAGAGTGTCGGTTGCTACCAGATCGAGGGGCGTGGAATCCGGCTATTTGAGCGGATCGAGGGCGACTGGCACGCGATCATCGGACTGCCGCTCGTGGCCGTCCTCAACGAACTTGGAGCCCGGGGGGTGCTGGAGCCGTGAGACTGACCGGGGGTGCGCGTATCGCCGGCGTCATGGGCTGGCCGGTAGCCCATTCGCGATCACCCCTTATGCACGGTTACTGGCTCGACTCCTATGGCATCGATGGCGCCTACGTGCCCCTTGCCGTGCCGCCGCACAGGTTCGAAACGGCCTTCAGGGCATTGCCCGCCCTGGGATTGTGCGGCTGCAACGTGACGTTGCCCCACAAGGAACAGGCCCTGGCACTGGCCGACGGGGCTGACGATCTCTCGCGGAGGATCGGTGCGGCCAACACGGTCGTGGTGAAGCGCGACGGCCGGCTGGAGGTGACCAACACGGATGCGTTCGGTTTCCTCGAGAACCTTCGGGCATGCGCCCCTTCGTGGCAGGCCTCGAGGCCCGCTGCGGTGCTGGGAGCGGGCGGTTCGAGCCGCGCGGTCATTGTCGCCCTGCTCGATGCTGGTGTCGCGGACGTGCGCGTCGCCAACCGGACCTTCGAGCGCGCCGAAGCTCTTGGCGAACGATTCGGGAAAGGTGTAAGAGCGGTCCGCTGGCACGAGCGCGCCGAAGCGCTCGACGGCACCGGCCTCGTGGTCAACACCACCCAGCTCGGCATGACCGGGCAGCCGGCGCTCGAGATCGCCCTCGATCATCTCGATGGCGATGCCGTGGTCTGCGATCTCGTCTATGCGCCGCTCGAAACGGAGCTGCTGAGGCGCGCCCGTCAACGAGGGCTCGCCGCCGTCGATGGCCTCGGCATGCTGCTGCATCAGGCCAGGCCCGGTTTTGCAGCATGGTTCGGCAGGGATCCTCAGGTGACCGGCGCGCTGCGCACCCTTCTGGCGGACGGGCTCTAGGGCTCCGACGAGGGAGGATCGCACGATGTTCGTGCTGGGACTGACAGGCTCGATCGGCATGGGGAAGTCGACCGTTGCCGCCATGTTCGCCCGTTGCGGCGCGCGCATCCACGATGCCGATGCCTGCGTGCACGGGCTCTACGGTCCAGGTGGCGCTGCCGTCGACGTTGTCGCAAGCCTCATTCCCGATGCCGTGATCGGCCGCGGCCGGGCCGCACGGATCGACCGTGGACGCCTGGGAGCCGCGGTCATCGGTGACCGGGAAGCCCTGGGGCGGCTGGAAGCGCTGGTCCATCCACTTGTCCGCCGCGAACAGGACCGGTTCCTCAGGCGTTCCTGCAGGATGGGTTGCCGCCTCGTGGTGCTCGATGTGCCGCTCCTGTTCGAGACCGATGGAGATTCGCATGTCGATGCCACCTGCGTGGTCTTCGCGACGTCCTTCATCCAGGCCTTCCGGGTGCTGGCCCGGCCCGGCATGACACTGGAAACGCTGGGCGAGATCCGGTTGCGCCAGATGCCCGACAGGGAAAAGCTGCGCCGAGCGGATTACCTAGTGATGACAGGCCTTGCCAAGGGGCATACCCGGCGCCGGGTCCAGGGCCTTTATCGCAGTCTTGCCGCGAGACAGGGCAGGGTGTGGCCGCCACGCTGAGCAGATGGTCGATTCTGCGGGGCGGGACGGGTACCATGGATTCACCCCTTGCAGTCCTGGAAGCATGCGCGAAATCGTTCTCGATACGGAAACCACCGGCGTTGACATCATGGCCGGCCACAGGCTCGTTGAAATCGGGTGTGTCGAACTCGTCGACCGCGCGCCGACAGGGAGAATCTGGAACACGTTTCTCAATCCCCGCCGTGACAGCAATGCCGAGGCCTTCGATATCCACCGGCTCTCGGACGCTTTCCTGAAAAGGCAGCCGCTGTTCAGGGAAAGGGCTCTGGATTTGATGGCCTTTCTGGCCGACAGTCCCCTTGTCATTCACAACGCGGAATTCGACCTCAAGTTCCTGAACAACGAACTGACGATGGAAGGCATGGAACTGATCAGCGGCAAGAGGGTTGTCGACACGCTCGTCATGGCGCGCGACACGTTTCCCCGACAGGCCAACAGCCTTGCCGCGCTGGCGCGACGGTTCGGCATCGATTTGGTTGCCGAGCGCAGGCATCGCGCCCTCGCCGACGCCCGGATTCTCACGGATGTCTATCTCGGACTCCTCAGGCATCGCGAAGGCCATGCGTGAGGTCGTGCTCGACACCGAAACCACGGGTCTCGAGGTCCGCGATGGCCACCGGATCGTGGAAATCGGTTGCGTCGAACTCAACAACCACGTCCCGACCGGCCGTTTCTGGAGCAGCTATCTCAATCCGGGCCGGGAAAGCGAATCGGCAGCGCTCGGTGTCCATGGACTGACCCGGGCCTTCCTCGCCGAACAACCCTCGTTCCGGGACAAGGCCGGGGAACTGCTGGAGTTCCTTTCAGACAGCAGGCTTGTCATCCACAACGCCGAATTCGACCTCGGCTTTCTCAACCGCGAACTTACCGATTGCGGCTTGGAGCCAATTGGCCGTAACCGAATTGTCGACACCCTGGCGCTGGCGCGCAGGAAATTTCCAGGCGAGCAGAACAGCCTCGATGCCCTGACAAGGCGGTTCCATATCGATGCAACGACGCGCCAGGACCATCACGGCGCACTTGTCGATGCCAGACTTCTGGCAGAAGTCTATCTCGAACTCATCGGAGGGCGGCAGTCCAGTCTTGATTTCGCCGTGGCCGATGACGGCTCCCGCCCGGCCGCAGTCGAGGAACGCCGGCTCGAACCCCGTCCCCCCCGCGCCCATGCCGCCACCCCGGAAGAGATCGAACGCCACGAAGCGTTCCTCAAACAGCACGTTCCCAATGCCATATGGCACCGGATCAGGGAAGAATGACGGTCGAACCGGCGGTGCGCCTTCCTTCCATGGCTTCGTGTGCCGCGGCGATGTCGTCAAGACCGAAGGTCTGGCCGATGGTGATCTTCACCTTGCCGGATGTCACCATGGCGAACACGCGCTCGGCGCTTGCCACCAGTTCGAGGCGCGTTGCCGCATAGTCGGCCATCGTCGGCCTCGTCACGAAGATCGATCCCTTCGCCGCTAGCAGCAGCATGCGGAAGGAATCGGGTTCGCCCGAGGACTGGCCGAAGGAGACAAGGGATCCGCGCCTGGCGAGGCAGTCGAGGCTCGCCTCGAAGGTGTCCTTGCCGATCGAATCGTAGACCACGGGCACGCCCTTGCCCTTGGTCTCGGCTCTCACCACGTCAACGAGGCTGTCGCTGCCCCACACCACGGGCATGCGGCAACCGTTCATGCGCGCGAGCCTGGCCTTGGATTCGCTCGACACCGTGCCGATCACCCGGGCGCCGAGCGCCCGGGCCCACTGGCAGGCGATGAGGCCGACGCCCCCTGCGGCGGCGTGGAAGACGACGGTCTGGCCGCGACGCACGGGCACGCACCGCTCCAGAAGGTATTCGACCGTCATCGCCTTGGTCATGGCCGCGGCAGCTACCCTGTCATCCATGCCGTCGGGCAACCGCACCACCTGGCCGGCATCGGCGTTCATGGCTTCGGCATAGTTTCCCGGACCCGTCAGGACGGCGACACGGTCGCCCTCCACGAGATCCTGAACGCCTTCGCCGACGGCTTCCACCACGCCTGCCGACTCGCAACCCGGCGTTGTCGGGAGACTGACCGGATAGAGCCCCGACCGCTCATAGATGTCGTAGAAATTGAGCGCTATCGCCGTGTTGCGCACCCGCACCTCGCCGCGTCCGGGCGGAGGCAGGGTGATGGTGGCGAGTTCCAGGACCTCGGGCCCTCCGCAGCGTGCCATGCGGACGGCCCTGACGGTGTCGTTCATGGCAGAAGAACCGTCGAGCCAGTGGTCCGCCGCCCCTCGAGATCGCGATGGGCGTGCTGGATCTCATCGAGCGGCCAGGTCTGGTTGATTTCGATCCGGACCTTTCCCGAACCCACCATGGTGAAGAGTCGTTCGGCCGAGAGTTCGAGGTCCGCCCTGGTCGCGGCATAGTTGGCGAGACTGGGTCTCGTGAAGAAAAGGGAACCGCCCTGGGCGAGGCGTGCCGGATTGAAGGCATCGACGGATCCCGACGACTGCCCGAAGGAAACCATCATGCCGCGCGGCGCGAGCGCTGAAAGCGATGCCTCGAAGGTGTCCCTGCCGATCGAATCGTAGGCCACCGGCACGCCCCTTCCGTCGGTGATTTCCTTGACCCGCAGTGCGACATTCTCTCGCGATGTCACGATCGGATGGTGGCATCCGTGCGCTGACGCGAGCGCTGCCTTTTCGTCGGTCGACACCGTGCCGATCACGGTGGCACCGAGCGCACTCGCCCACTGACAGGCGATCAGTCCGACACCGCCGGCCGCGGCATGAAAGAGGATCGTCTGGCCCGCCTCGACCGGGAATGTCCGGGTGAGGAGATACTCCACGGTCATGCCCTTCAGCATCATGGCCGCCGCGGTCTTGTCGTCAATGCCGTCGGGGATCTTCACCAGACGGTCTGCCGGCATGGTGCGTTCTGCCGTATAGGCTCCAGGAGTGAGCGGATAGGCGACCCGGTCTCCGGCGCGAAGCCCGGTGACGCCGGGTCCCAGAGCTTCGACGACACCCGCTGCCTCCATGCCGAGCGTCGCCGGAAGGGAGAGCGGGTAGAGCCCGGAACGCTGGTAGATATCGATGAAATTGAGTCCGATCGCGGTGTGGCGGATCAGCACCTCGCCGTCCCCGGGTGAACCCGTTTCGACCGTTTCGACCGTAAGGACCTCGGGCCCGCCGGTCTCGTGAATGCGCACTGCAAGAGTCATGTGTGTCCTCCGGTTTCCGCTGCCGGAGCGCCCGCCAGGCCGCGGGCACTCCGGGGGTCTTGTCAATGGATGGAATCGCGGACCAGCGGACAGGTGGAACAGTGGATGCCGCCACCGTTGAGCTGGACCTTGTCGTAGTCGATCTCGATGATCTCGATATTCATGGAGGCAAGGGTGTCGGCCGTCCGGTTGGAGATTCCCCGGGGCATGATGACACGACCGGGCCTCACGGCAAGGCAGTTAAGAATCCAGTGGTTGTCCTGCCGGGTGATTTCGACCGTGCGGATGCCAAGCTCCTCGAGCTTCATCAGGAAGGTGTAAGGCAGTTGGTCGGGATCGACGATGGCGACATCGACATCGATCATCGTCATCGCGCCGTCGATGTGGATGGAATAGCCGGTCAGGTCGACGCGCAGCAGCTCCACCCCCTGGTGAGCGAGCACTTCCTCGACCTGGCGGGCGCCCTCCTCGTTGACGCAGATCGATCGGCCGATCACAGCGGTCCTGTGGTTGAGCCACGCGAAGCTGCCGCCTTCAACCATGGCGGTACCGTGGATGGTTCTCAGGATAGGCATGCCCAGATTGGCGAGAGTCCGCGTGACATGGGCTTCCTCGCCGCGCCGGATCGTGCGTGCCAGCCGGCAGATGACGGCGCCACCCTTGATGGCGAACGACGAATCGCGGGTGTAGACGGACTTGATGCCGTCGGGCTCGATTCGGTCGAGAAGCACGACCTCGACACCTTCGTTGCGCAGGGTCGAGACGAGTCCGTCGTGCTGGGCGCGAAACTCGTCCCAGTCCGGTACGACTTCGCTCTGGAAGTACCAGCCCTTTTCGAGGTCGCCGTAGGAGCCGATCTCCTCGATCCGCTTGTTGCGGTCGATGATCTCCATCTCGTCTCCCGGGGGGTGCATGAGGCACACTCGCAGCTGTCCGGCATCGTTGTCGCAACCCCACTGCCGGCCCCAGACGCCGGCCTGCTGCTCGGCGCTCTCGAATGCCGGTTCCGGGTGGGAACCGAAGAGCTTGATCGTCTGGCCGTAGACATCGTTCATGGCGATCCTCCTAACCCGGCACCCGAAGAGACAATCAGAGTGATCCGTAGATGGCGTCGATCATGCGTTCGTGGCGGGTGACGGAATCGGCTGCCAGCCCGAGCATGCGATTCATGACATAGGCAACGCCCAGGCGCGAATTGGGATCGGCGAAGGCGAAGGCGCCGCCCCAGCCGGAGTGGCCGAACGATGCGGTGTTGGGACCGATGAGACTCTCCGGGCCGCCGAGACGGTACCCGGCGCCGAAGCGGCTCGGAGCCAGCATCGAGATGTCCGTTCCGTTGAACCTTTCGGCCGTAGCGGCGCGAATGCCGTCGGGCGAGATGAGGTCGCCTCCCCCTTTGGCCAGGAGACCGTAGAGTCTCGCCAGCGAAAGCGCCGTGGCGTGGCCGTTGCCGGCGGGTATCTCGGCGGCCCGCCAGGCACGCTCATTGGGAATGAGCGGCTCGATGACCGGATTGCGCATGGCGTGATCGTATCCGGTCTTCTCCAGGAGGCCGACCCACTCGGCGGCATCGTTGCTCGCGGTCATTTCCGCGGTGCGGCCGTCCTCGGCTTCGGGCAGTCCGATGTGGATGTCGAGGTCAAGCGGGTCCGCGATCTCTTCGGCAAGGAAGCGTCCGGGCGTGCGTCCGTCCACGCGCCGCAGGGCCTCGCCGACGATATGGCCATAGGACATGGCGTGGTAGACGCACCGGCTTCCCGGGGACCACAGCGGGACCATGGCGGCAAAGGCATCCGCGTAGGGGAACCAGTCGTAGACTCCCTGAAGATCCATCGCGCGATCGAGACCGTTGAGGCCCGAGCGGTGCGACATGACGAGATCGAGCGTAATCTCTTCCTTGCCGTTGGCGGCAAACTCGGGCCAGACCTCTGTGAGGGGGGCATCGTAGCGGATGAGGTCGCGTTCGACCGCCATGGCGATCTTGAGGGCGACGATCCCCTTTGTGGCGGACCAGACATTGACCAGGGTGTCAGCCTCCCATGGCCTGGTCCTGGCGGCGTCCGCATGGCCTCCCCAGAGATCGACGACGATCTCGCCATCCTTCACCACGGCAAGGGCGCAGCCGAGATCGCTGCCATCGGCAAGATTGGCCAGAACGGCCTCCCTGCAGGCACTGAAGCGCGGATGGGTGCTGCCCCTGATCGCCATGTTGTCGCTCCGCGAAGGACCTTCGCGGGACCTATTTCCCTTGCGCGGGGCCTTGTGGTCAAGTGCCGCTCGAAAGATCGGGGAGGGTCATGGCCGAAACAGAAGATCGCGTGACCCTGCGCGCGGTCGCCATCGTGCTCTGCGCGACGCTCTGCACGGCGTTGTACGCCTTCGCGTGGAATTCCGTCGCCATCGCCCTGCCTTACATGCAGGGCACGTTCTCCGCGACTACGGACCAGGTGGCCTGGGTCATCATCGCCTACGTGATCGGCTCGTCGGTCGTGACCGGCTGTGTCGGCTGGCTTTCGGCGACACTCGGTCGCCGCAGGATCTTCCTCGTTTCGCTGACCGGTTTCGTCATCACGCTGATCGGTTGCGGTTTCTCGACCTCGCTGTGGGAGGAGGTGTTCTGGCGATTCGCGCAAGGTGTCATCGCCGCACCGCTCATCCCCATCGGCCAGTCGATCGCCGTTTCGGCGTTTCCCCGGTCGCGCCATGCCCAGGCGACGAGTCTGTGGGCGCTGGGCTTCGTGACTGCCAACGTGGTGTCGCCGGTCATCGGCGGCCTCCTGATCGAGTACTGGGGATGGCCCTGGATCTTCTTCGTCTGTATTCCCTTCGGGATCGCAGGCTTCGTCATGGCCTGGTTCCTGGTTCCGGTGACCGGAACGGACAGGAAACCGATCGACTGGCTGGGCTTCACGAGCCTGGTGATCGGGGTGGGCGCCCTGCAGCTGATGCTGGTACGCGGCGAGAGACTGGACTGGTTCGCGTCCGGCGAGATCATGATCGAGGCGACGATCGCGGCCGTGGCGCTCCATGTCTTCATCGTCCACACGATCACCGGCAAGGATACCTTCATCGACGGGCGTCTCTTCCTCAACCGCAATTTCGCGATTGGCCAGATCTTCATCTTCCTGATCGGTTCGGTGATGTTCCTGCCGCTCATCCTGCTTCCGCTCATGCTTCAGCTGATCGGCAACTATCCGGCGCTCGAGATCGGCTACCTGATGCTGCCCCGGGGAATCGGTTCGATCGTCGGACTCACCCTGATGAGCCAGATACGCGGCCGGATCGATCCTCGCCCTCTCCTGATGATCGGCATTTTCGGCATCGCGTGGCCGGCCTGGGAGATGGGGCACTGGACGCCCGACATCCGTCCCTGGGACGTCACCTGGACCACTTTCGTGCAGGGGGTCGCGGCGGGTTTCATCTGGGCGCCGCTCAACACCCTGACCCTCTCGCGACTCGACCGGCGCATCCAGGACCAGGGCTTTGCCCTCTTCTATCTCAACTTCGACGTCGGCAGCGCCATCGGCACCGCGGCTGTGATCGGACTGCAGGTGCGCTACAGCCAGATCAACCATGCCGAGCTCAACGAGTACGTCAATCCGTTCAACGAACTCCTGCGTTATCCCGGACTCGCGGCCATCTGGGATTCGGGGAGTGTCAGTGGGCTTGTCTCGCTTCAGGCGGAGATCGCCCGCCAGGCGACCATGATCGGCTACAACAACGCCTTCATGACGATCGCCGTGCTGATGGCCGTGCTGTTGCCCTTTGTTGTCATGTTCCGGAATCCCCGCCACTACGATTGAGGTTGCCCCGGTAGTCCTTTCTCTGGAATTATCGGGGGGGGCGAATCCCGATCACGTTGTCTCGAACGATGGAGGAAGGTCTGACATGCGGTACGAAGCACCGCGGACACTCGATGGCGCCACCGGACTGTTGGCGTCGTTCGAAGGCAGCGCGCGGATTCTGGCCGGCGGCACGGATCTGCTCGTTCAGCTGCGTTTCGGCATGGTCGAACCGGATCTCGTCGTCGACATCAAGCGCATTCCGGGCATGGCGGAGATCGTCGGGGAAGACGGCGGCTGGCGTATCGGTGGTGCCGTTCCCGGTGCGGTCCTTTCACGCCATGCCGGCGTGAAGCAGGCGTGGCCCGGAGTCGTCGAGGCTGTGGAACTGATCGGTTCGACGCAGATCCAGGAGCGCGCAACCATGATCGGCAATCTCTGCAATGCCTCTCCGGCCGCCGACAGCGTACCCGCGATGATCGCGGCGGGCGCTGTCGCGCGGATCGCCGGTCCTGGCGGCGCAGTGCGCGACAGTCCGGTCGAGGAGGTCGCAACGGGACCTGGAAGGACCTCGCTCTCGAGGGGCGAACTGGTGGCATCGGTCTTCCTTCCACTCCCTGACCGGCGTTCCGGCGATGCCTATCTCAGGCTCATCCCGAGGTCCGAGATGGATATCGCCGTGGTCGGTGCCGGCGTCAGCGTGATACTGGACGACGACGGACGCTGCACCGCGGCCCGGATAGTGCTCGGCGCGGTCGGTCCGCGTGCGCTCGTGGTACAGGAATGCGCCGACGCCATCATCGGCACGACACTCGACGAAACCGCGCTCGCCATCCTCCAGGCGGCCGCCTCGACGGCCTGCCGGCCGATTGACGACAAGCGTGGTACCATCGCGTACCGCACGAAGGTGGCCGGTGTGCTCGCACGCCGGGCAGCACTCAATGCAGGCAAGCGGGCCGGAGAAAGACCATGAACCTCATGCATGTCACCACAACAGTGAACGGCGATGTGGCCGAATTCCTGTGCGACGCCGAAGAAACCCTGCTTGATGCGCTGCGCGAGCGCCTGGGCCTTACCGGCAGCAAGGAAGGATGCTCATCGGGCGATTGCGGCGCCTGTTCGGTCATGCTCGACGGCCGCCTGGTCTGTTCGTGCCTCGTGCTTGCGGCGGAAACCGACGGCAGGGAGGTCGACACCATCGAAGGCATGGCAGGCCGCGAGGGCCTTCATCCGCTCCAGAGGAAGTTCCTGGAACTCGGAGCGCTGCAATGCGGTGTCTGCACTCCGGGATTCCTCGTGGCCGCCAGGGCGTTGCTCGAGGACAACCCGGATCCCACCGAGACCGAGGTGCGCTACTGGCTTGCCGGCAACCTCTGCCGCTGCACCGGTTACGACAAGATCATCCGCGCGGTCATGGAAACCGCTACTGACATGCGAGGACAATGACCCATGGAACTGGAACTCACTGCACGGACCGTGTTCGACCAGGTCGGAACGCGTCCCGTCCGTCCCGACGGCACGGACAAGGTGACCGGCCGCGCCCTCTACGGTGCCGATCTCGCCAAGGCGGACATGTTGGTCGGCAAGGTGCTGCGCAGCCCGCACGCCCATGCAAGAATTCTCGCAATCGACACCTCGAAGGCCGAAGCCCTCGAAGGCGTCAAGGCGGTCGTGACCCGCGACGACTTTCCGGACCTTGCGCCCGACAAGACGGTCAAGGGCGAGGATGAGGAAAACCTCTGGGACGTGGCAAGGAACGTCATTGCCCGAGACAAGGCTCTCTATGAGGGCCATGCGGTCGCGGCGGTCGCGGCAACCTCGGCGCCTGTCGCGCGCAATGCGCTGAGGCTGATCGACGTTGTGTGGGAGGTGCTGCCGCACGTCACCGACGTCGACGAGGCCATGGACCCCGATGCTCCGGTGCTGCACGAGGACATGTTCACCGCCGGCCTCGATCCCACGCCGCAGAAACCTTCCAATATCGCGGAGTATCTCAAGATCGAGATGGGCGATATCGAGGCGGGTTTCGCCGAGGCGGATATCGTCGTCGAGCGCGACTTCAGGACGGAGGCGGCCCACCAGGGCTACATCGAGCCCCATGCCTGTATCGCCTCGGTGTCCGAGGATGGCCTCGCCGAACTGTGGTGCTGCACCCAGGGCCATTTCTCCGTGCGTTCCATGTGCGCGGCCATTCTGGGTATGGATCTTTCGAGCCTGCGCGTGACGTCGTCCGAGATCGGCGGCGGTTTCGGCGGCAAGACGACGGTGTTCCTCGAGCCGCTCGCGCTCGCGCTTTCGAAAAAGTCGGGCCGGCCCATCAAGATGACCATGAATCGCGAGGAGGTCTTCAGGGGTTCGGGCCCGACGTCGTCGACGAGCATATCGGTCAGGATCGGTGCAACGAAGGATGGCCGGATCACGGCGTGCGATGCCACCTTCAGATACCAGGGCGGCGCCTTCCCCGGGTCCCCGGTGAGCTACGGCTCGGTTTGCGGGATGGCACCCTATGATTGCAGGAATGTCGTGCTCAACTGTTACGATGTGGTGGTGAACCGGCCGAAGGCCGCCGCCTACCGGGCCCCCGGCGCGCCGATGGCGGCCTTTGCGATCGAGTCGGTGCTCGACGAGATCGCGCAGAGACTCGGTCTCGATCCCGTCTTGATGCGCCTCAAGAATGCCGTGAAGGAGGGCAGCAGTTCGGTCTACGGCCCGACCTTCGGTCCGATCGGATTCGTCGAGTGCCTCGTGGCGGCGCGCTCCCATCCCAATCTCGATGTGGAACTCGGACCCAACCAGGCCAGAGGCATCGCTGCCGGATTCTGGCCGAACTTTGGCGGACAGACCAGTGTCACGGTCAACGTCAACACCGATGGCACCGTTCTCGTGTCGCTCGGCACCCCCGATATCGGCGGGAGCCGTGCCAGCATGTGCCTGATGGCCGCCGAGGAACTTGGTATCGGATATGACAGGGTGAAGGCCATCATCGCCGATACCAGCGCACTGGGACACAACGACACGACCGGCGGCAGCCGGGTCACCCATTCCGCCGGCATGGCGACCATCGAGGCGTCGCGCAGGGTGATCGATATCATGAAAGAGCGCGCCGCCCGGCTGTGGAATATCGATGTCGATGCCGTGGTCTGGGAAAGCGGCAGCGTGCGCCCCTCCGGAGCGAATGCCGGCGATCACGAACCGCTGGGCTTCGATGCGCTCGCCGCCATGGCACCGAGCACGGGCGGGCCGATCGCCGGCCATGCGGAGATCAATGCCGAAGGGGCAGGCGCAAGCTTTGCCGTGCATGTCGTCGATCTGGAGGCGGATCCGGAGACGGGACGCGTCACCGTGTTGCGCTACCTTGCCGTTCAGGATGCAGGCAAGGCCATCCATCCCGATTATGTCGAGGGGCAGTATCAGGGAGGCGCGGTCCAGGGCATCGGCTGGGCGCTCAACGAGGAATACATCTATGGTGAGGACGGTGTTCTCCAGAACCCGGGCTTCCTCGACTATCGCATTCCCGTCGCCTCCGATCTCCCGATGATCGACACGATCATCGTCGAGGTGCCCAATCCCGGCCATCCCTATGGTGTGCGGGGTGTCGGGGAAACACCGATCGTGCCTCCGCTTGCCGCGGTGGCGAACGCGGTTTCGCGCGCCATCGGCCGGCGCATGACCGAACTCCCGATGTCGCCTCCCCGCATTCTCGAGGCCATCGACGGACCGTCATGATCGACGTCAGGCTTGGCGCGACCTTTCGGTCCATGGCGGGCGAACGGCAGTCGTTCCCCGTCGAGGCCCGCACTGTCATGCAGTTGCTGAAGCGCCTCGAGGAGACCTATCCCGAACTCGCTCCGGTTCTGGGCCGTGGAGTGGCGGTGGCCATAAACGGCCGGATCTATCGTGACTCCCTGCTCCAGCCGGTACCGGCCGGAGCAGAGGTCTATCTCATGCCGCGTGTCGCCGGGGGATAATCATGGAAGGATCGCCACCGTTGGAGAACGAGGCCGTCGAGGCATTTCGCGAAGACGGTGTCATCTGCCTGCGCGGGGTCTTCGCCGACTGGGTCGAAACCCTTGCCCGCGGCATCGAGACGAACCTCGCGGAACCGGGAGCCGACGCCAAGCTCTACCATGACGACGCGGGCAGGCTTTTCATGAGCGATTACTGCAACTGGCAAAGAATCTCCGAATACGAGGTGTTCGTGAAGCGCTCCCGATCGGCCGAAATCGCGGCCCGCCTCATGGGGTCTGAAACCGCGCGCCTCTTTCACGAGCATGTGCTCGTCAAGGAGGCCGGCGCCGACATCGGCACGCCGTGGCACCATGACCAGCCCTACTACTGTGTCGACGGCCGACAGAACGTCTCCATGTGGATCCCGGTCGATCCTGTCGCGCGCGACACCAGCCCCGAATTCATTGCCGGTTCGCATCTCTGGCGGCGCACCTTCACGCCCGAACGGTTCAACGGCAGGCCTCTCTACGGCGAGGGCGACGTCTACGAGCCGTTGCCCGACATAGGGGCGGACCGGTCGTCGTTCGACATACGCGGCTGGGATCTCGCGCCGGGCGATGCCATCTGTTTCCACTTTCTCACCGTGCACGGCGCTCCGGCCAACTGCTCCCTCGCCGCATCCCGCAGGGCGATCTCGGTGCGCTGGATCGGCGACGACGCAAGATTCGCCAGGCGTCCGGGGCCAACATCGCCGCCGTTCAGCGATATCACCCTCGTACCGGGAGAAGAGATGACCGCGAAAGAGTTTCCGCTTTGCTGGCCATCCGACCGATGCGTCCCCTGAACGAGGGAATTACGCGAACTGGCATCTTCCGGCCCGGTGACGGGGATACAGCCTCGGCGGTCGGCAATGCCGGTGTCGATGTGGTGGCAACCGTCACCCTGATTCTCTGGACAGAAGGCGTGTGCGGCGAACTCGTCCACCATTGCATCGAGGATGGCGAGGCGACCGTGGGCATCCGGGTCGCCGTCGACCACGCCGGGCCCGCCCATGTCGGGCGGCCCGTCTCGATCGAGGCAAGGGTCGCGTCTGTATCCGGGCGTACCATCACTTTCGATGTACGCGCCCTCCAGGATGGCCGGGAAGTGATGACGGGCGAGCATCGCCGCGTCGTCGTCTCGCTCGATCGGTTCCTCGAAGGCACGGTCCGCGAACAGCCGGCTGAGAGGGCGGAGCGCGTCACCTTCTGGTTCGATGTCATCAGCCCCTGGTCCTTCATCGCATCGACCCGGATTGGCGGGCTGGCGCGGCGTCACGGCATCGCCGTGGACTGGCGACCCCTTCATCTCGGCAATCTCATGAAGGCAGTCGATGGCATGCGGCCCCTGGAACAGAATCCGGCACGCGTGGCATGGTACCTCCAGGATGTCGCCGATCGCATGGCCGAAGCGGGTCTTGCCTACCATCCGCACCCCGCGCAACCGCTGCGGCCGTCCCGCGTGCTTCGATGCACCGCCTATGCCGTCGAGGAGGGTTGTGCCGACGCCTTCGTCCAGGCGGTCATGCGCGGCTACTGGACCGAAGGTGCGGACATCACGGACCCTGCCGTTCTCCAGAAAATGGCGGATGCGACAGGCCTGGGGCCCCGCCCCATGGCCGAAATCGCCTCGGACGAGCACTACAAGAAGGTCATCGAGACCAACACCAGCCAGGCCGTCGAAGCGGGCCTCTTCGGCGTGCCCGGCTTCATCTTTCGCGACAAGCTCTATTTCGGCTGCGATCACATGGACATGATCGAGCGTGCCATGGCGCTCTAGCCGCGACGCGCCAGGATGATCGCCGCAAGGACGATCAGTGCCATGCCGGCGGTGACCATGACGGTCGGCACGTCGCCGAACGCGAGATAGCCCAGAATCACGGCCACCAGCAGTGACGAATACTCGAACGGCGCCACGAGGCTCGCCTCGCCCTTGCGGTAGGCGAAAATGATCAGGAAATGCGCCGCGCCGGCGATCAGGCCCGCCAGGAAGATCAGGACGAGGTTGCTGCCGACGGCCATCTGCCATGTGCCCGGCACCGTGACGACCGGAACGAGACCCGCGAAGACGAACGCGATGGTGGTGTAGAACGCGGTGACCGGCGCCGGTTCGGTGGCGCCCAGCCTGCGGGCCATCAGCGCCGTGACAGCAACGGCGGCCGCCGCAGCCACACCCCACAGCGCCGCCGGCCGGAAGGCGTCGGTGCCGGGCTGCACGATGACGAGTGCGCCGATGAAGCCGACGCTGATCGCCATCCAGCGGACAAGCGAGACCCTCTCTCCCAGAAAGATGCCGCTCATGATCGCCACCAGAAACGGCGACGAGAAGGTCACCGCTGCGGCGTCGGCGAGGGGAAGATCCTGGATGGCTCTCAGATAGAACGTGTAGGCGAGCGCCATGGCGACGCCGCGTCCGGCCTGTCCCCAGGGGCGCCGGGTCCTGAGGCGGCTCCAGGTCCTGCTGATCTGGAGCGCAACGAGGACCGGAAGGAAGGCGAAGACGCTCCTTGTCAGGATGTAGCTGAAGGGATCGATCTCCTGCGTGACCAACTTGGCGATGACATCGCCCGAGGTGAGCAGGCAGACGCCGGCAACGATCGAGGCGATGGCGAGACCCGGCTGGTCGTTCGCGCCGAGGCGATGATCAGCGGTCATGGACCTCGAATCCGCCACACTGTCATGCCCTTCACCAGGCACCGGGATTGTCGGGTTGGGGCAACATGCCGGTCTGTTCGGGGTGTGACAGCATGATGCGGTTTACAGCGGCTTGACATTGCGAGCAATTGGCGGTCACGTTCGCGGGTTTTTCTGGGAGCCTGTTCGCGTGAACAAGACCGAGCCACAGTTCAGATCGAGCGATCTCGAGGGCCTGAAGTCGGGCCTCATCGAGGCCGGGGTGAGATTCCTGCTCCCCTCCTATGTGGACATGCACGGAGTCTCGAAGTCGAAGATGGTTCCCATGAGCCACTTCGACCGCGCCATGGCAGGCTCTGAACTGTGTACCGGTGCCGCCGTCGAAGGTGTGCCCCAGGACATCAGCGACGAGGAGGTGGCGGCCCATCCGGACCCTGCTTCGTGCATGATCCAGCCGTGGATGTCCGATGTCGCATGGTTCGCGAGCAATCTTTATTGCGAGGGCAAGCCCTTCGAGCCCTGCAGCAGGAATATTCTGGGCCGGGTCGTCGCCGATGCGGCGTCGCTGGGTCTGGGTATGAATCTCGGGGTCGAGACCGAGTTCTTCGTGTTCCGCGACGACGGTTCGGTCTGCCAGCCCATGAGTCCCCGGCACAATCTCGACAAGCCTGCCTACGATACCTCGAGGCTTCTGGACAACATGTCCTGGATGGGCGAGCTCGTCACCGCGATGGATTCCCTGGGCTGGGATGTCTACAGCTTCGATCACGAGGACGGCATCGGCCAGTTCGAGATCGATTTCTCCTATTCCGACGTCACGACGATGGCCGACCGCTTCGTCTTCTTCCGGCGGCTGGCCAACGAGATCGCAAGGAAGCATGGCGGCTTCGCTTCCTTCATGCCCAAGCCCTTCGGGCACTACGCTGGCAGCGGTGCGCATTTCAACATGTCGCTCTTCGATTCCGGGACCGGCGACAATCTGTTCGTGGCGGATGACGACCCGCGGGGCTGCGGTCTCTCCACGCTCGGCTACCGGTTCATCGCGGGCCTTCTGCGCCATCTTGCGACCATCTCGGCGGTGGTGGCGCCGACCATCAACAGCTACAAGCGCCTCATTCTCAAGGGCAGCAATTCGGGGTTCACCTGGGCGCCGGTCTTCTGCGCCTACGGTGACAACAACCGCACCAACACCATCCGGATTCCCGGCGGCGGCGGACGCGTCGAACTGCGCCTCGCCGACTCGTCCTCCAATCCCTATCTGGCCGCGGCAATAGTGCTTGCCGCCGGACTCGAAGGCATACGCGAGGAACTCGATCCCGGCGAGCCACACCGCGAGAACCTCTATGTAACGAGCGAAGAGGAGCGCACCGCGGCAGGGGTTGCCACATTGCCGCGCACGCTTGGCGAAGCGCTCGACTCATTCGCCTCGAGCGCGCTCGCGCGCAGGACCTTCGGTGGCATGATGTTCGACGCCTGGCTTGCCTGCAAGCGGGACGAATGGCTGGGCTATCTCAACCATGTCAGTGACTGGGAACGTTCTCGCTATCTGCGTTTCTTCTGACATTTCCGGTTTCCCGGCCGGACGCTGTGGTGCACGCCTTGCATCAAGGCGGCGGGGGCTCCGGGAGCCATTGACCAGGATGGAGTGAATGTGGTGACACCTGAAGAAGTTCAATCTGCAATCGAGTGGTCGACCTCGATCAGTATCGAGGCCTACTACTGGTGGTCGATCGGTCTCATGATCGCCATCCATGCCGGCTTCCTGATGTACGAGATGGGAGCTTCGCGGGTGAAGAATACACTGGCGTCGGGGTGCAAGAACATTCTCGCCTTCGCCTTCATCATTCCGACGATGTTCATGTTCGGCTGGTGGGTCTATCTCGCCTTTCCGTCCGGGCTTGTCCCCAATCTGGAGTACGGACTGAGCGCGGAACCTTGGAACGAAGCGATGGGCCCCAACCTGGGTGACAACGTGACCGGTGTCATCTGGGGTGCCTTCGTACTGTTCTCCGCGACAACCGCCTCGATCATGTCCGGTGCCGTGATCGAACGCATCCGCATGGGAGCGTTCATCATCCTTGCTGTGGTTCTGGGCTCATTCACCTGGCTGATCGCGGCATCATGGGGATGGCATCCGGAAGGCTGGCTCGTCACCGAGTTCGGCTACCATGATGTCGGCGCCGCCGGCGTGGTGCACATCATCTCGGGATTCTTCGCGCTCGGTGTTCTGATCAACCTCGGTCCGCGGATCGGCAAGTTCGGTCCCGGCGGCCAGATCAACCACATCCAGGGCCACAGCATCCCGATGGCCATTGCCGGCCTGATGATCATCATCATCGGCTTCGTCGGATTCATGGGTGCCTGCCTGCTCTACAACGGGACATCCCAGTGGGGGAACATCTACGGTGGCCCCACGACGCTTTCGGCATTCTCCTTCAACCTGCTGATGGGCTTCGCCGGCGGAATCATCGGTGCCTACGCGGTCACCCGTGATCCGTTCTGGATGATGTCCGGGGCCCTGGGCGGCATCTTCGCGGTCGCTGCCGGCCTCGATCTCTTCTATCCGCCGCTTGCCTTCGGGCTGGGATTTGCCGGTGGCGTGCTGATTCCCTACGGGCAGCGCTTTCTCGAGAGGTTGGGGATCGACGACGCGGTCGGCGCCGTCTCGGTGCACGGATTCTGCGGCATCCTGGGTGTTCTGGCATGCGGGATCTTCCTGGACGGCTATCCGGCAGTCTCGAACGCCATTCCGGGAATCACCTTCTGGGGTCAGCTGGTCGGCTGTGTGGTCATGATCCTCATCGGCTTCATCCCCGGCTATGTCGTCTCCCTCATCCTCAGGATGTGCGGGATCCTGCGCGCCAGCGACGAATTCCAGAAGGTCGGGATGGATATGGAGATTCCGGTTTCTGCCTATCCGGAACAGATCACTTCACGTCTTCACTGGCGTGGCTGACGTCCTGACCAGGCAAGCAATCTGAAAGGAGAAGAACGATGTTCGGTGCAAGCCCAATCGAGGCATGGGAAGGAGCCGGCGTGGTCTACAGCTACGCAGGTTCCGGTGGTGCCCATCTCTTTTTCTGGATCTCGGTCATTCTGTGTGTCGGCACAATTGCCGCGTCGATCATGGCGGAGAACCGTGCAGAAAAGGAAGCCAGGCGCATGTCTCAAGAAGACGCGTGAAGGTCAAAGGCGGCGGCCGGCCGTGATGCCTTGCGGGGTTCCTACATGACCTTCACGAAGCGCACGGCATCGTAGATCGCTGCATGGATGTTCCGGCTCTCGACGGCATCGCCGAGGCGGAACAACTGAAAGGTTCCATCCGGATTGCTGCGTATCTCCTGGGGCCGGTAGGCGATCAGGGCCTCGTAGTCGACCTCGCCGCGGTTGAGGGATTTCTCGCGCAACGCGAAGTAGAGGTCATCGGCGGGCAGGGTCCCGTGCTCGATCACGACCTGGTCGACCACGCGCTCGCCGACCTCTGTCTGGGTGAATTCGCTGAACAGCGTGGCATGGAGCCTGTTGCCCCGGCGCATGAGCCTCGTCACCCTCGTGTTGATCGTGATCGCAACACCGTGTTTGTGGAAGAACTCTGCGTAGGGCGCATGGGTGAGTGCGCCGAGTTCGGGAGCGAATGTCCTTTCGGGCGAGATGATTTCGACCCTTGATCCCGAACGCGCTGCCAGCCAGGCCGCCTGCATGCCGGGCTGATGCCCGTTGTCGTCGAAGACCAGGACATCGCCCGCCGGTGCGACGTCGCCGGCGATCAGTTCCCAGGAACTGACGGCATGTTCGGAACCCTCGTCGAGGATCTCCTTGTTGGGCAGTCCGCCCGTGCAGACAAGAACGATGTCGGGTTCGAGCGCCAGCACATCGCCGGCTTCGGCCACTGTGTTGCAGCGGATGTCGACGCCCAGCTTCTCGATGCGTGCGACGCGCCAGTCGACGATGCCGATCAGATCCTTGCGGTTCGGCGTGCGTGTCGCCAGGCGGATCTGGCCGCCCGGCCTGTCGGCGGCCTCCAGGACGACGACATCGTGGCCGCGCTCTGCGCCGACACGCGCGGCCTCGAGTCCGGCAGGCCCGGCACCGATGATGACGATGCGCTTCGACGGTCCGGAACCCGGCTGGACCAGTTGGGGCAGTTCCGTCTCGCGGCCGGTCGAGGGATTGTGAACGCACAGCGCGCCGGTTCCGGCATAGACGCTTTCGAGACAGTAGGTGGCGCCGACACAGGGACGGATCTCGTCCTCGCGGCCTTCGCCGATCTTCCTGGCGATGTGAGGATCGGCGATATGCGCCCTTGTCATGCCGACCATGTCGAGCTTGCCCTCGGCGATGGCGTGGCGCGCCGTGGCGATATCGGCGATCTTGTTGGCGTGAAACACCGGAAACCGCGTCTCGGCCCTGATGCCGCCAGCGAATTCGAGATGCGGCGACGCGGCCATGCCTGCCACCGGGATGATGTCGGTGAGCGCCCGGTCGTGGTCGATATGCCCCTTGATGATGTTCAGGAAATCGATCTTGCCGGTGGCGATGAAACGCCGGGCGATCTCGATGCCGGTGCGCCGGTCATAGCCGTTGCGCCAGTTCTCGTCGCATGACATGCGAATGCCGACGATGAAACCAGGTCCGACCGCGTCACGTACGCTATCGAGCACGCGCATGGCAAAGCGCAGCCGGTTGTCGAGGCTGCCGCCCCAGCAGTCGTTGCGGCGGTTGGTGGCGGGCGACCAGAACTGGTCCATCAGGTGGCCGTAGGCCTCGAACTCGATGCCGTCGAGACCCGCTTCGGCCATGCGCGCAGCCGCGAGGCCGTAGTCCCTGACGACCCGCTCGATGTCCCAGTCCTCCATTTCCTTGGGGAAGGCGCGATGGGCCGGCTCGCGGACCATGGAGGGTGCCAGAACCGGGAGCCAGTGTTCCTTGTTCCAGTTGGTGCGCCTGCCGAGGTGGGTGAGCTGGATCATCACCGCAGCACCATGCTCGTGGCAGGCATCCGTGAGCCGGCGCAACCCTGTCACCACCTCGTCCTTCCACGCCTGAACGTTCATGAAGGCCTGTGCCGAATCTTTCGACACCACGGTGGAGCCCGCGATCATGGTCATCGCGATGTCGCCCCTGGCCTTCTCCTCGTGGTAGCGCAGGTAGCGCTCACCCACGAGCCCGTCTTCGGTGTAGCCCGGCTCGTGCGCTGTCGACATGATGCGGTTCTTCAGCACGAGGTGCTTGAGGCGGTAGGGTTGCAACAGGGGGTCGCGGAGGGGATCGTACATGCCGGTGATCTTCTTGAGCCCGATCCATCATAGGACTCACCGTCGTGCAAATCACGGATGGAGGGGAGGTTCCCGAAGCCGGCGACAATCCTTATACCGGCCAGGACAATTTGAAGGGGAGCCCGGACAATGCCCGACTCAGTCGACATCGGGATTCTGCCGTCGAACGACACGACCAACGGGTGGAGCCGTATCCTGGGACCGAGGACGCCACGCCCCGCGCTCGATCGGGATATCGTTGCCGACTGGGTGGTCGTGGGTGCCGGATGGGCGGGCCTCGCCGCGGCACGGCGCCTCGCCGAGAACCGCCCCGGAGAAAGCATCGTCCTTCTCGATGCCGGTACGGCGGGTGAGAACGCTTCCGGGCGCAACAGCGGATTTGCCATCGATCTGCCCCACAATGTCGGTGATTCGCTCGCGGAACTCGAGGGCAGCCATCGCTTCATGGCGCTGGCACGGGCCGCCATCAGCCATCTCGACGAAGCCGTCGAACGCCACGGGATCGCCTGTGACTGGAGCCGACGGGGCAAGTACCATGCTGCCCGGTCGGCGCGTGGCCGACGGGAAATCCTCGAGCCCTTCGCGCGGGAACTCGAGGCGCTTGGCGAGCCCTTCCGCTGGCTCGACAACGCCGGGCTCCGCCGCGAGATCGGCACGCCCGCCTACCATGCGGCGGTCCATACGCCAGGAGGCATCCTCTTCAATCCGGCAGCGCTCTGCCGCGGGCTCGCGGACCATCTGCCGGACGAAGTCCGGCTCTTCGAGAACACGCCCGTGGCACGCATGGAGTCGCGCAACGGGGTCCAACTGACGACGCCCAACGGCAGCGTGCGGGCACCGCGCATGATTCTTGCCACCAACGGCTTTGCCCGGGAGTTCGGCTTCTTCACCGACAGGCTCGTTCCGATAGCAGCCCATGCCAGCCTGACGCGGCAGCTGACAGCGCAGGAGCGGGAAGCGCTGGGCGGCGAGGACGACTGGGGCCTCACGCCCGCCAATGCCATCGCCGGGGTCACCATGCGGTTCACGAAGGACCACCGAATCCTGATACGCCAGGGCTTTCGCTACGCCCCGGGGTTCCGGGTCACGGACCAGGAGCGTGCCGAAGCGAGGCGCGACCACGAGGCCTGTTTCCGCGCCCGCTTTGCCATGCTCCCCGACGTGACGATGGAATACACCTGGACCGGCTTCGTCTGCCTTTCGCGCAATGGCGCACCGGGATTCGGCAGGGTCGCGAGCGATGTCTGGGCCTCGGTCTGCCAGAACGCGGTCGGCGTGACGAAGGGAACAATCGGCGGCCTGCTTGCCGCCGACATGGCGTGCGGGCGCGACAACGAACTGATCGGCTACATGGAGAGCCTGGGAGCCCCTCAGAAGCTGCCCCCGGCGCTCCTCATGCGCATGGCCGTGCCTCTTCGTATCGCCAAGGAGATCTGGACCAACCGCTACGAGAGATAGGGTGCTCTGTCATCGTCCGAGACTCTCCACAAGCACCCGGACCCGGTCATATTCGGCGCTTGAGGGGGGAAAGAGATCCCTGAGACGGGTCCAGAACTCGTGTGCGCGCGCCAGATCTCCGGTTTCAGCCGCCGCGAGGCCCGAGACGTAGAGGGCATGGCGGTTTTCGGGCCGAACCTCGAGAACCCGTTCCATGTCCGCGAGCGCGTCGGCGGCAACGCCTGAATCCGGACTGATGGGGCCGGCCACCGCTGCGGCGAACCCGTCCCACAGTTCGCCATCGCCGGGGGCGAGACCCAGGGCATGTTCCCAGGCCTTGCGCGCGTTCGACCAATCGCCAAGTACCGTGTAGGAATGGGCGAGGCGCCTCCAGCCCTCGAGATTCTCCGGTTCGTCCTCGAGTCTGAGGGCGAGGCCCTCGACCATGCCGGTGACGAGATCCAGCCGTTCATCGTCGGCAAGCTCCATCCCCGCGATCCCTTCCCCGCCGGACACAAGTGCTTCGGCGTCGGCGATATGACGGCGCAGCTCGCCGATCCACGGCGCATCGGCGGACGATTCCTCGAGCAACTCCTGCCACACGAGAAGAGCGCTCGAGGTGTCGCCGGACTGCGCCAGCGCGATGCCGCCGTAGAACCGTGCCACGGGTTCCCCGGGATCGATCGAAAGGGCTTCGGCGAACGCCCGCCTTGCGACCGGTGTCACCATGCCATCGTGCGCCAGCACGATGTACTCCCCATAGCGCGCCAGAAGCTCCGCATTGCCCGGATCGAGGACCGACGCTTCCGCCATGGCGAGCGCGGCATCGTCGTACCGTCGGGCGAGCCCGTGGGCATTGGCGAGCAGCATCCAGGCTTCGGTATCCGCCGGATACTCGGCCAGACGGTCCCTGGCACGCTCCACCAGGCCTACGAGTCCGGGGTCGCTTGAGGCGGTTTCGGTCCGCCCGCCAAGCGGCCGATCGCCCAGCTGCGGTGATCCCAGCATGGCGTATATCGCGATTGCTCCCGCGACGACCGCGAAGGCTACGGGCGTCCACAGGACCCACGGGATGACGCGCTGCGGAGCTGCCGTCGTGCGAAGCGAGGGAAGCGCAAGCAGCACCAGCACCACGACGATCAGGTTGGCAAGAGCAAGAAAGATCATCGGCCGTCGCTGTCGGTGATGGAACGTGCCCGGTTGCGGCGCAAGCTTGCCACAACAACCAGCGCGCCTGCTCCCAGCGCCAGAAGGGGCGCGCCCCAGAGCAGCAGGGTTTCGGCCTTCAGCGGTGGCTTGAGCAGAACATAGTCGCCATAGCGTTCGACGATCCATGCGACCGCCGCCTCGTCGCTGTCACCTGCCTCGATCCGCTGGCGCAGGAGCACCCGCAGATCGCGCGCCAGAGGAGCGTCGGAGTTCTCGATCGATTGGTTCTGGCATACCAGGCAGCGGAGCTCCCTGCCCAGTGCACGTGCCCGGTGCTCCAATACAGGATCGGCCAGAATCTCGTCGGGCTCCACGGCAATCGATGGAAAGGCACCCAGGGCGGCCACGAGGACGAGGATTGAAAGAAGGCGCGTCATGGGGAGATCACGTCCCTGCGGGCAGGTTTGCAAGATGACGTTCGCCAACGGCACGCCGCAGGCGGCGGTCGGCGAGGCTTGCCAGCCCGCCAAGGGCCATCAGCATGCATCCGCCCCAGATCCAGGGCACCAGTGGATTGTGGTAGAGGCGCACGACATGGGCACCGCCCTGGACGGCCTCGCCCAGGACGACATAGAGATCGGCCATCAGCGTGGTGTGGATGGCGGCCTCCGTCGTCCGTGTTGCCTGGACGAAGTAGGCGCGTCTTTCCGGTTCAAGGACCGTGACGTCCCGATCGTCGGCTGTCACGCGGAAGGTGCCGCGCTCGGCCTCGTAGTTGGGTCCCGGAACGATCCTCGCGCCTTCGAAGGCGATCGTGTAGCCGGCGATCTCCTGGGTTTCGCCAGGCGCCATGGTGCGTATCACTTCGCTCTGCCATGCCGAGGATGCCGTGACCCCGGCGACGAGCACGGCAAGACCGAGATGCGCCAGGCTCATCCCATAGGAAGCCACGGGGAGCTTGCGCGCCCGGCGCCAGCTTTCGTCAAGGGGACACCGGAAGGCCTGCACCCGGTCAGCGTACTCCAGGGCGACCGAGCCGGCGATCCAGACTGCCAATGCGATGCCGAAGGCAGGCAGCGGTGATGTGTCCGTCGTCCGCCACCAGACGAAGCCCCATGTGAAGAGCGAAACCAGCAGCAGCAGTTTGAGGCGTGAAAGCACGCCGGCAAGATCGGCCCGCATCCAGGGCGCCAGCATGCCGAAGGCGATCAGCAGAAGCAGCGGGATCATGAGCGGCACGAAAACGAGCTCGAAATAGGGCGGCCCGACCGACACGGTTCCCCCGCCCAGGATATCGAGGAGCAGCGGGTAGAGCGTGCCCATCAGCACCGTGAAACATCCCGAGGCAAGGAAGAGGTTATTGAGAACCAGCGCTCCCTCGCGACTGATCGGGGAGAACAGGCCATCGGGTTTGAGCGTCGGTGCCCTGAAGGCATAGAGCGCCAGAGCGCCGCCGATGGCAGCGGTCATGAGCACCAGGATGAAGACGCCGCGTTCGGGATCGTTGGCGAAGGCATGGACCGAGGTCAGCACGCCCGAGCGCACCAGGAAGGTGCCAAGCAGGCTGAGCGAGAAGGCGAGGATCGCCAGCAGCACGGTCCAGCTCTTCAGCGCTCCCCGTTTCTCGGTGACGATCGAGGAATGAAGCAGTGCGGTGGCCGCGAGCCAGGGCATGAAGGATGCATTCTCAACGGGATCCCAGAACCACCAGCCTCCCCAGCCGAGCTCGTAATAGGCCCACCAGCTTCCAAGGGCGATCCCGATGGTAAGGAAAATCCATGCCGCCAGGGTGAAGGGCCGGACCCATCGGGCCCACTGGGCGTCGATCCTGCCCTCGATGAGTGCGGCGATGGCGAAGGAAAAGGTTACCGAGAGCCCGACATAGCCCAGATAGAGAAACGGGGGATGGAAGGCGAGGCCGGGATCCTGGAGGATGGGATTGAGGTCGCGGCCGTCGAGCGGCGGAGGGTCGAGACGCTCGAACGGATTGGAGGTGAAGAGCAGGAACGCCAGGAAGCCCGTGGCGACGAGGCCCTGGATGGCCAGAACGCGCGCTCTCGTCGTCAACGGAAGGGTCCGGCCGAAGAGCGCCACGGAAAGACCGAAGATTGCCAGAATCAGGACCCAGAGCAGCAGCGATCCCTCGTGGTTGCCCCATACGCCGGTCACCTTGTAGAGCAGAGGCTTGAGGGAATGGGAGTTCTCGAAAACGTTCAGAATCGAGAAATCCGATTGAACATATCCCGAGGTCAGTGCGGCAAAGGCGATCATGACCATGGCGGTCTGGGCAAGGGCGGCGGCGGGCGCGAGCATCATGAATCCGGCATGGCCCCGCGCGGCACCCAAGAGCGGCAGGACGCCCTGCACGAGCGCGACACAGAAGGCCAGCACCAGAGCGAAATGTCCGGTTTCAGCGATCAAGAGCGGCCACCTCCCGCTACTGCGTCTTCTTCAGATAGATGTAGCAAGCACCGTCGCCGCCGTGTTTCGGCTGCGCGGAACAGAATGCCACGATGCGCCGTCGCATGGACGGTTCGTTGAGCCAGCGCGGCACCTGGCGGCGAAGAACGCTGGTGCGCTCTTCCAGTGGCGCCTTCTGTCCCTTGCCGGTGATCAGGAGAACGACCCGATGACGGCGATCCTGGGAACGGGCGAGGAACGAATCGAGTTCAGCATGGGCCTCGCGCTGCGTGAGGCCATGGAGATCCAGACGGCCTTCGATCACCAGCAGGCCACGCTTCAGCCGGTCGGCCTGCCGCTTGTCGAGGCCGTCCGCGACACCGGGTTCCAGAGGTTTCGGTCCGGCCGGTCCGCGAGGAACACCGGCAGGGCGAGGCCGGCTGTGTGCCTGCCGGCCGACGTCCGATGCCGGACCTTCCTCGATCGGTATCCGGATGGCCGGTGCCGCCGGTCTCTGGCGTCCCGGCAGTGGCTTGACCGACTGGGCTATCTTCCGCCACAGCACGTCATCGTCTTCCTGGCCGCTCATGTGAGCCTCATGGCGAGGTGGCGCCGGAATTCCCGCAGCGTCTTCTCCCCGGGACACAGCCGGCCTGGCCGGAGATGGCCGCTCTTCGGGGCTCCGACGATCTGGCGGTCCTCGAGATTGATGACATCGAAGGTCGCCCTGGTGTCGGCCCTGAAGGCCGCGAGTTCCTCTTCGTCTGACGGCACGAGGGGACGTGCCGTCGTGACACCCCACAGGACCCGTACCCGATCGGATGCCTCTGCCTGCAGCGACGTCCGGAAGCCGCGGTCAAGGTTGATGGAAACGACATGGCTGGGGTGGATGTGCATCAGGGGAACCGCTTGCGGGCCTCTTCGTTGACGTCGAACCAGACCTTTTTCAGGGGACCGGTATTCATCCGGTGGGTGATCCAGCCCGGCTTGCCGGGTCCGCACCACACCTCTTTCGGTCGGCGTGAGTGGCTGGAATACAGGTGATAGCTTTCCCTGAGGTTCTCGGCGAGAGTTTTCCAGTTGCATACCCGGACCTCGTTGGCGGTCAGGCTGTGATCGGTGTCTGGAAGCTCGTCGGCCTCGACGAGATGGGCGCATCCTCGTCATCGAACGTGACATGGAGGTCGTGGATCCAGGCATGGAAGGGGTAGACGATCCGCTCGGCGTGGCCTTGCCCGTCGGGCAGTTCAGCGCCGCGATGGCGGCAGATGTCGACCATCGCCCAGTGGCTCGTATCCTTCGGGCGGACCACGACGACGGACGTGTCGATGATGCGGTGGGCGATGTAGTCGCCGGGTTCGGGGATTTCGTCCATCCGTCCAACACGGATCCTGTCGGCAAGGAACAACCGCTCGACATCGAGAGCAGCGAAGTCCGGAGCGACGCAGGCGCCGCGCGGCAGCGTCATGGCATCTTCGAAGGGAAGCTCAGCCGTGCTGCGCACACGCGCCGGAAGATCGCCGAGACCGGACCTGGACAAAGGGTGCATCACAGAAGGTGTCACGTCTCCTTCACAAGAACGATGTGAAGGAATCGCGGTCCGTGCACCCCGGTCTGGATGGTCTGTTCGATATCGCCGGTGCGGCTCACGCCCGTGATCATGTTGACGGTTCGGGGCAGGCACCCTGCCGAAGCACGTCCCTGGGCCCTGAGCCGGTCCCAGACATCCTCGGCGGCGCCGGAAATATCGCATTCTCTCAGCACGGCAACATGAGTTTCCGGCAGAAAGTTCATCGTGGCCGGGCTGTCGGGGCCCGAGGCCATCATCAGGGTGCCGGTTTCCGCCACCGCGCCATACACGCGGTTGACCCCGCATCGGTCGCTTTCGAGCGGTCCGCGTCTCGTCGCCGTGATGGTTCCCCCGGTCCAGTCCATGGCATCGAGATCGGGGTGCGGTGCGATGGCGACCTCGGCCGGGAGATTGCGCGACCGGAGATATCGAGCGATTTCGGACGGGACATCGTCGGCGCTCGCCACGCGTGCCACAGTGGCCTGGACACCAAGAGCCTTGTCGACGAAGAGCTCGACAAGCGCATCTTTGGGCAGGGCGATGCGCGCGGGCTGAAGGTTGCGCCGATGCCGCGACAGCCTCGAAGCCGGTTCGTCGCCTTCCCTGGGCGGCAGTCCCTGGCGGATGCGTGCCAGAATGGCCTCGCGGGCCCCGGTCACGGCCTTTCCCCCGCTTGCCAGCGACTCTGGAACGTTCGGCCCTGCGGGCTTGCAAGATCCTTCGTCCCTGTCCAGGAACGGGCAAGGGGAAGGTTCGTGAAACGGCCCCGGTTGCGGCCGAACGACGCCAGCAGGCGTGTCGCGAGCGAGCTGAGACGACGGTAGAGATGCGGCCTTGCCGCAATCATGGACCAGAGTCCCAGACCGTTGCGCAGTGCCGCCGGCGCGCGCGCCGTCCGCGCTTCCTCGTTGCGCAGGTGGCGCAGCATCTTCGGGATCGGAATGCGCATCGGACAGACTTCCTCGCAACGCCCGCACAGCGACGAGGCGTTCGGAAGGTGGTGGGTTTCGCCAAGGCCGGCAAGCGAGGGTGTCAACACGGCGCCCACAGGGCCGGAATAGGTCGAACCGTAGGCATGCCCGCCGACCTTGCCGTAGACCGGGCAGGCGTTGAGGCAGCAGCCGCACCGGATGCAGCGCAGGATGTCCCTGGTGGGACCGCCGAGAAGACCGGACCGGCCGTTGTCCACCAGCACGACATGGAAGGCATCCGGCCCGTCGGCGTCGCCGTCGCGTCGGGGACCGGCGGAAAAGGTCGTGTATGACGACATTTCCTGGCCGGTTGCCGAACGGGCGAGCAGCCTGAGCATGGTTGACGCGTCCTCGAGGGTAGGGACGACCTTCTCGATACCCGCCAGAACAACGTGGACCCGCGGAAGGAGCTGTGTGAGATCTCCGTTGCCCTCGTTGGTGACGATTACGGTCTGACCGGTTTCCGCGATCAGGAAGTTGGCGCCGGTGATGCCGACGTCGGCGTCCAGGAATCTGCCGCGCAGCACCGTGCGGGCATCGGACAGGAGACCATCGAGGTCGTCGGCATCCCGATCCTCGAGGCCTTCATGGTGGCGGTTGAAGAGTTCGCTGACCTGGCGACGGTTCTTGTGGATAGCGGGCGCGATAATGTGACTCGGCGCCTCGCCGGCAAGCTGCACGATGTATTCGCCCAGATCGGTTTCGACAGGTTCGATGCCTGCGGATTCGAGCCAGGCATTGAGGCCGATCTCCTCGCTCACCATGGTCTTGCCCTTGGTAACGACAGAAGCCCCGGCATCCCGGCAGATCTTCAGGACGATCCTGCGCGCCTCGGCGTCGTCCCGCGCCCAGTGAACCTCTCCGCCGGTGGCCAGCACGGCGGCCTCGAACGCCACAAGGTAGGTGTCGAGATGATCCAGCACATGATTCTTGATGGCGACGGCCTCGTCGCGCAGCGCGTCGAACTCGGGTAGCGATTCACGGGCCTTTGCCCGCCTCTGAAGGAAGTTTCCCTTGAGTTTCGAGAGATTGGCCTGCAGTTCCGGGTCGTTGAGCGCCCGCTCGGCACTTTCGGTGAATCTTGCGCTCCTGAGCTGGTGGAGAGTCATGCGCCGGGCTCGCCTATGGCGGGTGTCGCCGAATCGCCGGCCAGCACTTCGGCCACGTGACGGACCTTCATGGCCGAACCCCTGCGCTGGAGGATGCCGGCGATATTGAGCAGGCATCCAAGATCGGCGGAAAGCACCAGGTCGGCGCCGGTTTCCTCGAGCCGGTCGGCCTTGTCGGACGCCATGGCGGCCGAGATGGAGGGGTATTTGACGGCGAAGGTGCCGCCGAAGCCGCAGCAGACCTCCCGGTCCCGGGCCTCCTTGAGGGTCACGCCCCCGACGGCGCCGAGCAGGGTCCTCGGTGTTTCCCGGACATCGGCTTCCCGCAGGCACGAACAGGAATCATGCCAGGCGACGGTCGAATCGAGCCGGGCATTCGTCGATGTGACGCCCCGGACCTCGACGAGGAAACGGGTGAGTTCCCATGTGCGGGAGGCGAGCGTACGCGCGCGGTCCTCATCCGGTGTCTCCTCGAAAAGAGCCGGATAGTGCCTGATCACCATGCCTGCGCAGGATCCCGAGGGCACGACGACATGTTCATAGCCCTCCAGCGCATCGAGCATGGTCCGGGCCACTTTCCTGGCCTTTTCCGGCTCGCCGGAATTGTAGGCGGGTTGGCCGCAGCACGATTGAAGGGGCACTTCGACGTCGCACCCGGCATCCTCGAGCAGCCTGACTGCGGCAAAGCCGACCGAAGGACGGAAGAGATCGACCAGGCACGTGACGAGCAGGCCGACACGGGGCCGCGAATTGCGGTCCATGCCGTTGCCTTCAGCGCTCATGGGTCTCTCCAGGCCATGAGAGAGACCGGAATTCAGCGAGTTCGTCGTGACCTGGCATGCTTTCGGTCCACGGCAGTTGGAGTCTGCACTGCCCCGGCGTCGATGGCGGCGCGCCAGGCAAGCGAGGAAAGGCCGGCAGGCATGCGGCAGGTCTCTTCCATGACCCTGGAGCCTGTGAGGAGACCGTCTGTCTTGCCCGAGCCCCAGACGAGCCATGGCTGGAACAAGGACCGGGCACTGCGGCCTCCGATAACGCTTCCCGCAGGCACCGCGGTGATCTGCCTGAGCGCATCCGGTCCACGAAGGGCGAACCCTTCAGTTCGAAGGCGACCGGTGAATGGTCGTTCGCATGATGGTAGCCTGTGGCGGTGATGAGCATGATGGCACGAACCGCGGGGACAAGCCCTGGGGTTGCCCTGCCACGTCAGGCCGGACTGCGGGTGGCGACGAGAAGCCAGTTCGGATCGCGTGATCCGGTATCGCGGGAGAATGTCCAGATATCGGTCACCTCGATCGTGCGCGTCGGATCTCCGGCGATGATCCGTTCTTCGCTGTCCTTGACCACGTCGAGCTGCTCGCTCTCGAAGCGAACCGTGATGCGGGCATGACGGCCCGCCATTTCGGCCTCGATCACTTCGCAGCCGTTGATGGCGACCAGCTCGATCTGGCGTCTCGTGCCGTGGGAATCCCGGTCGGCAAGGGCGTGGCTGAAACTTTGATGGACCTCCTCGTCGAGAAACTGCCCGACGGGATCGAGATCGCCCTTGTGGAAGGAATCGAGAATCATCCCGAACACGTGGCGTGCGCCTGCGTGGAACTGTTCGGGATCGAAGCTGCGGTCCGCGAACCTGATCTGGCTCAGCCCGTCCCTGAGCGGGTCCGCGGGTTCGTCGGTGTGATCGTCCTCCTGGCGCTTGAACTTCAGGACCGTGTTCTGGACGTCGTTGTCCGCGACCGGGCTGGTCATCGGCGCCGGTGGCGGCTGTTCGTGCCCTGTCCGCCGCCCAAGCACATTGAACAGCTTGAAGAAGATTACCGCCGCCAATATGGCGAATATCAGAATATCCAAGAAACCGCCCGCCAAATCAGATCGTTGACTGCCCGCACCGTCGACTCCCGGTTCGATTGCCGCTTCGGGCAATCTAGTGTCTTGCCGCCATGGCGTCGAGTCACCCGGCATGGTGTATTGCCGACAACACCACTATAGAGGACTGATACGGAAAAAGCGCCATGCCCCTTCTGCTTCTTGCTGTATTTATCGGCATTCCTCTGGCCGAGGTCTGGCTCCTCGTCGAGATCGGCGGTGTTGTCGGCACGCTGTGGACCGTGGCGCTTTGCGTCGTGACCGCCATCGCCGGAGCCTCCCTGGTGCGCCTTCAGGGGCGCTCGACACTTGTGAGAGCTCGCGAATCGGTGCGCGTGGGCCGCATGCCGCTCGACGAGATGTTCGGCGGCGTCTGCATTCTCGTGGCCGGCGTACTGCTTCTGGTTCCGGGATTCTTCACCGACGTGGTCGGTTTCCTGCTTCTGATGCCGCCGGTACGCGGTGCCCTGCGGCAGTATCTCGCCCGCCGACTTCATGTCGCCACGATGCATGCCCGTGCCGACGGCCCGGTTGTCGACGGTGAATGGGAACCGGTCGATGAACCGCCCGACCGCCGCCTGACTTGAGATTCCCTACACTCCTTCCAGCGCGTTGCGGTGCGCATCCACCGATCCAGCGTCGAAGCAGCAGAAGATCACCTGGTCCACATCAGGTGAAGCGGCCAGAAACGCTGCCACGGTGCCCGCTGCGATTTTGGCGGCGCGGTGTGCAGGAAACCCGTAGGCGCCGGTCGAGATGGCCGGGAATGCAATGCTTCCCAAACCGTTGTCGGCCGTGAGTTCAAGGCAGTGTCGGTAGCAGCTCGCGAGCAGTTGGTCCTCTCCGGATCCCCCGCCATGCCAGACCGGGCCGACGGCATGGAGGATGTGCTTCGACGGGAGCCTGAAGGCACGTGTCATCTTCGCCTCGCCGGTCCGGCATCCGCCGAGCCTTCGGCACTCCTCCATGAGTTCGGATCCCGCTGCCCTGTGGATCGCGCCATCCACGCCGCCACCGCCCAGAAGGGATTCATTGGCCGCATTGCATTGACGATGATATCGACCGCCAGCGTCGTGATATCGGCCTCGATCACCGAGATTCTCGCATCCATAGTCCCGCTCCGCCAGCCTCCAGGACACAGGCTCGCCGCACATCCCGAGAGTGTCGATAGTAGCGCACCAAAGGGATGTTCCTTGACTGCTCCGGAATCAAAGCGGCGCCTGCGCATCGGTGAAGCCCTTCCATTGACACTGGACGACATCACGCCCGACGGCCTCGTCATTCGACGTTCGAAAAAACGAGGATGATCGCGCCGCACCCGACCACCGGGGACGCACTGGATCGCTTCCTGGCGGCACGACGCAGGGAGAAGACCCCGGACGGGCATCTGATCGCTCTCGCCACCGGCGGTGCGGGTCCACATCCGTTCATCTCGCAACTCTTGCGACTCCATGTCTTTCTGGTGCCCGGATGAAGGGGAGGCGACCCTCTCCTGGTACTCCGGTCTGGCGGATATAGTTGGTGGCTGCTGCCGGAAGCGGTTCCGGGGCGCCAAACGCGGGGTCCCGGTCGGCGGATTCAGGGAGGGGTTGGATGCAATCGGTGGCGATTGCCGTTAGACATGGGGGACGCGGGCGACCCGCCCGAAGGTTCTTCCCGAACGGAGTCATGAGGCATGACCGACGAAACGGCCGCTGCGCCTGCAGCCGCAGACCGACCGCAGCCAAGACTCAGGCTGCACACGCAGTTCCTGCAGGATCTCTCCTTCGAGAATCCCCAGGGCGCCAGGAGCATCGCCAAGACGGACGAGAAACCGCAGATCCAGGTCAATCTGAATGTCGACTCGCACCAGCTTCAGGAGTCCTTCTACGAGATCGCGCTCAAGATTGCGGTCAATTCGGCGAAGGACGAGGAACCGTGGTTCCTGGTGGAGCTCGACTACAGAGGTGTCTTCTCACTCACCGACGCTGACGAGAGATCGCGCGCGCCGGTCCTGTTGATCGAGGGACCGCGTATGCTGTTTCCGTTCGCCAGGCGGATCATTGCCGATGTCGTGCGCGACGGCGGCTTTCCGCCGCTCCTGATGGAGCCTGTCGATTTCGTGAGTCTCTACCGTCAGCATGCCATGGCCCAGCCGGCCCGCGGCAACGGCGAGGACCGGACCGCCGGAAACGGTCAGGACTGACAGGTGGTCCGTCAGGCGGGGGCCGAGGGGAGGCGGTCGCTGCGAACCGCCACGCCGAGATCGCGTGCCAGGATCTCGTGCATGTGAACCGCACCTTGAAGCCGGCCCTCTCTTTCGCACAAAAGGAAGGTGAACCGGTTGGATTCCATCAGCCGCAGGGCGTCGAACATCAGGGCATCCGTCGTGACCGCCATGGGTGCGTCCGTCATGATCCGGGCAGCGGTCAACCCGGCAAATCCGGCCCGGTCGGCGAGTGCGCGCCTGATATCGCCATCGGAAATGACACCGACCGAGTCGATCGGGGGTTCATTGGCCGGAGATGCCTCCAAGACCACGGCAAAGCCACGCGCGCCGGTCGTGACGACGTCAAGGACCTCCCATATCGAGTCTGTGGGCCTGACCCAGGGAAGGTCCGAGGCCTGCAACATCACCTCGCGAACCGCCATCAGCCCGCGGCCCAGCAGGCCGCCTGGATGGAGGCCGCGAAACTGTTCCGGCGTGAAGCCGCGTATGGTGAGGCTGGCGATCATCAACGCATCGCACAGCGACATGGTGGTGGTGGTGGAAGAAGTGGGTGCCAGACGGTGCGGTCCGGCCTCGACCTCGACCCTGGTTTCGATCATCCAGTCGCTCTGGTCAGCCAGTGCACAGTC
This sequence comes from Alphaproteobacteria bacterium, assembly GCA_965215635.1. Lineage (GTDB taxonomy): Bacteria > Pseudomonadota > Alphaproteobacteria > SP197 > SP197 > SP197. The sequence continues at coordinate 510,153 of CBDCEA010000003.1, read as the reverse complement.
CCTGAAGGCGGTGATCGTGGCGATCCGCGCTCCAAGGTCGCGAAGATAGGGTGTCAGGATCCGCAGCTCGTCGGTCGTGCCCGAATGGGACAGCAGCACGGCCAGGGTCGCGTCCCGGGCCTGGCCCAGATCTCCGTGAAGCGCTTCCTGGGGATGAATGAAGGCGGCCCGATGGCCGGTCGACACCAGGCTCGCGACGAACTTGGTACCGATATGACCGGACTTACCGACGCCCAGAACCACGGTCCGGCTGTCCGCTGCCGCGAGTGCCCTGGCAGCAGCCAGAAAGTCCCCGCCAAGGGTTCCTGCTGCCCGTTCGAGACATGCAGCACCCTCGGCCAGAACTTCCCGCGCGGCATCGAGTGGCTTGGACGATGGCATTGTCATGGCAAAGAGGTATCGGGCAGGAGTGGCGCCGACCCGGCAACCGATCCGGCGCTAGGGAACATACGGCGCTTGAAGGTGTCGTCCATGTCCGTCGAAACCATTCAGGAAGGGGATGTCCTCATGGTAGTGCCGAGGCCTGGGGAAGTCACGAGCCGGGCAGCCGACGAAGACACCTGCTGCCGGCAACACTATACTCGGTGCACGTATGGTCCGGAGGGGAGCAGACGTGACGGCCAACTATATTTCCACGTTTTCCTATCAGGCCGCGGTTTCGCATCCGCCGCAGTTCGCTCCCGGGAGCTACAGGCACTTCTCCGTCACGCCGGCCACTGGTGCCATCGGCGCGGTGGTCGAGGGGATAGACCTGGCGAACGCTTCCGATGAGGCGATCGGGGAATTCGAACAGGCGCTGACGGACCATATCGCGCTCATGATCCGCGATCAGGACCTCACACCGGAGAGCCAGGTGGCCTTTGCAAGGCGCCTCGGTACGCCGTTGTCGTGGCCCTACGCCTGGAAGATGGACGGTTATCCGGAAATCACCGAACTGATCCAGGAGGTCGGCGACAAGTACGCCTTCGGAGGTAGCTGGCACTCGGATTCATGCAATTTCGAGCGGCCGCCGAAATACACGATGGCCTATGCCATCGAGTGCCCACCGGTGGGCGGGGATACGGCTTTTTCCAACCAGTACCTCGCCTGGGAGACCCTCGATGAGTCGCTGAAGGCCGAACTGGAAACCATCCGGTGCGTCAATTCGTCAGCGCTGGGCTACGGCACTACGTCCAGTGAGGCGGAAATTGTCGGCAACACGGCGACACCGATCGCCTATTCGGTTGAGCAGTTCAACGAGGTGCTGCATCCCGTCTGCCGCACGCACCCGGTCACGGGGAGGAAGGCGCTCTACACGAACGACGCCTTCACCGCGCGATTCGAGGGCAGGACACAACTGGAGAGCCTTCCCTTGCTGCGGCGACACTGGAAGCATTCCATCACGCCTGAGTTCATGTGCAGGTTGCGCTGGAAGCCGAAATCCCTGGCAATCTGGGACAACCGCTGCTGTCTTCACTACGCCCACAGCGACTTTCCGGGATACCGCCGTCACCTGCGCCGCATCGTCATCGAAGGTGAAAGGCCGGTGTAGCGCCTCTCCATGACAGGAATCAGCTGACCCGATACAGTTGTTGGCGGGAAATTCCACGCTCCGCTATCGTGAACGGCGCGCCGCAAAGGCGGACGTTGCTGCGCGAGACAGGAGATTGAACATGATGCCGATCAGATGGGTTGTACCGGTCGTGGCTGCGGGGCTTCTGGCCGCGGCGCCGGTTACCGCCGAGGAAGCCGGGACCTTGAGCTTCATCAGGACCTATGTTCAGGACTACACCACCATCGATTTTGCGGGCGGGAGCGTGAGCGGCGGGTCGCTCGATGGGGTGGTCGCGATCCTCGAAAGCAGCAGCGGTCCGTTTGTCGAAGGCGTGCGTGATCGGGTGACGTGCATCGTCCTTGCGAAGCGCTCGCAAGGCGGCATCGACCTCGAAGCGCCGTGCACGGCGACCAGTGCATCGGGGGACCAGTGGTATACGCTCTCGAAGCGCAGTTCGGGCGATCTCGAGGCAGGCGGTCCCGGCACACTGGAGATTCTCGGCGGCACGGGCGCCTTCATGGGCGTAACCGGTGTGTGCACCTATGATGTCAGCTATCTCGAAGGTGACTGGGTTTCCTTGACGACGGATTGTACCTGGCAGAGATAGGACGTCCGGGGCTGCCAATCATCAAGGAGGAGTTCGGCCATGTCCGAGGAAGTACTGTGCGAGATTGGCGACAGGATCGCCACGGTGACCATCAACCGCGCATCGAAGATGAACTCCATAAACCCGCCGCTCATGAAGGAACTGTCGGACGTGGTCCGGGAACTCGACGACAATCCGGATGTCTCGGTGATCGTGCTGACCAGCGCCGGCCGCCACTTCGGGGCGGGCTACGATCTCAAGTATGCCTGGGGCGAGACCTATGGCCGGGGCCCGATGGGTGCGCGCAAGATGCTGAAGGATTGCGCGGACTTCGAGTTCGGACCGTGGGACTGTTCGAAGCCCGTCATCGCCATGGTGAGGGGCTATTGTCTGGCCGGCTCGTGTGAACTGGCCATGATGTGCTGCATCACCTATGCCAGCGAAAACGCGATGTTCGGAGAACCGGAGATCCGCTTCTCGACGGCGCCGCCGGCCGTCATCATGCCCTGGATCATCGGTCTCAAGCGCACCCGCGAACTGCTCTATACCGGCGACATGATCACCGCCGAGGAAGCCTGCAGGTTCGGCATGGTCAACAAGGTGTTCCCCGACGACCGGCTCGAAGAGGAAACCATGCGCTATGCCCGACGGGCTACGGCGATTTCCCTCGAGGGTCTCCAGACCACCAAGGCTTCCATCAACCAGAGCGCAGAAATCGCGGGCCTGAGAAGCGCCATCACCTACGGTGTCGAGGTTGGTGGAATCCTCGATTCAGCAGAAACCGAACAGTACAGGCAGTTCGAGGCGGTCAAGAAGGAGAAGGGCCTCAGCGCTGCCATCAGATGGCGTGAAAGCCAGTTCGAGTAGGCTATTCACGGCCGTCCTCGACGCGGACCCCCCACAGCGTATCCATGGGCATCCAGCCCTTCTCGCTCTCGATTGTGACCTGGCACCAACCTTCCTCGCAGGGACCGAGCTCACCGATCACGCCGGGTTCCGCCCGGAATACCGGATCGTTTGTGGTGGGACTGTCGTGGGCGGTCGCCATGGCGTTGCCGGTCACGATCACGGTGCGTGTGCCCGACAGCATGACCCGGTGAATCCAGCCCTCCTCTCCCTCGATGTCACGGACATAGCGCCAGGCATCGTTTTCCTCGGTGATCTCGACCGGCATGCCCTTGCGGACATAGACCCACTTCACAGGATAGGTCTGGCCTGGCCCGACACGCATGTAGACTTCATCGGCCTTGAGTGAGGCGAACCTCGGCAACGCGGCCGAATCAGCCGCAAGCGCGCCGTGATGAGAGTGTGTCAGGCTGGCAAGAAGGCAGAGCACCAGAACGCAACGCAACGCGTTGCGTTGCCTGTTGGCATGGTATCTGATAGGGAACGCGGCCACAGGATCCCGGAAGCCCCCGGTCAGTACAGCGGTGAACAGACGCATGGCCCGAGCCAGAAAGCCCGTTGTCATTGTATCCCGAAAGCTCCCCGACGTCATAGAGACGCGGATGATGGAGTTGTTCGACACGCGGATCAATGATGATGACCATCCGATGTCGCGCGAGGAGTTGACCGATGCCGTCAGGAAGGCGGACATCCTCGTACCGACACTCACGGATCGGATCGACAAGGCCATTCTGGCGCAGGCTGGCGAGAACCTGCGTCTTGTCGCCAATTTCGGAACCGGCGTCGACCATATCGATCTGGCGGCAGCCCGCGAACGGGGCATCACCGTGACCAACACGCCGGGGGTCCTGACCGAAGACACCGCCGACATGACCATGGCACTCATCCTCGACGTGATTCGCCGGGTGAGCCAGGGAGAACGCCTGATCCGCAGCGGCCAGTGGTCTGGATGGAGTCCCACGCATATGCTCGGCCACCGCCTGTGGGGCAAGAGGCTCGGGATCGTGGGCATGGGCCGAATCGGTTCGGCCGTGGCACGCCGCGCCAGGGGATTCGGGTTGTCGATCCACTACCACAACCGGCGCCAGCTTCCGGAGTACGTCGAAGGGGAACTCGAGGCGACCTACTGGGAGAGTCTCGACCAGATGCTCGCCCGCATGGACATCATCTCCGTCAACTGTCCTCATACGCCGGCAACGTTCCATCTTCTGTCGGCACGCCGCCTGCGACTGCTGAAAGCCACGTCCGTCATCGTCAACACCTCGCGCGGCGAGGTCATCGACGAACAGGCACTCGTCCGCATGCTCAAGGCCAACGAGATTGCCGGTGCCGGCCTCGATGTCTTCGAGCACGAACCGTCCGTGAGCCCCATGCTGCTGGCGCTCGAGAATGTCGTGCTCCTGCCGCACATGGGTTCGGCGACAATCGAAGGCCGGATCGACATGGGAGAAAAGGTCCTCATCAACATCAAGACCTTCGCGGACGGCCACAAGCCGCCCGACCGTGTGATCGACGCGCTTCTCTAGCGAAGCAAGGCACGTTCCTCCGTCTTCTGCCACGTCTCACGGTAGCTGCGCTGCCAGGAACGGTAAGGGTCATTGTCGACCGCGTGGTCCCATGCCGGCGGCCGGCCGTGCTGGTTGGCCTCGAAAATCGTCGTGCGGCGCTGAACGCTCTCGGCAATGAGCGCCGGCAAGCGTGCTGCATCCCATTGTTCGAGGATCTCCCGCGCGAGTTCGTCCCGAGTCGAGGCGCGAGCGGGATCCTGTGCCAGGTCGACGCGCTCGTCGGGGTCCTCATGAAGATCGAACAGCAAGGGTGCCGTTTTCTCGCAATGGACGAACTTGTAGCGACCGCGCCTTATCATCAGCCACGGGGCCGGCACCCCCTCGGCGCAGTACTCGGCCAGCACGTCGCGTTCTTCGGTGACGCTGCGTCCGCGCAAATGCCCTTCCAGGCTCCTGCCGTCGACCGGGTTCGCAAGACTATCCGCCCCACCGTCGCCCGCCAGGTCCACGAGAGTCGGCAGCAGGTCGACGAGGGAGACCGGTGTCTTCACCCGTCGGGCACCAAAGGCCCTGGGACAGTGGAATACGAGGGGTACGCGCTCCGCCCACTCGAAGAAGGTGCGCAGCTCCCAAAGTCCGCGCTCGCCCAGCATGTTCCCGTGATCGGCGGTGATGACCACGATGGTGTTGGAGTCCAGGCGGGTTGCCTCGAGCGCACCGAGGATCTGTCCGATCCTGTCGTCAATGTGGCTGAGCATTGCGTAGTAGGCGTGACGGGCGCGTCGAACGTGGTCGTTACGGAGGTCCGTGCGCCCCATGCCTCCGAACTCGTAGAGATGGCGGCTCAATTCGTCGTACAAATCAATCGGGATTGGCGCCACGTCGGGCATGGGGATCTCGCCGTCATCGTAGCGGTTCCAGTACTCCGCCGCCGACGCGTAGGGCGGATGGGGCTGAATGAACGATACGGCCATGAGGAAAGGCCGCCCGGCTTCCTCTCGCGCCATCTGGTAGATCTTGTTGACGGATGTGAAGCTGACCTCGTCGTCGTAGTCGATTCCCAGGGATCTGACGCAGGGGCCCGCATCGGCAACATCATAGAGGTTCGGATACACGGGGAATTCGTCTGATTCCCAGCGTCCGCCACCGGGCTGCGGACCCCACCCGAAGTCCGAGGGCACCACGTCGGTCGTCAGCCGTTCCTCGAAGCCATGCAGCTGATCGGGCCCCACGAAGTGCATCTTACCGGAGAGAATCGTCCGATAGCCCGCGAGGCGCAGATAGTGCGCAAATGTCGGAATGCCGGCCGGAAGCTCGGCGCCATTGTCGTAGACGCCCACCTTCGAAGGCAGGAGGCCGGTGAGTAGGGACGCCCGAGACGGTGCGCAGAGCGGGGCATTGCAATAGGCGTTCTCGAAGACGACTCCCTCTTCTCCGAGACGCCGGAGATGAGGGGCCCTGATCGTGGTATTGCCGTACATGGGCAATGCCAGGGCGCTCATGAAGTCGGCCATGATGATGACGATGTTCGGTTGGGCTGTGGCCATGATCTCCCCCTGTTTCAAACTGCCCCAGACATCATGGAGCGATCTGTCCTGAACTCAAGTGTCGTGGTTTATGCTCAAGGTCAACAGTTCCATCGAACACAGAGTCACATCGAGGAGGGCAGATCAATCCATGAAGTCTAGGCTGCGTTCGCCGGACGCTTGAAACGGTCCGGGAACTCGTTGACCAGGTGACGTGCGTAGCTGACCGCAACGCCCGAAGGAGGCGCGACACGGGTTTCGAAGTCGGGCTCGAGGAAGAACCCCATCGAACAGCGCTCGGGATCATCCGTCCTCATGACCTGATGCGGTGTGCCCCGGATCCGACCCCCGCTCGGTGTCTTCACGAGGTCTCCGCAGTGGACCGACAGGCCGTCGGTGACGATCGGCGTATCGCGCCATGTCCCATCCGGTCCCTGCATCTGGAGCCCTCCGGTGTGGTCCTGCCAGATCATCGAGAGGATGCCGGTATCCACGTGACTGCCCGTGATGACGGTGTCCCCCGCGCCTGCGCTTTCGACGGCCGAGTGCAGCAGGCGAAGGGTCGCGTTGCGTCCCTGTGCGGGCACGAACAGGGCATCCTCTTCGAGATCCAGTCCCCTTGAAACAGCGGCCAGAATGGTCATGGCAATGCCGCGCTGGATGACCAGCATGGTCGTCATGGCGTCGCACCAGCCATCCCAGGGCTCAGCGTCAGGCCAGGCGTTGGATTCGCGGAATGCCTCGGCACCGGGAAGGTCGGGCGCTGTCGCCGGCGGCTCTGGACCGATATCAAAGATCTCCCTCTTCGACCGCGCCTCGCCATCGGCTGCCGGGTAGAAACCCCGGTAGATGTTCGGATTTGCCGGGCGATACGTGCTTGTCGCGCAGGATGCCTTGGCGTGTTCGTCCATGGCAAAGAAGGCGAATAATTCGGCCGCCCGGCGATCGAGGCCGGGCCAGGCGGCCACCGCGACGAAATTGCCGTGACGTTCCAGTGCTTCCACGACTGCGCGGTCGGTTTCTTCGCATGGCCGTCTCGCTGCGTCGAAGAGCGCGGTGACATCGATCGCCTGGGTTGTTCCGTCTCCATCGCGATTCGTCATGAACGCCTCCTTTCCGCGCTCCCTGTACCCCGAAATGTCTCGACGGGACCGGCGCCGTTATAGCCGACAGTCTTGCCGGTTCGAACTCAGAAATTCGCGATTTCCCCGTCATCAATTGCATCGAGGAACGTCACGAGCCCTGCCACCTCTGGATCGAGATCGGTGCGCAGTTCCCGTTCATCGGTTCCGCACGCCAAGAGACCGGTTTCGCAGACGATGAATGACACATCCAGCGCCCGGCAGGCTTCCAGGAGGGTTTCGAGATCGGCAATCCCGCGTACCTTCATGTCATCGTCCCGGGTCGCGCCTTCGAGTCGCCGCCACCCCTTGTTCTTCAGCACCAGCGGAACCGCGTCCATGGTCACGAAGATGGTGACGGGACGGTCGACGGAGGCGGCTGCAGCAGCCATCATCAACGCGAAATGTACGCGAACATAGTCTCCCGACAGCGCGACGAGCCCCAGCGGCCTGGCCGGATTCATGTCACCGGGAGGCCTTCCGGCAGGGATCGAAATGGGTTTCTGTGCGGCCGTCGACATGCATGCCGTCGTCGCCATAGTAGCGCCTCTGGTTCTCAACGATGGGACGCGGTGGTTCGGCCTTGAGCCACAGGCGCAGGAGGAATCGTTTCCTTTGTGTATCCGGCCAGTCCTCGAATTCCGTGCGGGAATGGAGCACCGTGTAGTTGTTGATGAAGGAAGCCCATCCAGGCCGAAGGTGGAAGCGGAACTGCATGTCGTCGCGTTCGATGATCTTGCCGAACACCTCGAGGGCCTCGGTCTGCTTCTCGTCGAGCGGATCGCCTGTTTCCTGGACGGCCATGCGGATGAACTCGCGCAGGAACACGCAGGAAAGCTTGCCGTTCTTTAAGCCGAAGACCGGGACATCGTAGTCCGTCACCACGCCCTGACCCGGGGGCTGTTCTCCGAACCAGTGGTAGCGGTATCCGGTGTACAGGGGTTCCAGGAGTTCCGGGCGCGACGAGGCGATTTCGTTGTAGACGGCAACGGAACTCACCAGACGGCTCTCGCCGCCGGACTTCGCTTCCCGGATGCACAGGAGGCCCACGATGTCGTCGGAATCCGTGTGAAGGCTCAGTTCCTGGGCGCTGCGGTAACCGCGTTCCCTCATGCCCGGCTTCGAAGCGTCGGTCACGTAGCCGAGCCGGTCGCCCATGGGGCTCTGCGAGACACCCCGCCCGAAATAGGTGCCAAAGGCCCAGTAGGCCATGGCGAGTTCGTCATTGGACATTTCGTCGATGGGCCAGCCGCGCACCAGAAGAAGTCCACGACCCTCCATCAGTTCACGGCGCATCGAGCGCAGGTCCGGTTCGATCTCCGGCATTGCGGTTTCTTCTGCAGTCAGATCCTGGAGCCCGCGTCCTGACGCACGGGCCCGTTTGACGACCGATCTCAGCGCATCCCGGTGGCGGTCCTCGAGATCGAAGGCGACCGCATCGGAGCTGCTGAAATCACTCCCCTTCCATGCGGACGCATGGTCGATGATGGCAGTGTGCACGTCCCGCATGCCCCCACTTCAGTTCCCGGGAAGTATGCGTGTTTCAATGTTCGAATTCCACCGGTGGCCGGATGGTCGGGATGACCGTCGAAAGGGGGGGTGATAGAGTAGCTCGCCCCGGGCAGAACCCTGCATGGACCCGCGCGGGATGGAACGTCATATTCGAGAATGCTGCGCATGATGTCGTCAGGAAACGCGTGCCGGATTGCCGTCGATATCGGCGGCACATTCACCGATGTCGTGCTCGAGCGTGATGGGGAGCAGTTTGCCGCCAAGACCTTGACCACCGGGGCGCCGGCCGAGGGTTTCATGACGGGGACCATCGAGGTGCTGGAGACCGCCGGTGTCAGGCCTTTCGAGGTCGGCCTCGTTCTCCACGGTACGACCCTTGCGACCAATGCGCTGATCGAGCGCAAGGGTGCGGTGACGGTGCTCTTCGTGACCGAGGGTCACCGCGATTCGCTGGAAATCGCCTACGAGAACCGCTTCGACCAGTACGACATCATGGCCGACCGGTCCCAGCCCCTCGTGCCGCGCCGGTTGAGGTTCCCGGTGCCGGAACGGGTCAATGCCAGGGGTGAGGTGCTTGTTCCCCTCGACGAAACGGCGGTCGCGGCCCGGATCGACGACCTTGGGCGGATGGGTGTCGCCAGTGTTGCCGTTGGCCTGCTGCACGCCTATGCCAACCCGGAGCACGAACGACGCATCGCCGCGATGGTGCGTGCGCGATTCCCCGAGATGGCCATCTCGCTCTCGTCAGATGTCTGTCCGGAAATCCGCGAGTACGAACGTCAGACGACGACCGTGGCGAATGCCTATGTCAAGCCGGCCATGGCGAGCTATCTCGCCGATGTGGAAGCCGCCCTCGGCGAGGCCGGGTTCCGTTGTCCGTGCCTCCTCATGACGTCGGGCGGCAGCCTTGTCACCATCGCGACGGCGCGGGAATATCCGGTCCGTCTCATCGAGTCGGGCCCTGCGGGCGGCGCGGTTCTGGCCGGCGACCTCGCAAGGCGGATGGGCGAGGACCGCATCGTCAGCTTCGACATGGGAGGGACCACCGCGAAGATCTGCCTCTTCGATGACGGCGAACCGCTTCTCGGCCGCTATTTCGAGGTCGACCGCGCCCATCGCTTCATGAAGGGAAGCGGCATACCGCTCAAGATCCCCGTCGTGGAAATGGTCGAGATTGGCGCCGGCGGCGGTTCGATCGCGTCCGTCGATCAGCTGAAGAGGATCCAGGTCGGTCCACAAAGCGCAGGCGCGGACCCGGGACCTGCGTGTTACGGCAAGGGCGGTGTGTGGCCCACTGTGACCGATGCCAATCTGGTGCTCGGACGCCTGGATCCGCTGGAATTCGCGGGCGGTGTCTTCGACCTCGACTCCGAAGCCGCGAGGTCTGCGGTCTCCGGCCACGTCGGCGAACCGCTGTCCTGCGACGACGTGTCGGCCGCGCTCGGCATCGTCGAGATCGTCGATGAGAACATGGCGGCCGCCGCGCGCGTCCACGCCGTCGAGCGTGGCAGGGAGATCCAGGATCGCACCATGATCGCCTTCGGCGGGGCGGCACCGGTGCATGCCGCACGCGTGGCCGAGAAACTGGGCATCCGGAAGATCGTCGTTCCCGTCAATGCCGGAGTGGGATCGGCTGTCGGCTTCCTGCTGGCGCCGGTCGCCTATGAAGTGGTGCAAAGCCGCTATGTCCGCATGTCCGACTTCGATGCCGACGCCCTCAACGAACTGTTTTCCGCCATGGGGGAGGAGGCCCGCGAGGTGGTTGCGCTGGGGGCACCGGGGCGGCCGGTGATCGAGCGGCGCCATGCCTACGCGCGCTATGTCGGACAGGGCCACGAGATCAAGATCGACCTGCCGGACCGGGCGTTGACCGGCGAGGATGCTGTCTGGGTTGCCGGTGCCTTCGAGCGGACCTACAGCCGGCAGTTCGGCAGGGCGGTCCCCGACCTCGAGGTTGAGGTGCTGACCTGGTCGATCACCGCCCATGCCGAGGCGGATTCAGGCGTGACCGGCCCGCATCCGGAGTCCCGGGTGTTCGATGCCGTGAGCGAGAGATCCCGAACGATCGTCTTCGCCGGTCAATTGCAAGGGCGTGATACCGCCATCATCGCCCGAAGAGCGCTCGCATCGGGAGAACAGGTCGCCGGGCCAGCCGCGGTTGTGGAGAGCCAGACGACGACCATTGTGCCGCCCGGCTGGCGCGGCACTCTCGACAGGTTCGACAGTCTCGTGCTCGAGCATGAGGCCGAGGTCGCGGCGGATCTGGTATCGGGTCTTCGCCATCAGGTGCTGTGGGACCGGCTGATCGCAGTCGTCGAGGAGCAGGCACAGGCGATCATCCGCACCGCATTTTCCACGACCGTGCGCGAGGCCGGCGATCTGTCGGCCGGAGTTTTCGATCTCGAGGGTCGCATGCTTGCCCAGGCCGTGACCGGAACACCAGGCCACGTCAACGCCATGCCGGCAGCGGTCAACTTCTTTCTTGAGAAGTACCCCGTGAACTCCATGAAGGAGGGCGACGCATTCGTCACCAACGATCCCTGGCACGGAACCGGACACCTCTTCGACTTTACGGTCGTCACACCCTGCCTGCGCAATGGTGCCATGGTGGGACTCTTTGCCTCGACGGTTCACGTCGTCGATATCGGCGGTCCTGGTTTCGGTCCCGACGCCGGGCAGGTGTACGAGGAGGGATTGTGCATTCCGATCATGCGCCTCTTCGAAGGCGGTGAGGCCAACGAAAGCGTGTTCGAGATCATCCGCGCCAATGTCAGGGAACCGGTCCAGGTCGTCGGTGACCTCTATTCGCTCGTGGTCAGCAACGATGTGGGCTGCCGGTGCCTGAGGGAACTGATGGACGAGTTCGACATGGACGGACTCAAGGAGATTGCCGATCACATCACAGGGACCTCGAGGCGCGCCATGCTGGAGATCATCGGTTCGCTGCCGAAGGGAACATGGGAACATTCGATGACCGTCGACGGCTACGACCGGCCTGTCGAATTGCGAGCATCTCTTTCAATTTCCGGGGACGACATTGGCATCGATTTTGCCGGTACGTCCGGCATGTCGCCCTATGGCATCAACGTGCCGATCACCTATACCCAGGCCTATGCCACTTTCGGTCTGAGATCCGTCATCGGGCGTGACATTCCCAACAATACAGGCTCCCTCGGGACGGTCAGGGTGACCGCTCCGGAAGGCTCCATCCTCCATGCTCCAAGGCCTGCGGCTGTCACCGTACGCCACGTCATCGGCCAGATGCTTCCCGATGTCGTTCTGGGCTGCCTGGGCCAGGCGCTTCCGGGCAGGGTTCCGGCGGAGGGAAGCTCGAGCCTGTGGAACCCCTCGCTCCTTGGCGGCCATGGTGTGACCGGGGGTCATGACTACGGCGACGCCGCACCGTTTTCCGTCACCATTTTCCATTCAGGTGGAACAGGCGGACGGCCCGGCAAGGATGGTCTTTCCGCCACGGCCTTCCCTTCCGGAGTGAAGAACACGCCGGTCGAGATCACCGAATCCATTTCGCCGGTCATCTTCAGGCGCAAGGAGTTGCGTGAGGGATCCGGCGGCACGGGCAGGTATCGTGGCGGTGACGGCCAGATCATCGAGATGGAACACGGGGACGGCGCGCCCTTTGCCGTCATGGCGCTGTTCGATCGCATCGATCATCCCGCACGTGGCCGCGAAGGTGGCGGTGCCGGCGCGCCCGGAGCCATTCGCCTTGCCAGCGGCACGGTTCTCAAGGGCAAGGGAAAGCAGATCGTCCCGGCAGGTGATCGGTTGATTCTCGAGCTTCCCGGGGGAGGCGGGCTGGGGAGGCCCGTCCCGGTTGGGGGAACCACCGATGAGACCGATGCCGCCGGCTGAAACCGCAAGCTTCCCGTTGCCGCAAGACGCCGTGCGCATTGGTGAGTGCGTGAGCTTCCATGCCGCGTGCGAGCCGGATCGGGAAGCGGCCGTGCACGGCACCCTGCGGATGACCTACCGTGATCTCGAGGCATCCGTGAAGCGATGGGCGAAAGCTTTTGTTGGTGACGGGGTCCGCAAGGGTGACCGGGTTGCCATGCTGACACCTGCGTCGACGGAATGGCTCGCGGTGATGCTTGCGACGACGGAGATCGGTGCGATCTGGACGGGGTTCCATCCCCGCTACCGCCAGCCGGAATTCCGCCATGTCACCTCGCTGGCGGAGCCGAAGGTTCTGGTCGCCTTCCGCCGCATTCACGGCCGGGACTATGCTGACGAACTCCTGGCGCTTCGCGACGAGACGCCGTCGCTCGAACGGCTCGTGATGATCGACGAAGCGCTCGACGGCGCAACGATGGCCGAAACCTTTCTTCAGTCGGGGGACTCCATCACCGACGGTGAACTGGACCGTCACAGGGATGCCGTGGAGATCGACGATACTGCGGTTCTCATCTTCACCTCAGGGACCACCGGCCGTCCCAGGGCGGCGATGGTCCGCCACCGGGCGTTGCTGACCGGCGCGAGGGTCGAGAACGAGCACTGGCCCATGACCCGTCCCAGGCTCCTTCACATGATGCCGGTCAACCACATTGCAGGGGTCGGCATGACGGCCGTCTTCGGCCTGTGGGTGGGCGGAACCCTGGTCCTTCAGGACAGGTTCGACGCGGGCGATCTCCTGAGATTGCTCGAGGAAGAGAGAATCGATCACATTCTGGGCTCGCCTGTGCAGTTTCACATGATGGTCCACCATCCGGACCTCGACCGCCGCGACCTTTCCTGCCTGAAGTTCATCACATGGGGCGGCGCGCCCATGGCGGCACCGCTGGTCGCCGGGTTGAACGCACTGCCCGGCGAACTTCGCACCAGCTTCGGCATGACCGAACTTGGCCTCTACGTCACCTTCACCGGGCCCGATGACGATTTTGAGGTCCTGAGCCGCACCATCGGGAGACCGCATGAGGGATTCGATATCCGCATCACCGATTCCGAAGGACACCCTGTCGAACCGGGCGGTGAAGGGGAGATTCAGGCGAAAGGGCCATGGCTCCTGGCGGGCTACTGGCGCGATGCACAGGCGACACGGGAGGCCTACACCCGGGACGGCTGGTTCCGCACGGGCGATGTCGTGAAGCTGCGCGAGGACGGCAATCTGGAAATCGTCGGGCGCACGAAGGAGATGTTCATCTCGGGGGGATTCAACATCTATCCCCGGGAGATCGAGGTCGTTCTCGAAGAACATCCGGATGTCGGCCTGGTAGCCGTCATGGGTGTCGCCCACGAAATCTTCGGCGAGGTGGGCCACGCCTTCGTCGAGCCGCGACCAGGCGCCACGGTCGATGCCGGCGATCTCGATCGCTGGTGCCGCGAGCGCCTGGCGAACTACAAGGTGCCCAAGACCTTCGCGATCAAGAATGAACTGCCCCGCCTTCCCATCGGCAAGATCGACAAGCAGACCCTGAAACGCAGACTCGAGGCCAAGCGATGACCGCCGCCGGACCGCAACCCACCTGCGACATGGAGGAACTGAAGCGCTGTGTCAGCCATTACGGTTTCGGCATGTATCTCGATGCCGTCGATGACGCGACGACGATGGCGATTCGTGAGCGCGTCCTCGAACAGGCAGCGGCTGAAAGGTCGACCAGTATCAGCGTCACCAACTCGGCGGTCGAGCCCGACGACGACGTCAACCAATGGGTCGCGTTCCTCCCCAACAAGGGGAGAATCTTCCGCCATCTCATCAACACGGCGTCCTGCCTCGATATTGTGCGCTTCATTGTGGGCGACGAGGCGATCCTGTCGGAGTTCTCCGCCCACATCACGTGGCCCGGCAACAGGGAAATGCCGCTCCATATCGACCAGTGGTTCATGCCCCATCCCGTAACACCCGAAGAGGACTATCCGCGGCCTTCCGACATCAGCCGGACCCGTCAGCGCTGCGGCGACCCGGTACCTGCCGATCGCCCGGTCAATCCTCCGGTCGTCTGCAACGTGATGTTCGCCATCACCGATTTCACGGTTGCCAACGGCGCCACCCGCCTCGTTCCGGGAAGCCATCGTTCGGGTTGCCATCCGGCTCCCGGCACGCGTTACGACACGGTTCATGCTGAGGTCCCGGCGGGAAGCTTCGTGGTCTGGGAGGGCCGGACCTGGCATGGCGCGAGCATCAACACGGACACCGGCCCGCGCGCCGGCATCACCACCTACTGGTCGGCACCCTTCCTGCGCCAGCTGTTGAACTTTCCCTACGGGCTTCGCCCTGAAGTGACCGCCGACCTTACGGAGAGCGAACGCGGCCTGATGGGCTTCAGGGTCTGGAACACCTATGGCACGAGCGACGAATTCGACGCCGAATGGGCGAGGCCCGGACGCGACAACACGGGCGTGCTCGGGGACTGAGGTTCAGTCGATCCAGTAGGGATTGGACCAGCCCTTCCTGTCATCGTGATCCGTCACGGTCACGCGGAACCAGCTGTTCTCGAACGGATAGGAATCGAAGCGAACGCCCGTGATCCCGGTGCCGTCGATATAGTCCGCACGGGAACCCTTGCCCTGGATCGAGATGCGGCGGGCCGGAGAGCAACAGACCTCGATTTTTCCGTCGACGATGCCGACATCGTGAAGCTCGGGGCCCTGGCTCGAGTAGTACCGGCCGGATTTCAGCGAATCGAGCAGGGCGTCGGGGTCGTTTTCCTCCGCCTGCACCATGACCCAGCCTCCAAGCCAGTCGTCGACGAGCATGTGGGCATCGTCGACGGCGTAGCCGGAGAGCTTCCAGCCTTCGTTCAGCAGCACGTCGAGGAATGCCCAACTGTAGCCCCGGTCCACCTCGACTTCGGAGCCGTGATTGTAGACCTCCACGGCGTGGGCGAAGGGAAGGCTGTGGGCATCGCCCTGTGTCAGGCCGTACCACGTCGGATGCACCATGCCGATGAAGGCCCCGGCCTTCCACGCCCGCCAGGCGACCTCGGGGCCCGTCTCGTTCTTCCTGAGCGGCTCGAAATCGAGCGGCAGGCCGATCGACTTGATATGCCAGATCTCGCCTGCTTCGGTCTCGGGAGCATGCAGTTCGGCACCGATGATCGTCGTGAAGTCGCTCGTGCGATAGGGCCGTGTGTCGGTGACGCCGAAACCGTTGGTTTCCCTGAAATGGTCGGTCAGGACCAGGAAGTCGTAGCCCTTGCCGTGATAGGCTTCACAGACCTCGCCTGCGGCAAGGCGGCCGTCGGATGAGGTGCTGTGGGTGTGGAGGTTGCCCTTGAAGAATTTCGAGGGCCTGCTGAAATCAAGGTTCTCCATGATCGAACCCCTGATGAATTTACCGCTTCGATAGCGTCCCCGTCTTTCAGCATCATGGCAACACTTTTCGTGATGCTGCCCTTTGACCGTTCACGTTTGCCGGATCCATGCGCGCGCTTCGAGGAGTTGTTCGCGAGAAATTGATGGTCATGGTCCGGTGGACGCGCGGTGGTTCGATGTGGGGTCCCACCGGGGATATCAAGATCGGCCAGGGACGGAGATCGGACGTTTCGGCGGCAAGGGGCCCGTCGTCTCCGTGGATGGCCGCTGACGGATCTGATCGATGTCGCCCTCGATACCCTGGTTGCCGCCGCGCGATGCGATGGCCGAAACCGCCGCTTTCCGTGCCCCCGATACGGTCCCAAATGCCGTTCCTGGTGGCGGGAAACACGTCGAATTCGGCACGTGCGGGACGGACGGGGACCGAAGATCCGTGGTGGCGGCCCGCGGCCTCACGGGCGGCCGAGGCCATCGGACAGGGTATGGCTTAGGGGCATCATCGCGGTGCCGCACGATCCCCTGGTTGACATCCATGCCCCATGGACGTCGAATTCGTCATGAAGGAGGGTGCGGTCGTCAGCGACGACCGGCACTGACATCCATTGGAAGGGGAGCCAGAGGCGATGGCGATCGGCGAAACCGCCAGCGGCGCGAGCCGGCAGAAAACCGAGTCCGGCGAGAACAGCTATCCCTATCGGACACGGATGAAGCGCCGGAAGTACGAACGCCTGAAGGCGGAACTCCAGGTCGAACTGCTGAAGATCCAGAGTTGGGTCAAGGAGTCGGGAGAGAAGATCGTCGTCATCTTCGAGGGACGGGATGCCGCCGGAAAGGGCGGCACCATCAAGCGGTTCATGGAACATCTCAATCCCCGCGGTGCCCGCGTGGTGGCACTCGACAAGCCGACCGAGCGTGAGATCGGCCAGTGGTATTTCCAGCGCTACATCGGCCATCTTCCGACCGCCGGCGAGATCGTGATGTTCGACCGGTCCTGGTACAACCGTGCCGGTGTCGAACGCGTCATGGGTTTTTGCACCGATCGCGAATATCTCGAGTTCACGCGGCAGTGCCCCGAGGTCGAGCGCATGCTGGTGAACAGCGGCATCAGGCTCTTCAAGTACTGGTTCTCGGTGACCCGAAGCGAACAGGCCAGACGCTTCGACGCCCGCGATGACGATCCCCTGAAACAGTGGAAGCTCTCGCCCGTCGACCGGGTGTCGCGTGCCAAATGGAAGGACTACACGCAGGCCAAGGAAGCGATGTTCTTCTATACCGACACGGCAGCCGTGCCCTGGACCATCATCAAGTCGGACGACAAGAAGCGGGCACGCATAGCCTGCATGCAGCACTTCCTCTCCAGCCTGCCCTATCCGGACAGGCATGACAGCGTTGTCGTCGGACCCGATCCGCTGCTCGTCACCTCGCCCGATCTTTCGACATTGCCGGGCGCCGTACCGCACTGAAGCGAGCGCTTTCAGTCGAGTTGTGCGATATGGAGGGTGTTGGTCGCGCCCGGTGTACCGAAGGGAACGCCGGCAGTCACGACAATGAGTTCGCCGCTTCGCGCGAAGCCTCCGCGTTCGGCGAGGATGCAGGCTCTTCTCACCATGCCTGAAAAGGAACGCGCATCCTCGGTATGGACGGAATGCACGCCCCAGGCGAGCGCAAGGCGCCTTGCGGCGACGATACTCGGCGTCAGGCCCAGGATCGGCACGTCGGGCCTCACGCGTGATGCCCTCAGGGTCGTCTTGCCGGAAACGGAATAGGTAACGATGGCGCTGGCACCGACCGTCTCGGCAACCTGGCGCGCTGCCGCCGATATGGCATCGGCACCGGTCGCCTTCGGTGCGCCGGCCTGGGGATCGTAGAGGGGGTCCTGTTCGACGGTTGCCATGATGCGGTTCATCATGGAAACGGCATCGACCGGAAACGCACCCACCGCCGTTTCGCCGGAGAGCATCAAGGCATCGGCGCCGTCATAGACCGCGGTTGCCACGTCAGCCACCTCGGCGCGTGTGGGCGACGGCGATTCGATCATCGAATCCAGCATCTGCGTGGCGACGATGACAGGCTTGCCCGCCTCCCGGCAGACCCTGATCGCCCTTTTCTGGACGCCCGGGACCTCTTCGGGCCTGAGTTCGACACCAAGATCCCCGCGCGCCACCATGACACCGTCGGCAAGATCCACGATCTCTTCCAGGCTGTCGATCGCTGCCGGTTTCTCGAGTTTCGCCATGATCGCGGCCCTGCCCCCGGCGAGAGTCCTCGCTTCCGTGATGTCGGATGGGCGCTGCACGAAGGAAAGTGCTATCCACTCCGCGCCGAGTTCCAGTGCGAACCCGATGTCGTCCCGGTCCTTGGGCGTCAGGGCAGCGATGGGCAGCCGGACTCCCGGAAGATTGAGACCCTTGTTGTTCGAAAGGCTCTCTCCTGCCTCCACGATGGTCGTGGCATGGTCGTTGCCGCATTCGGTGACCTTGAGGGTCACTCTGCCGTCGTCGAGCAGGATCGTGTCGCCCTTGGCGATGGCCGCGAAGATCTCCGGATGGGGCGTGCCCACGCGGCCGGCATCACCGGGTTCGGAATTGAGGTCCAGGCGGAATTCCCGGCCGCGCTCGAGGTCGATGTTCGTGTCGCGGAAACTCCCGATGCGCAGCTTCGGACCCTGGAGATCGGCAATCATGCCGATTGGACGGCCCGTAGTCCTTTCGAGTTCCTTGAGAACATCCCGCCATTGACGGTATTGCTTTCGGGTCCCGTGGCTCATGTTGAAGCGGAAGACATCGGTACCGGCCTCGTACAGTTCCGCAATTCTTCCGGCCGACGAGGTTGCCGGTCCCAGAGTCACCACGATCTTGGCCTGTCGGTTCCGGCGCATTGATGTTCCCCCGTTCATGTGACGAGAATGGCCCGAAAGTCGTTGACGTTCGTGCGTGTGGGACCCGTGACGATCTGGTTTCCCAGCGCACGGAAGAAACCGCCGCTGTCCTGCCTGACGAGGGCCACGCAGGGCTCGAGGTCGGCAGCGCGTGCGCGTGCCAGGGTTGCGGGTTCGACGAACGCACCGGCGGCTTGTGTGCTGCCGTCGATTCCGTCCGTATCGCAGGCCAGAGCGTGGACGCCCTCCATCCCGTCGAGCGCGACGGCGAGTGCCAGCAGATATTCCTGGTTGCGCCCGCCGGTACCCTCGCCCTTCCAGGTCACGGTGGTTTCACCACCTGACAGGATCACGTGCGGAGTCGACCCTGGCGCCCGTGTCCCCGCGATGCGACGGACAAGGGCGGCATGGCTGCGGCCCACGTCGCTTGCCTCGCCCTCGAGATTGTCGCCGAGCACGCTCACCTCGACACCTGTGTTGCGGGCAAGGCGGGCCGCGGCTTCCAGGGAATCGCAGGCTCTCGCCAGGATCGTCGCCGAAGAGCGCGAGAATACGGGATCGCCCGGTTTGGGTGTCTCGCTCTCCTCGCTGGCGAGCCAGGTGCGGACCGCTTCGGGCACGTCGAGGCCGTAGCGGCCGAGGATTGCGAGCGCATCGTCTCTTGTTCCCGGATCCCCGATCGCGGGACCCGAGGCGATCACGGCCGGATCGTCCCCGGGGACATCCGAGATCGCGAGTGTGACGACCGGCGCAGGAAAGGCTGCGGCAGCGAGCCTGCCGCCCTTGATGGCCGAGAGGTGCTTGCGCACGCAGTTCATTTCGTCGATCGCCGCACCGGAGCGCAGCAGCAGTTCGGTCACGGCCTGCTTGTCGCCAAGCGATATGCCTGCTGCCGGCGCCACGAGCAGGGATGAGCCGCCACCGGATATCAGGGCGAGCACGAGATCGTCGTCCGTGAGGCCGCGGACCAGGTCGAGAACCCGCCGGGCTGCATCGATTCCTGCCGCGTTCGGCACGGGATGGGACGCCTGGACCGATTCTATGCGCCGGGTCGTTGTCTCGTGGCCATAGGGCGTGACGACGATCCCGGCAAGCGCTCCCTGCCAGCGTGATTCCACGAAGGACGCCATGGCCGAAGCCGCCTTGCCGGCGCCCACGACCACCGTCCTTCCGGCAGGCGGAGGGGGCAGGGCTCCGTCCATGCAATTCTCGGCACGGGCCTCGTCCACGGCGGCACGGAAGAGGGAATCCAGGAACGAGCGGGGATCATCGACCATGGCGTGCCTTCTTGCACGGTGCCGGTCGCTCGGCAACAGATTGCAACCTCGCAGATGCCGGGAAGCCTGTCACGGCGCCTGTGAGCTGCCCGGAACGTCACCTTGCTTGTCGGCACAAACCGCCCAATCTACTGTGACATTCGAGGTGGTTCGCGGACGAATTCGTCAGTGAGAACCCATGCGCTCCCGCTCGACGAGTCGACATGACGATGTCGTTGCCCGTTTCGCAACGACATGGCCTGGCTCACATTGTGTTGGCGCTCACCGGTCGAAGGCTTCGACCGGCAAGGACAGTTCCGGGAGCAGGTCTGGTCGTGCGGAGAGTTCCGACGGCGCGGGCTTGATCTTGATCGCGGCCTGATATAGTCGGATCGCATGTCCCGGGAATTCTTGCAGTCCCCGGAACGGGAACGCTCTGCCAACGGGTTCCTGGGACCGGACGACCCTGCCGCCTTCGAAATCGTGAATCCGCAAGGCAGGGCGTCAGTGATTTTGCTGTGCGATCATGCGAGCAACAGGGTGCCGAAGGCTCTGGGCACCCTGGAGTTGCCTCGGCGGGAACTCGAGCGTCACATCGCCTGGGATATCGGCATCTCCGCCGTGACACGGCGCCTTGCGCCCGCCCTCGACGCGCCTGCCATCCTGTCGGGCTATTCGCGCCTTGTCATCGACTGCAACAGGAACATCAAGGACGAACAGTCGATCCCTGAGTCGAGCGACGGTACCGACGTCCCGGGAAACCGGAATCTGGCGCGGCACGATATCGACGATCGCATCCGGTTCTGTTACGAGCCCTATCACGATACGGCATCGCGCCTGATCGAGGGAGTCGAGGCGCGCGGGCGTCCGCCGGTCGTGGTCTTCATGCACAGCTTCACGCCGTTCATGAACGGCCAGACGCGGCCGTGGCACATCGGAGTCCTGTGGGAGCGGGACGGCCGAATGGCCCTGCCGGCCATGGACTTCCTGAGGAAGCGCGGCGATCTTGTTGTCGGGGACAACGAACCCTATTCGGCTCTCGAACCTCGTGGCTTCAGCATGCCGTTCCATGCCTCGCGGCCAGGCCGGCCCGCAATCCAGTTCGAGATCCGCCAGGACCTGATTTCGGACGACAACGGTGTCGAAGAGTGGAGCGTCATCATCGAGGACGTCCTGCAGCCGCTGCTTGCCGATGATACCCTTTACCAACGGCTCAGCTAAGGTGGAGATCCAACCATGGACGAGACGACACGCACCGAAATCGAGGCAGCCGTGTTCCGCCGGTTGCGCGATCATTTCCAGCGCAAGCCGGAAATCCAGAACATCGACCTCATGAACCTTGCGGACTTCTGCCGCAACTGTCTTTCCAAATGGTACCGCGCCGAGGTCGAAAGCCGGGGTCTTGAGATGACCTATGACGAAGCGCGCGAGATCGTCTACGGCATGCCCTACGGTGACTACAAGGCGCACCATCAGGAGAAGGCCTTGCCCGAGATGATCGCGGAGTTCGAGAAAGGCGAGAAGCGGCGGGCCGCCGAGGCGGCCGCGAGGGGCGAGACCTACTGAAGCCCTACCAGCGCTCGCCGGCGGGGCGCAGATCCACCTCGTGGCTCCACGCCGTGGGATGCTGGCCGTGGAGATCGAGATAGGTCCCTGCGATGGCATCGGGGTCGAGCAGGGTTTCGATGCCCCGCTCGGGTATCTCGTGGGCGTGGGCAGGCCCGTTGATCTGGCCGTCGATGTTGACCAGCGCGACGTGAACGCCCTCGGGGCCGAGTTCGCGGGCCATGGATTGGGCCAGCGCCCTGAGGCCGAACTTGCCGACCGCGAAGCCGGCGAAACGCGCCGAACCCTTGTAGCAGGCGGTGGCGCCGGTGAAGATCACGGTGCCGCTGCCGCGCTTCACCATCCGGCGGGCCGCCTCGCGGCCGACGATCAAGGCGCCGAGGCACGTGACCTTCCACTGTCCGACGAAGTCGTCGACGTCGATCTCGAGCACCGACCTCATCATGAATCCGCTGGCGTTGTAGACCACGAGCTGAGGTTCGCCCAGTTCGGCCGTCACCCTTGCGAAGAGGCCGGTGACATCCGCCTCCTCGACGGTGTCGCAGGCATAGCCGTTGACGCGGCCACCGGTGATTCCGGAAGTCCTTTCGGCGATGCGTTCCGCATTCTCCGGATTGCGTGAGGCGACGGCGACATCCATGCCAGCCGACGAGAACTGCCGTGCGAGACCGGCTCCCAGACCTTCACCGGCTCCGACGACCACCGCAACACCTTCGAATGAACGGTTCATGAATTTTGCTCCCTGGAAGTTTTGATACGTCACCCAATGCCGGTGATCAGCCGTAGAGGGCATCGAGTTGTGCGCCATATCTTTCCCAGACTACATGGCGGCGGATCTTGAGCGTCGGTGTCATCTGCCTGTTCTCCACCATGAAGGGCTCGCTCGCCACCAACACGCGCCTGACCTTCTCCAGCGGGGTGAGGTTCGCGTTGGCACGGTCCACCGCCTCCCTGATGGCCGCGATGAGGGCCTTGTCCCCGGCAAGGGCGGCGAGGTCGGCATCGAGCCCCCTTTCGCGGGCGAAGTCTTTGAGCCAGGTTTCGTCCGGCACCACGACGGCCACGAGGTGGGGCCGCCGGTCACCGACAACCATGGATTGGGCGATTTCCGGTTCGAGATTGAGAATACCTTCCACCCGTTGCGGCGCGATATTGTCACCGCCGGAATTCACGATGATGTCCTTCTTGCGGTCGGTGATTGCCAGAAAGCCGTCGGCATCGAATTCGCCGATATCGCCGGTGTGCAGCCAGCCGTCGCGCAACACCTCATTGGTGGCTTCCGGATTGTTCCAGTAGCCGTCCATCAGCAGGCCGCCTCGCACGAGGATCTCGCCGTCTTCGGCAATCCTCACCTCGACGTCCGGAAGCGGCTTTCCAACACTCGCCATCTTGACGTGGTCGGGAAGGTTGCAGGAGACCACCGGCGCCGCCTCGGTCTGGCCGTAGCCCTGGAGAAGAGTGAGGCCGAGCGCGGAAAAGAACGTTCCGACCTCGGGATTGAGGGCGGCACCGCCCGAGAGCAGCGCCTTGAGACGGCCGCCGAAACGGGCACGCACCTTGTCGCGCACGAGTTTCTCGAGGACACGGTCCTGAAGGTGCCCGATGAGTCCCAGAGGTTCGCCCCGGCGGCGTTTGGTTCCCAGGATGACAGCCTTCTCGAAGAGCCTCTTCTTCATGCCGCCCTGGCGGTTCACGCCCGTGAGAATGCGCTGGCGCATCACCTCGTAGAGCCGCGGCACACAGGTCATGATGGTGGGACGTGTCTCGGGCATGTTGGAGACGAGGGTGTCGACACCTTCCGCGTAGCGGATTTCCGCTCCGATCGAAATCGGGAAGAAAAATCCCGCGGTATGTTCATAGGCGTGCGACAGCGGCAGAAACGAAAGAAACGTCTCGACGCCGGACAGTATCGTTCTGAAGCCCAGCCAGATGCTCTTGAGATTCGACAGCAATGCGTGGTGGGAAAGGATGACACCCTTCGGCAAGCCACCGGTGCCCGACGTATAGATGAAGCAGGCGGGACTCTTCCGTTCGACCCTGGAGACCCTTTCATCAACTTCGCCGGTATCCTCACCGAACACGTCGGCCCAGCGCACCACCCGGGTCCCTCCTGACTCCGGGACGTCGTCCATGGCGATGACGCAGGAGGTGCCGGCTGCGTCTGCAGCCGGAAGGAAGATCTGCGCCAGGCTTGCGTTCGACACGAAGGCGAACCTCGCGCCACTGTCGCGCAGGACATGCTCATGGAGCTCGCTCGTGTAGGTCGTGTAGACCGGAACAGTGATGCCGCCCGCCGCCATGATCGCGAGATCGGCGATCGCCCATTCGGGCCGGTTTTCCGAGGCGAGAACGACACGATCACCCGGTTCGAGGCCCAGGTCCGACAGGCCGGCGGCAAGGCTGCGGACATCCCGGGCAACGGCGTCCCAGTTTCTCGGCCGCCATGCTCCGTCCTCCTTCGACCACAGGAACGGGCGGTCGGCACAATGCTGGGCCATGTCGAAGAACATGGATGGGATACTGGTCCAGTCGTCGTAGTTCATTGCGGTCTTACCGGAACGGGTTGCCGATCAGGATAGCGTTGTCGCAAGCGACCGCCAAATGGCAATGGCATCGCTTTCGTTGGCAGGGAAGCAGGGGAGACCCTATCCTTGGGCGTCAGCTGCCATTCGAGGCGCCCGATGCATGCGATCAATCCATCCACCCTTCCCCGATGGGATCTTTCGGATCTCTACGCGGGCATCGATGATCCGCGCATCAAATCCGATCTGGCGGCGCTGGCGGACGAAGCCGAGCGTTTTGCCGGAGACTACAAGGGGCGCCTTGGGGAACTGTCCGCGGACGACTTCCTCGAACTCATCGACCGCTACGCGTGCCTGCAGGAAGGCATGGGACGCATCGAGAGTTATGGCGATCTGCTGTTTGCCACCAGCAGGAGCGATGCCGACGTCGCAGGCTTCCATCAGACGGTCCAGGAGAGGCTGACGTCGATCAACGGTTCGCTCATCTTTCTCGGGATCGACATCAACAGACTGACCGATAGTGCCATGGAAGGGCTGCTTGCCGAGCCCGGGATCGCCCGCTACCGGACGTGGCTCGACGCCATACGCGCCTTCAGGCCGCATCAACTGTCGAACGAAGCCGAGGCCATGCTCAACGAATTTTCCGTTGTGCAGGCCCAGGCGTGGATACGCCTGTTCGACCAGACCGTCGCCGCCCTGACGTTCGCGATCGACGGTGAGGAGATATCCGAAGCAGAGGCGCTGGACCGCCTGTCCTGGTCTGACGCGGGTGCACGGGAAAAGACCGCGCGGGAGCTTGCCCGCGTCTTCCGGTCGAATGAGCAGCTCTTCGCCCATGTCACCAACACACTTGCCAAGACAAAGGCGATCGAGGATAGCTGGCGAGTGTTCTCAAGGCCGATCTCCTCTCGCAACCTTGCCAACCGGATCGAGGACGAAACGGTCGATGCCCTCATCGGCGCCGTACGCGAGGCCTACCCCAAGCTTGCGCATCGCTACTATGCCATGAAGGCACGCTGGTTCGGCAAGAAAACGCTCGACTGGTGGGACCGGAACGCACCGCTGCCCGGTGATGACGAACGCGTCTTCCAGTGGTCCGAGGCACGGCAACTCGTCCTCGAGGCCTTCGGTGGGTTCTCCGGCCACATGTCGGATGTCGCAAGGACCTTCTTCGACAGGGGATGGATCGATGCCCCCGTCGTGCAGGGCAAGGATGGCGGTGCGTTCTCCCATCCCACGGTTCCCGCGGCCCACCCCTTCGTTCTTCTGAATTATCAGGGGCGCATGCGTGACGTGATGACACTGGCCCATGAACTGGGTCACGGCGTTCATCAGGTTCTGGCAGCGGCCCAGGGACCTCTTCTTGCCCAGACGCCGCTGACACTTGCCGAAACGGCGTCGGTCTTTGGCGAACAGCTCGCTTTCCGGCATGTTCTGGACAAGGAGCAGGACTCGCAGGCAAGGCGCAGAATCCTTGCCGGCAAGGTGGAAGACATGCTGAACACGGTGGTCCGGCAGATCGCGTTCTGCGATTTTGAAATGAAGCTTCACGACGCCCGTTTGCTGGGCGAACTCACCCCCGGCGAGATCGGCGATCTGTGGCTTGCCACCCAGCGTGAGAGTCTGGGTCCTGCCATCGCTTTTGACGACGACTACCGCGTGTTCTGGTGCTACATTCCCCACTTCATCCATGCACCCTTCTATGTCTACGCCTATGCATTCGGCGACTGCCTCGTGAATGCGCTCTATGCGCTCTACCGCAAAGGCATGGAAGACTTCGAGAAAAGGTTTCTCGCCATGCTGGAAGCGGGTGGAAGCAGGCACCACAGGGAGCTTCTGGCACCCTTCGGCCTCGACGCCACGAGGACCGAATTCTGGTCCCTGGGACTCGACGTGATCGGTGAATTCATCGACGACCTGGAGGTCCTGGAGACGTGACCGACAGGGACCTCAAGGATACCAACCGCCTGACCGGCCGTGCGGCGCGTTATGCGCAGGTCGGTGCCGCGGTCGGCCGTGTCGGTGCGCGGGTGGCTGCCGGACGGGTGCTGGGGAACCGGCCGAAAACCTCGGACATGGCGGTCAATCTCAGGAATGCCCTGGGGGGGCTGAAAGGACCCCTGATGAAGGTGGCGCAGCTGCTTGCCACCATCCCCGATGTCCTGCCTGCCGAATACGCCACGGAACTCGCGAAACTCCAGGTCAATGCGCCGGCGATGGGCTGGCCTTTCGTGCGCCGGCGCATGGCAACCGAACTCGGTTCCGACTGGCAGAAGAGGTTCGACACATTCGAACGCCAGGCATCGGCCGCCGCGTCACTGGGCCAGGTGCATCGCGCCACCTCGCCGGAAGGCGCCGATCTGGCCTGCAAGCTCCAGTACCCCGACATGCAGTCGGCGGTGGAAGCGGATCTCAATCAGCTGAAAGTGCTGTTCTCTCTCTACCACCGCTACGACAAGGCGATCGATCCCAGCCGGATTTACGAGGAGATTGCCGAGCGCCTGCGCGAGGAACTCGACTACGAGCTCGAGGCGCGCCATCAGCGGCTCTACCGCAACATTCTCGAACATCAGCCCAGGGTCAATGTTCCGGAGGTTGCCGAGGAACTCTCCACCGGACGTCTCATCGCGATGGACTGGGTCGACGGCGTCCCGCTCATGTCGATGACCGGGGGGACCCTCGAAGAGAGGAACGAGATCGCGATGTCGATGTTCGTCGCCTGGTACGAGCCGTTCTACGGGTATGGTGTCATCCATGGCGATCCCCATCCGGGCAACTACAAGGTGAGGCCCGACATGGGGATCCACCTGCTCGACTTCGGCTCCATCCGCATCTTTCCGCCGAGGTTCGTGACAGGTGTCATAGACCTCTACCATGCGCTCCGGACCGACGACCGCG
This sequence comes from Alphaproteobacteria bacterium, assembly GCA_965215635.1. Classification (GTDB taxonomy): domain Bacteria; phylum Pseudomonadota; class Alphaproteobacteria; order SP197; family SP197; genus SP197. Next base: position 483,074 of record CBDCEA010000003.1, on the reverse strand, counting down.
ACCTTGCCGTCCATGCCTACGAGACCTGGGGGTTCTCCGGCCTCAGCGACGAGGTGATCGACACCCTTAATCTGTGGGCCGAGTTCGTCTATGCGCCGCTCCTCGAGAACAAGCCGCGGTCCATCCAGGACGAGGGCACCCGCTACGGCGCCCGTGTGGCATCGAAGGTTCATGCGCGTTTGAGGGAACTCGGCGGTGTTACCGTGCCGCGCGAGTTCGTCTTCATGGACCGTGCGGCACTGGGACTGGGCAGCATCTTCCTCCACCTCAAGGCCGAGATGAACTGGTACCGTGTCTTCCACAGTCTGATCGACGGCTACACGGAAGAAGCACTCGCGAAACGCCAGGAAGCGGCATTGACCGCAGTCGGACTCTCGACGCCCGCCTGAATGTCTCGCGTCACCAGGCGAAAGGGCATTCCTGCGATCAGGTATTCCCGTGGTGTTCCGGTCCATGGGTCGAAGGGCAGTGCCCGGGATCGAAAGTCCCGTGCACCCCAGCGCCCGAGCATCGCAATCTGAACTGCAACACGCACAGGGGACCTGTTGTCCGATCGCGCTGTCGCAGGTCGCAGGCAACCCGCGTCGCAAGTGGCGGTCACTTCCGGCGAAACCGGGAGCCAGGGAACATGCAGGGACAGAAAGCAGTCTTGCCACCGTGCGCTCCCTGCCAGGAGGTGATCGATGCCCCTCCCGACAGGGTCGCCGAGATCATCGAAGGTGCGCTTCATCTGCAGCCACGGCCATCAGTGCGACACGCGGCTGGCCGGTTTGGCACAGGGTGGAAAACTGTTCGATCCGTTCAACGACGGCATGGTCGGACTGGATGGTTTGCGGATCATCGACGAGCCCGAAGTGCATCCCGGTGACAATGTCATTGTCTCGACAAACCCGAACTCTGCGCAGGTCTCACGCCCGATAGCGGCCCGCCGGTCAGGCGCCCTTGCACATCGCAAATCTGCTTTCGGCCCACCGGTCAAGCCCGGAGGCCATGAACCGCCGGGCAGGATCCAATCGAGATCGGTCCAACGGTGCAACCGGCAGCTCGAGAGCCGGGATTGGCTCGATTTTCCCGAACGATGCAAGCCGGACATCTCCGGGCATCCCGCGAAGGTGCCGGCGAGGAGTGGCGCACTTGCCGCGCGGAACGGCATCGTGAGTGTGCGTGTCGCTGATGGCACCCATGTTCTCGCTTGGGCCATGGGGTGATGACCGGCGTGCTGCAGGCGTGTATCGGGAATTTGCCAGGGTTATCCGTTGGGTGACTGGCGGGCGGTTTCCGGAAGCCAGATGGCGAGTTCGGGCCAGATGACGAGGATCGCGACCATCACGACCATGATGAGGAACATTGGAAGGGCGGTCTTGGCGATGTAGCCGATCTGATGGCCCGTCATGCCCTGCAACACGAAGAGATTGAAACCGATAGGCGGAGTGATCTGCGCCATCTCGACAACGACGGTGATGAAGATGCCGAACCAGATCATCGTGAACCCGACCTCGCGCAGGGCGGGAATGTTCACCATCGGCTCGACCACGGCCATGGTCAGGACCACGGCCGAGATGCCGTCGAGGAAACAGCCGATCACGATATAGAAGAGCATGAGCGCGATGATCAGCGTGTAGACCGAGAGTTCGAGCGAGGCGATCCACCCCGCAAGCGCCCTTGGGAGCCCGGTGAAGCCCATGCTGAGCGAAAGGAATGCGGCGCCCATCAGGATGAAGGCCACCATCGTCGATGTTCTCACCGCACCCATCAGACTCTCGAAGAAGGTCTGAAGGGTGAGACTTCCCTGTGCGGCGGCCAGAACGAGCGCACCGATGACGCCGATCGCCGCGGCCTCGGTCGGTGTCGCAAGGCCGAGGTACATGGAGCCGATGACCGCCAGCACCAGCAGGATGACCGGTATCAGGAAACGCGACATCTTCAGCCTGGCGAGCAGCGGCACCGGCGGTTCGCGTTCGGGACGCTGATGCTTCATGACCGCATGCCACAGCGCGACATAGCCCATAAACATCAGCGCCAGGGCCAGTCCCGGCAGGATGCCCGCGATGAAGAGGCTGGAAATCGACTCGTTGATCGTCACGCCGTAGACGATGAGCGTCAGCGAAGGCGGAATCATCAGCCCGAGTGTCGCCGAGCCCGCGAGTGTTCCGATCGTCATGAATTCCGGATAGCGCCGCCGCCGCAGCTCGGGGATCGACATCTTGCCGACCGTCATCAGTGTGGCCGCCGAGGAACCCGATACCGCCGCAAAGATGGTGCAGCCGACGACATTGGTGTGGAGCAGGCCTGCCGGGCAGGCGCGCCATCCAGGGCACAAGACCGCGAAACATGTCCTCGCTCAGGCGGGTTCTGAACAGGATCTCGCCCATCCAGATGAAGAGTGGCAATGCGGTCAGCGTCCAACTCGACGACGACGTCCAGATCGTCGTGATCATCGCATTGCCGGCGGGATGGGAGGTGAAGGCCTCGACCCCGATGTACGCCACGCCCATCAGGGCAAGGCCGATCCACACGCCCGAACCGAGCAGAAAAAAGAGAACGAAGAAAAAGATCCCGGTCTTGAGCCGGATATCGTCGCTGCCGGCCGCATCAAGAAGGGTCCATGCGCCGGCCGCCATCGCCAGGCATACGCCAAGTGCGGCGAAGCGCCGGGGAAGATCGGACGGGATAGCGGAATCAGACGTCATGATCCGCCATCCTCGGTTCCTCGACCCCTTCATGGCGTGTCAGGAGCACGCGCAGGAAATGGTCGACGAGCGCCAGGGCAAGGACACACGATCCCGCGGACATGACGAGCTGGGGAATCCACAACGGTGTTGCGTCCTGGCCCTGGCTTACGTCATGGAGTCGGTATGACCAGATATTCGTCTTCACCGCATAGCGGGCGAAGAACACCGCGGTCACGGCGGCAACGCCATAACACCAGATCTCGGCATAGCGGCGGTAGCGTCCCAGGGACCCGAGCACCAGAGTGACGCGGATATGGGCGCCGCGGTTGAGCGTATAGGCGAGCGCCAGGAACGAGGCCCCGGCCATCGCATAGCCCGCATAGTCCGTACCGCCCGGGAAGACATGTCCGGTCCAGCGCGCAACCATCTGGGCCACGATCAGACCCAGAATGGCGATCAGAAAGACCGCCCCGAGGATGCCGCCCGCAAGATAGAGGCCGTCAAGCCAATGCCTGATGCCGCGCAGCACTGATCCTGTCCGCCGGGATTCCCGCGATCACGGGACTTTGTCTCTATTCGGTCGCGAAGGCCTTCAGGATCACGGCGCCCTCTTCACCGGCAGCTTCGGACCATTCCGCTGACATGACAGCACCGATCCCGGCAAGGTCGGCCGCAAGCTGTTCGCCGGGGACCCCGACCGTCATGCCGTTGGCCGCAAGCTCGGTAAGGTACCAGCCGGAGAGTTCGCGCGCGCGGGCCGTGCCGGCGGCTTCGGCAAGAAGTGCCGTGGACTTCAGGCAGTTTCGGCTGTGATCATCAAGGTCGCTGTAGGCATTGGCGTTGACGAACACGTAGTTGCGGGGAAGCCAGGCCTGCGTGTCATAGAAATGGTTCAGGTGCTCCCACACCTTGCGGTCGTATCCTGTCGATCCCGACGAGATGAAGGATTCAGCCACGCCTGTCGCCAGCGCCTGGCTGAGTTCCGCGGCTTCCACCTGTACCGGCAGCATCTGGGCCAGTTCCGCCAGACGCGCGGTGGCCGCGTTGTATGCACGGAACTTGATTCCGGCCATGTCGGCCACACCGGTGATCGGTTTCTTGAAGTACATGCCCTGGGGCGGCCAGGGAACCGAATACAGGAGAACCAGACTTTGATCGGCAAGGATCGTGTCGAGCGTTTGTCTTGCAGCCTGCCAGAGTCGGTCCGAAGCCCCGAAGGACGATGCCAGAAACGGCACGGAATCGAAGCCGAACACAGCATTCTCGTTCACATGAGCGCTGAGCAGCCTTTCACCGATGGGAACCTGGCCGGTCTGGACCGCGCGCTTGATCTCGTTACCCTTGAACAGAGATCCGCCGCCATGGACGACGATCGTGAGTTCCCCACCCGTGCAGATGCCCACGGCCTCGGCGAAGAGCTTGCCGTTCTGGGTGTGATAGTTGGAATCTGCATAGGCCATCGGCATGTCCCATTGCTCACCGGCATGGGCGTTTCCGATGGCTGCAACGAAGGCAGCGGCAAGGAATGTCAGACGTTTCATGATACTTCTCCTGCCGCAGGGTTGTGGTCTCGTCGATTGGGGCGGAAACGATCAACACGATAGGGAGCCATGTCAATGTCGGGATGCCGTCCGGCAACGAGAACCGCTGTCAGCCGGCCGGGCTTCGGTCCCATCGACTTCCCGACGTGTTGCGAACAAAAGGCATATCGATGACGCCAACGGAGGAAACCCGAGGATGGACCAATCCGATGGAAGAGGATCATTGAACCTTGCACCAACATCACGTTCATATGTCACTAAGTCATGTGGTTATCTGGGGAATTCGGGTTTGAGATAAATTTTTCACTATGGAAAGATCAAACGAAGACGTTGCCATGAGCCGCTTCGTGTCGCCGGAACGGCAATGCGGAGCAATCGGACCCGACCACAGACCGGGCCCACAGGGACCGGGCCGGGACAGAGGCTCAACATCCAATGCCAACCTCCACGACGCCCTGGTCGGCGGATGTGCCCCACCCTCCGCCGAGCCGATCCGCCATGCCGTGCGGGACTCAGGGCCTGTGTTGCTTCGGTTTACGTTTGCCTGTTGTCCGCGGGCGCGCCGATGCGGCAAGGGCTCCGGTAGTGGTCGCACAGCCGACAAGCGGCGCTTGACGGTGAAACGGACGGGTTCCCCCGCTGCCGAGCACGGCCTTCATCGGTTCCGCCGTATCGAGATCCGAGCCCCGAATGAGCAATCCTTCCGATAGTCTCCCCAGACACAAGAACGACTTCGACCGTGTCTACAATGTCGAAGACCCGAGTCCTTATTTCACCGCATTGAGACCGTCCGATTACCGCATGCCGGCGGTGTTGGCAGGAGCACTGAAGGACATCCATCGTCCGTTGTGTGTCGCGCGTGAGGCGGGGGATACTTTGACGATGCTGGATTTTGCCTGCGGTTACGGTGCTGTCGGAGCATTGTTGCGTCATGACATCTCCATGCCGGAGATCTATGCCTGGTACGGCGAGCGGCATTGGCGGCCCACCGATGCACGGCGCTATTGGGCGTCGGATGTTGCCTTCTTTGCTGCCCGGCGTGCGGAGTCGGTGGCGTTCGAGATCGGCGGTATCGACATTGCCGGGATCGCCCTCGAGTACGCGGCGACCCAGGGATTTCTGGACCGGACCTTTCACGAGAATCTCATCGACCACGTCCCCAGCGATGGGTTGAAGCAGTTCCTTCGCGGTGTCGATCTGATCGTCGAAAGCGGCGCTGTGGGCGATCTTCTGCCGGTGGCGTTCGCGCGCATTCTCAATTGCTGCGATGACGGGAGCCGGCCCTGGTTTCTCTACAGCCCTCGTCCAGACGTGGATTGGGCGTCGTTGAACACACTATGGGACGAGCATGGGTATCGCACAGAGAGCCTAGGTTCCGGACCCGTCCGCTACCGCAAGCCGCTGGCGGTGCAGGAGCGGGCTGAAACACTTCGTATCACACGGGCGCTTGGCAAGCCGGACGAGGCGGTCATTCGTGACGGCTATCTGCTGGTCGACATGATGCTGGCCAGGCCCATGGCTCATGCCGGCACCCCACCGATCACGTGCCTGCGGAGAAGTTACGACTGAATGGGTCCCTCAATATTCAGACAACGTTTGCCATCCTTCGTCTTGGATATTGCCGGCGCTTTGACGCCACGTGACGCCGGTGCGCGGCGACCGCCCCCAGCCGAAACCGTGGGCGGAGTCTTGAGTGATTGCTGGAAGATGGACAGGTTCTAGGCGGAAGATTTGCCGCCGCGTCCGGGTTGCAACTCGAATGGGATCTTCGTTAAACGGTGTCAATCCGGCGCGCGGCACGCCACGAGTTCGCAAGATTACGGCGCTGAGTCGTATGGAGTTTTGCCCCTCTACGGGGTGGGAATCGCGTTCCTGGCGGCGAACTGCGTTATTTGTGGTCAACTCTGACGGCTGTCACCGGCATTCGGACACCGGTCCCCGTTCCCGTCTTTGGGCGGACCGGGAATGACGAATTGTCCGGAGGGCGCCGTCAGGCGGTGCTGTCAGCAGGCCGATGGGGTGGATGTTGAAGACCACGATGGAAAGCGCCACCACGCGGGCACAGCCATCGACTCCTAAGGCACGGACCCGGTCGATGCTCCAGATCGCCGATTCAACTGCCGGATGCTGAAGGTGCATGGCGACAATCACCTCGTCCTGTTCGAGGGCCAGGTGCGGCAGGATGGCGAGATACCGGCCGAGCGGCGAATCCCGGGTGCGGAGACGGGAATCGCCGAACTCGACGCCAGGACCCCAACGTTGCCGAACGATGTCTGCGCCGGATCACCGGCGCCACACGGTCGATCACCGTTACGTCATGGTCGTCGCGGTTCAGTCACTCCGCGCACGAGATACCGACGGTGCCTGCGCCGATGACGGCGGCACACATCATGCGATCCATTCGCTCACCGGGGCGTCGGCGTCCTCGAGCGGCTGGGTGATGACATCGAGAAGCACCGGACCATCGTGGCGCACGGCGCTTTCCAGAGAACTGCGGAGGTCGCGCGGATCCTCGATCCTTGTGGCCATCATGCCGAAGGCTGCCGCGAGCGCCGCATGATCCGTGCCCGAAAAGTCGACGCCGAAGTAACGGCTGTTGAAGGATGACTTCTGACCCGCCTTGATCCAGCCGTAGCTTGCATTCGAACAAACCACGAAGAGGATCGGCAAATCAAGGCGCATGACGGTTTCGAGTTCGCCTGCGCTCATCGCGAAACTGCCGTCCCCCATCAGCGCCACAACCTGCTGGTCGGGCCGTGCAATCCGGGCTCCGATCGCCGCCGGCAGCGCGTAGCCGAGCGCGCCATGGGCGCGGTTGGTGATGATCGTCCGGCCCGGCTGCTGCACCTGGAAATAGGCAGAGACATAGGGACAGGGCGTCCCGGCATCGGCGCAAACGATCGCATCGGCCGGCAGGACACGCCGAAGCTCGGCGATCAGCCTTTCGGGGCGGATCGGTCGTTCATCACTTGCGGCAAGCGGCGTAAAATGCCTGGATTTCGCATCCCGGACCGCCTTCACGGCGCCGTCAATTCCGCTCCGCGAAGGCCCGTCGAAGGCCTCGAGCATTGCCTCGAGCGTAAGCCGTGCATCGGCGCACAGTCCCGCATCGCAGGCATAATTTGCACCGATCACACCTGCATCGATGTCGATGTGGATCATGCGGGTTCCAGGGCGCGGGAAACGCCAGCGTTCCGTGGTCACCGACCCCGCGCGGCATCCGATGAAGATGATGCAGTCGGCCTCCTTGACGGCGCTGCGCGTTTCCGGCCTGCCGCCGTTGGAGCCCACTACGCCCAGGCAAAGAGAATGGGTCTCGGCAAGACTGCCCTGTCCGCTCACGGTGGTGGCGACGGCGATCCCCGCACGTTCCGCAAGCCTGCGCAAGGCGTCCTCGGCACCCGAAAGCAGAACACCGCCTCCGCAGATCGCAACCGGACGTTTTGCGTCTGCCAGCACCTCGAGGGCATGCGCTGTCTGGGCCCTGTCCGGTGCACCGGCGAGCGCGGGATAACGGCCGAAGCGAGGGTCGGCATGGATCTCCTTCTCGGGGACCGGTGCGGTCTGCACATCGAAGGGAAGCGACAGATGCACAGCGCCCGTGCGCCCGGTCGTCATTTCGCGAAAGGCCCGTCGCACCTTTCGCGGCAGGGCAGCACCTTCCTCAAGGACCGCGTTCCACTTGGTGAGCGGCCGGAAGAGTGCTTCCTGATCGAGTTCCGTCAGGGCAAAGCGGCCGCGCGACGAACGCGCGATATCGCTCGTGATGGCAAGCAGCGGGATCGAGCTTTCGTTGGCTTCGACGACACCGGGAAGGATGTAGGTGGCGCCGCCGCCGGATGGACCCTCGCAGACCCCGACACACCCGGTGAGTTTCGCATAGGAATCGGCCATGTAAGCGGCATGGCGTTCATCGCGGGCAAGGATATGATCGATGCCGTGATCGAGCCTGACCAAGGCATCGTAGAACGGCAGGGAGGTATCGCCGCAAAGGCCGAAGACATGGCGCACGCCATGGAGCGAGAGCAGGCGCACAAGGGCCTCGGCGCCGTTGAGTTCGTTGCCCGATCCGTCCAACCCATGCATCCTTTCGAAGCCGCGAGGCTCATTCGAACAACCTTGCGAGTCAAGCACCATGGAGAGGACGATGATCGTCGAAGGTGGTAAAACGGTCTACGGAGCTCGGCTCGGCATCCTCATGCTCGAAACCCGGTTCCCGCGCATTCCAGGCGACATGGGCCACGCCGGGACATGGCCCTTCCCGGTGCGCTACCGGGTCGTGCGCGGCGCCTCGCCCGATCGGGTGGTGCGCCGCAGGGCTGACGGCCTGCTCGGCGACTTCATGGCGGCAGGGCGGGAACTCGTTGCCGAGGGTGTCGATGGTATCACCACCAACTGCGGCTTCCTCTCGATCTTCCAGAAGGAGCTCGCGAAAAGCCTCGAGGTCCCTGTGGCGACGTCGTCTCTGATGCAGGTTCCGATGATTGCCGCAACACTGCCGCCGGAACGGCGGGTCGGCATTGTCACAGTCTCGAAAGAATCACTGACGCCGGAGCATCTTGCCGGAGCAGGTGTTCCCGGTGACACGCCGGTTTCCGGCACACCGGCCGACGGCGCCTTTGCCGGCACGCTGCTGAATGACCGCCTCACGCTCGATGTCGAGGCGGCACGCCGGGAGGTGGTGGAAACGGCTGTCACGCTGCGAAGGGAGACGCCCAACCTCGGAGCGATCGTCCTGGAATGCACGAACATGGATCCCTATGCGGCCGACATACACCAAGCCACCGGTGTTCCCGTCCATTCCATCAGGAACTTCATGCTCTGGTTCCACGCATCACTGGCGCCCGCACGCTTCCCGCCTGCAATGTGACGCGTGTCATTTTGAGGTGTTGGGGAGGGATCAGTCCTCCTGAACGTGATCGTGGACCTGGCGGCGGGGTTTCTCGAAGACGCGATGGAGTGTGGGAAGGAAGGCCTCGAGAGGCATCGTGTCGTAGTCCGGATCGAAGGCTATCTGGTCATAGTCGTCGCAGAACTGCCTGCAGGCCTCGAAGTTGGGGTGCCCCCTCAGCGCCTCGCGCACGTTCCGGTCACCTCCGAGATGATGGAAGAAGTGGTAGCCCTGGAACATCTCGTGATACTTGACGATCCAGTAGACCTCAGGCCGCACATAGGGCTTGAGGATCGCCGCGCAGAATTCTGCGTGATTGCCCGGCGCAAAGAAGTCGCCGATATCGTGAAGCAGGGCGGCAACGATGATCTCGTCATCATCATCACGCCCGTCGCGCCAAGCACGGCTTGCTGTCTGGAGGCTGTGTTCATAGCGGTCGACAGGGTAGACCGGATCCGGTGAGCGCAGTCTTTCGAGATGTTCGAGGCACAGGGCAAGAACCTGGGACTGTTCCTCGACGCCATACTTGACGATTGCCGCCCAGTCCTCGGCCGTCGACTCTTCGAACGATGTGAATGTCGCCCTGGTCCTGATCGGGGCACCTTCGGCAATGAGGTCATCGGCTGTCTTCGGCCGTTCCTCGACGAGGGTCATGGCTCGGGCTCCCGGCGATTGGATGCGTGTTCCTCCATATCCCGCAACCGCTGTTCTGTCCATCGGATCCGTGACGAACGGTACATCACGGGCCATCGTCAGCATGAAAACCGGCGTTTGCACGTTCCTGGCAACTAACGGCCTCGTGTCGCCCATCGGATGGCGGTGAAGGTGGCCGCACCGGAGAGTGCGAAGGAGCCCAGCAGGGTATAGAGGGTACCGTCGAAGCTGTAGCCGATCAGTCCGCCGAGCGGGACCGAGATGAGCGTGGAGATCAGGACTATGACCGCCGAACCCACTCCAGCGATATGGCCGAGAGGTTGCAGGGCGAGCGCATTCAAATTGCCGAAGAGAAGACCGACTCCGCCGAAGACCAGCAAGAGGGTGACGATGAACATCCACAATGGCAAAAGCCCGTCGAAGGCGAAGGCTGCCGCCCACGATGTCAACGAGACAACAGTGACCACGATTGTCGCCAGGGTGGAGAGCCGGTGCATGCTGTAGCGCATGACAAGATGGCCATTGACAAGAGCGGCAACACCGAACGAGAAGGCAAGTCCCCCGAAGTAGATGGGGAAGAGCAGGCCCACGCCATAGGCATCCTGGAAAATCTGCTGTGCCGTACTGAGGTAGGCGATGAAGGGAGAGAAGGAGAAACCCGTGGCGAGCGTGTATCCGAGTGCCTTGCGGGTCTTCAGGACCTCGACTGTCGATCGCGCGATCGCACCTGGAGAAAAAGGCAGGCGCCGGTCTGCCGGCAATGTCTCGGGCTGGCGCAGCACGAGCCACAGGCCGGCGATGCCGGCCACGATGAAGAGGGCAGCGAAGATGGAGCGCCAGTCGGCGATCAACAGGATGCCCTGTCCCATCGCCGGCGCCAACATGGGCACGGTGATGAAGACAGCCATCACGAAGGACATGATGCGAGCCATCAGGCGGCCTTCGTACTGATCCCGGACCAGTGCCATAGAGACGACCCGCGGTCCCGCGGCGCCGAACCCCTGAAGCACGCGTCCGACGAGCATCGTCTCGAAATTGGGGGCGACGATGGAAACGACGCAGCCGACCATGAACAGTGCGAGACCGGCACAGATGGCGCGCCTTCGGCCGATCGAGTCCGAAAGGGGACCAAATAACAAGGGACCGAACCCGATACCCAGGAAAAGGGCGGTAATGACAAGTTGCACATCGTTGCGCTCTGCCACACCGAGATCGCTGCCGATCTCGGGCAGCGCCGGCAGCATCGCATCGGTGGAGAGCGCGGAGAGCGCCATCATGAGCGCGACCAGCGGCACGGCCTCGCCGGTCCTCAACAGGGGCCGCACAACCGGACCTGCGCTCACCTCGCGCCGAACGCCTTGTTCTAGACCCAATTCCCGCTCCTCTGCCTCGAACAGGCGACAAGGAATCCGGTCGCTGGCCGGGTCGTCATTCTTTCTTCCTCTCACTGCTGTATCCGGACTTCAGATCATGGAGGCTCTTGCAGTATTCCTGATCCCACGAACCAGTGAGCCCGGATTGCGCAGTTGATCACGGACATCTCTGCGCAGGATAGCTGGAATCCGTGGATGTACGGTGTCTCCCCCGAGGTATCGGGGACAATCAGGGAATTTTGCGGGCGCAATGGCAAGCCCGGCCTGGCCATCCTCTTCGAGAGGGCGGCCAAAGATCGAAATAGCCTGTCGGAGCCGGGGCGGCGAGAGGTGTCAACTGGTCGGCTGTGGATGGCAGGCGACCCTGGAATGTCCGCGAACCCCGACATGGTGCCCGCCAAACTCCTCCTTGAGGCGGGCGCTGGTCCTCTCGACACCGGAGCCGATCCGGAAACGCGCGCTCCCGGGGTCAACACGGCCTGCCGTACACCGGGCCGGCTCCTCGCCGCGGCGGATGCGGTCGATGACGGTCGCCGTCTGCTTGCGCACCTCGTCATAGCGCACCGGGGGAAGGCCGGAGACCATTACCTGGCAGGGCAGGGCCTTGAGCGGTTCCAGGAGCGCGACGTGGCCGGCCTCCTCGTAATCGAAGCGGTGGCGCAGCGCCCGGGATCACCATTCGGGGGTCGGGCGTCCTCCTGCCTGTTCTGGTTGTCCATGGGCCGAAAATCAAATCCGACGAGTTCCGCGCCCGTTCAGAACCTTCAGTGCCTGTCGATGAAGTTGCGGACTGCAAGCGGCGATGAAACGGTCGCCCGAATCCAGCGTGAGCGATTCACCCGCCCAGTCGCTGACAATGCCACCGGCACCCTCCACGACAGGAGCGAGTGCCAGATAATCGAAGGGTTCGAAAGCAACATCGATGCCTATGTCAATTCTTCCCGATGCAATCTGGGCGTATGCCATGCAGCTTCCGCCATAAACAGCCCAGGCGGTAGCGGCCTTGAGACGTTCCAACACCGGCAAATCCGAAGCGCTGAAGAAATCCGGATTGCTGGTCGAAAGCAGGGCGGCAGACAGATCCTCGCAGCGCCGGGCACAGACAGGTTCACCATTGCAGGTCGTCGCTTCACCGTGACAGCCGATCCACCGCTCGCCGGTTGCCGGCATATCAATGATGCCAAGCACCGGCGCCCGATTTTCAAGCAGGGCGATCAAGGTGCCGTAGACCGGTATGCCGGCCATGAAGGCAAGAGTGCCATCGATCGGGTCCAGGACCCAGATCAACTCCCGGTCGGATGACGACTCACCGTACTCCTCCCCCACCACGCCATGACCGGGATAACTGTCTTCGATCAGTTCACGAAGCCGGTTCTCGACAGCCCGATCGGTGGCGGTCACGGGACTGCCATCACTCTTGCTGTCGCGACGAACCGGGCAACACACGGCTTGACGGATCAGGGTCCGGCTCGTATCCGCCAAGCCCTGGGCAAACTCTATGATCTCGTGGGTCACTACGGTGTTGGTCATTGCCAATCTCCGGGTGAACGGCGCGCCTGTCCCACCGGTGCTGCCTGCAAACGGACGATTCCCTCGATGAGAACGTCACGGTGGCAAGCGATCTGCCCGCCGCCGTACTGCACGTAACTGTAAACCTCCGGGCAAAGGTTTGTCGCGGTTGCAATTCGCTTCCGGGGTTCTCGCGAAAACCCCTCATCCACCCAAGCGGACCAGTCGAGGTCAAACTGTCTGTTTCAAATGGTCCAGCTGTTGACCAAATCAACCTCGGTGGCTGCACCTTGCGCAACGACGGCGGCACGGGAGCCGTTGAATCGGGGGACATGGACTGCCGACGGCAACGTCAACCCGGTTCTCAGGCGATATCGCCGCCAGGTCAAGGGCACCGGGATCTCATTGCGACCACCGTGGCTGTGAGTGGGAGCAGGTCCATGATGCGTCGGCGGATGCCGACCTTCGTCGGACTGCTTCCGGGGCGAAGAGGTGCGCGGAAACCGCTGCATGGCCGCGTCGAAGGTATCGACCGCGTTCAACGTTCCGCCGGTGTCTGATGCAGCCCGCAACGCCTCCTGAACGATCAACGCATCGGTGAAGCCGGCACTCTTCGCCAACCGGGGCCTCGCCTGCCGGCGCAGCCCCCGGTATGTTTGCAAGGAGCGCCACACGACCTGATCGTTTTCGATACCCATGTTGCCGATACTAATAACTGATTGTTCTAAAATGGTTTCTCTCACCATTAGAATTTCGTGAGCGTTTAGGCAGCAATCGTGCTCCAAACTCCAGGCGCCGCTCCGAGCCCGCTCCGCGTCCTCCTGTCGAATCCGTCCTGAGTCGGTCACCTTCCTCGATTCCCGATTCGCCGGACCCGGGCACGGTCATCGGGCCGACCCTGCCATGTCCATCGGCACCCATCCCGCGAAGCGTGAGAACTCCCACTGACTCCGCGAGTCAGGGCCAGACGAACCGCGCAGCACGATTTCACGATTTACGCCACTCCCTTGCTTCGCGCGCGCTGGCGCTCGGAGAAACGTTGCCGGTGATCGGCAATCTGCTCGGTCATCGCGATGTCTCTGAAGAACCGAGTCGGAATTTTCATTTTAATGATTATAAAACAATCAGTTAGAAGACCCCACGAATATCAGGACACTTCCTTGATTTGAGATATTCATCACCGGCTCAACACGAAGCCGTTTGCGGTGTTCGGTGTTGGCGAATTGGATCGGAAATCGAGCGCAATCGTTAGGCCGCACCGTTATGGGGGGCCTCCGCCCGCTACAGCCCGGACTTGAACCCGACCTGCATGCCCGCCCCGGTGAGCTCACCACGCTTCGAAGTCCGCGATCTCCTCTACGCTTTCGGTGAACTCGACACGCCGGGGCCGGCCTGTTCCGTTGCTTCGCCTTCAGGTCATGAAACTTCGGATGACCGCCGTCACCGGTCGCCACGCGTGTGATCCGTTGCTTGCAAGCGGGGGCGGGGCCCTTCGCCAGGTGAAGGTACGCGTTCTTTTCCGGCGCGAAGCTCCTGTATGAGAACGAAGGCCCGACGGCAGACCTCTACCGAATGTTCATGGTCTATGTGGCGAGCTCCGGCCGCCCGATGCACGAGCTGCTGGCGCCGGCGGCGCCTTTCTGAGAGGAGCTGTATGGCGAAGAATTCGTGGGGATGACTCGCCAGCACGTGTCCTTGGATGCCCTGATCGATACGCGTCGCCGTCTGCATACAGACATCGGTTCGCGGTTGACCGGCGACGTCACCGCCTTCCTGCTCTCCCTTCATGATGCCGAACCGAACTTCCGCCTGATCGGCGTGCCCGAAGCCGCTGACCTGCCCGCCGTTCGCTGGAAGCTGGTGAACCTGGAGAGGCTCAAGCATCCGAATCCCCAGAAGCACAAGACCCAGCGCGACGCGCTCGAACGGCTCTTTCGGTGATCCGGATACGACGATGATGTTCATCGCAGTGAGGAGTCTTCGGGGATCTGACTTTGACGCCGTCGTGCGGCCACGAAAAGCGCGTCCAGATCGATAGCGTCTTCGAGACCGTCGAGCACCATGTCACGGCAGAGATCAAGCAACTGCCCCCGGTGCGAGGCCAGGACCACAGGCCGCTTCCCCGAGACCATGACCGGGCCGTTCAGCTACGGACCCGGCAGCCAGGCCTTTCTCGTCAATCTCCTCGTCACCCACATGGTCGAAGCTCTTGCGGGCGTCCCGGATGATGAAGACCATGACCGGACAACTGATCGCCGAAGCCACCCTCTAAGCGTTACCTCGAACGCCTCCACCACGCCCTTGCCGAATGGGAAAAGGTCGCTATCTACCGCCTGCTCGCCATGCCGGCCCTGCATGTCGACGAGACCTCTCTGCGTGTCGAAGGCCAGAACCACTGGATCCACATCCTTGCCACAGGTACCCTGACACTCAAGGTCCTCCATCCCAAACGAGGCATCGAGGCGATCGGCGTCATCCCACGCCATGGCGGTGTCCTGGTCCACGACTGCTGGGCCGCCTACCTCAGCTACATCCAGTGTGCCGATCCCCTGTGCGGCACCCATCTCCTGCGCGAACTCGCCTGCGCCACCGAGGCCCATGACCATGTCTGGGCCCGGCGCATGCACAAACTGCTGCTCGATACTGTCACAGGGTCGCGAAACTCGAGAACAAGGCCTTGCGTAAACGATACCGAACCATCCTGACCCAGGGGGAAGGGGAACTGCCGCCGATTGTGTCCCGAAAGAAGGGCCAGCGCGGGCGCGTGGCCAAACCCGAGGTCAACAATCTCCACGAGCGCCTCCAGACACACGAAAACGAGGTCCTGCGCTTCGCAAGGGATCCCCATACTCCGTTCACAAACAATCTCGCGGAGAGAGGACTCCGCATGGCCAAGGTCAAGCAGAAGGTCTCCGGATGCTTCAGAACCACAGACTACGCACAGGCCTACTGCAGGATCTCAAGCTACCTCCAGACATTGGCCGCACAGGGCTACAGCCCCATGGCAGCCATCGGGATCGCACTCAAAGGCAACGCCCTACTGCAGGATCTCAAGCTACCTCCAGACATTGGCCGCACAGGGCTACAGCCCCATGGTAGCCATCGGGATCGCACCGCCGCCACGCTCAACCATGCCAATTGAAATATTATGACGAAAATTGGAGTGAGTAGTTACCGGGGGGCAGATTAATGCGAAGCCGTCCGCAACGCATGCCTGCGGCGTATCCCTTCAGCCAAGCGGTCATGGAAGTCAGACAGGCTTGGCCAATGTCTCAGTGGGTATCCCGGACCGACAAAAAGGCGGACGCATGTTCGATGCACGGTTCCGCGAGGCCGCACTCGACGAGAGCCAGTCCCATCAGACCCGGCCCGGCATATCGGCATGACATGCCCCGCACCGAATTCTGGCTGAATCCGAAGCGCGGGTAGTAGGACGGATCACCCAGCACGACGACTGCCATCCAGCCGTCGACCCTTGCCCGTTCAAGTCCGGCCCGGATCATCGCGGCGGCAACCCCCCGACGGCGTCGGCTTGCCGTGACCGCGACCGGCGCCAAGGAGAGAGCGCCGGTCGGTCTGCGCAGTCTCGAAAAATAGACGTGCCCGATGACACCCGCCGCCTCCGCGGCGACCAGCGAATACACGGCATCGCCGTCTTCGCGTAGTTGGTGCACGAGGCGAGCTTCAAAAGAAATGGGAAAAGCCGCGAGCAGAAGCTCTTCGACTCCTTTTCGGTCGCCGGTCGTCTCAGGTCGTATGAGGAAATCAACCATCATGCTCGGCTCTCCTGCGCTTTCGCGAGACGGCTCAACCGGGGCAGTGTCTACCGCTGTACCGCGCCGAGCTCGACGTCTCCCATCTCAACACGCGGGTAACCGTACAGACACTCGAGTTGGCGCGGTCCTTCGCACATTGTGACCGGAGGATTGCCCGGCGGGAATTCCCAAACACGACTCCGGCGGTTCTTCGGTGGATGCTCGACGAGAGCGCTTGGAGTGCGAGCGCTGGCCGGACCGGTCACCCTGCGTGCTCGTGACCGGCTCAATTTGAATGTGAGTGCAACGCCGTTGAAGAACATCGCCCGTCGGCATCCACCAGGCTTCACGCCGCGGACGATCCTCGAGAAGTTCCCGAGCCTGCGAATGGCCGACGGACGCCACCTTGTCGGGCCGCACTGCATGCAGCCCGACAAGGATATCAAGCTTCTGCCGCAACGGTTCCACCTGAAAGACACTCGCAACGTGGTTGGCCGCGGCTGCCTGAGGCGCCGGCCCATGGGGGTGCGCGTCCGCAAGATCAACGGGTTGGACGTTTCAAATGGTCGAATGGCGGATGTCTAGTGCGACAGGATCTGGCTGAGGAAAAGCCTGGTCCGTTCATTTCTCGGGTTTTGGAAGAACTCGGTGGGAGGATTGCTCTCGACGATCTCGCCGGCGTCCATGAATACGACAGCATCGGCGACGGATCGTGCGAACCCCATTTCATGGGTGACGACAACCATCGTCATGCCCTCCTGGGCCAAATCGATCATGACGTCGAGAACTTCCGAAATCATCTCGGGATCCAGCGCGGAGGTGGGCTCGTCAAAAAGCATGATTGCAGGATCCATACACAAGGCACGCGCAATGGCGACCCGCTGCTGTTGACCGCCGGAGAGCTGGCTCGGCCATTTGCCCGCCTGCTCGGGAATCTTGACCCGCTCGAGGAGATGCATGGCGCGTTCGCGCGCTTCTTCCTTGTCCCGATTGCGAACGAGTTTTTGCGCCAGCATCAAATTGTCGATGACCCGAAGGTGCGGAAAGAGATTGAAACTCTGAAACACCATGCCCACCTCGCGACGGACGGCATTGACGTCCCTGAACTCGCCCGTCAACTCGTGACCGTTGACAATGATGCGGCCGTTGTCGTGCTCTTCCAGTCGGTTGATGCAACGGATCATGGTCGATTTGCCCGACCCGGACGGGCCGCAAACAACCACGCGTTCGCCCCTGTTCACGATCAGGTCTATGTCCTTGAGGGCCTGAAATTGTCCGAAGAACTTGCAGACCTTCTCAAGGACGATGATCGGTGTTCGTTCTCCTTCGCCCATCTCATGCATCTTTCTTGACGTAGCGGCCCATGTAGCGTTCCAGCAGGCCGAATCCGCGCTGGAATGTCCAGGTGAAGCAGAGATAAACGATCGCCGCCGCGATGAATATCTCGTAGGGAGCGAAGGTCTTCGCAACGATGGTTCGTGCCACCCCGGTCATGTCCATGAGCGTAACCGTACTGGCAAGGGCTGTCGCCTTCAGCATGGAGATGAAATCATTGCTGTAGGCCGGTATTGCCAGACGAACGGCGATCGGTGTCGTGATGTAGATGAACCTTTGCGGCGTCGTGAGACCCAGGGCCTTCCCGGCCTCGTGCAAACCGCGATCCACACCCAGTACACCTCCACGAAGGATCTCTGAGACGTAGGCGCCCGCATTGAGGCTCAGAGCTACAACACAGCAACTAAAGGGCTCCCGAAAGATCGGCCATAACACGCCGTCTCGGATGAACTCGAACTGCGGCAATCCATGATAGATGATGAATATCTGTACGAGAATCGGTGTTCCGCGAAAAATGTAGATGTAGAACATGGCTGGCCAGACGAGGAACCACCGGCCACTGATGCGCATCAGCAGCGTGACAACCGCCAGAGCGAAGCCGATACCAGTTGCGAGAAACAGGAGCTTGAGGGTAATGCCCAGGCCATCGAGCATCGTCGGGATGCTGTTCAGGATCAGGAAGACATCGAAACTCATCTCGACGTCTCCAGGTGCCTGTTGGCATACTTCTCCAGCCCGGCGACGACCAGGGTGACGACCGTCGTGATGGCGAGGTAGATGACAGCCACAACGGCGTACATGGTGAAGGGCTTGATGGTCACGGTGGTGGCGATTTCGGCGACAAAGACGATCTCTTCCAGCCCGATTACCGATATCAGAGCCGTGTCTTTCATGATTGAAAGCATATGGTTGCCGAAGTTGGGCAACGCCAGGCGCCACATCTGCGGCGTGCGCACGTAAATGAAGGTCTTGAAGTTCGAGATTCCCAGCGCTCGAGCCGCTTCTATCTGTCCGTGATCGACGCCGAGAAAGGCCCCGCGGAAGGTTTCGGTCATGTAGGCGCCAACCACCAGGGCGATGGCCAGGGCGCCGGACCAGAACGGTGGAATGTCGACGAACTGGATATCTGGATTGAATGTTCGGGTGATAGAGGTCAGCGTGATCGCCGAACCGAAATAGATGATCAGAATGACCAGAAGTTCCGGCGTGCCGCGGAAGACTACGGTGTAACCGCTGGCCAGGGTCTTGGCGATCCTGTTCCTCGAGAGTTTGGCCGCCGAACCGATGAGGCCGAACAGTACGGCCAGAACCAGGGACACGCCGAATACCTTGAGGACAACCGTGGCTCCCCAGAAGTATTCGTCCAGCCACCCGTAGATCACCGACACGGCGTCCAACTCCATCCTTCAATGTTCGGACAAACCAAACACCCACCTTCCCGGATGATGGCGGGTTGGACCAACAACAAATTGTGCAGGACCTGGAGGCGGTGGCCGGTCTTCACTCGGCCACCGCCCCTGTGACTACTACGGATCTCCGCTCTTCAGATCACCCGGTACCTTCCCACTTCTGCGGATGGATGGTGAACGGGAAGTGTTTCCTGGCAAAGACCTCCAGCGAACCATCGTCGGTGATCTTGCGAATGCCCTCGTTGATACGAGTGAGCAGCTCTTCGTTGCCTTGTCTCAAGCCGATGCCGACACCGATACCAAAGAACTCCGGTTCCTCGATCTGCGGTCCGACCACTTCGAATCCGGCACCTTCGGGCTGGCTGAGAAACTTGAGATACGCCTTCATGGGATTGGTCATGATGGCATCGACACGACCATTCTGGAGGTCCAGATAAAGCGCTTCGATGGCATCGTAGCGCACAACTTCGGCATTGGGCGCGCGCGCCTGGATCCAGTTGTCATAGGTTGTCGCTCGCTGCAGGCCAATCTTCGCGCCCTCGAATCCGGCCTCGTTGACCGACCCGTCCTCGTTGAAGAACATGAGGTTTTTCTCCTTCGAGCCAATGAACTGGCCAATGGAGACGCGATAGGGATCGGAAAAATCGATCTTTTGCTTGCGTTGGTCAGTGATCGACATGGACGCGACGATCAAGTCGAACTTGTTCGCCAGGAGAGCCGGGATCATGCCGTCCCACTTTTGACAGTGGAATTCGATCTCGGCACCGAGGTGCTCGCCAATCGCCTTGGCGACATCGATATCGTAGCCCTGCAGCACGCCGTTCTCGTCGCGGAAATTGAAGGGGTGGTAGGTACATTCGGTACCGACTCTCAGGGTCTCTGCCGCAACCGGACCCGGGAGGGTCAGGGTGGCAACCGCAAACGCTGCGGCTGCAAGTGCAAGTAGTCTTCGCATGTGGTTTCCTCCATGCTTGGTCGTGTTGAAAGTTTGTAAAATCTGTATACCGCGCTTCACACGCCTCCCGCAAACGTCGGCAGGCAATTTGGGCCGAGTGGACACGCCTCGCCCCAGCCACTGATACCGACATCGACCCTGACGATGGTGCTGTCGAGCGAACGCCAGTTCCTTCCGCTCGACCGGCGGAAGCCGCCATCCCGAACGGGAAGGTCGACCTGGTAAGGAGCGACGGCAGTGATTTTCATAGAGCGATCCTCCCGTTCGTTACCGGATGCGCAACGGCAAGTCTGTTGGCCCTGCGTGCCGGTACATTCGTTCAGGGCCGGTCACGAGCATCGTCTCGAAACTGGGAGCGACGATGGAATCGACGCAACCGACCATAAACAGTGCGAGGCCGGCACAGATGGCGCACCGTCGGCCGATAGAGTCCGAAAGAAGACCAGGGACCGAACACGACGCCAAGAAAGAGTGCGGTACCGACGAGCTGCACATCGTTGCGCCCTGCCGCACCGAGATCACTGACGATCTCGGGCAGCGCAGAAAGCGCCACACCTAACCGGTCCTCGACAAGGGCCGCACACTGCGCTCACTTCGTGCCGACCGCCTTGTTGTACACCCAATTCCCGCTCCTTTGCCTCGAACAGGCAGCAAGGAGTCCGGTCGCTGGCAGGTTCTTGTTGTAGACATAAGGATGACGTATCCCTTTGCGTCAGGACGACATGGCAAAGACTTTTGGATTACAATTAATGTTGCATATCCCTCAACATACAGCTACTATAGCGGTCATGAAGACTACCATTGATATTCCTGATCGCGAACTCGAGGATGCTATCAGGTTCACGAACGCAAGGACCAAGCGCGAGGCCGTAGTCGGCGCCATCGCGGATTTCAACCGCCGCATGCGCATGGCCGAGCTGATCAGATACGCTGGCACATGCAACAATCTCATCACGTCGGAAGAACTCCAGGCCCAGCGTCGCGGAAGCTGATCCTCATCGACACGTCGAGCTGGATACACATGCTTCGGCCGAACGGCGACCCGGCAGTTCGGGACCGCGTCAAGGCGGCCCTGACAAGCGGGCAAGCCTGTTGGTGTCCCTTGGTACAGCTCGAACTGTGGAACGGCGCCCGCGGTGGTCAAGAGCAACAGGTTCTTCGAGACTTCGCAAGTGTGCTCCCGGAGCTCTCAATAAACGATGGCGTTTGGCAACAGGCTTACGATCTGGCGCAACGGGCAAGGGCCCGGGGTGTTACTGTGCCGGCTGCCGATGTGGTCATTGTAGCCTGCGCGCGGTATCACGGGGCCGCTCTCGAGACTGCGGACACGGACTTCGCGCTTCTGGTATCTGTCGATAGTTGATTCTGTTCTTGCAGAGTGAAAGCTGTATTTTGCTCGTCTTTCTGATCTCACCGGGCGCTACGCACTTCCGTCTCTTACTTCCGATAGCACTGTGGGGCAGAGATCCTCGTGAGTGCGCGCAATCATGGACGGAGCCGCCTCACGAGATGGGAGGGTTACGATCCTGATTGCCCGCGCCACGCTCAGTAATCCGGAGTGACGGGCAAAGGAATATTAAACGGGCGTTCTTCATTCCATGCCTATCCGGTTGTCACCCACGACCACTACATTTAGGGTGCTCCCAATTGCCCGAGTAAAGCTCGGCGTAAGTGGGAGCGGTGACATCGCCAGCGATTCCGAGCAGGGACCGGAAGGCGTTGAACGGCTAGAATCGCCTGTTGAAGCGGAATGTGAACTCGTTGAGGTAGGCTTGGAGGTGCTGGTGGCTCACGCCGTGATGAATGCCACTCGGCCACGTCTTCAGGTTGCAGAAGACGAGATGAATGATCGGCAGATATTCCTCGGCGACGGCGAGGTGTTTGTAACCGCGCTTGGCGAGGCTGATATAGCCGGACCAATCGTTGGTGATAACCGGCGCACTGGAAGTACCGGCACCCTCGACAAAGCCGCAGAGCGATTCCGCGCTGCGGTCTGACACGACAGCGAGTCGGACACGTCCAGCGCAGCGACCGCCCTTCCGCTTGTCGAGCTTGGTTCCCGGCTTGCGCACTCGCACTTCAACGGCGCCGGCGACAAGAAGTTTGTCGTGAACGCCCCGGCCCTTGCCGCGCGTACGGCCGCCGACCCGGGTTTCGTCGACTTCGACATGGTCGCAGACCTCGCCGCCGATCCGGTCCCGATCCGGCCGAACCATGCCAGCGCGGAGCTTGTGGAGGATCTGAAAGGCAGTTTCGTAACGGGAAAGTCCGACTTGGCGCTGGAACTGTGTGGCAGACATGCCGGGCGTCTGGCTGACAACCAGATAGGCCGCCCAGAATCATACACCCAGCGGCGTATGAGTGCGCTCCATGACCGTCCGCGCCGTCAGCCTGGTGTCGCGGCGGCACTTCCGGCAGCGCAAGACGCCGGGCCGGCCGGTGAAGCGGAACGGCTCTGCCGCCGTCTGGCAATGGGGGCAGACGAACCCGTCACCCCACCGCGCCTTCTCCAGGTAGGCGGCACAGGCCGTGTCATCCGGGAAAAGTCGCTGGAACTCAGGAAGCGACCGCGGAAACGAAAGGTCTTGCCGCTGCAAAACATCCATCCCCGCTTCGTCCGCCTCCCGAGCCACTTGTCGCCACACCATACATATAGTGGGTGTGGGTGACAACCGGATAGGCACGCTTCATTCATAGAATTCGGCGTCACGTTTCCCGCCCTCCCTGAATCTCCCGCCACAGCCGGAGCGTCAGGTCGAACTCGCCATCTGCGAGCGCGACCACGGCGCGCATGGCAACGCAAGCATGGGACCGGTGGAGTGCGCAGGCCCTGTCCGCGAGAACCCGCGCCTCTTTCCTGCAACCTCTTTCAAGCGCGGCAGACGCCCGTCGACGACAGCACACGGCTGCTTGCTCGATGGCCAGAACCTGACGTAAATCGGTCTGACAGCGATGGCAGGATAGGCCCTCCACACGTCTCGCGCCGCAAGTCGGGCAGTGAGTCATGGGTCCTACTCCAGATAGAAGAGTATCTCGTCGAGGTTCTGCCTGATCGCGGTGGCATCCTCGGAACGGTCTTCGTTCACCGCAGCGCGCAACCGCTCGAT
Organism: Alphaproteobacteria bacterium; assembly: GCA_965215635.1. Lineage (GTDB taxonomy): Bacteria > Pseudomonadota > Alphaproteobacteria > SP197 > SP197 > SP197. The sequence continues at coordinate 459,873 of CBDCEA010000003.1, read as the reverse complement.
CAACATGGCTATCTCCTCCCGGTCCTCGTCCGGGGCGGTGTCGAGCGTCCGCCTGGCCCGCTCAAGGGTGTTCCGGACACTCCCGGAAGCACCCTCCGGGGCAGCCTCTTCCTTCGACGCAACCGCGGCGCTCTCGCCGGCCACCGCCTGCTCACCCCAGATTCCCTCCACCCGCTCCTTCGAGGCGGCAAGGTCTTCCCCGGAGGAACGCCCCATGGCGTTCTCGACGACGCCGTGGATATCACGCCCCGTAGCCCGCTCCACCGCATGCACCTTCAGCAGGCCATCGAGGTCCAGATGGTACGTGAACAGCAGGCCCTGGTCGTTTGCCGTCTCGCGCCGGTTCAGACCGCTGAAGCGGAACGAACCGATCTCAACGTTCTTCAGCGCGTCCGGGTTCTCGCCCTGATAAACCTTGATCTCCACCTCTTCCTGATCGTCGAACACGGTGAAGAACGCTTCGGTCCGCGTCGCCGGAAGTTTGGTGTTGCGTCGGATGATGGGAATGAACTGGTGTGCATATGGCAGGCTATAGAGTTCGCCCAGCGAGCTGGTTCCGAAGGTATAGGGCGTGATGTCGACCAGCACGGACTGCATATCCTGTCCCATCTCGATTCCGGCCTGAACCGCCGCTCCCAGCGCCACGCACAGGTCCGGATCGACCTCGCCGTGGGGCTCCTGTCCCAATCTCTCCGCGAGGAGCTGCGCGATGCGCGGAATACGCGTCGACCCGCCTACCATCAGAATGCGGTCGAGCTGGCTCGGGCGTATGCCAGCGTCGTTGAGGGCCGTGGTCACCGATTGCATGGTTTGGGCCAGCAGCTCTTCGATGTCCTGTTCGAACTCGACGCGGCTCAGCTCGAAGGAAAGATGCCTCGCCTCGCCGGCGACCGAAGCCACATGGTCCTCATCGACCCGGGCAAAGGGCTGCCCCGAAAGCTCGATCTTCGCCTCCTCGGCGGCACGCCCCAGCCGTGCCTGCAGTACGCGGTCCCCGCCGGCGTCGTCGATACCCAGTTCGGTCTCGATATGGTCGTTGAGGCGTTCGACGATGATCCTGTCGAAATCGTCCCCGCCCAGATGGTTGTCTCCGGTGGAAGCAAGCACCTCGACCACCCCTTCCTCGATCGCCACCACCGAGACGTCAAAGGTCCCTCCGCCGAGGTCGTAGACCAGAACCGTGCAGCTTCCCTCGCTGCGGCTCTCGTAGCTGAGCGCCGCTGCGGTCGGCTCATTGATGATTCGCACCACCTCCAGCCCGGCGATCTCGCCCGCTTCCCGCGTCGCCTGCCGTTGCACGTCGGTGAAGTAGGCGGGCACAGTGATGACCGCCTTGCGCACATCGCAGCCCAGGGCGCGCGCCGCCCGCTCCCTCAGCGCCTTGAGGATGAACGCCGAGATCTCCTGCGGCGTGTACTCCTCCGTCCCCATGACCACCCGCTCGCCGGAGCCCATCAGGCGCTTGATGGAGAGCACCGTCCGCTCGGGGGCGGCGGCCCGCTGGTTGCGGGCCTGGCGCCCGACGATGACGGTACCCGACTCGTCAAGCCCGACGCAGGAAGGCAGGAGGGCCTCACCGTCCTCACGCACGACCTCCGGTCTTCCGTCGGAGAGAATCGCAACCTCGGAATTGGTCGTGCCCAGATCGATACCAATGATCGTATCGGACTCCATCAAAGTCACTCCAGTGTGTCTGTACGGTTAACGACCACGTCGGCGAGGCGCAGAACGTCACCGTCCCGCGTGTATCCACCGAGCAGTTCTTCGACCACTATGCCGTCCCCGACCCGCTCGACCCGGCGCGCCTCTGCCGCGTGCATAGTGCGCGCATCGAAGGGTCGATCCGAGGTCTGCAGTCGTCGGACCCCGAACCGGGACAGCACCCGGTCGAAGCGCCTGAGCGCGATCTCGTAGCCCTCTACGACTCCGCGTATGCCGCGCGGCGGGCGCCGAAACAGCCCGGAACGGTCGCGCAGCTCCGTTGCCGCCTCAAGGCCTCGCGCCAGGGCATCGCGCACCTCGAGGACGGAACGCAGGCAGCGGTTCTCGGCCTCGCGCACAGTGTGCTTCTCGAACGCCGCCAGGTCGCTCTCGTGGCGCTTCATCAGTTCGGCCGTGCCGTCGTAGCGCGCCGCCGCCTGCGCCAGCTCCCGTCCCGCCTTCGACTGCTCGCGGTTCTGCAGCCGGACTTCCTGGCGCAGTGCCGCAAGTTCGGCGAACAAGGTGCGCAGATCCAGCTCTGGCGGTTCTCCTCCCTCGCCGTTCCAGCTGTCCTCCTCCAATTCGTCGAGCCATCGGCCGAAATCCTCCAGGACGCAGCGCTTCCACTCGCCGCCCAGCTCACTCATCCAGCGCGCCTTCCGCCGAGATCAACGTCTTCAGGCCGGGTGTGGAACGCCGGCGCGGGCGCGCCTGCACCAACGCGTCCAGCGCCAGCTCGAAATCGCCGTACCGGGCCATCCCGAACAGCGCGGTCTCGACACGCGAGCGATCGTCCTTCAACGCTTCGTAGGCGACGACGATCCGTTGGCTGTACTCCGGCTCCCGGCTCGGCGGATACGCCCGGATCAACGCCAGATAACGCCGGCGGACTTCCTCCCGGGAGGCGGAGCAGGGGAGCCCCAGGGCCAGATAGTGGTTCAGCATCGCTTATGCTCTCCGGCGCCGCCGGCGCCTGTATTCGCGGGGGAAGAGAAAGATGCGCGCCTCCCGTGTCAGACCCCCGCGCAGGCCTGTGTCTTTGCACTTGCGTGCGATCCGATCCAGGTTGCGCCGGATCTCCGGTTCGGTCCTCACGACATCGACCACCTCCCTGAGCAGGGCGGAGGGAACGCCACGCAGTTCATACCTGCTGATCAGGCTCTCCAGCGTGTCCAATTCCCCCGCCGCCTCGTCGCCGAACAAAGAACCCTGGCGAGACTCGTCCGGCGATTCCCCACCCAGGCATGTCTTCAGCGCATCCATGAACTCGTAGTGCCACGGTCGTTCATCAGGCGGTGCTTCCACAGAATCCATCAGCTCTTCCAGAAAGTTCGCGAACACCGGCTCAGGGATGTCCAGAAGCCCGAAGTCCAGGCTCTGAAGGGCTTCCCGCAGGATGCCCGTCGCACTGCGCGCAAGCCTCGCGGCTCCCTCCCGCAACCGCTCGCGGTCGGACGCGGCCGCCGAGTTCAGCACTTCCACAAAGCGCCTGGAATCGCGGTCGATGCCCTCCTGGTAGCGGATCACCGCCAGGTAGAGCAGAAGCAGCGGGTCCCGTCCGGCTTTCCGCGTTCCGGACAGACGGCGATCGATTTCCGCGCGCACCGCCGCCCGCCCACCGCAATCCATCAGGATGTCGAAGACATCGGTGAGCCTGTCGTTCTGCCTGCGCATGATTGCGGCCCACCAGTCGGATAACACCGGAGCGACATGAAGATCGCCGTAGAGGACCTGAAGATCGGCGGGTAGGGGCGCCAGCAGACCGATCGCCTCGTCCGAATCGAGCTCATCGATCGCTGGCGCCCTGTTGGCCAGAAGCACTCGCACGGCGCTCACCATTTCAGGCCGCACATTCTTGACGTTGCTGTTCCTCTCCAGTTCGTGAAGCAGAAGCACCAGGGTCCTGATCTGCGAACCAGGAGGCAGGTCCCCCAAATGGGGAGCCACCACCTCGGCGGCATCCCGGCCCGACGACACCACTTCCAGCAGAAGCCGCTTTACCGCCACTATGCCTTCAAGCCTGGAGCGGCCCAGCGCCTCGGCGCGCAGGAGATCCCGGGACGCCACCTCGAACCGTCCGTTCTTGCGACTCTGATCGGACGACTTGAGAATGCCCACCGCCTGCAGATCGACGATGCGCTCGTCATGCGGGACGCAACGCCGCGCCTCGGCCAGAGCCTCCTCGGCCCGCCGGTATGCATTGGCGGAGTAGTGGAGCGTGGTCAGCTCCAGCCAGGGCTCGGCATCCTCGGGAAACCGGGCCGCCATATCCTCCAGGACGCGACGCAGACGGTCCTTGTTCTTTTTGTCGCCCCGCAACAACTCTACAACGAACCGATAGCCCTCCCGGTTGTCGGGATCGGCCACGAGGCTCGCCTCCATCAAATCGGCGAACACCGTCCCGGGTTCGATGCGCCGGCCTTCCAGAAGTCGTGACAGCGTCGTCACCATTGGACGAGGCAAAAGCTCCGGCGGCACGGTCCGATGCCCGGTCCGGGCCAGCGTTTCGAAAACACGACCACGGGCCAGCGCCTGATCCTCGCTCCGGGGGAACTCCACGGAAAGACGGCCGAGGAAGGCCAGCGCCGCGCCGGGGTCCCACGGCTTCACAGATACCTGCTGCAGAACAAGCCCGATCCTGGCCAGCAGGCCGGAAACCCTCCTGGCTGGAAGGAGATTCTGCGCTAGACTTGTGACGGTGTGCATGGAGAGACGGTCCCGTGCAGTCGCCAGGCCGGCGATCTGCACGAGGTCAACCAGGGCCGGGAGGTGGTCGTCCGGGCAAAGAGCGTCAGCCAGGCGGCTCATCAGTTGTTCGATGACACGCGGTCGCTCGTTCTCGCATAGAGCACGGCGCAGTTCATTCCCCAGCGCGGAGACCGTCGAGCCGTCCGTTCCCAACGCCTGTTGCGTCCTGGCGGACCCGCCATTTCCGCCACCGTTGCTTACCCGCCTCAACTCGGCGACGGTGTCGGCGAGGGCGAAATCGGCCGGGAGCAACTTCAGCGCTTGGCGCAGGCCGGCGTCGTCGCCGGCCCCGAAACACACCATGGCCTTGCAGAACACCCGCCATGCCGCGAAAGGCGAACGCCGGGGCAGGCCGCGTAGGGAATCGGACGCTCGCTCCCACTCCCCGGCATCCATCGCGTCGAGACTGCGTATGACATGGCCTGCGTCTCGCCGAAGCGCATGGTTCTCGTCGAGGACATCCAGTGCCTGCCAGCATCGCCGGATCACCAGCCAATCGGCCAGCAATCGTTCGGCATCGGAGAACGACGACCCGGTCTCCGTATACGATGCGTAGACCGTCACTGCATCGTCCCCGTCCAGATGGCGGAGGTACCGCACCAGGTCTTCCTCCCCCAGCGTCTCGGCGCAGATGGACGCCCGGTGTCGAACGGCCCGTGCACGCATCGAGGACGCCTCTTTCTTCTGGCCCATCCGCGCCAGTTCCCGGGCCCGCTGGATGAAGGCGCAGAAGTGCAGCAACGCGGACTCCTGCGGATCGCACTCCCCGTCCTGCACTCGCTTCAGTCGTTCGAGGGCACCCCGGGCGTCTCCACTGGTCAATAACCGCCGGGCCTGTTCCAGCAGTTCGCCGACCGAGACCTGGAGCGGCCGCTTTCGCTTGCGCTTTCTTTGGCTGTGTTTACCGGACGCCATGCACGCTTCCCCTGCCGGACCCTCAGCCCGCAATGTTCATCAGGGTGCATCGACGCGTCAGGTGTCATGCGCACCGTTGACACCTGATCTTCCTCGCAAGACCGTCCAGCGATCATCCGTCTGACGAATCACGTCTCCACGCACCCGCAGGTAAGCCGACACGCAAGAGCCACGGTGATTATATTCAACGCCGCACCCCGACGCTAGCCGGGCAATCGATCGTTCCGCTACCGCGTGCCATTTACTCACAGGTTTTTCTCTGAAATGAGGCGCCCTTTCCCTGTTGCCGCGAGAACCAATTTCCTGGGTCGGTCAGGTCAACCTGGTCTACAGTGAGTCGCCGTTATGCCGGTATCGGTGTTGATCGGGCTCTCCGGAAATGGCCTCTGGCTTCAGGCGTGTCTTTCAGGCGTCTCGGGCGAGATCCCGTCTTCCAGCCTCACGATGTGTCCGTACTGCCCAAGCTCTTTCGGCCAGCGGCTGGCCTTGCGGTTGATGGAGATCTTTTCGTAGTCGATTCCGAGGTCGGTGTACGGCTTTCCATCACGAAGCACGACATGGTTGATACGGAACATCTTGTGCGCCGTAGCGACAATCGAGCGCTTGTAGCCGTACCGGCTCTTCACTACTTCGTGATACCCCTCTGAAATCGGTAGCCTTTGGTTCGTGCCGCGGTATGCGCGCATTCGACGAGCGCCGCGCGCAGGTGCTGCGCCGTGTTCGTCCGCTGCGGCGCACTTTCGGACCGAGGGAAAATGCCGGGGCCCGGTTCAATGAGAATCGCCATGGCCGACTCGCGGCAGACGCCGGGAATGGTCTCAAGAAGCCGGATCTGTGCCGCGAAGGGGCCAGAGCCGCTGCGATACGCTGGTCGGCCTTGTCGATCCGGTCGACGTCGAACTGTTGCAGAAGATCGCTCAGGATCCACCGGCTGTGTTCGTCGAGTCCGAAGCTCAGGGCATCGCCGAGTGTCTTGAGCTTCTTGCGAACATGCCAGGTCAGCGTGCGAAGGATGGTTTCGTGCGTCTCGTCGGCAATGCGAGGATGCGGCGGCCGTTGACGACCTTGACATCGGTCCTGGCGTCACGTCGCAGACCTTTGCCTGCCGCTTCCATGACGGCGCCGCTCACCCGCAGGCCGAGCAGCCACTGCACGAGATGCCCGCTCGCCAGCGCGACCGGGAAGGTCGACCCGGTAAAGAGCGGTGGTAGTGATCTTCATCAAGCGATCCTCCCGTTCACTACCGGATGCGCAGCGGCAAGTCTGTCGGCTCGGCGTGCCGGCACATTCGTTCAAGGCCGGTCAGGCGATCGCCTCCCCTCCTGCGCATTGTGCCGGCAGAGCCGGCCTGATACCGTGGAAAATGGGAGGACGCAATGCCCGAGATCATCGACGAATACGAAGCTGCGCGCCGGCTTGGCATGCCGGTCGAGGAAGTCACCTACCGTCTCGACTATGGCCAGATGATGGGCATCGAGGTCGACGGCGGATGGCAGATCGACACGCGGGATCTCGAGTCCTTCAGAAGGGGACAGGCCCTTGGCCGCGCGATCGCCAGGGCAGGCAAGGCGCCGGTAGACAGTGGGTCGGTCGAGGACTTCCGGGAGATTTCGCCCGATGCGTCACCGGGCTGGCGGCGTAATCCCGAGTACGAGATTGACCTGGAAGTCGTGCCGGCCAGGGTGCGGGTGGAGTGTGGCGGCGTGACCGTTGCGGAGAGCGGCCGCGCGCTCCTCGTCCTGGAACTCGGACACGGCGCCGTCTACTACCTGCCGAAGGCAGACATCGACTGGTCGCTCTTCACCGAAACCGCGCATTCCAGCTACTGCCAGTACAAGGGCTTTGCGCGTTACTGGACACTCAAGGTCGGCGACAGGGTCGAGGAAAACGTCATCTGGGCCTATGACGAACCCCACGACGAGGTCGCCGGGCTCAAGGATTGTGTCGGGGTGTACTGGCACCGCATGGATGCCTGGTACGAGGACGGCAAGGCCATCGAGAAGCCGCGCGATATCGCCGGCCGGTGCGATGCTCGCCACAGCTTTCGCGCTCTCTATCCCGAACTTGCCCGCCAGTGGCATCCCGAGAAGAATCCGAACATTGGGCCTTACGAGTGTGCCCCCTGGTTTCACGCCGTTGTGTGGTGGAAGGACGAGGTCGGCCACGAGTGGCGGCAGGCGATCCGTGATCGTGTCCTCGGCCATCCGGTCTCCCACGAATCGCGTGCCTGACGCACTGGCACATCTTGACCCGGACACAGACCGAAACGAACGATTGGCGCAAGAGTCCCCGGCGGGTGCACGTGCACTTCGGCGGTGTCCGTGTGGCGGATTCCGTTCATGTGATGCTGCTCCGCCAGCACGGCTTCCTGCCGGTCTACTACTTTCCGGAGCGCGACGTGCGCACCGACCTTTTCGGCCCCACCGACTACACCACCGTCTCTCCCTACAAGGGTACCGCGAGATACTGGCATCTCGTCACCGGTGACAGGACCGCACGCTTTGCAGCCTGGAGCTATCCGGAACCGAAGCCGGGGTCACCCGACACGAGGGGCTACTACGGTTTCGACTGGCACAGCATGGATGCGTGGTACGAGGAGGACGAGCGCATCTGGGTGCACGCCCGCGACCCGCTTCTGCGCGTGGATGCGCTCAGGAGCTCCAGGCATGTCCAGGTCGAGATTGCAGGGGTGACCGTCGCGGAGACGAGTCGCCCGGTGCTGGTCTTCGAGACCGGCCTCGTAACCCGTTACTACATTCACCCCGAGGACGTCAGGCAGGACCTTCTGCGCCCGAGCCCGACCTATACGTTCTGCCCCTACAAGGGCCGCGCACGCTATTTCGACATGGAGATCCAGGGCACCCTTCTGGGGGATGTGGCCTGGCAGTACGCCAGGCCACTGCCCTCGATCGAGGCGGTTGCCGGACACCTCGCGTTCTGGAACGAGCGCGAGGACACCAGGATTTTCGTTGACGGCGATCCTCTTGAGATGCTCGGCTCGCGCAGCAGCGGCGAGGGTGGGGAGATGCTGTCGTCCTGGCGCGAATTCTGGGCTGAGTCGCCGCCGGCCGCGATGAAGGACTGCACTGAATCCGAATGTCAAATTCCCGCCGCGCGGCCCAACGGCCGGGCGGAAGGTCCGCCCGACGACGTGATGAACCTTGCTGTCGAGCGGGCCGGAGGTCGTCCGCACGACTGGTTGGAGCAGGACTGAAGCAGTGGTCGCTTCTCTGATTGCGGTGTTTTCTCCGGCGCACGCTGCGTGCTCGGTAGCCGGTTGTTTCTCCGTTTGTCTCGTTGGAGACGCACGGCCCTTGTTCACTTCGATCAGTTGGCGGATGTCCCGGGCTGATGGACGAATGCCGGAACCGTCCGAGCCACGGCGATTGTGTTTGTCGAACGTGAGAACTTGTCTGTCCCCCTCTGATTCAAACGGATCAGCAGATTACGATGCAGGCAAGCGTCAGGTTGTGTCGAAAACGTCAAACAGGAAAGTTTTGGTAGCCGGTGATTGTTGCGCGCCGTGGAAAGGCGCGTTTTCCTGGTGCGTGCGAATCCCGCCCAACACTTGTCGCTTCGGTTGATAGCAGCCAGGGCAGTTCACGGAGGTAACGATGTAGATTGAAGCACCCTGGAGTCAAAGGGCCGCCTCGGGCGGCTCAGCGTGCAGGCAGGCCGGAACATTCGTGAACGCTGTGCAGGCCTCGAAACGGCAGTCGTGGGAGCCGACTGTGTCCCTGTCGATCTTCAGGTGGCGCTTGAAGCCCCTGTTGGTGAAGACACTCTTGTTTACCTTCTTGCGCAGCCTGCTTTCCAGGCTGGCGAGGATCAGGTCGGGGCGTCCTTGCTAGTATCCCTTCTTCGGGTCTGCCAGATTGATGAGCGGCTGGCCTCGTCGAAGGCGCTGATAGTTTTCCGCGATCGCCGGAAGCGAACCGTCCAGTCGTGCTGCGGACTCGTGAGGTGTGATCATGACCTTGGGATGCGGCCAGAACGGGTGGTCCGACGGCAACGGCTCGGTTTGAAACACGTCGAGTGTCGCTCCCGAAAGGTGGCCTTCTTCCAGAGCAGACAGGAGGTCCGCCTCGACGACAACCGGGCCGCGGCCGATGTTTATGAAATAAACACCGCGCTTCATCAGCCTGATCGATTCAGCGTTGATCAATCCTTCTGTCTCGGTTGTCAGCGGAAGCACGCAGACTACGTAGTCGAGTTTCGCAAGGAACTCCGAAAGTTTCCCGGTCCCGTGCAGACAGGAGATGCCGCCGATCGTGTGTTGGCTGCGCGCCCACCCGGAAACCTGGAAGTGGAGATCGCGCAAAGTTTTCGCGATTGCTTCGCCGACGGAGCCCAGGCCCATAACCCCAACCTGAACATTCGTGACAAAACGGGGCATGTGCTGCTGCCAAATGCGGCGACGCTGCTGTTCCACATAGGTTGGTTCGAGCCGCAGGTCGCGCAGCAGGTAGAGTACCACATACTCGACCATGGCCCGTATCAATCCGGGATCCTTGAGACGAACGACAGCGACACCGGGAGGTAGCGCCGGATGGTTCAACAGGTCACCTGCGCCATGTCCCAGGAACACGATGCAACGCAGGTTGGGGAAGGTCGAGAAGATGTCCGCGCGAATGTCGTCGTAGTCGATGGCGATCATTGTAACGTTGGTTGGATCGCCAATTTCGGGCCAGACACGAAAATCGATACCGGGGCACGCCGTGGACAGTTCTCTGCTCCACAGATCGGCGTCTTCCCATTGACTAACGAGGACCAGTGTCAAGTTTCTTTCCTTCGTCGTGAGGGAGCGATCAAGGATCCCGGCTTGCGTGTTGTACGGCGCGTCCGTTGAACGTCGATTGGTACTCTAACACGTTGTATTCGTTATATCCATGAAGGTTGATCCCTAATGCCAGCCAACAGCGGTTGCCCCCCGTCACCAGAACCCACCTGGCGGAATAGTCGAGTTCCACTGCGGCGAACGCGGGCCACCTAATACTCTTCGCCCCTTACCTTGCGGAGCGCGCAGGCGGCAAGATACTCGTGGATCATGGCGACCTCCACGTTAGCCGAGATCCCCGGCGCTCCGCTTACGCTTGGCTCGTGGCCTACGCAGTTGACGTCAAACCCGCGGATCCGGCACTGCGTCGTGATCATGCGGATCGCTTTCAACATTTCCCGGAAGGTCAGACCGCCCACATTGGGGCCCATCTCAGATGCCGGGCACCAGGGACCATCCATGACGTCAATGTCGAAGGTGAAGTACACCGCCTTGGTCCCATCCGTCGCGCGGTCGATGGCGTCCTGCACGACGGCCTCGATTCCGCGCTCGTAGACGTCTTCGCGGAAGAAGGCGTTGTGGCCTTGCTTCTCGAGCATTTCCATTTCAGCTTTGATGTTGAAATAGCTGTCTACGCCGATAGTGCAGTAGTTCTGGGGCCGAATGTTGGGGATTTCCAGCGCACGAGCGGCGCAGGAGGCATCGCCGTGTTTCCAGCCCTCGAGCTCCTCCTCGTTGTCGAGGTGGGAATCGAAATGCAGAACGCCGACATACCCGTCTATTCGGCGGCATACCGCCTTCTGAATCGGTTGCGGGATTGAATGATCGCCGCCCATGACGATGGGCCAGGCACCGGCATCGAGCACCATGTCGACGACATGCTCGAGCCGGTCGAAGTTCTCGCGCGCCCGCTCCGGGTTCATGGTCGGATCGACGTCGCCGATGTCGCAGATCTTGAATTCGTCGAGATAGTCAACGTCGTAGTAGCGATGGTAGGGGCTGATGAACTCCGAGGCTGCGCGCAGGCTACGGGGACCCATATGTGATCCCGGTCTGGTCATGGTGTCGAACGAGAACGGCGCGCCCAGAATCACAAAATCGGGAGCATAGGCTTTCAACTCCTCCGGATCCTGCCTCACGAACGGAATATGTAGGTAGGTCGGAATTCCCGTCGCGAGAATCTGCCTGTTGTCGGTGTATTTCGGGCCCCACTCCGCTGGTCTTGCCATGTTTGCTCCTCCTCTTGTCCCGGAACGCGTTGCCGCCTATTCCGTCATCCGGTTCCACTCCTCCCAGCTCATCGAGCTGCCAGGGATGGCGGGGTTCTTGAACGGCCACGATGTTTCGATCCAGTTTTCGAGCCACGCCGAAAGGTGGTCGTGGAAGCCAGTCTCGTACTCCTCCTTGCGGACCCAGTATGACACTTCGGCGTCGAAGCCACCCTTGCCTGCAGGTGCTACGTATATACAGCCCATCTGCCGCGAATTGTCCGGTGTCATGACGCCGTACGTAAAGAGCAGTCGCTGAAAATGTTCCCACTCGACGGCGCCGAGCGCCGCCAGGTTATCATGCAGGGTGACCTCCACCTCCGGCCACTCGGTGTAGTCCGGGTTGTAGACAGACCGGATTTCTGACCAGCTCGATGTGGAGGCGGTGTAGTCCTCTACATAGTCGTCCATTGACATGAATCGGACCAAGAAGCCCTCCGCGTGGACGCGTTCGGGAACCTCGAATTCGCGCGGCACCAGAAGCGGCCTAGTGAACACCTCCCAGGATTCTGTGCGACCGGGCATCGCAACGGTCTCGAACGGCCAAGTGCCCGCAAGCCAGTCCCGCGCCTGATCCAGAAGCTGGATGTTGCGACTGCAGTCGTCGGCACAGGCCCAGAATATCGCCTGGGAGTCGAAATCCGGGTTGGCGGACGGCTCGACGTGCAGGCGACCGATCTGGCGTGTGTCCTGAGAATTGATGACGCCGTAACAGAATGAGCCCAGGTTGAAGCGTTGCCACTCACAGTAGCCGAGGCGCGCGAACGAGAGCGAGAGCATGCCCGCGCCGTCAGGCCAGGGTGTGTCGTTCGGGTCGTAGACGCCATCAAGTTGGCTTCGATTGCGCACAAACACTGCGTGATCGCTCGCTACGTCTGCCATTGTCAGGAGGCGGAGCCGCCCAACTTCGAGGTCGACGCAAGAGGGCACCTCAAAATCGGAAGGAACGAACGTCAAAACGATACTCCCCCACCTCTCCACCTACCGCAGGATCATGCCGATGCTTCGTACCTAGTACCAGAAGACAGGTGACGTGGTGATCACCTCGGCCCCCTCAGCAGTCACGACGAAGTTATCCTCCCAGTCCGCATGACCCACGCCCTGCCGGGTGATGAACACTTCCGCACCGAACACCATACCCTCCTGGATGACGTCCTCGTCCGAAGACATCGTTTGACTGATGAACGGCGGTTCCCACAGCATGCCGTTTCCGTGCGCGTAGTATGGCCACACCCTGTCTTTGTAGTCGTCGTCGTGGGTCATGGCCGCCTTCATGCGATCGCATTCCGCGGCAATGTCCTTGAGTTTCACTCCCGGCTTGGCCATGTCGATGATCTTCTGGATGACTGTGTAGGATTCCTCGAGCAGGGCCTTTTGCTCAGCAGTTGGCTTGCCCCCGACCACCAGGGTGCGGCCGGGATCAAGCCAATAGCCCTGGAAGATGGGGCCGTAGACCATACCCCAGGCCATGTCGCCCGTCTTCGGTGCCTGCGCGTCATAGCCGTAGAGCGGCGTGAGTTCAGTCGCCGTGTACAGTGTCTCGCCGAAATTCGTCGGTATCCGGTGCCAGGAACCGCCGCGGCGGACCACTTCGTGAGAGGCATCCGCCGCCGCCTCGGCAGTCTGTTTGCCTGCGAGAAGTCCCTCGCACAGGCGATTGAGTGCCTTCGTCACGATTTCCCCACCCTCGCGGAAACAATCGAGTTCCCGTGGGCTCTTGATCATTCGCAATTCACGGATCAGATCGTCATCAAAAACGTAGTCGATCCCGGGTGTCTGCGCACGAAGCTGGTCCGCGTACTTGACCGGCAAGCAGTCACTGCCGACGAACGCGACCAGCCCCTGTACGCCCCGTGCTTTGAGAGCCTCCGCGGCGCCGCGCACCGGGTCCTGCGCCCATCGGTATTCGCCAACGGCGAGCAACTCCCTGCGGGGTTCCGGCTCGTCGCCAATCAGCTCAGGTTCCTTTCCCGGCTCCAGGATGGCGCAGGAATAGCTGTTCGCCTGCCAGACCCGGGAACCCGGCGAATCGGGCATCTGGCCGGAGACGTTGGAGAAGAAGTTCGTGAGCCAGAGGATCTCCATATGCCGTTGAAAATTGCCACCGCTCTGACCCCAGACGACAGCGATGTCGTAGCCACGTTCGGTCATCTTGGCGTGCACGCGCCGCCATCGCTCGTGATACTCATCAAGGGGGAAATACATGCCCGATATTTCCAAATGGGGCGTTCACCGTCAAGCGCACATATTATTGTGACATCGCCACGATCCGGTTTTGAGATCGCGGGGCAGAAGCGCTTTCGGCGAACACGTCCCGGCTTGAGACACAGGACCGGCTTTCAAGGCCGATGTCGTCAATCCCATGAGGCAGGTCGCGCATGAACGTAACGAGCGTTTCAGTCTCGCCGGCGACCTGCATCTCCCGCGCAATTTCGCCCTTCTCGCTGAGAATGCAGATTGCGGTACTTCCCGGCGACACGCGGCCTTCCGGCATGGTCGGGTGCCGATCGAGTTCGGAAAACTCCATGTCCCGACAAGAGCAGCGCGCGACGCCGAGTTGCAGTGTACCGTCAGTTTCAAAAATCACGCTCCGGCACCCGACGGCGGGAGCCCGCTGATGACCTGACCAAATGGCTCAAGCGCCTGGGCGGTCAGCATGATCGTCCCCGGTTCCCTGGTCATCGCCCACTTCCCATCCCGCGCCCCAGCCGTCTCGTTCTGTCTTACAAGCACTCCCCACCGTCCGCGACGATGATCGACCCAGTCATGTAGGATGCTTCGTCCGAAAGCACGAACCACACTACGTTGGCGATTTCTTCGGGCATGGCCACGCGCTTGATCGCCAAGCCGCGCAACATTTCGGCTTCCATTTCTTCGGGGTCCCCGTGCTCGCTAACCTCCTTTTGCAGCATCGGCGTATCGACCGGCCCGGGCGCAACGCAGTTGACGCGAATGCCTTCGGCCGTGTGATCGACGGCCATACATTTCGTCAACTGGTGAACCCCACCCTTGGTGGCGCTGTAAATGGCGGATTTGGGGTTGCCGGTAAAGGCGAATGTTGAGCCGACATTGACGATCGCACCGCCCCCGGTTTGCCGTATGAGGGGAAGGGCCGCCCGGCAGCAGAGAAACACCCCCCTGAGGTTTACGCCGACAATCCAGTCCCATTCCTCGATCGTCGCATCCGCGACTGTATTTACCCGGTCCACTCCGGCGCAGTTGACCAGATAATCCAGACGACCGTAGACCGACCGGCATTTCCCGAAGAGTTCATCGACTTGGGCGACGTCCGAGACATCCACTTTCACGGCTAGTCCTTCACCGCCCGGTTCGTCCGCCAGGCTCTTGGCGCGGGCTTGAGCGTCGTCGATATCCGCAAGCACGACGCGCACACCCTGCTTCGCCAGCCGCCGCGCTACAGCCCAGCCGACGCCCGAGTTCCCGCCCGTAACGATCGCAACCTTTCCATCCATAACGTCAGTAACGCCGGCTCATTTCTCGAAAGGTGCCGCATACACCCAAGCTGTGGTCGGTGAGGTACATAGCCTCAGGAATCCGCCTTCACTTCGACGAACAGGTTCTCGTACTTCTCCTCGGTCTCCGGCTCCATGGCCGACCAGAACCATCCTGAATTGAGTGTGTTCTGGATGTTATCCGCACCGAGGGACTTGATGGCGTTTTCTGGCGCCATTTCGAGCACCTTGCTGTTTGGATTGATCATGCCGAACTCGGTGAGGCTATATAAACCGGTCGAGACCGCGGTGCGTGCCGCGATGTAGTCGTAGAGCATTTCGAGGGGTGCCTCGTGTCCCTTCACTA
This sequence comes from Alphaproteobacteria bacterium, assembly GCA_965215635.1. Classification (GTDB taxonomy): domain Bacteria; phylum Pseudomonadota; class Alphaproteobacteria; order SP197; family SP197; genus SP197. The sequence continues at coordinate 444,645 of CBDCEA010000003.1, read as the reverse complement.
TCGCCAAACCGTCGACCGTGACGATCCTCCCTTCCTTCGGTTTGGCGTAGCGGATGGGAACCTCAGCGCCGGATGTCCGCGCGCCGGATTCGGACCAGGCGTAGGCGACGTAGACCTCGCCGGTTGCTAACGCATTCTCCATTTCCGTCGGATTCCCCCAGTAAAATCGGGCAAGCTCTTTCTGTTTTTCGAGGATTTTTCTGACTTCGACGAGTTCGGCATCCGTCATGGCGAAAGGGTTCGGCACCCCGAGGGCGATGCCTATGGGCACGATCGCTTCGATCGACCAATCGCTCGGGCTGATCTTCCCCGCATACCGCTCGTCCCAAAGCATCGCCCAGCTTTCCTCTTCGACGTCGACCAGGTCTTCCCGATACAAAACCGACGTGCCTCCGAACATCGTCGGCATGCAGTACAATTCACCGTCGTGCCAATTTGTATCGAGAGACTTGAGAGGCTCGTAGAAATCGTCCCAATCCGGGAGCCGCGCCGGATCGATAGGATCCAGCAGGCCTGCGTCGTAAAACTTCTTGACCTCGGCGGCGCCGATCTCAACGAGGTCCGGTGTGAATCCGCTCCTCATCTTGATAAAGGCTTCGGTGAGATCACCGAAGAAGGTGAATTCCGGTCCCTCGCCGTGTTTTGCCGCATACGGCTCGTAGAGCGCGGGCTCGTCCCAACCTGCCCAGGTAAAGACGACGGGTTTGTCCGCCGCAGCGGCCCCGCGACTGATAACCGGCGCAGCCATCGCGCCCAGACCGAGAGTAATCATCCCCGAATTCACCTGACGCCGCGTCAGGACTGCCTTCAAAGGGCTACCATAGTCTTTTGCTCTTGACATAGTTTCACCTCCCTAAAGGGCTTGAAGCCTAGCCTGATGGTCAGGCGGCAGCAACACGAACGTGACTTGGACCAGCCCCTGACGATGAACCACAAGAAGCCCCGTCGGCTCTACAATGAAGAAAAGTTTGCGGTGAAGCGCCGCTGTATCCGCAAGCGGGCGCCCGGAACAAGAGCGCCGCAGGAGATGCCAGCGCAACCTAACGATCGCTGGTCGCTCGACTTTCTCTCGGACGTGTTGGAACCTGGCCGTCGGTCCCGCATTACGGCGGCGATCGACCACTGCATGCGCGAGTGCCTTGCACTTATCGCCGACACCTCGCTCTCGGGGCGGCGCGTCGCCCGAAAGCTTCACGGGCGGTCATGGCCTCCCCCTTCGCTTCCTTCCCAATGTGCTACGGCACAGAGTTGACCAGCCGCGCCATTCCCGAATGGCAGAACGAGACCGGCGATATCATTATGTATATTTCTCATACCCTTATCCCCGCGCCACACGGCGCATCAGCTTCCGCTCATAATCCTTCGACACTGCATCGCGTCTGGCCAACCGACGCGGAACGCGTTCAACGAGAGCTTGAACGGCCGCCTCCGCGACAAGCTCATCAGCGAAGATGTCTTCACGAGCTTCGCGGACGTTCGACGGAAGCTCGCCAGGTGGCGCTACGACTACAACACCATCAGGGCAAACTCGGCGCTGGACGGACACACGCCCGCACGCAGTTCTTTAAGAGCTCCACGCTCGGCGCACGTGCTGACCCATCGACAATGCACAACCAAGACTCCCCTTGTGAATGCGGGAATCTCGGGCTCAGGTCACCACTACGACGTCCTCCACCGCCATGGCCGCATAGGATACCGACCAGTGGCGCTGGAAATAATCGGGGCGCCAAGCCGGCCGCCCGGCTCCGCTCCGCCGATCACCCGGCATGGCGGAGAAACCTGCAATGCACTAACATCCAAACCGGACCAGTCAGTGGGGGGCCGGTCAGGTGGTTCAGCATGACTTGAGTGGGGAGACAATGAGGACGAAGCACAGGACCATCGAGGTGTCCCTCGAGCCACTGACAACCGACTCCTTCGCGCCTTTCGGCAGGCTGATCGAATCTCTCCCACGCAATCCGCATGTCGATCAGGACACGTTCCATATGGTCGAGCTTCCGTTTAGCATCGACAGTACGCCGGACCTCAGGATCGCCCACTACCCGGTCCAGGACATGTGCTTTGCCAAGTTCGAACGCCATCTCACGATGACGGAAAGCAGGGTTGCCCTGGGCCAGGCTGTCGTCCTGATCGTCGCCGCCGATACACCGATCGATGACCGGCACACTCTGCCAGATGCCCGTTCCGTCAAGGCCCTGCTGATGAAAGGCAATCAGGGCATCGTCTTCAGACGCGGCACCTGGCATGGCCTCGATTGTTACCCCGTGAACGGCCGGCCGGCCGACTTCGCCTTCCTCACGGAAAGGGAGGCAGAGGACGAATTGCTGGAGGTGAGCGACGTTGATGCACTTCATCGAAGTCACATCGTCGACTTTGCCGATACCCGGGGTATCGTCTTCCGTGTCAGCGACCCCCTTGGCCTTTTACCATCGGTACAGCTGAAATGACCTCGGGCAGAGTTCCATGAATGATTTGGCGATAGATATGGCCGCTCGCCTGTTGCTCGAGGCGCGACGCGAAGGACGACAACTCGAGGCTCTGCCGGAAGCATGCCGCCCGACCGACCTCGACGGTGCCAACGCGGTGCGGAAACGTCTCGTCGAACTCCTGGGTGTCGAGACGTGCGGTTGGTTCCTGGGAGGTACGAATTACAGCGAGGCCATCCCTGTTGCCTACGCCGCGCCGATCCTGGACGGCAACCTCCGCGTCAGCCCGGCGGAACTGTCGGCTGAGGAGTTCATTACGTTCGAGGTCGATGTCGAGTTCGGATTCAGGACAGCATGCGACATCCCGCCGGGCGAGCATGAATTCGACGACGAAGAGGCCGCGAGCCTCATCGCGTCGCTCCATCCCACCCTCGACATCGTAAGTTCGCACTTCGTTGACCTGGCGGTCGTGGGCTGGCCCAGCATCGTTGCGGACAACGGGACGGACGGCGCCATTATCTACGGTCCCGGAATCGACACCTGGTCACCTGACGCCCTGCCCGATCATGAGGCGACGCTCGAAGTCAACGGCGAGCCGATCCTGTCGGGAACCGGCAAACAAATCATGGGAAACCCCCTGAGCGCGTTCACGTGGTTCGTCAACCACATGTCCGGCACGGGTCAGACCATCCCTGCCGGTACGTTCGTTTCAACCGGCTCATGCACCGAAGTTTATGCGGGAGCCATCGGTGATCACGTGAAGGCGGATTTCGGCACGCTCGGAACCGTCGAAGCCAGATACAGTGCGTGATGGCCAGATGAGTAGAGCGTAACCATGTTCGAGAAGGTCGCGGTAACCGGAGCGGCCGGAAGAATCGGCTCATTCCTGATCGCCGACCTGGAGTCGCGTTGCGACCTCACCCTCATCGATTGCGTGGCCGATGCCGACCGATCGTTTATCATCCAGGCCGACGTCCGCGACATGGAAGCGTTGAGGAAACTGTTTCGCGGTCACGACGCGGTCGTTCACCTGGCAGCGGTCGAGGAGGACGAGTCCGACAGGGCATGCTCCATCAACGTCGGTGGCACCTGGAACGTCTTGCAGGCCGCAACGGATTGCGGGCTGAAGAAGGCGGTCATAATGTCCAGCGAGGCCGGTCTGGGCATGGAGTACCTGGATTCCGATCCGCCCCCGTTCTACCTGCCGATTGACGAGGGGCATCCTTTCCGGCCCAGCGATCTCTACGGGCTTTCGAAGCAACTCTGCGAAGCGGTCGGCCAGAACTTCGCCCGCCGCGGCGGCATAGATTCCATCGTCTGCCTGCGACCGACCGAGGTCGTCTTCCCCTCCGTGATCGAGGATATCGTGGGCCGTCTCGAGCGGGAGACTGAACAGGGCGTGGCGGGTGTCACGCGCACATCGGCCGATCGCCATGGCCTTGCGATCTCCCGTGCCTACATCCGGCCAGCCGACATGGCCCGCATGATACGTCAAGCACTGGAGACCGAAACGGAGCCTTTCGCGCAGTTCTGGGCCAGTGCCGCAGACACTTACGCAAATCAGCCGACTCTCTGTCTCATGCAGGAACTGTTCGGTAGCCTGCCGGAGATCCGCACGCTTCAGCGCTTCCGAAATCATCCCCATGCCGCCGTCTTCGATATCACCGCTGCGCGAGACCGCCTGGGCTGGGAGCCCACGGGAACGTGGCAGGACACCGTTGCCGAATGGCGCGCATCCGGGGACGTCCGGAGCGGTGCCACCGAAGGCTCGTCATGACGAGAGATGACGGGCTTGCCGCGTTCAGCAGATGGGCGCGGCGACATGCGATTTCGATTGGTACCGATGTCCCCGACGGGTACGACGGCGACCTCGCCGCGGTCGGCGAGATGATCGGTGATGCACGCGTTGTCGGTATAGGCGAGAGCCAGCATCACGTCGGCGAATTCAACCGGTTCCGTGCAAGGCTCTTCCGGCACCTGGTAGCCCGCCACGATTTCACGGCATTTGTCTTCGAATGCGGGATCATCGAGTCGAGATGCGCTCACGACTACGTCCTCGGTCGACACGACGACCGCGACGCGGCCTGTCTCAGCATCGAATCGACATTCGGCATGTGGCGCGAAATGCAGTCCCTCCTCGACTGGATGCGCGACTACAACAAGCGAGTTCCGGACGGCCGGAGAGTCCGTTTCTACGGTATGGACGGAAGCCAGGGCTGGTCCGGCACGGCGAACACCGTGACTTCCGTGCATCGCTACCTTCGGTCAGTTGATCAGGCAGCTGCCGAAGAGGTCGAAAGGTCCTTGATGCCGCTTGCCCAAGCAGTCGTGTTCGACAATGTTACCGATGCCGATCCCGACCAGGTGTGTGCTCTCGTCATGGGCCTGGACAGGCTCGTCGCCGGCCTTCAGGTGGAGGCCATCCACTATTGCGAGCGGTCCGGCGAGGAAGAGTATGGCTGGGCACTTTGCGCCGCAGGTATCGCGCGGCAGATCGGCTCCTTGCTGAGTTCCGTTCATGCCGATCCCGACCAGGCGTTGCGTACGTGGTGGAACATACGCGATGCCGGCATGGCTGAACTGGTCCTGTGGATTCTCCAAAGAGAGGGTCCCCGTGCCCGAATTGTTATCGGCGCTCACAACATTCACCTGCAAAAGCAGTTCGCGCACGAGACGGATTTCGCGCAGTCGACCATGGGCCAGCACCTGGCCATGGTGCTGCCCGAACGATCCATGGTGATGATGTCGGGCACGAGTGATGAAAGCGTGAAGCCGGACGATCCCGCGCGCGAAGGAAGTTTCCAGGCCGGGCTGGCAGCAGTGGGCCAGCCGGCTTTCGCCCTTGACCTCCGGTCCGCCGGTCCGGCAGGAGCCTCGTCGTGGCTCGATCGGGAACGACCTGACCGGTCGAACATGACCTACCAGCCGCTCAAGGTGTCAACCGCGTGGGACGCGGTGTTCTTCACCCGGCACGTCAGCCTGGATCAGCTCAGCCTGCCCTCGCCGGTAACCCGCAGCGCGATCGAACTGCCGCCCGGGATGTTAGAGGAGTTTGTCGGCACCTATGACATTGACGGCATCATCGGCGATGTGGTCGTGCTCAGGATCTGGTGCGAAAATGACAGGCTTGTGAGCGACGGTGCTGACTCCGACGGCGAGCTGTTTCCGATGCACAAGTCCAGGCTCTTCGCGATGTCGCGCGATGCCTTTTTCTGGAACGAGTGGCCGATGGAACTGGTCTTCAGCCGGGGCAAATGCGGCGCTGTCGACGGCATCGGCATCAGGAACCCGGAGGGTCGAGTAGGCTATCGTGGCCGACGACGGGTGTAGTCCTGCAGGGGAAAAAACGCTGATACCGTCTCGGTCCACACATGGTGTTCAACCGGATCTTCGACGCTCGCACTCCCGATGGCCGGCGAGGGACGGTCCCATGGGGGGGAAGAATTTTCCAGGAAAGAACGTCTTGCCGACTAAGAGGATGGCCAAGGAGCCAGATTCAACACAGCGTGGACCGATGTAGCGGTGACCATGTCTGCCTTCCGGCCTGCTTGACCCTCGAGGCTGCCGGGACGTGGTGCTTATTTCCAGTCTTGGTTTCCGAAATGGAAAGCGCGCCGTCCAAGGATTCCCGTCGGTTTTCGAGGTCACGAATGTCTGCAAACTCTCTTCGATCAGTGAGACGAGCACCACGTTCCGATCTTCACAGAGTCTGATCGTGGGCGATCTCCGGTGTCTGCACCGGCGGTTGTTGCAGGATGAGAGAATTGGCGGACCGGAACCTCATGGCGCTTAAGGGTCGAGCACTTTGACCGGTGAATCCTCGGCCGGTTCTATGTCCTGCCGGTCGAACGCCAGAAGGCCTCCATATCGTGCGGCGACGCCGAGATCCCGCGCGTCGGCGACATCCATGCCTTGTTTCTACGCGACCAAGAGCTTCGGCGATCAGACCGGGACTCTCCTCCGATATTCCCGGAAGACCGCAAAGGCGCGCAGGGCAGCCGCAACGTCTTCCCGGGCAAAGCCGTAAACGCCGAACAGTACCCATCGTGCGTTTCCGTTGAATGTGTTCCGGACGGTTCGCGGCTACACAAACGGCAGCGCATTTTGTTTCAAGTGGTCAACAGTCAAGGAAAGGGACAGTTGCAATGCCAACTGCTGTTTGCAGGAGCGTCAGGTACGACAGATCGATATATCGTCACCGGTGCCCGGGTTCAGTGCTCCAGTTCAGTGTCGATGTTCAGCTGGTTGACGTAAGCCTGGTAGGCGAAGTGGCGATTGGGCCTGCCGTCATGATGCGCTATGATCCAAATCGAGCGATGCCGGGCGAGGGGTGGTGTCCTGATGAGCACCCTTTCGAACGCCTGGTCCGGAGGCGACGATGCAGGGTCACGAGAGGTATGTGGGGGCACGCGCGCGCATCGGCTTTGTCATTCCGGCGACCAACACCGCACTCGAGTACGACCTGCAAAAAATCGTCCTGCCCGGCGTTACCTGGCACACGGGACGGTTTCCGGTTGCCTCGCCGGTGATCGATACGGACCAAAAGTACTTGCGACTGCTGGACGGCATGCGAAGCACGGTGATGGACGGCGTCGCCAACCTAGTCGCTTGTCTGCCCGACCACGTCGCCATCGGTCTCAGCGCCGAGATCCTCAGCAACGCGCTCGGCGACGGCGAGGCTATTGCCGAGATGCGGCAGCAGGCCGCCCCCGCCGGATTGACGACGGGTGAAGAGGCGATCCTGGAGTCGCTCCGCGTACTGGGTGCGCGCCAACTGGCTGTGCTGACGCCCTACCAGCCGATCGGCGACAGGCTCGTCCGCCGCTTCTTCCATGAGGCTGGTTACCAGGTGGTCCGCATGTTGGGCCTGAAATGCGCATCCTCGGCCACGATCGCCGACACACCCCGGCACCGGGTCATCGAGGCGATGGCGGTGTTGGACGGAGACGACGTGGACACCATCTGCCAGATGGGCACCGGCCTCTCGATCTCGGATTCGTGCCCGGCGCTGGAGGAACGCCTGGGCAAACCGGTCGTCCCCGTCAACATCGCCCTGGCCTGGCGCTCGCTTCGCGCCGTGGGCGTCACCGATCCGGTCGATGGCTTGGGCCGGCTGATGGCCGCATATTAGGGGTGGTATCTCCCTTGGTCCGGCGCTGGCAGCCGATTTGTGCAGCACGGCGCGGCGTGGTACTTTTCAGGAAACAAACAGGCCATATCCGGGCTGATCGAGTTCGAGCCCCAGAGTATTCGAGCGAGAGTCGTACCGCCTTCCGGAGGGAGAAATGAGGAAACGCAGCAACCGACTGACCAGCCCTTACAACGCCTACAGTCGCATCGCCGCGAACCAGGAGGATGCCTACCTGACCCATGTGGATCGCGGTACGCCTTGCGGCGAGTATCTGCGCCGTTTCTGGCATCCCATAGAGCTGGCTTCCGAGGTGCGCGAATTCCCCGTCGCAGTCAGGATCCTGGGCGAGGATCTGGTCCTGTTCCGAGACCTGGGCGGCAGTCTCGGACTGCTCGAGCGGGCCTGCTGCCATCGCAGCACCTCGCTCGAATTCGGCCGCATCCGCGAGCGTGGCATCCAGTGCCCCTACCATGGTTGGCATTTCGACGTGGACGGGACGATCCTCGATGCGCCGACCGAGGCGGCCGACAGCAAAATAAAGTCCCGCATGTTCCAGGGTGCCTATCTGGTGCGTGAGCACATGGGCCTGATCTTCGCCTACATGGGTCCGCCCGAGAAGGAGCCGGAGTTCCCGATCTTCGATCACTATCTGCGCCCTGCCAAGCGATGTGTCTGCAACAAGGAACCGTCGCCCTGCAACTGGCTGCAGGTGCGGGAAAACGAGATGGATCCCATGCACATCGTCTTCCTGCATACGCTCATCGCCGGCGTTCAGTTCAGCAACGTCTTCGGCGAGATTCCGGAACTCCATTTCGTCGAGACCCCGTTTGGAGCTTCGGCCGTCGCCACCCGCCGCCACAAGGACCTCGTCTACACCAGAACCAACGACATGGTGTTGCCGAACATATCGCGGGTCCCGGCCATCGATGATGCCGAGGGTGAAACCATCTGTGACGTCCGCGCCGGATTCACTGGGTGGGTGGTTCCGGTCGACGATACCAATACCCTGTCCTTCGGCTGGAGCGAATTCGAAGAGGAGCTTCCGCATCCGAAGCGTGACGCCTTGATCGACCGTCGCGCCAGGGCGGGCCACGACCAGCAGGACTTCTTCATCGGTCAGAGCGGCGCGCCCAGCTACCAGAAGCGGCAGCAGGCGCCGGGCGACTGGGATTGCTGGACCTCCCAAGGCGACATCGTCGTTCACGGACGCGAGAACCTGGGCGCGTCCGACCGTGGCGTCGCGATGTGGCGCCGGCTCATTCGCGAGGGTATCAAGGCGGTGGAGAGCGGCGTGGATCCGAAGGGCGTGGTGCGCGAGCGCGATGTTGTCATTCCCACTTACGCCCACAATACGGTGAAGCGGGTGCCGCGTGCGGCGACACCTGAAGGGGACCGCAAGCTGCTGTTGGAGTTCGGCCGGGACATCACGAACAAGGTCATGTACGGCGAGGTGCGGCCTACCTATCCCCTGGCGGCAGAGTAGGGCGTCGGAGCCGAAGCGAGGGCGGCGCTACCGCGAATCGATCCGCACAAATTGCGAGGCCGGTGATGCCACTGTTCACACTCACTAGGCGCGAACACCTCTACTACGAGGTTCACGGCAGCGGACCTCCGCTGTTCCTGGTCAGCGGCCTCTCCGGCGTCGCGTCCTTCTGGTCGCAAAACGTGGATGCCTTGGCGCGGCATTTCACGGTGATCGTGCACGACCAGCGGGGGATCGGCCAGAGCAGTCCCTCGCGCATCGTCTATTCGGTCGATCAGATGGCCGACGATACCCTGCAGCTCATCGACGGCCTCGGGTACGAGCGCGTCCACTTGATCGGTCATTCCACCGGTGGGGCGATCGGTCAGACACTTGCCATCGATCGACCGGAAAGGATCGATCGGCTGGTCCTTTCCGCAACCTGGACGAAGTCGGACCCCTATTTCCGCCGCATGCTAGAAATGCGGGCCGAAATCCTCAGGGAAATCGGTACCGAGGCCTACATCCGCTTCGGAGCCATTTCCCTGAAGCCATCCTGGTGGGTCAGGGACAACGATGCCACGATCGATGCCGAGGTGGCGGCAGCGCTCGCCAAGGCGCCGGCGCCGGAGATCGTGTTGAGCCGTATCGCGGCGATCCTCGAGTTCGATCGCCGCGAAGAACTTGCGCGCATCGTCGCGCCCACCCTCGTCATCGGCGCGCGCGACGACACGGCGACGCCCACCTATTTCTCCGAGGAGCTGGGGAGTCTCATCCCGGATGCACGGACGGTGATCCTGCCCATGGGGGAGCACTTCTTTCCCCAGATCTTCCCCGAAGCCTTCGGGCGCATCGTGGTGGAATTCCTCGACCCGACCGCCACCGGCTCGTGATGGCGGTGTCGGCGAGAAACACTTTTCCATCGACAGGACAATATGCTATGAGTTTGCACTGTCGAGATGGAATGAATCGGGTTTTTAACGGTTCCTCCATCAACCAAGACGTTATGGTTGGGCCAAGAAATTCAAGATTTGACCGGCAACGTCGCAAGCCGGATGCAGGCATAGCCAACCAACAATACGAACTGCGGCGGACGAATTGACAGTCCAGCCGGTTCGAACAGGGGAGAGACATTATGAGCAACGTCAATACCCTTATCTCGCGCAAAAGGTCGCGCCGTGAATTTACCAAGGATGCCTTGCTGGGCGGCGCCGGAGCGGCCCTGGCATTGTCGCCCGCGGGCCACGTCCGAGCCGCCGAGAACGTCGAGATTACCTCGTGGTGCGTGTCCGGGCCACGATTCGAAACCAGCCAGCTCGCCCTGATCCCGCTCTTTAACGAGAAGTTCCCGAACTACAAGGTGAACATCCTTTCGAGCCCGTGGGGCGAGTTCTACCAGAAAGTGTCGGTGGCGCTGGCTTCGGGAGCTACCCAATACGATACGGTCATGCACGATTATGGCGTTCTGCCGGCTCAGGCCGGGGCCGGGTGGCTGGTCCCCATCGACGAGTGGCTGGACTCCGATCCGGAGTTCAAGGAGAACGTGCTCGCCGACATCCCGAAGAACGTGATGGACCTCTATCGCTACAAGGGGGAGCTCTACGGCTTGCCGCCGGACGCCAACCTCCAGCTCATGTACTACCGAGGCGATGTGCTGGAGCAGGCGGGGATCGACCCGCCCGACACTTGGGACGATGTGCTTGAAGCGGCCAAGGAGTTGCATGGCGGCTCCCAGTTCGGCTTCTCTTGCAGCTTGCAACGGGGCATCTGGAGCTACAGCGCCTTCGGCAGCATGCTCATGTCCTATGGCGGTCAAGTCTACAACGAAGAGACCTTCGAGGTGACCGTGAACAGCGAACCTGCAGTCAAGGCGTTGATCATGCTCAAGGCCCTCATGGCGTATGCCGATCCGGTCACGCTGAACGCGACCAACGACGACATCATCCGGTCCTTCGGCTCAGGCCAGGCCGTGCTCGCTCCCTGCGAATGGGGCGGCGCCGGATTCACGAGCATGCAGTTCTCGGCCTATGCGGACCGTACCATCGCCAAGCGGGTGCCGCGGGGCGACGGACCGGGCAGTGGCAACATTCCGATCATGGGAGGCCTGGGTTTCGAGATTCCCTTGGCCTCGGAGAAGAAGGACGAGGTGTGGAACTGGATCAAGTTCGTCCTTTCCGATGATGAGGAAGTCCAGGAAACCTGGGCGCGCAACTCGGGCCAGCCGACACGGCTGTCTTCTCTTGAGAAATACGCCTCGATCAACCCGATGTACACGGCTCTCGCGGCTTCGCTGCCAGTGGCCCGTCCCTATCCGAACATTCCGGAGGGGACGGAGATCATGGACAAGATGGGAACCGAGGTGTCGCTGGTCATGACCGGTGACAAGTCGCCCGAGGAGGCGGTAGAGGACATGGAAGCGCGTGTCACGGAGGTGTTCAGGAACGCCGGATACCTCTAGTCCAGCGTCGTCTGCGGTGTGACAGGTCTCAATTCCATTCACCGCTCGCCGGATCGGGACGGTGCCGTGCGCTCATGGATCGTTTGTAGCGGTGACGGAACAGTGATAGTCGACGGGTGGTATCGCTAAGGCTGAGTGCCAGGAGATAAAGCAATGGCGCGATCGGTAAGTTCTCGCCTGATGGCGGGCATCGATGTGGGCGGAACCTTCACGGACCTTGTCCTCGTCGATGAAATGGGGCGGCTTTCGATCGAGAAGGTTCCCTCGACGCCCGCCAATCTGGCCGACGGTGTTCTCGGCGCGATCGACAATCTGGATGCGGCACGCAACAGCGGCGGCCTCCTGCTGAGACAGCTCGACCGCCTCGTGCACGGCACCACTGTCGCCGCCAATTGCTTCCTGGAGCGCAAGGGTGCGCGGCTGGGATTCATCACCACCATGGGCCTCAGGGACACACTGGTGATGCGCCGCATGTTCCGGGAGAACATGTACGATACCCGGACCCCCGAGATCGTACCACTGGTTAGCCGGATCAATGTCTTCGAGGTGGACGAACGCATCGACAAGCACGGCAAGATCGTTCGCGAGATGAACGAAGCCGATGTGAACAAGGCGATCGAGGAGATCAGGAGCCGGGATCTCGAAGCTGTCGGTATCTGTTTCATCTTCTCGTTCCGCAACCCGGAGCACGAGCTTCGCGTCAAGCAGATGCTCAAGGAGCGCCTGCCGGACGTCTACGTCTCGACGTCCTTTGAGGTGTGTCCGGAGATCCGCGACTACGAACGGTCGTGTACCACGCATTTGAACGCCTACTTGCAGCCGCCGTGCGAGCGCTACCTGAGGGGGCTCGACGACGAGCTCAAGAGCCGACGGGCATCGACCAGCATGCAGATCATGCAGTCCTACGGCGGCGTGACGGGAGCCCAGGAATCGGCCGACAAGCCTGTCAACCTGCTGCTCTCGGGCCCCGCCGGCGGTGTCATGGCCAGCGCCTACTGGGGCAAACGCACTGGCCATGCCAACGTAATCTCGTTCGACATGGGAGGGACCAGTTGCGACATCAGCCTGATTCGCGAAGGTGCACCCAGCCTCTCCACGCCGATCACCGCCACTGCGACCCACTGCAAGTTCCAGGGCTGGGACGTTCTCATCCCCTTCATCGATATTCACACGATCGGTTCGGGCGGCGGCTCGGTCGCCTGGTGCGATTCAGGCGGCGGCCTCCACGTGGGACCGCAGTCCGTGGGCGCGGTGCCGGGACCGGCGTGCTACGACCAGGGAGGCGTTGCAGCGAGCGTCACAGACGCTGATCTGGTCCTTGGTTACATCAATCCCGATTTCTACCTCGGCGGCCGCATTAAGTTGAACCCGGAGAAGGCAAGAGAGGCCGTGGGCGAGATCGGCAAGAAGGTGGATTGTACGCTGACCCAGGCGGCCGACGGCATCTTTCGCATCACCAACGCAAGCATGATCAACGGCATTCGCGTCGTTTCGCTCGAGAGAGGCAACGATCCCCGTGACTTCGTGCTCATGTCGTTTGGCGGAGCCGGGCCAGTTCACGCCACCGCGCTGATGGACGAACTTCTGATCGACCGGGTCATCGTACCGCCCACCGCCGCTGCGTTCTCCGCCTTCGGTCTGTTGTGCACCGATCTGCGCCACGACTACGTGGCGACGGTCCTGAACATGCTTTCCGACGTGCGCGTGGGTGACGTGAAGCGTGCCTTCCGCGCCATGGAGCGCGACGGCAAAAAGGACTTCGGGCGGCGCTCACGAAACGGCGGAGATTTATGGTACGAATACGCTGCCGACATGCGCTATCAGGGCCAAGCCCACGAAATTCGCGTCCCGCTCGAGGCATCGATCACGTCTGTCCGCGATATCATCGATAGCTTCAACCTCACCTATCACCAAGCCTATGGCTATCTGCTCAATGAATCCTCGATACAGCTCGTCAATCTGCGGGTCGTGGCTAACGTGGGTACGGAAAAGCCACGCATCAGCCGCCGCAAGGAGGTCGTCGGCCCTGTCGATCGGTCTTCACGCAAGGGCAAGCGAGTTGTCTACTTCAGCGAGAAAGAGCAGTATGTCGACACGACGATCTATGACGGACACGCGCTCAAACCGGGCAACAAGATCAGGGGGCCCGCCGTGGTCGAGATGCTGACGACAACAGCCGTCGTCCGCCCCGGCCAGACGATGCGCGTCGATCGCTTCGGGAACCTCATCGTTGCTCGCAAGGGAGTACAGCCATGAAACGCAGCAAGAGAAACTGGATTGATCCAATCTCACTGGAGGTCGTGCGCACGCGCCTGGAAGCCATCGTCGAGGAGATGGGGGCGACCATGCTGCGAACCGCCCATTCGTCGATCTTCTACGAATCGCGTGACTTCTCGGTGGCGTTGCTCGACCGTGAAGGCTCCCTGGTGGCGATGGGGCAGTTCATCCCCCACCACCAAGGCGGCATGCAGGCGGCGCTTCAGTCCATCATCGAGGAGAAGGGCCTCAAGGACATGCGCCCGGGCGACGTCTTCCTGACCAACGACGCCTATCGCGGCGGCACGCACACCATGGATTTCAACCTGTTCATGCCGGTATTTTGCGACGGTGAGCTGATCATGTTCTGCGGCGCAACGGCGCACCAGATCGACATCGGCGGGCTACGCGTGGGCAGCTATTGCGTCGGCGCCACAGACATCTACCAGGAAGGCATCCGCTTCCCACGCATCAAGGTCGGTGAGAACGGCCAGTTCTTCGACGACTTCATTCGCACGTACCAGTGCAACGTGCGCTTGCCCGAGCAGGAGACTGGCGACCTCGCAGCCATGTTGTCCTGTCTGAGGTTGGCCGAGAGGAGCGTGCCGACCTTTATCGAGCAGTATGGCAATCGCGGCTTCCAGCGCATCGTCAACGAGATCCTGGATTCCTCCGAGAGGCGCGCGCGGGCCGAGATCGCCAAAATACCGGATGGGGCATACGAGTTCGTGGACTATATCGACCACGACGGCGTCAACGACCGGGTCTACAAGCTGAAAGTGACGATGACCGTCAAGGGGACGGACGTAACCCTGGATTTCACCGGCACCGATGCGGAGGCGGACGGGTTCATCAATGCCTCCTTCCCGAACACCGTGGCGTCTTGCTACGCGGCTTTCATCCTGTTTCTGGACCCGACAATCCCGCGGAACAACGGATTCTTCCGGATCATCAAGGTTTTTGCGCCGGAAGGTACCCTGGTCCACCCACGTCCCCCGAAACCGATCGGTGGCTCGACGACCGAAGTGGGCGGGCGTGTCTACGACCTGGTCATCGGCGCCTTGTCCAAGGCCTGCCCCGACAAGGCACTGGGTACCTGGTCGATGATGTGGCTGGGCGTCTTCCTCTCGGGTGACCATCCGGAGACCGGCAAGCCCTATATCCAGACCTTGCTCGATGGGTTGGGGACGGGCGGCGGCGCGCGGACGATGGCCGATGGACTGCATGCCACCTGTATCGCGGCCAGCAACGTGCTGATACCCAACGTTGAGATCGAGGAGGAGTTCTTCCCGGTCCGCTACTGGCGACGGGAAATCAAGGCCGATACCGGCGGACCCGGCAAGTTCCGTGGCGGCTGCGCTCTCGAGACCGAACTGGAACTGCTTTCGGAGTGCGATTCGACGATCCTGGGCAGCCGTTTCGCCGAGGCGCGGCCTCAGGGTATCCACGGTGGCAAGCACGGCGGGCCGAGCATCTGCTACAGCGTCGCGCCAGACGGGACGGTGACCGAGTTCAGGCCCAAGGCGACCGAGATCACCTTCTCACCGGGCACGCGACTGGTCCTGCGCGCCTGCGGTGGCGGCGGTTTCGGCGATCCCGCCGAACGCGACCCGGCCGATATCGCGGAGGATCTCCGCCTGGGTTATGTCACACCCGAGGGCGCCGAGAGGGACTACAACTACGCGGAGCTGGCGGCAGCCGAGTAACCGGTCTGGGCACGGAAGGGGAGCGGACATGGGGCGACGGTGGGCTCCCTATGTGCTCCTCACGCCGTCGATCCTCGTTCTACTTGCCCTGGTTATCTATCCGCTGATCTTCGCGGTCTCCAAGAGCCTGCACTACTATCAGTTGTTCAAGCCCCAGGCGCAGAAGTTCCTGTGGTTTGACAACTACATCTATCTGCTCACCAACGATACCCAGTTCTGGTTGTCCCTGTGGACGACGCTGATCTTCGGTGCCGCTTCGGTGGGCGCCGAGTTGGTCATCGGCGGATTGCTGGCAGCGTGGATGTTCCGTTACCAGCACCGCATGGCGGGACTTCGGCTGCTGTTCATGATTCCGATGCTGATGGCACCGGTGGTCGTGGGCCTTACCTGGCGGTTCATGTACGATCCCTCGAGCGGCATTATCAATATCAGCCTGGCCGAGGTCGGAATCACCGGGATCAATTGGCTCTACAGCACCTCGACATCGCTACTTTCGGTCATCATCACGGATGTCTGGCAGTGGACTCCCTTCGTGTTCGTGGTCCTGTTCGCGGGCATGATGTCCCTGCCACCAAGCGTGCACGAGGCTGCCCGACTGGACGGGGCGAGCTACCCGCAGTTCGTCTGGCATGTGATGATCCCGATGTTGCGGCCGATCATCCTGATCGTGGTGCTGATCCGTGCGATCGATGCCTTGCGGGTCTTCGACCAGGTTTACGTGCTGACGGCTGGTGGGCCGGGGACGTCGACATATGTCCTGTCGTACTACGATTCGGTCATCGGCTTTCACAACTACAATATCGGCTTGGCGGCGGCGCTCGCCATTCTCATCGTGCTCATCATATCGGTACTCGTGCTGGTCCTCATCCGCGCCATCAACAAGGAGCTGATGCGGGCATGATCGACGGGCGTGGGAAGACTCTCTTTTTTGTTTCCTGGTTGTTGATCTCGGCCATCGTCCTGATCTGGCTTTTTCCGCTGATCTGGATTTTCATCACCTCGATCAAGCCGCACGCGGAGATACTGCGACCCGAGGCGAGTTTCTCCTTCACCCCGACGATCGCCAACTACAAGACGGCATGGGTCGATTACAAGCTGGGTTGGAGCCTTCTCAACAGCTTCATCGCGGCTGGTGGTGCCACCGCCGTCACGCTCGTGATCGGAACGATGGCAGCCTACAGTCTCGCCCGCTTCGCGGTGAAGGGCGGCAAGAACATAGCCCTGTTTATCCTGTCCCTGCGCATGATGCCGCCCATCGCGATCGTCCTGCCCTATTATGAGCTGTTCCGCATTTTCGGCCTCATCGATACCCAATTCGGCCTTGGGCTCATCTACCTGACGATCACGCTGCCGTTCGCCATATGGCTGCTTTATGGGTTCATCCGCGAGGTGCCGCGCGAAATCGACGAGGCGGCCTTGCTCGACGGTTGCGGATACTTCGGCATCCTGTGGCGGTTCATCATTCCGGCGGCAGCCCCTGGCATCGCGGTGACTGGCATCTTCTCGTTTCTTTTCACATGGAACGAGTTTCTCTTCGGCCTCATCCTCACGGATTCTGTGGCGGTGACCTATCCGGTCACGATCTCGAAATTCCTTCAGCCCTATCGCGTCCTTTGGGGTGAACTCAGCGCCGGCGGCATCCTCGCCTTGATCCCGATGGTGCTCGTGCTGGTATTCTTCCAGCGCTACATTGTCCGGGGAATGACACTGGGCGCGATCCGATAGGAGACCGATTGGGGGAGCGACAGGGTGCAACTCGTACTTCGCAACGTGGGAAAGCGCTTCGGCAAGGACATCTGGGCCGTGCGTTCCGTCAATCTGGAGGTGGAGGAGGGCGAGTTTTTCACCCTGCTCGGTCCTTCCGGATGCGGCAAGACCACCATCTTGCGTCTGGTCGCGGGTCTCGAGGAGCTGACCGAGGGAGACATTTTCCTGGGCGCTCAGAGATTGAACGACATTCCGCCGCAGAAACGGGACGTGGCCATGGTGTTCCAAGACTACGCTCTCTACCCGAACTTTACCGTGTTCAAGAACATCGGTTTCAATCTCAAGCTCAGGGGTGTTCCCAATCACGAGATCAAGGAGAAAGTCCGTGCCCTGGCATGGCTTCTCGGCATCGAGCGCCTGCTCGAGCGGCATCCGCGCGAGCTGAGCGGCGGCGAGCGCCAGCGCGTCGCCCTGGGGCGGGCGCTGGTGCGTGATCCGAAGCTTTTTCTCCTTGACGAGCCCCTCAGCAATCTCGATCTCAAGCTGCGTGAGCAGACTCGTATCGAACTCCACAAGATTCACTCCCGGATGGGGAAAACGACGCTGCTCGTGACCCACGACCAGGGCGAGGCAATGACCCTGTCGGACCGTCTGGCCGTTTTCCACCAGGGAAGGATCCTTCAGGTGGGCACGCCACGGACAGTATACGACCGCCCTTCCAGCGTCTTTGTCGCCAAATTCGTGGGCAGCCCGACGATCAACCTGCTGCGCGGAGTTCTCAAGCCGGACAACACCGTGGAGATGGGAACGGCGGAGGGTGCGCCGGGCCGCGCCTTCGATCTCGCAACGGTTCTGGCCGGACGCCCATCAACGGGTCGGCGCCCCGGGACGTTCTGGTCGGACTGAGACCTGAGCATTTCAGGGTCTTCGGGCAAGAGGCTCCGGAGTCGCTCGAGGTGAAAGTGGAACTGGTTGAGGACAGCGGTGCGCAGGTTTACGTGCTGGCGGAAGTCCCGGCCAAGAGCGGCGAGCTTTTCGATGGTGGTCGCTTGGTCGTCCTGCTTGAACGCGACTATCGCCCGGCGCCCGGTCAGCGCATCTGGTTACAACCTCGCTGGGAAGCGGCTACGTTCTACGATCCGGATACCGAGGCCAGCCTGGAAAACGGGATCGATTGAGGCCATCGAAGTGGGAGTGACTGCAAGAGCGCGTTCTCGCCACCCGCCGCGGCATTCGAGCGCCGCGCGACGCATGGCCACCCGAGCGTTCCCGATGATCGAAAGCGTCCGTGATCTCGACGCCTAGGAGCCTTACCACCATGCAGACGATCGGCATCGACACGGGTGGAACCTTCACCGACCTCGTGCGCATAGGAGACGACGGTTCCGTGACCATCCACAAGGCGCCCTCGACGCCGGTCGACTATGCCCAAGGGGTCCTCGACGTCATGGCCATGGCCGGAGATACCGAAGGCGAGGCGGCGGACTTCCATGCTCGGCTTTCCTCGCTCACACTGGGCACAACGATCGCGACCAATACATTCCTGACACGCTCCGGCGCCAAGGTCGGGCTGATCAGCACCATCGGCCACGGCGACACCCTGGAACTCATGCGCGTCGTCGGTCGGGTGGCGGGACTTTCCTCGACCGAGACGCAGAGCTACGCCATGACCGACAAGCCTCGGCCGGTGGTGGCGAGACGGTTGGTGGAGGAGGTCACCGAGCGCATCGACTTTCGCGGCGAAGTGGTCGTGCCGCTCAACGAGGGCGAGGTGGTGGCCGCGCTCGGACGACTGGTCACCTCGGGCGTCGAGGTCGTCGCCGTCGCCTTGCTGTGGAGTTTTCTCAACGCCCGCCACGAGCATCGCGTGCGGGAGCTTGCGGTCGAGCGGTTTCCGGAGCTGCGCCTCGTCCTGTCGAGCGACGTGGTACCTAAACTGGGCGAGTACGAGCGCACGGTTACGACGGTCATCGACGCCTACGTCTCGCCTGTCATCACCCGCTATCTCGATCGCGTGAGCGGCGGTCTCAGTCAGCAAGGCCTGTCGCTCCCGATCCTGGTCATGCATTCGAGCGGCGGAGTCGGGACCGAACGCTACACCCGCGACCACCCGATCTTGACCCTGTTCTCGGGGCCGGCTGGCGGGGTCATTGGCGCTCAGCGGGTGGGCGAGCGTATGGGCCACGAGAACATCGTCTGCACCGATATGGGAGGCACGAGCTTCGATGTCGGCCTCGTGGTCAAGGGGCGTCCGCAGTTGCGAACCACGACCATCATCGACAAGAACGTCATGTACCTGCCCTCCGTCGATATCGTTTCCATCGGTGCCGGTGGGGGCAGTATCGTTGGCGTTGTGGACGGATCCTTACGGATAGGTCCTGAGAGCGCGGGTGCCGATCCGGGACCGGCATGTTACGGGCGAGGCGGCGAGAACCCCACCTTGACGGACGCGGACGTGATCCTGGGCTACATCGATCCCGACCGCTTCCTGGGCGGTCGAGTCAAGCTCGATCGGGACCGCGCCGAGGCCGCTTTCGCCGAACGCGTAGGCGAGCCGCTCGGTCTCGAAACGGCGGCCGCGGCGGCCAGCGTTTTTGCCGTCGCCAACGCGCGCATGGCCGACATGGTGCGAAAGGCGACGGTCGATCGCGGTTTCGATCCGAGAGATTTTACGCTTTATGCCTATGGCGGGTTGGGCCCGCTACATGCCCCATTCTATAGTACCGACTTGGAAGTGAAATCGGTAGTGGTTCCGCTTGGCGAGATTTCTTCGGTTTTCAGCGCCTATGGCATCGCCGTCTCGGACCTGGTGCATGTTTTCGAGTTGTCGTGCCCCATGTTCGCGCCCTTCAATCCGGATGTCATCAATGAGAATTTTACACGGCTCGAACGGTCGGCATGGGTGCGGCTGGACGAGGACGGTGTACCGGAAAACGACCGGGTCCTGCACCGGTTCGTCGAGATGCGTTACAAGGGCCAGTCCTCGGAGATCGCGGTGCCGGTCGGGCGAGAGCGATTGGGTGCCGCCGAGGCCGAGCGCCTCGAGAACGACTTCGAGACCCGTTACGTGAGCGCCTTCGGGCCGGGCTCAAGCTGGAACGAGGCTACCAAGGAGCTAGTAGCATTGCGCGTGGAAGCGGTCGGACAGCGCCGCATACCGGTGAGGGCCGAAGACGTCGCAAGACGCCCGTTCACGGCGATCGAGCAACGGCAGCGCAGCGTCTTCTGGCCCTCGGAGGATGGCTATCTGCCGACGCCGGTGCTCGACGGACTCGGTTTGGCCCCGGGGGTGGCGGTCGAGGGACCGGCCGTGCTGGACCTGACGACGACCACGGCGCTTGTACCGCCGAATTGGGTGTGCGAAGCCGACGCCGCCGGCAATTTGGCCCTGCGGGCCACCTCGCCGGGCGGTCGTCGCGCATAGGAGGAGCAAGTTTGTCCTGGGTTGCCGGCGCAGAGCGCTTCTATCCATCCTCACCGACCACTGGCGAGTTGAAGCTGTCGCCCGCCATCCGGCTGCATCGGCCGAAGGAGCTGCCGGCGGTAGACTTGGTCACCTACGAAGTCGTGAGTCATCGGCTATGGCAGATCTGCGACGAGATGGCGACGACCATCCGGCGTGTATCGGGCTCGCCGGTGGCCACCGAATCGGGCGACTTCACGACGGTGATATCCGACGAAGCGGGCGCCGGCGTCTACATGGGCCCCTACGTGGTCTATCACGCGGTGGTGCTCGAGCACATGATCCGCTGGACGCTTGAGAACAGGGCCGAGAACCCGGGCATCGGCGAGGGCGACATGTACCTGTGCAACGACCCTTGGGTCGGTGCTGCGCACCAGAACGACTTCGCCGTTTACGCGCCACTCTTCGTCGCCGGCGAGCTTTTCGCCTGGAGCGGCACGACGATCCACCAGGTCGATGTGGGTGGCCCCAGTCCAGGCAGCTTCTCTATCGCGGCTGAGGACATTTTTGGCGAACAGCCGCCGGTTCCTCCCATCAAGGTCGTGCGCAACAGGGTGCTTCAAGCGGACGTGGAGGACGTCTATATCCGTCGCTCGCGCGTGCCCCAGATGCTCCAGCTCGATCTGCGTGCGCAGGTTGCCGCCAACAACGTGGCCCATGCACGGATCGGTGAGCTGATCGCTAAGTACGGCACCGACACCGTCAAGGCGGTCCTCAAGGAGGTGATGGCGCGAACGGAGGGCGCCCTTCGCAAGAGATTGCGTGAGCTACCGAGCGGGACCTGGCGGCACGTGGCCAACATCGAGATGGCCAAGGCGGGCGACCGCAAGGTCTACCAGGTCCGTTGTGCCATGAACAACCGCGACGGCGAACTCAACTTTGACTTTACGGGAACCCACGAGCAGGTCGGCATGATCAACGGCGCAACCGGCGCCGCACGCGCCGGCGTGCTTGCCGCGGTCTTGACCATGCTCACGGGAGACATGACATGGGCGACGGGTGCGATCAGTCGTGCGATCACACTCACCAATCCACGCGGTACGATCGTCAATGCCGAATATCCGGCGGCCGTCAGTACCGCCTCGACCTCGGCGACTTGGCTCGCCCACAACTGCGCCCAGGCAACCATCGCCAAGATGTTGTCGGCGCATCCGGAGCATCGCAGGTGGCTGCTCGCCGGCGGTAGCGGTTCCTGGCCGGCCATGCAGATGATGGGATTCGACCAGTACGGCCAGGCCTTCGTTACCCAGCTCCAGGAACCGGACGCAGCGGGCTTCGGGGCTCGCGCCTGGGCCGACGGCGTCAACACGGGCGGCATCTATGCGTTCCCGGCAGCGCGGACCGCCAATGTTGAGCTCACCGAGCTGGTCTGGCCACTTCTCGTGCTCTACCGCAAGCAGGTGGCGGATACGGGTGGAGCCGGACGATGGCGCGGCGGGGTGGCGGGTAACTTCGCCTTCATCTCCTACCAGACGGACGTCGATCTGGTGCACGTCTCAGCCCAGTTCTGCGTCGCCTTCCCATCGAACGGTGGCATCAATGGCGGTTTTCCGGGTAGCGCTTCCCGTCATCTAATCCGGCGCAACAGCAATGTCCGCGAACTGATTGCCATGGGTCGCATGCCGCAGCGCCTCGAGGACGTGTCGGGAAAGATCGAGCTGTTGAATGCGAAATGCCAGACGACGCAGGCACAAGAGGATTTCTATGAGATCACCTTCTTCGGCGGTGCCGGCTTCGGCGATCCCCTGGACAGGCCTCCCGAACTGGTGAAGGCGGACGTGACCAAGGGGCTCGTGTCGAGGGAAGCAGCGTTTGGTCTTTACGGTGTGGTCCTCGATACCCGCTCTAACGGCGTCGACGCGGCCGCGAGCGAGGCGCGAAGGCGAGAAATCCGGTGCCAACGGCTGGGCGGGACCGCGCCGCCCGACGGCGTGCCACGGCGATGGGACTCGCGCATCATGGACGAGGAAGCAGCCATCAGCGAGTATCTGAGATGCGAAGGCGATCGGGTTGCCTGCCGCAAATGCGGTCGCGATATCGGTCCCAGGAACGAGAACCACAAGCTGTACCTGGTCAGCCTGGTGCGGCCGGTCACCGAGCTGTCGCCCTACAATCGCGATCCCTCCCATTATGTGGATGTCGAGATAGTTTGTCGCAGCTTCCATTGCCCCGGCTGTGCCACCCAGATCGAGGTGGAGATTACCGACACGACATTGCCGCCGGTGTGGGACTGTCAGCTCGACGCGGAAGGCGGCGAAGAAGCGGATTAGAAGGCGGCCGACCGTTGCCGGTTCCTGGTCGATATCCTGGTTCCGGGCAATGAAGAGGACTTCGTCCGTGAGGGCTTCACGTTCCGGCTGTGAAAGGATCACATGTGCCGGGCTCGTGGAACCGCAATGTGGTCGCGGCGATAGATTCTTCCACCCACGGGAATTCAATCCCGGAGCCGTTTGTCTGGAAAGGTTGTTACCTTTGCAGGTCGCGTGCGGGCATCGCCTGACGCTCGAAAACAGCTGGCCGTTGGCCCATATCAGGGAGATCGCGCGATCAGGAGGATTGTTGCGAGCGGCGGCGGCCCGACGGCGCAAGTGCAGCCTTGCGACGCTTCCGCCTGTACATGGACCGCGCAACAATCTAGGATTCAAGTTGACCGGTGGCGGAGGTGACGAGCGTTGAAAACCTCTCAAACTTTCATACGGCGAAAGAGGCAACTGACGTGAAATGCCGGGTAGGCATCGACGTCGGCGGTACCTTCACCGACTGTCTCGTTGCCAAAGAAGGTAAGGGGGTGGCCATCTTCAAGTCGTCCTCCACGCCACCCGACTTCGAGCGGGGGGTAACGGACGTCCTTACTCTCGCGGCCGAGAACAACGGCCTCGGCCTCGAAGCGTTCCTGTCCGAGGTGGAATCGATTGTTCACGGAACAACCGTTGCAACCAACGCGCTCGTCGAAGGAAAGGTCGGACGTGTCGGTCTGATCTGCAATGAAGGCCATCCCGATATCCTCACGCTCCGCGAGGCGCCGCGAAAGGAAACCTTCGAATGGCGCCTCGACTATCCCGAACCCTTCGTGCCACGCAATCTCACCCGCGAGGTGCAAGGACGAATTGATTTTGAGGGAAACGAGATTGACGCCCTCAGCGAAACGGATGTGCGAGATGCCGTTGCGCACTTCCGTCGCATGGGGGTCGAGACCGTCGCGGTCTGTTTTCTCTGGTCCATCGTCAATGGGGCCCATGAGAGGCGGGTGCGTGAGATCATCGGCAAGGAATGGCCGGATGTGCCGATTACCCTCAGCCACGAGCTCAACCCGATACCGCGCGAATACCGGCGGACCATTGCCACCGCGATCAACGCCGCGCTGCACCCGGTAGTGAGTGACTATGTCAGTGTGTTGCAGACGTCCTTGCGCGATGCAGGCTACGATGGCGAGCTGCTGATGGCCAACTGTGTCGGCGGCATGATGCCGACCCAAGCCATCGTCGAGAAACCGGTATTCAGCGTGATGTCGGGGCCGACCCTGGCGCCCATCGCGGCAAAGCACCTGACGCCCGAGCCCGACATCGTGGTTATCGACATGGGCGGAACGACATTCGACGTCTCGGCGATCCGGGGCGGACAACTCATCGTCTCGCCCGAGGCGATGATCACGAGAAGCGACATGCTGGGCATACCCAAGGTGGACGTGCGTTCGGTTGGCGCGGGTGGTGGCAGCATTGCCTGGGTCGATGTCGCGGGGTTGCTCAAGGTCGGACCGCAGAGCGCCGGAGCCCGGCCCGGTCCCGCCTGCTACGGTGCCGGCGGCACCGAGCCGACGGTCACCGACGCCAACCTCGTCCTGGGCGTCATCGATGCCGATTTCTTCCTCGGTGGGCGGATAGCGCTGGACCGCGAGGCGGCCGAACGCGCTATCGGACGGGTCGCCGACCGTCTCGGTGTGGAACTGTTGGAAGCGGCGCACGCGGTCTATGCCACCAGCAATCATACGATGATCGCCGCGATCGAGGACATTACGGTGAAGGACGGCATCAACCCGCGTGACAGCTATCTGGTCGCAGGCGGCGGCGCCACGCCCTGCCACATCGCTCACATGGCAGAAGTGCTCGGCATCAAACGGTTCATGGTGCCGAAGTACTCGGCCGGTCTCAGCGCCTATGGCGGACTCGTCTCCGACCTCGTCTTCGAGAGCGCAGCGACGTTACACTGCGACGCCAACCATTTCGATGCTGACGCGATCAACGCGCTGCTCGACCGGCTGCGCCGGAGCGGCATGGAATTTCTCGTACGCGCCGGCGTCGGGGCGGGCGACCGCAGCTTCGAGTATGTCTACAGCGCACGCTACGAGTACCAGTCCTGGGAGATCGACGTGCCCTTCTCAATGAACGACGGAGTGCTCGTTCCGGCCGACCTGCCTCTGCTCGTCGCCGACTTCCACGCCATGCACGAGCGTATTTACACAATCAAGGACCCGCAGGAGACCGTGGAGTTCACGACCTGGAAAGTGCGCGCCGTCGGCATCAACCGCGATGCCGTGGAGGCGCGCGGAACGAGGCTGGCACCCCAGTCGAGCCCGGTCGAGCCGAAATCGAGGCGCCCGGTATACATGCACCAACTGGGCGGGCTCCGCGAGCTGCCCGTCTATGACGGCAGCCGAATCGGCGCGAACGCGCGTATCGAGGGACCCGCCCTCATCGAAGAGGCGACAACGACCCTCATGCTGCTGCCGGACATGAGGGTTGAGACCGACGTCCACGGAAACTATCTCGTCGACGTGAAGTGATGGAAAGAACGGTCAAGGAAGAAGCCGCCAAGGGAAAGCCACCGACTTTCGATCCCTTCCTCCTGGCGGTTCTGTCGAAGCGGTTCGAGGCGATCATCCACGAGATGACCAATACGGTGATGAAAGCCAGTCGGTCGGCCACCATCAAGAATTCGCGCGACCTGTCCTGCGGCATCCTTACATACGATCACCGGCTGATCTGCTCAGTCAGGGGCATCCCCGCCCATGTCACCTCCCTCCCCATCACGACGCGACCGATCACCGAGTTCTTCGACGACATCAAGGAAGGCGACGCCTTCCTCAACAACTGCACCTACACCGGCGGAACGCATTACGGCGACCTGACCCTGTGCGTACCGGTCTATTGCGATGGCGAGCCGATGTTCTGGGCGATCGCGCGTTCTCACCACGCGGATGTCGGCGCCCACACGCCCTCGGCCCTCGATCCGTACGCCAGGACCGTTTACGAGGAAGGAATGCAGTTTCCCTGCATTCGCATGCAGGAGCACTACCAGGACAAGGCCGACCTCATTCGCATGTGCCGCATGAAGATCCGTTCCAGCCATATCTGGTACGGCGACTACCGGGCGCAGGTGGGTGGCACGCGCACCGGCGAACGCCGCCTCAAGGAGCTTGTCGGCCGCTACGGCAAACAGACGATGAAGGACTTCGTGAAGGCCTGGCTCGATTACGGCGAGCAGCGTATGGTCGCGGCGATCAAGGAACTGCCGGCCGGCACCTGGTGCGCCGAATCGACCCATGACCCGGTGCCCGACGCGCTGGACGACGGCGTCACCATCAGGGTCAAGGTGACGGTCGAGCCCGAAAAGGGTCTGATCACGGTGGACGCCCGCGCTAACGATGAAACTTCGGCAAGTGGCCTCAATCTTTCCGAAGCCTGCGCCACGAACGGCTGCAAGGTCGGTGTGTTCTACAATCTCGACCAGACGATACCGCACAATGAGGGGAGCTCGCGACGCATCAAGACGTTGCTGCGCGACGGCTCAATCGCCGGCCGGCCGACTTACCCGGCCGGCACGTCGATGGCGACGACGAACGTTTGCGACCGTCTGGTTAACGCCGTGAACATCTGTTTTGCGCAAATGGGCTCTCCCCACGGCATGGGCGAAGGCGGCTACGGCCAGACTGTCGGTACACCGACAATTTCAGGTGTCGACTCACGCAAGGGCGGTCAGCCTTACATCAACTGGATGGCGCTCGGCTACGGCGGCGGCCCCGGGCTGTACGGCCACGACGGCTGGCTCACATACGGATCATGTGCCGACGGGGGTATGATGGTGCTCGACAGCGTGGAGATCAACGAGAGCATGTTTCCCATCATCGTGGAAGCGCGGCGCATCAGCAAGGATACGCTCGGGCACGGGGAGTGGGACGGTGCGCCGGGTGTCGAAGGCGTATTCCGTGCGGTTGCCGACGACGTGACAGCCGTTTACATGAGCGATGGTGAGATCAATCCTCCGAAAGGCGTGCTCGGTGGCCACGACAGTGCACCTGCGGGGAACTGGCTGCGCCGCGCCAACGATGAGGTCGAACGCCTGCCCGCGTTCCATACCGTCGTCTGCAAGCCCGGTGAAGCGCTGATCTACCTGAACACCGGCGGTGGCGGCTACGGCGATCCCAGGCGCCGAGAGCCGGCTCGCGTGTTGGCTAGCGTCAACCGCGGTTGGCTCAGCAAGGAGCGTGCCGAAACGGTCTACGGCGTCGCCCTCACGCTCGCCGAAAATGGCGTCGACTACATTGTCGACGAAGCGTCAATGGCGGCGTTGAGAAACCGTCGCTTGGCGGCGCAAAAATCCACCACAAGATAGGCGGGAGTTTCGCCCCGTAGTCCACGAGAGGGCCGGGGACAAAACGTGAAAAAGTCGACCCAACGCCAGAAATAAAAGTACAACATCGGTGACCTTGGACGTTCGGCATCGTGCTCGCTTGGCGACGGCGTATCGCCATCGTCAGCATCGTCCTTGGGGCGAAATCTCTTCATCGACGCCCAAGCATCGATCAGCGTACCTTTGGCCGCGAATTGCTTTCCGGACAACGCAGATGCGACCCTGTTGCCTTGCAGGACCACCGCCTGCCATGAACCTGGCCGCCAACCATCCATCGATCTGTCGGTCCCGTGTCTTCAAGTACACCGTCGCATCCATCGAAAGCCCGACAAGCCGGCGAAACAACAGGTTGCAGTACAACTGCTCCATCGGCTGACGCTCCGGGCAGGTCGAGGTGAACGCGCGAAGCAGAATCGCCCGCAGCGGGTTCCCAGGCGCTATCGAGGTCCAGCCGGTCTTCGAACAAGCTCCCTGATCTCCGGAGGCACGACTTCCAGGGTGTCGTCCACGATCACGCGGATCGCTTGCAGTGGAAAATTCACCGGTACGGGTCTCGCAGTTCAAATAAGGGAACTAACTCCCAGAACCTCGATCTTCGCTTAGCATCGACTACCCCCGATAACCCTTGGAGAGATTCGAATCACGTCCACAACACAGGAACCAAAAACTTTCCCAACGACCTGCAAGAGCACAATCCGACCGGATGGACCCGTTTGACCGGGATTTTCCTAGGCCGTGGTGAGGAGCGCCTCGCGGGCGATGCGGGACAACGGCCAAGAGGCACGCCGCACCTTTTATCGGGGCCGATGTGTCCCCATCAAGTTGAGTCCATTTGGCCAGACAGTGCTCTGGGGGCGATCGGCGGACTATCGCGCGACTTTGTCGACCACCAGCCGGCCCTGGACCCAGGTCTTGCGGATGTTGTTCCGCGCGGCGTTGTAGATGATGTTCTGGAACACGTCCTCAAGAGTATCGAGACCATGCCACACGATCAGATTGCTATCGGCGACAGTCGTATCAACCAGGATCGCGTCGAAGGCCTGGCCCACGGCGAAGGTTCCGATCGGCAGGTCGAGCACCTCGCCGCCGCCCGCGGTCGCCAGCCAGAACGCGTCTTTGATGTCGATCCGCGAGTCGGGCCGGCCTCGCTCGGCGCTGTGGCGTCGGGGATCAACACCCTCCTCAAGCGCCCGCGATGCGGCGACAGCGAGACGGCAGCTGTCGAGGATCGATGGGCTGTGGCCTCCGGCGATATCCGTGCCCAGTCCGACACGCAGGCCCCGCTTGAGGGCCGCCCTCAGCGGGAACACCGCGTTGGAGAGGTAGAAGTTGGATAGCGGGCAATGGGCGACGCCGGCACCGGCGCGAACGAACCGGTCCATGTCACCATCGCCGATGAAGTTCGAATGAGCGAGAATGCTGTGACGTGTCAACAGACCGAAACTTTCGAGGCTTTCGCTGTCGCTGCGGCCGTGGCGCGCGAGCACGTAGCCGTGCTGCCAATCGCTTTCCGAGCAATGTGTCTGGACATGACAGCCGGTTCGCCGGGCCGCTTCGCCGAGGCCTTCGAGCAAGGCGTCGCTGCAACTCGGGACGAAGCGCGGTGTTACCGCCGGTCGCACCAGCCCGCCGCCATTGCCGGGGAGCGCCCGCACATGGTCGATCAACGCAAATGTCCCGTCCAGCGCCGCGCTCGCGCTTTGATCGCGGTAATAGTCCGGGCATTGTTCGGTGTCATCCATCGCGACCTTGCCCACCAGGCTGCGTTGACCCTTCTCCAGGCAGATTTCGGCCAGCCGCACGGTCGCGTCGAGATGCACCGTCGCGAAGTAGACCGCCGTGGTGGTGCCGTTTGCCAACAGGGCGTCGACGAGGGAAGCATAGATGCGCTCTGCAAAGACGATGTCCGCGAATTTCGCTTCCAACGGGAAGGTATATCTTTGCAGCCAGTCTTCAAGCGGCAGATGCAAGGCGTTGCCAAGTTGCGGCCATTGCGGCGCATGGACGTGAAGGTCGACCAGGCCCGGTAACAGGTATTGGCCCGGGTCCAAATCCAGGCTGGCGTGGGACCCGGTGACGCCGTGACCGGGCTCGCCGGGGCGATGGACAGCGGTGATCGTTCCGGCCTCGTCGACCACGATCATCGCATCCTCGATGATCTCTAACTCGCCCACTGCCGGGGTGTGCATGGTGGTACCGCGGATGGCGAAGGGTCTTGCCTCTCCGATCATTCTGTATTTCCTGCTTGACGGAAACGTCACCGTTGATTCTGCCGCGTCGCCGGATAGACATCAACGACCCGGGGCATCGCCGAACAAGGCAAGCATGAATGGCGTCCATCTTCTCCCAGGAGGCCGGAAGAACGCGGCTGGCAGCATCTGCCAAACGGAAGCTCAGCCACGGCAGTCCCTGAATTGTCGATCACGACCTCGCGCGGTTCTCGCCCAACAGGCAGAGAACCTCGAACATCAGGTGCGCGGCGTTGAGTGCGGCGTAGCCGGTCCGATCGTACGGGGGCGAAACCTCGTTGACGTCTCCGCTGATGACATCGAGCCCCCTCAGGCCGCGCAGCATAACCTGCATGTCCCTCATGCGGGGACCGCCCGGCTCCGGCGATCCGGTTCCCGGCATGTCGGAGGGATCGACCCCGTCGATGTCGATCGTCACGTGAACCGGTCCGGACCCGACGACATCACGGGCGAGTTCAGCCACAGCCTTCGCGCCCATGTCGAAGAACATGTCCGCGTCCACCAGAGTGATACCCTGTTCGCGAGACCAATCCATGGCCTTGTCCGTCGGACGGCTTGTGCCGCGAAGGATTGGGAACGTGATCAGGTGATCGCCGCCGGCGGCAAGGGGCCAGGCTCCGGCGTCCGCGATGGCTCGGCAGAACTCCGTCATCATGTCGACACTTGCTTCGTGATCGAATCCGTTGACGGGGGCATCGCCGATATCGGCGATCCTGCAGCTTTCGAAAGGCGACAGGCCCGTCGCGAGGTTGGTTCCCCGGATGTTGACCGACATCTCGCGCATCTGTTGAGGACCGTAGCGCGCACCGTCACGGGCAATCGTGCCGCCGTCGTAAGGCAGGCATCCCGAACAACGCGATGTCGAGGCTCTTGTCGCCCGGCTCGCAGCAACGTATCGGGGCTGATGAAAGGTGCCGCGGTAGTGGCCATCGGCAAGGGTTCACGGATCATGAATCTCTCTCCTCATGCAGAGCCTGGACGGGATTTCCCGGTAGATGAATGGTTCGACCCTAAAATCTGTTTGTGCACCTGCGATCCCGGGTTGCACGGTGCCTGTTCATCCACTTTGAGGGTGGCGGTATTGCCTCCTGTCCGCTCCCGGTTCCCTCCTTATGCGATCGGAAAATAGACTTCTACCCGGCCATCAGCAACGTCGAATTCACGTTGTCTCCGCCCGGGGTGCCGTGCAAGCTTCGGGCAGGGCACGGGAAGAATTCGGACCTGTTCATTCCTGATGTTGCGGTTGCACTGTCATCTGTGTACGGCAAAAATCCCGGAGTCCTCGGTCGCACGACCTTGCCGGCCGCAGTCTTCCTCGATGAGGCGGTGGATATCGAGGTCGAGGCGGCAAGGTCCCTAGGCATCCGGGCACCGCTCACGCGTGGGTCGATGAACCTGTCGCAGGAAGACGGTGGCCTTCCGCCCAAATCCGTCGTTCAGGATGCAGACGCGATCCTAGCAGACAGCGAACGGGTGATCGACGCCTACCACGATCCCCGGGACGGTGCGTTCGTCCGCATCGCGCTTGCACCGTGCTCCCCGTTTTCCGTCACCCGGGACATCATGCGCGAGACGGCTTCCCTGGCCGAATGCAAGCGGGCAGGGCTCCACACCCATCTTGCCGAGACCCAGGACGAAACTGCGTTCTGCGAGAACAGTTACGGTTGCCGGCCGCTGGAATATCTCGAGAATCTCGGCTGGCTGGGCGACAGGACCTGGCTGGCCCACGGTACATTCTTCACCGAAGAGGAAATCTCCAGGCTGGGCCGCACCGGCACCGGGGTTGCCCATTGCCCGGGATCCAACATGGTGCTGGGCTCCGGTCTCTGCCCCGCCCTGGAGCTGGAAGCGCCGGGTCACCTGTCGGCATCGGAGGACGCCTCGAACATGATCCAGGAGATTCGCATTGCACTCCAGGTCCAGCGCCTGCGCTACGGAGCCTCCAGGATCGGCCACAGGGATGTACTGCGCTGGGCGACCGAAGGTTCGGCAGCGTGTCTCGGTCGTAGCGACATCGGGAGAATCGAGGCGGGATACCAGGCTGATCTCGCGCTGTTCAGGCTCGATGAACCACGGTTTTCTGGGGCACATGACCCGCTGGCCGCACTCGTCCTGTGCGGCGCGCACCGCGCTGACCGGGTCATGGTGGGTGGCATCTGGCGTGTGGTCGACGGTGAGATCAAAGGCCTTGATCTTAATGCCCTGATGACCCGGCACAGCACCGCGGCACGAAGCCTCCTGCTCGATCATTCCTGAATAGTGCCCGTCGATTCTGCGGCGAGCGCCGTAACTCTCCCCAGACATTTCATGGTCGTGGCCAGTACTCGTCGCGCTGAGCTTCTCCGCCGTGGGCAGGCTGTCACGGGAATCACAGGAGGTCACAAGTCGCTCTCCGTGACATACAATCGACGTGACGGGAGGCGGTGCATGGCTGGCGCGGCAGGTTGGTACGACAAGCATGCCATGAGTTTGGAGACCCAATACGAAGGGCTTTCTCCTGAAGCCGTTCACGAGTGGTTTGTCGACCTGCTTCCTGCCATCCCTGCCACCATCCTGGACGTCGGAGCCGGAACCGGGCGCGATGCGGCCTGGTTGGCAGCTCAAGGTTAAGAGGTTGTGGCGGTGGAGCCTTCGTCGGCCATGCGCGAAGCGGAGGAACGCCTTCATCCCGATGCGCAGGTCCGGTGAATCGATGACAGTCTGCCTGCTCTCGGGGCTGACCTTCGACATTGTGCTCCTGAGCGCGGTTTGGATGCACGTGCCACCGAGCGACCGTGCACGAGCCTTTCGCAAGCTCGCAAATCTGTTGAAACCCGGTGGGGTCCCTGGCCTTGACGCTGCGGCATGGCCATGCCGACAAGGAACAGGACATCCACCCTGTATCCCTGTCGGAAATTGAGGTGCTTGCGAGGAATCACGGTCTCTCTGCCGAACGCTCATGGGATTCCAGAGACCGGTTGGTGTGCAGCGATGTCCTCTGGATCCACGTTGCCGTCAGGGTGCCGGATGATGGTACCGGCGCACTGCCCTGCTGCGCTACGTGATCCTGAACGACGACAAGAGCGCCACCCACAAACTGGCTTTTCGCCGGCCGTGCGTTCCGCTGACGGACGGGAGCGGAACGCGGAAACCTGCGTATCGATCATCGAACGGCTCCGGTGAGGCGATCGGCTCAACGATGGATGATTGGCAACGCGATGTTCGATACCGGTATCCGATCTCGCGGCATAATCTGACCAGGGACAAAGCCGGACGATCGGCGAAGGGCGTCTACGCGTCGAAGACGATTACGCTGCGGGCGACCTCTCCTGCCTTCATGTCGTCGAAGCCCTCGTTGATCTGTTCCAGCTTGATGCGCCGGCTGATCATGTCGTCGAGCTTGAGCTTGCCCTCGAGGTAGAAGTCGATGTAGCGCGGCATGTCGACACGGAAACGGTTGGAGCCCATGTTGGAGCCGCGCAGCACCTTGTCGTCGAGAAGGTCGGCACCGTGGATCTCCAGCATCTGCCCCTCCGGCACCATGCCGATCACGGTCGCCATGCCGGAAATCTTCAGCATCCGGAAGGCCTGCTCGCTCGTTTCCTTGAGGCCGAGCGCCTCGAAGGAGTACTCGACACCGCCGCTGGTCATCTCCCTCACCGCCTCGACCGGGTCCGTTTCGGCGGCATTCACGACATCGGTCGCTCCGAAATGCCGGGCGAGGTTGAGCTTGGTGCCCTTGACGTCGACGGCAATGATCCGTCCGGCACCGGCGATGGCCGCGCCGTTGATCGCCGAAAGCCCGACACCGCCACAGCCGATCACGGCGACCGTGCTCCCCACCTCGATTTTTGCGGTGTTGATGACGGCACCGAAGCCTGTGGTCACGCCGCAACCGATGAGCGCGGCGCGGTCGAACGGCATGTCGTCGCGTATCTTCACGAGCGCGTGCTCGTGGACAAGCATCATCTCCGCGAAGGCAGAGAGATTGTAGAACTGGTTGACGCCGCCTCCGAGGCGCGGTTCGTCGTCCGCACCGCGGGAGACCTCGGGATTCTGGCAGCTGAAGGGCCGGCCCGTCGTGCAGTATTCGCAGTGGCCGCAGAAGACGCTGAGGCAGGAGATGACATGGTCCCCGGGCTTCAGGTAGCGCACTTCGGAACCGACGGCCTCGACAACGCCCGCCGCCTCGTGACCGAGGACCGTCGGAAGTGGTGCTGCATACTTGCCCTCGATGTAATGAAGGTCGCTGTGGCATACGCCGCATGCCTCGGTACGGACCAGAACCTCACGGGATTTCGGCTTCGAAATCGCCACATCCTCGATGGTCAGGGGTTGATTGACTTCATGCAGCACCGCAGCCTTCATGATAAGCTCCCTCTGGACTTGTTGAGCGTTCATGCTCCCGATCGTGCGGGCAGTGTCAACACGCCCTGTGAGGGGGCCGAAATCCGAACGGACGGAGAATCCGCCATGCCAGTTGCCGAATTGTTGGAGGTGCCCGAGGACACCATCGACGCATTCCGGCGCGATGGCGCCGTGATGATAAAGGGTGTTCTCGACGATCACTGGCTCGAAGAACTCGCGAGCGGCGTTGCCTACACATGCGACAGACCGGGGCGGCACAGGGCCGACTGGGTTTGCGACGAGACGACGGGTGAACATGTCCTCTTCGATGCTGCGACAATACCCGACAACCCGCATTTCGAGCACTGTGCGACCCGATCGCCCACTGGGCCGATTGCCGCGCTTATGATGGGATCTCCCACGGTGCTGGCGTTCTATGTCTCGGTGTTCGTTCGCTCGTCCGGCACCCGGACCCGGACGCCATGGCACCAGGACCAGACGTACTGGTGTGCCGAAGGCCGGCAGGCCCTGAGCATCTGGACGTCGCTCGATCCCGTGCCCGCCGGCACGGAACTGGAGTTCGTGCGGGGCTCGCACCTGTGGGAAAGGCCGCTCGCACAGCCCTTCTTCGAGCACGAACAGCTCGGCGGCGTCAGGGAGAGCGGCCTCGCCGACGCCATGCAGATCCCCGACTTCTCGACCGATCGCGCCTACGAAGTCATCGGCTGGCCGACGGAACCCGGCGATATCCTGGTGTTTCACGGGATGACGGTGCACGGGGGTTCCGGCCATCTGCCGGCGGGAACCGGCAGGCGGAGCATCTCGATTCAGTGGTTGGGCGAGGATGTCCGGGTCACGACCCGTCCGGGAGGCTGTTCGCCGGACTGGCTGCCGGAATTCGCCGGGCACGACATCGGGCCCGGAGACTATCCCTGGTGCGCCATGTGTCCGAGGGTTTCCGCCGATGGCGTGATCACGAGATATGGAGAGATGTTGCCATGACCGGTATCGGGCTGCGACCCGGACACTTCGATGCGTCCGGGATGGATCCTGTCGAACTGCCGTTCTCGCAGGAGGAGTACCGGTCGCGCCTTGAAAAGCTGACCTTGATGGCAGCGGCCGAAGGAATCGATCTCCTCTGGGTGACCTCTCCCGAAGGTGTCGCCTGGCTCCACGGATTCACGGCCTCCTGGTACAAGGGCCAGGCCCCGATGCGCTACCCGCAGTGCTATGGAACGGCCATCCATGTCGCGTCCGGGCGTTTCATTCATTTCGACAATCCCACGGAAGAACCGGTTCTCGCGCTGACCTCGTTCTCGGGGGACAACCGCTGGCTTCCTGACCGCGAAGCGCGTCCCAACATCACATTCATCCTGGACGAACTCGAGAAGGAGGGCTGGCTAGCCGGAACTGTCGGCATGGAGTTCTGGAGCTACCTTCCCAACCGTGCGATCAGCACCATGTTCGAAGGCGCCTTCCTTGCCTGCGGCATGAGACCGGTCGACATGAGCGGGCTGGTTCGCCGCGCACGGAGGGTGAAGTCGGTGCAGGAAATTGCCTACATCGAAAGGGCGATGGAAATCTGCGACATCGGGCACAGAGCGATTGCCGAAAATCTCATCCCCGGCATCACTGAACTCGAACTCTTCGGCAAGGTGATGGCGGCCATGATGGCGGCCGGAGGCGAGTTCTCCGCGCTGATCCCGGTCTTCAACGCCATGCCGCTCGTCGGCGCCAAGCCCATGTCGAGCGGCCACGCCATGGCTTCGCGCAGGGTGATCAACAGGGGCGAGATCCTCGCTGCCGACCTGTGCGGCGTCTTCAACCGCTATCATGCCAATGCACTGAGGGGATACTACGTGGGCGATGATCCGCCCCTGGAACTCGAGGAACGCTACAGGCTTTCCGGTGGCGTCTTCGACGTCATCGCCAGCGAGGTGAAGGCGGGCATGACGGTCCGGGAGGTCAATCACCTGTTGCGCGGCTATTACGAGCGGACGGGCCTGTGGTCCGAGAACGAGGGGTGGGCCCTGGGCTACGAACTGGGCTGGTCGCTTCCTCCTGACTGGGTCGGGGACTTCTATTTCCATCTCGGTGACGACCGCTACCTCGACCGCGTGTTCGAGGAAAACATGGTCACCAATTTCGAGAGCCTCTTCGATACCCACCTGATCGACACCCTGGTTTACGGTGCGAACGGAACCCGCGTGCTCTCCAGGACGCCCCTTGACCTGATCGCGGTCGGATAAACCGGCAGTCCGGCGACCCAACGGCGAAAGCTCAAGGAGCGGGCGCCGGCTATCGATGTCGAGACATCCAGCGTTTCCACCGAGAGGTCACCGACAGCCTCACTTCGATATCGGAT
The DNA here is from genome assembly GCA_965215635.1 of Alphaproteobacteria bacterium. Lineage (GTDB taxonomy): Bacteria > Pseudomonadota > Alphaproteobacteria > SP197 > SP197 > SP197. The sequence goes on along the minus strand of CBDCEA010000003.1, from coordinate 408,469 downwards.
GACGCACCCGGCCCAGAGCCTGACAAACTTGCGCGGCTTTGGGATGTGCCTCAAAACTACCGATCATTGTCAGCGAGTGGCCGCAGAAAATGCCTGAAAGTTGCCTGACCATTGCCCGCGGCGTGCTGAAGGACGTCTTCGGCTTCGATGACTTTCGTCCAGGCCAGGAAGCGACGATCATCGCATTGCTGACAGGTCGCAACACGCTCACCGTCATGCCGACGGGATCGGGAAAGTCACTTTGTTTCCAGATCCCGGCGCTCGTCATGCAGGGATTGACGGTCGTGGTCTCTCCACTGATCGCATTGATGCAGGATCAGGTCGCATCACTGCGTCTTGCCGGGGTCACCGCTGATTGCATCAATTCCTCGAAGCCGAGATTCGAGAATGTTGCCACGTGGCGTCGGGTTGTCTCAGGCGACACACGCCTGCTCTACCTGACTCCGGAACGGCTGATGACGGATCGCATGCTGTCGGCGCTCGGCCAGCTTCCGTTGCGGCTGATTGCTGTCGACGAGGCACATTGCATCTCGCAATGGGGGCCGTCATTCCGCCCGGAATACGCAGCCCTCTCCGACCTCGCAACGGTCTTTCCCGGCGTGCCGATAGCCGCACTGACGGCCTCTGCCGACAAGGTGACTCGCGATGACATTGTGGCGAAGCTCTTTGGCGGCAGGGTCGAGCAATTCGTACTCGGTTTTGATCGTCCCAACATCAGGCTGTTGGTGGAACCGAAGCGTGACTGGAAGCGCCAGCTTCAGACCTTCATCGCCGGACACAGGGGAGAAAGCGGAATCGTCTACTGCCTGTCCCGCAAGAAGACGGAAGAGACTGCGGCGATGCTCGTCGCAAGCGGCCTCAATGCCCTTCCCTATCACGCAGGCATGGAAAAGGAGCAGCGTGAAGCGCACCAGAACACCTTCATGACGGAACCGGCCATGATCATGGTCGCTACCATCGCCTTTGGCATGGGTATCGACAAGGCGGACGTGCGCTTTGTCTTTCATGCGGATCTTCCGGCCAGCATGGAAGCCTACTACCAGGAGATCGGTCGGTCGGGACGCGACGGCGCACCCGCCGATGCCCACATGCTCTACGGCCTTTCCGACATCAGGATGCGCAGGCAATTCATAGAGGAAGAGGACTCGGGCGAAGAGCGCAAGCGTCGTGAACACAGGCGTCTTGAAGCGCTTCTGGGCTACTGCGAGGCACCGGGATGCCGTCGCATGACGCTCCTCGACTACTTCGGTGAGCAGATTGAGCCCTGCGGCAACTGTGACTGTTGCCTTCACCCGGTCGGGCGCGCCGACGGAACCGAAGCTGCCCGGATGGTCCTTTCTGCGGTGTACCGCTCCGGTCAGCGCTTCGGTGCGGCGCATGTCATCGACATTCTGCAAGGAACCGAAACGGAAAAAGTCATGCAATCAGGCCATCATCGCCTGCCGGCCTTTGGTGTCGGAAAGGGTCGAGGCAAGCAGGCCTGGCGATCGCTGATCCGTCAAATCGTGGCGAACGGCTACCTCACGTTCGACATCGAAGGTTTCGGAGGCCTGACGATGACCGATCGAGGCACTGCTCTCATGCACGGCAGCGGCACCTTCCTCTATCGTCCGGATACTGCATCGGCACAAACCGGGTCCGTTTCCAAAAGCCAGCCCGACCAGCCCCTTGCCGGCAACGAGGCGGCGCTGTTCGATGTGCTGAGATCGTTACGGTTGCAGCTGGCACGGGAACGTGGAGTGCCGGCCTATGTCGTGTTTCCGGACCGGACGCTGATCGACATGGTCCGCCGGTGCCCGAGAACGAAGGCGGAGTTCTCGCAGGTCAGCGGCGTCGGCAACGTCAAGATGAAGGAGTTTGCAGAGCCCTTCCTCGCCGCCATCAACAGCACCCTGGCTGAATCCGGAGGCGCCTAGGTGTCGTGGTGAGCGGACCTGCGCAGGGGAATGAGGAAACTTCGCTCGCAAGTGATCACCACAGTGTCGTCGGCCTTCATGCCCCGGGTTTCGACGGTGACGACACCCTCGCCCGGGCGGGACCGTGACAGACGTTTCGACAGCACCTCCGATTCCGCATAGAGCGTGTCGCCGACGAAGACGGGCGCCGTCAGCCGTATCCTGTCCCAGCCCAGATTGGCGACTGCCCTTTCGCTGAGATCGCGCACGCTCATGCCCGCGATGATGGAAAGCGTCAGGCACGAGTTCACCAGCGGCTTTCCGAATTCGGTGCCGGCGGCATAGTGAGCGTCGAAATGCAACGGATGCTGGTTCATGGTGAGAAGCGTGAACCAGGTGTTGTCGGTTTCGCTGATGGTGCGTCCGGGGTGGTGCTCGTAGATATCCCCCACGTCGAAATCCTCGAAGAGCCGCCCGGTGGCTTCGCGCGAATGTCTCATGGCCATCGTGGCTCCGTGTGCAGCCTGACGATCCGGAACCCGGGATCAGGCGAAGTGGAAGTCCTCGGGCCTCGCCGCCTTCGTGCGTGTCCAGTATTCCAGCAGCTTGAAGGGCCAGTTCTGCGTGCCCCTTTGTCTTGCGATCATAGCCGGGGCGAGACGATAGCAGAAGCGTTCTGCTATCGTCCGGCCATGCGCACGCTGGAACCAGATGAGATAGAACCGCTGGCCACGGGCGCCTGGATCCTCGGCGCGGGCGGCTGCTGCCCCTACGACGGCTTCCTGAACCTGCGCCAGCTCTACCGGGACGGCGTCAGGATCGCGCTGGTGCAGGCGGAAGAACTCGACAACGACGATCTCGTCGCCGTGGTCTCCACCATGGGTGCGCCGCCCGGGTCCGCTACGCTACGCCGGCCACCCAGCTTGGCCGAGAAACCGTCATTGCACTAACATTCGAACTGGACCAACCGGTGGGGGCCGGTCACTCCCTTTCCGGCTCGATCCTTGCGAGCGTGACTGCGAGGTCGAGACATACGCTGGGTGCATAGCTCACGCTTCATATTGACTGCGTAGCGCAGCGGTTGGTCAAGCTTCGATCTATCCGGCGGTCATTTCTTCGGGCATTTCTGGTGCTGGTGACGGCGTGTCCTCCTCCGCGCCGTCGAAACTCTCAGTGGGATAGAATCTCATCCCACCATATCCCGACAAATCCCGGTTAATCCCACCATCTTGGTGTCAAAACGTAATGGTCACACCACCGGTCCCCTGGTGCGGGACATGCAGGAGCGGATCGCGGTGCGGTTCATCGCCTGGGCGCCGGCCTTCGGGGCTGTTATGAAGGACATCGGCGCGCTCCTCGGACGTCGCCCCCCCTTGGGAACTCGAGCTGCACAGGGCATGCTTGCCGACCAGGCGTTCGAGAGCCGCGATCCGGGCCTCGTACTCCTGAACGATCTGGTGCTTGAAGGCGAGGCTGTGGGTTCGGTGCTTTGCCATGGCCGTCGATCCTTCGAATGCCTGACGCACCGGTCAAATCATTTCAATCCACCTGTCCGACCCAGAGGCCCACTCCATTCGAGCCGGGACCGTCGTCAACCACGAGAGTCAGTTTTCCGGCCGCAACTTGCCGGCTGTTCGATCATCATCGATACGCCGGTCTTCGACAACCACAGGGCGCGCTGGATGAGTTGCGTGCCCCACGAGTTGATCGTCGCATTGGCGGGACGGCCGCTTCCGGCCGCATTGCTCTGCCGGAGGAGGGATTCGCGCCGAAGCGATGAACGGCGGGAAATCTCGACGCGGGAATCGGCGACCTCGAGACCGAGCTCGGCCTCGCCAGACGATCTCACGGCCACGCCTCGATCGGGTGCGCGGCGCCCTCGGCGAAGCGGCCGTAGCGGAAGCGCTCCAGACCGACAGAGGGAGCCACACCGGCCGTGATTTCGCTCACTACCCAGCCCGCCGCGGGATCCGGGGCGAAGCCGTGCCCCGGGAAGCCCGTCGCCACGATCAGGCCGCGGGGTGATGCGAGCGCTTCTAGCACCGGGGTCTGGCCGGGTGTCATGTCGCAGCTGGAAAAGTCCTCGCGGTTGGCCGTTCATGCCATCAGGTCACGCGCAACGCGTTGGGTGATTCCCGGGATAGAGGCGGCAGCGCGTTATCGAGAACGGCCTCAGGGATCGGAGCTGTCGGGTTCCGATCAAACCCGGCCGCCTGCGTGCCGTGTCAACGTCCGACAGCACCGCTGTGACCTATGGAATGAGCTTTATCCGGGCGGCAATCTCCCTTGCAGCCCGAATGCCGGAATTATAGGCGCCGTGACAGGTTCCCTGTCCGCCGATCTCGGTGGCCTCGCCGGCGAAGAACAGGCGACCGTCGATGGCGCGCGCCAGGTGTTTGCGCTGGTGCGCCTGTCCAGGCCGAGCGCAGGCCCACGAACCCCGCGTCCAGGGTTCCGTGCTCCAGGCTGTCGTTATGGAACGGATGACGTGTTTCCGAATGCCGTTGCCGAACACCTCGGCCACCCTGTCGACGGCGAAGTCGTGGCAGGCGTTTGGGCCCTGGTTCTCGAGCCAGATGGCGTGACGGCCGCCGATGAAGACAGCGGCAACGTTGAGGCCCATGGTGCTCGCATCGATCTTCGCCGTGTCGCCGCCGTGGTTCCAGACCGTGTAATGGCCACGACCATCGGCCCCGAACACGTCCGTGTCGAAGGCGACTCCCATCTTGTTCTCGGTGCCCATGGGCAGGCCATGGATGGCTTCCAGTTTCCAGCCGGGGAGCGGCGGTGAAAAGCGGATCTCGCCGGAACCCAGGATGCCCGTCGAGACCGTGCACAGGGCCAGGCGTGCCGTCACGATTTCCTTCGACGTCTCGACCGTGACCCGGGGTCCCGACCAATCGATGCGCTCGGCGCGGGTATTGAGGGTGACCTCGACATCCGCCCCCCACGCGGCGACAAGGCTTCCGTAGCCGCGCATGACCGGAAAGCCGAGCTCGCCGACGGAACTGGCGAAGTCGGCGGCGGAGACACCGTCAGCATCCAGGCCCCATGCCGTCGCGACGTTCTCCAGGAAGGGAACGGTGTATTCGCTCTCGAGGTCGATCACGTCGCTGATCGCGACATCCTGATCGCGTCCGGCAGCGGCCGCGATCGAGTTGTGACAGTCGGCAAAATAGCGGCGGCAGGCGACCCACTGTTCCGGGCTCAGGGGCGTGCCGTTTCGAACGAACCGGTGATTGTCGGGCTTGTAGGCGTCCTTCGCAGACCTGCCCAGTTCGATGCCCAGGGTATCAGCGATTCCAGCGAACGGATTGGCGTCCCCGCCGACGAGCCAGGAGCAGCCCAGGTCGAACCACACGCCCGGCGCGATCTCTTCCGAGTAGGCGCGACCGCCAATGCGATGCGATGCCTCGATCACGGTGCAGGAGACGCCGAGCCGGATCAGCTCCTTCGCGGCCGACAGCCCCGACGCGCCCGCGCCAATGACAACGACGTCCCGGTCCGTCGCCATGCGGTTTCTCCCGAACTCCCCAACGCCTCTCAGGGCGGTGCCATGAAGATAGGTACTGTCATGAGAGAAACACCTGTCATGCTACGAAGTTCGCCGAATCGGCGGCGCGAAAGATTGCCTCTCGACGCCCTCTCGATCGTGTCGTCGACGGAGACTTTCCTGTTCAGCATCAGACGTACTCTCCTTCATTCCTGTAAGAGTTCGAACTCGGAGCACTCCCTATCAGCTCGCGGATTCAGTTGTCAGGAAGTCGAACCTTTGCACTTTTAACTGTCGCCGCCCAGCGTCGAACCCGGCGAGACGCTGTCTGTCGTTGCGTCGTTTGTTCGATGTCGCCCCTGACCGGGCGTCGAGATTCTCGATGCGTGAGCGCAGCGGAAGCACAAAGGCCGGCCGCAGCGCATGGAGTCCCGCTTCGCGTGCTCCGCTCGTTGAACGGCAAGGCGGCCATTCGACATTTTGGGGGCACAAAGGCTCAGGGAGCCAGTGACCGGAGCAAGTCTTCGTTCATCGTTACGCCAAGTCCCGGTGCCCGAGGCAGGCTGGCAAAACCGTCTTCGATGACGTAGTCGCAGGCGGCGAACTCGGCGCCCAGATCGAGGTAGTCGTAGTAGAGTTCCGCGTAGACCGCGTTCGGCATCACCGCGCAGGTATGGAGCATGGCGAGAAAGGCCACGGTCGTACTGTTCCAGCAATGCGGTGAGATCATGACCGAATGGGCATCCGCCATGGCGCCAATCTCGAGCATCGTCACGATTCCACCGGCCCCGGCGACGTCGGGGTTGAGCACATCGGCGGCTCTCCTGTCCAGAACACTGCGGCAATGACGGAGGCTCGACTGACGTTCACCGGTGGTAATGCGTGTTGTCGTGTTGGCGCGAAACTCGGCCAGGCCTTCTATGTCATCTCCCGCCAGCGGCTCTTCTATCCAGTAGGGCGCGTAGGGTTCGAACAGGCGGGCGGCGCGAAGCGCGTGGCGCGGGTCTTCCTGGATGGCGAAGTCGAGCATGATGTCCACGTCCCAACCGACCGCTTCGCGGGTCAGCCGGACACAGGCCTCGGCATCCGCCAGGGTCGCTTGGCGCAAGGGATAGATCTTGACGGCGCCGTAGCCCTGCGAACGCATCATCGCGCATCGGTCCGCTATGGCCTGAGGCGTCCGGACCGGGCTGTCCCAGGCGTTGGCATAAACCGGCACCTTGTCGATGATGGCACCGCCGAGCAACGCATGCACGGGCATTTCCGCAGACTTGCCGACAAGGTCCCAGAGCGCGATCTCGATCGCGCTGGTCGCCGACGCGTAGTCGATCCCGGGATGCTTGCTCGCCATGGGTTTCGCAATACAACACATGAAGGCGCGCGGGCTCGCCTCCGGCATCCGTTTCATGGTGTCGCCCAACGCAACGATGATCTCCCGGATCGCCCGTTCCCGGTGGCTCAAGGCATAGGCTTCGCCCCAGCCGACGAGGCCTGTGTCCGTTTCCAGTTTCACGAACACGACGATCTGGCCTCGCGACCAGCCGTCCGGGCTCGACTTCGGACCAACCAGAAAGGGCGTTACGTTGGTGATCTTCATTCGAAGTTTCCCGGGTGGATCCCGCAACCGGCCACCAGACGCCAACCAGCGGGCGTTCTGCAGCGGAACCGCGCGGCCTGTCGCATCGAGTGCGATTGCCAACCAAGGCTAGAAGAAATGAAACTCCTCGGCTACCTTCAACGTCGCGACAGGGAACCGTCGAGAGGGCGATGAGCAGGGTCGTGGCAGGGTTCGAGGCCAGCACGACGACACTCGGTGTTCATGCGGTCGGCGAGGAGCATCGATTTGCAAACGACGACACGAGCTGCCGGGCAGTTGGCTTCGGAGTCTCGGGGCGATGGAGGCTGCGAGCCGCTGTCAAGCGCAGGGTTCGTCCGTGTCATCATGACCGCGGTCTTGCGGTCGTCCATGTCAATCCGCTGCGCTCCCGCCGCCGTGCCGAGGTGACGGGTGTTCAGGCCAAGACCGGCTGGGGCGGTGCACGGATGCCGCAGCACCTCCGGAACGCGCCGGGCGATCTCGAACCGGTGGCTCCGCGGGAGGCCTCCCTCATCCGTCTCGAGGATAGTCTGATGGTGCGCGAGAAGCTTGCCGACTCGTGCACCATGCTGACGCGGACGGTCTTGTTCACCTCCCAACGCCCCACACCTTCCGGGAGGTAGCGATGCTGAATGTCGATCCGCGAGAGCTGGCGCCGTGTGAGGAGTTCTTCGAGAACCCCGTCGGGCCGCACAGCCCGGGTCTGCAGCGCTTGCTGACGATCATGCGGGCCGACACGGTTGACGACCCACACGTCATCGTCGAAACGGCGGACGGGAAATTCGGGCTTGGGACGGCGAGCGACCAGCGAGGGGAGCCGGTCCGCGTTTACGAGGGCGTGCGCTTCGAGACGTATGACGATGCGCTGAGAGCCATGTTCAAGCTCCGTTGGGAGATGCTGACCGGCCGGACATTGCCTCTGGGCGAGGACATCGCGCTGGCCGATCGACCCCAGCACCCGGCGGTCGACGAACAGCTGCTCGCCTATGCGGATCGCTGGGACATGCGTCCCGGAGACGTCGTGAACTTCAAGATGTCCACAGGCAAGCTTGCGTCGAACTACCGCTTCGATGTCGCCAGGATCCGCTCGGCCGTCGGCCACCCGGAGGGCCCGGGCCAGCACCTGACACCAATGGCCACCGCAGCGGACGGTGACTACGAAGGCCGGAACCAGACGACATCGATCGGCTCCTACGTCACGTTCGACCGGCCATGTCCGGTGGCGCTCGGCGCGTTCGGCATCCGCGTGAACGTGAAACCGACGCTCAAGACCGGTTGGCCGCAGGCTCTCATCGGTGCCTGGGACGCGAAGCGCGAGATCGGCTTTGCCCTGTATCTGGACGATGCGGGGCGGCTCAGTGGGATCGTCGGCGCCGGCCTCGGCGAGGTCTTCGCCGTCGCGACGGACAAACCACTGCCTCTCGGATCCTGGCACGAAGCGAACATGAGCTACGACCCCGAGAGCAGCAGACTGGTCGTGTCGCACCATTGCCTGGAACGGGGACACCTGCTCCTGCGCGAGGCCCGGACCGAGCGTGAGGTCGGTGTTCGGCCGAAGCTCGGAGCGCAGGACTTCTTCATCGGCGCGTGGAAGGCGTCCGACGGATCCATGACCGCGCACTTCAACGGCAAGCTGGAGGCACCGGCGCTGTTCTCGTCACCGCTTTGCGACAAGGGCTCGCTCATCGCGTCCTGGGACTTCTCGCGCGAACCGTCCGGCACGCGGATCGTCGACATCTCGCCGAACGCCTGGACCGGACACACCGTCAACCTGCCGGCCCGGGCGATGAAAGGCAGCCGGTGGGACGGCACCGCGCATCGATGGTCGGACAACCCCGCGCATTACGGGGCCATCCACTTTCACGAGGACGATGTGGTCGATTGCGCCTGGGCCGACGACATTACGCTGACGATCCCGTCGGACTGGAGGAGCGGCGTTTACTGCGGGCGGTTCCATCAGGGCGAGAACACCGCCTATGCCACCTTCTACGTGCTCCCCGCCAGGGGCAAGCCGGGCTCGCGACTGGCAGTGCTGATGCCGACCGCCACCTACGTGTGCTACGGCAATGACGGCACCCAGGTGCAGCGCCGGCGCTTCCTGGAGCGGACCATGAACCGGTTCGCGACCCTGACCAGGAACCAGATGTATCTGCAGGTACATCCGGAGCTCGGCGCCTCGACCTACGACCTGCACAGCGACGGCAGTGGCGCATGCTACGCATCCCGGCACCGACCGATCGTGGACATGGTGCCGGGGACGTCCGTGTGGAACTTCGGCGCGGACACGCTGATTCTCGACTGGCTCGAGCAGAATGACCACGCCTACGATGTCCTGACCGACGAGGCGCTCGACCGGGAAGGGCCGGCCTTGCTGGAACCCTATCGCTGCGTTATCTCGGGGAGCCATCCGGAGTACACGTCCCAGTCCATGTCGGACGCGATGCTCGCCTACCTCGAGCAGGGTGGCCGATTCATGTATCCGGGCGGGAACGGGTTCTACTGGAAGATCGCTTATCATCCCGAGGACTCCGGCCTCATCGAGATGCGCCGGGCCGAGGGCGGGGGCAGGAACTGGATCGCGGAGCCGGGCGAATACCACCTGGCGTTCACGGGAGAACTCTCCGGCCTGTGGCGGCGCAACGGCCGCACGCCGCAGGAACTGTTCGGCGTGGGCTATACCGCCTGCGGCTTCGACACGGCCTCCTTTTACGAGCGCACCGGTGCGAGCCACGACCCGCGAGCCGCCTGGATTTTCGAGGGCGTCGGGGCAGACGAGAGGATCGGTGACTTCGGTTTCGCCCTGGGCGGTGCCGCAGGGGCGGAGCTCGACCGGGCCGATATGAATCTGGGCACACCCGAACATGCACTGGTCGTTGCCAGCGCCACCCATCTTCCTGCCAGCTATCTCACCGTGCCCGAGGAGATCTACCACCTGACCTCCGACATCAACGGCGAGAACTCGCCGCTGGTCAGAGCGGACATGGTGTTCTTCGAGACACCGGCCGGTGGCGCGGTGTTCTCCACCGGCTCGATCTCGTGGTGCGACGGCCTGTGTCACGGCGGCTATGACAACAACGTGGCCAGGATCACCGGAAATGTTGTGCGGCGCTTTCTCGATCCGAAGCCGTTCGATCTGCCGGGCCACCTATCCAGCTGCGCCCCGGCCTCGCGGAAATCCGCCGGAAGAAGGTCGTGAACCTGACCGGGGCGTTCAATGCGCAGGAAACGAAGACAGAATTCGGCGAGATCATCCGTGGGCCCACCGACGAGATCCGTCTGGTACCCGATGGCGATGGGCCTGGCATCCGCCTCAAGGGCGAGTTCGCGGAAATGCCGACACTGTCACAAGCCAAAAGCCCGGATCCAGGGGATCCGGGCTCAAGACAACGCTGGTAGCGGGGGCAGGATTTGAAGTTGCGAACTTCAGGTTATGAGGCTGCCTCACAAACGCATGATTTCGCCGATGGCCTTTCCGACGCGCTCTGCGAGATGAGCGTAGCGCAGGGTCATGCTGACGTTGCCGTGACCGGGCAGCCGGGAGATGACCGGCACCGGCACGCCGTTCACGACCGCGTGACTGGCAGGGGAGTGGCGCAGGTCGTGAAGGCGGTCGTCCGCGATGCCGGCGTCCCGCCGGATCCTGTACCAGAGTATCCGGAACCCGGGATCAGGCGAAGTGGAAGTCCTCGGGCCTCGCCGCCTTCGTGCGTGTCCAGTACTCCAGCAGCTTGAAGGGCCAGTTCTGCGTGATCCTGCCGGCGCGGTTCTTGTACCAGCTGCGCACGTTCGGTGCGCCCCAGGCGACCTGGAGATTGCCCTCGTCGATGATCTCGTTGTAGGCGTCGTGGACATCCTTGCGGCATTCGAGGCTTCGATGACCGTTCTCGAGCAGCAGCCTGATGCAGTCGAGAATGTAATGCACGGCGCATTCGGAGAAGAAGATCGTGCTGCCGGTGATCACGATATTGGTGTTGGGGCCGTAGAGGCAGAAGAGATTGGGATACTCCGGCACGACGATCCCGAGATAGGCGCGGGGATCGTCTCCCCAGTGCTCGCGGATGTCGCGCCCGCCCCGCCCGGCAATCTTCATGGGCCAGAGGAACCGGCTGGCGTGAAAACCGGTGGCGTAAACCATGATGTCGACGTTGTGCTCGGTACCTCCGCGGGTCCTGACTCCGTGCTTCGTGATGCATTCGATCGGATCGGTGACGAGATGGACGTCACCCCGGGTCAGCGTGCGGTACCATGTACCGTCGTCGACCAGCAGGCGCTTGCCGCAGGGTGGGTAACTGGGGATCGAAGCCTCCACCAGCTCGCGATCGTCGCCGATTTCGCGTCGGATGCTTGCAATCAAGTGGTTGCGCAGCGTCTCGTTGGCTTCGCTCACGGAACGTTCCTGATGTGGCCAGACAGGGTCCTTCGTGACCGAAGCGTAGAGTCCTTCGCCATCCAGCCAGAACAGCAGGAAATGGTACCAGTGCGCATAGAAGGGAACATGATCGAAGAGCCACTGTTCGCCCGCAGGCACGCTCTTGCGGTACGAGGGGACGGGATAGATCCAGGGTGGCGTCCTCTGGAAAACGAGGACTTCCGAGGCTTGGTCCGCGATTTCGGGAACGAGCTGCATGGCGGTTGCCCCGGTGCCGATGACAGCCACCCGCTTCCCGGAGAGGTCCTGCGACGTGTCCCAGCGCGCGGAGTGAAACGTCGGACCGTCAAAGTCGCCGAGCCCCTCGATATCGGGCAGGTGCGGCTGGTTGAGCTGTCCCGTCGCGCAGACCAGCGCATTGGCACGAAGTATCGTGGGGGCATCGTTGGCGTCACGAATCCGCACGGTCCATGTACCGGTCACATCATCGTAGTCGGCACCCTCGACCTCGTGCCCCAGGCGTATGTGACGCCTCAGGCCGGAGTCCGCGGCGAAGCGGCGGAAATAGTCGAGCAAGACCGGCTGGCTGCAGTAGTACTGCGGCCAGTTGTGTCGGGCGAACGAGTATTCGAAGACATGGCTGGGATTGTCGACCCGGCATCCCGGATAGGCATTGTCGAGCCAGGTGCCACCGACGTCCATGCTGCGCTCGACGATGGTGAAGGCGATGCCCGCCTCCTTGAGCCGGTAGCCGGCAAGCAGGCCGGACATGCCGGCGCCGACAATGACGACGTGAAAGTCCCGCCTGACGGCCTCGGGGATGCGGTCGAGGCCTTCGAGGCCGTAGGGATCGTCGCTTTCGAATTCGCTTTCCTCCATCAGGAACCGGACGTAGGCGTCCGGGAGTTCCTGACCGGTCAGGAAACCCAGGATTTCCCTGAAGGCCTCGGGACCCAGAGGTGGCGGAGCGGGGCATCCCTGATCGCGGTATGCCTTGAGGGCCTCGAACGCCTTGAACCGCACTTCAGCCTGGTGTTCCGGCAGGATGCCGCACTGGAGATCCCGCGACCGCCCCATGTTGACCTGGATATCGCCGCGAAGAAGGCTCAAGTCACCCGTGAGAAGAACAAGCGAGGCAATCATGACGGGAGCATTGGCGTGCTCCAGTGCCGCGCGGATGGTCGAGTCATCCTGCGCGATCGAATCCCAGTCGTAGTAGCTGCGCTCCAACATGGCTTTCGGTATCGCTCGGCTGTTGCGCGGCAATGTCTGGATAACCGCGCCGGACCACCATAGGTTAGCCGAGCCTGCCGGTTCGGGCAAAGCGGTAGCATCCGCAACGGGAGGGCAGGGATGGGCGAAGGACACATCAGCAACGTTCCGGAAACGGAGAACCAGATCCTCGAGGCACTGGACCGGTTTCTTTTCCGCGAGGTCGAGCCCCACGTCATGGCACTCGAGGATGCCGACGAGTATCCCGAGGACATGGTCGAGGGCATGAAGGATCTCGGACTGTTCGGCTGCGTCATTCCCGAGGACTACGGTGGCCTCGGCCTTCCGGTCACGACCTACGCCAGGATCGTCGAGCGCGTGTGTGAGACCTGGATGTCTCTCTCGGGTGTCTTCAACTCTCACCTCATGATGGCCTGGGCCGTCAACCGGTTCGGCACCGAAGCCCAGAAGCGCACATGGCTTCCGAAGTTCGCGAGCGGCGAGATCCGCGGCGGCCTGGCGCTCACCGAGCCCAACTGCGGCACCGACCTGCAGGCCATCCGGACCCGCGCCGTGCGCGATGGCGACAACTATGTGGTGAACGGCACCAAGACCTGGATCACCAACGGCCTTCACGGCAGCTGTGTTGCACTGCTCGTCAAGACCGACCCCGGCGCCGAACCGCGTCACAGGGGGACCAGCCTGTTCCTGGCCGAGAAGGGCGAGGGCTTCACCGCCAGTCGCAAGCTGAAGAAACTCGGTTACCGGGGCATAGATACCGCGGAACTCGTCTTCGAGGACTTCATCATCCCCAGTGACCGGCTGATAGGCGAAAAGGAGGGTCTTGGCCTCAAGCAGGCTTTGGGCGGGCTCGAACTGGGCCGCATCAACATCGCTGCGCGGGGTGTCGGTGTCGCCAAGCGGGCGCTCGACCTGGCGGTCGCCTATGCCCAGCAGCGTGAGACCTTCGGCAAGCCGATCGCCGAGCACCAGTCGATCCAGATCAAGCTCGCCGACATGGCAACGAAACTCGAGGCATCCCGCCATCTCACCCGATCCGCCGCCGAGGCGTTCGACGCCGGGGAACGTTGCGACATGGAAGCGGGTATGGCCAAGCTGTTTGCCACCGAGACCGCCCTCTACAATGCGACGGAATCCATGCGTATCCATGGAGCATATGGCTATTCGAAGGAGTTCGAGATCGAGCGCCTCTACCGGGACGCGCCCCTGCTCTGCATCGGCGAGGGAACGAACGAACTCCAGCGCCTCATCATCGCGCGCCAACTGGTGGCCCGAAATCCGGTCTGACGTGTCCTGACATGACATTCCCCCTCAAGGACGTGAGGATCGTCGCGGTCGAACAGTACGGCGCAGGGCCGTTCGGCACCCTGCCGCTTGCCGATCTCGGCGCCGAGATCATCAGGATCGAGAATCCGGCCGAAGGCGGCGATGTCAGCCGCCATGTGCGTGTGCCGGTTGATCCGCTTTCCGAAGGCGACAGCCTGTTCCACCAGGCGTTCAACCGGAACAAGAAGAGCATCACTCTCGAACTGAAACATCCCAGGGGACGCGAGATCCTGCATCGCCTTGTCGCCACGGCCGATGCCGTGTTCAACAACCTGAGAGGCGATCTGCCGGAAAAGCTCGGTCTCGACTACAATTCACTTCGCTGCGTTGACGAGAGGATCGTCTGTGTCCACCTCTCCGCCTACGGAAGGGACAACGAGCGCGCAGGCTGGCCGGGCTACGACTACCTGATGCAAGCGGAGTGCGGCTATCTCTCGGTGACAGGGGAGCCCGGAGCGGAGCCCCAGCGCATGGGGCTTTCCCTGGTGGATTATTCTTCCGGTCTGCAGGCCGCCATCGCCATCCTTTCGGGAATCATCGGTGCGCGGGCGACGGGAAGGGGTTCGGATCTCGATGTCAGTCTCTTCGGTTCGGCAATCGCCAATCTGGCCTATGTGGGAACGTGGTATCTTTCCGCAGGTGTCAATACCGGCCGCCACAAGCGCTCGGCCCATCCCAATCTGACCCCGAGCCAGCTCTATCGGACCGGTGACGGCTGGATCTTCATCATGTGCAACAAGGAAAAGTTCTGGCCTGCGCTGTGCGACGCCATCGGAGAGCCCGCGCTCGCTCTCGATCCGGAATACGCCAGGTTTGCCGACCGCCTTCGCAACCGCGACCGTCTGACGGATGTGCTCGACAAGGCGTTTTCAGCGCGGACCACGGCCCAGTGGATGGCGGCGTTCTCGGGCAAGGTGCCGGCAGCACCCGTTCACGATATCAAGGGCGCCCTCGACAATCCGTTCGTGCGGAAAGCCGGACATATTCTCTCGTATGACGCGCCCGATGGAACACGTGTCACGACAACAGGTCCCGCGATAAGAATTCCCGGCATCCAACCCCTGGCACGTCCGGCACCGGAACTCGCCGGCGATCTCGAAGCCGTGATGGCACAGATCGGAATCAGTGGAGGGGAACTCGAAGAGCTCAAAGCAGAAGGCGTATGCCGGGTCTGAGCCGGCCGGGGCCGTCAGGCGGTCACGAGCGGAAGACGATGACGTTGCGCAGTGCTTCGCCGCGATTGACTGCCGCCACTGCCTCGTTGACTTCTTCCAGCGGATAGGTCCTTGTGATGAGTTCGTCGAGCTTGAGCCGTCCCTGCTCATAGAGATCGACCAGCTTGGGCACATCCACCCGCAGGCGCGTCGAGCCCATCTTGCTGCCGATCACGCGCTGGCTGGCGCTGGCGATGCCCTCGGTTTCGAAGGCAGAGGTCTCGCCCGTCGCGGTCATGCCGACGATGACAGCCGTCCCGCCGGGACGGATCAGGCCTATTGCCTCTTCCATCGCCCTGGCGTTGCCGACGGTGATGAAGACATAATCGGCTCCACGGCCGCCGGTCAGCCGCCGCACCGCCTCGGCCGCATTCTCCCGTGCGCTGTTTATCGTGTGCGTGGCTCCGAACCCGAGTGCTGCCTCAAGCTTCTCGTCAACGATATCCACGGCGATGACGCAATGTGCGCCGGAAATCGCCGCTCCCTGAACACTGTTGAGACCGACCCCGCCGGTGCCGATGACCGCGACACTGCAGCCGGCGGGGATTTGAGCGGTATTGGCCACCGCGCCAAAACCGGTGATGACCCCGCAGGCGACGAGAGAGGCGCTTTCCAGAGGCATGGACTGGGGTACCTGCACCACCTGCGACTGATCCACAATCACCTCTTCGGCGAAGGCACCGGTGCGCAAGCCCTGCAGGACCGGGGTTCCGTCCTTCCTGTGAAGGCGCCCCTGGCGGTCCATGGGGAACTCGGTTTCACACAGATTGAGCATGCCCTGCTCGCAGAAGAAGCAGTGGCCGCAGGACCGGATCAGGGTGACGATCACATGATCGCCGGGCTTCACATGACCGACACCAGGTCCTGTCTCTGCCACCATGCCTGCCGCTTCGTGACCATAGACAGCGGGCAGCCGTCCGCCCCAGGCGCCTTCCATGTAGTGGATGTCGCTGTGACAGATGGCGCAGGCGGCGAGTTTCACGCGAAGCTCGCCGGTCTGCGGCGGATCGAGTTCAAGATCCTCGATCACCAGTGGCTTGCCGAATTCGCAGCAGACAGCCGCTTTCATGTCCCCGGCACTCCCGTTTGCATCACATCATGGACGGCGACGCCGCCTTGCAGTGATCACCCACCGGCGCGGACTTCCTGATAGAGGTTCTCGTACTTGGATTCGAATTCAGGTTCCATGGCCGGGAAGAAGATCGTGTTGGCGATCAGGGACTCCGGATCGGAGAAGCCGAGCTGACTGAGACGTTCCTGCGGCACCAGGTCGTAGGCCGCGAGATTGGCACTGCCGTAACCGTAGTTGTCGATCAGCCAGGCACCCGATTCCGCCGAGATCCAGGCATCGATGTAGGTGTAGACCGCTTCGAGATCCGTGGCATCCTTGTGGATGACGAAGCCGGAACCCCAGGCGAAGATGCCTTCCTTCGGCACCATGTAGCCCACGGGAACGCCTTCACCCTGCAGGTTCACGAACGACTGGTTCCACGAGTAGGCCGCAACGATCTCTCCGGCGGCGATCGCCTGCTCCATCAGCGTGACATCGGACCAGTAGAAGCGCGTCAGGTCGCGCTGCTTCGACATCAGCTTGTGGACTTCGGCAAGCTTGTCGTCCGGCAACGTCCAGAGATTGTCGTAACCCAGCACGAGCGCCGCGACGGCGACGGTGGCTGCCGAGGTGTCATACCAGGCAAGCCGGTTCTTGTAGCGTTCATCGTAGAGGATCTGCCAGGAGTTCTCCTCGAGATACTCCTCGTCGATCAGGTCGGTGCGGTAGACCAGCGACGAATTGCCGAATTCGGCCGGCACGAACCAGCGCGTGCCGTCGATGATTGCACCATCGATATCGGCGATTCCCGGCGCGATCGTCCCCCAGTTGGAAAGACGGCTGGTATCGATCGGCTGAATGAGCCCGGCATCGTAGTACCGCTGGATCATGTAATTTCCGGGATGAATGAAGTCCGGGGCGAAGCCGGCGCGGATCTTCTGGAATGATTCGTCATCCGAAGCGATGTAGCTGAACTCTGGAGGACCGCCATACTTCTCGACGTAGCCACCCATCAGTTCGGGCAGATCGTAGCCTGCCCATGTATGTCCCGAGACTTCTCCGGCTGCCCTGGCAGCACGGCTGAGAATTGGCCAGGTGACGATGCCGACACCTGCGGCAGCCATTGTTCGGGCGAGCTCGCGTCGGTTCATGGTGATCTTTGTCATGAAGCTTCCCTCCGGAGTTTGTGTTCCCCGCGATGACGGGGGCGCCGTAAATCGGCGATCATTGTGCGCCGGGATTTATGTCCGCATTACCGGTCCGGTTCAATGCATATTCGCCGGAAGAACGTGGATTGCAGCAAGCGGCCCCGCCGCAATGTCCCGGAGGTCAACCATGGAGTGCCTGCCGGGACTTCGGCAACTGGAGCGGGCGATGGGATTCGAACCCACGACCCCAACCTTGGCAAGGTTGTGCTCTACCCCTGAGCTACGCCCGCCCAATAGGAAACCGTATGCGGTATCTATAGCAGACTGCATGGGCACCGCAAGCGCATTGCGCCCGGTGCGGCAATGGCCCGAAGATGGGCCCTGGAACTTCCGGAGTCCGCCGTCATGAGTAGCATTCGATCGAGGCGCAGCTTCATCTTTCTGCCTGGCCTGAAGCCCGAACTGTTTCCCAAGGCCGTGGCATCGGGCGCCGACATTGTGTGCATCGATCTGGAGGACGCGATTCATCCCGACGACAAGGAGACCGCACGGGAGCGCACTCTCGGACTGTTGTCATCGTCTCCCGCTCACGGCAATGCGGAAGTCGTCCTGCGGATCAATTCGCTGCGCACGACAGCCGGTTTGTGCGATCTGGCAGCCGTTATTGAAGCTGGTGCGCCGCCCTCTCTGATGCTTCCCAAGGTCGGCACGGCAGACGAGGTGGCCCTGGTTGCGAGTCACCTTGACGACGCCGGTCTCGATACGACACTTCATGTGATCATCGAGTCCGCCGAGGGACTGGAAAATGCGGCAGGGATTGCAAGGGCCAGTTCGCGGCTGCAGTCGCTGTTCTTCGGCGCCGTCGACTATTCATCCGATATCGGAGCGAGGAATACCTGGGAAGCCATGCTCTATGCACGTTCGAGGGTGGTCCAGGCGGCTGCGGTGGCGGGACTCGATGCCATCGATGTGCCCTGGCTTGTCCTCGACGATGATGACGGCATGAAGGCCGAGGCTGAAGCGAGCAGGGCTGTCGGATTTGTCGGCAAGGGCGCGATCCACCCGCGCCAGATTCCCATCATCCACGACGTGTTCAGTCCGTCGACCGAAGAGGTCGAACACGCGCGCCGGATCGTGGAGGCCTTCGAGAAGGCCGGCACCGGGCTGGTCGTGATGGACGGCAAACTCATCGAGAAGCCGGTCCTGAGGGCGATGGAACGCATCCTCGAACGTGCCCGGAGCACACTCTAGACGGCCGGCCATGTCATCTTCCGAAGGGCACAAGGACGATTCGATCCCTGGATTGATGCGCGCCCTGGTCTTCCTCGGCCACTGATCTTCGGAGTTTCGATGCGTGATCTCCGCGCCGGAATTCGGACAAACAAATACAGATCATTGGCATGCTCCGGGAAGTCGAGATCAGGCTCAGCCAGGGCAAGTGCCGTGCAAACCTGCAGGTCAATCGGCATAATGTCCGCCATCCTGGCAAGCTCACGGACAGGAAGGAGCGATTGCATGAGCGGAGAGCTCGTTTTCTATACCCATCCGATGTCGCGGGGGCGGATCGTGCGCTGGATGCTGGAGGAGATCGGTGAGGACTATCGCACCGAGGCGATCGAGTACGGTTCGGCGATGAAAGTGCCGGAGTACCTTGCCATCAATCCCATGGGCAAGGTGCCGACACTCCGTCATGGCGACACGGTCGTCACGGAGGTGGCCGCGATCTGTGCCTACCTCGCCGATGCCTTTCCCGAAGCCGGTCTCGCACCTCAACCGGGCGAGCGCGGATCCTACTACCGGTGGCTGTTCTTCGGGGCAGGACCCGTGGAGGCAGCGACTACGAACCGGCATTTTAAATTCACCGTTCCGGAGGATCATGTTGGAATGGTGGGCTACGGAACCTGGGAACACGTCATGGACACCCTGGAGAATGCCCTGGCCGGAGGCGGCTACATCGCCGGCGACACCTTCTCGGCCGCGGACATCTATATCGGCTGCCAGATCGGCTGGGGAATGCAGTACGGCACCGTCGATCGGCGTACCGTTTTCGAGAGTTACTGGTCCGGGATCAGTGCCCGTGAAGCCTTCAGAAGAGCCACTGCCATCGACGATGAACTGATGGCCGGCTTCAAGTCACCTGTTTGAAGCGTTTGCGCCTTCCATGATCATCGTGAAGCTCGAGACCTTTGCTGACCGGTACGTCGGCTTCTTGAAGGTGACGACCGATACCGGCGATGAAGGCTGGGGTCAGGTCTCGACCTATCATGCGGACATCACGGTGCAGATCTTCCACCGCCAGGTGGCGCCGTACGCCCTTGGAACCGACGCACTCGATTTCAATCATGTGATCGACGTGATACCGGAGCGTGAGCACAAGTTCCCGGGCTCCTACCTGAGGCGCGCAATTGCCGGGCTCGACACCGCCTTGTGGGATCTCGCCGGAAAGATCGAAGGCAAGCCCGTCACGGAACTGATCGGCGGCCGGCCGGGACCGTTGCGTGCCTACGCAAGTTCAATGAAGCGCGATATCTCTCCTGGAGACGAGGCGGAAAGGCTCTGCCGACTGCGCGACGAAAAGGGGTTCGACGCCTTCAAGTTCCGGGTCGGTGCCGAATGCGGACGGGATGTCGACGAATGGCCCGGCCGCACGGAAGAGATCGTGCCGGTGGTGTCGAGGGCGCTGGGCGATGGTGTCGATCGGATGGTCGATGCGAATTCCGGCTTCTCTCCGGCGCGCGCCATCGAGGTTGGCCGCATGCTCGAAGCCGAAGGTGTCACCCACTTCGAGGAGCCGTGTCCCTACTGGGAGATCGACGAGACCAGGGAGGTGACCAGAGCGCTCACGATCGACGTGACCGGCGGTGAACAGGATTGCGATCTTGCCCACTGGCGCAGGATCATCGACATGCGCGCCGTCGATATCGTGCAGCCGGATGTCATGTACACGGGTGGGCTGACGAGGACCCTTCAGATCGCGAGGATGGCCGAAGAGGCAGGGCTTCCCTGCACACCGCACTGCGCCAATCTCTCCCTCGTGACGGTCTGCACGATGCACCTCCTGCCAGCTCTGCCGAACGCCGGAAAGTACCTGGAATTCTCCATCGAGGGTGACGACTACTATCCCTGGCAGAAGGATCTCTTCCTGGGCGATCCTTTCCGGATCGAGGAGGGCAAGGCCATCGTTCCGGCCGAGCCGGGCTGGGGTGTGGAGATCAACCCCGAATGGCTGCAGAGGGCCGAATACCGCGAGAGCAAGCTGGTTTCATGACCCGCCGGCCGGCACGACCGGTCATTGAGGCAATTCCTCCATGAAACGATCGAAGCTGGCAATGAACGCTGCAAGGTCCTCGCCCGCATGGCGCGGTTTCATGTCTTCTGGATCGCCGCTGAGGGCAAGACCCGGCAGCGGTTCGATGACCGTCTCGTAGTCGGGGACGGCGAAGTAGCCGATCGAGTAGCGTTCCTTGTCGCGCGGTGGATGGATGCGGTGCATGGTGGATTTGAAGCGTCCTGCGGACCAGATTTCCATCTCGTTGCCGATGTTGACGACAAGCCGTCCTTCCCGGTGGGGAATGTCGAGCCATTGGCCTTCCGGCGTCTGCACCTGCAGTCCTCCGACCTCACCCGGAAGGAGGACCGTGATCACGTTCGTGTCCCTGTGCGGATGAACATTGTCCTCGGGGTATCCGATGGCCTCGGGTCTTGCCGGATAGTGAAGCAGTGAAATGTTGGTAAGGTGCTTGAGGAAACACGTGGAAAGCGCGCCTTCCTCCAGTCCCAGGGCGATCGCAAACGCTTCGAGCAGCCGATGGGTCACAGACGTGACCGCGTTGAAATAGGTGAACACGGCCTCGCGAAAATCGACGGGCGTCGCCGGCCAGACGTTGGGCGCGTAAAGGTTGCGGTTTACCCTGATCCCGGAGTCGCTGCACACCTTCTCGTCGCCCACGAAGAATGCTTCGTAGAGCGGTCTGGGAACGCTCCCATCGCGCTGCTCGGCGAACGGCATGACGGGAATGTATCCACGGTAGATTCCCGGCTGCCGCGCGGATATCAGCTTCGTTACCTCGTCCTGGGCGAAGAAGCGCTTCATGGCGTCGAGCACAGCGGCGATCACCAGCGGCGAAATACAGTGACCGCTGATGTAGAGGAACCCCATGGTTTCACAGGTCCGGCCGATGTCCCGCGCCACCTTTCGGCGCGCCTCTGGGTCGGCACCCGAAAGAGCGGAGATGTCGATTTCGGGGATCATGCCCATGTCTTCTCGATCACAGGGCAACCCCCAACACATTTCCGGCGCGGTATCCTGCAAGCGCATCGGCGGACGCGGTTTTCGCTCATCGGATCAGCGGCGTCGAGCACTGTCATGGCGATCAGTTCATGGGGCGGTGTCCGACTGAGATGATCCGGCGACATGCAGCCGGCAGCTCCACAAACATCGCCACCGGATCGAGGTCGGCCGCTCGGACGGCTTCCTGACGGACGACGATGCGACCCGCGTCCAGCTCGCCCGGCAGTAAAGCGGACCTGCGCTAACCCGCTGCTCCGCCGGGGCCTGCGTCGATGTAGCGCACCAGCGGGGCCGCGCTATCGGGATTGCCAGCCAGTTCCATGCGGGCGAACTCAATCGCGGCGACCTCGTGCTCGTTGAGAATGCGGATGGCGGGCCTGTCCTCATCGGGCGCCATCCGTTCCAGGGCCTCGAAGTCGAGCAGATATTGAGGGTAGCGTTCCGCCATGTCGGCGACGAAGTCGCGCCAGTCGAAGGTCTTGTGACGGCCGATCCACGCCAGACCGGCCGCCGCGAGCTCGGGACCGGGCCGCGGGACCAGACGATAACGCTCGATCAGCGGCCTGATCGACTCAGCCGCAACCCTCTCGACCCGGGACAGGAGGTCGAGTTTGTCGCGCTGGTCGTCGCGCTCGAAGTGCTGCCTGAGCTCCCGGAAGTAGGCCTCACCCATGACCTCTTCCTCGTGATACAAAAGGAGTGTGCTCAGATACTTGGAATGCTGGGCGGTTGGTCGTGCCATGGTTCTCCCGGAGCCGGCGGCGTTCAGGCGAGGGTTGCGGCGACCTCGCGGGCGACCGCCTCGCCGTTGAGGTAGGCGCCGCCGCACAGTTGAACATAGGGAATCGCGACCGCTTCGCCTGCGAAGAAAACGCGATCCGCGATCGGGCGCGCCAGTTCGGCGCGGGCGTCATAGCGGCCCGGCCTCGCAGCGGCATAGGCACCGAGGGTCCATGGGTTTCCGGCCCAGTCGGTGAGATGTCCTTTAACGAAATGATCGCGCGCCCTGCCGCCGAAGAGCTTCACGACCTCCTCCAGCGCGAAATCGACCGCCGCATGGGTGCCCTCGGCCGACATGCGCCAGCCGAAGGCGCCGCCGATGAAGCCGATCATGAGGTCGAATCCGAAGGGGAACGTGAGGAAGTAGCAGGCCTCGGCCGGTA
Source organism: Alphaproteobacteria bacterium (assembly GCA_965215635.1). Lineage (GTDB taxonomy): Bacteria > Pseudomonadota > Alphaproteobacteria > SP197 > SP197 > SP197. The sequence goes on along the minus strand of CBDCEA010000003.1, from coordinate 385,689 downwards.
TCTCGTTGGGCACCCGGTAGGTAAGCCACTGGTTGGCGCCCAGGCCGAAGCGCTCGCCGTCGAACTGGAGTGCGACCTTGGCCAGAAGCCCCATGGGCAGACTGTCGATGGCGTCCTGTTTCCAGCCGGGCAGGTCGGGCGTGAAACGGATCGAGCCTGCCTGCAGGACGCCGGTCGACACGGTCACGATGCAGGCTCTGGCCCGGATCGTGCCGGCGGGCGTCTCGACCGCGACACCGCCGCCGCTCCAGTCGATCCCGGTCGCCGGCGTCTCAAGCTGGACGGGAAGGTCGGCGCCCATGCGTGCGACGAGCGCGCCGAATCCTTCCCGGATCATGAAGTAGGAGCCGATCGGGCCGTACTGCGAGACATCCCTGGTTGAGAGGTCGGTGAAGTCGACCGCCCAGTCCATGGGTCCCATCCAGGTCTGGACGACGCCGCCGAATTCGAGGTCGGCGGGAACCACAGAGGAGGCCGCGACGTCGTTTCCGGAGCGTCCGGCCCGGTTGATGGCGCCGTCGACCAGGCTCCAGGCTTCGTCGTACCTGCGGCTCTCCGCGCTTGTCGCCCGCCGGTCGCCGACAAAGAACGCTTCGCCCGCGCCGCTGTGGTTCTGCAGGGTGAAGCCCCAGTCCTCGGCCATCTCGATGTAGGGCAGATCGGCCGGACCCATCACCCAGGAACAGCCGTGGTCGAAGGGGACCCCGAAGATCTCCGACTCCGTGTAGGCGCGCCCCCCGATCCAGTTTGCGCCTTCGACGATCACGACGGACAACCCCTCGGCAATCAGGGCATGCGCCGCCGCAAGCCCGGCGGAGCCCGCGCCGATCACCACGACATCGGGATCGGTCGGAACCGACTGGGCCCATGCTGGCAGGGCTGCCGTGGCGGCCATGCCTGACAGGAAGGCTCGTCGGGACGGCGAGACGGCGAAAGTCATGACGGTAACGTTTTCTCCCTATGTCGAGACGCGATGTGAATCGGACCTCCGCGCGCATCTCATCATGATTTCGCTCGCGGCCAAAGCAAAATGACTGACCAGTCAGATGAAAGTGCCGTCGATTCACCCTGAGACCATGTGTTCTGTCACCGCCGGGCGATCCGCTCGAGGCGCTTCCTCATCCCGCGGCCTGTCGCTCCGGCCGATGGGTGTTCGGAGTGAGCAAGAGTCACAATCACAAGGGAGATTGGTAAAGATGGATATCAACGACACCAAATCGTATCCGGAATCGAGACATCAGCCGGCGCGACCTCAACAAGGCGCTGGCCTCGGTCGGTTTGGCGACAGTGGTGATGTCGCTGACCTCTCGGCGCAGCCTCGCCGAGGGGTAGACGATCTACTACACGTGGTCGGGCAACGACATCCCCGAAATCTGGCCTGCCTATCTCGAAATGCACGGCGAGCCGCCGGAGCCGCCGAGGAGTCGTTCGCGAAGGTGCGCGCGCTACGTCGTGGACGTGATGCATCCGTGCAGCAACAACGTGCGGCGCCGGCACCATGCCGGCATTCTGCAGGCCATCGATGTTTCGAGGCTCTCGAGCTGGGACGACGTCGTTCCTTCCCTGAAGACGGTGTGTTCAACGACGAGCACTGGTTCATCCCATTCGAGTGGGGCCAGACCTCGACGACTTGCCACACCGACCTCTTCGACCTCCAAGGCGATGCGGAGTCCCGGGGCGGGCGTTACGCGGGACGCCTGTCGACCATCGTCGCGGCCGAGGACTCCTGGTGGCGTACCGCGATCTACGCCGGCGTGGACACCGACAACCTGACCGACGAAACCATCCAGAAGGTCTTCGATCTTCTCGCACAGCAGCACAAGCTGTTTCTGTTCCGCCAGAGCGACATGACCACGGTCGAGCAGGCGCTGGCCTCCGGCGCGTACCGATGGCCTGATCTCCAACATCGGATGGCGCGGCGGAGCGGCAAGATCGCTGTTACGCGACACTCCCATGTGACCGGGATGTGAGGGCCCATCGGCACGCGGTTTCACCACTCGAAACGTTCAGGCCCGGCCCTCGGTGTCACCTCCTGTCCACCTGCGATTCCCTTCCTTCACGCCCGAGAAGTAGGCACCGGCGCGGTCCTCGGAGATCTTCCGCCACAGGGCGACCGCTTCGGGTGCCGCGTCTGTGCGGGGCCTCGGAACGGGAACGAAGTGGTCGAAGGCGTCCGTGCCGCAGACAAGCTGCGCATAGTCGCGCTCGGCGACAACCTGCTGCATCGCCGGAGTGGCGAAACGAATGACCAGTCCCACGCGCCTGGCCGATGAGCGGTTGGGTTCCGATGCGTGCATGGTAAGGCCGTGGTGAACCGACATTTCACCTGCCGAAAGTTCGCCGTACCGTGTCCGGCTCTCGTCGATGGTCCACCGGACGTTCTGGCCTCGTGTAAGAAGGTTGCCGGTCTCGAATGTGTCCTCGTGATCGATGAGCCCGGCACGGTGTGATCCCGGAAGAAAGCGCATGCAACCCATCGCGCCGGTCGCGTCGGTGAGGGCGATCCAGACGGTGACGGCGTCATGGGAGTCGACGCCCCAGTAGCGAAGATCCTGATGCCAGCTGACGAAGCCTTCGGTTCGCGGTTCCTTGATGATGATGTCGCTGTCCCAGACGATCAGGTTCGGACCCAGCAGAGTGCGCACGACATCGAGAACCCGTGGATGGCGGATCATTTCGTCGACCGTGCGCATGACGATATGGGTTCCCGTGCGGAACATCTCGTGGACCGGCAGATCTCCTCGGTGGACGCGTTCGAATTCCTCGATGCGATCCAGGGTCGCGTGGGCTGCGTCGGGTTCGAGCACCCGGATTCCGGTGATGAAGCCGTCGCGCTGGAAGGTTTCTGCAATCGAAGAGGAGTCTCGTCCTGAAAACCGCGAATGACGGGCATGTTCACGGGCAACCATTGGCAGGCCTTTCATGCTTCATGATCCGGACGGCCTTCATCTGCCTTGATCACGCTCAAACATGACGTTCGACCCGCAGCTTCGCCCCGCTCCGGGGATGCCGCTGCAGGCCGTGGTTCACGCAGGCCAGGGCAATCCTGTCCCAGAAAAGACGCTGAACGAAGGATGCCCGGTCGCTTTGATCCACGGCACGAGGCTCCAGAGCCAAATTCTCCATACTCTGCGTGAGCCCGCCTCGCAAGCGTATCTGGATCCATTGTGGCAGAGGAGGCACTCGACAACCGTGCGAAAGGTCTGCGTGCGGGTCGGCTCAACTCGCCGGCAGCCAGAAGGCGCTGCACATGCTGGCGGCGGCGGGATAGTTCACGCTCCCTGCGCCCATCCTCGGCGGCCTTAGCCACGCTGCCTCGATGCGCCGATGCAGGGCAGGCCATCTGGCAACGATGTCACGTGCATTTTCTCAGGAACGCTTCCGACCACACACTGCGCAAGCGCGATGACGACTGTCTGCAGGAACTGCGCTGGCTCTGCGACCGGCGCAATCTCGAGGAGACGTTCGCCTTCTTGAGCCAGCCCTTGCAGCACCACAAGCACCTGAAGTCGACCAACAGGCCCGAGCACGTCAGCCAGGAGATCAAGCGCCACACCCTCATCGTGCGCATGTTTCCCAATGCCCAAAGCTGCATGCGCCTGGTAAGGGCGCCGGCGGTCGAGATTCACGAAGATTGGCTGGACGCCACCAGAACGTGATCTACCTCAAGGAGCACCGCCGCGAACGCTTGCGCAAGGCCGCCTGACGGCCCCGACCTCTCCCGGGTACACGGGGAGAGGTCCGGGCGTCACACACAACCGTGCGCCATGACCAAATTGCAGATAACTCTGGACACTGCTCGTTGGATACCCTGCCGCACGGGTCAACCAGAAAGCCCTCGCTCCGGGCTTGAAACAGCACAAGACAGTCTGCGGGCGTCCTGCCTCGCCCAAGGCGTGATGGTGGCGGTTCGGCCGAAGTGCTAAGATGTCGGTGAGGGAAGTTTTAGTGACCGTGGCGACAAGATCGGCCTCAAGAAGCGGCGTCGCACGCGGTCATGAACCGGGCGCCCGGAACCGGGCCCTGATACCAACTTGGGAGGAACCGGTATGAATCAACTTTCATGGACTCGTCGTGAGTTCCTTGGAACGACCGCCGTGGGAACCACCGTCGTCATGGCGGGGTTCCCGTATCGTGTCCGTGCAGCGGACCGCGATACTCTTGTGGTCTCTTCCGGTGGCGAGGCGGTGACCCTCGATCCGCACGTCTCCTTCGACGGAACGTCGCCCCTGCTGCATCGAGCGGTCTACGAATCGCTGTTGAAGTATGATGGCAGCACACTCGACATCATTCCCAATCTTGCGGAGAGTTTCTCGGTTTCGGACGACGGGCTGGTCTACACCTTCCGCATCAGGCCGGGCATAGCATTCACGGACGGAGAACCTCTCGATGCGGCAGCAGTCAAGGTGAACCTCGACCGCCAGATCGGTCTCGAGCAGGGCATGTCCTATGCCTTCTGGGCAGTGGATTCGATCGAGGCCACCGACGAGATGACCGTGGTGATGACACTCAGCCTGCCGCAGGACGGTTTCCTGTCGGCGTTCGCGGGCACCTATACGCCGTACATGATTTCCCCGACGGCGATCAGGGAGAACGAGGTCGATGGAGATCTGGCGCAGGGCTGGCTCAGGCATAACATGGTCGGCACCGGTCCCTATGTCCTGAGTTCCTATACCCAGTCGCAGCAGGCGGTCTTCGAGCGGAACCCGGACTACTGGGGCGGCTGGGACGGCGAACACTTCGAGCGCATTATCGTCAAGTACATCGGCGAGGCGACGACCACGCGCCTGCTTCTCGAACGTGGCGAAGTCGACATCGCCCTCTACCTCCCCGATGACGTTGTCGAGGCGCTTGACGGAACACCGGACGTAGTGGTGACCAACGAACCGTCGTTCAACGCCTATTATATCGTGCTCCCGACCCACATCGGACCGACACAGGACATCCGGGTGCGCCAGGCGATCTCCCACGGCTTCGATTACGACACCTGGATCAACGACATGATGCAGGGCAAGGCCAAGCAGCTGCACGGGCCGTTGCCCAGCACCTTTACCGGTTTTGCCGAGAACACGCCCCGGTATCACTACGATCCTGCGAGGGCCAGGGAGCTGCTTGCCGAAGCGGGTTATCCGGATGGCGGTTTTACCATCAAGTACACCTACGAGAGCGGATACTGGTGGAAACGCCCTCTGGGCGAGCTCTTCCAGGCCAACATGAAGGATCTCGGGATCGAGGTGGACATCCTGGAGCTTTCGCCGTCGGCGTGGATCGACATGCTGTCCAATCCCGAAGTTGCCGAGCACGCCTTCGGCCTCGTGTGGTGGCCGACTCTCAACAGTGGTTCGGACTACATGTGGCCTGTCTTCCACAGCGGCGGTCAGGGATCAGCCGGTTTCAACTGGGGCTACTACGCCAATCCGGAAGTGGACGAACTGCTGGACAACGCACCTTCAGAAGGGGACACGGCGAAGCGCCAGGAAATGTACGCGCGGGTCCAGAGTCTGCTGGTGGAGGAGGCACCGGCACTCTTCGTCTACGAGAAGAACTACCGTTTGCCGATGCGGGATAATGTGGAGGGCTTCGTATTCAATGGTGTCTACATCGAGATGCTCGACTTCTACATGTTGCACAAGTCCTGAACGAGTTCTTCGGGGTTGGGTTGTCTGAGCGCGCGGAGACCGCGATCTGATCGCCCGCAGTATCGTCCGCAGGCTGGTGCTCTTGGTGATTGTCGTCATCGGGCTCTCCCTGATCACCTTCAGCCTGACCCATCTGGTGCCAGGAGACCCGGCGAGACTGCTCGCCGGACAGCGTGCCAAGCAGGAACAGGTCGAGGCCGTTGCACGCAAGTACGGCCTCGACCGTCCGCTCCATGAGCAGTACGTCGTCTACATGGGAGGACTGCTCAGGGGCGATCTGGGCGAATCCATGACGACACGCCGGGCGGTGCGTGACGATATACTCCAGTACCTGCCGGCGACGATCGAACTGACACTGAGTTCCCTCATCCTTGTCGTGGCCTTCGGCATCCCCTTCGGAGTCGTCGCGGCCGTCTCGCGCGGGCGTCTGCTGGATCACGCGATCAGGGTTTTCAGCATTGCCGGGGTATCGATGCCCATATTCTGGCTGGGCATCGTCATGCAGATCATTTTCTACCGTTGGCTCGACGTTCTTCCGGTCGGCGGGCGTCTGGGCATCGCCGACATTGCACCTTCCCACCTGACCGGCCTTTATCTGTTGGATTCCCTTCTGGCGGGCGATTTTCGGACATTCGAATCTGCGCTCGTTCACCTCGTCATGCCGGCTGCCGCATTGGCGGCCGGCAGTCTTGCCGTCACCACCCGCATGATGCGCGCATCCGTCATTGATTCGCTCGATGCCGACTATGTCCGCACGGCGCGGGCCAAGGGGCTGGCGGAGCGTGTGGTGCTGTCGAGGCATGTCCTGAAGAACGCGCTGATACCCACGACAACGGTCCTCGGGCTTCAGGTCGGGTTTCTGCTGGCCGGCAATGTGCTGACGGAAGTCGTGTTCAACTGGCCGGGCATCGGGCTCTATGCGGTCAATGCGATCCGCTTCCTCGATTATTCGGCGATCATGGGTGTGACGCTCCTGATCGCCGTCATGTACGTTCTGGTCAATCTCGTCGTCGACATCGTCTACCTCTTCCTCGATCCGCGCATCACGTATGTCGGTGAACCGTGATGATCGACGGAACGACACCGGTTCCCGGCGCCCTGCGCAAGACGGATGTTTCCGAGCGGCAGTTCAGGCGCAAGCTGCGCCGCCTTCTGAGAAACCCGCTCGGCACCACCGGACTGGCGCTGTCGTTCGGGATCATCCTCATCGCCATCCTGGCACCCGTCATCACGCCCGCCGATCCGCTGGCGATGGATCCTTCGACCCGTCTGGCGGCCCCGAGCGCCGAGTACCTTCTGGGAACCGACGACGGCGGCCGCGATGTCCTGAGCAGGGTCATCGAGGGCGCGCGGTATTCCCTGTTCGCGGCCGTTGCGATCCTTCTTCTTGCGACATTGATCGGAACATCGGTCGGCCTGGTGTCCGGCTACATGGGTGGCTGGGTCGACGAGGTGCTGATGCGCTTCACCGACATGTTTCTCGCGTTTCCCGCCCTGGTGCTGGCCATGGGTGCGGCCGCGGCGCTGGGGCCCAGCCTGATCAACGCGGTCATCGCGACATCGCTGGTCTGGTGGCCCTGGTATGCCCGGCTGGTCCGGGGACAGGCGCTCACCCTCAAGAACGAAGCCTATGTCGAGGCCGCGCGGGTGGCCGGCGCCAGACCGTTTCGCATTGCCACGCGGCACATTCTTCGCAACTGCTGGACACCGATCATCGTGCAGGTGAGCCTTGATCTGGGCTACGCGATCCTCACCCTGGCCAGCCTCTCGTTCATCGGTCTTGGGGCACAACCGCCGACACCGGAATGGGGAACCATGGTTGCCAACGGGCGCGACTACTTCCTGGACCAGTGGTGGATCGTGACCTTTCCCGGACTGGCGATCTTCCTTTCCGTCATGGCTTTCAATCTTCTGGGCGACGGCCTCCAGGAGGCCTTCTCACCCAGGCTTCACCGCTGATCGCCGCGTCGCCCCGGCAGTTCCGGTTGTCTGCTGGTGGAATGTCATGTCGTTGAGCGCATCCCTGAAATGACAGGCTGCGGAATGCGTTCGGGACACCGGATCGAGACCCGGGTCCGTTGTCTCGCATTCAGCCGGACGGCCCAGTTCTTCACGCAACCAGCAGCGTGTATGAAAGCGGCACCCCGGAGGAGGCGCCATGACGCTCGGTACATCGCCGGGCAGCAGGATCCTCTTGCGCCGTGCCTCGAATTCGGGATCGGGAACCGGGATGGCAGACAGCAGGGCCACCGTGTAGGGATGGCGCGGCCGGCTGAAGAGTTCGAACGTCGTTGCCGTTTCGACGATTCGGCCGAGGAACATCACCATCACGCGGTCACTGATGTGGCGGACAGCTGCGAGATCGTGGGCGATGAAGAGAAAGGTCAGGCCGAAGGTCTTCTGGAGCAACCCGAGGAGATTGATGATCTGGGCCTGGATCGACACGTCGAGGGAACTGACCGGTTCGTCGGCGATCACGAGATCGGGATTGAGCGCCAGAGCCCGGGCGATGCCTATGCGCTGCTTCTGGCCGCCGCTGAACTGATGCGGATACCGGTCCATCGCGGAAGTTGACAGACCGACGGCATCAAGCAGACCCAGGACACGTTCGCGGCGCTCCTGACGGTCACCGACCCCGTGGATCTCCAGGGGCTCCACGATAATCTCCTCGACCGTCATCCGGGGATTGAGGCTTGAGAAGGGATCCTGGAAGATCATCTGCATTCGCCTGCGCAGGCGGCGAAGAGGTTCGCCGGTAGCGCCGACAAGTTCGTGTCCGTCGAGCCTGATCGAGCCGGATGTCGGCCGGTTCAAGCCGACGATGGCCCGCCCCGTCGTGCTCTTGCCGCAGCCCGATTCACCGACAAGCCCGACAGTCTCGCCGGCCTCGATTGCGAAGCTGATGCGGTCGACGGCCCGGACAACGCCTCGGGCGGTCTTGCCGGAACCCCGTGCCCTCGAGCGGAACTCCACGGCGAGATCCCGCACTTCGAGCAGCGGTTGCGCGGCCGATGGTCCGGTCATGCCTCCGGTCTCTCCTGTTCTTCCGGGAGGTTGCCCCGGGGGGGCGGGGCCGGCGTGAAACCGGTCCGCAAGGGACGCCCGACACCGACTTCACCGAATTCGACGCCATTGTGGCATGCCACACGGTGGGCTGTGGCACCGTTCAGGTGCCCCGGCACGTTCTCGAGCAGCGGTCGATCCTTCCAGCAATCCCGGATCCGCCATGCGCATCTGGGAGCGAACGAACAGCCCGGCGCCAGCGTGAGCTGATCCGGCGGCGCTCCTTCGATCGGCGTAAGCACGCTCCCGATCTCGCTGTCGAGGCGCGGAATGGAGTTGAGCAACCCCACCGTATAGGGGTGCGTGGGCCGCGCGAAGATGTCCGACGTTCTCGCGACCTCGACGATGTTTCCGGCGTACATCACGCAGACGCGCTGGGTCATGGAAGCGACCAATCCGAGGTCATGGGAGACAAAGATGACCGCGGTTCCGGTATCGCGGATCAGGGTCCTGATCAGCTCGAGAATCTGGGCCTGTGTCGTGACATCGAGAGCGGTGGTCGGCTCGTCGGCAATCAGGAGCTGGGGTTCCAGTGCCAGGGCCATGGCGATCATGACACGCTGGCGGATCCCGCCGCTCAGCTGATGGGGATAGCGGTGCATCACCTGGTCGGGGTCAGGAATCCCGACACGTTCGAGCAGCCCGATCGACTTCCTCCGGGCGTCCGCGTGTGTATCGTTCCTGTGGGTCAGGAAGATTTCCGTGATCTGCCGGCTCACGGTCAGCACGGGATTGAGGCTGGTCAGGGGATCCTGGAACACCATCGCCAGGTTCCGGCCCCGCTTCTTTCTGACGTCCGAATCGCGCAGGGCGAGAAGGTTGCCGCCCTCGAACTCGATGCGTCCTTCCACTCTTGTTCCACGGCCTCCGGGAAGAAGTCCCATGATGGCAAGGCCGGTAGCGCTCTTGCCGCAACCCGATTCACCGACAAGGCCGAGAGTCTCGCCGGCCTCGACGTCGAAACTGACGCCATTGACGGCGTGAACCGTGCCGTCCTCCGTCGTGAAGCGGACGGTCAGGTCTTTGACGCTGAGCAGCATCTGGCCCATGCCTTCCTGCCGTTCCTCACCGTGTCCGACACGGGTTTCCGATCCCTCGCGGCCGCATGATACGGCAACGCCGCCGACGGTACCACGCCGCAAGGTTCGCTGAAGCCCGGCCTCGCTGCCAACCGCCGGTTGTGGTACCCTGAAGACCGGGTGCACGACGGTGCGTGAAGCTCATGTGCCCCGCGCGTCAGACCTTCATGCCGTGGTGACGAGATGAAGGGAACAGCATGACAACAGGGGGGATGTCATGGCGGAATTCGACCTCGTGATCAGGAACGGGACCGTCGTCACTGCGGCGGACCGGACGACGTGCGACATCGGGATCAGGAACGGCCGTATCGTGGCGCTGTCGGAACATCTCGATGGCGCCGAACGCATCATTGATGCCGGCGGCAAGCTGGTGCTGCCCGGCGGTGTCGACAGCCATGTCCATATCGACGAGCCGCCCTTCTATGGCGTCGTGAGCTCGGGAGAGTTCGGCACGGAAACCGTCGCTGCCGCATGCGGCGGCACGACCACGATCGTACCTTTCGTTCAACAGGAGAGGGGCCGCAACCTGCGGTCATCGGTTCAGGAATACCATGCCAAGGCCGAAGGGCGGGCTGTCATCGATTATGCGTTCCACATCATCCTCATTGATCCCAACAGCCAGCTGCTCGGCCAGGAGGTTCCGGCGCTCATCGAGGATGGCTACACGTCCTACAAGGTCTACATGACCTATGACGGCATGGCTCTCAATGACGGGGAGATCCTGAGAACACTGGAAGCGGCGAAGGCGCACGGCGCCATGGTCATGATTCACGCCGAGAACGACCACTGCATCCATCACTTGACGGCAAGAATGGACGCCCGGGGTGCCACATCCCTGGAAAACTACCCGCAGATGGCGCCCCAGGCGGTGGAACGGGAGGCCACACACCGCGCCATCACGCTTGGCGAAATTGTCGGAGTGCCCGTCCTGCTCGTTCACGTCTCGGCGGCCCAGGCCATGGAGCAGATCCGCTGGGCGCAGGAACGCGGGCTCATGGTCTATGGTGAGACATGCCCGCAGTATCTCTTCCTGACCGGCGACCATATCGCCCAGCCCGGCTGGGAGGGAGCAAAGTACCTCTGCGCACCGCCACCTCGGGATACGGAGAACCAGAAACAGCTGTGGCGGGGGATCGCCGGCGGCGTCTTCCAGGTGCTGTCGTCGGATCACTGTTCCTTCATGTTCGAAGGTACGACGGGCAAGAAGATCAACGGTCCGGCACCCCACTTCCGGCATGTTCCGCCCGGCGTCCCCGGGATCGAGGCCAGACTGCCCCTGGTATTTTCCGAGGGCGTTGTGAAGGGCCGAATCGACATCAACACGTTCGTTGCGATCACCGCCACCAATGCGGCCAAGATCTACGGTCTTTACCCGCGCAAGGGCACGATTGCCGTGGGATCCGATGCTGACATCACGATCTGGGATCCGGAGAAACGGGTCACCATTTCCGCAGATATGCTTCACGAGAAACTCGATTTCACCCCTTACGAGGGCTTCGAGGTCGAGGGATGGCCCGTCAAGGTGATCTCGCGTGGCGAGGTCATCGTGGACGAAGGCGAGGTCCTCGCGAAACATGGCCGAGGCGGTTTCCTTCCCTGTGACCGGCCGGACCTGAAACCGGCGGTGGGAGACCCGTCATGACCCGCATCGTCAGGGTGGGTGCCGCGCAGATGGGCCCCATTGCACGCAAGGAAAGCCGCAGCGAGGTCGTCGACCGATTGATTGCGCTCATGCGTCAGGCCCATTCGGCGGGCTGCGACCTTGTCGTCTTCACCGAACTCGCCCTTACGACATTCTTCCCGCGCTGGCTGATCGAGGATCCAGACGAACTCGATGCCTGGTTCGAGCGTGAGATGCCGGGACCCGAAACGAAGCGCCTGTTCGACGAGGCAAAGCGCCTTGGTATCGGTTTCTGCCTGGGCTACGCGGAGCTCGTGCGGGAAGGGGGAGCGACCCACCACTACAACACGTCGATCCTCGTCGACAAGGCGGGCGGGATCGTCGGGAAGTACCGGAAGGTTCACCTGCCAGGAACGGCCGATCCCCTGTCCAACGATCCCGGCCAACATCTCGAAAAGCGCTACTTCGAAGTCGGAAATCTGGGTTTTCCGGTTTATCGCGCCTTCGGCGGTATCATCGGCATGTGCATCTGCAACGACCGGCGCTGGCCCGAGACCTACAGGGTCATGGGCCTGCAGGGCGTCGAACTGATCCTTCTTGGCTACAACTCGCCGGTGGGTCTGGACGGGGACACGGTCGAGGTCAATGCCCTCGAGCCGTTCCACAACCATCTCGTGATGCAGTCGGGTGCCTACCAGAACGCGACCTGGGTCGTCGGTGTCGCCAAGGCCGGACACGAAGAGGGTTTCGACATGATCGGACAGAGTGCCATCATCGCGCCTTCCGGCGAGATCGTCGCCATGTGCCGCACCACCGCAGATGAACTCATCACCCATGATTGCGATCTCGATGCGGGGCGGCACTACCGGGAAACGATCTTCAATTTCGCGGCCCACCGCCGAACCGAACACTATCGCCTGATCGTCGAGCGCACCGGTGCCGAACCGCCCCCCTGACATGCATGTCGTGCCACGGCGATGCCGTCGCCTCATGCGCGCCTATCGGCCAATCCCCCTGTGGATGGCCGCAAGGGCCTTCCGGACATCATCGGAATTGTTGTAGAGGTGCGGCGAGAAGCGAATGAAATCGCTGCGCAGCGAAGCCACCACCCCCTGATTCTTAAGACTGGCGGCCAGGGTGTGACTGTCCCGTCCCGGGAACCGCGCGGCGACGGTCGCCGAGCGTTCCAAAGAGGCCGTGGGCGAGAGAACTTCCGCACCTGTCTGCTTCAGCCCTTCGATCAGTTCGTCCGAGATCTCGCGGTTGTGGGCCGCGATCCGCCCGATGCCGAGTTCGAGCAGGTAGGACATGGCTTCAGCGGCACCAAGCGCCGTTCCGTAGGCCATGGTCCCGTATTCATACCGCTTGGCGGAATCGGGGTATTCCAGCCGGTCTGCCCGGAAGTTCCACATGTCCCGGTGGCTGCGCCAGCCGACGATCCCCGGGCTCATCTGCTGAAGCGCGGGAGAAAGGTACATGAACCCTGAGCCGAAGGGTCCGCAGATCCACTTGTAGGTTGAGGTCGCAACCGCATCGGCGCAGCTGGCTGCGACATCGATGGGTATCTGGCCCGCCGACTGGGTCGCATCGACGACGAGAATGGCGCCGTGGCGGTGTGCCAGTTCGGCGAAACGGGTGAGGTCATGGACCTGGCCGGTGCCCCATTCGGCGTGGGAGAGGCAGACCACAGAGGTGCGGTGGTCGATCAGTGCCTCTATCGCCTCGGGCGCGACAAGGTGGTTCCGGCCTCTGGCCCAGAGAATCTCGGCGCCCGTGCTTTCTGCGACGCGCATCCACGGATAGATGGTGCTTGGATGGCTGACGTCGGTTGCGACAACGGTGGTTCCCTCAGCCGGGGCCACGGCCCATGCAAGGGAAGCCATCAGCGGTGTTTCGCCCGAAGCGATCGCGATGTCCCGAGGCGACGCGTTCAACAGCCGGGCCGCAGCGCCCGACAATCCGTCGAGAATCGCTACTTCAGCTTCCTCGTCGAAGGCAACCGTCCCCTGCTCGGCAAGGGCCTCTTGCCACTGATTGATGGACCGGGCCGCGCCCGCGTGCATCAGACCAACCGAGGCGGCGTCGAAATAGGCGTATTTCTCCGCAGGAGGATAGACGTCGGGTGAGCCAAGTCGATCGGTCATCTGTGTCCCTCACACGATCCGGATGCCGGCGGCATGAATTCCGGTATCATACCCCATTGTTTGCCGGCACCTCCAAGCGGAATGGTGCCGGACGGTCTTTCGACGGCGTCGCGATTGACGCCATCGGGACGGCAACGAATTCAGGTGGCCGCGATCGTCTGACCGATACGCATCACAGGGAAAGCGAAGCGCAACTGGGGAGGCAGGCATGTATCGTCACGAATGGTATCAACGGATCTTCGAGAGGACCCCGAAGATCGTGTCCGAGGCAGAGCAATGCGCCGAGAAACTGGGCATCGGCGCCCTGAAGGGCGAAATCGGGCTCTATTCCGGGGCGTCGTCCTGTCCCGCCCGACTGCCCGACTACGTGCTGAATGCGATCGTGGAGGCCAACCAGAAGGAAATCCTGCCGGTCCGCGAGGTCGAGGACAGGGTTCGCAACGTCATCAAGGATCTCCATGGCGACGAGTTTGACTGTGCCGTCGTCAACACCTGCGAAGCCGGGTTGAGGGTTGTCATCGACACGCTGATGGCTCCGCCCTTCATGCGCCGCGGCGACGCCTATCGCGCGCGCATGATCGCGACCTACGGCGAGGATGTGGAGTGGGGGATGGCTTACGGCCGCCCCTTCCCGCCGAAATACAAGAACATATCGGTGGACCGGACGGTGAGCGGCGGCGAGCTCGGCATGGAAGCCAAGTCGCTCGCCAATCTCGACACTGTCTTCGTGCGATTCTCCAACGCACGCTACGAGGTCCACGGCATCCGTCAGGGCGCGGTGCCGTTTCTGACCGACATCGACGTCGATGGAACACTCGAGAATCTGAAGATCGCCTGTGAACGCAATGCGTCGATGGTGAGCGGCCTTCACACCGTCGGCTACGATACGCCGGGTTGGGGACACGGCGCACGCGACGAACAAGGCCGGCCTTCTTTGATGCAGGGGATGGGGAAACTGGCGCGTGACTGGGATGTGCCGTTCATCATCGACGCGGCGAGTTGCGTTCCCGGAATCGGTGTCTCGCCGGGAGATGCAGGGGCCGATATCATGCTCTGGAGCATGGACAAGGCCGGCCGCTCGCCGTGTTCAGGTCTGATTGTCGGCAGGTCGGAGGACATGCTCACCGTCCGCAAGTCGCTCGGGCTGGGCGGGCAACGTTTCGGGCATGTCTCGTCCCACGGCAAGGCTGTCTCTTCGGCAGCCGACCCCGGGCGCGACACCGTTGTGGGCCTGCTTGCCTATCTGGAGACATTGCGCGACGCGCCCGAAAGGATACGCGCTCCTGTCGACAGGTATCACGAGATCCTCGTGGAGGCGTTCAGCCACTTCGAGCCCGCACGTTTCCGCGAGGGGTTCCTGTTCACGAAGTCCTACCACATGGGCGGCACGGAACTGAATTACCTGAAGACCTGGACCGATGACGGTTTCGGCATTCCGATCTTCACGCTCGAGGACCTCTACGCCAACACCAATCCCATTCTGCTTGCAACGGAAGCCATGGGCGTGGAGCCCGCGACCATCTATGCGGGAAGCATGCTCCTCAACCCGGGTCTTGGCCTGTTGAACAGGGATGGGGAACTGATCGAGGAACGGGCCGAACTCGCGGCGCGCGCCCTCGTCGAGGCAACCGGGATCGTCTGCAGACACGCCGGTCTCGGCGACTGAGCGAAGCAGCGGGAGGAAGCACATGGGACTCGAGTTCATCGCCGGAGAGAATGTCGAAGGCCTGCCTCTTTCAGAAGCAGTTCGGGCAGGGGACTTTATCTTCGTTTCGGGCATGGTCGGTTTTGGACCGGACGGGAAGGTTGTCCAGGGCGGCGTGGCCGCAGAGACCGAAAGGATCATGGGGGACCTCGAGGAACTCCTGACAAGGGCAGGGGGTTCGCTCTCCCGGATCGTCAAGGTCAGCGTCTATCTTGCCAACGCCGATGACTTCGAAACCTTCAACCGGACCTATGCCCGGTACTTCAAGTCGAAGGCGCCCGCCCGCGTCAGTGTCGTCACGGCCCTCACGATAGATGCCACGGTCGAGATGGACTTCGTCGTCTACACGTGATCCCGGACATGCGGCGTGCCTGCGGTTCTGTGGTGCGGTCGACTGTACGGGCGTGCGAACGGCGGCGTAAAAACGGGCCACGGCGCTGGCTCACAGGACTCGTGCGCGTTCCCTGCGTTCCCTGTAGATCGCCTCGACCCGCGGTCCGTAGACGAACGCGTTGCCTCGTTCGCTCGCAACGCAATCGGGCTTCTCGTCGTAGGTCAGGACGGCGGTGATCCGGGACGTGGGTCCTTCGACGGGTGTGACCGCATGGAGCGCGTTGCGGCCGCGGAACAGGGTGAGCGTGCCGCCCGATCGTTCCGTCGTGTGAACGAAGGACTCGTCGCCGTCGAAGAGTCGTTCCAAGCGGACGAAGTCCACATCCCGTCCGCGGCGCATCTCGGGCACGAAGACGAACTCGCCGCCGGCTTCGCTCGCCTGGACCAGCAGCGTGACGGTGAAGTTGTTGACGTCGAAGTGCCAGGGCAGGCTGTTGCCCGCCTCGTGCGCGATGATGTTCAGCGCCTGGAACTCGTCGGCCATGCGGTAAAGCCGTTCGCGGCCTTCGACGGCAGCGACGAAATCGGTCAGCGGCTGCCATTCGTAGATGCGGCGGATCAGGGTGTCGCCGATCTGGTCGTTGGCGAGCTGGAGCGATCGCTCGCGGAAGAGGCGGTTGGCCGGGTGGTCGGAGGGTTTCGACGGATCGCCCTGGTTGAACAGCGCCGTCCGCAGGTGGGATTTCCGGTAGCCGTGCCGTTCGAGGAGCGCCGATGCTTCTCTGGCGAAGGCGGCAAGCGCATCGGCCCTCACGAAACCGGGGAGGTTGGCGCAGCCGTCCTCCCGATGCGCCGTCCGGCACCGTTCGACCAGCATGACCCACGCTTCGCCGTCGGTCCGGTCGAGCGGGTAGCGTTCGAGGTCGATCAGATCGCCGATCTCATCCATGACAGGCTCCGACGACATTGATGCATGGTACCGCAATTCGGCCATCGGAAAAAGAGGCGCTGAGGACCTCGGGACCCTGTTCCTCCAGCGTCGGGCCTGCGCCGTAGACGCGATTCAGGCGCATGCTGCCGCGGTGGAGCAGGCAGCCGGTTGTTCCAGATGACAAGGTCGCCGGGCGGCAAGCGGTGGCGCAGAATGTCCTCCTCGCGGGTTGCGCGGAACTCGCCGCTCGCCGCGCTTGCCCATCGAGGGTTTTGAATCGGACGCCGCCCGCACCTTTGCCCGGTTGATGGATGCGGGCGCGATCCACATCGCCCAGTCGGACGTAGTGCGGCACAGCGGTCGGCCAGGCCGAGACCCTGGCCGTGATTTGTGCCGGGCCCCACGGTAACGGCTTCGAGGACGAAGCAGGACCCGCTGCCCTGGCGCGGCGACATCGTGACCCGATCCTGCCTCGCCATCGACGAGGACAAGATCGGGGCCTGGATGGTCGAACCCTGATGCTTCTTCGGGCAGAGGCCGGCGGGGTGTGGTCTCCTCAAGGGCTGCCTCACAGGATCGCCAGCACATCCGTCGGGCCGGCCCGGCCACACCTTGTTGTCCGCCTGCCGCGGTGCTATTCTTGGACAAATTCTAATTCGATAATGATTGGGAGAGAGCCATGACCACACAAGATCCTGTCGACATGTTGTTGTCCGGTCGTATGGGGCGGCGTGAGTTCAGCCGGATACTCGCCTCGTTGGGGCTGGGCGTCGCGACCGTGCCGTTGGTGACACGCAACGCTTCGGCCCAAGATGAGCACGCGCACGCACACTACTTGACCTGGGCGGGCTACGAGCTACCCGAGCTCCATCAGAGCTACATTGACAAATACGGCGTCTCGCCGGACATCGGGTACTTCGCCAATGTGAATGAAGCCATGCAGAAACTCCGTGCGGGCTACCACGCCGACGTTTCCCATCCCTGTTCGGATAACGTCACCCCGTGGTACGAAGCCGGACTCCTCGCGCCGATCGACACCGGCCGGCTGAAGCACTGGGAGGATTACTTCGACGTATTCTCGACCATCGACGAAACCCTCACCGCTGAAGGCGAAAACCTGTTCATTCCGTTTGAATGGGGCAACTCATCGATCCTCTACCGTACCGATATTGTCGAGATCGAGGAGGAATCCTGGAATCTGCTGTTCGACGAACGCTACGAGGGCAAGCTCGCGACCTACAACGCGCCATACCCCGGCGTACAGGTCCCTGCCATGATACTCGGCTACGAGAATCTCGAAACGCTGACCGACGCACAGCTCGAAGAGATCAGGAAGCTTCTTGTGAAGCAGCGCAAGTTGCTTCGGTTCTACTGGGACAGCCAGTCGGAGGCCGGCCAGGCCATGGCTGCGGGCGAGATTGTTGCGACCTACGCCTGGAACAGTCTTGTCAAGCCGATGAGAGACCAGGGTCTTCAGGTAAAGTTCATGAGCCCCAAGGAAGGCGCGCGCACCTGGGTCTGCGGCCTCGTCCTCACCGCTCCGGAACTCCGAGTTGGTAGCGACGAACGTGTCTACGACTTCCTCGACGCCATGATGTCGCCCGAGGCCGGGGCCTACCTAATCAGCGAGTACGGTTATGGTCACGGCAACGCCAAGGCTTTCGATCTGGTCCCGCAAGAGCGCCTCGCCGAAGTCGGTTTGCCCGATCCCGAGAAGTTCCTGGAGATCGGCAACTTCCTGAAGCCGATACCGAAAGAGTTCGACGAGAAGTACGTGAAGCTCTGGGAGGAAGTCACGCTCGGCATGTAAGCCCACAAGGTCGCCGGGTGAGCCGCACGGGCTCGCCCGGACCTTGCTCGGGCGGCCTCGGTTGCCCCGACCAGCTGCAGCGCCTTCTCTCCACCGGACTGAACGTCGAGACACCTGGCTCGCGCCTCTTTGACATCCATCAGTGTCACCGGACCGAGAATGCGGTGCTTCGAAGATCCGTCACGGCTGTCGAGAAAGACAAACGTCCGGTATTCGGAGGGCCGGACTCGCACGCCAAGACCTGTGACCCGCGTGTCCCAGACGGCGCATTTACGGTATACATGCAACCTATTGAGGTTTTGTTGCCCACATTGCACGGGGACAAGCCGATTCGAAGTCTGTCGCGATCCCGTACACGCTTGGTCCGGCAAGGACATCATCATGAACGACGCGGCGGACGGTAAACGCAAACCAAGATCCATCATGGCCTCCGACAGCGAGAGGACACGCATCAGGGAACGGGCCGAGCGGGAAAGGATTCCGATCTCCCGCTATGTCGTGCGACAGTCCCTGGCCACGGTCGAGAGGCCAGCTCAGGAGGGCCGGCTTCCGTTGAGCGTGCAGTGGCGGATGGCGCGAGACATACGCGTGTTGTTGCGTCTCGAGGAGTTGCGCTTTTCCCGGGCCGGCCAGGAGGACGCCTGGCATGCCGTGGTGGAAGACACCGAGGCGTTTCTCGATGCCGAGGCTCTGCAGGACTGAGACGGTGCGGCGTTCCCTGCAGCACAGCATCAGTTGCAAATCCAGCGAGTGGAAGGCGATCAAGGCCCGGGCGAAGGCTTTTAACATATTGTCTGACGTCAGTGCCTATGGGACAGGCTGAGGTACTTTCGTAATGGAGGATTTCTGGCTCATCGTAGTGACCGAAGGGAACGGAAATGAGACTGGAATCCATGGGAGCCGTTGCAACCTCACTCCCGCCGATGCCTACTTCGGGCGGGACAAGGCCATCATCGAGCGAAGGAAGAGCATCACGAAACAAACCATCGAAAAGCGACGACTGGCGCACCAGCGCCACGCAGCCCAAGGTCAATCAGAGGTAAGCGTTCGTTCCGCAGGTGATGATTTCTGTCAATCGTTGAGTCTGCGCTTCCAGTCTCTGCGGAGCGGCTGCACCCAGATGTCCTTTTTGGCGAGGGCGCATTCGTTTTTTCTGTCGTAACGGCCGCGTCCCCTGGTGGTGCCTATATGGGTCCAGTTGGCGGCCTTGTAGACGGTGCCGGCAAAGCGCGGCTTTTCGACGAATGTTTCCATCAGGACGGGCTCGACATTATAGCGCTGCGTCCAGTCGCCGGGCAGTTGTCGGCGCAGCAGCGACAGGATGTGGGACCCGAGGTTGGGGATGACGATCCAGGGCAGTAGAAGCAGGCGGGACTGATTGACCACGAGATGGAGATTGCGTGCCCGGGTCTGCGGGTTCCATCCGATGGCGCGGTCGCGCGGCGCGGTCTTCCAGGCTGCTGCTGCCATGCCGATCATGGCGAGCGGGGCGCCGTGGCGGTCGACCACGGTATAGCGCATCTGGGCGCCGGCCATCGGCTTGTAGCCGAGATAATGGTAGCGCGCGATGAACTGCTTCCACAACACGGCGTCGTGGCTGGTCCGGTCGAGGACGGGGACGAGGCTGAGCGGCCGCACCGCCTCGAGGGTCGCGGGCGGCGGCGATGGCGGTGGTTCGGTCTCGGGCCCGAAGACGACCGGTCCGGGCGCACGGCGCGGGTGTCGTGGTGGCGGCAGGACGATCAGCCCGTCGCGATGCATCGCCAGCAGCGCGCAACGCGCCATCATGTCCCGCAACCCGCCGTCGGGTTTGACCCAGCCGACCCGGCGGCAGAACGCCCGCGACAGGTGAGCCCGGGTCAGCTTCGGATCGCCGGCAATCAGATCCCGGATCAGCGCAATCTCGTCTTCGGTGAAGTCGCGCCCCGCATAGCGGCATGTCGGTGCCGCGCTCACGCGCGAAACTCTGCCCGGCGCGCCTCGTCCATTGTCCAGGGCAGCCACGGCCCGAGATCTTCCGGCGGATGGCCACCATTGGCGGCACAGGCGGACAGCCACGCCTCGAGCCACGGCACAACCGCAATGTCGTTGACCTCAAGCGTGCGGACCACCGAAAGCATCTTCGCCATGCCCTGCGCGCCCTCCTTGCTGTCCGAGCCCAGCGACAGCTTCCGGCGGATGACCTCGGGGCGGAAGCGGCGTTCAGAGAGGTTGTTGTCGAGCGGAACACGGGGATCGTCGAGGACCTGAGACAGTCCCTCACGATGATTCAGCAGAGACCGCAACACCTTCGCCTGCGGCGACGCGTCATCAACGGTGGCAAGCTCCTGTTCCGCCTCCGCGAAGACCTCCCCGAGGACGCGGGACAGACGGAATTGCATCCTCAGATACCTCCTCCTGTCGGGCGACCTGCCGGGATCGTGATATCGCAAGCGCTGCGCGTTCAGCCTGTACAAGCGCCGGATCCGGCTCAGCCACTGGTCCTTCCAGTCCTCAAGGTCGCCACGCGCCGCCGCCACCTTGATGAAATCCCTCCTGACATGGGCCCAGCAGAACGCCAAGACCAGCCGGCCCGCAGCCAGGCGGGCCAGCTTCTTGTAGGCGCTATAGCGATCGCATACCAGGACCGCACCCTTGCGCAGCCCGCCGAGCAAGGTCGCGGCGGCGGCGGCGCTGCGCGATGCATCGACATGCAGATACACCGCATCCACGCAGGTCGCGATCCACAGCCAGGCGCGGTTGGACGAGCCCGTCGTGGCGAACTCCCGGACCCTCCAACTGGTCTCGTCGGCATGCACCACCGGTGCCTGCTGGAGATGCGCAAGGATCGCCGCCGACAGCGGCGCAAACAGCGCCACCATCCGGTCATGCCCGTCTGAAAGCGTTCCCGGTGAGACTGGCAGGCCCTGCGCCTCGAACCACGCCGCGACCCGCCGCAAAGGACGGTTGGCGGCGTAAAGTTCGAACAGCAGACGCGCCCAGACGCTGATACCGAACATGGTCCTCGGAAACAGGCGCGGCACCGGTGGCGCCGACACCTCTTCGGGCGTGTCAGAACACTGGCAGGTCTTGCGCCAGCGGCTCCGGTCGATGACCCGCACATGAGCCTTGACCTCGACCTCGATCAGATCCGAGGTATGCGATCCGTTGGCCACCCGGGGCGCGTTGCAACACGGACAGTGCAACGCCTCGGGCGGCGGGTCGTGAACCTCTCTCTCGCGGGCCAGTTCGGGGCGCGGCGTGCGCCCGTGGGTCTCGCCACCGGGCCGGGGGCCGCGCTTGCCGGTCTTCCCCTTGTCGTCCGGCCCCGTCTTGTGGCCCGTACCCTTGTGGCCCCGTTCGCTCTTGCGACCGAACTGCGCGCGCGACAGGGTCTCAACCTGCGAGCGCAGGCCGTCACGCTCGCTCTCGACCTCCTGCAGCCGCTTGCCCAGGGCTTCGCTCCCGGCCTGCAACCGGCCGTTCTCGATCCGCAGGGACGCCATCGTGCTGCGCTTGCGCGTATCGACACCGATGACGGCAAGAAGCGTCTCAAGACGATCGACCTCCGAGCGCAGATGCAACGCATCCTTCGACACACGGCGCAAGTCCTTCGCTTCCGCACGCGCCGCCTCGAGCGCGTTCCGGGCCCGACCCCACTGCGCTTTCCAATACTGCGCCTCGCGGTGGGCCTGGACCTTCTCCCGTTTGAGCCGTTCGGCACGCCCGTCCGCAGCATCCGCAAGGCCGCCCGCGCCCGGAACAGGGCCCGCCGCCGTCATCGAGTGCAATGCTTCCTGAAGACATGGCATGCCTACAGTCCTGGCACATGCCGATCCAAGTTGCCAGTGAAAAATGAATCACGCTAAAAGAAAAATCAGCCGTCACCTGCGGAACGAACGCTTACATCGGGGAAGAATTGCCTTCATGCTCACGACGAGCACGCTCATTGCCTACAATGACTGGGGAGGCGCCAATCATTACAGGGGTCTCGGCAATGATGCCCGCAATGACATCGCCTCGCCGGTGCTCTCGACTCAACGCCCGCTGGGCCGCGGATTTCTGCGCAAGCCTGCGGAAGCGCCACGCGAATCCCACACCTTCACGCCGCCGATCGGATGGCAGCCACGCTATCCTGCCTACGAGTGGGCACGCCTCCATGGCTACAGCCGGCATCACGCCGATGCATTCTGGGCAACCTATGAACGCCTGTTCGCCGTCTGGGCCGAGGAGCATGGCTACGCGCTCGACTATCTCACGCAGCATGACCTTCATTTCGACCCGAACAGTCTCGATGGCTACTCCGCACTGGTGATCGTCGGGCATGACGAGTACTGGACCTGGGAAATGCGCGATCGTGTCGACGACTTTGTCGACAGGGGCGGCGGGCTTGCGCGTTTCGGAGGGAATTTCTACTGGCAGGTCCGGTTGTCCGATGACGGCACCACACAGTACTGCTACCGGGTTCCCGATGCCGATCCCCTGACAGCCACGAATCCGCGCCGCGTGACGACCGCGTGGGACTGCACGCTGATCGGTCGACCTGCGGCTGAGACAATGGGACTGACCGGCATGTCCGGTACCTACAACCGTTACGGTGTGGCGGCTCCGCGCTCTTCTGGCGGTTTCACGATCTACCGTCCGAGTCACTGGGCTTTCGAGGGGACCGACCTCTATTACGGTGATCTTCTGGGCGGGACGCCGGTCAACCTTGCGACCTTCGAACTCGATGCCGTCGAGTACACGTTCCGGCGCGGACTCCCCTATCCCACGTTCGAGGATGGTGCCCCGGAATCACTCGAGATTCTCGCCATGGCACCTGCGGTTCGCGGGGAAGAAGACCGGTTCAACGGCGAGGTTCCACTCAACGGACCGATCCAGGAAATGCAGAAGGTCATGGACGCGCTGGGCGATCTGGTGCCGGCCCATTGCCACGAAGTCGAGGGACGTGGTGCAGGCATGATCGCGACGTTCTCGCGCGGCAAGGGCGAGGTGTTCAATGGCGGATCGACGGAATGGCCGCGGGCGTTCGAACTGCGTGATCCATTTGTCGAAAGGATTGCCATCAACGTGCTCGACCGTTTTTCGAGGCGGTGATCCGGCTTCTGCCGGGCACCACCGGACCCGGCAGCGATCTTGACAGGCATTGCGGTCGGTCCTGAGATGCTGGCCTGACCACAGGAGGCCAGAGGCCATGGACGTTTCCCCCGCAAAGCAGTCGGCGCTTGACTGGGTCGATGACAACCGCCGGTCGCTGTCGGACTGGCACGCGACGATCTGGGATCTTCACGAGCCGGCGTGGCGCGAGTACCGGTCGGCGGCCTGGTATGTCGACCGCCTGCGCAAGGAAGGATTCGACGTCGAGGAAGGATCGGGCGGCATGCCGACGGCCTTCTGCGCCACCTGGTCCAACGGCGAGGGTCCTATGATCGGCTCCTACGCCGAATACGATGCCGTTCCGGGCAACAACCAGGACCGCGTCCCCTACCGCAAGCTGCGTGACGGTACCCACCACGCGGCTGCCGGCCATACCGATCCCCATTCCGCGTTGGGCATGTCGGCTCTGGGGGGTATCCTCTCTGCCAAGTCGGCAATGGAACGTCACGCTATCCCCGGCCGGCTGAAATTCATGGGCGAGCCTGCCGAGAAGGTCTGCGGCTCCAAGCCCGTCCATGCGGCCAAGGGGTACTACGACGACATGGATGCGGCGATCGCGTTCCATCCCTCGTTCGGATCGCTGAGGACCAACACCTGTATCCTCGACACCCATTGCGGCAGCTACTGGAGCCGCATCTACAGCTTCGTCTGCGATTCGCCTGAAACCTGGAAGAGCGTCGGCGCACCCGGCCCCTCGACCGCACATACGATTGCCCGCGCTCCCGGGGCCAACGACGCGCTCTGCCTGATGTACACGACCACCAAGTACACCAAGGAAGCGATGCTGCCGCATACCGGCACATGGACGCTGAACGAGGCGCTGCTGGCGACGGGCGATGCGACCAGCGACAACCTGGCGCCGCGCTTCAGCCAGATTCAGTATTCCTGGCGTTCCCCGACACTGGAGATGCAGCGGCGTATTGCCGAGGTCCTCGACAACAACGCCGAGCACGTCGCCGCGATCACGCACTGTCGCCTGGAGAAGCACTGGGTCACCAGGACCCGGGTCGGACTGCCGAATCACGCGATGGCCCATCTGACCTACGCCAACCTGGAACTTGTGGGCGGGCCCCGATGGGACCAGGAGGCAAGGGCCTTCTGCCGGAAGTTGCAGGTCAATCTCGGGCTCGAGCCCATTGATGATCCGATCCTCGAGGAGATGATCGATCTCTGTCCACCCGAGCAGGGCGAGGCCCAGCTGCGCGACATCCTGCCGCCGTGGCAGCTCAACTACACGTCGGACGACTATGTCGACTGGACATGGCACACGCCCACGGTACGGCTGATCATCGGCCGCTGCACCCTGAAGACGCCCGAGGGATACGACTGCCCGGGATGGTCCTGGAATGCCCTTGGCGGCTATGCGCCGACCATCGATCCGACCATCGTGTGCGCATCGAAGGTGATCGGAGCAACAGTCATCGATCTTCTGACGCGGCCCGAACTCCTCGAAGCGGCCCGCGCCGAATTCGAAGAGCGGACCGGAGGCGGGATCGGTGGGTCGTCGTGGGTCGCTCCGCTCCTGCCGAAGGACTTCCGGCCGCCGGTCGGTTTCAGATGGCCCGAATATGTCACGACGGTGCGGGGCCAGAGCTGGTACGTGCCGGAAACGGCCTGACGTCAGTTCGCGGCGCGCCAGTCCGCGATGGTGCGCTCGAAGCGGTCAAGATATTCGCTCGTGTACTCGACGTAATCGACATCCAGCGTGGAATGGGTTTCCTGGACCATGCTCCACATGGCTTCCCGCAACAGCGATGCGCACATCAGCGCGTCAAGGCGCATGTGGTCTTCCGCGGTGACGGCCCGGTCCAGCGCCAGTTCCATGGTTTCCTTGCGCTGCTCCGCGTTCATGAGATTGTTGGAAGCCAGATTGGCGAGGTCGAAGAGGGCTGTGTTGTAGCCGGCGTACTCCCAGTCGACGAGCCAGAGCCTCGTGCCGTCGTCAAGGAAATTGGCGGCCAGCAGGTCGTTGTGGCAGAGCACCGGCGTGATCGGCCCGACAGCCGCTTCGAGTTCGTCACAGGCCGCGATGAGGTTCGGCACGTCGTTTGCGAGGCGGTGACGGTCATCGTTGAGGCGATGGCCGTAGTCGCGGATCACGTGAAATACCCAGAAGAAGGGAGCCCGGCCCCGAAGATGGCGCGCACCCTCGCGGTGCAACTGACGAAGGAGTTCGGAAATGCGGACGATGTTTTCCGGCCTGCATACCTCCGCCTCGTCAAAGGTCCTGCCTTCGATCCAGCGCACGACCAGGGCGCCCTTGGCGGCAAAAAAGACCTCCGGCGAGACGCCGGCGGCGTGTGCCGCGCGGCTGCACGCGGTTTCATAGGTCCTGCGGATGCCGTGGACGGGAATGTTGCCGCCGATCCGGACCATGAAGCTCGAGCCATCGTCGTCGACCCGGAAATTGAGATTGGTGATGCCGCCCTCGACCTGCCGCGGTGTCACTGGACCACTCCAGCAGGTCAGGGCAGCGGCTTTCGCGGCCGCTTCATCCGGTGTCACGCCTTGATCTCCCGACCTCGATCGCCGATCAATCTAGCCAGGAAGGCCTGCTCTTCAAGCCGGGCTTTCACCCGGGACAAGGTTGAAGCGATTGAAAGGGGGCGGGCGAACCCGCCGAAGGTCACCGACCTACCGGTGGCCGGTCGATCTGGCATACCGGGGTTCATCCACGGCCGGACCTGGCTTGCCGATATCCGCGAGCCTTCCTTCGATCGCGCTGGCGTCGAGTCTGATGAGACCGCCGGACCTGAAGACAAGCGAGATGGATGAGCCGCCATCCCTGCTGCCCTCGCTCACGATCGTCATCAGTTCGGCCACGCCTTCGCCACCCAGACCCTCGAGGTCCCAGACTTCGGTGTCCGAGACCCGTTCGAGGACCAGCACGCAGTCGACTTGGAGCATGTCGCTGCCGGTTTCTTCGTAACAGAAGCGACGGAAGAGGGCTGCGAATCGTTGTTCATTCGCGAGCCAGGTCACCTCCCCCAGGGGCATTCTCGCGCTCTGGAGGACTGTTGCGAAGACCTCCAGATCGTCGTCGTCGACAGCCTTGAGACGCAACGGTTTCATTCAGTCCGAGATCCGTTCGATTGTCGCCCCGCAGCGCGAGAGCTTCTCCACCAGGCGTTCGTAGCCACGATCGAGATGATAGACGCGATTGACGACAGTTTCCCCTTCGGCAGCCAGGCCCGCCAGGACCAGACATACGGAAGCGCGAAGGTCGGTGGCCATCACCGGCGCACCCTTGAGCCTCTCGACACCGCTCACCGTCGCCATGCCGCCGTTCACCTGAATGTCGGCACCCATGCGCATCAGTTCCGGCACATGCATGAAGCGGTTTTCGAAGATGCTCTCGTGTATCCTCGAAACACCGTTCGCCATGGACATGAGAGCCATGAACTGGGCCTGCAGGTCCGTGGCGAAACCCGGGAAGGGGCTGGTGGCGACATCGACTGCAGAGAGTATTCCATCGGCACGGCGCACGCTGATTCCCTCCGCGGTCTCTCCGATAATCACGCCGGCCGCATGGAGCGCGTCGCCCACCTCGCCCAGATTCTTCCTGGCCGCTCCGACGAGTTCGAGTTCGCCGCCGGTGGCTGCGGCCGCCATGGCGTAGGTTCCTGCCTCGATCCGGTCGGAAAGCATGCGGTGGGTGGTACCTTCGAGACGCGCCACGCCGGTGATCCGGACTTCCGGGCTACCGGCACCTGTGATCTCTGCACCCATGGCGTTCAGGCACTCGGCGAGGTCGCTGATTTCAGGTTCCATGGCAGCGTTGCGCAGGACGGTCGTGCCGCGGGCGAGCGTGGCCGTCATCATGACGTGCTCGGTGGCGCCGACGGAGACTCTCGGAAACGTGATCTCGGCGCCCCTGAGACCGTTGGGAGCGCGTCCCACGAGATATCCGCCTTTCAGTTCCACATCGGCTCCGAGCGCTTCGAGGCCGGCGACATGGAGATCGACCGGTCTCGTGCCGATGGCGCAGCCGCCGGGAAGCGAGACTTCCGCTTCCCCACAGCGGGCAAGCAAGGGGCCGAAGACAAGGACCGAGGCCCGCATCTTTCGCACCAGATCGTAGGGTGCGGTGGTCGATGTCACCGAGGCGGCATCCAGCACCATGCGCATTGTGCCGTTCCGCTCCACACGAACACCGAGTTCCTCGAGCAGGCGGGCGAGAACGGCGACATCAACCACATCCGGCAGGTTGTCGAGAACGAGAGGCCGGTCGCTCAGGAGTGAGGCGACCATGAGCTTGAGAGCCGTGTTCTTGGCGCCCGCGATCCTGATGCTGCCCTTCAGTGGCCTGCCGCCCACGAGGCTGATCCTGTCCATGTGCCGTATCCCGGTTCTTCGTCCCGGCACTCATACAGCGACGGGCAGCGGGGGCAAGTCAACAGTGCTTCTGTGGTTGAATTGAGGCAGCCGATGAAGGTTCTGCCTTGTCGCCGGCAGCTGCCTCTTCCTCCCCGTTCCCGGTATCTGCCTCGCGCTGAGCCCGGGACTGTTCCTTGCGACGTTTCAGGTTGGCGCGCAGTGCATCGGCAAGGCGCCTGGCCTTCTCGTCCTTGCGGTTCCTGCTCTCGGGCTTGTCGCGCACTTCCTTGCTCCATGCTTGCCTGTACCGGTTCGCTGTGGCAGTTTCCGGCGAGCACCACGGAAGCCGCCGTAGCTCAGTGGTAGAGCGCACCCTTGGTAAGGGTGAGGTCCTCAGTTCAATCCTGAGCGGCGGCACCACGCACACTCCGCATCCTAGATTATCCCGTCCGTTTCACCAATCCGCCAGTAGTCGGGATGTGATGATACGGCGCACTGGTCATTCACCTGTCGGTCACCCGACTTCGATACGTGGAAGAGACGGATGCCCGAGGAGCCTGCCGATCATCGGCAGGAGCTGGTCGAGTGCCAGTGCTCTCGGAGCATGGCTGTGGCGGAGATCATGAATGCGGACATCGGGCAGCTCCGCTCGCGCCCGGATGCGCCGCCAGGGGTGTTGGAGATCGGTGAGATACGAACCGGGAAGCTTGCCCACGATGACCCAGTCCTGATTTCTCGTGCGCCATGATAAGGCGCTTTTCTCTGGCGGGTGCGAACCCCGCGCAACAACTGAGACCGCGAGGGGCGAAGGGAAGAGCTCGACAGGCTGGTTGCGGAGGCCCGGGACTTCCATGGATCGCTTCGCCGGAACGCCGCCGACCGGGCGTAATCTGCGCCGGGAAGAAGCGCATCCCGGCCGTCCGGCCGAAACTTGCTCGATCCAACAAGAAGCAGGCGCCCAAGGGCGGTAAAAGCGGTGCCGAAAGGCACGCCGAGCGCGCTCATGCGCGCACCCGCAGCCTGCTGCGTCGGGTGTGAGAACCCAAGGCCGGCCCGACCGGTCGGATAGGCGATTCGCGCTGTATGAAAGATCGGAAGATCGACGCCGATGAAGCCGGCGGATCGAAGCCGCCTCGGCGATTGAGTGGCCGGCGGTGCGGAGCGCACTGCGCGAGACAGTGCCGCACGAGTGCCGGAAGCATCGCGACCGGCAGTGCGTGGAAGTCGGCGCGGTGGCCGATGCACTTGTGCGAAGCACAGTGCACAGGCCGGTGAGCGCATCGGCGAACGGCGAGCCTCGCGCTTGCGCGGACGAAGCCGGAGGACGCCGAGCGAAGCGAGGCCGGGAGCGCGGCGCGAAGCGCGCGCGAGGTTGCTGCGGTTGCCGCCGCACGAGCGTCGACATCGTGCGGCGGCGGTTGAAGCGAAAGGGGAACGGACCGCGCCACCGGAGTGACGCGGCCCGTGTTCGGCTCAAGCCGCGATCCGGTGAACCGGAATGCCGAGCTGCCTTGCCTTGTCGACGAGGTTCTCGGTGATGCCGCTGCTGGGGAACGCGATGATGCCCTTCGGCAGCAGGTCCAGGAGGTCCTCGTTGCGGCGGAACGGTTCGGCGCGACCGTGGCGGTCCCAGTCTGGCTTGCAGACGATCTGGTGGACGCCGTTGCGCTCGGCCCAGCTCGCCGCGATCTTCTCGACGCCGGGGCCGCCGCCATGCACGAGGATCATGTCGGCGTATTTGGCTCGGGCCATATCTAGCCGCGCGATGACCGCTGCCGGTGATCGCGACGAGGGTGCCCTGCGGCAGGTGCGGCGGGATCGTCAACAGGCAGCGATGCGGATGGCGTAGGAGGTCGTCGGGCCGGCAGCGCAGCAGGTGCGTCGCGCGGAACGGTGCCGGGACGGCGTGTTCAGGCGGTCTCCGCGGCGGCGATGCGCGGCTTGCCGCCGGTGGCCGAGCGCGGTTGGCGGGTGACGATGTCGCGCACGAGCGTCGTCAGGAAGCAGAGCAGGCGTTCCAGCGAATATTCGCGGAAGTCGCCCCTCAGCAGCCGCGACACGTCGGGCTGGTTGCGGCATAGAGTGATTTCCACGATTTAATCAAACAGGGAGAACCATATCATGGCGGGATTCGAGGGCGGATGCCTTTGTGGTGCGGTGCGCTACCAGTCGAAAGCCGATCCACAGGTCGTCGGGCATTGCTACTGCGTTGATTGCCGGAAAACCAGCGGCACGGGCCATTGCACCCATATCGGGGTGCCCGCCGACGGATTTTCCGTCACCGGCGAGGTGCGGTTCTTCGACAAGCCGGCCGATAGCGGCAACATGGTCAGTCGCGGCTTCTGCCCAACCTGCGGTTCGGCAGTCTACTCGACCAATTCGGCAATGGACGGTCTAGTCTTCCCGCGCGCCTCCAGCCTCGACGATCCGAACGTGATCACCCCGGGCCTCATCGTCGATGCCAGCCGCGCCGCCGCCTGGGATCACCTCGACCCCGCTCTGCCGGCCTTCCCCGAAATGCCGAAGGCCGGCCGCAGAGCGTGATCGAGGGCACGGGCTGACGACTAGCTAACGTCGCGGGGCGCGGATTGCGGCAGGCGGCCCGCCCCCATCGGCGGGATGCGCGGAGAGGGCCGTGCAGGGGATAGGGATGGATCACTTGCCGGCCGCGCAGCGGAACGGGACCACCGCCAGCATGCCGGTGCCGGCCAACGGCTCCAGCATGGTGTCGCCCGGGCGGATGGCGGCGGCCCTGAGCGCCGCATAGGCCAGCGGCAGCGGCGTCGAGAACTGCTGCAGGCGAATCTGCTCTTCCGACCGCTTCGTATGCGACGGCTCCAGCGTGGCGATCGCCGCCAGCATCCTGAGCATGGTGCGGGGGCCGTCCTGCCCGGCGCCTGCCCGCCGGCGCATGGCGCGGCCGTAGCGCTGGACGAACAGCACGACGGCGGCTTCGGCGGCCTCGTAGGCGTCCTTCCAGACCCACGCGCCCGTAGCGTCCGAGCCGCCGAAGGCTTTCGTCATGGCGCTGCGCAGGATTCCGGCATCGAGCGGCGTACCGGCCTCTAGGACCGGCAGCAGACTCCGGGCTGCCGCGAACAGGGCGTCGCCCCCGGCGAGGCGCGCGGGTTCGGCGGTAGGGTCGATGGCGAGCGCAGGAAGAGGCGGGCAAAGTCCGCAAATGTCGGGTTGAGAACCGCCTCGCGATCCATCCACTTGACGACCGCAGCCTTGAGGTTGTTGACAATCAGCTTCGATGTCACGCCGCCGGAGTAGGCAAACGCGTCGCTGTGGGTATGCGTCCACGACGCCAAGCTCTGGTCCCTTGCCGCCGTGGCGAAGATCATCCCGGAAAACGGCAGAACGCACACCACGATCTCGACCGCCTTGCGACCTCGCGTCCGGTCACCATCAACGTCTTGCCGGAAAAGACCGACAGCATGTAATCGCCGGGCGCATAGACGAAGCGTATCTCGGCGGACTTGCCCTTGCCGCGGCACCACGACTCCAGAAGCTGGTAGAAACGGCTGCGGCCATAGGCCTTCAGCCCCCGGCGCTCAGCCTCCAACACATGGCGCGTCACGCGTGAGGAGCGATACCCCTTCTTCTTCTGCTCCTTCAGCAACCCAGGCCAGTTCGGTTCAAGCCGCTCAGGCATTTCCGGACGTGCCCAGCGTGTCGGGTACAACAACGCGTGCAACTCGACTTCGCTCCTTTGCGACGCGGATCGCCATGACACCTGTGCCTCGCGAGCACGACGCAGGATGTTCGACACCGTCCCCGTCGCCACGCCAAGGTTCGTCGCAATCCCATGGCGGCTCAACTCGCCGCCGTCGGCAAGACGAAGCACATCACGTACACTGTTCACGTAGGTTCTCCTCATCGGTTCCTTTCTCTTTGCGTCAGAACAAAAGGAAGAGTGACAGCCCCTGAACGAGAACCGACACCGTCGCTTCAGGACAATGTGGATCCTGTCACGAGGTCTGGTTCAAACCAGTGAGGACCGACCAGCAACGCTGGCCGTCAAATACGAGTGGAAAAACCCGCCAAGTGTCGTCGGAATTTGCAGACCCTGAAGCTGGCGCGCCAGCTCCTGACTCTACACGCCAAGATCATGGCGATTTCGAACCGCACAAGATGGAGTTGAATCCGGCATTACGAAGAACATCGGACGTGCCACCGTGTACTCATGTAAACGGAGTTCAAGAACGGCAACTGCATTGTGCGGGGCTGGAGCGCATCGCATGATTTGGCAGTTCATTCATGCGTGTTTTCGCTTTGCGGAGAAGTCAGCAGATCCCGAAAGCTTGGATCATGCAATGACAGCCCAAGCGTCTGTCTCGATCATCAAGCCTTCGATCCCGAGTTTTTCAAGCGGTACATCGCTCGTTGCCGGTCCGGGGGCACGGAAATATCGGCTGCTGACCGCGAGCGTTCCGTGCATGCTCTCGGCGTTGTCGCCGCCGACATGGTATCCCTTGATCCTCACAACATCATCGAAACTCGCATCGAGGTCGACGAGCACATCACGGATGTAATCGAACACACTTGCAGTCTGAGCAGGCAGGCTGTCTCGGTGCAGAGTTGTTGCAGCGCGGTCTAGTGAGACCTGCCCACCGATGAAAACCTTGTTGCCGACGCGCACGCCCTGGCTCATGGTCATCGGCACCGACCAATCCCAGTGACTGTCGGGTCTCGAGGCACGACGTTCCAGGCAATCACCGCTGTAGCCACGCATCGCGAAGGCCTCCTGGCGAATCGTCAAACCCTCTGTTACCAGGCTCGGTACCGGCACGCCGGTCCCGCACGGCCCAGGTGCAGGAAACGCATTACCGCGAACAGCGCCCGCACGCGCCCAGTCAACAGCGGTCCCGTAACCTACATAGAAGGTATTGATATTGCAGGTATCTTCGAACTCGGCACCGATTTCAGTCAACACCGTGCGGATGTTGTCCATGTTGATTTTCGCCTGTTCAACCGGATCGCCCGGCGCCAACACCACGCCATCCGGAGCCCGTGGGTCCTGCCCGCCGATGTAGATCATGTCGCCACACCAGAGGCCGTGACTGAAGGGACTTTGGGGCAGAGAGGACGGATTACAACCGCGTCGAGGCATCCGAGCACCGTCAATTCCACGCATTGCGGTCGCTTCGATCTCGGCCATCTGACCTGGATAGGCCAACCTTGGCAAGGGTACAGGCATCACTGCAGGGGGAACATCTGCCGTGAAGCGTGGACGCAACCTCTTCAGGACTTGCGTTTCGTCGGTCTCGCCACGATTGACGTAGTAGACGACAAGCTTGACGACATCGTCGAGATCGCTTCCGAGAGCGGCAAGGACTGTCTCAACCTGGTCAAGCGATGCGTCAAGTTGTCGAAAAAGATCGCCTGCATGCAGTACAAACCCGGCGGTATCGAGAACTTTCTGACTACCGACGAGAAGAAGTTCCTCAGCACGGACACCGTGACTGTGGCTCACCGGAATTGGCCAAGTCCAATGTCCGGCGGGTGTCGCATGATTGATCGGCATTGTCTCCCCTGGTCCCTGTCAACGTCGCAAATTGTAAACCCTCACTGCGGGACCGGGCTACAGACAATGTCATGAGTACATATCTGCCAGCCAAGGACGGAAATGCAGAATTGCCCAATAGATATCTCAGCAAGGGAAATGCGAGAAGCCACGCGAGCCACTGGCGCTCGGGGAATTGCTTCCGATGATCGGGAGGCTGCTCGGTCATCGCAACGTGACGACGGCGGCGCGCTACGCACACCTGGAGCACGATACCGAGAAGGCTTCGGCAGTGAAGGTCGGCGGCAGCATCGGCGCGGACATCCTGAACGGGGCCGGAAACAAAGACCGGGCGGCGTAACGCGCACCGGCTGGGAGCAATATCGGGAAGGCGGAGTATGGCGAGGTTTCGGACGAGGACGATTTCGAGGCGGACGGTCGAAGCCCTGAAGACGGACAGGGACACGACGTTCTGGGACCGGGAGTTCCCCGGGTTCGGACACCAATAATTCACCAGAGCTAAGAAGTCCTGACACTCTTATCATAACAGATTGATAATACTACGTAATTCAAACCTCCTGCGTTCTGTTGCAGGCGGGGGAAATAGCAGTTGCACTTCTGGCCCTGACCTGCGATTGCACGAGGAACAACAGTCGCTGAATCAATAGCATAGCACCGAAGGTGCGGCTCGGTGGTGTAGAGTCAATTGATCCGGGCGTCTCTGACGGTTCTGACGATCCCGGCCGGCCTCGAGAATTGAAACCGTCGCTCTTGGGCATCGGAAAGGCTGCACGCCAGGACACATCCAGCACTTCCGGGCCCGGTGATGACGTGGTCGAACTCGACCGACCGGCATCCGGGATGGCAATGCCGGTGAACAACTGGAGAAGGACTTCCGTACGGGCTATGAATGATCCCATGAAACAGGTGCTCGACGTCAAGGGACTGGTCTGTCCCCTGCCCGTACTGAAGGCAAAGAAGCGGCTCAAGGGCATGGCGAGCGGGGAGATCCTCGTCGTCCAGGCCACGGACCCGGGTTCGGTCAGGGATTTCAGGGCCTTCGCCGAAATGACGGGCCACGAGCTGGTCGCGACATCCGAAGCCGGCGACATCTTCACCTTCGAGTTGCGGCGGCGCTGAAATTCCCTTGCAGCAGCCGGCACGAATGCGTAGCATCGGCCATGTCACTCACGGGGAGCTCCAGATGGAGCTGAGAGATGCATGGTGCATCGACCCGTCGAACCTGATCCGGATAATACCGGCGTAGGGATTGAGAAGACGGCCTCACCAGAAAGCCATCCTCCCATCTCCTGACTGCCGGGCGAAGGAGGAAACATGTTGCGTGCCATCGTCATCCTTGCCGTCGCCCTGCTGGCGTCCCTTCCAGCCAAGGCCGAAACACTCACCATCTACACCTATGAATCCTTCATCAGCGAATGGGGACCCGGGCCTGCCATCGAGGAGGCCTTCGAAGCACGTTGCGGCTGTGATGTCCGGTGGACGGCCGTCGACGACGCCGCAATCCTGCTGTCGAGACTGCGCCTCGAGGGCGAGGCGAGCAAAGCCGATGTGGTGCTGGGGCTCGACACCAATCTGATGGCCGAAACCCTTGCCAACGGCCTCGTCCGCGAACACGGAATCGACGCCATGGAACTCGACCTTCCGGTGCCGTGGGACGATCCCGTGTTCGTGCCGTTCGATTATGGCTACTTCGCCGTCATCTATGACGACCAGATGATGCCCGAGCCGCCCGTGTCGCTCGACGAACTGGTCTCCGGTGGCAACGAGGCCGACCTCATCATTCAGGATCCCCGCACGAGCACCCCGGGACTCGGTCTGATGCTGTGGATCAAGGCCGTTTACGGCGATGGTGCGGCCGACGCCTGGTCAGCGCTTTCTTCGCGTGTTCTCACGGTCACGAAGGGCTGGAGCGAAGCCTATGGTCTCTTTTTGGAAGGCGAAGCCCCGATGGTGCTGAGCTACACCACCTCGCCTGCCTATCACCAGATTGTCGAAGGCGAGACGCGCTACCGGGCCGCCATCTTTCCCGAGGGCCACTACATGCAGATCGAGGTTGCGGCCATGGTCGCCGGCACCGATCGGGAGGAACTCGCCCGCGACTTCCTCGCGTTCATCACTACGCCGGAATTCCAGAGCAACATTCCAACCCGCAACTGGATGTATCCGGTGATCGATCTCGGCGACGGACTCCCCCCGGAGTTCCACGAACTTCCCGGGCCGGGTATTTCGCTCCTTCTCCCGCCAGACGAGGTGGGTGCCCGACGCAAGGCCTGGATCGACGAATGGCTGGAGGCCGTCATTCCGCAATGATGGTCGGCTACCGGCCACTGCTCTGGCCCGGCGTGGCGGCGCTTGTCGCATCGCCGGGCCTGGCGGTGGTGGCGGTTCTGGCTCTGCTCGATGCGGCGCCCGGTCTCGTCCCGGGCCGGATTTTCGACCGCTATGCACTCCATGTACTCGAGTTCACGATCCTTCAGGCGGCACTTTCCACCGGCCTCTCCCTGGCGTTTGCGATTCCCCTGACACGGGCGCTGGCGAGACGGCCGGCCTTTCCCGGACGTGCCATTGTGATCAGGTTCTTCGGCGTCCCTCTGGTCCTTCCCGCCATCGTCGTCGTCTTCGGTATCGTCGCGGTCTGGGGCCAGAACGGCGCGATCAGCCAGGCGCTCCGGTCGGCAGGGATTTCCGGCCCCGGTCCGATCTATGGCCTCGAGGGCATCCTGATCGCACACACCTTCTTCAATGTGCCGCTTGCCGTGCGCCTGCTCCTGCCCGTCTGGGAGTCGATTCCCGGGGAGACCTGGAGGCTGGCAGGACAGCTGGGCATGACCTCGTGGCCGATCTTCCGGCTGATCGAATGGCCCAGGCTCGCCGAGACCCTGTCCGGTACTGCCATGCTCATCTTCCTTCTCTGTTTCTCGAGCTTCACCGTCGTGCTTGCGCTGGGCGGCGGACCGGGAGCGGCAACTCTGGAGGTCGCGATCTACCAGGCCCTGAGACTCGATTTCGACATCGTCCGGGCCGTCTTCCTCGCATTCCTCCAGGTGGCGGTCTGCGGCGCGGTGGCTCTGGCGCTCTTCCGGTACGCCCGCACGTCGGCGAGCGAACCTTCCGAAGGGCGGATCGTCCAGCGCCCCGATTCCCTTGACCGGACGAGCCGCTGTGTCGATGGCTTGTGGATCACCGGTGGCATCCTCTGGGTCGGCAGCCCGCTTGCCGCCGTCGTGGTCTCGGGTCTTGGCGGCCCGTTATCGGACGTCCTCATGCGCCAGGATGTCTGGCTGGCGGCGATGCGCAGTGTTCTGGTGGGCTTCGGCGCAGGCGTTCTCTCGGTCGTCTTCGGTGTCCTGCTCGGCCTCACCACGCGCGATCTTGCCGTGCGTGCCCGGCGCCCCCGTCTGGCCGACCGCCTCGAGATCGCCGGCAGCCAGACGCTCATCGTCTCACCCGTGGTGCTGGGTGCCGGGCTCTTCGTTCTGCTTCTGCCCCTTGTGCCGGTGTTCGACTGGGCCCTGCCGCTTGCGGCTCTCGTCAATGGTCTCGTTGCCGTACCCTATGTCCTGCGCCTCGTATCTCCGGCGCTGCGGCGAACTGCCGAACACCATGACAGGCTGTGTGCGAGCATCGGTCTTTCCGGCATCCGCCGCATCGCCTGGCTCGAAGGACCCGTACTGCTGCGCCCCCTTGCGACAGCGCTTGCGCTTGCATCGGCACTGGCAACCGGCGACCTTACGGCGATCGCGCTCTTCGGAACGGAACGCGAGGCGACACTTGCCCTGCTTCTCTACCGGGCACTCGGCAGCTACCGAATGGACGAGGCCGCCGTGATGGCACTGCTCCTCGTGGTGGTGTGTCTGGCCGTTTTCGTCGTCATCGAAGGACTGGGCCGTGTCGCCTCCAGGGCTTGAACTGAAGGATCTTGCCTTCGCGTTCGAAGGCTGGACCCTCGCTGCCAACCTTGCGGTCCGGCGTGGCGACGTCCTTGCGCTGATCGGCGCCAGCGGTGCCGGAAAGAGCACACTTCTGGCGCTTGCGGCCGGATTCGAGAGGCCGCTTTCAGGCAGCGTCCTTGTCGCGGGACGGCCGGTGACGGACCTTCCTCCGGCCCTGAGGCCGATCTCGACCCTCTTTCAGGAGCACAATCTCTTCTCCCACCTCACCGCGCTCGAAAACGTGGCGCTCGGTCTCCATCCGGGCCTCAGGCTTGCCGCGGACCATCGCCGCCAGGCCCTCGATGCCCTGGCACGCGTGGAACTCGAAGGCATGGGCGGGCGTCTTCCCAGGGAACTTTCCGGCGGGGAACGCCAGCGTGTCGCCATCGCCAGGGCGCTGCTGATGGGCCGGCCCGTCCTCCTCCTTGACGAGCCGTTTGCGGCGCTCGGGCCGGCACTTCGCCGTACCATGATCGATCTGGTGGACCGGTTGAGGAGGGAAACCGGCATGACCGTGGTGATGGTGACCCACGATCCGGCCGATGCCAGGCGCATTGCCGAAAACACCGCGTTCATGGACCAGGGGCGCATTCTTCTCACCGGGCCGACGGCCGCCGTTCTCGATCAGCCCGAGCTGCCCGAGCTGGTGCGCTACCTCGATTCGGACCTGGACGGGCCTCAGGCTTCGTGAAACGCGATGGCGGCGCGAAGGGCGGCCTTTTCCGGACCAGCGAAGAGATCGCTTTCAAGGACCGCTTCCGTCTCCATGAAACTCATCTCGATCTCCTCTCCGTCGGGTACCATTGGAGTGTCGGAGGTTTCGACCAGATAGTAGACCGGTGTGTAGGGTGCCCCGGTCCATGGGCTGATCAATGTGCCGGGGTCGTGAAGTTCGGCGACAACCGAGACCTCCATGGTCGCCTCTTCCCGGAATTCCCTCACCAGTGCCTCCTCGGCAGTCTCGTGGTCGCCGACGCCACCGCCGGGGTACTTCCAGGCGAAGATCCTGGCGACGTATTCGGCGGCAATGAGGATCTTGCGATCGCGCAACAGCACACCGTAGGCACGGTAGTTCTGGGGATTTCTCATCGGATGGATCCGCGCGGCTTTCGTGTCGTGACGGATGCCCTATTGTAACGGCAGCAGTTGTTGCCCGTGCCGAAGGACATGCCATGACAGTACATGCGAACGTGCTCGACACCATAGGCAATACACCGATCGTCGAAGTGACGAAGTTCGATACGGACCCGTGCCGCCTGTTCGTGAAGCTCGAGAACCAGAATCCGGGAGGCTCGATCAAGGACCGGCCGGCGCTTTCCATGGTGGAGGCGGCGGAGAAATCCGGTTTCATCAGGCCCGGGGGCACGCTGATCGAGGCGACGGCCGGCAATACCGGGCTGGGGCTCGCGCTGGTCGCACGCCAGAAAGGCTATCGCCTGCTGCTCGTGATTCCCGACAAGATGAGTCAGGAGAAGATCTTCAACCTGCTGGCCATGGGCGCGCATGTGCATCTCACGAGATCCGATGTCGGCAAGGGACACCCGGAGTACTACCAGGATCTCGCCGCACGCCTTAACGGCGAGACCGGGAACAGTTTCTTCGTCAACCAGTTCTGCAATCCGGCCAATCCCCTTGCCCACGAAACCGGTACCGGTCCCGAGATCTGGGCCCAGATGGGGCACAGGGTCGATGCCGTGGTGTGCGGAGTCGGGTCGGGCGGTACCATTACGGGCCTTGGACGTTTCTTCCGCAAGACGGCGCCGCACGTCGAGATGGTGCTGGCGGACCCGGTCGGTTCCGTGCTTGCCGACTACGTCAACACGGGAACCCCGGGCGAACTGGGATCATGGCTCGTCGAAGGCATCGGCGAGGACTTCATTCCCGAGGTGAGCGACCTCTCACTCGTCTCGAAAGCCTACAAGGTCCCCGACGAGGAGGCGTTCGCCACCGCCCGCAAGCTCCTGGAAGAAGAAGGAATCCTTGCCGGCTCCTCCTCGGGAACCCTGCTTGCCGGCGCGCTCGCCTACTGCCGCGAACAGAAAGAGCCGAAGAACGTGGTCACGCTGGTCTGCGACAGCGGCAACAAGTACCTCTCCAAGATGTACAACGACTACTGGATGCTCGACCAGGGCTTCTTCCGTCGCGAGTCCTTCGGGGACCTGAGGGACCTGGTCGTCCGCCTCCACGCCGACAGGGCGTCTGTCACCGTGGCGCCGGACGACGCGCTCGCCATCGCGCTCTCGCGGATGAAACTCTACGACATCAGTCAGCTTCCGGTTCTGGAAGGAGACAGGGTCGTCGGCATCATCGACGAGTCGGATATCCTGTGGGCAGTCCACCACAGCCTGGGAAAATTCTCGGACCCGGTTTCCTCGGCGATGTCGGCGCGCCCGGAAACCGTGGAACGCACGGCAGGCATCGAGTCGCTGATGACCATCTTCCGGCGCGATCTGACGGCGATCGTGGTGGACGGGGACACCTTTCTCGGCATCATCACCCGCATCGATCTCCTGAACTGGCTGAGGCGCGATCTCCGGGATACGGTCTGATCGCGGCAGCCTTCGAAACGGGCCCCGTCATTGCGGGGAGCTAAGGGCACGGCGTTGCCCCCCGGTGCCGACGTCTTTAGGGTCTGGCACGATGGAGCACGAAAACCCGTGCCGGGACGACGAAAGAACAAGGGGATCGAACGCACATGGGAAAGCAGGTCGTCTTCGGGCCTTATGACAGGGAAGAGCTCGACGTCCAGTACAACAATCGGGAACGCTTCCCCGACTGCACGTACTACTTCGGGAAGTGGGCGGACGAGAGCGTCCGCACCCGTGATTCGCTCCCGGGCGAGCTGGACGTCGCGTACGGCGAACATCCCAAGGAGACGCTCGATATCTTCCCGGCGGCCACGACGAACGCTCCCGTCAACCTCTTCGTGCACGGCGGCTACTGGCAGTTGTTCGACAAGTCCGATTTCAGCTACGTGGCCAGAGGTTTCGTGCCGCGCGATGTCACCACCATCGTCATCAACTACGCGCTCGCACCCGACGTCGGCATGGACGAGATCGTGCGGCAGAACCGCGCGGCCGTTGCCTGGACATGGAAGAACGCCCAGGCTTTCGGCGCCGACCCGGAGCGCATCCATGTCTCGGGCCATTCCGCCGGCGGACATCTGGTGGCGATGCTGCTTGCGACGGACTGGGCCGCCTTTGCGTCTGGCCTTCCCCCTGACATCGTGAAGTCCGGCTATGCCATCAGCGGTCTCTTCGATCTCGAGCCCATCCGCCTCTGTTACCTCAACGAGGTGCTCGCAATGGACGAAGCCGTAGCCGCGCGCAACAGTCCCGTACGACTCGCCTACCCCGTCGAGGCGCCGCTTCTCATCGCGGTCGGCGCCCTCGAATCGGAAGAATACCACCGGCAGGCACAGGCGATGGAGACCGTGTGGCAGGGCCTGGACTATTCGATGCAGATGATGGTCGCACCCGACCTCGATCATTTCACGATCGCCGACAAGCTTGGATCGCCCGACAGCGACGTCGTGGGTGCACAGCTCCCGCTCATCCGAAGCTAGGGCTTGCGCACCGCTCCGGTCAGACAACGCCTCATCACAAACCCGATGAGATCGCGCGGCTCGCCCGGACGAACTCCGTGCGTGCACCCCATGCCGTCAACCAGCCGGCGGTCGAAACTGATGCGCAACCGCACCTCTGGGTAATATCCTTATACAGTGCTCTGTACAACAGAATAGTTTGCGTATATGCTCCTCCGACATTCTCACAGAGTCGAGCGGAGCATGCCATGATTGTCACCAGGAACGATGCCGCAACCGCACTGCATGATGTCGATTCGGCGAGGCGTCACAGCCTGACGCTGTTTCAGTATGGGCTGGCCAGTCCGTACCTCCTGCTCTGGGGCGTGTTGTGGATTGTCGCCGGTGCGGTCGGCGCGCTCTCGCGTGACAATGCCGGAATTGGCTGGCTGGTTGTCGATATCGTGGGATTCGCGGGCACCGGAGTTCTGATTGCCATTCAGTCGCGGCGATACGGCGAGGGAGACAGACGCAACCGATTGTTTCGCTGCGTCGCGACCGGTACCGCCGTGGTGGCGTTCGTGGCGTTGACGCTGTCGGTCTTCGCACCGGTGTCCAACGTTGAGATTCTCATGCTCATCACCATGGTGGTGGCGGCGATCTATGTGGTCGCCGGATGCTGGACGGGCGCCCGGTATGCAGTGGTCGGCGCGTTGTTGGCAGCCCTCGCTCTCGGGCTCCATCACCTGGCACCGGCTCATGTGCCGCTTATGGTTCCGGTCCTCGGGGGTGGCGCGTTGATTCTCGGTGGCCTTTGGATGCGGAGCGCGCGATGAGCGCGCCCGACGAAATCATTCACCAGTCAACGCGTCTCAGGGTCATGTCCGCGCTAAACGCCCTGCCGTGCCGGGAAATGCTGGAATTCAAGCGGTTGCGTGTCATTACGGGTGCAACGGACGGCAACCTGGGCGCACACCTGACCACCCTCGAAAAGGCGGGCTTCGTGAGGATCGTCAAGGATTTCGTGGGAAAAAAGCCGAGGACTCGGGTGGGCATCACGGCACCGGGACGGTGTGCCTTCCACAGGCATGTCACCTACTTGCGTGAAGTTCTGGACGGTGACATCGGCAGTGCCTGAGCGGCCGGGAATCGTGAGGCGCGAGACATGAACACGCTTCGGCACCGGGGGAGACGGATTCCGGGCTTGTCGGCTCCGGTCGTAACACTCCTTTCGGCGGTTGCGGCTTCGTTCCGCGGGCTGATTCCCGGCGTGGTCGTATTGTCGTGTCTGGTCGGTCTGATCGCACCGGCCAACGCGGCTGCGCCGGTAGTACCGTTGGTGACCGCTCACCACCACTGGGACCACCACTGGTTCGTTTGGCTGCCGCGCCATCCGGTGTACGAAAGCGTCGAAATCATGTCGATCGATTCGGCACGCAATTTCTACCGCGCCGTATGGCTGTTCTTCACCGAGCGCCACGGTGGCAAGCACCAGGTTCACTACTT
Source organism: Alphaproteobacteria bacterium (assembly GCA_965215635.1). Classification (GTDB taxonomy): domain Bacteria; phylum Pseudomonadota; class Alphaproteobacteria; order SP197; family SP197; genus SP197. The sequence continues at coordinate 343,420 of CBDCEA010000003.1, read as the reverse complement.
CGACGACCGGCAGATTGTCGGGCACTTTCCGGGAAGCCACTACAGGCCAATCGACTACGAACGGTCCGGTGCACGGGGAAAGGGGCGGAGCGTTCGAGTGGCGCTCACCGGCCTGGATGACGTGCCCGTCGAGATCGTGGTCGACCTGGCCGACCGGCCACTGACCCGAACCGGTGCCGGACTGACCAATCAGTCGGGGCATTCTGCCGGCACGCTGTTTCTCCTGTTCCATCGCGACCGCGTTGCCCTGGCGCGGACCAACGAAGTTCGGATTGGCGCAAATGACTACTCCTTCCGCGCCGGCGACGATCCGGCAGCCAGGCACCGATTCATGGCCGCCTACAGCACCGGAATTCAGATCGCGGTCATTCCGTTCGGGCAATGGTCGTTCTCAAGGCACGAAGAGCGGCTGAGCGCAAACGCCTCCGGTCTGTCCTTCGCCGTCACCGAACCGGACGGAGGCGTTCGACTGACGGCGTCACAGCCGGGCCACCGCAACAGGATTGCCGTTGACCTGAGTACCGACGGCGCGCTCACCGGATACCGGCACGACGCGGCGGCGCATCGGTTGGCGCTCAGCTTCGACGCCGCCGTGCCGCTCGCCGTCGATTCGCCACGTTCCGTGAACCAGTTTGCCGTGTACATGAATCCGGATGAGCCGGTCGCCCGAGGCGAGGTAGTTTCGGAGCCGATGGACGGCCGGCGGCGCTTGACCTGGCGATTTCACTCGCCGCAGTGGGCAGCGCAATATCCATTCGAATCGATCATCAAGCTGAACGGTGGTGGATACACCCTGGTGATTCAGTCGCTTTCCCGGTGACTGTGTCGCCGTATCGGAGGAAAATGATTGGAATGGAAAGTGCCGAACGCGGTTCCGCGGTGTTCTGAATGAATCTCGAACTCGTCAAGGCGATCATCATCCTTCCGGGGACGGCCCTGGTTTTCGTTCCCGGTGCGATCATCTGGCTCGTGGCCGAGTCCGGAACGGCCTTGGCGTTGCCAGGACCTGTGCAACCGAGGTTCTGGTTCGCCCTTGTGCTGGGCGCGGCTGGCTTGGCGCTCGCCGTGTGGACAGTCAGGTTGTTTCGGACCATCGGCGAGGGCACACCTGCGCCATGGGCTCCGCCGCAGAGGCTGGTCGTTCGCGGGCCGTATCGCCACGTCCGCAATCCCATGATCGCGAGTGTGCTGCTCATGCTTGGTGCCGAGTCTCTGTTCTTCGGCTCGTGGCATCTGGTGGGTTGGCTGCTGGTCTTTTTTCTGGCCAACGCGATCTACTTTCCATTGGTGGAGGAGCGGGCCCTTGAACGTCGGTTCGGCAACGACTATCGACTCTACAAGGCGAACGTACCGCGCTGGATACCGAGCTGGCGCTCGTGGGATGCCATTGACCGTTGATATTGGACGAGTCGAGATCCACCGGATACCGTCCTCGACAGTGAAGATGAAGCTACGGGAGGCGCTATGCCTGCTCCGAACATTTTCGATTGCATCAATGAGACCTGCCCATGGTCGGGCAAACCGGTGCAAGCTGACTCCCTGACTGAGTATGACGGCCGGGTCGTCGGATTTTGCAACCCCGGTTGCCGTGACAAGTTCGATAACGCGATCCGCCACTTCGAGGACGCGAAGGGGTCGTGAGGGCGCGTGTCGAACTGACTGCGCATGGTTGTGTCCCACAGCTCCCGGGAAGCGAGAGTTCCTATACCACGCTGTGGGACACAACCGTTTCAATTCCCGGGGTCATCCCGTCACCTTCAAGCTGTGCACCTGCGGTGACTGTCGCAGTCGGCCGCCGCGCCTGCCATCATTCCCCACCAGCCGGAGCAGAGCCCTTCGCCACGTGAAGCCCGGTGTGTGTACTTCGGGCTCGTTCTGATTTGCCGGCTCGCGTCGCAGGAAGATGATTGCAGGGTTGTCGGGGATGATCCCAATTCATCCTGCAAGCGGGCACCGAGCCAGCGGCAGCTTTGCGTAATTTTACGCGGGCGACAAACTTCGGTAAGGCGCATGGCGTACGATTCGCTGTTGTGGAAGCGTCGGGCGCCGGCTCTCCGAAGGCCGCATCAACCGAAACCCGCCAAGAGCAAGTCCAATGATTCGCACCGACGGCTACTCGATTCTGTCCATTCTCGCCCACTGGCTGGCGGCGCTCCTGGTCGTCGCGTTGTTCCTCACCCACGATGGAGAACGCGGTACTACCGCCTACCTCTTGCACGTGAGCGGCGGCGCGATAGCCGGCCTGTTTCTCCTGTGGCGGATGTGGCATCGGATGAGTCGCGGTGTGGTTGACGCACCGGACCAATCGGCCCTCTTCAACCTCGCGGCGCGAATCGTTCACTGGGGGCTGCTCGTTGCGATCGTCGTCGTGGTGGTCTCCGGCTACCTGCTGCACTGGACTCTCGGACGAGAGCTGGACGTATTCGGATTCGGTATTCCCTCCCCGATGGAAGCGAACCGGGGCCTGCACGAGTTCGTGGAACGGGTGCACGACGTCACGGGCCATCTCTTCATTCCCTTGGTCGGCCTGCATGTGCTCGGGGCAATCAAGCACGCCATCTTCGACAGGCGGGGCGCGGGGCTCCGCATGATCAAGCCGACCTCCGGGGGGCGTTAGACTGGCCGGCCTGGGCGCGAAGTGCGCCGCTCCCGATCGGCCGGTCTTCGTGTTCACCGGCGATGCGGGCTTCTGGTACCACCTCAGCGAGATCGAGACGGCGGTCCGCTGCGGCATCAACACGGTCACGCTGGTGAACAACAACAGCTCGGGCAATCAGGGGGCGTCTGGCTTCGATCGCGCCTACGGCGGGCGCCAGTCCGAGAAGGGGCGCGAGCTCTGGGCCTGCAGCGACGTCAATTTCGCCACGATTGCCGAGGCCATGGGCGCGCTGGGCTTGCGCGTCGAGAATCCCGCCGACATCGCCGGCGCTCTCGATATCGCCTTTGCCGCCGGGCGGCCTGCAGTGATCGACGTGGTGAGCGATATCGAGGCCTTCGCGCCGCTCGCGGTGATTGCGCGATCTGCGGCCGGCTGACCCGCCTGTGGTGCAAGCCTGAGGAGGAACACGCTTGGCCGGCCGCGCGAACCTCGTCGAACAGCCGCTTCGCCGACAGCTTCGGGAACTCCTCGAGGATCCCCTTGTGGGGATCCAGATAGCGCTTCAACAACATCCTGGCCTCCCGTCCGTGCATCGGCGAACCGCTTCCCGCCGTCGTCAGGCGGAGAGGTACCTCGTTGACGTCGCTCTCGAAGGTGATGAACAGGAGTTGGTCCTGACCGCGACTCCGCCCATGGGATCCCGACCCATCGGACTGCTACCAGTCGGAACCGAAACCGCTGATGTCGTGGCGGTTCCCGGGCGCCGTCCGACAGGGAAGGTCGGCGCGCTTCAGGCGTGATCCGGCTCCGGTTCGGGCGTGCCGGCGCCGTCGTTCGGATCACTGCATACGCGGGGCTGCGACCGTCAGACCTCGAAATCCACCAGGGCATCTGCTGTCTGGCGGTCATAGCCTCGGCTCGCATGGAGGAGCTGGCGCGTATAGGGATGATCGGGATTGCCGGCACGCAAGCGGGCGACGTCGAGCACCTCGACGACCCTGCCGTGCTGCATCACCGAGAGCCGGTCGCAGAGATGGCTGACGACGGCGAGGTTGTGGCTGACCAGGACGTAGGTGAGCCCGTGTTCGCGTCCCAGTCGCCGCAACAGGTTCAGCACCTCGGCCTGGACCGAGACATCGAGTGCCGAGGTCGGTTCGTCGAGCAGGACAATCTCGGGTTCGATGATGAGAGCGCGCGCGATGGCAACCCGCTGACGCTGTCCTCCGGAAAGCTGGTGGGGAAAGCGGAACCGAAAGGAGGGGCCGAGGCCGACGTCGCGCAGCGATTCGACGATGCGGGAGTCAGCGGAGTCGAGACGATGGGCGTTGACGGAATCACCGAGCAGCTGATCGACGGTGTGGCGGGGATGGAGAGAACCATAGGGATCCTGGAAGACGAGCTGGACACGCCGCCTGAACGAGCGGGGACGGATGTGGCCGAGCACCTCGCCGTCGAGGGCCATCCGTCCGCCTGTATGGGCTGATTGCGGCAGGAGCCCGGCGAAGGCACGAAGCACGGTGGTCTTGCCTGAGCCCGATTCGCCCACGAGTCCGTAACTTCTGCCCTGCGCGACCTCGAAGCCCACCGAATGAACGGCATGGAACGCCTTCTGCCCGCGGCCGAACATCACCTCGAGATCCCGGATGTCGATCATGCAAGCCACGCCGGATCGCGTTCGAGAACCGGCAGGTCGCCACCGTCGCCGTCGATCCGCGGCTGGCAGTTGAGAAGGCCCTTCGTATAGGCGTGCCGGGCGTCGTGCAGGGCATCGGCCTTCAGCGTCTCGACGATCCTGCCGGCATACATCACCAGCACCCGGTCGCAGTAAGAGGCCACGAGACTGAGATCGTGACTGATGAAGATGAGTCCGGCGCCGCGCCGCGTCACCAGATCGTCGAGAATCGCCAGGACCTGGAGCTGGACCGTCACATCGAGGGCCGAGGTCGGCTCGTCGGCGATAATGAGATCGGGTTCCGGAATCATCATCATGGCGATCATGATGCGCTGGCCCATGCCGCCGGACACCTCGTGGGGATAGCTGCCGAAGACCCTTGCCGGATGGCGGATGCGCACCGCTTCGAGCATGGCGAGCGCCCGTTCCTTCGCCTCGCGGCGCGAGACCGGCTTGTGAAGGCGGAACGCCTCGACGATCTGATCGCCCACCGTGATCACCGGATTGAGCGAGAACTTCGGGTCCTGCAAGATCATGGAGATGCGTCTGCCGCGGATGCGGCGCATGGTGCGTTCATCGGCACGCATGAGATCGATGCCGTCGAAGGAGAGCTTTCTCGCCCTGACGGTGCCGTTGCCCGCCACGAGGCCGAGCAGGGCGCGTCCGGTCTGGGACTTGCCGGACCCCGATTCGCCGACGATGCCGAGCTTCTCGCGCGCAAGCGAGAAACTGATGCCGCGCACCGCTTCGACGGGACCACGGGGCGTATCGAACGTCACGTGGAGATCCTCGGCGGTCAGGAGCGTGTCGGGCATCGCCGGTCAGCCGCGGCCGGTGCTCTTTGGATCGAGGGTATCGCGCAGGCCGTCGCCGAGCAGGTTGAAGCCCAGGCTGACGACAAAGATCGCGATCCCGGGAATGGTCGGCACCCACCACTGGTCGATCAGGTGTTGTTGGCCCAGCGAGATCATCGCGCCCCACTCCGGGGTCGGCGGCTGCGCACCCAGCCCCAGAAAGCCGAGGCCAGCGGCGGTGAGGATGATCCCGGCCATGTCGAGCGTGAGCCGCACGATCACCGAGGAGGCGCACAGCGGGGTGACATGGCGGAACAGGATGCCGAGCGGCGCGATGCCCTGGGAGCGCGCGGCGAGGATGAAGTCGCTGTTGCGGATCGTCAGGGCTTCGACGCGTGCAATACGCGCATAGGGCGACCAGGTGGTAAGCGCGATGGCGAGCACCGCATTCTCGATACCCGGGCCCAGGACCGCGACGAAGGCAAGTGCGAGGATGAGCCTGGGAAACGCCAGGAAGATATCGGTGAACCGCATCAGGACATTGTCGACCCAGCCGCCGGCATATCCGGCGATGACACCGATCGCCAGACCGACGGGGACCACGATGACGGAGACGAGGCCGACGATGTAGAGCGTGATGCGCGAACCCAGGATAATCCGGTCGAAGATGTCGCGGCCGAGCTCGTCGGTGCCGAACCAGTGGGTGCTGCCAGGCGGCTGAAGACGGTTGGCAAGGTCGGGAAGCAGGCCGCTCGAACCGGTGATCCAGGGAGCGAAGATCGCGCAGGCGACGAGCCCCACGACGATCGCAAGGCCCAGCACGGCGATCGGATTGCCCGAGAAGGCGCACCAGCCGAAATAGACGCGCTGGCATCGTGCATGGAGGCGCGAGCGAGGAATCTCGGCGACGAGCCAGGCCTTCAGCGTGATCACCGGACCCTCGGATCGACAAGGCGGTAGAGCAGATCGGAGAGCATGTTGATCCCGACGAAGCAGACCCCGACGACGACCGTGCCACCGAGCACCGCGTTCATGTCGTTGTTGAAGAGCGAACTCGTGATGTATTGCCCAATTCCGGGCCAGGCGAACACCGTTTCGGTGAGCACCGATCCCTCGAGCAGCGACGCATAGGCAAGACCGATGATGGTGATGAGCTGCACGAGGACATTGCGGAACGCATGGCGCCAGATCACCACGAACTCGGAAGCACCCTTGACGCGGGCCGTCAGGACGTACTCCTGGTCCAGCTGGTCGAGCATGAAACTGCGCGTCATGCGCGCGATGTAGGCGAGCGTGTAGGTACCCAGAATGGCCGACGGCAGCACGAGATGGGCGAGCGCGTTGTCGAAGATCTCCCATTCCCCTGCCAGCGCTGCATCGATCAGGATCATTCCCGTCACCGGCTCGACGATGTCCCCGAAGAAGACATCGAGCCTTCCCGGGCCCGCCACCCAGTCGAGCTCGGCATAGAAGACGAGGAGGCCCACCATGCCCAGCCAGAACACGGGAACCGAGTAGCCGACAAGTCCGAAGATCCGCACGAGGTGATCGGGCCAGCGCCCCTGGCGGACTGCCGCAAGCACACCCATGGGCACACCGACGAAGACCCCGAGGAATGTCGCGATGGTCGCGAGTTCCAGAGTTGCCGGGAAGAACCTCAGGAGATCGTCGATCACGGGGCGGGCGGTCATGATCGAGACGCCGAGGTCGCCCTCGAAGAGCTGCCCGAGATAGCGGACGTACTGGACCGGAATCGGTCTGTCGAGGCCGAGCTGAAGATAGACCGCGTCATAAACATCCTGCGACGCGCGGTCGCCGACGATCGAGAGCACGGGATCGGCCGGCATGACCCGGCCGATCATGAACGTGACGGCGGTAAGGCCGATGAACGTGAAGGCGAGCGTGACCAGGACGCCGGCCACGCGGTGCACGACGGACGGCAGGCCCCTCAATCCAGAGGAGCCTGCCGCCGTGCCGATCGCCACCCGGCGTTACCTCTGGAGGACCGCTACTTGGTCACCAGGCGATAGAACACGAGATCGAAGTTCGGTCCCGATACGAAGTTCTGGACATTGGCACGCCGCACGAGCTGCTCGTGCTGCTGGAACATGATCGCATAGGGGCCTTCATGCTGGACCTTCTTCTGGAGATCGAAGTAGGCCTGTTCGCGCCTGCCGGCGTCGAGCTCGTTCTTCGCCGCCCGGACCATGGCGTTGAGGTCTTCATTCATCCACGAATTGCGCCATGCCAGCACACCCGTCAGCTTCGCTTCGTCGCTGTTGTCCGGATTGTGGGCAAAGGGATCGGCATTGGCATGCGGATCGAGATAGTCGGGTGACCACAGCGCAAGGATGAGGTCATGCCTGCGTGCGCGGTAGAGAGGCCACAGGGTCTTGCCCGCGTGCGTGACGATCTCTGCCGTGATCCCGATCTGGGCAAGCGTGGCCTGGATCGCCTGGGCGATCTCGGGGAACGGTGCGCTGGTGAGTGCATCGAGCTGGATCTCGAAGCCGTCGCCATGGCCCGCCTCCTCGAGCAACTGACGTGCAGTGTCGAGGTCAAGCGAAAACGGTGTCTCGGTATAGGACGCCCACAGTCCCGACGGCCAGAAGCTCTGGTGGACCATGTACTGCCCGGCGAGGAAGGAGTTCGCCATGCCGTGGTAGTCGATCGCATAACGGATCGCTTCGGCCACCTTCGGTTTCCCGAGGACCGGATGGGCCACATTTGCAGCGAGATAGACGATCAGCGTCTTCGGATTGCCGTCGATCTCGACGTCGGGGTTGTCCATGATGCCCTTGACCTGGTCGGGCGTGAGATTGACGGCGATATCGACATCGCCTTTCTCGACGAGCAGGCGTTGCGTCGCCGGTTCGGACACATGCTGAAGGATCACGCGCTTCATGGCGGGTTCGCCATGACGGTAATCGGCAAACCCCTCGACAACCACCGATTCATTCGCCTTCCAGCTCTTGAGCTGGTAGGCGCCCGAACCGGCGCTGTTGGACTTCAGCCACCCGTACCCAAAATCGCCGTCGACCTCGTGGGCGAGAACGAGTTCACGGTCGACGACCGAGGCGATGCCCGCCGACATCGTGTTGAGCACCAGCACGGGCGAGAATTCCTCGAGAATTGTGATCCGCACGTGCCTGTCGTCGACGACCTCGACCAGATCGTCGACAGTGTCGGCATTCCAGCCGAACTGCGTGAGGATGAATGAAGGTGTCTTGCGGAGCTTGACGACGCGTTCGAGGGAGAACTCGACATCTTGGGGCCGGACCGGATTGCCGCTATGGAAGGTGAGGCCCTCGCGTATTCTGAAGGTTATCGACCTGCCGTCCTCGCTCACCTCGTAGCTCTCGGCAACGCCGCCCACGAGTTCGTCGAGATTGTCAGGCTCGATCATCATGATGCGGTCGTAGAGGTTGGCGATGAGTTCGCCGGTTGAGATCTCGAACACCTCGGCCGGGTCGAACGTGATGATGTCGCTGACGTCCTTGGCGATAACGAGCGTATTGGCTGGCGTCGATGCAAGGGTCGGCATGGAGATCATCGCCACCGCCCCGACGACGGCTGCGATACCCCGCCTGAAAAGACGTTTCATGTATTGTTCCCTGGAAGGTTGCAGAGAGAATGACCGGAGGGCCTTGAGCCGGACCCCCAACCCTGGGGAAGGGCGCGCCATCTTGGCCATTCGCCTGATGCCCTTCAAGCGCCGATCAGAATGGTTGACGGCCGCGGAAACCCGCGGGCCATGCTGAGTTTCCAGAGCGAGGTCCGGAAGGAATGCAGGTGAGCTATCGAAACGCCATGTCGAGAAGAGCCTTTGCGCAAGGCGGCTGAAGGCCCGGCCAGGCAGACGCGAACCCGTGGGAACTGTCGCACTCGCGCCGGCGGGTGTTGACAGGTTGGTGTTTCGGGTTGCCTGATGGCCATACCCAATATCGGATGATCAGTCATGCCGCTCAGGATCGCAGTTCTGATCGTGGCCGTGGGCGTCGTTGCCGGTGGCGGCGCTGTGGCCTGGTCCCTGCCTCTGGCCAGCACGTGTGTTTCCCTCGAGGGGGTGCCGGTCGACGAGCCGTCGTCGCAGACCTGGCACCCGCAATACCACGCGACCAACAACTGTTCGAAGGAAATCGCCATCATCTGGAGAAACAATACCGGCGAGGCCGACAGCAACGTCAGCTGTTCGGATACCTCGATGGCGAGGCTTCAACCTGGCAACAGCGATGATCTCGATGCCGGTCCGCTCCCCCCGGGCGTGACAAGCCGTGTCAGCTGGTGCGTCGAGTATCGCGATGCCCAGGACCAGAAGGATTCAGGCTACATGAGCTGTTCGCAGGCCAATCTGCCGGGTTGCCCTCAACCACAGTAGCGTTTTCCCTGTTATGCCCTGTACATGTGATAGCGGCCCGGGCGGACGCCATGGGGGAGATCGAGCGCGATCCAGCTTGCATTTGGGAGAGGCTGGTCGCCGACGATGATCGCGCCGGGGGCAAGCAGGGAAGGGAGCTGACCGGCAAGCCGTTCGCCGAGTCTCAGGCTGGCCTCGCGGTCGCCCGAACCGATATCGACGTGAGCGAGAACGGCGCCGGGCCCGAGGCGTTGGGCGGCAAGGGGGATCGTCGTCTCGAGCTCGCCGAGCAACATGTGCTCGGCGACGGGAATGCAGTGCGGATGGGCGGCGATCTGCCTGTCGAAACAGTAGATGTCCCTATCGGGCAGCAGTCGCCGCAGGTGATCGAAGGTCCTTCCGTTGCCGAGCCCGAGTTCCAGAACGTGCCCCGGCGTACCGGCGACGAGTGCACAAGCCCGATTGAGGCAGAGGCGCTGCGCCTCGAGGCGGCGGATGGCGCTTTCGAGCCGGCTCACGCGCCCTCAGCCGGTCTTCTGTGCCATGGCATCGCGAAGCATCGTTGTGGTCCGTTCCACCCTGCGGGCGAGTTCGCGCATGATCTCGATCGAGATCGACGGGAACTGGTTGACCAGCTGGAAGAAGAGCTCCTTGGAGATCATCAGCGTCTCGACCGTCGAGACCGCCCTCACCGTAGCCGTTCTCGGCACATCGCAGAGGATGGCGTTCTCGCCAAGAAGATCATTGGGGCCCAGGGTCGCGACCTTCACCTCGCCGGATCCGGATTCGACAAGCACATCGGCCTCTCCGTTGATGATGATGTAGGCGGCATCACCCTCGTCACCCTGCCTGCACAGGAGGTCGCCCGGCGCAAACGTCAACCGCTGGGCCGTGAACGCAAGAAGTTTCAGTTTGCTGGGTTCGATCTTCGAGAAGAGCGGAATGGTGCGCAACAGGTCGACTTCTTCCTGCAGGCTCATAAGTCATGCCTCCCGGGTCATTCGCGTGAGACCAGGCCGGCGAGGATCGAGGCCTTGGCCATCAGGTCCTGGCAGGATCCTTTTTCGGCGATCTTGCCGTCCTTCATGACGAGGACCTGGTCGAAGTGTTCAGCATCGCTCGGTCTGTGCAGCACCCAGATCATCGCCCGGCCGCGAAACTCCGTGCGCAGATTCTCCATGACAGCTGCCTGGGAGGCGCCGTCGAGCAGCGCGGTTGCCTCGGCGATGACCATGACCCCGGGGCGTTTGAGCACGGCCCGCGCAATGGCGGCCTTCTGGCGCTGTGCCGATGACAGGCGCGCACCTCCGATGCCGACCGCGGTTTCCAGGCCGAGCTCGATGACCACCGGTCTCAGGTCCAGATCCTCGATGACCTCGGCCATCAGATCGCCCACCTTCGCCTGCGACTGGGCCATCCCATAGGCAACCTTGCCGAATAGGATGTTGTCCTGGAGCGAGAGCACGGGATCGTACCTCTCGCGGTCGAAGAACGAGATGGCGCCCTCGAGCGATTCGGGCAGGCCTTCGGCGAAGGCCCGCCGCACCTCGAGCAGCCGGGCCTGCATCGCTTCGTCGATGAAGCCGAGGCGGTGGCGCACGGGAGCAAGTTTGAAGGGGAGTGCGAGGAACCGCAGCCTTTCGGCCTCGTCCAGGATCCCGGGTCCGCTGCGGTCCATCTTGTGGAGCAGCGCGCGGTATTCCGGGAGATCGTCGGGCGAGATGAAGGAGAACTGGAGGAAGAACTCGTGGTCGGCCGGCAGGTCGGCAAACAGCTCGACCATGGTCCGGGCGACCTCGCAACCAATGGCGAGAAAGTCTTCCGTCAGACCCGCGCCGGCCAGGAGCGACATGACATAGCTGTTTTCCGGGAGGCGGTCGAGATCGAAGGCGTCACCGACGGGGGTACCGAACAGAAGGTTCTCGCCCACCGTCGCATTCGTGTTGTAGGCGTTGCGGTCGAAGAGTTCGACCAGTCCCCTGAAGGCGTCCGACGCGAGCCGTTCCTCGAGAATGCGCCGCGCCTCCAGAAGCCGCCCTGCTTCCTCGGGTCTTGCCTCGGGGTCGAGCTGACGCCTGAGACCCATCCTGTAGACATCATCCTCGAGGTCGGCGACCGCCAGGGCGTGACGCACCGCGCCGATGAGGCCATCCGGGCCTTCCACGTCTGCCTGGGAGAGATTCACCCAGTCGTCCTCGACGTCATCGGGGCTGTTGCCGGTAAGTTCCGATTCCCGGTGGCGGCGCGCGATCGCGCTCTTCATCGCGTCTGGAGTATCCCGTGGCGTCTGCGGCGTCTGACGCAGGCCATAGAGAAGATTGTCGAAGAGGGATGCGGAAAAGAGTGTCGTGGAGGGCCCGACATAGCCGAGCCGGCGACCCACGGTGGATTCCGGCAGATCCGCAGCCTCCTCGGTGCCATAGGTAAGCCTGCCGGCGGACACATCGACCAGACGCGCGATCAGCGGGGCGATCCGGTCCTTGCCGCTCGCCGGGCCGCCGACCACGGCGACATGGCCGTCGAGCGGAACCTCGAGATTGAGGCCGTCGATGAGCGTGTCGCCGTCTTCCGTGTATTTGATGCCCGTTGCCGAAAGGCTTCCCTCGAAACGTGCCACCTCCCTGTCGCCGGCGATGACATCGTCGCTCCTCATGCCGGCAGGCGCGAACTGGGTGACGACCTGGTCGTACTTGATCTTGGCATCCTCGCGGATCTGGTAGTGATTGAGCAGTTCCTTCCAGGGAGGCGGCAGGTCCTTGTAGGCGGCAAGGACAGCGACCAGTCCGCCAAGGGAAAGCGAGCCGTCGATCACGAAATAGCCGCCGATGGCGTAGAAGAAGAAGGGCGTTATCTGTGCGAGAAAGTTGTTGAGGAACTTGATGAAGAACTTCTTGCGGTAGATCTCGTAGCGGATGTCGAAGATCCGACCCATGCGTGCCGTGAACTCCGCCGCCTCCCATCGCGCCATGCCGTTGGCGTGCATTTCCTCGGCGCCCTGAACGGTCTCGGAGATGCGCTCGGAGACCTTGCGGACCTCCTGGACCCGCGCCTTGCCGAGCAGGTTCACCTTGCGCTGGAGCTTCGGGATGATCCAGCCCTGCATGGGATAGAGCGCTATCGAGGCAAGGCCCATCAGCGGGTCCTGCATGAAGATGAAGAAGAGCGCGGTGACCAGGAGTCCGCCCTGGTACATCGGCAGGGCAAGGGCATCGCCGATGAATCCACCGAGCGGCTCGACTTCCTGTGTCACCATGGGAATCAGTTCGCCGGAACTCACACGGCGGAAATGCGGCGACGGAAAGCGAAGGATGCGGCTGTAGAGCAGGTAGCGCAGGCGGCGAAGCATGCGCTCGCCAAGGAGACCCTTGTAGACATTGATGGCGTACTTGAAGCCGCCGTTGGCCAGCACGAGTGCCAGGAAGAGGAGGCAGTAAAGGGCGAGCAGGCCGAGCCGCTCCATTTCGCCGAAATGCATGCCGAGGATGACGAGTTCGCGAAGGTCCCCGGCATCCGCTGCCAGGGATTCCGGGTCTGCCAGAACGTTGTTGACGATCAGCTTGGGTATGTCGAGGGACACGTAATAGAAGGGCAGGGAGAAAACCGTGAAGAGCAGGATGAAGACCTGTTCCTTCTTCGAATGCCGGAAGATGAACTTGTAGATGGTGGAATCCATGAGGCCTGTCGGCAATCCCTGGGGAGCCCCGGGATTCTAGGGCCGTTTTGCCGTCGAGGGAAACACTGCGGGCAAATTCTGGCCGGACTGTTGGCGAACGAGAATTTGTGGCATTATCGATGCCCGGTTCGCGCGATGGCGGGATGAGGTCATGAACAAGCTTCCGGAACGCCCTCGCGTCCTGATCTACAGCCATGACAGCTTCGGATTGGGACATTTGCGCAGATGCCGCGCCATCGCCCATGCCATGGTGGGCGCCGTCGACAATCTGACTGCCCTGATTCTCTCGGGCTCCCCCATCATCGGAAGCTTCGACTTTCGTGCGCGGGTGGACTTCGTGCGCGTTCCCGGTGTCATCAAGCTGCGCAACGGCGAGTATACGCCGCTCAACCTGCTGCTCGACACGGAACAGACCATGGAGATGCGCGGTTCGATCATGCGCCACACGGCCGAGATCTTCGATCCGGACATCTTCCTGGTGGACAAGGAACCCCTCGGACTGAGGGGCGAAGTCCGCGAGACCATCGAAATGCTGAGGAAGCGCGGCACCAGGATCATCCTCGGGCTGCGCGATGTCATGGACGACCCCCAGCTCCTGAAAATCGAGTGGGAGCGCAAGCACGCGGTTCCGGCCCTCGTTGACCTCTACGACGAGATCTGGATCTACGGCCTGCCCCAGATTCACGATCCCCTTGCCGAGATCGACATGCCGGCTTCGGTGCGCCGCAAGATGATCTATACCGGTTACCTTGAGCGCTCTGTCTCCGAAATCCTGCCCGAAGCAGGTCTGCCCGACGGCATCGACGAGCCGTTCGTGCTCATCACCACGGGCGGCGGCGGTGACGGCGACCTCCTGGTTGACTGGGTTCTGCGTGCCTACGAATCGAGCATGGCGCCCGAGATGCGGGCCCTGGTGGTGTTCGGACCGTTCATGCAGCCCGAGGCCAAGACCGACTTCCAGGTCCGCGTCGACCGTCTCGAAAGGGTCTCTGCGATCACGTTCGACACCCATCTCGAGACCCTGATGGCGCGTGCCGCAGGCGTGGTCGCAATGGGTGGCTACAACACGTTCTGCGAAATCCTGTCGTTCGACAAGCCGGCGCTCATCGTGCCAAGGCAGGCGCCACGGCGCGAACAGATCATCCGGGCGAGCCGCGCCCAGGAACTCGGGCTTGTCGCCATGCTGACCGAGGACATGGCGGGCAGGGCGGAAGCGATGGCAACTGCGATCCGCCAGCTTCCCCAGCAACGCCGTCCCAGCCAGGTGGTGGTGCCCGGACTCCTCGATGGTCTGGAAAATGTCAACCGGCTGGTCAGGATGCACCTCGCCGAAGGCCGCGCGAGGCCCTGTCTGCGCCACGCCGTTCGCCAGAAGAGCCTCACGGTTCTGGGCGAGGACCGGCTGGGAAGCACAGTGACCTGACAGGCATCCTGCACAATTTGTCAGGCGGCCCGCCTGCGGCGAAGCGCTCCTGTCGCGAGCCATAGTGCGGGAATGATGAGGAGCGGCAGCGAGGTCAGAATGAACGATGACCAGCCCAGGGTCACGGTGAGCGCGCCGGAGCCGAAGGACGCAGCCGTGGCGCCCAGAGCGATGAGCGTCTCATTCAGGCCCTGGACCGAGGGTTGATCTTCCGCCGACACATGCTCGGCGAGCAGACTGGTCGATCCGATGAAGCCGAAGTTCCAGCCGATGCCGAGCAGCACGAGTGCCAGATAGAAGTTTTCGAGGGCAACACCGGACCACGCGACCGCCGCGGCAGCGGCCAGTATGGCAAGGCCGACGGCGATGATGCGGGCCGATCCCCAACGCGCGATCAGCGATCCGGTGAAGAAACTCGGGCCGAACATCGCGATCACATGCCAGCGCACCACGTCGGCGGACTGATCGGTCGACAGGCCACCATCGACCATCGCCAGGGGGGTCGGCGTCATCAGGAAGATCATCATCGAATGCGCCGCCGTCGCGCAGACGACGGCGGCCGCCACCGGCGGATTGGCGAGGACCTGGCGCAAGGGTACGCGTCTCCTGGCACTGCGGCGCGGAGGTTTCTCCAAGTCGAGGAATGCAACCGGCAGGCTTCCGACAAGGCAGATCAGCACGATCGCCGTGTAGGCACCGGCGAAGGGAATGGGGAAGAAGTAGTCTTTGGCATGAATCAGGATTTCCGTGCCGAGCAGCGCGGCGATCAGTCCAGAGCCCGTGATGATCGCGATGGCCCGCGGCTTCCAGGCCTGATGCGCGGCATCGGCAGCCGCGAACCGGAAGTACCACAGGCTGCTTTGCATCACCCCGAAGAGGGCGTGCGCCATGCACAGGAGCAGGAAGTCCTTCTCGAACAGCGCGATCGTTCCAAGCCATCCGCCGGCGACGGCGCAACCGGCACCCACGAGAAATCCTGTCCGGCGGCCGTAGCGCCCCATGAGGAGGGAGATCGGCGATGCGGTCAGCAAGGCCGCCAGCATCTGCAGCGAGATCGTGAACGTCGCCAGGCTCGGCGTCGGCGCCAGAAGCACGCCTGCGAGACCGCCCATGATGACCAGCATGGGCATCTGGGCTCCCAGCAGGGCATTTCCCACGAACAGCAGCGAGAGATTGCGTATCATGGCACGCCGTTCGGGGACGAGACCGGGCCCGGCCTCAATCGGTTGAGAAGGATCCTTGTTCATGATGCGCCAGTGTGAATCGTCCAGGCCCTCAGTGGTACAGCACCGCGCGGCGGACTTCGATGGTGGCGCGGCCGATACCTGCATTCTGCCGGATGGTCGCTGACCTGTGTCCGGCAAAGTTGCATTTGTGCTGAAGGGCTATCCCCGGCTCTCCGAATCCTTCATCGCCCAGGAAGTCCTGGCCCTGGAGAGGCGCGGACTGGATATCGAGATCGTGTCGTTGCGCCATCCGACCGAACGGGATCGCCATCCGATCCACGACGAGATCGCAGCCCCGGTCACCTGGCTTCCGGAGTATCTTCACGAGGAGCCCGGCCGGACGCTCGGCGCATGGCTGAAGGCCCGGCGTCTCGCAGGGTACCGGGAGGCAAGGCGGCGATGGTTCGCAGATCTGAAGCGCGATCCGACACGCAATCGCGTGCGCCGCTTCGGTCAGGCCTGTGTCGTCGCAACGGAGATCGCGCCGCGCGTGACACACTTCCATGCCCACTTCCTTCACACGCCGGCCTCTGTCGTGCGCTATGCCTCGATCATGACCGGCCTTGCCTGGTCGGCATCTGCCCATGCCAAGGACATCTACACGACACCCCGCTGGGATCTTGCCGAGAAGATCGCCGAGTGCCGCTGGCTTGTGACCTGTACGGCGGCGAACCGAACCTATCTCGAGTCGCTTGCCCCGGCGAGGAAGGTGAGTCTCGTCTATCACGGGATCGATGGAACGCGCTGGCCGCCGGCGGGCGATCGTCCCTGGCGACGTGACGGCAGCGATCCCGGTAATCCCGTCCGTCTCGTCTCGGTGGGCCGCGCCGTCGAAAAGAAGGGCTATGCCACGCTCCTTGCGGCGCTGGCAGCCCTTCCCCCGGGACTCCATTGGCACCTGACCCATGTGGGCGATGGTCCGCTGCTGCAGTCGCTGCGTGACCAGGCCCGGCAATCGGGACTTTCTTCGCGCATCTCGTGGCTCGGAGCCATGCGCCAGGACGAGGTTCTCGAGATCCTGAGGCAAAGCGACCTTTTCGTTCTTGCGTCTGACATCGCGGGCGACGGCGACCGCGACGGCCTTCCAAATGTCATGCTCGAGGCGCAGAGCCAGGCGCTTGCAGTGGTTTCCACGGATGTCTCCGGAATTCCGGAACTCGTCGAAGATGGCGTCAATGGCTGTCTCGTGGCTGCCGGTGATGCCCCGGAGTTTGCACGAAGGCTCGCAACGGTCATTTGCGATCCGGCGCTTCGGTGCCGGTTGGGGTGCGAAGGCGAACACCGCGTCCGGACCGTCTTTTCCATGGAAACCGGCATCGAACGACTCATGGACCTCTTCGAAGCGTCATGAGAATCGCGTTCTATGCGCCCATGAAGGCACCGGACCATCCCCGTCCGTCCGGCGACCGCACGGTCGCCCGCCTGCTCGTCCGGGTCCTCAAGGATCTGGGGCACGATGTCTGTACTGCGTCATCGCTGCGGTCATGGGATGCCGGTGATCCCCGGCGCCAGGAGGAAATCGCGGAAGAGGGGGCAAGGGAAAGGGAAAGACTGATCGCCCACTGGCGCGATCATCCCCCGGAACTCTGGTTCACCTACCATCTCCACCACAAGGCGCCGGACCACCTCGGACCGGCGATTGCCGATACCTTCGGCATTCCCTACGTGGTCGCCGAGCCGTCGGTTTCTCCCAAGGAGCGCCATGGCAGATGGCAGCTGACATGGCCCGTTGCACTGGCGGCGATCGAGCGTGCCGACGTCCTTCTGCCTGTCACCTGCGAGGACCGCGACGGCCTGATCGCGGCCGGGTTGCCGCAGGTGAGAATCATGCCGCTCAAGCCCTTCGTCGATGCCGGCGTTGCAGCCATCGACCGGTGCCGGGTCCGGGCGGCACTTGCCTCGCGGTTCGGGCTCGCAGCAGATCGTGTCATCGCGATCGTGGTGGCGATGATGCGCACCGGTGACAAGCTGAAGTCCTATCGTGTGCTCGGTGAGGCCCTCGAGCGTCTCGACCGCCCCGAACTGCAGCTTCTCGTCGTCGGCGACGGGCCCTCGAGGGCCGAGGTGGAAAACCTTCTGGCCGCACGGGCGCTGTTTGTCGGCGAGATGGCGGAGGAAGAGATTCACAGGATCATGGTGGGATGCGATCTCTTCCTGTGGCCGGCCGTCAACGAGGCCTATGGCATGTCGATCCTGCTGGCCCAGGCCCGAGGCGTCGCGGTGGTGGCCGGCAATGCGCGCGGGGTTGGCGAGATCGTCAAGGATGGCAGCACCGGCATTCTGGCGCCCGAAGGCGACGCAGCGGCGTTCTCGCGTGCCGTGGCGCAGCTTCTCGACAATCCGAATCGCCTCAACGAGATGGGTGCCGCAGCCTGCCGTCACGTCCGTGAATACCACTCTTTCCAGGCCGCGGGACGCACGATCGCGAGGGCCCTGGCCCTGGCTCGGGAGTCACGGTGACGAAGCTCGCTCTGATGAGACATGCGCCGACGGTGTGGAACGCCGAAGGCCGGATCCAGGGACGAAGCGATATTCCCCTGTCGCCGGCAGGTCGAACGGCAGCCAGTCAATGGCGACTGCCGGCCTTCCTTTTTACGCGGCGCCGGCTTTCCAGTCCGCTATGCCGGGCGCTGGAGACGGCGGCACTCGTGGGCATGGCGGATCCGGAGATCGAGCCGCGTCTTGCGGAAATGGACTGGGGCCAGTGGGAGGGCAGCATTCTCGCCGAACTGCGCCGGTCGGATCCTGACGCCATGACTGCCAACGAAGCGGCGGGCCTCGATTTCCGGCCGGCCGGAGGAGAAAGCCCCAGGGATGTCCGGCAGCGGCTCGGGAGCCTCGTGAAGGACCTTGCCGCCGATGGCCGCGACACCGTCGCCGTCACCCACCGCGGCGTCATGCGCGCAGCGCTTTCGCTCGCGACCGGCTGGGATTTGTTCGAGGCTTCGCCCGTCAGCATCCCGCGATACGGATTGTTGATGCTGACGCTGGAAACCGCAAACGTGCCTTCGCTCGACGAGCCGGCGGTTCTTGATCTCGGGGGTGCCTGATGGGTGGGCCGGTTGTCTTCTGGGTCCAGCACCTTCTGGGAAGCGGTCATCTGAAGCGTGCCGCGCTCATCGCGTCTGCTCTGGCCGGGCGCGACGTCGAAACCGTCATCGCCTCGGGAGGCATGCCGCTCGGCACGCTCGATACGGGGGGTGCCCGCCTCGTGCAGCTGCCGCCCGTGCGTGCCGGTGATGGAAGTTTCACCGAACTCGTCGACGACGCAGGCCGTCCGGCCGACGAGACGTATATGGAACGGCGCCGCAGGAACCTCGAGGACCTTGTCGCGTGCCTTCGTCCCGGTCTCGTCGTGACCGAAACCTGGCCGTTCGGCCGCCGCAAGCTTGGCGCGGAAGTCCTTGCCCTTCTTGAAGCCGCTCGCCGTGTGAATCCCGGAACCCTGGTCGTGAGTTCGGTCAGGGACATCCTTCAGCGGTCGGCGAAGCCGGAGCGCTATGCTTCCATGCGCGATCTGGCGCTTGCCCACTGCGACCACGTGATGGTTCACGGATCGGCAGGTTTCGTGCCGTTATCGGAGACGTTTCCGTGGACCGACGCCCTTGGCTCGAGGCTGGTCCACACAGGCTATGTCGCAGCTCCTCCACTGGCGGATATCGACCCTGGCGGCCCCGGTGCGGACGAAATCCTGGTTTCCAGCGGTGGTGGTGCCGTCGGACAGAAGCTCCTCGAGACGGCGGCGATGGCAAGGTCCCGGTCCCGAAGGGCCTCCGGCAGGACCTGGCGTCTGCTGACAGGGGAGGGAGCCCTCAACGCTGTCCGTGCGCGACCCGGCCTCGTCGTGGAAACCAATCGCCGGGACTTCCCGCTCCTCCTGACGCGTTGTGCCGTCTCGGTATCCCAGGGCGGCTACAATACCGTGATCGATCTCATCAGAGCCCGTGCCCGTGCCGTGATCTGTCCGTGGTCGGGTGACGGTGAAACGGAACAGGCCGAGCGCGCCCGGCACATGCAGGCAAGGGGCATGGCCGAAGTCCTGGCGGAGGATGATCTTTCGGCGCAAAGCCTTGCCGAGGCTGTCGACCGTGCCTTCGATCTAGATCCGCCCGATGCCGGGATCATCGGTCTCGACGGCGCCGTGACGAGCGCCCGCCTTCTGGAAATGTGGATGCGTCATGGCTGACTGGACGAGGTTGATAAGGGAACTCGGTGCATGGTCGGCGTCAGAAAAAACGGCGACCTTCTGGTGGCGCGATGACGATTCCGGAGCCGATGAAGGCCGGCTGCAGCAGCTCTTGTGGCAACGCCGGAGTCTGAATGTGCCGCTTGCCCTTGCCGTGGTACCGGACTGGCTCGACCCGGTCGTGGCGCAGATGATCCGCAAGGAAAACGATGTATGGGCTTTGCAGCACGGGGTCAGCCATGCCGACCGGACCGGAGGATCGCGGCGCAAGACGGAGCTTGCCGGCGAAGCCCTGGCTTCCGGTCTCCGGCAAGCCCTGATACGGTCACATGAAGTGCTTTGCTTGCTCCTGCGTCCGTCCCTGATCGACGTCATGGTGCCACCCTGGAACAGGATCGATGATAGCGTTCTCCCCATGCTTCCCGGATGCGGCTTTCTTGGCCTCTCGACGTTCGGTCCGCGTCGTCAGTCCCCCTCGGGCGGCCTTCTGGTCAACAACGTTCACATCGACATCATCGATTGGAGGGCGGGGCGCCGGTTCGCCGGCGAGGAGGCCTGCCTCGAAGCCGCGGTCCGCCATCTCGAAAAGCGCCGCCTCGGTGCTGCCGATCCCGCAGAAGCGACCGGCCTGATGACACACCACCTCGTCCATGACCGGCAATGCCAATCCTTCATCGAAAGGTTTGTCGGTACCGTGCGCGACCATCCGGCGACATGCTGGCTTTCCGCGGAAGAGGTTTTCCGCGACGGTCCGGGAGCCGAATCGTGAGCGAACCGCAGCTCTTCCGTTATTCCCGCAGGGACCTTGCCACCGATTATATGCGCGCGTCGTTCGGCGGGGCCATCTGTCTGATGCCGCCGGTGCTTCTTGATGTCGCTGCCGTCATGGCATGGGTGCTGATCGCGGTCGGTGCGGTGTTCGTGATCTTCGCCCTGAGAACTGTGCTGCGGCACATGACGGTCTATGAGCTCGGTCCCGACGGGATGAGGGCATCGGGTCCGATCGCCGCCGCCGTTTGCTGGAACGGACTCTCGGCCATGAATCTTACCTACTTCTCGATGCACAGAAGGAAGCACGATCGGACGGGTTTCTCGGGCACCAGCGGCTGGATGGAACTCACGGTCCGCGAGGGCAACCGAGCAATCAAGGTCGATTCCTCCCTCGAAGGATTCGATGATATCGTCCATTTGGCGGTCAACGCCGCACGCGGGCGCCGCCTGCAGCTCAATTCCGTGACCCTGGCGAATCTGGCCGCCATGGGCTTCATCCACGACGCCGATGGCGAGGAGGGCAGTGCTTCGTGACCCCGCTGGTCGAGATCGAGGATCTCAAGATCCGCTTCAGGATCGGCGACGGCACCGTGGACGCCGTCAAGGGTGTGAGCTTCACCATGTCGGCGGGACGTACCCTGGCGCTGGTCGGGGAATCGGGATCCGGGAAGACCGTGATTTCACAGGCGATCATGCGCATTCTCCCCCGTTCGGCCGAGATCGCCGGAGGCCGCATCCTGTTTCACGATCCCGCGCAGGCATCCGGCCCGGCGGTCGACATCGTCTCCCTCGACGAGGACGGACGCCGGATGAGGAGCATCCGAGGCGGCCGGATATCCATCATCTTCCAGGAGCCGATGACCTCGCTCTCCCAGCTTCACACGGTAGGCGATCAGGTAAGCGAAGCCCTCTACCTCCATCGTGACTGCTCGAAGGCGGAAGGCCGCGAACTGACGATCGACATGCTGCGCCTCGTGGGATTCCCGGACGCGCGCGCGGCCTGGCACAGCTATCCCTTCGAACTTTCGGGAGGCCTGCGCCAGCGCGCCATGATCGCGATGGCGCTTGTCTGCCGCCCCGCCCTGCTGGTCGCCGATGAACCCACGACCGCTCTCGACGTGACGATCCAGGCCCAGATCCTCAAACTCGTGGCGGACCTGCAGGCAGAACTCGGGATGGCGGTGCTGATGATCACCCATGATCTCGGCGTCGTCGCCAACGTCGCCGAGGACGTGATCGTCATGTATCACGGCAGGATCATGGAGCAGGGCTCCCTCGACGATATCTTCCGCCGCGCGCGCCATCCCTATCTCAAGGGCCTCCTTGCGGCCGTGCCCCGTTTCGGTCTCAAGCCCGGCGAACGCCTCGTTCCGCTTCGCGAGATCCCCATGTCGAAGGTCGTCGGAACGGGTCGGACGAGGCCGCTCGCGGGAGCCGGCAAGACGCTCATGACCGTCATGGGCCTGAAGAAGACCTTCACGACCCGCAAGTCCGGCCTGCTTGCACGCGACAGGACCAGGCATGTCGCGGTGAACGATGTCAGTTTCGAGGTGAGGCGAGGCGAATGCCTGGGGCTGGTCGGGGAATCGGGCTGCGGCAAAACCACCACGAGCAAGCTCATCATGAAGGTGCTGAAACCCGATGCCGGGACTATCACCTTCCATGACAACGACAAGCCCGTGGATGTCGCGACGCTTTCGGGCGAGAGCCTCTTTGCCTACCGCAAGAAGGTGCAGTTCATTTTCCAGGATCCCTTCGGTTCCCTCAATCCGCGCATGACGGTGTTCGACATCATCGTGGAGCCGCTGGTGATCCACGGGGTGGGCACGTCGGAGCAACGTGCCGAGAGAGTCAAGGATCTGATCAATGTGGTCGGTCTGGATATCCGTCATCTGCGCCGCTACCCCCACAGCTTCTCCGGAGGACAGCGCCAGAGGATCGGCATCGCGCGTGCCCTTGCCCTGGAACCGGAACTGCTGATCTGCGACGAACCGGTGTCGGCACTCGACGTCTCGATCCAGGCCCAGATCCTGAACCTCCTGAAGAACCTTCAACATGAGATGGGTCTCACCTATCTCTTCATCTCCCACAACCTCGCCGTCGTCGACTACATGGCCGACCACATTGCGGTCATGTGCGCTGGCCGCCTCGTCGAGCACGCCAGCCGCGAGGAACTCTTCAACAATCCGGTGCATCCCTACACCAGGGCCCTGCTTGCCGCTGTTCCCCAACCCGATCCATCGAGAAAACTCGATCTCACGCTCCTCATGGAAGGTCGCGCCTCGCTTCCCTCCCGATGGCCCGAACCCTTCACGGAAACCGGTGAACGCGACCTGAAGGCCTTCCGGATCGGCGAAAGCCACTGGGTCCGCGCCAGCGCCATGCCGCAGGACATTGCGGCATGACGGGATACCTCATTCGGGTCCTGTTCGTGGCAGTGCTCCTTGCCGCCGGTCCCGCCGTCTCCTCGGAAGTGCCGTGGCTCGAGGATCGCGTGGCCTCCGGCGAAATTCCGCCTGTCATTGAACGGCTGCCTGACGAGCCCCTCGTCGTCGACGACGGCCGGGAGATCGGCGATTACGGCGGCGACTGGAACATGCTGATCGGTCGGAGCAAGGATACGCGGCTGCTTGTCGTTTTCGGCTATGCCCGGCTCGTGGGCCATGACGAGAATTTCACTATCGTGCCCGATATCCTCAAGTCTTTCACAGTTGAGGACGGGCGCATCTTCACGTTCCGCCTGCGCAAGGGCCACCGCTGGTCCGACGGCCATCCCTTCACGGCCGAGGATTTTCGCTACTGGTGGGAGGATATCGCCGGCCACGAGGATCTCTCGCCCGCCGGCCCTCCCACGGTCATGCGTGTGGATGGCGTCCCGCCGCTCTTCGAGGTGATCGACGAACAGACGGTGCGCTACACGTGGCCGGGCCCCAATCCGGACTTTCTTCCGGCGCTGGCCGGTGCCGCGCCGCTCTTCATCTACAGGCCGGCGCACTACATGGAACAGTTCCACGCCGAATACGGCGATGCGGACACGATCGCGCGCTGGGTCGAGGAGGCGGGAAAGTCGAACTGGGCATCGCTCCACAATGCCCACGACAACCTCTACCGGTTCGATAATCCGGCGCTTCCGACCCTGCAGCCCTGGGCGATCACCAACGAGGCGCCTGCCCAGCGGTTCATCGGCGAGCGCAATCCCTTCTTCCACAGGGTGGACGCCGAAGGCCGGCAGCTTCCCTATGTCGACCGCATCATCATGAATGTCGTCGACAGCAAGCTCATCCCGCTCAAGACCTGGGCGGGAGAGGCCGATCTCCAGGTGCGGGGCCTGTCGTTCAACGACTATACCTTCCTCAAGGAGGGTGAAGAGCACAACGACTACGAGGTACGCCTGTGGTCGACGGCGCGGGGAAGCCAGCTTGCCCTCTATCCCAATCTCAACGTGGCCGATCCGGTCTGGCGTGACGTGGTGCGTGACGTGCGTTTCCGGCGGGCGCTTTCGCTTGCCATCGATCGCCGGGAAATCAACCAGGTCATCTATTACGGGCTCGGCCTCGAGGGCCAGAACACCGTCCTTCCCTCTTCGCCCCTGTTCGTGCCGGAGCTGCGCAATGCCTGGACGGATTTCGATCTGCAGGAAGCCAACCGGCTGCTCGACGAGATCGGACTTCGTCTCGACGACGGCATTCGCCAGTTGCCCGATGGTCGGCAGCTGGAGATCATCGTCGAGACCGCAGGCGAGAATCCCGAGGAAACCGACATCCTCGAACTGATCCACGATTCCTGGCTCGAGGCGGGAGTCAAGCTCTACCCCAAGCCCCTGCAGCGCGAGGTTCTGCGCAACCGGATCTTCGCCGGGCAGACCGTGATGGCCATGTGGTTCGGAAACGAGAACGGCGTGCCCGTGGCCGACATGAGCCCGGCCGAATTCGCGCCGGTCACCCAGCAGTCGCTGATGTGGCCGAGATGGGGCCAGTACCACGAGACGGGTGGGGCCGCGGGCGAGGCCATCGACATGACAGAACCCCGCCGCCTCATGGACCTTTACCAGGCGTGGCGCACCAGCGGGTCCGGCGAGGAACGCCACGCCATCTGGAAGGAGATGCTCGGGCTCTACGCCGACGGTGTCTGGTCGATCGGTCTTGTCGCCGGAATCCTCCAGCCCGTGGCTGTCTCGAACCGGATGAGGAACGTGCCCGAGGAGGCGATCTACAACTGGGATCCCGGGGCGCAGCTCGGGGTCTGGCAGCCCGCGACCTTCTTCTTCGTTGATGGCGACAACGGCCGGTCATGATCGCCTACACTGCCTATCGCCTGCTGATCATGGTGCCGACGCTGATCGGGATCAGCGTGATCACGTTCATCATCATCGAACTGCCGCCGGGTGACTTCCTGTCGACGATGATCGCCGAGTGCGAGGCTCAGGGCGAGTCGAGCTGCATGGACCAGATCGAGATCTACCGGCAGGAGTTCGGCCTCGACCGGCCCCTGTGGCAGCAGTACCTCATCTGGGTGGCTGATCTGCTTCAGGGCGACATGGGTATCAGCTTCGAATACAACAAGCCGGTCGCCGACGTGATCGGCGAAAGCCTCTACCTCACCATCATCGTGTCGGGCGCCACGATCATCTTCACCTGGGTCGTGGCCTTCCCCATCGGTATCTACTCGTCGACCCACCAGTATTCATGGGGCGATCATGGCCTGACTTTCCTGGGTTTCCTCGGTCTTGCGACACCGAACTTCCTGCTGGCACTCGTTCTCCTCTTCTTCGCCAATGTCTGGTTCGGGACATCGATCGGCGGACTCATGGATCCGCGCTATATCGATCAGCCCTGGACCTGGGGCAAGTTCGTCTCGATCCTGGAGCATCTGTGGATACCGGTGGTCGTGATCGGCACCTCCGGTACGGCCGGCCTCATCCGCCGGCTGAGGGCCAACCTGCTCGACGAACTCCAGAAGCAGTACGTCGTCACGGCAAAGGCCAAGGGCCTGCCGCCCGGAAGGGTGCTGGTCAAGTATCCGCTGCGCATGGCCCTCAATCCGTTCATCGCCGATATCGGCAATCTTCTTCCCCAGGTGATCTCCGGTGCCGTCATCGTTTCGGTCGTGCTGTCGCTTCCGACCACGGGCCCGATCCTTCTGAGGGCCCTGCAGACCCAGGACATGTACCTTGCGGGTTCCTTCCTGATGTGCCTGTCGCTGCTTACCGTTCTGGGCGTGCTGGTCTCCGATCTCCTTCTGGCGGTGCTCGATCCGCGCATCCGCCTTGGCGCGGGGCAGGACCGGTGACGCGCGAGCAACAGGAGAGGCTCGCCCACTGGGCCGATACCCAACCCTGGGATCCCTACGATGTCGACAGGCTGACACCGGAACTCGAGCGCTTCTATCTTGCCAGCCAGTGGACCCTGATGTGGTGGAAGTTCAAGCGCCACCACCTCGCGGTCTTCTCGGGGATTCTCCTTCTCGCCACCTTCTTCTCGATCGCAATCTCGGAAATCCTGGCACCCTACAACCTCCACTCACGCAACACCGACTTCATCTACGCGCCGCCGCAGATGGCACGTCTCTTCCACGAGGGCGAGTTCATCGGGCCGTTTGTCTACGGCTACGACTACCACCTCGACATGACGAACCTGCGGCGGGTCTACACCCCCAATCCGGACAAGATCGAGCGCCTGAGATTCTTCTGCCTGGGAGATGGTTACGAATTCTGGGGTGCGGTCGAGATGCGCTTTCACGTCGTCTGTCCAGCCGAAGGCGGCACGTTCTTCCTTCTTGGTACCGACAGGCTCGGCCGCGACCTGCTGTCGCGAATCCTCATGGGCGCCCGGATCTCGCTCACCGTGGGCCTCATCGGTATCGCCATCAGTTTCATTCTGGGAATCGTTCTGGGCGGGCTTTCCGGCTACTACGGCGGTTGGGTCGACAGCATTGTGCAACGCAAGATCGAGATCATCCGCAGCTTCCCGGAACTGCCGCTGTGGATGGCGCTCTCGGCAGCCCTGCCGGTCACCTGGAGTCCGGTCGTGGTCTATTTCGGGATCACCATCATCCTGGGTCTCTTCGACTGGACAGGCCTTGCGCGCGCGGTGCGCTCGAAGCTGCTCGCCCTGCGCGAGGAGGATTTCGCCACTGCGGCAGTGCTGATGGGAGCCAAGCCCAAACGGGTTATCTTCCGCCACCTTCTGCCGGGCTTCACCAGCCATCTGATCGCTTCGGCGACACTCTCCATTCCCGGCATGATCCTGGGCGAGACCGCGCTCTCTTTCCTGGGTCTCGGCCTCAGGCCACCGATCACGAGCTGGGGTGTGCTCCTGAACGAGGCCCAGAACATCAATATCGTGGCGCTCTATCCCTGGCTGATGTTCCCCGTCGTTCCCGTCATCATCGTCGTGCTGGCCTTCAACTTCCTGGGCGACGGCCTGAGGGACGCCGCCGATCCCTACAAGTAGCAAGGATCCAGGGACCGTCACCAGGCGCACGGGTCTGTCTAACAGGGTGACCAGTTTCTGTTGGCGCAGCAATGTTGCCGGATGCAGAAAAATCTCCTATGCTCGGTACCGATTTCCACCCGTAATCATACAGCCAGTGTGAAAGCCCTCGCCGTACCGCAAACAGGTCAAATCGGCCGCCTGAAACTGCCCGGCTACAGCGGCCCACTCCTGGCCACATCACCGGAACGAATCCGATTTGACCGAAGTCGCGGGCACCAAACTATATCCGCCTGCGTTCCCTGATCGACTCACCAAACGCTCGAAACAGGGCTTGGTTTACCGGATTGGTTTGCGCATCGTACTCGGCATGCCACTGGACGCCCAATGCGAAACCCGGCGCGTCGGCGATTCGGATGGCTTCGATTGTACCGTCCTCTGCCACGCCCTCGACGACGACGCGATCCCCCGGCTCCAGAATGCACTGACCATGGAGTGAGTTGACGCGGATCGTCTCTCGGTCGAAAAGCCGCGCGAAGACACCGCCAGAAACGAGATGGACCTCATGGCGGTCCGCGAAAACGACTTCCGGGTCGGGATGGATCTCCCCGTTTTCCAGTCGAACCGCCCGGTGGTTCATACGTCCTGGCAACTCGCATATTTCCGGATGCAAGGTACTCCGGAAGGCAACCCCATCTCCTGAATTCCGCGACAAAGACCCAAGATCGGGACGCCCTGTGCAACACAGGCCTTCACCACCCGCAGCGCCACTGCATCCCGGTCCTGATCGTAGGGTTCGTGGCTCGGATGGGGTTCGACGTTGAAATGAGTCGGATGAACGTTGGCGCGCTCGCCCGTCAGCAAGATGCCGTCAACGACGTCGAGCAGCGACCCGATATCCGTGATGTCGGGCACGCCCGCGAACATCAGGGGCAAGGCATCGGCGACATCCGCCACAGCATACAGATTCCTTTCCCCGGCCAACTGTGTGGCATAGCGATCATAGATGAGATGCCTGGATCCGATGACACCAACCAATGGCTTTGGCATCACTTGGTTCGCGCCCTTCCGCACATCACCCGCATTGGCCTCCAACCTGCCTGCCTCAAGACGGTCCCAGGCCGCGCAAACGGATCAATGGCCCGCGACCCCAGGGTCCACCGGTGGTTTGTAAAACTGGACGTCCTCCGTGTCCAGATCAGGAGCATCGTTGTTCATGAAAGTCATCATTTTGCGCCCGGACAAGTCCTGGAAAGGGGAATGCAAGGTAAGGAGGTGACGAGGAGCTGAAACCTTTCATCGCGAGTTAGCGGGTTCGACTCCCGCCCGGTAAAGACGCAGCCCGTCAGCCGGAAGCGAGTGTGGTTGCGCCAAGTAAAGCTCTGGAGAGGGGAATGCAAGGAAAGGAGGTGTTGATGAGCTGAAACCTTTCATCGCGAGCCAGCGGGTTCGACTCCCGCCCGGCAAAGACGCAGCCTGTCAGCTGGAAGCGAGTGTTGTTGCGCCAAGTGAAGCCCTGGAGGGGGATGCAAGGAAAGGAGGTGTTGATGAGTTGAAACCTTTCACCGCGAGCCAGCGGGTTCGACCCCCGCCCGGCAAAGACGCAGCCCGTCAGCTGGAAGCGAGTGTTGCATGGTCGCGTGGCAATCGCGCGTCGTGAAGCGTACACAGCAGGTGGCAAAGCGACGCTATTGAGCCCCGAAATGCTCATTGTTGACGCCTTCATCTTCAACACAGTGGGGGCAGCACCCGAAGCACCGTCAAGGGCGAGGCGCGAGGGGTCGACCGGGGTCGCTGGATCGTCGCAAAGCCGCGGGATGGCTCGCCAGGGAACTTGGGAGACCCTGCCTTGTCCGTGGGAGACAGACGGCCGGAAAGGGAATGCCGGCAGAAAACAATAGACCCCGGCCCACCGTCCGTCTCTGCCCGGATGGCGGGAGCGCGCGAGCGAATGCACAAACCCCCGGCAGGGCGCCACGGTACCGGTTGGCGAACAAATAAGCCGAAGGGACGCAGGTCAGGGGGTCGTAGCGCCCGCATAGTACTGATGACAGCGGAGAACCGGGGCCGCCGGGACCCGACCGAGGGAAGGGGGGCGCCGCATGTGCAGACCCACTGGAGGGAAACACAAGGAGACTTTGAGCTTCGTAACGTGACAACGAAACGAAAGTGGATAGCCGAGCAGGTGGTGCAGCGAGACTAGCTGCTGTGCTTGCGGGTGCAAGTCCTGCCGAGGCAATTCTCAGTTTGGCGTGTGCCATGGGAAGGCACTTTTCCCTAGCGGGTGCGAATCCCGCCCAACAGCTAAGAGTTTGACCCATAAGTGAGTGGTCCGTCCAAATGTGGTATTCCAAGTCAGTCGGAAAACCCATACTTGGAGGGTACCATGGCTTGGAACGAGACCACTCAGGAGCAGTATAGGCGTCCGATGGTTCGATTTGAAACGGATTTGACGGATGCGGAATGGGCGCTGGTTGAACCGCATCTGCCGCCGTTGTCGCGGCTGGGTCGGCCTGTGAAGACGGATCTTCGAGAGGTTTTCAACGCGATCCAGTACATCCTTGGGACGGGGTGCCAGTGGCGTGCGTTACCGCCTTGTTTTTCTGCGTATTCCACGGTCCAGAGATACTATTACCGATGGTCGAGGAGTGGGGTCCTGGAGAAGTTGCTGGACGTGCTGCGTGAGCAAGCGCGACAGTTGGCGGGGCGCGATCTGGAGCCGACGGCTGCGGCGATCGACAGCCAGACGGTGAAGACGACGGAAAGCGGCGGTCCGGCCGGCTATGATGCGGGCAAGAAGATCAAGGGGCGCAAGCGGCACATTGCGGTTGACGTTGAGGGCACGCCGATCGCGATGACGGTGCATGAGGCCTCGGTTCAGGACCGCGATGGGGCGCCGGATGTGATCGAAGAGCTGATGAACAAGGCCCCGGCGGTCGAGAAGTTGTGGGCGGATGGTGGCTACCAGGGCCCGAAACTGCAGGCTCGGCTTGCCGAGATGGGGTTGGGGGAGGCTTTGGAGATTATCGAGAAGCCCAAGGATATCAAAGGTTTCACGGTCCTGTACCGCCGCTGGGTCGTCGAACGGACCTTTGCCTGGATGTCCCGCTGCCGGCGTTTGTCGAAGGATTATGAGCGGAGTCTTGCGAGTTCTCTGGCATGGTGTCGCCTGGCGGCCTGCCGTTTTCTGATGCGCCGTGTGGCGCGGGGATAAGGGTATGAGAAATATACATAATGATATCAATGACCTATGAGTCGTACTCTTAGGGGGGGGCGGCTGGAAACGTGTACTACGGTGGAACTGCGAACCCACCCGCAACCGAAAGGGCGGGACCGGACAAGCCTCCACCTACGGTAGCGCGCGCCAGTGCCCTACCCGACATCGGTGAAGATGCGCACCGCATCATGAAGGGAGAGTATTTTGATCTATCCGTATAGCCTTTTCCTCGATGACTTGCGCAGCCCACCGCCTTACACGACCGAAAATTGGGTGGTAGCACGTAGCTATGATGAAGCAATAGACATTATCGAATTGTACGGCATGCCCGCCTATATTTCGTTTGATCATGATCTCGGAAACTGCGTTCCAACAGGGTGCGACCTTGCAAAAAAACTGGTAGAAATGTCCCTAGACGGCGTTATTAAGTTCCCGGATGGTTTTGCTTACGGTGTTCACTCGATGAATCCAGTCGGAACAGAGAATATCCGCAACCTGATGAGAAATTTTATGAAACACCTGAAAAAATGAATAAAATAGACACAGAAAATATTGAAATATGGGAAAGTTATTTCGGTTGACGCGATGGGGGATCTGTATGTTCGTCATGTCCCACTCATCACCCCACAGTTATTCTCTTCACTATAAGGTCATATGATGATTTCAAGTGCGAATTAGAACTAACAACCTGTCGGACTTAGGCCTTGTGTTTTTAGATGGGGTCTTGTGGAATCGAGGGAACGAAGTCGATGCCGAGATACGTCGATCGGGACCAGTGGCAGCTTTCTCTTCTTCAACCGGACCTGCGGGATTGGCTTCCGGTGACGGTCTGGCGCATTTTGTGTATAGGCGGTCGATCGTGTTGTGATATCGTCGTTCGAGGTGAACGAACGGGGCACGGGATCGGCGCAGTACAATCCGCGCACGATACTGGCGATCCTGGTGTACTAGCGGATGTATCTATGGCGCGCAGTCGATGGTGAAGGCGAAGTGCTGGATATACTGGTTCAGTCACGCCGAAACAAGAAGGCAGCGCTCAAATTTATGCGCAGACTGGTGAAAAGCAAGGTATTGTCCTAGATACCCTCATCACAGAAACACTGCCACCTTATGGTGCTTCTCTGAAGGATCTGGGCCTTGCCAGCCACCATGACTTTTGTGGCAGGAAGAACAACAGAGCCGAGAACTCTCACTTGCCAGTCCGACAGCGGGAACGACGAATGTAGCGTTTCAAATCGCCTCGATCAGCGCAGCGATTTCTCTCTACCCACGCCACCGTCCACAACACCATCGTAAGCGATCAAAATAGGATGTTTCCGCAGGCAGTTGATTTCGGTGTGTTCCCACAAGCTATTCGATCCACATTTCACAATTGTGCCAAGAGAGTCGTGGTGCGCTGCGCCTGCACAACGCAGCCTCCTTTTCAGCGCCTGAAATTTTCTTTCCGTTCCTCGGGAGCGACCGTGACAAACGGAATTTCCGAGATGGCATTCGCAGGGTGCAGGAGATCGTGCGGTCTGGAGAACTCGGCCACTTGACGGCATCGGAGATGACACCAGGGTCGGAGCAGGAGACGGACAGGGACCTTGATCGGTTCGCGAGGGAGACCGCGGGAACCGTCTTGCACCTGCCGGATGGGGAAGGACGTGAAGGTGGTTGTGGATCCCGAACTACAGGCACGTGATATGTCCGGGCTACGGGTCGTTGATTCCGGCTGTAGTCAGATGGAACTTGAACAGCCCGATAATCATGATTGCGGAAAAGGTTGCAGACATGATCCTCGGCAATGAACAACTGCCGCCCGCCGAACTGACATAGGCAGCGCCCGCACCACGTCATAACCGACTGTTCGCGATATAGAAAGGATGAGCTTCCTGGTACTCGGGCCAAGCGTCGTAGTGCCGCATCAAATATGGCCTCAGGTCCTGGAGCGTTTGTGAAAACGATTGGGCCGCGGGGCTCGGCGAGTCGGCTGCAATGGCAGCCAGTTCGCGTCCGACCGCGTCCTCGTCAACGGTCATGAAACAGCCCTCATGAAAAAGCGCCTCGCCCGCCGCCATAACCGTGTCGATATGCTGTCTCTGCGCCAAGTTGACGAAAGCCTCGACGGGATGAACAGCATCGTCCAGATAAGGGTTCGTCATCCGGTCAAAATCGAGGAACACCGCGTCGGCTGGACTGCCCGGCAGTAGGCGCCCCAGATCGCCACTGAAGGTCGCCGCCTGTGCACCATTTACGGTAAGCATGCGCAGGAAGTCAAAGGCATCAGGGCAGGTTTCGAACCGCCTCTGCGATGGGAGCCGATGCAGCATTGCCGCCACACGCAGCTCACTCAAGATATCGTCGTCGCTGTTCAAACCCCAACTGTCCATCCCGATACCGACGTTGACGCCGCGTTGGATCATGTCGGCGACCGGTGCAATTCCGTTGCGGAGCCGCAGGTTACAGCTCGGATTGTGGCAGACTGAAGTACCGGACGTGACACACCGCTCAATGTCCGATTCGGAGAGCCAAGTACCGTGCGCAAAGGACACCTTCGGCCCGAGGATACCAACGTCCGCCAGATAAGACACACAGTCCGTACCATAGGCCTGCCTCGCGTGGTCGCGCTCGAGCGGGCTCTCCAGCACGTGTGAATGTATCCCCAGATCCCTGTTGAGCGCATCATCAGCAACCCGCTCTAAGAGGTGGCGCGAGCACCAGACATGCCAGCTAGGGCCATGCAAAATCCGCACGTGCGGATTATCGGCCGTATGCTCCAAAAGCTCCAAAACATAGGCAAAGTATCGCTCCTCTGCGGCTTTATCTGGAGGTTGTACCAACGTGCGCGCCTGGTCTGCCAGGTCGTCTGGCAGAGAGCTCAGGAAGGCCGCTTGATCGCCGAACACCACCTTGATCTCGTCCTCGAAGCCCACGGCGTAGGCAACGCGCAAGCCGGCATCGGCGTAGGCGCGAAGCGCATGCTGTGTCTCTGTCTCGATTTGCCCCCATTCACGGGCGTAACTGGAATGAATCACGGTGGTGACGCCGGATCGGATCATCCGTAGATTCGAATAGAGGGTATCAAGGTAGAGATCCAACGGCGGCATGCGCCAATAGTCGAGGATCCATCGCTCCAGAAAGTCGTCGGGAATTCCTAGCTGAACACCCGAGAGTCCGCGGCCGTGGTGGTGGGCATTAACGAATCCCGGCAACACTAAGTGGCGATTGGACCCGAAGGTCGTGGCATCGGGAAAGCGACGGCAGAGTGTTTCCCACTTGCCCGTCTCCACGACCAAACCGTCGATAACGAGTAGTGCACCATCCTCCATCATCCCGGACTCGGGTAGACCCGACGGATCCATCACCACATAACGTCCTCGTAGGAGTTTTTGGGTCATCTGTTCCTGGCCACTCAAGCGTGCGCCGTAGCGACCGTTTGGTCGAAAGGCAGGTGCTCCGGCGGCAAAGGTAAATGGCCAAGAATATGGTCAGCAATCTTTTCCGCCATCATGATGACCGGCGCATTCAGGTTGCCACTCACGATCGTCGGCATGATGGACGCATCGACGACCCGCAGTCTTTCTACGCCGTGGACGCGTCCCTCGGGGTCGACCACAGCGGTCAAATCATGGCCCATCTTGGCGGTGCCGCAGGGATGATAGGCCGTCTCGGTGGTCGCACGCAGGAAAGCTTCGATCTCCTGATTGCTGCGCACCTGTTCTCCTGGGGCGATCTCCTGGCCTCGCAAAGATCCAAATGCCGGCTGTGCGAAGACTTCGCGGGTGGCCTTGACGGCCTCGCGTACCAACGTGAGATCGGCCTGGGCCCCGTAGTAAGGGAATTCGATGGTCGGTGGGTTCCGCGGGTCGGTTGTTTTCAACCTCACTTGACCTCGGCTCTGAGGGCGCATCGGACTGACGTGAACCTGGAAACTATGACAATCCAACGGCGCCTTGGTATCCGATGAGAAGGCCATGGGAACAAAGTGGTGTTGAATATCGGGATGCGTCGCGCCGTCGCCGACGCGAATGAACGCGCCCGCCTCGCTGTGATTGGTGGCCGCAAGGCCCGATCGAAACAGCAACCATTCGAGCCCGATCATGAACTTGCGATGGGGCCGGAAGGCCCCGTGAAGCGACCAAGGCTTGGTGCATTGGTACTGGATATAGACTTCCGCATGGTCCTGCAGGTTCTGGCCAACCCCAGGCAAATCGATTCGCGGCGTTATGCCCAGACCCTTCAATGAGTTCGCCGGGCCAATTCCCGACAGCATGAGAAGCTGTGGCGAGTTTACCACGCCACCACAAAGGATGACCTCACGGTCAGCTGACATTTGTGCCAGTTCCTCCGCCTCGGCCACCTCGACACCGGTGGCACGAACCTTATCGAAGAGGATGCGTGTCACGAGAACATTGGTGATGACGGTCAAATTGGAGCGGCGCCGGATCGGTTTCAGATAAGCCAAGGAGGTGCTGCACCGCCGGCCATGGTGGATGGTCATGTCCATCCTGGAAAAACCTTCCTGCCGGGCGCCGTTCTGATCCTGGGTGATCCCATAGCCGGCCTCTTGCCCGGCGGCGAGATAAGCCTGATAGATTGCATTGGACGCTGGTCCCTGCATCACAAACAGAGGTCCATCGGTGCCTCGATAGGGACTCGCCGCGCCAGAGTAGGTCTCGGCACGTTTGAAATACGGCAGCACGTTAGCGTACGACCAGCCGTCTAACCCCGCATCCGCCCAGCGCTCATAATCAAGCTGATGGCCCCTTACATAGGCCATCCCGTTGATCGATGACGAGCCACCCAAGACGCGCCCGCGCGGCCAGACGACCTGTCGCCCACCGAGAGTGGGATCAGGTTCCGTGCTATAGCCCCAGCCATATGAGGGGTTATCCAGCAGGCTGGCAACACCGGCGGGCATGTGAATCATGAGGGAGCGATCAGGCGGTCCTGCCTCGATTAGCAGGACTTGATGGTCGGGATCATCGGACAGCCGGTTCGCCAACACACAACCGGCAGATCCTGCACCTACGATAATATAGTCGAACCGCCGTTCACGTCCCATGAAGGACTCCAATGCCGCACATCAGATGAACCGGAGATACTCTTTGACTTCCCATTCGGATACATGTTCGTGGTAGCGACCCCATTCATCTCGCTTGTGCTGACAGAAGAGCGAATGCATGGTTTCTCCGAACACCTCCTTGGCAAGTGGGTCCGATTCAAATCCCTGAATTGCTTCCAGCAGAGTACCGGGTAAGGGTGTTGGCGTGTGCGCCACATTTCCCTTCATGACATCGTAGAGTGAATGATTGACCGCAGGCGGAGCCTTATAGCCGTTAACCATGCCTTCCAGAGAGGCCGCGCAAGTCATGGCCAAAGCCAGGTAGGGGTTGACGTTCATATCGACCGCACGGTTCTCGATCGCGAAGCGCGCCTGGGGCAGCCGCAACATAGCTGAGCGGTTGTTGGTGCCGTAAACAATGTGGGTCGGCGCCCAAGTGACAGTTCCGCCCTCAAAATTCCGAGCCCGGCCGATCAAACCCTTGTACGAGTTGACAGTTGAACAGTTAACCGCGGTCATGGCCACGCCATGTTTTATCACGCCGGCAACGGCGCCCATCGCGAGGTCGCTCCACGCCCCCTTGTCTTCGAAAAGATTGACACCGGGATTACTGGGCTTTTGTACACTCCAGTTAATATGTGCGCCATTGCGCCAATCGCCCTGTGTCGGCTTGGGCATGAAAGTCACAAACTTCCCATGTTGTTTGGCAACCTCCTTGGCCATGACCCTCAAGAAGG
The DNA here is from genome assembly GCA_965215635.1 of Alphaproteobacteria bacterium. Taxonomy (GTDB): domain Bacteria; phylum Pseudomonadota; class Alphaproteobacteria; order SP197; family SP197; genus SP197. The sequence goes on along the minus strand of CBDCEA010000003.1, from coordinate 307,287 downwards.
TGAAACGGTCGGCCATGGCAAGGACATCGGTGTAGTCGAAGTCGAGTTCAAATTGCGAATAGGCGCCTTCGCACACGACGTTCTTTGGATTCCAACCTAAGGTCGTCATGTGCCTGACCATCTCTGAGAGAAACGGCATGGCGTCGATTGAGAACTCCATGTCATAGCCATAGGCCTGCCGACGGAGCCGCTTGTTGGAATCAAAATTCTGGTCGTGGTCGAATGCCTTCAGCGTCTGGCCGTCGTCCCCATATTCCATGACCATGAACTCGGGCTCCATACCCGCAAAGAAACGAAAGCCCGCCTTCGCTGCGATGCTGACTTGGCGCCTGAGTGCCATACGCGGACAGACGTTATAAGGACACCCCTCGTAGAAGAGATCCGCGAAGACTACGGCGACTTTGTTATCCCATGGACATATGATTAAACTGTCGAGATCCGGGATCGGAATTTGGTCGGGATCGGCAGGTCCCAGTTCCGGAAACATGGTTACCGAATGTACGGCAAACTGCGGCCCCTTTCCGACGCAAAGACTTTCAAGTTCGGACAAAGGGACGGGCTTCGTCTTCGGCGACCCGAGGATGTCGATCCAACAAGACATTATCATTTCGACACCGGCCTTTTCGAGCATCTGTCTAGCCGCGGAAATGCGAACTTTGCGTGGGATGGCCTCTGCCAGGGTCTCCGGATAAAGAGTGCCTATGTTTTTGGTTTTTGCGCCTGCGCTCTTGCTATTATCTGCCCGAGAAGGTTCAGCGATTTGTCCCACGTTTCTCTCCCTTCAAAAATATGTCGTCAACAATTGTTCTTCACGAATTGCCTTCGTCCGAAAGTTATCTCCGGGGCAGAACACCCGGTTCCTCACTCAGAGAATGTTGACTCGCGGCGAGCAGTCTTCGTGAGTAGTCGTGTCGCGGCGCATTGAAGATTGTCTCTGTCGCTCCCTGCTCCAGAAACTCCCCCTGATACATCACAATGGTTCGGTCGCTGATGTGGCGGACCACGGCCAAATTGTGCGTGATGATAAGAATCGCGAGCCTCATGCGCTCCTGGATCTCGGCCAGAAGATTGAGCAGCTCGCCTTGAATCGAGAGATCGAGCCCAGCGGTCGGTTCGTCAGCAACTACCAACTCAGGCGAAGAGGAGAGCGCACGCGCAACACCAACCCGACGGGCTTCGCCACCACTGAGTTCGTGCGGATAGCGCTCGGCGAAGGAGCTGTCCAGACCGACGAGTTCGAGCAGTCGTGCGGCCTCTCGATTGCGGTCCGCAACGGGGATGCCGTGAATGACCAGTGGTTCCGTCACGACCCGACCCACCTTGAACCGCGGACTAAGGGATCCGACCGGATCTTGAAACATCATCGCGACCTTCCGACGAACCGCCTTCAGATCGTGTCTCGACAGACCCACAATGTTCTCGCCGTCAATTCCGATCGAACCAGTTTCGGGCTTTTGAAGAGCCACTATGCTTCGTGCGATCGTGGTTTTTCCGGAGCCACTTTCCCCAACAATCGCGACGGTCTCCCCGCGTTCGACTGTAAACGAGGCGTGCTTGACAGCTTGTACGATGAAGTCGTTTCGGGTGCCGACAAGGCCACGGAACAGAGACTTTTTACGAAAGGTAACGCCTAGATCTTCGACTGACAAAAGGGGCGGCTCGCTGTATTGAATTCGGTCTGCGGGTCCAAGATAGGTCGGTACCGGTGCTTCCCAGTTACTTGACCGCGTCGGCAGACGTCGGGTCTTTTTGGTGATGCGGGCCGGGTCACAACGCAAAAGCATCCGTGTGTAGTCGTTATCCGGTGCCCCCAGGACGCGCTCGACGGGACCCGCTTCCCGCACCTCTCCCGCCTCCATGACAACGACATCGTCACAAAGACTTGGCAACAGGCCGAGGTTGTGGGTCACGAAGATCATCGAGCATCCCACCTCATTCTGAAGTTCACGAAGGAGTACAATGATCTGTGCTTCGAGCGTCGCGTCGAGCGCCGTCGTAGGCTCGTCGGCGATCAGCAGGTCCGGCCGCATCATCATCGCCATGGCAATCGAAACACGTTGACGTTGTCCGCCGGACAGTTCGTGGGGATAGCAGCGCAACCTGTGCTCTGGTTCTGGCACACCCACCTTCGTCAAAATCTCGACGGCATAGCGGCGCTTTTCCTGAAGCCCGCCAGAGTCTCGGAACTGGATGTCCGTCATCTGCTGGCCAATGGTTAGCGTTGGGATCAGCGCACGGAGTGGATTTTGCGATACAAATGATATTCGTGCGCCTCGGACGGCCCTCATCTCTTTTTGCGACAACTGAAGGAGGTTTTGGCCGTCAAACAGTATCTGTCCGCCAACGATCCGTGCCCCAGGCGGAAGCAAGCGCAGTATGGCGGCGCCAGTTGTGGACTTTCCACTGCCGCTTTCGCCTACAATTCCAACCACCTTCCCGCGGCCGACACTGAACGAGACCGAGCGCACGGCCGGTATTTCGCCGTAGTACAGCGACAAGTCAACGACATCGAGCAGCGTATCAGCGGCCATACGGCTAAAAACGTCTCTGCAGTTTTGGATCGAAGGTATCGCGCAAGGCTTCACCTAAGAAGGTGAAGCCCAAGGTCGCAAGGACGAGTGGGATCCCTGCAGCGATGACGAGCCACGGTGTGTGCTGCATTGAGCGATAACCTTCATCGAGGATGATTCCCCAACTCGGTGTGGGCGGTTTTACGCCTACGCCGAGGAAGCTCAGACCCGCCTCCGCCGCGATCACGATCGGTAGATCCATACTGACCAGGATCAATACCGGCCCGATAATGTTCGGTAGTATGTGCAGGAAGACCACGCGTCTACTTGTGGCGCCGGAAGACTGCGCCGAGAGAACAAACTCAGCGTTCTTCAGTGCCAAAGCCTGTGTCCGCACGATCCGGCCGTAGTAAGGAAACGTCGTTGCCGCAATGACCAAGATGACCGTCGATAGGCCAGCGCCGAAAAGCGGTCCAACGGCCAAGGCAAAGACGATCGTGGGATAGCAACGCATGGTATCTAGAATGAGGACAATGGCGTTGTCCAAGAACCGCGGGCCATAGGCAGCCAAAAGGCCGAGAATGATCCCTATGGTTGCGGCTGATCCGGTTGACGTTATCGCAGCGATCAAGGCTATTCGCCCGCCATAAAGCACCCGCGAAAAGACATCCCGGCCGAGCTGATCCGTGCCAAAAAGGTGACTATTCGAAGGCGGCTCGAAGCGGTTCGCAATGTCGATAGCACTTGGGTCGTAGGGTGCAATGACGCCAGCAAGTACTGCGGAGGCCGTCAGTGCCACCACAATGATCAACCCGAGCAGGCCCATAGGTTCGCCGTGAAGACGCTGCCACGCTGTACCGCGGGTTGCGGTCCTGTCGGTCGATCCGGACGCTGCGATTTCGCTCATGATTCCTGTCCCTGGCGAATCCGGGGATCGATGACCGCGTTCAAAATGTCGGAAAGCGTAGTCGCGACAACCAAAACCACAGTGCTGGCCAAGACCGAGCCCATGATTATGGGATAGTTACGCACCAGTAGCGCGTCGTACATCAGCTTGCCGATGCCAGGTCGGGCAAAGACAATCTCGACAAAGATCGCGCTACCCAACATGTAGCCGACACCAACGCCAAGGACCGTGATCGTTGGAGCGACAGCGATTCGCAAAGCGTAGCGGTAGATCACGACCAACTCACTTAGCCCAAAGGCGCGTGCGTTGCGGATGTAGTCCTCGCTGAGGACCTCCAGCATCGATGCGCGAACGAGACGAGCGACATAACCGATCCAATTGAGGGCAACCGCGATCGTCGGCAGTATCAGATGATACAGCTGATCCAACGGTTCTCCCGGCTCTCCTGCGCCGACTGCCGGGACCCATCTGAGATAGGCTGCAAAAAGTAGTAAGCTGTAAATCGCAATGATTAGCGGTGGTAGCGAGATAACGCTCACTGAGGCAACACCAATAATCCGATCAGCGACGCTGCCGCGATGTGTCGCAGCAAAACAACCAAGGGGAATTCCGCAGGCGGCCGCCACGGCCAGTGAGGAGATCAGCAAAGCGATCGTCTTCGGAAGGCGTTCCAGGACCAGTTCGGCAACCGGACGCCTGGTCTTGATATCCAGGCCAAGGTCGCCCTCCAAGAGGCTTCCGAGAAACTTGACGATTTGGATGGGCAGCGATTGATCCAGCCCGAGACGGGCTTCAAGCGCCGCCTTCATTGCGGGCGAACCGCGAGGCCCAAGCAGGATATCAATCGGATTGCCGGGCGCCGCATGTACCAGGCAATAGAGTGACGTGACCGCCAATAGTGTGATCACCAAACCAAGAACGGATCGTCTCAGAACGAATAGGAGCATCGCCTACACTGTACAGTCCCGCGGACCTAGCGAACTGATCCCCAGGTTTCCTTGCAAGGCGGATACCCGCCGGTTCGGTTTCTGCGAAAAGATGGGTCAGAACTCCCGCCGGAAAGCCATGTCCCAAAAGGCAATGTCCAAACGCAAGGTCTGTCCAAAGATGTGGGCTAGTTCGGCGAATCGCAGCGCTGTCAACCGCCCTTCTGCCAGTTGATCAAGATGTTCGCTTACAGCATCGGCGAGCGGTTGAAAATCACAGCCCGCGTATTGCTCGACCCAGGGGCGGTACGGATTGCCCTCCAACTTCGTGCGTTCGTGTCCAATGAGCATTGTGCCAATCTCAGCATAGCCGATCACACAGATTGACATAGCCACGTGAAGATCGAGCAAATCCCCACTGGCGCCAACATCAAGCACATAGCGGGTATAAGCGATATTTGCCGTGGCCTCCGGCAGCACATCAATATCGTCGTCGGAAACACCCCACTCATTGAGCAGGTTGCGCTGGAGCTCGAGCTCGCCGTCGAGAATTGCGGTCGCGTGAGAAATGGACCGCCGCAGCTCTCTCGCGTTCGTCGACTTAGAGGCTGCGAGAGCATAAGCGCGGCAAAAGTTTAAACAGTAAATATAATCCTGTTCGATGAAATGCCGGTACGCCCTTTGGTCGAGCGTGCCATCAGCGAGATGCCAAATGAACTCGTTTTGGAGATAACGCTCCCAATCCCTGGGGCAGGCTGCCTTGAGTCGCTCCCATAAGCCCCCCTCGACATGATAGGCCTTGGCAACATCTGTATCCAAGGCTGCTGAGTATTCAGCGTGTTTCATATGCTTCCCGGTTTTGCGATGTGTTGACACCTGCTTCGGCACCGCCGCGCTTGACCCAACCCATTACCGTTCCAGCCATGCAAAGAACGTCCGCTGTTTGAGCAAAAACTGGAATTCGCAAATATCATCCTGACAAAGAATCCGCGACAGAATTTGCACTAGTTTTTGACACTACGACAATCATTGTCCCTCGTCAAGCGGCACCTGCTTTTACGAACGATCCTGGTGGGATGATGGAACCCCACCGCTGGGCAAGGCTTGACGGCGGGTGATCCGCCTCAGGGTTTCAGGGAGTCCTCGACGGCGGGTGATCCGCCTCAGGGTTTCAGGGAGTCCTCGAGATCGCGCAGTCTGTTGCTGCGCCCCCGGATGCTGAGGACCTGCACCCGGTGCAGGAGTCGGTCCAGGATGGCTGTCGCGAGGATCTCGTCCCCGGCGAACAGTCCCGATCAGTACCGAATGGCCTTGTTGGTGGTCATCATCATCGCTCTGCGACTGTAGCGATAGCTGACCGGGCGGAAGAACAGCATAGCCTCGTCTCGGGTCGTGGGGTCATAGCCCATCTCGTCGATCATCAACAAAGCCGTGGACATGTACTTCTTGCGCTTGAGACAGATCGGCGGCAAGGCGGCGTCGTCCTTGAAAGCGGTCATCAGCTCGTCGAGCCCGCAGTACTGTGCCGAGAAGCCGAGTTGGACGGCCTTGATGCCCGGAGCGACGCACAGATGCGATTTTCCGACACCGGGAGGTCCCAACAACAGGACTGCCTCAGTGCTCCGGATCCGGCGTTCCTCCCGTCGGCCCAGTTCGACGCCCAACAGCTTGTCGAGGAAGGCATGCGTCAGCGTCTCCTCACTGACAGCGTTTGTCAGTACCTGGCCCAGGATCCCGCCGGCATGGGACAGGCCCAGAGCGTTCAGGCGGTCCTGGGTGACGTCGATATCCAGCTTGCGGCGTGCCGGGCTCATCGGGCAACCTCCGCCAGCGCGGCATAGAGGTCCACTGAGCGCCGCGCCACCGGAATCGCGGCAACTCCTGCAGACACCGGCCCAGGCGTCCCGGCTGTGGTGGGGCCACAACACGGTCCGTACTGTCTGTCGCCCTCATAGTGGCGGTCGTCCTTGACCAACCCTCGGTGCCGCGGGGATGGCTGGTAATGACTTTGCAGCCCTTCAGGATCTGGGCGCTGTTGGCCAGACCGCGCACTTCGACCGTCTGGTCCGCGAACCGGAAAGGCACGCTGTATTGACGGCCTTCAAAGTTGACCAGGGCATCGTGTGAGACCGGCCGGTCGACGACAATGTCGAAGGGTTCGGGCCATGTCTCCGGCAACGGCGTCAACAGGGTCCGCTCGTGGTCCCAGGCCTCGGCGACCATCGTGCCGGTCACCGGACAACGCCGCCGCGCTGACCGCTCCGCCAGGCGGCTGTCGGTCCAGGCGTGCAACGCCTCCAGGTTCTTGAACACCTGGCCCGCCGGATCACAGATCGCCCGCTGGTCGCGGACTCGCCGTTCCACATTGCCCTTGGACAGAGCAATCAACTGCACCCGAGCCACACGCTGAGCAACGGACATTTCGGGTGACTCACCCATTTCATCCCCTGCACGGCCGCGTGCCAGCGCTCCTGTAAAGCCGCCAGTGCTGGGGGATGGGATGAATTTTGCCCGATGAAGACGGTGCGGCGCACACTCAGGCCGACGGGTGGCGCGGTTCTCGAACCGGCACGGATTCGAAGGACTGGCCGGGGCCTGGTCACGCTGCTGTCCGGGGCCGTGGTCGTTGAGATCCTCACAAGCCCAGGGCCGATGGCCACCGCTGTCTGGATGCCCGGATCGTAACGCAACGTCTCGTGGTCGTTGAGATCCTCACAAGCCCAGGGCCGATGGCGAACACCCTCTGGCGCACCAGGTCGACCATGCGCTGACGGACCTTGCCTGGCTGGCGCCCGTCTTCGAGACGGGAGGCCACGGTTGCACTCAGACCCAGCCTGCGGTCGGCCTGGCGCAACAGCAGGGATCCGCCGTCGAATCGTTCTTCCACATGGCGTCGATGACAGGTTGGAAATCGGATGATTTCAGAGGATCAATGTGTCACCGCCTTGTTCCTGTGTAACTAACTGAATAATAACATAATAGTGAGAACGACGACACCCTTTTCATGAACTATCCGGGCCAGCGCCTCGCCACGGAAGACGGTGAGAATGCGCTGCAGGCCCAGGTCATGATGCCTGACGGGAGTCTTGAGAAACTCTTCGATATAGGCGCGGTTTTTCGAACTGACAGTATAAGTTGACGCCACGGCGCACCTTCATGGTCTTTGGTCACACCGAGCACGCCGACGGACTAAACGAGTGAAGCGAGGAACCGATCCAGCTCCACATTCAAGGCAGCCGGCTGCTCGATCGCGATAGCATGGCCAGCCGCCGCGACTACTTCATAGCGCGATTCCGGGATGCCGCTGTGCAGCATTTTCGATCCCTCGATCCAAAACTCTTGATCGCCGCAAATCACGGAGGTCGGTATCGCCACATCACCGAGCCTGCCCGTAAGGTCGAAAGACCGGCAAGTCTCGAGGTCCGCCTTGCAGCTTTGTGACGCGGTCGACCGCATTTGACGATCATATGCAGCTCGAGTCACCTCTGAGGTTTCCCTCGCAAAAAGATAGCCCATGTTAGCGCGGAAGGCCTGATCGGGGTCGTTATCCCAGATATCGATGTCGGTCTGGGTGACCTCCCAAGCCGGCGCGGAGCTCACCAGGACTATCGCCGAGAGACGATCCGCATGATGCAAAGCAAATTCGACTGCCATCGACCCGCCCATGGAGTGACCGCAGAAGACAAAGTGCGGCAGGTCGAGAACGGCGACAAGTTCGGCAAAAAAAGCGAGATATTCTGACGCACCTTGCAGAGCAGGGCCTTCTGAGCGGCCATGACCCGGCAGGTCGATGGCCACGGGCGTATAATTGGCTTCCAAGTGCTGATAGACGTAGCGCCAGAAGGCATGATTGTCGAAAGCACCGTGCACGAGCAGGACAATTTGGGCTCGCGGGCGCGAGATTTGGACGCCGGACGGAACCTGGTAATGGAGCGGTCGGTCCTGCACTTTGATAAACGGCATGGCGGTCTCCATCCCTCGCGTTAAACGATTCCGATTTAACGCAACGATATAGTCATCGTCCGTCAGTCCGAGACTTCGTCACTCTGGACGAGTTGGCACAAAACACAAAATTGCAGATTTCCTCATTTCAATCACCAATCATCGCATCTCTGGACTGGTCGAGCAAGATGCGGGGCTGCAGGCGAAGACGGTATTCGATGCCCCCGGACGCCGCTACCCGGGTCGGTTTCAAGCTGGACAACTTCGTACGCTGCAACGCCGGTTCCGAGACTGCCACGCGTTACGCGGTGGGGCGCGAGGTGTACTTTGCGCAGTGTCACCGCTCGGGCGAGCAGAGCCAGCCGGACTTCACGGACATGCGTTCGCTCGGGGTGACGATTGCCGGGGTGGCGTTCGAGCACTTGGCGTACCACTTCGCGTTGACGTACTCGAACTGGGAGTCGGTGAGTCGAGACGTTCGAGGCGCACTCGGTGGGATTGCGGGAGCGCTGTGGCGCCTGCGCGGGGTACAGGAGGAACAACGCACGGACAACCTTGCGGCGGCCACCCACGAACTGGAGTAGAGCCGGGGGCGGGGGCTGACCCGGCGGTATCGCGAAATGCTGGAGCACTACGGTTTTCGCGGCTCGAAACACGCCAGGCCGCGCGCACGAGAACGGGGACGTAGAGTCCTCGCACTGGGGGTTGAAGAACGCGCTGGACCAGTGTCTTCGCCTGTGCCGCAGCCGCGATTTTCACAGCGTTGAGTCGTACTGGAAATGAGCCGAGGCGTTGGTGAGCGCGCGCAACGCGGCTCGTGCGGGGCGTTTGGCCGAGGAGCGTGCGGTGCACTGGGAGCTGCCGATACGGGCGCTGGTGGCGTATCGCGAGGAAGACGTCACGGTCAAGCGCTGGGGATCATCCGGGTATCGGGCAAGGTGTACTCGCTGCCCCTCGCGGCTGATCGGTCACCGGGCGTGTGTACGCGTTCATGCCAATCATCTGGAGGTGCGTTGTCGCGGTGCACTGGTAGCCTGGCCCGAACCGGTGCGCGGTGAGGGATTGCAGGGCATTGACTACCGTCACGTGGTGCATTCGCTGATCCGCAAGCCCGCCGCATTTCGGCGCCAAGTGTGCCGCGAGACGGTGTTTCTATCGACGGTGTTCCGTCGCGCCTACGATGCAGTGCGAGGTGGAGGTGGTGCCGGGCTCGATGCTCGAGGCCGGAGAGGTCCCGGAGTACGACGCCGTCAAGGAGCATACCTGGGCGTGGCGGCCGCCGGGCGCGTCCGCAGGTGCAGGCGCTGATGCCGGATCTGACCGTTTGCGACGCGCCGCTCCCACACGGGGAGATGGTGACATGAACACCGGGACGCTGGAGCTGCGGCACAAGGCCTTCCAGCTGCCTTCGTTCCTCGCCCACAATGCGCCGCTGGCCGACCACGCGGCCAAGGGCGGCTGGAGCCACACGCACTACCTCGACGAACTCACGGCGATGGAGGCGCGCGAGCGTGACAACACGATGGCGACGCTCGATACTAGGCGCTTCCCCACGCCGGTACACACCCAGATTGCGCGTCTGGTCGAAGGGCAGTTTCTGCAAGAAACCACGAACCTGTGCGTGTTCGGCAATCCGGGAACGGGCAGGTCCCATGTGGTCTCGGCCCTGGTCGAACGCCTCCTTGAAGCGAAGCGCGATCTTCGCGCGAGCCGGGAGCTACGCCAACTCGACCGCATCGAGTGCCTCATCCTGGACGATATCGGCTACGTGCAGCACGACCGCGGCGAGATGGAGGTGCGGCTCGCCCTGTTCGACGAACGCTACGAGCGCCGCAGCGTCGCAATCTCCTCCACCTGGTGTTCTCGAAGTGAGACCAAATCTTCCAGGATCGGATGGCCACTACCGCTGCGATCGACCGGGTCGTCCACCACTTGGTGATCCTGGAACTGAACGTAAACAGCTATCGAGCCGATGCGGTGCGGCCCGGACGTGGCAAGCAAGGAGGCCAAGCCCAATGGGTCTTGACTGCAGTACGCGACCGTTCCACGCAGTTCGGCCGATCGCCCATGTGTTGGTGCGCTCCAGACTTCAGCGGAGACAACGCCCGCGCCACATAACCCACAGGCTCAACAACAACAGGAGAACTCAAGATCTTTATCCCTGGCACTCAGGGTCAAAGTTCCGGCAATTCTAATTGTCGCGGCCGGAAAGAATAGTTGACGCCAACCACTCTAGACGAAACAATATGATGTTTTGGAAGGTTTGACAAGGCCACGCCGCCAATATGAATTCGGAACAACAGTAACCAACCGAACTGTGAAGGGATCGGATGAATAGTTCCTCGGCGTACGACATTTCCAAACTATTGCGGCCGTCGTCTGTCGCGATCGTTGGTGCGACGCCACGCTCGGATGCGTCCGGTCATGTCGTTCTAAAGAACCTATTGATATGCGGTTATGAAGGTCCAATCTACCCGGTCAACCCGCGCTACGATGAAGTACTCGGACAGCGCTGCTATCCATCCTTGGAGAATCTGCCGGAGAAAGTCGATGCCGCCTTTCTCGCTGTCCCGGCTGCAAGCGGTCCAGACCTTGTCGAGCAGGCTGCAACCTGTGGCATAGGAGCCGTTTATATCAACGCCAACGGTTATGCCGATAGCGGGCCGGAAGGTGAAGTCCTGCAGCGCAGACTGACCAATATTGCCAACAAATATGGGATTGCCGTCTGCGGACCGAATAACATGGGCTTGGTGAACCTGTGGCAAAAAGCTGCCCTTTGGATGTCAGATTTTCCGCAGACCGAACCGGGCCCAGTAGCCATCATCTCGCAAAGTGGCTCGGTTGCGATAGCCTTGAGTCAGGACCCCCGGGGCCTTGGGCTTGGCTACATTGTTACTGTGGGCAATGAGGCGGTCTGCAATATCGCCGACTACCTCGCCTTTATTGCGTCGGACGAGCACATTCAAACCATTATGTTGTTCATCGAATCCTTGCGGCAACCTGAGGCCACGGCCGAAGCCGCACAACTGGCTTTGACCAACGACAAGAGGGTTCTTGCATTGAAGGTTGGCCGGTCCGAAGTCGGGCAAGCCGCTGTTGCGAATCACAGTGGTGCCCTGGCAGGAGAGGATGCGGTTGTCCGCGCCTTTTTTAAGCACCATGGTATCATCCAACTGAACGACCTTGATGAGATGTTGGAGGCTGGCGTCCTGTTGAGCGCTTGTCCAGATCCACCAATTGCCAAAGGCCTTACCGCTGTTACGCTGTCAGGGGGCGAAGCGGCGATGATTGCGGATTTGGCAGAGTCGATTGGACTGGCGCTGCCCAAGTTTGGCGAAAAAACAGAAACTAAATTACGCAAGATATTACCGCCGGTATCGGTGATTTCTAACCCTTTGGATGTGTGGGGGACTGGCTGGGATCCCGACATTGTTTCGAAGGTTCTGGCGATACTGAACGACGACAGTTCAATCGGGCCTATCGTTTGCTTTGGCGACCCTCCATTGTCAGGAGGCAATGACGCGGAATACATCCGGGAAATGGCCGAAGCCATGGTCGAACAATCGGCGCATCACCGGATGCGGATGATTCTGGTGAACAATCTTGCGACCGTGGAAACTCATCCAAGCGTTGCAATACTACTTCGACCGTCCGGCATTCCCTACCTTCGCGGCACGCGCGCGGCGTTGGCATCCATAAAAGGCTGGCTCGACTTTGCACCAAAAGTTCAGGAACATGTCACGGCGCCTTACCCGAGTGCATTGAACCTGCGAGAACGGGATACGATCGGTCCGCTGAAGGACCATGAGGTCTTTGCGCTGCTCAACGATGTCGGTATTCCCGTAAGTTCCTGGAAAACAACAAACTGCACCGAATTTCTCGTCGCGGCCGCCAGACACTTCGGTTATCCGGTTGCACTCAAGGCCAGCGTGCCAGGACTCGCGCACAAGACCGAACATGATCTGGTGCGGCTGTCTCTCCAAGATGATGACGCGCTTGTCGAAGCTGCCGAACAACTGTGGGCGAAGTTGAAGTTGCTGCCAGCGAGCCAAGATGCGGCCGAACTCATGATCCAACCTATGACGGAGAGCGGGGTCGAACTCTTTATTGCTGCCCGTAACGTTCCAGGTTTTGGAAGCGTTGTAATAGTCGGTCCCGGCGGGCTTTTCGTCGAAACTCTGCGCGATGTAAGCTTTCGGATCGGCCCAGTGGGAGCAGGCGAAGTCAGAGATATGTTACACGAGACCCATGCCGCAACGTTCCTGTCAGGCCTTCGCGGTAAAACAGCTAGCGATGTTGGGGCTGCGATCAATGCAGTTGTCGCGCTATCCAGCTTCGCGGCAGCGACGACTGATCGCGTGGCGTCGGTCGAGATCAATCCCCTGATCGTGTTGCCGGAGGGCCGTGGTGCCGTCGCCGTTGATGCGGTCTTGGAGCTAAGGGGCCCGCCTCATGAATGAACCGTCAAGAATCACTCGACAGAAGGTCCAAGGCTAGTATGACGACGTACAGCGCGATCGAATACGACACCGATGATCGGGTCGCCATCATTACGTTCAATCGCCCGAAACAACTCAATGCCTTCAGCTTGGAACTGTGCCACGAGGTGATGGACGCCATCGGCCAGGCCGATAGGGATCCGGATATTCGTGTGCTGATCGTCACTGGAGCCGGCGACAAAGCCTTCTCCGCCGGCTATGACATCAAGGACGAAGACGAGGCCATGAAAAGTTCCGTTGAGGACTGGTGGGAAAACTTAAATAAGGATTTCGATTTCACCTTCTCACCATGGAACTGTTCCAAACCGGTTATCGCAATGATCGATGGCTATTGTCTCGCTGGCGGTCTGGAGTTCGCGCAAATGTGCGACGTCCGTTACTGCTCACAAAACTCGAGTTTTGGCGTGGTTGAAACACGGTTCTCTGCCGGCATCGTGACCCTTGCCATGCCCTGGATCATCGGCCCTCGCTGCCGTGAACTAATCTACAGTGGCGATACGTTCGATGCCGAAGAAGCGTATCGTTTGGGGTTGGTGGATCGCGTATTCCCCAAAGACGAATTGAGAGCAGATACGATAAAGCGCGCCAAGCGCATGTCACAAGTCGCCACATCGTGTCTGCAATACAACAAACGCGCTTTGAACAATACATACGAGGGTATGGGGTTCAATACCGCCATGCGTTACGGCGTCGCCATTGCGACACTTTCTGATTCCACAAAGACTCCTGAGTTTGCCGCTTTTGACAGGGTCCGTCGCGAGAAGGGTTTCAAAGCAGCCCTGAAATGGCGCGACGACCAATTCAATAAATATGAGTGAGGCGTTGAATTTCACGAAAGAAGGAATATCAACTGATGGAAAAACAACGGCGCGCCGAAATCGTAAAAACCTGGTTCAAGAACCTTGGCGATGGTGATTTCGAACCCATGCATGAGTACCATGCCGATGACATTGTATGGGAACTGATGCCCGGTCCCGCCGAGGAACTGGCACCCTGGTTCGGAGTATTCAATGGACGTAACGGCGTTGACGAGTGTTTGCGTCACTTCGCGGAGTCTGTCGATTCCAAGGGCGTCGTTATCGAAGAACCCGTTCTCGGTGACGACGACCGCGTCACCGTTCCTGGATACTGCGATTTTGTTGCCCGTTCGACAGGTCGAGAATTCCGCATCGAATTCGTCGAGTACTTCCGCTTCCGTGGCGAGAAAATCACGTTGGTCAAGGTTTATGGAGACACCGCGGCAGCCAGAAAGGCATTCGCTGAAGATGAGCCGATTACGGAATAAAAGAATATTCGACGAAAAATCAAAAAGGAAAGAGGTTGAACAATGAGAGCTGCAAGATTTTACAAACCAGGCGAGCCCTTGCGGATTGAAGAGGTGCCCGATCCTGACCTTCAACCGGGAGCCGCGATTGTCCGGGTTCTGAGTACTTTTGTCCCACCCTATTTCGCAGAGATGATTGACGGAAGGGTGAGCTATCTCCTGCCGCCCCTGCCGTTCACACCCGGTATGGATACAATCGGTGAAATTGTTGCGTTGGCCAACGACGTATCCGGCCTGGAAATTGGCGACAGGGTTTTTTGCGACCATTTCTATAACTCAGTCAATATCGGCGGCCAAGCGGAATCCTGCTATGTTGGAGTATTCGGCAAAGGGGAAGCCTCGCAACGTATTATGGCTCGGTGGCGCGACGGAAGCTTCGCAGAAAAGCTGATACTTCCAGCTGAGTGTTTCACCCCATTGGGAACCGCTTCTTCCATTGATCCAACCTTATTGGTCAGGCTCGGATGGTTCGGCACATGTTACGGTGCCGTGCTTCGTTCCGACTTCCGTCCGGGTCAAACCGTGGTCGTCAATGCTGCCACTGGCCTCGTTGGCACCGCGGGTGTTCTGCTGATGTTGGCAATGGGTGCCGGCAAGGTAGTGGTCTGCGGACGTCGGAGGCATCTCCTCGAGGAATTGGTCCAGGTTGACCCGAAGCGCGTCGTCCCTGTGGCTCTAACGGGAGACGAAACGGATGCAGATGCGATCCATAGTGCGGCCGGAGGAGCGGATATCTTGATCGATGCTATCGGTGATATTGCAGATCCGAGCCCCACCGTGAATGCACTGATGTCCCTTCGTGCCTACGGCAATGCGTTGCTGGTCGGCGGATGTATGGGCGACCTGTCAGTAAACTACAAATGGATGCTGGACAAACAAATCACGATACTCGGGTCGAGTTGGTATCCTCGGTCTGGCTCTGCAGAAATGCTCGGCATGATAGGAGCCGGCGTCTTGAACGTTGAAGCTCTGAGTGCTCAAGAATTTTCTCTGGAAGAGGCCAACGAGGCCGTGCAATGGGCTGAAAAGAGTTCCGGCGGCCTCACGCACGCCGTGCTTTCGCCGTGAGCAGCTCTTAAGTTGATTGATATGTTGGATGGCAAGCAAACCGAAACGCAAACAACATCACTAGTGCGAAGAGGTCAGCGGAGTCTTCCACGGCGGTGCAAACGCCCAAGAGGTTGTCACAAGATGCATTGGGTACGGCCGATCTCGGCACTCCGCCACTGTTAGATGATCTCGATCGAATGATAGTTTCATTGTTGCAATAAGACGGCCGACGGACCTATTCCGTCATCGCACAACTCTCGGTATCTCGAACGGTGCTGTTCGTAGCCGCATCGCGCATTTTTCCTTGGGCAGGTCTTTCAGATTGTTGCCGTCGCCGATCCGGTGAAGCTCGGTTACACGGGGTAGGCAATGTTGCTTATCGGGCTCGATTTGGAACCGGATGAAAATGGCGCCTATTTCAGTGCACAGCTGGAAGTCATCAGTGAATCGCGCGGCCGTTTGCATGAAATCTTGACGACGCATCGCTATAACCGCCTCGACATTAGCTCGGTCTAGCCGATGATCAGTCTAAAAATGTATAAGAATATTTTCATCCGGACTCTTCCTTGATGGCGCCCAACCGAAATCGTAGGGCCGCAACCAACGAAGCGGCCTTTAGACACCTGACCGACTTCGATCCCCATTTGAAGGCGCTTTGACCCGCATTTGATGTCGGGGCCGTCCTTGCCTTGGAAGTCATATGTCGAGGGCAAGCGAGAAATTCTGGATAAAATTCCACCCAGGTCCTGGATTTTTGCTACCCATGTAGAGAGATGTCGACGCCCCGGATGCTATCTTGCCGACCACCGTTAGATTGCCATTCCCTGAACCCGTCCATGTTCCCTCACTGGTTGTAGATCACTAGTCACAGGGGCTTGGTTGCCGGTCATGTATGTTGCAACTGCGGGACGCGACGGCGGTCCAATCAAATCGGCGAACCCCGGGCCTGTACAGGCCCGGGGTTCGCCGCCACAAAACCCTGTCAGCGCAGGTTGTAGGCCATATCCCAAAACTCGATGTCCAATCTCACCGTTTGGGCAAAGATCTCCGCAAGCTCGGCGAAGCGGGCCTCGGACAAATCGTCGCCGGCAAGCTCGTCGAGATATTCGATCGTTTCGCGGACATTGACATGGAAGTCTTCGCCTGCGTACATCTCAATCCATGGAAGATAGGGATTATCCTCCAGCTTGGTTTTCTCGTGATTGAGCAATAGCGTTCCCACCTCGCCATAGCCGACTGTGCATGGCGCGAGAGAGACGAAGAGGTCGAGCACATCACCCATAATTCCACAGTCCAGGATGTAGCGGGTATAGGCTGTGTTGGCATGGGATTCGATCACCTGATCCAGTTCCTCGTCGTTCATCCCAAATTCTTCCAGTAGCTGGTTGTGCATCTTCATCTCACCAACCAACATACCGTTGACCATCGATAGGAACTTGCGCATGCCCGCGACAGACTGTGATTTGTAGGCGCCCAAGATGTACCCGCGTGCATAGTGAACGCAGTAAAAATAGTCTTGCACGATGAAATGACGGTAGGCCTCACGCGACAGCGATCCGTCGGCCAGATGCCATATGAAATCATTCTGAAGGTAGCGTTCCCATTCCGCTGGGCAAGCTGCCTTTAGACGTTCCCACAGGGTGTCGTTGCTCCGGTAGGCGGCGGCAACCTCCGGACGAATTTCAATGGGGCGACCAGAAACTCTCATGTTTGATCTCCTTAGAAGTGGGGTGAGAAGCAACGCTCGCGCCCGGACGCTCGAGGGTACCCAGCGTGGCGGTGGAGAATTGGGACCGGACCGAACGGTCCGGTCCCACCAAGTTACGAGCCGGTCTTTTTTAGCTCGTGATAGACCGGCAAACCATCTGGCAACAGGCCCGGTTCGATCGTGTCGCGGTGCAAAAGAACTACCGGCGGATGGGCAATGTAGACGAAGTCACCCGAATCCAGCATCAACTGTTGCATGCGTTGATACATTTTGCCCCGTTTTTCCTCGTCCAGTTCCATCAGGGCTTGATCGAGAAGTTGGAGAAATTCCTCGTTCTCGAAATATTCCCAGTTCCAATCATTGCCCGGCACGAACCATTTGAACATGTATCCCGCTGTGCCTGGGCTGCTCCACTGCTCGAAATAGAGCTGCTTGTCGGGACCCTTGTCATAGTGAAGGTTCCAATAAGTACCTTCTTCCATAGGATTAATCTCTACCGTGATCCCGATTTCGGCCAGGTTCGCCTGGACGATCTGACCTGCAGTCAACATCAACGTGGAGTTGATGATATCGAGTTGCAAAACGGGCACCTCGATTCCGCTTTCAGCGAGCAGTTGGCGTGCCGCCTCGACATCCCGTGCAGGTGGCTGAACATCGAGATATCCGAGCACGCCCGGTGGGGCAAAACCAGTCGGGCGCAGAGCGTTACCGCCAAAAACGGCATCCAGGATGGCATCGACATCCACCGCCATTCCGATCGCCTTGCGAACAGTCTGGTTTTCGAGAGCCGGGTTCTGTTCGCTCATGCCCAGCCAAAAGATGGAAAAGCTGTCTCGCACCGCGATCTTCGTGCCCTCGGGCATATTAGCCTCAAGCGCCGGAATCGTGCCCACTGACACTGGTGCCCAGTCGATTTCTCCGGCTCGCATGGCCGTTATCCGCACGTTTTCGTCCAGGATCGGGATCATGACGATCTCGTCAAAATAGCCGGACTCGCCGGGCCAGTCCTCGTTGCGTTCGAGAACCATCCTTTCGCCCGACACAAACTCCTTGATCTTGTATGGCCCCGCCGTGGCTGGCGGATTGGTGGAAAAGGTTCCGCCGACTTCCTCCACGGCTTTCTTGGAGACGATAGCGCCGGTCACATAGGCGAGCGGACTATGAACGAACTCCGGACTCGGCCGTTTCATTTTGATCAGGCCTGAGTACTTGGCTGTTACCTCTACTTCTTCCAGCCATTCGAAATCCTTTTGGTTCCAGGATCCGAGTTCGGGGTCGATATGGCGTTCGTAGGAAAACTTGACGTCCTCAGCCGTGACTTCGCCATAGCCGTTTGTCCACATCAAACCGGGCTTCAAGCGGAAGGAGAAGGTGAGGGGGTCAATCTGCTCGAAGTATTCCGCTTCCGCCAGTTCCCAGCTCCAATCTCCATCTTCCGCTCCGACTTTGTACGTGACCAGCTTGGGGAACAAATTGTGGATCAGATGATAATCAATTCTTGAAAGCCAAAACGCCGGGTCCAGCGCCGACGGGTCCGCGTCGATGGCCATGCGCAACGTTTCAGCCTTGGCCTGCGGCACCGCCGCCGAGACGGCCAAACCTGTCGTCAGCGCTAAGGCCGCCATGAGGCTCGTGAAGTATCGCCGACAAAGT
This sequence comes from Alphaproteobacteria bacterium, assembly GCA_965215635.1. Classification (GTDB taxonomy): domain Bacteria; phylum Pseudomonadota; class Alphaproteobacteria; order SP197; family SP197; genus SP197. Next base: position 288,768 of record CBDCEA010000003.1, on the reverse strand, counting down.
CGGATCTTCGTCAAAGGTTTTGTTGTTTCAACGAACATGTTTTTCCTCCCTATATCTTCGTTCAGATTTACCAAACACAGGCATCGCAGGTTACGTACCGCCGTTGGCCTCGTCTCATTCCCAATGGGTTCTGCTGGCCTCCATTTGTCCTTTTGCCATCTTGACCCGACGGTCCGGGGGAACGCAACACGAAGTCTTGCGCTCGGTAAGCTTGAACCAGTGTGTTTCCGATGAACTCAAAAGTAGCTCTCCTGCCTTCGGAGGTAAGCACCCTCTCCCAACGACCAAGGAGCGAGACAGATCTTGTGGGGCATTGCCCCGGGCGCCCCGCCAGCATCACCCCAGATAACAAAAGTTGGTGTTGGATAGACTTTTCCTCCAAAATATTTGCACTATTACGCAAGGCCACTCAAAAATTCACATTTTCAGAGAATTTCCTGAAAATTATGATCGAGGGGCACTCGGCAATCCGGATATGCACAAGCCGACTAAAGATCCCAAAAATACTAGTCCAGTCGGGTAGGTCATGCGCTGTGGGTTCTGCATGCTCATAACAGTGGGACGGGACCTCCTATGTTGATCGGTATCCCCGATCGACCACTATGCCGCCACGACGTCCAATGCAAAACATGATCATGGCGTTGTCAGAGCAAATCGACTTGAGAGACCGGCGAGGTTTCCTAGGCCTAAGTTCAACGTGCGCCGTGATAGGCGCCTCATTTCAGCTAGACGGATCCGGCCCAGTAACAATCGTGCCAACTGGTAGTAGTCAGGCCGACTCATTGAGGCAACGACATGATTGAAGCACTCTGAACATAAAGGGCCGCTTCGGGCGACGTACCGAGTGTGCAGGCCGGAGTGGTTAGCGTCAACTGTTTTTTACGGCGGCGAATTGCGGCGCTGTCCGGATAGAATTGTCCGTAGATGTTACATAAATTTACTGGCATCGGAGATCGCCATCCCGACAAGGGCGATGGTCGTGCCCAGGCACAACTTGATCACGTCGGGCTTAATCGGGGACATGTTGGTTCTCAAGGGGGATTTCCGCGCCATCAGGTCTGTCTCGGTCGCGAATTGGTCGTACGCTTTTCCTGTTCTCGCCGTTGCGATGTCGACCGAATGACGCGTGATGCTGGCATGGGTTCCGGCCGATAGACGATCGATGCCGGACCGCTCAAGGCGGCGGGAAGCGTGCCGTCATGACCTGTGGTCCATGACGACTGAATGCGGAGCAACTACCTTATAAGTGCGGTCCTTCGACCTCACTGTTTCAAGTCTTTGCCAGGTGTGGCGGGTAGCGCCCTTCCTGTCGTCGACGTGCTCAACGGAACTTCCCGCCAGAGCATCGTGGATGATCACGGGGCAGGCACGCCCCATCGAATCAGTGCATCCACTGCGACCACACCGTTGCCTTGCGGGCGAACGAGTAAAGGGTTGACCTCCATTTCCAGCAGTTGATGGGCCTGGCTTTCGGCGGCAGACGCAATCGCAACGACAGCCTCGACCAGCGCTTGCGTGTCACCCTCTGGCCGGCCGCGATAACCGCTCAGAAGAATGGCACCGCGCAACTCTCGCAGCGCATCCCGGATTTCATCTCGAGTTACCGGCAACAGGAGGGTTATCGAGTCTTGCAGGACTTCGGCGAAGATCCCTCCGGTACCGATGGTAAGACCCAACCCGAGCGTCGGATCGCGAGTGACGCCGACGATCATTTCCGCAACCGCATCGGTGACCATGCTCTCGACCGTGACACTCGCCGCACCCGTCAGTCCCAGAAGCTCGGTCGCCATCCCGGCAACGGCCTCATCGTTCCAGAGATTCAGGGCAACGCCACCGAGCTCTGTCTTGTGGGCGAAACCGTCCCCCTGGACCTTGAGCACCACCGAGTATCCAGTTTTCCGCGCAGCCTCCACCGCCTCATCGGCCGAGGAACAGGTGAAAGAAGCAGAGACAGGCACACCATATTCTCCCAGGATCCGCTTGCTCCGGGTTTCAGCGAGCAGCAAACCAGGCTGCAGGGCCCCTCGGCCAACCAACTCGACGCGCGGACCCCCGCGTTCGCTCAGGCCCTGGCGATGCCTGGCGTAACGTGCGGCCTGACCGATACAGGACATCGCATCCTCCATGCCCTGCAGGGGGACGACATCGTTGGCGAGCAGCAGTTCCCGTACACGGTGTGGCGCCCCTTCGGGCAGGTTTGTGATGACAAAGCACGGCACGTTCACCTGCTTGCGAACATCGATCATGGCCAGCACCGCGGAATCCCAATCGGCGTTGGGTTCCTCCGAAAGGTAGTTGATGACCAGGGCGGCCGCGTCGGCTGGTGTCTTGAGCATCGTCAGCAAGGTGTTCGCCTGCGCTTCGCGATCACCAAATTGCAACATCGTGACATCGACCGGATTGATCGGCGTCGCAGAGGACGGAAGCGCATCTGCCCATTCGGTCCTTTGTTGCTCATCGGGCTGCGGAAGCTCGACACCATGGGTCTCGGCCAAATCAGCGCAGTAACCGGAATCGGTTCCCGAAGCAGTTTCCACCATGAGACGATTGCCTTCAGGGACGCTCCTGAAGGCAAATAGCTTGCTCATCTCCAACAACTCGGGGAACGACCGGACGCTCACAATCCCGAGGCGCTTGAAGAACGCCTCGTAGAATGCGGTCGAACCGGCGAGCGAATCGGTATGCGACAAGGCGAGCATTCGCCCGGTCTCTGAAGTGCCGCCTTTCAACGCAATGAGGGTTTTGCCGTTCTCGAAGGCCCGTCTGGCGGCCCGGGCAAACGCGGCTGCGTCTTTCAGTCCTTCGATGTAAAGCAGGATTGCATCAACCCGAGGGTCGTCGGTGACCGCATCGATGCCATCCGCCAGATCCAGAATCGACTGGTTCCCCATACTGAGAAGGTGGCTGACCGGCAGCGACCGGTGGCTTGATGTCATGTTGCCGATGATGGTGCCACTTTGCGCGATCAGGGCCACACCGTGCTCCGGCCTGTCGACACCCAAACCCGGGGCCATCGCCACCGGAATGGCGTCGAGATAGTTCACCGCTCCGATGCAGTTCGGCCCGACAACAGCCATGTCTCCAGCGGCCTCGATGAGCTGGCGCTCCAGTTGACGGTTGCCGGATTCCGAGAAGCCCGCAGTATAGCAAACTGCAGCCGGTGCCTTGATTGCGTTGAGATCACGGACGATCTCGATGGCGCTTGCGGGCGGAACCGCTATCCAGGTGGCGTCAGGCACGCCGGGCAGGTCTGCAACACGTGCGACGCAGGGAACGCCCTCGAGCTCGCTTCGTCCGGGGTTGACCGCCCAGACATCGCCGTCAAACCCCAATGCCCTGCAGTAGCGAATGCCTCCAGCGGCTGAGGCGCCGCCAACAAAGGCTATCGAACGAGCGCGAACAAGGCGTTTCAGGTTTTGCCGCCTGCGACTCCTCAATGTGTCTTCGAGCGCCTCTGACAGAGTGCTTGGGTGCGACATCGGCTGACACCTCTTCAGTGTGATGGTCACGGACGGTTATCGTAGCGGTCAAACGGGCAGAAACCCGGCACCAAAGCATCCAATATGCACAGGTTTCGCCCGCGTTTCTCTCCGGCGGTAAGGGTCATGTCACCTCTTGATCGGGTGGATGTCGCGTTCACCCTGTCCGACGTCCTGTAGAGCTGCGCCATCTTCGGAAAGCAACCTGTTTTCCCATCCCACTGAGAGGAGCGGGACGGCAAGACGCATGCGAGGTTTCGATGGACTTTCCACCTCAGGTCCGGTTCGGTGGCCGGTGCCGGGTGTGTTGTTCTGAGATCGAAACAGGTGCAATCCGGGCATGGACTCGCACCGCCAATCCCGGCAATGTGGCGGGCCGATGCAGTGAAACGGCACTGAAGGGGAGTGACGTCATGTCGGCCTGGATCACCATGATTGGAGACACCGAAGCCTCTCCGGAACTGGCAGCCTGTCTCGACAAGGCGCGCGGACCGGCGGGGCACGTGGATAACGTCATGCGCGTCCATTCGCTTCGGCCGCACACCATGATGGGCCACTGGGCGCTCTACATGAGCGTCCTCCATGACGACGGGAACGAACTGCCTGTGTGGTTCCAGGAAGTGATTGCCTCTTGGGTCAGCATCCTCAACCACTGCGACTATGCCCTCACCAACCACTTCGCCAATGCGCGCCATCTCATCGGGGATGACGAGCGTGCCGACGCGATCCTGAGCGCACTCAAGGCAAGGCGTCCGGCCGATGCCTTCGAGGCGGCACAACTCGCCATGCTGCGCTATGCCTGGAAACTGACACATGAGCCTGCCGCGATGGTCGAGAACGACCTCGCGGACATGCGGGCCTGCGGCGTCGACGATGGCGCGATTCTCGAAGTCAACCAGATCTGTGCCTATTTCAACTATGTCAACCGCCTGCTCAATGGGCTCGGTGTGACCCTCGAGGGCGACGTGGTGGGATTCTACGTCACGCCCGAGGAGGCCGAGAGCCGGCGATACGGCAGCGGAGCGACCTGACGTGGGTTACGCCACGCACAGGGAGGTCGATGCCTCCGCCATTCCGGTCATCGACATAGAACCGTTGCGCGACGGTTCCGGTGAATCTGGCGTTGCCAGGCAGATCTACGAGGCAAGCCGGGATGTCGGTTTCCTCTACATCCGCAATCACGGGATCGACGAAGAACTGATAGCCGAAACGTATCGCCAGGGACTGGCCTTCTTCCGGCAGACCGATGAGGCCAAGCGTGCGGTCTCCATCAACAGGGATCACCGGGGTTATCTTCGACCAGGTGCCTCGAAGATGGATGACGATGTCACGGCCGATCTCAAGGAGAGTTTTGTCTGGGGCCATGACTTCCCCCAATCAGAAAGGACGAGGCCCATAGAGGGCGTCAACCAGTGGCCTCGCTCGATGCCGCGCCTGAGGCCGGTCCTGGAGTGCTACTTCGATGCTGCCAGCGAGGTTGCCCGCCATGTCCTGCGCGGCTGTGCCCTGGGGCTTGGTTTGCCGGCAAACACCTTTCTTCAAGGCGTGTCAAGGCCGCTCAGCCGCGCTTCTCTGGCCTACTATCCTCCTCAGCCGGAGACACTCGGTCCTGACGTCTTCGGCGTGTCGCCACACACGGATTTCGGGGTTCTGACCGTGCTCTGTCAGGACGAGGTCGGAGGCCTTGAGGTGCAGGACTACGAGGGCGACTGGGTCGTTGCGCAGCCCGTTCCGGACACGCTTGTCGTCAATGTGGGCGATCTTTTGGCAAGGTGGAGCAACGACAAGCTGCGTTCGACGCCTCACCGGGTGATCAACCGGTCCTCACGCGAGCGACTGTCCATGGTTGTTGCCTTCGATCCGGACTTCGACACCCTGATCGATCCTTCGGTGTCGCTGCGGCCGGGCGAGGTTCCGGTTTACGATCCGATCACATGCGGCGACTATCTGGTGTGGCGGTTCGCCAGGGCCTTCACCTATGACGACACTCCAGCCTCCTGACCATGGCGGCCTCCGGCACCGGACACCGAAAAGTGCCTCATCGTGTGGGGGAACGTCATGAATGACCGCCTCGATCCGGATCTGCGGGAAGGGGCGCACAACCTGCTCCTCGACTGCGTCGGCATGGAGCGGGGCGACGGCGTGCTTCTCGTGGGGGAAGATCATGCGCGCGCGTTCTTCGACCCCGTTGTCTGCCAGGTTCTGGCCGAGGCGGTCCGTGAACTCGGGGGCCGTCCGACAATCGTGATCGCACCGGAAACTCACGGTCCCGAAGACTTCCCGGACGAGATTGTCCGGGCCATGGGTGGGGTGGAGCACACGATCTTCGTTTCCCGGCTGGGCGACCAGATACGGTTCCAGGAAGTCGAGGGTCGCGGCACCAAGACGATGTGCTACCTCCACGACGTCGAATACCTGCGCAATTCCTTTGCTCGCGTGCCATACGGGATTTTCAGTGAGGTCAACGATCTCATTCAACGCGAGATCGCCCTGCGCCATCACTGCCGCATCACCTGTCCCCGGGGAACCGATCTGGCCGGCCCGGTTTTGGGCGACGACGAGGCGATGGAAGATTTCAGCGTGAGGCAGTTCCCGGTCATGATCATTCCTCCGATCGGAGCCCGGGGGCTCAGCGGACGTCTCGTTCTTGACCGCTGGCTGCTCTCAACATCCACCCACTTCTACGAAGAGAGTCTCCTCGTGCTGCCCGATCGGCTGGTGGCACACCTGGAGGAGGGAAGGATCGTTGCCATCGACGGCAGGCAAGAAGAGGTCGCTCGCGTGCGTCGGCATTGCGAGAACATCGCGTCCCGTTCCGGGGGCGAGGCCTTCAGGGTCCATGCGTGGCACGCCGGCACGAATCCGTCGACCTTCTTCAACGGGCGCGCCGAGGACAATATCGAAAAATGGGCCGACATGGTCTTCGGCAGTCCGCGCTATACGCATTTCCATGCCTGCGGAACCGCGCCGGGCGACGTCGCGATCTCGCTCTTTGACACGACGATTTCCTTTGACGGCGAGGAGTTCTGGAAAGACGGCAGGCTGGCATTCCTTGACCGGCCCGAGGTCCAGGACCTCGCAAAGCGCTATCCCGGTGCCGGGAGTGCCTTCGAAATGCGACAGGATATCGGCATCTGAAACCTGTTACTCGGGACGATTTTCTCCTCCATCATCCAGCGTCGCGGGTGGAGCCCAGTACCGGTACTGGGGCGTCCAGGTGTCCTCGCCGATGCCGGCGAGTGCAAGCAGGTGCCACAGGGAACAGTAGAGGTCGCCGGGACCGAAGAGGACATTGTTCTTGCGCAGCACCCGATCGCCTGAGCGTTCGTAGAGAACCGCCCCAGGTATATTGTCCTCGCCTTCCTCCACGGACTGCTCACGGATATAGGGGCCGCCGCCGTGGGACGCGAGGCGGAAGCGCCAGTCCCTGGAATTGGCGAAGTCACGCTGGAGGCGTGGCGGATCCCGGGAGAGAAGGACCACGGACATGGCGGATTCAAGATGCGTGAGAACGCCGTTGAAGCCATCCGCCCACACGGTGCAGAACCGGCATCCCTGGCCCATGTTGTGGATGGCAAGCAGATGCTTCCTGCCTGCGAAGAGATCGAGCAGCGTGACGTCGCCATCGAGCGTCGAGAAGCGATAGTCCGGAACCTCATGTGGTGCTGCCACCCTGCGCAGACTGTTCAGCCTGGCGGTGAGATTGGCGATTTCCCGTTCAAGTTCGGCGATTTCCCGGTTCGACATGATGATTTCCCCTGGGTACGGCATGATCCATCCGATCGCGCACCGGAAGAGTTTCGTGTTGTCCCTGCAAGTGCCGGCTCTCCGGCGTGTTTTCAAGCTTGCCACAGTGCGGGCAATGCTCCGTCTCGTGCAAGCCGTGGACCGCATGATCATCCAGTGGCGCAGACGGCCCTCACGGAAACGCGGCCTTCCGGGCATCACCGTCATCGGCGGTAACGGTCGGTCGCCAGGAAACAAACCGGGCACCCTGCGCTCGCGGCATACCCGCAAGTCACCGGAATCGGCGGTGAACACGGCATGCAGTGCCGATTGCCGTGCAACTGTCACTCAAACGTTGCGCAATTGTCATGCGGTGGCACAAGGAACAGGGGACCGACGAGCCCTGCCGGACGAGGAGCGTGTTGTTGACGATCGGTTCTTCATGTATCGACGTCACCATGAATCATTCGACATCGTCCGAAGCCGCTGAGCACGCCGCGAGACGGCGATGGATGGGCGTACTCGCGCGTGCGACGGTGTCGAAATTGAAGAGTGCAGGAAACGAACTCGGCGATCTCCCGTCGTTCACATGGATCAGGCGTCCCGAAACCGGCATGACCATGGTGCGTGCACGTGCCGGCGGTAGCGGACAGCCTTTCAATCTCGGCGAAATGACCGTGACCCGTTGCGCGCTCAGGACCGGCGATGGCTTCGTTGGAGTGGCCTATATCAAGGGACGCGACCACGAACACGCGGAACTCGCGGCACTCCTTGATGCGATGCTGCAGGATCCGGTGCGGCATGACGATATCGAACGACGCGTGATCGGTCTGCTCGAGCACCAACAGCAGGCACGCAGCGATTCCCTGAAACGCAAGGCGGCGGCAACGAAAGTGGATTTCTTCACGCTTGCAACCGAACGCGAAGACCCGTGACCGCACGACAGAACAGCGCGCCCGGTCCGGGCTTCCGTGATCCCGTACTCGATTCACAACAGACATTTCGCTCGCTGCTCGATGCACTCGCGAGGCCGGGAAGGCTATGCACCACGGCTGCGTTCCTCGAACCGCCGGCGCCGATTTCCCCGGCGACGGTGGCCATCGCCCTGACGCTCTTCGATCACGACACGCCGGTATGGCTTGATGCCGGTGCAGCAAGCGATGCCGTGAGGGCCTTCCTGGCGTTCCATTGCGGCTGTCCGGCGGCCCGGGAACCGGGCGTCGCCGCGTTCGCGCTGATCGCGGAGCCGCTTGGGATGCCCGCGCTCGACGAGTTTTTCCAGGGCGAGGAACTTTATCCCGACAGTTCGACGACGCTCATCCTCGATGTCCCGTCCCTCGAAGACGGAGTACCCGTCCGTCTTCGAGGGCCTGGAATCCTGGAGAGCACCCATATCGCACCCCGTGGACTGCCGAAGGGTTTCTGGTCGTGGGTCGCGGAGAACCATGCAGGCTTTCCCCTCGGCGTCGACATGATTTTCACCTGCGGTTCGTCGCTCATCGGGCTGCCCCGCTCCACGGTCGCGGAGGTCTGAAGCATGTATGTCGCCGTCAAGGGTGGTGAGGCAGCCATCGACAATGCCCACACCCAGCTTGCCGACGAAAGACGCGGCGACCGTTCGTTGCCGGAGATTTCGACGGCGCAGATCGGCGAACAGCTTTCGTTCGCTGTCGACCGCGTGATGAACGAAGGCTCGCTCTATGACCGGGAGCTTGCCTCGCTTGCCGTCAAGCAGGCTCGCGGCGATCTCGTCGAGGCAGTCTTTCTGCTGCGCGCCTATCGTACGACACTGCCCCGGTTCGGTGAGACGAAACCGGTCGATACTGCCTCGATGACCCTGATGCGGCGCATATCGGCGACGTTCAAGGACCTCCCGGGTGGACAGATACTGGGCGCAACGTTTGACTACACCCACCGCCTTCTCGACTTCGACCTGCTTGAAAGTGATGGCGAGCGTGCCTCAGCGCAGGAAAGCACGCCAGGCGATGATGGCGTTGTGCCAAGGGTATCCGACATCCTCGATCGCCAGGGACTGATCGAGTCCGAAACGCCGACCGCCGATGATGATCCCGTTCCGGACATCACCCGTGAGCCCCTTCGCTTTCCTGCCGATCGCGCGGCAAGGCTGCAGAACCTCGCGCGCGGCGACGAGGGTTTCCTGCTCGCGCTCGGCTATTCCACGCAGCGCGGATACGGACGCACGCACCCGTTTGCCGGAGAGATCCGGCACGGCGAGGTTGTCGTGGAACTTGTTCCCGAGGAACTCGGATTTGCCATCCAGATCGGTGATCTCGAGCTCACGGAATGCGACATGATCAACCAGTTCCTGGGTAACGACGACAGGCCGCCCCAGTTCACGCGGGGTTACGGCCTCGCCTTTGGCGCCTCGGAGCGCAAGGCCATGGCCATGGCTCTGGTCGACCGTTCATTGCGTGCAACGGAACTTGGCGAACGAACCGGACATCCGGCACAGGACGAGGAGTTCGTGCTCAACCACTCCGACAATGTCGAGGCGTCCGGTTTCGTGCAGCATCTCAAGCTGCCGCACTACGTGGATTTCCAGTCGGAACTCGAATTGCTGCGGCGCCTGCGCAGGGAACGCGAGTCCGGTGGGGACGGTTCCGCATGACCGGAAGGGAACGCGACCCAGCCTACAACTTCGCCTATCTCGACGAGCAGACCAAGCGCATGATCCGCCGCGGACTGCTCAAGGCGGTCGCCATTCCGGGCTACCAGGTTCCCTTCGCGAGCCGCGAAATGCCGTTGCCCTACGGGTGGGGAACCGGAGGCATCCAGGTCACGGCATCCATCATCGGTCCCGAAGACCGCCTCAAGGTGATCGATCAGGGTGCCGACGATACCACCAACGCGGTCAGCATCCGCCGGTTCTTCGCCCGGGTGACGGCCGTGGAGACGACACTGGCGACCGATGAGGCGACGATCATCCAGACCCGACACCGGATCCCCGAAGCTCCGCTCGGCGAAGACCAGATCATCGTCTATCAGGTGCCGATTCCCGAGCCCCTGCGCTTCCTCGAACCGCGCGAAGAGGAATGCCGCAAGATGCATGCCTGGTCCGAGTACGGCGTCATGCATCTTCGACTCTACGAGGACATTGCCCGCTGGGGAGACATCGCGGTCAGTTACGACTATCCGGTCACCGTGGAAGGGCGCTATCTCACGGCCCCGTCGCCGATACCGAAGTTCGACAACCCGAAAATGGCCGGCATGGCAGCGCTTCAGCTGTTCGGTGCCGGGCGCGAGAAACGACTCTACGCAATTCCGCCCTACACGGCGGTTCACAGCCTCGACTTCGAGGACCATCCCTTCACGATCCAGCAATGGGACGACGTTTGCGGTCTGTGCGGTGCGTCCGACAGTTTTCTCGATGAGGTGATTCTCGATGATCGCGGACGGCGCATGTTCGTGTGTTCCGACAGCGATCACTGCCGCCGCCGTGATACCGGTGCCCGTGGTCCGATGGCTGGTGGCGACGATGCTTCCGGGTTCGGAGGGGATCGCACGGCATGAACGACCTGCCGCTGTTTTCAGTCGAGGGGCTCGGACACCGGTTCGGACATGTCGTGGCCTGCGATGATATTACCTTCGAACTTCATCCAGGCGAGGTCCTTGGAGTCGTCGGCGAATCCGGATCAGGCAAGACCACTCTGCTCAATTGCCTTGCCGGACGCCTCGAGCCGGTCGCGGGGCGTATCCGCTATGCCACGGTCGAGGGCGTACTGACGGATATCTACCGGCTGCCGGAAGCGAAGCGTCGGCGGCTGATGCGGACCGAATGGGGTTTCGTCACCCAGAATCCCCGTGATGGCCTGCGCATGGAAAACAGTGCCGGGGGCAATGCGGGTGAGCGCCTGATGGTGAACGGCGCCAGGCACTACGCGACCATCCGCGACACTGCGCTCGACTGGCTGCAACGTGTCGAACTCGATACGGCACGCATCGACGACACGCCAGAGACATTTTCGGGTGGCATGCAGCAGCGTCTGCAGATCGCACGGACTCTTGCCATCAAGCCGCGGCTCGTGTTCATGGATGAACCCACCGGCGGGCTCGACGTCTCGGTTCAGGCACGCCTTCTCGACCTTCTTCGAAGCCTGGTGGCGGAACTCCGTCTTTCGGCGGTCATCGTGACACACGATCTTGCGGTGGCCCGCCTGCTTGCCGACCGCCTCATGGTCATGCGCCGCGGCGCAGTGGTCGAGCACGGCCTGACGGACCAGGTGCTTGACGACCCCCACCACCCCTATTCGCAGCTTCTCGTGTCATCGGTGCTTCAGCCATGAACCGGATGATCATCGTCGAGCGGTTGGCCAAGACCTTTACCCTCCATCTGCAGGGTGGTGCCCGGTTGCCGGTGTTCCGTGATCTCGATCTCGAGGTCGAACGTGGCAGATGCGTGGTCCTGACCGGGCCCTCGGGTGCCGGGAAGTCGACCCTGCTGCGCTCGCTCTACGGCAACTATCTGCCCGATCGCGGGCGCGTGATGATTCGTCATGGCGACGGCTTCATCGATCTTGTCACGGCACCGCCACGCCTCATTCTCACGGCCCGTCGCCGGACGCTCGGATACGTGAGCCAGTTCCTCCGTGTCATCCCCCGCATTCCCGCGATCGATCTTGTTGCCGAACCCCTGATGACGACGGGACTTGATCGCGATGCGGCGCGGCAGCGGGCGGCTGCGCTTCTCGAGCGTCTCGGAATCGGTCCGGATCTCCATCACCTCGCACCCGCGACCTTCTCGGGCGGAGAGAAGCAGCGGATCAACGTTGCGCGCAGTTTCATCGTCGACTACCCGATCCTGCTGCTCGACGAGCCGACGGCGTCACTTGATGCGAAGAACAGGGACATCGTCATCGAACTGATTGCCGAAGCGCTCGCACGGGGTGCGGCGATCGTCGGTATCTTTCATGACGAGATCGTCCGAAACCGTGTCGCAGATCGAATGTTTGACCTCTCAACCAGCGGAACCGGCCCATGTCTCAACAAAACGTCCTGACCAATGCCAGGGTGGTTCTCGCGGACCGGGTCATCGACGGCACCGTGGTGATGACCGACGGCAGGATCACCGATGTCGACGAGAAACGTGCATCAATGGCCGGTGCCGAGGATTTCGGCGGTGATCACCTGATTGCCGGACTCGTCGATCTCCACGCCGACAGCCTTGAGAAACACATCGAACCGCGGCGCAAGGTGTTCTGGGACGGTATGGCGGCGGCGGTAGCACACGATGCCGTGACGATCGCAGCCGGTGTGACGACGGTTTTCGACGCAGTCTGCATCGGTGAAGTCGTGGGCCGTCCGGCTCACGAACATGTGCTGGAGTCGATGTTCGATGGCCTCGACAAGGCACGCCGTGCCGATGCCCTGCGCGCCGATCATCTCGTTCATCTGCGATGCGAGGTCACCGATCCCGACGTCATGCGAATTCTCGAACCGAGACTCTCCCATGACATGGTCGGCCTTGTCTCGGTCATGGACCATGCGCCGGGCCATCGCCAGATGAAGGATGCCACGTATCTCAAGGAATCCTGGATGATCGGCACCCGCGGCATGACACCCGATGAGGCCGATCGCGAAATCGACGAACTCATGCGCCGTTCCCGCGAAGTCGCACCGGTGATGCGCGTAGAGGTCACACGGCTTGCGCATGAGTGCGGCATCGTCGTCGCAAGCCATGACGACGAGACGGTCGATCACATCGCCCTGGCAGACGAGCTCGGGATCGGAATCGCGGAGTTTCCGACCACCGAGGAAGCTGCGCGCGAAGCGAAAAGGCGCGGAATTTCCGTGCTGATGGGCGGCCCCAATCTCGTGCGTGGCGGCTCCCATAGCGGCAATGTCGCCGCAGGCGATCTTGCCGGGGCAGGCATTCTCGATGCGCTGACGTCCGATTACATCATGTCGAGCATGCTGATGGGTGCGCTGGCATTGACCCGGGACGAGTACGGCATCCCGCTTCACGAGGCCATGGCGACGGTGACGGAGAGCCCGGCGCGCATCGCCGGACTGGATGATCGCGGACGCATTGCCCCTGGCCTGCGCGCCGATCTGGTTCGTGTCAGGCTCAGCGGTGAGAACGCCATTGTGCGTGCCGTGTGGCGCGAAGGAACCAGGGTCTACTGACCGGCATCGGCGAGCTGCCTGTCGACAACACAGGCATCATCAGGCGTTCGGGAGCCGGCAAGTTGCCCCTCAAGAGCCTCACCAAACGCCTGTTGGAACCGAAGAACGGAGCGATACGGTCCGGCGACATCGCCGTCACACCGCTGAATGGGTGCCGGCTGCGCCGCGATCTTCCAACAGTTCAATTTTGTCCCGCGCCTCGATGTGCCGACCGATGCCATGCTCGGGAGGATTCACCGGATGGGTGTCGTGGCAAGCACGCTCCGCCTGTTTTCCGATGCCGACCGGCACAGGCGAATGCCTTGGCATTGTCGAGACGGCACTGCAGCAGGCCGCGACGGTCTCCGGTGGCCAGCAGCAGCGCGTCGCGATTTCCCGAGTGCCGGCATGGTCTTTGCCATGGATATCCTTTCGGGCCGGCTGCGCCGCAGGCTCATCTGAAGGGCATGCAGGCACTCTCGAGAATGGCAACCATGCGTTCGATCGCCTGACGTCTCGAACCGTCATTCACCAGCCTCGTCACATCGTCTCCCTCGACCGCGATTGCCGATGCGCGCTCGAGTCGCATCGCCTGTGCCTCAGGCGATTCACGCCGGCGACCGGCAAGCCTCCCTGCCAGAACTTCGGGCAGGGCTTCGACATGGATGATGCGAACCCGGGTGAATCTGGCGCGTGCAGAGGCGATCACGCCGCGAGAGACATTGACGACCGCATGGCAGCCGGCATCGAGTCTGTCCGTGATGCAGAGCGGTACGCCATAGGCAAGTCCGTGGGCCCGCCAGGAAAGGGCGAAGGCGCCGTCGCGCTCGGCGGCCTCGAATGCCGCAGGATCCATGGCGTCATGATCTTCCCCGCCGGCGTCGGCAGGCCGGGTGATGACACGCCTTGGAAAGAAGAACCGGCCGTCCGGTTCGAGAATGCGGCGTGCACCGTCGATGAGTGTATCCTTGCCCGCACCGCTCGGGCCGACGACGAGAAAGAGCGTGCCTTGCGTCACATCACGGTCCGGGCACATTCCCGGATGACCGGCAGGAAGTGCTCCAGAGACGGTGTCGCCGCACCGGCGACCTTGGCGTCATCATCCCAGCGGCGCAGCGACACGGCCGCCCGGGCATGTCGTTGCCCCATGAAGTCCGCCGCCTCGTCTGCGGAAAACGGCCCACCCTGAAGTTCCAGGCTTCTCACCGATGCCGGTGACAGGTTGGAAAGATAGTCGGGATCGGTCGCCGTCAGCCAGCGCTTGGCCGCCACGTGGAGCCTTACCGGTTCAACGACATCGTCACCGAGGAGGCCGATCAGCCAGCGCCCACCGCGTACCTCGTGCCGCCGGTCGGTGCCGCGTTTTGCCGCACCCTCGGCGTCCGCATCGACGAGATGGCCGATATCGTGAAGCAGGGCAGCCACCACCAGTGCCGGTTCCGCTCCGTCACGCTCTGCCAGAGCGGCACACTGCAGGGCGTGCTCCAGCTGGCTTACCGGTTCGCCCCCGTAGCGGTGGCGACCCATCTCATCGAGGACGGCAACGATGTCGGATACGCAGCGTGCATTCATCGATCGATCCTGTCATGCGCGGCACCATCGTGGAGCGACATTGTGACAGGCAATCGATACCGTTTCCCACTCAAATGGGAAGACCACCCGGGGTTTTTATTTCGAAGCCTCGAGCGCCAGCCGACGACGAAACGGCTGTACTCAATGAGGCATGCCCCCCAAAGGTCTGGCAGGTGAGGGGGCCCTGAAGGCGTATCGGCCATGTGAATCTCACCGTATTCGCGATCGCTGGTTCGAGGGTTCCTCACTACGCGGTGAGCGGGCGCGATTCGCGCGCGAGCGGGCTGGCGATGGTCCTTGCAAACTGCTGGAGGTAGGTGGAGGTCTCCGGTTCCTCGCCACGGGCCTCGACGATCGCCTTGTGGAGTTTGGCAAGACGGTGGAAGGGGACTCCCGGATAGGTGTGGTGGGCGGTGTGATAGACCATCTGCCAGGCGAGCCACCGCATGATCGGGTTTGTCCGGATCGTGCGTGTGTTCCTCCAGGTATCGCTGACGAAGGGCATCCCGTCATGTTCGATAATGTTCTGAATCTGGTGTGTCCATGACATCACCAGCATTGGCGCCCACCAGAGGACCACGGCCGCCCAGGTCTCGAACCAGACCGACACGGCCGCAATGAGCCCGTAGAGGGCGAAATGCCAGCGCGCCTCGGCGACAACCCGGCGTTCCATATCCTGTGTGAGATAGTATTCGGAAATCACGCGCCGCTGTCCGGTGACGGCGTGCTGGATCATGGTGCCAAGCAGCCCGGGCCAAAAGGAGATGCCGCAAAGGCTCAGCCAGGGGCCGAACCGCCCCTCGAAGAGACTTTGGTAGACCAGTTCGGAATCCCGCTCCGGATCCTGCGTGTGACGGTGGTGGCACAGATGCTGCCAGCGGTCGTAATCTCGCGGAAAGAGCAGCACGAAGCCGGTGAACCGGCCGGTCCACTCGTTCATCCAGCGGCTGCGGAAGACAGTGTCATGGCACAATTCGTGCTGTGCGGCGTAGAGCCAGTTGACGAGAATTCCGTGGACGATGAAAAAAGGTACGGCCAACCAGCTGCCCCACGTCATCCAGAGCCCGGTGCCCGAGGCGGCAATTGCCGACAGATGGCTTGCCAGCTGAAGGAAACCCGCGCGATCCGACTTCCTCATCAGGCTGCGCAGCACCTTCGGGTCGACTCTCGCCTTGCCTTCGGCGGCATAGTCCTCGTTCAGGATCATGGATCTCCCATCGTGGCGGTCCGGGAATCGCGTGTCGTGCCGGGTAGATTTGTATCTCTCAGAAAACCCGAAGGAAAGAGCTTTCGACATCCCTGCCGGCGTCCTTCCCCGGCAGGCGGTATGAATCACAAGTCCGGAACTTCGGGAATGCCCCTTCAATTCAATCAGACAGGATGGTGCTCTGGCTTCGCAGCAGTGCGCTGGTCGCCGCGATCATGGCGGGAGTCGTGCCGCAGCACCCGCCGATGATGTTCGCTCCCGGTTCAACCCGGCGGCGGGCTTTCCGGGCGTAGAGGTCCGGTGTGATTTGATCAACCAGATCCGGTGCATGATCGCTGGTTCGAGGGTTCCTCACTACGCGGCGAGCGGGCGCGATTCGCGCGCGAGCGGCCTGGCGATGGTCCTTGCAAACTGCTCGAGGTAGGTGGAGGTCTCCGGTTCCTCGCCGCGGGCCTCGACGATCGCCTTGTGGAGTTCGGCAAGACGGTGGAAGGGGACTCCCGGATAGGTGTGGTGGGCGGTGTGATAGACCATCTGCCAGGCGAGCCATCGCATGATCGGGTTGGTACGAATCGTGCGCGTGTTTCTCCAGGTATCGCTGACGAAGGGCATCCCGTCATGTTCGATTATGTTCTGAATCTGGTGTGTCCATGACATCACCAGCATTGGCGCCCACCAGAGAATCATGGCCGCCCAGGTCTCGAACCAGATCGACAGCGCCGCAATGAGCCCGTAGAGGGCGAAATGCCAGCGCGCCTCGGCGACAACCCGGCGTTCCATATCCTGTGTGAGATAGTATTCGGAAATCACGCGCCGCTGTCCGGTGACGGCGTGCTTGATCATGGTGCCAAGCAGCCCGGGCCACAAGGAGATGCCGCAAAGGCTCAGCCAGGGGCCGAACCGTCCCTTGAAGAGACTCCGGTGGACCAGTTCGGCATCCCGCTCGGGATCCTGCGTGTGACGGTGGTGGCACAGATGCCGCCAGCGGTCGTAATCGCGCGGAAAGAGCAGCACGAAGCCGGTGAACCGGCCGGTCCACTCGTTCATCCAGCGGCTGCGGAAGACAGTGTCGTGGCACAATTCATGCTGTGCGGCGTAGAGCCAGTTGACGAGAATTCCGTGGACGATGAAAAAAGGTACGGCCAACCAGTTTCCCCAGGTCATCCAGAGCCCGGTGCCCGAGGCGGCAATTGCCAGAAGATGGCTTGCCAGCTGAAGGAAGCCCGCGCGGTCCGACTTCCTCATCAGGCTGCGCAGCACCTTCGGGCCGACTCTCGCCTTGCCTTCGGCGGCATAGTCCTCGTTCAGGATCATGGATCTCCCATCGTGGCGGTCCGGGAATCGCGTGTCGTGCCGGGGTGGATTTGTATCTTTCAGAAAACCCGAAGGAAAGAGCTTTCGCGATCTCTGCCGGCCTCCTTGCCCGGCAGGCAGTGAGATTCAGGAACTCTGGGAATCCCCCTTCGATTCAATCGGACAGGATGGTGCTCCGGTTTCGCAGCAGTGCGCTGGTCGCCGCGATCATGGCGGGAGTCGTGCCGCAGCACCCGCCGATGATGTTCGCTCCCAGTTCAACCCAGCGGCGGGCTTTCCGGGCGTAGAGGTCGGGTGTGACCTCCTCGGTGAAGATCCAGCGGCGTCCGTTCCAGAATCCCGTACGGTTGGGATAGGCGCCCAGGGGGCCCTCCCAATTGGAGCGGATAGCGGGAACAACGGTGTCGATCGCGTCGATTTCGGAATGCATCGCGCAGATCGCCGTGACACCGGATGCGGAGATGCGGCGGACCGCTTCACCTGCCGTCACTCCGGTCGTGCCGATCTCGCTCTGCGCTGTGACGTCAGTCAGAACGGCGGTTCCCTCGTCGTTGACCGCGGCACTCAGCGAAGCGGCAACAGGAAGACCGAATTCGAGCGCCCGGTCGAGGCCGATCTCGATGTCCGGCGCAGTCGCGCCCAGGAACTCGAGCAGAATGAGGTCGACACCGGCATCGGCCAGAATGGTGATCTGTTCATGGAAGTTGGCGCCGAGACGGTCGGGATTGTCTTCGCCCCAGGTGAATCTGCCGTCCATGCTCGGGTAGCGCATCGCACCGTTTCCGTAGGCTGAAACGGAACCTGCCACGAGTACCTCGCGGCCGCAGGCCGCGTTTGCGATCGCATCACGCGCGATGGCGACGCAAGCGCGATTCCACGGCGCGATGGCGTCCTCGCGGCCCATCTGGCGCAGGACATGCGGCCCGGTCGAATAGGTGTTGGTCGTGATGATATCGGCACCGGCCCGGACATAGTCCTCGTGGACATCGCGCACGATATCCGGGTGTGTGGCGTTGCAATCGGCCCACGAGGCATCCGAGGTCTGCGGGGCACCGCGAGCCTCGAGTTCCGTTCCCGTTGCACCATCGAGCACGACGAGACCTCCGCTGCGCAGTCGTTCCATCACACCCATGACCGGATCGTCCCTGGTTGGTTCCCCGAAGATTGTCACATGGTCGGCGAGACCGTCACGGGAATTCCTGCAGCCACTCTTTCAGATGTGGCGGCCGGCGCTAACGCAGGCGCCAGACCATGAGAACGGCAAACATGACGAGAGCCACGGGCCAGTGCCAGAACGAGAGGCCGCCCTCGAGGCAGGCAAGCACCAGCATGGAGCCGATGGGCAGGAAGAAACACCCTGCCGGTATGCCGAAGATGTGGAGCCAGTCGTTGGCGATCTCCATGAGGAAGCGAACGACCTTCGGCGATCCCGAGGGGATCGGTATCCTGGGGTTGAGGAACAGCGTCCAGATGCTTCCGGCGACCACGGCAAGCGCGATCAGGAAGACGCTGAGCGTATCGCCCTCCATTCCCGCAATGGAGATGACCTGGCTTCCTGTGGTCAGCATTGGCCGCTGTCAGGTGCCGGCCGGCGAGCCGGTGCCGGTTCCCGACATCATCCCTGGCCCGGCGTTCTCCAGCATCGTCATGGAGGGATAGTCGAGCACCATCAGGCCGCCATCGACGATGAGCGTCTGGCCCGTGATGAAGCTCGCCTCGGCGCTCGCAAGAAAGAGCACCGCCGAGGCAATTTCCGCAGGAGTGCCCATGCGGCCCAGCGCCGACGGCGGAAGGAACCAGCCGCCTCCGCCCGTGGGTGGATCCTCTTGATCGCGCTCCGTGGTGATCCAGCCTGGCGAAACGCCGTTGCAGCGTACGCCGAGTGAGGCACCTTCCGCCGCGAAACTGCGGACCAGCGCCTCCACACCGGCCTTGGCGATACCGTAGGTTCCCCAGTTGCCGTGCCACGTGGCGGTCGAACTGATGCACACGATACTGCCGCCGCTCTTCGCCAGATGCGGCAGGGCATGGGAACTCACGAACCAGGGGGCGTCGAGATTGGGTCCGCGCAGCTTCTGCCAGCGGACGCCCGGTGAATCGCCGTCGTCGACGCCGGCGCGCCGGCCGCCGACCCCGGCATTGTTGACGACGACATCGATGCCGCCGAAACGTGCGGCAACCGCCTCCACCATGGCGGCAGTCGCCTTTTCGGAGGACAGTTCGCACGGGTAGAACGCCGCGTCGGTGCCCGCTGCCTGAACTTCCTCCAGGACACGGGCTCCCCTTTCCTCATTGCGCGCAACGATGGCTATGCGTGCGCCTTCGGCCGCGAATCTCCTGACGATACCCAACCCGATTCCGGAATTGCCACCCGTGATCAGTGCCACCTTGTCCTCCATCCACCTTCCCCCTTTCTCAGACTTCGCTTTCATGTGCGAGCACGGCGATATCCATCGGCTCCGAGACTCCCTCGACCTCGCGGGAGGCGAGGACCTCGAGAGGGGCTGCCTCCAGTCCCTGGCGCCGGGCAAGGTCGTGGGCATCGCCGGTCACGACGAGGCGCGAACGTGCCACCTTGCAGTGCTTTTCGAGCTTGGCTGCAAGATTGACGGCCTCGCCGATCACCGTGTACTCGAGGCGGGTTTCGTCACCGACGGTGCCGAAGACGACGGTTCCGGTGGCAAGGCCCATGCCCCATCCAATGAGGCGCTGTTCGCGGGACCGCCGGCGGTCGTTCCAGGCGGTCAACTGGTGATCGATTTCGAGTGCCGCCTTCACCGCATCGGCGGCGAAGGTGTCGCTCGGGGCCGTCGCGCCGAACGTGATCATTACGCCATCGCCCATGAACTTGTCGATCGTGCCGCTGTGGGCCTGGGCCGCCGGCACGACGAGATGCTGGTAGCGCGACAGCATGGCGAGCGTGTAGCCTGGCCCGACACGGCTTGAAAGGGCCGTGAATCCCCTCAGGTCGACGAACAGGATGGCGGCGTCCCGCAACACGCCCTCGCCGGCCGTCGCCGCATCTTCGGCGCGGGTGATCCGGTCGGCGACTTCGGGCGAGAAGAAGCGGGTCAGATCCTTCGCCGCCTCGCCAACCGCGACCGAGCGGATGAGCTGCTTGCGCGCACGCGTGAGCGCGATCACGAGAATTCCGGTGACCAGGATGATCGTCAGGATCTTGTCGACTTCGCCGCCGATCAGGATGTCGCTGGAATAGAGATAGTGAACATAGTCGCGCGTGATCGAACTCGGAGATTCCGCGACATGGAGCGCGTAGACGAGAAGCACCAGCCATCCGGCAACCGCTGTGGCACCCGCCATCATGACGTATCGAGGATCGAAACGCAGGGTGCGCAGGGCGATCAGCACGAAGACGTAGAGCATGGTCGGCACCTGGAGCGAGAAGCCCGGAGGCTGGTTGTACTGAAGATGGAAACTCCAGATCGTCACCAGCAGCACGGCGATGTCGACGACGATCGAGGTAACGATCATCCAGTTCGGCAGGCGCTTGGCATGGGCGAGCACGAGGCGCAACACGGTGAACAGGAAGTAGGTGCCGAGCGCCCAGGGCACCGGCTCCAACATGGTGTCGTCGGGAAAGGTCTTGGGCGCCAGCGAATAGAGCACGGCGAAGAAGACGATGCCGAGCATCTGGACCCATCCGATCAGCACCTCGCTGTCCGCCTGGTCCCGAGCAATCTGTGCCCTGACGCGTTCGGGGATGTGGCCGTCCATCGCTTCGCCGAACAGCAGCACCCACAGCCTTCCGAATGTCGCCTTCATGTGATCAGGCGCCCCATGATGTGTTCCGCGGTCTTGACATCCACAGGCTGGTCTCCAGAGCCCCTTTGGGCAAGGGAAGATCGGCGAGAACGCCTGATTCGAGGCATTCGGGATGCCTTTGGGTCATGTACCGGCTGCTGAAGATCGGCTTCCAGGCGCCGCAGGTCAGCATCGGCGCCACCGCGAGCTGTTCGTTGTAGCCGCGCCAGCTCCAGGCTTGCGGATAGTCGAAGGGAAGGAACATGTCGTGGACATGAACGATGACCCCGTCCGGGAGATCGGGCACGATCCGGTTGAGCAGCTGGTCGACATCGCTGCCCGGCATGGCGATGTGACTCGAATCGATGAACAGGATGTCGCCCTTTTCCAGGGTCGCCACGAGCGAGGGGTCGGCCTCGTGAAGCGGTGTCTTCACGAGGGTCACACCTTCACAAGAGACGGGCGCGCGCGGAGCCGGATCGATCGTGACGAGACTGGTAAGGAGGGACCCGTCGGCAATCGCGCGGGCCATGAACCGGGTGCTGTGGCCGGAACCGATCTCGACGATGCGCCGGGGTTTCCGTGTGCGCACCATGGCATAGGCGATTGCCGCATCCATGCGCGGGAACCAGTCCTGGTTCCAGCGCGGTCCGGGAGCAGGATCGTCCCTGCCGATCGCTTTCAAGTCGCAGGCATATCGTTCCAGCCCGTCGACGAGATCGAGGAAGGACTGCCGGTGTGAGGAGAAGAGCCGTTCGATCGCCGCATACCCGGTTGACGGAGGAAGCTCGCCGGCATACCGGCACGGGATGAAATACCCTTGGCGGTCGAGGCCCGTCACGGTGGCAAGACCCATTCGCAGGCGGCGCAGGCGCCGGGCCAGTCCGGTCACAGGACGAGCACCATGCCCTCACGCGCGACAACGGATCCGGGCCGGAGATTCTCGAGTTCGGTGGCGATCGCATCCATACGGTCATCGTCGTGCGACGGGTCGTGATGGAAGGCGACGAAGGCCCTCACGCAGGCCGCATCGCACAGGCGAACGCCTTCCTGCCATGTGGAATGACCCCAGTTCACGAAGGCGGGGAACTCCTCGTCCGTATAGGAGGAATCGTAGATCACCATGTCGGCGCCTTCGATGAGGTCCAGAATGTTCCGGTCGGGCCCGCCCTCGACATGTTCGGTGTCGGTGACGTAGCACAGCGACTTGCCGCCGTGTTCGATGCGGTATCCGCAGGCTCCGTTGGGATGGTTGAGGGGAGCCGTGCGAATGAGGATTCCCTCGCGGGGTTCGAGGCACTCGCCTGCGCGGAAGATCTTCCACGTGATGTCGGCCTTGAGCGAGCGTGTCGTGACCGGCGTCAGGGGATCCTCAAGAAAATAGCTGAACACTTCCTCCAGGACCCGGGGCGAGTCGAGATGGCCCGCCCAGACCGAAATGCGTGTTCCGGCATGGTTGAGACCGCGAAGGAAGGCCCAGCCGCAGACATGGTCGAGGTGGGTATGGGTCATGAAGAGGTCGGTATCGATCGGTCCGTCGCCGAGCGAATTGGATAGTGTACGCATGCCGGTGCCCGCATCGAAGACCAGCAGCCTGCCGCTGCAGCGGACCTCGAGGCATGAGGTGTTGCCGCCGTAGCGGGTGGTTCCCGGACCGCTGCAGGGAATGCTGCCGCGGACTCCCCGGAACCTGACAAGGAACTCGCCGTCACCGGGCATGTATCGTCTCCGCAGTCTGGGCAGCCGTCCAGTGCTGCCGTGCAAGAGTATAATGTCGCCACGCCGCTGTAACTGTTCGTCCGCCGGGTGATTTCTGACAGTGTTGAAAATGAGCTGATGACGGCGGACGGCACGCGCCCATGACGCGTACCATGGTGCTATCCAGCCACGATATGCATCCGGCGGTGGACCCTTGCGAAGGGGAAAGGAAAACTGGCTCCGTCCCTTGAGAAAGGACTGGAAACGTGTTCGATAAACCCCGAAATCACACGGCGGCCGAACTGTTGTCCGCCGATAACCACGCCGGGAGCGCGCCATGTCTGAATTGCAGGAAGAAGTCGTCCTCCGCCTTATCCGGGAGCTTGCGTTGATCAACGGCGGTGATTTCGAACTTGCCTCGGGCACGCGATCCGCTGTCTACATCGACCTTCGCCGCGTGACCATGCACCCGTCGGGCGCCTCGGCCATCGGACGCATGATCATGGCGAGGCTTTCGGGTGCCGGAGTTGACGCCGTGGGCGGCATGGCGACTGCAGCGATTCCGGTCGTGACCTCGGTAGTCTGCGAGAGCTGGCGTCAAGGCGAGCCCCTGAGAGGCTTCTACGTGCGGGAAACGGCCAAGACTCGCGGTACGCAACGCCGCATCGAGGGACTCCTCGAAGAGGGAGACAGGGTGGCACTCCTCGAAGACACGATGACGACAGGCCGGTCGACCATGACGGCCGTCGAAGCGGTCCGGTCCGAGGGCGGTATCATCGATCGCGTGATCACGGTCGTCGACCGTCAGCAGGGCGGCAGCACCCTGTTCGCCGATGCCGGCATTCCGTTCGAGGCACTGATCACGCTCGACCTGATCACCGGAACGGCATCGTGACGTCTGCCGCACGATCGGGAGGAAGCGACTGGGCAGGTATCTGGTTTGGTCTGGCGGTCTCGAGTTTTGCGGCCTTCCAGATGCTGAAGCTGCCGCCTGCCCTGCCTCTCCTGATTGATGCCTATGGCTACGACCGGGTCATTGCCGGCGCACTGGTCTCGGTCTATGCGCTCTCGGGTGTTTTCTTCTCGATGACGGCCGGGAACATCACCGGACGGCATCCGGCACCGGTCCTGGCGGGCTCTCTTGGCTGTTTCTTCCTGGGCAACATCGTCACGCTCGCATTTCCCGAGATCGCCTGGCTCAACCTGGCGGCCCGTGCAGTCGAAGGGCTGGCCTATGCCGTTTGTGCCATCGCCGGCGCCTCGATCGCCAACCGCTCGGCGTCGGAACGGGACCTTTCCGTGGTGGCCGGGATCGTTGCGATCTGGGTGCCGGTCGGTCAGATACTCGCTCTCGCGACAGGATTCCTGTTCTTCGATTCGCTCGGCTGGCGGCCCATGTGGTGGCTCTCTCTCATTCTCACCATCGCTCTTGGCCTGTGGCTCTGGCTCAAGCACGACGCCGTGGCCCGGGCGCTTCGGTCCGATCGGCGTCAGGCAGACGTGATCGACGCACGGCAACGCCTTCTCATCTGGCTCGTTGCCGGCGTCTTCGCCGTCTGGGGCGGTCAGTACATCTCGTTCATGACATGGCTCCCGGACTACATGGTCGAACGATTCGGTGTCGGTGCCGACGAGGCGGCCGCCGTGAACGCCATTGCGGTGATCGGCGTTCTGGTGAGCTGTCTGGCGACGGGCTGGCTGTTGCGCTTACGGGTCCCGCTGGGTGCCCTTTTCGGTGGAGCGACCCTGGTCCAGGCCGCGGTCTGGTTTGCCGGCCCGCATCTGGGTGTCTGGCCGGGCCTTGTCGCCATCGCCGCCTATGGCGTGGTTTCGGGTGCGCCACCGACCTGCATGTTTGCTGTCCCGGCACGCCTGCTTGGCCGCGACCACGCCGGCCCGGCCGTCTTTGCGCCGTTGATGGCCGGACGCAGCTTCGGCATTTTCCTCGCACCCATTGCGGGCGGATGGCTGATCGACGGCCAGGGGTGGACCGTCTTCGCACCGGTCTTTGGTGCACTCACCCTGGGCGCGGCGGCAGGCGGAGTCCTGATGGCGGCGGCGGTCGCGGGAAGAAGCAACGGATGATGATGAGCGGGCCCGGCCTTCATGGCTGAAGCCGGTACCCGCCTGGGGCCTTGAGCAGGATCCGGGCGTTGGAAGTATTCTGCTCGATCTTGCGGCGCAGGCGCCAGATATGCGTTTCCAGGGTATGTGTCTCTATCCCTTTTTTGTATCCCCAGACCCTGTCGAGAAGGGTGTCGCGGTCTACAGTGGATCCGCCGGCGCGAATAAGCTCGCTCAGGATGTGGGCCTCCTTCTCGGTCAGGCGCTGCCGTCTTCCATCCTGGCGGTGAACCAGTGTGCGGGATTCGGGATGGAAGTTCAGCGGCCCGATGGCAACAGGACCGGCGCCCCGGCGTTCCTCCTTTTCGATGAGGGCACTCAACCTCGTCATCAGCGTGCCGAGTCGAAACGGCTTGACGACATGATTGGCACCCGTCGCAGCGGCGTCGGGCGGAACCAGCATGATAAAAGGTGCCGCAATGCCCTGCCGGCGAAGTCTGCTGCACAACTCGCTGCCCGATGCATCCGGCAGTTCGAAATCCGTGATGACCGCATTGACGGGGCCAGAACCGAGGCTTTGCAAGGCGACGGAGGCGCTGCCGCAGGGAACCGGTTCCGTTCCCTCGATCAGATCGAGCTGTTCGGTGATCGCCTGGCCGAGTGCGCTGTCGGCGGTGACGACAAGAATTCGTCTCTTGACTATGCTCATGACGACGGGCCCGGAGGCGCTCCAGAGATGACGCCGGATACTCTTCTCGTCACGCCACCGGCCGGAAAGAGAGGTCTGCCGTTTTTACCGGGGGCATGAAGGATATCGTTGTGAGCGCACCGGGAATCGCCCGCTTCGACGGGCTCTCCTGTCCCTGTGCCCTTGGATCCGGAGGAATCGTCGATCGCAAGATGGAGGGCGACGACGGGACGCCAGCTGGGGTGTGGCCTCTGCGCAGGGTTCTCTTTCGGCCTGACCGCGAAGATGCACCGCGGTGCGTACTGCCGGTTTCTCCCATCGCTCCGTCGGACGGCTGGTGCGACGATCCCCGGCATGGCGACTACAACAGGCCCGTCACACTGCCGTTCGAGGCCGGCCACGAGATCATGTGGCGCGAGGATCATCTCTACGATCTGGTTGTCGTGATCGGACACAATGACGATCCGCCCGTGCCTGGTGCCGGCAGCGCCATCTTCCTGCATCTTGCATCAGGGGGTTTCGGTCCGACCGCCGGGTGCATCGCGTTCGCAAGGGCCGACCTCCTGGCGATTCTTGCGGCGCTGGACGATTCAAGCATATTGGTCGTGGGTCAGTCGTAGCCGTGGACCTCGCGCCAGTTGACGGGATAGACGGCGATCACGGCCTTGGCGAAGTCGGCGCGGTAGACCATCCATGTGCCGTTGGGCAACCAAATCCCGTCTCCTGGCCGCAGTTCGAAGGTGCCTTCGCGGGTCTCGAGGTCGAGCTGGCCTTCCAGGATGTAGATGTACTCGTCATAGAGCACCGTCCATTCCATGTCGCACTTGTCGAAGGTGCCGACCGATACCCCGAACGACTGGCTTTCCTTCGTCGAGACATCGCGCGCCACCGCGATTTCGCCGGGTGGTCCGCCAATCCGGTTGAACACGCGTTCGGAGGGTCTGACGCAACGGATCGACTGCATGATGTTCATCCTTGTCTCAGGGCTTCAGAATGTGTGGCCCGGTGAAACTCTCCACCGTTTCGCCTTGCGCTTCGGGGCTTGCCACAGCTTTGACCTCGCCGAGGCGAAGCGGTTCGAGGGAAAGGCAATGTTCGTCGATTTCGGGGCGGGAGCGCCGGGGCGGGCCGCTATACCCGGTGTCGAAGACGCGGTGGGGATCGTCGCCGTTGACGAAACCGAGATAGGGACCGCCGAAGTCGTAGCCGATCAGGCGGCGCAGGCGCTCGTCGTACTGTTTGGCGATGTCCGGAGGATTGGCGAGGTACTGGTTCTCCTCCTGACGCAGCCAGCTCCAGCTGTACTGGAGGGCAAGGCCGGTCCGCGCGGATGTGGAACGGTTCTTTCCGCCACCATGCCAGACACCGCCCGTGTAGAGCAGAACCGACCCCGCAGGCATCTCCGCGGCCATGACTTCGTCGGCCCTCGGCACGCGGTCGTGCTCCCAGAGGTGGCTTCCCGGGACGATGCGCGTGCCACCGTTTTCCTCCGTGAAGGGGGTGAGAGCCCACATCGTGGCGATCAACATGGGAGGGCAGGGGTTGCGCACCGGATAGAGCGCGCCGTCACGGTGGAGACTCTGGGCATCGGCACCGGGCTCGAGATGCATGATGCCGGAAAAGTTGAGCTGCAGGTTGGGTGAATAGGGAAGGAGCGTCAACTCGCACAGGTTCATCACGACCGGATGAAGGACGAGGTTGCGCGCGGTCGGCGATTTGGCGAGGACGCCACCGATGCGCTTGGTGCGCTTGCCGAGGAAGTCGTCGTGTCCGAACGGAGCGGCCTCGATATGGGGAGCGAATTCCTCCCGGGCCTCGGCCGCTTGCCGTTCGGCTGCACCGGCCAACACGATGTAGCCGTTCTCCATGAAGAATTCGTGCATGGTCCCGACCGGCATCTGCAGCCCGACGATTCGGAGAGTGTTCATGGTGCGGGTTCCTGTCTTAACTTCGGTTCGATCTCTCCCCAGCGCCACCTGTTGATGCGGCCTGCGGCCTCGTCGAGTTCGGGCGTGGAATAGCAGCGTTCGGAAGGCGGCCGGTCCTCGATGAGGCGATGCGGATCGTCGCCATGGACGAAACCGCAGAACGGGCCGCCGAATTCGTAGCCGACCAGCCGCGCGAGGCGATCGGGAAGGGTCCGGGCGAGTTCGGGCGGCACCGCAAGATGGAGGTTCTCTTCCTGGCGCAGCCAGCCGAGGCTGTACTGGACGGCAATGCCGGTGCGGTTGTTGCCACAGGTATTGGCGCCGCCGGCGTGAATCAGGCCACCCAGATAGATGAGTACCGAACCGGCGGGCATCTGTGCCGCGACGACTTCAGAAGCCTCGGCCCTGCGTCCGCCCTCCCAGAGGTGGCTGCCCGGCACCAGAAGGGTCCCGCCGTTGTCGACAGTGAATTCGGTGCCGGCCCACATCGTCGCCATGATGGTGGTCGGCGAGGGATGGCGGAAGGGATACATGTCGCCGTCGCGATGAAGTTCCTGTGCCTTCGTCCCGGGTTCCAGATGCATGATGCCCGTGTAGTTGATCTGGTAGCGGACACAGTTGGGCAGCAGGAGACGGTCGGCCAGCCCCAGGATCGTCTCGTGGATCATCAGCCGGTGCGCCGCCTCGGACTTGCCGACGAGACCTTCGACGTTCTTGGCATGCTCACCGTGAAAATTCCCCTGTCCGAACGGGGTCTCTTCTATGTGGCGACCCAGCAGCCTGTCCGGCCAGATCGTCGGCGAGATGCTCGATGACGATGCAACCTTCCCGGAAGAGGATCTCCACGATCCCGTCCAGGGAGGTCTCTCGACCGACACGCGGTACATCCATGGCCAAGATTCCTCTTCAGGATATACGCGCATCGAGTTTAAGACATGGGCTTGCGAAATGCAACCTTCCCCCGGCTGAAGAGGATCTCCACGATCCCGTCCAGGGAGGTCTCTCGACCGACACGCGGTACATCCATGGCCAAGATTCCTCTTCAGGATATACGACGCATCGAGTTTATGGGAGTGCACAATGATACTCGACGACAAGCTTCGATCCGGTGCCACCGTCATCCTCGATGGCGCGACCGGCACGGAAATCGCGCGCCTCGGTGGCGAGATGAACAGCGCCGCGTGGTGCGCTGTCGCCAACAAGACTCACCCCCATATCGTCAGGCGGGTCCACGAAGAGTACATCCGTGCCGGTGCCGACGTGGTGACGGCCAATACCTTCGCCACCTGCCGACATGTGCTGGCAGGCGCCGGACTGGCGGACGAGACCGTCGCCATCAACCGGCGTGCCGTCGAACTCGCACGCGAGGCTCGTGACGCTGTCGGGCCTTCCCGTCCGGTCGCGGTGGCGGGTTCCATGTCGACCACGGTTGCCTGGAGGGAAGGCGCCGTCATGCCGGATCCGGTTTTTCTGCCGAGTCGTGACCAGGAGACCGACAACTTCGTCGAAATGGCCGAGGCACTCGCTTCGGCCGGTGCCGATCTTCTGGTCATGGAGATGATGCTGGATATCGACAGCGCCGGACGGTGTGTCGAGGCTGCGGTTTCGACCGGACTTCCGGTCTGGGTCGGCATCAGCTGCATGGCGCTCGATGACGGCAGTCTTGTGGGCTGGAGTTCTTCCGGTCACAGACCGCCGCTCGTCGAGATCATCGATACGCTCATGGCGACGGGCGGCGATGTCTACGGCATCATGCACTCTACGGTGGATGTCACCGGCCCGGCTCTTGATTGCCTGTTCGGTCGCTGGACAGGTCCGGTCATGGCCTATCCCGAAACGATCGAACGGTTCGACACGCGGACACACCAGGCCTCGGCTTCCATGACACCCGATGAGTTCGCCGAAAGCTGTCTCGAATGGCTCAACAGGGGCGTGCAGATCATCGGTGGCTGCTGCGGCACGACCATCGAGCACATCAGGGCCATGGTTGATCGCCTGCCACAGGACCCGAGCCCGGAGCGCAAGGCGGCCTGATATCCCGTCATCCGGTGCCTTGACGTTGCTTCAAAACTCGAAAAGAGAAAGATCATGTTCCTTGGTGACAAGCTTGAATCGGGTGACATCATCGTTCTCGATGGCGCGACCGGCACGGAAATCTCACGCCTGGGCGGCCGGATGAACAGCGCCGCATGGTGCGCGGTTGCCAACAAGACTCACCCCCATATCGTCAGGCAGGTCCACGAAGAGTACATCCGCGCCGGCGCCGATGTGGTGACTGCCAACACCTTTGCCACCTGCCGTCATGTGCTGGCGGGCGCCGGACTGGCGGACGAGACCGTCGCCATCAATCGGCGTGCCGTCGAACTCGCACGCGAGGCTCGTGACAATGTCGGGCCTTCCCGTCCGGTCGCGGTGGCCGGTTCCATGTCGACAATGGTCGCATGGAAAGAGGGCAACATCCGACCGGATCCGGCACTGCTGCCGAGTCGTGACGAGGAGGCCGGCAACTTTATCGAAATGGCCGAAGCACTCGCTTCGGCCGGTGCCGATCTTCTGATCATGGAGATGATGCTGGACATCGATCGGGCGATGAGGTGCGTCGAGGCGGCGGTTTCGACCGGGCTGCCGGTCTGGGTCGGCATCAGTTGCATGGCGCGCGATGACGGCTCCCTTGTCGGCTGGGATGTCTTGTCCGAGGCATCGAAAAAAGACAACCAGGTCCCCGGCAGACCGGAAGGGGCACCATTGCCCGAGATCATCGATGCTCTCGTGGCCACAGGTTGTGATGTTTACGGTATCATGCACACAAGTATCGATGCGACCGGTCCGGCTCTCGATTGCCTGTTCGACCGCTGGTCCGGCCCGGTCATGGCCTATCCCGAAACCGTGCACACCGATGTCCCGTCACAACAGGCAGGAATCACCCTTACACCCGATCAGTTCGCCGAAAACTGTCTCGAGTGGCTCGGGAAGGGCGTGCAGATCATCGGCGGCTGTTGCGGCACGACCATCGAACACATCAGGGTCCTTGTCGAGCGCCTGCCCGGGGATCAGGGCCCGCAGCGCAAGGCGGCCTGACGCCACGCTATCCGGATTTCAGGGAAGCCGGACCCAGTGGATGATCCCTGTGCGGATAGGGGTGGTGGTGCCCGTGTCCGTGATCATGGTGGTGCCCCGACCCCGTGCCGATTCCCTCGACATGGTGATGGTAACTCTCCTGCTTCAATCCGACCTCGTCCTCGAAACCCAGGACCTGCTCCCGGTACTTGCAGGCCTGGCAATTCATGTTGCCCGTTCCTTCGAGGATCTCGTTTATCCTCGTGACGAAGGTATCGACCACCAGGCGGTGGTCGTTGAGGTAGCCCGCCTTGACGATGTCGGTATCGGGATGGAGTGCGGCAGCCCTGTCGGCTGCATCGTAGATCCTTCGGACCAGCACGCCGGTGAAGAGGAAGTAGGGGAACACCACGATGCGGCGGAAACCGAGCTTCACGACATGATCGAGGGCGGCTGCGACAAGCGGGAACGTGACGCCCGAATAGGCCGTCTCGCCCCATCCCAGACCGAGTCCCTCGGTCAGGAGACGCGAGACCTTCGCGACATTGGCGTTGGCATCGGGATCCGATGATCCGCGTCCGACCACGAGAAGCAGCGTGTCGCTGGCCTCGATCCGGCCGCTTGCAGCGTCAGCGGCGGCGATGGCTTCGCGCACCCTGTCACCCGCAGCCTTCACCATCCTCGTGTCGTGGCCGAGATCGCGGCCGTAGCGAACCCGGACCCCGGTCTCGCGGGCCCAGGCGTTGAGCACACTGGGGACGTCGTTCTTGACGTGGCCCGCGGCGAACAGCATTCCGGGCACCGCGAGGATCTCGCGCGCACCGGCGTCGCGAAGCCTGTCGAGGCCATCCCGGATGATCGGCCTTGCGAATTCGAGGAAACCGTGCGCCATGGGCCATTCGACGCGGTGCCTGAGAGATTCGGCCAGGGCCGTGAATTCCGCAACAGCGGCTTCATCCCGGCTTCCGTGACCGCAGAGCATGACGGCAGTCTGGCTCATGTTCTTCTTCCTTCCACTTGCAGTATCATTCCGTTTTGACATGGTCGCCCGCAAGTCCCCATGCCCTTCGACATCGCATCACCGGCTGTCCTTGCGGCAGCCCTGATTCTCGACTGGATGATCGGGGACCCGCGCTGGCTGTGGGGTCGGATCCGGCATCCGGTCGTACTGCTCGGCTCGGTCATCGACCGGGCTGACAGGCGTTTCAATCGCGGTGGCATGGCAAGGCGCCTGCT
Organism: Alphaproteobacteria bacterium; assembly: GCA_965215635.1. Classification (GTDB taxonomy): domain Bacteria; phylum Pseudomonadota; class Alphaproteobacteria; order SP197; family SP197; genus SP197. Next base: position 256,914 of record CBDCEA010000003.1, on the reverse strand, counting down.
GAGCGGGACGTTGCTGGTCGTTGCGGTCGTCGCGGCAGCCGTGGCCACGGGCGTCCTTCTTCTCGGGCTCATCGCCGAGGCGGGCTGGATCGTGGAAGCACTTGCCGTCACCATCCTGCTTGCCCAGCGGGATCTCTTCGATCATGTCAGGGCCGTCGCCACGGCACTCAAACGGGACGGCCTCGAGGAGGGGCGCCGGGTGGTGGCGCGCCTCGTCGGGCGGGACACCGACGTGCTCGACGACCATGGCGTGTGCCGCGCAGCGATCGAAAGCTGCGCGGAGAATTTCGCCGACGGTGTCGTTGCACCGGTGTTCTGGTATCTGGTTGCCGGACTTCCCGGAATCCTCGTCTGCAAGGCCGTCAATACACTGGACAGCATGATCGGACACAAGGACGAGCGGCACCACGCGTTCGGCCGGGCATCGGCGCGCCTCGACGATCTCGTGAACCTCGTGCCCGCGCGACTTTCGGGCCTCATCGTCGCAGCCGCCTCGGCGACCATGACGGGTGCGGATCCGCAGCGCTCGTGGAGGGCGATGTGGCGCGATGCCCGCCACCACAAGTCGCCCAATGCCGGCTGGCCCGAAGCGGCATTCGCCGGAGCGCTCGGCATCACCATTGCCGGTCCGCGGCGCTACGGCGGCACCAAGGTGAACGACGCCTGGATGGGAGACGGCCGTGCCGAATGCACGGTATCCGACATCAATACGACACTTGCCCTCTATGCGCGCGCCTGCGTCCTCACCGGCGTGATCGCCATCCTTCTTGTGGTCCTTGCGGGATAGAAACCGCCGGTCACCGTCCATGGGCGATCTCCAGCCAGCGATCGAGATCGCTGGCGGCCTCGATACCGTCGGCCACGGCATCGATGGCATCCTCGATTCTCGCGTCGAAGACGAGACCGCTCGACGTGCGGTTCGCCAGGTGCTCGAGAAAGCGGTGGCGGAAGCGGTCGGAACGGAAGAGTCCATGGATGTAGCAGCCCATGATCCGGCCATCGGCCGTGATCGCGCCATCGGGGCCCGACTCCAGTTCGACCATGGGCCGCACCAGGTCCGGGCCGGTCGTGACACCCATGTGCATCTCGTATCCGGCGATCGCCTCGCCGGTCGCGGTGTCCCGGCCCGAAACGGCGGCAAGGCGTTTGTCGCCCTTGAGCGTCGTGGCAATCTTCAGCAGGCCGAGGCCGGGTTCCGTGCCGGCCGGCCCCTCGATACCCTCGGGGTCGCCAACCTCATCGCCCAGCATCTGATAGCCGCCGCACAGCCCGACAATCCAGCCGCCGCGCCGGACATGCGCCGCAAGGTCGATCCCCCAGCCGTTGGCCTTCAGGGAAACGAGATCGGCCCTCGTGCTCTTGGAACCCGGAAGGATCACGAGGTCGCAGTCTCCCGGCAGGGCCTCGCCCGGCGCTACCATGGTGACGTCGACATTCGGTTCGGCGATCAGGGGATCGATGTCGTCGAAGTTGGCAATCCGGTCGAAGCGCAGGACCGCCACGCGAATTGGGTGTGCCGCCACGCAATCCGGCGCAGGCCGGGCGTCGAGCGCGACCGCGTCCTCGGCCGGCAGGTGCCGCGCTGCGCCGAGGAACGGTATGACCCCCAGGCAGTCGAGGCCGGTGTGCTGCCTGATGATGCCGAGTGCCGTATCGAAGAGCGCGGGATCGCCCCGGAACTTGTTGATGCAGCAGGCCCGCACGAGACGCCGTTCGTCCTCCTCGAGGAGCGCCATGGTGCCGACGATGCTCGCGATGACGCCGCCGCGGTCGATATCGCCGGCGAGCACCACCGGGATCCTTGCCTCGAGCGCGAATCCCATGTTGGCGATATCGCCGTCGCGAAGGTTGACCTCCGCGGGCGAGCCGGCGCCCTCGACAAGGACGAGATCCGCCTCTGCCTCCAGGTGCCGGTAGCTCTCCATGACCTTACCCATGAGACGCGGCTTGAGGTCGCGAAAGTCCAGGGCGGAACTCGATCCGAAGACCCGCCCCTGAACGATCACCTGGGAGGTCCTGTCGGACTGGGGTTTCAGAAGCACGGGATTCATGTGGACGCTGGGCGCGGTGCCACAGGCTTTCGCCTGCAGCATCTGGGCCCGGCCGATCTCTCCGCCGTCGCTGGTGACGCCCGCGTTGTTCGACATGTTCTGCGGCTTGAACGGCCGCACGGCAAGGCCACGCCGCGAGAAGGCCCGGCCGAGGCCCGTGACGATCAGGGACTTGCCGACATCGGATCCGGTTCCCTGGATCATGATCGCAGGAATCGCCAAGTCCGTCGCCCCGCTGTTCAGAACTCGATGCCAGGCTGGCTGCGCACGCCCTCGCGGAAGGGATGCTTGACGAGGGTCATCTCGGTGACGAGATCGGCAAGCTCGATGAGTTCATCCGCGGCGTTGCGTCCGGTGATGACGACATGGAGATCGCCGCGCTTGTTCGCGAGCGTGTCGAGAACATCGTCGAGATCGACATAGCCGTAGCGAATGGCGATGTTGAGTTCGTCCAGGACAACGAGGCGGATTCCGGGATCGGCCATCAGCTCCCTGGAGGCCTGCCAGGCGGCCTGGGCCATTTCGATGTCGCGCTCACGGTCCTGGGTTACCCAGGTGAAGCCCTCGCCCATCACCTTCCAGGTGACCTGTTCCGGGAAGCCGGTGAAGACCTTCATTTCGCCGATCGTGTCGCGGCCCTTGATGAACTGCACGACCCCGACGCGGTAGCCGTGGCCCAGGCAGCGCAGGGCCATGCCCCATGCCGCTGTGGACTTCCCCTTGCCCTTGCCCGTGTGGACGATGACGAGGCCGCGGTCCTCCGTCTTTGTTGCCATTATGCGGTCGCGCGCAGCCTTGCGTTTCTTCATCCTGTCGCGGTGGCGCAGGTTGATGTCGTCGGTTCCGTCGGTCATGACACTCCCCTTTCGGTCCGGCCCTCTTCCAGAAACACTTCCAGGGCATCGACCGTGCTGTTGCGGCGCGGCGTCCAAAGGCCGCGTCTGAAGGCCTCGGCCAGCCGTTCGGCAATATCGCTGAGCGCTTCCGGATTGGCCTCTTCAAGAAACGCCCGGACGTTCGGATTGTCCAGCCACGCATCGAAGATCGCATCGAAATGATGGCTCGGAACACAGCGCGCCGAAGCGGCAAATCCGAACAGGTAATCCACAGTGGCCGCCATTTCGAAGGCGCCCTTGTAGCCATGGCGCATGACGCCGGCGATCCATTTTGGGTTGACGACACGTGCCCTGACGATGCGGGCGATCTCCTCGGTGAGAGTTCCGATCCGGGGATTCTCGGGCCGGGAATGGTCGTTGTGGTAGATCGCCGGCTGATGACCCGATGCCTGCCTGACCGCTGCCGCAAGGCCGCCCTCGAACTGGTAGTAGTCGTCCGAATCGAGAAGGTCGTGCTCCCTGTTGTCCTGGTTGTGAATCACGGCCTCCACCCGTCGAAGCCGGGTCTCGAAGAGATCGTGCGCTCTCTTGCCCTCGGCTCCCGCACCATAGGCAAAACCGCTCCAGGCGACATAAGCGCGCGCGAGGTCGCTCTCGTCATCCCATTCACCGCTGTCGATCAGCACCTGGAGGCCCGCACCGTAGGCTCCCGGCATCGATCCGAAGACCCTTGTTGCGGCACGCTGGCGAGCTGCCTGCCTGTCACCTTCAACGGTGCATTCGGCTTCCGCGCGCACTGCGCCTGCCAGCGGATTGACATCGTCAGGCTCGTCGAGTGCCGCCACGGCGCGCGCGGCGGCATCGACCAGATCGATGAGCGCGGGAAAGGCATCGCGGAAGAAACCGGAGACCCGCAGCGTGACATCGACCCTGGGCCGTCCCAGCACGCTCGCCGGCATGACCTCGAAGCCGGTGACGCGGCCACTCTTCGAATCCCACGAGGGCCGGACTCCCATCAGCGCCAGGGCCTGGGCGATATCGTCGCCGCCCGTCCTCATGTTGGCCGTTCCCCAGGCCGACAGCGCCACGGCTCGCGGCCAGTCGCCGTGATCCTGGAGATGGCGCTCGACGAGCCGGCTCGCCGAGGCCCATCCCAGCCGCCACGCGGCACTCGTGGGCACGGACCGCGTATCGACGGAATAGAAGTTGCGGCCCGTGGGAAGAACCTCCGGGCGGCCCCTGGTCGGTGCGCCTGACGGCCCGGGATCCACGAAACGGCCGTCGAGGCCCTTGAGGAGACCCTCGATCTCACGGGCTCCGCAGGCATCGAGTGCCGGACGAAGCCGGTTCTCGATGTCGTCTGCCACACAGGCAGTCTCGGTCCAGGCGGGATCAAGCGGGATCGTGCCTTCCACCAGACCCAGAGCAAGCAGTTCGAGGCGCTCGACGGTATCTCCCGCGGTTCGCCATGTCTCGTCGGTGAGGCCCTGGAGGACATCGGGCCGGGGACCCTTCCAGGGCAGGGCCAATGAGGCGTCCAGGGGATCGAATCCGAGCGCGAGGTCGCGGGCGAGCGCCCTCGTGAGGGACTGGCGCCCGTACTTCCCGTCGCCGCGAGGCACGCGCGCAAGGGCGACAAGCAGCGAACTTGCAAGGGTTCCCGCAGGGGACCTGCCGAAGACGTGAAGGCCGTCGCGGATCTGCATCTCCTTGAGTTCGCACAGGTAGCCATCGAGCTTGGCAAGCTTCGCCGCCTGGTCGTCGGTACGGTTGATTCCGCAGTCTTCGTCGAGGCCGGTCGTGGCGATGAGTGCAAGGATGTCCCCGGCAAGCACCGGCAGGCGCCGCGGATCGGTCTGCGAAGCCTCAAAGTATTCGTCGACAAGGCTCTCGAGGGTCTGGAGTTCCCCATAGGTGCCGGCGCGGGCGAGCGGCGGCGTCAGGTGATCGATGATCACCGCCGATGTGCGCCTCTTGGCCTGGGTGCCCTCTCCCGGGTCGTTCACGATGAACGGGTAGAGATGGGGGAGCGGCGCGAAGGCAGCCTCGGGAAAGCAGTTTTCGGAGAGGGCAAGTGCCTTGCCGGGAAGCCACTCCAGATTGCCGTGCTTGCCGAGGTGGATCACGGCGTGGGCATCGAATGGGCCGGAAAGCCACATGTAGAAGGCGAGATAGCCGTGCGGGGGGGCAAGATACGGATCATGGTAGCTCGCCCTGGGTTCGATATCGTAGCCACGGGAGGGCTGGATGCCGATTACAAGATTGCCCCACCGATGAAGGGCCAGATGAAAGGCGCCGTCCTCGACGAACGGGTCGTCCTGAGGTGCACCCCAGCGCTTCGAGACCGCCTCGCGGACACCCTGCGGCAGTAAGGCGAATCGCTCCCGGTACGCGTCGAGGGGAAGGCGAACGTCCGAACGCCTGGGCTTCCCGTCGCTCAGCCGGTTCGTCGGCCCGGCCTTCATCGTCTCGATGAGCACGGCACCGTCGACCGGGACGCCGTCGAGGCTGTATCCCGCCTGCTGCATGGCCTCGAGGACGGTGGCTGCCGAGGCCGGGGTATCGAGCCCGACACCGTTGGCCAGGCGCGAATCGCGGCCCGGGTAGTTGGCGAGGAGGATGGCGATGCGGCGCTGCCTGCGTGGTGTCTGTGCCAGGCGGACCCAGGCGGCGGCAAGCCTTGCTGTCCAGGCCACTCTGTTGGCGAGCGGCTGGTGGCGCACGACACTGATCTCGGTAACCGGATCGCGCGGGCCTGCCGCCTTGAACGAGACGGCACGGCCGAGAATACGCCCGTCGACCTCGGGAAGCGCCACGTTCATGGCGATGTCGCGGGGTGCAAGACCGCGTGTGCGGGTTTCCCACTGCTCGTGGGATTCGCCCGAGAACACCGTCTGAAGGACCGGGCATTCGGCCCCGTCGAAGGGTGACGGCCCGCGCTCGGCGCCCGGGCTTGCGATGGAGAATCCCGTCGCGTTCACAATCACCGAGACCGGGAATCTCTCCAGTATCTCCTCGACGAAGACCGCCGCTGCCGGGTCCTTGAGGCTCTGGCTGTAGAGCGGGAGCGGATTGAGTCCCTCGCCCGAGAGGGCTTCGACGAGAGCATCGACCGGCGCGGTGTCGCCGGCCTGCACGAGTGCGCGGTAGAAGTGGATGAGAGCGACGGGCCGCGTCGCCTTCCAGTGCATCGGGAGTTCCTCGGGCGCCACGTCGCCCGTCCCCGGCCAGTAGCACCCCGCCCGCGGAAAGGGCCCCGGGGGTCCGGCAACACCTTCGTGTCCTGCCAGCATCGCTGCGTGGATGAGAAAATTGTCGGCATTGGTCTTGCCGCCGTGAACGAGATAGCTCCACAGCCGATCGTAGTCCGCATCGGCAAGTGTCGAGAGGCGGCGCAGTTCCATGTCATCCCTGTCATCGCCGGGCAGCAGGGCAAGGGCGATGCCTTTCTCCCTGGCCGAGGCGGCGATTTCATCCGTGCCGTATCGCCAGTAGGAGGCACCGCCGAGCAGTCGGACGATGACCACGCGCGCCCTCGAAACCGTGGCGTCCACGTAGGTATCCACGGAGAAGTTGTGGCCAAGCTGTGAGATGTTGGCGAGTCTCACCGACGGCGCGTCCGGCGAGCGCCTTGCGGCCGCAGCCGCCAGCATCGCCAGTTCCGTGTCCGCGGCGGAAAGAACGATGATGTCGCCGGGGGTCTGGTCAAGATCGATAGCTTCGGTGCCGTCCGGGACGAGACCCGGCTGCGTGGTCAGAAGGTGCATCAGACCGTTCGGCCACCCAGTTCCTCGGCGATGGTGCCGCGGTCCAACCCTTTCAGTCCGATCAGGACGAGTTCGCTGCGCCGTTCCTCACCTGCTTCCCACGGGCGGTCGAAATACCTCTCGATGCGCGTGCCGACACCCTGCACGACATGGCGCATGGGCTTGCCGGCGACATGAACGAAACCCTTGACGCGCAGGATGTCGTGGCGTTCCACCACCGAGGCCAGGTTTCGCTCCATCTCCTCGGGTTCAGCGACGGTATCGAGGATCACGGTGAAGGTGTCGAAATCGTCGTGATCATGGTCGTCATCGACACCGTCATGGTGTGACGGACGACTCATCAGGTCGTCCTCCGCCGCCGCGCCGATGCCGAGCACGGCCAGAGGGTCGACGGCTCCCCTGGATGCGGTGATCACCCGGGTCCCCGGCCTGCGGTGCGCATCCACGGCCCGCCGTGCCACCGCCGCTGCTGCGCCATCGATGAGATCGGTCTTGTTCAGGACGATCATGTCGGCGCTCAGGATCTGTTCCTCGAACACCTCCTCAAGCGGATTCTCGTGATCCAGCCCGGGGTCGCTCTGCCGCTGCAGGTCGACCGCCTCGGGATCGTCGGCGAACCGGCCGTCAGCGACCGCCCTTGCGTCAATCACCGCGATCACGCCGTCGACGGTCACACGCGTCTTCACCTCGGGCCAGTTGAAGGCCTTGATGAGCGGTTTGGGAAGCGCCAGGCCCGAGGTCTCGATGATGATGTGTTCGGGCGGATCGGAGCGGTCTATCAATGCCTGGATGGTCGGCAGGAATTCGTCGGCGACGGTGCAGCAGATGCAGCCGTTGGCGAGCTCGACGATATCCTCGTCGGCGCAGGTTTCGTATCCGCAGCCGCGGATCAGTTCCCGGTCCACACCGAGATCGCCGAACTCGTTGATGATGAAGGCAAACCGCCTGCCGCCGCTCCTGCGTATCAGGTGGCGGATCATCGTGGTCTTGCCGGATCCCAGGAAACCGGTCAGCACGGTGGCGGGAATCTTGCGGGCGAACATCTAGAGCGTGCTCCCCGAGGCCTGCGGCAGACAATGCAACTGTGTGAAGAGAATGGACATTTGACCTCCCTCCGAGGTGCGTTGGCCCGAATATGGAGGAACGGGTGAGATCTCCTGACTCCGGTTCACCGACCTCGGGACTCCTTCCCGGCACCAGGTGCCAGTGGATTCCTTGTCCCGCGTCTCACCGTTACAGTTGCGGGGGCAGTACCGGCCTTGGATCGGATGATCCGCACCGGCTTCCCTCGCCACGTTCCAGGAACGGAAACTATCAGAGATTCGGCAGGGAACAACAGGTCAAACCCGGAAATTACCCGGACGCGCATGCCCGGGTCACGGGACCCTTCTGCGTGATCGCCTCGTAGGCTTCTCGGCAATACGAATGGCGACATTGCCCTCGGCTTCGCGGGACAGGCGTTCACGGAGCATTCGCGACGTCACCTTGTCACCATTGCGCCCCGCGAGCGGGCTGTCGTTGATTGAAAAGTTCACCGCGATCGTGGGTGGATCGATGGGGGTTGCCGGAAGGGCCTCGGAGACATCGGGATCGACAATCGCGTCGGCGACCGTCGCCACGGCAAGTCCCGAGACCGCGACAATGTCGCCGGCACACCCCTCTTCGAGGGTCACGCGTTCAAGGCTTCGAACGGCGAGAACCTTGGTGATTGGCGCCCTTTCGAGAATCCGGCCGTCACGTGCCAGTGCCTTGAGCTGCGTGTTCGGTCGCACGCTTCCCGAATTGATTCATTGATTATCGGCGCCGGCACGTGTTCCCGGATGAGTTCGAACAAGGGCATCCATGTCTTGAGCGGACCTGTCCGGAAACGCGGAGGCCCAGCCCTCCTTTGCCGAGACAGGGAGAGTTGGGAAATCGAGTTGCTCGTCGCTTGCGTCAAGAGCCGCGAAGAGGTCGAACATCTCCTCCTGGACCTCCAGGGCACGCTGGTCCGGTTTGTCGATCTTGTTGACGACGACGATCGGACGCAAGCCGAGGGCCGGCGCCTTGGCGAGCACGAGAACACCGTCGCCCATGCTGAGACCCGCTCGACCTCGCCGCCGAAATCGGCGTGGCCCGGAGTGTCGACGATGGTGATCTTCGTGCCGTGCCAGGTGACCGACGTGCATTTGGCAGGGATGGTGATACCGCGTTCGCGCTCGATGTCGTTGGAAACAAGAGTCCTCTCGGCACCCCGCTGGTTGTCGCGAAACGTGCCCGATCGGCGAAAGAGCACATCCACCAAGTTCGTCTTGCCATGATCGCAATGTTGCGGAGTTTCATGAGGCTGCAGGGAGCTTGACAAGGTCGCGCCCAAGGCGCGCCGCGCCATAGCGTCGCTGCTTCCAGATGCCAGTGGCCGGAGCAAACGTGCGTACGGCGACTCGCCAACCGGTGATACGGGCTGGTGATCGCCGGTTCAGCGGACGTTGAGGTCGGCAAGACCCGGCACCGGCTGATCCCAGTGGGGGTTCCCGTTCCAGCTTTCCCACGACGCCGAGATCACGCGATCGCGGTGACGCCAGTCGTCGAGCACGAAGCTGATCCAGAACTCCATCATCTCTTCATCGGAACCCCAGCCCCACGTCACGGTCTTTGGTGGAAAAGTCGGGTTGTAGGGATTGCCCGTAGTGTTGTCGAAGCGCATCCAGCCGTCGATCACGCTGCCGGCCGGCAGGCGGACCGGCTCGCGGAAGAAATAGATGTTCTGCCACCTGAGATCCCATTCCTCGACATGGATCAGGGGTATCTGCTTACCGTTCGGCAAGGTCGCGATCGCCTTTGCTTCGGCACCCAGATAGTGCATGTGCGGCAGGATGTCGACGAGGGTCATCGGCGCTGGAACCTCCATCTGGACATGGCGCCAGTATGTGTCCGATTCAGGAGGAATCGAGAGCTGCTGTGTTCCGATCACCAACCCGTCGATCCAGTGGTCCACGGGGCCTTCGGTGAACCTGACGCCGATCCGGCTCCGGTCCTCCGTCGCCCTGCCATTGAGGTGATAGTGAATCTCGAACACGATGTCGCCCGAACCGGCCGGCAACCACATGGCGTGGTTTTCGGGAAGGACATAGGGATCGACACCGGGCGTCCAGCCGCCGATGCCCCAGGTCGCCTGTTCGCCGCTGTAGTCGACGAAGTTTCCTGTTCCGAAGACGGAAAAGCCCGGCTCGTCGTCCCTGGCGTCCTCGCGGCGTGCCTTGCCGGAGTAATCGACAAAGATGTTGGCGTGGTGAACGACCTTCTCGTTGCCGGGCTGGAATTCGATAGCGCTGATTGCGCGGTCCCCCGACAGCTCGAACGGGATGACGAAGTATCGATAGATATCGGGCCCGGTGGCCGGGATAGCAAAGGGTTCTTCCATTTCGAGGACGAGATCCGGATTGCCGGTGCGCCACACGGGATCCGGCCAGACCGTTTCCGGCAACGCCTGGGATTCGTCTCCCGACGGTGCACCGGCCTGGGCCCATGCCGCGAGCAGGGCGATCTGGCGATCGGAAAGGTGCCGCTCGTCGCGGAACGCGCCGAATCCTTTGGCAGCGCGCCAGGGCGGCATGAACCGTTCCTGTACCACGAACGCCAGCATGTTCGCCCGGCGCCTGGCGTCGACATATGTGTCGAGCGCAAATGGAGCGACACCGCCGTTTCTGTGACACTCGGTGCAGTTGGCGCTGAGGATGGGTGCGATATCGCGGTGGTAGGTGACGGACTCGGGCAGGCGGTCTTCGCCCCAACCCTCGAACACGCAACCGACGGGCACGGTGCGCCTTGGCGCGAGGTCATGCCCCCCTCCCACCATGGCGAGTGCATCCTTGAGATCATGGCTGGTGATGCGGTTTCGCAACACGCCAATGGATTCGAAACGGTTGTCGATTCGTCCGCGGTAGACGACGCTGTCGTCGGTCCCGATGACGAAGACCTCAGGGGTGATGAAGGGATCGAGACGCAAGGCGAAATCACCGGACGGATCGAAGATAACGGGAAATTCGAAGCCGTGGTCAGCGACGAAGCTCCGGGCCTCGTCGGCTCGGAGATAGGGATCCGACATGACGCCGTAGAACGCGATGCCATGGTCTTCGGCAAGGGTGGCAAAGTCGTTGAGTTCAGGGGCATAGCGGTTTGAGACCGGGCAGGAGGCGTTCATGAAGACGACCGCGACCGGCTTGATGCCCGAATCGGTTCCGACGCGAAGAACGTCACCCTTGAGGTCGATCACGCGCATGCCGTGGACATGGACCCTTTGACTGATCCAGGATTCGCTGGTGTCGATATCGATGATCATGTCCTCGTTGCCGTGGTTGTTGTCACCGGGTGTGTCCTCGGCCGCGCCCGGGATGACAAGGAGCAGAAGACAAGCAAGTATGGTGCTGTGGATGCGGAAGAAGGATGACATGGGACGACATTCTCTTGATTGATTGTCATTTGTGATAATTTATGGGAAGACCGGTGAATTGTCAATGGTGACAATCCTGAAATAGACATGGCCAAGAGAAACAGGAAAGGAATTCATGGCGCGCCCTGATCTTAGCGCTGAACGCACGGAGCAAATCCTCGACGCCTTTTCCCGATGCATCGCGCGTCGGGGACTCGACGCCACGTCCCTTGAGGACGTCGCCGAAGAGGCCGGTGTCCGGCGCTCGATCATCCGGCATTACATTGGCAACCGGAACGACCTCATCGAGGTCTTCATAGATCGCCTGATGGCCCGGTTCCGACGGGACACCGAGGACATGCGTGCCTGGTTTGCTGTCAATTCGGGCGTTGAGAAACTGCCGGACTACCTGTTCTGGGACGAAGACGGTTCGAAGGACGAAATGCTGGTACTTGAACCGATCTTCACCGCCGCGCGCCGCGATCCTGCGCTTGCAGGGCGATTGTCGGACTGGTTCGAGGACTTCGTCGATGCCGTCGACGATGTGCTTCGCACCTCGTTTCCCGAGGCGAAGAAGGATGAAATCCGCTGCGTTGCCTACGGCATCGTTGCCATCTACAACAACCACCGGTCAATGGCGGCCCTTGGTGCACCGAACCGCCACCGCTCTGTGGCGCAGCAGGCAGCAGGCAGGTTGCTTGCGTCCCTGGAATCTTGCGCGAGACGATGACCCTGCCGAACCTCAGACGCGGTAACGGGATCTGGTCCCGCGAACCGCTGCGTCGACGGCCAGGCACCGCAATTTCCGCACGCTTGCCTTCATGCCAGGTCCACAGTGGCTGGCGATTTCGCGATCTCCAGGGCCAGAACGAGACCAGTTCCGGCCGCATGATTGACGAGACCGGGCAAGAACGTTTCAGGCGCGGTGAACACCTCTGCGAATCACGCCATGCGCCGGCAGGGACCGGGATCAATCCGGCGGGCCGTACGTTGCGTTTCCGACCGGCTGTCGATCATCGCGACGCCGATTTTCGGCCGCCCGATGGTGACGTGCGCCTCGGCAATTCTCATATCCGCGACCCCACGCGATCAAGGCCACGATACGGTGGATGCCCGGCCATCACGGCGATCACGGGAAAACGCTTCCAGCGGGCAAACTCACGCGGCGCCTCCTCGCCGTTCAACTGATACGATGGTGCCGGCAACGAGGACATGGAGCCATGCCACCACCGGCAATCCATCCCGATATGCAACACTTGCTGGACGCTCGAGACAAGGCGGGAGGCAAGGGAGAAAACGTTGAGGCACAGCGGCGATTCTGGTCGGCCTATACCAGCTTGCTGAGCGAGCCGTGCCCGCAGGACATGACCGTCGACGATCAAGGGGTCGCGACCGCGAGCTCTGTGGTTCCCGTCCGGATCTATCGACCGGCGGCCGCGAGCTGCCCGGCCCCGGCCATTCTCTATCTTCATGGCGGTGGTTTCATGTTGGGCGACCTTGACAGCTCGGACACCATTGCCTGGGGATTCGCCCAGGAGACCGGTGCACTGGTGGTTTCCGTCGACTATCGGTTGACGCCTGACCACCCGTATCCTGCCGCTGTAGAGGATTGCTGGGCGGCCTTGCTTTGGATGCGAAACCAGGCGGATCACCTTGGTATCGATGCCCGTCGGATCGCAGTTGCCGGCGACAGTGCGGGCGGCAACCTGGGCGCAGTCATGGCGCTGAAGGCACGGGACACCGGTGAGATGCACCTCGCGGGTGTCGCAATCATCTATCCCGGCACCGGCCTCGACCAGGACCAACCAAGCTATCTGGAACACGCCGACGGTCCCGGCCTGACACGTGCAAGCACGCTGAAGTACCGTGATCTCTACCTTCCCGGCGACCGCGAAACGCAGGATCCGTATGCCCGACCAATCTTGGCGGACGACCTCTCGGGCCTGGCTCCTTTCTGGGTTCACAGCGCGGAAATCGATCCCATCCGGGACGATGGGCGCAACTTCGCGGCAAGGATCGCCCGGGACGGTGGTGATGTCACCTACCGCGAGGCCCGGGGTATGATCCACGGCTTCATGCGCGCGCGATTGAAGGGAGCGGCGGCTCGCCTTGAATTCGGTCTGATCTGCAGGTTTCTGAAGCATTGTCACAACATGTCGAATGAACAACTGCCATCCGGCGGATAACACTCACCGATTGAGACGGGTTTCCCGAACGACCATCGCCACCCCGGTGACGCGCAACGCACCAAGGCTCATCGGTGCACGGTTTCGTCAACCTCGGATCGTGCTGGCAGTCCACGGGCAATCCGCGATCACGGCCATCGATGATCCTCCTCATTCCTATACCTGAGGATGGACCAATCCCATGGGGGAGGATCAAGGTTGGAGTGTCATGGGACATTCCCCGGCGAGCAGGTGAATGACGCTATCGCACCGAGTTGTGGGAAATCGAACACGACATTTTCCAAATCAGTTCCAGGCCGGTTTCACAAGACCGGTGATGCCGACCAGCCGGAGCGTCGCCATCCCTATCCGGCACAAATGCACGGTCCGCAAGTGCAGGGGGCCGGACTCCTCAAACCCTCGTTCATCCCGGAAACCAGAAGGTCGGGAAGGGCCATTTGGTGTGTCGCCAATGATCCATCATAAAGAATCTTTCACCGCGCATCATTTCGGGGTTGACAACGATCATTCGATCCAATAGTCTCAAATAATGAATACCAGTCTCAATATACGGGACAAACAGGGCTTGTCATCCATCGCAAAGGCCCTTGGTATTGTCGAATATGTGGGCCTTGCCGGTCGAAGAAGCTTGGCGGAGATCAGTGCCCATACGGGTTTGCCCAGATCGACCCTGCTGCGTCTGGTGTCGACGCTTGTCGATCTCGGATTCCTGAGACGGACAGGTCATGGCGAATATGGCATCGCCCTGAAGTTGTGGCGGATCGGCTGTGCAGCGGTCGATTTCGAGCATGTTCACGACGCCATTGTCCCGATCTTGCGCGATGTGGTGGCGAAAACCTCGGAAACTGCGGTCTATGCGGTGTACGACACCGGAAGAGCGGTCTACGTGGAAAAGGTCGAAGGTCTGCATCCCATTCGGGCTTACGCCTTGGTAGGTGGTCATTCGCCTGCTTATGCCACGGCGACCGGGAAGGCGTTGCTCTCCTGGCAGACTGAAGAGGAGATAAGGCGAGTCACCCGGGACGCCGTCTCCTTCACCGCCGCAACGTTGACCGATGCCGAGGAGATCTTTCGCCGCTCCGCGGACATTCGCCGTCAGGGTTTCGCGGTCAATCGTGGCGAATGGCGCGAAGGTGTCTGGGGTGTCGCGGCTCCGATCTTCGGACGTGGCCGGGAACCGGTCGCAGCGGTCGGCGTTACAGGCCCGCGTGACCGTGTCGAGCCACAGATTGATCAGATGTCCCTGGTCGTGAGCGAAGCCGCTTCGACCCTGTCGATCCACAATGGATCCTTCAGACCGGTATCGCCGAAGCTCGACGGGTTCGAATGGCAGGATCCTCACCGGGTTCTCCACGGCAGGGACGGTCACGAGCCTGCCGTGCCGGATCATGTCCCATGACCATCGGCAAGCAAGACATGAGGAACGGCAGCGGTGCGCCTCTTGAGGGCGTTCGTGTCCTGGAGTTCGGCCAGATCGCCGCCGGCCCCTTTGTCGGCATGCTGCTCGCCGATCTCGGCGCGGACGTCGTGAAGGTGGAACGCCCCGATGGTGGTGATTCGATGCGAGGATGGCCGCCTTTGACGGATCCAGACACGTCTGGCAACAGATTCAGCGGAAGTTTTGCCGCGCTCAACCGGAACAAGCGCAGCATTGTCGTCGACTTCGGAAAATCATCCGATCTGACGCGCCTGCGTTCCCTTTGCGTCGCGTCGGATATCGTGATCGAGAACTTCAGACCGGGCGTCCTCGCCAAACGTGCCCTTGACTATCAGAGTCTCAAGGCTTCGAACCCGAGTCTCGTCTATTGCTCCTTGTCGGGATACGGCCAAAGCGGCCCTTACGCACAAAAGGGAGCATTCGACGTCACCGTTCAGGCAATGAGCGGGATCATGAGCGTGACCGGGGATGCCGATGGCGCGCCCGTCAAATGCGGTGTGCCCGTCGGTGATTTCGTCGCCGGACTGTACGCTGCCGTCTCGGTCCTTGCAGCGCTTCGCCGGACAGTTGAGACCGGTCGAGGAGCTCATGTCGATTGCTCAATGCTCGGCTCACTCCTCGCGATCTCCGCTCTTCAAACGGCCGAGGTGTTCACCACCGGCGTTGCTCCCGGACGTCTCGGCTCGTCCCACCCGCGAAATGCTCCTTACCAGGCGTTCAGCGCTCGAGAAGGACAATTCACGGTAGCGGCAGGCAATCAGGAACTGTGGTGCAGGTTCTGTGAAGTGATCGAGCGTCCGGATCTTGTACAGGATTCGCGGTTCGTTACGCAGGAGTCGCGCGCCAGGAACCAGCAGGACCTTGAGGCAATTCTGAATCCCGTCTTCGTGACGCGAACGGCCGGAGAATGGCTGGAAGCCTTTGACGCGCAAGGGATTCCCTGTGCGCCCATCAATGATTTCGGTTCAATTCTGGCTGACGTCCACGTCAGGCAAATGGGCATTCTCCACGATCTTCCGTTGCCGGATGGATCACGGATCCCAGCGTTGGGTTTCCCTGTCAATCTGACGGAATTCGAATTTCGTGTCAAAAGAGGACCGCCCGATCTCGGTGAGCACACCAGCGAAGTGTTTGACGAATGGTTGCCAAAGACATCCCGATGAAGCGGATCGCTCCATTCGCCCCGAGCAGCCTGATGGATGCGGCAGAACTGCACGAACGCCCTGATTTCGTGCAGTCGGAGCATGAAACTGAAGAAGGAACAAGCTCGAATCGCCAGCGTAACTCACTGGCCTGTCTCTCTTCGACGGAGACCCTGATCGAAGAAGCCAGGAACGGGCACATGTTCATCCTGGTCGATGACGAGGATCGGGAGAACGAGGGCGACCTTGTCATCCCTGCACAGTTCGCAACACCGGACGCCGTGACCTTCATGGTCCGCAATGCGTGCGGTCTCCTGTGTCTGGCCATGACGAAGAGACGTGCCGACGCTCTTGGCCTCGCCCTCATGCGACAGTCCAACCGGTCGGGACGGCAAACGGCCTTCACGGTTTCCATAGAAGCACGCGACGGTGTCACGACAGGTATTTCCGCACATGACAGGGCCCGCACGATCGCGGTTGCCATCGATGCCGAATCAAAGCCCTCGGATCTTCATTCGCCAGGCCATGTCTTTCCGCTGACTGCACGCGACGGCGGGACTCTTGTGCGCGCGGGACATACGGAAGGTGCCGTGGACATCGCAAGACTGGCCGGTCTCATTCCCGCCGGTGTGATCTGCGAGATCATGAACGACGACGGAACCATGGCCAGGATGCCCCAACTTGTCGCGTTTGCACGGCGCTACGGCCTGAAGATCGGCACGATCGCCGATCTGATCGCGTACCGGAGTCGGGCCGAAAAGCTGGTACGCAGGGTCATGGAAGCACAGCTGAGCGACTCCGAAACCGGTGACTGGAACCTGATCGCGTTCGCGAACACCATCGAACACTGCGAGCACCTGGCGCTGATCAAGGGAAATCTCTCTACGCCCGAGCCCGTTCTGGCACGCGTGCACGCGATCGATCTGGTCGCCGATATGCTGGGCGGGCCGCGTTTGGGACTGGTTCGCGCCGCCATGCGCATAGTGGCCGAGGAGGGCCGAGGTGTAATCGTGTTGATACGGGACCCCGCACCCGGTTCGATCTCGGATCGGCTGGCATCCCTCAAAAGGGACAAGCCGCGCCGTGACCCCTCGCTTCGTGACTATGGTGTAGGCGCACAGATCCTTTTGGACCTTGGCGTGCGATCCATGGTTCTCCTGTCCGACACGCAACGCACGATCGTCGGTCTGGAGGGCTATGGCCTGGAGATTGTGGAACAACGATCGATATCGGAAACCTCGCACGACTGATTACCATGATTCGGATCGAGAGAAGGGAGGGCTGGAGATCCGAATGAAGTTCAAACAAGAGCGTCTGAATATTTTTGACCGAAACAGTTACAACCGCGTCGCTTCGCGGCGCCAAACTGGAGGACAGGGTCATGAGTACAAACATTAATCGACGTCACTTGTTGAAAATTGGCGGAGCTGCATCCGTTGCTGGTGCGGCTGGCCTTGCTGCTCCCTGGGTCGTTCGCAATGCCCGGGCACAATCCGATACGATCAGGATCGGATTCCCGGTGCCGCTTTCCGGCATTTATGCCGACTATGCCCAGGATCAGGTCAATGGTGCTCAGTTGGCCATCGATCAGGCGAACGCAGCGGGCGGTATTCTTGGTCGCCAGGTCGAAATGCTCGTCAGGGACGATCAGCTCGATGTTCAGGTGAGCAGCCAGATCTGCAAGGAACTTGTCGAGAACGATGGCGTGGACTTTCTCTCGGGTGCACTCGGTGAACACACCATCCTCGCGATGAACGAAGCGTCCCGGCAATACGGTGTCATCTTCATGGGCATCAATCAGTCCAACGACATCTTCACCGGTCAGAACTTCAACAAGTACACCTTCCTCGAGGCATTCACACCCTACCTTTCCGTGACATATCTCGCTGAATGGGCGCTTGAGAAGTTCAAACCGAAACGGGTCTTCACTCTGGGGCCCGACTATCAGTGGGGCTGGAACAATCGCGACCAGTGGAAACGTCGCGTTGAAGAAAATGGTGGAGAAATCGTCGGAAACATCATCTATCCGTTCAAGCACGAGGATTACACGCCGTTCATGCAGCAGATCCTCGATGCGAAGCCGGATCTTCTGGCAGCCGCCAACTTCGGGGACGAACAGGTGCTCTTTCTGAAGCAGGCAATTCCTTACGGGATTCAGCAGAAGATTCCGATCGTCATGACCCTGACGGGGACCACACCCCGCATACCGGCAGGTGCCGCCGCCTTCGAGGAAGTGTACGGCGGAACGACATTCTATTGGGAGATGGGGGATAACATTCCTACGGCCAAGGCCTTCGTGGATGCCTTCAACGACAAGCATGGCTGGCCGCCGGGGGATTATGGCGCGACGTCCTACAGCGCCATTCGCAATCTCCTCGAGGCAACCGCGAGAGTCGGAGAGATCGACGCCGACGGGATCGTGGAGGCGCTCGAAGGGCTCGAGTACGACAACTACAAGGGAAGGCAATGGATGCGACCTTGTACGCACCAGTCGTTCCAGGATTTCTACGTCCTGCAGTCGCGCGCCGATCCAATCGGTGATTGGGGGTATTTCGACACCGTGCACCATGCAGTTTGGGACGAGGCAGACGAACGTACCTGTGAGGACCTCCGCGGAGCCTGAACAGGAAGCCGGAACCAGGACGCCGGTCAGGAATGGCGCGGGAGTCCTGGTTCCGGCCTGTCAATTCAGAGAAAGGAACATACCGATGAAGTTCAATCTATTCGTACTGCCGACAGTTCCAGCCACACCGGAGGAAAGGGAGCGTCTGCGGCCAATAGGCCGTAACAACGAACGCATCCAGGAGATGATCCGTCAAGTTCGCGAACTCGCCGTGATCGCCGAACAGATGGGTTTTTCCACGTTGAGCACGACCGAGCACCACCTGCACTCTGAGGGATTTGAAGCCTCCGTCGCGCCTCTCATGCTCTACACCGACCTTGCGGCTCGCACCGAACGCATCAAGTTTGCTTCGCTCGGACTTGTGCTGCCAACCTGGGACCCCATTCGGGTTGCCGAAGAGATCGCGGTACTCGATCACCTCACAAAGGGCCGGTTCATAGCCGGTTTTGCGCGTGGATATCAGGATCGCTGGTCCAATATCCTCGGTCAGCATTACCATGTCACGGGTGCGCCGATGGACGGTTCGGCCATCGACAACCACAACCGCGCCGTCTACGAGGAGATGTTCAAGATCGTGAAGATGGCATGGACACAGGAGACGGTCCGGTTCAAGGGCAAGTATTACGAGATACCCAAGCCCTTCGATACCGGTATCCAGCGCTGGCCCGTCGGCAAGACATGGACTGCGAGATTCGGTGCGGAAGGTGAAGTGGACGAAAACGGACATGTGCAGCGGATCTGCGTCGTCCCGAAGCCGTACACGGAGCCGCATCCCCCGCTCTGGCAGCCATTCTCGGTGAGTGAAAAGACCATCCGCTGGTGTGCCGTGGAAGGAATCCTGCCGTGGATCCTGATCTCGCATCCACCTTCCTTCCGCAAGCTCTGCGAGGCCTACCGGGACCAGGCGAACGAGGCAGGACACAATCTTGCGCTGGGACAGCATGTCGGTGCACATCGATCCATCCATCTGGGCAAGACGCGCGAGGAAGCCTACGCGCTCGGTGAAGGTGCCGCCGGCCAGGGATGGCCGGACTACTTTGCGAAGTTCGGCTTTTTCGAGGCGTTCCGCCTCCCCGGCGAAGAGACACCGGTGCCGCAGACATACGATCGCATGATCGAGGTGAAATTCGAGACATGTGGTACCGTCGACGATGTCAAGCGTGCGCTCGGTGAGATGGTCGAAAACACCAACCTCGAATGGTTCGGCTGGTATTTCGATCAGGGCGTGATGAGCTGGGATGAGCAACGTCGTCAGCTCGACATGTTTGCGGGTGTGATGGATGAGTTCCGGGATGCCGGCGAGCCCTCGGCCCAGGTCCACTAGAACATCGAGGAAAATGCCGATTTCCGTGTAGACCAGGGGGACACGCGCGTGCCGGAGACTGGGAACAACCCATGAGTGTGTCGCTGTCTGCAATACTCTCCCAGACGGTCGTCGGGTTGTCACTGGGCATGATCTATGTCCTGCTGGCGCTTGGCCTTTCGCTCATATTCGGAATGCTCGGTGTGGTGAACTTCGCCCACGGAAGCCTGTTTCTCCTGGGTGCGTATCTCGGATTCTTTGTTCTCGGGCTGACCGGCAACTTCTGGCTGGCCCTTGTAATCGGACCGATCCTCGTGGGTCTCATCGGTCTCGCGGTGGAGCGCGTGTTGATACGGCCGCTCGCCGATCGAGGGACCGATGCGGCGCTCCTCGTGACGTTCGGATTTTCGCTCGTCGTGGTTGACCTCGTTCGCATGGTCTGGGGAAAGCGCGGCGTGCCATTTGACGCACCGACCGGATTGAACAGGGCCGTGGATCTCGGCTGGACTCTGATACCGACCTACCGGCTGTTTGTGGTTGGCGCGACGATCGCCGTGCTTGTTGCGCTCTGGGCTTTCCTGCTTCGCACCGACCTCGGCCTTGTGATTCGGGCCGGAACGCGTGATCCACTGATGACCCGGGCGCTCGGCATCCGGCTGGTGCGCGTCCGGTTCCTGGTGTTCGGGCTGGGAGCTACGCTGGCCGGGCTGGCCGGTGTCCTGACGGCACCCATGCGACACGTGTTCCCGGAAATGGGAGTGAACATGCTGATCACAGCCTTCGTGGTCGTCGTGATCGGAGGCATGGGGAGTATACCGGGCGCCGTTGTTGCCGGGCTCCTGCTCGGGCTGGCGGTCAGCTACACCTCGCTGTTCGCTCCCACGATGGGTGGCATCGTCATTTTCATCGCCATGGCGATCGTTCTGCTGGTCCGCCCGAGAGGCCTGTTCGGTGAATCGGGATTCATGGGGTAGGCAGATGTCCGGAAGAACTCTCATACTCGGATCAGGACGTTACGTTTTCACGAATCCCATCCCGTTGTTTTTCGTGTTCTTTCTCGTATTTCCCGTGGTGGCATCCTACCACGCCCTGGCAACGCAGGTCCTGATCTTCGGTCTGTTCGCCATGGCCTTCAACATTGTCTTCACCCACAGTGGCCTGTTTTCACTGGGTCATGCCGCCTTCTTCGGTCTGGGCGCCTATGGCACAGGTCTCATCCTGCCCAGTGCCTACGGGACCGGGGAGGCCATCGCTCACTTCAAGGTCGAGTCCCTGTGGATCAGCCTTGCATCCGGAGTGATGCTTGCCGGGATCGGCGCCGTCGTGATCGGTGTGCTTTGCCTGAGGCGCCGGGGAATCTATTTCTGCATGCTGACCCTGGCGTTTGCGCAGCTTCTCTATTTCACGGCGTTTCAGGCTTCTCCCCTGACCGGTGGGCACAGCGGCCTGCGCGGCATACCTGCCTTTACGCTCGATTTCGGTTTGGTGACAATACCGCTTGGCGAGCCCATCAACTTCTATTACTTCACGTTTGCGTTCGTCATGTTGTCCGTACTGGCCATGCGCCGGATCCTGTCATCACCTTTCGGTTCCGCTATCCGGGCCGTGCGGGACAATGAAGACAGGGCAGCGGCTTGTGGCCACAATGTCAGGGCGTTGAAACTTCTCGCCTTCGTGTTTTCCGGGCTCTTCTCCGGACTGGCAGGCTCGCTCAACGCTCTCCACCTGCGAATCGTATCCGTGGACCTGCTGCATTGGTCGACGTCCGCCGACGTCGTGATCATGACGCTCCTTGGCGGTGCTGGAACTTTCCTGGGCCCGTTCGTCGGCGCGGCGCTCTTTCTCGTCCTGCAGTCGGAGTTCAACCGAATTACGGAATACTGGTCGCTGATCATCGGCACCATTCTCATTTTGTGCATCTGTTTCTTCCCCGGTGGTGTCTGTGGATGGCTCCTGCCTCGCCTGCGGCATGCCCTGCGGGCATGGGAGCGCCGAGTGCGGACCGAATCCTCACCGGCATCACTCGAAGACCGGAAGCGGCGGGAGTTGACACGGTGAACGGCGAGGTCATGCTGAGGACCGAGCGTCTGACCCGGGAGTTTTCGGGATTCGTCGCTGTCAATGAGGTGGATTTCGAGGTCCGCCGTGGAGAATTGCGTGCGATCATCGGCCCCAATGGTGCCGGCAAGACGACGTTCTTTCGCCTGCTGTCGGCTGATCTGCCGGTTTCGTCGGGAAAGATCTGGCTGGAAGGCAGGGAGGTTACGGGTTCCACTGCCCACCAGATTGCGAGAATTGGTGTCGGCCGCTCGTATCAGATCACCAGTGCCTTCACCAATCTGACCATCTTCGAGAACATCCGCATTGCGGCCCAACCGCCATCCCTCGACTTCCAATTCTGGGCCACATACCGCCGCTCGACCGCACTTGCCGAGACGGTGGAGACCATCCTCGACATGGTCGAACTCACCGATAAGCGCAATCTGCTCGCCAATGAACTTTCATATGGCGACAAGCGCCGGCTTGAACTCGGTATGGCGCTTGGAACCGACCCGCGGCTCCTGCTGCTCGATGAACCCACCGCCGGAATGACTCCTTCAGAGACCGAATCGGCCATCGAACTCATTCGCCAGATCTGTCGGGGTCGGACAACCATTCTGGTAGAGCACAAGATGGACGTTGTCATGAAGGTGTGCGACCGGATCACAACCTTTCATCAGGGCAGGATTCTCGCCGAGGGAACACCGGAAGAGATTCGGTCGAACCCTGATGTTCAGGCCGTTTACTTCGGCAACCAGTGATGCTCGATATCGACAACATCCACAGCTATTACGGCGAGGCCCATGTCCTGCACGGGATCAATCTGCGTGTGGAACAAGGACAGATCGTCTCGCTGCTCGGCCGCAATGGCGCCGGAAAATCGACCACCTTGAAGAGCATCATGGGCATCGTTCGGGTTCGGGAAGGCAGCGTTACCCTGTTGAACGAAACCGTCACCGGATACCCTTGCGACTCCATTGCCCGCATGGGCATCGCCTATGTTCCGGAAGACCGGGGAATCATCCCCAATCTGACCGTTGCGGAGAACCTGCGGCTCGGAGCCATGGCCAGCGGGAAACCGAATCGCCGCAACGGCGAGTGGGACGAGTTGTTCGAGTACTTCCCCGCCCTCGCCGGCATTCTCAACCGGAGAGGGAGCCACCTTTCTGGAGGTGAACAGCAGATTTTGGCCGTGGCCCGCGCGCTCGCCTCCCATCCACGCCTCATTCTCATAGATGAGCCGACCGAGGGGCTGTCGCCCATTATCGTTCAAATGTTGATCGAAGCGCTGAAGCGCATCAATGAGCGCGGCACGACCATTCTTCTGGTCGAACAGAGGCTGGATGTCGCATTCAAGCTTTCCAACCATGTCTACGTCATCGATCAGGGTCAGAACCGGTTCGATGGATCTCCACGCGAACTCATGAATGACACGGCGCTGCAACAACGCCTTCTCGGCGTCTAGAAAAGGAACGGGACATGGCAAAAATCCATCCTGTCGTCACCCTGAGCAGCCACCTCGGAGAAAGTCCCATGTGGGACGGCAACGAGGGTTTTCTCTGGTGGATAGACATCTACAAACCGACACTCAACAAGTTCCATCCCGAAAGTGGCCGCAACGAAGCCATCACGCTCAATCAGAACATCCATGCCATCGCCGTCCGGGAATCCGGCGGAATCGTGGGATCTTTCGAACACGGCATAGGAATCCTGGATCCGGATGTCGCGGCCATCACAATTGCGACTGATCCGATCGGCGATGTGGAGGCAAAGTTCAATGACGGCAAGTGCGACTGCATGGGTCGTTTCTGGACAGGGTCCATGTCGAATGACTGGGTGACGCCGGTCGGCTGTCTCTTCCGATTTGATGCCGACCGCACCGTGAGGACCATGGACAGCGGGTTCAATCTGTCGAATGGAATGGGTTGGAGTCCCGATAACGCGACGATGTACTTCACAGATTTCGGCCAATCGACGATCTTTGCCTATGACTATGACGCACAAACGGGAGACATCGCCAACCGTCGACCGTTCGTGGTGATCCCCGAGGATGAAGGAAGGCCGGACGGCATGACCGTTGACGCCGACGGATGCCTCTGGGTTGCCCTGTGGGACGGATGGGCCGTGGTGCAGTTCAATCCTGCCGGCAAATGCATCGACAGGATACCTATGCCCGTGAAACGGCCGACCTCCTGCATGTTCGGAGGGCCGGATCTTTCCATCATGTATGTCACATCGGCGACCATGATGCTGACCGATGCAGAGCTTGCCGATCAACCTCTGGCTGGCGCCCTCTTCGCCGTGGAAACCGGTGCCCGGGGTCGCGTCGAACCTGTGTTCAGGGGATGATCCGGATATCGGCGTAAGGATGGCACGTGGAATGCGTCCCCTGATCGTCGGCATTGGCGGCACGACACGCCATGATTCAACGACCGAAAAGGCGTTGCGTTTGGCACTCGGTGCCGCTGAGGCCAGGGGCGCCGTGCCGATCTTTCTGGGAGGTGAGAGATTGCTCTTCCCGATGTACGAGCCGGATTCACCGGATCGCACGGAAGCCGCTGAACAGTGGGTCGACCTCATTCGCCGTTGCAGCGGTCTCATCATCGCCTCTCCGGGGTATCACGGTTCCGTTTCCGGCCTCGTTAAGAACGCCCTCGATTACCTCGAGGACCTGCGCTCCGACGAACGCCCGTATCTGGACGGACGCGCGGTTGGTTGCATCGCCTGCGCTTCCGGTTGGCAGGCGGCAAGCATGACGCTGGTAGCGTTGAGGACGATCGTACATGCCCTGCGTGGTTGGCCGACACCCATGGGTTCTTCTGTCAATTCCGCGGTGGAACCATTCGACGCGGACGGCAACTGTGTCGATGTGAGCACACAAAACCAGTTGGATCTGGTCGGACACCAGGTCGTCGAGTTTGCGCAAGCGTGGCTCAACAACAAACACCGGATACAAGGGGAGTGATCGGATGTTCGTGTTCATAGACGAGAACCTGGAAGCGGCGCTGAAGGAGGCCTCCGATTTTAGCCGGTTTCATATGGAGGTCGCCGTTCCGCACGAAAAGGTAAAGGAGATTCAGGAACAGCTGGGACAATTGGTCAGCTTCGCCGCCGACGGCAGTGCCTGGGTTTCCGTGGCCGGCTTGCTTGACCTCTACTGCGCCGACGGGAGGGATGCCTGGAACGCCTCCCTTGCAGGAATGATCGACAAGGCACGGCCTCACGGCTGGATCCGGGACGAACCGGAACCGGCGATCAAGGCGCATGTCGTATGGTCTCCCTGAGCAGGGAGGGAAATCAGTTTCGGCAGTCGCATGAGGAGTAAAATAATCATGGAAGACAGCCACAAGATCCTGCCCCTTACCAACCTCGTCGAACGCGTGAAAGACGGGAGTTCCGTGGCGCTCGGCGGCAGTTTCCTGCATCGCGGTCCGTTCGCCTTCGTGCGCGAACTGATCAGGCAGAACAAGAAGGATCTCGAGATCATCAAGCAGTCCCCGGGTTACGACATCGACATTCTTTGTCGGGCTCGCTGTGTTTCGAAACTGCGGGCAGGCATAGTCGCCATGGAGGGAAACTTCGGCATGGCGCCTTCCTACAGAAAGGCTGTCGAGAACAAGGAAATTGCTCTGGAAGAGCACGCCTGTGCAAGCCTGACTGCCGGCCTGCGGGCCGCTGCCTATGGCGTGCCGTTCCAGCCATGCGGCGGAATCCACGGTTCGGACCTGCCGCTTCTCAACGGCTGGGTTGCCCTGAAGGATCCATACGGCTCAGCCACGGATGTCTGGGTCATCCCGCCGATCGAACCCGACTTTGCGGTCATTCACGTGAACGAAGTGAACGAAATCGGTGATGCACGTGTGTTCGGCACATCCCATTGGGATCGCATCATGAGCCGTGCAGCCAAACGCGTGTTTGTCATCGCCGAGAACGTCGTACCTGTCAGTGCCTTCCGGGAACGACCGGAACTGACGCTCATTCCCCATTTCATGGTGGAGGCTGCCTCGATCGTGCCCAACGGCGCATGGCCCGGCTCATGCTGGCCCCACTACGAAGTCGACTATCCGGCGGTTGAACGCTACCTGAAGAAAGGTGGACCAGCTTTGCGGGAGCACCTTGGGGCAGCACCGGACCAATCACGAGAAACGGGAAATGCCTGACTGGTCTGGATTCTCCTACATCGTCACGAACCTGGCGCGATTCATCAGGCCTGGCGAGATCACGTTCAGCGGTGTCAACTCCACACTGCCGATGCTCGCTTGCCTGATGGCAAAGCGCGCTTATGATTTCGATTTTGTCTATATCAATGTTGCGGGCGGTGTGAACCCCGATCCCTCGCACATACCGTTGTCGAGTTCCGACCCGACGCTGGCCGAAGGCTCCACGGCCATCTTCAGCAATGAGGATTTCTACGATCTCTGTACACGTGGGCGCATGGATCTGTGTTTTCTCGGCGCAGCACAGGTCGATGGTTCCGGGCAGACGAACGTGTCGGCGATCGGTTCATGGCACAACCCGAAGGTGAGGCTTCCAGGCGGCGGCGGCGGCGCGGTGATGCTGCCGACCGCCAAGCGGGCCTGTACGTGGCGCACGGAACATTCAACTCGGACTCTCGTCGAGAAGCTTGACTTCGTTACCGCATCGGGAGGGGTGCACGGCCTGGTCACTTCTGCAGCGGTCTTCGTGAAGCGGGAGAACCGTCTTGCCCTTGAGTCATGGCATCCGTCTCTGCGGCTCGACGACATCAGGGCCCGCACCGGATTTTCGTTCGACGATTCAGGATCTCGGCCGACCCCGCTTCCATCGCCGCGGGAAACAGCAGCGCTGCATGCACTCGACGAGGATGGCGTTTTCGAAAGAGACAGCGCCATCAGCATTTGCTGAGAGATGACCTCCAAACCCGGCGCGCCCCTCGGTCATCTGCTCAGCGATGCGATCGCCCGACATGCTTCGGCCGGCCGCTTGGCAATGATCGGCCCTGGCTGGTCTCTCACATACGCGAAGCTGGGCGGAATGATCGATCGGTTTGCAAACGGCATTCATGCCTGGACAGGAGAACATGGCGCACTCATCGGTATCTGGGGCCCCAAGCGCGTGGAAACCGTAGCGGCGTTTCTTGGCGCAATGCAGTGCGGCGCCTGCCCATGTATTCTGGAACCGGGACTTGCATCCCACGCTGTTGAAGAACGTCTATCGGCAGCGGGGATCAACCATCTTGTTTTCAGCAAAATTCCGGAAGTCTCGCTCGAGCCTCTGGTGAAATGCGGCATCAGGTTGCGCTCGATTGACAGTCTGCTGTCCGACAGGGGCTACCGTTGCGAGGACCTGCGACCTGCAGACGGGGCCATGGTGCTCTTCACATCTGGAAGCACGGGTCAACCGAAGGGCATTCTCCTTTCCCATGCAAACCTCGCCTGTAATGCAGAAGGCGTGATCGATCGAACGGGTATCACACCTGAAGATCGTCTGCTGCACATCATGCCGCATTTCCACACGAATGGAATCAACAACCAGATCATTGCGCCCCTGATCGCTGGTGCGACCGTCGCTCTGATCGAGAAGTTTCGGGCAGATATGGTCGTTGCTCTTCTGTGCAAATTCGCAGCCACCTACGCCACGGGTGTACCGACCATGTATTCCCGGATATTGACGTGCACTCCTGGCCCCTACCCTCGAGAGGCGCTGAGATTCCTGAGATGCGGGTCCGCGCCGCTGACGACCGTACTCCATGAGCGTGTCGAGGAGGCGTTTGGAGTCCCTTTGAGTGTTTCCTATGGCCTCTCCGAGGCAACCTGCACATCGACCATGAACCCTCCCTTCGACCGGCGTATCGGCACGGTCGGACCGGCGCTCGGCAATCAGGTCGTCGAACTGCTTGATCCCGACTCCGGCCGTGTGCTCGGGCGCGGTGAGGAAGGTGAGGTGTGTATATCCGGTGATGCCGTGATGGGGGGGTACATCGAGGACGGTATCGAAACGGTGTTGACCGAACGCCGGTTGCGCACGGGCGATCTGGGAACATTCGATTCCGGAGGCTATCTTTCCATCACAGGCCGCATCAAGGACACCATCGTGCGGGGCGGCGAGAATCTGTCGCCCGGACTGATCGAACGCACACTCGGCTCTCATCCGGCGGTGCGGGCCTGTGCTGTGGTCGGCAGGCCCGATGTCGACCTTGGCGAAGTGCCGGTTGCCTTCGTGGTTCGACAGGATGGTCTGGGGACAGACGAAGAGGATCTGAGCGCTCACGTGCTTCATCGCCTTTCACGCATCCATGTACCCGCTGAATTCGTCTTGCTTGATGCAATTCCCGAAAACACCGTAGGCAAGACCGACTACCGGGCACTAAAGGACATGGTGCGAGTCAGACACCAACAATGAGACAGGAGGAGAATATGTCAGGAACCATGAAGGCATGGGCGGTGGTTGAGACCGGACAACCTCTTCAGGAGATCGAACTGCCGATGCCCGAACCACAAGGCGAAGAAGTCCTGCTGGAAGTCACGCATTGCGGGGTCTGCCATTCCGACCTGCACAACTGGGAGGGCTTCTACGATATGGGAGGCGAGAGAAAGCTGACCCTCGAGGACCGTGGTCTTTCGTTGCCGATGGTCCTGGGACACGAAATCGTGGGTTGCGTCGCGAAACTCGGCCCGGGTGCAACAGGTGTCAGGGTCGGAGAAAGGAAGGTGGTCTATCCCTGGGTCGGATGCGGCACGTGTGCGACCTGTCTGGCAGAAGAAGACAACATGTGCCTTACACCCAAGGCCATCGGGATCTTCCAGAACGGGGGCTACGGGACTCATGTCCTGGTTCCCCAGGTCCGGCACCTTTTCGATCCTGGCGACATCGATCCCGCTCTCGCCGCGACCTATGCCTGTTCCGGCATCACCGTCTATGCCGCAATCAACAAGGCCATGCCTGAACCAGGCAGGGACGAACCCTTCGTGGTGATCGGCGCCGGCGGACTCGGACTGAACGCCATCGCCATGCTGCGGGCACTCGAGTTCGAGAATATCATCGTAGTCGATGTCGATCCGGATAAACGCCGGGCTGCCCTGGATTCCGGAGCCACGAAAGTCGTCGATGGCACTGGCGAGGATGTTTCAGCCGCCATTGTCGAGGCCGCTGGCGGCCCCGTGCCGGCAATCGTCGATCTGGTCAACAACAGCAGTACCGCACGGTTCGCCTACCGTGCCCTGCGCAAGGGCGGAAGACTTGTTCAGGTCGGGCTCTTTGGTGGAGAGGTCACGGTCTCCCTGCCTGAAATGGCGCTACGCGTACTCACCCTTCGCGGTAGCTATGTCGGTTCGCCAGGCGATCTGCGCGAAGTGCTCGCGCTTGCAAGGAAGGGCGCGCTCAGGCCGATGCCGATCACCACGATGCCGCAACATCAGGCGAGCGACGCCCTGATGCGCCTGCACCGGGGCGAAGTTACCGGACGCATCGTGCTGACGCGAGACTCGACGTAAACGGAGTTTCGAGGCAGCTGATCATTCCGCACCGGCAAGTCCCTGTTGAATGGTGTCGTTCGCTTGTGTGGATCCTGAAGAAAGTTCGCGATACCGGGACGGTCAGGACCCCGGCGCGGGTATGATTCAGGACGGGCCTTTCAGGGTCAGGGGCAGACCGGCGGCAACGAAGACAACGCGGCCTGCCGTGGCGGCGATCCGGCGGTTCATGGTGCCGGCCTCGTCGCGAAACTGCCGGGCCAGCGCATTATCCGGAACGATTCCCAGTCCCACCTCGTTGGACACCAGGACGACCGGCCCACTTGCTTCGCGCAGGACATGGCAGACCACCTCGACTTCCTCCCCGATGGGGCGCCGGGCGGCCATGAGGTTGGCGAGCCACAGGGTCAGGCAATCGACGAGCACGGCCCTTTCCGGACTGATCCAGGTTGCCAGGGCTTCGGCCAGTTCCAGAGGCTCCTCGATCGTCGTCCAGTCCGCCCCGCGCCGCATCCGGTGTCGCTCGATCCGCTCCGCCATTTCCGAATCCCGTGCCTCGGCGGTCGCTATGTAGAAGGCGGGGAGATCGGTGCGGGAAACCTCGAGCTCGGCGAACGCGCTCTTGCCCGATCTGGCACCTCCCAGCACCAGGGCGACGAGGGCGTTGCCGTCGGGAGACGGTGTGTTGCGTAAGGCGGAATGTGCGGACATCGCTGGTCTTCCCGGGAAGCCCCCTGATCACACAGGCGCGCCCGGCACCTGTCAAACCCTCTTGATGGCCTGCCCTCCGGGGTGCCATCGTGTGTGTACGGTTTCCGGAGATCAATGATGGTTGCGGCAGGCCTTGTCGAGATCGCGCGACCCGAGTGGGACGTCACGGTCGACCTCGTCTACGGAAAAGGGGACAACTTCACGGGAAGGGCGATCTACGCCAGGCCACGCAGTTTTCTCGTCGATGAGGCCGCGCAGTGCCTTGGTCGTGCCGTTCGCCTGGCGCGCGAGCAGGGCCTTCGCCTTGTGATCACGGATGCCTTCCGTCCCTCGGAAGCGCAATGGGACTTGTGGAACCATACGCCCGATGCGCGCTTCATAGCCGATCCCAGGCGGGGTTCACCCCACAGCAGGGGCGTTGCCGTCGACGTCACGATCGAGACCGCAGAAGGGGTTTTGCTCGACATGGGCGGACCCGTCGACGACCTGACGGAGAACGGACGGCACGATGCACCCGGGATCGCGCCGGCCCAGCGGGCCAACCGGCTGCTCCTTCTGGGCCTCATGACCGCCGCGGGATTCGACTGGTACGATGCCGAATGGTGGCACTACCAGTTGTTCGATCCGCGGCGCTGGCCGGTGTTGTCGGACAGCGAGGCCGGCACCGGCATCATGCCCTGAAAGTCCGGCGGCTTTGCCATCGGGCAGCTGTGGAGGCATACTGGAACGTATCATGCGACGTGAACGGGCCATGGGTGGGGCGGGATCTTGCTGGTTGCGCGCGATGCTCTGGCGGGGCGCTGCAGTGGCGTTGACGGTGCTGGGGCCGGCGGTACCGCTGGCGGCCGATGAACCGGATTCCGCGGTTATTGTCGTCTACCACCGGTTCGGCGAGGACGCCTATCCCTCGACCAGCGTCACCATCGAGCAGTTCGAACAGCACCTGGAGATCCTCCGCAACGGGGACTACCAGGTCCTGCCGCTCGAGGCAGTTGTCAAGGGTCTTGCCGGCGAACGCGATCTTCCGGACCGGACCGTCGCCATCACTGTCGACGACACCTACCGATCCATCATCACCGAGGCCCTGCCACGGTTTCTGGAAGAGGGCTTCCCCTTCACGGTGTTCGTCAATACCGATGCCGTGAGCCGCACGGTCTCGTCGTTCACCTGGGATGACGTCAGGGCCATGCACGAGGCCGGTGTCACCATCGGTGCCCAGAGTGCCGCCCATGGCCACATGGCTTTCATGGACCGCGGCGAGATCGAGGAAGACCTTGCGCGCATGACCTCGGATTTCATCAAGGAGATGGGGTTCGCGCCGAAACTCTTCGCCTACCCCTTCGGCGAGTACAGCTCGGAACTCACCGCCATCGTGCGCGACGTCGGTTACGACGCCGCCTTCGGCCAGCATTCCGGTGTCGCGGTCGAAGGCTCGAATCTCTTCACGTTGCCGCGCTTTGCGCTCAACGTGCGCTACGGCACGGTCGATAGGTTCAGGACCATCGTCGAGACGTTGCCCTTTCCGATCACGGCGTCCCTTCCGCTGGACATGGTGATACGCGGCGCGAGTCCCAATCCGCCGTTCATAGGCTTCACGGTAGCGCAGGAAGCGGGATCTCTTGACCGGCTTGGCTGTTTTGCATCCAACGGCGCCGAGGTCACGCTGGAGATCTTCGGCAGGCGCGTCGAAGTGCGCCTCGACAGGCCGTTTGCGCCGGGCCGTAGCCGTATCAACTGCACACTGCCAGCCGGTGAGGGGCGTTTTCGCTGGCTGGGGATTCCGTTCCTGGTCCCCGGTGGCCAGGAATAGCGAAGCTCAGGCCGACAGGCCTGCCAGCCTTGCGTCGTCGAAGTCGGTCAGCTTGTTCTGGCGGATCACCATGAGGACATGGCCGACGTAGTCCGGTTCCTCGGCGTAGCCGTCGAGCCGTGTCGCCAGGACGCGGCTGTCGAGAGGGTGGCCCCGCCTCCTCAGTTCGGCCCTGAGATCACGGAACGCCTCGTAGGCCTCATGGCGGTTGAGATTGGCGAGATAGGCGGCCACTGCGGCCTTGAGATCCTTGAACGACTTCACCACGTGGGTCTTGTCGGGATCGCGATCATTGGGAACGAGACCGTCAAGGCTGTTCCATGATCTCTGACCGAAGACGGCATTGCCTTCCCGGGCGAACCTGGATGTTCCCCAGCCCGATTCGACGGCCGACTGGGCAAGGGCCAGCGACACGGGAATGACATCGACACGGCGCAGCAGTTCGGCGACATCGCCGTCCTCGACCTCGTAGAGCGCCGACATTTCCCCGAGCCATACCGCATCCTTCAACGGAATCCATGCTTCGGTCCGCAAGATCGCTTCAAGCCTTTCCAGGTGACGGCGGTCCGCGAGGATCCGCTCGTTGGCTTCGAGCAGCAGCGGCAGCATGACCTTCAGGAAGATGTGCTTGCGCTCCGAGGCCCCGTCGATCCGGTGCATGTCCGCCGGCAGCCCGTCAACGAAGATGCGGGGTACGGGGATCGCGCGGCGACGGATCTCGTCGATCCTCAAACCGGCGTTCGACAGTGCCGCGTCAAGGCTTGTTGCACTGCCCGTGAGGTCAAGCGCGGCCATCACGGCCACCGGCCTTTCGGAGGGCAGCGGTATCGCCGTGGCTGCTTCGCCGGAATCGGCAGCCGCATGCCTTTCGAGAAGGAAGGAAACGGCAAGACACGCGCAAAGTGTGGAGAAGAACCTCATGGATCCGCAAACTTTCGGTACATCAAGGGAATGGCGGGGCATCCCGGCGAGGAATCAAAGAACCGGGCGAACCTCGACGACTTCGGGAATGTAATGCTTCAGCAGGTTCTCGATGCCCATCTTCAGGGTCATCGTCGAACTGGGACAACCGTGGCAGGCCCCCTGCATGGTGAGCGAGACGATCCCGTTCCGGTAGGAATGGAACACGATGTCGCCGCCGTCCTGTGCAACGGCCGGTCTCACCCGGGTATCGAGAAGTTCCTTGATCTGGGTCACCACTTCGCTGTCGGCCTCGTCACTTTGCGGCTCGACCGCAGGGGATTCCATGATGGGCGCGCCGGTCACGAAGTGCTCCATGACGACCCCGAGAATGACCGGCTTCATCATCTGCCAGTCGCTGTCGCCGGTCCTGGTCACGGAGATGAAGTCCCGGCCCAGGAAAATCCCGTCGACTCCCGCAACGTCGAAAAGGCGCCGTGCAAGGGGTGACGCTTCAGCGGACACCCGGTCGGGGAAGTTCGCTGTTGCCGACTCCATGACGGTCCTGCCCGGCAGGAACTTCATGGTCAGCGGGTTCGGTGTGTCTTCGGTCTGGATGAACACGGTTTTTCCGTTCCTGTGTGCTCCTCTTAAGGGAACAACTTGGCGTCTCTTGGTTCGGAATTCAAGAGGCCATGCAGGCACAGTCTGTGGGTGGAGCCTCAGGTGATGTTGATGATCTTCTCGTCGGAAAGGGTGCCTGGAATGATGACAAGCGGAATCGTCAGGCGGCCGGCCAGGTGTCCTGCGAGCCACGACACGAGCTTTCCCTTGCCTTCCTCGGGATTCGAACCCACGCACAGGAGGTCGATCGAAGGGTCGGTGTCGACCGCGCCCAGGATTTCGTCACCGATGCGGCCCTCGCGCACCAGGAGTTCGGGCATCAGGCCCGCCCATGCGTTGACGTCCAGAGCGAGTTCATTGAGCAGGGCCTCGGCGCCTTCGCGCTGTTCCTCGCGCATCATTTCCTCGACACCGGACCATTGCCTGAAGTCGACGGGCTGCGCGACATGGAGCAGCGCGACCCGCCCGTTCGTGTTCTTGGCGCGACGGCAGGCGTAATGCACGGCCACCCTGCTCGGGGGCGAGGCATCGACACAGACCAGGAACTTGACCTGTCCGGCGACATGTTCGGGGAAATGGACGCCCCCCTCGATGGAATTGGTCATCTTGCTCCACGCGCTTTCGGCATGCCGATGGTCTTGCATTGTGTCATGGTCATGCCCGTCGGAACAGGATATTGCCCGCCAGGCCTGCCATGACAGCGGCGATGACGGCAAGGATGCCGTAGAGTTCGGATTCCTGGTGGGCGAAGTTGTATAACTGGGCCCCGAAGCCGGCCCTGGAAATGATGAGCGGTGACGACTGGGCTGCCACGACCTCGCCGTCGCGTATCAGAAAGGTATCCGCGGTATAGGTTCCCACGGGAACGCCCGCAGGGAAGGGGACCGTGGCGCGGAACAGCCGTCCTCCGACCAGGCTGACGGTATTGGGCTCCACCGGATAGAGTCGTTCGGCCTGCTTGAGCCCGATCAGTGCCGACTGGAACTCGTCACGCGTGTGCGTATCCATGCCGGCAGGCTCGAGGCGCAATCCGTCGATGCCGATTTCCATGACCCTGCGCATGTCGCTGTCGACAATCTCCTCAAGGGGGCGCGTGGACGCGACGCCGTAGAAGCCCGGAACCGAATGGAACACGGCCGATTCGGCATTGATCCAGATGCCGAAGACGGGCGCCTTCTTGCGTACCACCACTTCGGTGCGCGGACCGCGTACGACGACAACGATATCGCCTTCGCTTTCCACGGCGCCGAACACCAGGATTTCCGTTCCGGTGAAGTCCGCGGTGATGCCGATCGCATGGTGTGACAGTCCCGCCATGATCTCCTGGGCGCACGCCAGGCCGGGTGCCGCAAGGAGCATCGCGAAAAGCGCGAATGCGAGGCGACGTTTCAATGGAACCCCCCCGTCGACGACAAGGTGTAGAGGCTCGCAGGCTCGGCCACCAGGCGCCAAAGCAGCGTCCCGCAGACCACCAGCACCACCAGGGCCAGCAGCCCGCGCAACTCCTCGCCCCTGAGTTCCGCGCCGACCCTGGTGCCGAACTGGGCGCCGAACACAGCTCCCAGGGTCAGCAGTCCGGCAAGCAGGACATCGACG
The DNA here is from genome assembly GCA_965215635.1 of Alphaproteobacteria bacterium. GTDB lineage: Bacteria > Pseudomonadota > Alphaproteobacteria > SP197 > SP197 > SP197. The sequence goes on along the minus strand of CBDCEA010000003.1, from coordinate 222,025 downwards.
GCCTGCGTGTTTGTCGCATGCAGGAAGGTTGCCGTCGCGGTGACGAAGGTGATCTGGAAGAGCGATGTGCCGATGACGACACTGACCGGCATGCCCAGAAGATAGATCATGGCCGGAACCAGGAAGAATCCGCCGCCCACGCCCATGATGGCGGCGAGTATGCCGATGAGGAAGCCAAGCAGGATCGGCAGGATGGCGCTGATGTAGAGCCTCGAGGTGCGAAAACGCATCTTGAAGGGCAGGCCGTGACCCCAGTGATGGACATGGGCTTTCCTGCGCACCGTCGTGCCGCCCCGGCGGCGCATGATCGTCCGCGCGGACTCGACCATCATCAGCGAGCCGACGGCGCCGAGCAGGACGACATAGGAAATCGAGATCACCAGGTCGATCTGGCCCAGTTGCTGCAGGATGCCGAACAGCCACACGCCGAAGACCGAACCGAGCACGCCGCCTGCCAACAGGACGGTGCCCATCTTGAAATCTACCTGGCGCCGGCGCCAGTGGGCCATGAAGCCCGACACCGACGCGGCGACGACCTGGTTCACTTCCGAGCCCACGGCCACGGGAGGCGGAACGCCGATGAAGATCAGGAGCGGGGTCATCAGGAAGCCCCCACCGACCCCGAAGAGCCCCGACAGGAAACCGACAGCGCCACCCATGCCGAGCAGCAGGAAGATATCGACGGACATCTCCGCTATCGGCAGGTAGATCTGGAACATGGCGAATCGTCGCTGTAGCCGGGATGCCCCTCTTTTGCGCCTGCTTTGGCCCGTGGACAAGGCCCGAAGCCGAAAAACACCGGTTTCCCGGCCGTTTCCGCGCCAAATGCGGTTGCTGTGAAGCGCGATTGACTCCCGGCTCAACGGTCACGCAGGTCTCGGGAGTCGCCGCCCGCAAGACGGTCAGTTCGCAAAACGGAAGACCACATCGAGGTTCCTTGCGACGAGAACGTTGGGCCCCGGGCATGGAGATCCGACTCCAGTGCCGCCACGATCCTGCTCCGCGCATCTGCAAGGATGTCACCAAAGCAATTTTCCAGCTGCTCGAGAAACATTTCGGCCCGTCCCTCTGGTATGAGTGAAGCAGGCGGTGGCACCGCGATAGAGCTCGATGCCGAGGCCGCCTGACGGACCGGAAAATGTCGCCGGCATCCCGAGAATGATCTTGTTGTCGGTCGGCCGGCGCCCGGCCGACCGCAGCGTGAGACAAGGACCAGGGCGAGGAGAGATATCCGCCGATACCAGAACCGGGCACCGCTCTCCTTGTGATCGTTCTCATTGAGCCCGCCCTCGCATTTTAATCGTGGCCGTCGAACGCCTGAACCGCCCCACTGGTCGGGACGGTCTGACGAATTTGAAAGGGACTGCCCGCAATCCACCCGGTCTATCGGTCAACATTTCGGCAGAATCCCGCACCGATGCTGAGCCATTGCGGGCGTATCGGGCACCCCTTGCGCCCGCACGTACCGGCCGGGCACCTTGTCGGGCTCGGTCGGACCGAACACCGCCACCGAGCAGGTCCGTTCGCGGACCGGACCTTCCGCCTCCAGGAACCGGAAGGCCTTGCGCCGTCGAAAATCCGGCCCTGCAGGCCGGCGTCGAGAGGAAGGATGGCGCCACGCATTCCGAGACCGGCAAACCAGCCGGAACAACGTGCCGGCTACCCTTTTCGGAATGGCTTTACCCCACTCGCCCTACCGGCGAGAATGGGCGTTCAGGCGAGGCATTGAGGCCGGAAAAGGCGGGAGATCTCCATGGCAGAGAATGTTGCCGAGCCGGGAGGTTTGGACGCCGCAACCGCTGTGGCGGCCAAGCCCGTCGAACCTTCGATCTTGAACGCCCTGCCCCATTTCTTGCCGCTCCTTTGGCCGTCGACCATTTGTCCATATGGGAAAGCGTATTGATGGCGGTGGTATTGGCCGGCGAAGCCCAGGCGATCTTCATTGTCGGCCATGAACTGATCCATCGGCGTTCGCTGTGGGAGCGCCGCCTGGGCGAGTTCCTGCTCGGCGAAGCAACGAACTGGCTCGACAACGAAAACCAGTCGAAGGTCATGGCAAACCTCGCGAGCCTGACCTCGACCCGGATTGTCATTGCCCACCGCCTTTCCACCCCGCGCCAGGCCGACCGCATCTATGTCATGCGGGCGGGGAAGGTGGCGGAGAGCGGATCCTTCACCGACCTGATGCAAACCGACGGCGTGTTTCGGGACCTGGTTCGCCGGCAAATAGCCTGACGGGCAACGCAGCAGCCCTGAATTTCAGCGATCCACGCCATCCGGCGGCCAGCTGCGAACGCGGTATTGTCATCCCCCGCCGAACCTTCTAATGCTGCAGGCAACCGCGTAGCGGCGGATGGTCCGCCGGCGCCGGATTTGGCTTTGCAGGACAAACGGATGATAACCCGGCCGATTACACCTGCTCTTTTCGACTTTCTTCGCGACCTCAAGGCCAACAATGAGCGGTCCTGGTTCGAGGCGAACAAGGCGCGCTACCGGGCTGAGGTGCGCGACCCGATGCTCGATTTCATCACCGCCTTCGGAGAGCCGCTGGACGAGATCAGTCCCCACTTCCGCGCCGACGCTCGGCCCAACGGCGGATCACTGTTCCGTATTTACCGGGACACCCGCTTCTCGAGAAACAAGACGCCCTACAAGACCAACGTCGGCGCCCATTTCCGTCACACCGCCGGCAAGGATGTCCATGCGCCCGGTTTCTATCTCCACCTGGAGCCCGGCGCCTGTTTGGCTGGCTGCGGCGTCTGGCTCCCCGACGGCCCGACCCTGGCCCGCATCCGCAATGCAATTGCCGGCCGGCCAGACGAATGGCAACGCATTACGACGGCCGGAGCCTTCCTCGACACGTTCGAACTGACCGGCGAGTCTCTCAAGCGGCCGCCCCTCGGCTACGATCCCGATCACCCGCTGATCGACGAACTCAAACGCAAATCCTTCGTCGCCGTTGCCCGTTTCCCGGACGCCGATGCCTACCAGGTCGACTTTCTCGATCGCTTCGCCGGCATCGCCCGTACCGGCTCCACCTTCATGGCCTTCCTGGCCCGCGCCGTCGGGGTGCCGTTTTAGGGAGGGAGCAGCCCAACCGCGATGTTCCGGCGCAATTCTCCAAAATTGACTCGTCCGCCTTTGTACCGCCCCACGGCTGGACCTGGAATCACTTCATTGTGAAATGGAGCATTCTCAATCGCATTATGGTTCTATTCTGAAGGATCCGGGCCTTACCAGGCACCATGATTTTGGTGGCAGGAAGAACAACCGGGCCGAAAGTTCTCACTTGCCAGTCCGACAGCGGGAACGACGAATGCAACGTTCCAGATTGGCTCGGACAGCGCAGCGGTTTCTCTCTACTCACGCCACCGTCTACAACGCCTTCAACGTCCAACGCCATCTGATTTCGTTCAAGAACGTGACAATTCCTTCGCGAGCATGGCGAGACCGCAAGCTGGGCCACCCTGCGCTGCATCCTCGAAGGCCAGCAGCGTGTCACCGCCACGTTCCGCCGTACGGATGGCCGAACCCGCTCAGCTGCAATTCTACGCGGTGCTTGGTCTCGATCCACGGCCCGGCAAGACAACGAGGATGGTCGTGTGATCAAGGGAACGAGTCATGAAGGACCGGAATGTAGTGCCCGACACCCGTGCTCTTGAAAATCAACGCATGTTGAAACATTTCGCTCGTTTAACTTCGAACTGCAACGCCCAGATGTAGTGGATCGACGTGTAGGTCCATCGGGATGTTGTGGAAGGGTCAGGTGGCGGCGATACTCTCCGTGGTTGCAACAAGGAGGGTATGCGATAGCCTATGGCTTCCACCACCTGACCCGTGACGAACGATGCCAGATATATGCACTCGGGAAATGTGGTGTGTCGTTTCGGGGGATTGCGCGGGATCTCAGGTATTCGCCGTCAACGATCAGCCGTGAAGTTCGGCGCAACAGCGGTCGCCGGGGTTACCGGTTCAAGCAGGCGGACCAGTTGGCGTGCGAGCGGCGGCATCTGGCATCCTGTCGGCCGCGCAAGATGAGCGCAGCGCTGTGGCGCGGGATCGAGGAGAGGCTGGCGCAGCAGTGGAGTCCGGAACAGATCGCCGGTCGTCTGCGTCTGGATGGCATTGTTTCCGTGAGCCCGAGCTGGATCTACCGTCACGTGTGGAGCGACCGGGCGGCCGGCGGCTACCTGTACCGAAACCTCCGGCGGCGTGGCAAGAAAGCAAACCGGCGTGGTCGCGACGGTGCCGGACGCGGGGTGATACCGGGCCGGGTTGATATCGAAGAACGGCTGGCGGTGGTTGAGGAGAAGAGCCGCATCGGCGACTGGGAAGCGGACACGATCATCGGTGCCGGTCATCAGGGGGCGCTGGTCTCGCTGGTCGACCGGGCTTCGAAATACACGCTTTTACAACAGGTTCCGCAAAAGACGGCCACTGCGGTGTCTGCCGCAATCGCGCAATGCCTGCTCCCGTTTGTGATGCTGGTGCATACGATCACCGCCGACAACGGCAAGGAGTTTGCTGGCCACCAGTCGCTCGCGCAGCTCCTCGGCACCCTGTTCTTCTTCGCCCGCCCGTATCACTCCTGGGAAAGGGGATTGAACGAGCATACCAACGGCCTGGTGCGGCAATACTTCCCGAAATCGACCGATCTGCGGACAATCGGTGTGCAAGAGGTCCGGCGGGTACAGGACCGGCTCAACAACAGACCGCGCAAATCGCTCGGCTACCGGACCCCGGCGGAGGTGTTCCGCCGGGCGCTGGATGCCGTTGAGGCCCCTCCGGGCAACCGTAACGTTACGATGCACAGTGGGTTGTCCGATACCGTCGGGGCGCCGTAGCCACCCGCTCTGATCCGTGACAGGAACCCGCTGCCGACGGTCACGCCGGCGACGACGGGAGAACTGTGTCCTGCCGAATGCGGGACCGGATTGGCATGGCCGAAATCTGGTCACCGAGCGAGAAATTGCCGCGCTGAGACGAGGCCTTTCTCCGCTCGGGCTACGCCCTCCCTCCGAAAGGCCTCGTCTCAGCTACCGCCCTGCGATAAAATTGACCATTACGGAGGGGATGACCCTCGCTGTCAGCCTGTTGCACTTCGGAGTTCAATCGGCGTTTTGTTAAACTTGGGTTGGCGCGACGCTTTCCGTCAGCAACCGGGTGATGTTCGCATTGGTGCGCAGTTGGCCGACCGAACCGGCAGCATGGAAGGTCGAGCCGCTGGTTAGCTTGGCCCGCTCGAGCAGCATGACCTCACACCAACCGAGTTACGCCAGGTGATAGGCGGTGGAGCAGCCGACGATGTTGCCGCCTATGATGACGACGCGCGCAGTCGCAGGAACATCAGCCATCTCGATTCCCTTATTGGTTAATCAGGATCCGTCCACCAACTCCGCATAGGCGCGTTCGACAGGAAGTTGATGTTGGTGATGTCGCCTGCGACCGGTTCGGGCTCAACCGGACCGGACCAGCACGTGAGAGACGCGGCGCGGCCCTTGGCCGACCTCGCTATCGGTCATGACAATCCCAGCTCCTGTTTGCGCCGCGTGGCCCACACCGCGATCAGCCGGTCGGCAATGATGGCGATGAAGGCGACGCACAACCCGGCGACTACGCCGCGGCCGGTGTCTGCCTTGGTGAGAGCAATGTATACCTCTTGCCCCAGGTCGCGTGTGCCGACCAGGGCCGTGATGACGAGCATGGAGAGGGCAAGCATGATGGTCTGGTTGATGCCCAGCATGATCTCGGGCAGCGCCAGACTCAGCTTGATCTTGTACAGGAGTTGGAAGCGGTTACACCCGGTCGCCACCCCCGCCTCAACGATCTGCGGCGAAATCTGCCGTATGCCGTGCGCGGTGTACCGAATCACCGGGGCGATGGCATAGGCGATGACGGCGATCATGGCGGAGAAGTCGCCGACGCGGAACAGCATCACCACCGGGATCAGGTAGACGAAGGACGGCAGGGTCTGCAGGGTATCGATCGCCACCTGCACGATCCGTCCGACGCGCTCATTCTCGGCGGCCGCGATGCCGACGGGTATGCCGACAAGGGCCGCAATCGCCACCGAGATGCCGCAGAGGTAGACGGTGATCATGGCCTTGTCCCAAAGCCCCACCACCACGATGAATAACGCGAGCAGACAGACCTGCAACGCGAGGCGCCACCCGCCGAGCCGCCAGCCGGCCAACCCCAGCAGAATGATCACCCAGGGCCACGGTAGCCCGAGCAGAAAGCGTTTCACCGGAACCAGCAGTTGGATCAGCAGGAAGGTCTTCACCGCCTCGAACTGATCGAAGAAGTTCGTGTTGAGATAGCTCACCAGCGCATCCCAATAGGGTCCGGTGGTGATCTCCAGGGCGGCGGGGTAGCGCTGCAGCGCGGGGAGCGCCAACCCCGCAGCACCGGTCAGCAGGATCATGCCGAACGCGATGGCAAGGTTGGGATGGCGAGCCAGAAGACCGTGCGGCTGCTCGGAATTGTGCTCGGGAGGCGGGCGGCGGGCGAAAGCCTGGCTCAGGCGGTCGAGCGCGATGGCCAACACAACAATGGCGATTCCGGCCTCCACTCCGGCGCCGATGTTGAGCCGCTTCAACGACGTTAGAACATCGTAGCCGAGACCGCCGGCGCCGATCATGGAGGCGATGATCACCATGTTGAGCGACAGCATGATGACCTGGTTGACCCCGATCATCAGGCTCGGCAATGACGAGGGTAGCATCACCCTCCAGAGCATCTGCCTCGTCGTACAGCCGGCCATGCGCCCGGATTCGATGACCTCGCTCGGTACCTGGCGTAGCGCCAGCATGGTGATTCGCACCATCGGGGGCATGGCGTAGATGATGGTTGCGATCATTGCCGCTACCGTCCCGAAGCCGAACAAAAATAGAACGGGCACGAGATAGGCGAAGATGGGCACGGTCTGCATGAGATCGAGCAGCGGCGTAAGCAGCCGCTCGAACCACGGCCAGCGGTAGCCGGCAATCCCCAACAGGAGGCCGCCGGCAGCCCCGAAGGGCACCGCGATGGCGATCGACGACAGAGTAATCATGGCGCTGTCCCATTGGCCGAAGACAGCGAGGTAGAGAAAACAGCTGCCGATCAGCAGCGCCAGCTTCCGGCTGCCCGCGTAATACGCCAGCAGTACCGCGACGGCGGTCACGGCAATCCAGGTGAGGGGCGGCAAGACCTGCACGGCCTTCGAACCCTGGCCAAGCAGGAAACCGCTCGACAGCAGGCTGGTGGCGAACTGCAGCGGCCAGTCCAGCAGCCAGGAGATCGAGCGCGTCAGTTCTTTGAAGGTGAACAGCCCGAAGGTGGCGTCATTGATCAGCCACTTCATCAGGTCGGAAATCCAACCCTTGAGCGGAAACTCCCAGTAGCGCGGGTACTTCAACGTCCAGGACGGCAGCTCTTTGCCGTAGACCACGAGGGACGCCGTCGCGGCTATGGCCGCGAGCCACATGCCGTTCAGGAGAAACCGGCGCATCCGGACCCGACCAGGGTTGTTGATTGCCGTCTTCCCTGCGCGCAGGAGGGGGTGAGGACGATCGCCGTCAACGGCGGTCCCGGCCGATGAGTACGGCGATCAGGTCGTCCCGCATCAGCTCGCCGAGTAGCCGCCCGTCGTCGCCGCGCACGGCGAATGGCCGGTCGGCCGTATCGACGTCGATCGTGATTTCGGAGACCCGCATGTCCGGCCGCACCTCACCGGCGTAGTCTCCCTGGCTCTGCCCGGTGGCTGCCGGCCGCATCACCGAGCACACCGAGAGTACCCCGGCGCGCGACACTTCGCACGTGCACTCGGCCACATAATCGGTTGCCGGCCGAATTACCAGTTCCTCCGGCGTGCCGATCTGGATCACGATGCCATCCTTCTGGCGATGCGAACGGCCAGTCGGATGGCATCGTCGAAATCGAGCGTGATGAAGACGATCGTCTTGTTCAGTACGCCCTGCAGGCGCAGGAATTCGTCCAGAAACCAGATCTCCTGCTGGCCGCCCGACAACTGACACGGGAAATAGCGTTCACGTCCCGCGAGGCCTGCCAGTTCGATCACTGCGAGCGCCGGCTTCTCGCGCTTGCGGCACGGTACGCTCTGCGCTTCGAGCGGAATGGCGACGTTGCTGAGCACGGTGAGGTGGGGCAACAGTGCGAAGTGCTGGAACACCATGCCCATCTCGTGGCGGCGCAGCTCGATCATTTCCCGCGGGGAGGATTTCAGCAGGTCGCGCCCCTCGAAGGTGATCCCGCTTGCGGTCGGTTCGATCAGGCGCGACATGCAGCACACGAGAGTCGACGTGCCCGAGCCTGACAGGCCCATGATGACGAATATCTCGCCGGATCCGATCTCAAGCGTGACGTCGCACACGGCGCCGATCAGTCCGGCCCCCGTCCTGCCTACTCCGCACTGGAGTTCCCGGCCGCTATGGCGTCTGAGAAACATCTGATCGGCGGCCGCAGGCGGCGATGCCCGACTGAGAGGCACCTACCGGCCGCCTGCGATCGCCCTTTTCCGTTCGGGACGTTCGACTCCCTACTGGGAGCAGGCAATCCATTCCTGCCAGACACTCTCGTTTTCAGCGATCCAGTCGTTGACCACGTCGCCGAGTTCACGACCTTCGAGATCGACCTGGCCGATCATCCCGCCCACCGACTCATTGTCGATCCTGAAGTTGTGTACTGCCTCGTAGGCGCAAGGCCACTTCGTCTCGCCGTCTTTCCAGCCGACCTTCTTTATCCACCCGCGCGGCTTGCCGCAGTCATACGCCATGTCCGGGTTCTCGCCGACGGCGGGGTCGGCGTAGCACTCGTCGCTGTATGCCGGAAATTCCACCCATTCACCCTCGAACTTGATCGGCGCCCAGTGCGGCGTATAGATCCAGCCGAGCCAGGAATCCTTGCGCTCATAGGCTGACTGCAACTCAGCGAAGAGCGCCGCGTCCGTACCGGCGTGCACCACCTCGTAGTCGAGGCCCAGCGCTTCGGCGCGCTCGTCGTCGAAGCCGCCCCAGGTCACGGGGCCGCCGAGATAGCGGCCGCTGGGTGCCGTCTCGGGTGTCGAAAAGAGCTCCGCGCAGTCGTTCAGGGCCTTCCAGTCAGGCAGGCCGGGGCAGTGTTCCTTCATGTAGAGTGGATACCACCATTCTTCGATCGCCTGCATGCCGGTCTCGCCCAGGTCGACCGTCTTCCCCGTCTCGAGGCTGGCCTCCATGGCCTGTTTGCCCGTGGTCTCCCACATCTCCATGGCGATGTGCAGATCGCCGGACTCGAGACCGGCGAACTGGGCGATGTAGTCGGCCTGCTGGTAGGCGACGTTGTATCCCGCCTTCTTCAGCACCTCCCCCATGATGGTGGTCGTGATGTACTGGCCGGTCCAGTCGTGAATCGTGAGGATGATCGGATCCTCGGATTCGACCTCGGCCCGCGCCTCAAGCGGAGCCAACGCCATGCCCAGAAGGGCTGCACTGCCCAGCAATGTCGTCGCAATTTTCATTTTTGTCATGTCTCCTGCCCCTGTTTCCTCGCCTGCGAAATGGTCCGGGAGGACAGTCGCGCAAGGCGAGATTGCACCTCGACCCTAACAAACTCACCACCTAAATCAACATCATGGCCCCCCATCCTCGTCTTCTAAAGTGGTTTCAGGAATGTTCATTTGAATCATCTGGTTGAATGACGCGGGAAAAGCCTTGACACTACATTTCCGGTAAGTGTTCGTTCAGCGCGTGACGGCTGATTTTTCTTTTAGCGTAATTCATTTTTCGGCTGGCAACTTGGATCGGCATGTGCCAGGACTGTAGGCCATGTCTTCAGGAAAGATTGCACTCGATGACGGCGTCGGGCCCGGTTTTGGATCTGGTCGCGGACGACACTGCGGTTGCTTGTCCGTCTGGCGCTCCGGAGGCCTGGCCCCGGCTTCACGAGGAAGAGAAGCGCCGCGCGGATGCTGCGGACGGGCGTGCCGAACGGCTCAAACGGGAGAAGGTCCAGGCGCACCGCGAGGCGCGGTACTGGAAAGCGCAGTGGGGTCAGGCCCGGAACGCGCTCGAGGCGGCGCGTGCGGAAGCGAAGGACTTGCGCCGTGTGTCGAAGGATGCGTTGCATCTGCGCTCGGAGGTCGATCGTCTTGAGACGCTTCTTGCCGACATCGGTGTCGATACGCGCAAGCGCAGCACGATGGCGTCCCTGCGGATCGAGAACGGCCGGTTGCAGGCCGGGAGCGAAGCCCTGGGCAAGCGGCTGCAGGAGGTCGAGAGCGAGCGTGACGGCCTGCGCTCGCAGGTTGAGACCCTGTCGCGCGCGCAGTTCGGTCGCAAGAGCGAACGGGGCCACAAGGGTACGGGCCACAAGACGGGCCGCCGGACGACAAGGGGAAGACCGGCAAGCGCGGCCCGCGGCCCGGTGGCGAGACCCACGGGCGCACGCCGCGCCCCGAACTGGCCCGCGAGAGAGAGGTTCACGACCCGCCGCCCGAGGCGTTGCACTGTCCGTGTTGCAACGCGCCCCGGGTGGCCAACGGATCGCATACCTCGGATCTGATCGAGGTCGAGGTCAAGGCTCATGTGCGGGTCATCGACCGGAGCCGCTGGCGCAAGACCTGCCAGTGTTCCGACACGCCCGAGGAGGTGTCGGCGCCACCGGTGCCGCGCCTGTTTCCGAGGACCATGTTCGGTATCAGCGTCTGGGCGCGTCTGCTGTTCGAACTTTACGCCGCCAACCGTCCCTTGCGGCGGGTCGCGGCGTGGTTCGAGGCGCAGGGCCTGCCAGTCTCACCGGGAACGCTTTCAGACGGGCATGACCGGATGGTGGCGCTGTTTGCGCCGCTGTCGGCGGCGATCCTTGCGCATCTCCAGCAGGCGCCGGTGGTGCATGCCGACGAGACCAGTTGGAGGGTCCGGGAGTTCGCCACGACGGGCTCGTCCAGCCGCGCCTGGCTGTGGATCGCGACCTGCGTGGATGCGGTGTATCTGCATGTCGATGCATCGCGCAGCGCCGCCGCCGCCGCGACCTTGCTCGGCGGGCTGCGCAAGGGTGCGGTCCTGGTATGCGATCGCTATAGCGCCTACAAGAAGCTGGCCCGCCTGGCGGGGGGCCGGCTGGTCTTGGCGTTCTGCTGGGCCCATGTCAGGAGGGATTTCATCAAGGTGGCGGCGGCGCGTGGCGACCTCGAGGACTCTTATGAGCCCACTCGTCAAGCTCGAATTTGAAACCTCGTGTCCTGACGCTTCTCCCCTAACGATGGCGACGTAGAACCGTGCAACTGTGGTGCCAAGACCCGGTTCTGCAGTCCGGATGCGGAGCGCAGCGACGCTGGCGCCGCGCACGGTGCGGTGGTGGCGCAAGAGATCGGCGCCGTTCGATTGATCGGCCATCGGCTTATCCGTTCCCGGTGTCGGATGCCGCGCCGCCTTGGTAACGTTACCATGCGCAATGGAGTTGCAGGGATCATGTGTCGCGTCCGTAGCCGCGCGGCGGTTCGGCGTCTTTCTTCCCCATTGTGTTTTCCCCCATTGGGGTGACAGATGTCCGCTACCGGGATCAGTGCTGTCCGCATCTGCCGATCCAGTGGAGACGCCGCATGTCCGCCCACGGACAAAGCAGCAGTTTTTCCAAGCAGCCTTTCAAGCGGCCCCCGGGAGCAGCGAAGGTGGTCCGGATGGAACGTCTTTTCAGCAGCACGCTCAACGGCGAGACTCAACTCTTATTCGGTTCGGTTGGCCAGCCTGTGCCGACCTCGTGACCCTCATTCCACATCCTGTGGTTCGACGTTCCGGTGGACGGGATCCATCTGGATAAACGGTGCCGTCGTGACGGCCAACCCTGTCCTCGAGCGATCACACGTCCTCCGGTTCCTCCGCGACCCCGTCGAGCCGCGTTGGATAGGAAACTCTCCTTCAGCCTCTGCTCCTGGCCCTCGTCACGGCCTGGTGAACGCCGCGCCCGTCGGCACCAGGCCGGTCGTCGCGTACCGCCACAGCGCGACAAGCAGCTTGCGTGCCACGGCGATGATGGCCCGCTTGCGCATGAGCTTGTCACGCCGGCGCGCGCAATACTGATGGAACCACGTCGTGATCGCGCTGTCGGGCTGAAACCGCAGCCAGCGCCACGCCATCTGCACCAGATGCTTGCGGACCACCGGGTGCCCCGCCTTGCTGATGCCCTGGTCGTTCTCGACCCCGCCGCTCGCCCACGGGACCGGCGCGAGACCCGCCCAACTGCCGAGTTCCCGCCGGTTCCTGAAGTCCCGGTAGAGCACTTCGTTCTGAAGGAGCAGAGCATCGTTCGCTCCGATCCCTTTCAATCCGACCAGCAAAGCCGCGGCGCCCGACACGGCAGGTACGCACGTCGCCGAGCCGGCCTGATTGCCCCGTTCATGAGACGGATCCCGGTCAGGCACGACTGCAGCGTCTGCGATCAGCGCAGCCTTCTTCTCCTCAACCTCCCCCAGCTGCACCATGACCGTGACAAGCCGCTCGTGCGTCGCCTCGATCTCGTCGCGAAGGCCCGGGGGCAATGGCGCACCGTACGCCGTGTGAACCTCGGCGAACTCAGCGCAAAACGTCGGGTGCTTCGGATCCAGGCCCCGGATCCCTTGCAGCTTCAGCAATCCCTTGATCGTGTTGCCCAGCCTGGTGCGTTCCTTCACGAGCCGCTCCCGGTGCCGAAGAAGCCGCTTGGCATCCTCCTCCTCCACCGTCGGAATCCGCACGACCGACAGCGCCTCCACCTCGCCCCGGTCCCACGCCCGCAGCGCACGCACCATCCGCTTCGCGTCGATCCTGTCGGTCTTCGCTCTCTTCGCCTTGCGAACCACCTCGAGGCTCGCAGGATCACACACCAGAACATCAATCTGCGGCGCCTCCTCGCAAAGCCACCGGGCCAGCCAGAAGCCCTCGTATCCGGCCTCGTAGGTCAGCAGCACCCGTGACGGATCGCCGGCGCGGGCACAGGCCTTCCCGATCTTCGCGACAAGTCCATCCGTGTCGGCCGGTGCCAGCGTGTGCATCCCCACCTTGCCGGGATCCGCCGGAGTGCCGATCCCGACAACCCAGGACTTGTCGCTGACTTCCACCGCCACATACAGCGTGCTACCGTCACCCATGGAGGGGGTTACGTCGTTCAGTTCTTTCGACATCGTCAGCTCCTCTCATCGGCAAGGGGCGATATGTAGGAAGCCCCTTGCCACTATATGTTGATGTCCGACTCTTCCCTACGACCGACACGGCCGCAAGCGAAAATCCGACGCCGCTCATGCAATCTGGAAGGACCAGTGGCTGAGCCGGATCCGGCGCCTGTACAGGCTGAACGCGCAGCGCTTGCGCTATCACGATCCCGGCAGGTCGCCCGACAGGAGGAGGTATCTGAGGATGCAATTCCGTCTGTCCCGCGTCCTCGGGGAGGTCTTCGCGGAGGCGGAACAGGAGCTTGCCACCGTTGATGACGCGTCGCCGCAGGCGAAGGTGTTGCGGTCTCTGCTGAATCATCGTGAAGGGCTGTCTCAGGTCCTCGACGATCTCCGTGTCCCGATGGACAACAATCTCGCTGAACGCCGGTTCCGCCCTGAGGTCATCCGCCGGAAGCTGTCGCTGGGCTCGGACAGCAAGGAGGGCGCGCAGGGCATGGCGAAGATGCTTTCGGTGGTCCGCACGCTTGAGGTCAACGACATTGCGGTTCTGCCGTGGCTCGAGGCGTGGCTGTCCGCCTGTGCCGCCAATGGTGGCCATCCGCCGGAAGATCTCGGGCCGTGGCTGCCCTGGACAATGGACGAGGCGCGCCGGGCAGAGTTTCGCGCGTGAGCGCGGCACCGACATGCCGCTATGCGGGGCGCGACTTCACCGAAGACGAGATTGCGCTGATCCGGGATCTGATTGCCGGCGATCCGAAGCTGACCCGGGCTCACCTGTCGCGGGCGTTCTGCCGCCGGGTCGGCTGGGTCAAACCCGACGGCGGGTTGCGGGACATGATGGCGCGTTGCGCGCTGCTGGCGATGCATCGCGACGGGCTGATCGTCCTGCCGCCACCACGACACCCGCGCCGTGCGCCCGGACCGGTCGTCTTCGGGCCCGAGACCGAACCACCGCCATCGCCGCCGCCCGCGACCCTCGAGGCGGTGCGGCCGCTCAGCCTCGTCCCCGTCCTCGACCGGACCAGCCACGACGCCGTGTTGTGGAAGCAGTTCATCGCGCGCTACCATTATCTCGGCTACAAGCCGATGGCCGGCGCCCAGATGCGCTATACCGTGGTCGACCGCCACGGCGCCCCGCTCGCCATGATCGGCATGGCAGCAGCAGCCTGGAAGACCGCGCCGCGCGACCGCGCCATCGGATGGAACCCGCAGACCCGGGCACGCAATCTCCATCTCGTGGTCAATCAGTCCCGCCTGCTTCTACTGCCCTGGATCGTCATCCCGAACCTGGGGTCCCACATCCTGTCGCTGCTGCGCCGACAACTGCCCGGCGACTGGACGCAGCGCTACAATGTCGAGCCCGTCCTGATGGAAACATTCGTCGAAAAGCCGCGCTTTGCCGGCACCGTCTACAAGGCCGCCAACTGGACCCATATAGGCACCACCAGGGGACGCGGCCGTTACGACAGAAAAAACGAATGCGCCCTCGCCAAAAAGGACATCTGGGTGCAGCCGCTCCGCAGAGACTGGAAGCGCAGACTCAACGATTGACAGAAATCATCACCTGCGGAACGAACTCGCGGTTTCACGAGGAAGAGGAGCGCCTTGCGGATGCTGTGGACGGGCATGCCGAACGGCTCAAACGGGAGAAGGTCCAGGCGCACCGCGAGGCGCGGTACTGGAAAGCGCAGTGGGGTCGGGCCCGGAACGCGCTCGAGGCGGCACGTGCGGAAGCGGAGGACTTGCGCCGTGTGTCGAAGGATGCGTTGCATCTGCGCTCGGAGGTCGATCGTCTTGAGACGCTTCTTGCCGCCATCGGTGTCGATACGCGCAAGCGCAGCACGATGGCGTCCCTGCGGATCGAGAACGGCCGGTTGCAGGCCGGGAGCGAAGCCCTGCGCAAGCAACTGCAGGAGGTCGAGAGCGAGCGTGACGACCTGCGCTCGCGGGTTGAGACCCTGTCGCGCGCGCAGTTCGGTCGCAAGAGCGAACGGGGCCACAAGGGTACGGGCCGCAAGACGGGGCCGAACGACAAGGAGAAGACCGGCAAGCGCGGCCCCCGGCCCGGTGGCGAGACCCACGGGCGCACGCCGCGCCCCGAACTGGCCCGCGAGAGAGAGGTTCACGACCCGCCGCCCGAGGCGTTGCACTGTCCGTGTTGCAACGCGCCCCGGGTGGCCAACGGATCGCATACCTCGGATCTGATCGAGGTCGAGGTCAAGGCTCATGTGCGGGTCATCGACCGGAGCCGCTGGCGCAAGACCTGCCAGTGTTCTGACACGCCCGAGGAGGTGTCGGCGCCACCGGTGCCGCGCCTGTTTCCGAGGACCATGTTCGGTATCAGCGTCTGGGCGCGTCTGCTGTTCGAACTTTACGCCGCCAACCGTCCCTTGCGGCGGGTCGCGGCGTGGTTCGAGGCGCAGGGCCTGCCAGTCTCACCGGGAACGCTTTCAGACGGGCATGACCGGATGGTGGCGCTGTTTGCGCCGCTGTCGGCGGCGATCCTTGCGCATCTCCAGCAGGCGCCGGTGGTGCATGCCGACGAGACCAGCTGGAGGGTCCGGGAGTTCGCCACGACGGGCTCGTCCAGCCGCGCTTGGCTGTGGATCGCGACCTGCGTGGATGCGGTGTATCTGCATGTCGATGCATCGCGCAGCGCCGCCGCCGCCGCGACGCTGCTCGGCGGGCTGCGCAAGGGTACGGTCCTGGTATGCGATCGCTATAGCGCCTACAAGAAGCTGGCCCGCTTGGCGGGGGGCCGGCTGGTCTTGGCGTTCTGCTGGGCCCATGTCAGGAGGGATTTCATCAAGGTGGCGGCGGCGCGTGGCGACCTCGAGGACTCTTATGAGCCCACTCGTCAAGCTCGAATTTGAAACCTCGTGTCCTGACGCTTCTCCCCTAACGATGGCGACGTAGAACCGTGCAACTGTGGCGCCAAGACCCGGTTCTGCAGTCCGGATGCGGAGCGCAGCGACGCTGGCGCCGCGCACGGTGCGGTGGTGGCGCAAGAGATCGGCGCCGTTCGATTGATCGGCCATCGGCTTATCCGTTCCCGGTGTCGGATGCCGCGCCGCCTTGGTAACGTTACCATGCGCAATGGAGTTGCAGGGATCATGTGTCGCGTCCGTAGCCGCGCGGCGGTTCGGCGTCTTTCTTCCCCATTGTGTTTTCCCCCATTGGGGTGACAGATGTCCGCTACCGGGATCAGTGCTGTCCGCATCTGCCGATCCAGTGGAGACGCCGCATGTCCGCCCACGGACAAAGCAGCAGTTTTTCCAAGCAGCCTTTCAAGCGGCCCCCGGGAGCAGCGAAGGTGGTCCGGATGGAACGTCTTTTCAGCAGCACGCTCAACGGCGAGACTCAACTCTTATTCGGTTCGGTTGGCCAGCCTGTGCCGACCTCGTGACCCTCATTCCACATCCTGTGGTTCGACGTTCCGGTGGACGGGATCCATCTGGATAAACGGTGCCGTCGTGACGGCCAACCCTGTCCTCGAGCGATCACACGTCCTCCGGTTCCTCCGCGACCCCGTCGAGCCGCGTTGGATAGGAAACTCTCCTTCAGCCTCTGCTCCTGGCCCTCGTCACGGCCTGGTGAACGCCGCGCCCGTCGGCACCAGGCCGGTCGTCGCGTACCGCCACAGCGCGACAAGCAGCTTGCGTGCCACGGCGATGATGGCCCGCTTGCGCATGAGCTTGTCACGCCGGCGCGCGCAATACTGATGGAACCACGTCGTGATCGCGCTGTCGGGCTGAAACCGCAGCCAGCGCCACGCCATCTGCACCAGATGCTTGCGGACCACCGGGTGCCCCGCCTTGCTGATGCCCTGGTCGTTCTCGACCCCGCCGCTCGCCCACGGGACCGGCGCGAGACCCGCCCAACTGCCGAGTTCCCGCCGGTTCCTGAAGTCCCGGTAGAGCACTTCGTTCTGAAGGAGCAGAGCATCGTTCGCTCCGATCCCTTTCAATCCGACCAGCAAAGCCGCGGCGCCCGACACGGCAGGTACGCACGTCGCCGAGCCGGCCTGATTGCCCCGTTCATGAGACGGATCCCGGTCAGGCACGACTGCAGCGTCTGCGATCAGCGCAGCCTTCTTCTCCTCAACCTCCCCCAGCTGCACCATGACCGTGACAAGCCGCTCGTGCGTCGCCTCGATCTCGTCGCGAAGGCCCGGGGGCAATGGCGCACCGTACGCCGTGTGAACCTCGGCGAACTCAGCGCAAAACGTCGGGTGCTTCGGATCCAGGCCCCGGATCCCTTGCAGCTTCAGCAATCCCTTGATCGTGTTGCCCAGCCTGGTGCGTTCCTTCACGAGCCGCTCCCGGTGCCGAAGAAGCCGCTTGGCATCCTCCTCCTCCACCGTCGGAATCCGCACGACCGACAGCGCCTCCACCTCGCCCCGGTCCCACGCCCGCAGCGCACGCACCATCCGCTTCGCGTCGATCCTGTCGGTCTTCGCTCTCTTCGCCTTGCGAACCACCTCGAGGCTCGCAGGATCACACACCAGAACATCAATCTGCGGCGCCTCCTCGCAAAGCCACCGGGCCAGCCAGAAGCCCTCGTATCCGGCCTCGTAGGTCAGCAGCACCCGTGACGGATCGCCGGCGCGGGCACAGGCCTTCCCGATCTTCGCGACAAGTCCATCCGTGTCGGCCGGTGCCAGCGTGTGCATCCCCACCTTGCCGGGATCCGCCGGAGTGCCGATCCCGACAACCCAGGACTTGTCGCTGATTTCCACCGCCACATACAGCGTGCTACCGTCACCCATGGAGGGGGTTACGTCGTTCAGTTCTTTCGACATCGTCAGCTCCTCTCATCGGCAAGGGGCGATATGTAGGAAGCCCCTTGCCACTATATGTTGATGTCCGACTCTTCCCTACGACCGACACGGCCGCAAGCGAAAATCCGACGCCGCTCATGCAATCTGGAAGGACCAGTGGCTGAGCCGGATCCGGCGCCTGTACAGGCTGAACGCGCAGCGCTTGCGCTATCACGATCCCGGCAGGTCGCCCGACAGGAGGAGGTATCTGAGGATGCAATTCCGTCTGTCCCGCGTCCTCGGGGAGGTCTTCGCGGAGGCGGAACAGGAGCTTGCCACCGTTGATGACGCGTCGCCGCAGGCGAAGGTGTTGCGGTCTCTGCTGAATCATCGTGAGGGACTGTCTCAGGTCCTCGACGATCCCCGTGTTCCGCTCGACAACAACCTCTCTGAACGCCGCTTCCGCCCCGAGGTCATCCGCCGGAAGCTGTCGCTGGGCTCGGACAGCAAGGAGGGTGCGCAGGGCATGGCGGTGATGCTTTCGGTGGTCCGCACGCTTGAGGCCAACGACATTGCGGTTCTGCCGTGGCTTGAGGCGTGGCTGTCCGCCTGTGCCGCCAATGGTGGCCATCCGCCGGAAGATCTCGGCCCGTGGCTGCCCTGGACAATGGACGAGGCGCGCCGGGCAGAGTTTCGCGCGTGAGCGCGACACCGACATGCCGCTATGCGGGGCGCGACTTCACCGAAGACGAGATTGCGCTGATCCGGGATCTGATTGCCGGCGATCCGAAGCTGACCCGGGCTCACCTGTCGCGGGCGCTCTGCCGCCGGGTCGGCTGGGTCAAACCCGACGGCGGGTTGCGGGACATGATGGCGCGTTGCGCGCTGCTGGCGATGCATCGCGACGGGCTGATCGTCCTGCCGCCACCACGACACCCGCGCCGTGCGCCCGGACCGGTCGTCTTCGGGCCCGAGACCGAACCACCGCCATCGCCGCCGCCCGCGACCCTCGAGGCGGTGCGGCCGCTCAGCCTCGTCCCCGTCCTCGACCGGACCAGCCACAACGCCCTGTTGTGGAAGCAGTTCATCGCGCGCTACCATTATCTCGGCTACAAGCCGATGGCCGGTGCCCAGATGCGCTATACCGTGGTCAACCGCCACGGCGCCCCGCTCGCCATGATCGGCATGGCAGCAGCAGCCTGGAAGACCGCGCCGCGCGACCGCGCCATCGGATGGAACCCGGAAACCCGGGCGCGTAATCTCCATCTCGTGGTCAATCAGTCCCGCCTGCTTCTACTGCCCTGGATCGTCATCCCCAACCTCGGGTCCCACATCCTGTCGCTGCTGCGCCGACAACTGCCCGGCGACTGGACGCAGCGCTATAATGTCGAGCCCGTCCTGATGGAAACATTCGTCGAAAAGCCGCGCTTTGCCGGCACCGTCTACAAGGCCGCCAACTGGACCCATATAGGCACCACCAGGGGGCGCGGCCGTTACGACAGAAAAAACGAATGCGCCCTCGCCAAAAAGGACATCTGGGTGCAGCCGCTCCGCAGAGACTGGAAGCGCAGACTCAACGATTGACAGGAATCATCACCTGCGGAACGAACGCTTACAGCCCAAGTGCCGCTGCCGGGTCAGCGTCCATTTCGCGCCGACTCATTCAAAAATTCAATTCAAGGCCATTGGGGAGTCTCAATTGGCAATCGCAGTGCGTCGACCTATGGTTCGTTGAAGGGAGTTAGGCTCCCACGATCAGACACTAAAGAACGCGGGACCGCTAGTGGTGCCAGAGTGGTATAGTGGGTGGCGCCAGCGTTCATTTGAAAAAGACATTGCCACGATGCCAAGCGCGGTCTGGATACCTACCGAAGAAAGCCGAGCGTTGTCGAACTTGACAGCGTTCATGGCTTGTGTCGAGCAAAGGTGGGGCGTCGAAGTCTCGGACTATCAAGACCTCCATAGATGGTCGATTTCGCAACCGGAGGCCTTTTGGGCCACCTTGTGGGACTTCACCGGGATCATCGCGGAGACCCGCGGCGATCGTGTTGTCACCAACTTCGACAGCATGATCGACGCGCGCTTCTTTCCCGATGCGCGCCTGAATTTCGCCGAGAATCTGCTCCGGCGGGAGGACGAGTCTCCGGCAATAATCTCGTGGCGCGAGGACTCACGGCGGCGGGTCGTGAGCCACCGCGAGCTCCGGAACGACGTGTCGCGCATGTCCCAAGCCATGTCCGCACAAGGGATTGGCATCGGAAGCCGCGTTGCCGGTGTCCTCCCGAACCTGCCGGAAGCGCTGGTCTGCATGTTGGCGGCCAATAGCCTCGGTGCAATCTGGACCCTCTGTTCGCCGGACTTCGGCGCGCGCGGGATCATCGATCGTATCGGCCAGATAGAGCCGGAGCTTCTCTTCATCGCCGACGCGTACTCATACAAGGGAAAACGCCAGAACGTCTCTCACTATCTTCAGCAACTGCGCGATCATATGCCCAAGGTCAAGCAAGTCGTTGTCCTGTCTTTCGACGAGACTGCGATGGCCGCGGGCCGAAAAGAAGGAGCGCCGGACGGCTACGAGGAGTTCTTGGCGCCATTTGCCCCGACCGCGATCGAGTTCCAGCGTCTGCCTTTCGATCAGCCGGCTTTTATCCTCTACACCTCGGGCACGACCGGAAATCCGAAGTGTATCGTTCACGGTTCCGGCGGCATCTTGGTGCAACTTCTGAAAGAGCATTATCTGCATTTCGATCTGAGATCGGAGGAGCGCTTTTTCTATTTCACCACGACCGGATGGAATATGTGGTACACGCTGGTCACGGCCCTCGGCGCCGGCGGCGTTGTCTGCATGTACGAGGGCTCGCCCTTCCACCCGGACCTTTGCCGCCTGTTCGATTTCATCGAACACGAGAGGATCAATCTCTTCGGCACCTCGCCGAAGTACATCGAGACCCTCCTGAAGAGCGGCGCGAAACCCGCCGAAGGCCGCGACCTGGGCTCACTCGAAACGGTTTTGAGCACCGGTGCCCCGTTGCTTCCGCACCACTACGACTATCTCTCCCGGGAGCTTGGGCCGAGTGTCAGGGTGTCGTCGATTTCCGGCGGCACGGAGCTTATGACGACGTTCGCCAACGGCAATCCTCTTGTTCCGGTCTATCCTGGCGAGATGCAAAGCCTTACTCTGGGCATGAAAGTCGAGATCTTCGACGAGCACGGTCGAGCCGTCTTCGGCGAAAAGGGAGAATTGGTTTGCGCGGCGCCCTTTCCTTCCCGTCCGATCTGTTTCGCCAACGATCCCGGCGACCGGCGATACCATGACGCCTATTACGAACGCTTTGAAAACGTCTGGACCCACGGTGACTTGGCGGAGATCACGCCGCACAACGGGTTGATCATCTACGGCCGCTCGGACGCCGTCCTCAATCCGGGCGGCGTGCGGATCGGTACAGCGGAGATTTATCGCCCGCTCGACGCGATCGAGGAGGTCGTCGATGCCATTGTCGTCGGTCGCGAACAAGAGGGTAACGTGCGGATTGTCCTCTTCGTTCAGTTGGCACCGGACACCGTTCTCGACGACGCGCTCATTTCCAAGATCAAGACGCGCATCCGCCAAGATGCCACGCCCCGGCACGTGCCGAACGAAGTAATTGCCGTAGACGAGATTCCATACACCGTGAATGGCAAGAAGGTCGAGCTTGCGGTTCGAGAAATTCTCCACGACCGCCCGGTCAAGAACGTGGACTCTCTTGCCAATCCGCGGGCGCTCAAACAGTTCATGGACCTGGCACAGTCGTTGTAGCCAAGCAAATTCGGCAGTCCGGTTGACGGCAATGAAAGGGACGTACCGATGGTATCAGCAGATATGCCAAAACGGATGAAGCATTGGGGATGGGGCTATGAAGATGCTCCGGAAACGCCGCCGCAGCTTATCGAGAACATGGAGAGCTATTTCGGCAAGTTCTTCGGCGTCAGTGACTTCAACACCTTGCCGGTCCCCGACTTGGCGGCGGCAAGCCTCGGTCGCGCGCGCCTCGAGGTGCCCGAGCGGCTGACGGATATCTGCACAACGAGCCACACTGAGAGAGCCCGGCACTCGACGGGGCGCTCTTTCCTCGACTATGTTGACATCTTCGACAACGCCTACCGGAACCCGACCGACGTCGTCGCCTTCGTGCGCGATGAGAACGATGTTGTCGAGGTCCTGAACTGGGCGCAGCAGGTGAACGCTGCAGTCATCCCCTTCGGCGGCGGGACCAGTGTGACCGGCGGTGTCGAGCCCGATGTCGGCAGCCGCTACGATGCCGTCATCTCGCTCGACACGACACTCATTAACAAGGTGCTGGAGATCGACGAGGTCTCCGAATGCGCCCGTATTCAGGCCGGTGCCTTTGGCCCCGATCTGGAAGCGCAGCTGCGCAAGAGCGGTTATAGCCTGCGGCATTACCCGCAATCGTTCCAACATTCCACGCTGGGAGGCTGGCTCGCGACACGGTCCGGCGGGCACTTTGCCACGCTCTACACCCATATCGACGAGTTCGCCCAGAGTATGAGGATCGTCACACCGAGCGGCACCGTTGAAACGCGGCGCATGCCGGGCGACGGCGCCGGCCCGGACCCCAACCGGTTTTTCATGGGGACGGAAGGGTCCTTGGGCGTCATCACGGAGGCCTGGATGCGGATCCACAAGCGGGCGAGCCATCGGGGCTCGATCGCTGTGTTCTTCGGCGATTTCCTTCAGGGCTGCGAGGCGGTTCGCGTCATATCCCAGTCCGGGCTATATCCGTCGAATTTACGAATCATCGACGCCGAGGAAGCGCGGGTCAACTTCGTCAGCGACCGGAACAAGCACATTCTCTTCCTCGGTTTCGAATCCGCAGACCATCCCGTCGGCCATTGGATCGACCGGGCTCTCGAGATCTGCGCCGACCACGGCGGAGAATTCGATCGGGGGGTCCTGACCGACCCCAACAGCCACCGCAAAGCGGAGCAAGGCCGCTGGCGCGATATCTTCCTGGAGACCAGCGTCTACCGGGAAATCACCACGCCGCGCGAGATCATCTACGGCACCATGGAGACCTCCATCACCTGGGATCGTTTCCCGGATCTCTATCGCAAGGTGATGGCGGTGACGGCCGAAGCCATGCGCGAGGCGACGGGCAAGGAAGGCTCGTTGAGTTGCCGCTTCGTCTACGTTTATCCCGATGGTCCGGCACCCTATTGGAGCTTCTATTGCCTCGGCAATCACGGCGAAATGAAGCAGCAGTGGAAGCACGTGAAGAAAGCGGCAACGGACCAGTTTCTGGCCCATGGCGGCAGCACAACGCACCACACCTCGATCGGTCGCGATCACATGAAGTGGTTGAATCAGCAAACCGATGGCCTGTTCCGCCAGGTCCTGCAGAGCGCCAAGGACACGCTCGATCCGAACTGGATCATGAATCCCGGTGTGATCATTCCGCCCAAGGGCGACGCCTGACGGCGGCACGCACGCGGTTCGAATGGCGGTCGACCAAACCCGATTGCCGCAAGACAAGACGGTGGACTCTTCCGGAAAGGAGTGCAAGAGATGAAAACAGAACCGATCACCAGTTTCCTGGCAACCGGACCCGAGGCGCCTGAACTGGAGCCGCTCTTCGAATTCGAAAAGGTGTTGAGTGGTGATCCTAAACAGTCGGGCTTCGTAACCGGAACGGATCCTAGCGGCAAATTCGTCACCGGAATCTGGGCCTGTCAGCCCGGCAAGTATGTGGTCGACCCCTATCACGCCAATTGCTACGAGTTCGGCTACATCCTTGAGGGTAAAGTGTGTGTCACTGACAGCGACGGCAATGCCGGCATCTATCAAGCCGGGGATACCATCGTCACGCCAAAGGGATTCAAGGGTACCTGGGAGGTGCTCGAACCCATCCGAAAAGTCTTTGCTGTCATGAATACCTGAGGCGCTCCGCAAGACCATCGGCAACAGGAGACTGTTCGCTCGGCTGCGGGCGGCGGGCTGGCTTGCGGATTCTCACCAAAGTAGCCGGTGATTCTCACTCAACGTAGCCACCTGATCTCACCATGGTAGCCACCCCGGAGCGACGCGATTACGTTGATGTTGGCCTGTTTCCTCTCCTGCTTATGGTGTCTGCGATAGCGCATCCGAAGGGTCATGTGCAAGACGGTTGGGCATGGCACGCCCGCGACGCGTGACCCTCACGCGTCGTAGCGGCGCGGGCGTGCCATGCTTCCCTTCGGCTGGCCGTATGACAGACATGGTTGTTTCGGAGCGCAGCGACGCTGGCGCCGCACACGGCGCGGCGCTCCCTGCGCTTTCCCCGCGGTGATGGGTGCGGTGGTGGCGCAAGGGATCGGCGCCGTTCAATTGATCGGTCATCGTCTTATCCGTTCCCGGTGTCGGATGTCGCGCCTGGGCGGCGGATCACGTGACCGTGCCGCATTGGTAACGTTACCATGCTTAATGGGGTTGCAGGGATCATGTGTCACGTCCGTAGCCGCGCGGCGGTTCGATCTCCACGAGGGCCTCGATGTCGGCGTCAGCGATGGCCTGCAGGCGCTCTCCACAGGGCGTCTCGCAGAGGGCGTCGGGGAGCTTGTCGAGACAGTCACGATAATGCTCCTGCAGCGCACGCAGTTCGGCCACCGCGTCGCACCAGCGTTGCGGGCGCGAGCGCCGGTCACGGGGCTTTGGGATGTGGACGGGAGCAGCACCGGCCTTGAGCCGCTCCCGATAACGACGCTGCTTCTCAGCGGGGGTCAGGGCCATGAGGGGGTCTCCTTGTTACAGGCGTCGGCATGCTTCCTGGATCCGGTCACGTCCGCGCCGGTGCTTGTTGGCCACCAGCCGTTGATGAGCGTTCACAGGTGGTGGGGTTGCGCATGGAACTGCCGGACAGCTCGAAGCGGATGGCGCCATGAACCAGACGATCGAGGATGGCGTCGGCGACGGAGAGGTCCTTCACCTGGCGATGCCAGTCGGCGACGGGGAGTTGGGAGGTGACGATCACCGAGCGGTGGCCGAAGCGGTCGTCGAGGATCTCGAAGAGATCGCGTGCCCGCGCGGCATCGATGGGGGCCAGGGCCCAGTCGTCAATGATGACGAGGTCGATGCGGGCGAGGTCACGGTAGAGCCTGGGGATGGTGCCCTCGCCATGGGCGATACGCAGATCGGTGAGCAGCCGTGGCCCCCGCAGGTAGAGGGCCTGGTAGCCTTCGAGACAGGCCTTGTGGGCCAGGGCGCAGGCGATCCAGCTCTTGCCGGTGCCGCAGGGCCCGGTGATCAGGATGTTGGCGCTTGAGCGGATCCACGTGCAGTCGGCGAGGCCGAGGACGACGCGGCGGGGAAGGCCGCGGGGGTGGCTCAGGTTGATGTCCTCGAAGCAGGCGTCCTGGTGGCGCAGCCTTGCCTTCTTGAGACGCCGCTGCAGGGCCCGGGACCGGCGCTCGTCGATCTCGCGGTCGATGAGCAGCGAGAGCCGGTCCTCGAAGGGCATGGTGTCGAGGTCGTGACGCGCCATCTGTTCGAGGAAGGCGGCCAGATGCCGGGCAGGCGCAGGGAGGCGATGCGTTCGGCCACGGGGTGGGCGATGGTCATGTGCAGGCCTCCGGTCCGCGGATGTTGGCATGATCGATTGCAACGCTTTCGGGCTCGACGGCGGCGCGATCGGCGTTGGTGCTCAGGATGGTGTTGAGCCCGCGCCAGGAGCGGGTGCCGAGGTCCATGGCGTAGCGGCAGGCTTCGTCGAAGCGTTCCGGCTCGTGGCCGGCAGCGAGCCGGAGCACGCCGTAGCAGGAGCGGAAGCCGAGTTCCGGGTTGTTGGTACGCTTCATGATGGCGGTGATGAAGGCATGGACATGGGGCCCGATCTCCCGGGCCCGCTGTTCGAGCCGGTCCCGGGTCTCCTCGAGGCCGGCGCGCTGGTGGTTCAACGGACGGTGCTCCTTGATCGTGGTGGTGCGGCCTGTCTCGTTGCGCAGATGACCGGCGATCTTGTGGCCACGCAGGAAGATATCGATTGCAGGTCCACGCAGGCGCACGTCGACCTGCTTGCCGACGTATTGATGGGGCACCGAGTAGAGGCACCGGTCGATGACAATGTGGTAGTCGGGGTGGACCTTGTCCTTGCGCCAGCGCGTGTGCAGCCAGCGCGTCTCCGGCAGCGGCTTCATGGCCGGCCGGTCGATGCTCTCGAAGCGGCTGTTCCTTGTCTCGCCCGTGCGGTCGGCATAGGGCTTGGCGTTGACCGCGTCCACCAGGGTCCTGATCTCCCGGTTGAGCGTCGTTAGGTCATGGAAGACGTGGTGGCGCAAGGGTGCGAGAACGCGGCGATTGCTGTGGAGCACCCCGTTCTCGACGAGGGCCTTGTCGCGGGGCCGCCGCACACGGGCCGGAAGGGCATCGGTGTCGTAGTGTTCGAGCAGGTCGGCGTAGGTCTCGTTCAACACCGGTTCGTGGCGCGATGGCTTGATCACTGCCGTCTTGATGTTGTCGGGCACCACGACCTGCGGCACCCGGCCCATGTCCTCGAAGCAGCGCACATGCGAAGCACACCAGTCCTCGACCTTCTGGGTCAGTGTTGCCTCGACGTAGAGCCGTCCCGACACCCCCATCGTGGCCACGAACACCTGTGCCTCGTGCTTCTTGCCGTCGAGAGAAAGCGGCACGGTCATGCCGGCGTAGTCAACAAACAGACGCTCGCCGGGTGAGCGGTTCTGACGCATCGTCACATCCCGCCGGGGCCGCGCTACCTGGAACCGTCGGCACCACGTCGGATAGCTCATCCCGTCGGGGTGCGTGGCCCGCCATTCCTCCCACAACAGAAACAGCGTCATGCCGCGACCAGCGAGGTCCTCCTCGACCTGCGCCCAGTCCACGTCGCTCCCCGACACATCCTGCTTCGGCGGATAGAGCGCCGCCTCCAACGCCTCGTCGTCCAGGTCACGGGCCTGCGGCCAGCTCAGGCCCGACACCGCAAACCGCTCCAGCGTCTGCGCCACCGAGCGCCGCGCCATCCCGCAGTGCCGCGCAATGAAACGACCGCTGCGCCCCTCCTCAAAGTGATACGACAGAACCTTCTTCACCTTCCTCATCGGTAGTCTCTCCTGTGCCATCCCGTACCCCCCTGGATCGATCGCGACAATCCAGACGACAGAACGGCTCCTCGGGTCGAACAAAACGTTCGCTCCAAGGGGTGGCTACCATGGTGATATCAGGTGGCTACCTTGCGTGAGAATCGGTGGCTACCATCGTGAGATTCCGCACTGGCTCGTCTGCACCGTGCCGCACAGTTAATCGATTTTAATGATGGTAAACGATTTAGGAGTTTAATTTGTTTAGCGCATACGATGCGATCATAATGGGAACGTTTGTTTCTCTTCATTTACATATCAATGATCAAGGGGAGGATGGATAGATGCCCGAAAGCAAAAGACGCAAATTCCTTCTAGTTTGTATGGGTGCTTTTTTAAGTATATTCATCGGCTTTTCAAGCGCTCAACAGGCCAATGCGGCCGATGAGGTTACCGAATGGGTTATGCAGCCCGGATTCGGCCCCGAGGACGCCGGCTGGGCGCTGGGCGTTATTCCTTGGATCGAGGCCGTGGAAAAAGCCACCAAAGGGACCGTCAAGATCAAATTGTTACCGGGCGGTTCGATCACGAGTACCGACGAGTCATTCACGGCCACCATTCAAGGCGTTACCGATGTTTATGCCGGCTGGGCGACTCATTACGGCGGTGATTTCCCCGAGGGATATCTGGCGTATGGTCAGGCGTTGACAAGCCTAAACACGGAGGAGCAGTGGGAAATTTTGTGGGGCGATAATTACAGGGTTGGTGACATTGTACAGAAAGCGGCCAACAAGATCGGCCTGCAGTGGGTCGGACACACCAACCAGGGACCGAACGGGTCCTTCGGCAACTTTAAAGTCGAAAAATGGGAAGACTATGAAGGGAAAAAGTTAATGGCTGGTGGGCCGCAGGCTTCATATCTGGCGGCCATGGGTGGAATTCCGGTTGATATGCCCCCCACGGATATCTATCAGGCCATTAAACTGGGTACCGTCGAAGGGACTTTCTGGGATATCGGCGGCACGGATGATATGAGTTTCTATGAAGTCGTGAAGTATTTTTATATGCCGGCCTGGTGCGGTGCCCAGCATCAGGAAATTTTCCTGAATATGGATAAATGGGAAGCCCTGGAGAAATGGCAGCAGGATGCCATTATGGGTACCTTCAAAGACGTTTATTTCCTGACCAGCCGTCTTCACGCGGAAAATGTCCAGGACGCCATTGATATCGCAATAGAACACGGGGTTGAGGTTCTTACAATGTCGGATGGCGAGCAGGAAAGAGTGCAAATCCGCGTCAGAGAAAAGGTCTGGCCGCAGACAGCGGCGCTGTCACCCGAAACTAAAAAAGGAATGGAGATGTACCTCCAGTGGATGAAAGATAAAGGACGAATGTAACGGTCCCCGAACGCTTGCATCCCATAACGGCGCTTTTGCCTGGGATACCCGAACGGGTGTCCGTCGCGGAAGGGACCGGGTTGGGATGCAGGCACCATTGGCTGCCAGCTTCTTTTGACGATCGCCGAGTTATAGGCGAGGCTGTTGAAAAAGTTGGCACTGTCAGAATGTCTGTTGTTATCATTCCTGCAAGCCGAACCCGAAGCAAACTTGATTCAAACTCGTCTCGTGTTTTGAATCATTGTTTCAAGAATTCTGAAATCTCGGGACTTTTTCAACAGCCTCAGGCAATACCGATACCGACACCGGGGCTGCAGTCGGCACTTGGTTGACTTGCGGCGGACTTCGGCCGGAATAGACAGGCTAAAATGCTCGGATTCCAGACGATCGGTTCATATCTATATCCAACTGAGATAAAATAGGTAAAAATCTGTGGAGACCATCAAAACAATATCAAAGTGGATCTATAACCTTAACGAGTTTGCTGGATATGTTGGATGGATGATCGTGCTGGTGCTAATGGTACTGGGATTCTATGACGTCTGCATGCGCTATTTTTTTGATGCGCCCTCCCAGTGGATCTATATCATTCTCAAACTGGGCGTTGTGGTAATCGTATCCTTATGTAGCGGTTATTCGTTCCAACACGATTGCTGGGTTAGAATCGATATCCTCTATGATCGCTACTCGGAGCGTACCAAGACATTCATCGATTTGTTCTGCTTGCCTTTCATGGCGATGTTTTTGGCAATATTGCTCTGGACCAGTGTCGAAAGGGCTATGCTTTCCGTATCCATGGGACAAATGACGCCCACTGCATTGCGAATTCCTCTTTACCCCGTAAGAATCATCATTCCGATAGGTGTTTTTCTGTTACTCCTTGCAGTTGTCAACCACGTTCTGAAAAAAATTCTCATCCTGATCGATGACGATAATGATTTTAAGTTGTTCGAAAAGGACTGAGGATGAGTTTCGCGATCGTTTGCGCGGCCTTCGGTGTAACCAGTTGGCTGGCTGGCGGCCAGGCACGTATTTTCCGTGACAGGATAGGGACAGCCGATAGGGACATTATCTTCAAATGAGCGTGGAACTCATAACGATTTTAATGATCGCATTGTTGTTCATCCTGATGTTTACAGGGATGCATGTCACATTTGCCATCGCCACGACCGCCATTACTTTTGCCCTCATATTCAGTCCGCGCAGTTTGATGACCGGCTCAATGGCTCTTTTTTCGACCCCATATCAACCCGTGCTGTTGACATTGCCGATGTTTATATTTATGGGCAGCATGATTCGATACTCTGGCATTGCGGACGCTTCCTTCGAAGCCATCCGTAATTTTACGGGCGGTATCCCGGGCGGAATGTCGGTCGCCACGATTGTCATCTGTGCCTTGTTCGCCGCCATCACTGGCGTCGTTCCGCCTGCCGCCATCACTATGGGACTGATCGCCGTTCCGGCGCTGTTAAAACATGGGTACAGCAAGCAGATGTCCGTCGGTCCGGTAGCAGCCGGTAGCGCGCTGGCCGACCTCATACCACCCAGCGGCGGAATGATTTTTTACGCGTTACTCGCAAAAGTTTCGGTCGGGAAAATGTTCATTGCCGGCCTGGTTCCAGGGATTATTTTGGCAACCTTGTTTTCCGTTTACATTGTGATATGGAGCAAGATTAATCCCAATATAGCACCGATCATACCCAAAGAGGAACTCTTACCCTGGGCTCAGAGATTTAATTCTCTGATCGTCATCTGGCCTTTTATACTTCTGATCTTTATAGTGCTGGGGTTAATTTACCTCGGAATTACTACGCCCACCGAAGCCGCTGTATTTGGCGCCATTACATCACTGGGTATCTGCGTGGCCAACCGCCGATTGACCTGGAAAATAGTCAAAGATTCGCTGAAAACCACGGTCGACCTGACTGTAATGGGGATCTGGATAATTGTCGCTGCCAGCTTTTTCGTTAATATTTTTAGCGCGATTGGTGGCCAGGATATCTTGACGGATTTGGTAACTTCCATGCCGGGGGGTGAATATGGCGCGATTGCCTTCATGTGCCTGACCATTCTGCTGCTTGGCTTCTTCATGGATGATTGGGCTATCATAACCTTGCTGACGCCATTATATGTTCCAATTGTCGTTGAACTCGGTTTTGACGCGGTGTGGTTCGGCATTCTGTTTATTTGTTGTATTCAAACCTCATTCCTCACACCGCCCTATGGATTTGTACTATTCTGCCTAAAAGGTGTTTTGCCGAAAAACATTTCCATGATGGATGTCTATAAATCGGTTGTTCCTTATATTTTAATCCAAGTTTTCAATATCTTCTTGGTTATTGCTTTTCCAATACTGGTTTTATGGTTGCCGAACAAAATGTGAATCCCTATCCAACCCGACCCGGAGCATTGTCATCTATGGACACTGTCCCTTCTATTAATTCCATACGGCGTAGAATCCCTAGTCTTTCGCGGTGTCGGCCCGTAGCGTCAGGCCATGCGAAAGATCTTGCTTTATCTCCTTGATAGCGTTCTCAGCAACTTCCGTAGGCGCTCCGCGCAGCTGTCGTTCCTCAAAACCTCGTCGGCCGCCGAATTCCTGGCATTTCAGCCCACCGGGCGAGGTGATTTCAGAAAACGGTGTTTGAATTTTTCCGTCGGCCATCGGCGAGGTACTCGACGCGGCAGGATGTGCTAGCGAGTCTCTGACCGATCCCGGTGGCATCGTCATAGCCACACGAGAACCCTCAGACGGAACCCAGCGGTGTTCAGGCCGCGAGCCGCTCGTACCGATGATGGAGCCTGCCGACCTGTGGAAACGACACGATCTTTCCGCTGCCGCCGGGCTGAACTGGTCGCCCCTCGGGGGTGTCCTTGCCCAGCGAAAGATGGGTTCGGGATCGGTGGTAATAATCGAGGTACGAAACAAGGACCCGTCTCAGATGCCGTTCATTCAAGATGATCACGTGGTTCAGGCATTCGCGCCTCACGCTGCCGATCAGGCGTTCAACATATGGATTCTGCCACGGCCTTCGTGGCGCCGTGACGACCTCTTTCGCGCCCATTGCCATTATCGTCGAGCGGAACGATTTCCCGTACGCGCCGTCCCGGTCGCGGATCAGATACCGCGGCGCCGTGTCCCACGGAAAGGCTTCGCGCATCTGCTGTGCCACCCAATCCGCGCTCGGATGTGCGGTGACGCCAAAATGCTCGATGCGCCGCCGCTCATGGCGCAGCACGATGAAGACAAACAAAACGGCAAATCTGGCCGTCGGGACCACAAAGAAATCGATCGAAACGAGACTGCCCACGTGGTTGTCGAGGAACGTCCGCCAGGTCTGCGACGGCGGCTTCGGATGCCGCACCATGTATCTCGTTACAGTCGCTTGGCTGACATCGATGCCCAGCTTCAATAACTCGCCGTGGTTGCGGGGAGCGCCCCACAACGGGTTCTCGCGGCTCATTCGTTGGATGAGTTCACGTATTTCCTTCGAGGTTCGCGGGCGACCCGGCTTTCCGTGGCACGACTTCCATTTCCAGAAAAGGCGGAACCCCCGGCGGTGCCAGCCGATGACCGTCTCGGGCTTGACGATGACAAGGGCGTCCTTCCAGCGTGGCCACAGGTGAAATAGCAAGACCCAGAACACGCGGTCGAGGGGATGAAGCCGCGGCCGTGGTCTTTCCCGCTTCAGGACCGCCACTTGTTGGCGGAGAGCGACGTTTTCCAGCTGTAACGTCGCGCGGCTCAAGACGATCTCGTGGACGAAGGCGACGAGGATCATGACGATCGTTTTCATGTAGCAGACGGTAGTCGGCAGTGGGCTGAAATGCCAGGATTTCTGGGCCCGATGAGGTTTGGGGCCGATGAGGAGCGACAGCCAACTAAATGCTCATGCGCCTAACTCAGCAGAATGAAATGACAATGAGGGTCATAGAAAGGAGGGCATTCGTGGTGACTTGCAACAAAGAGTTTCACCACGTTTAAAGATAATGATACCAAGACGGTCTTTACTTCAAGAAAGCGACGTCGAATTGTGGCAGGTCTAGTGTTGACGCCTCAAGGCGAACTATCCATTGGACGCGATAATAAACGTAAAATAAAAACATTGATCCACTTGTACTCAATGGGTACGCTGGCAGTTGAGGAAGTGTCTTACTTGCATGGGTACCTTGCATTTGTCAAATCCGTGGAACCTAAATTCATAGAATCCGTCCGCGAGAAGTATGGTGAAAATACAATTGATAATGTGATGCAAGAAACACCAACGTCGATACAAGGACTGAAGTAAATATTTCAATTGGCATGCTCAACGACGCCAATTGAAATATAATCACGAAAATCGAGGTGAGTAGTTACGTAGAGTGTATGGTTTGCAGTACCAATGTTGCAGCTAAGTCTATTTCATCGACGGTGGTAAAGCGTCCAAAGCTAAAGCGGGTGGAGGCTTCGCTATTTTCAAAGGAGAGTCCCATGGCACAAAGTGTCTGACGTGAACGGCCGGGGCTCTACCGCGCAGCCGGCGAGCGCCAGCGCGGCAAGACACAGCGCGCCGGCGCAACGATCCCCGGACCCTTCCGATCCCGAACCGTGCCGTCGCCGTCATCACTCCTCCTTCAGCGACCGCTCGAAATAGTCCGTCAACGGCTTGGCCAGATAGCTCAGCGGCGAGCGCTCGCCGGTCCTGAGGTGCACCTCGACCGGCATGCCCGGCGCCAGCGCCAGGTCGCGGGCATGGGCCGCCGCCGCGACCGGTTGCGCTCCCTTCGCTCGGTCCCCGGTCCGGTCCGTCAGCCACACCCTGAGCCAGTCCGGCGCGCCCTCCGGCAGCCAGCCCGCCACCGTCCTGGCCGCCCGGGCCGGCCAGGACCCCACGCCGGTCTCCGGGTCCGCCTCGATCGCCGTCCCCATTGCGAGTTCGACCTCGTACCAGGAGAGCCCCGTGCGCTCGTCGTGCTGCGCGTCCGCCGAAACCCGGATGACGCGCCCGGCATATTCCGGCGTATTGCGCGCCGGGAAGGCCGAGAAGCGCAGCACCGCGTCCTGCCCCGGATGCACCTGATCGACATGGATCGGCTCCAGCTGCGCGCGCACCACCAGCGTCGCGCCCTCCGGTACGATGCGCAGGATCGGCTCGCCCGGGCGCACCACCTCACCCACTGTCGAGACCCCCATGGCGAACACTTCGCCCGCCACCGGCGCCGTCACGTCCATCGCGCCCAGGCGGCGGCGCACCTCGGCCAGCCGCTCGGCGACCTGGTTCTCCCGCGCCTGCGCCTCGCGCGCCCCGGCCTCGGCGTCCTCGATGCGCTGCGCGCCGATCTGTAGGATCTGGAGCTCGATCTCGGCGATCCGGCCCCGCGCGCCGGCGGTCCGGGCGTTGATGTCGCCGGCCTGACCGTCGACCGCCGCCGCCTCGCGCTCCAGCGCGAGCAGCCGGCCGAGCTCGGTCAGACCCTTCTCGAACATTTCCCGCTGGGCCGAGAGCTCGCGGGCGATGAAGCCGGCTTGGCGTACGATCGCCGCGCCCTGCGCCTCGAGCCCCGCGATCTGCCTGCGGATCTGGCCTATGCGCTCCCTGAGCTGCGCCACCTGGCCGGCGCGGGACTCGCGCCGGGCCGCGAACAGCCGGGTCTGGCCCTCGACCACCGCGGCGACCGCGGGATCGGTTTTCGCGCGCGCGGCCAGCGCCGGGTCCCAGGCGACCGTCTCCGCGTCCCCGAACTCGGCCTCCAGCCGGTTGCGCGTAAGCGGTCAAATTAGGACGTTCCCGCAGGTAGTTGATTTCGGCGTGTCCCCGAGTGCTTCCTTTACGCGAGAGTTTGATCGCGAAGGGAGAGGGTTTGATGGCGGGTCACGGGAAGGCGCAGGCAGGCACACGGGCCCCGAGGCGGGGTGCCGATGAGTGGCGGGAACTTCTCGCCGATTTCGATCTCCACGAGGGCACCAAGGCGGAGTTCTGCCGTCATCGTGGCATCAGTCCGGGGTCGTTATCGTACTGGCGAGGCAAGTGTGGGACGGCGGGCTTTGTCAGGATCGAGGCGCCGGCTTTGGCGCCTGGTTGGGATGTCGAGCTTGATCTCGGGGACGGCATGGTATTGCGGCTTCGGAGGCCGGGGTGCTGAACGGCTGGCCCGCGGGAGGTATCTGGCTTTCGACGCAACCGACCGACATGCGCAAGTCGTTTGACGGTCTGTCTGGCCTGGTGAGGAACCATCTTCGTGACGACCCGCTGTCCGGTAGGTGGTTTGTCTTCATCAACCGGCGTCGGACGATTCTGAAGATCCTGGCTTTTGAGGCTGGAGGCTTCTGGGTCTGGGGCAAGCGCCTGGAAGGGGGATTGTTTGCCCGCGCCGGATCTTCCGAGGTGCGCAAGACGGCGCTTTCGCGCACCGAACTTCTGGCCCTTATCGATGGTCTGGACATGAAGGTGGTGCGTCGTCGCAAGCGCTGGGTCAAGGATGCAGCGAGGTAGAAAACAGTTGTTCAGGCACGATTTTTATTGACATATTCCACATGGTGCGGTAGTAATGAGCCATGGTATCCACAAGGTGACGTAGTCAGTCCCCATGACAGCAGAAGCCCTCAGGATCGTCGAGCTGGAGCGGGAGAACGCTCTCCTGCATGAGCTTGCCGGTCGCCATCGGGAAGTGCGTGCCATGCTGGAGAAGAAGGCTGGCCTCCTTGAGGAGACGCTTGCCCTTACGAAGCAGAGCTACGCGCTGCTTGAGAACTCCAACGCCCTTCTCGAGGAAGCGAACGGGCTGATGCAGGAGGAGATGACCTCTCTCAAGCAGCAGGTGGCGTGGTTCCGGCGCCAGATCTTCGGCTCCAGGTCGGAACGCCGGTTCGGGATCGATCCTGTGCTTCAGGGGAACCTGTTCGCCGAGTTCGGGCTCGAGGAGGTGCCGGACCGCGAGACCCCGGACGAGACCCCTGCTTCTCCCCGCCGCAGGTCCAAGCGGCGCGACACCGCAGTCAACGATTCTGGCCTGCGGTTTGACGAGAGCGTGCCGGTGGAGACGATCATCGTGGAGAACCTTGCGGCCGCCGGGATACCCGAAGGAGAACGCGAAGAGATCGGCGAGAAGGTTGTCTGTCGTGTGGCGCAGGAGATCGGCAGCTACAAGGTCCTGCGCTACGTCATGAAGACCTGGAAGCGCAAGGACACCGGCGAGCTTTTGCCCTGTCCGGCGCCGGCCAACGTTCTCGAACGCAGCTGTGCCGATGTGAGCTTTCTTGCCGGCATGCTGGTGGACAAGCACCAGTGGCATTTGCCGCTTTACCGCCAACACAAACGCCTGGAGGCCGCAGGCATCACGGTCAGCCGGTCGTCACTGACGAACTGGGCCGGGCGTTCCGTCGACATGTTGAAGCCGATCTTCGATGCACAGTGTGCCTCGGTCCTCTCGAGCCTGGTGATCGCGATGGACGAGACGACGATCAAGGCAGGCCGGATCGGCCCCGGGAAGATGCGCCGGGCGTACTTCTGGCCGATCTTCGGCGACAACAACGAGATCGTGTTCCACTATGCGCCGTCTCGGGAACACCGCCACGTTGGGAGCTTCCTCGGTGATTTTGAAGGAACGCTCCTGAGTGACGGTTATCAGGCGTACGAGGCCTGGGCCGCGGCGCGCGGCGATGTCGTGGTTCATGCAGGCTGTTGGGCGCATGCCAGGCGAGAGATTGAGACCACCAGGGACCACGACCCGATGCGTTGCGGGGAGGCCCTGGACCTGATCGGCGGGCTTTACGCGCACGAAGAGGAGATCCGCAAGAAGAAGCTTGCGGGACCGGCGAAGCTCGCCTGGCGCAGGGAGCATTCGGTGCCGATTGTCGAAGCCTTCTGGCGATGGTGCAGGACCATTGTCGAGGACCTGTCGCGACCGCCGAAGGATCCGCTTCTGTTGGCCGTGAACTATGCGCGCAACCGGCGAGATGCGTTGGAGGTCTACCTGTCGGATCCCGATGTTCCGATCGATACGAATCATCTACATGCCGACAACCGTTTTATGCCGACAACCGTCTCAAGTCATTGATCAGTTGGGTCGCATCACAGAATTTGTCGGCATAATCATGGGATCGCGTTGTGGCAGTGTTCTGCCGATCACAAGGGTGACAACAGCATCGGGCACATAGCCTGATCGATCTGACTTTGCGGCACCACCGCCGGGATCAGCAGATATCAGACTGATGACCGTCGTGCGGGTCCAGACCTACGTTCCATCCGGTATCAATCAAACGAATGGAGCGAACCATGCCTTTCCATCAATCGTCCCCTTCGACATCAACGTCGATGGCTTCATCCTGGCTGGAACCGCATCGCCAGGCGTTTCTGGACACGCTCACAGTGCAAGGTTATGCCGATCGTACCGTTTCCACTTACCTGCGTATGACGGGCCGGCTCTGTGCAGAAATCGAGGCGCGTGATCTCGGGGTCGATGACGTCGATCCGGGCGTGCTGATGGATCTTGCGGCCACATGCCCGCGAATGGGATCGGCTTCCATGGAGCGGGAGTTGATGTTGGCCACACGACGGCTCGTTGAGTATCTGGTCGACACTGACGTGATCTCAGCAGTGCCTCCCGTGCCGCCACCTTCATCGGACGCCCTGGAACAGTTGAGCGCGGAGTTCGATACCTGGTTGCGCCATCATCGGGGGATGTTCGAGAGACGACGACTTGTGCACCGGGCCTTTGTGAAGCTCTTCATGACGTTCTGCTGCACTGATACCCGGACGCTGAGCGACCTGAGCACCATCACGCCCGAAAGCATCTTCGCGTTTCTGGATCATGTATCTGGAAAGGCCAGCTGGCGACTGCCCTATCTTCGCAACCTCCTGCGATTCCTGGTGTTGAGCGGCAGGATTCCGTGCGATCTGACCGGCGCCGTTCCACGATCGTCACAGAGCCGGCACGATGGACTGCCGCGTCATCTCGATCCCGACACGGTCCAGCAGCTGATCGAAGCGGTTCGCGGTAATCGGCCGCGTGAACTCCGCGATCATGCGATGCTGTTGCTGATGGCGAGGCTCGGCCTGCGTGCGCAGGAAGCCACCGCGGTACGGCTCGGCGACATCGACTGGCGAAACTGCAGGATGCTCATCCGTGGCAAAGGCGGACAGTTCGATCGCATGCCTTTGCCCGTCGATGTTGGAGAGGCGCTCGTGGCCTGGATTCGCGACGGACGCAGGGGTGACTCGCGCCATGTGTTCGTGTCCACGCGGCCGCCGTATCGACCGTTCACGTCCCTGACGGTCCGCAGGGCGCTTCGCATCGCGTACGAACTGGCCGGTCTGACGCCACCTCGGGGACAGGTTCGGACCCGTGCGTTGCGGCACAGCCTGGCCATGGATCTGTTGGGTCGAGGCGCGTCCCTGGAGGAGGTCGGCGATGTCCTGCGCCACCGTTCCCACCAATCCACCACCGTTTACAGCCACTACGACATTGAGGCACTGCGTCCCCTTGCACGACCATGGCCTGTGCCGGGAGCGGCACCATGATCCCGCTTGCTGAGCGCGTCGAACAGTATCTCACCCAGCGGGACCGCTTCGGAACTGGCCTTTCAGCCAGTGCCATCCAGGTCTTGCGAAAGTTCGCTCTCTTTGCCGACAACCAGGGCGCCGAACGGGTGACCACAGACCTGTTCTTGTGCTGGAAAGAGCAATCCGGTTCAAAAGCCAGATGGAGCTGGGGCTCCCGGTTGAGCCATGTGCGCACCTTTTGCCGTTGGTTGCAAAGCGTGGATCCACGGACCGAGGTGCCACCTCTGGGCCTGATTCCACGGAATCGGCAGCGGCCAAAGCCGTACATCTACACCGACGACGAACTTGCCGGCATCATGACAGAGACTGCACGACTGCCCTCAAAGTCCGGCTTGCGCGGCCCCACCTATGCGACGCTCTTCGGACTGCTCACGGTGACGGGGCTGCGGATCAGCGAGGCGCTCGGTCTCGATGACAACGATGTCGATCCGGAAGCGGCCCTGCTGCGGATCCGCCACACCAAGAAGGACCGAAGCCGCATCGTGGCGATCACGCCATGCACCGCTGAGCGCCTTATGGAATACCGGTCGTTGCGTGACCGGACCCTCGGCGCAGTCGAAACATCGGCATTCTTCGTCGGTGAACGCCGTCGACGTGTCAGGATCGGCACAGCCGAATACAACTTTGTCCAAGTCAGCCAGAGGATCGGTTTGCGGGAGTGTCAACCCACCGGCCACGCCGGCCGGGGTCCACGCCTCCATGACATGCGACATACCATGGCGGTCAGGACAGTCATCAACTGGTACCGGTCCGGCCTGAACCCTGAGCGCGAGATGTACAAGCTGAGCACATGGCTCGGACACAAGAGTCCGAGCGAGACGTACTGGTATCTGGAGGCGGTCCCCGAACTTCTGCAACTGGCCACCGAGCGCGCCGAACGGTGTCACTCGCATGGAGAGAGATCATGATGGTGCCTTCGCTGCCTGCTTATGTGCAGGGCTTCTTCGCCAATCGCCTCATCGCCCAGATGCAGGCCAGCCTCCATACGGTGGCGAGCTATCGCGACACCTTCCGTCTACTGCTCGGCTACGCCAGCCAACAACTCGATCGGGCTCCGACAGAGTTGCTCGTTACCGACATCGATTCCGATCTCGTGGCGCGGTTCCTGAACTTCATTGAGGAGAACCGCCACAACAGCGCCCGTACACGTAATACGCGGAGATCGGCGATCCGGGCATTCTTCCGGTTCGTCGCAACCCGCGAACCTGCGCTCCTGCATCATTGCCAACTGGTTCTTGCCATTCCGGCGAAGCGCCATGATCAGCGAACCATTGACTTCCTCGATCGGACAGAAGGTGCGGCACTCCTGGCGGCGCCCGATCTGTCCACATGGCACGGCCGGCGCGACAGAACCTTGCTGCTCGTCACCTTGCAAACCGGTCTCAGGGTCTCGGAGTTGATCGCTCTCAATATCGATAACGTGGTCCTTGAACCTCAGGCCAACGCCCATGTCCATTGCCGGGGCAAGGGACGCAAGGAACGGGCAACCCCGCTGCGCAGCGACTGCGTGAAGGCACTCCGCGACTGGCTCGAGGAACGGGCTGCAACGCCGGATCAGCCCCTGTTCGTCAGCAATCGTCGAGGACGCTTCAGTCGTGACGGTATCGAGCGCATTGTGTGCAAGTACGCACGGCAGGCAGCCAGTACCTGCCCGACGCTGAAAAACAAACGGATCAGTCCCCATACACTACGCCACTCGGCCGCCATGGACCTGCTTCGCAGCGGCGTCGGCTGTCCTGTCATTGCGCTCTGGCTCGGTCATGAATCGGTTGAAACCACCCAAGTGTATCTGCATGCCGATATGCAAATGAAGAAGGAGGCCATGGATCTGACGCGACCAGCCGATCTCCCCAAAGGCAGCTACCGTCCCGATGACGCGTTGATGGCCTTCCTCGAAGCTCTGTGATTATGCCGACAAATTCTGTGATGCGACCCAACTGATCAATGACTTGAGACGGTTGTCGGCATAAAACGGTTGTCGGCATGTAGATGATTCGTATCGATCGGAACATCGGGATCCGACAGGTAGACCTCCAACGCATCTCGCCGGTTGCGCGCATAGTTCACGGCCAACAGAAGCGGATCCTTCGGCGGTCGCGACAGGTCCTCGACAATGGTCCTGCACCATCGCCAGAAGGCTTCGACAATCGGCACCGAATGCTCCCTGCGCCAGGCGAGCTTCGCCGGTCCCGCAAGCTTCTTCTTGCGGATCTCCTCTTCGTGCGCGTAAAGCCCGCCGATCAGGTCCAGGGCCTCCCCGCAACGCATCGGGTCGTGGTCCCTGGTGGTCTCAATCTCTCGCCTGGCATGCGCCCAACAGCCTGCATGAACCACGACATCGCCGCGCGCCGCGGCCCAGGCCTCGTACGCCTGATAACCGTCACTCAGGAGCGTTCCTTCAAAATCACCGAGGAAGCTCCCAACGTGGCGGTGTTCCCGAGACGGCGCATAGTGGAACACGATCTCGTTGTTGTCGCCGAAGATCGGCCAGAAGTACGCCCGGCGCATCTTCCCGGGGCCGATCCGGCCTGCCTTGATCGTCGTCTCGTCCATCGCGATCACCAGGCTCGAGAGGACCGAGGCACACTGTGCATCGAAGATCGGCTTCAACATGTCGACGGAACGCCCGGCCCAGTTCGTCAGTGACGACCGGCTGACCGTGATGCCTGCGGCCTCCAGGCGTTTGTGTTGGCGGTAAAGCGGCAAATGCCACTGGTGCTTGTCCACCAGCATGCCGGCAAGAAAGCTCACATCGGCACAGCTGCGTTCGAGAACGTTGGCCGGCGCCGGACAGGGCAAAAGCTCGCCGGTGTCCTTGCGCTTCCAGGTCTTCATGACGTAGCGCAGGACCTTGTAGCTGCCGATCTCCTGCGCCACACGACAGACAACCTTCTCGCCGATCTCTTCGCGTTCTCCTTCGGGTATCCCGGCGGCCGCAAGGTTCTCCACGATGATCGTCTCCACCGGCACGCTCTCGTCAAACCGCAGGCCAGAATCGTTGACTGCGGTGTCGCGCCGCTTGGACCTGCGGCGGGGAGAAGCAGGGGTCTCGTCCGGGGTCTCGCGGTCCGGCACCTCCTCGAGCCCGAACTCGGCGAACAGGTTCCCCTGAAGCACAGGATCGATCCCGAACCGGCGTTCCGACCTGGAGCCGAAGATCTGGCGCCGGAACCACGCCACCTGCTGCTTGAGAGAGGTCATCTCCTCCTGCATCAGCCCGTTCGCTTCCTCGAGAAGGGCGTTGGAGTTCTCAAGCAGCGCGTAGCTCTGCTTCGTAAGGGCAAGCGTCTCCTCAAGGAGGCCAGCCTTCTTCTCCAGCATGGCACGCACTTCCCGATGGCGACCGGCAAGCTCATGCAGGAGAGCGTTCTCCCGCTCCAGCTCGACGATCCTGAGGGCTTCTGCTGTCATGGGGACTGACTACGTCACCTTGTGGATACCATGGCTCATTACTACCGCACCATGTGGAATATGTCAATAAAAATCGTGCCTGAACAACTGTTTTCTACCTCGCTGCATCCTTGACCCAGCGCTTGCGACGACGCACCACCTTCATGTCCAGACCATCGATAAGGGCCAGAAGTTCGGTGCGCGAAAGCGCCGTCTTGCGCACCTCGGAAGATCCGGCGCGGGCAAACAATCCCCCTTCCAGGCGCTTGCCCCAGACCCAGAAGCCTCCAGCCTCAAAAGCCAGGATCTTCAGAATCGTCCGACGCCGGTTGATGAAGACAAACCACCTACCGGACAGCGGGTCGTCACGAAGATGGTTCCTCACCAGGCCAGACAGACCGTCAAACGACTTGCGCATGTCGGTCGGTTGCATCGAAAGCCAGATACCTCCCGCGGGCCAGCCGTTCAGCACCCCGGCCTCCGAAGCCGCAATACCATGCCGTCCCCGAGATCAAGCTCGACATCCCAACCAGGCGCCAAAGCCGGCGCCTCGATCCTGACAAAGCCCGCCGTCCCACACTTGCCTCGCCAGTACGATAACGACCCCGGACTGATGCCACGATGACGGCAGAACTCCGCCTTGGTGCCCTCGTGGAGATCGAAATCGGCGAGAAGTTCCCGCCACTCCTCGGCACCCCGCCTCGGGGCCCGTGTGCCTGCCTGCGCCTTCCCGTGACCCGCCATCAAACCCTCTCCCTTCGCGATCAAACTCTCGCGTAAAGGAAGCACTCGGGGACACGCCGAAATCAACTACCTGCGGGAACGTCCTAATTTGACCGCTTACCTCCAGCGTGCGTGCCGACGCCGGGCCCGGAGCAGCGCTGGATAGTCATCGCCGATCACCACCGACTTGGTGACGCGCCCCTTGGACAGACAGTCGCCCTTGAGCGTACAGCGCGCGCAGTCCCTGGACCTGGAATGGAAGAAGCGGCCGTATTTGAGCACCCGCCCGGGACGCAGAACCTTCCCCCTTGGGCACTTCAGGATGTCGTGCCGGGCATCGTAGCGAAAGCGGCGAGTGGGTACGCGGCTCTTGATCGGTTCCTTCTTCGCCGGGATCAGCGGGTCGATCCCACGACGCTCAAGTCCGCCATAGACCTTTGCATAGGCATAGCCGGCATCGCCGGTCACTGTCGCGATTTCGCGCCCTGCGATCTTCCGGACCTCATCGACTTGCTCCTCAATGGTATCGCCCTCGTTGGCCTCGCCTGTCGTCACGGTAACGTCGAGAACCACGCCCCGCACGTCATCGACCGCTGCGTGCTGCTTGAAGCAGGGTTCCAGCCGACGGTTGCGTGCCGTAGTCGCCATGCTGGCATCCGCATCCGTCAGGCTCACCTTCTTGTACTTCCCGCTCTGCCGGGTCTGTTTTTCGGCCTCGGCCTCTTCCTCGCTGCGGTTCTCCGCCATCACCTCGTCTGCGTGACGCTCGACCAAGCTCTCCCAGCTGACATCCGCACGGATCAGCGAAGCATCAATGTGCACGATTTCGGCCGTGGCAATCCTCGCATCCAGACAGGCTGTCACGGTGCGCTTGAAAATCGCTCGGAACCGCTCCTCGCCCCAGCGCTGGCGGATACGGGTCAAGCTCGAATGGTCCGGCAGACGCTCGTGCAGGCCGTAGCCGATGAACCAGCGGATAGCGATGTTCACCTGCGCTTCACGCATCAGCCGGCGGTCGTGAACGATCCCGAGCAGCAGGCCAGCAAGCATCAACCGAACCGCGACTTCCGGATCGATGCCCGGCCGGCCATTGTCGGCGCAATAGCACTCCCGCCACTTCCTCGCGCAGCCAGCCAAGG
This sequence comes from Alphaproteobacteria bacterium, assembly GCA_965215635.1. Taxonomy (GTDB): domain Bacteria; phylum Pseudomonadota; class Alphaproteobacteria; order SP197; family SP197; genus SP197. The sequence continues at coordinate 178,880 of CBDCEA010000003.1, read as the reverse complement.
TCCAGAACACGGTCCACGCGCGCCAGAACATGATCCTCCGGCACCAGCTGCTGAAGCGAGCCCGTGATGAACAGCTCCAACTGGTCGCGGCTCTTGTGACCCAACATCTCGTAGCTCTCTCAGGTCGAACACAAGATATCGAACCAGTGACTCACACCTGCCGAGCTTTTTCAACAGGCCCGCCCAGCAGCGCTGTAAGGGGATGCCGGGATAGACGGTGGGAAGGGCGGCGATCAGGCCCTGTCCGCCGTCGGCGCAGATCGTCTCGATCCCCTCGCCGGTGAGCCCGCGGCGGTACAGGCCGGTCAGGAAGCGCTCCCACTCGGCGGCGCTCTCGCTGGCGGCGAGGCGGAAGTCGACGATCTCCTTCCGGCCGTCGGGCCGGATGCACGGGGCGACCAGGACCGGCCTTCTGAGGGCGCCGGCGCCGGTCTTGCGGGCGAGCACCACGCCGTCGAGCATCAGGGCCTTGTAGGCGTTGTCGAGCGGCCGGCGATGGAAGGCGGCGACCGTCGCGTTCAGGGTCCTGGCGACCCGGCTGACGGTGGCGGCCGAGCAAGGCCAGCAGGACCTCGCCGACCTTGCGGGTCGACAGCCCCAGCACGAAGCCGGCCAGGATGGCGCGGTCGATCTCGGGCGCGCGCCGCGCGTAGCGGCACAGCACCCCGGTCGGGCAGAAGCGCTGGTTGCGCGGCACGCTAAGCGCGATATCGCCGAGCTCGGTCAACAGATGGCGCGAATAGCTGCCGTTGCGCCGGTCGCGCACGGCGCTCCCGTCGAGACCGTCGAGCCAGCCATCGACCGCTTCGGCCATCCGGCCCTCAATGATCTCGGCCGAGGCGAGCCGGCCGAGCGGGCGATAACCCTCGCCCCCCTCCAGACCGTCGGCCTGCATCTGCTTCACGACCTCGAAGGCCATCGGTAAACTCTCAATCGTCGCAGCGCGCTGTGGCATGGGGGTGCCCCTCTATGTGGCTGATGGCTAACCACAGGGAGTACCCCCCTCCCGCCAATGATACATAACCTCGTACGTCACCAGGAGAGAGCCTCTTGACAAGCATGCGCCATTGCATATAAAATGATCTCGCAAGTGTGCAATTGGGATTTATGGTTTGGGCCCCTTATCGCTTAAGCAAGACAAAATACTATGGCTTTTCGCGACTATAGGCGGCGATCTGCGTAATGGTACACATTGATGACAATCTCTTGGCGACTTGATTAATTGACCAAAACTAGAGGCGAAGTAGCACATGATACGCGGAAACGTGGCCGAAAAGCGAAGTTTTTGCAGCTTGTGCAAGTCGCGTTGTGGCGCGATTTACAAGGTCCGCGATGGCAAATTGATTTCTGCAGGTCCCTTTCCAGAGCACCCGACCGGCAAGGCGCTGTGTTTGAAAGGGAAGGCCGCACCGGAGATCCTTTATTCCTCCGATCGAGTTTTGTACCCCATGCGCCGAACCAATCCGAAATCCGATCCAGATCCGGGGTGGCAGCGTATTACCTGGGAAGAAGCGCTGAATGAAATCGCAACAAGGTTGAGTGCGATCAAGGAAGCTCATGGCGCCGAAGCTGTGGCCTTCGGATTAACGACACCCAGCGGCACACCGATCAGCGATGGTGATGAGTGGATCGATCGGTTTACCTACGCATTTGGAACTCCAAACAATGTCCACGGTACAGAGATCTGTAATTGGCATAAAGACAATGCACACAAATTCACGTTTGGTAGCGGCATTCTATATCCGGATTACGCAAATGCGGACACAATACTGCTTTGGGGCTTCAATCCCAGTGCCGTTTGGCTTGATCAGGCAACTCAGGTGGCCGAGGCGCGCGCGCGAGGCGGCAAAATCATCGCCGTTGACCCGCGCGACGCCGGATATGCGCGAGACGCGGACCACTGGTTGCGTGTTCTACCCGGGAGAGACGGTATCTTGGCAATGGGACTTGCCAAAATTCTGATCGAGAAGAGCGGATATGACAAAGAGTTTCTGACGAACTGGAGCAACGGGCCGTTCCTCGTCCGTCAGGATACTGGCCGGTTCCTGCGGTCAGGCGACATCGATAGTCAGGGCGGTAGGGACTATGTTGCCTTATCAAGGGATGGGTCACTCGTCTATCTGAGCGATCGCATGGACCGGCAGCGCCAGGTCCCCAAGGACATTTCCCTTAACGGTGAGACCCTGGTGGAAACGGATGGTGGATCGGTTTTCTGCAAAACGGCATTTGAGCTTTATGTAGACGCGTGCCAACACTACCCGCTTGAGAATACCGCATCCCAAACGGGAATTCCGATTGCGGCTATCGAAGCGGCGGCCGAAACATTGGCCGGCGCTGACAAGATTGCCTACTATGCCTGGAGCGGCTTGGCCCAACAGAGCAATGCGACCCAAACCGACCGTGCTCTGGCCATATTGATGTCCTTGAGCGGCAGCTATGATGCGCCAGGTGGAAATGTTGCCTTTAGCCAGCATCCGACTAATTTGATCAAAGATTTGAGTCTACTGCCGAAAGAACAGCTGGACAAGGCCTTGGGTGTTGACGTTCGCCCGCTCGGACCTCCCGCTGAGGCGATGATCACATCCAAGGACTTCTACACTGCTGTCTTGGAAAAGAAGCCTTATGAAGTAAAGACGTTCGTGTCTTTTGGGGCGAACCATCTGCTATCACACGGGGACACCGATCGCGCCATCGAAGCCTTTCAGGCTCTGGAATTTTTTGCACACTGCAATACCGTTATGACCCCAACGGCAATGTTTGCAGACATTTTTCTGCCGGTAAATACGCCCTGGGAACGCGAGGCCCTGCGGGTTGGGTTCGATGTCAGTCAGGACGCGAATGAATTGGTTCAGCTTCGCGAGGCGCTCGTCCCTTCAAGAGGGGAAACGCGCTCTGATATGGAGATCGTATTCGATCTAGCCGCACGCCTTGGGCTAGGGGGTCACTTTTTTGGTGGGGACATCGACAAGGCATATGCCTATGTACTGGAACCTTCGGGCATTTCTCTGGAGGAATTGCGCGAAAACCCTGGTGGCATTCGAAAGCCACTGAATTACCAGTCCCGAAAGTACGCGCAGGAAACGGGCGTCGGTGTAAAGGGATTCGAAACCGATACCGGCCGCGTGGAAATTTACTCCGAACTGTTCCTGCGCCACGGCTATTCGCCACTGCCGGAATTCACGTCGTTTGACCGGGACACTGAAAAGTACCCCTTTGAATTGACGAGCGCCAAAAGCGGATATTATTGCCATTCCCAATATCGCAACATCACATCGCTCCGTAAAAGGGTGCCTGAGCCGGTTGTTGAATTGTGCCAGGACGCAGCTGACGAGCTGGGCTTTGAAGAGGACGACCTGATCTGGATCGAGAATGACGCCGGTCGCGCAAACATGAAATTGAAGATTAACAATGCTTTGCACCCTCGTGTTGTTGTCGCGGCCTACGGCTGGTGGCAGGAAAACAAGGAACTGCGCCTGCCCGGATTCGATCCTCTGAGCAACAACGGCTCAAATTATAATCGTCTGATTGAGACCAAACATATTGACCCAATCAGTGGGTCGGTCCCACACCGTTCTGCGATTTGCAGGCTGCGTGCAATGGATGAGGCCAAAAAGGAGCGACCGGCATGGCTTGGCTTCCGGCCGGCAACGATTGCGACCTTGCAAAATGTGGCCGATGGGGTCACCAGGGTTGGTATCCAAGTAAAGGGCCTGGACATCTTGCCTGACTATCAGCCTGGGCAGCATATCACCTTGCGGATAAAACTCCCGGAAACGTTGCAGGAGATTACGCGCTGCTATTCCCTCGTCGGATCCGCAACTGGTGCAGAGCGGAAGGAATACGTGATCTCTGTACGACGTGTGGTTGCACCGCCGAACGCACCAGACGCGCCTCCTGGCATTATGTCGTCTTTCATCAACGACGGGCTGGAAATCGGCACAGAGGTCGAGTTGAAAGCACCGTCAGGCCGATTCGTCATCCCCGCACAAAGCGATGATCCGATCGCCATTGTTGCCGGTGGTATCGGGATTACTCCCTTTCTCAGCTATCTGGAAACGGTAGCGGCCGTAGGAACGGCGCCACGCATCCATCTGGTCTATGCCAACCGGCACAGTGCGGTACACGCCTACGGAGACCGGATTAAGGCCCTGCAAGAGGCTATCCCCTCCCTCAGTATGGTTAACATCTACAACGAACCCGCAAGCGATGATGTGCTCGGTGTTGACTATGACAAGAGCGGTTTTGTTGGGGCTGATGACATCCTGCTTGCCGAATTTGAAACAGTGCCCCAGGTCTACTTGTGCGGCCCGCCCCCGATGATGAGCGCGGTCGAGGATGCGCTTGCCGCCCGTGGGCATCCTCCTGAGCGTGTTTACAAAGAAGTGTTTGTCTCACCGGTTTCAACTAAACCAATCCCGACAGGTCCCTACTGCGTATCCTTTGCCAAGAGCGGGGTAACGGCCCAATGGACAGACAAATCTGGGTCCTTGTTGGAGTTTGGCGAAAAACATGGTTTGTCTCTGGACTCTGGTTGTCGAGCCGGTCAGTGTGAAAGCTGTGCGGTGGGGGTAGAATCGGGCTCGTTCCAGCATCTTCTCGATGTTGCCGCTGAGGAAGAGGGCAGATGCCTTATCTGCCAAGCAGTGCCGACGGGTAATCTTGTGTTGGACGCATAGCAGGTTCCCAGTTAGAAAATTCGATCGATACAAGTTGGGCGGTTGGCTAACATCAGCTAATCGCGCGGCTAGGTAGTGCCTGCCAGAAAACCCTAAAGTGTTGACATTGCGTGATAATTTGTGGTATTAACAAGCGAAGATTCTCGCCGTGAGGCGGTTTTTAGGTCTGGTGGCCCTGAATCAGGTCGATTTCAGAGATTCTTCGCAAGGCAGCATCATGAGACACGCCCGCAATCCACAAATGGAACTCGGTGAGATCGGGATCGAGGACATTTGGATCGACCTGAAGTCCCGGGACGACATTCCGGCGTTGTTGCTGGGCCTCCAGCATCTCTATGCCGACGAGGAGACCCGCACCCGGCTGTTTGCGCTTCTCGAGGAGCACATGCTTCCCGGCGTCGACTGTACGGTAGGCCGCCCGGGGATGGAGATGTGGATGATCCTGGTGATGGTCGTAGTGATGCAGGGACTGGTGTACCAGGCGAACTGGCAGAAGGCAGGGGGTGCAAGTCCCCTGGAACGAAGGAGTAACCAAACCACGTTTCTCCGCGAGCCGTGCGTCGGTCCCCATGAGGGGGCAAGCGAAGCGTCGGTAGCGGTACGGATGGGCAGGGCTATTGAGCAACGAAAAGCATGTAATCCGGGGTGCCGAGGCTTTCAGTCCGGTCGAAGGCAACATCGCAGGCATCGTTTTGGTGAGATGTCGGCGGACCCCGCGGTGTCCGAGAGCCCATGCACGTCCGCACGCCTTCTGTCGGGACCCTGGGAGGTCTTCAAACTGCCCCGCACGTCGTTGCGGGGCCGCGTAGGGAATGGAGAAAACCGAAGCCTATGATGGACGGTTTGGAGAAGTCGGATGGGGCCGTACGACCTGTGAAGGCGGCGAACATGGGAGCGCGAGCTTCTGCGGAGTCGCCGGAGGAAAGGGTCTCAACCAAGGGGAATCCGGGAAGCCAAAGCATGTGCCGAACCCAGTGTCGGGCAAGCGTGCCACAGGCGGCGGCCCGGATACGGAAAGCTGCAGAGAGAGACCCGAAGGAACGTCTTACTGCGCTCTTCCACCACATCACGCCGGACGCGCTGCACCGGGCGTACCTTGCCCTGAGGCGGGACGCTGCGGCGGGCGTCGACGGCATCACGTGGGACATGTACGGCAAAGGGTTGGAAGAGCGCCTGCTCGACCTGCACCGGCGCCTGCACAGAGGGGGAGCGTACCGGGCGCCGCCGGTTCGGCGGGTAGAGATACCCAAGCCGGACGGCGGAACACGACCGCTCGGGATCGCGGCGCTGGAGGACAAGATCGTCCAGAAGGCGGTTGTGGATGTGATCCTGACACCGATTTACGAGGTGGAGTTTCTTGGTTTCAGTTACGGGTTCCGACCGGGGCGTGGGGCGCACGGTGCGCTCGACGCCCTGGCCTTCGGGATCGAGCGGCGCAAGGTCAGATGGATAGTCGATGCAGACCTCCGGGCGTATTTTGACACAATCCCGCGGGATTGGCTGATCACGTTCCTTGAGCATCGCATTGGCGACAGGCGGGTCATCCGCCTGATCCGGAAATGGCTGAACGCTGGCGTCATGAAGGGTGGATCATGGGAAGACGCGGGCATGGGCACGCCGCAGGGGGCGATAGTTTCGCCCGTTTTGGCGAACGTGTTCCTGCATTACGTGCTCGACCTGTGGTTTCACAAGAAATGGCGTCCGAACGTCCCGGATGGCGAAGCGATCATCGTCCGATATGCCGACGATGTCGTTGCCGGGTTCCAATACAAGCGGGATGCGGAGCGGTACCTCCGCGACGTTCGGGAGAGGCTGGCCCGGTTCGGTCTCAGCCTTCACCGGGACAAGACCCGCCTCGTGGAGTTTGGCCGGTTCGCGGAAATGAACCGTCGTCAGCGCGGGGTGGCAAGCCGGAGACTTTCGACTTTCTGGGCTTCACGCACTATTGCACGAGGACCCTGAGAGGACGCTTTCGGCTTGGTCGCAAACCGGTCGCCAAACGGGTCAACAGGACCCTGGCGCGCATCGAGGAGGTGCTCCGCAAGCGCAGGCACCACGACATCTGGGAAGTCGGAAAGTGGCTCGGGCGGGTCTGTGAAGGCTGGCTCAACTACTTTGCCGTCCCGGGGTCGAGCCGGTTCATCATTGCGTTCCGCCGCAGGCTGCAACGCCTGTGGATGCGAGCGCTGCGCCGGCGGTCCCAGCGAGCTCGCTTCAGTTGGAGGCGACTGGAGCGCATGACTGAACTCCTTTGGTCACGCGTCTCCATCCGCCACCCATGGCCGGACCAGCGGTTTGCCGTCAATCACCCGAGGTAGGAGCCGGATGGTTCAACGACCATGTCCGGATCTGCGCGGGGGGTACGCAGCAATGCGCATTCCTACCGCAACGGTTGCGATTTCGACCGCCTCCACGAACTGGTGAACGAGCACATGACACTTCGTCAGTTTCTGGGACACGCTGATATCTGGGACAAGAGGAAGTACGAGTACCAGACGGTGGTGGACAACGTGTGTCTGGTGCGTCCCGAGTTGTTGGCGCAGGTTGGACAGCTGATAGTGGAGAGCGGCCATGCGGTCGCGAGAAAAAAGCCTGGCGAGCCGTTGCGAGGGCGCTGTGACTCCTTCGTGGTGGAGACGGACGTGCACTATCCCATGGACGTCAATCTTCTCATGGACGCGATGCGTTGTCTGGTTCGGGTGACGGGCCGTGCGGCGAGTGAGCATGAGGTGGCCGGCTGGCGCCAGTGGCGACATCTGACACAGTCGGTGAAGAGGCTGTTCAATCAGGTGCGTTCGACCCGTCGCGCCCGTCCGGAACGGGTCGAGGCGTACCTCGAGCGCTGCCGCTATCTTGTGGAGCGCGCGCAGGCGTAAGCGTTCGGCCAGGCGGTGATGGGTGATTTCAGTCGAATTCGGGCCCGCTTGGGCAGTGCCAATAAATCACTGGTAACGGAATTTCACCTCGTTTATGGTCGTGGCCATGGCGGTTTACGACCAGACACCTGGGGCGGCACAGCTGCGGACCGAAGGGGGCGACGGATTGGGTCTGCCGTCCCCGGTTGTGCCCTGCGAGGCGCCTGACTGGCAGTCGCTGTACGGTAAGCGGTCAAATTAGGACGTTCCCGCAGGCAGTTGATTTCGGCGTGTCCCCGAGTGCTTCCTTTACGCGAGAGTTTGATGTGTGCCATGGAAAGGCACTTTTCCCTGGCGGGTGCGAATCCCGCTCAACAGCTAAGGCTCCGGTTGGTAGCAGCCAGAGCGGTCCTACGGAGGTAACGAAGTGGACTGAAGCACTCTGGCGACAAAGGGCTGCATGAGCAGTCCAGCGACCACGCGGGCCGAAGCGCAAGCGAGCACTGAGCAGGCCCCGAAACAACAGTCGCGGGAGCCGACCCTCCGTCAATCAGGGGAAGGCCGATGGGGAACGGGAAGCGAGCCTTGTGAGCACCGTTCCACTCCCGCCGGGGTAGTGGTGTCGGCACGCGTGGAAGATGGGAGAAGATGCAACATGGGAAGCCTCGCCGATGGTCGGACACGGACCAACTGGCAGCCTGCGAGGGTCAGGCCGGGTCGTCGAGGTGGCGGATGGGCCTGTAGTACTGATGACGCCGGGTAATGCCGGTCGAGGAAAGGGGCCCTGGTTCGAGAGCAGCATGGAAAGGAAGCAAGGCATGACTACTGGCGAAGGTCTAACAGGGTCAGAAAGTGTTCGGAAACTCCAGACCGTGTTACATGTTCGAGCGAAGGAAGAACCCGGGCGGCGCTTTCATGCGCTGTGCGACAAGGTTTGGCGCGAGGATTTTCTTGCCGAAGCCTGGAGGCAGGTTCGCCATAACGGCGGGTCGGCGGGGGTCGATGGCGAGAGTTTTGCGGCGATCGAATTGCATGGCGTAGAGGGCTGGCTTGGGGAACTGGCGCGGGATCTGAGGGACGGGACTTACAAGCCGCAAGCGGTGCGTCAGGTACTGATCCCGAAGAAACAGCCCGGGACGTTCCGACCGTTGGGGATACCGTGCATCCGGGACCGGGTGGCGCAGACGTCGGCCATGCTTGTGCTGGCGCCGATTTTTGACGCTGACCTGCAACCGGAACAGTACGCCTACCGGCCGGGACGCAGTGCCCTGGACGCGGTTGATCGTGTTCATCGCCTTCTGAACGGAGGGCATAACGAGATTGTTGACGGCGATCTGTCCAATTTTTTCGGGAGAAATCCCGCATGCCGAGCTCATGAAGAGCCTCGCCCGTCGCGTCAGCGACGGTCGTATGCTCGGGCTTATCAAGGCATGGCTGGAAATGCCGGTGGAAGAGGACGCCGGGAAGGGCGGCGGCAAACGCCGCACGAACCGGGCACGCAGAGAGCGCAAGGGGACTCCTCAGGGTTCCCCGATCTCGCCTCTGCTCAGCAATATCTACATGCGGCGCTTCATACTGGGTTGGAAGGTGCTGGGCTATGCCCGGCGCTTCTGTGCGGAGATCGTGAACTATGCCGATGACCTCTGTGTTCTCGGCAAGGCCCCGGCGGCAGAGATGCTGGCGGCGGTCAAACGGCTGATGGGCAACCTGAAGCTGCCGGTCAACGAGCAGAAAACCCGATGCCTGCGGTGCCCGGAGGAACCGCTTGAGTTCCTGGGGTATCGCTTTGGATGGAACTATCGCCCTCACCGGAAGAAGCCACCCTACATTGGCAATCGACCGGCCAAGGCGAGCGTCCAGGGCATCTGCCGCAAAATCAGCGACCTGACGGAACCTCGGTACGGAAGTTTACCGGCCGAGGTGGTAGTGGGCCGGATCAACCGGGTCTTGTCCGGTTGGGCCAACTACTTCCGTCTTGGGCAGGTCAGCCCGGCCTATTCGGCGATTGACCGGCACGCTACGAAGCGGCTGCGACGGTGGTTGTTGTTTTGCGCATTCGATCTTGGCGGTTGTTTCACGATAATCCGGCTGTGGTGGTGTCGTATATGACGCATTGCGCCGACATTATCGTGGTGGGTCAGCGGGGTTCGGGGTTTGCCGTGACGGTCTGCGGTCTGGCCGGTATGGATGGTGTGATTGTGGCGTCTGGCGTGCTGGTTTCGCCATGGCGGAGGGCGTCTGGCTGGGATGCGGATGGGCCGGCGGCGTTCCGGTCGGGTTCGGATTGGCCTTGCGGGGTGATGGCGGCGGTTGCCGGCCTTTTCTCACGGTCCCGTCAGGGTGTCGTTGACCGGATTTTGCGATCAGCTATGCGCGTGCGGTAATCGATGGTGCAGTTTTCAGATTATTTGATGGTTGTGCCGGGTTACCTGGGAGATCTGCGTTCACGTTGAGGACTTTTCGTCTCAACGTGAGCGCACCAGCATTTCGTTCCAGTCCCTGGCGCCGCGCGGGCGCTGTCTTGTCACCCTCGGGTCATTGAGGTGGAGACGACGGGCGGCGTTGTCACCGGCGCTGTCGGCGTCGTAGGCACAGACGATGCGTTCGGGTTTCCACACCTCGATCCAGGGAGGGATGGAGTGTGCGATGCCGGCGGTTGAGGCGACGACGGCACCGTGCTCGCGTGTTCCCGGGATTCGGAGGCTTCGTGCGGAGATGGCATCGACGGCGCTTTCGGTGAGGATGACCAGGGCGGGCTGATTGTGGTCGCAGGGGAGCCAGAAGCCGCCGCGTGCCTTGCGCGATCCGGGCGCCATTGCCCTGAAGCGTCCTCCGCCGGCCGGTGACGCGGTGCCGAGGATCTCGGCGCCGGTGGGTTGTCCGTTGGCGTCCCGGCAGATGAAGACGGCATTGAGCCTGTCATCGGCATGGAGCAGGCCGCGGCGTTGGCATGCTTCGAGGACATCGGCGCGAAGGGCGCGTTGACGGACGAGGGCGTCGCGGACCATTGGCCATGCGCGGTGGCTGGGCCTTGGCAGGTGCAGGCGGCGAGCGGCGGTGTGGATGGCGTTTGCCTTGCCGTGCCGGCTGCCAAGGAAGTGGAGGGCCTCCGGGAAGGGGCATTCCCTTGCGTGGATGACGAGATCGATGGCGCCACCCCCGCCGGTGCCGCGCAAGTGGTCGAAGAACTTCGCGCCGTTGATGCTGATGACCGAGCCATCGCGCTTGAAGCGCGCCCGGTCGGTGGGGTCCCGGCGGTAGCCGAGGGCAATGGCGACCTCATCGAGCGGGATGTTGCGCCATGTGGTCAAAGGATCTCCGCCGGTCATGGTGCTGCTTGGAAAGGAAGATCGGGTTGGGTGTTACCGGTTACCGTTACCGTCGCGCCCTGGGGGTTGGAGGAAGTAACGGTTTTCGGTAACGCCTGGCCTCCGGCGATGCGGTAGCCTCCCTTGGACGCGCGCTCGATGCGCTGTTCGCCGATGAGCTTGTGGAGAGCGCCGCTGACGGTGGCGGGCCGGGTCGCGGCGCGTTGCCGGATCTGGCGCTGGGAGAGCGGGCCTTCGGCGTCTGCGATCACCTGGAGGATACGCCGTTCGGGGGTTTCGGGCTCGACGTCGCCGGGAGTTTCCTGGCGCAAACGGAGGGCGGGCCCCTTGCCGTCATCGGCGAGTTCGATTTCGATGTTGTCGAGGCCGGGGGCGGCACGATGCTCGACGGTCATCAGGATCTGCCTGTTGCGGCGTCTGAGGTAGAGGTTGCTGTCGCCCCAGGCGTGGAGCTCGGACGATCCCCTGAGCGCCTGCCCCGGCCTGGCGGCAGCGCTCTTGCGGGCATGGTGGACCAGCACCACGGCGCTTTCGAAGCGGCGCTGGAGGTCGCGCAGGAAGCCGAGGATGGGGGCGATCTCGGCGACCGCGTTCTCGTCGACGCCGTGCAGACGGACCAGTGGGTCGAGGATCAGGAGACGTGGTTTGATACGCTGCACGGTTTCCACCAGGCGCTGGCGGTCGTCGCGATGGTCGAGGCGCAGGATCGGGACGTCGATGACGGCGATGTCGAGGGTCTCGAAGCGGGTGCCGGCGGCACAGGCGATGCCCTTGAGGCGGCTACGCACGATGTGGCCGGCGTCCTCGGCGGCGAACAGCAGGACCGGTCCGGACTGTTCGGCGGGGAAGCGGCGCAGGCATGGGACGCCGGCGGCCACGGCGACGGCGAGATCGAGCGCCAGGAAGGACTTGCCGCACTTGGGTTCGCCGCCGACGATACCGACGGCCTGCTCGCCCCAGAGCTCGTCGATCATCCACTGCTGGCGGCTCGGCCGGTCCTCGAGGTCGGCCGGGGTTCGGGTCGGGAAGCCCTTCACCGTCGTGGCCTCCTGGTGGCGGTGGTGTAGCCGATGGCGGCGGCGACCTGGTCGAGTTGCGTCTGCCTGAGGGTGTCGAGCCTGGCCTCGGGCCAGGGCTTGCGGTCGATCATCGCGCTATCCCTTCAGCCTGAGCTCGTCGGTGGCCTGTGCGACATGGTCCATGGTGACCTGGCGGGCCTTGGCGGCGGCGGCGGCGGTCAGCGCGTAGTGGGCGATCTGGTTGACGACGCGCGGCAGGCCGTGCGCCGACAGCTCGATTGCGTGGACGGCATTGGTGTCGAACAACTGGAGGTCGGGGGCACCGGCGGCCTTGAGGCAATGGGCGAGGTAGGGCCCGATCTCGTCATCGGCGAGGCCGGCGACGCGGTGCCGGACGATCAGGCGCTGGGCGAGCGATTCGTTGGTCGCCATGGCGAGGCGGCGGCGCAGCTCGGTGAGGCCGACCAGCAGCAGGCACAGCCGCGGCTCGGCATCGACGGCGAAGTTGGTGAGGATCCGCAGGTCCTCGAGGACGGCATTGTTGAGATGGTGGGCCTCGTCGAGGATGAGCACCGGCAGCTGGCGTTGCTCGCCGACGAGGCGCGAGATCTCGGTGCGGATCTGGCGCCACGCGGCGGCGCGGCCGTTGCGTTCCGGCAGGCCGAGCTCGAGGCCGATGCTGTTGGCGACATCGAGCGGGCTGGCGCTGTTGAGAGCGACATAACAGACCCGGTGAAGGCCGCGCGGCAGGCTGGCGATCAGGCGCCGGCAGGCAACGGTCTTGCCGGATCCGGGCTCGCCGGTGAGCAGGCCGATACCGCGCAACTCGACGAGGTGGCTCAGCCGAAGCTGCGCCTCCTCGCTCGCCCGGTCCTCGAACAGCATGTCGGTCTCGATCGACGGCGCGAAGGGGAAGCGGTTCAGGGCGAAGGTCTGGAGATACATCACTTGGTGTCCAGATCGCGGAACGCGATTGTCGGCCGGGTGTCGCGCTTGACGCGGGCATTGGCGTGGAGGTCGAGCGGGTGGGCCATGCCGGCCTCCTTGCCGTTGTGGACGACGCGGAACGGCCGGCCCGGCGGTGCCTCGGGATCCCAGCGCAGGGTCACCCGCTCGCCGACCAGGATGGCGTCGACCTCGTAGATGCGGTTGTGCAGGCTGACCGTGCGGTCCTTCGCGACCCTGCGCTGGACCTCGAACAGGCACAGCTCGTCGAGATCGATGCTGTGGTCGACCAGGCGCACGTCGTCACAGCAGGTGGCCCATTTGTCGAGCGGCGTCATGCCGTCGAGGCCGCGATGCGGCGTATGGTGGTACTCGCCCTCGACCCAGGCCGCGAGACGCCGGTTGAGGGTCTCGATGTCGCGGGTGTCCGCAGGGGTCAGGCTGGGCAGGAAGCGGGACCGGACAGTCCTGTTGTAACGTTCGATCTTGCCTTTTCCAGCAGGACGGTACGGCGTCGCGTGGATGAGCGCGATGTCAAGCTTGGCGCAGACCACGGCGAGTTGCCGCGAACGATAGGACGCACCGTTGTCGCAATAAAGCCTCTTGGGCCGGCCGCGGCGCATCAGGGCCTGCTTGAACACGGTGAGGAAGTCGGCGGTGTTCTCCGAGAGGGCGAAGGCCGACCACGGCACGACCCGGCTGGCATCGTCGAGAAAGGCAATCATGTAGGTCTTGCGCCGCCGGCCGCGGCCATCGTCGCATTTGGGACCATGCATGACGTCCGACTGCCACAGGGCATTGGCGTCGGGCCAGGCATAGCGCCGGTGGTCCTGGGCCGCCGGTGGCGGCTTGTCCATCAGGCCCTCGCGGTGGAACAGACGATAGACCGCGGCCGTCGAGACGGGGCTGGTCCGGGGGATCGAGCCGGCGTCGCGCAGCGCGGCGATCGCGTCGCGGACGCTCTGCGCCGGGTTGCCCTGGCGGTGGGCGATCAGCGCCTCGGCGACCTCGACCGGCATGCGCCGCGGCTTGCCCTGATCGGCCCGTGGTTTGGGCTTGAGGCCCTCGAAGCCCCTGGCCCGGTAGGCGCGCAGCCAGTCGCGCAGGGTCTGCCCTGCGATAGCGGTCCGCCGGCTGCCGGGAATGACCCAGGAGCGGGCGGCAAGCGTGCGGATGGCAGCCGCCAGCGCCGCACCCGTCAGGAACTGGAGTGGCGCGACGATGCTGTGGCGAAACAGCGCAATGTTCGTTCGATGTTCTTCGAGGTCGGTTCTCATGAGGGTGGACTCCCGTCGGGTTTGAAGGATGACGGAACCCTATGAGCCGCCTCCCGGCGGGTCACGACCCAGGGCGTGTTGCGGGACTGGAAGTGGATCCGACGTCGCAACAGTGCGGACAGCAAAGCCCACGGGACGCGCCATGACCGGCAGATGGGCGTCGCAGCAGGCGCGCAGCGCGACCAGGAGATGCCCGGTGTCGAGAGCGGCCCGCATCGAGCGGATATCCGGCTCACACCCGGCGAACAGGTCGGGGAGCAGGGTGAGGGCCGTCATCAGGCAGCTGGCGACCAGCCGCTGGCGGCGCCGCAGCCAGCGCCGGGCCCCGGCCGGCTCGCCGACATGGCGCGGACGCGCCAGCGCCGCCGCCGTCCCCAGATCGGGCGCCGTCTCGACCGACAGCACCGCCGCCTCCATCTCGTCGAGCGTCCCCGGCAGACCGGCCGCGAAGCAGTCCGGCAACAGCGAAAATGTCATGTGGCTGGCGCCGCAATACCAGCGCGCGATGTGCGCGTAGCCGTAACGCGTCTTGCGCCGGTAGGTCCCGTGGCGGCGCAGCCCGCATCCGCCGGCCGGATGGTTCGGGCAGGCCGCAAGGCTTGCCTCACGCCACCCTTGCGTGCGAACATAGGCCTCGTCGGTCAAGGACATGTTCCAGCGTATCTGCAACCGGCCACGGCCCGGCGGTATGCACGCGCGGGCCACCTTTCTCACAGGGACAACAGCAGTGCGGTAATAAACCCGCCGGACGTCAGCGCCAACGGCGAATGGCTGCCGCAAAACCGCTGCCGGGAAGAAAAACCGCAACGGCCCCTGTCGGACTATCCCGACTTCTCAGCCGTTCGCCCTCGATTTAATCTGAAAAGAAACGGCCCGATCGGCACGGTTTTTGCCTTACCCGCCTTGGGTTGAAGACACGTGACCTTCCGTGGGCGAATACATGATCTCGTCCGAAAGCCGGATGCGGGAAATCCGCACGTCCGGTTTGATGAGCAGGGGCCTGGAAACGTGGCCATGGGAGCCGGACTGAGGACCGGAACGAAAGTGACGGGATTCCCTTCGGAGCGACTGCGTCCCCTACGAACGGGGTTGTACCACCGGACCCTAAAGCTGGCGCGCCAGCCCCTGACTCTACCGCGAAGGGAGAGGGTTTGATGGCGGATCACGGGAAGGCGCAGGCAGGCACGCGGGCGCCGAGGCGGGGTGCCGAGGAGTGGCGGACACTTCTCGCCGATTTCGATCTCCACGAGGGCACCAAGGCGGAGTTCTGCCGTCATCGTGGCATCAGTCCGGGGTCGTTATCGTACTGGCGAGGCAAGTGTGGGACGGCGGGCTTTGTCAGGATCGAGGCGCCGGCTTTGGCGCCTGGTTGGGATGTCGAGCTTGATCTCGGGGACGGCATGGTATTGCGGCTTCGGAGGCCGGGGTGCTGAACGGCTGGCCCGCGGGAGGTATCTGGCTTTCGACGCAACCGACCGACATGCGCAAGTCGTTTGACGGTCTGTCTGGCCTGGTGAGGAACCATCTTCGTGACGACCCGCTGTCCGGTAGGTGGTTTGTCTTCATCAACCGGCGTCGGACGATTCTGAAGATCCTGGCTTTTGAGGCTGGAGGCTTCTGGGTCTGGGGCAAGCGCCTGGAAGGGGGATTGTTTGCCCGCGCCGGATCTGCCGAGGTGCGCAAGACGGCGCTTTCGCGCACCGAACTTCTGGCCCTTATCGATGGTCTGGACATGAAGGTGGTGCGTCGTCGCAAGCGCTGGGTCAAGGATGCAGCGAGGTAGAAAACAGTTGTTCAGGCACGATTTTTATTGACATATTCCACATGGTGCGGTAGTAATGAGCCATGGTATCCACAAGGTGACGTAGTCAGTCCCCATGACAGCAGAAGCCCTCAGGATCGTCGAGCTGGAGCGGGAGAACGCTCTCCTGCATGAGCTTGCCGGTCGCCATCGGGAAGTGCGTGCCATGCTGGAGAAGAAGGCTGGCCTCCTTGAGGAGACGCTTGCCCTTGTGAAGCAGAGCTACGCGCTGCTTGAGAACTCCAACGCCCTTCTCGAGGAAGCGAACGGGCTGATGCAGGAGGAGATGACCTCTCTCAAGCAGCAGGTGGCGTGGTTCCGGCGCCAGATCTTCGGCTCCAGGTCGGAACGCCGGTTCGGGATCGATCCTGTGCTTCAGGGGAACCTGTTCGCCGAGTTCGGGCTCGAGGAGGTGCCGGACCGCGAGACCCCGGACGAGACCCCTGCTTCTCCCCGCCGCAGGTCCAAGCGCCGTGACACCGCAGTCAACGATTCGGGCCTGCGGTTTGACGAGAGCGTGCCGGTGGAGACGATCATCGTGGAGAACCTTGCGGCCGCCGGGATACCCGAAGGAGAACGCGAAGAGATCGGCGAGAAGGTTGTCTGTCGTGTGGCGCAGGAGATCGGCAGCTACAAGGTCCTGCGCTACGTCATGAAGACGTACAAGCGCAAGGACACCGGCGAGCTTTTGCCCTGTCCGGCGCCGGCCAACGTTCTCGAACGCAGCTGTGCCGATGTGAGCTTTCTTGCCGGCATGCTGGTGGACAAGCACCAGTGGCATTTGCCGCTTTACCGCCAACACAAACGCCTGGAGGCCGCAGGCATCACGGTCAGCCGGTCGTCACTGACGAACTGGGCCGGGCGTTCCGTCGACATGTTGAAGCCGATCTTCGATGCGCAGTGTGCCTCGGTCCTCTCGAGCCTGGTGATCGCGATGGACGAGACGACGATCAAGGCAGGCCGGATCGGCCCCGGGAAGATGCGCCGGGCGTACTTCTGGCCGATCTTCGGCGACAACAACGAGATCGTATTCCACTATGCGCCGTCTCGGGAACACCGCCACGTTGGGAGCTTCCTCGGTGATTTTGAAGGAACGCTTCTGAGTGACGGTTATCAGGCGTACGAGGCCTGGGCCGCGGCGCGCGGCGATGTCGTGGTTCACGCTGGCTGCTGGTCGCATACCAGACGAGAATTTGAGGCCATCAAGGATGGTGATCCGGTGCGATGCACAGAGGCCCTGGACCTGATCGGCGGGCTCTACGCGCACGAGGAGGAGATCCGCAAGAAGAAGCTTGCGGGATCGGCGAAGCTCGCCTGGCGCAGGGAGCATTCGGTGCCGATCGTCGAAGCCTTCTGGCGATGGTGCAGGACCATTGTCGAGGACCTGTCGCGACCGCCGAAGGATCCGCTTCTGTTGGCCGTGAACTATGCGTGCAACCGACGACACGCGTTGGAGGTCTACCTGTCGGATCCCGATGTTCCGATAGATACGAATCATCTGGAGAGGGCGATACGTGCCATCCCGATGGGACGGCGGAACTGGTTGTTCTGTTGGTCCGAACTCGGCGCGGAACATGTTGGAATCATCCAGAGCCTTGTCTCGACATGTCGCATGCACAAGGTGGACCCTTACATCTGGCTGGTCGATGTGCTGCAACGGATCGCAATCCATCCCGCCCGCGATGTGGCGCAGCTGACGCCACGACTGTGGAAGCAGCACTTTGCCGCCAACCCGTTGACGTCCGACATCGGAAAAGGCGTCCTGGAACCCGCGCTCAAATCCGCGGCCTGAACGTCACAACCCACACTGAGCAACGTCCCAAAGCGCCCGGATACTCTTCGGCGACGCCAGGATGACCAGCGCTCTGCTCGATCGCCTGACCCACTGCACCATCCTCGAGACCGGCAACGACTGCTGGCGCTTCCGGAACCGAAGCTGAGGCTCGGGGTGCACCCGGTTCAGCGAGAAACCATCACGGCAAGGGAGAACGACGATGGCTCTTGATGGCGCCGGGAAACAGCGCCGTTACCGCGAGCGACGCAAATGTCACCGGTCCGTTACCGGCGACCCCAGGACCGCCGATCGAAACCACAACGCTGGCGCGACGCGGTGGAAGTCCTCCTGACGTTGCAGGCCGATTACCGGGAGTGGTTCGACAACCTCCCGGAAAACCTGCTCGTCACAAGCCTCGGCAATAAACTTCAGGCCATCGCCGAGCTCGATCTTGAACCGCTGCAGGGCATCGATCCGCCACGCGGACACGGCCGTGGCCCCGGTAACGTTACCATGTTCAGTGGACACCCATGATCGCCATCAGACACGAGCGTCGCGTTCAAATGTCTTGTTCCGATCGGCACGCCGGTGCCAGCGCGACCGCCAGGTCGGGTCCGGCCGGTAGCCCGGCAGCGGTGCAACCCCGCCAGGAGGCCTGTGTCTCACAGCGTCGGCCAACCCTTGCAGTTCGAGACGTGCTGCACCTTCTATCGCTCACTCTCCCAAAAGCGCTTCCCGAAAAACAAGGCTGTCGGGAAAGGAAAGCCTGAAAAGGCGGGTCAATGTTGGAAGAGCATTGACATCCAGAGCCTCGTCTCGACGTGTCGCACACACGAGGTGAACCCGTACACCTGGCTGGTCGATGTGATGCAACGGATCGACCCATCCCGCCCGCGATGTGGTGCAGCTGACGCCACGACTGTGGAAGGAGAACTTTGCCGCCAACCCGTTGGCGTCCGACATCGGAAAGGGCATCCTGGAACCCGCGCTCAAATCCCGCAGCCTGGGCGTCAAATATTAACACCAACCCTGGGCAACGTCCCAAAATGGCCGGTTACGCTGTACGAGCAGCAGCGGGTCCGTGCGGATGCATTGCAAGCACGTGTCAAGGAGTTGACCTGGGCGGAGACTTCCGCCCGCTCCCATGCAGGGATGCTGAAGTGGAATCTCGACCGGGCCCGGGGCCAGCTTGCAGCGGCGGACAAGGAGGTAAAGGAGGTCCGCGACGAATCGCGCGACCGCAAACACACCCCGGAACTCGCTCCTCGGTAAGCAGGAACTTCACGTGCCAAGCGGAGGGCCGGTGGCCCTGTGTGGAGACCAGTTGTCAGACCGCCATCTGGCGCTCGCGGCCGGTAGTGGTCGATGTGACCTTCTTTATTGTTTCCTGGGCGGGTCCGTTCCGAATCGTCAGGTTTCAGAGCTGGATTGCCGACCTGTTGATAGTGGGTGCGCTGCAGCCCGGCCATTGAGTTGTTGCCGGCTCAGCCGCTCGCTGCGCAGTGCGGCCGTGGACGCTTCGTTTGTGCATGCCGCTTGATGACTCTTCGTCGGCGCGAGGATGGAATCCAACCTTTGACGATCTACTCGCAGACCACGCCGTCACCGTCGCCGTCTCGCATGAAAGGATAGGCGGGATGCCCGCGCGGCACAGGGGCGATGCCGTGGCGCCGCGCTTCGGCGCAGGCGATCCGGCCGTTGCGGTTGTCATCCCATAGAAGGAGCGCATCGACTTCGCCCGATGGCGCCATACTCGAAGAGGCTGGCGAGTCGACCGACGCCGGCGCGTCAGCACCGCAGTCATGGACCACGAGTTCGGGCGAGGAACAGGAAGAAAGCACGCGCTCCAGAGCGTCCGCCTCACGGCGATCGACGGTGAGACCGTACTTGTGGCGCACCTCGACGATGCGATGGGCGAACCAGCACTGGTTCATGGGCGGCAACCACTCCGAAGCGTCGTGATCTCGCTTGTCATGGCGATTGAGCTCGGGGGCCGCCAAAGTGAGGTTGAGCAGGTCGGCCGCGAAACGCCGACGCGTGGCGGGATCGGCGGCGCAGAGCCCGCTGTCGTGCGCTTCGGAGCGAGCGACGATGTGCTCGATATCGGTCTGACGAATGCTGCTGAAGCAACGGCCCGTGTAGGGGCCGTAGATCTTGCCGAGTTCCGCGACGATCCGGGGCTCCACCGATTGCGGGTAGCGATAGTCGCCCTGATTGTAGGGAGAGCAGCGTTGCTCGGGTGCGACCGTCAGGCCGCGCCAAGTCTCTCCGGCACCGGCGTGACCGGAGACCGACAGGCTCAACAATGCGCATAGCACAAACGAGGCGGACCAGCGTGAGCGAAAGAAGTTCATCGGGCAACCGTGGATCCAACTTGTTCAGGAACGATCGACCGCCGTCAGAAAACCCGAGTCCAGCTCATCCCAATTCCGGGCGGCCACCTCCCATCGACCGATCGCATCCTGAATGCGCGGATCATCGGCCAACAGGTGAAACGTGTACAGCCGGTTGACGACCTGCTTCATTGGATCCCGCATCGTATCGTCCCCAAATGCGAGACGTCGGGCCATGGGATTTTCCGCCCGTCCGTGTCGATGACCATGACATCCGAATTGTCGCCCGTTCGGGTGACGGGCGTCAGCTCCGCGAGGATGTCCTCAAGCATGGTGTTGCGGAAGCACATCATGGCCTTGGCCAGATTAGCGGCAATACATTTTTTGTTGTCTTCATTCATCGGCATGTCTGAAACCGCAATTCAATTCGGTGGGGGGATGATCCAATGTCGTCGACCTGGTTAGTCACCTCTACGAGTGCACTTCGATCGTCATCACCACCAACCTCGTCTTCGGCGACCCCAAGATGACCGCCGAACTGTTCGACCGTCTCACCCATCATTGCGAGATTATCGAGACCGGCAACGAGAGCCGACGCTTCAAGAACCGCTTATAGTCCGGCGCCGTCCGTCCCCGCAGCCCGGTTGGCCCGGTGGGCCAACCTCGGCCGTGCCGCTCAGAGGGGGTCGACTTTGCACGCCGATCGGGGGTCGATACGGAAACCGATTGACAGCCGAGTGCGCAGGCCTCTGCGAGGGCGTATCGGTCGATGCGGTGGAGGGTGGAGAATCTGGAATAATGTTCCACAAGAATGTCGCAGGTCGGCTCAATGCCGGCGGTGACCGCGTCCGCCTCGCGCCGTGCTGCGCCCGCAGAAGGAAGCTCGTATTGTACAACAATGGTCCGCTTCGACGGATTTGAGGCGGCGGCGGTTCGGCTGAGGTCGCCAACCCGGGCGAGCGGGGTGCCTTCGATGACGATGTCCACCTCCACTTTATCCTTGTCGTGGTAGTGGAAGAACTCCGAGGGGGCGTCGTGCCAGCTTGCTTGTCGCCTCAGCTCTTGGAACACGAATGTTTCAAGGAGCTGACCCAACGATGGCCGGTCGCCGGCCAGTGCCACCGCACCCACACCCAGAAGCGCGCAAGCGAGGCCGGTATCGCCGATATGCAGCTTTGGCGTCTTGACAAGGCGGCTCAGGCGATTGCTATGCCGCCGCGGAAGTCGTTCCAGAAGAAACACCCGTTCGAGGAGCGTGACATAATCGTTGATGGTCGGTCGGCTGAGCCGAAAGTGTGCTGCCGGATCAGAGACGTTGATGAGCCGGGCTGTTTGCGCAGCCGTCAAGGCCAGCAGGCGAGGAAGCGCCTCCAACCCTCTAACCCGGGACAGATCGCGCACGTCGCGCTGCACCTGTCGGGACCGTAGCCGTGTGCGAGACCGTCCGTCCGCCCTCGGATTGGACCCGTACGAATCCTGCACCGGTTGGGACGGTGGCCATGGGAATTTGTGAGCGTACGAGCTCAGGTCCTGGTCAAGCCTTGACGGTGTCACGGGCAAGGTGGGCGTAACGAGCCGTGGTGTAGACGCGCACACAAAACCCACAATGCGAGCGAGACGGTAACAGTCCGTTTTCGTCCGCTCGCTGGAACTCGGGCAAGAAAGCACCTGCGCGTACCACGTGGTTGCATGGACTGTTGCGACCGGGTCACAGTCCCGGTTCCTCCCCTTGAACGCGTCCCCGCACATCGAGGGGGGGAGCGGTCTTGGCTCCATCGTTCGATTCCGCAGCCTTGCCGGATCCTGGGATGCAACGGCACGGGAAGGCCGGTCCACCTGCAGAGTTGCACTGCACCCGGTGGCAGGCAGGGGCAGAGTGCGCGGAGTATTTCGTCGGCCGGATGGACGGCGTGGTCGGAACGGCCGAAGATGCTGTCGCAGCCATTCTCTCCGGGGAACGGGTGGTGCGTGATGGATGATCGTCTTCTTCAGTTGATGACCCGTTCCGAACGGGATGCTGTGATGGCGCCGATTGCCGATGCCATGACCCTGCCTTCGCAGGCGTTCACGAGCGACGCCTGGTTCGCGCTTGAGATCGAACGGGTTTTCGCTCGTAACTGGACCGGCGTCATGTTCGGATGCGAACTTCCCGATGCGGGCGATGCCGCGCCGTTCGATCTCTTCTACCGGCCGCTCTTCGCCGTCCGGGGTGACGACGGACGCCTGCGCGTCTTCCACAACATCGTGCCCTATGACGGATGCCTTGCGGTCCTTGCGCCCTCGAAGCGGCTCGAAGACATCGAGGCCCCCTATCACGGGTTGCGCTACGACTTCCGCGGGCGCCTCGTGGCGGCGCCCTACTGGGACGGCAGGCCGGACTCAGGGCCCGAGGCGCTCGGCGGCCGTGACGGCGATCTCGTCGAGGCCCGCAGCGAGGAACGGCTCGGCGTTCTCTTCATCAATCTCGATCGCTCCGCGTCCGACATCGACGACTGGCTGCGTCCCTGGCGTACTCTTGTCGCCGGGGACTACGCCATCGACCGCCTGGTTCCCGCACGAGACAGCAGAGGGAATCCGCTTATCGAGCGCCGAACGGTCCGTTCCAACTGGAAGACCTACCAGGAAAACGCGTCGATCAATCTCCTCCATGAAGGCTTCACACACGAACTCTACCGGAATTCGCGGGAAGTTCCGCGGGTGGGTGCGGACGGAAAACCCCGGTTCGAACTCACAATGGAGGGCGCTCTGGTGGCCTTTGCCCATTCGCGGAGCCACTCGGGTGAGACCTACGATCCGATCCGCCTCCCGACGGCTGGCCACGACGTTTCGGTGCAGCCCGAATCGGGCTACTTCACGACACTCTATCCCACTATCAACATCCCGCTGCTCGATGCCTTTGCCAAGATCAACATCGTGATTCCGACGGGTCCCGGCGAGACGGATCTCCGGCACCTGCGGTTCTATGCGCCGGAGGCCCTCGCGGACCCCGATTTCGAGAAAGAGGAACGGCTCGTTCAGGAGTTGTTCGATGTCATCCACGGAGAGGACCGGGTGATGATCGAGGCGGTGCAGTCTGCGCGCCGCAGCCCGGTGTGGCGCCAGCATTACTACGCGCCGTTCTGGGATCGGCTTCACCACCGCTTCAACCAGCTCGTCATGGAGGACATGGAACGCGCCTGAGCGGGATTCGGGAGGATTTGCCGCAGGACCATCGGGACACGCATACGCCTGCAGGATCACTGGATTCGTTGCCGATGAGACGGGTGTAGCCGGCGCCCTGATCCGCCCTGCCGTCGTAACACTCGAGGGTGCCTCGCAGCCCTGTCACCATCCTGCATGTGCCGCGTGTAGTCACATGCGATTTTGCTGGCATTGAAAGCAATTTGCGTTCATGGCGGTGCAAATCACAATGCGGGGTGTTCCGGAAGAAGTTCGCGATGAACTGGCGTTGCGGGCAGCCGAGTGTCGGCAGTCCATGCAGGAACACCTGCGTTGCGAACTGGAGCGCATGGTATCCAGGCCAACAGTCGAGTCCTGGCTTGAGGGTGTACGCCAACGCAAGGCGGCGACGGGTGGATCTGTGCCATCGTCCGTCATCTTGCTGGAGCGGGATGCAGACCGCACGTGAGCGTTGTTGTCGATGCATCCGTGGTTGTTGCAGTGCTGGTCGACCCGGGTTCGGAAGGCAGATGGGCGGAATCGGTTTTAACCGGAGAAGGATTGGCTGCACCTGACCTGGTGCTGGTTGAAGCCACCGAAATCCTGCGCCGGCTTGAACGAAGGGACGCGATTTCCCGTCTTGAGGCGAACAGCGCCCACAGCGATCTGCATCGACTGGACGTGGAGCTCTATCCATTCGCACCGTTCGCCCATCGCATTTGGCAGCTGCGCGACAACCTGACGAGCCATGATGCCTGGTATGTGGCGCTTGCCGAAGCGCTTGGATGTTCGCTGCTGACCCTGGATAGAAAGCTCGGGCGCGTGCTAGGTTTGAACTGCGATATCGTCTGCCCGGCGCGTTCCTGATTCCAGGGATTCAGCCTTCTCTCCTCAACAGGACCGACACTCAGAGAGAACACCGCCGGGTCATCCGGTCGATGGAAGCATCGGTTCATCGTGTCCCGGGCAAGGGGGGTGTAGCGCGCGGTTGTGCGGGCCCACACATACCCCAACGGGAGACCAGCCTGCCGAAGGTACGGGCCTGTGAGGTCCGATAGCGCAAGGCTAATCCTGTCCTCGGTGACGACTTGCAACGGGTCTGGACTCATGACGCGACGTCGCCGCAGGTACGCCAGTGAATCCATCGGGCGGTGCTGGTGGAGATCACCGCGACCATCTGGGGGATCACGACAGTTCTGGCCGGAAAGCTGTACTGGTTCCGGTGAGGCCACGGTCAACGCATAATGGTTGTCATGCCGTGTCTCGGATTCGTAAGGCAACGAGGAGTGACTTCATGGAAAAGATCGGTTTCATCGGACTTGGGCGCATGGGACGTCCGATGGCTTCGAACCTGGTGCGCAAGGGTTTTGACCTGGTGGTCCATGACATCGTGCCGGAGCCGATCGATATCCTGGTCGGTCTCGGTGCCGTGCGCGCCGCATCTCCGGCCGAGGTGGCCGCCGTTTCGGATGTCGTGATCACCATGCTGCCGGACCCGGCAAGTGTCACGGAGGTGATTTCCGGGCAGGAAGGTGTGCTCACCACCGCCAGGCCGCACGGCGTTATCATGGACATGAGTACGATCGACCCCGGAACCACGGACCGCATGGCACGGTTTTGTAGCGATAGGGGGGTCAATTTCATCGACGCGCCGGTAGGACGTCTTGCCTCTCATGCGGATGCGGGCGAATCGCTCTTCATGGTGGGCGGTACGGCAGAGGATCTCGAGCGTGTTCGGCCGCTTCTCGAGGCGATGGGTACCACGATCTATCACTGCGGACCGTGCGGAACCGGGACGCGCACGAAGATCGTCAATAACTTCATCTCTACCGCCTCCTGTCAGATCAATGCCGAGGCGCTGGTGCTGGCGGCAAATCTTGGTCTCGATCTCGACAGCACGCTCGACGTGATCTGTGGCACCTCGGCCGTCAACGGGCAGATCAAGACGGCCTGGCCCGTCAAAGTGCTGGCGGACGATACGTCACCGGGCTTCACCATCGATCTGGCACACAAGGACCTCACCCTCGTGGTGGAGGCGGCCAACGCAGCCAGGGTGCCGATGCCCATGGCGGCCGTGGCCCGTGAAGCCTACAGCGTCGCCCGGGTGCGCGGGTACGGCGGGCAGGATTTTTCGGCCATGCTGGACGTGCACTGCGATGTGACCGGGACCGAAAGACCGCGCCTTTCCCACAATTCCAGATACCGGGACGGATGAACGGTTCCGTTGCGGATACCGAAATCCGCCCGTGTGCCGGTCCTCGCCGTTATGCGCTTGCATGAACTTGCGGCCCCGGCGTCTGTTGAAATCGACCGGCGA
Organism: Alphaproteobacteria bacterium; assembly: GCA_965215635.1. Taxonomy (GTDB): domain Bacteria; phylum Pseudomonadota; class Alphaproteobacteria; order SP197; family SP197; genus SP197. The sequence continues at coordinate 153,395 of CBDCEA010000003.1, read as the reverse complement.
TTTGACTATGAGAACGTGTCGGGGGAAAGCGCATCCCGGATTTCCATACCGCATGGGGTGCCTGTCTGACTGGATGCTGTGACTGCCGGAAGTCCTGTCGCCGACGGCGTCCGGCCGGCATCTCCGGGCAGGAGAGGGGTTCCCATTGCATCGGGTGAACAGGCGATGCCACAGATGACGTATGTATCGACCCGTGGAAGGGCGCCTGAAGCAGGCTTCGAGGACATCCTGCTGGGCGGTCTGGCGCCCGACGGGGGGCTCTGGCTGCCGAAAACCTGGCCGGTGCTGGAACCCGAAGACTTTCGCTCGATGCGGGGCATGTCCTATGCAGAGATTGCCGCACGCGTGATCGAGCCCTTCGTCGCGGGCTGGATCAGACCGGGTGACCTCCTTTCGATGGCGAGGGATGCGTACGCCGAATTCGATCATCCTGCCGTCATCCCCATGGTCCAGACGGCAGACAACGACTGGCTCCTGGAGCTCTTTCACGGCCCGACCTTCGCCTTCAAGGATCTTGCCCTCCAGCTTCTCGGTCGCCTCATGGACCGTGCGCTTGACGAGCGGGGTGAACGTGTCACCGTCCTGGGTGCGACATCCGGGGATACCGGTTCGGCCGCGATCGCAGGATGTGCCGGACGCCGCAACATGGATATCTTCATCCTGTTTCCCAAGGGAAGGGTGAGCAACATCCAGAGGCGCCAGATGACCACCGTCGTTGCGGGTAATGTCCACTGCATCGCGATCGAGGGCACTTTCGACGACTGCCAGGCCCTCGTGAAGGCGATGTTCAACGATCCTTCGTTTGCCAGGAGCCGGAGGCTGACGGCGGTGAATTCCATCAACTGGGCCCGGATCGTGGCGCAGGCCGTCTACTGCATTGCGTCCGCTGTCAAGCTCGGTGCGCCGGACCGCAAGGTGGCGTTTTCCATTCCCTCCGCCAACTTCGGTGCCTGCCTTGCCGCCTGGTGTGCCGTCCGGATGGGTCTTGCCGTCGACCGGCTGGTGGTGGCAACCAACGCCAACGATATCCTCCACCGGTTCTTCCAGACCGGGCACTACACGCCATCCGGGGTCGTGGCGACAATTACACCGAGCATGGACATCCAGGTCTCAAGCAATTTCGAACGCCTCCTTTTCGAGCTCTATGACCGCGACGGCCGGTCCATCGAGCGTCTCATGGGACGCCTGTTGAAGCCGGGATCGTTCGACGTGACCGCAAGGGTGCTGAGCAGGGCGAGATCCCTCATCTCGAGCCACCGGCTCGATGACGACGGCATCCGCGCGGAAATGCAGCGGATGCGGCGCGAGTTCGGGGTCATCGTTGATCCCCATACCGCCTGCGGCACCGCAGCGGCACGCAAGGTCGGCATCGGTCCGGACGTTCCGGTGATCATGCATGCCCAGGCTCATCCGGCCAAGTTTCCGCAAGCCGTCGCCTCTGCAATCGGCGAGGTCCCGGACATCCCGCCGACACTCTCGAGGGTCCAGGGTTTGCCGGAGAACATGACCGACTTGCCAAACGACCTCGGCATCGTGCAGGCTTTCGTCCGCGACAATTCGGAGGCGGACGGTTGATCAAGCGGCTGGCACGCGGAATGCACCATTGAGTCTTGATGTCACAAGGCTCGCCAACGGCCTGAGGGTCGTGACGGACAGGGTCGAGGGTGTCGGGTCCGCCGCCGTGGGTGTCTGGGTCGATGTCGGTGCGCGCGACGAGCCCGAGCGTCTTCATGGCATATCGCATCTCCTCGAACACATGGCGTTCAAGGGCACGAAGCGGCGCAATGCACGCATGATCTCCCAGGAGATCGAGGATGTCGGCGGATATGTCAACGCCTACACCTCGCGCGAGAACACGGCCTATTACGCACGCGTCCTTGGCGACGATGTTCCGCTCGCCATCGATATACTTGCCGACATCCTGCAGAACTCCGTCTTCGACGAGCACGAACTCGAAAAGGAACGTTGGGTCGTCGAGCAGGAGATCGCCCAGGTCTTCGACACGCCGGACGATCTCATCTTCGATATCTTCCAGGAGCGCGCCTTCCCCGACCAGCCCATGGGCCGCTCCATCCTGGGAACACCCCGGAGCATCTCCGGCATGACCCGGGATACGCTCGTCGGACACATGTCGGACTACTACACCGCCGACAGCATGATTCTTGCGGGCGCAGGGGCCGTCGATCACGACAGCATCGTGCGCCTGGCGGAGGAGCATTTCCAGGATCTGACGCGATCGAACGGCCATGTCACGGCACCCGCAGCCTACGACGGCGGCGCGGTCGAGAGGGAAGATGATGTCGAACAGCTTCATCTGATCGTGGGGTGTCCGGGATTCGGTTTCGATCACGACAATTACTATCCCGTCCAGTTCTTCAGCAACGCGCTCGGCGGCGGCATGTCGTCGCGCCTCTTTCAGGAGATCCGCGAGAACCGTGGACTTGCCTACAGCATCTTTTCCTTCCACTCGGCCTTCGCCGACAGCGGACTGTTCGGCATCTATGCGGGGTGCGCCCAGGAGGGTGCCTGCGAGGTGGTCGATCTCGTCGTGGCCGAGATCGTGCGTTCGGTCGACGGGCTCGAGGACGGTGAAATCGACCGAGCCAGGACGCAGATGAAGGCCGGACTCCTGATGTCGCGGGAAAGCACGACGGCAAGGTGCGAGGCTCTTGCGCGCCAGATGCTGATCTTCGGGCGCTACATTTCCGAAGAGGAGATCGTCGAGAAGATCGATGCCGTCACCGCCGAAGACATCAGGAGGTGCGCCCAGGCCCTTTTCTGCGATGCCTCGCCGACGGTGGCCTCCATCGGCCCGGCCGAGGGTATCGTCCAGTACGAGAGGATCGCGTCGGGTCTGAAGTAGGGGAACTGGAAGGTGTTCGAATTCCTGAGGAAATCCTCTTCGCGAAGGCAGCCGGTTATCCTCGAGAGTGCCAGGCTGAAGCTCCGCCCGCCCGTCATCGACGACTGGCCCGCCTGGGCGAGATTGCGCGGCGAGAGCAGGGATTTCCTGCAGCCCTGGGAACCGACATGGGCCCGCAATGCGCTGACACGCGCTGCCTTCAACAGACGCCTGAAACTCCAGATGCGCGACCGCGAGGCGGGCGCGGCCCTGAGCTTCTTCCTGATCCGCCGGGAGGACGATGCTCTCATGGGCGGCGTCACGGTTTCTGACATCCGCCGCGGGGTGGCTCGGTCAGGGACGCTCGGTTACTGGATCGGCCGGTCCTTCAGCCGTCAGGGCTACATGAGCGAGGCGGTCGAGACCGTCATCGGCCACGTCTTCGATGAACTGGGTCTGCACCGCCTCGAGGCGGCCTGCCTTCCGACGAACGAGGCTAGCCGCCGGCTCCTCGTCTCACACGGTTTCAACCTCGAGGGGATCGCTCGCGGCTACCTCAAGATCGACGGCGCCTGGCGGGACCATCTGCTGTTCGCCCTTATCGAACAGGAGTGGCGCGAATCCGTGTGACAAACTTCACTCAAAAGTCAACAACGGCATCGAAGTTTCCCAAGATCATCCGATTGCCGTCGAATGGCATCGGGTTCACCTCCGAATTCAGGCGGTCCTCCGAATTCATCAGTTTCTGCATCCCCCTCCGCCGTCTGCAGTTGCAACCGCCCTGCGTAAGTCGCACCGTCCGGCAGTAGGCGTTAAAATTGGGCATTCCCGTAGGCAGTTGACGTCGGCGCGTTCCCGAGTGTTTCCTTTGCCAGAGAGTTTGGCCGCGAAGGGAGAGGGAGAGAACCATGGGGCACATATCGCAGACGCCTCTGAAAGTACGCCATAGTGCAATGGCGATCGAAACTCGCCCGTTGCGCCGGCATGGTGAGGTTGGTCGCAGGCGTCCCACGCAGGGTTGGGGCCGGAAATTCTGCAGATTTCTCGGGCTGTTAGGCTCGGTCATCCTGATCGCGTCCACAGCAGTGGCGGCGGACTCCTTCTTCACCAGATTCTCGGAACTGAGGATCGTCGACGGCCGAGAGTTGGTTTCCAATGGACGGGAGGGAAACTGGCATCCCGGCCGGCCTGTGGCCGGTACCTGGCTTGCGGTGTCCGACTTGCGTCTCGTGTTGGAGACCAGGATCTACTGGCGGTCCGACGCGGACGTGGTCGTGCTCAAACGTCTGGAGACAAGCAATCCCTGAGTCGGACGGTACCAGTTCGACCTCGTGCCGTCCGTGGGGGATGCAAGCGCGATCCATCCGTCGAATATTAAGGATTAACCCGACTCTTCGAGCCGGATTAATCCTTAATATTATATTGTTCATCGGAAGTCGCGGTCATGGCTACCTTGACTGGACAGGCGCGGAACAGCGAAGAGGCCGGTATGCTGAGCGCTCCGTCAGCATATATCGATGGCTACGCCAAAGCGCGTGTCGTCGACCGGCAAGTAGCCGACGACTACATCCGGCACACCACCATCGGCGACCCCGAACTCGATCCGGTGATGGTTGAACTTGCCGAGTTGTCGCCTGTCGACATGCATCGGTTCATCCGCGCTGGTGTGGAGCAAGACGACGAAGCGACCTTGCTCCGTGCGCCGCAGATCCTGCGGGATTTCTTCGACAATATGCAGGCGCCGGACTGGGTGGACTTCGAAGACTTCAAACCGGGCCAGCGCGCTTTCTTCGACAACATGAGCAATATGCTCATCGCCTACGCAATCGGGAGTGCGGTGGAAGGATTCGGTACCTTGGTCAGCAAATCCTTCTCGATCACCGGGCGCGTGACCGGGCTGGGGCCGGGGGCGGAAAGACGGCTCCGGCAGAACAATCGCCATATGGTCGAAACCTACTTCCCCGGCGGTCTGTTACGGGACGGCGAAGGGTGGAAGGTTTCCATGCGGATCCGTTTCGTCCATGCGCGAATAAGGAAGCTGCTGGCGGATTCCGAAGCCTGGGATCACGCGGCCTGGGGGACGCCACTGAGCGCGGCGCATATCGGCGGTATAGCCCTCTATACTTTTTCCATACGCCAGTTTGAGCATGCGATCTCGATGGGTTCGGCCATCGGCCCGGAAGAACGAGAAAGCATCGTCAAGATCTGGCGCTATGGCGGCCATATCCTGGGCGTGCCCGAAGCCATTCTCTTTACCAGTGAAACCGAGGCGAGACGGATTTACGAAATAGGCCATCTGTGCGAGCCGCCGCCGGACGATGACGCGATCGGCGTGGCGAACGCGGTGTTCAAGGCCATTCCGGAGATGGCGGGGGTAAAGACCGAAGCGGAAAGAAAACCGTTGCAGATGTATGCTTACCGGCTTTCGCGGGCACTTATCGGCAACGAACTGGCCGATCGCTACGGGTATCCGAATACGATCAGGAACAGATATCTGGTTCTTCTTTATTACCGGACGAAAGCGCGTCTCAATAATTTCCTGACCAAGAGTCCGCTGTTGCGAGAGAAATCCTTCACACAGCTCTTCGATGCCACGCAATACGACAAGGACGGGATCAGCTACAGGATGCCCGATCATGTACACGCGGTGCAGCAGAGCCCGTGGTGAACGGCTTATTTCAGGTATTGATCAAGAGATCGTTCGTGCTGCTGGAACGCTATATCGACGTCATCTTGAGTCGGCGATGGTGGGCTGTATTGTTTGCCTCGCTGCTTATGGTGGTGGTGGCAGCTGGTGGTGACCGTGTCATAGTAGCAGACGATTTTCGCCAATTGCTGGGCAAGGATAATCCTCAGCTTGCCGCTCTTGACGCCCTTGAAGATACCTACGCGGCATCGAACACGGTGCTTATTGCCGTTTCCGTTCGCAAAGGCACGGTTTTCACGCGCCGCGCGCTTGGCGCAATCGAGGAATTGACCGAAGCCGCGTGGAATACGCCCTATTCCATCCGTGTCGATTCCCTCACCAACTACAACCGTACCTACGCCGAGAAAGACGATCTTATCGTCGAACCGCTCGTCGAAAGTGCAGAATCGTTGAGCGATGCTGACCTTGCGCAAGTCGAAACGGTTGCGCTGAACGATCCCGAACTCGCGGGGCGGTTGGTTGCGCGTAACGGGCGTGTGGCTGCGCTGGTAATCAGCATGGCCAAAGCGAAGAACCAGAGTGCCATGGTGGCCGAGGTGCCGGATTACCTCAATGCAGCTCTGGAAAAGGCCCGGGTACGTTACCCGGAACTCGACTATTACGTAACGGGCGACGTAATCCTGAATCGCACCGTTAATGTCGCCATGGAAGAGGGGGTGGAATCCACTTTACCGCTGGGGTTCGTGTTAGTGCTCATCGGTACGGCGCTGCTGTTGCGTTCGTTGATCGGCGTGTTCGTGATCGTGGTCATGATGATATTCGGCATCTTCACCACCGTGGGCTTCGCCGGCTGGACCGGTATGGTGTTCAGTCCCCTCACGGCCGGCGTACCGGTCGTCGTTATGGTACTCGCCGTGGCCCATTCGATTCACATCGTTACGGCGGCGTTGCTGCATATGGGCCGCGGGATGGACAGGCAGGCGGCGGTTGCCGAATCGCTGCGCTCAAATGCAACGCCTGTGTTCCTGACCTCGATCACAACGATGATCGGCTTTTTGAGCCTGAACAGTTCCGATTCGCCGCCGGTACAGGTCATGGGCAATCTTTCCGCATTCGGTATGCTGAGCATTTATATCTATTCCATGACGTTGCTCCCGGCGCTACTGTCGATTCTGCCTTTGCGTTCCCGCTTCCGCCATTCCGAAGAGTCTCCGTTCTTCGAACGTTTCGGTGCCTTTGTCGTGGAGCGCCGCAGGATACTGCTCTGGTCCGGTCTGGTTCTGTCGATCGTCTAGGTTGCAGGTATTCCCCGTAATGAGTTTAGCGACGATTGGACAAAACAATTCGACGAGAGCTACCAGTTTCGACGGGATACCGACTTTGTCAGCAAGAACCTTACCGGGTTGAATGCACTGGAGTACTCGCTCGATTCCGGAGCGGAAGGCGGCATCACCGATCCACAATACCTGCGCAAAGTGGAGGCGTTCGCCGAATGGGCCAACAAACAACCTGAGGTGGTTCATGTCCGGGCTTTTTCGGACATTATGAAACGCCTGAACAGGAATATGCACGGCGACGATCCGAGTTTCAATCGGCTGCCCGGCGATAGTAGACTCGCTGCGCAATACCTGTTGCTTTACGAGCTTTCCATTCCGTTTGGCGGCGACCTGAACGACCGCATCGACGTTGCCAAGTCGGCGACGCGCATGACCCTTACGGTCACCGACCTGTCTGCCCGAGACATGCGCGCGCTCGACACGCGCGCACAGGCCTGGATCTAGGGTCAACGCCCCCGGACTAGCCGATGAGGCATCGGGCATAACCATGATTTTTGCCCACTTGGCTCAGCGAAACCTGGAAAGCATATTGCGCGGCACAATAATCGGCATGGCTGTCATTTCGTTGATCCTGATCTGGGTCTTCCGGAGCCTGCGCCTGGGTCTAATCAGCCTTGTGCCGAACTTCATTCCCCCGGCCATGTGCTTCGGCCTATGGGGCTATTTTGTCGGCCAAGTCAGTTTTCCTGCGATGATGACAACGATCATAGCGTTTGGAATCATTGTGGACGACACGATCCACTTCATGACCAAGTATCGGAAAGGCCGCCGGGACGACCTTCCGGGAGCCGATGCTGTGCGTTATGCCTTCCGCACGGCAGGTCATGCCCTGTTCACCACCTCAGCGGTACTGGCGGCGGGATTCGTCGTATTTGTATTTTCGGGATATGAGGGTATTTGGATTCTCGGCCTGATGGTCATGATGATGGTCATCTTGGGAATCATAGTCGATTTTCTGCTGCTGCCCCCGTTGCTGTTGGCGTTCGATCGGAGGAAGTCGCGACGCGCGGCGATATAGCCCAGTGGATGTTTATTGCCTGTTGCCCAGTCCTGCCGTCCCCACGCCAATTCACGGCACCGCCGTTCAATAACGTAACAGTGCCTTCTGAAGGATATGAAGGAAGTCAGGACATCAGTTCGGCTTGCCGGCGCTGCCGAAATCGGTGGCAAGCATCGCCGGATCGATACCCAGTCGGGTCAGCGCCCGCAGCCACTTTCCTTCGAGGTTGCCTTCGAACAGCAGGCTCCGGTCGGCGTCGCAGACCAGCCATCCGTTGTTCTGGATTTCGACATCGAGTTGACCGGGCGCCCAACCGGCATAACCCAGTGCAAGGATGCTGTTCTTCGGGCCTTCCTGATTGACTATCGCTTTCAGGACATCGATGGTGGCCGTCAGCGCAACGCCGCCCGCGATCTGCATGGTTCCATCGCGGACGTAGTCATCGGAATGGAGGACAAAACCGCGACCGGTTTCGACCGGACCCCCGAAATGGACGCGGATCGCATTGCTGCCGTCGCCCGGCTCGATACCGAGTTGCTGGATGACGTCGCTGACGGAGATCTCGTCAAGCGGCTTGTTAACCACCAGACCCATCGCACCCTTGTCGCTGTGGGCGCACATGTAGATCACGGAACGCTCGAATCTCGGGTCCCCGATCGTCGGCATGGCGATCAGGCAGCGGCCTTCCAGTCGATTGAGGTCTTCCATCAGTCTTCACCCCCTTGTCAGTGCCCCGCCTCGAGACCGAAACAGCATAGTCGCTGGAACAAACTTCGCCACCGCTGCTGCGGCAAATCCGGTGAGGGGTTGAGCATGAGTGCCGTTAAGTCCATATCTGGGAAACCGGAATCGCCCGGACAACCCCTCATGCACAAAGGAGAGAACCATGACGATCACGGTCGGCGACAAGATGCCATCGGGGACGCTTCACACCATGACAAAGGATGGGCCGGCCGAAGTCTCCACCGACGAGCTTTTTGGCGGAAAGAAAGTCGTGCTCTTCTCCGTTCCCGGCGCGTTCACGCCCACGTGTTCCGCCAAGCATCTGCCGGGCTTCGTGAAACATGCTGCCGACATCAAGGCCAAGGGTATCGACACGATTGCCTGTATGGCGGTCAATGACGCCTTTGTCATGGGAGCCTGGGGTGATCACCAGAATGTCGGCGACAAGGTCCTGATGCTTGCCGATGGAAGCGCCGACTACAGCAAGGCTATCGGCCTTGAACTCGACCTCTCCGGCATCGCCTTCGGCATGCGGGGCAAGCGGTTCTCGCTTCTGGTGGAGGACGGAGTCGTACGCCAGGTCAATGTCGACGAGGACGGGTTTTCCTCGACGAGCGCCGAAACCATGATGGAACAGCTCGCCTGATTGCTGTCGGCGGCGCGAACCGCCGGCCGTTCCGAAGGCGCCCCTTTCCTGGTGGTTTCGTGCAGGTCGAATTGCGCCTATAATCCCGAGGGTTGCCTTCGGGGAGAGCGGACGGTGACGGAAACACCGCTTCTGGACACAATAGGGATTCCTGGCGATCTCAGGAATTTGCCGATCGGCAGCCTGCGGCGGCTTGCCGATGAGCTGAGGGCCGAGACCATCGATGCGGTGTCGGTCACTGGAGGCCATCTCGGGGCAGGGCTCGGGGTCGTCGAACTCACCGTAGCGCTCCACTACCTTTTCAACACGCCGGAAGACCGGATCATCTGGGATGTCGGTCACCAGGCGTATCCTCACAAGATCCTCACAGGACGCCGCGACCGGATCCGTACGCTTCGACAGGGCGGCGGGCTGTCGGGGTTCACGAAGCGTTCAGAAAGTGAGTACGATCCGTTCGGCGCTGCCCATGCGTCGACGTCGATTTCGGCGGCGCTCGGCTTCTCCGTGGCGCGAGACCTCCAGGGTGGATCGAACAGGGTCGTGGCCGTGATCGGTGACGGCGCCATGACCGGCGGCATGTCCTTCGAGGGGCTCAACAATGCCGGTGCAATGGCCAACAAGCTGATCGTGATCCTCAACGACAACGACATGTCGATCGCTCCGCCGGTCGGAGCTCTGTCGGCCTATCTCTCGCGGCTCATCTCGTCGAAGTCCTACCGGTCCCTGCGCGACATCGGTCGCCACATGTCCGAACATTTTCCCCGGCCGGTCAAGAAATCGGCGCAGCGCGCGGAGAGCTATGTCCGTGGGCTTCTGACCGGGGGTACGCTCTTCGAGGAACTCGGGTTCTTCTATATCGGGCCCATCGACGGCCACAATCTCGATCACCTGATACCGGTGCTGCGTAATGTTCGCGATGACGACGCCGAAGGCCCTGTCCTCGTTCACATCGTGACCCAGAAAGGCAAGGGCTATGTTCCGGCGGAAGAGTCCGACGACAAATATCACGGTGTCGGCAAGTTCGATGTCGAGACGGGCACGATTTCCGGCAGCGGCTCGAACAGGCCATCCTGGACGCGGGTGTTTGCCGACAGCCTGATCGATGAGGCACACCGCGACGAGAGTATCGTTGCGATCACGGCCGCGATGCCGTCGGGAACGGGTCTCGACCGCTTTGGCCGTGTCTTTCCCGGCCGCACGTTCGATGTCGGCCTGGCGGAACAACATGCCGTCACCTTCGCTGCGGGTCTCGCGGCGGAAGGCATGAAGCCGTTCGCTGTGATCTATTCGACATTTCTGCAGCGGGCGTTCGACCAGATTGTCCACGATGTCGCGATCCAGAACCTCCCGGTCCGTTTCGCCATGGACCGTGCCGGCTATGTGGGCGCCGACGGCCAGACCCACTGCGGAGCCTTCGATATCGCCTATTTGGGCTGCCTGCCGGGGATGGTTCTGATGGCACCGGCCGACGAGGCCGAACTGGTAAGAATGGTAGCGACGGCCGTTGCGATCGATGACCGGCCATGCGCCTTTCGCTATCCGCGTGGTAACGGCGTAGGGGTGCCCTTGCCGGAGCATCCCGAACCGCTCGAGCTAGGTCGCGGCAGGATTGTTCGCGAGGGTACGCGGATCGCTCTTCTCTCCTATGGTGCCAGATTGCAGGACGCACTCGAAGCGGCTGACGTGCTCGGTGCCCACGGCCTCTCGACGACCGTAGCCGACGCGCGTTTCGCCAAACCTGTCGATGAGGAACTGATCAGGCGTCTGGCATCCGGCCACGAGGTTCTGGTGACGGTCGAGGAAGGATCGATCGGCGGGTTCGCCACCCAGGTGATGCATGTTCTGGCGGCCGGGGGCCACTTCGATTCCGGGCTGGTCTTCAGGCCGATGGTCATTCCGGATGCGTTCCTCGACCACGACACACCGCAGCGTCAGGTCCGGCAGGCGGGTCTCGATGCCTCGGGCATCGTCTCCACGGTCTTCCTTGCTCTCGGAATGAAGGGAGCCCGAGAGACCGAGCGCCAATCGTGAGATCCCGCCTCACCCTCGAGACCGCCGGCGCCCCTTCGTGATGGTTCGCGCGAGTGATCCATCGAGCGATCCCTGGAGCCATGTCTACAGCGTAGTCGCGAGATCGGGAACCTCGTTTCTGTGGAGCATGAAGGTCATCGCGCCGGAACGGCGACGAGCCATGTACGCCATCTACGCGTTCTGCCGCGAAGTCGACGACATTGCGGACAACCCAGGCGATATTGCGGCCAGGAAACAGGCGCTTCAAGAATGGCGTCACGAAGTCGCACGGCTCTATGCAGGCAGTCCACGGCGTCCGACGGCGCGAGCGCTCGACGATGTAGTCCGGCGCTTCGATTTGCCTCAGGAGGAGTTTCTCTCGATCATCGAAGGCATGGAGACCGATGTGGCTGCTAGCGTGAGGATGACGCGGCTCGAGGATCTTCTCGCGTACTGCCGCATGGTCGCGGGTGCCGTCGGCATGCTCGTGATCCACACCTTCGGCGTGCCGGGGCACCCCGGACCGCAGATGGCGCAAGCCATGGGCAATGCCTTCCAGCTCACCAACATTCTGCGCGATCTCGAGGAGGACGCGAGGCTCGAGCGCCTCTATGTGCCCCGCGAGATCCTGACAAGGCACGGAGTCGAGGCCGCTTCGCCGCACGATACCTTGCGTCATCCGGGGTTTCCGGGAGCATGTGCGGAGCTGGCTTCGCTGGCACGCCGCTACTATGCGCAATCGGAGCGTCTCCTGGGTGAGCTGGGCTACCGGCGCGTGCGCCCGCTCGTGGCAATGATGAAGGTCTATTGCGAGATTCTCGACCTTCTGGAGCGGCGGGGCTGGGAGAATATCCACATTCCCGTCAGGCTGACTTTGGCACGGAAGATTTGGCTCTCCCTGAGGTACGGAACCCTCTGACGTAGGCGAAGCGTGCCCGTCACCCACATCATCGGCGCAGGTTTGGCGGGTCTATCCGCCGCAGTGTCGCTGGCGGGCGAGGCGAACGACGTGATCGTCCATGAAGCGGCCGCGCAGGCCGGTGGGCGATGCCGGTCCTTCGTTGATGCCCGGCTCGGCTGCCCGATCGACAACGGCGCTCATCTTCTGCTGAGCGGCAACCGTCACGCCATGAAGTTTCTCGGGTCCATCGGTGCGGCTGACCGGCTCATCGGACCGCCTGCGGCATGTTTCCCGTTCGTCGATCTTCGCAACGGCAGGCGATGGACGCTGAGACCCGGTTCGGGATGGTTGCCATGGTGGGTTCTGGACCCCGGTCGTCGTGTGCCCGATACCGCTGCCGCCGACTACCTTTCCATCCTCAGAATCGTCAGGGCCGGCGATGGAACGACAGTGACCGACTGCGTGGGCGAGCATGGTCCACTCTTCGAGCGTTTGTGGGAGCCCCTGACTGTCGCCGTCCTCAATACGCCGGCCCGCAGCGCCGCAGCCCAACTCCTGCGGCCGGTCCTCAAGGGAACGTTCCTGAAGGGCGAGGCTTTCTGCCGGCCTCGTATTGCCGAGACATCGCTTTCGGCAACCTTCATCGATCCTGCCGTCGACCATCTTCTTCGCAACGGCGTCGAGACAAGGTTCGTCAATCGCCTCTGCGAGTTGCCCTCACGGGACGGCAGGGCGTATCGCCTCGTCTTTTCCTCCGCAAGCATCGATCTGGGGAAAGGCGATCGCGTCATCCTTGCACTTCCGCCGTCGGCAGCCCGCGATCTTGTGCCGGGCCTTCAGGTGCCCGAGGCAAGCCAGGGGATTGTCAATGTCCACTTCCGTCTTCCCGCACCGGCGGACTTTCCCACGGCAGCGCCTTTTCTCGGACTGATCGGCGGGACGGCACAGTGGGTCTTTGCCCGGGACCGCCTGCTTTCCGTCACGATAGGTGCCGCCAACGACATGATCCACCGGAAGGCAGATTGCATGGCGCTGACTGCATGGCGAGACGTGGCGTCAGCCCTCGACCTCGATCGCGACAGCCTTCCTGCCTGGCGCGTCATCAAGGAACGGCGTGCCACGATTTCGCAGGACCCGGACAATCTCAGGCACCGCCCCGGAACCTGCACCTGCCTCGACAATGTCTTCCTGGCCGGCGACTGGATCGACACCGGACTTCCCGCCACGATCGAAAGCGCCATCCTTTCCGGGGAACGCGCTGCCCTTGCGTCGAACACAGCGTGACAGGACGCCGGATCATCGGCGTCCGCAGGATCGTCGAGTTCCCGCTGGTTTTGCTCACGCCCGGATCTCGACTGTCAACCCACGGGAACCTTTGAAATTCCGGGTATTCGATGGAACGAGAGTCAGAGTGTTCATTGAAGCGATGGCGGCCATCTGTCCGTCCACGAATGGTGGCATGCGGCCTGCCGCGTTCAATCGTGCACGTTCCTGTGCGCGCCAGTCTGCTGCAGCCATACCGTGGGGAAGTATCGGAAAGTTGGTCACGATGACATCATCGAGGTAGCGTGCGATTACTTGGCGACGCTTGGAAGGTGGAAGCCGGACGCACCCGAAACGCAGTTCGTGCCAGACCGGTGAAGGTATCGCGGCCTCTCTTTCGTGTTTTCGCAGCTTTCGTGTGATTCCAACGTCAGGGTGCGGGCGCAATGGTTCCAAATTGACTTTGGTATCCAGGACCGCGAATTCCAGGTGCTCCTCAACGATCCGGTTGTGCGCGCGGTGCGCGCTGACCAAGGCTCGGAGATGACGCCGCTGTCAAACATCCTGTTCTCGTTCAAGGGAAAGATCATCGACGCCGAACCGCCGTTGCGCATCACGTATGAAGTGCCGGAAAGCGCAACCGAAAGCGAGCAGGTGCACACGACGGTCCGAGCAAGCCGCCCCCACGACTATAACTTCGCCTTTCAGGTGCTGATCCTCGACAACACCGCAGGGAACGGAGCACAGACGGACGATTGGAGCGATGCGTTGCAGACGATCAGCCTCGGACCGGAAGTCCTCGAAAGCGGGCCGGTGCATATCGCAACCATCACCGACGACACACGGAACGAAGGGGCAGAAACCGCCTTCCAGCTCGACCGAAAGAGGGCGTGGTTGCGCGAAGCCGACAACGACCCGGGCGGAAGCGTTGTCCACTACCACCACGAGGGCGGCCCAGTCATCCGCGACAACGTCGAGGTGGACGCGCGCCACGATGGCTCGACACTCTGACCGAGGGAGGATCGCAGAGGGGGAATGAGTGGCAATTCCGGGTCAGGCCCGACAGCAGCCACCACCAGGTGCTGATGACCTTCAACGCGGGTGGCTCGTGCTCGAGCCCGACCACCATCTGCAACACTTCCAACCAGGCGATCGGGTCAAGAGTCGTGATAGCGGTCCCGGGGCCCGGCACCGAGCCCGGGGTGCTGTCGACCGGGACCAGCGGTGAGAACGTGTTCGAGATCGAAGGCTCGAGAATCCCGGAGAGCACCGGAACCGCAACCTTCACGGTGTCGCTCGCAGAGCCCTCTGCGGCACGGGCTTGTGTGGTCTTCACCACTATCAACGGCACCGCGCGCTCAGGCAGCGACTACGTGTCACATCGCGAGACGCTCATCTTCGAGCATTTCAGGAATCTTGCCGACCTGCGTGGTCCCCTTCACAAGGCGCAACGCCGCGCCGGGGCAGTACGCAACCTTCGCACCGCGCTCCGGAGCCGTGACACCTCCTCGTCGATGACCAGGGTGCGGTGGGTCAGCAACATGTCCTCGCGCAGCCCGTCGATCCTGTCGAGATGACCGATCGGCCATTCGCCGGTGCGGGACTCGCTGAGCGCGGCCTCCTCGCGCGACGAGGCGATATGGAAGGCGACGGGTGCTCCGTGCCGGTCGGCCAGTTCGCGAATTCCCCTGAACAAGGCATCCGAGGTGAAGAACATCAAACCGCAGATCGAAGCCCACAGACGGATTCTTCCCCACGCACGCTCGGCGCCGCGCGAAAGGGCGTCCACCTCCGCGAGCGCGGCCTCAGTGCTCGGATGGCACGCCGCGGCTTGCAACGCCTCGGGCATCGTCTGCTTGGCCGGCGGCAGAATGTCGGTCACCCCCGGCCCAGCACCGCACGCATGCCGCTTTCCTCCACTACCTGAGCCACCGCGTCCAGATGTCCCAGCGATGCGAGAACATTGACGTCGACAAACGTCCCGGTGCCGTTGGAGATCATTTCCAAGCACGCCAGACGAGCGCTGACGACGCCTTTTCCTCGGTCAGCGAAGCGCAGAGCGGCGTCGCGTAGAGACTGGTCCAGTCGAAGGTCGCGAGGTCGTCGGGGATGAGGCCACGGCTCAGGTTCTCGACGGTATGGACGTGAGTGTTCACGTAGGCCGGCAGCATCACGCAGCCCGAACCTTCGATGATCGTGCCGTTGTTGCGAACCGTTTCCAGATGGTCGCGGTCCAGCGTTGTGGTATTGCCGACTCGCAGGATTTTCCATCCGTCGATCAGAACCGAATGGCGTCCAGGGTGAGAATGGAATCGACATCGCGGATCAACAGCATCAGGGTCGTTTCCGGGTTAGCATCGCCACCATCACTCGGAAGATGCTCCACGGGATGACGAAGCGGAATCGACCGATATCGAGGAACACCTGCGCGATCCGGAGTCGATGGTGATGTCTCCCGAGGTTCGTTCGTCACCGCAAGGAACGAGACCGCTCGTCGCGGATGAAAGTACCCCAACATGAAGATCTGGGTGGACGCCGATGCGTGCCCCGTTGCGATCAGGGAAATCCTGTTCAAAGCGGCCGAACGGACCGGGGTGACGGTGACCCTGATCGCCAATCAACCGGTTCGTGTTCCCGCGTCTCCACACATCGAGTTCGTGCAGGTCGGCCGGGGGTTCGATGTCGCGGACAACGAAATCGTGAAGAGAGCCCGGAGCGGCGATCTCGTCGTCACCGCCGACATCCCGCTGGCAGCCGAAGTGATGGAAAGCGGCGTCCATGCGCTCAACCCGCACGGCGAGCTCTATTCCACGGAGACCATCCGCCAACGGCTCAACATGCGCGACTTCATGGATACGTTGCGGGGCAGCGGGATATACGCCGGCGGACCGCTTGCGTTGAGCAAGAGCGACCGGCAGTCGTTCGCCAACCATCTGGACAGGATGCTGACCAGGTCCGCGAAAGGCTGAGTGGTCCCGGGTCGAGCCGCAGGTGGTCAACCCATGCCTCGGCTCCGGGCCCTGTCACGGCACGCCTGGCAGCGGGCGCGGGCGCGTCTTCAGCGTATCAGCACGATGGTGTCGGGGCGCAAGCCCGGCCGGGTCGTCGAACCGTCCTCGCCGACAGGATCCTGCGGGCGCGCTTCCAGAACGACTCTCCTGCCGCCGTCGATGTTCACGTACACGTGGATGAGGTTTCCCGCGAAGGTGCGGCCGGAAATCCTCTCCTTCCGCGCATTCATTTCCGCCGGCGCGGAGGCTGCGGCGTCCACGATCCTGAAGAGTTCCGGGCGGATTCCGATCGAAACCTCCGCGTCCCGCCGCACCCCGTCCTGCTTTGGCGCCCGAATCCGTGCGCCCACGGCGTCGAGCAGCACCCGGTCCCCTTCCTCTCCCACTACCGTTGCGGACAGCAGGTTGATCTGACCCACGAAGTCGGCGACCAAGCGCGACGCGGGCCGCCGGTAGATTTCCTCGGCCGTGCCGAGCTGCTCGATGACGCCCGCGTTCATCACTACGATGCGGCCCGACATGTTCATCGCCTCGGTCTGGTCATGAGTGACGTAGACCGTGGTGATGCTGAGCCCGCGCTGGATTCGCCGAATCTCGATCTGCATCGCCTCGCGACGCTTGAGATCGAGCGCGCCCAGGGGCTCGTCCATGAGCAGGACACGCGGCGGATAGGCGACCGCGCGGGCCACCGCGATGCGCTGGCGCTGCCCTCCGCTCACCTTCGCTGGGTAGCGATCGCCCATGTCGGGTAGCCGGATGAGATCGAGCAGCTTGTCGGCCCGTTCCGGGATGCGGTGCTTGTCGTAGCGCCGCTCCTCCAGCCCGAACGCGATGTTCTGCCGCACAGTCATGTGCGGGAAGAGCGCGTAATCCTGGAAGACCATCCCGATCCTGCGGGGCTGCGGAGCCATCCCCGTGATGTCGTCGTCGCCGAGATAGATGATTCCTGACGTCGGCTGGATAAAGCCGGCGATGAGCCGCCGCGTCGTGGTCTTGCCGCAACCCGACGGTCCGAGCAGGGTCAGGAACTCGCCTTCCCGACGAATCTCCAGATCGAGCAGGTGGAGCGCCGTGAAATCGCCGAATGTCTTGGTGGCGCCGGAAATGCGGACACCTGCCATTGTCGGTATCCCGTTTTCAGCTCCGGCGCAACGAGAGCACGCCGTGGTCGTCCGTGCGCTGGTCGTTCCCGGACTGCGTCCCGACCTCCCTGCGCCGCCTGGGGCGTGAACCCTGACCACACGTCGTTCGCCCCGGCGACGACCGCTTCGATGGTGGCCGCGTCCTCCATGCCGTTCCCGGAGTGGGGGTGGACAGGTATCTTGCGAGGCCGAGGCAGATAGCGTCGCATGAGCCGGACCAGCGCGTTCGACTCGAACGTGAACCGGCTGTCGCGCACATCCTCGTAGAGGATGCCGGTGATGGGCGAGGCGCCGAGCAGCTTGAACACCCGGACCACGTGGCGAGGATCGTCGTCGAACGCATCGAAGATGTCCGCCATGCGGATGTAGATGCGATCCTGGCGCTCCGTCTCATGAGGCAGCCGCGCGCGGTAGTGGCGGATATAGTGATCGATGTTGCGCAGCATCTCGTCCCGGTCGCGGCCGCTCAGCTCGACCGCGACGGTCGCCAGGAACTGATCGAGGGTGACGTCGTTCTCGAGCAGGCGGGACATCTTCGCTTCAATCCCGTTCCTGATCTCCACCACGTAGTCCTGCAGCACCTCGTCGAGAGCGCCGCGAGCCTCGGCAGCAGCCAGAGCAGCACCACCCAGTGCATCGCCGGCGGCACGTCGCGCCTCTCGGCCGGACTCAGGCGGCCGATCGCGCAGCGCGTGGAATTGGACTGCTATCGCGTCCGGAACGCTTATTATACAACAATAAACTAAAACTTCAGACGATGTGCGTAGCCAGGCTCACTTCACAACGCGGGTGGTTCCTTTCGCATCCGGCTCCAGGCGATGGCGGCTCGAAACTCCTCCAGCGCCCGAATGATGTGGCGGGCTCGACTGATATCGAGATTCTTTTCCTGCCGATTGACCGCTGTGAGAAATTCCGCGGGCAAATGAATTGTGATGCCTATAACAAACAGAAAACAAACCTGTTTATTTTCGTTTCTAGGAAATTTTCACGACACCCTTTGGATCTTGCCGCCAGTGTCGACCCTGCCAGCCTTGATGACTTTCGCATTGATCCCCCGCAGGCACAGTTTCTTCCCGCGCCGCGAGTTCACGAACTTCATCGCTTCGAGCCCGAATCGGGCGACAAATTTTTTGCATCCGAGATGAGGAACAGCGCTCACCTCGATCACCGCCGAACCCATCTCCAGGCGAGTACCGGTGGGCAAGTTCTCCTTGGAGAGGTCCAGATCGACGAAGAACTGATCGCCCGCGAGCGCCCATCGGTCCCCGGACTGCGCCACCAGCGCAATCACGCGCGAATTCATCAGGTTGAGCTGCGTGTCCGGATGAGCGGTCCTGTCATCCGTCTCCCCGCTCCCCCGCCGGCGCCAGTTGTCACCGACGAGACCCTCCGCGATGTCCAGCTCGCCGGTATCGAGCACATTCCGTTCATCCACATCCGGTCGGCGAACAATCATGTCTACCGTGCCGCAATCCTTGGGCGATGCGAGAATTTCCGACAACCCGGCTTCAAGTTCATCCGCATCCATGAATTTCATGTCCGTGGTCCTGATTTTGCTATCGCCGGATCCGAACGACTGGGATCGATTGCTTGCGGAACGCTACATCGAGAGGCCGAGCCGACCACGGGTGAGCTGGAACTCGGTGAACCCGCGCGACCACAGCTTCGGCCGATACCGGCATGAGGCCACGTCTGCGATGAGCGCCGCAAGCTCGATAACGAGTTCGGCAGGATCACGTTCCTGCATCATTATCCGATCGAGATCGCTTCCGCAACGCTGCGCCACTTCGGGGTCGGCCGTCACCTGCACGAGCGGCAACATGGGATGCCCCTGAAGTGAATTCCTCCCCACATGGCAAAGCATGAGCTCGACCCCGGTCGCGCCGAGCCCCGCGAACGTCTCCACCGGATTGTCCGTCGGGCTCTCCATGATGTGGAACCCGCCTTCGTCCGCAGGACGGCCGAAGGCGAGCGACGCGCCGGGGACAGCCCCGTCCGTGAACACGGCGTGTCGGAATCCGTCGTTTCCGAGCAGTCCGACGTTGTCCGGCAGCACCACCGTTGCGCCGGCCGCAACGAGCCCCGCGGCAAGCCGGCCGAACACCACTCCCACCCGATTGAACAGCGGGCCGTTCGCAACAAGGGCGATTCGAATCTCGTTCGCTCCAACCGCTGTTCGTTCGAAGGTGGGCGCGGAAACCGCCTGCGACGGGTGAAGAACCGAAACATTCGGCATGGTTTCGACGAGACTTCGTCCGCGTGCCTCCGGCGCCCCGCCAGTCATATTTTCGGCCATGCCGCCGGCGAGTTTCGTTGCCGGCGCACCCGGCCTTCGCGCTGCCGCCATCGCCTGCAACTGCCCGGCCACCCTGGCCCGTACGTTGGCGATCCCACCGTCCATCTGCACGCTCGCCCATCCGAACCGGTCCGCCGAGAGACCTCGCTCGGCGAGATGGTGACGTACCGCATCGTTGTGGGTTTGCTCGCAGCCATGCTCCAGCAGAACGGCATGGCGCACGCACCGGTGCGCGAGGTGGCCGGTGAGGGTCTCCAGAAACAGTCCGGCCGCATTGTTCGACCCGCAGCCTTCGGTATGCACGAGCGCGACGAAGCGCGACACGTCGCTCCATGGCGGCGGATTTGCGTCGAGATCCTCTGCGATGAGACGGGCTACCTGGCCTGAGCAGAGACTGGTCGGCATCACCAGGGCGACCTGATCGGACGCGACGCCTTCTCCGGTCGACACCGCGTTGAAGACGAGATCGAGCGGTGGTGCCTTGTGCACCGCCACCGGACGCCCGTCCGGCGGTGGGCGCCGGCGGAGCTCATCCAGCCCTTCGGTCCCGGTTCGCGGCCAGTTGCGCCAGACCGATACCTGGGCATGACCGGCAAGCTCCCCCTTGCTGCGTTGTCCGGACGCAATGTCGAGCGCCAGTTCGAACGTCTCCGCTCCGAGGGCGTCCATGTCCATGCCGTCGTTGTAACGTCCCGCGTTCACGTCCATCTCGTTGGCGAGCAGCTCGAAGCGGCCGGTGGTGGTGACGAACTTCAGGGTCGGCACGAACGGGAAGTTGGTGATCGATCCGTTTCCGGTGATGAACAGGATGAGGTTTGAGCCAGCCGCCACCTGTCCCGCAATGCTCTCCAGATCGTTGCCGGGGCTGTCCATGAAGTAGTAGCCGGACGGGCGCATTGGTTGCCCGTAGTCGATGACGTAGTCGAGCCGAACCTCCGGGTCCTTCTTGCGCGCCGCACCGAGCGACTTGAGCGCGATGTTGTACAACCCCCGGAAGTTGTTGCCCCCGGACGGATTACCCTCGGCTGTAGTCCCATGGTTCGCGGCGTAGCGCTTGAAGTTCTCGATCTTCTCAAGGAATTTTCGGGCGGTCGTGGCATCGCGGGCGTTCTCGAGCAAGTAGGGCTCCGCGCCGATGAGCTCGTCGGTCTCGGCCAGGTTGGCGCATCCCCCGTGGCGAATGACTTCCTTCGCGACCCAGCCGGCGAGGGCGTTGCCGGAGACGCCGGAGAACGCATCCGAGCCGCCGCACTGAAGGGCAAGCCGCAACGCGCCAGCCGGCTCGGGGGTACGGCACACGGCGACGACTTCCGGCAGCCAGCGTTCGATGAGTGCGATCGCCCGCACAGTTTCCTGCTCGTAGCCGCCCTCGATACGGTGAAAGGCATGGAGCACATGTGCGAGCGGGTAGCCGCGCCCCTCCATGAACCGCTTCACGTCGTCGTTGGTGTACGAGCCCGCACCGTCGTCGGCCGCGAGCACTGCGCCCACGTTGGGGTGCACCATGAACCCTGCGAGCACTCGCAGCACGTGATCGAGATTGTTCAGGCGCCCGGCGCCGCCACCCTCGGTGTGGGTCACCGCGACCACACCGTCCACTCCGGCCGGAGCCATGCCCGCGGCCCGTTCCGCGACCTGGCGCGCGAATCCGTTGGTGCGCGACGTGGTGGCAAGGACCACGACGAAGTTGCGGGTGCCCACTCCGCGGCCGCCCGGGCGGCGGTAGCCGTCGAAAGTCGCCCCGGAATCGGCGCGCTCGACCTGCTTGCCCGGCACGAACGACGCTTCATCGAGTTCGTAGGTCTCGATGGCGTCCAGGAAGTTCGCGCTCGCCGGAAGCTCGAAGTCGATGTCGCGCTCGGCAAGCGCGCCCAGGATCTTCTCGTTACAGACGTATTCGCCGGGGACGAGATCACGGGTGGCGATTCCGAACGGTAGTCCCCATGACGTGAGACGCGCGCCTTCCGCAATCGGCGTGTGGACAAACCGGTGTCCCTCGAGGATGGTGTGGGAGAGGCTGAACGCATCCACCCCGTCCGCAACCACGGTGTCCGCCGCGAGGCGGCGGGTCGCGATGGCGACGTTGTCTCCCGGCGCCGGGACGCGCGCCACCCGGTCGAAATCGAATCGGTCGAACATCGTTTCTCGTTTCGCTCCCTGTGCTGCACACGATGGATACGTTTGCATTATCGTGGAAAATCCAACGCCCGGTAAAGTCTGGAGAATGTGTGGCAAGCCTGTTGCCTCGAAACTTGCGCCGGCGGGCGCGGGTATCCGGGGTGGCTGCGGAGGCGGGTGAGGGGAGCGCTGTCCCGGCCCCGAAATTTCGCCGATTTGCGACAGGAGAGCGTGTGGACGACCCGAACATATGCATGTCCCGCGATGCCGACGTGCCGGCAATCACCGCCATCTACGCCCACCACATCGACACCGGCACCGCGAGCGTCCGGATGGCGGGCGCCCTCAGGCACATCGGCTACAAGCACGGGCGCCGGCTCGAGACGGTGTTCATGCAACTCGCGCTCGGCGAGGGCACGAAGGCCCCGCCGGGCTGACCAACGTTGCAGCGTCACGTGCCGGCGCGCTACCCCGAACGCACGAACTTCTGGAAGCACCGCGGCGTGAACGGCGCGAGCCGGGCCGCCGCGCCGGAGGCGACTGTCACCTCACCGACGTAGAGGTCGCCCCTCGAGTCGACCCACAGTCCGTGCGGAGCGATAAAATTGCCCGGCAGCACCTCCTCCTCCCCTCCGATCCGGCACTGCACCGCGCCGTCCGGATCGTAGATCCCGACCCTCGCGATCGGATCGTGTCCGTGCGGCGCCGCTGTCATCAGGCGGAAGTGCGGAACTGCCTGCACCCCGCTGCGAAAACCGAGTTCCGCCACGTGCACGTTGTCCTGCCCGTCGATGAAGATGTCGTCCGGACGGTTCACGAAGTCCCAGCTCGAGCGGTATTCGCCTTGCGCCGAAAAGAGCTGGATGCGGGAATTCTCGCGGTCGGCCACGTAGACGGTGCCGGCGGAGTCCACCGCGATGCCGTGCGGGAGATTGAAATGTCCGGGGGCGCTTCCGGGCTCGCCCCAGGAAAACTCGAGCTTCCCGTCGGCATCGAACTTGTGCACCCGCGCATTTCCATATCCGTCCGCGACGTACATGCCCCCGTCACGGAGCACCGCCACGTTGGTCACCTGATTGAACGGCTCTCCCGAGTACTGCACGGGAGAGGCGTCCGGCACGAACCCGGTGTCCGAGCATCGGCCGGGCTCACCCACGGTGCGCAGCAGGATACCGTCAGTGGTGAACGTGCGGACGGTGTGGTTCCAGCAGTCGACGAGATGTACCTGGTCCTCGTGGTCGATGAAGATCCCATGCGGACGGGGGAACATTCCCTCACCCCATGCATCGAGGAACTTGCCGTCCTTGTCGAACACGATGAGGGGGTGCTCGCCACGGCAGAAGACGTAGACCCGATCGCGGGAGTCGACCGCGACCCCCGCCACCTCGGTGAACGACCAACCGTCAGGAAGGCGTTCCCAACCTTCAACCACCTCGAACTCCAACCCGTGGTGTCCCCTGGACATGGGTACTCCTCCAATCGGTCCACCTGTCGAAAAAAATCTCATTGTGCATCGCCGGACACAAACACCGGCAGCCGCCCCGTTCGGTGAAACAGCCGTGGTTCCCTGCCAATCGGTGGTAGTACTGAAGAGCGAACCGGATGCAGAAACCCGAATCTCAACGGCGCCGGCGCAACCCCAACCCTCGCGACAGGACACCGAGCGTACCCCGCATGCAACATGCAGCATACTGCATGCGTGTCAGAACGACCCTCTCGGCGAGCGGGTCGCGGGCATCGAGTTCGGATCTGAGTTTGTTGGCGATGGCGAGGATTACCGCGGCCTCCGCGGCGAAGCGGACGCCATGAAGCCGGTCAGGCAAGGGAGCGGCAAATGCCAGAAGATCACCGGTGGCGTTGAGGCAACGGTCGAGTACCTCGCGCATGGCCGGTCCCGAGCGGTTCCCGTCGAGGGCTTCGACGCCGATACCTGCCTGCGAGAACCATTCGAGGGGAAGATAGACCCTCTTCAGGTTCCTGAAGTCCTGCCGGCAGTCCTGCAGGTGGTTGAGCACCTGAAGGGCATTGCAGAGGGCGTCGGAAGCGGGGTAGGCCGAATCCGGCTCGCCGTGAAGATCGATGAGATAGCGTCCGACAGGAGCTGCCGAGAGATTGCAGTAGTCGAGGAGGTCCTCCCAGGTCTCCCGGCGCGATTGTCTTGCGTCCTGCCTGAAGGCTTCGACGAGATCGAGGCAGTGCCGCGATGAGACGCCCGTCTCCTCGAGGCTTCTGCGCAGGCGATGCCCCGTGACGGGAACCCCATCCGATCCATTCGGAGTGATGATGGCATCGGCGAAACGATCGAGTCTTGCGATCTTGTCGTCAGGATCGAGGCCCGGATTGTCGGCAATGTCATCGGCTGCCCGGGCGAAGTCGTAGAAGAGCCGGACGTGATGCCTCAACCGCCCGGGGAGCAGAATGGAAGCGACCGGAAAATTCTCGTCTTTCGCCTTCTTGCCCGATGGTGTTTCAGGACCGTCTTCCCCGGCAATCATCCTGCCGTCAGCCGCCATCCACCTTCTCCCGACCTCAGTCCTTTGCGCGGCCGGCGAGGCCCTCGCGCGACAGCTGGTCAGCGCGTTCGTTCCCCCTGTCGCCCGAGTGTCCCCTTACCCAGCGCCAGTCGACCTCATGGCTGACGATCAGGTGATCGAGTTGGCGCCAGAGATCGGCATTCTTCACCGGGCTTTTGTCTGCGGTGATCCAGCCGTTCGTCTTCCACCGCCGGATCCATGAGGTAATGCCGTTCTTGAGGTACTGACTATCGGTGTGAAGGATCACGCGCGAAGGCTTCTTGAGGGTCTGCAGGGCACGGATCGCAGCGGTGAGTTCCATCCGGTTGTTGGTCGTGTGGCGTTCGCCGCCGGAGATTTCCCTGTTGTGTTCTCGCCACTCGAGAAGGGCGCCCCAGCCGCCCGGGCCCGGATTCCCGGAGCATGCACCGTCGGTATAGATGACAATGGCGTCGGGATCCCTGTTCACGATTCCAGGAGACCCCATGCCGGGAGTGACGGGGTATCCCGGTGAAAACGCATGATCCTGAGGAACTCCCGGGGATCCTTCGGGGTCACAATCGCACCTCCCACTGGATGGAGCCAGTCATAGAGACGGGTGAGAAGGAATCGCAGTGCAGCTCCCCGGGCGAGCAGCGGAAGGGCCGCGGTTTCCGCTTCGGTAAGGGACCGGCAAGCCCTGTAGGACTCGAGGAGGGCGCTCGCCCTTGCCCGGTCGAAACGGCCGTCTTGAGAGAAACACCATGCGTTGAGGCATACCGCAATATCGTAGGCAAGAAGGTCGTTGCACGCGAAATAGAAGTCGATGAGACCGGTGAGCTTCTCCTGGCGGAAGAAGACATTGTCGCAGAAGAGGTCTGCATGGATCACGCCCGAGGAAAGATCCCGCGGCCAGCAACCCTCCAGGGTCTCGACCTCTTCGGCAATCTCGTCTGAAAGCCCGGGTTCCACTTCATCGGCACGGTAGTGACATTGCGATGCCAGACCGCGCCAGGAAGGCAGACCCAGAGTATTGGGACGCTTCATGGTGAAGCTGGCGCCCTTCATGTGCATGTCCGCCAGCGCCTTTCCGACTTCGCTGCAGTGATGGGTCTCGAGCCTTCTTGGCGAGACGCCCTGGAGAAAGCTGATGATCGCTACGGATTTGCCGTTCAGTTCCTTGAGCGTCTGATCGTGCCTGTCCCTGATCGGAGTGGGACAGGGCACACCCCGGGCAGCGAGGTGTTCCATCAGCCCCAGAAAGAAGGGCAGATCCTTTTCCCTCACTCTCTTCTCGTAAAGGGTGAGGATAAAGGACCCGGCTTCGGTCAGGACGAAATAGTTGCTGTTCTCGACTCCTTCGGCGATGCCCTTCATGGAAAGGATGTTGCCGAGGTCGTAGTCCTTGAGGAAATCGGTGAGTTCCTCGGTGGCAACATCGGTGTAGACGGCCATGAACCCACCCGCTCAGGTCGAAAACGCCCTGGGAAGTTTGAAGTGCACGTTCTCTTCGGCAACCGGAACTTCATCGATTGTGACCTGATGGTCCTCCCGCAGCGCTGCGATCACCTCCTGGACGAGCCGTTCGGGTGCCGACGCGCCGGCCGTGATGCCGAGGGTCGAAATGCTGGTGAAATCCATGTCCTTGAGGTGCCCGGCGTCATCGAGGAGACGTGCTTGCCTGGCTCCGGCTGCAAGGGCCACTTCAACGAGACGCTGGGAATTCGAGGAATTGGCCGATCCGATGACGAGCACGAGGTCGCAGCGTGGGGCGATAGCGCGGACGGCCGCCTGCCGGTTGGTGGTGGCATAGCAGATATTGTGACGATGGGGTCCGTGGATACCGGGGAAGCGCCTGTTCAGCACGGCAACGATCCCGGCGGTATCGTCGACCGACAACGTCGTCTGGGTGACGTAGGCGAGTTCTCCATCGCTCCCGGGGTCCACGGATTCGGCATCCTTGAGATTCTGGACGAGGATGATGCTGCCTTGAGGGAGCTGCCCCATGGTGCCGATTACTTCCGGATGACGGTCATGCCCGATGAGAATGATCATGCGCCCGGCCCTGTGGTGTTTCTCCGCCTCGATATGAACCTTTGAGACGAGCGGACAGGTCGCATCGAAATAGACAAGGCCCCGGTCACGGGCATCGGCGGGCACAGACTTCGGCACGCCGTGTGCCGAAAACACGACAGGCCTGTCGGTGCGTTCGATCTCCTCGAGTCCCTGAACGAAGACGGCACCCTTGGCTTCGAGCGATTTGACCACATGCCGGTTGTGAACGATTTCATGCCGCACATAGACCGGAGCACCATGGCGCTCCAGCGCACGCTCGACGATCTCTATTGCCCGGTCCACGCCGGCGCAGCACCCTCTCGGGCTGGCGAGTAGTACATGCATGGTCATGTCGTCCTGCTTGTTCGCAAGGGATTCCGGCACTATCCTGTGACACCAATACATAACTTGCCGGTCAAGGGAAGGACAAGGCATGAGTGAAGGCGCAGTCATTGCCGCCAAGAGTCCCTTTCAGGTGGATCTCAAGGCAGGAGACAAGCAGTTCTGGTGCAGCTGCGGGCGCAGCAGCAAGCAGCCGTTCTGCGACGGTTCCCACAAGGGGACAGGCTTCATGCCGGTGATCTTCACCCCCGACGAGACGGGGTCTGCCTGGCTGTGCGCCTGCAAGCGTACCGGCAACCGGCCCTACTGCGACGGGACCCACAGCAAGCTTTGAAGTCCATGACGAGAAAGCCGCCCCGGATCCGGTCATGAGCCGCCGGAACTCCATCATTCGCTCTTGCCTCATCGGACTGTTCCTTGCCCTTGCAGCCTGCGCGGGCGAGGTGGCACCCGTTGCAGCGACCTGCCCGAAGGTGCTGTTGGTGGGCGATGCTTCGATCATGGAGCTCCATGGGCCAGGAGGGGAGCGCGACACGGACGACGTCAGCTTCATGGCCCAGCTCGGCACACCGTTGTGGTCATGCGAGTTTCTTACCGAACAGAAGCGGACCCGGGTTGCCGTGAGTTTTGAGATCCTGGTCTGGATGGGACCGGCGGCCGAAGGCAGCGACGCATCCTTCCCCTTGTTCGTGGCGCTCGAGAACCATGAAGGCGAGGTCATCGCCAAACGAACCCTCGATACGGTGGTCCGCTTCCCCGAAGCGGCAGCGGAGATCGTCTACACCGAGACCGTCGGCCAGGAATTCGGCTACGCCCGAATGTCCGAAGCAGGCGACCACACGATCTATATCGGCTTCCAGATCACCCCAGAGCAGTTCGCCGAAGCCCGCGACGACTCATAGCGGTTGGCAGGTCAGGCAAATCTTCTCCAACGCGGCCCCTCCTTGCGCCCTGCGTGGTCTGGCATCATTCCTGCTTCCGGATCATCCCCTGAGCAGGCAACCGAAGCCTGTGAACAAGAGCGACCGTGCCTGGAGCATCCATCCGCTCTGCACAATGCGCTGCACGAGCCCGTAATCTGCCGCGGATCAGGCCCATTACTTCAATGAGGACGTCGAACTACCGCTGCGATGCAGGTACGAGGTGAGGCCGTTCCATACATCCATTGCAACACGCAAGAAAAGCGTTCGTTCCGCAGGTGATGATTTCTGTCAATCGTTGAGTCTGCGCTTCCAGTCTCTGCGGAGCGTCTGCACCCAGATGTCCTTTTTGGCGAGGGCGCATTCGTTTTTTCTGTCGTAACGGCCGCGTCCCCTGGTGGTGCCTATATGGGTCCAGTTGGCGGCCTTGTAGACGGTGCCGGCAAAGCGCGGCTTTTCGACGAATGTTTCCATCAGGACGGGCTCGACATTGTAGCGCTGCGTCCAGTCGCCGGGCAGTTGTCGGCGCAGCAGCGACAGGATGTGGGACCCGAGGTTTGGGATGACGATCCAGGGCAGTAGAAGCAGGCGGGACTGATTGACCACGAGATGGAGATTACGCGCCCGGGTTTCCGGGTTCCATCCGATGGCGCGGTCGCGCGGCGCGGTCTTCCAGGCTGCTGCTGCCATGCCGATCATGGCGAGCGGGGCGCCGTGGCGGTCGACCACGGTATAGCGCATCTGGGCGCCGGCCATCGGCTTGTAGCCGAGATAATGGTAGCGCGCGATGAACTGCTTCCACAACACGGCGTTGTGGCTGGTCCGGTCGAGGACGGGGACGAGGCTGAGCGGCCGCACCGCCTCGAGGGTCGCGGGCGGCGGCGATGGCGGTGGTTCGGTCTCGGGCCCGAAGACGACCGGTCCGGGCGCACGGCGCGGGTGTCGTGGTGGCGGCAGGACGATCAGCCCGTCGCGATGCATCGCCAGCAGCGCGCAACGCGCCATCATGTCCCGCAACCCGCCGTCGGGTTTGACCCAGCCGACCCGGCGGCAGAATGCCCGCGACAGGTGAGCCCGGGTCAGCTTCGGATCGCCGGCAATCAGATCCCGGATCAGCGCAATCTCGTCTTCGGTGAAGTCGCGCCCCGCATAGCGGCATGTCGGTGCCGCGCTCACGCGCGAAACTCTGCCCGGCGCGCCTCGTCCATTGTCCAGGGCAGCCACGGCCCGAGATCTTCCGGCGGATGGCCACCATTGGCGGCACAGGCGGACAGCCACGCCTCGAGCCACGGCAGAACCGCAATGTCGTTGACCTCAAGCGTGCGGACCACCGAAAGCATCTTCGCCATGCCCTGCGCGCCCTCCTTGCTGTCCGAGCCCAGCGACAGCTTCCGGCGGATGACCTCAGGGCGGAACCGGCGTTCAGCGAGATTGTTGTCCATCGGGACACGGAGATCGTCGAGGACCTGAGACAGCCCTTCACGATGATTCAGCAGAGACCGCAACACCTTCGCCTGCGGCGACGCGTCATCAACGGTGGCAAGTTCCCGTTCCGCCTCCGTGAAGACCTCCCCGAGGACGCGGGACAGACGGAATTGCATCCTCAGATACCTCCTCCTGCCGGACGGCTTGCCGGGATCGTGATAGCGCAAGCGCTGCGCGTTCAGCCTGTACAGGCGCCGGATCCGGCCAGCCACTGGTCCTTCCAGTCCTCGAGGTCGCCACGCGCCGCCGCCACCTTGATGAAATCCCTCCTGACATGGGCCCAGCAGAACGCCAAGACCAGCCGGCCCGCAGCCAGGCGGGCCAGCTTCTTGTAGGCGCTATAGCGATCGCATACCAGGACCGTACCCTTGCGCAGCCCGCCGAGCAGCGTCGCGGCGGCGGCCGCGCTGCGCGATGCATCGACATGCAGATACACCGCATCCACGCAGGTCGCGATCCACAGCCAGGCGCGGCTGGACGAGCCCGTCGTGGCGAACTCCCGGACCCTCCAGGTGGTCTCGTCGGCATGCACCACCGGCGCCTGCTGGAGATGCGCAAGGATCGCCGCCGACAGCGGCGCAAACAGCGCCACCATCCGGTCATGCCCGTCTGAAAGCGTTCCCGGTGAGACTGGCAGGCCCTGCGCCTCGAACCACGCCGCGACCCGCCGCAAGGGACGGTTGGCGGCGTAAAGTTCGAACAGCAGACGCGCCCAGACGCTGATACCGAACATGGTCCTCGGAAACAGGCGCGGCACCGGTGGCGCCGACACCTCCTCGGGCGTGTCAGAACACTGGCAGGTCTTGCGCCAGCGGCTCCGGTCGATGACCCGCACATGAGCCTTGACCTCGACCTCGATCAGATCCGAGGTATGCGATCCGTTGGCCACCCGGGGCGCGTTGCAACACGGACAGTGCAACGCCTCGGGCGGCGGGTCGTGAACCTCTCTCTCGCGGGCCAGTTCGGGGCGCGGCGTGCGCCCGTGGGTCTCGCCACCGGGCCGCGGGCCGCGCTTGCCGGCCTTCTCCTTGTCGTCCGGCCCCGTCTTGCGGCCCGTACCCTTGTGGCCCGTACCCTTGTGGCCCCGTTCGCTCTTGCGACCGAACTGCGCGCGCGACAGGGTCTCAACCTGCGAGCGCAGGCCGTCACGCTCGCTCTCGACCTCCTGCAGCCGCTTGCCCAGGGCTTCGCTCCCGGCCTGCAACCGGCCGTTCTCGATCCGCAGGGACGCCATCGTGCTGCGCTTGCGCGTATCGACACCGATGGCGGCAAGAAGCGTCTCAAGACGATCGACCTCCGAGCGCAGATGCAACGCATCCTTCGACACACGGCGCAAGTCCTCCGCTTCCGCACGCGCCGCCTCGAGCGCGTTCCGGGCCCGACCCCACTGCGCTTTCCAGTACCGCGCCTCGCGGTGCGCCTGGACCTTCTCCCGTTTGAGCCGTTCGGCACGCCCGTCCGCAGCATCCGCGCGGCGCTTCTCTTCCTCGTGAAG
Source organism: Alphaproteobacteria bacterium (assembly GCA_965215635.1). Taxonomy (GTDB): domain Bacteria; phylum Pseudomonadota; class Alphaproteobacteria; order SP197; family SP197; genus SP197. Next base: position 122,670 of record CBDCEA010000003.1, on the reverse strand, counting down.
CCGGGGCCAGACCTCCGGAGCGCCAGACGGACAAGCAACCGCAAGGCCGCCCGCGCCCGGAACAGGGCCCGCCGCCGTCATCGAGTGCAATGCTTCCTGAAGACCTGGCATGCCTACAGTCCTGGCACATGCCGGTCCAAGTTGCCAGTGAAAAATGAATCACGCTAAAAGAAAAATCAGCCGTCACCTGCGGAACGAACGCTTATTGCGCCAGGGCAAGCCCTGGAGAGGAGGATGACATGAACTGAAACCTCTCGTTGTGATCCAGCGGGTTCGACTCCCGCCCGGCAAAGGCGCAGCCCGCCAGCCGGAAGCGAGTCTTGCATGGCGTGCGGCAAGCGCCCGTCGTGAAGCGTAGACAGCAGGTGATGAAGCGGTGGGGTAAGCCTCGAAATCGTAAAGCGACGACGCCTTCATTGTTAAGCGTGTGGGGGCAGCATCGGAAGCGCCGCGAGTGGCGAGGCGCAACGGGTCGTCCGGGGTCGTGGACCGGCGCAAAGCCACGGGATGGATGACCAGGGAACCTGGGAGATCCTGTCCTTGCCCACGGGCAAGACCGCTGGAAGAGGGAATGCCAGCGTGACCAATCAAGACCTGGCCTGCCGACGGGCCTGCACGGCGGCGGGAGCGCCTATGGCGAACACGAACCCCGGCAGGCGCTCGTGGAGCCGGCTGGCGAAACCAATAAGCCGAAGGCCATGCGGGGGCAGGGAGTCGTAGCGCCTTGATAGTACTGTGGAAGGCGGGGAACCGTGGCCATCGGGACCCGCTGGAGGGAAGCGGGGCGTCATCTGTACAGAACCACTGATGGGAAACGCTGGAGGAAACCCTGAGTTCCATGAACACGTACACGAAACAGCAGTGGATAGCGTGCAGCGAGACTAAAGTCCCGCCGAGGCCTCAGAACAGGCGACCTGAAAGCGGAAGTAAAAGCCCCAGGGAGGGACATAGCCCTGCCGGTCTGGTCATCCGGATCTGTTCCTGCATGGCTGTGTTCACGTCCCTGAGAAGTGCTCGATCGGGGCTCCCGGCGTAAGCTGAAGGCGGTAATCCTGGACGTACAGCAGCGAAAGTCCGGAAGGTGAGGAGGACGGACAGGATGGACAATGTCATCCGGCGTGACCGGCGGCCGAAGGAGTTCTCCTGACTGGCGGATGAGGTCGCCAGAAGGACCTTGAGGACCTCAGGGCTCAGGCGGTGACGCAGCCAACGAGGCGGACTCCTGGACCGAAGGGCGGATGCAGTAGTCGGGCCTTGACCTCGGAGGACCTGCGGAAGGCGCCGTACCGAACTGACAGGTGCCTGATGCTTGACCGGACCGTGGGTAAACCCGATGTCCGGAATTTTAGGGGGGGCGGCTGGAAACGTGTTCTATGGTGGAACTGCGCACCCACCCGCAACCGAAAGGGCGGGATCGGACAAGCCTCCACCTACGGAAGCGGCCCTACCCGACCGAACAGGCGAGGGAGCATCCGGATCGGGTGTTCACGTCCCTGCACCATCTGATCGACGGCGCGTGGATGCACGAAGCGTACCACCGGACGCGCAAGGATGGGGCGACAGGCATCGACGGCGTGACGGCGGCCGACTACGAGAAGGACCTTGAGGCCAATCTCAACGACCTCCTGGACCGGATGAAGTCGGGCCGCTACGTCGCGCCGCCGGTGCGACGCCACTACATCCCCAAGGCGGACGGCACGAAACGCCCACTGGGCATCCCGACGTTCGAAGACAAGGTGGCGCAGCGGGCGATCCTGATGCTGCTGGAGGCGATCTACGAGACGGACTTTCTACCGTGCTCGTACGGCTTCCGGCCCGGGCGCTCGGCTCACGATGCCCTCAAGGCCCTTCGGGCGGGCATCATCGAGCAGCGCCAACGGTGGGTGATCGATGCGGATGTGAAGTCGTACTTCGACTCGATCTCGCACACCCACCTGCGGTCCTTCCTCGACCTGCGGATCAAGGACGGCGTCGTAAGGCGCATGATCGACAAGTGGCTGAAAGCGGGGGTGCTCGAAGAGGGCACCGTGCACAGGCCGGTCGCTGGCACACCCCAGGGTGGGGTGATCACTCCCCGAACGCAATAGATAGTTTCCCGCTTTGTTCCTGCCGCTGTCAAGTCCGGATCCGTTTTGTCCGTTCTTTTGCGGTGTCTTCGGGATCGGGATCGAGTGACGGATTGTGATTGCATCGTCGTCCACCAGGACGTCCTTGACGAGCAGCCTGACAATCCGTTGGCGTTCCGCGACATCCATGGTTTCGGCGCTCTCACGCAACAGGGCGAGGAAGCTTGTCAAAGTCTCGGTGAGTTTCAGCCAGACTTCCTTTTCTCGCGCCTGATCGATGACGGACTGCCATTCGGCATCGACAGCCTTTTCCTGTCTTCGCAACGCGGGCATTCTCGCGCGCAGCTCATCGATTGTGATCAAGTCTTCCTGATAGACCTGAAGCAGACGATCGATCGCCTTGCGGATACGGGCCAGGTTTCGGTCGAGTTCCTGTTCGCGCCGTTGGGTCGGGTCGCTCCGGCGTGCTGTTTCAAGGCGTCTTGCGATCTCGACTTCGATCAAGGCGGGATCCTCAAGCAGGCGGATGACTTCGGTCCAGACGACCTCATCGAGCAGATCCTGGCGCACCGGACGGTTGTCGCACACCGGTCCATTGAAGTGGCGCCAGGCGTCGGACCCCAGACAACGCAGGTAAAAGATCTTGCGGGTGCTCGTTCTGGTTGATGTGCGATAATATGCATAGCCACATTTGCTGCACGACACCAGGCCCTGCAGGAGGCTTGGTGTCCTGGTATGGCGTTTGGACCATAGCTTGTTCTGTGCCAGTTTCTCCTCGGCAAGAGCGAAAGTCGTTTCGCTGATGATGGATGGCACCGGGATCTCGATCCACTCCTCCCGGGGCCGCTCATGATTGGCACTGTTGCGCTTCGCGATCCCGCCGCGCTGACGTATCGGTCGCGTCACGCGCTGGCGCGGCGCCGTTCGTGTCTTGCCATAAGAGGCTTTCCCCTTATAGGCCGGATTGCGCAGGATCGCCCACACCACGGAGCGCTCCCAGCGTGCCCCTCCCTTGCGTGTCGGCACAGCCCGTTCGTTCAACGTGTGGACAATGGCACCGATGCTCATGTGATCGACGGTATGGTATCTGTAGATATCGCGGACCACCGACGCCTGAGGTTCAATGACTTCGTACCAGGCGTCACTTTCGGCTGTCTTCTTGTGGTACCGGTAGCCATAGGGCGCCCCTGAAAGGATGCTGACCTCGCCGCGAAGCGCCCGATGGCGCTTGCCACGCCTGGACCGCTCAAGGATCTGTGCTCTCTCATATTCTGCAATCATGCCCTGAAACTGCACGACAAGCCGGTCTTCGGGCGTGTCCTGCGACGGTGCCTTGATGAAACGGCATTCAACACCGTTGCGCGCAAGTTCCTCAATGATAAGAACCTGATAGGCATATTTTCGGCTGAGACGGTCCGGTGAATGGACCAGAACCGCTTCGATCGACCCTTCAGCCGCAAGATCGCGGATCCGCTCGAGGCCTGGACGCTCCAGTATGGCACCGGGAAAGCCATCATCCTCGATGACCATGTCTTCGGCGACCCGAAAGCCGTTGCTCTGCGCGAAGTCGGTCAGCGCCGCGGTCTGGCTGGCAATCGTGTTGCTCTCCCTTTGCTGGTCTCCCGATACCCGGGCGTAGATGGCCGCTATCTTCATCGTGTTCTCCGGTTTTCAGGGCCGTGGTCCTGCAGGCATGATCGGGCGACAGGAGCGCATAGGCCTGCACGAGCTTGTCAAAGCCGAGACGGTCGAAAATGCTTTCAAGGTGGATGTCGCGCCGCGCTCCGCGATCAGCCATGTCGACGCGTGCCCCGCAAGAACGCCGCCAGAGCGCGCGACACGATCGTGCCCATCGAAAGGCCGCTGCTCGTAGCGTGGGCACGCAACGCATCGACCACGCTGCGTGGAAGCTTGAGGGTGACCGCGACCGGTGTTTCCGGCACCTCCGCCGGCGCGCTGATCGCCTGGGCTTCGCGGACGTAGCGATAGGCTTGACGTTGCGACAGATCGCACTGTTTCGATAATCTTTCGACAGCTTCGGTGCCCGTGCATCCCTCGCTCAGCATCCTGTAGGCCGTATTGATCAGTTGCGCTCTGCGCATGTGTGTCGATCGCGCCATTTGCCATATAGATATTACCGTTTATGGCTGGTGTCAAATCTTGATCTCGAATCCACGAAGTCACGCCCGTGCCATCCTTGCCCATTTCCGAAGGTTGCTCAGTCACGCCCACGACTTCAGTCCCGACCATAGCCTCGCGGTGGCGTGACAGCCTCCAGCTCTGAAAGGTCGAGGGTGCAGATGATGTCAAGGAGCTCTCCCGTCGCCGAGTCATGGAGCGTCTCGGGAACCATGTCGTACCAGTCCCGATACTCCTGCTGAAGACGGACAAGGGTCTCAACGGCGTCCGTCCAGCGCCTGTATCGCGGACGCCGGTCTTGCGGAGATCCCGCCGGAACCGGCTTTGCCAAGGCCTTGCGTCGGTCCCGAAAACGTTTTTGCCGTTCAGCATTGGTAAGGGCCATGGTTCATACTCCGGTCCGTTACGTAACGGGTGTTGTTTGAAGTTCACGCATCCGAATTGCAAACTCACGATGGCGCATGATCAGTCTCGGAACGCCGTCTCCGACCTTTTCTGCAATCCTTGACCGGATGACTACGCCATCCCACGATCAAGCGTTCGAATAAAAAGTTATCTCTTGCGTTCGGGGAGTGATCTCGCCGATTCTCTCCAACATCTTCCTGCACCATGTGCTGGACAAGTGGTTCGAGGACGAGGCGAGGCCGCGCTTGCGCGGCAACTGCCAGCTGGTGAGATTCGCTGATGACTTTGTTGTTGCCTTCGAAGACCGCCACAGCGGCAAGCGTCTGCTTGACGTGCTGGGCAAACGTCTCGGTCGATACGGGCTCACGCTCCATGAGACCAAGACGCGCTATGTGGACTTCCGCCGGAGGCGCCCCTACGGGCGTCACCGGATGGCATCGGCCACGACGTTCGACTTCCTCGGCTTCACCCACGTCTGGGGGCGGTCGCTGCGAGGCAAGGACGTCGTTCGCCAGATTACGGCGAAAGGCCGCTTCGCCCGCGCGCTGAAATCGGTACACGACTGGTGCAAGAGCCACCGGCATCTGCCGATCAAGGCGCAGCATGACTACCTTGTTCGGGTGGTCCGGGGCCACAACGCCTACTATGGTCTGACGGGCAACGGCAAACGTCTGGAGTGGTTCCGCTACCAGGTCGCTCGCACCTGGCGGAAGTGGCTCTTACGCCGCAGCCGCCGCCGGTGCCTGAACTGGGACCGGATGAACACAATCCTCAAGCGCTACCCCCTGCCGTCGGTCCAGTTCGTGCGCTCATCGACACCCGTCGTGAGCGAACCTGTCAGGTGAGGAACCGAGTGCGTCAATCGCGCACGCTCGGCTCTGTGGGGGGCGGGGCGCAGCAATGCCCCCGCCTAGCGGGGGAAGATGCGTTCGCGCTCGCGTTGGAGAAAGGCCTGGGACGTGTAGCACCAGGCAGGCAGGGTCGAGGCTTCGCCTGCCGGACGGCGCACATCCCGGTAATGGCAGGGGTCGAAGAGATCATCGCTCATGGCAATCATCTTAGAAGCAGTTTGGCCGCTTTATCACCGGCCGGTGAGCCGCTACGCTTGAAGGTTCACGGGAAGACGAGAAGCGTTTCATGGCGGACCAGGTCAAGGTAGGCGATATCGACGCCCTGAAGTTCCACGCGGAGGGGCGTCCCGGAAAGCTGGCGATTGCACCGACGAAGCCCCTCAACACGGCGCGCGACCTCTCTCTCGCCTATTCCCCGGGGGTTGCGGCACCCTGCCTCGAAATCCACCGGGAACCGGCGACGGTCTTCGACTACACCGCCAAGGGCAATATCGTCGCCGTCATTTCGAACGGCTCGGCGGTGCTCGGACTGGGCAACCTCGGCGCGCTGGGCGCCAAGCCCGTCATGGAAGGCAAGGCGGTGCTGTTCAAGCGTTTCGCCGACGTCGACGGCATCGATATCGAGATCGACAGCGAGGATGTCGACGAGATCGTCCAGACCGTGAAGCTCATCAGTCCGACCTTCGGCGGCGTGAACCTCGAGGACATCAAGGCGCCGGAGTGCTTCATCATCGAACAGCGCCTCAGGGAAATCGTCGATATCCCGATCTTTCACGACGATCAGCACGGCACCGCGATCATATGCCTGGCGGGTGTCATCAACGCGCTCGAGATCGCCGGCAAGGAACTGGCCGACTGCAAGGTGGTGGTGAACGGTGCGGGTGCCGCAGGTATTGCCTGCCTCGAACTCATCAAGGCGCGCGGCCTGCCCCACGATAACGCCATCCTCTGCGATTCGAAGGGCGTGGTCTACAGGGGGCGCGAGAAGGGCATCAACCAGTGGAAATCCGCCCATGCCGTCGATACCTCCGCCAGGACGCTCGAGGAGGCCATGGAGGGAGCCGACATTTTCCTCGGAGTCTCGGTCAAGGACGCGATGACCGACGGGATGGTCGCCGCCATGGCCGCGAGGCCGATCATCTTCGCGATGGCCAATCCGGATCCCGAGATCCTTCCCGAGGACGTCGCGAAGGTGCGCCAGGACGCGATCGTGGCGACCGGACGGTCCGACTATCCCAACCAGATCAACAACGTCCTGGGATTTCCCTACATCTTCCGGGGCGCGCTGGATGTGCGGGCAACGACGATCAACGACGCCATGAAGATCGCCGCCGCCGAGTCGATCGCGGCGCTCGCCAGGGAAGACGTGCCCGACGAGGTGGCTTCGGCCTACGCCGGCGGCTATCTGCGCTTCGGTTCGGACTACATCATCCCCAAGCCGTTCGATCCCCGCCTGATATCGAGGGTTCCGTCAAGCGTGGCACGGGCGGCCATGGATTCCGGTGTCGCCCGCCGACCCATCATCGACATGGAGGCATACCAGGCCCGCCTTTCGGGCCTTCTCTCCCCGGTTGCCGGACGCATGCACGAGGTGTTCGAGACCGTGCGCCTGCGCCAGGCGCGGGTCGTGTTCGCCGAGGGCGAGGAGGAGAAGACCATCCGGGCCGCGGCTCTCTGGCGCGATCAGGGACTCGGCCGGGCCATCCTGGTCGGGCGCAGGGAACGCATCCTCGGCCGGATGGACACGCTCGGAGTGAGCCCCGGCGGCATCGAGATCGCCAACGCGGAAGTCGTCGATACCGAACAGTACGTCAACCATGTCTATGCCCACATGCAACGCGGGGGCGCGCTGCTGCGCGACAGCCAGCGCTGGATCAATCTGGACCGGGACGTCTTCGCCGCGGCCATGCTGGCGACCGGCGATGCGGATGCCATGGTGACGGGGCTCACCAGGTCCTATCCTGCCGCTCTTTCCCATGTCCAGAGGGCGCTGAAGGCCGGCGCCGGGCAGATCGTCTTCGGCATGACGATCCTGGTCTCCTCGCAGCACACGCTGTTTGTCGCCGATTCCACCATCAACGAGGAGCCCACGGCCGAGGATCTCGCCGACATCACCGTGCAGGCCGCAGCCAAGGCTCGCGCCCTGGGCGTGGTGCCGCGCGTGGCGCTCCTGTCGTTTTCCAACTTCGGCAGTCGCGGCGAGCGCCAGACAGCCCGCCTGCGTGGTGCCGTCCGGATCCTCAAGGAGCGTGATGTCGATTTCGAGGTCGACGGCGAAATGGCAGCCGATACCGCGTTGAACAAGGAGGTGCTGGATTACTATCCCTTCAGCACGCTCGGCGGTCCGGCCAATGTCCTGATCATGCCCAATCTCCACGCCGCCAACATTTCCTACAGGCTGGTCGAGGCAATGGACGGTGCCCGCGTGATCGGACCGATCCTGCTGGGCCTGGAGAAGCCGGTCCAGATTGTCCGCCTGGGTGCGACAGTCAACGACCTTCTCAACATGGCGGCCCTGGCGGCAATCGACATCGAAGACTGACCATGGGCCTGATACTCCCGCTCGTCCTCGCCGAAGCTGGGGTGTTTCTGGTCCTGACACTCACCGGCTGGCTGGCCGCCGGGGCGGCCGTGGCGGGGTTTGCGGCCCTGGCGGCGGCAAGCGCCGCGGTGGCCTGGCCGTTCGTCCGCAATATCAAGACGCTGGAGAGGTGGTCAGGCAGGTCCGGCGATGACCCGGTTGCGGATCCGCCCCGGATGCGAAGCGGACCTCTAAGGCCCCTGCTCCAGTCCGTCCTTCGCTCGACGCACCGCTCGCTCAGCAAGCGCGACGAGCACATCGCGAAGCTGGTTCGGGAGACCGAACACCTGCTCGACACACTTCCCGATCCGCTTGTCCTGCTGTCGCGCGAATGCCAGATCGTGCACCTCAACAGCGCCGCACGCCGGCTGTTCGGCGACGTGCCGGCCGGACAGCATCTCTCCAGGGTCCTGAGGGATCCGGGATTCGATAACGCCATCGAACGGGTGCTTTCCGGCGGCGGCACAACCAGTATCGAGATCGTTGTGACACGGGACCGTGTCGACCGGTTCTATTCCGTGGACATCGCGCCGTTGCCCGCCGGGGCGAACGGCCGGTCCGCCCTGATGGCCATCTGCCACGACGTGACCCAAGCCCGCCGGACCGAGCAGATGCGCGTCGATTTCGTGGCCAATGCCAGCCACGAGATCCGCTCTCCTCTGACAACGCTCATCGGCTGCATCGAAACCCTGTTGGGCCCGGCCAGGAACGATACCGCATCGCGCGAGATGTTCCTCAAGATGATGGACGAACAGGGCAAGAGGATGGCGCGCCTCGTGGAGGACCTTCTGTCGCTCTCGAGGATCGAACTCAAGGAGCACACACAGCCCACGGGCGAAGTCGCCATCGTGCCGATGTTGCGGCGCCTGCAGTCCTCCTTGAGGTTCGACGCCGACGAACGGTCGATGACCATCGAACTCGACATCCCGGAGCCTTTGTGGCCGGTTCAGGCAGACGAGGGCGAGGTCGAACAGGCTCTCTACAACCTGATGTCGAACGCCATCAAGTACGGCGCCAGGGGAACCGCCGTCACGCTCACCGCCGGCGAGGCGGAGCATCCCCCGGACCACCTGCAGGTTGCCCGCGGCCGGCTGGTATGGGTTGCCGTCGCCGATCGTGGCGACGGCATCGAACCCTACCATCTGCCGCGGCTGACCGAGCGGTTCTACCGTATCGACACGGCGCGCAGCCGCGAACTCGGCGGCACCGGTCTCGGGCTCGCGATCGTCAAGCACATCCTGAACCGTCACCGCGGCGAACTGCACGTCGAAAGCACGCCCGCCAGGGGTTCCGTCTTCACCGTCTGGCTGCCGGCCGCTTCCTGAAGGCGCAAAAGTCCGGGTTATGCACAGGGCTCACCCGGTGTCACGCAACTGTCATGTCTCCGCAATATTCTGGACATGCTCGCTTACTAGACAACCGGCGCATACCGCGTCCGGGCGAAGCCATCGCCCTCCTGTTCCAAACCATGGGGGAAAAGGTCATGAAATCCAGATTGATGAGTGCCGCGTCAGCCGGTTTTGTTGCGGCCTCCCTGGCCGGGACGGCGGTCGCGCAGGACATACGCGACACGATCAGGATCGTCGGATCATCGACGGTCTTTCCGTTCTCGGCCGCCGTTGCCGAACAGTTCGGCCAGACCAGCGGCTTCGCGACCCCCATCGTCGAATCGACCGGTTCGGGCGGTGGGCTGAAGCTGTTCTGCGCCGGTGTCGGGTTCGAGTACCCCGACATCACCAATGCCTCGCGCCGCATCAAGTCGAGTGAAGTCGGGCGTTGCGCGGCCAACGGCATCTCGGGAATCACCGAGGTCAAGATCGGCTACGACGGAATCGTTCTGGGTAGTTCCCGCAAGTCCGATCAGCTCTCGATCGATGTCCCGAACCTGTGGCTCGCACTGGCCGCCGAGGTTCCCGATGCCGACGGCAACATTGTCGCGAATCCCTACACCAAGTGGAGCGAGATCGATGCCTCGCTGCCTGCGGTCGCCATCCGCGTGATGGGTCCGCCGCCGACCTCAGGCACCCGCGACGCCTTCGTCGAACTGGTCATGGAAAAAGGATGCGAGCATTTCGACGCCGTCGCCAGGATCGAGGTGTCCGACAAAGATCGCTTCGAGCAGATCTGCGCGTCGGTCCGCGAGGACGGGGCATTCGTCGAGGCGGGCGAGAACGACAATCTGATCGTCCAGAAGCTCGAAGCCGATCCGGATGCCTTCGGCATCTTCGGCTTCTCGTTCCTCGACCAGAACGTCGACAAGATCCAGGGCTCGATGGTGAATGGTTTCGACCCGACATTCGACAACATCGCCGCAGGCGACTACCCGGTGTCGCGCTCTCTCTTCTTCTACGTCAAGAACGCCCACATCGATGTCGTTCCCGGCATCGCCGGGTTCGTGGTAGAGTTCACCAGCGAGGATGCTTGGGGTCCGTTCGGCTACCTGGCAGACAAGGGCCTCATCCCGCTCACCGACGACGAACGGGCCCAGATGGCTCGATCGGCGAACGCCGCCACACCCTTGAGCATGTAGTTAAAGGCCGGGGATCGGTCCGGTGCCGCTCTCCGGCCCTTGTCTCGTGATAGTGCCCTTGAGAATGGATCGGCCGACCCTTGACCCAGATCACCCTTACCCTTGTTCTGCTTGGCCTCGCGGTGACGGGTTTCGTGCTGGGCCGGCGACGGGCGGTCGCACTCGCCGGCGGCACACCTTCGGTCCTTCACTCCCGCCCGGTCTATCACGGCTGGTATGTCGCGCTCGCCTGCGGCCTTCCGGCCATTTCGCTCTGGATCCTGGCACTCATCGTCGGCGACCGGCTCGTGGAAGGCGCGATCGTCGCATCGCTTTCCCAGGAGCTTCAGGAGGCCTCCGGGCCCGTGCTCCGGCGTTTTCTGGGCGACGCCGGGACCCTCGCTGCCGGCGGCATACCCACGATCGAGGTGACTCCGGAACTCGAAACCGCGGCCGGGACACTCAGCCGTCTGCGCAGCCTGGAGCACTGGATCGGTTTCGGGGGCGCACTGGGGCTTGGCCTTGCCGCCGCTGCACTGGCGTTTCGCAGAATCGATGTTGCCGCGCACACCCGTCAGCCGGTCGAGCGCGTGCTTCGCATCGTTCTCCTTGTCGCGGCGGCGGTCTCGATCCTGACCACCGCGGGGATCGTCTTCTCGGTGCTGTTCGAGGCGTTCCGCTTCTTCGACAAGGTGCCGGTCTTCGACTTCCTGTTCGGCCTGAAATGGAGTCCCCAGATCGCGCTGCGGGAGGACCAGGTGGGCTCTTCGGGGGCCTTCGGCGCGGTGCCGCTCCTTGTCGGCACATTTCTCGTCACCATCATCGCCATGCTCGTGGCAGGTCCCATCGGGCTTCTTTCGGCGGTCTATCTCGCCGAATACGCCGATCCGCGGTTTCGCGCGGTGGCAAAGCCGATGCTGGAGGTCCTGGCGGGCATCCCCACGGTCGTCTACGGTTTCTTCGCGGCCCTCGTCGTGGCACCCGCGCTGCGCAACGCGGGCATGAATATCGGCCTCGATGTGGCCTCCGAGAGTGCCCTTGCAGCCGGTCTCGTGATGGGAATCATGATCATTCCCTTCGTCTCGTCGCTCACCGACGATGCGCTCGCCGCAGTTCCCAGGGAGTTGCGCGACGCCTCCCTGGGACTGGGCGCGACGCGACAGGAAACGGTGACGCGAGTCGTCCTTCCCGCCGCCCTTGCCGGGATCGTCGCCGGTTTCCTTCTGGCCGTGAGCCGGGCGGTGGGGGAAACCATGATCGTCGTCATGGCGGCGGGCCTTGCGGCCAATCTCACCGCCAATCCGCTCGATGCGGTCACCACGGTCACCGTGCAGATCGTGACGCTTCTGGTCGGCGACCAGGAATTCGACAGCGCCAAGACCCTGGCGGCCTTCGCACTGGGGCTGACGCTCTTCGTCATCACGCTCGTACTCAACGTCATCGCGCTCCGTATGGTGCAGAAATACCGCGAGAAGTATGACTGACATGGTGCTTGCAGCGACGTCGATTCACCAGAGCGAGAAGGCCCGTCATCGCCTGCGCCGCCGCTATGCGCGGGAACGCGGGTTCAAGCTGATCTCCATCACGGCCCTGGGGCTCACCGGTCTCTTCCTGGTGATTCTGCTCGGGTCCATCGTGTCGAGCGGCTGGTCGGGATTCATCACCACGCAGATGCGTCTCGACGTGACCTTCTCCGAGAAACATGTCGCTGCGGATGATCCCGCATCGGGCAATTTTCGCATGATTGTCCTTGAGGCCCTGCGCGAGAGATTCCCCGATGTCGAGGACCGCAAGGGGCTTCGGGCGCTCCTTGGCATCGTTTCCAACCAGGGTCCACTCACCGTGCGCAACGCGGTCGTCGACAATCCCGGGCTCATCGGCGGATCCGCCGAATTCTGGTTTCCGGTGGCGTCCGAGATCGACATGCTCAACAAGGGCTATATCGATCGCTCGGCTCCCGAGAAGCGCCGCCAGGTCGACGACCGGACGATCACGTGGATCGACGAGCTCGACGCGTCGGGCGATATCGAGACGGTCTTCAACTGGACCTTCCTTACCACCGGCGATTCCCGCGAGCCGGAACTCGCTGGCATCGGCGGCGCGGTGCTGGGATCGTTCTGGATTCTGCTCGTCACCTTCGTGGTGTCGTTCCCGACAGGGGTGGCCGCCGCTATTTATCTCGAGGAATTCGCGCCAAAGCGTCGATGGGTCGATATCATCGAGGTCAACATCAACAACCTGGCTGCCGTCCCCTCGATCGTGTTCGGCCTGCTCGGCCTTGCCGTCTTCCTCAACGTGATGCACCTGCCGCGCTCGGCACCTATGGTGGGCGGCCTTACGCTTGCCCTGATGACGCTGCCGACCATCATCATCATCACGCGTGCCGCGATGAAGGGCATACCTCCCTCGATCAGGGACGCGGCTCTCGGAATCGGCGCCTCGCCGGTTCAGGTCGTGTCGCACCATCTGCTGCCGCTGGCGATGCCGCGGTTGCTGACCGGTGCCATCATCGGCATGGCGCGGGCGCTCGGTGAATCGGCTCCGCTGCTGATGATCGGTATGGTGGCGTTCGTGGTCGATCTTCCGTCCGGGCCGACCGATGCGGCAACGGCGCTTCCCGTGCAGATCTTTCTCTGGGCCGACAGCCCGGAACGCGGTTTCGAGGAAAAGACGTCCGCCGCGATCATGGTGCTGCTCGCCTTCCTGGTGGCGATGAACGGACTCGCGGTCTATTTGAGGCAGAGGTTCGAAATCAGATGGTAGTGGCAAGAGAAACCTCAGGTGACGACACCGCCCATCCCGAGGCGCGTGCTGCGGCCAGGACACTGTCAGCCGATCGGCTGCCGGAGCTGGCCGGGCCGGTCAAGATGAAGACACGCGACCTGAAGCTCTGGTACGGCGACAAGCAGGCGCTGACCGGCATCAACCTCCATATTCCCGAACACCAGGTCACCGCGCTCATCGGTCCCTCGGGTTGTGGCAAGACCACGTTCCTGAAGTGTCTCAACCGCATGAACGACACGATCGAGGGGGTGAGGATCGAGGGTCACGCCTCGCTCGATGGCGCCGACATCTACGATCGATCCGTCGATGTCGTTCAGCTGCGGGCGCGTGTCGGCATGGTTTTCCAGAAGCCCAATCCCTTTCCGAAATCGATATACGACAACGTCGCCTACGGCCCCCGCATTCATGGCCTTGCCAACAACAAGCGGGAACTCGACGCAATCGTCGAATCCAGCCTGCGCCGTGCGGGACTCTGGGAGGAGGTGTCCGGCCGGCTCGACGAGCTGGCGACCGGCATATCCGGCGGCCAGCAGCAGCGCCTGTGCATCGCGCGCACGATCGCCGTCAGTCCGGAAGTGATCCTGATGGACGAGCCCTGTTCGGCCCTCGATCCGATCTCTACCGCGCGCATCGAGGAACTGATCGATGAACTGAAGGACAACTACACGATCGTCATCGTGACCCATAACCTGCAGCAGGCGGCGCGTGTCTCCCAGTTGACCGCGTTCTTTCACCTCGGCCGGCTGATCGAGGTCAACAGCACGGCCGAACTGTTCCACAGTCCGAACGAATCCATGACCGAAGACTACATCACGGGCCGGTTTGGCTGAGCCCGCCCCGCGAGGATCCCCGAATGCCCATTCAACACACAGTCCGAGCCTACGATTCCGAACTCGAGGCGGTCGACACCCACATCCTCACCATGGGCGGCATGGTCGAGGACCAGATACGCAATGCCATCCAGGCGTTGGTCGAGGGAAACAGGTCCCTTGCCCAGCGCATCATCGATACCGACCACAAGATTGACGAGCACGAACGCGAGGTCGACGAGCTGGTCACCCGGATCGTCGCCCTGCGCCAGCCCATGGCCGAGGATCTGCGTCGCATCAAGACGGCGCTGAAGTCGGCCAGCAATCTGGAGCGCATGGGCGATCTTGCGGCCAACGTCGCCAAACGCAGCCTCGTCATCGAGAACGCCGGTCAGGTGCCGCAGCGCGAGGCGCTCAAGCGCCTGGGCAATGCGGTCTACAACATGACCACCGATGTCGTGGATGCGTTCCGGGACGGCGATGCCGAGCTCGCCCAGCGCGTCTGGCGTCAGGACGAGTCCATCGACGAGATGTACAACGCCGTGTTCCTCGCGATTCTGGCCGACATGATTGCCGATCCGAGACTCATCGCCCCGGGAACTCACGTTCACTTCATCGCAAAGAACATCGAACGAATCGGCGATCACGCCACAAATATTGCCGAGATGGTGACCTACATGATCCTGGGAAGATTGCCGGACCGCGATCGTCCCAAGGCCAATTCAGTGATCGGAGTGGAAGGTGAGGCAGGAGAGCCCGAGGCCGGCGATCAATGACGTTTGCGTCCTGATCGTCGACGACGAAGCGCCGATCCTGGCGCTGGTACGCTACAATCTCGAGAAGGTCGGGTACCGGGTGCTCGAGGCCGCAGACGGCCGGGAGGCCATGTTGGTCGTCGACGAGGAAAAGCCGGACATCATCATTCTCGACTGGATGCTGCCGTCGCTGAGCGGAATGGAGGTGTGCCGCCGGATTCGCCGGCACCGCGATCTCTCCCATACGCCAATCATCATGCTGACCGCGCGCAGTGATGAGGAGGACCGTGTCAGGGGCCTCGATGTCGGTGCCGACGACTATATGTCCAAGCCCTTCTCGCCGTCCGAACTTCTGGCGCGAATCCGCGCAGTGCTGCGCCGCATCCGTCCGGCCTTCGCCGATGATTCGCTGAGCTATTCGGATCTCGTCATGGATCTTGCCGCCTGGCGCGTGATGCGCGGCGGGAACCACATTCATCTCGGTCCCAAGGAGTTCGCCGTCCTGAGATTCCTCATGGAGCATCCGGGACGCGTGTTCAGCCGCGAACAGATCCTCGACAAGATCTGGGGCAACGACATCTTCATCGAGGAGAGGACCGTTGATGTCCATATCGGTCGCCTCAGGAAGGCGCTCAACGCGTTCGGCGGCAGCGAGCTCATCCGGACCGTTCGCTCGGCCGGATACGCGCTCGATGCAGACTGACGGTTTCTGTTTGATAGAAAGGAGAACCGGTCAGGGAGAGGAACATGACAATTTGGCTTTCAGTCTCTCTCATCGATGATAAATCCGTGACAGTGATACCCTATGGACCGGCCCCGTGGGCGTAACACCGCCGAATTCCACCAGATAGCCGCGCAGAGCGTTGATCGACTGTGTGCGCTGGCGCAACTGAAGATTGCGTGTCCGGAACAGCATGCCCCTCGCTAGCTGTTCCTTCGTCTTCACCGCCACGAAACTCATGATCGGCCGCGTCGTTCTTTTGCCGTTTGACGTGGGTTTTGACATAAACCGGCGGGATCAGTCGCACCGCATGGCCTGGACTGCCGATCTCCCGGCCCCGGTAATGGGCGTTGGCACATGCCCCCATCACTACCGTGCGGCGTGGTTGTGAGGCCATAAATCCAAAATCTTTGCCCGACACAGCTTCCTGTGGAACGCAACCGAACCGTCTCCCCGCGCACCGTGAGCTTGAAAGCAGTTCTTCGCCAGATCGATCCCGATCACGCGAGCCTGTTCCATGGATGCCCCGTTCCTCTCCTGGCGTTGACGACACCGCCAACAGGGCACACTGCGATGCCGCCGGAAGGGGGCGTCCCCACCATCGCTTTACTACATCATGTGGTGGCAACACCAAGCGGTGGGTCGTTGACTGAGTGACATTCAGCGTGCATTCTCAACGCTCGGACACGAGACGGATCAATGTGTTGTCGCGCCGATCGGCGCCCAGTCTGTGAGCCGAACAACACTCCGAGGCCTCGGAGATCATATCTATTGAGAGGCGTGCTGGAAGTCTGCCGAGATCTCGCGCGACGACACGGCTATTCTCACCGTTTTCTGCAATATAGTGGTTGGGTGGAAACTTGATGCCAGGGAACGGCACCCTGCCTTGCCGAAAGCCTTCGTGTCAGACGGGGAATCAAGCCACATCAGCCATTTCGCAACAGTCCACTGGAAGCGCTAGCATGAGCTTATTTTCTGGCAGGTTCGAACGCGCGGTAGATCGGGGCGGAAGAGTCATCGTTCCGGCACCGTATCGTGCTGCATTGGTTGGTTCGACGTTCGCCGACATAGTCGTTCTTCCATCCCCAGAAGGCCCATGGATCATTGCATGCGTTGGCGACCAATACGATCGTTTGATCGCGGCTTTCACCCGGAACGCATCAAAACGTGATCCCGGTCGTTCTCTTGCCGCGCAAATATTGGCGCATTGCTATCCTCTCTCAATCGACAGGAAAGGAAGAATCGCTTTGCCAAATGACTGTCTGGCCCACGCACGTATCTTCAAGGTGGCCTTCTTCTTGGGAATGGGTGATGCGTTTCGCATCTCGGGCACCAGGGAAGCAAGCATGGAACGTTGACAGGCTGCTGCAAAACTCCGAAGTTCGCATATTGTTCTGGAGATTTGTCCCGCGGCTTCACCGGACTGGCCGGCAGGACCGCGATGCCATGACACCGGGCTCGCCAGCCGACCACTTTGTCACAGCGCTGCGCAGGTTGTCGCAAACCAGCCGTCTTGCGACACCGCCGCAATACTCGAACGCGGTGCGATGTGCCTCGGTCCACGACGCCAGGGTCTGATCGGGCACCGCCGTCGCGAAGATCAAGCCGGAACAAGGCAGCACGCAGACCAGGATCTCGACCATCTTGTGACCGTCGCGGGTCTGCAACGGCAGCGTCTTGCCAGAGAAGTCCGACATCATCCAGACACCGGGTTCATAGTTGAACCGCATCTCCGGCTCTTGCCCGGACCCCTTGAGATGCCCCTTCAGCAGCTCGAAGAAGCGGCTTCGTGAATACCCCTTCAGGCCCTGTGCTGCGGCCTCAGCGCAATACTCTTCCCACAACACTTCCCGCGTCACGCGCGGCGCCCGGTACCCCCGCCTGGTCTTCTGATCCATCAGCACCTGCGCCAGAGCCGGAAGCTCCGGCTCCAGCATGACACCCCCACCGCCACAGCCCGCGCGAGAATGTTCGAATCCGTGCCGGTGCTCACCCCGGTGCCAAGCGAAATCTCCTTTCGTGTCAGTGTTCCGCCCTCGCTCAGGCGCAGGACATCAGCTATCTTCAACATGTCGGTTCTCCCCATCTGAACATTCCTTCTTGCTGTGAAAAAAAAGGAACAGTGCAGGACCGGGCGGGAACCGACACCGTCGGCCACAGCGCAGCCGACCTCCGAAACCGGAAAAGCTGACGGAAAGTTATCAACCTTGGAATGTGCAAATTCTCAGAACAAATTCTGTGCACAATTGCAAACAAACTAGAATACTTGGCGGTGCCGCGACTTCAGCCACCCGCGATCCTGAAACGCCGTCAGGTCCACGCCGGGAGGGGCGTCCAGCCGGCGGCCCCGGCACGCAACGGTGGGGCTGGCGGCGGGTTGTCCGCCTGACGCATGTGCTGCACGATGTGGCGCGGAAGTGGGTTCGTGGACGCAGTTTTTTTCGTGGCTTTCGTGCCCTTTTTAGAACTGTCCCGGACCGAATGGCTTCGTACCCCGCGAAGTGCCCGGTTCAATCCGTGGACGAACAGCAAAAAGCACGGCATCGCATCGATGCATGTCAGCTGTCCATAAGTCCCCCGCTTCCGCGCGTTCACCTCCGTTTCAAGGAGGAAGCGACATGGTAGAAAATGACAGCCTCAATGTCATCCAGTGAGCGCGCAGCGGGCCTTGACATCCACAAGATCCAGATCACGGCAACCGTGAGGATCGCACGGGCCGGGAAGGACGCAGACGTCTGGACCCGGCAGTTCAGCGCCTTTCCCACCGGCATTGGCGAACTCGTCGAGTGGCTGAAGGAGCACCGGGTGAGCGTTGCCGTGATGGAGGCACCGGCATCTATTGGGAAGTTCCTTTCGACGCCATCGAGGAGGCCGGCATCACGCCCATCCTGGTGCATGCCCGGCACGTCAAGCAGATCAAGGGACGCAAATTGCCGACAGTATCTGGCTGGCCCGCATCTGCAGCTTCGGCCTGTGCAGCCCGAGCATGGTGCCTCCGCCCGCCAGCGACAGCCTGAACAAGAAGAGCGGAACCCCGAGGCCACAGGCGGCGGCCGGCCCACAGGGGAACGAGGCTGGTGCGGACCGAGAGCCCGGACCATGTCACGGATCATGGTCTGCATGTTCGGGCTGTGGCGCGTCACTGTCGGGCACGATCTCCGAATGGCCAAGCTGCGCCTGAAGATCTCAGGCGGCTTCCGCTCCGAACAGGGCGCCTAAAACTTTGCAATCCTGCGTGCCGTCATCGCCACCGCCGGCAGCCGAGACTGGAACATCCTCGACACCCTGGCGCATCCCGGACCGATGCAACTGATCCCCCGACTGCGCCTCTGAAAAAACGGCAACGGCACCAGGCCTGATCGCAACAATCCTTCAATCCCGAACACTCGGCGAAATCAGATCTAGTCAGTTACTTTATGTTTTAGAATGGGTTAGAAGGAATGACCAAGCGACCCGCACGGCAAGGGAGAGTGTCGATGGCGACCGACTTCGAGGTCTACGACGACGACAACATCTTCGCGAAGATCCTGCGCGGCGAGATCCCCAGCAACAGGGTCTGGGAGGATGACCATGTGCTGGCCTTCAGGGATATCGCTCCCCAGGCTCCCGACCACGTGCTCGTCATTCCCAAGGGGCGCTACATCGCCCATGACGACTTCCACCGCGATGCCGGCGATGAGGAGATCGTCGCCTTCTGGCGTGCCGTAGGCCGGATCTGCGACGAACTCGGTGTCCACGACAACGGGCACAGGCTGATCACCAACCAGGGCAGGGACGGGAACCAGATCGTACCCCATTTCCATGTCCATATCCTCGCGGGCCGCCATCTCGGTCCGATGCTCTCGAATTAGCCGCTTGAGGCACCGGCCCGGTACAATACCTCCAGGTACCGTGGACAGCGTCATGGTGCTGGTCTAAACCGCCCGACTACTGCGCTTCGGGAATCCCGTTGGCACGGGTGTCCTGTTCGACCCAAGGAGAAAACCTTCCATGCCATTCGCATTGCTCAAGTACGGCCTCGGCAGCGGGCACGCCGTTCCGCGGGCCCTGCCGCCAGCGACCGAACTGAAGGACTCCTATGACATCGTCATCGTGGGCGGAGGCGGTCACGGTCTTGCCACCGCCTATTATCTCGCCGTCGACCACGGCATCACCGACGTGGCGGTTCTGGACAAGGGCTATGTCGGCGGCGGCAACACGGGGCGCAACACGGCGATCATCCGGTCCAACTACCTGACGCCCGAAGGCGTGCGGTTCTATGACGAGTCGGTGAGGCTCTACAAGGATCTCTCCAACGACTTCGACATGAACATCATGTATTCGGAGCGCGGACACTTCACGCTCGCGCATACCGACAGCGCGATCAGGACGATGCGCTGGCGCGCCGAGGTCAACAAGCATTTCGGCATCGAATCGGAACTCGTGCTGCGCGACGACCTCATGAAGATGGTCCCGCAACTCAATCACTCCGAGGATGTCCGCTATCCCATTCTCGGTGCGCTCTACCATGCACCGGGTGCCATTGCCCGCCACGACGCGGTGGCCTGGGGCTACGGCGCCGGCGCGGCACGCCGCGGCGCCCATATTCACCAGCATACGGAAGTCACCGGCTTCGAGATCACGAAGGCCAACGGGAGTCCCCGGCGCGTCACCGCCGTGAAGACCAACAGGGGGACGATAAGGGCCGGCAAGGTGCTGCAAGCCGTGGCCGGCATGTCCGGTGTCGTGGCGTCGATGGCCGGATTCAAGCTGCCGCTCAGGACGATCCCGCTGCAGGCCTGTGTCAGCCAGCCCCTGAAGCCCTTCCTCGACGCCATCGTCGTGTCGGGAAGCCTGCACGTCTATGTCAGCCAGTCCTCCCGGGGCGAACTCGTCATGGGCGGCTCGACGGACCCCTACGGCGTCTACATGACGCGCTCGACCCTCGACTTCAAGGAAGGCCTGATGATGCACATGCTGGAGTTGTTTCCGTTCATCTCGGACGTGAAGCTCCTGCGCCAGTGGGCCGGCATCACCGACATGACGCCGGACTTCGCGCCGATCATGGGAGAAACGCCCGTCGACGGCTACTACATCGATGCCGGCTGGGGAACCTGGGGGTTCAAGGCCACACCGGTGTGCGGCAAACAGAACGCGAAGATGCTGGCGACCGGCAGTGTCCCCGAACTCATCGCGCCGTTCGCCCTGCAGCGCTACCACGATTTCAGGCTGGTCGGCGAAAAGGGCGCGGCCAGCGTCGGCCACTAGGAGTCACGAGATGAAGATCATGCCGTGCCCGCTCAACGGTCCCCGCAACATCTCCGAGTTCACCTGCGGTGGCGAGGTCATGGACCTGCCCGCGACGGATTGCGATCACGACACGTGGATCGACTACGTCTACCTCGAGAACAACACGGCCGGCGTGATCCATGAATGGTGGTACCACACGCCGACCGCCTACTGGTTCATCGCGGAACGCGATACCCGGACGGACGAGATCCTGAAGACCTATCCGCCAGGCGAGATCTTCGGCGACGGGGTCGCCATTCGCACCGCGAAGGATGGGAGCGGGCACGATGGCGCATAACCGTCTTCCATCTCCGGCCGGACTGCTGATCGACCGCGCCACGCCTGTCGACTTCACGTTCGAAGGCAGGAAGCATACAGGGTTCGCCGGGGACACCATCACCAGCGCCTTGTGGGCAGCCGGTGTCAAGGTCATCTCGCGTTCCTTCAAGTATCACCGCGCCAGAGGGACACTCTCCGCAGCCGGACACGATGCCAACAGCCTCGTGCAGATCGGCGGCGAGGCCAATGTGATCGCCGATACCCGCCGTATCGAGGAGGGCATGGCGATCGTGGCCCAGAACGTCTTCGGCAGTCTCGACAACGACCGGGGACGCATTCTCGATCGCATGGGAAGGTTCCTCCCGGTCGGTTTCTACTACAAGGCCTTCTACAGGCCGAAGGGCAGCTGGGACTTGTGGGAACCGGTGATCCGCCGCCTCGCCGGTCTGGGCACGGTCAATCCGGAGGCCCCTCACGGCTATTTCGACAAGCAGTACCTGTGGGCCGATGTCGTGGTGGTCGGTGGCGGCCCGGCCGGTATGGCCGCGGCGCTCGAGGCATCCGCTGCCGATGACGGAATCGAGGTGGTGCTCATCGAGGAGAATCCCTGCCTGGGCGGATCGCTCACCTATGCGCGCTTCGACCGGGACGGCCGCCGGGCGGCCGAGGAAAGGAGCGTTCTCATCGAGGCCGTCGAAGCCCGCGACAACATCCGGGTGCTGACCGACGCCGTGGCAAACGGCTGGTACACGGATCACTTCATCCCCGTCATCCAGGGCAACCGCATGTTCAAGCTGCGCGCAAAGGCCGTGGTCGCGGCGACCGGGTCCTACGAGCAACCCCTGGTCTTCCGCAACAACGATCTGCCCGGCGTGATGTACGGATCCTCGGCTCAGCGCCTGATCAACCGCCACGGTGTGAGGCCCGGCAGCCGGGCGGTCGTCGCGACCGCCAATGCGGACGGCTATGCCGCCGCCCTCGATCTCATCGCCGCCGGCGTGGAAATCGCCTGTGTCGCGGAACTCGGACCCCAAAGGCCCGAGCACGACATCGCGGCCGCCGTGGCGGACCATGGCGTCCCGATCGTTCCGGGCACCACGGTCGTCGAGGCCCTTGCAGGCTCATGGAACGACACCGTGGAGGCAGCCAGGATCGCTCGGATCACCGGCCAGGGCACGACGTCTGCCAGACACGACACCCATGACTGCGACACGATCGTCACGTCAATCGGCTGGCAGCCTGCCGCCAATCTCATCTGGCATGCCGGCGGCAAGACGCCCTACAACGAGACGACCTCCATGTTCGAGATCGCCGAGCTGCCGCAGGGCATCCATGCCGCAGGCTCGGTGGCCGGCTGCTTCCTGATCGATACGGTGATCGAGGACGGGCGCCGCGCCGGCTGGCTGGCGGCAGGGGACGCCGGCTTCACCAGGGGCACCATGCCGGCGCTACGCAATGACCGCGGCGAAATGGGCCAGAACCATCCCTGGCCCATGTTCGAACATGTCAAGGGCCGCGACTTCATCGATTTCGACGAGGACCTGCAGATCCACGATCTGCGCAATGCGGTGACCGAAGGCTACACTCATGTCGAGCTGATGAAGCGTTTCTCGACCTGCGGCATGGGCCCGAGCCAGGGCCGCCATTCGTGGCTCAATGCGATACGCCTCAATGCCAGGGAAAACGGTGTCGGCGTCAACGAGGCCGGCATGACGACACAGCGGCCGCCCTATACCGCCGAGAAGATCGGGGTTATGGCGGGCCGCAGTTTCGAGCCCAAGCGGATGACCGCCATGCACTGGCGCCATGCCGAGGCCGGCGCGCGCATGATGCTGGCAGGTGTCTGGTACCGGCCGGAATCCTATGGCGGCGGCGACCGGGACGAGATGATCCGCACCGAATCCCGCAATGTTCGCGAAAACGTCGGGGTGATCGATGTCTCGACGCTGGGCGGCCTGGAGATTCGCGGTCCGGATGCTGTCGAGATGATGGAGCGCATGTACACCTGGGCCTACAGGAAGCAGCAGGTGGGCCGCGCGCGCTACACGCTGATGACCGACATGGCCGGCGTCATCACCGACGACGGTGTCGCCTGCCGTTTCCACGAGAACCACTACTATGTCACGGCGACCACCTCGGGCGTCGACGGCGTCTACAAGGAGATGCTGTTCTGGAACGCGCAGTGGCGTCTCAAGGTCGATGTCACCAACGTCACCGGCGCCTTCAGCGGTGTCAACATCGCCGGGCCGAAGTCCCGGGCGGTGGTCTCGAGGCTGACGGACGAAAACCTCGATGCCGAAGCCTTTCCCTATATGGGTGTCAGGATGGCGACGGTCGCAGGGATTCCCTGCCGCCTCCTGAGGGTCGGCTTCGTCGGTGAGCTCGGATTCGAGATCCACTGTCCGGCGCACTCGGGCGAAGCGCTGTGGGACGCCATGATGGAAGCCGGCGCGGACCACGCGATCAGGCCCTTCGGGGTCGAGTGCCAGAGACTCCTGCGCCTCGAAAAGGGGCACATCATTGTCAGTCAGGACACCGACGGCCTGACCGATCCCCTGGAAGCGGACATGGACTGGGTGCTTGCCAAGAAGCGTCCCTTTTTCATCGGCAAGCGGTCCATCGACATCCTGCGCGACAACGTGGAACGCAAACTGGTGGGCTTCGAGGTCGAGGGCGGTGCGGGCGGCGCCATCCCGAAGGAGAGCCATCTGGTGATCCGGGACGGCGAAATCACGGGCAGGGTGACGTCCTGCAGCTACTCGCCGACGCTCGACAAGGTCATCGGACTTGCCTATGTCGCGACGCATCAGGCCGAGGCCGGAACGCGTTTCCACGTGAAGGTGAACTCCGGCCGTATCGAAGGCCGCAGGGTCAGGATCACGCCCGACAATCATGTGACATGCAGGGTCGTGCCCCTGCCGTTCTTCGATCCCGAAAACGCCCGCCAGGAACTCTAGGAAGACGGCCATGAACGCATCGCTCAAGCCCGAGGACCGCATCCGCCGTTCCCATCTCTACCGGGTCTGCCGGGAGGCCGGCGCCCACTGGATCGACATGAACGGCTTCGCCATGCCGGCGCACTACGGCGATGCGGCCGTCGAGGCGAAAGCGGCGGCCCACCTTGCGATCGCCGACCTCACGGCACTGCCCCGATCCGGATTCAAGGGCTGGGGGATGGCCGACTGGGCCTCGGGCCAGGGTGTCGTTCTCCCGGAGCCCAACCTCGCCACCCGCCAGCAGGACGGAACACTCGCCTGCAGGCTTTCTTC
The DNA here is from genome assembly GCA_965215635.1 of Alphaproteobacteria bacterium. GTDB lineage: Bacteria > Pseudomonadota > Alphaproteobacteria > SP197 > SP197 > SP197. The sequence goes on along the minus strand of CBDCEA010000003.1, from coordinate 98,234 downwards.
CGGAGAGCTGCTGCTTCTTGCCGACGGCGCGGATGGCGACCTGATCGGCCGCCTCGACCGGGCCTGGTCCATCGAGGATGCGGTCTGCTATCCGGTGCCCCGCGCCGATGCCAGCGCGCACATTGCCGTGACCGGCTCCGGGACTGCATCGATGATGGCGAAGATCTGCGGTGTCGATCTCAGGGCCCGCCGTTTCGCCAACCACTGCATCGCGCAGACCAGTGTCGCGCGCATGAATGTCATCGTGATCCGCAATGACCGCGGGAGCGCCTACACGCTTGATCTGGTGTTCGACAGCGCCTCTGTCGTCTACCTGTGGGAATGCCTCGACGATGCCATGGCCGAGTTCGGCGGCCGCGTGGTGGGCTTCGATGCCCTCACGGTGCTTCGGGACTGACCGCCAGCCGCCGTTCGATCGAATCCCAGACGCGGGCCTCGAGCTTCACGCCGTCGAAGCGGTTGATCTCCTGGATGCCGGTCGGCGATGTGACATTGATCTCCGTCAGCCAGTTGCCGATGACATCGATGCCCACGAGGATCATGCCGCGGCGCACCAGTTCGGGTCCGATGATGCGGCAGATCTCGCGGTCCCTCGCCGACACTTCCGCGCGCTCGGGACGGCCTCCGACATGCATGTTGGAGCGTGACTCGCCTTCCGGAGGAACCCGGTTGATGACACCGGCCGGTTCGCCGTCGATGAGGATGATGCGCTTGTCGCCCTGGCGGACCTCGGGAAGGTAGGCCTGGACCATCATCGGTTCGCGGTACATGCGACCGAACATCTCCAGGAGCGATGTGAGGTTCTCGTCACCGGGGGGGATGTGAAAGACACCCTCGCCGCCGTTACCGTAGAGCGGCTTGATGATGATGTCGCGGTGTTCGTCGCGGAACGACCTGACAGCCTCCGTGGAATGCGTGATGAGCGTGGGCGGCATCACCCCTTCGAAATCCGTCACGAAGAGCTTCTCGGGCGCGTTCCTGACACCGGCTGGATCGTTGACGACCAGGGTCGAGGGTTGCATCTTCTCGAGGATGTGGGTGGCGGTGATGTAGGACATGTCGAACGGGGGATCCTGTCTCATCAGGACGACATCCACCTTCGAAAGGTCCAGCCAACAGGCTTCGCCGAGGCTGGCGTGGTCCCCTTTCTTACGCTGCAGCGTCATGGGCCGGCATCGGGCCAACACCCTGCCGTCGAGATACACGAGATCCCGGGGCTGGTAGACCCAGGTTTCGTGGCCGCGCTCCTGCGCTTCGAGGGCAAGCACGAAGGTGGTGTCGGCGTCGATGTCGACGGATTCAATGGGATCCATCTGGAAGGCCACACCGAGCACCATGGAATGATTCCGGTTCAGCTGCCCTTGACGCGGACGTAGCTCACCACTTCCTCCACGCCCGATATGGTGCGCGCGATTTCGAGCACGCGCTGGTGTTCGGCTTCGCCCTGGGCGATTCCGGTGATGTACACCACACTGTTGACGGTCTCGACATTGTAATTGAGCTTGGAGACTCCGAAATCGAACAGCAGCAGGGCGCGCAGCTCGTTGGAGATCACGATATCCGACAGGGATTCCGAAAAGGAACCCGACTCTCCCGCGACGAGTTCGTTGCTCACCTCGGCGACACCTTCGGCCTGCCAGGCAAGTCTCACCGCGTCCACGCGATGGCGGGGCTCCGCGACATTGCCCGAGAGCAGGACGCGTCCTTCCGTGACATCGACCGACACGTTGCTGAAGACCCCGTCGCCGAACGAATTCAACCTCTGGCTCACATCGAAGGTGATCGTGAGGTCGTCGATCTGTTCGCCGAGACTGCGTTCCTCGGCGAACGAAATGCCGCCGGTGGCCAAGGCCCCGACGGCAAGGCCGACGCACCCGCTCAGCAGCGGAGCAAATAGGAGGAGGAGAAGAAAGGCAGGCATGGCCCGGAATTCCCCGAAGATATGTACGGCCCGATTGTGGTCAAATCGCGACGGTTTGTCCAAGGATTGCGCCTCGATTCGGATTTCCCGGTGGACCTGACACGCATGTGGCCGGATGATCGGCCATTCACCGAGGAAGAAAGATGCCAAGGATCCTGCCCATCGTCCTGTTGTCGACCCTGTTGGCACTCCAGGGATGTCAGACAACGCCGAATCAGGCCGGCGTTGTCGAGCAGCCGGAGGGCGGCGATGCCGTTGCCCCACCGGAGGTGGCCGAAACCATCCCGCCTGGAAGCGGCCGGCATGTCGGCCTGCTGGTACCTCTTTCGGGCGCGCGCGCCAATCTGGGACGCGAACTCTTCGATGCCGTGTCGTTAGCGCTGTTCGACCTCGGGCGCGATGACATCGAACTCGTCGTCGCCGATACCGGCGACGGGGATGCCGAGAGGGCAGCAAGGCAGGTCCTGGCTGCCAGGGTAGACGTCGTGATCGGGCCGCTCTTTGCCCGGTCCGTCCGGGATGCGGCCCCGGTTCTGCGGGCCTCCGAAAGGAACACATTCGTGTTCTCTTCCGATCTTGCCATCGCCGAACCCGGTATCTTCGTGATGGGCCACGCCTCGGAGACCCAGGTGGAGCGCCTTGTCGCCCACGCGGTGACCGCCGGCTACCTGCGGTTTGCCGTGCTGGCGCCGCGTTCCACCTACGGCGAGCGCATGGCCGAAGCCTTGCGCAAGGCCGTCCGTGAGGCCGGCGGACTGGTGACCGCCGAAGTGTTCCATGATCCGGACGGTGCCGGAATCGACGAATCGGTCCTGAAGCTCGCCGACACACCCGTGCGCCAGAGCGATATCGACGCGGCGCGTACCGCATTGGAAGGATCGGACAGTCTGGCCGCCGAGATAGCGATCGAGCGTCTTTCGAGCCCGGGCCGTCTGTTCGCTTTCGATGCTCTTCTGGTTCCCGAATCGGGGCCCCTGATGCAGAGGGTCGCCGCCTGGCTGGGCTACCACGATATCGATCCCAGTGACATTCAGCTGCTCGGCCTCGACACCTGGAACGATCCCGCGCTGTTCAGGGAACCGGTCATGAACGGGGCGTGGTTCGCGATGCCGCCCGATTCGGGCCGCAGCACCTTGTTGAAGCGCTTCCGGGAGACGTTCGGCTACGAGGCGAAGAGCCCGGTGACACTCGCCTATGATGCCATGGCGCTCGTCTCCGCCCTGGCAGCCGGGAATGCGAATCGCTCGATCACCGACTGGCGCGGCTTCGGCGGTCTCGACGGCCCCTTCCGCTTCAATTCCGACGGCCGCTCCGAACGGCAGCTGGCGATCATGCGGATTACCCCGGATGGCCCTGTCATCGAGGATCCCGCACCGACCAGCTTCACGGCACGGCAAACCACTGCTGCGGAACCGGGAGCCTGACATGCGCATCGCCACGCCCGACACGTGGTACGAAACGTCCTCGCTCGAGGACGGTATCACGCACATCCACGAGCCTTTCATCAAGGCCTTCTTCCGCTGCAACATCTGGCATGTGCGCGGCCGCGACCGCGACATGCTGGTCGACAGCGGCATGGGCGTTGTGAGTCTGGTGGAAGAGGTGAGCCTCGTTGCCGAGCGCCCCTGCCTTGCGGTGGCAAGCCACACGCACTTCGACCACATCGGCAGCCATCACGAGTTCGCCGAACGTCTTTGCCACCCGGACGAGGCCGCACTCATGGCCCGGCCCATCCGAAGCGACACCCTGGCGGATCCCTATGTCGCCGACACCATCTTCACCCGGCGCCCTCCAGCGCCCTATTCTTCGCCGGACTATGAGGTGACACCCGCACCCGCGACCAGGCTCATCGACGAAGGCGACCGCGTCGACCTGGGCGACCGGACCTTCGAGGTGATCCACACGCCCGGCCACTCCCCTGGAAGTATCATGCTGTGGGAGGCGTCGACAGGCATCCTCTTTTCGGGCGACACGGTCTATGACGGACCACTCGTCGACGATGCCTTTCATTCGGACGTCGACGCATACATCACGTCCATGAAACGCATTCTCGAACTTCCGGTCCGCGTCATTCACGGTGGCCACTTTCCGAGTTTCGACGGCACCCGATACCGCGCGCTCATCAAGGCCTGGCTCAAGGAGAAGGAGGCCGCCACTTGAGCGCGACCTCTTGCCTCGAGGGGCGCAGGAACGAACGGATCTGGTGTGACACCCGCGTGCGTGTGCTCACGGTCAACACGACCAGCTACGCCTCGATCAGATCGATTCTCGAGACCGGTCTCGACCGGGTGCCGCCGGAGCCCGAACCGCGGCGGCCTATGCCCCAATACCAACATCTGCGCGGCCCCGGCTATTGCACGTGAAAGGAAAGGGGGACCCATGCTGACAAACCCGACCCTGGAACCGATGCAACGCCTTGGTCTGCGTGGCATGGCTGCCGCATACTGCGACCTCGCCGAACAGGCCCATGAACTCGATCGCGAGGAAACGGCACGCACCGGCAAGCGCCTTGCAAACTCGCTGCGGGCCGCCAGGCGGCGCTTCCCGGAAGCCTGCATCGAGGAAATCGGCCTCGCCGACGGCGCCTGGCTCAAGGCGTACGAGAGCTTGATAGTCTCGGGCAATACCGGAAATACATGGTTCGGCTGCGCCCTCGGCCATCAGGCTTGACCACTCGGTGCTCAATCTGACCGGGCATCGCGTTTCCTCCGACGGCTGGAATCGGTCGTAAACGGCGCGGTTGCGCGGGCCGCGACAAGGCCCGTTGTCTTCGACTGAGAGGCGTCGGGCGGTGAGGCCCCGCCGCTTGTTCACTCTACCTTGGAAGGCTCCTGCCTCCGAAACCGCGGCCCCTGGCGATGGCGTCCTCGCCAAACTTGTCCCGCACCGCGTCCAGAGCCTTGTCGATCCTGTCCTCGATCGGCGTGACCCCGCCGAACAGGTCGTCCTGGACGACCTGCGCGGCTTCGACGAGTTCGTGGGCGCCGATGCCGATCAGGCGGAAGGCGCGGCTGTCGGCCTCGCGGGCAAGCAGCGGTTCAGCCGTGCGCAACATCTCCTCCGCCGACTGGGTGGGCGTCTTCAGGTGGCGGGCGCGGGTGACGATGCGGAAATCGGCGGTCTTGAGCCTGAGCGTGATGCCCCCGCCGGCAAGGCCGGCCTTCTTCATGCGCCGCGCCACGGTCTCGGCCAGCCGCCACAGGATCGGGCTGAGCGCGTCCGCGTCGGACAGGTCCTGGTCGAGCGTGATCTCCGAGGAGATGCTCTTTGCCTCGCGGTCCGGATCGACCGGTCGGTCGTCCTCGCCGCGGGCGCAAAGGTAGAGCCGCCTGCCGATCTTGCCGTATCGGGCGACGAGGGCGGGCTCATGGAGACGGGCGAGCTCGCCTATCGACCGTCGCCGGCGTGGCGCTTCCGCATGGCCTCGCCCACGCCCCACAGAAGGCCCACCGGCTTGTCGGCGGGAAACGTCCGCGCGTCGGCGCGGCCGATCACGGCGAAACTGCGCGGCTTGTTGAGGTCCGAGGCGATCTTGGCCAGGAACTTGTTGTAGCTGAGCCCGATCGAGACGGTGATGGAAAGCTTTGCCTCGATCCGGCATGCGAGTCTCGCCAGAGTCTCGGTGGCACTGGCACGATGAAACGACCCGGTGCTGGAGAGATCCATGAAGGCCTCGTCGATGGAGAGGGGCTCCACCAGCGGCGTGAGCTGGAACATCATCGTTCGGACCTCGCGGCCGACGGCGGCGTTTTTCTTCATGTCGGGCCTGACCACGGTGGCGTCGGGACAGCGCCTTGGAGCCTGGAACATCGGCATGGCCGAATGCACTCCGTACCCGAGAAGGGTCGGAGCACTACACCCAACCGTCTGCCATGGCAAAATTGCAGAAAATTCTGGACACAACTCAACCCCATCCGGTGTCCTGGCCCTGAAGGCGGAAGCGGTCACGGTTCGGCGCTGACGGCGTCCGTCTTCCGGTATATCCCCGGTATCCTGCAAAAAAACTACCAAATCCCCCCAATGTTGGGGACGTGCGCCAACGCGCAACTCGTCTAACCTTTCATCCATCGCGCATCGGCGCTGCCGGGAGCAGACCCGGCGAGAGTTGCTGCGTGGTCTGTGAGAGAGGGTGTGTGCCGAAGCGCTTGTGCGTCTCAAGGAGAGGATCGACCTCCTGGGCCAGCGCGGGGAAAAGTTCCCCTTGAAATCGGTGCCAGATGTCCGATAGGGTCGAACCAAGGTTCATTGGGGCCACCTCCTCGGTATCTTGTGGTTTCGGCAAACACAACATACCACCGGGTGGCTCCGGAACCCAGAACCCTCTCAAGAAATATCACCGAACCTCGGAAAAAACCCGTCGCTCAGAGGGTTTTGCAAGAGACTCCGGTGTCCAGTTTTTATGAAATCTGCAATCAGCGCGGCACGGCCGAGCAGTGGATCGAGGAAAGCAAGAACGCCATCAAGTGGATACGCCTGTCATGCCGCAAGTTCCGTCACAATGCCGTCCGTCTCCAACTCCACGCGCTCGCCAGCAACCTCGGCAACTTCATGGGCACACTCGCGTTGCCCGATGCAGTGGAGCAGTGGTCACTGTCCACGCTGCGCGATAAACTCGGCAAGATCGGTGCGAAGATTGTCCGCCACGATCGCCACATCGTCTTCCGGATGGCCGAGGTCGCTATCCCTCGTGACCTGTTCGCCAACATTCTCCGCCGGACCGGCTCGTAACGATGCCCCTCCCAACATGACGATAGGATCGTCCCTCATGCGTGAAGACGACAGGACCGGTGTGCCCGGGACACGGCCCGACCGGCAATATCGAATGCCACCATGTCCTCTTGACTCTCAATCTCGTGGTGTCGGGCATGATCATGGTGGCAGAACCCATCGGACGTGCCCTTTGAGCGATTTCGAGCCACGCTCAACCTGGCTGAAGGGTGCCACATGGGAAGCCCCGGTTGACACGAACTTTCGTTCGCTGCCTCTGGTGCTTGCGGTCTTGGAAGCGGCACCGTCTGACCGTGACCAGGCCGATATGTCGAAGAGCGCGTGATGGCGATTCTCGCGGGCGTTGTGGGTGGGCTCGGCCTGTTCGTCGTCGGCATGTGGTTCCTCACCGAGAACCTCAAGAAGCTCGCCAGCCGGCGGCTGCGTCTGAGCGCGCAACGCTGGACCACGAACCCCTATGCGGCGCTTCTTTGGGGAATGCTCGCCGGCGGCATCACCCAATCGATGACCGCATTGACCTTCATCGTGGTGAGCATCCTGCGAACGCGGCTGATCGCCATGAAGGGCGCTCTTGCCACGATCCTGGGCGGTGGTGTCGGCGTGACGGGGCTGGTCATGATCGTCACCTTCGATATCAAGATGGTGGCGCTCTATGTCGTCGGTATTGCCGGCACTGTGGTGGCCACCGAGAGGCTGTCCAATTACCGCGCCATCGCAGGATCATTCCTCGGCGGTGCCATGATCATCCTCGGCCTGGTTTTGCTCAGGGAGGCGGCGGCACCGCTCGCCGGTGAACTGTGGTTCCGGGACATTGTGGAGGGGACCGGGAACTCGCTGGTCCTCGCCTTTTTCGTCGCTGTCCTGTTGACCGTCATCGTGCAATCCTCGGGCGCGGTCTCCGTCTTCGGGATCAGCCTGGCGGCGGTCGAGGTTATCTCCGTCGACCAGACCATCATGATCATCTACGGCAGCTTTGTCGGTTCGAGCGTCATCATCTACTTGCTGTCCGCCGGCCTGACCGGCCGCTCCCGCCAGGTTGCCATGTATATCGTGATCTACAACGTGCTGGTCTGCGCGGTGGTCGTCCCCCTGCTCTACGCCGAGCTCTATCTCGGTGTGCCGTCGATCAAGGCGCTGATCTCCGCGAGCGGCTTCGATCTTCCCCAGAAACTGGCGCTTGTGTACCTGATCATAAGCGTGATCCCCATACCGATCATGCTCGCCGGGCTGGGGGTTTCGGGCAGGATCCTCGAAAGGCTGTGGCCGGTCTCGGAGATCGACGATCTGTCGCGCACACAATTCATCCACGACCATGCCTCGGTGGACGTGGAGACCTCCCTGATGCTGGTCGACCTGGAGCAGAGGCGCGTGTTCCGGATGCTGGCGCGCTATTTTGAGCTCGTGCGGGAGCGCAGGGATGTGGGCCCACTTCGTGACGCGACCAATACCGTGCTGACCGAAATCAACGAATTCCTGTCCGACTTGCAGACTCTTCATCCCATGCAAGGGATCGAAGATCGCAACGCATTGGTCAATCGCCAAAAGCTTCTTGCATGGCTGGCGGAGCCCGTGGCCGTCATGAGCGCGGCGCTGATCGAGCTTGGTGACCGGCCGATCCTCAAGCAGTTTCAGGAGAACATTTGTGAGGGGGTCGATAGCGTGTTCCTGTCTCTGGACGACGCGATGGAGAGCGACGACAGACAGTCCTGGGATATTGCGACTCAGTTGACCCACGATCGCGGTGGGCTGATGCGCAGGATGCGGGGCAAATACCTGGAAGCTGACCCGCAACTGCCCAAGATTGACATGATCAACGTCGTCCTGATCACCAATGCGGTGGAAGACGTATTTTTCCTGCTCTCGAAACTCGAACAGAATTTCAATCCGTATTCACATGAGGAAGCGTAATCGCGGCGGTTCAGACTGGTCACCTGAATCTAAAGTTCGTGGCACAGTTTTTTTCGACACGGAGGCAAAAGCGCTTGACGGCGGCGAAGATGTCGACGCCGCGCTGCAACTGCTTGCGCGTCAGTTCGACGAACCAGCGTTCGACCTGATTGATCCGCACGGCCGGGGTCGGTGTGAAGTGAACATGCGAGTGCGGCCGTCGCGCCAGCCACGCCTTGACCGCCGCAGTCTTGTGGGCGGCGCCTGTAGCAACGAAGCCCGCGGTGACGTCGAGCGCTGCGAACAGCGAGGTCATGCCGTGACGCTTGTAGTCGTATGTTCAGTGTCTTTCCCGCGCCGTCGCGTGACGACACGATCCGAAACGCCTTGATGGGAAGCAGGGACTAGTCCGGGGCAGGTGATCGAGTATTCTTCGGGCCGCGTCTGGCTGTCGCGCAGGAACAGCTTTCCGTCACGACAGTCCGATCAATTGAGTGACGGGATCTCCGACTTCCGGCATCCAGTCAGGAGCAGCAGTCTCACGATGGCGGTTTGCAACGGAAACCGGTCCTGGTGTCGCTTGAGCACATCGCCAAGCCGGCGCATCTCATCATGCGAGAGACAGCGCTCCCGTCCCCGCCGACGACAGTGTTCGATGCCACGGCAGGGATCGCTTCCTTCCGATCGGCAGCCATAGGTTTGCGACATACACATGATCACCGATAGCGCCGGTGCTGACCTGTCTGCTGCAACCGGCGTCGCACGAAGCGAGGCGAACCATTGCTGCACATCCTCGGCCGGGATGGCGGTGATCGGTTGGCCGGAGACGGGGCAAGGTCGAGCCGGCTGTATGTCGGCGAAGCGTCGTACCAAGGTGTCTGCGAACGCCACGGTACGGAAGATATGGACGTGACCCCAGGAGAGTTCGTCGTGTTCCCGGGTGGCGCCGGGATAACGGACCCTGTAAGCCGAAAGGTGAAGTGGGACACGAATGCTGCGGTTGTCCGCCATGATTGGCGATCAGCACCTCGTGGACGATGCGGCATGAGACAGTGAAGCCGGCCGGCCGATCGCCGTCCAGCGGCACCGGGACCGCGAGAACGGAGAAGAGTGGCCCGAGGTCGCGCAACGGGTTATGGATCGCACGCGAGGTTGTGGATCATTGCATCAGACGCCAACAACTGAAGGAGGACTGGGAAGATGACTGATCGAATGGCAGGGTTTCATGTGAGCAGGGCATCCGGGGCCTCGTGGACGGCCGATGACGGGGCATCGGCGTTCGTCAGCCGCGATCTCGGCCTCGAGGCGGCGACCGGAGGGAAGTTCGCCGGCGATGTCAGCCGGGCGACCGGGCGCGGAATGCTCGAGGACGTCCATGCCCACATGCTCGATTTCCAGATCGTCTATGTGCTCGAGGGACGGGCGACGTTCTGGTACGAGGGCGAGGGCGAGGTGGCCTTCTCTAAGGGCGACTTCGTGCACCAACCCCCGGGTATCGGGCACCGCGTCGTCACCGTCTCCGATGACTGCGAACTTCTCCAGGTGACGTCACCGGCCAACTACGAGACGGTTGCTGCGCCGGGCGACTGAGGGTTCGTTGCGTCGCAGTGTTCCTTGACGCTCCGCGGGTCCGGAGAGAACATGCCGTCATGAGCGTCTGCGACAATCCCCTGGCCTCGCCGGTCCTGGCACCGCGCTACTACACGGATCCGGCGGTGTTCGAGGAGGAAAGGACGTGTGTCTTTCACGCATCATGGCTCTACATGTGCCATGCCAGCGAAGTGGCGGAACCGGGCTGCGTGCTGCCCCGCACGCTCCACGGCGAGCCGCTTGTCGTCGTGCGCAACCGCGACGGTGCGCTCAACGTGTTTCACAATGTCTGTCAGCACCGCGCCATGCAGGTGGTGAGCGGGCCCGACCGCCGCAACGTGTTGCAGTGTCCCTACCACGGCTGGATCTACGATCTCGACGGGCGCCTCGTCGGCGCCAGGCGCACGGCGCATCTCGAGGCGTTCGACAGGACCTCCATCGCTCTCCTGCCGGTGCGATCCGCCGAAATCGATTCGTTCGTCTTCGTCAACATCGACGGCACGGCGCCACCTGCCGAGGAGGTCTTGCGCCCGGTCTTCGCGGATGCCCGCGCCTGCGGCGTGGCGCCGGCGAATCTCGTCAAGGCACGCCACATCGACCACGAGATCAACGCCAACTGGAAAGTGGTGATCGATAATTTCGTCGAGTCCTACCATACCGAAGTCGCCCATCCCGGCTATTGCGCATTCGCCGACTTCGACAACGCCTTCGTCGAGGACGGGCCATGGCACACGCTGATGGGAGGCCCGCCGGCCGGTCATGTTCTGGAGGCCCACCGCCGGGACGGGACTCTCGATGTGACGGCCAACCGCTACAACTGGGCGTGGCCGACGACCATGGTGCTGTTGTCGCCCGGCCCCGCCAATCTCTTCATCTGGGAGGCGATCCCCCTTTCCTGGAAAAGCACCGTCTTCCGTCACACGTTCTTCTTCGACCGGCCGGAAGGCGAATTGCTGCCCGAACAGCAGGCGCACATCGCCATGGACGGCGCGCTGCAGGCCGAGGACACGGCGCTTGTCGAAGGGGTGTGGCGCGGGCTGAAGTCCGTTGCGGCACCCCGGGTTGGCCGCTACGTCATCAACGATGAAGAAACGCAGCACAGCGAACGCGCCGTATGGCGGTTCCACCGCCGCCTTCAGGAGATCTACGGTTCCACCAACATCAACAGGGAGTCTGTTTCATGAATTTGCGGACAAGAACCGTCGGGATCATCGCCGCACTCGTTGCCGGGGTCGCTCCGGTCCACGCGGCCGATGACGAACTCAACGCGCTGTTCTGGTGCGACCATTCCGACCCGGCGCTCATCGAGCCCTTCGAGGAGGAACACGGGGTCACCGTCAATATCAAGGAATACGAGGGGACGGGTGCTGCCCTGGCGCTTCTCGAGCAGTCGCAGCCGGGCGACTGGGACGTCTTCGTGGTCGACGGGGTCGATGTCCCACGGATCGTGGACGCAGGTTACCTCGCACCGCTCGCCAGGGAAGGCCTGCCGCTCGATGACATCTTCCCGGGGATTCGCGATTCCGAGATCCACGAGATCGACGGCCAGCTCTACGCCGTGCCGGAGAAGTTCGGCTACAACACGATCTCCTACAACGGCGCGAAGGTGGATGCCGGCGACATGCGCGATATCGGCGTACTGTGGAGCGATGCCTACAGCGGCCGGATCGCGATCTACGACTATTACATCCCGGTCATCAATCTCGTCGCGATCGGCCTTGGCCTGCGCGAGGACGGCATCACCGCCGACGAACTGCCTGCGATCCGCGAGCACCTTCTCATGATGAAGGACCGTGCCGCGATGGTGGGGGACGTCGTTTCCGTGCAGACCGCGCTTGCCACCGGCGATGTCGATATCATCGCCGGCGGCGGCGAATGGGCGACGGCGGTTCTGATGGCCGAGGATCCCAGCATGGCGTGGGTGAATCCGGATCAGGGGGGCGTGCGCTGGTCGCAGTCGATCGGTGTCTTCAAGGATGCCGGCAATCCCGATCTGGCACGCAAGTTCGTCGAGTATATCCTGAGCCCCGAGGGCCAGGCGCGCCTTGCGACCTCCTCGTGCTACTGGGCCATGCCGTCGAACAGCAAGGCAGCGCTCAGCGACGAGGAGAAGGCGATCCTGCGCTGGGATGAACAGGAAACCTTCATCGCCAATTCCTGGCCCTACTTCATTCCGGATGCCGAGCTCGATGCCATGTTCCTGGACGTGTGGACGGAAATGCTGCAGCACTGACAAGGACTCGCCGGTTGAAACCCGTTCCGGCCTTTCACGGGCCGGATCGGGACTGACGGCATGACCATGAACCGGCGAGGTCTGGCGGGCTGGGTGCTGATCGCGCCGGCGCTCCTGTGGATCGCGGCATTCTTCGTCGTGCCCTTCGCCATCATGGCGCTCTACAGCCTCTGGAGAAGGGAAGGCACCACACTGGTGCGCGATATTTCGACCGCGAACTACGAAGCCTTCTTCGCCAGGAGCTATTATCTCGATGCCCTCTTCAATTCTCTCGAGATCACCGCCTTCACGGTGGTTCTCTCCGTGCTCTTTGCCTATCCGCTGGCCTATATCCTGGCCTTCCGGGTGCCCCGGCGATGGCAGCGCCTCGGACTCGTTCTCGCCATCCTGCCGTTCTGGACCTCCTACCTCGTGCGGTCCTACAGCTGGCTCCTCGTGCTGTCGGGGAAGGGCGTCATTGCGAAGATGCTGGTGTCCCTCGGGCTGATCTCCGAGGCCATGTCGTTTGCCAACAGCAACGGCGCCACGGTGCTGGGTTTCGTTCACTTCTTCACGATGCTTCTGACACTCACGATCTATGCCAATCTGGTCCAGATCTCACCCAACTACCGCAGGGCCGCCGAGGACCTCGGAGCATCGAGGCTCCAGAGCTTCATCCATGTCGTCCTGCCGCTCAGCCTGCCGGGCGTGATGATCGGCGCGTTCATCACCTTCGTGCTGGCGATCGGCGACTACATCACGCCGCAGATCCTGGGCGGCAACCGCGAACTGGTGATGCCCCAGGCGATCCTGCTGCAGATCCAGCGCAGGGCGGACTTTCCCATGGCCTCGGCCATGTCGCTTGTCCTGATGCTCGTCGTGTCCGCCGTCTTCCTTGCGAGCGCGCGCTGGTTGAAGATGGACCGGGTGTAGGTCATGCGTCCCGCGCTCGCCGTCATTCCACCCGCAGTCTACATGATCGCCGTCTATGCCTTCATCTACCTGCCGGTGATCGTTCTGGTGATCTTCTCGTTTCAGGACGGAAGACTCCCGGTGCCCCCCTTCAAGGGCGTGTCGCTGCGCTGGTATCACGAGGTCTTCTCCGATTCCAATCTCATGGAGGCGCTCGTCAATTCCGTTCTGGTGGGCGTCGTCTCGGCGGCGCTGGCAACCGTTCTGGGGTTTCTCGCGGCCCACGCCCTGGCGCGCCACCGCCTGCCTGGCGCCGTCTTCCTGCGGTGGCTCCTCATGGCCCCGCTTGCGGTCTCCTACATCATCATCGGCATAGGCCTTCTCATCACCTTCACGGCGACGGGCATGCCAAAATCACTTCTGTCCGTCGGCGTCGGCCATGTCGTGATCACCCTGCCGCTTGCCTTCGGCATCTGCTTTTCCCAGATGGGCGGCCACCAGGTGAACGCTGAACTCGCGGCCAGGGATCTCGGGGCGCGGGAATGGCAGGTCCTCGCGTTGATCAGCCTGCCCATGATGTGGCCGGCGGTCGCGGCGTCGTTCTTCCTGTCGTTCACCCTCTCGTGGGATGAGTTCATCATCGCCTGGCTCGTCACGCGTTTCGATGTGACACTGCCGGTCGAGATCTGGAGTCTGCTGAGAAGCGGACTCGATCCCACCACCAACGCCGTCGGCACCGTGGTCTTCGCGATCTCCATGGCCCTCGTGGTCGCGATGGAGCTCTTCGTGTTTCGCAGGAAAGTCCACTCATGAGCGATCCCCTCGTTCGCATCGAAGGCGTCACCAAGCTCTTCGGCGACACCGTCGCGGTGAAGGACGTGAGCCTCGTGATCGGCGAGGGCGAGTTTGTCGTGCTTCTGGGCCCCTCGGGCAGCGGCAAGACGACACTGCTCAACATTCTCGCAGGCTTCGTCGAGCCGACGTCCGGCCGGGTGCTGATTTCCGGTGAGGACATGAGCCGCGTACCGCCGGCGAGAAGGCCGACCACGACGGTGTTCCAGGACTATGCGCTGTTCCCCCACATGAGTGTCGCCCGCAATGTCGCCTTCGGCCTGGCGATGCGCGGCGTTCCGGGACCCTCAAGACGGCAACGCAGCGAGGCGGCCCTCGAACTCGTAGGCCTGGGCGGTTTCGGGCGCCGCCGCGTCCACGAACTGTCGGGAGGCCAGCGCCAGCGGGTCGCCCTGGCGCGGGCCATCGTCGTCGATCCCGAGGTCCTTCTTCTGGACGAGCCCCTGGGAGCGCTCGATCTCAACCTGAGGCGGCAGATGCAGGAAGAACTGCTCCATCTGCAGCGCCATCTGAGGACCACCTTCGTGCACGTGACACACGATCAGGACGAGGCGATGAACATGGCGGACACGATCGTGGTGCTCAACGAAGGCAGGGTGGAGGATCAGGGTCCGCCGGCCCGGATCTATCTGAAGCCCGTGACACGCTTCGTCGCCACGTTCATGGGCGACAGCAATCTTGTCGCGGGCACGATCACACAACGAAGTGGGGAAGGCGTCGTCATCGAGACCGCGTTGGGCGTGCTGGAACTTCCGGTGCGCATCGAAGGAGACGGCGAAGTGGCGCTTTCCCTGAGACCCGAACAGATCACGACCGCGCCGGGTGATGGCTTGACGGGGCTCGGCGCGGGTGTCGTCACCGAGTGCCACTTCAACGGCACCCATGTGCGCTGTCATCTCATGGCGGGGCGAGACGGTGCAAGGCCGCTGGCCGTGCATCTGCCGGCACGTGCCGCCGTGCGCCCGGGAGACCGCCTCGGCCTCTACATCGATCCGGCCGATGTCGTGGTGCTGGCCGACTGACGGCCGGTGCCTGCGAGCTTTTCCAGAATTGCGTTGAGGACGGCAAGGCCCTTTATCGTGGCACACAGGCCGCCGTTCTTCCGGACCAGGAACCCTCCGTCGACGAGAGTCCCGAGCGCTGAAACGTCGATGCCGTCTTCCCAGTCCCCTCCGGCGGCGCGAACGAGATCTTCACCGCTGAGGCCGCCCGTGAGGCGAAGCCCCATCATGAGAACCTCCTCCAGGCGTTCGGTGCCGCTGACCGTCTCGGTCTGCGTTATGCCATGACCGTTCTGCCCTACCAGGGAAAGCCACGTTTCGGGCCGGCGGGCCTGGCGGCGCTCGATGCTGGTGCCCGGAGCTTCGTCGAGTCGGCCGCAGGCTCCGGGGCCGACACCTGCCCATTCACCCGAGCGCCAGTAGACGAGATTGTGCCGGCATTCCTGGCTCGGGCGGGCATGGTTGGAGACCTCGTAGGCGGGCAGCCCCGCCTGCCCGGTCAGGGCGAGCGTGATGTCCCGCATGTCGGCCCTTTCATCCTCCGACGGGAGATCGAGCTCGCCACGGGCCGCCAGAGTGGCAAAACGCGTGCCGGGCTCGATGGTGAGCTGATAGAGGGAGAGGTGATCGGCTCCGAACGTGCACGCTTCGCCGAGTTCGCCCTGCCAGTCTTCGCATGTCTGTCCCATCCTGCCGTACATGAGATCGAACGACATGCGATCGAAGATCTTGCGGCCCAGAGCGATGGCCGCCCTCGCGCCGGCACTGTCATGGCCCCGGCCGAGCGCCTTGAGAGATGCGTCGTTGAGGGCCTGGGCACCGATGGAGATCCGGTTGACGCCAGCGGCGCGGTAGCAGGCGAACCTGCCGGTTTCGGAAGATCCCGGATTGGCCTCCATGGAGATCTCCACATCCCCGGCGACCCGCCAGTTGCGGACGATCGACTCGATGACGGTCTCGACGGTGGCGGGCGCCATCAGCGATGGCGTTCCCCCACCGAAGAAGATGCTGGCCACCTCGCGTCCGGGCGCAAGATCCGCCATGAAGGTGATCTCCTGCTTCAGCGCGTCGCGCCATGCCGCCTCGTCGACCGATGCGCGGACGTGGCTGTTGAAGTCGCAGTAGGGACACTTCGACCGGCAGAAGGGCCAGTGAACGTAGACGCCGAAACCCGGCCCGGCGGCGGTCACGTCAGCGCCGCCACGAGTGCCTCGAAGGCACGGGCGCGGTGGTTGGTGGCCATTTTCTCGGCCATCGACATCTCCGCGTAGGTGCGCACATCTCCGGCAGGAACAAAGGCCGGATCATAGCCGAAACCGCTGCATCCCCTTGCCGGGAAGGTGAGCGTTCCTTCGACGCGGCCATGGAAGGTCCTCGTCGCCGCGTTTGGCCATGCGAGTGCCAGGACACAGTGGAAGCTCGCTGACGGACTCTCAAGTCCGGCGAGCTCGCGTTCGAGTCTGGCGATCGCCGCGGCGAAGTCGCGGTCGGGTCCCGCCCAGCGAGCCGAACAAATGCCAGGCGCACCCTCGAGGGCATCGACGGCGAGCCCCGAATCGTCGCCAAGCGCCGGCAGCCCGGTCGATCGCATCGCGGCGACGGCCTTCAGGGCCGCGTTGGCCTCGAAGGTTTCGCCGGTCTCTTCGGGTTCATCGAGACCGAGTTCGTCCGCGCCGGTGACCCGGACGGCGAAGGGTTTCAGCAGGTCGGCAATCTCTGCCACCTTGCCGGCATTGTGGCTGGCAATGACGAGGCGGGGAGGAAGCGTCATCAGGCGATCTTCAGCGCCGCCTTCTGCAGCGCGACAAGCCGGGCGATGCCGCCGGACGCCAGATCGAACAGACGGTCGAACGCGCTGCGTGTGAAGGCCCGCCTTTCGGCTGTCGTCTGGATTTCGACGATGGTTCCGGCGCCCGTCATCACGAAGTTCGCATCGGCATCGGCTGACGAATCCTCGTCATAGTCGAGGTCGAGAACCGGGACGCCGCCGACAATGCCGCAGGATACGGCGGCCACCATGTCGATGACCGGCATGTCGGCAAGGTCTCCGCGGGCCAATGGCATTTTGTTAGTTGTGGTTCCGGCGTCAGATTTTTCCGGTCGCCCCAAACCGTTGATTCGAGACCCGTTCAACTATTTTCGCCGGAATCGAAAAAAGGCGGTTGACACGCCCCCCTCGCATGGCATGACACTCTCGACCATATCTGTTTCGCACGGGGAGCCGGAGCGATGGATCCTGGAATCGAGAACCTCAAGTCCACCACGTTTTTCGGCCGCCGCCTGACGAGGCGCCAGATTGCCGATGTCCAGGAGACCGTGGCCCTGTTCCCGGCCCTGAGCCGCAACGAGCTGGCCAAGACGATCTGCGAGCACCTGAACTGGACCACTCCGAAGGGCGACTACCGGGTCTCGGCCTGCCTGCGCATGCTCGAGAGCCTGGAGGAATGCGGGATCCTGAGCCTGCCGGCGAAGCGCAACACCGCATCGGGGCCGCGCCGGGCGATCGAGCACACCGAACGGTCCGACCCGGGGCCGCAGATCACCTGCGGCCTGGCCGATCTGGAGCCGCTGTCGCTGCATCTGGCGACGGAGACGGGAGAGGTCGCCGAGTGGAACGAACTGGTTGACCGACACCACTGGCTTGGCTGCCCCCGTCCGTTCGGATCGCACCTGCGCTGGTTCGTTCTCGACCGCGAAGGGCGCCGCCTTGGCTGCCTGCTGTTCGAAGCGGCGGCAAGGACGCTGCCTGCCCGCGATGCGTGGCTCGGATGGAGCGCGGCGGAGCGCGACCGGCGGCTGCATCTTGCGGTCTCGAACAGCAGGTTCCTCATTTTTCCGAAGGTATGTTCATAATCCCCACCTCACAACGTCATTGAAAACATGGATGTTTTTGGTACGGACACGATGTCAACGGACCCTTCCGCAGCCCTGCGGCCCGAACGCCGGGCCTGCGGACAGCCTGTTTCGGCATGATTCCTTGCCAGTTGCCGATCGAATTCGCAAGCAGAGACATCATTCACGGCGTTCGCCTTGATGAGCATGGGCGGTATGGCATGACCGGAAGCGTCCGGCGCTTCGCCCGTCAGGTGTCGCGCCCATAGCCACGAGGTGGTTCGACCGCGAGCAGCGCTTCGATGTCGAGTTCCGCGATTTCCCGCAAACGGTCGGCTACCACGCCGTCTTGCTGGTTCTCGGGCAGGTTTTCGAGCCAGTTGCAATAGTGCTCCTGCAACTCGAGCAGTTCCACGACAGCGTCACGCCAGCGTTTCGGTTTCGAACGGCGGTCCCGGGGTGGCTTCGAACGGACGATCCGTGTTCCCGACCCAAGACGCTCCATATAACGGCGTTGTCTCTCCGCTCCCGTCAGCGCCATCACCTTCCTCCCGTCATGTGCAAGCCCCTTGCCCACCGTCAGTGACGGTCCGTTCGGCCGCTCGAATGACGCGGCAACCAGGGCCGGCACCCAGGCAGCACTGTCACTGACATTCTGCAGGGGCATGGTCAATCCCGGCACTGATACTATTGGAAATCGAACCATTGTTGCCGCGGATCCGGCGTCGACGAAGCCTTCTGCGACAGGATGGCCCGAATGTCCGGCGCGTCGATCGCTTCTTGCGCAATGATCCAGGGAGCGCCCTTGCAGGCCTGGCGTGCCGGAAGCGTGCCGGACTGGATCAGCCGGCGCACATGGAAAGGATCGACCTGAAAGCGCTCGGCGACTTCCGTCAGAACCAGCTCTCCTCTCTCCTCGCGTTCGCCCTTGCGGTAGACCGCGATCCCGTGTGAGGCGCGCAACATGCGGACACGCGTCCTGCTCCAGCCGTTTCCCTTCGCGGTCTGTTTCCCGAGACGGTTCAGCAGTGCGGCGATGGTGGCATCGTCGATCACGCGCGCGAGCTCCCGTACAAGCGCCACTGTCTCTGTGTCGGTCGTCCAGCGATGTTCGCCGGTGCGCATACGTGCCACCCGGAGTTCGGTGTGGTCGCCACCCTTCCAGTGCAGCAGCAGATGGACATGAGCGTCTTCGAGCCGTGCGGTGATCTCGACCAGCACAGCCCGTAACACCGTCTTGCGGAGTTCGGGTGTCGCCCGTTCATGGCCCCAGGCCCGGCCGAGATCGTGGCCGAGATCCCGGAAGGCCTGACGCTGTTGCGGGGTCAATACGACAGGCTGGACATCCTCGAGATCCTGCACCCGCACCTCGCAGCGGGACACTTCGACAAGACAGGCTTCCCACTTTGCCGCCAGATTGTGAAACACATTGTGGTTGGCCGGGTCGACCGCATCGAACTGGTCCTTTGCCCGCTCAGCCTTGTAGCGGGCCTCCGAAAGCGCGGAACGCGCCAGGGCCAGCGTCGTGCGCTCCGCCGCGCCCGCCGTCTCCATCGCCTGCAGCGCCGCTTCCATCGCAAGCGGCTGCAAGGCTTCGATCACCGCCTGCCCGACCGCTTCATCCACGCGCACCGTGCCGAACGACAGGCAGCTTCCGCCCGGACCGGTTGCGCCAGAGCAGAGATAACGGGCTGATTTGCCGTTGTCGCGCACCTGGATCCGGCGCTGGCAATGGCCGCAACGCAACAGGCCCGCCAGCAACGCCCGGCCAGGGCGCACCGCGCCACGATCGCCAGCCCTGTTCGAGGTGATCAACGCCTGGTTGCGCTCATAGTCCTGCCACGAAATATAACCCTCGTGACGGTCGTGCAACAGCACGATCCAGTCCTCGGGGTTCATCTGCAGCGGCTGCCGCAGGATCTGCTTGCGGCCATCCCTGATCACCGTCTTGCGCCGACGCCGGCCATAGGCATAGGCACCGGCGTGGATCGGATTGCGCAGGATCGAATGAAGGCTGGTCTCCGTCGGGACCCGCCAGTGCAGACCCCGGGCCGGTGTTCGCACCGGGATCTCAACCTGTTCGTTGCGAAACCACAGCCAGGTCTGTCGCACGCTGCCAAGCTCGTCGAAGGTGTCGAACACCAGGCGGATCGCATCCCGAACACGCTGGTCCGGCGACATCTCGATGACGTCACGTCCGACCCTGTCGTAGCCGGCCGGAAGGTGCAGGAACAGCTCGCCCCGCGCCGCCTTCGCCATGCGGCTTTCCAGCGACCGCTTGCGGAACAGCGAGAGTTCGAACTCGTTGAAGGTGCCGCGCATGCCAAGATACATCCGGTCCTCCATCGATCCGGGGTCGTAGAGCCTGTCACGGTCGCCTACCAGACATCCGACAACGGCACAGAAATCCAGCAAGCCATGCCAGTCGCGCCCGTTTCTTGCGAGCCTCGACGCCTCGGTCGCGAGGATCAGCCCGACCTCGCCCTTGCCGACCGCCACCACCAGGCGGTCGAAGCCCGGCCGCTCGATCCCGCTTCCTGTTATCCCGAGATCGCCATCGACAACCCTGACGTCGCGAAACCCCAGGTCGCGCGCGTAATCCTCCAGGCCATATTGCAGGCGTTGGCTTTCCAGGTTGTTGCGAACCTGAAACGGGCTTGACTGACGGATATAGACACAGGCCGCCCGCTGCAGGTGATCCGCCGTGAGGAGCTCAGGCGTCATCATCGCACCCGTCCTCCCGGTCTGCCGGGATCCCGACCACCGCCGCCATCAGCCGGGCAAGCGCCGCAACCGCGGCCTTGCGCAGGTCCGGCCCCGGACTGACCGTCTTGTGACGCTTGAACAGGTCCGCCTGAAGTGCCGTGTATCGCTGTGTTGCCATTCGCATCTCCCGGTGCTGGCGACGCCGGCTTCCGGAAAAAGCGTGTGAGCAGATCGGTCAGGTCCGACAACGCCGTCAGCGACAGCCGCGGCGTGTCACAAAGACCCCACTGCAATGCTTCCGGAGCCGTCATCCAGCCCGGAACGTAATGCTTGCGACCCTGTGCATCGACCACCAGCACGATCGGCTCGCCGCGATGCGACCTCTTCCCGACCTGAGTGACCGTCTGACCGGCCAGTGGGTGGAATCGATAGTGAATCGTGACCTCGAAACCCGCAATGTGGGGTTTGTGTGGGCACCTTCCCGGGCTGGCATCGCAAGAACCTCGGCTCACGGGTGCTGGCCCTGTGCCGCAAGCGGCTTGCCGGCGACTGGCCGAGACGTTTCGGCCATCGCGTGCTCGCGCTTGAGACTTTCGTCGACCCCAGCCGCTTCGAGGGTACCGTCTACAAGGCCGACAACTGGATCGAGGTCGGCCGCTCGGGCGGCTTCCAGCGCTGCCGCGGCGGCTATGCCGCCGAAAAGGTCACACCCAAACTCGTCTTCGTCAAACCGCTTGTCGCCGATGCCAGGGCGTGCCTCGGCGCACCCCGGCTGGCACAGGCCGACCATCATGGAGGTTCCAGACGCATGATCGCTGCACACCAGATGCGGGCCCTGCCCGCCTACTTCAAGGGCGTCCCCGATCCCCGGAAAAAGTATGGAAAGCGCTACACGATCGAGACCATCCTCGCCATCGCCAGCGCCGCAACCCTGTGCGGCATGAGCGGCTACAAGGCGATCGGCGAGTGGGCACAGGACTTGAGCCAGGCGGCCCGCAAGCGCTTCGGATGCCGACGCCGAAACGGCGTCTTCCAGGCGCCCACCACCAACACCATCCGCGAGCTCCTGATCAGGGTCGTCCCCGAAGATCTCGACCACGCCCTGGCGCGCTGGAACAAGGATAACACCCGCCACGACCAGGCAATCGCGCTCGACGGCAAGACCCTGTGCAACGCCGTCAACGACGACGGTTCCCGAACCCATCTGCTCGCCGCCGTGGGCCACGACTCCAAGACGACCCTGGCTAAAAAAAACCGTTCTGAAGGACGATGACAGCGATAACATCAAGAGAACCAACGAAATCGGCGTCGTCATCCCCCTGCTCGAAACCCTCCAGGATACCCTGCCGGGCACCACAATCACCGTCGATGCCCTGCTCACACAACGAAAGCTCGCACGCTTCCTCCACGACCATCACGCTCACTACGTGATGGTCGCCAAGGGCAACCAGCCCACACTCCGGGACGCCATCAAACTCTTCTTCCGAGATCGCAAGACCCCCGACTGGAGCGAACCCGACGCCAAACCCGATCACGGACGAAAAGAGAGCCGCACAATCTGGACCACAACAGAACTCAATGACTACATCAGGGACGAAATCAAGTTCCCCCATGTCCGGCAGGCTTTCTGCATCCACCGAACCCGCACCACCGTCAAGACCGGAGAACGCGCCGAAGAACTCGTCTACGGCGTCACAAGCCTCAGCCCCGAGGACGCCGATGCAAAGCGCATTCTCGAACTCAACCGGAAACACTGGACCATCGAAAACAGTTGTCACAACATCCTCGACACCGCATGGCAGGAAGACAAATCCTGCATCCGAAAAGGTCATGGACCTGACAACACCTCACGCCTCAGGCGCTTCGCAATCGGCCTCATCAAGGCACGCGGGCTGGATGTCAAACCAACAACACTGCGCCTCAACAGAAAACTCAGAACCGTCTTCGACTGGCTCAAAATGACCGCCAACTCTCAGCCCCGATCCTGAACCGGCGCAACAACTCATACACCTCAAGAAACCCTCAAACTCGACACCACCAACACAGGAACAGCAATGAAAAAGAACCGATTTGCCCTGCTGTTACACATGATAAGGAAAGGGGAACCCATGCAACGCTCTGGCCTCCGTGGCATGGTGGCTGCATACTGCGACCTCGTCGGCGGTGCCTGACTCAAAACGCACGAGAGCTTGATCGTGCCGGGCAATACCGGAAAGACATTGTTCGGCTGCACACTCGGCCATCAGGCTTGATCACTCGGTGCTCTCTATCCGCATGTTCTCGCCACGGCTCCTCGACATCCGAGAAGAGCGCTGTCGTGTAAAATCAACTCCAGGTATGCGATTGCAGGCGAACCAACCGTCCGCAATGTCCACCGTACCTTCCCCAAGGGCGAAGGCCTGCGAGCGAAGTACGAGATCGCCAAGACGTGAAAACATAATCCGGAACCTCAAGGCCCCCACGTCTTCGGCGCGGACACCACGCGGCAAAACTGGTGCGAGCACCGCTCCGACTCGTGAAAAGTCACGCGCCGGGCGCGCCATACTCCACCCGCTGGCGATGCGCAGCAGATACCGGTGCACATGCTGCTGTAGTCCCGCGCGCGCCGATGCACGCGTTACCGTCGGGCGTGTCGGTCGCCATGCTCTGTACATAGCGGGAGGACGGGTACGGCAGGACTGATGAAAGCGATACGGGTGATTTCGATGGGACGCCGTGTCGTCGCGCCAGGCGGGCATGTCGGTGGCAGAGAGCCCATCGGAGTCGGTCGTTCGCACACGTCGAGCGGCACGGTGCGTCTTGTTGAGCCCGATGGGTGCCGCGTCATAAGCTCAATGAGGCGTGTTCGACAAAGAGAGCATCACCCACCTGGACGCCCTCGGGACGCAACACCGTCCGAATCTGCCTGAAGGCCCGTATCCTGCTCAAGTGTGTCGAGATCCGTGGTTTTCAACGTGACGCCTGATTCCAGTTGGATGTCCGGCGGGCCTCCGGCGTCGGCAAAGAAGCGCCAACCGGCCGCTTCGAACAGTTTATTGATCTTGAGGCGGGCTGCGGCTTCATTGCCCATCCGCGGGCTCCGGGTTCGAAGTCATGTGTAGACTCGGCTCCATACGTTCATGCAACACTCGCACGACATCGATGAGGTCGGGTTGGGAGGCTCTGAAGAAGATCACGTGCACGGGCTCCGCGACCGGCTCCTCGTGGCTCTGCGTTCTGCTATGCCGTATGTGGTGGCTTCGCAATCCCTCGAAGATTTCGCTGCGGTCGGCGGTCGAGGCGCCATCCGGGGTCTCGGCAATCCGGCGTAACGCAGCAGTTAAAAGGCCGCGATAGCGGATACGTGCATCCCTGCCATGCTTGGCCTCGCTCGTCCGCAGGATGGAGGCGATATCGGCCTTGGCTGGCCCTGATAGCCGATATCGCGCCACCGATCACCGCGCTTCGGCGAGTTTGGCGAGGGTGGAGTCGAGATCGGCATCCTCGACCTCCGTGAAATCGCCGCGATCCAGGGCCGTGATTCCCGCCGTGATCTGCCTGCGCAGAATAGTCAGCTTCAACTCGTCCTCCTTCCAGCGCTGCTGCAGACTGCGCAGCGCATCGCGCACCGTTTCACTGGCGTTCTGGTACTTGCCGGTTTTGACCATCTTCTCGACGAAGGCGTCCTGATCGTCGGTGAGATTGACGTTTCGGGTGGGCATAGAGAACCTCAGGCTGGTTGATGCATCTTGTTGATGTTAGCAAAGATTGCCAAGCGGTAAAATGATACACTGTGTCCACAGTTCCTAGCCTAAGTCCGGCACTGTGCTCGCCAAGCACCCGAGGAACCACCTCGCCCGATTCCTCGACATCGACAAGTGGCCCGGCTTGGTCGTGCGCGCGCCTCCCGTGAGGCCGAATGGCTCGAGGCCGTCGCTGCGATACGGCTGCTGGCGCTCACCGGAGGAACAGTGGTGCTGAAAGCCATCCAGGAATTCGACAGGTTTGGGCGGGAGTCCTTTCCCGATAAGTATGGCTTTGGTCACGCCAAGTTCTTGAATCTGCGACTCGAAAGCGATTGCCGGCGTGGCCCATCAATACGCGATGGCTGGTCCGGGACCGCTGAAGAGTTTCAGTGGCGTGGCCAGAGCCGTTCGACCCGTTCTCGATAGCCTGGGATTTACTGTCCGGGTGGACCGGGCTGAGCGTGGCAACATCGGTTTGCCGGGAGAAGCCGATGACGATGTCTTCGACCCGTCGAACATCGAGGGCGCATGAAAACGAATTCCCGCATGATCGCGCAACGCCGCGGCCAGCGCGCATTCCGAAATAACCCTTTCGACGCATATGGAGGGCGACGCGCCATCACTGGAAGCGAGGTTCCCGACGGGGGCTGTCACACTGATATTGGCGCCTGCTTCCGGCATGACGGATCGGCGACACGGGCTGTCCCGTCGTGCCCTTCGTCAACCCGCTCGGCATTCGCCCGCCGGTGCCCTGAGGTGACGGCGCTGGTCCCCGCCGTCGCGCCGGTACACGGTACGACCGGCCATGACTGGTATGCCGTCTCCAAGCTCACAGCCGTCGAGATCGCGCTTGCCGTAGGCTTCGACGCGTATGCGCCGGTCGAGGAACACCGGAGAAGCAATGGCTCGGTCGAGAGAAGCTCCCGATACCGATTTTACTCCGAAGGCGAGGTGACCTTCTCGAAGGGCGACTTCGTGCATCAGCCTCCGGGCATCCGGCGCCGCGTCGTCACCATCTCCGATGACCGCGAACTTCTCCAGGTGACGTCACCGGCAGACTACCAGACGGTCGAGGCGACGGGCGACTGAGTGGTCCGCAGAGAACATGCCTTCATGAGCGTCTGTGACGATCCTCTGGCCTCGCCGGTCCTGGCACCGCGCTGCTACACGGATCCGGCGGTGTTCGAGAAGGAAAGGACATGTGTCTTTCACGCCTCATGGCTCGACATGTGCCATGCAAGCGAAGTGGCGGAACCGGGCTCCGTGCTGCTCCGCACACTCCACGGCGAGCCACTTGTCGTCGTGCGCAACCGCGATGGTGCGCGCACCGCGCCATGCAGGTGGTGAACGGGCCCGGCTGCAGTGACCCTATCACGGCTGGATCTACGATCTCGACGGGCGCCTCGTCGGCGCCAGGCGCACGGCACATCTCGAGACGTTTGACAGGACCTCTGCCGCCCTTGTGCCCGTGCGATCGGCGGAAATCGATTCTTTCGTCTTCGTCAACATCGACGGCACGGCGCCACCGGTTGAGGAGGTCTTGCGCCCGGTCTTCGCGGATGCCCGCGCCTGCGGCGTGGAACCGACGAATCTCGTCAAGGCACGCCACATCGACTACGAGATCAACGCCAACTGGAAAGTGGTGATCGACAATTTCGTCGTGTCCTACCATCTCGAGGTCGCCCATCCCGGCCATTGCGCCTTCGTCGAGGACGGGCCCTGGCACACGCTGATGGGAGGCCCGCCGTCGGGACGGGACTCTCGATGTGACGGCCAACCGCTGCAACTGGGCGTGGCCGACGACCATGGTGCTGTTTTCGCCCGGCCCCGCCAATCTCATCATCCGGGAGGCGATCCCCCTTTCCTGGGAAAGCACCGTCTTCCGCCACACGTTCTTCTTCGACCGGCCGGAAGGCGACTTGCTGCCTGAACAGCAGGCGCACATCGCCATGGACGGTGCGCTGCAGGCCGAGGATACGGCGCTCGTCGAAGGAAACGGTGACGTGGCGCTTTCCCTGAGACCCGAACAGATCACGACCGCGCCGGGCGTTTGTTTGACGGGGCTCGGCGCGGGTGTCGTCACCGAGTGCCACTTCAACGGCACCCATGTGCGCTGTCATCTCATGGCGGGGCGGGACGGTGCAAGGCCGCTGGCCGTGCATCTGCCGGCACGTGCCGCCGTGCGCCCGGGAGACCGTCTCGGCCTCTACATCGATCCGGCCGATGTCGTGGTGCTGGCCGACTGACGGCCGGTGCCTGCGAGCTTTTCCAGAATTGCGTTGAGGACGGCAAGGCCCTTTATCGTGGCACACAGGCCGCCGTTCTTCCGGACCAGGAACCCTCCGTCGACGAGAGTCCCGAGCGCTGAAACATCGATGCCGTCTTCCCAGTCCCCTCCGGCGGCGCGAACGAGATCTTCACCGCTGAGGCCGCCCGTGAGGCGAAGCCCCATCATGAGAACCTCCTCCAGGCGTTCGGTGCCGCTGACCGTCTCGGTCTGCGTTATGCCATGACCGTTCTGCCCTACCAGGGAAAGCCAGGTTTCGGGCCGGCGGGCCTGGCGCCGCTCGATGCTGGTGCCCGGAGCTTCGTCGAGTCGGCCACAGGCTCCGGGGCCCACACCTGCCCATTCACCCGAGCGCCAGTAGACCAGATTGTGCCGGCATTCCTGGCTCGGGCGGGCATGGTTGGAGACCTCGTAGGCGGGCAGCCCCGCCTGCCCGGTCAGGGCAAGCGTGATGTCCCGCATGTCGGCCCTTTCATCCTCCGACGGGAGATCGAGTTCGCCACGGGCCGCCAGAGTGGCAAAACGCGTGCCGGGCTCGATGGTGAGCTGATAGAGCGAGAGGTGATCGGCTCCGAACGTCAACGCTTCGCCAAGTTCGCCCTGCCAGTCTTCGCATGTCTGTCCCATCCTGCCGTACATGAGATCGAACGACATGCGATCGAAGATCTTGCGGCCCAGAGCGACGGCCGCCCTCGCGCCGGCACTGTCATGGCCGCGGCCGAGCGCCTTGAGAGATGCGTCGTTGAGGGCCTGGGCACCGATGGAGATCCGGTTGACGCCAGCGGCGCGGTAGCAGGCGAACCTGCCGGTTTCGGAAGATCCCGGATTGGCCTCCATGGAGATCTCCACATCCCCGGCGACCCGCCAGTTGCGGACGATCGACTCGATGACGGTCTCGACGGTGGCGGGCGCCATCAGCGATGGCGTTCCCCCACCGAAGAAGATGCTGGCCACCTCGCGTCCGGGCGCAAGATCCGCCATGAAGGTGATCTCCTGCTTCAGCGCGTCGCGCCATGCCGCCTCGTCGACCGATGCGCGGACGTGGCTGTTGAAGTCGCAGTAGGGACACTTCGACCGGCAGAAGGGCCAGTGAACGTAGACGCCGAAACCCGGCCCGGCGGCGGTCACGTCAGTGCCGCCACGAGTGCCTCGAAGGCGCGGGCGCGGTGGTTGGTGGCCATTTTCTCGGCCATCGACATCTCCGCGTAGGTGCGCACATCTCCGGCAGGAACAAAGGCCGGATCATAGCCGAAACCGCTGCATCCCCTTGCCGGGAAGGTGAGCGTTCCTTCGACGCGGCCATGGAAGGTCCTCGTCGCCGCGTTTGGCCATGCGAGTGCCAGGACACAGTGGAAGCTCGCTGACGGACTCTCAAGTCCGGCGAGCTCGCGTTCGAGTCTGGCGATCGCCGCGGCGAAGTCGCGGTCGGGTCCCGCCCAGCGAGCCGAACAAATGCCAGGCGCACCCTCGAGGGCATCGACGGCGAGCCCCGAATCGTCGCCAAGCGCCGGCAGCCCGGTCGATCGCATCGCGGCGACGGCCTTCAGGGCCGCGTTGGCCTCGAAGGTTTCGCCGGTCTCTTCGGGTTCATCGAGACCGAGTTCGTCCGCGCCGGTGACCCGGACGGCGAAGGGTTTCAGCAGGTCGGCAATCTCTGCCACCTTGCCGGCATTGTGGCTGGCAATGACGAGGCGGGGAGGAAGCGTCATCAGGCGATCTTCAGCGCCGCCTTCTGCAGCGCGACAAGCCGGGCGATGCCGCCGGACGCCAGATCGAACAGACGGTCGAACGCGCTGCGCGTGAAGGCCCGCCTTTCGGCTGTCGTCTGGATTTCGACGATGGTTCCGGCGCCCGTCATCACGAAGTTCGCATCGGCATCGGCTGACGAATCCTCGTCATAGTCGAGGTCGAGAACCGGGACGCCGCCGACAATGCCGCAGGATACGGCGGCCACCATGTCGATGACCGGCATGTCGGCAAGGTCTCCGCGGGCGACGAGAGACCCGATCGCGAGATGGAGCGCCACGTAGCCTCCTGTGATCGCTGCCGTGCGGGTGCCGCCGTCAGCCTGGATGACGTCGCAGTCGACGATGATCTGGCGCTCCCCCAGCATGGAAAGATCGGTCACGGCCCTCAGGCTCCTACCAATCAGGCGCTGGATCTCAAGGGTCCGGCCGGACTGTCTGCCGCGCGACGCCTCGCGTACGGTCCGGCTATGGGTCGAACGCGGCAGCATGCCGTATTCCGCGGTGATCCATCCCCGTCTCTGTCCCCTCATCCACACTGGAACACGGCCTTCCAGAGACGCGGTGCACAGCACATGGGTGTCGCCGAAACGCGCCATGCAGGACCCCTCGGCGTGCCGGGCGACATCGGGTTCGAGTTCGATCGTGCGCAAGTCATCGACAGCGCGGCCGGATGGACGGGTCATGGCATATAGAGGATCGGGTGGCGCGAAGCCGCAACCTAGCCCTTATGGGTTGTGTTGGAAAGCGTATCTTGAAGCCGGTGAATACGTTGAATTCACGCAAAACAGTCCCTACATGCTCTGGGCCGGAACCCTTCCCTCAACAACATGACCTGCAAGAGGGCAGCCTTCAGACGTCAGATGATGATTCAGGAACTCAACGATCGGTCGCGTGAAATCCTGCGGATCCTGGTGGACGAGTATGTCCGCACGGGCGAACCGGTCGGGTCGCGCTCGATTGCCCGGCAGTTCCCGAGCACCCTGTCGGCGACGTCCGTGCGCAACATCATGTCAGACCTCGAGGACGCCGGCCTGATTGCAGCACCGCACACAAGTGCCGGCCGAAAACCCACCAATCTTGGTCTCAGACTCTTCGTCGATGCCCTGCTGGAAGTCGGGGATCTCACCGGAGAGGAACGTGCGGCGATAACGGCGGCCTGCCAGGAAGCCGGACGCAATCACGAGGAAGTCCTGCAGTCGGCGACAAATCTTCTCTCCGGGCTCACGCGGCATGCCGGCGTCGTCGTGGCGCCCAAGATGGACGTCCCCTACCGCCACGTCGAGTTCGTGTCCCTTTCGGCCAACAGGGCGCTGGCCATCGTCGTTCATGAAAACGGCACGGTCGAGAACCGGGTCGTCCAGCTTCCACCCGGGGTTACGCCATCGGCGCTGGTACGTGCGGGAAACTATCTTTCGGCGCGGCTCGCGGGACGTACCTTCAACGAGGCCGTGGACGAGATCACGCAGGAACTCAGCTGTCACGAAGCCGAGCTCGACGAGCTCTCCCGGCACGTGGTGGAGGCGGGCATCGCAACGTGGTCCGGCAACAGTGTGGATAACGAACGCGCCACGCTGATCGTCCGGGGGCAGGCGAACCTCCTCGACGATGTCCGTGTGATGGCCGATCTCGAACGCATTCGCGGCCTGATCGACAAGCTCGATCAGGCCAAGCACATGATGCAGCTCATCGAACTCACCCAGGATGCCGAGGGTGTGAGCATCTTCATCGGCGCGGACAACGAGCTGTTCCGGCTCTCGGGCTGTTCGACCATTGTGGCACCGGTTACCGACGAATCCCGGCACTTCATCGGTGCGCTCGGCGTCATCGGACCCACCCGCATGAACTACGCCAGGATCATTCCCATGGTGGACTACACGGCCAAGGTCGTGGGCCGGCTGTTGAGCTGACCGGCCGCTTTCATTCGCTTGAACAGAGGAAGGACATGAACAGCACACCAAGACCCGAAATCGTGGAAGGCGAGGAGAAACCACTTCCACCCCAGGAGCAAGCCAGCGAGGACGAGGACGTCGAGACCGCGCCTGAGGAGGCATCGGCTGATGACGGTGAAGAATCTGCGGCACGGATCGCAGAACTCGAGGCGGAGGTCTCGGACCTGAAGGACCGGCTGCTCCGGACCGCGGCCGAAACGGAAAACGTCAGGAAGCGCGGCCTCAAGGACGTCGAGGATGCCAGGAAATTCTCCACGCAACAGTTCTCGCAGGATGTGCTCGCGGTTGCTGACAATCTTGCGCGCGCCCTGGAGTCCGTCACGCCCGGGGCGCGCAAGGATGCGACCCGGAAGGTTATTGTCGAAGGCGTCAAGATGACCATGAAGGAGTTCGGCGGTGTTCTCGAGCGCCACGGCATCCGTCCGATCGAGGCCGAGGGTGCCCGATTCGATCCCAATTTCCACCAGGCCATGTTCGAGGCGGAGTCCGCCGACGTTGAGCCCGGGCACGTCATGCAGGTCCTCAGGATCGGCTACACGATTCACGGACGCCTGCTGCGTCCGGCGATGGTTGCCGTGGCGAAGGCGCCGCCGGAGGTAACCGAGGACTCTTGAGAGTATCCTGAAGGAAGGAACAATGTCGCGCCTTGCGAGCGGGCCCGGCAGACCCATATCTCTATCATCGTGAGGGCGAAGACAAGGGGGTCGTTCCGGAGTGCCGGAAGCAGGGCTTCGCACCAGACCCGCCGAAACCCATGGAGTTGACGTCATGAGCAAAGTTATCGGCATCGATCTTGGCACGACCAATTCGTGTGTGGCTGTCATGGATGGCAGCAGCGCGCGCGTGATCGAGAATTCGGAAGGTGTGCGTACGACACCGTCGATGGTCGCTTTCAGCGACAGCGGCGAACGCCTCATCGGACAATCCGCCAAGCGTCAGGCCGTGACCAACCCCGAAGCCACCCTGTTTGCGATCAAGCGCCTCATCGGGCGTCGTATTGATGATCCCATGACGAAGAAGGACATGGAACTCGTCCCCTACCGGATCGTCAAGGCGGATAACGGCGACGCCTGGGTTTCCGCCAAGGGCGAGACCTACAGCCCTAGCCAGATCAGCGCGTTTATTCTCCAGAAGATGAAGGAGACCGCCGAAGCGCATCTCGGCCAGCCCGTGTCCCAGGCCGTCATCACCGTTCCGGCCTACTTCAACGACAGCCAGCGCCAGGCCACCAAGGACGCCGGCAGGATCGCCGGGCTCGAGGTCCTCCGCATCATCAACGAACCGACCGCAGCGGCTCTGGCCTACGGCCTCGACAAGAAGGATTCTGGCACGATCGTGGTCTATGACCTCGGCGGCGGCACCTTCGATGTCTCGGTACTCGAGATCGGTGACGGTGTTTTCGAGGTCAAGTCGACCAACGGCAATACTTTCCTGGGCGGTGAGGACTTCGACAAGCGGGTGCTCGACTACCTTGCCCAGGAGTTCCAGAAGGAGAACGGGATCGACCTGAGAGCCGACAAGCTCGCCCTGCAGCGCCTCAAGGAGGCTGCAGAGAAGGCCAAGATCGAGCTTTCGAACTCGGTGCAGACCGAGATCAACCTGCCGTTCATCACGGCCGACCAGTCGGGGCCGAAGCATCTTGCGATCAAGCTCACCCGGGCAAAGCTCGAGGCGTTGGTCGACGATCTCATCGACAGCACGCTGGTCCCCTGCAAGCAGGCGATCAAGGATGCAGGCCTGACGGCAGGCGAGATCTCCGAGGTGGTGCTCGTCGGCGGGATGACGCGCATGCCCAAGGTTCAGCAGAAGGTCCAGCAGTTCTTCGGCAGAGAACCGCACAAGGGTGTCAACCCGGATGAGGTCGTGGCCACCGGTGCGGCGATCCAGGCCGGTGTTCTCCAGGGCGACGTCAAGGACGTCCTGCTTCTGGATGTCACGCCGCTCTCCCTGGGGATCGAGACGCTGGGCGGCGTCTTCACGCGCCTGATCGACCGCAACACGACGATCCCGACGCGCAAGAGCCAGGTGTTCTCCACGGCTGATGACAACCAGACGGCGGTGACCATCCGCGTCTCGCAGGGCGAGCGGGAGATGGCTGCCAACAACAAGCTGCTCGGACAGTTCGATCTCGTCGGCATCGCGCCGGCTCCACGCGGTATACCCCAAATCGAGGTCACCTTCGATATTGACGCCAACGGTATCGTCAACGTGTCGGCCAAGGACAAGGCCACTAGCAAGGAACAGCAGATCCGGATCCAGGCTTCCGGCGGACTGAGCGACGACGAGATAAAATCCATGGTCAAGGATGCGGAAAGCCACGCCGAGGAAGACAGCAAGAAACGCGCCCTCGTCGAGGCGAGGAACGAGGCCGATGCGCTCCTCCATTCCACCGACCAGCAGCTCTCCGAGCATGGCGACAAGGTGGAACCTGCGATCCGGTCCGAAATCGAGACGGCCATGGCGGATCTCAGGGCGAAGCTCGAAAGCGAGGACGCCGATGAGATCCGTGCGGCGACGCAGGCGCTTGTCCAGGCGGTCATGAAACTCGGCGAGGCAATCTACAAGGCACAGCAGGAGACGGAAGCAGCCCCAGACGGTGCCGACAACGATGCCAATGTGGTCGACGCCGACTTCGAGGAGGTCGACGACGACAAGAAGAGCGGCACGGCCTAAAAAGAGGCGCGGCGGCCTTCGGTTGCGGGCCGACCATGGCCGATTCCGACTTCTATGACATGCTCGGCGTTGACCGGGATGCGGACGAAAACACCATCAAGAAGGCCTACCGCAAGCT
Source organism: Alphaproteobacteria bacterium (assembly GCA_965215635.1). Lineage (GTDB taxonomy): Bacteria > Pseudomonadota > Alphaproteobacteria > SP197 > SP197 > SP197. Next base: position 65,093 of record CBDCEA010000003.1, on the reverse strand, counting down.
GGCGATGAAGTACCACCCGGACCGCAACGCTGGTAATGCGGCGGCCGAGGTCAAGTTCAAGCAGGTCAACGAGGCCTACGAGATCCTCAAGGACCAGCAGAAGCGCGCGGCCTACGACCGCTTCGGGCATGCAGCATTCGACGGCAGCATGGGTGGCGGTCATGGTCACGATTTCGCCAGCAGCTTTACCGATGTCTTCGACGATCTCTTCGGCGATTTCGTGGGTGGCGGCCGCCGTCGCCGCGGCAGCGGTACCGGCATGCAGGGTGCCGATCTCAGGTACGACATGGAGATCACTCTCGAGGAGGCGTTCACCGGCAAGCGAGCGAATATTCGCGTGCCGACCGCCGTTTCCTGCAGTGCCTGCGGCGGCACCGGCGCCGAAGATCCCGATGCGACAACGACCTGCGGCACCTGTTCGGGCTATGGCAAGGTGCGCGCCCAGCAGGGCTTCTTCTCGATCGAGAGGACATGTCCCGCGTGCGGCGGCGCAGGAAAGGTTATCCGCAATCCCTGCAGGTCCTGTTCGGGCTCGGGCCGGGTCCGCAAGGAGGAGACGCTCGGCGTCACCATCCCGGCAGGTATCCAGGACGGCATGCGCATCCGGCTCTCGGGCAAGGGAGAGGCCGGTGTGCGCAGCGGTCCCCCCGGCGACTACTACATCATTGTCACCATCAGTGCGCATCCGTTCTTCCAGCGCGAGGCCGGCACCATCTACTGCCGCGTGCCCATCTCGGTCGCTTCCGCGGCACTCGGCAACGATATCGAGATCCCGACCATAGACGGCAAACGCGCCAGGATCACCATTCCGGCGGGTACCCAGACCGGCCGGCAGTTCCGCCTGCGCGGCAAGGGCATGAGTGAGGTGCGCGGATCGGGGCGCGGCGACATGATCATCGAGACCTTTGTCGAGACTCCCGTCAATCTCACGTCCCGCCAGAAGGAACTGCTGAAGCAGTTCGACGAGACGGGCAGCGGCAGGAATCACAATCCCGAGTCGGAGGGTTTCTTCTCGCGCGCCAGGGACTTCTGGCAGAACCTGACCGATTGAGAACCCGGCACGAGGGACCGACACGGAGGACCATGATCATGCGGGCAGGTATCTGTGGTTGCGCGGGACGCATGGGCCGGATGCTGGTGCAGGCGATTCATGAACGCGACGGCATCACGGTCTCGGCAGGCAGCGAACAGCCTTCGAGCGGCGTCATCGGACGCGATGTCGGCGAGGTCGCCGGCATCGGTGCCCTCGGCGTCACGGTCGTCGACAACGTGGAAGCGCTCTTTGCCGCCAGCGATGTCGTCATCAATTTCACGACGCCCGCCGCGACCGTCGCCAACGCCCGCGAGGCTGCGGCCACGGGCAAGGGTCTCGTGGCGGGAACCACCGGCCTTTCCGCTGCCGACCGCGAGGTGATTGCCGAGGCCTCCCGGAGCGCTCCGATCGTCAGCGCCGGTAACATGAGCCTGGGCGTCAATCTGCTGCTCGGCATCACCCGAAGGATTGCCGCGGCGCTCGACGACGAGTTCGACATCGAGGTTGTCGAGATGCATCACCGCCACAAGGTGGATGCCCCTTCGGGTACGGCGCTCATGCTGGCGGATGCTGCCGCAAGGGGACGGGGGGCCGTGCTCGAGGAGGTCGCCGACAGGGGCCGCGACGGCATGACTGGGCCGCGTCGGCGCGGCGCCATCGGCATGGCGGCCCTGAGGGGCGGTGATGTCGTGGGCGAACACCAGGTGGTCTTCGCTGCCCCGGGCGAGCGCATCGAGATCGGCCACCGCGCCACCGACCGCAACATTTTCGCGCGCGGCGCCATCACCGCGGCCCTGTGGCTCAAGGACCGCCCTCCCGGCCTCTACGGCATGGAGGATGTCCTGGGTCTCGCCGAGGCGTAGTACCACCCATCGGCCGATCGGTTCGGCGTGTGGGGCTGCACTGATCCGCAGCATCCCATTCGCACAGGCGACGCCTTTTCCAGGCGATTCTTCAACACCGGTGGTCGCGGCCAGGCACTGCCTGCCGCCGCTTGGGCGTTTCGACCTCGAAGAGATCCAGCGTCCGGGTCGCGACGAGCGCTGCTTCGTGCTGCACGCGGCGCTCCGGGCTCGACACGACACCAATCCTCTGGTGCTGCTGAACGTCGGGACCGACACGCTGATCTCGGTGCTGCGCCAGTTGCGCGCAGGCGGTTGACAGCACCCAGCCGCAGTCCCTCGGAGCGTGGTCCTGTGCGACTACCGTATCCTCACCGGGTCGCGCACCTTCGGTTCTAACCAACTGTCTCGAAAATTTGCACCTGCCAGAGCGGGAACTCGGGAATGAGGCGCGGATCGATCTCGATACCGCGTGCCTCGGATGGTGGTTCAGAACGTCTGTCAGGAAGAGAGCGAAGAAGATGTCGGCGCGGCGTTCGAGCTGGTAGGCGGGCAGGTGTCGTCCAGACGGTCGAACAGAGAGGCGATGTCGGGATCGGTCATGTTGGTGCTCCAGTCAGCGGCAACGCGTTTGGTCTCAGGCGATATGGGCAGCTCAGCATAGTTCCGTCGGGACTGCCTGGCACAATGCCTGAAGTCGATGTCGGCGGTGGAAAATCGGGAGACCTGCGCTGAAATTCATCGCAAGCGGTCGCACGAAGACTCGGATGATGTGCTGCTGGAGCGTCAAGCTGCGGTCGCAGAAGCGGCTTTCGGGACCTGTTGTCCGATGATATGGTTCAGCCATACGCTTGAGATGGCGGACTTGTGATGAAGACAACCCTCAATCTGAACGATCAGGTTCTGCGCCAGGCCAAGGGACGGGCGGCACGGGACGGGATCACGCTGACGAGATTCGTCGAAGACGCTCTGCGGGCACGGCTCGCGGTAGCACGCGACCGTAAGGCGCCATTCCGTTTGCGGCTGAAGACCGTGACGGGGCATCGTCCGCCCAATGTCAATATCTGCGACCGGGATGCGCTCTATGATGTGATCGACCGACCGTGATAGCGGTCGACACGAACATCCTGATTTACGCGCATCGGGCTGAAACCGCGTTGCATGAGGCAGCGGCATCGCGGCTCGTCACTTTGGGCGAAGGCGTGGAACGATGGGCGCTTCCGGTGTTCTGCGTTACGGAGTTCATGCGGGTTGTGACGCACAGGCGGGTGTTCAACCCGCCATCGACGGTCGCGCAGGCAGCAGAGTTCATCGAAGCCATCACCGCCGCTCCGAGCTGCGAGGTTGTTCAGCCGGGAGCGGAATTTTTGCAAAGGCTGCTTGCGATTGCCCGAGAGGTGGATTCGCACGGCAACCTGATGTTCGATGCGCAGATAGCCGCTGTGTGCCGGGAACACGGTATCGACAAGATTCTCACGAACGACAGCGACTTCGGACGGTTCGAAGCGTTGCATGTACAGCGCTTGGGATAGCAGTGCGCATGCAAACCCTGGCTGAGCCACGGCAGCTCGAAGACCGATCCCGGGTTCGTTGATCCGGGGATGGTGGTTGCTGTGGCGCTGTGCTCGGCGGCAGTCGGGACTCGGGGGGGCCAACTCCGCCTTCGTTGACACCGGTGGTCGTGGCCAATCACTGCCTGCCGCCGCTTGGGCGTTTCGACCTCGAAGAGATCCAGCGTCTGGTTCGCGACGAGCGCTGTTTCGTGCTGCACGCGGTGCTCCTTGAATTCCTTGCGCGTTGGGCTCGACACGACACCAATCCCCTGGCACTTCTGGACGACGAGATAGACGCGCTGATCTCGGTGCTGCGCCAGATGCGCGCAGGCTATCAACTGCGTCTGGCGGCGTTCCCCCAGAGCGTGGTCCTGTGCGGGACGTGCGCGACTACCGCATCCACATCCACACTAGGTCACGCACCTTCGGCGCTGAACCAAACTGTAAACTCAGACTTCCTGACCCGATCTCCTGACGTGGTCAACGGGGAGGTCCAAAAGGTCGGTGGTTTTCCTCGTTTTTTTACCGTTCAGGCGTAGATTTTTCTGGACAGGGCGTGGTTTGTTCGTACAATTCGTCATGGCCCGCCCGAGCAAGTTCATGACACCATCTCTCCCCATGGCGCCAGCCGAAGCGATCCCCATTGCGGCCTCCTTCTCGTGGGCCACCATCGGCGACCTGACCGTCTACTTCTCCAATCTCGAACCCTTCGACTGCCACCCGGCCGGTGATGTTCGTGCCATGCAGCTGCGCATCGCCAGGCTGCACCGGGTCAGCGGTGTCCGCATCGTCGATCTGGTCGATGGCTTCGGCTTGTCGCGCTCGACGGTCAAGCGAGCGATCAGGCTGTTCGACACCAGGGGCGAAGCGGGGTTCAGCGAGCCGCGCCGCTACCGGGGACGCGTCGTGATCGATCGCGGGATGGCGAAGAGGACCGGGGCGATGCTTGCCTCGGGCATGAGCGGGCGTGCCTGTGCACGCGAACTCGGCATCTCTACCAGTACCTTCAACGAGAACCTGCGCGCCGGTGTCATCGAGGCACCCGAGGTCTCGAAGGGGCAGGCGAGCGAGCGTACGGGGCGCGACAACCGGGACAGGAAGCCGGCGATGGGCCGTGCCTGTCACGATGTCGAGGGACGCCTTCTGGCGGCGGCGGGGATGATGACCGAGGCCTCCCCCGGGTTCGACGGACCGGCCCTTGCGGTGGCCGGGGGCGGTGTTCTGGCCGCCCTGCCGATGCTCCTCAAGGAGGGCCTGCTCGATGCCGCGCACCGTCTGTTGCGTCTGCCCAAAGGGTTCTACGGCCTTTCCACCATCCTTCTCATGGTCGCCTTCATGACCATGGCCCGGGTGCGCACGCCAGAGGCCCTGCGCTATCAGGCGCCCGGCGAGTGGGGCATCCTGCTCGGCCTCGACCGCTGCCCCGAGGTCAAGACCCTGAGGAGGAAGCTTGCGCTGATTGCCGGATCACAGGAGACGGTGCGCGACTGGCAGGCCACACTGGCACGGTCATGGCTCGAAGGCGAAACAGACGACTGGATGACGATGGCCGTCGACGGCCATGTCAAGGTCTATAGCGGACGCAAGGGCAGGCTTGCCCGGCACTTCATTGCGCGCCAGAAGCTCTGTCTGCCTGCTTCCGCGTAAGTGTTCGTTCAGCGCGTGACGGCTGATTTTTTCTTTTAGCGTGATTCATTTTTCACTGGCAACTTGGATCGGCATGTGCCAGGACTGTAGGCATGCCATGTCTTCAGGAAGCATTGCACTCGATGACGGCGGGCCCGGTTCCGGGTCCGTCTGGCGCTCCGGAGGTCTGGCCCCGGCTTCACGAGGAAGAGAAGCGCCGCGCGGATGCTGCGGACGGGCGTGCCGAACGGCTCAAACGGGAGAAGGTCCAGGCGCACCGCGAGGCGCGGTACTGGAAAGCGCAGTGGGGTCGGGCCCGGAACGCGCTCGAGGCGGCGCGTGCGGAAGCGGAGGACTTGCGCCGTGTGTCGAAGGATGCGTTGCATCTGCGCTCGGAGGTCGATCGTCTTGAGACGCTTCTTGCCGCCATCGGTGTCGATACGCGCAAGCGCAGCACGATGGCGTCCCTGCGGATCGAGAACGGCCGGTTGCAGGCCGGGAGCAAAGCCCTGGGCAAGCAACTGCATGAGGTCGAGAGCGAGCGTGACGGCCTGCGCTCGCAGGTTGAGACCCTGTCGCGCGCGCAGTTCGGTCGCAAGAGCGAACGGGGCCACAAGGGTACGGGCCACAAGGGTACGGGCCACAAGGGTACGGGCCACAAGGGTACGGGCCACAAGGGTACGGGCCACAAGGACGGGCCACAAGGGTACGGGCCACAAGGGTACGGGCCGCAAGGAGAAGGCCGGCAAGCGCGGCCCGCGGCCCGGTGGCGAGACCCACGGGCGCACGCCGCGCCCCGAACTGGCCCGCGAGAGAGAGGTTCACGACCCGCCGCCCGAGGCGTTGCACTGTCCGTGTTGCAACGCGCCCCGGGTGGCCAACGGATCGCATACCTCGGATCTGATCGAGGTCGAGGTCAAGGCTCATGTGCGGGTCATCGACCGGAGCCGCTGGCGCAAGACCTGCCAGTGTTCTGACACGCCCGAGGAGGTATCGGCGCCACCGGTGCCGCGCCTGTTTCCGAGGACCATGTTCGGTATCAGCGTCTGGGCGCGTCTGCTGTTCGAACTTTACGCCGCCAACCGTCCCTTGCGGCGGGTCGCGGCGTGGTTCGAGGCGCAGGGCCTGCCAGTCTCACCGGGAACGCTTTCAGACGGGCATGACCGGATGGTGGTGCTGTTTGCGCCGCTGTCGGCGGCGATCCTTGCGCATCTCCAGCAGGCGCCGGTGGTGCATGCCGACGAGACCACCTGGAGGGTCCGGGAGTTCGCCACGACGGGCTCGTCCAGCCGCGCCTGGCTGTGGATCGCGACCTGCGTGGATGCGGTGTATCTGCATGTCGATGCATCGCGCAGCGCGGCCGCCGCCGCGACGCTGCTCGGCGGGCTGCGCAAGGGTGCGGTCCTGGTATGCGATCGCTATAGCGCCTACAAGAAGCTGGCCCGCCTGGCTGCGGGCCGGCTGGTCTTGGCGTTCTGCTGGGCCCATGTCAGGAGGGATTTCATCAAGGTGGCGGCGGCGCGTGGCGACCTCGAGGACTGGAAGGACCAGTGGCTGGCCCGGATCCGGCGCCTGTACAGGCTGAACGCGCAGCGCTTGCGCTATCACGATCCCGGCAAGCCGTCCGGCAGGAGGAGGTATCTGAGGATGCAATTCCGTCTGTCCCGCGTCCTCGGGGAGGTCTTCACGGAGGCGGAACGGGAGCTTGCCACCGTTGATGACGCGTCGCCGCAGGCGAAGGTGTTGCGGTCTCTGCTGAATCATCGTGAAGGGCTGTCTCAGGTCCTCGACGATCTCCGTGTCCCGATGGACAACAATCTCGCTGAACGCCGGTTCCGCCCTGAGGTCATCCGCCGGAAGCTGTCGCTGGGCTCGGACAGCAAGGAGGGTGCGCAGGGCATGGCGAAGATGCTTTCGGTGGTCCGCACGCTTGAGGTCAACGACATTGCGGTTCTGCCGTGGCTTGAGGCGTGGCTGTCCGCCTGTGCCGCCAATGGTGGCCATCCGCCGGAGGATCTCGGGCCGTGGCTGCCCTGGACAATGGACGAGGCGCGCCGGGCAGAGTTTCGCGCGTGAGCGCGGCACCGACATGCCGCTATGCGGGGCGCGACTTCACCGAAGACGAGATTGCGCTGATCCGGGATCTGATTGCCGGCGATCCGAAGCTGACCCGGGCTCACCTGTCGCGGGCATTCTGCCGCCGGGTCGGCTGGGTCAAACCCGACGGCGGGTTGCGGGACATGATGGCGCGTTGCGCGCTGCTGGCGATGCATCGCGACGGGCTGATCGTCCTGCCGCCACCACGACACCCGCGCCGTGCGCCCGGACCGGTCGTCTTCGGGCCCGAGACCGAACCACCGCCATCGCCGCCGCCCGCGACCCTCGAGGCGGTGCGGCCGCTCAGCCTCGTCCCCGTCCTCGACCGGACCAGCCACGACGCCGTGTTGTGGAAGCAGTTCATCGCGCGCTACCATTATCTCGGCTACAAGCCGATGGCCGGCGCCCAGATGCGCTATACCGTGGTCGACCGCCACGGCGCCCCGCTCGCCATGATTGGCATGGCAGCAGCAGCCTGGAAGACCGCGCCGCGCGACCGCGCCATCGGATGGAACCCGGAAACCCGGGCGCGCAATCTCCATCTCGTGGTCAATCAGTCCCGCCTGCTTCTACTGCCCTGGATCGTCATCCCCAACCTCGGGTCCCACATCCTGTCGCTGCTGCGCCGACAACTGCCCGGCGACTGGACGCAGCGCTACAATGTCGAGCCCGTCCTGATGGAAACATTCGTCGAAAAGCCGCGCTTTGCCGGTACCGTCTACAAGGCCGCCAACTGGACCCATATAGGCACCACCAGGGGACGCGGCCGTTACGACAGAAAAAACGAATGCGCCCTCGCCAAAAAGGACATCTGGGTGCAGCCGCTCCGCAGAGACTGGAAGCGCAGACTCAACGATTGACAGAAATCATCACCTGCGGAACGAACGCTTACGGTTGTTCTGCTGGACCGAACTCGGCACAGAATATGTCGGAATCATCCAGAGCCTTGTCTCGACGTGTCGCATGCATGCACGAGGTGGACCCGTACACCTGGCTGGTCGATGTGCTGCAACGGACGCAACCCATCCCGCCTGCGACGTGGCGCAACTGACGCCACGACTGTGGAAGGAGCGCCTTGCCGCCAACCCGTTGACACGTCCGACATCGGGAAAGGCGTCCTGGAACCCGCGCTCAAATCCGCAACCTGAACTCTACAAATCAAAACCCACGCCGGGCAACGTCCCAAATTGCCGCTTACGTACTGCCCAACCACTTGAACCACCCGGACAACGCTCGCGCGATCTTCCCTGCGTACCGGACAACCGGGGGATGATATCACGACTGCCTGCCGTTCGATGGCACTGGAGGATTTGCCGATACTCTCGACCACGGGCTCTGTCCGGTCCGTCGGCCCGACATCGATCAACAGCACACGATCTTCCCCTGCCTTGACGAGTTCTCGAAGCCGCGTCTCAAGCTCCGCCTGCCGACTCCGTGTCCGGCGGCACTGAAAATGAGCAGGCCTCGCTAGCAGGGAGGGCGTACCGAGGAATGATCAGGCTCGCGAACTGGAACACCGTCAGGCGCAAGAAACTACGGCGGTGACAGCGAACCACAAACCACGTACCGACTCTACACGGAGCCGCGCGCCTCCAACTGAGAATGGCCCCACCTACAATTGAGGCGGTTCAGCGCATCACTTCAGGCCCAGTCTGCCGAGCAACTCCTCAACCAACTGCGCATCTTCCCAAAAAACCCGCTCGAAATTCTTCCAGCTTTCGTCAGACTCACTCTTGAGGCGCCTTTTCGAAAGCAGCTTGATCTTGTACGTTAGCGGGTCCGCAGATGAAATTGACCCAATGAACTGTGTCCGTATGAAAAACGGGCCCTCCGGTCCTTTCTCGAACTCCTTTATTCTTGGGGTGCTGCGAAGATAGCCGGATGTCTGATCCAACTGCTCCAGGCTGTCGTATACAGATGTTACTGAGTCGATGATCTTTTGCCACGCGTTTATGGGGCCAATCGCGGGGTCGACGGGAATACGGAGCCACTTGTTCGTCGCTTCGCTCCCGGATGTTGTTGTCCATGCAGGGTCTTCCTCAAGAACTACATCGATCACGCCCGAATTCAATTGGCTCGAGGTCTCAGTCACCATGACGATACTATCGAAATATCCTTGTTTGGAAAACGAGACAGGATAACGTTGGGTTTTATTTGCAAAATTAAACGTATATTCAGCGGGCGTCCGACCGATTTCATCATTGCCGATCTTGACACTTGCCTGACTCGGCCTGGATGTGATAGTGGCCGATTTGTTTTGCGACTCCAACGTGAGCGTCACCCCGCCCGCGCGCTTCAAACTATCCTGGGAAACGACTACAGTTGCGTCGTGGTAGCCTTCCTTCGAGCCCGTGACCCTGTGGTGCGTCACATCCTCAGTAAATACAAATTTGTGCTTCGTCGGGGTTGTTCCAATAAGCTGTCCGTTGACCGCCACAGATGCATCTTCCGGATATGAGTTAATGGATGCAGTCTGAGAGGACGCACAAGCGCCTACCACTGCCGCCAGAGCAACCAACATTGCATATCGCGTCGCGGGTACCATAGCATTCCTCCGATCACCACAATGGGAAATTACCTTAGCTTGAGCCCGAAATCGGTGCGCCACGTGGGTTTGTACCTGATCTGCCAGTTCCGTACAAGGGGCGCCAATATTAAGGATTAATCCGGCTCGAAGAGTTGGATTAATCGTTTTGGACGAAGCCGCGGCCATCGGTCGCGGTGATGCCTTGTGGAAAGTGCGCCGAGACCGGCGCTATGGATGTGCCGGGTCTGTTTGAATCGGGAGGGACCGCGCACGAAGGCTGCCGAACGATCGTCCGGCAGCGATTGGCAAGTCCCTGGGATTGGCGGCTTCAAGGCCTTTTCGGCACACCGTCGGGAGATGCGGACAGGCGCCATGACACCTCGCGAGAGAGGCGGGAAGCGGCGGCGATGACGGGACCGGGGCCGTCATGACGTCTGTGGTGGTCCGCGTGAGGCGTGCGTGCTTCGGGACGGCGTCAGGACACCGACGATGACCATCGTGGCGCCGCAATGGGGCAGGGTACGGGAGCGATGCCGGAGTGGATGTCGGGATCGTCCTTGCGGACATCGCCGTCATCGTGGGTATCGGCCGGTGCGTTCATCGCCTTGCGTGCGATGTCGAGGTTCCGTGTTCGGCAACCGTTGGCGAGGATGCCGAAGTAGCGGATGCGATGCATGCCGTCGGGGACGACGTGGAGCAGGAAGCGTCGGATGAACTCCTCGGCGGTGATGGTGCCGTAGCGCGGCGTTTTGGATTGTCCGGGCTTTCGGCACCGGAAGGTGACGGTGCGGCCGTCGAACTTGAGGATGCGGCTGTTGCCGATGGCAATCCTGTGGGTATAGCGCGACAGGTAGCGGAACACCTGTTGTGGCCCTCGGAAGGATGGCTTGGCGTAGACGACCCAATGACACCCTGATCGCCGATGCCGACGGCATCTGCCATCCAAGTCTGTTCAATGACAGACTCGTTTTGGGACTCCTATGTTGGGCCCAACATAGGAGTCCTTGAACGAAGCTGCTGCGCAGCAGTTTTCTGTTGAGGGATCGAGTCCTGTGGGGAACGTTCGTTGCATGGAACACAGATGACGCGTGGGGTTCCGGGTTGCTTCCGCCTCACCAGGTCCCTGTCAGGCCCGCAGCCCTTCTGATTTCGTGATTTCCAGTGGTTAACATCGACCCTGTCGATGGTCCGTCTCCGGGTGTTCCGGTGGCGCGCCATCGTGATCCAGGGAGATCGATGATGACCGTAAACACCGACATGACCCTTGCAGAAGCCATGCATCGTGTGAAGGAGCAGATGACCATGGTCAATCTGGCCGAGAACACCCGCAAGAGCTATTTGCTTGAGATCCGCCGTTTCTTCGACCACTACGGAAAGTCTCCGACCGAATTGGGTACCGAGGATGTCCGCGACTGGATCCTGACGAGGATCAAGAACGGTCTCACCCCGGGCTCGACCAACATGACGGCCGCCGCGCTGCGCTTCCTGTACCGGGACGCCCTGCGTCGCCCCGAGGTCGTCAATGGGCTGCGCAACCAGAGGATCCCCCGCAAGCTGCCGCGGCACATGACGGTGCAGGAGGTCGAGAGGTTGATGCTTGCCGTCACGGACCTGCGTTACCGGGCGGCCATAGTCCTCACCTATGCCGCCGGCCTCCGCATCTCGGAGACCGTCGCCGTGCAGATCGCCGATATCAGGTCCGACAAGCGCCTGCTTCACATCCGCTCCGGAAAGGGCGGGGTCGAACGCATGGCACCAATACCCCCAAAGGCGATCGACTATCTGCGCACGTACTGGAAGAACATCTTCCCGCGACCGGTAACCTGGTGAGCGGGCGCACGCTTTCAGCGGCGATCTGGGGCTGATCGGCTCGAATTAATCGAGGTTTTTGGTTGGGTGCCCCCCGGCGATCTTGCAAAAAGGCCGCCGGAGGGTTTGTCTCGGTGACGGTGATATCAACTGAGACGGTCGCAATGTCGCACAAGCTGTTCCGCCACTCCATTCTTTCCAACGGCCGGATCTGGGCCTTCCTGAAGCAGGTCGACGCGGCGGAGGCGGACGCCTGCCGAGCGGCGGGCTGTCCGCGCTGCGGCGGGAAGCTTCACAGCGCGACCTATCCGCGCAAGCCGTACGGTCTGGCGGCGGATCTTCGGGACGATGTTCGGCGCTTCAGCTTCTGCTGTGCGACCTGCCGGTGCCGCGTGAAGCCACCGTCGGTGCGTTTCTTCGGGCGCCGGTTCTATGTCGGAGCGCTGTTCCTCCTGGTGAGCGCGCTGGCTCTGGCCGGCGGCGTGCGCCTGCAAACGATTGCACGGCGCTATGGGGTTCCGGTCTCGACGCTGAAGCGCTGGCAACGCTGGTGGCGCGAGATCTTCCCGGCGACGCCGGCATGGCAGGTGAGCGGGGGGCGCTGGCGGCGCCGCCCGGGGTGGCGCCGCTGCGCTGGCTGCTGGGTTCCATCCGGGGCCGCGGCTTCCGCTCGCGGCTGTTGCGCAGCCTGGTCTGGCTGATGCCGTGGACCGGTTTTTGCGCACTCGGCGCCGGGTCGGCGGCGTCCGCAGAAAACGTTTCTGTCATGAACGGGTAGGGCGTTTTAGATCGGCAACTCCCCGAGACGGTGAGGGAGGGATGCCGGGATGGGCAGCAACGATGGAGGCGACCGGCACGACCGGTGGGCGCGGCTGCGCTTCGCGGTGGTCGGGCCGCTTCTGGCCTCGCCGCCGCCGGCGGGCCGGCTGCGGGCCGAACTCGAGCGGCTTGCCGAACGCGAGTGGGAGCACCCGTCCGGCCAGGGGCCGGTGCGCTTCGCGGTCTCGACGATCGAGCGCTGGTACTACCAGGCGCGGGCGGCGGACAACGACCCGGTCGGGGCGCTAAAGCGCCGGCCGCGCGCCGATGCCGGGCGTGTGCGGGCGATGTCGGCGTCGCTGATCGAGGCGCTGCGCGAGCAGTACCGGGCGCATCCGTCGTGGTCGGCCCAACTGCACCACGAGAACCTGGCGGCGCTGGTCGAGGCCGACCCGGGGCTCGGCCCGATGCCGTCCTATGCGACGCTGACGCGGGCGATGCGCAATCGCGGGCTGGTTCGCAAGCGCCGGGGCGGCGCTTCGAGCCCGAACCCCGGGCCGAGACGCGCGAGGTGCTGAGCTACGAGGTCTCGCGCAGCCACGCGCTCTGGCATACCGACTTCCACCATGCCAAGCGCCGCGTGCTGACCGCCGCGGGCGAATGGAAGACCCCGATCCTGCTCGGCTTCCTCGACGACCATTCGCGCCTCGGCTGCCACCTGCAGTGGTATCTTGCCGAGACCGCCGAGGTCTTCGTCCACGGGCTCTGCCAGGGCTTCATGAAGCGCGGCCTGCCGCGCGCCCTGATGAGCGACAACGGCTCGCCGATGATCGCCGACGAGGTCACCGAAGGGCTGCACCGGCTCGGCATCCTGCACTCCCGCACCCTCGCGGGGGCACCCTATATGAACGGAAAGCTCGAGACCTATTGGGCCAGCGTCGAGGGCCGGCTGATGGCCATGCTGGAGGGCGTCGAGGGGCTCACCCTGAAGAGGCTGAACGACGCCGCCGTCGCCGTGGCCGCCGGTGTCCCCTGCCTGCGCAGCTTCGCCGCCGAACAGCGAGGACCGGTCCTGCTGTTCTGTGCCGAGGACGCCGGCCATATCGTGCGTGACCGCCTCGAGGGCATCGCAAGCGCCGCCGGCGCCGACTTCCGCACCCTCGACATCGCCGTCATCGACGTTCCGGCACTGCGTCTCGACCACCGTGACGACCGCCAGCGCCTGGTGGAGACGGTGGAGCGCATCGGCCCCTGCCTCGTGGTCCTCGACCCCCTGGTCCGCCTCCACGGCGTCGACGAGAACGCGGTCGCCGAGATCGCCCCCATCCTCGGCTTCCTGCGCGACATCCAGCGCCGCTTCGAGACCGCAGTCGTGCTCGTCCACCACGCCCGCAAGAGCGCTGCCACCAGGCCGGGACAGGCGCTGCGCGGGAGCAGCGAACTTCACGCCTGGGGCGACAGCAACCTCTACCTGCGGCGCCGCGACAAGCAGATCGTCATGACCGTCGAGCATCGCGCAGCCGCCGGCCTCAACGACCTCGAGATCGAACTCGCCGATGACGGTCAGGGACCCGCCTTGCGTCTCCGCCGGCCGCTGCCGGCCGAGGCCGCGCCGGAGCCCGGGACGCCCGAGCAGCGCATCCTCCAGGCGCTCGCCGAAGCCGCAACGCCGCTCACCCAGCGCCAGATCCGGGAACACGCCGCAACCCGGCCCGCCACCGTCACCGAGGCCTTGCACAAGCTCATCCGCACGGGACGTGTCGAGCGCGTTCTCAAGGGGGGCTACCGCATCGCCACTTGCAGGGCCCAAGGCGCGCCGGCTCTGCCCTTCAATGCCAGGGGCCAATGCGGCGCGTTACCGAAAACCGTTACCGCCTCGAACCCCTGGAGAAGGAGGGTAACGGTAACGCCCCCAGCCATTCTCCCTTCCAAGCAGAGCTTCACCGAAACAATGAACAGCAACGATCCCCTGGCCACCTGGCGCAACATCCCCCTCGACCGGGTCGCCGCTGCCCTGGGCTACCGAAAGGACCCTGCCGACCGGGCGCGCTTCAGGCGCGAGGGATCGATCATCAGCATCAACGGCGAGAAGTTCTTCGACCACCTGAGCAGCACCGGAGGGGGTGGCGCCATCGACCTCGTCATCCATGCGACGGGATGCCGCTTCCAGGAGGCCCTCCGCTTCCTCGGAGACCATGAGGGGCAGGCCACAGCCCCCCAGCCCGCCCGGCGCATCCTGCGGCTGCCCCGGCCCAGTCCCCGTGCATGGCCCAGGGTCCGCGACACACTCGTGCGTCAACGCGCCCTCGGCGCCGATGTGCTCGATGCCTGCCACAGGCGTGGACTGCTCTGGGCCGATGACAGGCTCAACGCCGTCTTCATCTGCCGAAGCGCCAGCGGAAACCCCACCGGCGCCGAGATCCTCGGCACCGCGCCGCAGGCCCGCGGAAAGAGCTTCAGGGGCATGGCCCCCGGAACGCGCAAGGCACATGGCGGCTTCTGGCTCCCCTGTGACCGAAACCAGCCCGTCCTGGTCATCCTCACCGAGAGCGCCGTCGACGCCATCTCCGCACGAAGCCTGCGCGTCGAGGGAACCCGCGAGAACGGCGCCATCGTCGCCTCAACCGCCGGCACCGCCACCTCGATCCCGCCCTGGATCGAGGACTGGAAACCAAAGCGCATCGTCTGTGCCTACGACGCCGACAGCGCCGGTGACCGTGCCGCACACCGTCTCGCCGTCAACAATCCAGGAGTGATCAGACTGCGCCCCCGCAGCGCCAAAGACTGGAACGAGATACTGATGCGGTCCCGATAGAAGCCCAGCCACTCACCGCCCCGGGGAACCAACCAAGCGCCGCATCTCGACCCATCAAATAAACCGAAAACACCACCATCAATTACCGTGCGCACACTCAGCAGCTCGAAGACCGATCCCGGGTTCGTTGATCCGGGGATGGTGGTTGCTGTGGCGCTGTGCTCGGCGGCAGTCGGGACTCGGGGGGCCAACTCCGCCTTCGTTGACACCGGTGGTCGTGGCCAATCACTGCCTGCCGCCGCTTGGGCGTTTCGACCTCGAAGAGATCCAGCGTCTGGTTCGCGACGAGCGCTGTTTCGTGCTGCACGCGGTGCTCCTTGAATTCCTTGCGCGTTGGGCTCGACACGACACCAATCCCCTGGCACTTCTGGACGACGAGATAGACGCGCTGATCTCGGTGCTGCGCCAGATGCGCGCAGGCTATCAACTGCGTCTGGCGGCGGTCCCCCAGAGCGTGGTCCTGTGCGGGACGTGCGCGACTACCGCATCCACATCCACACTAGGTCACGCACCTTCGGCGCTGAACCAAACTGTAAACTATTGTAGCAAAATATTTTTCTCTCTCACATTCACGCGCGGAATATGCGGAAACCCGACGTTTCCGTGTCCCCGGTGCAACAGAGAACGAAGAGAGAAACATTCCGACAGGCCGTCTCGCGCAACGTCGGGTCGACGAGGCGTCGATGGCCGTCGTCATTCTGATGTGGGCCCTGCTGGCGGCGGTCCCCGACGAATCCGCATTGCTGATCGTGGGAGACGTCGACCAGCTGTCCTCGGTGGGTCCGGGCCAGGTTCTGGCCGACATCATCGCCCCCGGCGCGGTGCTGTGCGACCGGTCGCGTTCGAGGACACTGGCCGGCTTGGCGAGAACGCCATGCAACTCCATCTTGAGCACCGCGTGGCCCGGCGTCTGGTCGGCAGGTTCACAGCGCAGGGGCTGATCCACCACGATCTGTCCAAAGCCAGCCTGACCGCAGCACCCGACGCGATCCCCCGGGTCATCCTGCTGGGCCGGCTCGCCCTCTACGGACCAAGGGCGGCCCGTCTGCACGAGGAGATCGTGCCGGTCACAGCGCGCTGGATCGACCCTGCACGGGGCGGCAAGGACAGCTCACGCCCTATGGTCGAGCGAGCGGCAGACGACACGCTGGCTTCCCTACAGGCAGCGCTCGGCGAAGCGGAACGAAGCGCCATCCCCAGTCAGGTTCAGACACGCCTTGCGGCATCGGCGCAAGGCGACATCCATGATCTGCTGCCACATCTGGAGAGCCGTGTGGACGAACTCGCCAAGCGCGCGGAGCCGGCGCCCTCCTCGCCGCACCGGACATCGCAACCCGGCAGGGAAGGCGGGATCGGGCGCTGCTCCTGCTGATGGTGCAGACCGGCCTCAGAGTGTCCGAACTGACCGGTCTTGACTGCGGCGACCTCGGATTCGGAACCGGGGCTCATGTTCGCCTCCACGGCAAGGGTCGCAGGCAGCGGTCGACACCGCTCAGGGGGGACACCGTCACGGTGCTCCAGGCATGGCTGAAGGAACGGGAGGGCGATGACCGCCAGCCACTGTTCCCGAGCAACCGGAACCGGCACCTCAGCCGCGACACCGTCGCATGGATCGTCAGAAAGCACGTCGCAAGGGCATCGCAATCCTGCCCGTCACTCAGGGACAAACACATCAGCCCGCATTGCCTCCGACACACAGCCGCAATGGAATTGCTCCGTCAGCGCGTGCCGATAACCGTGATAGCGCTCTGGCTCGGCCACCAGTCTGTCGAGTCAACAATGAAATACCTGCATGCAGACCCGAAGATAAAGGAGAACGCCATGGAACAGACAAGACCAATCGATGTGCCGCCAGGTCGCTATCAGCCAACGGAACAGCTGATAAACTACCTGGAGAGTCTGTGACTATGCTGAAACATCAAGGCAGGACGTGCCCGCAATCAATGAGTTGAGGGCAGGATTCAGCATAGTTGGGAACGCCGGATATTGGGAGCTTCAACCGTCGCGTCACAAGGCGCACACCCTCACGGTACCGCACCCGCGTCATCACCGACGGCGTCACGCCGTCGCTGCATGTGGACTACAAGAGATCGCGCATCAAACAGTACTTCAAGGAGGGCCGTGCCTTGAGGACCGAAACGGTGATCAACGACACCTATGACTTCGGTATAGGACGCAGACTGAAGAACCTCGAAGATCTGAAAGAGATCGGCTTTGCAGCCAATCGACGTCTCCTTGACGTCCAACGCATCAGTCACGACTGTCCTGTCGGTCAGGAGGCCTTCGTTGACCTGCATCGGCCTGCAGTGATCGACAACCGCCGGGTGTCAGCCTTGCGCTTCGGCGACCCCCGGATCCAGACCATGCTTGCTGTTCGTGTTCCTGCCCATGGGCTTCTCCAATCGAAAAGGTGCGCGAACACGTCCAGACACTGCTCTGTGCCGAAATGGGCCGCTATGGTGCCAGCCAGGCTACCTATGACCTGCGCCGGTTGCGCATGCGCGGCTTGATCGAACGGCTCCCACGGTCGCATCGCTATCGCGTGACCGAACGGGGACTGCGTGTCGCCCTGTGCTATTGCCGCATCTACCGACGGACCCTCAATCCGGCACTCGCTGCCGTCTTCGATGACAAGCTGCCGCCGAAACTCGGGCGCATCATTCGCGACGTCGATCAGGAAATCGGAAGACTCTGGGAAGGACAGCCCCTTGCCGCATGAAAATCAGTCCAGTCCAAAACTTGGCTCAACTGTAAAGATGGCGGCCACTCAAGGAGTCTAGTCCGGTTTGACGGCTCCAAAACTTCCAGTCACATGGTTGTCATTCTTTTGGAACATGCCAGCCACTTCCTGGTGTGCCGGACCGAAAAATGCACCTTCCACGTTGCCTGCGTCGAAGCCGTCGAACGTACCGTCAGACATGAGCGGGAGGTTGTCAAAACCGAAATTCGACAAAGAACGCTTGAAGTCCGTGCTCGTCACCCCGGAGAAGTCGATGTCGACCTGATCGCGCTGGAACGACACGTGCACCCTCGCGTTGCCTTGCACGAATGGCTGTTCGCCGTGCTCGAGCCCTCCCTGATAGCCGATCATCCGCCCGTCCCAGGTCGCCCCTCCCGCCGGGCGGGTTCCGGAGCGGTCTCCCTGGAACCCGGTTCCCAGGATGTAGAAATCCCATATGTCGCCATCCTGTCGTTTCCAGTCATGATACTTGACGAATCCGGTCCCGAACGCGGCGTACTCCATGGTCCCAAAATATCCGTCCTCTTGATACCGGCCGGTGCCGCCATCGGTTCCGTCGGCGTAACGACGAGCGACTCGGATCCCGCCATGATCGGCAAACATGTCTTCGGACAGCCAGTCGCCCCAGCCTGCCGTCCAGTCGAGCACGCGCTCCCGCGAAGTGATGCCTCCCGAGGCGGGCACGTCGTACCAAGCACTCCCCGCCTCCCACCACTCGAACTTGCCTTCACAGGAGGATCCGGCTCCGCATCTGAAACGGCGCCAACCGTCCGCGGTCTCGCTGAAACCGTCCTGGTACATTTTGCCTCTGACGTGATCCGCTCCGGCGAGCACGTCAAGATAGTCGGGCCTTTCGTCGTGCATTGTCCCAAAGCTCGCGAGGAGGCCCGCTCGGGAATCGTCGAGTGTGCCCGCGACCTCTTCGTGTCCGGGTCCGTAGAAGTCGGCCACGAGCGATGCCCCCGGCGCATCGTGTGTTATCGCGTTGTCCTCAACCGCGATGGGATAATGCAGGCTGCCGCCGCCGAAAAGGTAGCGCGTTCCATTGGACACTCTCCGGAGCGAAGTGAAGCTTGCCTTGCCGGTGAGACTGTCAAGGCCGACCGAAAGATTCGCAGCACCATAGACCGGCGGAAAACCGGGATACTCAACGGCGGTACCGATCAATCCGCCCGAATAGCGCACCGTCCCCCCGAGCGGGAAGGAGGCCGCAAGGTCGTCCGTGCTGCGGTCGCCGAACGCATCCGCCTCGGCCCACAGGACATCTACCGTGTCCAGGCTCTCGAATCTCGCGCCGCTGATGGAATAAAGCGGCTGAGGATCCGCAAGCGATACCACGAGTTCGCGCGACACCGACAGCGTGAAGGCCGAATGGTCCATCCAGCCCGCGAGCCCGTAAGTTTCCGGCCGGTCGGGCGCCTGCTTTATCGTCAGCCCGAGATCCGCGAGGAAGGCGAAATCGATCTCCGCAGGTTGGAACGCGGGGATGCCGGCACTTTGACCACAATAGGCCATAACCGACTCGCAGACCCCGGCATGCGCGTAATCGAAATTGGTCGCATTGAGTCTGCGTTCGCCGTCGTGCCAACCGCGGGAATCGTCATTGTCCTGAAACGGCGCGGGTTCGCCGTAAATCGCAACCACATTGGGACCGATCCAGGTCCCGGTTTCGCGGTCCGTATGGGTCTCAAGACGTTCCCCGGTCCCCACACCGTACCATGAGCCGAGCACGTGGCCGATTTCATGCACCATCGTGCGGAAGAGCGGAGCCTCTTCCGCCTCCTCGATAAAGTCGTTGTCGAAGGCCACGGTACCGGTATGCGGTTCCCAGTCACTGCCCGGCCGCAGGCTGTGGGAACCGCCTCGTCCGGCTTCGTTTGCAGCCAGCTCGACCCCGGTCACGTAGATCACAAGGCCGGTGCTGGTCTCTCCTCCCGGTCCGACACGAATTTCCGTTCCGTAGAGTCCGTAGTCGTCGATCAGCCGGACCTTGTAATCGCCCTGACTGCGCTCCCACTCCGCCCATGTATCGGCGATCCGCCGGCTCCAGGCCTTTCCGGCCCGTTCGAGCGCCGCCTTGAACGACTTGTTGTAGCGCACCCGGCTCGTCGCACCTTGATAGTCGAAGTCGATGGATAGGGTGTCGGCGGCACCGCCCGACCAGCGTCCATAAGTCACTCCGCGGCGATGGCCCAGCACCGTGATGGTATCGTCATCCCGAAGGTCGGGTGCGACAGACCCCGTGTTCTCCCGCCGCGCGGCCTCAAGCAGAGCCTTGAATTCGGCCACATCTTCGTTGGGTTCCGACGCCTTCGACAATAGCCCGGACAAGAGCTCGGCCGGACGATGCCCCCAGTGATCGAGAAGATCGTCCGCATCGACGTTGTTCTTGGGACGCAGCGAAACGCGCCGCCCGCCCGTTGATGTGCCGCGCGCAGACGCGCTGCCATTGGTCGAGCCCGGGGCAGTTGTGGTTTCCACGGCGGTCGAGTCGGGACCGTTCGAACCCTCAGTGGCAGGTGAGGGATCCGCTGTCGGCGGATGAGGAGCTTCATCGTGCATGATAGTTTGCGCCGTTTGCGTGTCGCTGTCGCTGGCAGATGCCTGCGTGAGACCGCGCGAATCGAATGTTTGTCCTGAACCGATACAGGATGCAACGAGAAATGCCGAGGCCAATATGGATGCTGGGATTTTCCAACGCCGGAGGCTTCCTAGCGCAGGGCTAACCCGGAGAGCATTCGCCTGCATGGCAATTCGTTTCGAAGAAAGCGTGCATTTCCCGGCAATGGAACCGGCGAGATCCCGACAGGCTTTCGCAATTGCGAACGGGCTTCCTGACAACGCTTCGAAAGGGTCGAGGATGTTCATGTAGCCTTCTCACCTGGCTGGAGGGTCGTGGCCACCAACAAAGCCACCCGACCTGCATTCCGCACTTCCTGTCGCTTCCAGGGTTCGAGGCAGCGTATAGGGATGACCGGCCCCATCGGGTGTTCGGTTTGGATGCTAGCGCATGGGGGTTCCTGCGCAAAGCTCGGTGGCCACCAGGGCGGCGCGGGTACACTGTCACCGCGTCCGCTGCGTGGGCGCGCGATGTGGTCGTGACTGCGCCAAATCTCAACGACGAATTTTGCCTCCCTACTCCTGATCGCGGTTCCGGTCACGCGCCTCGCACCATGCTTTGCGTGTGTGCGTCGAGAACGGTGCAAGACCCGGGCCAGTTTGCCGTCCCGACTTTCGCATCCACCGCATACTGCCGGTCGCAATGCTCCTGGCACTGCTGGGGAGTGGAACAGGGTGTTCCCCGACGAAACCACCGCCGTGGCCGCGGTCGACCGCCTCGTCCACCATGCCACAATTCTCGAAATGAACGTCGAGAGCTACAGGCGCCGCGCCGCGCTCGACCGGACCAGGAAAAAGCCCGGCCCCGGGCGGCCCGCAAAGTTCGCCACTGAGAAGAACACCGTCGAGGACTGAGCCGTCCACCGAAGCACAGGAAGCCCCCGCCCCCGGTGTGCGACGATCCGTTCGTCGCGATGTGGATGAAGATCATCGATGCGGCCGGCGAACTGGCCGCAACGCATGACCGGGAGTGGATGAGGCGGCGGCGGGTCATGAACAGCCTGATCGTCATGCTGTTCGTGTTCCGGCTGGTCCTGTCAAGAGGCACCAAGGGCTACGCCACCGTGGTCGCGGAGTTGTGGGACCAGTGCCGGAAGCTGGGAATCGCCCTGCCGCAGCGCCAGCCGGTGGCCGCCTCGTCGATCTGCAAGGCCCGGGCCCGGGTGCACGAGGACCTGTTCCTTGACCTGCACCGGGAGATCCTCCGCCACGGCGACGATGGCGCCCGGTGGAAAGACCACCGCACTTTCGCCATCGACGGAACCAGGATGAACCTGCCCCGCCCGCTGGCCGAGGCCGGCTACCCGCTTGCCAACGCCAACGCCTACTATCCGCAGGGGCTGGTGTCCTGCCTGTACCGCCTCGAGACGAAGACGCCGGTCGACTTCTCCCTGTCGCCCAATGCCGACGAGCGGAGCGCGGCGCTCGCCCATCTCGATGCCCTGTCGCCGGGCGATGTCGTGGTCGTCGACCGGGGCTGCTTCTCGTTCGTGCTTGTGCACGCCATGGTCTCGCGCGGCCTGCACCCGGTGTTCCGGCTCCAGGACAACAGCGTCGACACCTTCGACCGCTTCATTGACGGCGGCCGGGACGACGCCCTCGTGCAGGCCGTCCCGAAGGTGGACGCGTTGCGCAAGCTCCGCGCCGCGTTTCCCGGGAAACGGCTCGACCCGGTGGAACTGCGGCTGATCAAGTGCACGGCGGGGGAAGACGAATACACCCTCGCCACCACGCTGACCGACCGGGACCGCTACACCCGGGACGATCTCCTCGGCCTGTATCACGGGAGATGGGGCATCGAGGAGCTTTACAAGACATCCAAGACCATAATCGCGGTGGACGAGTTCCATGGCCGGACCGAGCGCGGCGTTCGCCAGGAGCTGTACGCCCACTTCAACCTGATCGCCATGACGCGGCTGCTGTCCAATCGCGGCGACAGGCTGCTGGAGGAACTGCGCGAGGAGGGCGGGGAAAGCCAAACGACGAACTTCAGGAACGCGCTCGCGATGATGACGGCGAACCTGGAGGAGCTGGTGCTGGCCCGGGCCGCGGCACTGGCCGGGGCCGTTGTCTGGATGGCCGAGTGGATCCTTGCAGTGCGGAGCCGGCTGCGTCCGGGGCGGTCATATCCGCGGCCGTCGATGAAGCCCCACAGCAAGTGGATCCGGAGGGCGCGCGCAGCGGCCTGACCCAGCGAAACCCCGTCCGGGGGCGCCCCCTTAACCCATCTTTAACGCGCGCCATGGTAAAGCGCTTTTCTCTGGCGGGTGCGAACCCCGTCCAACAACTGAGGACATGCCGACAACCGGGTTATGCCGCGTTTGCAGCCCGGAACATTGAATCCCCGGGCTTTTTCGCAAGCTTTGTCGGCATAATCACGTCTCGTTCGTGCTTGCGTTCCTGCCATACGCAAGCCCTTTTCTGACTGGCTGCCGGCCTGTGACGAGCCGCATGGGCAGTGTTGCGCGGATCATTGTCGGATGTGTTTCCTGGCGACTGTGGTGATTCATTGAGACCCTGATAGCTGGATCACCGTCCAGCACAGGCATCCTGTTCGTTCCATTCATCTGCAACGAAGGAACGACAAGGATGCACCCTGTTGGAATCCCCTCGCCAAGAGAGCCGATGCCGGACTGGCTGGTTCCCTTGCGCCACACATTTTTCGCCCTACTCGTCTCGCTTGGCCTGAAGGCCGCGACCATCAAGGGTTATGTCCCTGCCGTCGACCAGCTGTGCGCCGAAGTCGGACGGCGAGGGCTGACGACGCCAGACGATGTTGATGAGGCCACTCTCGTGGACATCCGGGCGCAGGTGCTGAGGCGGCTGTCAGATTACAGCCGGCAAAGATGGACCTACGTCCTGAACCGGTTCATCGCCCATCTTGTCCATGAGCGCGTCATCGCTGCCGCGAATGAGCCGGCGCCAGCGGCCCTCGATGCACTGTGCGCGGGCTATGGCGCCTGGTTGCGCACCCAATGCGGGTCAGCACCCGGCACCATCAAGAGGTATCAGGGCAAACTCCGCAGCTTCCTGACGTTCCGGTTTGGCAGTGCCGCCCCCGGCGACCTGAATGCCATCACCCGTGCTGACATCGATGCCTGGTTCAGCACAACCGACAGGAAGGGTCTTGTGGGCGCACGATCCAGGGCGTCTTCCCTGCGCTCGCTGTTCCGCTTCCTGTTTGCCACCGGCCGGATCGACCGCAACCTGGCTCTCTCGGTCCCGCGCATTGCCGGACCCCGGTCTCACCCGTCCCGATCCGCCATCTGTCCGCAGAAGAGGTTGAGCGCGTTCTGGCGGCGGCCAGGGGAGACACCGCCATCGCCCGGCGCGATCATGCGATGCTGCTGACCATGGCCCGGCTCGGCCTGCGAGGCGAGGAGATCATCGCCATCCGGCTCCTGATCCGAGG
The DNA here is from genome assembly GCA_965215635.1 of Alphaproteobacteria bacterium. Lineage (GTDB taxonomy): Bacteria > Pseudomonadota > Alphaproteobacteria > SP197 > SP197 > SP197. The sequence continues at coordinate 41,261 of CBDCEA010000003.1, read as the reverse complement.
CAAGGGCGCGCAGCGGGCGTCCATGCCGGTTCCGGTCGACGTGGGTGAGGCCATGGTGGACTGGGTCCGGCATGGACGCCGGGGCCCCTCGCGGCATCTCTTTGGCCGCGTTCGACCGCCCTTCCAGCCCTTCACGTCGTCGGTCCCGGTCAGGGAGGCGCTGCGCAGGGCCCATGCTGCATCCGGCGTTGCACCGCCCGGGGGCGAGGTGCGCTGCCATGTCTTCCGGCACTCCGTGGCCATGAACCTGCTGCAGGGCGGAACGTCGCTGGCCGACATCGGCAACCTGCTGCGCCACCAATCGGCACAAACAACAACGATCTATGCCCGGCACGACATCCAGGCGCTGCGCTCACTCGCGCGTCCCTGGCCCGTGGGGACCGTACGATGACGCCGCTCTCCGATCGGCTCTGCGCGTCCCTTGACCACCGCCGCCGCTTCGGGGCCGACATGACGTCAGCCGGCAGCATGCTCAAGCCCTTCGTCGACTTTGCCGAAGAAGAGGGAGCCGAGTGGGTCACGACGGACCTGTTCCTGCGCTGCAAGGAGACGTTCGGGTCGGCAGGCCCGAACACATGGGCCACACGGCTTTGCGTCGTGCGGAGCTTTGCCGTTTGGCTGCAGGGCCTTGATAACCGTCACGAGATTCCTCCCAAGGGGCTGATACCAGGACGCGGCAGACGTCCACGGCCAAGGATCTACAGCGAGGCGGAGATCGAGCGCATCGTCGTCACCGCAGCGGCGCTGCCCTCGCCGTCCGGGCTGCGGGGCGCCACCTGCTCGACCCTGTTCGGCCTGATCGCGGTGACCGGTCTGCGGATCGGCGAAGCGCTCGGGCTCGATGACCGGGATGTCGACGCAGAAGACGCAACCCTCGCCATCAGACAGACCAAGAACGCGAAGAGCCGCGTCATTCCGGTGGCCCGGTGCGTGGTCGCGAAGCTGCAGGCCTGTCAACACCTCCGTGATCATGTTGTGACCCATGCCGGTAGTGACGCGCTCTTTCGGAGCGAGACCGGCAAGCGGACAGGCATGTACGCCGCATTCTGGAGCTTCGCGAAGGTCGGTCAGGCCATCGGTCTGCGCGAACCCTCGCCGGCAAAGGGCCGCGGATCCACGATCTGCGTCACAGCTTCGCTTCCAGGACCATCCTCGACTGGTTCCGCCAGGGGCTCAACGTGGATGACGAGATGTACAAGCTCAGCGCCTATCCGGGTCACAAGAATCCAGCCGGGACCTGGTGGTATATCGAGGCCGTGCCGGAACTGCTGACCCTGGCGAGCGAACGTGGTCTGCGAACCCTCGGGGATGGAGGCACGTCATGACCGGGACCGTGCCAACACCCCTGGCGCCGTTGGTGCAGCGCTTCTTCACCAAGCGACTCGTCAGCCAACTCGGGGCCAGTGCCAACACGATCAAGAGCTATCGCGACACCTTCAAGCTGCTCCTCGACTTCGCCGAGGCATGGTGCGCAAAGACGTCTTGGGACATGGATGTCGCGGACATTGATGCCGACCTTGTCGGGAGCTTCCTCGACCATCTCGAGAGTGAACGCAACAACAGCGTGAAGAGCCGCAATGTCCGCCTCGCCGCCATCCGTTCCTTCTTCAGTCATGTCGCCGTCAACGAACCCCAGGTCCTCCACCACTGCCAGAAGATCCTGCAACTGCCGACAAATTCCCATGATGAGCGTTCGGTTCCGCACCCCCGGGCATGAAATGTCCCGCTGAACCGGGCACACCCCGAGACGCACCTTCGGTGCTAAACAACTGAAATAACGCCGTTTTCTCTCTCGTAATCCACTGTTCCGAGGCTCGAAGCATCCCGCTTTCCTGTCCCCGGTGCAACAAGGAAAAGGGAGAGGAAACCATGCCGGTGAATCGGCTGACCCAACGCCGGGTCGATGCCCTCAAGGCTCGAAAGAAAGTCTACGATATCCGCGATGGCGAGCTCAGGGGATTTGGAGCCCGCGTGCTGCCGTCGGGACACAAACACTACTTCCTCCACATGCAGGTCCGGGGCCGTCGAACCTGGAAGCGCATCGGCGATGCCGATGCCGTGACTCTGACCAGGGCACGGGACCGTGCAAGGAGCATTCTCGCTGCACAACGGAACGGTGACGATGGCATTGCGGCTTCGCCGGACGAGACCCTGTTCGAGACCGTGGCAGACGAGGTGTTCCGCCGCTACTCCAGGAACTGGAAACCCCGTACGCTGAAGGTCAACCTCGGCTATTATAGGAACCAGATCCTGCCGTGGTTCAAGGGACGTCCGATAGCGGGCATCACGGCTGATGACGTTCGGCGATGGTTCGCTTCGCTCCATGCCACGCCGGCCTCGGCAGACAGGTCTGCGCCGGTCCTTTCGGTGATCATGCGCCAGGCTGAGGGTTACGGTTACCGTCCGGAAGGCAGCAATCCCTGCGCGGGCATCAGACGCTATCGCCGGCAGGGACGCGAACGGTTCCTGACGGCAGACGAGATGCGACGGCTCGGTAAGGTGCTTGACCGCCACCAACTCCTGGATCCCTTGAAGACGGCGGTTGTGCGTTTGCTTCTTCTGACCGGATGCCGGAAGTCGGAAATCCTGTCCCTCAAATGGTCCGACTATCGTGAAGGCAATCTGTACCTTCGCGACAGCAAGACCGGTCCCCGCACGGTCTGGCTGTCGTCCCAAGCGAGAAAGGTTCTCAACGCCTTGCCGCGCAAGGGACCCTGGGTGTTTCCGGGATCGCGAACAAACCGTCCCATGCACGACATCCTTTACTTCTGGCACCGTGTCCGCAAGGAAGCCGCGATCGGGGACGTCCGGCTGCACGATCTGCGTCACAGCTATGCCTCGGTCGCATTGGCCCACGGTGAGACGGTCCTCACCATCGGCCGGCTCCTGGGGCACAACGATCCGGCGACCACCCTGAAATACACACACCTTGCCGATGCGGCCGTGAGGAACGCGGTCGAGGCAGTGTCCACGGTTCTCGAAGGGAGGAGCTGAACCATGGCGCAAAGGATGCGATTGACGAACCGAAACGTCGCTGAACTCTCTGTGGAGAGATCGGAATATACGGTCTGGGATACACGCACAGCCGGTTTGGGCGTGCGGGTGCGCCCCACGGGGTACAGGGCCTGGATTTACCTCGACAACCGTGGTGGCACGTCCACAAGGCACACGCTCGGACCCGTGACGCTGATGACTGTCGATGAGGCGCGCTTCCGGTGCCATGAAATTCAGGCGAAAGAAAGACCGGATACCGGGTCAACCGCCAACCCGTCCCCGGTGCCGCGGTTCCGCGAGTTTGTCGAAGGCGAGTGGAAGACAGCCTGCCTGAACCGGTTCAAGCCATCGTCCCGCAAGAGTGTCGCTGCGGCCCTCAGATCCCAACTCCTGCCGGAATTCGGCACCATGCCGCTCGACCGGATCACACGGTTTGACGTCACCCGGTGGTTCGACCTCTACAGCGCCACCGCTCCGGGTGGCGCGAACTTTACCTTGAAGGTGTTCCACCAGATCATGAACCGGGCCATCGTTCACGGTCACATCGCGGCCAATCCTGTCAGCGGCGTCAAGCGAAACCCGCGGCCCCGCCTTACCCGCTTCCTGTCGCAGGACGAAATCTGCCGACTCCGTGCGGAACTTGACAGGTGTGTCGCCGAACGGCCGTCCCGCCGGATGCAGGCCGACATCATCCGCCTCCTGCTCCTGACCGGATGTCGGCGCAGCGAGATCCAGAAACTCCAGTGGTCTGAAGTCGGAGGTGATTCACTTGAACTTGGCGACAGCAAGACCGGGCCCAGGCGTGTGATCCTGAACAAGGCGGCACAGCGCATCATCGAAAGACAACCCAGGACCGAAAGCCCGTACGTCTTTCCATCACCATCCGACCCGTTCCGGCCGACAGCAGGCGGGATCCCGCTTTGGGGCATGGTCAGGAAACGCTGCGGATTCGAGGACGTGCGATGCCATGAGCTTCGCCACACATTTGCATCCCAGGCGGTGCTAAACGGAATCCCCTTGCCCGTCGTGGCGAAGTTGCTTGGTCACAGCACTGTTTCGATGACCTTGCGCTATGCGCACGTAGCAGACCATGAAGTTGCGGCAGCAGCGGACAGGATCGGAACCATCATCGCCAGCATGTACGGCATACCGGATGCATGATCCGAAGGTCCCAGGAGCCACATGAAAGGAACTGCCCGACCACGGCAAGCCAAGCTGCTGATCCGGACCGTGCGCGGTTTCAAGACGTTGAAGACGGCGTACACCACGATCAAGGGCTTCGAGGTCATACGCGCGCTGGTGGAAACACTGTCTTTTTGGTATCGCGTCCGAAAAGGTGCCGGGATCAAGGATGTCCGCCTACACGATTTTCGCCATAACTTCGCCTCCTGGGCGGTAATGCGGGGCGTTCCGTTACCGACCGTAGCGAGGCTCCTCGGTCATCGGCAGGTTTCAATGACTTTGCGTTACGCACACGTCCATGACAAAGACGTCGAGGCGGCAGCAGAGCGGGTTGGCAAAATTATTGCCAACATCTGGGGACCGTCAGGCTCATAACCTGAAGGTCGCAGATTCAAATCCTGCTCCCGCAACCAAAACAAACCCCTGAAAACGCTGACGTTTTCAGGGGTTTTTGATTTTCGAGACAAGACTCTTAGTTGTTCCTGGGATTCATATGGGAATCACGAGAAATTAAAATTTGGACCCTCAACGGCGCCGGCAGGCCGCCCTGGTGCGTGGCGGCAAATCAGGATCATGGGTAATCGCACTGATGACGCTAGCGAACCAGACTCATGCACAGCCAAATGATCATATCGATCGCTCATTGCGGTCGACAAGCGGATGAACGCCCTCTGCATTGGTTGGCGGCCGATGGCGTAGCGGGAGACCGGGAGGCCACCGCCGTCCTCCATCAGGATCTCGGTCACGCTCCGGTCGAGGGCGAGCGGCTCGAGGATGCCGGGGAGTTCCCTTCCAACGCCGACCCGGCCAATTCCAAAGCTATGGGGATCATTCTCTATTTCGAGAATTGGCCACCGGACCGCGAAACGACGGCGCCCCTGGTCCGGAAACTTCGGTCGGCCGTAAGGCGCACAACACGGCTCTGTTGCAAAGTTTGGCTCAGAGGTGGTGAACTGTCTGTGTAGGCTGGAGCGAGGGATTGGGGGATGAGCGATTTCAAGGGTCGCCACTTTGGGGGTCAGATCGTGCTTTGGGCCGTGCGTTGGTACTGCCGATACCCGATCAGCTACCGCGATCTTGAAACGATGATGACAGAACGCGGCGTCGCAGTCGACCACTCGACGATCTATCGCTGGGTTCAGCATTACGCGCCGGAAATGGAGAAACGCCTGCGCCGGCAGTGGCGCCGGCCACAGTCGCGGAGCTGGCGTATCGACGAGACCTACGTCAAGGTCCGCGGCAAGTGGGCGTATCTGTACCGGGCGGTGGACAAGCTCGGGAACACGATTGATTTCTACCTCTCATCGACTCGCAACGCGAAGGCAGCGAAGCGATTCCTCGGCAAGGCGCTGAGAGGACTGAAGGAGTGGGAGCAACCCAAGGTGCTCAACACTGATAAGGCGCCGACCTATGCCGCTGCCATCGCGGAGCTGAAGGCTGAGGGGAAATGTCCGACAGAGGCGAGGCACAGGCAGGTGAAGTACCTCAACAACGTCATCGAGGCGGACCATGGCAAGCTCAAGCTGTTGATCCGGCCCGTGCGCGGATTCAAGACTCTGAAGACGGCGTACGCCACGATCAAGGGCTTCGAGGTGATGCGCGCACTGCGCAAAGACCAAGCCGGGATTTTCGCCCTCCAGGGCGGCATTGTCGGCGAGGCTCGGATTGTCGAGCGCGCCTTCGATCTCGGACCGTGCGCCCTGACCGAGGCCGTGGCGTTGCTACAGGACTGTCTGGCCAATGCAGAATCATGAGGTGAGCAGGATCCCCTGGTCACACATCGCCCCTTCGCCAAGTTTGCAACAGAGCCATCTTCGGTCATGGCGGCGTGGCGCTTTCGTTGCCTGGGAAGAAAGACGCTTCGACAACGAATTTTTACCCAATCACAACGACTTACGCCACGTCCGCCTCCACAACATCAGACCCTGCGTGAATAAAGCGGGTTAACTTGTTGCTCCCACACTATTATGCCATAGAAAGCAGCCTCCTTCTACCCCCTTCGCAAGTTTTTCGGGTTAGAGACATTCGAGGCAGGTCTCGACCGACATAACGCCGCTAAAGCTACCCCGGGCAAATACTTCTCCCGTAACCGTTGTGTCGCTGACATTCCGCGTGCCGGTGATGACTCCGGCAATTTCCTCTCCATTCGGACCGTAGAACGCCCCCAACATTTCACCGCTGAATCCGCGAATGTGGTCGTCGAGATCCTCATCCGCATTCTCGTCTTGCACTTCCCAGTCTGCGCCAAATCGCGAATCGGTTATTTGACCGTTTGAAATCACGATTCTATTCGTGGCCGAAAGATATCTGACACTCCTATCAGGGTCCTCTTGAGAGGATGGCCAGAAATAAAGATCCGAAACCAGCCCGGAAATCTCTCCTTCGGAAAGATCGGCATTCAAGGTCATGCTTCCGTAAAGGTTCGTTTGCTCCGGAGACGTAACCTCTCTCTTGACAAAGAGACTTTGCCACCAGCCCTCATAGGTTGCGCTCCCCAGATCCTGCAACACCGCTGGTCTTGTTTCGAAGCCGAACACTACGTCTTCACGTACCTTGTAGTCACCGTCATCCAGCTCTATCCCCCACCATCCGAGATCATGGTAGGTCCGTTCCGGGTTATCATCCCACCACCGGGTCCCTTCCACAACGCTGCCATCGGAACGACTTCGCGCCTCGGTAGTTTCATTCACGGCAATGTCATCGAAGAAATATGACGTTCTCACATCGTCTACGAAATAGGTGATGATATAGCCGTCATGGCCTGTGGCCTCTTCAGCCGATGTAGCTAAAGCTGCGATCTTAGTCCTGTCGAGAGATTCTAGCTCACCCTCCGATCTCCGCCTATCAGCTCCCCGGCTATCGTAAACGATCTGCGCGACAATGGGCGAGAACCCGTAGCCTGGATTTTCGGCTATCGTGTTATCGCTATCGGTCGCGTAGATCGCGCTATCGTCATTGTACGCTTCGTGTTTCTTCACCAACCGGTTGTATTCATTGCCGTTGGATGGTTCGCTACCCGTTATCTCCTCAACTATCGCATCTGCAATACGACCAACGCTGTCTGCCAAGTCCTGCTTGGTGAATTCCCCGTTGGCACAACCCGAAAGCAAGATTGAGAGAATTAGGCCCCAGCTTACTTTCCTAAACATGCGATTTCCTCCCCCCGTTTGTCAGTTATGGCTGCCTCGGCATCCGGGGTTTTCGCCCCAGGATGGTCTCGGCACTGGAGTTTGACCCCCGCCACCAGCGCGCGTACGGGTGCGAGTTTTAAAGAACTGCCCAATCTCGGGACAACGCGACTCGAACCCCATCGTGGCCACGGGCGAAAACCCCGACGCGATGATAAGGTAACGTAATCGCGAGCCGGCGCGCGTCCCCAATATTGGGGAGATTTGGTGATTTTTTTCCGTGTCTCGGACGATTGCTCGAATGCGGGCCAGGTCAGCGCCGCGCTGCGACGTCTGCTGCCTTCAGCGTCGGGCTTCCGGAGCGCCGGCCAGAGAAAGCACCAGCCGCACCAGTTCCGACTGCCGCGAGAGCCCGTGTTTGGCGAACATGTGCTTCACGTGCGAGCGGATCGTGCTCTCCTTGCCGCCCATGGCAGCATTGCCTCAGGCCCTGACGCACCGCACCGTCAGCGATTGAAGGCCCCGGAGCAGGATGCCCTTGCGGAACCTCGGGCGCTCGCCGGATTCAGAACCCTTGCCACCCGGCGCACCGCTCCTGCGATGTTCTGCAGCATGAGAGTGCTTTCGCCACCGACGCGTGGCTATGCGTTGACCGTAGCAGCCGCAGATCGGCGCTAACCTCGTCTGCCTTGCCTCATGTTCCTGAGGCACCCCCAGAAAAACCGCCTAATTTCCCCAATGTTGGGAATCGCGGAAACACCCGAGTCGCCCAGGCTTTCATCCATCGCGCATCGGCGTCGCCGGGAGCAAACCCGGCGATAACCGGCGCGGGGTCTGTGAGGGAGGGGATCAGTCCGAACTGTGCCTTTGACGACAATTTTGGCTACCTCCGCGGTGGTGGTGTGCCAGCAGGATGTGGGGCCTGTCCGTCATGCCGCGTTCTCCGATAGCAGGCACATGTAGCTGGTGGCCGAGGTCCTGCCGACGGTGGCCTTCGGCAGATACGGGTAGACGTCGAGGTCGAGCTTCGGCGGGCGCTTCTCGACCCGGCACAGCACCAGATGCTTGACCGCGTCGAAGCCGATGGCGCCCAGGCGCAGGGCGTCCTTCACGGCGCCGTCAAGATCCTCCAGCCCGAAGCTCTCCAGCAGCCGCAGGACCTGCACATACTCCCGCCGCCCCGCCTTGGGCGAGCGCGCCTCCATCAGGCGGCGCAGGGTCTGGAACGCGGGCGGTAGCTCCCATCCGGCAAGCGGCGCCGCCTGATCCAGCGCGCCGATCTTCTGCTCGATCAGGGGCAGATAGTGGATCGGTTCGAAGATCGTGTCCTCTCGCTCATAGGACCGGGGATGGCGGGCGATGACCTCCCCGCCGCAACCGATCACCACCCGCTCGACGTAACCGCGCACCCAGACGTCGCGATGGCCATAGGCCACCGGCACCGAGTAGTCGATGGTCTCGTAGCGGACCAGAGACTGCGAGTTGACCTGCCCGGGAGCCTGGGCGCAGGCCTCGAAGGGCGCCGCCGGCGGCGCGGACATGGCCTCCAGATCCCGCGTCAGGCGCTCTCCGATGGTCTCACGGTGCCCGCGCAGGATATCGCCCTGGCGGCTGCGGCACTGCTCCTCAAGCCGCCGATTGAACGCTTCCCAGCTGGCAAAGCGCGGAAGCGGCACCATGAAGTTGCGCCGGGAAAATCCAACCAGACCCTCCACCGCGCCCTTGTCGTTCCCCTTGCCCGGGCGCCCGTAACGATCGCGCACGAGGTAATGCGACAGGAACACGTTGAAGAGCCGTGCCCGCCTGCGCGTCCCGTCCGCCAGAATGCGCGACACCAGACAGCGGTCGTTGTCGTAGAGAACCGATTGCGGAACCCCGCCGAAGAAGGCGAAGGCATGCACATGCCCGTCGATCCACGCCTCGGCCGTCGCCGCAGGGTAGGCCCGCACATAGCAGGCGTCGCTGTGCGGCAGATCGAAGACGAAGAAGTGCGCCTTGCGCGCCACACCCCCGATCACCGCACGCGCCTCACCGAAGTCCGCCTGCGCATGGCCCGGCGGATGGATCAGCGGCACGAACATCTCCCGACGCCGGCGGTGGTGCTCGCGCACATAATCCTTCACGATCGTGTAGCCGCCGCTGAACCCGTGCTCGGCGCGAAGCCGGTCGAAAATGCGCTTGGCCGTGTGGTCGGGCGCGGCACAGACGCTCGACTACATGGACCGGCGCAACGCTCCTGCGGGGCACCTGCCGGTCTTCGACCTGGACGAGACGAAATCCCGGGATGGGCATGTTGTCACATCCTGACGGTTGCCCGATTCGTCATCTTCGGGGCTGCCGCTCCTCGTCCCAGACCCAGACATCGAGTCCGGTGGCGTCGGCATGTTCGGGCGTGAAGGGAATGCGGGCGGCGCCGGGCCTGTGACCATGCCCGAGATGCTGCCCGTGCTTCGCGTAGCCCAGAAGACGGCGGATCGCCGTGCCGTAGCGGGCTGCCAGATGCGGCGGCACGGCAAGATACTGGTTGACCTCCTGGCGCAGCCAGCCGAGCGCATAGGTATTGATGAGACCCATGCGCGGCAGCTGCGACCGGTTGGCGCCGCCGCCGTGCCACAGCGATCCCATGTAGAAGGCAAGAGAGCCGGCCGGCATGACGGCCGCCGCGGGATCCGGACCGCTGTAGTCGTTGACACGGTGGCTGCCGAGCACGAGGCGGGTCGCGCCGTTTTCCCGGGTGAAGTCGGTGAGCGCCCACATCACGCCGATCTGGAACTCCATGCCGGGAATCCGCACGGGATAGATCGAATCGTCGGTGTGGAGCTCCTGGTCTCGCTCGCCCGGATGGATCTCGATACCCGTGGTGCTGCCGATGCGGTAGCTGATGCAGTGCGCCTTGAGAATGGCGTCGGCGACCGCAAGGACGAGAGGATGGCCGATGAGCGCCGCGGTGGAAGGCGCATAACCCAGAACGCTCGAAATTCTCAGCGTGCGGTAGCCGTTGAAGTCGTTCTCCTGGAGACGGCCGCGGCGGTCGAATTCATCACGCATCTCCGCAGCACAGGCCTCGACGATGCCCGTGTCGGCGACATCGGTGACGACGGCCGCGCCGGCATGACTGAGGGCGGTCACGACGGCATCCGGATCGATGTCGCTCGTGAAGACGGGCAGTTCCATGATCTCCTCCTCGATCGCTGGATGACGGGAAGACATCCTACCACTCGGGGCCTTTCTGGCGGATCTCGGGAGCGGTGCCGGTGAACTGGTCGAGAAGGTCGCTCACAAGGTCGCCAAAGCCGCCTTCGGCGGAAGCTGCCGGTGCCGTGACGGGTATGAAATCAATGAGGGCGAGGATGCGATGGCCCTCAAGCGCGCCCGTCATGTAGTCGACCCAGATGCGGGCCGGCAGTCCTCCTCCGGTGATCTTGTCGGTGGGGCTGCCGTCGTCGTTGCCGATCCACACGCCGGTGACGTACTGCCGCGTGAAACCGACGAACCAGGCGTCGCGGAAGTCCTGGCTGGTGCCCGTCTTGCCGCCGGCAGGCCACGGGATCCGGGCCGCGCGGCCGGTGCCGCGGTCGATGACGTTCTCGAGCATCGACGTCATGGCGGCATGGACGGCAGGCTCGATGAGGCGCGGCAGGGGGACCTCCCGGCGGCGGTAGAGCACGTCACCCGAGGCCGTGCGGATCTCGCGGATGGCCCAGGGCCAGGTGGCCAATCCCTGGTTGGCCATGGTCCCGTAGGCGCTCGTCAGCTCGAGGAGGCTCAACTCTGTGGTGCCCAGTGCCAGGCTCGGGACCGCCGACAGGTCGCGGTCGATGCCAAGGCGCTGGGCGACCTCGATGATGCGCGGGATCCCGACCTGCCAGGCGGTTTCGGCCGCGACGGTGTTGACCGAGTTCGCGAAGGCATCGCCGAGGGTCATGGTGCCGTCGTGGCCGCCGTCGAAATTACCCGGACTCCAGCCCTTGATCGTGACCGGGCGGTCCTCCACCTCGTCGTCGGGATGCCGACCCGCCTCGAGTGCGGCAAGGTAGACGAAGAGCTTGAAGGCGGAGCCTGGCTGCCTGTAGGCCTGAACCGCGCGGTTGAACTGCGTGTCGCTGTAGCTCGATCCCCCCACCATGGCGACCACCGCACCGTCGGGCGCCATCGAGACGATGGCGCCCTCCCCGGGGTGCGATTGACGGCCTTCGCTGGCGAGACCCGAAACCAGCGCTTCCCGCGCCTTCTCCTGGAGGCCGGAATCGATGGTCGTCGAGACGATGAGGTCCCTTGTGGCAACCCCGATGTAGTCGGATGCCCGGGCGGTAATCCAGTCCGTGGCGTAGCGCACGTCTCCCCCGATCCGGCGCATGGCGGAGAGCACCAGGGGCGTCGACTTCGCAACCCTGGCCCTCTCCTCGTCGATCAATCCTGCGTCGACCATGTTGTCGATGACGGTGACGGTCCGGGAGATCGCATCGGTGGGATTGGTGAAGGGATTGTAGCGCGACGGCGCCTTCAGGAGGCCGGCGATCATCGCCGATTCGCCCAGTGTGAGGTCGCTCGCCTGCTTGTCGAAATAACGCAGCGATGCTGCGGCGATCCCGAAGGCTCCGGCTCCCAGATAGGCCCGATTCAGATAGATCGAGAGGATCTCCTCCTTGGTGAACTTCTGTTCCAGCCAGAAGGCGAGCAGGGCCTCCTGGACCTTGCGTTTGATGGAGCGCTCGGGTGTCAGAAAGACATTCTTGGCGACCTGCTGGGTGATCGTGCTGCCTCCCTGGACCACCCCGCCGGCGCGCAGGTTGACCATGAGTGCGCGCAGCACGCCGAAGATATCCATGCCGCCATGATCGAAGAAGCGGCGGTCCTCGGTCGCGATGACAGCCGCGACAAGGCTGGAGGGAAGGCCTTCGAAAGGAACGATCTCTCCGCGAAAGTCACCGTAGGTCGCAAGAACCCGGTCGGCTGAATCGAGCACGGCAACCGAAGGCGTCCGGTCGCTGACGAGGCGGTCGGGATCGGGAAGATCGAGGGCGTACCAGCCGATGAGACCGCCTGCGATCAGGGACGTCCAGATGGCTGCGACAGCGGTCCAGCGCAGGAAGGCGCCGAGAAGGCGCATTCGTTTGCGATTCTTCATCACGATCCCGGAGGCCGCGGCGGCGGCCTAGACGTCCAGATTGGTCACCTTGAGCGCATTGGACTGGATGAACGCGCGGCGCGGCTCCACGACGTTGCCCATGAGGGTTTCGAAGAGATCATTGGCTTCGTTGGCATCCTTCACGGTGACCCGCAGGAGCACCCGCTCCTCGGGATCGAGTGTGGTCTCCCAAAGCTGTTCGGGATTCATCTCTCCCAGCCCCTTGTAGCGCTGGATCGAGGCGCCGCGCTGTCCGAACTGCCTGACGACATTCACGAGATCGGTCGGTCCCGTGATCTTGTGGCGCCTCTCCTTGCGTTCCAGTTCGCCGGGTGCCGCGTAGAGGTCATGAAGGTCCCGCGTCATGGTGTCGAGCGCCATGGCCTCGTCCGAGCGGACGAGGCTTGCCGTGATCCGGTGGGTTTCGGTCACGCCGCGCACGGTACGCCAGAACACGAGGCCGCCCTCGCCGTCCGCTTCGCCGCTCCAGCCCCGCTCGGTATCGGCGGCAAGGCGATCGAGACTGCGCGCGATTTCGGCTGCCTGCTGGCTCGCCATGCCCGCGTCCATCAGGGCCCCGGGCGAAAACGTGCCGGCAATCGCTGCCCGTTCGGTGATCGCGGTCGGCAGGTGCCGGCTCATCACGCGGATCAGAAGCGTTGCGCGCCGTGCCCTGTGCACCATTTCCTCAAGTTCCGCGGCGGCAATCTGCCGGCGGTCGTGATGGTGGAAGACACACTCCTCGAGGCCGGTGCGAAGCAGGTAGTCGTCGAACCCCTGTTCGTCCTTGAGATAGACCTCGCTGGAACCCCTCTTGACCTTGAAGAGCGGCGGCTGGGCTATGTAGAGGTATCCTGCCTCGATGATCTCGGCCATGTGACGGTAGAAGAAGGTCAGCAGGAGCGTGCGGATGTGGGCGCCGTCGACATCGGCATCCGTCATGATGATGATCTTGTGGTAGCGGATCTTGGCGATGTCGAAATCCTCGGTGATACCGGCGCCCAATGCTATGATCAGCATGGCGACCTGGTCCGACGACAGCATCTTGTCGATGCGGGCGCGCTCGACATTGAGAATCTTGCCTCTCAGGGGGAGCACCGCCTGGTTGGAGCGGTCGCGGGCCTGCTTGGCGGAACCTCCTGCCGAATCGCCTTCGACGATGAAGAGTTCCGACTTGACCGGATCCTTTTCCTGACAGTCGGCGAGTTTCCCCGGCAGATTGCCGACATCGAGCGCGGACTTCTTGCGTGTGAGTTCGCGGGCCCGGCGTGCCGCCTCGCGTGCCGCGGCTGCCTCGATGCACTTGGAAACGATGGCGCGCGCGTCCGCCGGGTGCTCCTCGAACCACTGCCTGAGCCGGTCATTCACGATCTGCTCGATCACCGGCCGCACTTCGGAGGACACCAGCTTGTCCTTGGTCTGGGACGCGAACTTGGGATCGGGCATCTTGCACGAGACCACGGCGGCGAGCCCTTCACGCATGTCCTCGCCCGAGATCGAGATCCGGTCACGCTTGAAGAGGCCGTTGGCCGAGGCGTAGGCCTGGACCGTGCGTGTCAGCGCACCGCGGAATCCGGCCAGATGGGTGCCGCCGTCGCGCTGGGGAATGTTGTTCGTGAAGCAAAGCGTGTTCTCGTGATAGGCGTCCGTCCACTGCATTGCGACCTCGACCGTGATGTCGTCCCGGCTGCCGATGAAATAGACCACGTCGTCGTGAAGGTTGGTCTTGTTGCGGGCGAGATAGCCGACATAGGCCCTGAGACCGCCCTCGTGGAAGAACTCCTCGCGGCGCCCGTCCACGGTGCGGTGGTCCTCGAGGCGGATGCGCACGCGATGATTGAGAAACGCCAGTTCCCGCAGCCTGTTCTCGAGTACGCCGAAGTCGAATTCGGTCATCGAGAAGGTCGCGGCCGATGGCGTGAAGGTCACGCGCGTGCCGGTCTTCGTGGTCGGCCCCGTCGCTGCCAGAGGCTCCTCGGCGACCCCGTCGGCGAAGCAGATGACATGTTCCTGGCTGTCGCGCCAGATGATGAGTTCGAGCCTCGAGGAAAGCGCATTGACCACGGAAACCCCGACTCCGTGCAACCCACCCGAGATCTTGTAGCTGTTGTGGTCGAACTTCCCGCCGGCATGCAGGCGGGTCATGATCACCTCGGCGGCCGAGACACCCTCTTCTGTATGTATATCCGTGGGAATACCTCGCCCGTTGTCGTCGATGGTGATCGAAGCGCCGGGATTGAGAACCACGCTGATGGTGTCGCAGTGCCCGGCAAGCGATTCGTCGATGGCGTTGTCCACGACCTCGAACACCATGTGGTGAAGGCCGGTTCCGTCATCGGTATCGCCGATGTACATGCCCGGCCGCTTGCGCACCGCGTCGAGGCCCTTGAGCACCTTGATGGCATCGGCACCATAGTCGTCGTTCGAGGCGTCCTCGATGCGATTGTGTGCGTCTTCGTTCATGCCGCCGCCATTCCGGCCCGGCGCCGTGCGCTGCCGCCTGCGATGCTGAAGAACTGGGCGTGGTGTCCCAGCGCCTCGAACTGGCTCTCGTCCGTGCCCGTCATCCAGGCCTGCAATCCGAGGTTCACAAGCAGGGACAAGAGCGACTCCCTTGCGGTCCGGTCCAGATGGGCGACCACGTCGTCAAGCAGCAGGATCGGCGGCCGGCGCAGTGTTCCGAGCCGCGCGGATGCCAGCAGGATAGCGATGACGAGGGCCTTCTGCTGACCGGTGGAGCATAGCGACGCTTCCATCCCGGCATCGAGATGGATCACCACGAGGTCCATGCGGTGGGGGCCGTCGCCTGTCGTCCCGTGTTCCGCATCGCGTCGGCGCAGGGATTCCAGGCGTTCGCGGAATCGCATCTCCGCATCGACGGCGGGAATCTCGTCAACCCAGCTCTCGACGAGTCCCGAGAGATCGAGCGATGCTTCGGGGAAGGGTGCAATTCCCGAGGCGAGGACCGGCGCCAGGACATCGCGGAACTCGCGCCTCGCGGCGGCTACAGCGATCCCCATCCCGGCCATGGTCTCCTCGAGTGCGGCGAGCCAGGCCGCGTCACGACAGTCTTCGCGAAGCAGGCGCAGACGCTCGCGCATGGCGCGCTCGTAGGCGCCGATGCGGCGGGCGTGAAGCGGGTCGTGGACGCACACCAAACGGTCGAAGAACCTGCGCCGGCTCTGCGCCGGCTCGCGGAACAGGGCGTCCATGGCCGGTGTGAGCCAGATCATCGGGATGATCTCCGCCAGGGCTACCGGGCCCCTGCGGTTCTCGCCGTCGATCCGCACGAGCCTGCCTCTCGTCTCGCCCTCGCCGGGGGCACCGGTGCCGATCCTCACGGTTGTGCCGCCGGTGGCGATGTCGGCCACCACGGTCCACGGTCCCTGGCTGCCGTGCCGGGGAAGATCCTGAAGTCTGGCACCCATGAGGCCGCGGCCCGGTGCGAGGAAGGAAACGGCCTCGAGGAGATTGGTCTTGCCCGCCCCGTTGGCGCCCGTCAACACCACCGGACCGGGATCGGTCCGGAGGCTGATTGTCTCCCACGAGCGGAACTCCCGCACCGTGAGAGTTCGAATCGACGGACCGGGATCGCTCCGGCCGGCGAACGGGGTCGTCACCGCGTCTGCGCCTAGACCCTGAGCGGCATCAGGACGTAGAGCGTCCGGTCGTCGCCAGCGTCCCGGATGATGGCCGGGGATGATTCCTCGGCCATGAGGATGTGCAGAACGTCGCCATCGAAATGTTGGGCCATTTCCGAAATGTAGCGCGAATTGAAGCCGATCACCATGGGCGGCCCCTCGTAGGAGACCGCAAGTTTCTCTTCGCCGGTAACACCTTCGAGATTGCTGGCCGACAGCACCACGTGGTCGGATTCGATGGTGAGCTTGATGGGCCGGCCCTTGTCCCTGGAGATCACGGACATGCGGTCGGCCGCATTCACGAAGATATTCGTCGGCGCCTCCAGGATGCGGTCGTTGTTGTCGGGAATCACCATCTGGTAGTTCGGGAAGGTGCCGTCAAGCAGCTTTGAGGTCATCGTGATGGCGCCGAACCGGAAGCTCACCTTGCGGTCCGCCACATCGACGGAAATGTCCTCGTCAGCCTCGTCGATCAAGCCACGCAGCACGCTGATGGTCTTGTTGGGGACGATGATCTCCGGCATTCCGTCAGCACCTGCGGGCTGGTCGGAATCGACCCTGGCAAGCCGGTGTCCGTCGGTTGCCACGGCACGCAGGACCTCGCCCTTTTCACCCGTGGTGGCGTGGAAGAAGATACCCTGCAGGTGCATGCGCGCGCCCTCCACGAGCGCTGCGAAGCGCGAGCGGTCGAGAAGCCGGCGCATGTCGGCAGCCGGCAGCGAAAAGCTGTGACTGTAGGGAGTCGCCGTCATCAGGGGGAAATCCTCGGGCGGCAGGATTGCGAACTCGAACTCGATGGAGCCGCAGAGGACCAACAGTCGTCCGGTCTCCTCTTTGCGGTCAAGCGCCACTTCGGAGCCGTCCGGAAGCTTGCGGCAGATGTCATGAAAGAGGTGCGCAGGCGCGGTGGTCGTGCCGGGGACGCTCACCTCGGCGGGCAGGTGCTGCACGACTTCGAGATCCATGTCGGTCGCGGTCACCTTGAGGCTTCGGTCTTCCGCCTCGAGCCTGATGTTGGAGAGCACGGGGATGGTGCTGCGCCGCTCGACGACACTGTAGGCGTGCGCGAGTGTCTTCATCAGGGCGCTACGTTCGACAACCAGTTTCATGAAAAAGGATCCGTGGCAAGTGGGCATCGGCCGTCGCCCGAGGCATCGCCGCGACACATGGAGCCCCGGCGGCCAGGACGGACCGACTGCCAATCTAGCAGGAAGCGGCCTTCCTGCGCCACACCATTACCTCAACGAAGTGGCAGGCCCAGCGCACGCCCGAGCGTCTCCACATCCTCGGCGAGCGCCGGGTCCTTCACCATCAACTCCTCGATCTTTCGGACGCCGTGCATCACGGTGGTGTGATCGCGGCCGCCGAACCTGCGGCCGATTTCCGGCAGGCTCCTGTTGGTCAGGCGCTTGACGAGAAACATGGCGATCTGGCGCGGCCTGGCGATTGCCCGCTCCTTGCGGCTCGAGAGCATGTCCGCGAGGCGCAGGTTGAAGTGCTCAGCGACCGTCTTCTGGATCTCCTCGACCGTGACGCGCCTCTCCTGGGCGCGCAGCAGGTCGCGCAGCAGATCCTTCGTGGAGTCGAGCGTGACCGGCTGGCCGACCATGTGGACGTGGGCGACGACGCGGTGGAGCGCGCCCTCGAGTTCCCGCACGTTGGATGCGATGGTCTTCGCCAGGAACTCCAGCACGTTCGTGGGCACCACGTGTTCAGGATCGACGCCGGGCCGCTTGTCCCCGATGCCGTGGGCGAGCTTGGCCTTGAGAATGTCGAGTCGCAGCTCGTGGTCGGCGGGACGGATCAGGGCGACGACGCCGCCGTTGAGCCGGGACCGCAGGCGCTCCTTGATCCCCTCGAGACTTGAGGGAGCGCGGTCGGCGGAAATCACGATCTGGCGGTTGAGGTCGGCAAGTGCATTGAAGGTGTGCAGGAACTCCTCCTGCGTCGAGGCCTTGTCCGCGATGAACTGGATATCGTCGATCAACAGGACATCGACCGACCTGAACTCGTTCTTGAACGCCATCGTGTCCTTGTAGCGCAGGGCGTGCACGAACCTCGTCATGAACTTCTCGGCCGACATGAAGAGGCCGCGGCGTTCCGGATGGCGCGTTCGGATTCGCCAGGCAATGGCATTCATCAGGTGCGTCTTGCCGAGTCCCACGCTGCCGTAGAGGAAGAGCGGGTTGTAGGACACCATGTCGGTGTCGGCGACATCCATGGCTGCGCGATGTGCGAAGTGGTTGGACTCGCCAACCACGAATTGTTCGAAGGTGAACCGCGGACTGAGCTGCGTCGCGGCACCAGCCATGTCCTGGGAGGAAAGCGACTGGCCGTCACGACGGCTCGTGGCCGGACGTCTTTGGACGGGATAGATCTCGCGGGTTCTCGGCCGACGCTCCGAGATGCCGACCGTGATGGCGATATCGGTAATCTCGTCGCTCTCGCCGCACCACAGGTCGCGAAGGCGGTCGCCGCAACGCGACATGACCCATTTCTTCATGTTGTCGCCCGGAACGCGCAGGACGACCTTGGTTCCCGATATGCCATCGAGCGTCAGGGGCCTTAGCCATGTCCTGAACGCGGCTTCTCCGAGCTCGGCTCTCAGCCTGCTGCGCACCCGCTTCCACTGGTCCTCGACAACCGCGGTACGCTTCAACTGCTTGCTGGTCATCAGCCTGCCCCCCCGAATGACGGTTGTCCCGGGACCCGTGCGATGGGGAGGCTCCTGGAAGCTCACCCTCGTCCCCGATCCCTTGAGGGACGCTCGCGATTTGCCCCTAGACGTTAGTCCGGGCATTGCCGGGGAACAACCAATCTGATCGCGGGCGTTCCGGGAACGGCGCCACGGGCTGTTGAAGACCATCGGGATAAAGACTGGAAAACGCGCCGGGAGCAGATGTCCCGACGCGTTCCGGATCACGCGAAATTGGGTGGTACGCCAGCCGCTGCAACTACATCTTGGCGATGCGCCGGGAGAGTCGGGAGACTTTTCTTGAAGCGGCGTTGCGATGGATAACTCCAGCTCTCGCACCCTTCATCAATTCGGATTCGGCGTCCTTCAGCACGGTAGCCGCAGCATCCCTGTCGCCTGAGGAAATAGCGTCCTCGACCTTGCTCACGAAGGTGCGCACACGGCTCATCCGTTGGCGGTTTACTGCGGTTCTGCGGGCGGTCTGGCGCACCCTTTTCTTTGCCTGAAGGCTGTTGGCCATGGGGTTTCTTTCACCTTGAAGGGTCATGTGGGAAAGCGGCTTATAGCGATGCCTCGGGTGGTCGTCAATCTAGGGAATCTGTGGAGTCGTGTGTCATGCAACTGTCACGGGTCCGAATTCAGAAAGCAATACCTTTGCGAATCGACTCTTCGCGGCGCCCGATTCGGCAAGACGGCAAAGTCTGCGGACAAGATAACCGGAGACGCCTCAGCGCTGGCAGCGGCCGCAGTAGAACGTCGACCTGTTGGACTGGACGATCCGCCGGATGGTTCCGCCGCAGAGCTTCGCGGGGCACCGGGCGTTCGCGCGGCCATAGACGCGAAAGTCATGCTGGAAGTAGCCGAGTTCGCCCGACGCCTGCCGGTGGTCCCTGAGCGACGAGCCGCCTGCGGCGATGGCGAGGCGAAGGACATCGCGCAGCGCCCGGGTGAGAGCGGCGCAGCGCCCGGGACCGACGTTGGCGGCCAGCCGGCGCGGCGAGATGCGGGCGCGGTGGAGGGCCTCGCAGGCATAGATGTTGCCGACGCCGCCGACGATCGCCTGGTTCAGCAACGCCGCCTTGATCGGGGTTTTCCTTCCCGCAAGGCCGGCGAAGAGCGTGGCCGGCGTGAACGCCCCGTCGAGGGGATCAGACGCCAGGTGTGCCAGAAGGGGATGATCGCCTTCGCTTGTGCGCGTCGTGAGTGTCATCAGCCCGAAGCGCCGGTGATCGTTGAACACCACCCGGTTGCCGTCCTCGAGTGTCAGCACCACATGGTCGTGGTCCTGGGGCGGCATGTTGTGCCCTTTGGGCTCCACGAGCATGCGGCCCGACATGCCGAGGTGGCAGATCACCACCTGGCCATCGTCGAGATCGAGGAGAAGATACTTCGCCCTGCGGCGCAGCCCGGCAACGGTACGCCCGGCGACGCGCGTCGCGAAGTCGGGTGGGAACGGAATTCGAAGATCCGGACGGCGCAGTTCGACATCCACGATGCGCCGGCCTTCGAGGACCGGTTCGAGACCCCGCCGGACGGTTTCGACTTCGGGAAGTTCGGGCATGGCGAGGACAGGCTGGCGCAGACCGGTTCAGGGCGTACAGGCTGCGACGCCGAAAGTCGAGACCTGTGGTAGAAGGAGACCATGACGACGGACGACTACCACGACCACGCGACCCGTTTCGGCGAGGAGCGCATCGAGGAATCCCGCAAGGAGGGCATGGTCGGCGCGGTGTTCGATCGTGTGGCGACGCGCTATGACCTGATGAACGACCTCATGTCCGGCGGGATCCACCGCCTCTGGAAATACGAGATGGTGACCCTGCTCGCCCGCGACCTCCGGCACGGCCGCGTCATCGATGTGGCGGGTGGGACCGGCGACATCGCCTTCAGGCTGGCAAGGCGCGGATTCCCGGTCGATGTCGTCGACATCAATCCGGCCATGCTCCAGGTGGGGCGATCCCGCAGGCCCGCGCGGTCCCCGGCGCGCGATCTCACCTGG
The DNA here is from genome assembly GCA_965215635.1 of Alphaproteobacteria bacterium. GTDB lineage: Bacteria > Pseudomonadota > Alphaproteobacteria > SP197 > SP197 > SP197. The sequence continues at coordinate 20,494 of CBDCEA010000003.1, read as the reverse complement.
GTGTGCGGCAGCGCCGAGGCGCTGCCGTTTCCCGACCGTATCCGGGACGCCTACACGATTGCCTTCGGCATCCGCAATGTCACGCGCATCGACCAGGCGCTCGCCGAGGCCTTCAGGGTTCTCAGGCCCGGCGGGAGATTCCTGTGCCTCGAGTTCGGCCGGGTGCCCAAGCCCTTCTCCGGCCTCTACCGGCGCGCTTCGGAAGCGGTGATTCCGCGTCTGGGCGAGCTGGTCGCCGGGACCGGCGGATCCTACCGCTATCTCGTGGAGAGCATCGCTCGGTTTCCGGACCAGGCCCGTTTCGCCGACATGGTCCGCGGAGCGGGATTCCGCCATGTGGCGACCCGAAATCTCTCCGGGGGGATAGCGGTGCTCACCACGGCCTGGCGCCTCTAGGTTTTTGCCGAACGCCATCGCATACGCGATCTGTTATTCTGGCGCATGAACCGGCGTATGGTGGCGCCAACCAACGGGACCTAGACGATGCTCAGCGACAGGAGCGTACTGCTCATCATCTCGGGCGGCATAGCGGCCTACAAGTCTCTCGATCTGATCCGGCGGTTGCGGGACAGGGGCGCCCGCGTACGGTGCGTCATGACGCCTGCCGCAGCCGAGTTCGTGACGCCGCTTGCCGTCGCGTCACTTTCCGGCGACAGGGTCTACACCGATCTCTTCTCGCTCACCGACGAAGCTGAGATGGGCCATATCCGCCTGTCTCGGGAATCGGATCTCGTGGTGGTCGCGCCGGCGAGCGCGGATCTGCTTGCCCGCATGGCCGCCGGCATGGCCGACGACCTTGCGACGGCGGTGCTGCTTGCGACCGACAAGCCGGTCCTCGCGGCTCCGGCCATGAACACCTGGATGTGGGGCCATGCGGCGGTGCGCCGCAATGTCGCCCGGCTTCTGGCCGACGGCGTTGCCATGATCGGACCGGATGCGGGAGATCTTGCCTGCGGCGAGGTCGGCTCCGGCCGCATGAGCGAGCCGGAAGCGATTGTCGGCGCCATCGAAAGGCTCCTTGTCGGAAGCGAAAACCGTCCGCTCAGCGGGTGCCACGTTCTCGTCACGAGCGGCCCGACGCGTGAACCGGTCGATCCCGTGCGCTATGTCGGCAACCGCAGTTCCGGCAAGCAGGGACACGCCGTGGCCGCGGCCTGTCTCGATCTTGGAGCCAGGGTGACCCTTGTTTCCGGGCCGGTGGCACTTGGCGATCCCCCCGGTGCCGAGGTCGTGCGCGTCGAGACGGCGCGCGACATGATGCGCGCCTGCCTGGACGCCCTCCCGGCCGATGTTGCAGTCTGCGCCGCTGCGGTCGCCGACTGGAGGGTCGCCAACGCCACTTCGGAAAAGTGGAAGAAAGACGGTGTCAAGGCGCCGCGCCTCGAACTTGTCGAGAATCCGGACATCCTGGCCTCGCTCGCCGCGCCGGGAAACCGGCGCCCGCGCCTCGTGGTCGGATTCGCGGCGGAAACCGGCGATGTCGTTGAACGGGCCACAAGGAAGCTCGGCGCCAAGAACTGCGACTGGATCGTTGCCAACGATGTCGCCGAAGGCACGGACACCTTCGGAGGCGACGACAATCACGTTCATCTGGTGAGCCCGGAGCGCACCGAGAGTTGGCCGCGAATGGCCAAGATCCAGGTGGCCCGGCGCCTTGCAGGCAGGATTGCGGAACACTTTGGCGCATGACCGACCGACCCGACGAAGCACACCGGATGCGCTGATCATGGAACTCTCGGATTTCACCGAAGAGCAGCTCCATCGCTATGCCCGCCACATCGTCATGCCCGAAGTCGGCGGCAAGGGACAGATCAAGCTGCTCGAATCGCGGGTTCTCGTCGTCGGCGCGGGCGGTCTCGGGGCACCGCTTCTGATGTATCTGGCCGCCGCGGGTGTCGGCACCCTGGGCGTTGTCGACAACGACCGGGTCGAGCTATCGAACCTGCAGCGCCAGGTGATCCATGTCACCTCGCGGATCGGCGTGGCAAAGACCGAAAGCGCCAGATCGACCATCGAGGCCATCAACCCCGGTGTCGGGGTCCGCTGCCACACGGAGCGCCTGGAACACCATAACGCGCTCGGCATCGTCTCGGACTACGATCTCGTGTGCGACGGTTCGGACAACTTTGCGACACGCTATCTCGTCAACGACGCGTGCCATCTGGCGGGCAAGCCACTGGTGAGTGCCGCCATGATGCGCTTCGACGGCCAGCTGACGACATTTCCCGGTACCGGCAAGGGCCCCTGCTACCGCTGCCTGTTTCCCGAAATGCCGCCCGAGGGCCTGGTGCCGTCCTGTTCCGAGGCCGGCATCTTCGGTGCCATCGCGGGCGTCATGGGTACGCTGCAGACCGCGGAAGCCATCAAGGAACTTCTCGGATTGGGCGAGCGCCTTGTCGGAACCCTGGTGATCTACGATGCGCTGTCGACCGGGTTCCACCGGGTCGCCTATGAACGCGATCCCGGGTGTGCGCTGTGCGGCGAGATACCGACAATCCTTGATCTTTCCCGCCACGCCGAAAGCGCGCACGCATGCCGGGAGACCGCATGACCGCCGAAGCGACCGGTTTCCGCTATCTCAACGACGGACCCCGAATCTACGCCGAATCGCGGGCCATCATCGAGGCGGAATCCGATCTGTCGGGCGTTCCCCTCCCCTTGCGCGAGCTCGCGGTCCGGCTGATCCACAGCTGCGGCATGACGGACGTGGTGGACGATATCGACGCGTCTCCAGGCGCCGTAACCGCGGGGCGCGCGGCACTCGAGGCCGGCGCGCCCGTGCTGTGCGATGTCGCCATGACGGCCAGGGGAATCATCGCGCGGCTCCTGCCCAGGAAAAACAGGATCGTCTGCACGATCGGCCAGAGCGAGGTTCAATGCCACGCAGAGCGTTCGGGTACGACACGATCCTGGGCTGCGGCGGATCTCTGGGGTGCCGTGACCCAAGGCGCGGTCGTCGCTATCGGCAATGCGCCCACGGCGCTGTTCCGTGTTCTCGAACGGGCGCCGTCCTACAGGCCCGCGCTGGTCATCGGCATGCCGGTCGGCTTCGTGGGCGCCAGTGATGCCAAGCTCGCCCTTGCGGCAAGCGGACTCGATTACGTCACGGTTCACGGCCGCCGGGGCGGCAGCGCGATGGCGGCAGCAGCCGTGAACGCGCTTTCCGGGACCCTCTAGATGAAACCCTGGCTTGCCATTGTCGGGCTCGGTGAAGACGGTCCGGAAGGCCTTTCCGCCGCGGCGCGCGCGCTCGTCGGCAAGGCCGAACTCCTGGTCGGCGGCAGGCGCCATCTTGCGATGGTTGCGGGCAGCACCGCTGAAACTCTCGCCTGGGAGTCCCCGCTCGCCAGGACTGTGGAGGCGATCGCAGCCCATGAGGGACACCAGGTCTGCGTCCTGGCGACCGGGGATCCGATGCACTACGGCATCGGCGTCACGCTTGCACGCCGTTTCGGCAGGGAAGCTCTCGTGGTCCTGCCCGCCTCTTCCGCGTTCTCGCTTGCCTGCGCGCGCCTCGGCTGGCCGATTGCCGAGACCGTCCAGCTGACGCTGCACGGCCGGCCGCTCGAACTCGTCCATGCCCATCTCGCGCCGGACCAGAAACTGCTGATTCTCTCGGAGGACGCCTCGACACCGCCCAGGGTGTGCCGGCTTCTCCGTGAGGCGGGTTTCGGCGAAAGCCGGGTCCATGTTTTCTGCCACATGGGCGGCGGCAGGGAACGCTCGATCAGCGGAACCGCGGATTCGCTCAGAGGCTGCCGGGCAGACGATTTCAACACGCTGGCGGTCGAGCTGAAGGCGGGTCCCGGCGCGCGGCCGCTTTCCCGCACACCCGGGCTTCCCGACAGTGCCTTCCGCCACGATGGCCAGATGACCAGACGTGATGTCCGGGCGGCGACACTGTCGGCACTGATGCCCTTCCCGGGCCACAGACTGTGGGATGTCGGCGCCGGTTGCGGTTCGGTTGCCATCGAATGGATGCGTGCGGCGGACCGTGCGACGGCCATCGCCATCGAACGCGACACCGGACGTTGCGCCATCATTGCCGAGAATGCCTCGGCACTGGGCACGCCGGGTATCGGGATTGTCGCCGAATCCGCGCCCGCTGCGCTTGAGGGCCTGGAAGCGCCGAATGCCGTTTTCATCGGCGGCGGCATCGCCGGCGGGGACATCGCCGGACCGTGCTGGGAGGCGCTCGGCCAAGGCGGCCGGATGGTCGCCAATGCCGTGACCCTGGAGAGCGAGCATGTGCTGCACGGCCTCCATCACCGCCATGGCGGCGAACTGGTGCGACTTGCCGTGTCACGCGCCGTTCCGGTCGGCGGCTTCACCGGCTGGAAGCCCTCCATGGCGGTGACACAGTGGCGCGCCGTGAAGCCGTGACGCCGGGCACGCTTCATGGCCTGGGCGTGGGTCCCGGCGATCCCGAACTCGTCACGCTGAAGGCGCATCGCATTCTCAGTGAGGTGCCCGTCATCGCCTGGCCGGCTCCGGAGAAGGGTGAGAGTTTGGCTCGGTCGATCGTTGCCGGCTATCTCACCGGATCCCAGACGGAGATCGCCATACGCATGCCGCTCGACATCAACCGCTTCCCGGTCGAGGAGGTCTACAGGCAGGCGGCCGACGAGATCGGACGGCATCTCGACGACGGCCGCGATGTCGCGGCCATCTGCGAAGGCGATCCGTTCTTCTATGGCAGCTTCATGTATCTCTTCGGGCGCATCGCGCGAAAGCACCGGGTCGAGGTCGTGCCCGGAGTGTCGTCCCTGATGGCCTGTCCTGCGGCCGCGGGCATGCCCCTTGCTGCGCGCGATGATGTGCTGCTGGTCTGTCCAGGTGTGCTGGACGAGGACGAGATGACCCGCCGGCTTGCCGGCGTCGAGGCTGCCGCAATCATCAAGGTGGGCCGTCATCTCGCCAAGATCAGGCGCGTTCTGGACTCCCTCGATCTTCTCGACAGGGCCTGCTACGTCGAGCACGCCACGATGGGGAACCAGGTGGTGATGCCCCTGCAGAACGTCGGATACTCGGCCGGACCCTACTTCTCGATGATCCTGGTTCACCGACGCGGCGAGGCCTGGCGATGACGCTTCCCATCGGCGCTGCGGTGATCTGCCTGAGCGCATCCGGCATGACGACCGCGAGGCGGATTGCGCGGAGCCTGCCCGGGGCGCTCGTGCATGGCCTTGCCCACCGGATCGAGGATGCCGACGTGCCGTTCGACGCGACCATGGATCACGTGGCGACTCTCTTCGCTGCCGGCGTGCCCGTCATCGGCGTCTGCGCCTCGGGTATCCTGATTCGCGCGGTCGCGCCGCTGCTGGCCGACAAGAGGACCGAGCCACCGGTTCTGGCGGTGACGGAGGACGGTTCTTCGGTTGTCCCGCTGCTCGGCGGTCATCGCGGCGCGAACGCCATGGCCCGTCACTGCGCGGTCGTGACGGGCGGCCAGGCGGTGGTGACGACGCTGGGCGATTCATGCGCCGGACGCGCACTCGATGAACTCCCCCGGGGCTGGCGGCTTGCCGACGAGTCTCGCCTTGCGTGTGTGATGGCGGCCCTCATCGCCGGCGAGACGGCAAGTCTCGAGGTGGAGGCGGGCGATGCCTCGTGGCTGCAGGACACTGGCCTTGGCGGTGGCGATGAGGGCCGCCTTTCGGTGTGCGTGACGGACCGCGCCGATGCATCGGCTGACCTCGTGATGCATCCGCCTGTGCTCGCCGTCGGCGCAGGCTGCGAGCGCGGTTGTGATGCCGAGGAGCTGATCGGCCTTGTCCTTGACACCCTGGCCGAGGCGAATCTGGCGCCGGATGCGGTTGCCTGTGTCGTCAGCCTCGATCTGAAATCCGATGAACCCGCCATGTTGGCGCTCGCGGAGCGGCTCGACGTTCCGCTCGTGGTGTTCACGCCAGAGAGGCTCGAGGAGGAGCGTCCGCGCCTCCGGAATCCGTCCAGGGTCGTCTTCGCCGCCACCGGCTGTCACGGCGTGGCGGAAGGTGCCGCTCTCGCGGCGGCAGGCAGGGAGGGCGACCTCGTGGTCCCCAAGTCCCGCTCGAAGCGCGCCACCTGCGCCATCGCCCGCTCGCCCGCTAGTATTGATGCCGATGCGACCGGCGTCCGGCCAGGCCATCTTGCGATCGTCGGCCTTGGTCCGGGACCTGCTCGCCTGCGAACGCCCGAGGCGAGCAGGGCCATCGCCGGGGCGACCGACATCGTCGGCTATGGCGGCTACCTCGACCTGGTGCCATCGCTGGTTCGCGGCAAGGCCTGCCATGCCTTCGGACTGGGCGAGGAGGCCGAGCGGTGCCGCACGGCGCTCGATCTCGCCGCGGAAGGGAAGAAGGTTGCCCTGGTGAGTTCCGGCGATCCGGGCATCTATGCCATGGCGAGCCTGGTACACGAGCTTCTCGACGGCTCGCAGAGGTGGCGCGGTACGGGCGTGAGCGTGGTTCCCGGAATCTCCGCCGTGCAACTGGCGGCCGCCGAAACCGGCGCGCCCATCGGCCACGATTTCTGCGCCATCTCGCTCTCGGATCTCCTGACGCCGCGCGAGACGATCCTCAGGCGCGTACGCGCCGCCGCCGAAGGCGACCTGGTGGTCGCCTTCTACAACCCGGTTTCCAAGCGGCGAAGGGAACTCCTGGGTGCGGCCAGGGACATTCTCCTCGAACACAGGAAGGCCGATACGCCGGTGGTAGTCGGCCGCCTCCTGGGCCGCAAGGGCGGTTCGACACGCCACACCACACTGGCGGCACTCGAGGCAGGGGATGCCGACATGCTCAGTCTCGTGCTTGTCGGCTCGTCCCGGACAAGACGCTACCGCCACAGGGGACGCGACATGGTCTATACCCCGCGCGGCTACGGCGGAACGGGCGCATGACCGTTCACTTCATCGGCGCCGGTCCAGGTGCGCCCGATCTCGTGACCGTCCGCGGCCTCAGGCTCATCCGTGCCTCGCCGGTCGTGCTCTATGCCGGTTCGCTCGTGCCCCGGGAACTCGTCGAGGAAGCCGGTTCGGTCGCCCGCATCGTCGACACCGCGCCGCTTCATCTCGACGAGATCATCGGCCTCATGGCCGAGGCCGACCGGGATGGCCATGACGTCGCCCGCATCCATTCCGGCGACCCGTCGATCTATGGTGCCATCGCCGAACAGATGCGCCGTCTCGATGAGCTGGGCATTGCCTGGGATGTGACTCCCGGCGTTCCCTCGTTCGCCGCCGCTGCCGCCGCCCTTGGAACGGAACTCACCCTGCCGGAAGTCTCCCAGACTGTGATCCTGACCCGCACCGCCGTGCGGGCAAGCGCGATGCCCCCGGGCGAGGATCTGGCGAACCTCGGGGCAAGCGGCGCGACCCTGGCGATCCACCTTTCCATCAACAATCTCGCGCGCGTGGTGCGCGAGTTGAAGCCTGCCTGTGGCGCCGATTGCCCGGCCGTCGTTGCCTACCGCGTGGGCTGGCCCGACGAGATGCTGATCAGGGGTACGCTGGACGACATCCGTGCGAAGGTGAAGCAGGCGGGAATAACACGGACGGCGCTTATCCTCGTCGGGCGGGTCCTGGGAGCACAGGACTTTCGGGCGAGCATGCTCTACGACGAAAGCCACCACCATGTGCTGCGGCCCCGCTCCGGCGGCGCAGTCAATCGCCCCAGCGGCGGTGGAGCCACAGCCACTGATCGGGATACTGACGGATCCAGTCCTCGAATGTCCGGTTGATCGCCCGCAGCGCGGCGTGCACATCCTTCGCGTCGTCGCCGGTCCGGACGATCTCGAGAGGACGAAAGAGGTGCACGTGAAAGTGCGCCCGCGGTTCGCGCAGGACACGGATGGGAACCAGCGGGATGTCATGCTTCAGCGCGAGTTCCGTGAGTGCCGGGGCGGTCATTGCTTCCCGACCGAAGAAGGGGACCGGTATTCCCTGGCTGTACTTCTGGTCCGCCAGGACCGCGATGGCGCCCTTGCGGCGTATGGCCTTCAACACCATCTGGGAACCCCTGCGGCCCTTCGGCGCCCAGGTGCCGCCGCACTTGAGGCGCCATGACTGGATGAGCCTTTCGGTGAGCGGATTGTTCGCCCGCCGGTAGATGATCGTGAGATCGACACCCTTCTGGGTGGCCAGCAGGGTCGCGAGATCGAAATTGCCGAAGTGGGCTCCGATGAAGAATGCCGGCAGCACCGAGAATTCGTCGACACCCGGATCGCGGGTGATCCTCACCCGCCGGTCGCGGTAGACGTCGATGGTATGGAGATGGGGAAACTCGCCCATGAGGCGCCCGAAGTTGTCCCACATGCCTGAGATGACCCGCTGGATGCCGTTCCCGTCGATGCCCGGGAAACTCGCCTCGATGTTGCGCCGTGCGGTCCGGTTCCTCGAGGTGGCGAAGCGTCCGACGAGACGGCCGAGGAAACCGCCGAGCGCCGATGCGCATTCGATTCCCGCGACACGGAAGACGGCGAACCCGAGCCACAGGAGGCCGGCTTCAAGGAGCTCGCGCGGCCGTGCCATCATTGCGAAGCGAGCTCGGGTCCGTCGATCAGCCTGTCGAGGGCGGATCGATCGCGGAACACCATGTGGACCCGGACCGGTTCGGCCAGGGGCCGAGTCGCCTCGTCGAGTCGAACCCAGTCCTTTTCGGTGGTGACAAGCCTGGCGCCCAGGGCATTCGCCTCCTCGAGCATCGCGGTGACGGTCATGGGATCGTGCCGATGATGATCCGGAAAGCTGCGGGTCTTCACCACCACCGCTCCGGTCTCCTTCAGGGTGGCGAAGAACTTGCCGGGCCTGGCGATGCCGGCAAAGGCATAGAGCGGTTCACCGTCATCGAGGACGTCATCGGGCTTCAGGCGGGCATGGAGCACGATGCGCCCGTCGCCAGCCAGACTGTCGCCAAGGTCGTGGCGGTCCTCTCCGACGATGACGACGGCCCGAATGCGGCGGAGCGCATCGCCGAACGGTTCGCGCAGAGGCCCGGCAGGCAGGACCCGTCTGTTTCCCAGCCCCCGGGGGCCGTCGACGACGAGAATCGAGAGATCCTTCCCGAGACCGGGATTCTGGAGACCGTCGTCCATGACGAGGATGCCGGCGCCGTCACGGACGGCACACGCGGCGGACCGGACCCGGTCTGCGCAGACCCAGACGGGAGCATGATGCGCCAGAAGCAGCGGTTCGTCGCCCACCTCGCGCGCCGAATGGCCCCGCTGATCGACCTTCACGGGCCCCTTCAACCTGCCACCGTAGCCACGAGTGAGAATATGGGGCCGCCGCCCCCTGGCGGAGAGCTCCCTGGTGAGCGCCAGCGCTGTCGGTGTCTTTCCCGCACCGCCCACCGTGACGTTGCCGATGCACAGGACCGGCACCGGTGCGCGCCATGGCCGTGATGCCTGCATGCGAAGGCGCGATGCACCGGTCCAGAGGCAGGCCAAGGGCTGAAGCGCATGCGCGGCAAGGCCGTTGGTTTCCCAGAAGGGCGGCTCACACATCATCGCGTCACCTCAAGGAGCGGCTGCAACGCCTCGCAGACACGATCCAGGACACCCGTCGCATCGGACTGCGCAAGAGCCGTGGCGCACTCACCCATGAGGCGGCAGGCGTCGTCGTCGAGAAGCAGTCTCGTGATGTGAGCAACCAGTTCCCCGGCGTCGCAGGCCTCGAAGGCGCCGCCCGCCTCGACGAGGCGTCGGGCGATGTCCGTGAAATTCTCCATGTGCGGCCCGAACACCACCGCATTCCCCAGCATGGCGGCCTCGCGCGGATTGTGGCCGCCTTCATGGAGCATCGATTTGCCAATGAAGACGGGCCGGCCGAGGCGAAGATAGAGACCCATCTCCCCCAGGCTGTCGCCAAGGAAGATATCGGTGTCGCGATCCGGCAGGTCTCCGCGCGAGCGGCGCGCGACGCGAAAGCCGCGCCCCGCAAGGTCCGCCTCGATGGCATCGGCTCTCGGCGGATGGCGCGGCACGATGACGGTGAGGATGCCTGCGACCGCCTCGGCAGCCTTGCGGTGGACCTCGCCTGCCAGTCTCTCGTCGCCCTCATGCGTGCTGACTGCCAGCCACACCCGGCGGTCGCCGATGCGGTCCTTGAGGCGTGCCAGCGCGTCCGGTTCGACTTCAAGCGGGCCGGCGGTCGCCTTGAGATCTCCGATCACCTCGACCCTTGCCGCGCCCAGCGACGAGAACCGTGCGCCGTCGGTCTCGCTGCCTACGAGAACGGTGACGAAGCCGCCGATCATGGTCCGGCCGAAGGACGGCAGGCGGCGCCAGCGTGCGAAAGAGAGTTCGGACATGCGGCCGTTGACCAGCGCGGTCGGAACCTGGCGCCTTCGGGTTTCCGACAGCAGATTGGGCCACAGTTCGGATTCGACCCAGAGCGCCGCATCGGGGCGCCACCGGTCGAGGAATCGCGTGACCGCGCCCGGCACGTCGAGCGGCGCGTACTGATGGAGACATCGCTGCGGCAGACGCGGGGCAAGGACCGCTGCGGCAGTGGTCGTCATGGTGGTGATGAGCACACTGGTCGATGCATGCAGCGCGATCCGCTCCACGAGCGGCAGGACCGAAAGGGATTCCCCGACGCTCGCGGCATGGACCCAGACCAGGGATCCTTCGGGCCTGGACGTCCTGCTCCGGCCGAGTCGTTCGTCGAGACGGCAGGGGTCCTCCTTGCCCCGTCTGAGCCGCCGTTCGAGAAGAAGCGGGACAAGGGGCTCGATGGTGGCGGTGGCGAGACGATAGAGGCCCGCGATCATGACACCGCGTTCATGCCGGTGGCGTGCGGTTTGTCGGACGGCTGGAGCCTGCACAGCTGCGCATAGAGCCCGCCCTGGTCGATCAGTTCGCCATGGGAGCCCGATTCCACGATCTTCCCGTCATTCATGACGTGAATGACATCGGCATCGGCAATTGTGCTGAGGCGGTGCGCGACGACGATCGAGGTACGGCCCTTTGCCAGCCGGGCCAGCGCCTGCTGTACCTGGTGTTCCGATTCGGAGTCGAGCGAGCTGGTCGCCTCGTCGAGAATCAGGATCGGCGCATCGCGCAGCACGGCCCGGGCGATCGAGATTCTCTGGCGCTGTCCTCCGGAAAGTCTGACGCCGTTCTCGCCGACATGCGTGTCATAGCCCCGGTCGAGTTCCTCGATGAACCGGTGGGCATCGGCGACCCGTGCTGCGGCCTCTATTTCCTGGCGGCTGGCGCTCGGCTTGCCGAAGGCGATGTTGGCTTCGATCGTGTCATTGAAGAGCACCACCTCCTGGCTCACGACCGCGACCGCATCCCTCAGGCTCGCGAGTGTGACATCGCGGACATCGGCACCGTCGATGGTGATGGTTCCCTCGCCGACATCGTAGAACCTGGCAACGAGATTGAGCGCGGTCGACTTGCCGGCACCCGAGGGGCCGACCAGGGCGGTCGTCCTGCCCGCCGGCGCCTCGAGGGTCATCCGGTCGAGGACCGGCATATCGCCGTAGGCGAACGAGACATCGTCGAAACGGACCGCGCCGCCGTTCAGGTTGAGCGGTACTGCGCCTTCGCGATCGCGGATCGCGGGCCTGATGTCGATCAGGGCGAATACCCGCTGGGCGGCGGCGAGACCCTGCTGCAGGCTGTTGTTGAGCCGCGCGAACCCCTTGAGCGGCCTGTAGGCCAGCAGCAGTGCCGTGATGAAACTGAAGAACGCACCGGCCGTGGTGGTCCCTTCGATGACCTTGAGTCCGCCGTAGATAATCGTTGCGCTGATGGCGATGCCGGCCAGCGATTCCATGATCGGCGAAATCGATTCGCTGGTTCTTGCCGTCTTGACGTGGCGCCGGAAGAGGATGTGGATCCGGTCGCTCAGCCTTGCCAGGTGGTGGTCTTCCTGACCGTAGGCCTTGATGTGGCGTATGCCACGGAACATGTCCGACATGAAACCGGTGATGCGCTCGCGCTCGATGGTGGCGGAGCGTGACCGGATCCGCACCTTGCGTCCGATTCTCTGGACGGATGCGAAGCCGGCGGGAAAGATGAAGAACGAGATGAGACCCAGAACCCAGTCCTGATAGAACATCATGCCTGCCAGGAAGATCAGGGTCAGCAGGTCCTTGACCATCGTCGTGAGAGTTCTTGCAACCGTCCCCTGAATACTGTCGACATTGCCCATGCAGCCAGCGATCAGGACGCCGGTGGACGTGTTGTGGTAGAACTCGAGGTCCGCACAGATCAGGCTGCGGCACACCCTTTCGCGGATGTCGGCCACGATGCGTATCGAGGTGCGGGCCATGATCACCGCCTGGGCATACTCTGAAAGCCCCTTGGCGAGGAACAGCGCGAACACCGCAACGGTGATCCACAACAGCTGCGCGCGGTCCTTTTCGATGAAGACCTCGTCGAGGATGGGCTGCACCATCCACGCATAACCCGCTGTGGTTGCCGCCACGACACCCATGAACATGACCGCGACCAGGATCCGCGGAATGTAGCGCCGGACATGCTCGCGCACGATGCGATCGATAATTGCTCTTGTCGAATGATCGGTCGTGTCGAGTGTCTTCATGGGCGGTCAGGCAGCAGGGTCGGGAATTCTTCTATCGCACAAGAGCGTCATGCGACAGGGTTTCGAAAATCCTATCCGCCGGTGCTGCCTGCCACGGTCATCGTGTCGACCCTGATGCTGGGAGCATTGGTCCTGGAACGAAATTCCAGATCATCGGCCGGACAAAGGTTCGCGTACATTTCCCTGAGGTTGCCGGCAATGGTGATTTCGTTGACCGCATGGTCGAGCCTGCCGTCGAGAATACGCCGTCCGGATGCGCCCCGACTGTAGTCGCCGGTGATCGGATTGATACCCTGTCCGCTGAGCGACGTGATGTAGAGACCTTCGCGGATATCCGCCATCAGTTCCTCCGGCGAAAGATCGCCTGCCTCGAGCCACACATTGGCGGTGCCTGTCGATGGCGAGCCCGCGGCCCCCCGGACGGCATGTCCGGTCGGCTCCAGGCCGAGTTGCCGCGCCGACCGGCTATCGAGAAGCCAGGTCGTCAGGATGCCGTTGTCCACCAGCTTGCGCGGGACCGGCGCCAGTCCCTCGCCATCGAACGGCCGGGAAGCCAGACCCCGCCGGATGAGGGGGTCCTCGGTGATCGTCACTCCCTCGGCGAACACCTGCTTGTTCAGGGAGTCCTTCAGCCAGCTCGTGCCGCGCGCGATCATCGGGCCCGAGATGAAACCGGCAAGGTGACCGATGAGGGTGCGCGCGGTGCGGGGATCGAAGACGAGAGGCATCCGGCTCGTGGCAGGCTTCCTGGGTCCAAGCCTGGCGACGGTACGCTCAGCGGCATCCCTGCCGATGCCGGCCGGCGACGGCAGATCCTCCATGTAGCGCGCCGACCTGCCTTCGCCGTCGCTCTGCATGTCGAGGCCTGTGCCGGCGATGACCGTCACGTAGAGGCTCGACAGGGTGCGTGCAGAGGATCCGGAGAAGCCGTTGCTGGCCACGAGAGCGCTCCGGGAACGCTGCCATGCGGCGATCGCTCCGTCGGAATTCGTGATCGCCTCGACCGCCAGGGCCGCATCCTCGGCCTCCCCGGCAAGGGCGATGAGCGCGGAGACGTCCGGTTCATCACCGCCGTCGAGATCGAGATCGGGAAGGTCGCGCGCCAGGAATGCCGGGTCGACCAGGCCTGCGAAGTGGTCTTCCGGCGCGGCGTTCGCCATGGCGATGGCGCGTTCGACGAGCTCGTCAGCCGTCTCGTCCGAGGGGTCGGTGGTCGCAACCGATGCCTGGCGGCAACCGATGAAGACGCGCAGGCCGATGGAGAACGATTCGGAGCGGTCCAGATCCTCGAGCTTTCCCATGCGCCGGTTGACGGCGAGCGACTCGTCCCGGAACGCTACCGCGTCCGCTGCACTGGCACCGGATCTGAGCGCCTTTTCGACCAGGTGCCCGGCCAGATCGGCAATCCCGTCCGTCATCGTCGGCCGGGCTTCGACACGCTTAGACGGTTGGCAACGGCGGTCACGGCAAGCAGGCTCGCCTGCACGATATTCATGTGAATGCCGACACCGAATTCGGTGCTGCCGGTGCCGTTCCTTGCCTCGACATAGGCTGCCGCAACCGCGTCGCTGCCCTGGCTGAATGCGTGTTCGTGATAGTCGATCAGGGTCATGGCGATGCCGGCCTCCTGCTCGAGAGCACGAACATAGGCATCGATCGGACCCGTGCCCGTCCCGTGGATTTCCCGGACCTCGCCGTCCATGCTGATGGACGCCGTCAGGTGCCGGAGCTCGCTGGCATGGGAATCGGGAACCGTCCGGTAGGTGAGCAGCGAGAACGGTCCTTCGGGATCGACATAGGTTTCATGGAAGATCTTCAGGATCTCCTCGCTCGGCAGTTCCGCCTCGGTGCTGTCGGCCCGGTGCTGCACGACCCGGCTGAAGTGGACCTGCAGACTCCTGGAAAGAACGAAGCCGTGGTCATTGTCCATGACCCAGGCCACACCGCCCTTGCCCGACTGGCTGTTGACCCGGATGATCGCCTCGTAGCTCCGGCCCACGTCCCTGGGGTCCATCGGCAGGTATGGAACTTCCCAGATGTTCGAGTTGGACTGTTCCATCGCCCTCATGCCCTTGTTGATGGCATCCTGGTGGCTTCCGGAGAAGGCCGTGAACACGAGTTCTCCGGCATAGGGGTGGCGAACCGGGACATTGATGCGGTTGCAGTACTCGGCGACGTTCACGAGATGGCTGATGTCCGAGAGGTCGAGTTCTGGATCGACACCCTGGGTCATCATGTTGAGCGCCAGTGTCACGATATCGACATTGCCCGTCCTTTCGCCGTTGCCGAAGAGGGTTCCCTCGATGCGGTCGGCACCTGCCATGCAGGCAAGCTCGGCAGCGGCGACCGCGCATCCCCGGTCGTTGTGGGGATGGAGCGAGAGGATGATCGATTCACGGTCACGGATGTTCCTGAGGAACCATTCGATCTGGTCGGCATAGACGTTCGGGGTGGCCATCTCCACGGTTGCGGGAAGGTTGAAGATGGTTCGGTTCTCCGGTGTCGGCTGCCACACGTCCATGACCGCCTCGCAAATCTCGACGGCGAAATCGAGCTCGGTGCCCGTGAAGCTCTCCGGCGAATACTGGAAACGCCATCCGTTCGAATCGGCCGCGCCTCGGGTCAGTTCACCGATGAGCTTCGCGCCGTCGACGGCGATCCGCGTGATCCCCGCCTGGTCGGTTCCGAAGACGACGCGCCGCTGGAGGCTCGATGTGGAGTTGTAGAGGTGGATGATCACGTCCTTCGCACCCTCGATCGCCTCGAAGGTGCGGCGGATCAGGGGTTCGCGCGCCTGGGTGAGAACCTGGATGGTGACATCCTCCGGGATCATCTGCTCTTCGATGAGCTCCCGGCAGAAATCGAAGTCCGTCTGGCTGGCGCTGGGAAATCCGATCTCGATCTCCTTGAAGCCCATATCCACGAGCGTGCGGAACATACGCCGCTTGCGTTCGGACCCCATGGGTTCGATGAGCGCCTGGTTGCCGTCCCGAAGATCGACACTGCACCAGATCGGTGCCTTGTCGATCACATTGCCTGGCCATGTGCGGTCGGGCAGATGGACGGGCTCGAAGCGCCGGTAGTGTTGAATGGGCATCGAATTCGGCCGGGAGGGTCCGGGGCGGGCCATCAGAAACGCTCCCTGGACGGACATGAGCACCGGCTTAGCGGGGTGCAACGGGCGGCATATCGAGTGCGGGTGTGTTCGGTAGACATGGACTTCTCAACATGAGGGGAGGGCGCAACGCTTCGGCACGGCACCCCCTTCAGAGGAGGTGCCGTTCAGGCTAGCGCCAGGCTCAGAGCCGATATTCCGATACCGATCATGGGCCAAAACCTAGTCTCTGCCCGCATACGTGTCAAGCCACCCGCTCACGGGCGAGAAGTTCTCTCGAACCTCCTCGGATGGCCCGGGATCAGCGCGATTGCGTCGATGTCGGCGGCCGGTTGGAGCAGCATGCCTTCCGCAGACCGTCCTCGCGCTCCCGGCTGCGCAAGCAGGCGCACAACCGGTGGCGATGTCGCGAGTCCGATCTGCCGTCCCTCCAGGCGGTTCTCCACGACGATATCGGTCCGCATCCCGGGCACCGGTTCATGCATGTCGAAAGAAATCGCCGATCGCCTTGCCGTAGAGCGCCAGTTCCGGCCGGAACGATTCGCCATCAGCCGCTGGAGCCATCTGGAAGCGGGCAGGAAGGCCGGTCTTGATACCGGCGGGATCGTTCCGCGCTTCACCGCACTGTTCGAGAAACTTCGGGACCGGGCGACCATCGGGCAGTTTCCGGGGTGGTTTCCCGGAGGTCTTGCCTGGCGGCAATCAGCGCGATGATGGCCGCGCGCATCCGGTCGATCCTGCCCGGTGGTCGAAGTTGTGATTGGTGAAGGCGAGGATGTGATCGAGATAGCGGATCGGCGGGAAGCGGGGCGGATTGCCGGGCCCCTGGCAGGTGGGAAGGCACGAGATGACCGCGTCGAAGTCGGGGTCGAAGAAGAACGGGATGGCATGGCGTTCGCGGGTGCCGAGATTGACGACGCGGTGGGGAGTCGCCGGCCACAGGCCGTTCGTCCAGTGTGACAGCATCTGCCCGATATTGACGAGCAGGCTGCCCGGCACCGCCGGCGCAGGGAGCCACGTGCCGTCACGGCGAAGGATGTCGAGGCCCCTCACGTCGGACTGCGCCAGAAATGTCACGAACCCCGCGTCGGTATGCGGGCCTGTGCCGAATTCCTCGCCGTCGAAGGCCGCCTGGGGCGGGTAGCGTGAAATCCTGAGCGTGATGCTGGGCTCCCGGAAGAAAGGGGCAAAGAAGTCGCCGCTGAGGCCCAGCGCGTGCGCGAAGACAGGCAACAGGGTACGGCCGAGTGCCTCGAGTGCCGTCATGGCGGCGAGCATCGTCTCACGGAAGCGGGGAAGCTCATCGGGCCACTGGTTGACGCCGCGAAGCGGCAGGTCCGCCACGACGGCCGGGTCGCACGCCTGACGTTCCCGCTTCATGAAGTAGGAAGCCACGAGATTGGGCCGGGTCGCACGCTTGACCGTCGAGCTTCTCTGCGTGCTGGTGCGCGAGGCCATGTAGCCGATGTTGTGCTCGTTGATCGTGTAGGCGGCCTTGGCCTCTTCCGGGAGCGCATGGAAGGCCGCCGTCTCCTCGAAGGCACGATCGATGATGCTTTCGTCGACGCCATGGTTGACGAGAAAGAAGAAGCCCGTTTCCCGGCAGGCGGAACGAAGATCCGATGAAAGTCTGTCACGTGCACCGGGAGCACGGGCGGACCACGGCCCGAAGTCGAGAACCGGGATACCTGCGGAGTGGCAGGTTGTCACGGCGGGGGAACGAGGCAGGATGCGAACCTGCCTTCGGCGATGGCTGCAGCGACTGCCGAAACGTCACCGATCATGCTGCGATCGTCATCGAGGGGTGCGACGATACCGCGCAGGGCAGCGCGCAGGGCGCGGGCGACGTGGGCACACCGTAGCGGAGCGCGAATATCGAAGGCCTGTGCCGCGGTGATGAGTTCGCAGGCGGCAAGCTGGGCAAGGAGATCGACCGCACGCCGGGCCTGACGCACCGCCACCGTGGTCATCGGTGCGTGGTCCTCGACATTGTAGGTGGAGCTGTCCTGGAGGCTTGCCGGCATGCCGAGCAGGTGAATTTCCTTCGAAAGGGTGTCGGCGGTGAGCGACAGAAGGCCGAGTCCGGCCCTCGTGGTACCGTGATGCGTCAACCTGTCCGGAAGGTCCGTGAATTGGTTCTGCAGCAGGCGCCCGGTGCGCTGGGCCGCGAGCGTCGCAGTCTGTGCGACGGCAAGTGTGAGCGCATCGAAGGCAACTGCCATGGCGGGCGTGTGGAAGTTGCCGTTCGAGAGAATGTCGCCATCCCGTTCGAGGACAAGGGGATTGTCGCCCGCCCCGTTGAGTTCGACGATGACGTTGGGCTCGCAGAAATCGATTGTTGCGCGCAGGCTGCCATGAACCTGGCTCACGCATCGCAGGCTGATCGGATCCTGGACCCGACGGGGTTCCGCAGGGTCGAACAGCACCGAACCTGCAAGCTTGAGGCGAAGACTCTGTGCCGCCCGCGCCTGGCCCGGCGCGCCGCGGGCCATCACGACGCGGGGATCGATGGGGCTCAGGTTGGCCCGGAACGCCTCGAAACTCAGGACAACGATGCCGTCCATCAGTTCCAGGAGATTCGTGAGGTCGGCGAGTACGAGGGCGCCGAGACCGACTGAGATCGCATTCGAGGAGCACAGGGCAAGGCCTTCCTTTTCCTGCGGTACCACGATGTCGAGCTCGGCACGGCGCATGGCTTGCCTGCCGTCCAGCATCTCGCCTTCGAATTCGGCATGGCCTTCGCCGAGAAGGGGGAGCGCCATGTTGGCGCACAGAGCGAGATCGGACGCGCCAACCGAACCGATGCTCGGGACCAGCGGGTGAACGCCCTTTTCCAGCATGGCGCACAGGGTCTCGACGATGACCGGGCGAACGCCTGCGCCACCGACGGCCATGCCGCCTGCCCGCGCGAACATCGCCGCGCGCACGGCGTCCCTGCCAAGAGGCTCGCCGGCTCCGCAGGCCCTGGCGAGCACCACGACACGGCTGTAGTCCTCGCGCTCCTGCTGCGAGATCTCGTTCACCACGCGTCCGCCAAGGCCGCGTGTCAGGCCGTAGACCGGACGGTCTTCGGCGCTGAACCTGTCGACGACGGCACGTGCGCGCTCCATCGCCGAGCGTGCTTCGGGAGCGATGCCGACGGACGCGCTGCCGCGCACGACAGCAACCACATCGTCGATACCGATCTCGCGGTCACCCAGAAGGATTGTCGTCATCAGTGCCCCGAAGCTCCCTGCCATGCGTCATCGCCAGCCCGACGATAGCATGAACGATGACGGCGTGTTGCGGTCTCATGCCGGAGCGGCAGGCATGAGACCGGCATCGAGGCGCGCCGCGATGGCATCGATCACCGGCAGCAGGTCGGCAACCGTGTCGATGATGTAGTGAGCGCCGGCATCGCTCAATGCCGCCGCGGCTTCGCCTCTCAGCCGTGCCGTCTCCCCGGCACCGAGGCGCGACAGCTCCTCATGGGTGAGACCGACGGCGTTTCCCGACATGGCGACGCCGACGGCCCAGCTTCCCGCTGCTGTGGCTTCCTCGATGCCGGGGGCAGTGTCATCAACCTTGACGACGGCACCGGCCGGCCACACCGCAAGCTCCGTGAAGCAGTGGTACATCATCAGCGGTGTGGGCCTGCCGGCGGCAAGATCGCCGGAGCAGACCATGGTGTCCGGCGCAAATCCCTGTTCGGCGGCAAGCCGGGTGAGCGGCGTCATGATGGGCCGGGTGTAGCCGGTGGTCGAACCGATCCTGATGCCGCGCCGGCGCAACTCCGCGACAACCCCGGCCGTGCCGGGAACGAGATCGGCGAGGCGCGCTGCGACCTTGCGGGTGATCGGCTCGAAGGCCTTGTGGATACGGTCGATGTCGGCTTCGTCGAACGGGCGGCCATGTGCCTCCTGCCAGGCGGCGGCGATGCGCGGGACCGTTGTCAGTGCCAGGATATGGTCGCGTTTCGGCAGACCCATGGGTCCGCGGGCCTCTGCGACCGTGATGGCGACGCCGAATTCGCCGAAGACGGCGATGAACGCCTCGACCGGCGCCCGCGAGCCGAAATCGACCACGGTGCCTGACCAGTCGAAGATGACTGCCTTGACTGTACTCATGACGCCGTCCTCGTTTTTCCGGGAGGTGTGGCCGATTCGCCTCAACGTAGCCGGGAGATCCGCCCGGTCCAAGTGCCGGAGCGTTCCGCAGGGCCTCATCGGGCATCGCGTGAACGTGACGTGGCGCGGTCAATCATGATGCATGCGGGTTGCAAATCGCCCGAAGCTCCCTGACAGTTTCCTTGCGGTTCGATGAACGGGGGAACTCCATGTCGCGAGCCAGATTTGCCAGTGACGGGAAGGGCGGCCTTTCGCGCCATGTCCCGATCCGGACTCCACGTCATGCTGCGTTGCTCGTGGTGGATGTGCAGGTCTACACGGTGACACCCGGCGACGGCGAGTTCATCGATATCGATCCCGGCAGCATTCCGGACCACCTCGCCTACTATTTCGACCGGCTGGAACGCGTCACCCTGCCTGTGATCGCGCGTCTCCAGGAGGCCTGCCGGCGTGCCGGCATGGAGGTGATGTATAGCGTCGTGGAGGCGCTGACCGCCGACATGCGCGACCTCGGGCTCGACTACAGGATCTCACGAATAGGGGTGCCGAAAGGCTCGCCCTGGGCCACCATACCCGATGCCATCGGCCGCCTCGATGACGAGATCGTCATACCGAAGACATCCTCGAACGTCTTCATGTCGACGAATATCGACTATGTGCTGCGCGCTCTCGAGATCGAGCAGCTGGTGATCTGCGGCCTCCTGACCGATCAGTGCGTGGAATCGGCGGTGCGCGATG
>CBDCEA010000002.1:0-323145 GCA_965215635.1 Alphaproteobacteria bacterium | reverse complement strand
AGGAACTGCATCCCTTTCTGGGTCCTGCCCGGCCCTGCAAGCGTGTCCCCAACGTCATATTGCAGCCGCTCCAACCAGGGCTCAAGGCGGGCCACCAGCTCCTCGAAGAGAATCTGCCGATCGAGATGCTCTTCCAAATCGTGGGCGACGCGCTCGAGCAGTTCGCCGCGCGTGTTCCCCGGGGAAGCGGCCAATTCCGATTGGAACGCGGCGATGTTCATGTCCTCACACCGTTCCAGGGCACGGTCAATGTCTGTCTCGAACAAGAGGCCATCCACGACGGCGACCGGAAGGTTGTGCACGACTTCGGACCGGAAACGATCGGGCGGTGCGCAGATCACCAGTCGCACCCCGCTCGAATACGTGGTCCGCAGAAACTCGCACAAGACACTGATCGACGAGAAGTCGAATCCGAGGACACCCGTGCAATCAAGCACAATGAACGAGGGCACCGGAGCATCGCTCAAAGGTTCCTCAAGTCGATCGACCAGCCGGTAGACGGTGCCGAAGAAGACATAGCCGCGCAACCGGAAGATCCGGATCCGGCCCCCCCGATCGAGGAGGATGGCACGGTCGGGAACGGAACGGACCTTCATGCTGCGCAGGCCCCGTCCAGTCAGGCTCGCTTCGATCACCTCCATCCGACTCAGCCGGATGGCAAACAGGGCCAAGGCCGCGAACAGCCCTACGGCAATGCCCTCGACAAACCCGACAACCGCGATGGTAAGCGCGATCAGCACAACGATGCCATAGTCCGTCCAATGCAGCCTCCTGCGGATCGCGAACAGCCAGGTGTTCAACAGATCGACACCGAGGAAGAACAGCAGGCCACCGATGACCGATGTCGGGAGCAGCTCCAGAATCGTTCTGCCGAAGAACATTGTCAGGCACAACGCGAATGACGTGACAATTCCCGTCCAGGGCGTGTTGGCGCCCATCATCCGGGACGCCAGGCACAACACGATCGAGTGAGCTCCGGGGGTGCTTCCACCTGCGCCGGCGACCATTCCCGCGAAGCCGGCGGCGCGAAACTCCCTGTCCACGTCGAGTTTCACGCCAGTCGCAACCTCCAGACCATTCACGTAAACGAGCAGGCAGAGCAGCGTGATCGTGGCGACAGCCAGAACACCCGGAAATTGCCCCGCCACGACGCCCCAGTCCACGTGAGCGAAGTCACTCAGCCCGAACACCGGCCAAAGGCCGCCTTCCGGAATGCCCGAAAGCACCAACCCCGCCGCCGCGGCGTCTTCCACGGACAGGTCGAGAAGGAACAGAATCAGGTGGAAGGCCGCAGTGACAGCCACGAGGCTCGCGAACAGGATTGCAATGCTGTTCCTGCGCTTCATGACGAGTGCCAGTATGAGCCCGTAGACCGCGCCGGGGGCCCATTTCCACAGATTCCCGGAATCAAGAAACAGCGGTAGCGTCTCCCAGTCCAAAGGCACTCCGCTCATCAAGGCGAGCGCAGCCAGGGAGACAGTCCACCCGGTGCCGGCGAAGAACCCGCCCGTCACAGGATAGGGGATGAAGCGGAACAAGTTAGACAACCGGAAATGGCCGATCGCCGCGAGGACGAGGCCGGTGATCAGGCTGGAGATGATCAGCAGCGCAGTCATGGTCATGAACGTTGTCTGGGCCGGCGCGTAGGCCGTGCCCGCCGCGACCGTGGTAGCCATCGTGCCGAGCACCGCCGCCGAAATGTCCTGTGGGACGGCAAGCGCGCCCCGGTAGCCGCTGCTCAATCCAACCAGCAGGCAGAAGACGGCCGCACCGAACAGCAACATGCCGGCGCCCTCTGCGGCAAACGGAAGAAGCGGTCCCCTGAAGATGACGGCTGAGACAGCGAAGCAATAGAGGACGATGATTGTGGCCAGAATCCAGCCGGCAACCAGTGCCCGCGGAAACTTGGACGACAGGAAGTCGCGCCGGAGCTGGGACGGAAGCGTCATGCGGCGCCGTCCACCGGTGTCTCCGCGTCCTTCCGGGGGTAGAACAACAACTTACTTTGAGCCAAGGCGGATTGCAGACGCGACCGGAGTCCGTGAACCCCGCGACCCTTCGAGCCGCAACTCGAAGGCGCCATGCGGCGCGCCCTCCACGTCGTGCTCCGACCCGCTGCATCGGCGTCCCGTTTCGCGGCGCCGATCGCCCACCGAACGCGCAAGCCGCCCCGGCGCATCCCACGCAGCGGTTCCCTTTTCGCTTCTCGAATCGCGACCCAGGCACATCGGCACGCACCCTCCCCTTCACAGTCCGTGCAGCGGTTCTCGCCGGGTCTGCTCCCGGTGGCGCAAGGCCACGATGAAAGATAAGCCAGCAGCGGACCGGCACGCTTCCCCAACATTGGGGAAATTCGACGGCTTTTTTCGATGGTTCTCGGGAACTTGAGGCAAGGCAGACCAGATCAGCGCAGACCCGCCGCTTCTTCCGCCCTCAGCGTCGGGGTTCCGACGCGCCGCGGCATGCCTGCTGTGGGGGCTTGCCACGCTACGTGGGCCGGCGGTGCAATGCTGGTAGTCCTGCTTCGGGAGCTCATCGGGGAGCGGGGTGGGCCGGTCGCGCTTCGTCGTCCACCATTGATTTTCGACGCATGACATTGACCGCTACGATCCGAAGACGATCAGTGGCGCACTTCGCGGACCGGTGCCCAACCCCGACGCTGGTCAACGGGAGATCGGCGTTAAGGGACTCCAGAGGAAGGTATCGTCCGGCTCGTTTTCCGCTTCACTAGAACCGCAATCAATCGCGACAAGACCACATATTTCGAAAAACGCGCGCGACGCCCGGTTGGCCCGGAATGTACGGAGCGTGGAACCATACGGTCTAAGTGTCATGACATCGCGTAGTAGGGCCTATCCGAAAACTGTGGCACGTCCATCGATCATATATGAACCATGTTATCTCGAATCCCGTCCGCCATCTGATTCTTGAGGACCTGCCGAACAAGCGACATCGCATAGGGTTTCTGCCGTCGATCATCGACGGCGACCTGCGCATCACCATTGCCCCAGAATTTGCGACCGGTGATGTCATGAACGACACTGGCCGGGTCGTCCAACGCCTCGAATCCGATATTCAGCACCAGCAGGAGACGGGTCTTCTGCGGCACGATGTCGACCACATTGGTTCGCGCCTTGTAGGCGATGTAGTGGGTGAACGGACTTTCGGTGATCATGGGGTCAATCTCGAGTATCGCGCCGCGGACCGCCTCGAACAGATTATGCATCGGACCTCCGGGGAGCACCTGCGGATGGCGGGCCCAACCCGGGCCACCGTCTCTGCCTGCACGTTTACGGTAGCGGGCCAGCACCCCATCGGCGAGACACGGTAACGGCCAAACATCAAGTGCGCGGTCGGCGAGCCGCCGGTCCCGCTCGCGAATGGCCGCCTCGTTCCAGCATGGGGTGTCACGCAGGCCTTCGTTCAATCTGAGTGGGCTTTCGCCATACCCGCCAGGGCATGTCCCGCTTCATCGCAAACGGCTTGTCTCCGATGGCGCTGTTGCTGACGCTGAGCGTCAGATTGCCGAGGGTATGCACCCAAACGTCCCGTACCTTCTGCCAGTCAGCCCCGAGTTCAGTCTGCCAGGCAAGTGACAGATTGCGGCTCTGCGGCAGGATGTGCTCGATCGTGTATTCGTCACGCGGCAGGCGTTCCCGGCGGCCGTGGTTTTCCAAGGTCTCAAGAATGTAGCGCGCATGTTGGTGGCTGTAGAGGTCACGCGTCATCAGAGCCGAGGTGAACTCCACATCTCCCGGATAGCGGCTTGCCTGACCGCCTTGGGCGTAAATGCCTTGTTCACGAGCGCCCTGAGCCGCGTGTGGTCCGGGGGGGCGAGAAACAGCATGGTGAACTCCTCCGGTGGGGGCAGCATGGCATGCTGCCGGGACGATAGGCTGCCGGTGTGCGGATCGCTGCCGAAGCGCCGGCCCGCCTCGTGATGGCTCAAACCCTCGTCGACAACCGCCAGTCGAACCGCCGCATAGAGCTCCACGCCGTACATCCCTGCCCCTCGCCAAAACCGACAAGGGACCATGAGTGGCGCATTTTTGCGCCGCCGAGACCGGACCGCCCGGCCGCCTCGCGTGGTGCAATATTCCTCCGCTGTTAACAACTGGTGATGAGGTACAGGCGCCGCGGACGCAACTCCACTTCTTGCAAGGTCGACAAGTGCCTCAACAGTTCCGTCTTCGACGCGCCTCGGTCCAGACAGTGCTTCAGCAGTATCCTGGTCTCCCGTCTGTGCCCTTGTCGACAAGGCCGCAACTGCGACACTTTCGATAATCGCTAACGGAACATCTACGGTGGCAAAAAGCCTCTTGGGCCGGCCGCGGCGCATCAGGGCCTGCTTGAACACGGTGAGGAAGTCGGCGGTGTTCTCCGAGAGGGCGAAGGCCGACCACGGCACGACCCGGCTGGCATCGTCGAGAAAGGCAATCATGTAGGTCTTGCGCCGCCGGCCGCGGCCATCGTCGCATTTGGGACCATGCATGACGTCCGACTGCCACAGGGCATTGGCGTCGGGCCAGGCATAGCGCCGGTGGTCCTGGGCCGCCGGTGCCGGCTTGTCCATCAGGCCCTCGCGGTGGAACAGACGATAGACCGCGGCCGTCGAGACGGGGCTGGTCCGGGGGATCGAGCCGGCGTCGCGCAGCGCGGCGATCGCGTCGCGGACGCTCTGCGCCGGGTTGCCCTGGCGGTGGGCGATCAGCGCCTCGGCGACCTCGACCGGCATGCGCCGCGGCTTGCCCTGATCGGCCCGCGGTTTGGGCTTGAGGCCCTCGAAACCCCTGGCCCGGTAGGCGCGCAGCCAGTCGCGCAGGGTCTGCCCTGCGATGGCGGTCCGCCGGCTGCCGGGAATGACCCGGGAGCGGGCGGCAAGCGTGCGGATGGCAGCCGCCAGCGCCGCACCCGTCAGGAACTGGAGTGGCGCGACGATGCTGTGGCGAAACAGCGCAATGTTCGTTCGATGTTCTTCGAGGTCGGTTCTCATGAGGGTGGACTCCCGTCGGGTTTGAAGGATGACGGAACCCTGTGAGCCGCCTCCCGGCGGGTCACGACCCAGGGCGTGTTGCGGGACTGGAAGTGGATCCGACGTCGCAACAGTGCGGACAGCAAAGCCCACGGGACGCGCCATGACCGGCAGATGGACGTCGCAGCAGGCGCGCAGCGCGACCAGGAGATGCCCGGTGTCGAGAGCGGCCCGCATCGAGCGGATATCCGGCTCACACCCGGCGAACAGGTCGGGGAGCAGGGTGAGGGCCGTCATCAGGCAGCTGGCGACCAGCCGCTGGCGGCGGCGCAGCCAGCGCCGGGCCCCGGCCGGCTCGCCGACATGGCGCGGACGCGCCAGCGCCGCCGCCGTCCCCAGATCGGGCGCCGTCTCGACCGACAGCACCGCCGCCTCCATCTCGTCGAGCGTCCCCGGCAGACCGGCCGCGAAGCAGTCCGGCACAGCGAAAATGTCATGTGGCTGGCGCCGCAATACCAGCGTGCGATGTGCGCGTAGCCGTAACGCGTCTTGCGCCGGTAGGTCCCGTGGCGGCGCAGCCCGCATCCGCCGGCCGGATGGTTCGGGCAGGCCGCAAGGCTTGCCTCACGCCACGCTTGCGTGCGAACATAGGCCTCGTCGGTCAAGGACATGTTCCAGCGTATCTGCAACCGGCCACGGCCCGGCGGTATGCACGCGCGGGCCACCTTTCTCACAGGGACAACAGCAGCGCGGTAATAGACCCGCCGGACGCCAGCGCCAACAGCGAATGGCTGCCGCAAAACCGCTGCCGGGAAGAAAAACCGCAACGGCCCCTGTCGGACTATCCCGACTTCTCAGCCGTTCGCCCTCGATTTAATCTGAAAAGAAACGGCCCGATCGGTACGGTTTTTTCCGCAAAACAACACCCTTGAATTCGCTCATCCACCAACCCCTCGTTTCAGCCTACGCAAACAGTTCACCATCCCTGCGCCGAACTTTGCAACAGAGCCCAATCGAGCCCCTCCGCCAGAACAACACCAGATTCATCTTCAGAGCCGGAGCCGCTCATATCCGGATAAGTGGACCCGTCAGGCACGTTCAAAACATCCAACGTACCCAACGGGTCCTGAGCCTGAGCAACGCTCACCAGCAATGCCAGCCCGACCGTAGGGAGGAAACGATCAAGCATCGCCGGGCGTCCAGCCCAGATGCTGCGCGAGAGCCCTCCACTGATATCCAGCGCGTTCGTCAACGCCCTCGACATCAATCACGAGACGGCCCCGTTGCAACTTCCATGTCCCTGGAATGTCACCCTGCATGTTCCGAGCCACCAGCGTTCCGTCCCCTTGCAGACGAAACCCGACATCCGGATATCCGATGTACGGGAGACCTATGTCCCGGTCCCTCTTGACGATCCAGTTCACAATCAAAAACAGAGGGTGGTACCGGCCCACCTGACCCAGGCGCGTCCGCACGCACTCTCTCTCACAGACCACGCAACAGTTCTCGCCGAGTCTGCTCCCAGCGGCGCCGATGTGCGATCACATATAGGCGCGTCGCGCACTTACGCGCGTCCCCAATATTAGGGAGATTCGGCGATTTTTTGGCGGGATCTCTGGAACTTGGGGGAAGGCAGACGAGGTCAGCGCCGAACTGCGGCTGCTTCCACCTTCAGAGCCGGGGCTCCGGAGCGTCGGCCAGCGGCAGCACAAGCCGCACCAGCTTCGCCTGCCGCGACAAGCCGTGCTTGGCGAACATGTCAACGGCGGCGCAAAAAATGTACCGGCGCTGGAGTGGCCCCCTGTGGCCGGACAGTATCAGGCGGCTGTTTTGACCGGCTCGCAGAGTTGGATCAATCGTCTTGGACGAAGCCGCGGCCATCTGGCGAAGGCGTTATTATGTGGAAAGTGCGCCGAGACCGGCGTTATGGCTGTACCGAGACCGTATGAATCGGGAGGGAATGCCCTCGAAAGCTGCCGAACGAGCGGCCGGCAGCGATTGGCAGGGCCCTCGGATTGGCGGCTGCAAAACCTTTTCGGCGCACCGTCGGGACATGCGGACAAGCGCCATGGCACCTTGCGGGAGAGGCAGGAACCAGCAGCTGTGACGGGAACGGGGACGTCATGGCGTCTCTGGTGGCCCGCGTGACGCGTGTCTGCTGCGGGCTGCTGTCAGGATACCGACGATGAACATCGTGGCGCCGCAATGCGGGCAGGGCACGGGAGCGATGCCGGGAAGGGTGTCATGCCTTTCCTCGCGGCCATCGGCGGCAGGTGCGTCCATTGTCTTGCGGGCGATGTCGAGGTTTTTTGCGCGGCAAGCGTTGGCGAGGATGCCGAAGTGACGGATGCGATGCATGCCGTCGGGGACGACGTGGAGCAGGAAGCGTCGGATGAACTCATCGGCGGAGACGATAACGGTGCCGTAGCGCGGCTTATCGGAGTTCCCGGGCTTGCGACACCGGAAGGTGACGGAGCCGCCGTCGAAGGCGAGGATGCGGCTGTTGGCGATGGCGATCCGGTGGGTGTAGCGCGACAGGTAGCGGAACACCTGTTGCGGTCCGCGGAAGGGTGGTTTGGCGTAGACGACCCAGCCCTTGCTGCGGGCTTCGCGGATGGTGTCGCGCAAGGCGGTGGGCTCGGCGAGGCGGGCGGTGGTTCCGTGGAAGACGAGTTGGCCCCTGTTGTGTGCCTTCTCGAGTTCCTCGAGGAAGAGGCGCCGGAACAGGCTGGCGAGGACCTTGACGGGGCGAAGAAGGTGGCGCTTCCGGTTCTCCACTCACCGGTCGTGACATCGAACCCGGCGTTGGGGATGACGACATGAAGATGGGGATGGAAGAGCATCTGCTGGTTCCATGTGTGGAGGACGGCGGTGCCGCCTGTATGCAGGCCGCCACGGCGGGGGGTCTGCGGCGATCGTCCTGAGGGTCGACGCGGTGGTCCGGAAGAGGATGTCGAAGACGACCTTGCGGTTGGCGAACGCGATCTGTGCGATCTCCCGGGGCAGCGTGAACACGATGTGGAAGTAGGTAATCCCGAGCTCGGGATTACCTACTTAATGCCGAGCAGAGTGTAATGCCGAGTGGCGAGCGGGAGACCGTTACGGCAAGGGAGTTTTGCCGCCCTCTGACTCGGCATTACATCGGGCCGTGATGATGAGCATTGTCGTTCTCTCAACCAAATGGAGAACGAACAATGCCTGTCCTGTCCGGGACCCGATCCCTGGCGAGCGCCACTTTGGCCGGCTTCGCCGCCATCATCCTCGCCTTCATTTGTGATCTCCGTCGTCGAGCCAGGACTTCGGAGACACTGTTCTGCGAGTACCGGCGTATTGCCCATCACTTCCTGATCTGGCTTGAACTCACCGGTATCGAACTCGAGACGGTCGACGGCACTATCATCGATCGCTTTCTGGAGCACGATTGTCGTTGTGGCACATCGTGCGCGCCCGTCTACCTCCGGCGTTGGCGCAAACGCCGCACGTCCCCCGAGCTCATGGCGTTCATCCAGTTCCTGGAGCGGACGGGGCATATCGAGACCCCCGGTGAACTTGACGACAATTTGCGGTTGCTGGACGCGTTCCTCACCGGTTTGCGCGACGACGGCTACGCGGCGGTAACCATCAGGTTGTACCGCCAGGGATGTACCGGCCTGATTGTCTGGCTCCATCTCTCTCGCATCCGACTTTGCGATCTGACCTCGCATGTCTACACGCACTTCGAGAACAGGAAGTTCGTCTGCTCGATCCCCGGGGTGTTTTGCGGCTGCGAGAGGCCACGACCCGGAACAGCCTACAAGGCCGGGTTGCGCGGGTTCCTGAAGCACCTCGTCTCGATCGGGCGGATTGCCCCCCTGGAGCCGCTCCCCATCGAGCAGGCACTGCCCGTTCGCCTCCAGAGATACGCCGTGTGGCTTGAGCATCATCGCGGCATCAGCGAGGGGAGCATACGACGGCATGTCCGCCTGATCGCCGAGATGGCGCCCGAACTCGGCGACGACCCATGCGCCTATGGCGCAGCGCTGATCCGCCGGGTGTTGCTCAAGAAGATGCAGCCGCGGTCGCGAAACTACGCCATGAAACTGACCAGCGCGATGCGCATGTATCTTCGGTTCCTGGCATCGGAAGGCAGCGTCCCTGGCGCGCTGGTCGCGGCTGTGCCGTCGGCGCCTCGGTGGCAGTTGTCGACCCTGCCACGCTATATCCCGGGCGAAGATGTCGAGCGTGCCATCGCCTGCTGCGGCGATCATCCGACGGGTGTGCGCGACCGGGCAATCCTGCTTCTTCTGGCGCGGCTTGCCCTGCGCGCAGGAGACATCGTCGCCCTGCGCGTCGGCGATATCGACTGGGACAGGGCCGAGATCCGTGTCTCGGGCAAGTCGCGCCGGGAGGCGGCTCTGCCGTTGCCGCAGGATGCCGGCGATGCGCTCCATGCCTATATCGCCATGGTGCGGCCCAGGGTCGATGAGGAGAAGGTGTTCCTCTGCGCCCGGGCGCCCTGGCGAGGGTTGACCAACTCGGCTGTCGTCAGTTCGCTGGCGAGGCGCGCACTCGACCGCGCCGGGATCAAGACCTTTGCGAGCCGCGGCGCGCATGTGTTCCGCCATTCCCAGGCGACATCGTTGTTGAGATCGGGCGCGACGCTGGATGTCATCCAGGCGCTGCTTCGCCATAGGTCTGCGAACACGACGATGATTTACGCCAAGACCGATGCCGTCATGTTGCGGGAGGTTGCTCAGCCCTGGATCGGGGGGATCGGCCAATGACGACAACGATTGCCGACCATGTCGCACGCTTTGTCGGGACCAAGCAGGCGCTTGGCTACCGGTTCATCAAGAACGAAAAGATGCTGGGGAGCTTTGTGCGGTTCGCCGAGGCTCGCAACGAGACATTCATTCGCTCCGGGACCGCTATCGAGTGGGCATCGGCATCGAAGGAGGCATCACCTGAAACGCAAGTCAAGAAGCTCCGCGTGGTGCGTCACTTTGCCCTCTGGTTGCACGCGGAGGACGATCGTCACGAGGTGCCGCCTCGTGACGCGCTGGGCCAAAGAACCCGGTGGAGGCCGCAGCCGTACCTGATATCGGTCCCGGCCATCCGGAAGCTGCTGACAGCGGCACTGTCGGTGGGCCCCGTCGAAACCATCGCCCCGCTGACCTGGCACTACCTGTTCGGTCTCATTGCCGCGACCGGTCTGCGCATCGGCGAGGCGCTCGCATTGATGCTGGACGACATCACGCCGGACGGCCTCGTCATCCGGGACACGAAGTTCGGCAAGACGAGGATGGTCGCGCTGCACCCGACCAGCTGGAAGGCGCTGGATCACTACCTGGAGGCGCGCCTCAAGGAGACAACGCCGGACCGGCACGTGTTCGTGATCGCAACCGGTCGAAGTCCAGGCAGACGGTATGCGAGCCATGTCTTTCTCAAACTCGCGGAACAGGTGGGGCTCCGCAAGCCCGGCGCGGCGCGCGGGCCGACCCTGCACTCGTTGCGCCATTCCTTCGCCGTCCGGTCCCTGGAGATGCTGCCTTCCGACGCCAGGCCGGGCCGGCACATGCTGGCTCTGGCCACCCATCTCGGACACGTCAATGTGACGAGCACCTATTGGTATCTGGAATCGACCCCGGTTCTGCTGCGCGGCGTCGCCGAGGCGGTGGAACGGGCTCACACGAATGGAGGGCACGATGACTGATCTTGCCCCCCATCTCTCCGCCTTCCTGCAGCAGCACCTGCCCAACGAGCGGCGGTGCAGCCACCACACCTTGCAGAGCTACACCGAGTGCTTCCGGCTGCTGGTGCTCTACACGGCGGGGCGGATCAAGATCCGTCCCTGCAAGCTGGAGATCGAGCACTTCACGGTGGCGCTCCTGTTGGCCTTCCTCGAGTCCCTCGAGAAGGAGCGCAATAACAGCGTGGGCACGCGCAACGTCCGCCTTGCCACCATCAAATCGTTCTTCCGCTTCGTCGAGTATCGTGTGCCGAGTTGCCTCGACCTCGCGTTGCAAGTTCGTGCCATACCGCAGAAGGTCGCCGACAAGCCGCTGATCGACTGGCTCGACCGGACCGAAATGCAGGCGCTCCTGGATGCCCCGGATCCCGCAACGATCGCAGGCCTGCGAGACCGCGCGATGCTGCACCTGTGCTATGCCGCCGGGCTGCGGGTATCGGAACTGACGACGCTCACGCTCGACAGCCTGTCCGGTCCCCAGCTCGAGACCATCCATATCCTGGGCAAGGGACGGCGCGAACGGGAACTGCCGATGTGGCGGGAAACGAGGACCGTCCTCAATCAGTGGCTGGACGTCAGGCCACAGGTTACCAACCGCTACATGTTCCTCAATGCACGGGGACGGCCGATGAGCACGGACGGCTTCGCATACGTGCTCAAGCAGCATGTCGCCACGGCCGCCGAGACCGTTGCGTCGATCAAGACCAAGCGGGTGACCCCCCATGTGCTTCGTCATTCCGCAGCCATGGCAATCCTGCATGCCACAGGCGACATCCGGAAGGTCTCGCTGTGGCTTGGCCATGCGGATATCAGGACCACCGAGATGTACGTCCGTGCGAGCCCGGCCGAAAAGCTGGGCATCCTGGAATCCAGCACGCCGCCGTCCATCAGACCCGGGACCTTCCTTGGTGTCAGGGACAGCTTGATGGAACTTCTCGGCGGCAAGTGATTTGCAGATGTAATGCCGAGTCAGAGGGCGGCAAAACTCCCTTGCCGTAACGGTCTCCCGCTCGCCACTCGGCATTACACTCTGCTCGGCATTAAGTAGGGGACAGGGAGGATGTCGTGCTCGCGGGTCTCCGACCACTTCAGTGCGGCCAGCCCCTGGCAGGTCGGGCAGTGGCGGTTGTGGCACGAGTTGTAGAGCGGATGATCGTGCCCGCAGCCGTTACAGTGCCACATGTGCCCGCCCAGCACCGGGGTCCGGCAGGCCTCGATGGCGGACATGGCCTTGAGCTGCGCCGCGCTCAAGTGCCCGGCGCAGCGCTTCCGGTAACCGGGAGCGACGTGGCGGAAGATCTCCGCCACGTCAATCCGGACGGCCATGATCAGCGGCTCAGCAGGGACGACTTCGAGATCGGATGGCTGAGGTCCTTGAACATGGCGCTGGTGGCGCGGGCATAGTTGCGCGTCGTGTCGGCACTGCGGTGCCCCAGGGCATCCTGGATGACATCGATGCTGCCACCGGCCTCGAACATGTGAGTGGCCGCGCTGTGGCGCAGACCGTGGAACGTGTGGTGGCTGGCGATGCCGGCCAGATCGCGGGCACGATTGAAGGCCTGCCTCAGGGTGTCCGGCTTGATGGCGTGTTCGGGGGACCTGCCATAGAACAACCATGAGACCGGTTTGGGGTAGGTCTTCCTCCAGCAGTCCTTCGGTGGTCCACCATGCCATCGGGCAGCGGCGCCATGCGCTCGGTGGCGCCCTTGCCCGAGCGGATGTGCAGCAGGCCGTCCTTCGACTTGACATCGTCGATGGTGATGGCGACGATCTCCGAGATGGGCAGACCGCATGCATAAGTCAGCGTCATCGAGGTTCGATATCGGAGATCGGGCGTTGCCATCAGCAGGCGCTCGATCTCCTCTTCGGACATCGCCCTGGGCAAGCCTCTGGGTACCCTGCGCATGCGCAACCCGTCGATCATCCGGGGTTGGTGCAGCGTGTCCCTGTAGAAGAACTTGAGCGCGGCGAGGCCGACGTTGGTGGTGTTCTCAGAAAGGCCTCGATCGATCCTTCCCAGATGCCAGGAACGAACCTGTTCCGGTTCGAGCCTGTCCGGCGACATGTTGAAGGCCTCCGCCAGACACTTGATCTCACGCACATAGCTGGTCTGCGTGTTCCGGGAAAGGCCGGCCATGCGCATCTGATCGATCATCCGCTGGCGAAGCCGGGTCTTCTTGACATCTGTATTGCTGGTCATCACTGGTCTCCCGAAGACAGCGCACGGCCAGACCATCCGGACGTGGACCGTCAAGGAGAGCGATGATAGACAGCAGGAAACGCAGATGAGGTCGACAGACGCAAAGTGAGTTGTGGACGATCAGTCCATCGCAGGGGGCACGACCACGTCATCAACCGGAAGCCAGATATTCAACGTGCCGGCAAATCCTCAACGAACTGCCGCGCAGCGGCTTCGTCCAAGGCCCGTTTACGGGTAAGGATCTACTACCGATTCCATCCGAACTTTGAAGACGAGCTTGAGGTCAGGGCGAGGAAACCGTCACCGGCAGGTGCGGAGCTTGTTGTCGTGATGCCGGACGGGCGATTGCAAGCGGTCCCTGAATGGATGACCGATCCGTGCGCACGAAACTTCGATATTCGTACATTGCCGCGGTTTCCGGCGCGGGTTCTCACCGATCTCCGCGCTGTCGTCGATCATCTTCTGTCGGTCTCCGCCAACCCCGGGACTCCGGAAGATACAGCCTCTGATCAGAACCTGTCGGGACAGGACAAATGATCCCGGTATGGCGATGCATTCAGCGTGACCCAGGACGCCGAACTTTGTGCGGGCGCGGACATGCCCGGCCTTTGAATCGTGCGCATGCTCCGGCCTCCGACCGCGCATCCGCTTCGGAACACGCGATACCGGCGGCCCGTAACGTTACGGTGTTCAGTGGGCTTTGTCGGTGCAAGGGCGGTAACGCCCGTATCGGTTCCGGCCCGCCGACCGCATGTTTCGATTGCCGGTGTCAGGGCTCGGCCGGCCGATCGGGCGGCAATAACGTTGCCACGATCCATAAGTGCCGCCGCGCCCCCGCGTCATGAGCGAGCCGCTGCACTGCCCCCGGAAGCCGGCGGCCCGTAACGTTACGGTGTTCAGTGGGCCTTGCCGGTGCAAGGGCGATAACGCCCGTATCGGTTCGGCCCACCGACCGCATGTTTCGATCGCCGTCTGTCGGCCTGCGTCCGGCCATGATGATTGAAAAGGAGAGTTTTGCTGGCGAGCGCAGCCTCTCCCCGCATCGCGTCCGGATCTTTCGGGTGGCGGCATGCCAGTTCCTGACCAACCATGCCCTCCTGCTCGGAAATCAAGCCGGAGGTTAGCAGCATGCAACATCGAATTGCGCCTGCCTGGCAGACCGATCTGTTTCGCCCGGACGGACCG
The DNA here is from genome assembly GCA_965215635.1 of Alphaproteobacteria bacterium. Taxonomy (GTDB): domain Bacteria; phylum Pseudomonadota; class Alphaproteobacteria; order SP197; family SP197; genus SP197. The sequence goes on along the minus strand of CBDCEA010000002.1, from coordinate 309,060 downwards.
GAACTCCGTCTGTCGCAAGCGGAGCGCCAGGACCTGATCAGCGCCCTCGCACTGCTGCTGCGAGAGGCGGCAGCCGTCATCAGCACGGAGATAGAAAGACATGAACAGGATCACGACTGAACATCTGCAACGCGAGGCGATTGTCTATGTCCGGCAATCAAGCCCGCAACAGGTCCGGAAGAACCTTGAGAGCCAGCGCTGGCAATATGATCTGACAACGCGGGCCAAAGACCTTGGCTGGGCCGACATATCGGTGATTGATGACGATCTCGGTCGATCGGGCGATGGCACTGCCAGACGGCCGGGCTTCCAGAACCTGCTTGCCGCAGTGTGCGAAAACCGGGTCGGCATCATTCTTGCCGTGGACGCTTCCCGCCTCGCCCGAAACGGGCGGGAGTGGCATACCCTGATCGAGTTCTGCGGTCATGTCGGCTGTCTTCTCGGCGATGAACAGTCGGTCTACGATCCACGCGTTCCAAGTGATCGCATGATCCTGGGCATGCACGGCGCGATGTCGGAGCTTGAACTTTCGAACATCATGCGGCGCTCGTTGGAGGGCCGCAAACGCAAGGCCGAACGCGGCGAGTTGTTCTTTTCGGTGGCGGCCGGTTACCGGCGAACCGAAGGCGGTATCGAGAAGGATCCGGACTTGCGGGTCCAGGAAGCGATTGCACTGGTCTTTCGCAAGTTCGACGAACTGCAAAGTGTTCGTCAGGTTCGGATCTGGATGCAGCACGAAGGCATACCCCTGCCCAGTCTGGAGTCCGGCATGCGCGAGCCGGTCTGGGGGCCTGCGAGTTACAGCCGGGTCCACAAGATCCTCACCAATCCGGTATACGCTGGCGCCTATGCATTCGGCCGCACCAGCACGCGGGTCCGGATCCATGACGGGGTCAAGCAGGTCGCGCGGGGCAAATGTGCGCAAGAGGCATGGCAGGTCTTGAAGGTCGGCAATCACGAGGCCTATATCAGCTGGGAGCAGTTCGGGCAGAACCAGCGCGTTATCTCTGAGAACGTCAACAATCATGCGCACGGAACCCGGGGCCCGCTCCGTCGCGGCGCCGGGCTTCTGGTCGGCCTGCTGCGCTGTGGCCATTGCGGACGGCGCATGCGTGTGACCTATACTGGCAGAACCTCCAATGTCGTTCGCTACCATTGCTATTCCGAGGCCGCGGTCGTCGGACAGGAACGCTGCATCGGGTTCGGCGGGATGCGCGTCGACACGGCGGTCCGCGATGAACTGGTCCGCGTTCTTCAGCCGCTTGGCATCGAAGCGGCCTTGCAAGCCATCGACGAGGACGCGCAGGCCGACAGCGATGCCATCCGACAGGTGGAGCTGGCGCTGGAGCGCGCGCGTGAAGCCGAGCGTGCCGCCCGCCAGTATGATTCGGTTGATCCCGCAAACCGCCCGGTTGCCGGTGAACTTGAGCGACGCTGGAACGAACGGCTGACCACGGTCCGCGATCTCGAGACGAGGTTGACGGTGCAACGCACCGCAACCGACCACCAGGGCATGACCGAAGCGGAACGTGCTTCCTGCCTGTCGCTTGGCGCTGATTTGCAACAGGCATGGTAGCATGACAATGCCTCAGCACAAACCCGAAAGCGCATCCTGCGTGTCGCGATCGAGGATATCGTCGCGTGCGTCGAAGGTCGGCAAATCCTCCTCCGGGTGTGCTGGCGCGGCGGTGACCACACGGAACTTACGGTATACAAGAACCGAAGTGGCGAACATCGCTACACGACCGGCGCGGAAACCGGCGCCCTCTTGAAACAACTTGCACGCCAGACGTCCGACAAGTTGATCGCAGCGCTTCTGAACCGGCTTGGTCGCAAGACCGGTACAGGTCGAAGCTGGACGGAATCAAATGTTCGGAGCTACCGCCACCACCACAAGATCCCGGTTTATCGCGACGGGGAGCGGGCGGAACGTGGCGAACTCTCCCTGAATGAGGCTGCAACGCAACTCCAGGTGAGCGAATTGCACGTTCGGCGCATGATCAAGAACAAGGAATTGCCCGCACGACAGGTCTGCAAGGGTGCACCCTGGATCATCCTTGAACAGGACCTGAACGGATTCGACCGGTCAAGACCCGGTGATTCCCGGCAAATCTTGCTGTTCGACCCGGAAGGATCATCCAGCGGGACCGTTGACTGCCCGGACGGGGAAAATATCCGTGTGTAAACAACAACGTAGAGAGGTGTGTATTATGAACCCCAGATGGCATGCGGAGGCATCAGAGCTATCAGCGGCTGACACAGTCCCGTCGTCGCCGTGGACCCGAAGTGGTACACCCGTGCTGCTCCCGAATCTCAGCTCAAGTGCCCCTTCCATAGACCGGTGATGCTACACTGTCAACCGCTCTATGCGTGCAGCGAAGCCGGAACCCCACCAGGGTCAATCCGGGCTCGCCGTGAGGGCCGGTGAAGGCTTTTGCTCAATAATCCCGCGGTCGGATCGCAAATTGGGGTGAGTAGTTACCTGCTAAGTTAGGCCACGCAGTTGAGCCCTCCATCAACAATCAATTCCGTGCCTGTGATGTAAGCGGAATCGTCACTCGCCAAAAACAGTGCCGCCTTGGCCACGTCCCAGCCCGTACCCGTGCGTTTCATCGGAATACGGGCCGCGCGTGCCTTTGCCAGCTCATCGAAATCGATGTCGGCTTCCGCCTTGCCGCTGGTTTGAATGGTTGCATCGCGTGCCATCGGCGTGTCGATGATACCGGGTAAGATGCAGTTTGCTCGAATACCCTCGGCCGCATATGTCGCAGCTAGATTACGGGTAAAAGAAACGATTGATCCCTTGGACGTGTTGTAGGCGATGTAGGGCGCACCGAGATAGCGGAAACCAGAGATCGACGAGATGTTGATGATGGCGCCGGAGCCAGCTTTGCGCATATGCGGCAGCGCATGTTTACAGGGAAGGAAGATCCCCTTGCAGTTTACATTCAACACCAAATCCCAATCATCAACGGTCGTGTCCTCAGGCGAGCCGGCTTTGAGGATGCCCACATTGTTATGCAGGACATCGACGCCGCCGAAGGCCTCCACGCAAGCGGCAACCAGGGCCTTGACATCGGTTTCGCTGGTCATGTCCCCGGCAAAGGCCTCCGCTGTTCCACCTTCGTTGCGGATGATATCGCGGATTTCCTCCACCGCCGCGCGGTTACGGTCCACTGCAAACACCTTTGCGCCTTCGCGGGCGAAAAGCGCCGCAGTGGCCTTGCCATTACCCCAGCCGGGTCCTATCGAACCCGCTCCGACGACCAAAGCGATCTTTCCCTCCAATCGACCTGACATGGCTATTTTCCTTCCTCAAACGCTATGCAGAAAGTGGCTCATGCCGCCGTCCACGTATATGAGCTGTCCGTTCACATAGGACGAGGCCTCCGATAGCAGAAAGACTGTCGGACCGCCCAGTTCAGATGGATCGCCCCAGCGAGCTGCCGGCGTGCGCACATTGATTTTGTCGGCGAACTCCTTGTTTTGCAGACGCTCGCGATTAATGTCGGTGACGAAATAGCCAGGAGCTATCGTATTGACCCGTATGCCGTGCTTTCCGAGTTCGGCCGATGATGCACGGGTGAAGCCAACAATCGCACCCTTGGCTGATGTATAGTTGCATATGCCCGAACGGGGACTGGAAAAGGCGATCGAGGCAATGTTGACAATACGGCCGCGATCCGGGCCTTCTGTCTTTTTCATCTCGGCGGCGGCCGCCCGCGTAAGAAGGAACGGTGCCACCATGTGGACCGCCATGATGCGTTCGTAGGATTCAGCCGTTTCGTCCTCGATAATGTCGTGCAGCAGCATGCCGGCATTGTTGACCAGGCCCCAGATCGACCCGTGGCGTTCAATGATCGACGGCACTGCGGCGTTGACGGCATCGCGGTCCTCCATGTCGAAGGCAAGGTAATCGGCCTTGTGGCCGGCAGCTTCGAGCTCCTGCCTGCGCGCCAGGCAGGAGGTCTCACTACGTCCGTGCAGTACAACTGTTGCTCCAGCCTCGGCGCACGCCCGTGCCGAAGCCCAGCCGAGACCGCGCGTTGACCCAGTGATCAAAACGGTCTTGCAGTCCAGGGAAAACAGTTTACTCATAATTTGATTGTCCTGGTCTTATGCCACGGAGGGCGATATCTCTGACTTGCGGCGTTCGACAAAGGCATCGAGCTCCTTTCGAGCAGCTATGTCCATATTGGGTTCACGGAAATCTGCCAGCATGCGCCGGGCAGCCTCACGCGCCCGCTGGGCGGTGTCCTTTTCACCGTCTGCGACCCATTGCGGATGGCTCGAATAGTCGAGCAGTTCCGGCATGGTGAAACTGTCCTCGAAATATTTCAGCGTGAACGGCTCACCCAGATAGTGTCCCGACGGAGGAACCAGCCGCACTGCGTCGACCGCCTCGTCAAGCCGGTCCAGTGATACGCCCTGTCCCAGACGGTGATAAAGCATGTTCTGTTCGGCATCGACGATGAATTTGGCATAGCAGTTCACCAGACCGGCCTCGTCCCAACCGCCGGCATGCAGGATCATGTTCGCGCCGGCGAGGATCGCCGTCATCATGCCGGGGGCGGATTCGTAGCCCGATTGGGCGTCGAACACTTTGGCGCTGGCCTGCGAGCCGGTCGTGCGCCACGGCAGGCCGTACCGGCGGGCCAATTGGCCGACGCCGAAATTGATCAGGGCGATTTCGGGTGTGCCCGCCATCGGCGCACCGGTTTTCATCGATGTGGCAACAGTAAACTGCCCGTAGATTGATCTGGTGCCGGGCTTGTATAGCTGGATATATGCGATGCCGGCCAAGGCTTCCGCGTTCAACTGAGCCAGCGATCCAGCCACGTCCGCCGGCGCATTGGCACAGGCGAGTACGAAGGGCGAGAACAGCGTGACCTGACCGGCATCGGCATAGATGCGGCCAGCGCTCAGCATGGTTTCGTCCCACAATCGGGGCGAATTGCCTGAAACTTGGCAAACCATCAACGCATTTGTGTCGAGAAAGTTCTGGCCGTGGACGATGCGGGCCATTTCGACCGTATCATGGGCCCGTTCAGGGGCCGTTGTGGCCCCAAAAAATGGCATGTCGGTGTGAACGAGATTGCTTTTGACCCATTCCAGATGCCGGTGCGGAACCGGTAGATCATTGGCCTCCACGACAAAACCGGCCGCCAGATGATAACAAGACGACATCTGCGTGATCTTGTTGAAGTTTTGCAAGTCTTCCAACGTCGATTCACGGCGGATACCATCCAGATCACGCACATTCGGCGCCCCTTGCATCGGGATGAAGACGGAGTTGCGCCCGCCGATTTCCACCGCCCGCTCCGGGTTGCGCGAGGCCATGGCAAACTTCTCCGGTGCCTTGCCGACGAGTTCCATGATCATGCCCCGATCGGGATAGACGTGATCATCCGCCACCTTGGCACCGGTTTTGCGCCACTGCTCCAGCGCCCCTTCATCGCGAAAGGCGATACCAATATCTTCCAAAATCCGCATTGAGGCGTTGTGGATGCGGGCAAGCCCTTCTTCGTCCAGAACCTCTTGGAATTTCATCCGGTTCTGGAGATAGGGCAGCCGCAGGGCGGCCTTTTTCTTGTTCCGGTCAGATTTGCGTCTTTCCCGACCTCTGCGTTTTCTCACGGCTTCTACCATAAGCGTGACCTTCTCAATTGCCGTCAGAACCGCGGCATTTCGGTTTGAGTGACATGCACCGCCACGTGCGCACCGCTATTGCCCTGTCGTCCAGTCAGGTCGCCTGCTTCTGTTTTAGCGGCGCCAGAGTTTCTTCCAATTCGGCGATGACGTCAGGTCCAACAGCGCAGACAGGGGCACGGACCGCGCCGCCGTCAAAACCCATGATTCCGGCAGCTGCCTTGACGGCAGGGATGTAGTCGTTCTGCCAACAATAGTTGAGAATCGGGAAGAGGCTCCTCCAAAGCTCTAGCGCTTTGGAGTGTTCTCCGGCGCCCACCAGTTCGAACAATTGTACGGCCTCGCGAGGGAAGATATTAGCGCCTCCCCAGATCGTGCCGTAGGTGTCCGCCATGAAGGAGAAGACGGTGGTAGGATCAGCGCCATTCAGGACACGCCCGCCGCAACCGACCAGCGCCTGCTGCTTGCACATGTCACCACTGCTATCCTTGATGTAGTTGAAGTGTTCCAATTCAATGAGCCGAGTGTAGAGTTCCGGGTATAATTCAATGCCGGTCGCCTGCGGAATGTTGTAACCAATAATGTCTATCGACATTTCCCGGTTTAGCCGTTCATAGAAGGCGAAAATTCCATCATCGTGTGTTGGTCCCTCGAAGAAAGGTGGCAGAATCAGAACCGTATCGCCGCCGAAATCCTGCGCGGTCTTCGATCGGCGGATTACCTCGTCAAGGTTCAGTGCTGAAGTCTGGCAAATCATGTTCGCGTGTCCGGCGATGCGTTTAATGCCCGTTTCAAACATTTTCGCGCATTCGGTCTCCGTGAGATAAGCGTGTTGGCCGGTACCGGAGCTCAATAAAATTCCGTGCATTCCGGCGTCGACATATTGATCGATCAGTCTGCCCCAACAGGCGTAGTCCACTGAACTGTCCTCGTGGAACGGTGTTTGGATTGCCAGGTTAACACCTCTAAGATTTGCCATGATTTCCTCATCTTGAATTCGTGGCGAATGTAAGCCGAATTAGACCTCCATACCCGCACGCCAGAGTCGGTACTCCGTGGTAAGTCGCACGCCCAGCGCCATAATCCACTGTGGCAATGGCTTGTTGGGCATTTGATGGGAGCTGATGATGGCCGAGGCTGCACCCGGGGTTCCGTGAGCGAGTTCGGCAAGGGATTTGCCAAAGATTGCGCCCTTGGACACTCCTGTCCCGTTGCAGAAACCCGCAGCCCACACGCGTTCGCGCAACTCTCCGAAGACTTGCCCACTGTTCTGGGCAAGACTGAGCGCACCGCCCCAACTATACTCGAATCCTATCTTGGATATTTTCGGGAAGCGACGGTCGAACGACATCTGATGTTTGCGACGGGCCCTCTCCACGACTTCGTTTGTTGTGTGAAAATCGCGGGCATAGCCGTAGATGTTGCGTATCAACAGCCGATCATCGGCGGTTTTTCGGACGGTGGAACCGAAAGAATCCGCCGGAATGAGCCCCCAGGTCTTACGTCCGCCGATGGCTTTTAGTTCGTCTTCGGTCAAACGTCGGGTCAGACTTCCGTAAGTGTAGATCGGGATTGCACAACCGGTAAAAAACCCGAATTCCGTCAGAAAACCGTTGTTGCATAGTAAAATGTTTCGTGCGCGGACTTGCCCCTCGTCGGTGGTCAAAATGTGTCGTTCTCCGCCGTAGATGACTTCGATTACTGGCGTGTTTTCGTAAACGGTCGCATTGGTCCCGATATTCTTGGTAAGGCCACGCAGAAGCGCCGCGGGTTGCATAAGCACGGTACTGGGGGTGTGAAGTCCCTTTGTGTAATAGCCGGTTCCGACCATCTCCGTCATCTGTTCGGCGTCATACCAGGAATACGGCTCGTTCAATTCATCAAGGGCTTTGGCGAATGACGCTAGGCAAGCCTCGCCACTCGCGGTTGCAGACGCATGGGTTTTACCCTCCTCGCTCCAATCGCATGCAATTTCGAAACGCTCGACAGCATCCTTGAGGTAGGCAATACCCTCAACATTGATCTGACGTTCTTCAAAGTTACTCTTTTTATCTTCGGCGAAGTTCCTTTTCCTTGGATTATGAGCCAGATCGATTGCAAAGCCAGCGCACCGGCCGGCCGCATTGTTGCCAATTATCCCGGCATCGACCAGGACAACGGAATCATCAGGGCGTAATTCGGCAATGCGGCGAGCAGCACTGGTTCCTGTCCAGCCGCCACCTATGATAGCCCAGTCGCAATTGATCTCTCCTTTCAACGGCGGATCTACGTCGATCTCACCTATCGCACTGAGCCATCCACTGACCGTTACCTCGCGAGGCAAGACTTTTATCCCCAATCGGCACGGCGCAACACCATCGATCACCATTGCCGGTGCGTCAAAAGTCACAGTCTTTGAAGCGGCTTGTTCCATTGGAGTCTCTGAATTCAATGTTGAATGTCAACGGCCACTTGCTTGATTCCTGACATAATTCAGTTTCATATGGTGGTTTGAAACGAACACATTCCTCCGCACCTTCTCTCAAGATATCCTTTTTCCGGCCATCGCGAAGAAGAAAGGTTCACGGTTAGGCGCTATAAATTTGTATCGCTGATAGATTGGTTCTATGGTCGGATGAAGCTTGTACTGCGGCTCCACGGGATCACCCCGTGAGCATCACTCAGGAGAGACATCGATGTCACACAACCTAAGACGTCAGATACCATCTGCGAACTGTTTATTTGCGTTTGAAGCTGCTGCACGGGTGGGAAATTTCAGGGTTGCGGCAGGCGAGCTCAATGTTACTCAGCCGTCGATTTCATATCACATTCGAAAACTGGAACAATATCTACAGACAGAATTGTTTATCAGAAAAGGCAGAGCTGTTTCGCTAAGCGAACACGGTCGCATGTTGTATGACGGTATCGACAAAGGCTTTGCATCTATACAACTTGCGATTGCAAATATCCACAATAATTTGCATAAAAACTTGGTCACAATTTGTATTTCAACTGCTATGGCTTCCTTTTTTCTTATGCCGCTCTTGCCGTCATTTCGTGAAAAATATCACGGCATTGATCTGAATTTGAAGATTGTGACACGCGACCTCAACCCGATCACCGAGACCGCCAATTTTGCTATCTTGTTGGGAGACGGCAACTGGCCTGAATTTGAATGCTGGAAGCTTTTCGATGAAGTCGTCTACCCGGTTTGTGCGCCCGATTATTTTAATAACACGGACGGTGATTTGACCATCGGGACGTTGATGGAACAAGAACTTCTTCATTTAAGGGAAAGATTTCGACAGAGAATTGGATGGAAAGAGTTTTTTGCGGCGCATGGTCATCAGCAACGAAAAATCGAAGAACATATCAGTTTCTCCGACCATCAGCCGCTGTTAGAGGCAGCCATCATTGGCCAGGGATTAGCACTTGGGTGGAAAGGCGTAATCGACAGCCTTGTCCAACGTGGTTCACTGATTAGACTCACAAAATTTGAGGTGCGAACGGATGAGTCGTTTTACCTCGTCGCCCACAAAGGGACGAACCTACAGCGTCAATCAAGAATATTCAGGGACTGGCTATTGGAGACTACGACGGCACTTTCGAAATCCGGATAGGCTACGGGGGCTGCAACGTGTCCCGATCGATTTCGAAATACCGCTGCTGAGAAAATGGCGGCCCGATACGGGCCGCCCAAGTCATTCATGCTTCGAGTGGTTTTTATCTTGAATGTCAGGTGAGCCACCAGCGTTCAGCCCAACGACCGCCGTCAAGGGCCCAGTTGGCCGACAATTGGCCGCTGTGCTTCACCTCAGGCCGTCGGGCATATACGAGGTTCTTGAACATCGGAATCAACGCACCACTCTCGTCACGAACGAGCATCTGCATTTCGCGGTACATTTCGGTGCGCTTTCCGACATCCAGTTCGGCGCGCGCTTCAACGAGCAGTTTATTGAATCGTTCGTTTTTGAAATGGGTTTCATTCCAGGCCGCACCGTCTGCGTAGGCGGTTGAGAACATAACATCAGCGGTCGGACGGCCACCCCAGTTCACCATGCAAAACGGTTTCTTGAGCCAGACATTTGCCCAGTATCCGTCTTCCGCTTCTCGGACAACCTTGATGTTTATTCCTGCCCCCTTGGCTTGTTCGGCAAAGAGCACCGCGGCATCAATCGAACCCGCACCAGCCGCTTCTGCAGTAGAGAGTTCAATATCGAGCGACGTCATTCCAGCTTCTTTCAGATAGAATTTCGCCTTGTCGAGATCCTGCTCTCGCTGATCAATGTCGGTTGCAGCAAATTGAATGGCGCCGGCCAGCGGCTGGTCGTTTCCTACACTGCCGTAACCCCGAAGGATCGTGTCGACCATCTCTTTGCGGTTAACTGCATGTTTGACCGCTAAACGAACGTTTTTATCACCAAATGGTGATTCGTCCTGATTCATGGGAATCGACAGATGCGCCCAGCTCGGAACATCATCAATCTCTACGTTTGAGTCGCGGCTGAAAAGATGAATAGTTTTCAACGCCACCTGGTCCATTGCATGGATGTCGCCGGTTCTCAACGCCGTTTCCCGGGCATTATTATCGGCGATAATCAGAAGTTCGACCTCGTCCAGATGCGCCCGGCCTTCCTTCCAGTAGTTCGGATTGCGCTTCAACTTTGCGCTAACACCCGGATCCCAATTTTCCATAACGTATGGACCGGTACCCTCGTATTTGTGCCATTTCAAATTGCCTGCGGTGTCATCCGGTCCAATTGTTAGGTGATAGTCGGTTAAAACGAAGGGGAAGTCGGCGTTGCCAGCGTTCAACTCGATAACCAGATAGTCGCCGTCGGCCTTGATATCGGTGATCGGCTCAAGAAGCACCTTGGCCGCAGATTTCGTCGATTCTCCGCGATGATGGTTCAGCGATGTTATAACATCCTGCACTGTCATCGTCTTTCCATCGTGGAATTCGACGCCATTTCTGATTTTGAAACGCCAGTTTTTGGCGTCGCCGGAAGCTTCCCAGCTTTCCGCAAGTTCTGGCGCAAGCGAGTTATCGGGCGCGATTTCGGTCAGATAGTTGCGGAAGGTATGGTTTAGCGAAATGCCTTCTTGGTTACCGGTTGTCGCCGGGTCAGGAGAATTGCTTGTAGAGCCCTCACTGACGGCGGCACGCAAGAACCCACCCTTCTTGGGTTCCGCTCTCGCGTTGGTTGCAAAAATTCCTGCCATCGATGCAGACAATGTAACCGCCGCACTGCCAACCATAAATTGTCGGCGGTCTACTTTCCACGCCTCTTGCCCGAGCGCAAGATGAGGTTGTTTTGATTTGGTTGACATAGTGAACTCCCGTTCCAGTTATTCTCTAAAATCCTTAAAGACATTGGTGTCGTAAATCGCTGTAAGCCGCACCATTCTCACGAAGAATAGCGCACAACAGGAGACTCCAAATAGCAAAAAAATTCCGCTTCTGATTAATTGAATTTATTGAAAGGGCCATTGGGAGCCGACAGCGGGGTAACGTCGTCAGGATCGTCCATGCGGGCGGTTTTCAGTGTCATGTATCTCCTTGAGACGGCCCACTTGTCGTTCTGTTCGAGGAGGATGGTGCCGACTAGGCGGACGATGGCGTCATCGTTAGTCCCTTACTCCTGAAATCTTGGTCAAATTGGTGAAGAAGTCACACGGGTGTTGTGGAGAGACCGGGCACGACGATGGTTTCACGGATATTGAGAACGGTCATGATCACGCTGCGTCCAAGTTTGGTGAGGTAGTACTTGTGGGTGCGTCCGACCTTTTTGATCAGTCCATGGTTGCGCAGGCGTTTGAGAACACTGGAGGTACGCGAAGGGGTCAAGCTGGCGATCCGGGCGCGAAGGTCACGGGCCCTGAAGCCGCTGATACACCCAGCGGTGAAGCTTGAAATAAGGTCACGTCATTGGTCGTGGTCTCGACGCGCAGCATGAGGCCGAACTTGTCGTACATCTTGATGGCGCTCTTGCCCATGGAGTGGCGGATGCGGGTCCCCTGGATGCGGGTGCTGAAGTCGTTGCCGATCTCGTCGTTGTTGGCCGCCGTCAGCCTGCGGCCCAGGAAGGTCGCCACCTGGTCAGCCTTGACGCTGTGAACGGCCGTGCGGACGATCTGATCATAGAGCGGCTGAAACTCGGCCTGGCGGTGGAACAGGACGTCGGTGGCATACTCGGCCTGCATGATGCTCCAGTGGTAGCCGGCACGGAACCGGCGGGAGGCCGGACAGAACATCCGGGCCCAGCGGTCCAGATGCCGATGGAGCTTGCGGGTGTCGAAGTCATCGGAAAGCCGCTGGGCTCCGTCGATGTCATCGATGGCGATGAACGCATTGTCTTCCAGGGTATGGTCTATCCCCGCTTCGCCCAGACGCCGCGCCAGCCAGTGGTGACCGTTGAGATAGACCTGGAGGCGGAACGGAGCCCAGGTGGGAACCCGCAGGTACATCAGCCCGAATGCTTCGTCGATGAAGTAGAAGTAGTAATGCAGGCACTTGCCCTGAACCGGTTTGAGCCTGGTGTGGCCCGTCGTCTTGTCGGTCCAGCTGCGAAACGACGTGCATCCCTCCATCGCCGAGAAGACATGCACCAGACCGGGAGCACCGCCACGCTCAGCCAGGATATCCTTGATACGCCGTTCCTTGCGGAACGACTTGTAGGTGCCGATGAACTCGATCGAAAGGCCCGCCTCCTCCGCCAGACGCTCAGCGTGGGCACGAATCTCGTCACGCATCGGCTCGGCCCAGCGCGGGTAATACTTGAGGAGGACCTTGTGATACCGCAGCCAAGCCTCCTTCGCCTGGGCATGGCCGATGTCCGGAAGTGATCCCGTGATAACCACCCGGTCGAAGCACGAAATCTCACCCTGGATCATCTCTTGATGACGTTCGATAAAGGCACTCACCATGACAGCCCCCTGTCACCATGACACCGAGGCTTTACACTACGGCACACCTTTGGTTCCGGCTATGCCGGGTTAGGGAAGATACCGAAGACGTTGGTCCAGTGCTCGCTCGGGAAGGTCATGAAGGCGAGCACGTCGGGCTCGGTGTCGTCCATGAGTTTCGCCAGCATTTCGGATCGGGGCCGCAGGCTGTCGGCGATCTGACGCCATTGCCTGGTGGCGGTGTCGGCGTCCTTCTGGACGAAGGCAGTGCGGATGGCGGCGGCGACCATCTCGCGCTGACCCTTGCGAGCATGGGCAAGCGCGTTCCTCATGAAGTGGACCCTGCAGTGCTGCCAGGTCGCGCCGAGGACCTTGGCGACGGCGGCCTTGAGGCCCTGGTGAGCATCGGAGATCACCAGCTTGACGCCCCTGAGCCCGCGGTGAGCGAGGGAGCGCAGGAAGTCGGTCCAGAAGCGCTCTGCCTCGCTTGGCCCGACGGCGAGCCTGAGGACCTCGCGGTGGCCCTCTGTGTTGGCGCCGACGGCGACGATGACGGCGGCCGAGACGATGCGTCCGGCGCAACGTACCTTGACGTAGGTCGCATCGAGCCAGAGATAGGGCCAGCGGCCCTCGATCGGACGCTCCGGGAAGTCGTGACCCGCTCGTCGATCTCGGCACACAGCCTGGACACCTGGCTCTTGGAGATGCCGCTCATGCCCATGGCCTTGACCAGCTCGTCCACAGCGTGTCGAGACGCCTTGGACGTAGGCCTCCTGCACGACGGCGACCAGCGCTTTCTCGGCGGTCTTGCGCGCCTCGAGGAAGGCCGGGAAGTAGCTGCCCTTCCTGAGCTTGGGGATCTGCAGATCGAGCGTACCCGCCCGCGTTTCCCAGCATCGCTCGCGATAGCCGTTGCGGTGGTTTACGCGCTCCGGGCTGCACTCGCTGGGGCCGGTACCGCACAGGCCATCTATCTCCAGCGCCATCAGCCGTGCGGCCACGAAACTCAACATCTCGCAGAGAAACACGGCGTCCCCGCTCTTCTCAAGCAACTCGATAAGCACGATCCTGTCGTCGGTCATCGTCATCTCCTCGTTCAGGTCAAGGTGCCAAGCTCAACCTAACCTGGAGATCGACGATGGTCTCTCCGCTTGCCCGCGGGAGCTGCGCGCATCGCCCTCGCTACCGGCTCGCTACACCACTACCGGTGGACGCTAACATTGCGGTTAACCTGCACGTACTTCAAGAAGCTTATCAAGCCATTCGGGATTCATCTGGGGAACCGAGGACAACAGCAGATTTGTGTATTCCGGGTAGGGCGGGTCCAAGATCTCTCGTTTCCCGCCCTGTTCGACCACTTCGCCCTGATTCATCACGACAATCCGATCCGAGATTGCTTCAACGGTGGCAATGTCATGGGTGATGAAAACATAGGTGATGCCAAGCTTTTTCTGCAGCTCCATCAGCAGTTTGAGGATTCCTTCTTGAACCACTTGATCGAGGGCCGAGGTAACTTCGTCGCATATGACGATTTCCGGCTCCGCCGCGATCGCGCGAGCGATGCATATTCTCTGTTTTTGCCCGCCCGACATCTCCGAGGGTAGCCGCTCGGCGAAACTCGCGTCCAGTCCAATTAGTTCAAGCAGTTCCACGATGCGCGCGTCCAACTCTTCTCCGCGCATCCCCAGGAAAAATTCAAGCGGTCGGCCAATCAGGTCCCGAACAGTCTGGCGGGGATTCATGGCCGTGTCGGCCATCTGATAGATCATTTGTATCTGGCGAAGCAGGTCCTTGTTTCTTTGTTTAGCTTTTTTGGGCAAGGGTTGTCCGTTATACAATACGTCGCCGGTGTCCGGCGACAGAAGTCCGGTGATGACCCGCGCTGTTGTCGATTTTCCAGAGCCCGATTCACCGACGATTGAAACCGTTGTTCCGCGCGGAACCTCAATCGCCACGGATTTCAATGCATGAAACTTGCCGTAGTATACGTCGATGTTCCTGATCTCAAGGATATTGTCTTTTCCGGGTTCTTCCTCTTTGTACAAGGACCGCACTGCCCAAAGTGATTTGGTGTAGTCTTCCCTTGGTGCTTCCAGCATGACACGCTTATCGGCTTCTTCGACTTGCTCCCCGTAGCGCAGAACTTTAATTTTATCCGCCATCTGAGCGACAACCGCCAAATCATGGGTAATGTAAATCGCCGCCGTGCCGTATTCGCGCACGATGTCGCGCATAGCGGACAGCACCTCGACCTGCGTGGTTACATCCAGAGCCGTCGTCGGTTCATCAAAGATGAGCAGATCGGGCATGGAAACCATGGCCATGGCTATCATCGCCCGTTGAAGCTGCCCACCGGAGACCTGGTGCGGATAGCGGTCTCCAAAATGATCGGGATTGGGAAGCCGCAAACGTTCGAAAATTTCTGTTGCCTTTTCTTTCGCGTCTGCCCGGGGCTCAGTGTTGCGAAGCGTAACGGTCTCGATGCATTGGTCCATCAATGTGTGGGCGGGGTTGAATGATGCTGCCGCGCTTTGCGCGACGTAGGTTATGCGTGTGCCCCGCAGTCCCCTGCGCTCGGCTTCACTCACTTTCAGGAGATCCATTCCGTCGAACAGGATCTCTCCAGAGGAGATTTTCACCCCGGGCTTCGCGAACCCCATGGCTGCAAGTCCCAACGTGGACTTTCCGGCGCCGGATTCGCCGATCAATCCGAGGACTTCACCCCTGTCTAAGATCAGGTCGACACCTTTGATGATCTGATGCCACGCATCATCGCTGAAGCCGTCAATACGGACATCGCGCATATCGACAAGTGGATCGGATTTCTTGGAATTTATGGCCATCATTTGATCTAATCCCGAAGACCGCTGCTCTTGTGAATAAACCAGTCTACCACAAAATTGACGCCAATCGTCAGAAGTCCGATCGCGGCGGCAGGGATCAGCGGTGTGATATCTCCATACGAGATGAGCGTGGAGCTTTCCCGCACCATGCTTCCCCAGTCTGCTGTCGGCGGCTGAATGCCAACGCCCAAAAAGGAGAGCGATGCGATCTGCAAGAATACGAATGTAAATCTGAGGCCAAATTCCGCGACAAGCGGCGGCGCGATATTTGGCGTGACCTCGCGCCGCAACATCCAATAGAGGCCTTCACCACGTAATTGCGCGTACTCGACATAGTCCATGACGACCACGCTCAATGCCACGGCACGGGCCAGGCGAAAGACCCGAGTCGACTCCAGGACGGCGATGATGAGAACGAGGTTCCCGATTGTAGACCCGAAAACGGCCAAAAGCATCAGCGCGAAAATCAGATTTGGAATTGCCATCAGCACGTCGACACTTCGTGACAACAATTGATCCATCCATCCCCGAGCGTAAGCGGCCATGGTGCCGAGTGTCGTACCGATCAGGAACGACAGGATTGTCGTAAGGATGGCAATTCCAATAGTGTTTCTGGCGCCATACACAACTCTAGAGAACATATCTCGCCCGAGTTGATCGGTTCCCAGAAGATATTTCGAACTCCAGGGCTCATAAGGACTACCGACAATTTGCGGCTCGCCGAACGGCGCAATCATCGGCGCAAACAACGCAACCAGCACATAGAAGACTATGACTATCATTCCGAAGATTGCGGTGGGCGGCGCCGACTTGAGCAACAACCAGGTATTTTCCAGCAGGGTTCGACGCGCGCGAAGTTGAGCGACCTCTGCGGTGACATCGTAGCCGGTATTGCTCGAAGAACTCATGTTGGATGAAGCAATCTTGGATTGGTGACGATCGAAATGATGTCAGCAACGAGGTTTAGTGTGATGAAGGCGGTCGCGAATATCAGCGCAGTCGCCTGAACGACCGGGACGTCCCGCACCGATACCGAGTCGACCATGATTTGTCCGGCGCCGGGATAGACGAAGACGACCTCGACAACGACAACCCCGACAATGAGGTACGCCATATTCAGCGCGATGACATTCGCGATAGGAGCCCAGGCGTTCGGAAGCGCATGCCGGAGTATAACTTCGCGCTGGGTCAGGCCCTTGATATGCGCCATCTCGACATAGGGGCTGGACAAAAGATTGATGACCGCCGCACGGGTCATACGCATCATATGGGCGACTATGACAAAGGTCAGCGTAAGTGCCGGAAGAATGGCCTTGTTTAGCCACTCGCCAAGTCCCGGATCACTGCTCAGGTTCGAAATTGCCGGGAGAATTGGAAACTTGACTGCGAGAAACAGGACCAGGACATACGCAACAAAAAACTCAGGCACCGAAATGGTTGCAAGCGTCGCCGAGTTGACCAGTCGGTCGAACCAGGAATTTCGATACAATGCCGCAAGAAGGCCGAGCGTCAGCGCAATCGGCACGGCGATAATGGCGGCCAGGCCGGCAAGAGATAGCGTGTTGGCGAGCCTCGGCGCTATCAGTTCAATCACTTCGCGGCTCGACGTTTCACCGGCGGCGGCGCGTCCCGCGAATGAAGTGCCGAAATCGCCGACTAGGGCGTTGCCAATCCAGTCGAGGTAACGCTTAAAGGCCGGCTGGTTGAGCCCTAATTCCTCTTGAAAAGCCTTGACTGTTTCAGGCGTTGCTCCCTGTCCAAGCACCGCCGAGGCGAAGTCCCCGGGCAACATCGCCACCGAAACAAAAATCACTATTGAGACTAGAAAGAGCGTCATGACGCCAAGCGCCAGCCTCTGGCTAATAGTGGATATGATTGGGTTCATGTCGCGTCTCAAATTTAGAGCTTGTTCTGATAGTCGCGAGTGGCCTCAAGTCATGGGATTCCATTCGGAACTGAACCCTGGATGGAGGATACGATGGCTTGGAACGAGACCACTCAAGTGAAGTATAGACGGACCGACGATCACTGGCAAGACAACCTGACCGACGAGGAGTGGTTATTGATCGAACCGATGATTCCAAAGCAGGGTCGCATGGGTCGGCCGCGCAAGACCGACCCCGCCAGATCTTTGGTGCGATCCAGTACATGCTGGGGTATTGTCACGTTGTTGAACAGTCGTACCGTGATTTGGCATAGAACTCAAACTCACGCGGCAGCGGTGACAGTTTGCCATAGGCCCATTGCGTGGTTGCGAAACTGACGTAACGTTCTTCGGGGAATCAGATGGCGTTGGACGTTGAAGGTGTTGTAGACGGTGGCGTGGGTAGAGAGAAACCGCTGCGTTGATCGAGCCGATTTGAAACGTTGCATGCGTCGTTCCCGTTGTCGGACTGGCAAGTGAGAGTTCTCTGCTCGGTTGTTCTTCCTGCCACCAAAGTCATGGCGCCTGGCAAAGCCCAGATCCTTCAGAGCAGCACCATAAGATGGCAGTTTGTCTGTGATGAAGGTATTTGGGACAAAATCTTTCTTTTTCAACAGTCTGCGCATCAATTTGAGCGCCGCTTTCTTGTTTCTGCGTGACTGAATCAGGATATCCAACACTTCGCCTTCACCATCGACAGCGCGTCACAGATACATTCGCTTGCCGGTGGTGGACACGAACACTTCATCAAGGTGCCACCGGGCGTCTGGTCGGGGGCGCACTGTCCTCAGTCTCCGGGCATAGGCCTGCCCGAACTTCAATGCCCAACGCCGCACCGTTTCATAGGAAACATCAATGCCACGTTCAGCGAGCAGATCTTCGACGTCTCGGCAACTGAGGGGAAACCGGAAATACAGCCAGACAGCGTGCTGAATGACCACAGGTGGAAATCGGTATCGTGCATAGGAGATTTTCTGCATCCAGCGACATTACTGCTCCAACAGCAACAGGTCACTCTGCTTAATGTGACAGCCCGACAATTATGGTAGCACACCGCTCCACGGCACGGTTCGGCAAGATTCTACCGAGATGGTGGAACTCCTCATCGCCCATGGCGCCAACGTCAATGCACGAGCCAATTATAATCAAACACCGCTTAACTGGGCTATCAAGGAAATTAGCGACAGAGTTGAGGTGCTGCTGAGATCGCTCACACGAAACACCGGCAGTGAAAGTACCGGCAACAACAATTCCGGCCGACAAGAACGCTGAGGTCCTTGACATGAGTGTTCCGATCAAATGGGCACCGGCAAAGGTTCGCAGACCCTGTACGGGGATGAGGAGAACAGCACAAAAGTGTCATTGTTGCGCGTCGGGTAACCGGCATCTCCACCGCGATCCTGCGACCTACAGGTCATGAACCTGACGGATCCCAGATGTTGGTAATAATCCTGCCGACCCGTTCTGCTGCCGCCTCGACCTCTTTGTCATGGACGTGTGCGTAGCGCAGTGTCATCGAAACCTGCCGATGGCCGAGAAGCCTCGCTACGGTCGGTAACGGAACGCCCCGCATTACCGCCCAGGAGGCGAAGGAGTGGCGCAGATCGTGAGGCCGAACATCCTCGATCCCGGCACGTTTGCGGACGCGATACCAAAGAGACAGTGTTTCCGCCAGGGGCCGCGACGGATCATGGGGTGATGGGAAAACATAATAGTTGCCGGTGCGAGGTTGGCGTTTGATGATCGCGCGTGCCTCACTGTTCAGATATGCCCTCCTTGGACCGGTCTTGCTGTCTGCAAGGTCGAGTGTGTTGTCGCCAACTTCATCCCATTTCAGGTTCCTGATCTCCCCGCTACGGCAACCGGTGTAGAAGAGGAGGCGTATGATGTCGGCCTGTGCCGCACGTGATGGCCGCTCGGCGACGCAACTGTCCAACTCCTCATGCAGGCGATTGATCTCGTCACGGAGAGGAAACGGTTGAGCCTGCGGCCCGGATTGTGGCGGATACTGCTTGCAGGGTTGGTCTCAAGATGACCATGAACCTTCGCATGGTTCAGGATCTGACACATCACTTCGAGTGCTTTATTGGCACCGCCCGGTGCCGTCGTACTGTAAATGTCGAACCAGCGGTTCACGTCCTTTCGCCTGATCCGGTCAAGCGGCATGTCACCGAAGACAGGCAGGAGTTGGCTTGCGAGCCGGGAATCGACAGTGCGGCGGGACGACGGTTTCTGACGTTCATAGCAATCTGACTTCCAGACACCCGCAACGAAATCCCGGAACGGGGGAGCGGCCGCGGTTGACCGGACTTGCTGTGCCGCCTTCTCTCGACCGGACTGAACATCGAGACATCTGGCACGTTGCCTCCTCGACACCCATCAGCGCCACCGGACCGAGAGTGCGGCGTTTCGAGGATCCGTCACGACTGTCGAGAAAGATAAACGTCCGGTACCCGGAAGGCCGGACCCGCACGCCAAGACCCGCGATCCGCGTGTCCCAGACCGCGCATTCGGATTTCTCCGCGCGCAGCCGCGCAACGCTGCGGTCGCTGATGCGCAACCTTCTGGCCATGGCTCAGTCCTCCCCGCCAAGAACTGGAACAAGCGCTTCGGCCGCCTCGTGGACAGCCGTATCGGCAAGATGCGTGTATTTCAGTGTGGTTGCCGGATCGTTATGGCCCAACAGCTTGCCGATCGTGAGGATCATCTCGCCATGGGCAAGAGCTACGGATGCGAATCTATGGCGAAGGTCATGGCAGCGGACATCCTTGATGCCCGCCTCGACGCGGACTTTCCACCAGAAACTGTCGAGAGAGCCTTCCGAAAGATGGCAGTTTCGGTGCGGCGACGGAAACACCCAGGGGCCGAACCTCGGCAGGCCATTGAGGGCCCGGCGGGAGGCGGACGATAACCAGACCGTGCGCGGTCCCGTCTTGCTGTCCGAGAGATGAAGTTTCCCCTCGCGGTACTCTGACCACCTGAGTGTCAGTATTTCCGACTCCCTGCATCCGGTCAGGAGAAGCAGGCGCACGATCGAAGTTCCCAGAGGATGGCTTTCGCAATAGCGGTCGAGAACGCGGCTCAACCGGTGCATTTCGTCTACTGTCAGGAAGCGCTCCCGACCACACCTGCGATAGCGCTTGATACCAGTACACGGATTGGAACCCTCGGAACGGTAACCGTAGACTTCGGCCTGCTTGAGGATCACCGAGAGAACCGGTGCCGAACGGTCCGCGGCCACCGGAGTGGCATGGAGCGAGGCGAACCACTGTTGAACATCCCGGCGCGTGATGCCGGCAATCGGCCTGC
The DNA here is from genome assembly GCA_965215635.1 of Alphaproteobacteria bacterium. Taxonomy (GTDB): domain Bacteria; phylum Pseudomonadota; class Alphaproteobacteria; order SP197; family SP197; genus SP197. The sequence continues at coordinate 288,450 of CBDCEA010000002.1, read as the reverse complement.
CCCTGAACCAGGGCAGGATCTGATTCCTGTAGTACCCGAGATTGACCTTCAGCGTGCGCGGTTTCCAGTGCCGCCGGTAACGCCGAAAGACCTCTTCGGCCACTGTCTCGAACGGGATATTGGAGGTTCCGGAAATGAGCTTTTCACCGTTCCGCCTCGATCCCGGCATGGATCTTGCCAGCGCGCGGGCATGCTCCAGCGAGATGTCTTCGGCATTGCCGATCGCATGCCAGACCCGATTGCCATCGACCTGACTGTGGAGGAAGTAGCGCTTGCGGCCCGACGGCAGGATTCGGACACCGAAACCCTTGATTTCGGCATCGCGAATGTCACAGGTTTTTCTGCATGGCTTGAGTACGTCGACCCGGCGTTGCGTGAGACGACTTGTTGGCATGTTTCTCTCTCCATTTTCTGTTGCACCAGGGACACGGAAACGTCGCGTTTCCGCGTGTTTAGCGCGTGAATGCGAGAGAGAAAACGGCGTTGTTTCAGTTGGTTACAGTTCGTTCCAGCACCGCAGGTGCGGGGCCGGTGTGCCCGTCAACCCGCGACGTTAGAGAGAGGCAGCTCCGCGACGAAGTGAAGTCAGGTGGTAACCAACCCACGGATATCAGAGTGATCCACCGTCGCAACAAGCCGCCCGCGTCCCTGATCCGTCATGCCGCAAGGAGGCGCTCATAGAAACAGTCGGTGCCCACATTGACAGGTCAATCCATATCAGTGTGACAGCCCCTTGCGCGCGCCACCTCCGGTCACCGACGGGGCGTAATCGCGGGGGAGAGCAGGCTGGTGCCGAGAGGCAGGCGCAGGACAATGCCGAAGCGGTGGTCCGGCACCTCCCCAGTGCGCTCGGCGCGGCTCACCTCCATGCCGAGGCTGCCGGCCGAGCCGAGCGTGAGCCGCCAGCCGAGGCGCACGGTCTGCCCACCCGCCTCCGTCAGCGACCAGCCGGCCCACGGGACCTGGACGGCGTTTCCGCCCAGCGCGCTGAAGCCGTAGTTCAACTCGGCGTTCAGCCGGGCGTCCGGCCATCGGTCCGGCCCCGCGTTGTCGCTGGCCGACGGCCCGTCAGGCAGGCCTTGGGCGAACAGCGCGTCGACACCACCCGTCGCGGAACCACCCAGCGACGGGGTCACCGGCAGTCTGAGACCGCGCTCCGAGGACGGCTCCGGGTCGTAGAGCAGCGATCCCGACACACCCCATTCGCGGAAGTCGTCGTCGCTGTGCGCCAGCAGCCAGCGGCCGTTCAACTCTCCTGTCAGACCGCGCGCCGGAACGGCGTAGGCGACGCCGCCGCCGACATTGAGGCCGAAGCCCGTTTCGGCGTCGCCGCCGTAATGGCGCAGCCCGATATCCACGGCTGAGGTCAGCCGCGACCCGTCTTCCAGCGTCAGCGCCCAGGAGCCGTCGAGCCGGACCCGCACGCGGCTCGCATCCGTGATGACGCAAGTATACATGCAAGTGAAACAATGAAAACACCTAATTCGGAATACCACAATTTCCAGTCTGACTACGTCATTACTTGGAATATTCAAGTACAGATGCCTATTCTCGTCCGGCCCTATTGCCGGTGCCGGTCGATGAAGTTCTGGAGATCGCCTTCGCTGATTCGCACGCAACGCCCAAGACGGTGAGTCCTCAGTTCTCTGCTCTCGATCCATCGCCGGACGGTCTTGGCGCTGACTTCCAGCCGGTCCGCGACGGTCGCGACAGACGGCAGTGTCAAAGCAAATCGGCTTGATCCGGGAAGGAAGTTCCCTTAGCCTCTGCCGATGCACAATCCTTTCCGTTATTTCAGAGGGTTCATCACGGGCGAACAGTCCGATACAGACACAAATCATCCAACTCTTTTTTCGTCGGGAGTCGCCGCCCTTGTTGCCGTGCTGGTCCTGGCGCTCGCGGCGCCCGCCGCGGCAGGCGACAACCGCGGTTCGGTCGAAGAGGCTCAGGACATGGTTGCGCGCGCGATCGCCTACTACGACGAGATGGGGGCCGAGGCGGCGGTGGCGAGGTTCAACGCCGACCCAACTCCGGAGTTCCTGGACCGCGATCTCTACATCTTCGTTATCGGACCCGAAGGAACCGTCGTCGCCCACGGCGTCGACTCCTCGCTTCTGGGAGTTGCCCTGGCGAGCTTCGTCGATGCCGACGGCAAGGAGTTCGGCGAGGAGATAGGTTTGATGGCCTCGGCGGAGGGGGCTTTGGTCGACTACAAGTGGAAGAACCCGGTCAGCGGGGAGATCGAGCAGAAGTCAAGCTGGATCGTGGCGCATGACGGCCATATCTTCGGCGTGGGAGTCTACAGGCCGTAAACCGGTGCCTGTCACACTAACAGTGGCTTTGCCGTGAAAGTTTCCCGCTGAACCGGGCGCACCCCGAGCGTGGCGCGTCCATGGCACCTTGTATGGTGTTGTTTTTGTTACCACTGGAACCGGACGTCGGCAATCTGGCCGATCGTCAACCCCTGGCGAAAGACTGTTGGCCGTTTGATGGCCTGCCCGACTGCGATGGCGTTGTCAGGTGTGCTGAGGCGTCAGGGCGTCCCAGTTGACGCGGAGGTTTCCGTCATCATTCGATTCGAGAACCCCGAACCGTTGCAGTCACAGACATCTTGTGGACATCCAAACCCGCCGCTCGGGCATGGACAACATGCAGATCATCGTTGATCATGGTCCTGTCTCCTTCGAGAGATCATCGGGTGGAGACGGAGTGGATGGCCGGGGGAGCACTCACAGCGGCGTCCAATGGATACCCCTGTGGTCATTTTGCCGTGCGTCATCGACCGTCAGGCCGGGTACTTCCAGGGGTTCGATGCCTGGCCATCCGGAACAATTTGTCGACGTGAAATATAAAATATTAAGGATTAATCCGGCTCGAAGAGTCGGGTTAATCGTCTTGGACGAAGTTGCGGCCATCGGTCGTGGTGTTTGCTATGTGGAAAGTACGCCGAGACCGGCGTTATGGCTGTGCCGAGACCGTATGAATCGGGAGGGAATGCCCTCGAAGGCTGCCGAACGAGCGGCAGGCAGCGATTGACAAGGCCCTCGGATTGGCGGCTGCCAGGCCTTTTCGGCACACCGTCGGGAGATGGGGACAAGCGCCATGGCACCTAGCGAGAGAGGCGGGAAGCGGCAGCGATGACGGGACCGGGGCCGTCATGGCGTCCGTGGTGGTCCGCGTGACGCGTGCGATCTGCGGGACGGTGTCAGGACACCGACGATGACCATCGTGGCGCCGCAATGGGGGCAGGGTACGGGAGCGATGACGGGATCGTCCTTGCGGACATCGCCGTCATCGTCGGTGTCGGCCGGTGCGTTCATCGCCTTGCGTGCGATGTCGAGGTTGCGTGTTCGGCAAGCGTTGGCGAGGATGCCGAAGTAACGGATGCGATGCATGCCGTCGGGGACGACGTGGAGCAGGAAGCGTCGGATGAACTCTTCGGCGGAGACGGTGATGGTGCCGTAGCGCGGTCTTTCGGATTGCCCGGGCTTTCGGCACCGGAAGGTGACGGTGCGGCTGTCGAACTTGAGGATGCGGCTGTTGGAGATGGCAATCCTGTGGGTGTAGCGCGACAGGTATCGGAACACCTGTTGTGGTCCGCGGAAGGGTGGTTTGGCGTAGACGACCCAGTTGAGTGGCTTCGGAGTCGCCATGTGAGCCGGGTGGTGATGGAGGCCACGGGCCGCTATCACCGCAGGGTTCACCAGGGTCTTCATGATCGGGGCTTCGAGGTTGTCCTGATCAACCCGTTGCGGGCTCGCCGCTTTGCCGAGGCGATGGGCTTTCTGGCCAAGACCGACCGGGTCGATGCGTTGATGCTGGCCAGGCTCGGGACGACGCTGGACGATCTTGAGCCGGTGGCTCCGCAGAATGCCTTCCTCAACCGGCTCGAGGATCTTCTGGTGGTGCGCGACAAGCATGTTGACGCGCACACCATGCTGAAGCTGGTGGCGGGTGAGGTGGACGGCGAGGGCGAAGCTGTCTGAAGGACCACGCTTGCCCATCTCGACGAGCAGATTGCCGGGCTGGAGGCCGCGATCAAGGAGGTGATCGCCGCCGATGAGGAGCAGGCCGAGCGGTTCCGCATCCTGACCTCGATCCCCGGCGTTGGTGTGGTCACGGCTGCCGCACTGCTGTGCTGGATGCCGGAGCTCGGCAGTCTCGGCCGGCGCCAGGCGGCGGCGTTGATCGGGGTGGCGCCCTTTGCCAACGACAGCGGCCAGCACCGCGGCGCTCGGCACATCCGCGGCGGGCGCCGCAGGCCGCGCGATGTCCTGTTCATGGCCGCCACCTCGGCGGCACGCTGCAACAGGGATCTCAAGGTCGTGTTCGAACGTCTCAAGGCCGCCGGGAAAGCCTACAAGACCTCGATTGTCGCGCTCATGCGCAAGCTCGTCGTGCTGGCCGACACCCTGCTGCGGGAACAGCGCTGTTGGCTGCCCGAAGCGCCGGCACGACCGGTAACGTGACCGTGCTCAAGGGACGTGATGTCCCGCGTGACAGGGAGATCCGTCATGGCCCTTTCCCCCGCAGACAAGCAGCGTCGTTACCGGGAACGGCTCAAGGCCGGACACCGTCGGTCACGCACCCGAAAGTCCCGGGACCGCCGCTCGCGCGCACAACGCTGGCGCGATGCGGTGGCCGAGCTTCTCGTGCTGCAGGAGCACTATCGCCGCTGCCTCGACAATCTCCCCGACGCGCTGCATGACACCCCTTACGGGGAACGCCTGCAGGCCATGGCCGACGCCGACATCGAAGCCCTCGAGGCTCTCGATCCTCCACTCGGCTACGGGCGCGACACATGACCCACGGAACTCCATTGAACACGGTAACGTTACCGCCGCCCGGCACCGACAACCTCCTGGCAACACAAGCCACCCTTCTCACAGGGCAAGGGGCAGAAACATCGATGAATCGGAGCGGCACACCATCTGTGGATATTCTGTCAACACAATCACACCAGACCGTAACAAACACCTTGACCTGGAACATGGATGCTGACTCAATCATCGATGATGGCCTGCTTCAGGCCGCAACCACGAGGTGAACTCGGTGTACATCGCGGTCGGCGCGACCGCACACTAGGCGCTGAAGGGCCTTCAGATCGCCGATCTGCCTTCCTTTGCTGGCATCTGGCGTCAAGAAGCCTATGATTGCACCAAATTTGCGACAGACCCAATTTTGCACACCGATCGGGGGTCAATATTGAAAGCCGTTTGACACCCTGACGACCACGAACTCCTGACGGTGTCCGACGCGATCCATCGTGGGATGTCCATGCGCGAGATCGCGGGCCTGCTCTACGGCGACGAGGCCGTGGACGCGCAGTGGTATAGCGACAGTTTGCTGCGTGACCGGACCCGCCGGCGTGTCCACAAGGCGCTCAGGCTCATGCACGAAAACTCCCGCGGCACCCCGACCGTGCCATAAACCGCACCGTCGGCACACGCCGCGGCTTCGCGACAGCGCCGCCCTGCCTCCCCCAATCCGAAGCCCCCGTCTCCCCCGCGCTTAGAGGCGCGTCGCTGGCCGGGGCCGATCGGTGGCGCGCCGGAGTTCAGCTATCGGCGCTGTTTCCGCGGGCGCGGCTCTGGCTGAGGCGGTAGCTGTCGCCGTTCATCTCGAGGATGTTGACGTGATGGGTGAGACGGTCGAGCAGCGCCCCGGTCAGGCGCTCGGAGCCGAAGGTCCCGGTCCATTCGTCGAAGGGGAGGTTGGAGGTGATGAGCGTGGCGCCCCGCTCGTAGCGCTGCGAGATTAGCTCGAACAGAAGCTCGGCGCCGGTCTTGCTCGGCGGCACGAAGCCCAACTCGTCGATGATCAGCAGCGTGCCGGCGACCATCTGCTTCTGGAGCCGCGGGAGGCGGCGCTCGTCGCGGGCTTCCATCAACTCGTGCACGAGCGTGGCGGCCGTGGTGAAGCCGGTGGAGAGGCCCCTCTGGCGGGCGGCCAGCCCGAGCCCCAGGGCGACATGGGTCTTGCCGGTGCCGCTCGGGCCCAGGGCGATGACGTTCTCGCGCCGCTCGATCCACTCGCAGCGCGCCAACTCCAGCACCTGCGCCTTGTTCAGCGCGGGGATGGCCTTGAAGTCGAAGCTGTCGAGGCTCTTGGCGACCGGGAACTTCGCCGCCTTGATGCGCCGCTCGACCATGCGCCGTTCGCGATCGATCAGTTCCAGCTCCACCAGCCGGGCCAGGAACCGAACATGATCCAGGCCCTCGGGCGAGCCTTATCCTCCTCCAGGATCCGGTCGATGACGCCGACATGGAGATCGAGCTTGGGACGCGCCCGCGGCTTGCTTCGACGGTAGCCCGGCGGCACCGCATAGGCCAGCATCTTGGCCACCGTCCGCCGGTCCACACCGAACACCCGGGCACGCCTCCCGGATGCTCATCCTCTCAACGTGACAGGCCCGTCGAACCCGCGCGTACAACTCCACTCGATACATCCCCCCGACCCTCAGCCAGTCTCAAACTGACAGAAGGCCATACCCGGTACATTATTGCGTCGCCGCAGCCGCAGCTAACCGACGCTGAGGTGGGGGATTATTGCTCCGCCGTTCTCAGGATCGCACGGGCTCTCGATAACCTGAGGGCCGAGGCGACACCCCCCGCAGGCCCGCTGCGGAGTATCTCCCACGGCTTCGTACGCGCCGAAGCGAATGACACGACGCCGCCATTGGACTTGACGACTTGCAAAGGGACGAGGACGCCCGATTCTCTGAGCCGTGCTTCGAGATCCGCGAGCAGGCGCTCGACCAAGGGGGTGATCGCAGCGGCAATCACGGTGGTGGACGCGCGTTCATACTCCTTGATCTCGGGATTGACGTCGCTCGACAACACGACCCGGATCTCGGGCGCCAGCTCGGCAATGCGCGCCATGACCCGTCGCTCATGCGCGGGATTGATGAAGGAAAAGAGCAGCGAAACGGCGGCGGTCGTCACGCCCTGCCGCCTCATCTCGGCCACGGCTGTGTCTACGTCGTCGCGGACAAGCGGCTCGAACTCTTTTCCCTGCCAATCGATTCGCCCGCCGACGCCGAAGCGCAGAGCATGTGTGACGAGCGGCCTTGGCCGTTCCCAGCGCCAGCCGAAAAGGTGCGCGCGCCAGGTCCGCCGGATCTCCAAATTGTCGGTGAAGCCCCTGGTTCCGAGAAACGCGACCACCGCGGTTCGGCCCTCGACCAGGGCGTTGATGGCGAGCGTAGTGCCGACCACGAAACCCTCTATACGTTCGAGCGGGATGCCGCCTTGCTCCAGGACCGCGAGTACGCCGCCCACGGCATCTTCGCTCGTGTCGGTCTTCTGAACGATAACCGAACCGGCTTCGGCATCGACCGCGAACAGATCGGTGAAGGTGCCGCCGACATCCACGCTAACGTGGTAGCTCATTGCCGCCGCCCTTTCCAAGAAAGCCCGACCGGCCGCCCGAGGCCAGTGTCCCGGACACTAACGCCCTCCGGACACGTCCAAGGTGGTTCCAGTGACATAAGAGGCCTGGTCCGAACACAGCCAGACGGCCGCTTCGGCGACCTCGTCCGGCGACCCGACCCGGGCCATCGGCACGGCCGTCGGCGCCAGCTTCTTGACCGCCTCCTCGCCACCGACAGGTTCGTAAATGTCCGTCAGGATCAAGCCGGGCCGAATTCCGGCGACGCGGATGCCCTCCTTTGCCACCTCCTTGGCGAGTCCGATCGTGAAGCTGTCGATGGCCCCCTTGGTTGCGGCGTAAGCGACCTCGGTCGGCAGACCGCCGTGCACGGCCGAGCGCGACGAGATGTTGACGATGACGCCACCCTTGCCGCCCCCGGATGTCGACATCCGGCGAACGGCTTCACGGGCGCAGAGGATGTAGCCGAGAGTATTGATCGCGAAAAGCCGGTGCAGGCCTTCCGCATCGATGTCGCGAATCGGGACCGTGGGGCCAAGGACGCCGGCGTTGTTGACAAGCGCGGTTACCGGCCCGAACGCTTCGTCGACGGCGGCAAACATGCGCTCGACCTGGAACTCCTGTGAAACGTCCGCTTGCACCGCAATCGCTTCGCCGCCCCCGTCGCGGATCGTCTGCACGAGCGCTTCGGCGCTCGCCTCCGATCGACCGTAGTTGACGCAGACCCGATAGCCGTGAGCGGCTCCAAGCCGGGCGACCGCGGTACCGATGCCGCGACCGGCTCCGGTTACAATCATCACGCCCGCCATTGCTCTCCCTCCCGCAGTCTGCTGCCAACGCGTCGACGCTACAGGGCGTGAGGCTTGCCAGCTCCATCGCTTGGTCGTCCGACCCAACTTGGCCCATTATACCAAATCTCGATGACAAACACCCATTTCACCACGCTCTCCGGCGCTTGCCCGATGCTCCCGCATCACGGCCAGCGCGGCCAGCGCCGGACCCGGCAGACCGCTCCGCCCCATAAAATGGGTGTTTATCATCGAGACTTGGTATTAATCGTCCAGGTATCGCAGGTATTGGCGGACGAAGTCATAGTCGACCAACCGGACAAAGGCATCGATCAGCGCCTTGGTCACCGGCCCCGGAACCTTGCCACCGCCGATCTCTACGCCATCAATACTGGACACCGGACAGATGCAAAGGCTGGTCGAGGTGAGGAACATCTCGTCGGCGTTGTAGGCATCGAACAGGTCGATGTCCTTTTCCTCCACGGGAATGCCCTGCTTTTCCGCGAGCTCCATCGCCGTCTGCCGGCTGATCCCCGGAAGCACGTAGCGCGCTATCGGTGTCAACAGCTTGCCATCTTGCACCATGAAGAAATTGCAGCCGACGCCTTCGGAAAGGTTGCCATTCACGTCCAGCAGAATCGCCCAGGCATCGGGGTTCATCGCTTTGGCCCCGAGATCTCCGATCACGAGGTTGAGGTAGTTATGCGTTTTGGTGCGCGGGCTGAGCGCGTCGGGCGGAATGCGTCGCACAGGCGGCACGACCACCTTGATTCCGTCGCGGAAGAGCGCGGCCCTGGCCTTGAGCGGCAGGGGCACACACTCCACGACTACGGTGGGGTTGCCGTGTTCGGAGAGGTCGCCGCCGACGACCTCTTCGCCGCGCGTCACGCGTTGCGATACCCAGTAGTCTTCCTGCTCGTCGATCAGATGGAGGTTGCGTTGCAACACGTCCTCGGAGATCTCGATCAACTCCGCCGGGGAAAGGCCGGGGTCGATGCGGAGATATCGCAGGGAGCGATAGAGCCGTTCGACGTGCTCCTTCAACCTGAACATGCGGTGACCGAAGGTCCGCGCCGTGTCGAACGCCGCATCGCCAAACTTGAAACCGCGGTCGTGGATCGAGATCGAGCCTTGGCTCTCGGGCAGGATCTCGCCGTTGAGGTAGACAACGCGTTCGTTGGAAAGTTGGGTTATGGCTGCCATCTCGATTTCCCAGACCAGGTTGATGTCTCACAAATCGTTCGGATCGTCCCCGGCTTCGCGAGACAAAAGATAATCCGACTTCGCCAATCAGGTCTTCCTTTCGCGCAGCGCCAGGATCGCAAAAAGCACGACGACGCCGAGCATGATCTGGCGCATGGCTTGCGACCAGGTCGTGCCGGACATCAGCGTCTCGAGCGCCGTCAGCAGCAGCGCGGCGCCGAAGATGCCCAGATAATGCCCGCGGCCGCCGGTGATCAAGGTGCCGCCGACGACGACGACCGCGATCGCGGGCAGAAGGTATGAATCCCCCATCCCCCGATAGGCGGAATTGCTCAAGCCGACCAGCAGGATGCCCGCGAGTGCGGAGCAAAAGCCGCTCAGCATGTATACGCCCATCAGGGTGCGCCCCACCCCCACGCCGGACAGCTTCCCGACCACTCTGCTGCTGCCTACCGCATAGATCGAGTGCCCGAAGGTGGTGCGGCCGAGCAACAGCGTTCCCGCCGTTACGAAGAGGATCAAGAACCAAACCACCGGCGACAAGCCGATCAGCTTGCCGTCCATGAACCAGATCGCGGCGGCCGGAGCGTTCGCGACCATTGAGCCCTTCTCGGGGTCGACATAGACCAGGGCCGCCCCTTGGACGATGCCGTTGGCCGCCAGGGTCACGACGATCGGCGGCAGGCCGAGCACCACCACGCCGGCGCCGTTGAAGGCGCCGATCAGGAGTCCGATCAACAGCACGGCAGGTATGGCCCAGATGACCGACTGATCCGAAAGGGAGGCCAGGCCCGACAGGACGATGGCGCTGAGCGTGATGGCCCATGGCACGGAAAGGTCCAGACCCCCCGTCAGGATCACGACGCCCTGCCCCAGCCCCAGCACGGCCAATAGCGAGGTAAGCAGGAAAAGCGAGTTCAGGTACTGCACGCTGACGACATTGCCGCCGTAAAGAGCCAAGGTCCCGATCAGCACGACGATGAGGAGGCCGTAGGCGGGCAGACTGTAGCGCAGCCCGACCGCGTGGCGGGTGACCCATTGCCGCCAGGGCGGGCCCGTCAACTCGTCATTGACGCGCGCGCTCATCCGGGCCGGAATCAGGCTTATTCGCCTATCCGCACTGGCGCCGATCGGGGAGTGCTTAGCCGTCCGCCAAATACGCAGTTTCAGGCCTCCGAAGTGAAGGGCCTTCGCCAGCGAGGACCCCTTTCCCAGCGTCATCCCAAGGACCGCGAGAATGAGGATCACGCCCTCGACGATGGTCGTGTAGAACGGCGAGACGTCCAGCACAAACAGGACGTTCACCAGCAACATGAGGATGAAGGCGCCGAACATCGGCCCGAGGCAGCCCCCGCGGCCGCCGCCCAGCATGGTCCCGCCAACGACCACCGCCGCGAAGATCGGAAGCAGCATCGGCTTGCCGACCAGGGGATCGCCCGAGCCGGTCTGGGCGCTGATGAACAAACCGGCCGCGCCGTAGAACGCCCCCGCGAGGACATAGGTGAAGAACGTGACCCAGGTGACCGGAACGCCGCTAGCGCGCGCGGCCTCGATATCGCTGCCGATCGCATAGATCGCGGTGCCGAGGCGGGACTTTTTTACCACCATCCAGGCCAGAAGCGCGACGCCCAGTACGATCATGGGGGCAGGTAGAACGTTGGGGATAGCATCGCCGGTGAAAAAGCTGGTCAGCGAATCTGGTATTGCGCCCCCCGGCCGGGCCAGCACCAGCAGCGTCACCCCTTGGATGATGAACATGGTGGCCAAGGTCACGACGATCGACTGAAGGCGCAGAAAGGCCACGAAGAAACCGTTGACCGCCCCGACCGCGGCGCCGATGAGCAGAGCCAGGACGCTCCAAAGGACCTGAGAGCCGGCGCTGTCCTCCATGTTCGTCGCCAGTATCGAGTTGACGAGCGAGATAACAGCCGCCGCCGACAGGTCGAACCCGCCCGACAGGACGACGACCGCCTCGCCCATGGCGAGAAGCGCCAGCGTCGTTCCGCTCGACGATATGTAGCTGAACTCGAAGTAGCTGAAAGGCCCGGGCGTAAAAAGGTCCAACCCGATGATGATCGAGGCGAAAACCCCGATCGCGACGAACAGTCCTCGGTTGCGGCCAAACCCCAGCCGCCGCGCGAATCTCCACGATGGCGCTACGGTGGCGGACGTCACGGCGATGCTACCGCCGCGCCGAGTGGCCGCTCCTCGGACGTCTCGCCTTCGAGGGCGGCCCGCATGATCTTGTCCTCGGTGATCGCCACACCCCGCAGCTCTTTCACGAAGCGTCCGCGATAGAGGACCAATACGCGATCGCAGAGGTTAACCACTTCCGGGATCTCCGTCGAGTAGAACAGGATCGACCCGCCGGCCCGGGCGAACTCGCGGATGAGCAGATAGATCTCATGCTTGGTGCCCACGTCCACGCCGCGCGTGGGATCGAACATGAGGAGCACGCGGGTTTCGGCCATCAGCCATTTGGCGATCACCATCTTCTGCTGGTTGCCGCCGCTGAAGGTGAAAACCGGCGTGTACGTGGCTCTGGGGTGGACGTTAACCCGCGCCAATACCCTTTCGACGGCCTCCTCCTCCGCCGTGCGGTCAACCCAGCCGAGGTGCGCGTAGCGCGCCAGCGACGGAAGGGAGATGTTCTCCCGGCCTGTGAGACTGATGGCGAGGCCTTCGGACTTGTGATCCTCGGGCACGAGGCTGATGCCCGCCCGTATGGCATCGACCGGCGAGGCCATCATGGCCGGCGCGCCGTCGATTTCGACGGTCCCGCGCCTCAGCCTCGACATGCCGAAGAGCGCTAGGAAGAGGTCGCGCTGGCCCATGCCCTCGAGCCCGGCGATTCCGAGAACCTCGCCTTTTCCGAGCTCGAAGGATACCTCCTCGAGCCTGTCTTCGACTGCGAGCCCCCGCGCCGCGAGGACCGGCAGGTCGCTCCGCGGACCGGCATAGGTCTCTTTCACCGGGTAGGTGGTACCCAGCGACCGGCCGATCATCAGCCGGATCACTTCGTCATCGGAGATCTCGTTGATCCCGTAGGTCCCGACGTGCTGGCCGTTGCGGAGCACCGACAGGCTGTCGCAGAACCGGCGCACCTCCCGCATGCGGTGGGTCACGAATACGATGGTCGTCCCCGCGCTGCGCAGCTGGTCGATGATCCCGTCGAGCCAATCAACGTTGGGACCGGACAGGGCCGAGGTCGGCTCGTCGAGCAGAAGAATGCGGGGCCCGCGGGACACCGCCTTGGCGATTACGATCTTTTGCCTCGTGGGAAGGTCCAGAGTCCTGACCTCAGCGTCCGGGTCCACGCCATGGAGGTCGAAGCGATCGAAGAACTCCATCACGAGACGCTCGGCGTGGCGTTCGCGAAGCCACCCCACCGGCGTGACCGGCTCGTAGGGCAGCAGCATGTTCTGGATGACGGTCAGGTCTCCTACCAGGAACATCTCTTGGAAGGCGGTCTGAATGCCCAGGCGATGGGCGTCGCGCGGGCTGGACAGTCTCACCCGCTCCTCGTGGACCGAGATCGTCCCCGCGTCGGGCTGGATCAGGCCGCTCAGCAGCTTGACCACGGTCGACTTTCCCGCACCGTTCTCGCCGAGAAGCGCGTGAACCGACCCCGCCCGCACGGTCAGGGACAGGTCGGCGAGCGCTGTGGTGGCGCCGAAGCGCTTCGTCACGAGATCGAAGTCCATTGCCGTCATGGGCGACGCCGCTCCTACTTCGTTTGCGTCGGCACAGTTCGCCGGCGGTCGTCGCCGGTCCCTCGATTCGCCGACGGCTATCACCCCGCACCACGACTCGGCATCTCAAAGACCGACCTTGCAGCCGGCAGGAGCCGGCACCCAATCCTTACTTGGGCCCTATGGTCCTTACTTGGGCCTATGGTCCTTACTTGGGCTCTGGGTCTCCGACCAGTGCCGCATCCAGGCCGATCTCGGGCACCCAGGGGCTCCAGAAGTCGGCGTACCAGGTCTCCGGAACGATCTCGGGGTTGACGACGTGGCACCCGGCCAGCAGCTCCTCCTGCGACCCCGTCTCGCAAAGCTTGACGTTGCCGGTGACGACCGGGTTCGGATCCAGCTTGTGCCACCTTGGGGAAATGTCCTCGCCCTCGAGCTTCCTGAGGGCCAGCTTCACCGCGTAGGCACCCCCCCATGGGGCCGAGCCGTTGGACAAGCTGCGCAGTCCGACGGCGCCCTCGACCGACCCCGCAGGCAACATCTGGATGCGGTGGCCGTTCGAAGTCTCACCCGCACAGGGACGGATCTCCTCGGGCGGGATCCCGGCGTCGACCTGCATGGTCGTCGCCACCAAGCAGCCGGTCTGCACGATCAGCCCGTCGATGTCGTCCCACGTCCGGGTCGCGAGGATCTCGCTCAACCTGAGCTTGGCCCCGGCGTGCTCCCATTCGCCGTCCACCTGGGCCAGAATGTTGATGTCCGGATATTTGGCGAACACCTCGTCCTGGCCCTTGATGACGTCCTCGTTGAAGGAGGTGCCGGCAACGCCGGTGATCACGACGATGTTGCCCTTGCCGCCAAGCTCGTCGGCGAGCCATTGCGCCCTTGTCCGCCCCAGGTCGACGGCGTCGACCTTGGCCACGTAGGTGCAGGGTTCGGTGATCTCGGAGTCGTACGAGATCACCACGACACCCTTGTCGCACGCGGCCTTGGCAACCTTGTTCAAGGCCGTCGGCGAGATCGGGTACACGATAATCGCGTCGGCACCCGCCTGGATCATGGCGTTGATCTGTTGAATCTGGCGTTGGGCGTTCGCCCCGGCCACTTTCACCTTGAGGTCGATCTTGTCGCTGTAGTAGGCGGCCATAGCTTTGATCATATTGGTCGCCTCAGCCTGCCAGTCGTTCCCGTAGTAGCTCGCGCTATAGAAGAACTTGTACTTCTCTTCGGCGGCCGCTGGCTGCGTGCCGACGATACTGCCGAGCAGCCCCAACACTGCCGCTGCACTCACAAGAGCCGTCTTTACTGATCGTTTCATGTTTACCTCCTTAGGATTTGGTGGCGGTTCGCCAATCGACCGCTAACGAGCCGGGAAACTCTTGATCCCCCAACCCTCTGTCCCTGTGAGACAGCCTCCGGCCTTTCTCGTTTCCATCTCGTTCGCCAGCCATTACCCGTGATTCCCCGGATGACAACTTGCGGTCACCGGTAGCCTAGCAAATATGGCGGTCGAAGGCGAATCCGGTCCTGATCCGGCAGTTTTCATAGCGATCTCCCCTCTTCGTCGAGCCGATTTGGCGATCAAAAGCCCGGCCAGTGACCTTTTCGCCTGTGAGAGCGTACCCCGGCGTGCGCCGCACACACCTGTCCTATCGAGCAATCTGGATGCTACTGGATCGGCCGCTGTCATGGCGGTAAAGGTGCTGGCCGCAGCCCAGAAATGAGGCGCAGAATCTCGACGAACAGGGTTCTGGGGATGGCGACCTCCGCCATCTGGAAAGTGATACAGCGGCCGTGGCGCACGACCTTCGCTCCAATCTTGATCAGCTTCTCTCGAAGCGCCGTCAGCGACCAATGTTCCACCGCCTCGGGCAAGGCGAGCGTGCGCAGGAAGTTGCCCAGGTTGTAGGCGAGCGCGTGCAGCTGAAGACGCACCTCGTTATTGCGGAAGCCGTGGCAGGAAAGCCGTGTCCAGTTGATGGCGTTCTTGCCCTCCTTGATGTGCTGCTCCGCCGTGCGCTGCTCCGCCGTGCGCTGCTCCGCCGTGCCGCGCCGATTGTAGAAGACCACCACCCGCTCGGCAGGCCGGCTGAGATTGGTGACGATGAATCCGATACGGGGAAACAGCTCGCCGGGATGCCACTCCACCTTGGCCACGACTCGGCGGGCCTTGTCCCAGCTCTTGGCCTGGTAGCCGAAGCTGGCGTAGTAGCGTCGTACATGATTAGGCGAACGGCCAACCGGTCGCGTGAGCAGGTGCGCGATGTTTTCCCGCAGCACTCGATTGGCAGGAAGGCGGATCGCATACAGGAAGCCCTCAGCCTCCAGGAACTCGTACACCGTCGGCGAGGCGAAGGCGGCATCGGCACGAAAGTAGCGCCGCAGCTTCCGTTTTCGGTATCTTTCAACGACCGGCTCCAGCACCTCGCGTCAGCCATGGGCGCTATGCACGTTGCCGGGACGCAGGGCGCACCGTTCAAGATCGCCGAACTGGTTGAAGCAGAACAGCAGATGGTAACAGGAGCAGCCGAAATGGTCGTTGTAGGCGGTTCCTTCCTGTCCGCCATGGGTCGGGCTGACGCTGCTGTCCATGTCGAGGATGATCATCTTCAGCGGTCGGCGGTCGTGCACCCGGTCGATCCAAACGCCGGGCAGGGCGGTCAACACCGCAGGTTATCATCTGTCGCCAGCCATTCCGTCTCGAACCTTCCCATCTGGCTGGTCGAGGCGGCCATCCGATCGAGGCCCTTACGGTCCACGATGGCGCGCATGACGGGATCGTGCGACAGGCGCTGGGCATCGTTCACGTCCTCATAGCCAGCAAGACGGCCGAACACTGATTGCCGAAGAAGTTCCACCAGGAGATGTCGGGTGTTCGTGCCACGCCGCGTCTCCGACAGAACCTCTCCGCCCAGCTCGGTCAGCCCGAGAGCATCGTCGAGCTCGCGGTAGGGAACAAGACCACCATAGGATGAGATGTCGCTGCCGTGGAATTCCAGCTTCAGGCGCCGGTCGAAATCGACCCGAAGAGGCTCCAATTTTGCTTCACCCATCGGGGGCCGGGTAGGCGGGGGCATTGCTGCGCCCCGCCCCCCACAGAGCCGAGCGTGCGCGATTGACGCACTCGGTTCCTCACCTGACAGGTTCGCTCACGACGGGTGTCGATGAGCGCACGAACTGGACCGACGGCAGGGGGTAGCGCTTGAGGATTGTGTTCATCCGGTCCCAGTTCAGGCACCGGCGGCGGCTGCGGCGTAAGAGCCACTTCCGCCAGGTGCGAGCGACCTGGTAGCGGAACCACTCCAGACGTTTGCCGTTGCCCGTCAGACCATAGTAGGCGTTGTGGCCCCGGACCACCCGAACAAGGTAGTCATGCTGCGCCTTGATCGGCAGATGCCGGTGGCTCTTGCACCAGTCGTGTACCGATTTCAGCGCGCGGGCGAAGCGGCCTTTCGCCGTAATCTGGCGAACGACGTCCTTGCCTCGCAGCGACCGCCCCCAGACGTGGGTGAAGCCGAGGAAGTCGAACGTCGTGGCCGATGCCATCCGGTGACGCCCGTAGGGGCGCCTCCGGCGGAAGTCCACATAGCGCGTCTTGGTCTCATGGAGCGTGAGCCCGTATCGACCGAGACGTTTGCCCAGCACGTCAAGCAGACGCTTGCCGCTGTGGCGGTCTTCGAAGGCAACAACAAAGTCATCAGCGAATCTCACCAGCTGGCAGTTGCCGCGCAAGCGCGGCCTCGCCTCGTCCTCGAACCACTTGTCCAGCACATGGTGCAGGAAGATGTTGGAGAGAATCGGCGAGATCACCCCACCCTGGGGTGTGCCAGCGACCGGCCTGTGCACGGTGCCCTCTTCGAGCACCCCCGCTTTCAGCCACTTGTCGATCATGCGCCTTACGACGCCGTCCTTGATCCGCAGGTCGAGGAAGGACCGCAGGTGGGTGTGCGAGATCGAGTCGAAGTACGACTTCACATCCGCATCGATCACCCACCGTTGGCGCTGCTCGATGATGCCCGCCCGAAGGGCCTTGAGGGCATCGTGAGCCGAGCGCCCGGGCCGGAAGCCGTACGAGCACGGTAGAAAGTCCGTCTCGTAGATCGCCTCCAGCAGCATCAGGATCGCCCGCTGCGCCACCTTGTCTTCGAACGTCGGGATGCCCAGTGGGCGTTTCGTGCCGTCCGCCTTGGGGATGTAGTGGCGTCGCACCGGCGGCGCGACGTAGCGGCCCGACTTCATCCGGTCCAGGAGGTCGTTGAGATTGGCCTCAAGGTCCTTCTCGTAGTCGGCCGCCGTCACGCCGTCGATGCCTGTCGCCCCATCCTTGCGCGTCCGGTGGTACGCTTCGTGCATCCACGCGCCGTCGATCAGATGGTGCAGGGACGTGAACACCCGATCCGGATGCTCCCTCGCCTGTTCGGCTATCCACTGCTGTTTCGTGTACGTGTTCATGGAACTCAGGGTTTCCTCCAGCGTTTCCCATCAGTGGTTCTGTACAGATGACGCCCCGCTTCCCTCCAGCGGGTCCCGATGGCCACGGTTCCCCGCCTTCCACAGTACTATCAAGGCGCTACGACTCCCTGCCCCCGCATGGCCTTCGGCTTATTGGTTTCGCCAGCCGGCTCCACGAGCGCCTGCCGGGGTTCGTGTTCGCCATAGGCGCTCCCGCCGCCGTGCAGGCCCGTCGGCAGGCCAGGTCTTGATTGGTCACGCTGGCATTCCCTCTTCCAGCGGTCTTGCCCGTGGGCAAGGACAGGATCTCCCAGGTTCCCTGGTCATCCATCCCGTGGCTTTGCGCCGGTCCACGACCCCGGACGACCCGTTGCGCCTCGCCACTCGCGGCGCTTCCGATGCTGCCCCCACACGCTTAACAATGAAGGCGTCGTCGCTTTACGATTTCGAGGCTTACCCCACCGCTTCATCACCTGCTGTCTACGCTTCACGACGGGCGCTTGCCGCACGCCATGCAAGACTCGCTTCCGGCTGGCGGGCTGCGCCTTTGCCGGGCGGGAGTCGAACCCGCTGGATCACAACGAGAGGTTTCAGTTCATGTCATCCTCCTCTCCAGGGCTTGCCCTGGCGCAATAAGCGTTCGGCCACGCGGTGATGGGTGATTCCAGTCGAGTTCGGGCCCGCCTATGAAGTGCCAACAAATAGCTGGTAACTGAATTTCACCTCGTTTATGGTCGTGGGCATGGTGGCTTGCGACGAGACACATGGGGCGGCACGGCCGCTGACTGGAAGGGACGACAGATTGGGTCTGCCGCCCCCGGTTGTGTCCTGCGAGGCGCCTGACTGGCGGTCTCTGTACGAGCGGGAGCGGGTCCGTGCGGATGCGGCGCAAGCACGTGTCAGGGAGTTGACCTGGGCGGAGACCTCCGCCCGCTCCCGTGCAGGGATGCTGAAGTGGAATCTCGCCCGCACCCGGGCTCAGCTTGAAGCCGCTCATGGGGAGGTGAAGGAGGTCCGCCGGGACGCGCAGCAGAGCCTGTTCTTCAAGTCGCAAGTGGCGCGCCTGGAAGCGCTTCTCGAGGAGGCTGGTGTTGAGACGTCGCGGCGCTCGACGATGATGTCGCTGCGCCAGGACGTCTTTCGGCTGAAGAAGGACCTGAAGGAGGCGACGGCATGGCACAGGGAGGTGGCCTCCCTGAAGCGCGCGACCGTCCGGCAGGGTGAGACGATCAAGGAGTTGCGGGCCCGTTGCGCAGAACAGGAGGCCGACCTTGCCAGGCTGCGCGGGCACGCTGTCGAAGGCGGCCTTCGGCAGCAAAAGCGAGAAGCAGAAGAAGGAGGGGACCGGGAAGAAGCGCGGCCAGCAACGCGGAGCGTCGGGCCACGGCCGCACCCCGCGCCCCTCACTCCCGGAGAACGAGGAGCGGCATGACCCGCCGGCATCGGAGCGGATGTGCCCGTGTTGCGGCGAGCCATATGTCGCCAACGGCGAGCATGTCTCGTCTGTCCATGAGATCGAGGTCAAGGCCCACACCCGAAAGATCGTTCGTGGGCGCTGGCGGCGGGGCTGTCAGTGTCCGTCGTCGCCTCAGGAGGTGACGGCGCCGCCTGCTTTGCGGCTGTTCCCCCGGACACCCTACGGCATCAGTGCCTGGGAGCGTGTGCTGTACGAGCGCTACGCCTGTTTCAGGCCCCTGCGCCGGGTCTCACGATGGATGGCGGAGCAGGGACTGCCGATGGCGCCGGGGACGATGGCCGGCGCCATGAAGAGCCTTGCACCGATGTTCGCACCCCTGGCTTCAGCCATCCTCGACCATCACAACGACATGACGGTGCGTCACGGCGACGAAACCAGTTGGCGCATCCAGTCCCTCAAGGCCTCCGGGCGCTCGCAACGGGCCTGGATGTGGAACTCGGTCAGTGAGCGCCGACTCTGTCTTCTTCCACATCGACCCGTCACGCAGCGCCGAGGTGGCAAAGAGGCTGTTCGGCTCCACCAGGGTCACCGTCTTCCTTGTCTGCGACCGCTACAGCGCCTACAGAAAGCTGGCGCGCGAACTCGCCGGCAAGGTGATTTTGTGCCTCTGCTGGACCCACGCCAGGAGAGATGTCATCGAGGCCGCGGCTGGCCAGGAGGGACTGCAAGACTGGTGCAATACATGGCTTGCCAGGATCGCGGTGATCTTCCAGGTGAACACGGTGCGGTTGATGCATTACGACCCCGCACTGGAACGCCAGACATCGATGTTCGACGCACTGCAGGACGCCCTTGCGGCGGCTGTCGAGGCGCTGTTCAGGCAGGCGCAGACGGAACGCGACGCCTTGCCGGAAGGCGCGCGCGAAGCGAAGGTGCTGCGTTCCCTGATCCGCCACCGCGAGGGACTGAGCGTCTTCGTCGACCATCCCCGGGCTCCGATGGACAACTCGGAAGCCGAGCGCCGCTTCCGCGATCCGGTGATCGGGCGTCGGCTGAGCTTCGGGTCCGACAGCGAGGGTGGTGCCGCCCTCACGGCCATCATGTACTCTCTCATCGGCACCCTTGCCATGAACGGTATCGATGTCCGGCGCTGGCTTCATGAGTGGCTTGAAGCCTGTGCGAAGAACGGCGGCAAGGCGCCGGACGACCTTGAGCCGTGGCTGCCATGGTCGATGAGCCCGGAGCGCCGGCGGGATCTCATGGAACCGGGGTGACCGCGCCTGCCGCTATTACGGGCGCGACTTCACCACCGACGAGATGGCGCTGATACGCGCCCTGATCACCACTGAGCCGACCCGTGCGGCCATCGCCCGCGCCTTCTGCCAGCGTACCGGCTGGCTCAAGCCCGATGGTGGTCTCAAGGACATGATGGCCAAGGTCACCATGCTGGCCATGCACAGGGATGGCCTCATCACCCTGCCGCCGCCCAGACAACGACCGAGCCGACGCAAGCCCATCGTCTTCGGACAGGACACCGAACCACCGCTGTTCGCGCCTCCAACCACCCTCGACGAGGCACGGCCTCTCGACGTCTCCATCGTCGTCAGCGGCACCCGGGAAGGAAAGCTATGGAACGAGTTCGTCGCCCGCTACCACTATCTGGGATACACAACCCTGGTCGGCGCCCAGATGCGCTACGCCGTCCACGACCGCAACGGATGGCCCGTCGCCATGCTCGGCTTCTCCACCGCCGCATGGAAACTCGCTCCGCGCGACACCCTCATCGGATGGACACCCGAGGTGCGTCAGAAGAACCTGCCACTCGTCATCGACAACCCGCGCTTCCTCATCCTGCCCTGGATTCGAGTCGACAATCTCGGGTCCCACATCCTCGCCATCATGCGACGACGCCTGCCCGGTGACTGGACCCGGCGCTACAACATCACGCCGGTGCTCATAGAAACGTTCGTTCAGACGCCGCGCTTCACCGGCGCCGTCTACAAGGCGTCAGGATGGATCCATGTCGGAACCACACAGGGCCGCGGGCGCTACGACACCCACAGCAAACGCGACAAACCGAAAAAAGACATCTGGCTGAGACCCCTGCGCAAGGACTGGAAACGCATCCTCAACCGGTGATAGATCACTGCAAATCACCGCGTGATAGAACGCTTACATCTGGGGAATCCGGGATTAACTCTCCACGAGATAGTTTCCTTGCGCGTCGGTCCGAGCGACCATGTTCGGCAGCAAGAAAAGGGTTGTCGTGTCCTCCTCGACGATTGCGGGTCCCTCGATGCGAGCGTCGGCCCCGACCGTGTTGCCGTCGTAAATCGGAACATCGGCCGCACCGCCGAGTTGGTGAACGTACACCGGCCTGTGTGACTTGATTTTGGGGACTCCCGACGAACCCGCAGCCGTGCCGCGGTATTGGGCTGCCGCTGAATTGACACCAACGGCCGCCACCTTCCAGGTAACGAACTCCACCGTGTCGTCGGGATCCTTGATGCTGTAAATGCGCTCGTGCATTTGGTGGAAGGCGTCGGAGAGACCTGCGATATCGCTCTCCCCCAGCCTGCCGTCGACCGGTTCGAAGGGAACGTCTATTTCCCACGACTGGTATTCGTAGCGTCCCTGGAAATTGTACCTATAGCTGCGATTGGCCTCCGGCACACCGGCGCGCAGCAGGAACGCCTTGCATTGCTCGCGCAGGTCCTTGAGCAGCGCGTTTACCTGCTCAAAGGAAAAGCGCCGGTTGTCGGTGTGCAAGCTGGCGACCGCCTCCCAACGGAGATCGGAGATGAGGCCGCCATAAGCACTCAAGGCAGCGGCGAACTTGGGGATCATGAACCGATTGATGCCCAGCACGTTTGCCATCTCGGCGATATGACAGGCTGTTGCACCACCGCCGCCCATAAGGTAGCTGTCGCGCGGGTTGATGCCCTCCTTGATCGTGACGTCCTCGATCGCCGTGATCATGTTGTGATTGCACGTCGTGTGGATGGCATAGGCCGCCTCCATGAGAGAGAGCCCCAAGTGGTCCGCGATCTTTCCGATCGCCGCTTCCGCCGCCTTGCGGTCCAGTTTCATACGCCCGCCGAGGAAGTAGCCGGGATCGATAATCCCGAGCACCACGTCGGCATCGGTCACCGTGGGCTCCGTGCCGCCTGCGTCATAGCAGGCCGGGCCCGGCTTGGCGCCCGCGCTCTGTGGTCCTACGTGCAAAAGGCCGCCAACGTCGACCCAAGCTATGCTGCCGCCGCCGGCCCCGATCGAACGCACGTCGACTTTCGGCAGCCCCAACATCTCGAAGGGCAAAATCATGGCTTCCGGCGTCACTACGAGCTCACGTTCCCGGATCGCGGAAACGTCGAAAGTCGTGCCGCCCATGTCGACCACGATAACGTCGGCCTCGTCCGTGAGGTTCTGGGCCGCGATCGGCGCCAACGTCGGCCCGGACATCACACTGTAAATGGGCTTTGCGACAATCTCGCTGGAAGGCATCATCCCACCGACGCAGTTGGCCACCAGGAGTTCACTTCGGTGGCCCGCCTCCCGCAGCGCCTGATCGAGTTTATTGACGTAGGAGCTGAAGATCGGAATCAGCGACACATTGATCGCCGTCGAAATCGTCCGCCGATACTCGCGCGGGATAGGGTTGACCTCATGGCCGAGCGCCACGGGTATCTCCGGCCATTCCTCGTGGATGATTTCACCGACGCGCCGCTCGTGACCGGGGTTGGCAATCGACCATAGAAGCGAGACGGCAATGGCCTCGACATCGGCCTTGCGGAAGAAGGCGACGGCATTACGCACATCCTCTTCGCTGAGGGCGTCGACCTCGTTGCCCTGGGAATCGATGCGGCCACGCACCTCGAGGGTTCGATTGCGTGGAACCAGGGGATCCGGGTAATCCAGCTTCCATTCCCAGGCCCGCTTCCGCGGCGCCTCTCGGTAGGTGAGGATGTCGGGGTGGCCCTCGTTGCAGATCAATCCGACGGAGGCCACCTTGCCCTCGACCAGGGCATTGGTTGAGACCGTGGTGCCGTGAACGATCCGATCGCTTTCGGCGAGAAAATTCCGGAGGCTCATGCCGTAGTGCTCGGCGGCGAGCTCGAGGACATTCATGAATCCGCGCTCGAATTCTCCCGGCGTGGACGGACACTTGAAGATGTTCAAGCCTTCCTGGCCGTCAGCGACGACGCAGTCAGTGAAGGTGCCCCCAATGTCGATGCACATGTTGTACGTCATGGTTCTACCCGGCCCCCCCACTTCGCAGCTGCTCGGTCGCTTGCGCGTCGACGAAGTAGTCGATCCCATTTTCGGCAAGCTTGAGCTTCACGGAATAAATCGCATCCGCCTTCTCCTTTGAGATCCATTGCCGATTCACGGCTGAGGCAACACGGTGCGGGTCACGCAGGCTCGGGTCCCCGTAACCTCCACCACCGCATGTCGTGAGCTCTATGGCCTCGCCCGAATTCAAGACCCCGTCGTAACTCGAGGGAAGCTTTTCCCTCTCCTTGTTCGCGTATCGTTTCCACGTCGTGGCAGGCGCGGCGGCGCGGCCGCCACGCAAGCCCTTCGCCGGAAAGTAGTCGCCGTCGCTGACGAAGATGAGCGAGACGGGATCATCGAGCGGGCGATAGACAAGCGCGATGCCCGGCGCTCCATCCCATTCGCCGCAGCCCAGTGTGTCCCGGGCGACGTGGCGAGCCTCGACCAGGATCGGGTACAAGCTTTCGTCGATCTCGATCGAATCGATGGCCATCACGCCGCCGCCATTCGGTGCTTCCCAGGTAAGCCAGCCATCGTGGCCATGCAGGCCGGGACCGCCGGCAAAGGCCAGGCACAGCAAATTGACGTATTCGTGCTCGGTTCCCTTGCGCGAATCGCGTCCTGAGACCATGGCCTCGCCGGCGCACAGTTCCGTGCCGCCCTCCGCCATTCCATGCGGCTTCCCCATCTTGGCGAAACAGCCGGAGACGGCATTTATCAGCCGGTCGTTGACGTTGGTCGTCGCAACCGAGGTGCCGACGGGATACCTAGGCCGCCCGACAACGCAGTTATCGCGCAGTAAGACCTTGATCTGTGCGGCGCTGCCCTCGTTGTGCGGGATCGTTGAGTCCAAATTGTAGAACACGCCGATGCGGCAGGCCCCGGTCGCGGTGGCTTCCGAGAGGTTCATGCCGCCCGGCACACAATCGATGTTGTCGCGCAGATCCACGGTGATCGTGCCCGCGTCCGGATCGACGCTGACCTTCGCCTTGACGGGAATGCCCTCGTCGGCAACCCCGACAATCGGATCGTGGCGCGTTTCATGCTCCCATATGCCCTTCGGTAGCTGTTTTATGGAAGAGATGACGCGCCGCCTGCCGTAGTCCATCCATTCTTCGATGAACGCCTTGATCGTGTCCTTGCCGTAACGCTCGACCAGCTCCTTCAATCGCCGCTCGCCGGTAATGCATCCACCCACCTGGGCACGAAAGTCGCCGTACCAGACGTGGCTGACGCGGATTTTCAGCCGGCACATGCGGATAAGGTCCGCTTTCTCCTTGTAGTCCTCTATGATCCGCACACAGGGGAACTGCATTCCCTCCTGATAGATGGTTGCCGCGTATGGATCCATGGTGGTCGCGATCGGCATGCCCGAATCGGCGTGGTGCGTCCGTGTGAGCGTCCAGAACAGGGGCTCGCCGTCGCAAAAGACGGGCATGCAAAGCGTCATGTCGCCGTGATGCGTGCCACCGGTGTAAGAGCAGTTGTTGAAAAAGGCGTCGCCCGGCTTGATGTCGTCGAAATATTCGGTGATCGGCCTGGTTGTGAGGTCGAGCGCCATAACATGGACGGGCATCGCCTCTTCGACGCAGATCAGCCGATGATCGTAGGTCAGCAGACCGCACGACATATCGCGTCCGTTCGTGACCGCCGCGGACCGGCTCGCCTTGACGACCGTGTTCGCCATTTCGCGGATGATCGCTTCGAAACGGCTCGCCAGGACCGACATCAGAAAGGGGTCGATCCGCGAAGCTGCCCTTACGTCTTCTGACGCCATTTTCCTGTCTGTTTCATCAAGCTGCATCTCAACCCCCGTGTGATCGCCCATCCGACAAGTGACACCTGGCTGGCATTCGGTCCCTCCTCCTATGACGGTCACGGCGCTGCGCGTACCGCATTGGTTCCTTCCTCGTCGACGAGGTAATCGATGCCGTTGCCGGCCAGCCGAAGCTTGACACCGTACACTTGCTCGGCCCGTTCGGGGCTTACCCAGCGGCGATTGACCGCCGCGGCGACCTGCATGGCGTCGCGCTTTCGGGGCTCGCCGAAGCCGCCGCCGCCACAGGTCACGAACTCGATGGCCTCGCCCGGACCGCACACATCCTCATGGAAACCGGGAAGTGCATCGAGCTGTCCATTGGCCTTGCGCTTCCAGTTGGCGGATGCGCCACCGTTCCGGCCTCCCAGCACTCCCTTCGGGGGATTGAGGCCGCCGTCGCTGCAGTAGATGACGGTCATCTCGCCGGCGAGCGATCGGAACGCGCCCTTGGTCGCCGGCGCACCGTCCCACTGGCCGTGACCGCCGCTATCTTCGGCGATGTGTCGGGACTCGAATAGGATGGGATACATGCTCTCGTCGATTTCGATCGAGTCGAGGACGAGTACGCCGCCACCGTTCGGTGCCTCGTAGGTGAGCCAGCCGTCGTATCCGGGAACGCCGGGGCCTCCGGACAGAGCGGCACAGATCTGATTGACATAGGGTTCAAGCGGAC
The DNA here is from genome assembly GCA_965215635.1 of Alphaproteobacteria bacterium. Classification (GTDB taxonomy): domain Bacteria; phylum Pseudomonadota; class Alphaproteobacteria; order SP197; family SP197; genus SP197. The sequence goes on along the minus strand of CBDCEA010000002.1, from coordinate 262,742 downwards.
CCCGGCGGTCGTCCTCGCCGGAAATCACGGCCATGCCTGCCGCCTGCGAATAGCCGCCCTCGGCGAGGCCGTAAGGCTCGCCCAACTGCGCAAAGCAGCCCGTGATCGCATTGATCAGGCGGTCGTTGACGTTCGTCGTGGCCACCGAAGTTCCCACCGGGTACTTCGGACGCCCGACGACGCAATTGTCGCGCAGCAACACCTTGACCCGGCGTGCGCTGCCTTCGTTGTGTGGGATCGTGGGATCGAGGTTGTAAAAGACGCCGATTCGGCAGGATCCCGTGGCGCAGGCCTCCGACAGGTTGATTCCGCCCGGGACGCAGTCGGGGTTGTCGCGCAAGTCGACGGTCACCAGTCCAGCTTCGCCGTCGACTGTCACCTTCGCCTTGACCGGAACCCCGTCTTCAGCGACTCCCGGCACCGGATCGTGGCGTGACTCGCAGGTCCAAGTGCCGGAGGGCAGCTCCCGGATCGCCGCGATCGCGCGCCGCTCGCCATATTCGATCCAATCCTCGATAAAATTCTTGATCGTCTCCTTGCCGTAGCGCTCGACGAGCTCCTTGAGGCGCTTCTCACCGTTCCGGCAGGCCCCGATCTGGGCCTGATAATCGCCATACCAGATCTTGTTCACCCGAATCTTGTAGAGACCCATGCGGATTATGTCTTTGAGGTCTTTCCACCCGCGTTGCACCCGAACGCAAGGGAAATGCATCCCCTCCTCGTAGATCGTGGCGCCATAGGGCAGGTAGGTGGTCGGGCTGGGCGCTCCGATGTCGGCGTGATGCGAGCGAGCCAAGGTCCAGAACAGTGGCTCCCCGTCACAAAACACCGGCGTGCACACGGTCAGGTCTGCGTGGTGCGTTCCTCCCGTGTAGGGCGAGTTGTTCAGGAAGGCGTCGCCTTCTTCGATATCATCGAAGAATTCGGTAATCGGTTTGGTCGTGAGTTCCAACGCGCTCACGTGGATTGGCATCGCCTCTTCGACGCAGACGAGACGATGGTCGAAGGTAAGCAACCCGCACGACATATCGCGCGCGTTCTTGATCACCGCAGAGCGGCTCGCCTTCATGACCGTGTTGGTCATGTCGCGGATGATGGCTTCGAAACGGCTGGAGAGCACCGACATCAGCAACGTGTCGGTGCCATATCGCATATCGCCAGCCCGCGATTCCGACATGCCTGCTATCCGCCCCTCCCCGGTCATCCCACTGACGTCGGTGGTTGTTCTCGTTCGACGTCGGGGTCTTCTTGGTGTTGGCCGTCATCCTCCAGTCGATAGTGCTATCTCGGCAGAACGCGCTAGATCCTCGGCAACCTCCATTCGGGAACAATAACCATCGCCTCAAGGCTCAACGACGTGCTCTTGAACGCGTCTCACCCTTGAAACAATGTTATATCAAATACCGGTGAAAGCATACCTACAACAGCCAAGGATGGCAAGCAAGCTGCCGTGCCTGGCTACGAGCCGAGGCCCATTCCCCGGCGGGTGCGAACGCGGCCACTCCGGCGGGCAGCACCTAAAAGGCAACCTGATCGGCGCCCTTGAGTGCCAGCATTTCCCGAGCCTCGTCGGGCTTTGCAAGCTCCAGGGACAAGGCCTCCAGGATGGTGCGGATCTTCCTGACCTGCGCGGCGTTGCTTTCAGCGAGCTTCCCCTTGGCGATGTAAAGGCTGTATTCGAGGCCGACGCGCACATTGCCGCCCATGATCGCGGACATGGTCACGAAACCGAGCTGGTGTCGCCCAGCGGCCAGGACCGACCAGTAGTAGTAGTCGCCGAACAGCTTGTCCGCTGTTTCCTTCATGTGAAGGAGGTTGGCCGGTTCCGCGCCAATGCCGCCGAGGATGCCAAAGATCGTCTGCACGAACAGGGGTGGCTTGATCAGTCCGCGATCGACGAAGTTGGCCAGGGTGTAAAGATGGCCCACGTCATAACACTCGAACTCGAACCGCGTCCCACGTAGTCCGTGTGGCGGTATCCGTCGCCGAGATCCCGAATGACCCGCTCGATGTCCTTGAACGTATTGCGCAAAATGAAATCACGCGTCATCTCCAGGTAATCTTTCTCCCAGTCGTATTTCCACTCTGGAAACTTGTCGCTCAAGTGAAAGAGTCCAAAATTCATCGACCCCATATTGAGCGTGGCCATCTCGGGCTTCGCCACCAGCGCCGCAGCCAGGCGTTCATCCAATGTCATGCCCAGTCCGCCGCCCGTGGTGATGTTGAGTACGGCATCCGTGCGCTGTTTGATCCGCGGCAAAAACTCCATGAATACCCGTGGGTCGGGCGTCGGCCGTCCGTCATTGGGATCGCGGGCATGAAGGTGAATGATCGCCGCTCCTTCCTCGGCCGCGCCCACGGCCGCGTCAGCCACCTCGTTTGGGGTGATCGGAAGATAAGGCGACATGGTGGGTGTGTGCACCGATCCGGTCACGGCACAGGTGATGATGACCTTGCGAGTCGCAGCCATGACGGTCCTCCCTTTGGATTTTGGGCGCACCGCCCTACGGTCCACTGCGGCATTGCCCGTTCGGTCGGGCATTTCCTGCCAAGCATACGGGAGTGGTACGGCCTGCACGGCGTGCTCGATTGAAATATGATTTATCCTGAATCCGCTATTGGCGCTATATGCTATACTGTCCGTGTGTAGCGCGTGTGGTCCGCTGAAAATCTTTGTATGATCCGCGGACCGCACGACATGAGAAAGAAAGGCGCAATGACGAAATGGTGACCAAGCTGCAAGTGGTGAACGCGGTACTTGCCATCATATCTACTCGAACAGGCGCCTCCGGCCCTCGACGAATGCGGGCCGGCAAAAGGCGGCCTCTTGCGGTTTGACAGCGTGGGCAATTCGATGTCGAGCGCGCGCAAGACGGCGTCTTCCGTCCCCGCCGTCGGCCGTGCGAGCAGAAGCACGCTCCAGGACCGAGTCTACGTAAAGTTGCGCAAAGCTCTTGTAGCCGGGAAATTCATACCCGGTCAGCCGTCATCGATCCGGGGATTGGCATCGGAACTGGGGACCAGCCCGATCCCCGTTCGCGAGGCGCTGCGTCGGCTGGTGACCGAGCAGGCATTCGAGATTCATCCCAACGGATCCATCGTCGTGCCCATCATGACGCGGACACGGTTTCACGATTTGCAACGGGCCCGCATCCTCATCGAAGGTTTCGCCACCGAGCTTGCGGCAGGATCGATTGTCAACGGCGGAGCAAAAAGGGACCACTGCGGGGGTGTAAAGAGGGACCGCTTGGCGGCTGCGGGCTTGTCCCCGTAGTCCACGGGAGGGCCCCGCGCGCGACGCGGCGTGCCCTCAACAGGCTGACGCGGCGGCCGCGCGCGGGTGGGGCCTGTGGGCCCACGGGGTCAAGCGTCGGCTGGGTGGTCGGTTCAGTTGGCGGTCGGGGTTTGACGCCTGCGGCTCTGGTTGAGCCGATAGCTGTCGCCGTTCATCTCGAGGATGTGGACGTGGTGGGTGAGGCGGTCGAGGAGTGCACCGGTGAGCCGCTCGGAACCGAACACCTCGGTCCATTCGTCGAAGGGCAGATTGGTGGTGACCAGGGTCGCGCCGCGCTCGTAGCGTTGGCTGAACACCTCGACCTTGCCCTTGTCGTTGCCCTCGCCCGGCCGGCCGAACCTGTCCTCGAACAGATAGTGAGATTGCAGCTCCGTGAAGACGCGCGTTCGCTGCCGCTTTCCATCGCCCAGGATGCGGGCAACCGCCAGTTTGGTGTTGTCGTACAGGATGGAGCGGGGGACGCCGCCGAAGAACGCAACCGCCGCGTTGTGGCCATCGCAGAACGCCTCGGTCGTCTCCGCCGGATAGACCTTCACGAAGCAACCATCACTGTGGGGAAGGCCGAAGGCAAGGAAGTGGACCTTGCGCGCCACACCGCCGTTCACCGCCATCGCCTCGCCGAAGTCCGCCTGGGCGTGGCCCGCGGGGTGATGCAGGGGCACGAACATCTCGCGCGACCGAAGCCGCCGTTCACGGACATAGTCCTTCACGATGGTGTAACCGCCGGTGAACCCGTACTCGTCCCGGAGATGGTCGAAGATCCGCTTCGCCGTGTGCCGTTGCTTGTGGTGGCTGGTCCGATCGTCCTCCAGGATCCGATCGATAATCCCCGTGAATGCGTCCAGCTTCGGACGCCTCCGCAGCGTGCTCCGCCGATATCCCGGCGGCACCGAGAACGACAGCATCTTGCGCACAGTCTTGCGGTCCAACCCGAACACCCGCGAGGCCTCGCGGGTGCTCATCCCCTCGACACGGCACGACACGCCCGCCGGACCCGCGCGTACAACTCCACCCGATACATCCCCCCGCCTTCCAGTCAGAGCAACCCCGACAGAAGGCTATACGCGGTCCCATTTTGGTCCGCCGCAGCCGGATCAACCGGCCGCTTCAATGGGGGATTATTGCGCCGCCGTTCTCAATCGATCTCGGCAAAAGACGTTGCGCAGCTGGAGAAAGTCCACAAACAGGCTGTTGACGCGGCGAAGCGCGGCAACGTCCGTGACTTTCTCGCTAAGAGCATTCAGTTCCGCTTCATCATCTATCGAGCCGCCAAATCACCGGCGCTGCTCCCGGTGATCGAAAGCTTCTGGCTGCAATTCGGCCCGTTCCTCAATTTCGCCTTCGCCGACGAGGCGCTGACCTTCGGTCTCCAACACCATGCCGAAGCAGTCGAAGCCTTCAAACGGGGGGTGACAAGGCGGCGCGTGTGGCCATCCAGAACGACATCCTGGAGACGGGGGATTTTATCATAGACGAGGCGATCCCACGCTTTCAGAAGCTCCACCAGAAGCCTTGAACTGCGATATTCTATCCTTCCATTGAGAGGCGCCGCGACGCAGGCGATACCGCCAGGCAACCCGTGGAGCGGCCGTCGTAGGTGCGAGCCCGCAGGGCCACTGGCAATTGGGAGATATCGCTCTTGCGGAGCAGGCAACGCTTTGGGGATCTGCCGTCCCTCCCTGACAGCGCTCCCTCTAGGCCGAGCGAAGGGTCGCGGTCCTTGCTTCGTCCACCAGGTAATCGATGCCGTTGTCGGCGAGCTTGAGCGCCACCTTGTAGACCTCCGCGGCACGCTCCACGCTAAGCCACTGACGATTGGCGTCCCGCGCGACGCGTTGCGGATCGCGCTTGGTTGGATCGCCGTAACCTCCTCCCGCAACCGACCGGAACAGCATCCGCTCCTGGGGCTTGCAGACTTCGATGCGGAAGCCGGGTAACGGCTCCTCCTCGCCGTTGGCGTGGCGCCTCGCATTTTTCGCGGAGGTTCCGTCGAGACCGCCGAGGACGCCCTTAGCCACGTTGATGTCGCCGTCACTGCAATAGGCAACCGTCATGTCGCCGGAAAGCGAGCGATAGGCGCCCTGTGCCGCCGGCGCACCGTTCCACTGCCCGGCGCCCGAGGTATCTTTGGCGATCTGCCGCGCCTCGATCAGCAGCGGATACAGGACCTCGTCATGTTCGATAGAATCGAGCGCGAGAACGCCACCTCCGTTGGGCGCTTCATAGGTGATCCAGCCGTCATGGCCATGAACACCTGGGCCGGTGGAAAGGCCAAAAAAGACCATGTTGATGTACGGGTCGGATCTTCCGCCGCGACCGTCGATGCCGGAGACGACGGCCATGTTGCAGCCGAACTCCGTACCGCCCTCGGCAAGGCCGTAAGGCTGGCCCATTTGCGCGAAACTGCACTGGACGGCATTGATCAGCCGGTCGTTCACACCCATGGTGGCATTGGACGTGCCGACGGGGTAGGTGGGCCGGCCGACCACGCAGCCATCGCGGAGCAGCACCCTGACACGGCCAGCGCTGCCCTGGTTATGGGGAATCGTCGGATCCAGGTTATAGAAAACGCCGATCCGGCATGATCCGGTCGCACAGGCCTCCGACAGGTTGACGCCGCCGGGCACACAGTCGGGGTTGTCCCGCAAGTCGACCGTGACCATGCCTTCCTCGGGATCGACCGTGACCTTCGCAGTAATGGAAATCCCCTCCTCGGCGACGCCAGGGATCGGATCGTGATAGGTGGTATGGCTGTAGGTTCCGGCGGGCAGCTCCCGGATCGCCGTGATCGCCCGGCGTTCGCCGTAGGCCATCCACTCCTCGACGAACTCCTTGATCAGGTCTTTGCCATAGCGTTCGACCAGCTCCTTCAGACGCCGCTCACCCGTCCGGCAGGCGCCAACTTGGGCTCGATAGTCGCCGTACCAGACGTGACTGACGCGAATGTTCTCGCGGCACCAGCGAATCAGGTCCTTCTTGTCCTCGAAGTTCTCCTGGAATCGGACCGTCGGGATGTGAATCCCCTCTTCATAGACCGTCCGCAGATAGGCGTCCATCGTGGTCGGAACGTGGGCACCTGTGTCGGCGTGGTGGGAGCGCGCCAGCGTCCAAAACAGTGGCTCTCCCTCACAGAACACCGGCACACAGAGCGTCATGTCCGCATGATGGGTGACGCCGTAATAGGGACTGTTGCAGAAGAACGCGTCACCCTCCTTGACGTCGTCGAACAGCTCCGTGATCGGACGCGTGGTCAACTCGAGGGCGCTGACGTGAATGGGCATCGCCTCTTCCACGCAGACCAGGCGATGGTCGTAGGTGAGAAGCCCGACGGAGAAATCGCGCGCATTGGTGATGGCGCCCGAGCGACTGGCCTTCATCACGGTATTGGACATCTCGCGGATGATCGCCTCGAGCCGGCTCGAGAGCACCGACATGAGGATCGGATCAAAACGCGGGGCCTTGCCCTTCGCCGTTTTCCCGTCTTCCGCTGCCTGCCGCATGTCCGGACTCGCCTCCCCTGACCGCCGTCAACCGCCGCGCTGCCTGGCCGTCGCTGCCGAGGATCGCAGCAGGATAACAGCCGGTAAAGGTGCGACAACCTTCCGCCGCCCCGTAATCGATGCATGCCGACGAAAGAGACGATCCCAACGTCTCTGGTGGCATTGCCCGCATGAGCGGTATACGCTATCTCATGCATTCCACTGCCGCAACTGTCCGGGTCCGCGGTGGGGCCCGGATCCGCGCTGGTGGTCCAGCTCTGCCGCGGGTCTTACTCGCGAGCAGGCGTCACCCACGAAATCGTGGTGCCGGGTGAGAGGGAGGTGCCAATGAAGCCGTCAGTTGCACGCAATCTTGATCTCGACACGGCGCTCGCCGAGGCGCGGCGGTGTTACATCGAAGCAAACCCGGCGAGCCGGGCCCGCCAAGAGGACGCCCAGGCCGCGCTCCCCGGGGGCTAACACGCGAAGCGTGCTTCACTACCCGCCGTTCCCGCTCGGTATCGTGCGTGGCGAGGGGGCCTCTGTCTGGGACCTCGACGGCCACGGCTATGCCGACTTCCTGTGCGAGTATAGCGCGGGCCTCTACGGACATTCGAACCCGTCCATCCGCGCCGCCATCGACTGGGCGCTCGACGATGGCGTCGTTCTCGGCGGGCCCAATCGGTATGAAGGACCCTTCGCCAAGGCGCTGACGGAGCGCTTTCCGGCCGTCGATCTCGTCCGGTTCTGCAATTCGGGAACCGAGGCCAACATGATGTCGCTCAGCACCGCCTGCGCGGTCACGGGGCGAACCAAGGTCCTCGCCTTCGAGGGCGGCTATCATGGGGGGTTGTTCGAGTTCTCTCACGGCGTCTCGCCACTCAACTCGCCGCTCGACGTCGTCCTTGGCCGATACGAAGTCGCCACCTTCCGCCGCATCATGAAAACCGGCGAGGAGCTTGAGGAGGCATCCAGGGAACTGATGCGCCTTCACATTCCCCAGCGTGTGCTGGATACAACCATGGAGGAGTGGCACCGGAAAGCCAGGGTCCGAGTCGGGAATGCGGAATCGATCCTGAAGCGGGAGGACGACTGTGCCGCGCTGTTTGCCGTCAAACCGGATCTGAAGGCCGATTTCACGAAACACCTGCGCGAGGTTCAGGGCAAGTTGGCGGCCGGTCCTGCCGGATGGCAAAAGTGGCAAAAGGATGTGGAGGAGGACATCCAGCGCGGAATGAAAGAACACGAAGGTGTTCAGGAAGCACAGCCACGGACGATCGATCTCCTGGGATTGACCGTGTCAGGTCTGAAGGCCTTGCCCGCGCATCCACGCCAAGAAATGTTCCGTGACCCGCAGCGCTGCCTCCTCGCCGAACAGGCCGCCGAGGATCGCCGTCATCTCCCGCGTCCGTCCGTGTATGTTACCTTACCACACCTGTCACGCACCTGCGGTGCTAAACCAAACTGTAACCAATTGTAACCAGGACGTTTTCTCTCTCGCAATCCCGTGCCGAGTGCGTGGAAACACGACGTTTCCGTGTCCCCGGTGCAACAGAGAACGGAGAGAGAAACATGCCGACAAGTCGCCTCACGCAACGCCGGGTCGACGCCCTCAAACCACGCCGGATAACATGCGATATCCGCGATGTCGAAATCAAGGGTTTCGGCGTCCGGATCCTGCCTTCGGGCCGCAAGCGCTACTTCCTCCACAGCCAGGTCGACGGTAATCGGGTCTGGCACGCCATCGGCGATGCCGAAGACATTACCGATGGAGTGTGCCCGCACGCAGGTGAGAGCCTTGCTGGCGTCGAGGCGGTACGGTGGTGAGCCTGCTACTGATACTTCCGAACCGATTGCGTTCGAGATGGTGGCCGAAGAGGTCTTCCGGCGTTACCAACGGCACTGGAAACCCGGCACACGGAAGGTAGAGTCAGGGGCTGGCGCGCCAGCTTTAGGGTCCGGTGGTACAACCCCGTTCGTAGGGGACGCAGTCGCTCCGAAGGGAATCCCGTCACTTTCGTTCCGGTCCTCAGTCCGGCTCCCATGGCCACGTTTCCAGGCCCCTGCTCATCAAACCGGACGTGCGGATTTCCCGCATCCGGCTTTCGGACGAGATCATGTATTCGCCCACGGAAGGTCACGTGTCTTCAACCCAAGGCGGGTAAGGCCGTGGTCATGCCACAGTTTGCGGTTCGAGAAGCGCACGTACCTCCCGACCCTGACCTTGTGCTTCCGACAGAACCACCGTCGCAGCCGCTTCGTAGCGTGCCGGTCAATCGCCGAATAGGCCGGGCTGACCTGCCCAAGACGGAAGTAGTTGGCCCAACCGGACAAGACCCGGTTGATCCGGCCCACTACCACCTCGGCCGGTAAACTTCCGTACCGAGGTTCCGTCAGGTCGCTGATTTTGCGGCAGATGCCCTGGACGCTCGCCTTGGCCGGTCGATTGCCAATGTAGGGTGGCTTCTTCCGGTGAGGGCGATAGTTCCATCCAAAGCGATACCCCAGGAACTCAAGCGGTTCCTCCGGGCACCGCAGGCATCGGGTTTTCTGCTCGTTGACCGGCAGCTTCAGGTTGCCCATCAGCCGTTTGACCGCCGCCAGCATCTCTGCCGCCGGGGCCTTGCCGAGAACACAGAGGTCATCGGCATAGTTCACGATCTCCGCACAGAAGCGCCGGGCATAGCCCGAGGAGCAGGGCACCTTCCAACCCAGTATGAAGCGCCGCATGTAGATATTGCTGAGCAGAGGCGAGATCGGGGAACCCTGAGGAGTCCCCTTGCGCTCTCTGCGTGCCCGGTTCGTGCGGCGTTTGCCGCCGCCCTTCCCGGCGTCCTCTTCCACCGGCATTTCCAGCCATGCCTTGATAAGCCCGAGCATGCGACCGTCGCTGACGCGACGGGCGAGGCTCTTCATGAGCTCGGCATGCGGGATTTCTCCGAAAAAATTGGACAGATCGCCGTCAACAATCTCGTTATGCCCTCCGTTCAGAAGGCGATGAACACGATCAACCGCGTCCAGGGCACTGCGTCCCGGCCGGTAGGCGTACTGTTCCGGTTGCAGGTCAGCGTCAAAAATCGGCGCCAGCACAAGCATGGCCGACGTCTGCGCCACCCGGTCCCGGATGCACGGTATCCCCAACGGTCGGAACGTCCCGGGCTGTTTCTTCGGGATCAGTACCTGACGCACCGCTTGCGGCTTGTAAGTCCCGTCCCTCAGATCCCGCGCCAGTTCCCCAAGCCAGCCCTCTACGCCATGCAATTCGATCGCCGCAAAACTCTCGCCATCGACCCCCGCCGACCCGCCGTTATGGCGAACCTGCCTCCAGGCTTCGGCAAGAAAATCCTCGCGCCAAACCTTGTCGCACAGCGCATGAAAGCGCCGCCCGGGTTCTTCCTTCGCTCGAACATGTAACACGGTCTGGAGTTTCCGAACACTTTCTGACCCTGTTAGACCTTCGCCAGTAGTCATGCCTTGCTTCCTTTCCATGCTGCTCTCGAACCAGGGCCCCTTTCCTCGACCGGCATTACCCGGCGTCATCAGTACTACAGGCCCATCCGCCACCTCGACGACCCGGCCTGACCCTCGCGGGCTGCCAGTTGGTCCGTGTCCGACCATCGGCGAGGCTTCCCATGTTGCATCTTCTCCCATCTTCCACGCGTGCCGACACCACTACCCCGGCGGGAGTGGAACGGTGCTCACAAGGCTCGCTTCCCGTTCCCCATCGGCCTTCCCCTGATTGACGGAGGGTCGGCTCCCGCGACTGTTGTTTCGGGGCCTGCTCAGTGCTCGCTTGCGCTTCGGCCCGCGTGGTCGCTGGACTGCTCATGCAGCCCTTTGTCGCCAGAGTGCTTCAGTCCACTTCGTTACCTCCGTAGGACCGCTCTGGCTGCTACCAACCGGAGCCTTAGCTGTTGAGCGGGATTCGCACCCGCCAGGGAAAAGTGCCTTTCCATGGCACACGTCAATCTCGGGTACTACAGGAATCAGATCCTGCCCTGGTTCAGGGGCAGGCCGATTGCCGGCATCACGCGCCGGGACGTCCAGCAATGGTTCGCCTCGCTCCATGCAACGCCGGTGGCCGCGGACCGTTCGGCACCGGTTCTCTCGGTGATCCTCAAACAGGCGGAGGTCTACGGCTACCGTCCCGAGGGCTCCAATCCCTGCACAGGTATCAAGCGCTATCGCAGGCGTGGCCGGGAGCGCTTCCTGACAGCCGACGAAATGCACCGGTTGAGCCGTGTTCTCGACCGCCATCGTGAAAGTCATCCTCTGGAAACTTCGATCACGCGCCTGCTTCTTTTGACCGGATGCAGGAAGTCGGAAATCCTGACGCTCAGGTGGTCAGAGTACCGTGAACGGAAACTCCATCTGTCGGACAGCAAGACGGGACCGCGTACGGTCTGGCTGTCGTCCGACGCGTGCCGGATCCTCGATGGCCTGTCCAGAACCTGCCCATGGGTGTTTCCGTCACCGCACCGGAACTGCCATCTTTCGGCAGGCACTCTCGACGGGTTCTGGCGGAATGTTCGCGCCGAGGCTGGCATCAATGATGTCCGGCCCCACGATCTGCGCCACAACTTCGCTTCCTGGGCAGTCATGCGGGGCGTTCCGTTACCGACCGTAGCGAGGCTTCTCGGCCACCGGCAGGTTTCGATGACGCTGCGCTACGCACAAGTTGCGGACAGAGATGTCGAAGCAGCTGCCGAACGGATCGGTAACGCGATCACCAGTATCAGTAAGGGGCAAGCCGCATAAATCCGATCAGTCCCGAAGTTGGTGCTTTCGCGGTGGTGCGCCTTGAAGACGCGGCGAACATCACTTCAACACGTCCGCCACCCCGACTGTGTGGAGTGTGACCAACTAACGCCCAAAGGCGTAGAAAACTCCATCACCGCCGACAGCCCTTCAGGCCGACGGGAAGCTCGCTGATCTCGCCCTCGACAAGGGTGACGATTGCCCCACACGCCCCCAAAGGGCAGATGCTTGTAGAGCGCCGCCACGTCCACCTGGTCGCAGTTCACCCGGTCCAGCGCGTCCGCGACCACCATGTCGAACAGGCCCGCCGCGCGTCTTCCAGCAGCGTCTGGATGCCCGGACGCAGGATCACGCTGGCCCAGGAAGCGGCAGCATCGCGGTGGCAGCCGACAATTGCCCAGCCCTCGCCCTCGGCAAGCTCTCGGCAGACCCGGAACGGGTCCTCGATGGACGCTGCCCGTTGTTGGTCCGAGGAATAGTGGGCGTAGAGTGCTACACGCAGGGTCATTGTCTCCGGCCTCCTATCTCCGGCCGGCCTCACCCGCCATGTTGTCCAGTTCCTTGTCGATGTCGAGATGCAAGGCTCAGGGATAATCACAGCGCTGGGCGGTGACCGACGCAAAGCTGCGCGTTCCCTCGGTGATGGTAAAACGGAATTCGTCCTTGCCTACAAGCACGGCGTGGTGAAGGGGCAGGTAGCCTTCGACCTCTTCCGTATCGCCGCCGATGGTGACGAAGCTAATAGTGACCGGCAGACTGGGATCGTACCAGGCGAGGAGGTTCTTGTCGGCATCGCGAGCGGATTGGCCGTCGCCCAGCACGGTGATCTTGCCTTGGCCGAAACCTGCCGCCGTGTCGGACCCGCCGTGCAGGCTGGTCTTGACTATGATCCGTTTGGTTGTCAACTGCGCATCGCACTGGCGCTCATTGGTAGCGAGTTCGATTACGTCGTTCAGGCGTTCCTGCTCGACTCCCTCGTCGAGCTTGCGCTTCACGAGTTGCCAGAGCCCGGCTGTCTGGCCCCGGGGCACCTCGTCTTCGTATCGCTGTCGCCATACGGCGGCATCCCGGACGGCGCCCTGGAGAGCTGCGTGCGCTTCCTCCAAAGTTTGACTGGTGGACCATTTCTCCGCTTCGAGATCGGTAATCCTGCTCTCCAGCCCCTCGATGGAGGCTTCGCCCTCTCGTAAGCCAGCGTGGTAGGAGAACCAAACCAGGGCGACCAGTGCCGCGACCGGCAAACCAATGTACAGGATGCGGCGCGTGTACCTCGGTCTGGAGTCTCGGAGTGTCCAACCGCCATGCATGGTGTCCGCCTCCCACCGCCCGAATTAATTTGGCAAATCGACGACTGCAGGATTTGACGTTACAGCACCGACGAGTAGCGGGCTTAGAATTCGGCGCGAGGGGTCATCGGGATTCTCTCCTATCGTTCGCCGGTCTCGCCCGCCGGCGCGTTGTCGTTGGCGGCATCCTCGAACTGCTCGCGCGCGATCTGCTGCCCGATCAGCCGGACGAGCCGTCATCACGGCGGTCTCGATCCGGGCTTCCGGCCCGGCGTTGTCGTTCCCGGACGGGCCGTTCAATCGCACCCGCTCGCGACCGTCTCTCTCCATGTTTGCAACCCTCCCTGAATAGTCGTCCGTCAAGTGCGGATTTGAACCCGCGAGCAAGCGGTGTCAAGGCCCTCATCGTCGAGAGTTCCGGGCCGGATGAGTCGAACAACGCGGTCATCCAGGAAGCAATGAACGGCATTCTCGGCGCCATCGAGGAACTCAAGAGCCATCTGCGTGAGTGTGCAGAGGCGGATTCCTCGAATCTATCACGTCTTCAGGAATCGCTGACCAGCAATCGGGAAACAAACGCGGGTTTCTTATCGGGCTTGGTGATGGCCAACGGGAAAGTCGGCCCCGCTGTTGTCGAAGCCCTTGAGCCTCTCTTCAGGGACTTTGGTATCCTCCAGGAGGGAATCGACATGAGTCTGGACAACCAGGCCGCGTGGCTTATGGCCCTTTCAGGCAGCATGAAGGGTCTTCCGGACACGCTCGCAAAGGCACAAGGGTCGACTGTCAACCAGAGAACGCTCGATGAATTGAAAGACGTCATCCTGGAGGGCTTAGAGGCCGTGGTGGTGAAGGCGCAACCAAGGGAACCGTCCGGTGAAACACGGGTCGCTTCCGCCGAATCCGAAAAGGTGACGGCACGCCTGGACAGTATCGAGGCCGGGGTCGCGGAAATCAGGAAAGAGTTTGCCGAATCGAGGAGAGGCATCGGACTGGTGCTTTCCAAATTCGAGGAGGTCCTCGACCAACACGGCAGCAGGGTCGACAAACTGAAGGAGTCCAGCGACCGGCTCCCGGATTCGGTGTCACGTCTGTTTACCCACCTCGAATGGAAGATCGACAGATTCCGCACCGGATGGCGCTTGCTCCTCTCTCCCGGTGTCATCCTCCTCCTGGTCCTGGCTGTGCTGTTCGAGAGCACGACGGCAACTGTCCGGCGTCTTCTGTGGTGAACCCAGCCCGCTCGACCTTTTTCCTGACACCAGGACGTCCGGCGTAACCCATGGTCGCGACGGTCCACGAACTCTCGTCCTCGGGGACCGCGGTCAGCTACTACGAGAAGGACGGCTACTGCGCCAAGAACGACCCGGAGCACCGCAAGGCGAGCTTCTGGCACGGCAAGTCAGCGCGCGATCTCGGCCTTCGAGGCCATGTGGTGCCGTCACGCTTCGAATCGGTGCTGTCGGGCCATGTGCCGAAGAGCGACACCCGTGTGGGCAGGATCGTCGAGGGCGAGCACCAGCACCGTTCCGGCTGGGACATCACTTTCTCAGGCCCGAAGTCGGTGTCCCTGGAAGCCCTGGTGATGGGCGATGCCCGCGTGATCCGCGCCCACGACGAGGCGGTGCGGGCGACACTGGACTGGATCGAGACGGACCTTCTCCAGACCCGGGGCTGGGACCCCGAGACGGGACGCAGTCCCCGGGTGAAGGCCGACGGCATGGTGGTGGCGGGCTTTCGCCATCTGACGAGCCGCGATCTCGATCCCCAGCTTCATACCCACTGTGTACTGGCGAACATGACGCGCAATGGAGAGGGCGAGTGGCGGAGCATCGAGCCCACCCTGCTGCGCCGCAACAAGAAGCTGATCGGCGCCCACTACCGCAACGAGTTTGCCTCGCGGCTTCTGGCCTGCAGCCTTGCGGTGACGCCGAAGATGGTGGGACCGGTGCCGAGCTTCGAACTCGCGGGCTACGACCAGGACTTCCTCGACGCCTTCTCCGGACGCCGCCGGGAGATCCTCGCGTATCTCGACAAACACGGCCCGCCACACACGAGGGAGGCAACGCAGAAGGCGACCCTCCATACCCGCAGGAAGAAGGTGGACGCCGGTCTCGATGAACTGGTGCCCCGGTGGCGCAGGCGCGCATGGTGAGAACGTCGCTCACGGCGGGACAGAGAGAGACGGCGCGCCGGATTTCCGTTAACGGGGACGGGATCGTCGGGGTGCAGGGTAATGCCGGAACCGGCAAGACCACGATGCTGAAGGAAGTGGCGGGTCGTCGAGCACGTCCGCACGCTTGACAAGGTCACAAGGCTCATGCGCTGGAGACAACCGGCCGGCCGTAGTCCTTGCCCGACTCCTGGCGCCGCGAGGCGCCAGCCCTGCTCGCCGAGGCGCGGAAGCTGGGGGCGTCGATACCGGAAAAGCAGAGAGCCGCCCACATCCGGTCCTGCCGGGACGACCCCGCCGGGATCGTCCCGATCATCGGGGCCGTTCCCGGATGGCTCAAGGCCGACGATGCCGTCGGGGATGAGGTCCGGCGCGGCGACCATCTGTTGAGGGTGTGTGGCGACATGTGGCTGGTCAGGGAGTACAACCCCTCGACATCGCGAACCGTCGCCTGGAACGGAACGGAACCGCTGGTGCGAGGCGACCGGCTGCAGTGGTCCGACCGCGGAGAAATGCACGACATGATCGTGGAGGAGGTAGGCCGCGTTGCCGGTCCCGCAGCGATCGGCCACCTGGTCCTTCGGCCGACCGCGGCGGCGATCGCCGGACGCAGCAACGAAACGCTCTCCCTCTCCGGCCACGAGGTCGCGGGACTGGCCGGGAACGTCTCGTGCCGGCGTCTCGCGTGGCCCGACGAGAGGGTGCGGCAGCGGGAACTCGAGCGCCAGTACGCTTTCGCAGACACGACCTACAGCCTCGTCTGCGATGGGCGTGTCGTCGTGGGCGACCGGATACGCTGGACGATGGTGCGGGATGCGGAGGCGTTACGGGATCAGCTCGAGGGCGATACGCCGCAGGTCGAGGCCGTCGTCGAGAGCATCGCAGGGAATGTGCGCTTCCCCGGCGAGGATCAGGTGACGCTCAAGGCGATACGTTCGTGGGGAATGGGAAGTCCACCCGAACCCGGCGCGACAATCCACCAGAGGATGGGGAGCCTGTTCCTGCGTGGATGCGTCAGGGTGCCCTGGCAGGACGAGGAGAAACGGGCCGAGAGGGTGTTGCAGGCCGAGCAGGAGGCCCAGTCACTGCGACGGGGACGGTCGCGGGGTCTTTCGATGTAGGGACGGTGCCGATTGTGGCAGACTGCCGTCCCCTCGGACACGCGCCGACAGTTCAAGAAAAGAGATCCGGTTCGGGTTCCAGCGTGACGCGCTAGCACGGGTGTTGCCGCATGTTTCTCCCGATGCAGGCCATGACGGTTGCGGCCTGTTCCTCGCCGCAGATCCGTGCGAGCTCTGCATGGAGATCCTGTTCCCTTCCCCTCTCCATCATGTCCTGTGCCCAAAGATTGAACATCACCGCGGTCCGCACATAGATGTCGGCAATCAGCAATAGCGCGTTGTCGTCGCGATTCAGCAGGGAAAGGATCTCCCTTTGGGATTCCAGTATTTCCTGCTGCTCGCCGGTATCGAGCCCCAGCGGCGGTCCTTCGTTCCCTTCCGACGCGTCCTTCGTCGCCGGGCCCACGAGATAACGCGAGATGGATTGCCTCCTGCGCGTTGCGTGAGACCGAACAGTCACCCATTCCTCGTCTGTCGCCGAGATCGTAAGTTGCTTCGACGGCAGCATGCTCCTGCCGCGCCGACGGCGTTGCATTCTCATCATGAGCGGATCAACAACGCCACGGCGGCGAAGAGGCCGAGTCCCTCCGTGCAGGTAAGCTCCAGCAGTAGCGCCCGGACAACGCCCTTGAGGCCCCGAGTGCAGTCCAGTACCTCATCCTGCTCGTCCGGCGTGAGAACCAGGGGAAAGATATCCGGATCGTCGTTGAGCGCGAGATCGAGCAGGTAGCCCGACACCGTCTTTCCGGCTGCCCTCGCCTGTTCGCGGATCATCTCCTGTTCTTCCGGAGGACAGTGCACGGAGCGCTGCCGTTTCAGCTGCCGGCATCTCCTCTGTCGCCCGTCGCCTTCCAGCGGTTGGCTGCCCCGGGGTCGGTCAGCAACGCCAGAACGCCCTCGCGTTCCAGCCAGCCGTCGACAGTCTCACAGGCTTTATCCCAAGCTTCACCGGCGCCGGCTTCGCGAAGTCGCCGTTCCTCCAGCCGGGAGAGAACAAGCAGTTCCCGCACGGTACGCCGCTTGACCTCCTGCGGCAGGCTATTGGGCATCAGAACGCGACGAACGATGAAGCGCGAGAGTTCCATGCCGACGGTTTCGGCCGCGCGGGTGATCCTCTCCCACTCGGTGTCGGTCGCCATGACAGCGCGCTGGCGTCGGTTGTGCCTGGCACTCACGGGTCTTGCGCCGGAACAACAAGTTGCGACTTAGGTTTGTTCAAAGGTTCTTCTATTCAATATTATTCCTACGTTGTTCCTCACATACCCAATAGAGAGCGCCAATAGTACGTTGTTCCGCTGTTGCGTCAACTTCGCTGTTTTCAGCTCTTTTCGGTCGTTCTCGATACGGGTGGAGGTTGCGTGATCCGTTTCACCTTCACTTCCACGAGTGCAACAACCCAACGGTATCAGAACGACTATGTACCGACCGCCACCGCAAGGTCACAGGCGCCGACCAGCCGCGAACCCTTCCGGGCCATGGCACCCGAATCCCGAAGTCATCGCAACCGTCATCCTCACCGAAGGCACCCCTGTCCATCCGCGCCAGGACATCGCCGAATGCCGCAAACCCGGAACCCTCATCGCGCCTCCACCGGCGGCGTCACCGCCAAACTCCCCGACTGGATCTGGAGCCTGAACACACAACGCATCCTCATTGCATGGGATGCCGATACAATCGGCAACGGGGCCGCCCGGCGCCTCCGGAACTCATAGGCAGACGTCGAACGCCTGCAGCCCGATGGCGCAAGGGACTGGAACGACATCCTCAAGATGCGTGCCTGACAGTCCGGCAGAAAACCGACCTTGCCTGTCGCGCATCAATCCCCGACGAACTTTCACTCATCCTGATTGATGCGCTATGCTTCCCGTACCACTCCGGGAAGAAACACGTGCGGGAAAATCAAGTGTCAGGACTTCGAAGCAATCCGGAAAACAACACCTGCCCTTCGGCGAAGGTTGTAGCCGCGCCTGGCTGACGAACGCGCTTGCCGCGATCGATGCCGCCCAACTGCCGGACCATGAACATGATTCATCCGGATCACGTGCTGGCCACCCGCCTCCTGGATGTGATCGAGCACGACATCGTTCCGCTGACGCGGGCGGGCGTAGAACACGGCGACAAGGTGTTCGGTGGCGCGATCCTCCACAAGTCGGACCTGTCGCTCGTCGTCGCTGGAACCAACCGTGAGACCGTGAACCCGCTGTTCCACGGAGAAGTAGCCACCCTGAACGCGTTCTTCGCGCTGTCCGGGTCGGTGCGTCCTGCACCTGAGGATTGCCTGTTCCTTTCGACCCATGAGCCCTGCTCGTTATGCCTGTCGGCGATCACCTGGGCCGGGTTCGACAACTTCCACTATCTCTTCGGCTACGAGGACACCCGAGACGCCTTCAACATCCCCCATGACCTGAAGATCCTGAGCGAGGTCTTCCGCATCGAGAACGGAGACTATGCCCGCGAGAACGCGTTCTGGCGCAGCCGCTCCATAGACGATTTCATCGGCGGCGAGAGCGAAGACCTGAAGAGGCGGATCCGCCGCCTTCGGTCGCTTTATGACGAACTCTCCTCGGTGTACCAGGCGTCGAAGGGGGGCAGCGACATCCCGCTGCGCTGACGAGAGTGGCCATGCGTCCACCGGTCACGGAATCATCCATCTGCCGTAGCCGCTGGGAATCCCGCGGAGATTGACGCGCAGCTTTCACCCTGATCGCTACGCCATGGAAGCAAACCTCCACTGAAGGCCGCAATCTATGCGGCCAGGGCCTGCTGGGATGCCGGCATGCTCGGCAATTGCGGCTTCGCCATCTGATCATCATACCCCGATGCATCGGGGTATGCGTGATGTGCCTGAAGCAAGGTGGCGTCGGGCTGCGCTTCCGTAGTCCCCATGGATGCAATACCTTGGCGGCGTCACGCCCGGGGGAAGATGAGCGATGCGTGTTGGAGTCGAGGTCGGGGGAACCTTCACGGACCTTGTGGCCATCGATGGTGACGGGGCCATCACGATCGCGAAAGTGCCGTCCGTTCCGGAGAGTCCGGATGAGGGTGCCTTCAATGCGATTGTGGAATCGAACGTGCCGGTTTCCCGGATTACCGATCTGGTGCATGGCTCGACAATCGCGACCAACGCGGTGCTCGAACGCAAGGGAGCCCGCATTGCCTTCGTCACCACCAAGGGCTTTCGCGACATCCTCATCATGCAACGGCACAACCGCAGCCGCGTCTATGACCTGACCTACAGAAAGCCCGAGCCGGTGGTGCGCCGGCGCGATTCCTTCGAGGTTGCCGAGCGGATTCTTGCCGACGGCAGTGTGCATGCCCCGCTCGACGTCCGGGCGATCGAAAGAGACCTCGTTCCGCGGCTTCGTGAAGGCGGGTACGATGCCGTAGCGATCTGTCTCCTGAACGGATACGCCAACCCGGCGCACGAGGAAGAACTCGCGGGCATCATCGCCCGCAACTGCCAGGGCATGCAGATTACGTGCTCGTCCGCCGTCACCCGGGAATTCCGGGAATACGAACGGGCATCCACGACCACGCTCTCGGCCTATGTCCAACCGGTCATCAACCGCTATCTCGAGCGCTTCGAGGACCATCTCTCGTGCAACGGTTTCCGCGGACGCTTTTCGGTCATGCAGTCGAACGGAGGACGCCTGCCCGCAGACGGCATGCGGCGCAATGCGATCACCGTACTGCTGTCGGGGCCCGCAGCGGGCGTGACTGGTGCGATCCGCCAGGCCGGCCGGTCGGGTTACCGGAATCTCGTCACCTTCGACATGGGAGGAACCTCGACCGACGTCTGCCTCGTGACCGACGGAAGGCCCGAGCTTACCGCCGAATTCGCGATTGACGGCCTGCCCGTGCGCACACCGATCATCGATATCAACACCGTCGGCGCCGGCGGAGGATCGATCATCTGGATCGATGACGGCGGCATGCTGCGTGCCGGCCCGGTCAGTGCCGGCGCGGATCCTGGACCCGCATGCTACGGCCGCGGCGGCACACGGCCGACGGTGACCGATGCCCATGTGATCTGCGGAACGCTGAAACCCGAGTCATTCCTGGGAGGGCGCATGGCGATTGATGCCGATGCCTCCCGTGAGGCCTTCCGGTCCCTTGCCGAGACCCTCGGAATGACGCTTGAGGAGATATCCGACGCCGCCATCAGGGTTGCCAACGCCAATGTCGTGCGCGCAATGCAGATCGTCTCCACCGAGCGCGGCAAGGATCCGCGGGACTACGCGCTCGTGGCCTTCGGTGGCGCAGGCCCCCTTCACGCCGCCCGTATCGCAGAGGATCTCGGCATGACAACCGTGGTCGTGCCCCCGAATGCCGGCGTGCTGTCGGCCTACGGCCTGATTGCCGCAAACTATCAGCAGTTCGATTCGGTCACGCGCAAGATGCGCCTCGACGATGAGGCGCCCGGCGCCATCTTGGGAATCTACGAGGACATGAGAAGACGCGCCGTGGAGCGATTCGTCCTGATGGGCCTCGGAAACCGGCCGCGTCTTGCCTTCTTTGCCGACATGAGGTTCGTCGGACAGGCCTTCGAGGTCGCGGTGGAAATCGATCCGCCATCCGGCCTCACGGCAGAGCACTTGAGATCGCTCTTCGCCGAGGAACATCACAGGGTCTTCATGCACGGCGGGGATGCGGCGAACCCCATCGAGATCGTGGCCTTCCGCCTCGGCGTCTCGGCGCCCCTGGAAGAAGTGCCGACGCTGAAGGACGATGCCGCCGGCCATTCCGGAGGATTCGCGCCCTGGCGCTTCCATGAATTCGGCGCGCTGCGCGACGGCACGATCGGCCACCGGTCAGCGCTTGCTCCAGGAGCGGGTCTGCAGGGCCCGGCTCTCCTCGAGGACTCCACATCGACCATCTCGATCCCTGAGTCCTGGTCCGCCATCATGGACGCCCATCACAATCTCGTTCTCACGAGGAATTCCTGAGCCTGCCGAAGCCGGAGCCATGAAGGCCCGTCCCGAAGGCATGCCGGTTCGTCAGTCGGGATTTCGAGCAATGAGCCCGGCCGGCACGCCGAGGTCCTTCGAATCAGTGCCGACCGATCGGGACTGAGGCAGCAGCAAGCGAAACTGGTCGACGGTCACCGCAAGGCAAACAAGGGCATCGTGGTCGCCGATGGCCATGGTCAGGGTGGAATCGAACCCTCGCTCCACGGTCGCCGCGCACCTGGAACCCTGCGCCGGCAAGGCGCAAGCGATCGCAGTGCGCTGACGAAATGCCCTCCGTTCGCGCGGGATCTCGATGAGGCAATGTCCGCGTCCTGGGTGAAGTGGGCCGGATGAATACGCCAGGAGAACACCAGGTCTTTTCGGGGCGCGGGATCCCCGAAACACACCTAACGACGCACTACCGGAAACACAACCGCATCAAATCAGATAGTTGGTGCAAGTCAGGCTTACGGATGGCCCAGAAAAGCGGAATCCCCTCGGAGCCCGTCAAGCGTGGGTCGAGGCAACAGGTAAACCACGCAGGATATGCTGTCCCTGCAAGCACCGGGGGCCGGCGCGCGAAACGCCGGCCCCCGTTACGAAAGGATCTGAGGTCTTCAGGCTACATGGTGGCCTGGTCGACCCAACCCTGGACCTTGTCGGAATTGTTGTCGAGCCACTCGTTGACGACTTCCATAAGATCGCGTCCGTTGTCGTCGATCTCCGACATCATCACGGCCTGTTCCCCATTGGTGATCGCATAGGCTTCGATCAGGTTCCAGGCACCCGGATGGGAGTCCTTGAGAGACGGATTGGCGATCTTCCAGATCTCGCCGCCGGCCCAGTCGCAGTCATAGGTCATGTCGGGATTGGAACCCAGCGACACATCCTCGTAACACCCGTCGAAGTACTCCGGCAGATAGACGCGCTGCAGATCGATCTGCGCATGGATCCAGTGCGGTTCCCAGAACATCAGGAGCAGCGGCGCCTTGCGTTCGACGGCCGACTTGATTTCGGTGATGAGCGAACCCTCGCCTCCGGAAGGAATGGCGACGTAGTCGAGACCGAGAGCCTCGATGCGCCTGGCATTCGAATCACCCCAGTCTGCCGGATAGTCGAGGAAACGTCCCGAGGGTGCAGTATCGGCGGTTTCGAAGAGTTCGGTGCAATCGTTGAGAGCTTCCCAGCTCGGCAGGCCCTCACACATGTCAACCACGTAGGACGGCACATACCAGGCTTCCTGAGGCTTGAGCTCGGCAATCGAGACGATGGTGGCCTCACCGGATTCCAGATGTCCGTCCCAGGCATCACCGATATTGGAACTCCAGATTTCCAGTGTCGCGTGGATGTCGCCATCAGCGACCGCCGTCACCTGCGGATAGTAACCGGCGGTGACGTATTCGACATTGTAGCCCATCCGCTTCAGCGTCTCGCCGGCGATCGCGGTGGAGATATGCTGGCCCGTCCACTCGTTCATGGCGAGCTTGATCGGCGCATCCGTCTCCGGAATGGACTGTGCGCCAGCCGTCGTCGCAACTCCCAGAAGCAGGGCTCCTGCAGCAGCTGACGCAATCTTGCACACATGATTCATGCTGTGTCTCCTGATAGTTGTTGCCGGGAACCGTCTGATTTCGACGCCTCCTCGTACGATATTACGTCACTCACCACACGTTTGCGACTCGTTCTTGCGTGCTGGCTGTACTCCGTAGCTCGAGAAACCCCTGAGCGTTTCCTCGATCGCCTGTTCGGAGAGCAGCACGGGTCCGCCGATCATCAGACTGAAAACGTACTGCCGCGCGATGGCCTCCAGTTCGACCGCACGCCACATCGCTTTCGCCAGCGACTCTCCCAGCACGATCATGCCGTGATTGGCCAGAAGGCAGGCGGTACGGCCTTCGATCGCCTCCAGGGCGAGACCGGCAAGGTCATCGGTGCCGAAGGTCGCGTAACCGGAACATCGAACACTGTTGCCGCCGAAGGCCGCAACCATGTAGTGGCACGATGGGATTTCCCGGCGGCTGATGGCGAGCGCGGTCGCGAACGTGGGATGGGCATGCACGACGGCCTCGGCGTCCTCGCGAGCGGCCAGGAGACTTCGGTGGAAGCGCCATTCGCTCGAGGGCTTGAGCGGGCCTTCCCACGAACCCCCGTCATCGGCCAGGTGCATCGATGCGATCATCTCCGGTTCCAGCCGGTCACAGGGTATTGCCGATGGCGTGATCAGCATCCGTTCTCCGAAACGCACGGAGATATTCCCTGAGGTCCCCTGGTTGATGCCGGTGGCATTCATTTCGCGGCAGGCAGCCACGATTGCGTCGCGCAAGGCCCGTTCGTCCTCGCTCATGTCCCGATTCTCCGCTTCATCAACACCGCATCATGGGCAATGCACGGCGCGGCGACAAACATCTCCGGTTTCAGCCGCCATGCGGGCGTAACGATCGACGAACCTCCGCAGAGCCTCGAACTGTTGCCGGTCGTGGAGCACCCGCGGAACCTTGTGCTGGCCACCAAGCTTTCCCTGCTGCGTCATCCATGCCGCGAAGCCGCCGGGCGGCAGAACCTCGATGGCCGGCGGATTCATGCCCCAGCCGTCGGCACGATGGGCCGCATAATCCTCGTTGATGGCCTGAAGGGTTTCATCGAGACGGGATGCGAATGTGCCGATGCGTTCCGCTTCGAAGACACCCTCGGAAAATTCCACGGTGTAGAAATGCCCTCCCCGTTCACCGGCGCGCGACGAAAAGAGGCTGCCGACGGCAAAGTCCGTCACCGTCGCGCCGATCGCCCTGGCCGCTTCGGCAATCGCCCGTTCGAGTTCGGCCTCGATCACATGT
Source organism: Alphaproteobacteria bacterium (assembly GCA_965215635.1). Classification (GTDB taxonomy): domain Bacteria; phylum Pseudomonadota; class Alphaproteobacteria; order SP197; family SP197; genus SP197. Next base: position 238,850 of record CBDCEA010000002.1, on the reverse strand, counting down.
TCACCGAAGGCCGAAAGCATGTGAGCCGTGCGTCCGGTAACGAGGATGCGCGGGGGATCCAGGTCGACGAATGTCACGGTGTCACCGACGAGGTACCGCCACAGTCCTGCCGCGGTCGTGACCACCAGGGCGTAGTTGACCCCTGTTTCGACATCACCGACCCATCGACAGTCGTTAAAGGCGATGCCGTTCCCGTCGACGTGCGCGAATTCGAAGAAGATCTCGTTGTCGATTTGGAGACGCATGCCCGCGCCCTCCTCGCCATCCGCCACGGCAAAGAATCCCTCGCTCGCGGGATAGACTTCCCGGGTTTCTGCGTGGCTGCCCTCGAGCAGTTCGGCCAAACGCTCCCCGTAGGGAGCCCATGCGACACCACCGTGCACAAGCAGTTCGAACTCCGGATAGATCGAGGCGATGCGGCCGTCGTTGACGCCGGCCACCTCGATCAGGTGATCGAAGTAGATCAGCAACCAGCTGGGAACGCCGCCGACGGCACGGATGTCCTGCCCGAGCGAACGGTGCGCGAGCAGGTCGATCTTGACGTTCCAGTCCCTGATGGATTCAAGATCCTCGGGTGGAAAATAGCGTAGACGGGCCCATCGCGGCATCACCGATGCCGTGATGCCGCTGAGATCCCCGCTCTCCACGCCTGTGGCGCGGTGTTTGAGCCCCGTCGAGCCACCGAGCAAGAGGGTGCGGCCCGCGAGAATCCTGCTCCCGGGACGGTTTGCCACATGCCAGACGAGCAGATCGGTGGCAGCGCGCCGGTTGGCGCGAATCATGGCACGGCTCACGGGAATGAACTTGGTGCTGCCCCGCGTGGTTCCCGATGTTTCGGCAAACCAGGGGATGAGGCCCGGCCATGTACAGTCGACGAGCCTTGGAAAGGCATCGCGCCAGTAACAATCCCAGAACGCTTCATAGCTGCGCACGGGCACGCGTTTTCGGTAGTCGTCCAGAGTGCTCACACCGGCAAGATCATGATCGCGCGCAAAGCGGGTCCCCTCAGCCCGTCTCAGCAGGGAGAGAAGAACACCGTTCTGGACCTTGCGCGCATCCTGGGCCTGCTGGCGGTGGATCCGCCGGCGCGCATGGGCGCGCAACAACCAAGTCGCGTCATACATGTGTCAGTGGGCCTCGCAGTCCCCGGAACGGATCCCAGTGACGATCGCCTCGATCGTCAATTCCCGACAACAAGCGTGTGGGCGAAGGCCTCGCGTACACCACCGAGAGACAACGGAACCCGCACGTACTCTCCCGAACGCCAAGACGGCCACTGGTCCAGCATGGTCGAACTGTTGAGCCAGCCGTCCTGACCGCCGAGCAACACAAAGTAGTTTTCGTCCATGTCCGTCATGTCGGAAACATGACGTGCATTGGCGCCGTAACGCACCGTGTGGCGCCCGGCACTGGTTTCATGTGCCGTCTTCATCAGGGTTTCGGAGCTGCCTCCGACGCCGTAATCCCCGAATCGGTAGCGACCTCCGATGACGGGAGCGAAGGAAAGCGGGTGGGCAAGGCTTAACCGATGCATGTCGGACCAGTTCCCGAACGCGTCGAGCCCTTTGGCGGCTGCATCGAGGCCGGCAGCAAGTGACGTGCTGAAGATCTCCCGGCCGGCCTTTTCCATGTCCGCGCGCAGCAGGGGAGCAAGCCCCCCGAGGCGGGCAAAGGTGCCGCCGTGCTCCTTCCCGAGAAGCTGTTCGTAGAAATGGCCGGTGAAGCCGAAGCGGAACTGTTCGAAGCTGACGGCTCCGATCGAATCGGCCCGGTAATGACCGTCCCATTCGCGCATGCGCCTTATCGCCTCGGCTGCCTGCGGTCCGGCGGATGTCGCCAGGCCGGCGGACTCGAGCCCGTCGATGAAGAGATCGCGCAACATGACGGACGACGCCATGAAGACATCCTGCTGGAGTTTCATCACCGCCTCGATGTCCACGGGACGATCGCTCCTGATCATGTCGGCCATGCGCACGACCCGGTCATCGGACGAGAAGAAGAAGCCGACCGGCATCGCCGTGCGGGCGGGATTGTTGTTGGCCGAGACCAGAAAACCCTCATGGGGATTGAAGCTGAACGGGAGGTCGGCCGATGACCGCATCGATTGCCAGGTGCTTTCGGCTGTCCCCGCCTCGAGCACGATGTCCGGGGGATACCCCGTCCTTTCGGGCAGTTTCACGGCCATGACCTGGCCGATGTTGCCGTCGCGGTCGGCATAGATCATGTTCTGCCCGGGAACGGCAAACCTTTCGAAAGCGTTACGGAAATCGGCGAAGTCCCGGGCACGGCTGACGGCAAGCATGGCACCGATTTCGTCACTGGCGTCGTGGCCCGTCCACTTCAGCGCAAGACGTGGAAGACCGAAATCAGCCAGTAACGGCGCATCGCTGATGATGGGACCAAGAGAGGAGTCCCGTATCGTGATTTCCGTATCGAACCACCAGCGCACGGAGATGGTCTCCTCGCGCAGATCAATCCCGGAATCGGGAAGATCGCTGACATCGTAGAGATCGCTCGACGCGGCTCTCATGTTGGTGCCGCCCCAGGCTATCGAAGGATTGCGTCCGATCGCGAAGACGGGCAGTCCGGGCCCCATCAGGCCCACGACATGATGGGACGGCGACTTGAGGCCGGCGATAAGCCAGACATTGGGAACGAAGATTCCCAGATGGGGATCGTTGGCGATGATCGCACCCCCGGTCGCCGTGTGATCGGGACCGATCGCCATGCTGTTGCTGCCCGATCGGCTGAGGCCCGCCAGAATCTCGTGCATGACGGCAACATCGCTGCTGGCATCGAAACTTGGAACCGATGTGCTCCCGTTCTCCACGAGGCGCGCCCACAGCTCCGGCCAGTCCCGGCGTTCCCTCAGTGGCAGAAGAGCGGTCCATACCAGCCAGTTCACATCGGTTCCGGCAAGCCTTCCGATAGCGAGCACATCCGCGACCGTCCAGGCTTCCCGTTCCAGACCCAGGACGCCGAATTCGTGGGGAAGTTCGTCAAGCGTCGACTGGTAGTGGTTGATCCCGTCAACGAAACGCTGCGTCCAGCGATGCGTCGCCGCATTCATGCCGCTCTCGATCCCGGAAGCGGCCCGTCCGAAGGCAAGTACGCGCAGACCGTGGTCGATATCGACGGCGATCGGACCGACCATTTCCGACAGGCGTCCCTGGGTGATCATCCGGACGAGACTCATCTGGGCAAGACGCAAATGGGCATGCACGAGGCCCAGGGCAAAGGCCGCATCGTCGTCACTCGACGCCTCGATGAACGGGATGTGATGGTCGTTCCAGTGAATCGTGACGCTGTCGTCGAGGCCGGGTCCGTTGGTCGGGAAGACCGCCAGGCGGGCCTGAAGGCCCCGGGGTTCGGGAAGAGGTGCCAGCAACGCACATCCGGCCAGCACGCCACAGGTGAAGACGATGCCGGCCGTGAGGGTGAGATTACGCGGCATTCCTCGGGGGACTTCCGACCTCAATGACGACGATACACGGGGCCACCGGGGCCAAGTCTGACGCCATCGCGCAGAAAACGGTAATCCAGGCTTTCCAGGCGACAGGGATGTTCGCCGGGGGATTCGACGACAAGCGTTCTCGCCGCGATCGGATCGTAGTCCGCGCGGAAATGCACCGTGCTCTTGACCACGAGGATGTGTTGTTCCGTCGGCTCCACACCGATATGTCGAAAGCAAGCCTGGTCCAGATTCTGGAACCGGTGGCTCGAGACGATCACCCTGACGTCGCAATCCGCATCGGCGACTGAAAGCAGCGCCACCGGGCCGAGGTTGGTGCGTACGCCGCGGTACATCACTCCGTGACATTCGAAGATCCCGTTGCCGAGACGCTCGACCCTGAAGCGCCCCCTGAACGGAGCCTGCCCGGGCCTGCCGGACTTGCCTCCAAGCGGCGCGTCGAATTCACTCCCCTCACCCTGTGCGTGGGCCTCCAGCGCCACCTCGGGGTCACACAGCAGCGCGACAGCCGCCTTCCTGGCGTGATGACGGACAAGGGCCTCGAGGATGCCGACCGTGTCGGAGGTTCCTCCCGCACCCGGATTGTCCTGGGCATCGGCAAGCACGACGGGACCGGCGGCTTCGGACATGGCCACGAGCACCGCTTCGTCGGCATCGAGCAGCAAGTTGTCGAATTCACCCTCGGCACGGATGAACCGTTCCATGATTCCTTCGGCTGCCTCACGGGCGCGCACGGGATCGGGATCGTAGGCCACGGATACAGGACCGCACTCGGCGATGTCGGCGGGCGGGAATCCGAGTGCGAGATCGCAATTCGCGATTCCCTCCAGTTCCCTTGCAATGACGTCATCGTAGAAGCCCCGATTGGGCGGCGCACCGGTCCACTGGGCCGAGAGCGGCACCAGAAACGGTGAGCGCGCGAAGCCCTTGTGGAGGACTTCGCCGGAAAGCAGACGCATCAGCAGTCGGTAGCAGCGCTGACCCGTCACGTCCATGTCGACATGGGGATAGGTCCGGTAGATCGCCATGGCCGACGACATGGCGACCATGCGTTCGGTGATGTTCGCGTGAAGATCGAGACTGTTGACGACGGGAATGGCGTTGCCGACGGCGCTTCGGACGCGCTCCAGGATCTCGCCCTCGCCGTCCTGGTGATGCTCCACAACCATGGCGCCGTGGAGATCGAGAAAGACGGCATCGAAGGGACCCAGCCGCACGAGATCGTCCGTCATCATGCCCATGATCCGCTCGAAGGCATCTTCCGTGACATGGGACGACGGTTCGGCCGAGGCCCACAGCAGCGGCACGAGCTCGTGGCCATCGTCGGATGCCTGGCCGATGAAGGCTGAAAGGGCAAGATTGAGGCCCGATACCGCATCGAACAGTGCCGGACCGCGTGTCAACCCCGGCCAGGCGTCGTGCAGTTCGAAATCGGCGAAGGTCGCGTTGGTCGACGCGAAGGTGTTCGTTTCGTGCTGAAAGCCGCCTACGGCAATCCGTGCCATGACATCCCCGATTGAAGGCGGCGCGATACTGTCACGATGCACCGACAGTGTGCAACAGGCAGGCAGGGTCACCACCGGCACAAGGGCCGGTCAGGAGTCCTGCATCGATGCGTACTGCCGCAAACCCTTCAGCCCGGGACAGGCGTGCCTGTGGTCATTGCCTTCCTCCACGCTGCACCCGATTTCCGGAAGCAACAGCTTCCCCGGCCGAGGCCGGTGGCTTCAGCCGGGAACAGGGAGAACCAGGTGCGGCATAGCTGCGCCAACAGCGGCAGGCGACCCTGCAGTGTGACCGCACCGGTGTGTGTCCGCATGAAGCAGCGATGTCCGGTACCGCCATGGATCGGACATGCGCGGACCGACTACCCATGTCGGCGATGCGAACCCTGACAAATTCCCATGATGAGCGTTCGGTTCCGCACCCCCGGGCATGAAATGTCCCGCTGAACCGGGCACACCCCGAGCTTGTTGGGTGTTGCTGGCGGTCCGGGCGAGCGATTTCTGATATCATCGGGAATGGAGACGGAACCGAGAACAATTGCTTAGTGTGGCTTTGACCACGTCGACAAATTGTTCCGGATGGCCAGGCATCGAACCCCTGGAAGTACCCGGCCTGACGGTCGATGACGCACGGCAAAATGACCACAGGGGTATCCATTGGACGCCGCTGTGAGTGCTCCCCCGGCCATCCACTCCGTCTCCTCCCGATGATCTCTCGAAGGAGACAGGACCATGATCAACGATGATCTGCATGTTGTTCATGCCCGAGCGGCGGGTTTGGATGTCCACAAGATGTCTGTGACTGCAACGGTTCGGGGTTCTCGAATCGAATGATGACGGAAACCTCCGCGTCAACTGGGACGCCCTGACGCCTCAGCACACCTGACAACGCCACCGCAGTCGGGCAGGCCATCAAACGGCCAACAGTCTTTCGCCAGGGGTTGACGATCAGCCAGATTGCCGACGTCCGGTTCCAGTGGTAACAAAAACAACACCATACAAGGTGCCATGGACGCGCCACGCTCGGGGTGCGCCCGGTTCAGCGGGAAACTTTCACGGCAAATCTGTCGCCACATGCTACTCGGCTCCATGCGTACTTCCTACGATACGATCGGTATCAATTATTCTGATCTCAGGAAACCTGATCCCCGGATCGAGATGGTGATCGGAGAGGCTCTGGGGTCTGCAAGAACCGTCCTGAATGTTGGCGCTGGTGCGGGTTCGTATGAGCAGGCCGACAGGCAGATCACGGCTGTCGAACCTTCGATGGAAATGATCCGTCAGCGCAGTGCCTCGGCGGCTCCGGTTGTTCAGGGTTATGCAGAATACCTGCCCTTCGACGACAATTCCTTTGATGCGTCGATGGCGATCCTGACGGTGCACCATTGGGCCGACAAGGAGAAGGGCCTCAAGGAGATGCGCCGGGTGACACGGGGCCGGGTCGTCGTATTCACATTCGACCCTTCGCATCGTGGGTTCTGGCTTGCGGATTACATTCCGGATCTTGTGGCGCTTGACGAGGTGCAAATGCCAAGGATGACGGAATATGAGGAGTGGCTCGGGTCAGTAGAGATTTCGGCCGTTCCAATTCCGCATGACTGTACTGACGGTTTCATGTGTGCCTATTGGCGGCGGCCTGAGGCCTACCTCGATCCCCGAATTCGGGCTGCCATGTCTTCCTTCTGGGTGGTGGACGACATATCGGAGGGGTTGGGAAAACTTGCGAGAGACCTGGACACCGGCACATGGGCGCGACGGTATGATGAACTGCTCAACCTTGATGAGTGCGACGCAGGCTACCGCCTCGTCAGGACGAGATGACACACCCTCCAGATCGGGAGTCTTGAATCTTGGTCGAAGGTTCGTTTTCGGCCAGACTCTTCAACCGGATCAAGCTCTGCCGGCGCAACACCCCGGGGCGGATCTGCGCTTCGCGATCTTGAACAATCCGACAAGGACCCATGACTTGACGCAGGTGCACCACTACCCCGGCGCGGTTCCGGGGATAGCGTGACGATGCGTCATGTCACCAGCCATCGCGGCTGATGGCTGGCGCTCCTGGTTTCTCCGCACCGGCGCTGAAGCGCGGAGCGCGCGACCGCCAATACGGCGTCCAGTTCGACCGTCTGCACCTTGTCACACACTCCCGACCCGTTGTCCTACCGCGCCGGATTCCCTGGTGCGAAGATACGGTTCGTGACTGCCGGAGAATCAGTCGGCTGCGCGCAGATGGAGGTCCAGGAATGCCACGGTGCGCTGCCAGGCGAGCCGGGCTGCGTCTTCGTCGAAAGCGCGGGGTCGAATTGTTGTGAAATCCATGGTGGGTGTCCTGGATAGAGGTGCATCTCGAAGGTGATGCCCTGGGCAGCCAGCGCCTCCTCGTAGGCCGCCTTGCCGGCGTTGATTCGCTGGTCGTCCTCGGCATAGTGAATTTGCATCGCCGCCTCGATGCGCGACACATCCTCGCTGGCCGGTGCCGGCCCGTAGAAGGGTACGCCCGCATCGAGGTCCGTGCCCAGCTCGACGGCCAGTTGGTTCACCATGCCGCCGCCGAAGCAGAAACCGACGGCACCCAGCCGACCGTTCGACAGGGCATGGGCCCTGATGTACCTGGCGCCATTGATGAAGTCCTCGTGCATGCGTGCGACATCGAGACCGCTCTGCATCGTCCTGCCGTCGTCGTCGTTGCCCGGATAGCCGCCGATCGGCGACAGGGCATCGGGTGCCAGCGTGAGGAAGCCCGCGACCGCGGCCCGTCGGGCCACGTCCTCGATATGGGGATTGAGACCCCTGTTCTCGTGGATGACGATGACAGCGGGAAACGGACCATCGCCCGCCGGCCTCACCAGGTAGGCACGCATCTCCTCCCCCGTTCCACCCGGTGACTCGTAGGTCACATAGGTTGCCTTGATCCGGGGATCGGTGAACGAGATGGTCTGGGCCTCGGCATAGCGCGGCAGAAGCGCCTGGGCCATCGCGAGCCCGGAAACGCCGCCCACCACCGTGAGTGTTGCGGCCCGGTCCAGAAACTCGCGGCGATCGATCGCCCCGTGACAGTAACGGTCATAGAGGTCGTGGATTCTGCGGTCGATGGTCATGACGACCTCCTCGTCTTTGTGAAATCGGGATACCCGTCGCTCTTCAGGAGACAACTTCGAAATGGGCTTCGGTCGGTTGTCCGCCCACCCCGTTGATCGGCAGAAGATCCTGGGGACAGGCCGACATGGCAACGACGCAGTCCATTCCGGCGCGAAGAAGCACATAGTCCCCGGGCCCAGAGAGCGGCGTCTCGAAACCCAATGCACCGTCATCCTGCCAGGGTATGTTCATGAAGAGATTGAGCGGCGCCGGAATATGGGTTTCAGCGAGACCGAGGTCCTGCATGGCGGCCGAGAGGTTGTCGGCACAGTTGTCGTGATAGCCTTCCACGCCGAGAAGGTGGTAGCGCCAGCGATCGCAGGCAGCCATCAGGGTATCGTGCCTGCCGGGCGAGGTGTCCTCCTCAAGGGTCAGAATTGGACGCCGACGGTTGGTGACGAGACTGTCTCCGACAATGGGTGACAGGCGCTGGTTGTAGACACGCGTCGCATCCATCGCCATGTATTCCGAGACGTCGTCCGCATTGAACGCCCAGGCATCGACGACCTGCTCGCCGTGGGTGTTGACAATACGGATCGCCTTTCCCTTCGCCACATGGACCGCCATTCCGCCACGAGCCGGAACACTCCGGAGTCCTCCCATGAATGCCTCCTTCCAGACAAGCTGATTGCGTATATCTTCGGCCGCCTGCCGATCGGGCGCAAGGTGAAGGAAGCGATCGATGATCATCACCACGAAGAAGGATCTCCTCGACGGTATCGCCGCACTCTGCGATCTGGAGCCCCGTTTCCGGCCTGTCGTGGAGGCATTCGACGAAATTCCGCTTCGCGTCGAGCCGGCAGGACTTGGCACGCTGCTCAACATCATCACGGAGCAGTCGATCTCGCTCGATGCGGCACGCGCGGTCTGGAAACGTCTGGAAGCCGCATTCGACCCAAGGGATGCCGAAGCCGTTCTCCGGGTTCCCCTCGAACATCTGAGGAGTCTCGGTCTTACCCGGTCGAAGGGCCGCGCCTTTCATGCTGCCGCCGACGCCGATTGTCGCGGCGTTCTGGGGGCGCTACCGGACCTCGATGACGATTCCGTGCGCCGTGGGCTCACCGCGCTCCACGGAATCGGACCCTGGACCGCGGAAACCTATCTCCTGTCGTGCCTCGCGCGGTCCGATGCCTGGCCGGCAGGAGACGTGGCGCTGCAGTCCGCCGCTGGGTCGCTCTTCGCCACCAGCCCGCGCCCTTCCGCAAGGCAGATGATCGCCCTCGGCGAACCCTGGCGGCCATGGCGCGCCGTTGCCGCGCGTCTGCTCTGGACCTGGTACCGGCAGATGGACTGATCAGGCGTCCATGCCAACGGCATCCTTCAGGTGTTTCAGTCCATCCCTGGCGAGACGTTGCTCGAGGCCATCGAGAATGCGCCCGACAGCGGCGGTGCCCTGCCAGACCAGTGCCGTGTAGAGCTGGACCAGCGAGGCTCCGGCCCTGATCTTGAGGTAGGCATCATCCGCCGATGCCACACCTCCGGTACCGATGATCGGCAACGCTTCGCCCCGGACGCGGTAGACGTTGCGCAACAATTCCGTGGACAGCTTGAAAAGTGGCGATCCCGAAAGGCCACCGGTCTGGCTCACGTTGCGGCCTTTCAGTCCCGGCGGACGGCTGGTTGTCGTGTTGGAAATCACAAGACCGGCAACACCGTGGTCCGCCGCGACGGTCGCAGCATCCCGTGCATCCTCGATCGTGAGATCAGGGGCAAGTTTGAGCAGCAGAGGCGCGCCCGCGACAATGTTCCGTACATCGGCGAGCGCCCCGAGGATCCGTTCGAGATTGCGCACGGACTGCAGGTCCCGCAATCCCGGCGTATTGGGCGAGGACACGTTGATGACGACGTAGTCCGCGAGAGGAGCGAGCTTCGCGAAGGCGCGCCGATAGTCATCCGCCGCATCCCCACTGTCGCGATTCATCCCGATATTGACACCGACGATGCCGGCATCCGGATGCCTTCGCACAAGGCGGTCCGCCACGCGATCCATGCCTTCGTTGTTGAACCCGAGACGGTTGATCACCGCGCGGTCTTCCGCGAGGCGGAAGACCCGGGGCCTGGGATTGCCGGCCTGCGGCCTCGGCGTCACGGTGCCCACCTCGACGAAACCGAAACCCGACGCCAGCATGCCCGCCGTGACCCGGCCATTCTTGTCGAACCCGGCTGCCAACCCCAGGGGATTGGGAAAGTCGAGACCGAATGAGACCATGGCAAGCGAGGGGCGTTCCCGTTCGGTCCGGCGCCTCGACCGACCGAGCTCCAGCGCCTTCAGGGTAAAGTCATGGGCGCGCTCCGGCTCGATCAGGCGCAACAGAGGCCCCAGAAGACGATAGGTATCGAACAACGGCTTTCCCTCCTGCATCCGAATTCCGGGTCGTCGCCTCAAGACCGTGCACATGTGGGCCGGACCGTGCTAAAGAGGCCTCCATCTCGAGAACGACAGCTGAACGGTCATGGAACAGCTTACCTATTTCGATGGCGCCTTTCATGAAGGCAATCCCAAGATCATGGGCCCGCTGGATCAGTCCTTCTGGTTCGCCACCCAGGTGTTCGATGGCGCCCGCGCCTTCGACGGCGTGATGCCCGATATCGATCTTCACTGCGAACGCTGCCTGCGGTCGGCCCGGGTCATGGACATGGAGCCGCAGCAGTCCGTCGAGGACCTGGTGCAGCTTGCGAGCGACATGGCGCGCAAGTTTCCGAAGGACAAACACCTCTACATCCGACCGACCTACTGGAGCGGTGCCAGCGACACGCTGTGGGAAGTTTCCGAACTCACCAAGTTCCTGATGGTTCTGGAGGTGGCGCCCATGGCGGAACCGACAGGCTTCACCTCATGCCTTTCCGAAATCCGCCGGCCGGCTCCGGACATGGCGCCGACTCTCGCCAAGGCTTCCTGCCTCTACCCGGCGACCGGCGATGCCGTACGCCGTGCCAACCGCAGGGGCTTCGCCAACCCCGTCATGCTCGATCACGAAGGCCAAGTCGCGGAATTCGCGACCGCCAACATCTTCATCGTCAAGGATGGCCAGGTCCACACCCCGGTCGACAACGGCACATTCCTTGCCGGCATCACGCGCCGCCGCGTGATCTCACAGCTTCGCGACACGGGTTGGGAGGTCTTCGAGCGCTCAATCACCTATGACGAGGTGACCGGAGCCGACGAGGTGTTCTCCACGGGCAACTACAACAAGGTGTTGCCCGCGATTCGGATCGACGACCGCAATCTTCAGCCGGGTCCGGCCTACCGTCAGGCGCGCGAACTCTATTTCGCCTATGCGCGCGATCATGGCCATCGCCTGTAGATTCTGGTCATGAACAGGCATCACGCCGCCAACCGCAGCTGGTGGGACGAAGTGACGCCCGTTCATGCCGCGAGCGACTTCTACGACGTTGCCGGATTCCTCAACGGGCACAACACGCTGGGCACGATTGGGAGCCGAGGTCGTCGGCCTTGATTTCTCGCCCGCCGCACTATGAAGGCGCGAAGCCTCGCCCGCGAATGCGGACTTGAACCGCGTATCAGTTTCATCGAGGGGGATGTCACGGAGGCCGGCCGGGTGTGTGAGCGCCGTTCGACGTCGTCTTCACCTCGTTAGGTGTCATCGTGTGGATCGGCAACCTCGAAGGCTGGGCCGCCACCATCGCCGCCAATCTGGCCGATCACGGATTCTTCTATTTCCTCGATGCCCATCCCACCGCGATGATCTTCGACGAGGCGTCGGTCACCCCGGTTGTCTCCTACGACTATTTTCACAGCGAGACCCCGCTCTTCGAATCTGGCGGCAGGCCGGACTACGCCGACGGATCCCACATGGTCAGGGCTGATGCTCATTCCTTCACCTGGTCGGTGTCGGACATCTTCGCCTCTCTCGAGAACCAGGGGCTCGCGATCCATGAGGTTCGCGAATATCCCTTCGCGGCCTGGCCGCAGTTTCCCGACATGAAAAAGGCCGGGGACGGCTACTGGCACCGCCCCCGGGATGCCGGACGCATTCCGATGCTGCTCGGTTTCAAGGCCCGCCGTCAGCCGCCGGGTGCGGTGTCCTGACCGATGCGCTGTGCGAGTGCAGCGCTGATGAAATCATCGAGATCGCCGTCGAGAACCGCATCGGTGTTGCTGGTTTCGTGGTCGGTACGAAGATCCTTGACCATGCGGTAGGGCTGAAGGACGTAGGAACGGATCTGGTGTCCCCAACCGATGTCGCTCTTCTCGGCGTTCTCGGCCTGTGCCTTTTCCTCCCTCAGCCGCAACTCCCGGTCATAGAGCCTCGATCTCAGGACCGCCAGTGCCTCTGCCCGGTTGCGGTGCTGAGACCGGTTGTTCTGGCACTGCACGACAATGCCGGTCGGGATGTGCGTCATGCGCACGGCGCTGTCGGTCTTGTTGACATGCTGTCCGCCGGCGCCCGATGCGCGGTAGGTATCGACACGCAGGTCCTTGTCGTCGATGTCGATCTCGATGCTGTCATCGACAACCGGCGAAACCGACACGCTGGCGAAACTGGTATGGCGCCGCATCTGGGAATCGAACGGTGATATCCGCACGAGCCGGTGTACGCCCGATTCGGTCTTTGTCCAGCCGTAGGCATCCGCACCGGATACCTTGAGGGTCGCCGACTTGATGCCCGCTTCCTCTCCCGGGGTCTCGCCGATCTCCTCGATCCTGAATCCCCTCTGCTGCGCCCACCGACTGTACATGCGCACGAGCATCTCGGCCCAGTCCTGGCTCTCCGTTCCTCCGGCGCCGGCATGAACCTCGAGATAGCAGTCGTTGCCGTCCGCCTCACCGGAAAGAAGGCTCTCTATGCGAAGCTTCTCGGTCCGGACGCGGAGTTCCCCGAGCGCGTCCACGCTCTGCGCGACGAGGTCTTCCTCGCCCTCGACTTCGGCGAGTTCAGCGAGTTCGACGTGGTCCGAGAGTTCCGTTTCCAGGGCGCGCACATCACCGATGGCATCGGCAAGGCGTGTCCTCTCCCGCAACAGTGTCCGGGCCCTGGAGGAATCGCTCCAGAGATCGGGGTTCTGGGTCAGGTGCTCGAGTTCATCGAGGCGGGCGACGGCGTTTTCCCAGTCAAAGATGCCTCCGGACAAGATCAAGGCCGGCTTCGATGCTGTCTTTCAGTTCGGCAATATTGGGACGCATGACATTCTCCGTGGCAGCCGGTCTTCGATCGACGAAGGGGCAATTCATGGACGATTTGCCGGGCGAGGACAAGACGGTTGTCAGTAGACCCCCGAAAGGCGCGATCCGGCACCGCCCTGCGGTATCACGGCATGGCTGTCCGCCTCAACCGTGGGTTCGCTACCGGGCCTGAAGGCCTCGGTGATGATCCGGGTGGTGAGCTCGCCTGGAAGCAGGCCGTGATCGGCATCGATGCGCACGAGGCGCACGCCGGGGGGAATGCGAAACGGAATGACGGGATCATCGGCGAGCGCCTCGGCCATGAAGAGCTTCCAGACCGGTATCGCCACCGACGATCCGGTCTCCCGATTTCCCAGCGTTGCCGGCCGATCGAAACCGACGTAGACGCCGACAACGAGGTCCGGAGAGAATCCGAGGAACCAGGCATCGCGGTTTTCATTGGTGGTTCCCGTCTTGCCGGCAAGCGGCCGCCTGAGATCGCGAAGTTGCACGCCCGTTCCCCTTTCCACCACACCTTCCATGATGTGGACCATCTGATAGGCGGTCACCCGATCGACGAGACGCTCCCGTTCGTCCGGAAGCCGGGGCACCTCGAGGTTTCGATCCCAGTGGGCCACCCGGCAGTCGCCGCAACCCCGCCGGTCACGGCGCCACACGGTCAACCCGTTGCGGTCCTGGATCCGTTCGACAAGGTCGGGTTCGATGCGTCTGCCGCCGTTGACGATAGCGGCATAGGCAGCCGTGAGCCGAAGCAGGGTGGTCTCCGCCGAGCCAAGTGCCACCGCCAGGTAGTAGGGCTGTGCCTTTTCCAGAATGCCGAACTTCCGGATGTAGTCCTCCACCACCTGCGGACCGAGCGTGTTGGCAAGGCGCACGGTCATGAGGTTGCGGGACTTCTCGATGCCGACACGCAACGGGACGAGGCCGTAGTATTCCTCGGAATAGTTCGACGGACGCCAGATTTCCTGGCCGGCACCGGGGTCCAGGACAAACGGCGCGTCCTCGATCAGCGCGGCGGGCGTATAGCCGTGGTCGAGCGCTGCCATGTAGACGAATGGCTTGAACGCAGAACCCGGTTGGCGCCACGCCTGTGTCACCCGGTTGAACTCGCTCCGGGAAAAGCTGAAACCACCCTGCATGGCGAGCACTCGGCCGGTATGGGGATCCATGGCAACGAGGCCGCCGGATACCTGCGGAATCTGGCGAAGTGCATAGAGCCGCGTAACGGGTGTCGCATCGGGCTCGGTTTCCGGTTCGAGATATTCCACCAGGATCACGTCGCCGTTGGCCAGGACATCGGAGGGCCGGGCAGGGACCGGACCCAGTCTGCCGTTCTCCAGCCGCTTCCTCGCCCATGCCATGTCCTCGAGGAGGACAAGGCCATGGCTTCCGCCGGCAAAGCCGACAACCGCCGCCGCATCGTTCATGCCCAGAACGACGGCGATCTGCCAGGGGTCGACGTCCGTCGGACCGGCAAGGTCCGCCAGGACGTCCGCCCAGGATTCGACGAGCTCGATCCCGCCGATCGGGCCGCGCCAGCCGTGCCTGCGGTCATAGAGCCCGAGACCGCTGCGCAGGACGCGACGTGCCGTATCCTGAAGTACCGGATCGATCGTCGACCTCACGTAGAGGCCCCCCTCGTAAAGCGCCCGGGTGCCGTAGCGCTCGGCGATGGCGCGGCGAATCTCCTCGATCGCGTAGGCCGCCGCCACGGACCGGCCCGAGCCGGATCGGTCGGTCACCAGAGGTTCCCTCTGTGCGATCGCCGCTTCCCGGGCGGTGACGAATCCTTCTTCGGCCAGGCGCGCGATCACCCAGTTGCGCCGTTCGATGGCTGCGGTCCGCCGGTATTCCGGGTGATAATTGTTGGGGGCCTTGGGCAGGGCCGCAAGGAAGGCGGCCTCGGCGATCGACAGGTCATCCAGCGACTTGTTGAAGTAGTTGAGCGCTGCGGCCGCGACGCCGTAGCTTCCGAATCCCAGGTAGATCTCGTTGAGATAGAGTTCGAGAATTCTCTCCTTGCTCAAGGTCCGTTCGATCCGGAACGCCAGGATGACTTCCCTGATCTTGCGGCGGTAGGACAACTCGTTCGACAACAGGAAGTTCTTGGCCACCTGCTGCGTGATCGTCGATGCGCCCTGAAGCCGCCTGCCCTCGGCGACGGCCTCGACATTGGCGATCATCGCACGGACGATGCCCAATGGATCGATGCCGTAGTGCGAGAAGAAATGCTGGTCCTCGGCGGAGAGAAAGGCTTGCCTCACCCTCCCGGGAATCGCCTCGAGCGGTACGAAGACCCGGTTTTCCGAGGCGAACTGCGCCATGAGGCTGCCGTCACCGGCATAAACACGGGTCGCGACCGGAGGCTCGTAGCTCTCCAGCATCCGGTGATCCGGCAGGCCTGCGCTAAAGTGCAGGTAAGCGGCCGTAGCGGCGACGGCTCCGACAACAAGGGCAACAAGGGCCAGCGTAACGATGGCGGCCAGCACGCGGCCCCAGAAACGCCGCTTCCTTGCCGGCCTTTTACCTCCTGCCTTCGTCACCGGGTCCTCCCTGACGTCACGCACGCCGGATTGCCCCGGTCATACGTCATTCCTGTGGCAGCCGTCATGAACCGCGCCCGGCAAAGAACCTGTCGATGGCCCTCACCACACCTGAAAGGAATGTCCGGCGCCATGCGGAATTCTGCATCTGCCGTTCCTCCGTCCGGTTGGACATGAAGCCCATCTCGATCAGGACCGACGGAACATCGGGCGCCTTGAGAACGCGAAATCCGGCAAATCTGTGGGCATTCCGGCGAAGCTCGGCCACCCGTGTCAGCTCATCGGCGAGAATGCCCGCGAACTCCGATGAGGCGTTCTTCGTGTCCCTCTGGGCCAGATCGATCAGTATGTTCGTGGTGACCGAATCGTAGTCAATTCCGACAAAGTCAACCCCTTGGATCAGGTCGGCCTTGTTCTCGCTGCGGGCAAGCATCTCGGCTTCTTCGTCCGATGCGGTCTCCGAGAGCGTGTAGACGCCCGTTCCCCGGATGTCCGGATTGCCGATCGAATCGGCATGGATCGAGATGAAGAGATCCGCAGATGCCACGCGTGCGAAGAGAACCCTGGAGGCCAGGCGCAGGATCCAGTCGCCGTCGCGCGTCAGCACGACATGGTAACGGCCCGTCGCCTCGAGAAGTGCCTTCAACTCGAACGCAGCCGCCAGTACGATATCCTTTTCACGGGCGCCGCTTGTTCCAATGGCCCCTGGATCGGGGCCGCCGTGACCTGGGTCGAGCACAATGACGGGGACGGGCGGCCGGCGCTTGCTGCCCGGTCTCAGGACTCCGTCGTCGTGGGCAGGATCGGATGCTGCCGGTGCCGTGCCGATCACGAGCGGCACGATGTCCAGCACGATCCTGTAGCCGTAGTCGCCCTCCGGTTCCAGAACGAGCGTGGCGTGAACGACCGCAGCCTCGACGAGGTCGAGCACGACCCGCGAAACACGGGCGGCGGGTCTGCCGAACCGGACATGGGAGATCAGGCCCGTCTCCAGGACACGGGTCCGTCCCTCGAGATTCCACGACACGTCTTCGAGGTCGATGACGATTCTGGGCGGTTCATCGAGAGTGAAGGTCTCGAAGGCTGCAGGACCGTCGAGGTCCAGCACGAAGCGCGTCAGGCCGTCGGCAACACCGGCCCTGACATTGACGATTGCGGAAGCATCGGCCTCGGCAGACGGCCCGGCCAGGAACGTCACGACGACCAGCAGGACCATTCTGGCTGCCACCGTGATGCATCTGGGTGTTGTCGACCACATGATTCGCGTTGTAGGATATTGTTGCCGCTCGGTCACCGCCGAAGGAAGGCAATGTCTTTCGTGCATCGACGAAGATCCACGAAATGCCAGTTGCGGCAAGTGGTGTCGACACAGGCACCAGAAAAGGAACAACCGTGAACCTTGCACCTGCTCAATCCTGCGGCACGAAGCGGATCCCGCATCCGGTTTCGCATACCGCACGTGCTGCCCACGCAGCAGACGGAGCCCGGTGGAGGTTGCGCACAACACGAACGGCGACCCGGCAGGGACTTCGCGTCAACGGCCCGGGCGCCTCCAGGAACATTTGGACCATCAATGACAACACGCATGCTGATAGACGCGGGCCACCCCGAAGAGACCCGCGTTGTCGTCACCGACGGACATGAACTTCAGGAATTCGACGTTGAGTCTTCTGTCAAGTCACAGATAAAGAGCAACATCTATCTCGCCAAGGTTGTTCGCGTCGAACCTTCTCTACAGGCCGCCTTTGTGGAGTACGGGGGCAACCGCCACGGTTTCCTGTCGTTCAGCGAGATTCATACCGACTACTTTCAGGTCCCCGTCTCCGACAGGGAGGAACTCGCCGCCGAACAGGCTCGGCTGGTCGAGGAGGCTGGTCTCGATGACATCAATGACGAGGACGAAGCGGCCGATGCCCCTGTCGAGCCCGTCAGCGAGGCGGAGGACGATTCCGACGCGGAATCGACTCACGAGGCCCCTCCCGAGAACGCTGCTCGCTCACAACCCGAAAATACCAGACGCAGGGGGGTGAGGCGCCGGCGCCACAATGACGATCGGGACGAGCATCCCGAAGTGATCCTCCACACGGCGATTCTCAAGCGGGGTTACCGCATCCAGGAGGTGATCAGGAGGAATCAGATAATTCTCGTCCAGGTCACGAAGGAGGAAAGGGGCAACAAGGGGGCGGCGCTCACCACATACCTTTCCATAGCCGGACGTTACTGTGTCCTGATGCCCAACACGCCGCGCGGCGGTGGCATTTCCCGCAAGATCTCGGATGCGCAGCAGCGCCGCCGCCTCAAGGAGATCGCGGCGGGTCTTGAAGTCCCGGAGGGCATGGGTCTGATCATCCGGACGGCGGGACAAAACCGCACCAGACCGGAGATCCGGCGGGACTACAACAGCCTGCTCAAGCAGTGGGAGGAGTTGCGGGACAGGACTCTCAAGAGCACTGCGCCTTCGCTGATTCGCGAAGAAGCCAACATCATCATGCGGGCGATTCGCGACCTCTATACCAAGGATGTTGAAGAGGTCCTGGTCGAGGGCGACGAGGGCTATCGCACCGCCAAGACCTACATGAAGTTCCTGATGCCAAGTCACGCCGCTCGCGTGAAGCCCCACAAGGAACCGGTGTCCCTTTTCCATCATTTCGAGGTGGAAAAGGAACTCGGCGCGATGCACAGCCCGCTCGTACCTCTCAAATCCGGTGGCTACCTCGTGATCAATCCGACGGAAGCCCTCGTGGTCATCGATATCAACTCCGGGCGGTCGACCAAGGAACGGTCCATCGAGGACACGGCGCTCAAGACCAATATCGAGGCGGCCCGGGAAATCGCGCGCCAGTTGCGGCTGCGGGACCTTGCCGGACTGATCGTGATCGATTTCATCGACATGGACGATCGCCGCAACGAGAGCGCCGTGGAACGCCGGATGAAGGAAGCCGTGAAGGCCGATCGCGCCCGCATCCAGGTCGGCCGCATCAGCACTTTCGGTCTCATGGAACTGTCGCGCCAGCGCCTGCGTCCCAGCCTCGAGGAAGCGATCTCCGCGCCCTGCACCCTGTGCAACGGTTCGGGCTACATGCGATCGGCCGAATCGACCGCGCTTCACGTGCTGCGCGGTATCGAAAGCGATGCACTCAGGACGAAGGGCAGTACGCTGAGGGTCCTTGCACCCGTGAACATCGCCTTTCACCTCCTGAACCGGAAACGCCTCACACTGACGGGAATCGAGAGCCGTTACGATGTCTCGGTTGCCATCGAATCCGATGACCGACTGATGGTGCCCGATTACCGTATCGAAACGGATACCCCCGGTTCCGGCACGCCACTCCCGCTGGAGGATGAGGCGAGGTCCGTCGGCGAGGCCGGCACGGGCAAGCGGCGGATACGCTCCAGGCGCCGCATCAAGGAGACGACCGACGACGACCAGGAAACTGTCCAGGTCGACCGCCAGGAAGGCGAGGGCGACGCGGCTGCGGAGAGTTCCGATCCGGGCGAACGCAAGCGCCGCAGGCGCGGCAGGCGCGGAGGACGCCGCCGCAAGGGATCCGAAGAGACGGCCGTGGCTGCCGCCGAAACCGTGGAAGCAGGTCCCGAAGAAACCGTGGAAGCAGGTCGCGAAGAAGAAGTGAAGGCGGAACCGAAGCGGCGCCGGCGCGGCGGGAGGGCGAGGAAAGGCGTTGCGAAAGCCACCCCTTCCGACGCCCATGAAGAGGCGTCCGGCGACGTGCCGCCCTTCCCGCCGGACGAGCAGCCGCGCATTCCGGATATCGAAGAAATATTCTGAGCCGGTTGCGGTTCCTGACCGGGTGACAGCCCATGTTCCCGCATCCCGAAGGGCAGTCGTGCAGGACCGCGTGACCAGGCACTGACCAGATCCCGGCCTCGAGTCGTCGAGTGCATCGCGCCGCTGGATGCGGTGCAGGAGAACGGCTGACTCCCGGCGGTTCGGCCACCTGTCGCGGAATGGCAGGCCTTCGCGACAATCCAACTCCCGCATGAGTATTCCATGGCGCCCTTGTTGAAAGTGTTTCTCACGGAGAATCGTCGTGTGCCCCGAGTCCTGAGGCTTCGTGCCATGCGCGCCGACTGCAACCTCTGTTACGGCCTCCATAGATCATCGCGCCGTCGGAACGCGAGCCGCGCCCCACGACCGGGCGATTTCCTTGTGATCGCCGCAGTACAGGTTCCGTCAAGGAGGTCGGCCGAGCGGTGGCCGCAGGTGGCGGGAAGCTGGCCCCCTCGCCCGGCAAGATCAACCGCATGGCAACGGCCTTCGAACACGAAGAGGCAGGTAGGATCATGACCTGAAACGGGAGGGGTTTCCTGTCAGCGCCGGATGCCGACTCCCCTGCCGGAAAGCGGCGGCCGCCCGAGTCTGTCGTGCACGTCCTGGACAGCGGCGAGGCGTTCGGCGATGACTTCGGGAAATGGCCGGGGCGTGCGGGTCTCGCGATCGATGACAATCTCGATCAGCTCGAAGGAGGCTGCAACGTAGCTCTCCCGCTCCTGGACCATGGTGAAGAAGCTCACGGCCTTGTTGTGGTCGTGATCGATCAGTTGTGCGGTGATCACGAGCGGATCATCCAGCAGGACCTCGCGGGCGTACCAGGATGTGTCCTGGAGGGCGAAGATCGTGGCATTGTGGAGGTCGAGTCCCTCGCGCGCGAGCCCCAGAAAAGTGTAGAACGGGCCCGTCGCGTCATCAAAGAGCCTGGTATAGGAACGGATTCCCATGTGACCGTTGTGATCGACGAGATCACGGGTGACCACAAGCCGTGAGGCCTCGAATGGCGCCTCGATCCTGGAAGTCATCTGAAAGCCGGTGCCCCTGTTCAGGGGATGCGCGAATCCGTGACCGCCACGCAACTCGCCGGCGCATTGCGCAGGCCACCGGAGCAATGGACCGCCGCGATGCGGCCGAGTTCGGCGACGGTCTCGACCACGTGCCCGCGTTCCTCCAGCGCTTCGACCGCTTCGGCGCCGAGCGCTGCTTCGACAAGCACGACATGGGGAACTCCGGGGTGGTGCACTCTCGCGCGCCTGACGGCATCGGCCAGTGTCCCGTCGTCCTCGACGACATCCAACAGGATCGACGCCATGACGGTTCCGGATGCGGAACCCCCGGTGCCGGCACCGGCGAACACCACCGATCGAAGGGTTTCATTGACCGCCATGATCGGGAGCAGGGACACGCCGTCGCCCGAGGGGGACGAGAGCAGGATGCCGGTTCCGGGCAAGACACGGCCATCGCCAAAGAGACCGTTCATCGTAAAGACACAGGCGACCGCATTGCCCTGGCGGTCGGCAGTGACGACTCCCGAGGAGAAGGGTGTTTCATCGAGCGGTGTCGGAGTCCGGGGAAGCTCGGCAAGGCCTGTGGCGCTGCCGAATCCATAGCCCGCCATCAGTGCCTCCCCCGACACGGCACCCGTTTCGCCCGCCTGCCGCATGGTCCTTGCCACCGCGGTGCGAAGGGCGACCTCGGCAACGAGATGGTCCGCGCTCGCTCCGTCCGAAAGGGCCTCGCCATGGCGAAGCATCATCAGGGCAGCGATCGCCGACTCGCCGGCATCAAAGCCCTCGCCCGGCACATGGATGGCGAGTTTCGAGGACAACAAGCCGCGGTCGAGGTCGAACGTTCGCGGGTCGGACCACGAAACCGTGTAGGTGCGAAGCCCGTCCGGCGTAATCGCAAGGCCCAACATGCGGGCGGCTTCCAGGAAGCTCGTTGCGGTCCGGCCCGCATAGAAATCGCTGGCACCCCGGGTCCGTATGCCGGACAATATCTCGGAGAGTTCAAACTGGATCAGGTCATCGCTTTCCCCGAGTGTCCCGCCTTCGGTGGCGCCGAATATCCGTTGCGTGTTCGCGTCTTCGAGAAAGGCCACGCTTGCCCGCTCGAGATCACGGGCAAGCGTCCGCGATACGGGAAGACCGAACCTCGCTGCCCGTTCGGCCGGAACAAGCAGATCCTGCCAGGCGAGCGTACCGGAGATGGCCTGCAGGGCCGACATGCCGCGCACGGCGCCTGGAACGGAAACACCGTTTTCCGGCCGGGAAGCGGGACCGTTTCGGAAATCGAGCAGTCTCGCCCGGTTTTCGCCCTCTTCGTACGTCAGGCAAACACCGCCGGATGCGAGTGACACCCTTGAGGGATAATTCACCGCCGCCATGAAGAAGTATGCCACCGCCGCGTCTGCTGCCGTTCCACCCCTTGCAAGCACCTCCCGGGCGACCCGACTTGACAACGCATCCTCGCCCGCCACGATGCCGAAGCTGCTGCTCACGATCCGGCCCACGGGAGGGCCGTCTTCGGTCGATTCACAGGCCGTCACCGCCATGACACACAACAGCAATGCGGCTACACGCCGCACAAGGTCACCCGTTCGGACGATGGTGCTCGGCATGATTGTCCTTGTTGCCTTGTTCTGCGGGACGAACGGCGTTCGAGCCCAGTACGACGAGCCCCTGTCGATTTTCCGTGACGCCGAGATCGAGAGTACCATCCGCCACTATGCAGAGCCACTGTTCAGGGTCAACGGCCTGGACTTCGACAGGGTCAGCATTCATCTGGTCGCCAACGACAGTCTCAACGCCTTCGTCGCCAACGGCAGGCACATGTTCCTGTTCAGCGGCCTGCTACGCCACAGTGAAGACCCGGGCATGCTGATCGGCGTGATCGCGCACGAGGCGGGCCACCTCGCTGCGGGTCATCTCACGAGGGTAAGGGGCGCCCGTGAGGACGCCTCGGCAATGGTCATTCTCTCGACGCTGCTGGGAATCGGCGTCGGTCTCGTCGGCGGTGGCGAGGCCGGTCTGGCGGTGGCCGTCGTCGGACAACAGATCGGCGAGCGCGAGTTCACCCGTTTCAGCCGCATCCAGGAATCCTCAGCCGATCAGGCGGCTCTGAGGGCCCTCGAATCGGCAGGCCATTCGGCAGAGGGCCTGCGGGATCTCATGAAGGAACTGGCCGGACCGGAACTGCTGCTTTCGGCGTCATCCGAGATACCCTATTTCCTGACCCATCCGCTCAGCACGGAACGCATGCGCACGATGGATGCCCACATCGAACGCTCCGTCTACAAGGGTGTCCCCGCCTCTCCGGAACTCATCGACCGGCAACAGCGCATGGTCGCCAAGATCCACGGCTTTCTCCTCGACCCGGCGTCCACCTATCTGCGCTACCCGGATCCTGAAGAGTCGGTCCATTCAGGATATGCCTGGTCCATCGCCAAATACAGGGAACGTCTGATGGCCGAGGCACTAGCCCTGATCGACGGCTTGATCGCCGACGAACCGCAGAATCCCTGGTTTCATGAACTGCGCGGTCAGATGCTGTACGAGACAGGCGAGATCGTCCCCTCGGTACCGTCCCACCTGAAGTCTGTCGAACTCGCTCCGGAGGAACCGCTCCTGCGCATCAACCTCGTGAAGAGTCTGCTCCAGCTCGATGATGCCGACGGCTGGCGGGAGGCAGTCGAACACCTCGAGGTCGCGCGCCGGCTGGAGAGCGGGACGCCCGTAACGTGGAGCCTGCTTGGTCAGGCTTTCGAAAAGCTCGGAGAGGCGGCGCGATCCCACGTCGCACGCGCGGAAATGCACTATCTTCGCGGAGAACTCTTCAGGGCACGAGATCTGGCCGGTCGCGCGATCGACAGCCTGGCGACGGGGTCTCCGGACTGGTTCCGGGCGACCGATATCCTCACCGCAACGGAGTTTCTCGAAGAGCAGTGATGCGGCACACCGGTACGGCGCGTTCTCGCAGTGCGACAGGGTGTCCGTGATGGAAGCGTGACGGACAGGCGTCCGTCCTGGAACAAGGTGCCGAATGTCATGAAAACCCTCGGCGAACTCCTGACTCCGGACGAACGAGCCGCTGTCAGAGCACCCATCGAGAAAGCGAGAACGCTGCCAAGGCGTGCCTTCGTGGACAAAGACTTCTATGCATTCGAAGTCGAGCACGCTCTCAAGGAAAGCTGGTTCGCAGTGACCTTTGCGACGGAACTTCCCGATGTCGGGGACATGCTGCCCCTTGCCGTTCTGGGAATCCCGGTACTGCTCGTCCGCGACCGGAACGGAATCGCTCGCGCCTTTCACAATGTCTGTCCCTATGACGGTTGTGAAGTCTCGATCGGCCCGCAGAGGGGCGTGGAGACGATCATTACCCCCTACCACGGATGGAAATACGGTCTCGACGGCAGACTGCTCGAAGCCAACTACTGGGACGGCACGCCGAACGCCGTGGAAATCGCCCTGGACTCGCTGAATGCGGACCTGGTGCCGATTCCGTGCGAAGAGTGGATGAGTACTCTTTTCGTCCATCTCGGAAATCGACCCTTGCCATTTGCCGAACAGTACAGGCCGGTGCTCGAGCACCTAGAGAAATTGGATTTGAATCGCCTGCACATCGGGCTGGATGAAAAAGACGAGCCCATGGTCAACACGTTGCCGATCAATGCGAACTGGAAGACGGTCTATGAAAACTACGCGCCAAATGTTTATCACGAGAGCTTCGTCCACGCGATGTACCGCCGCTCGCCGCACAGTCCACGGGTAGACGAGGGACGAAACAGGACCTACACGGAGATCAACGACCCCTCGGGTTATCTGGGGCTCTGCTATGACAACAAGATCGGCGACTCGCTCTATGGCAAGTCCAGCCTCCCCAGGGTGCTGAACAAGGACGGATCGCCGAACACGGTCAATACCATTTCGAACGTCTATCCGAACTGGGCCACCACGGTGCTGGGCGACACCGCCAGAATTGCCCTGTTCCTGCCGAACGGTCCGGACGAGGGAACGCAAATGGTCGCCACATTCTTCGATCGGGACGGGGCGACAGATCCCGCGTATCTGAAGGACAGGCAACGAGCCTTGCGAGCGGGTATTCTGGCCCGAAAGGAAGACAATCGGATCTGCGAGGCGGTTCAGCGGGCGCGCCGCTCACCGGCGGTGAACAGTCAGTTCTATTCGCCCTTCTGGGACGCCATGCACTACACGCTCTCCAACTTGATCCTGGACAAGCTGGAAGAGGGGGACCCAATTGCGACCGACTGAAGCAGGCGACGCTGGAGCGTGGCTCTCATGACGCACGCAAGGCTCTCCAACGGTGTGTCACTTGCCTGCGAGGTTCACGGCGATCCCGCAAATCCGGTGATATTCGTCATCCTCGGGATCACCGACAACATCACCGACTGGCCGCCGGGCCTCCATGAACCGCTGGTGGAGGCTGGCTACTGCGTCGTTCGTCACGAGTTGCGCGATTCGGGACTCTCGACAAAGTTCGAGCACGCCGGCAGGCCGGACCTGGCCGCGGCCCAGGAGGCCCTGACGCGGGGGGACCTTCCAACCGCGGCCTACACCATCCGCAACGTGGCAGACGACGCGAAGCTGCTGCTCGGGTACCTCGATGTCCGCACCGCGTGCGTCGTCGGTTACTCCTTCGGCGCCGCGGTGGCCCAACTCCTGACTCTGAAGGCCCCGGGTTCGGTCGCTGGTCTGGTCTGCCTTCAGGGCAGCAACTACAACCCGGCGTTACCGCGACGCTTGCCCCGCGTTGAACGGGCAATGTTCGAGGCGACCCTCGACTATCCGACCCGGGAAGAGCAGGTCCAGGCGATGGTGAACCTTCGCCTGGCGACCAACGGCTCGCGGCACGCACTGGACCCACACGAGGCCAGGCAGAGCGCCGAGACTTCGGTGGCAAGGATGTACTATCCGCAGGGTACGGCCCGACTGATTCTTTCGCGGTTGGCCACCGAACCCTTCCTTGAAGAAACCAGCAGGATTTCCTGCCCGACGCTGATTCTTCACGCCGACGAAGACCCCATCTTCAGCCTCGAACACGGTGCGGACATGGCCGAACGCATCCCGGACGCAAGGCTGGCCGTGCTCGAGGGTGCCGGTCACAACCATCCGCTCTCGCTACAACCGATCATCGTCGAGCACATCGCCGAATTCGCCGGCGGTACCGTAGATTGGAAGTAGCCAGGCGACCGTCGCCCCCGGCGGTCGGCGCAGCATCTCCATACCGTAGACCGCGCGCCCGAGCTTGTCCGTAACGAAGAGCCTGCGTCCGTCCCAGGCGATGTCGTTCGCGAGTAAGCGCCCCGCAAAGGGCGTTATTGACGTGCGGCGGGGAACGACCCTTGGAGTGAGTCTCGGGCCAAGGCGGCGGGATGACGGTTCTAGACGCTCATAGCGATCAGCCCTCCAGACACCCACAACGAAATCCCGGAACAGGGGGAGCTGCCACTGCCGACCCGACTTGCTGCAGCGTCTTCCCTCCACCGGACTGCATATCGAGACACCTGGCGCGCGCCTCTTCAACATCCATCAACGTCACCGGACCGAGAGTGCGGCGTTTCGATGATCCGTCACGACTGTCGAGAAAGACAAATGCCCGGTACCCGGAGGGCCGGACCCGCACACCAAGACTTGTGATCCGTGTGTCCCAAACGGTGCATTCGGACTTCTCCAGGCGCAGCCGTGCAACGTTGCGATCACTGAGGCGCATCTTACGAGCCATGGTTCACCCCTCCCCGCCAAGAACTGCAACAAACGCCTCGGCTGCCTCGTGGACAGCCGCATCGGCAAGATGCGTTTACTTCAGAGTTGTCGCCGGATCGTTGTGGCCCAACAGTCTGCCGATCGTGAGGATCGTCTCGCCATGGGCGAGAGCCACGGATGCGTATCTTTGACGAAGATCATGGCAGCGGACTTTCCACCAGAAACTGTCAAGAGCGACTACCGTAAAAATGGAAGTTCCTGCGCGGTGACGGAAACACCCATGGGCCGGACCACGGCAGGCCATCGAGGAGCCTGCGGGAGGCGGACGACAGCCAGACCGTGCGCGGTCCAGTCTTGACTGTCGCGGAGAGGAAGTTTCCCCTCGCGGTACTCGGACCGCTTGAGCGTCAGGATTTCCGCCTTCCTGCATCCGGTGAGGAGAAGCAGGCGCACGATCGATGATTGAAGAGGATGGCTCTCACGATAGCGTTCGAGAACGCGGCTCAACCGGCGAATCTCGTCGGTTGTCAGGAACCGCTCCCGACCGTGCCTGCGATAGCGCTTGATACCGGTGCAGGGATTGGAGCCCTCGGGACGATAGCTGTATACCTCCGCCAGTTTGAGGATCACCGAGAGAACCGGTGCCGAGCGGTCCGCGGCTTCCGGCGTTGCATGGAGCGAGGCAAACCATTGCAGAACGTCTTGTCGGGTGATATCGGCAATCGGCCTGCCCCTGAACCGGGACAGGATCAGATTCCCGTAGTACCCGGCATTGGCTGCCCGTGTGCGCGGCTTCCAGCGCCACCGATAGCGCCGAAAGACCTCTTCGGCCACTGTCTCGAACGGGATATCGGAGGTTCCGGAAGCAGGCTCATCACCGCACCGCCTCAACGCCAGCAACATTCTCGCCTGCGTGCGGGCACGTTCCTGAAAGGTGATGTCGTCCGCATCGCCGATGGCGTACCAGACCCTATTGCCGTCGATCTGGCTGTGGAGGAAGTAGCGTTTGCGACCCGACGGCAGGATCCGGACACCGAAGCCCTTGATCTCGGCATCGCGAATGTCATAAGTTTTTCTGTTCGGCGTGAGGTTATCGACCCGGCGTTGTGTGAGACGACTTGTCGGCATGTTTCTCTCTCCGTTTTGTGTTGTACCGGGGACACGGAAACGTCGTGTTTCCGCGCAATCGGCACGGGATAGCGAGAGAGAAAATGGTGTTTTTCAGTAGGTTGCAATTCGGTTCAACACCGCAAGTGCGCATGCGGTGTGAAATGCCAGCCCCGAACCTTCGGGGCGGCCCGTTGGAGGGTGAGTATCCATGGATGCGCGAATCCTGGTCCTGAACGGACCCAATCTCAATCTTCTGGGCGTCAGGGAACCGGACGTTTACGGCTTCGAGACACTCGCGGATATCGAGAGGAAGGTTCGCGACAGGGCCGCAGCGCTCGGACTCGACGTGGAGTTTTTCCAGAGCAACCATGAAGGGGAGCTCATCGATGCGATTCACGAAGCCCGCGGTAACGCCGGAGCCCTTGTCGTGAATGCCGGTGGTCTCACCCACACGTCGATCGTCCTGCTGGATGCCCTGAACGCATTCGACGGCATCGTCGTCGAGGTACACCTCTCCAACATCCACCGCCGTGAGGCCTACCGACACCATTCCTATGTGGCGGAAGCTTCCACCGGTTCGATTTGCGGATTCGGCGGTCATGGTTACATTCTGGCTCTTGAAGCCATCCACCGAATTCTCGGACGTGTGTCATGAGGGATGAACCCTTTCCACTGGATACGGAAGCGATCAGGGAACTGGCGCGCTTGCTCGAGGAAGCCGGACTTACGGAAATTGAAGTCGAGGACGCGGGGCGCAAACTGCGGGTCGTACGCAGCCACGCCACCGCGACCACATTTCCAACCCCTCAAGGCGCGATGCATGCCCCGGAATCGGGAGCCAGGGACAACAGGGATGATCCGCACGAATCCGTGCACCAGGGCGCCGTGCATTCGCCGATGGTCGGAACCGCATACCTTGCGCCGGAACCCGGCGCACCTCCGTTCGTGAAGGTCGGAGACCCTGTCGAGGAAGGCGACACCCTGCTGGTCATCGAAGCCATGAAGGTGATGAACTCGATACGCGCGCAACGCAGCGGTACCGTGACGCAGGTTCTGGCGACAGACGGCAGGCCGGTCGAATACGGCCAGATCCTGATGATCATCGAATAAGCATATGTTCGACAAGGTGCTCATCGCCAACCGGGGCGAAATAGCGCTTCGCATTCATCGTGCCTGCCGCGAGATGGGCATCAGGACCGTGGCGGTTCACTCCGAGGTCGATACCAACGCCATGCATGTCCGGCTGGCCGACGAAAGCGTGTGTATCGGTCCTGCGCCGGCTCGTGACAGCTATCTGAACGTCCCGGCGATCCTGGCAGCTGCCGAAATCACCGGCGCGGATGCAATTCATCCGGGTTACGGTTTCCTGTCGGAAAACAGCCGGTTTGCCGAGATCGTCGAGGAACACGGCATCACCTTCATTGGTCCCAGAAGCGAACATATCCACCTGATGGGCGACAAGATGGCGGCGCGCGCGACGGCCCGGGACCTGGGCATCACGATCCTTCCGGGATCCGACGGCGTGGTACGCGATGAAGCCGAGGCCGGCGACATTGCCCGGGAGATCGGCTATCCGGTCCTGCTGAAGGCCGCCGCCGGAGGTGGCGGGCGAGGCATCAGTCTGGTGCGTGACGAGTCCCAACTGAAGACCGTCTACACGCGGACCAAGCGCGAGGCCGAGGTCGGTTTCGGGGATGGTTCCCTCTATGTCGAGAAGTTCCTCGAACATCCCCGCCACATCGAAGTCCAGGTTGCCGGAGACCTGCAGGGGCGCGTCGTTCATCTTGGCGAACGAGACTGCTCGGTCCAGCGGCGCCATCAGAAGATCATCGAGGAGGCGCCAAGTCCCGCACTCAACGCCGAACAGCGTTCCGCCATCGGCGAACTCGTCGCCGGCGCCATGTCCCGGCTCGGTTACAGCAATCTCGGGACCGTGGAATTCCTTTACGAAGATGGCACGTTCTACTTCATCGAAATGAATACGCGACTCCAGGTCGAGCACCCCGTGACCGAGATGGTGACGGGAATCGATCTCGTGCGTGAACAGATCCGCCTTGCCTTCGGCGCGCCGCTCAGCTTCAGTCAGGAGGATGTGACAATATCCGGCCACGCGATCGAATGCCGGATCAATGCCGAAAACCCGTTCACCTTCACACCCTCTCCCGGGCGCATCACCACCTATCATGCGCCTGGCGGCATGAGCGTCAGGATCGATTCGGCACTCTATTCCGGCTACGCGATTCCTCCATCCTATGACAGCCTGATCGCCAAGCTTGTGGTCTACGGACGCAATCGGAATGAATGCATGATGCGTCTGCGACGGGCCCTCGAGGAGTTCGCCATCGACGGGATCGAGACCACCATCCCGCTTCACCAGACCATCATTCGCAACCAGGACTATGCCAACGGCGACTATGACGTGACCTGGCTGGAGCGATTCCTTTCCACGGCAACCTGAGCGGACGGGCATGACGGAACTGACATCTGCCATGCTGCTGTCGGCCTATGCCCGGGGTCTCTTTCCCATGGCAAGCCACAGGCACGACAAGAGCCCGGAATGGGTGTTTCCCTACCGGCGGGGCGTCATTCCGCTTGACCGGTTCCACGTTCCTCGCAGCCTGAGGAAGGTGCTGAAGCGCGAGCGCTTCGAGATCACCGTCAACCGGGCGTTCGCCAGGGTGATCTCGGCCTGTGCCCGGCCGGCACCCGACAGGGAGAACACCTGGATCAGCGTCGGCATCGAGCGGGCGTACACCAGACTGCACCACGAAGGCCATGCCCACAGTGTCGAGTGCTGGGTGGACGGCATACTGGCCGGCGGCCTCTACGGCGTCCAGCTGCGGGGCGCCTTCTTCGGCGAAAGCATGTTTTCCGACATGTGCAATGCCAGCAAGGTGGCGCTGGTTCGCCTTGCCGAGCGGCTCATCGAGGGACGCTTCGTCCTGCTCGATACCCAGTTCGTCACCGATCATCTGCGCATGTTCGGTGCCGTCGAGATTGCCGGCTCGGACTATCTCGACCTTCTGGAGCGGGCGCTCATGGTCGAGGATGCGGACTTTTATTCGCTGCCGCGGTCGGCGCAGTCCAGCACCCAGATGTCGTAGACCGGGTGTTCGAGCGCCGAAACCCCCGGCGTTCCCGCAAACATCCAGCCCGTGAACACGCTTTCCGGTTCGCCGGAACGAATGTCCGAGATCTCAAGGAACGACGCACTTTCCGGCACCTGCCAGGGCGGTGTCTCCCGACACGCCCTCACCGTCACCTGCAGTGTTCCGAAGTGTCCTGTCTCTCCGACTGTAACACTGAAGGCGGACGCATGACCGGTCACCTTTTCCATACCGCCGAGAAGGGCGATGTCGCGGTCCTCGAAATTCTGCTCGGCACACACCCCGTGACCGTGGAACAGGACCGCGGCGAGGAAGGCGGCGAGAAACCTGATCACGCGAAGGGCTTGTCCAGCGTCGCCACGAGATCCGCGAGAACCTTCCTGATCTGTTGTTCGTCGCATCCCATCACAACCGCATCCTCAAGGGCGTCCTGCGCCATTTCGCGCAACTCGTCGAGATTGTCCCGCAGGACCGCAAGTTTGTCGTGACAACTCATCGGCTCGCCTTCGGGAGAAAGCCATGTCTCGGGCAGCCAGGCAGGGCGATCGTTCATGATCCGTGTGACTCTTCCATGGCAACCGGTTTCGGTGCGCTTGCCCCGCTACTTTTCGAGGCCGCCGAACATCGACCGTGACACGGCATCGATCAGGTCGACCGCCCCATGGGTATCGGTGAAGAGATGACCATCGCTGGCGGCGGCACCGGCTCCCGGATGCATGGAAATGTAATTCCCGCCGAGAAGCCCGCTCGAGGCGACCATAACGATGGTGTCCTCCGTCAGACTGATTCCGGGTTCGATGTTCATGGTCACCCTCGCCAGATACCACTCCGGGTCCAGTTCCATCGATGTCACCGAGCCGACCGGGATGCCGGCGATGCGGACATCGTCACCGGGTTGCAGACTTCCGACCGTATCGAACTCCGCGTGAAAGGTGACACCGGAGGTATCGGCAACGCCGGTCTTGTCGTAGGCGAACACCGCAAAGACCACCGCAACGGCGACAATGGCGGCACCCACCAGCGTTTCGAAGGCACGACTGGTCATCATGACTTTTCGGTTTCGTCTCCGGGACGCCAGGCCTCGTAGTCCCCGGTCGCCGGCGCCCTGTTGCCGCCGCGCAGAAGGTGGCCTTTGGGCAGATAGGCGGCCCGGGTGCCTGTGAGATTTGGCAGATGCCCCTTTTCCCATGTCATGGCCTTGAGGGGAACGCGGCTGGGTGGCTCGTCGATGGTGCGATGAAGCCAGGCATTCCAGCCCGGAGGCACCTTGGAGGCTTCCGGCGTGCCCTTGTAGAGCACCCAACGGCGGCGCCACCGGCCTTCCGCCACACCCTTTTCCTGAAAATAGCGGTTGCTGAATTCGTCCTCGCCCACGGCCTCGCCCCTGAGCCACGTGAACAGCCTTGTGCCAATCGTCGACATGCGCCCTCTGGTCCGGAGAATGGGTCGGTTGAGGCTGATCATATTGCTCGCTCGAACCGCAAAAATCCAGACACCTCTGCCAGCTCGGCGACCCGAATGCCCCTGGTTCCGGCGGTCGCCCTCGCAGAGAACAAATGTGCGTGTCGAACCTGTTGCACAGCACATGCCCCCTAGGTTAGTTTCCCCGCCGGGGATCGACCCCGCATCAGGCAATTTCGGAACGACCAACAAGATGATCATTACTACCGACAAACAGGGCGACCTCGCCATCGTCTCGATCAACGGGCGCGTGGATGGAGCGACGGCTCCCGATCTCGAAAGCGATTTATCCTCAATGATTCGGGGAGGCGATATTCGCGTACTGCTTGACTGCGGCGAGATGAACTACATCAGCAGCGCCGGACTGCGCGTCTTCCTTCTTGCCGCCAAGCGCTGCAAGCAGGCCGGTGGCCTGCTGTCCATCTCGTCCCTGCAACCTGCGTGCAAGTCCGTCATCGAAATGGGTGGATTCCATACGATCATCGATTGCTATGACTCCCGGGAAGATGCCCTGGCAACCAATCCCTGAGCCAGAATGCCATGCTGACATTCGTCGAAGAAATTCTGCTGCTGACACTGGATGACGAGGATGGCTCGTTCCTTCCTATCCGTGACAACACCATGGAGTATGTTCTGGCCGGCGCCGCGCTGCTCGATCTGGCTTTCACCAATCGTATAGACACGGATCCCGACCGCCTGATGCTCATCGAGAGGTCGCCGATCGGCGTTCCGATGCTTGACCGCATCCTGGAACGCATCGTGGAGGCGCAAGAGGACAGGAACACCCGCGACTGGGTCGAAACACTGGCCCGCGAGGAGGCCGATAATCTTCGCGAGGCGGCCCTTGCCAAGCTGGTCGATCAGGGTGTCCTGGAAGTTCAGGACAAGAAGTTCCTGTGGGTTTTCCGTGCCAGACGCTATCCCCCGATCGACGGCCGTGCGCAGCGCGAGGTGAAACTGCGCATCGCCGGTGTCCTTCTTTCCGACGATCTGCCGGATCCCAGGGATGTCGCGATCATCTGCCTTGCTGATTCCTGCCGCATTCTGCGCAGCATCTTCTCGGATCACGGCATGGATTCGCTTCGCCCGCGCATCGACCAGGTTCGCAAGCTCGATCTCATCGGCCGTGAGGTCAGCAGCATCATCGAGGAAATCGAGCGCACCCTGGCCATGGCCATGGCCCGGATTCCCCACTAGGCGTCCCCGGAGGAAAGAAGCGATTCTCACCGGGAACACCGGTTCGACGATCGTCCCCTCCTTCAGGTACCGGGATGCGCCGGCTGCCATCGAATGGCTGTGCCGTGCCTTCGGTTTCATGAATCACTTCGTTGTGGCCGGTCAAGCCGGAACCATCGATCATGCCCAACTCGTTTTCGGAAACGGGATGATCATGCTCGGTTCGCTCCGTGAGGCGTCCGGCGCCCCGCAGGAGGCCCTCCCCGACCCGTTGTCCATGGAGAGCACCTACATCATCGTCGATGATGTCGATGCCCATCATGTGCGGGCCGCCACCGCAGGCGCACGGATCGTCAACGGTCCCGAAGACCAGCCACACGGCGGGCGCCTCTACTCCTGCCTCGACCCGGAAGGCCATGTCTGGCACTTCGACAACTACGACCCGTGGACCTGACGATGTCCGGTGGCATGTTGTTGGGGGGACCGAGCGGTGCTAGAAACTGTTTGCTGGCTCCCTCAAATTGAGGGGAACATATGAAGACAACGCGGTGGGTGAGGAGCGCAAGATGAGCGATGACGTCAAAAAATGGGGTGATGAGGAGTTCTGGGGAATCGGTTACGAGTACGATCCGCAGTTCTTCCTGACGGAGAGTCAGAAGAACATCCAGAGCGAACTGATCGAACTGTGTCGTACGACCCTGCGGGAGAACGCTGTCGAATCGGACCGCAACTTCATCTTCCCCCGAAAGAATTTCGAGGCACTGGCCTCCATGGGCCTTCTCGGCCTCTTCGTTCCGAAGGAACTCGGAGGAATGGGTGAAAACCACGTGGCCATGTGTATGGTCGTGGAAACCGTCGCCCGCTACGGTTGCCCCTCGACGGCCATGTGCCTGACCATGCACTACGGTGCCTGTTCGGCGGCCCTCTTCCGCTACCACAACAACAACGCTCTCAAGGACATCCTCTCGCGTCTCGACAAGGATGTGCTTATCGGCACCCTGTCCTATTCCGATCCAGAGACCGGATCGCATTTCTGGTACCCGGTCTCGTCGGGTGCCGAAGCGACCGATGACGGCTGGAAGGTTACCAAGAAGGCCTCATGGACGACCTCGGGCGGCTTCGCCGACTGGTACATCGTCCAGACCACTAGTCCCGAATTCGGCGGCGACTATTCGGATCTCTCCGTCTGGCTGATCCTGGCCGACGAGGTTCAGGCGGATGTCTCGGG
Source organism: Alphaproteobacteria bacterium (assembly GCA_965215635.1). Taxonomy (GTDB): domain Bacteria; phylum Pseudomonadota; class Alphaproteobacteria; order SP197; family SP197; genus SP197. Next base: position 204,452 of record CBDCEA010000002.1, on the reverse strand, counting down.
ATGGGACGGCATGGGTATGCGCGGTAACCAGTCGGGCGCCCTCCTGGTGGACGGTGTCCCCATTCCCAGGGACCGCCTGGTCGGTCCGAAGGGAGACGGCGCCGTCTCCAACGACGAAACCGTGGACCCGTTCTTCCTGCTGAATTCTTCGTGCGCATGGAACGGCATCGCCATGGGCATGATCGATATCGCCAAGCGGCACACGACACGCAAGAGGCACGTCGATGTCGGATTAAGGGTGTGCGATTATCCGACCATCCAGGACTATGTCGGCGAGGCGATCATCGGCAGCAACGCCAGCCGGATGATGACATTCGGTCTCGCCAAGGCTCTTGACGAACTCACCAGCGACTGCGACTGGTCGATTCACGAGGACTTGGAGGTGCTGCCCCGCGCCGATCTGCTCAACCAACTCTGGCAGGTCAAGTTCCAGGCGGCCAAGAACGTCCACCAGGTCTCCGACAAGATGCTTCATGCCTGCGGCGGGACTGCCTACAAGGCAGGACTCGGAATGGAGCGCCTGCTGCGTGATGCCAAGGCCGGTTGGGTCATGGGTCCGACCAACGAGGTTCTGCGCCAGTTTGTCGGCAAGCACGCGCTTCTTGGCTTCGATTCCCTCGATTACTGGAACACGGCGATCAACCATCGTTCCATCGACAACGAGGTGAAGAAGATGTCGGTCGAGGAGAAGAAAGCCCTGGCGAACCGCCTGCTCTCGGAGGCCGCCGCCATCGCAGCGGAGTAGTCTCCGCTCGTCGGCAACGTCTCCGATGGAGGCCGAGATTCCTCCGGAGGCGTTGCTGCTCAAGGTTCTCCACCGGATCGATCCCGGATCGAGGCTCGCTGGTGTTCGACCCCTCGAGGGTGGAAGCTCCACCACCATGTCTCTCCTTGAGTTCGTCCGTCCGGACAAAAGCCGGGGCAGGATCGTGTTCCGCCAGTGCGGGCCGGTGAATCTCCTGGCCAATCCGGACTCCGCCGAAACTGAATTCCGCCTGCTGAACAGGCTCTCCTCACTGGGCCTGGCCGTTCCCCGGGCGCTCCTCCATGATCGCCTGGGCGATCCCATCGGGACACCGTGGCTCGTGTTGGACCACTGCCCTGGTGAGCCGCGATGGGCACCTTGTGACGCTCATGATAACGCCATACGGATGGCTGACTTCCTGGCGAGGTTGCACACCATCGAGCCCGGCGAGGACCTCCTGTTCGTGCCGCGCCAGGTGATTCCGGACTTCCCGGATGACACCACGATCAGAAAGCTCCGTCTCGACCTTCCCGGCCGCATCGAGGCCAGATGGCCTCCACCGTCCAACAACGGGCCACGACTCCTGCACGGCGACTACTGGCCGGGCAACGTGCTGTGGCAGGAGAACAGACTGGCTGTGGTGGTCGACTGGGAAGATGCCATGGTAGGCGATCCACTTGCCGACCTGGCGATCGCCCGGTCGAATCTCGTCTGGAGTCATGGTCCCGGACCCTGCCGGGCATTCACATCACGCTATGCGGAACGTACCGGCTTCGATCTCGACGGGCTGTGGCTCTGGGACATCCATGCGGCCTGGGCCATGGCACCCCATGCCGCCGAATACGCCTCCGGCTGGAAGGAACTCGGCAGGCCGGACATCACGGAGGACCTGATCCTGGAGAGGCTTCAGGACCTGGGACGTTCCTTCTTTGGATCGTAGAACGGAAACGGCACGATGGTCGCCGGTATCCGCTTCTGGTGGCCGTCCATCTTGCCGACTTCGACCTCGTCACCGGTCGCCGCATGGGTCACATCCATGCGGGCGAGCGCAATGTTCCGGTTGAGCAGCGGCGATTTCATGCCGCTCGTGATGACACCCACCTGGGCCCGACCGACATGCACGCAATCGCCGTGCTGCGCCGTTTCGTTGCCTTCGAGTTCAAGACCGACAAGCTTGCGCTGCGGATGAGCCTTGCGCCGTTCCAGCGCCTCCCGGCCGACGAAGTCCTCTTCGGTCGTCTTGAGCGCAACGGTGAAGCCGATGCCGGCCTCGAACGGGTCCGTCTGGTCGTCGAACTCCTGGCCGGCGAACACCAGACCCGATTCGATTCTCAAGAGGTCGAGAGCCTCGAGGCCCAGAGGCAGAATGCCATGGGGCTCTCCCGCCTCGAACACCGTATCCCAGACTTCGCCCCCGTGCCGCGGATGGCACCAGACCTCGTAACCGAGTTCCCCGGTGTAGCCGGTACGCGACACGACCACAGGAACGCCGTTGTGATCGCCGATGCGTCCGACGGTGAACCGGAACCAGTCGATCTCGTCGACGCGCGGATTGGCAGGCGCCGTCCAGACGATGCCGCCCAGGAGCTCACGGCTTTTCGGACCCTGGACAGAGATGTTGTGAAGCTGGTCGGTGGAGTTGCGGACAAGCGCCCTCAGCCCCCATTCCTTCGCCTTGCCGCGCAGCCATTCGCCGCCGAAATCGGTTCCGCCGATCCAGCGATAGCCGGTCTCCGAGAGGCGGAGCAGGGTGCCGTCATCGATCATGCCGCCGTGCTCGTAGCACATCGCCGAGTAGACGACGTGATGATCGGCCAGGCGCCTGACATTGCGTGTCAGCGTCCTCTGCATGAGTTCGCCGGCATCGGGGCCCGTCACATCGAACTTGCGCAGGGCCGACAGGTCCATCGCGATGACGCGTTCCCGGCAGGCCCAGTATTCATCGATTGCGCCATGATTGGTGAAGTGCGCGGGCAGCCAGAAGCCGTTGTACTCCGTGAAGTTGCGGGTGAGCGCTGAGGTGCGGGAATGGAATCCCGTTTCCCTGGTCATTTGAGGATCGGATTCGGGCATGGTTCTGAACGCGATCGCTTTCTTGAAGATGTTTTCCGAAGAGTAGACGCGTACCAGGATATCGGTCGGATTCCAGCCGTTGGCAGGATCGATGGCATCCGGGCAGGCGGAGTTAACGCAGACGACATCCTGAAGCGCACGGCATAGCACATAGTCGCCGGGACGCGACCATGGCTCGTCGAGATAGATCTGGTACCGGTCGTCAAGCAGCGTATTGTAGAAGAAGTTCATCGCCTGCCAGCCCCTTCTTGGGCTGACACCGTAATCCCGGAGTTCGGCGTTGAAGTTATCGGTGCAGTTGGGGTGGCCGGGATAGCCGACATCGTCATAGTACTTGGCAGTGCAGGCGAAGTTGAAGCTGTCGTGCCGGCCCACCGTATCCTGGATGATCTCGATCGACGGCTGAAGATCCGCGTCGAACAGTTTCGAGAACAGCCCCGGTGCAGGATAGGCCGCGCCGTTCAGAACGCGGGTCGCGGTTGGATCGATATCTCGCTCGATGCCCCGGTCGAGACCGGCCAATGACAATGCCTGGAAATCGGAGCACTCGCGGCCTTCGATGTCGAGAACCTGTATGTATTCGCCCTCACGCACCTCATAAGCGTGGACCGTGCCGGCCCGGATGCGAAATTCGTGACGGGGCTCGGCCAGAGGCTCCGGAATGCTGCGCTCCGCCGCCGCCGACGGATCCATGCGTGTCACGAACAGTTCCAGGGGTGTTGGCGGATTCTGATCCGACACCTCCATAGGCTCTCCGGGGGCCGCAACCACAACGAGGCCGTCCTCCTGGACCGTGAACCGCTGTTCCTCGTATGCGGGCGTCTCCCTTGCGAAGCAGCGGACCGCATGGACGAAGCGCGGCGCGGCGCCCCTGCGCTTGAGGGCATCGAGCAGGGCTTCCGCGGCCTCCCCGCCCTGTGCCAGCATCGTCCGCAGGCCGGTGGCCGGACCGGCGTCCGCACCTCCGAGGATTCCTGGCACCTCCATGCCTTGCGCGTTCAAGGCCATGATTTCGCAAACCTGGCCACCCTCGCAATTGACGAGCTTGAGGTCATCGCCGGCCAGGACCCGCACGACCACCGAGCCGCCGCCAGGGACCAGATAACGCTCGACGCCTGGAGGCAGCCTGCGAATGCCTGGAAGGAGGATGCGCGGTCGCGCAGCGGTCCGTTGCGCGCTGCCGGGAGCTGGCATCATGGCCATGATCGACTCCGTCATTCGTGAAACAACGATAGAAATCCTGAGGGACCACCGCAACCCCGCGCGGAGCCGATAGGTTATTTTATCCGTGGCGAGGTTTCTTCATATTCTCCTTCAGCCGATGCCGGCCAATCATGGTATCCGTTGAAAACGCCCATCAGATCTTCAGCTTGCGGGCACTCAAGAAGTACGGCCGAAGCGATGGGCTCAAGCTCCCATTTCACGTCCGCACTCTGGCTGCCGCGGTCAACAGGGTCGGTGTTCAATGGCCGCGCCGGCGCCTCTGTCATGCCATGACAAATCGATCAGCCTCGGGTCCGTCTCCCGCCTTGCGCACATGTTGGCGCTCCAGATCGATGCCAGAAACGCCGTGATCGTCGTCGCCGGCTGCGGCGCGAGAACTGCCCAGAGAGTTCGAACCGTCCGGGCCGCCGGAGCGTCACGGCTCACCGTCTGTTCCGACGCGGCCGGAGAAGCCCTTCTCGATGCCGCCGGCAAGACTCTCGTCAGGCTGCTTCCGGACATCAGCGATCTCGATGAGCGGCCGCCCGCCGGCCTCGCCAGCCTCCTGCGTCGCCGTTCCGAACAGATCTTCGGTCCGGAATGGGAAGAGCGGGTCGAGGAAATCGCGAGCGAGAGGCGCCGGCATGGCATCGGCCACGCAACGGCGTGTCTGGCTGGCAACGTGAACCCGCGACCATGTGCAAGCTCCGTTGACCCGGAGGTCTCCGCTGCTCCTGAAGGCCCGCGGGACTTTCCATTTCGTTTCCGAATCTCTAAACCGTGACGATGCCGCCCCGTCCCGCGCCGACTGGACTCTTATGAACGATCTTTCCTTATCCAACGGGCTCGCTTTCCCGGACCTCTACAGCCGAGAGGGGCTGGTACGCCTCGACGGCGCCTTCGTCGAGGCGCTGCGATGCCACGACACCGGTCTCTTCAATCGGCTGATGAGCGGACGTTCGGCGCCAGACGCGATTCCCGACAGGGATCACTCCGATCTTCTGACCGACCTCGGCCCGTTCGTGGAAGACTTCCTCGCGGACCTCTTCGACGTGTCGGATGAACTCGCAGGCCAGCGCGCCGAGCGCGACCGACTCGATCCGATCTACCGCTGCAAGCTCGCCTTCGTGCGCAGGAGGGCGGCCAAGGCCTTTCGCAGGGATGAAGTCGATCACGTCGACGGCAGCGCCCTGAAGAAGGAGATCGAGGCACTGATCGGCAGCGGTTTCGACGAACTCGCCTTTTCGCTGGCTGTGCTCGGCTGGCTCGAGGATGAACCCGCGAATGCTGGGAAGATTGAGCTTGCCGCGCGTTTCGCGGCGTGGGCCACACTCTCCAAAAGCGGGCAGAAGCAGTATCGAAAGAGCTCCATCTTCCATCTTCCCGGCAAGACGGATCCCGACAATCTGGTGCCGGTCGCCACGAGAGTGGTCGACGGTGTCACCATGCTCGCCGCCCTTGAAGACGATCTGCGGACGAGGGACGGTTTTTCGCTGACCGATGCAGGCATGGACCTTGAGGGGACCCTCGGTCACGCCAACTACTGCATCTTCTGCCACAACCAGGAAAAGGACAGCTGTTCGAAAGGCCTGAAGGACAAGTCGGGCGCGTCATTCCGCGTCTCCGCCCACGATATCCCCCTGGTCGGGTGTCCGCTCGATGAGAAGATCAGCGAAATGAACCTTTTGAAGGCCCGGGGACACGGACTCGCCGCCCTGGCTGTCGTCATGGTCGACAATCCGCTGTGTGCCGCAACAGGCCACCGTATCTGCAACGACTGTATGAAGGCCTGTATCTACCAGCGGCAGGATCCCGTGGACATTCCACAGATCGAGACCCGCACGTTGAAGGATGTTCTGGCGCTTCCCTGGGGATTCGAGATCTACAGCCTGCTTTCCCGGTGGAACCCTCTCAATCTCTCGCGCCCCGTACCGCGTCCCCCGACCGGCCGCCGCGTGCTGGTAGTCGGCACGGGGCCGGCGGGATTCAGCCTCGCCCATCACCTCATGAACGACGGCCACACGGTGGTGGCCATCGACGGTCTCAAGATCGAACCGCTCGATCCTGCCATCTCGGGAATCGACATCACGGGAAACCGCAGGCCGTTCCTTCCCGTGCGCAATGTCGAAAACCTGTACGAATCGCTGGACGACAGGGTGATGGCGGGTTTCGGTGGAGTGGCGGAGTACGGTATCACGGTGCGCTGGAACAAGAACTTCCTCAAGCTGATACGCCTCCAGCTGGAACGCCGGCAGAGTTACCGGATGTACGGAGGCGTGCGTTTCGGCGGTACCATCACGATCGAAAGTGCGTTCGCCCTGGGCTTCGATCATGTCGCGCACTGCGCTGGAGCCGGGCGGCCGCGGTACATCGACATGCCCAATGCGCTTGCCAGGGGCGTGCGCATGGCGTCCGACTTCCTGATGGCGCTGCAGCTGACCGGAGCGGCCCGTAAGGTTTCGATCGCGAATCTCCAGCTTCGGCTTCCTGTGGTCGTCATCGGCGGTGGACTGACCGCCATCGACACAGCTACCGAGGCACTGGCCTATTATCCGCGCCAGGTCGCCAAGTTCCTGGAACGCTACGAGATCCTTGTCTCGGAGTTGGGCGAGGAGCGTGTGCGCCGTTCCTGGAACGAGGAGGAAGCCGGCATCGCCGACACCTTCCTCGAACACGCCAGGGCGCTCGCCGAAGAGCGCGGAAGAGCCGCGGAGGAAAACCGCGAACCGGACAACCTGGGCCTTCTTGATTCCTGGGGCGGGGTCACCATCGCCTACCGGCGCGGCCTCACCGAGGCGCCGAGCTATCGCCTGAATCACGAGGAGGTTGCACTCGCCCTTCAGGAGGGCATCCGGATCGCACCGGGTCTTCAGCCCATGGCCGTCGAAACCGACCGGTACGGCCATGTCCGCGCAGTTCGTTTCGCCGATGGCGACGGCAACGACCATGCCTTGTCTGCCCGCGCCCTTCTGGTCGCGGCAGGGACCAGGCCCAACACGGTCCTCGCCCGGGAATCGGGTTTGCCGGAACTCGATGGCATGTTCTTCAAGGCGCTCGACGAGCACGGCAATCCCGTCGCACCCGAAAGGAGTGCCAAGCCGGGACACACCCACATCCTGATGCATCTTGGAGACGATGGCAGGGGTGTGAGTTTCCACGGCGACCTCCATCCGAGCTTCGCCGGAAATGTCGTGAAGGCCATGGGTGGCGCCAAGCGTGCCTGGCCGGTGATCACGGACCTGCTGGAAAGACTGGGAGATGCGCCGACGCGAAACGAGGAGGCCTTCCTGGCAAAGCTCGATGAGAGACTGATCGCCCGGGTCATAAGGGTGGAGCGGCTTACCCCGACCATCGTGGAGGTCGAAGTCGAGGCGCCGGCGGCTGCCGAGGCCTTCCGGCCGGGCCAGTTCTACAGACTGCAGAACTACGAGAACTGCTCGCTCAAAGGCCGGGATGGCACGCTCCTGGCGATGGAGCCGCTGGCGATGACCGGCGCCGGTATCTCGGCCGATGCCACAAGGGTGTCCGTGATCGGCCTCGAGATGGGCGGTTCCTCAGATCTGATGGCTCGCCTTCAACCCGGCGAACCGGTCATCCTGATGGGCCCGACCGGCAGTCCCACCGAGATACCGTCTTCCGAGACGGTGCTTCTGGTCGGAGGCGGACTGGGCAATGCCGTCCTCTTCTCCATCGGGCAGGCGATGCGCAAGGCCGGCTCCCGGGTCCTCTATGTCGCGGGTTACCGGAAGGTCGTCGACCGCTACAAGACGGGCGAGATCGAGGCCGCCGCCGATGCGGTGATCTGGGCCTGCGAGGAGGCACCGGGTTACATCCCCGGGAGGCCGCAGGATCGCACCTTCGTCGGCAATGTGGTCGATGCCCTCGTCGCCTGCCAGGATGGAAGACTGGGCACGCCGCCGATCGATCTCGGCGAGGTCGACCGCATCATCTCGATCGGCTCGGACCGGATGATGGCTGCCGTCAAGGCCGCACGTTTCGCTTCGCTCAAGCCCTGCCTGAAGAGCGGTCACGTCGCGATCAGCTCCATCAACAGCCCCATGCAATGCATGATGAAGGAAGTCTGTGCCCAGTGCCTCCAGCCCCATGTCGATCCGCAGACCGGGCAGAGGCGCCCTCCCGTGTTCTCGTGCTTCAATCAGGACCAGCCGATGGACTGTGTTGATTTCGATGCTCTCGCGGAGCGCCTTGCCCAGAACAGTGTGCAGGAGAAACTCACAGCGCACTGGATAGAAAGGACCCTGCGCGGTCTCGCCCACTAACCCCTGGAGCATCCATGAACGTTCTCATCGTGTTGGCACATCCCAGAAGGAACTCGCTCGCCGGACAGATTGCCGACGCCGTCGCTGCCGGTCTCACGGACGCCGGCCATCGCCCGGAAATCGCGGACCTCTATCGCGAGGGGTTCGATCCCCTGATGATGCCTGCGGACGAGCCCGACTGGGATCGCGAGGACAAGGTCTACAGCATGGCCGTGAGGGCAGAGATGACCCGGATGGACCGCAATCAGGCGATCATTCTGGTCTTTCCCATCTGGTGGTGGTCGTTTCCGGCCATGATGAAAGGCTGGATCGATCGCGTGTGGAACAAGGACTATGCCTATGACGGAAACCAACTGAGCCACAGGCGGGCGCTGGCCATCGGTCTTTCCGCCTCCGACGCCGAAGGCTATGCCAGTCGCGGCTACGACACTGCCATAGAGACCGAAGTGGTCACCGGACTATTCCAGTTCTGCGGCATCGACGATTCAAGGTTCGTCTTCCTTCATCATTCGACCGAAGGCGGCGACCGCCCGGCGGAGATGGTCCGCCAGGCAAGGGAACTCGGCCGAACCTTCTGCGACGGCCTCTGAATGTCGCTCCCACAATATCGTGAGCTATCCACAACAAATATACCCCATTTATAGATATTGGTGGCCGCTTTCCTGACCAACTCATGATACAGACGGTACGGTTGATTGCAGGAAGGTAAAACGATGCTCAGAAATGCGAACCGTCTTGTCGAACCTGAGGATGCTACGGTTCGGAACGTCTTTTCAGGCCAGCGGATCGTAGAGGCTCCCGCGATCCTGCTGCCGCCTGAACTCAAGCCCGACACGCGGCTGAAGATGGATGGACTCGTGTTCCTTTCGGAACTGCCGGCCAATACCATCCCCGTGGCATTCTTCGATCCGCAGTATCGCGGTGTCCTCGACAAGATGGCCTACGGAAACGAAGGGAAGAACCGGGGACAGCGCCGCAGCGCCCTTCAACAGATGACCGAGGACAGAATCTGTGGGTTCATCAAGGGGATTGATAGATCGCTCATCCCTTCCGGTCATCTCTTCCTGTGGGTCGACAAGTTCCATCTCTGCCAGGGCGTTCGAGGCTGGTTCGAAGGGACCGATCTCGACATCGTGGATATGCTGACTTGGGACAAGGGCACCTTCGGGATGGGTTACAGGACACGCCGCCGTGCGGAGTACTGCGTCGTGCTGCAGAAGCATCCACGCAGGGCAAAGGGTGTCTGGAACATCCACACCATCCCCGATGTGGTCCGCGAGAGCGCATCACGAAGGGACCACCCCCATGCCAAACCTGTCGATCTCCAGGGCGACCTTCTGGCCGCGGTCAGCCATGAGGGAGACTTCGTGATCGACCCGGCAGCCGGCTCGTTCTCCGTGATGGCTGCTGCCATGCAACGCAATCGCACATTTCTGGGATGCGACCTCAACGGATGACTGATAGCCCGGTTTGAGTGTGCCGCACCGAACAATTCATCCGGTACCTGCGATCGACTGCTTTGCAACTCTCGGGAGAGACACCAGGAAGGCATGTGCAGGTTCATCAAACGGAATGCGCGGCACATTCAGTATCGATGCCGCGCTCACTCCTGTAATTTCGACCAGGATGACAGGCAGGAAATATTGAACGGGTTCAAGAGTACGATCGCGATGGAAGAAGCGATGATCAGCAGCGAATTCTGTGACCTCATGGAACTTGCCGGGGGTTTGCACCGCTCTTGACTGTCTGCGGCCACCGGTCGCAGGCGGCACGGCATCCTACAGGATGAAGCGTCCCAGATCCGCCTTTCTGGCGAGGTCACCCACTCTTTCCTCCACGAATTCGGCGTCGATGACGACGGTTTCGCCGCTTCGGTCGGGTGCCGTGAAACTGATTTCCTCGAGCAGCTTTTCCATCACGGTGTGAAGCCTGCGCGCGCCGATGTTCTCCACCGTCTCGTTGATCTTCGCGGCGAGGTCCGCCAGCGTGTCGATAGCAGGTTCGCGGAATTCAAGTGTGATGTCCTCGGTCTTGAGCAGCGCCGTGTACTGGATGATGAGGCTGTTTTCGGGCTCGGTCAGAATGCGCCTGAAGTCGTTACGGTCCAGTGCCTGAAGCTCGACACGATTGGGGAGCCGTCCCTGCAACTCCGGCAGCAGGTCCGACGGCTTGGCCAGATGAAAGGCGCCCGAACATATGAAGAGGATATGGTCGGTCCTGACCGAACCGTGCTTCGTGGCGACCGTCGTGCCCTCGATCAGGGGCAGAAGATCGCGCTGAACGCCTTCGCGCGAGACATCCGCACCAACGCGCTCGTTCCGGGCGGTGATCTTGTCGATCTCGTCGATGAACACGATGCCGTTCTGTTCCACGGCATCGATCGCCATCCTGACCACCATCTCCTCATCGAGAAGCTTGTCGGACTCCTCGGCCACCAGGACCTCGTAGCTTTCCGAGACCTTCATCTTGCGCGTCCGGGTCTGATTGCCCAGAACCTTGCCGAAGACATCGTTGAGGTTGAGCATCCCCATCTGTGCCCCTGGCATGCCCGGAATGTCGAAGGTCGGTAGCGTGCCTGAACCCGCATCCTGCAGTTGCAGTTCCACTTCCCTGCCGTCGAATTCCCCGTTGCGCAGTTTGCCTCGCATTTTCTGACGGGTTTCCGGACTGGCCTTGTCGCCAACCAGTGCATCGAGCACACGCTCTTCGGCCGCGAGTTCCGCCCTGGCTTCAACCTCCTTGCGCATGCCGGCGCGGGTCCTGGTGATCGCGGTCTCCACCAGATCCCGAACGATCTGCTCGACATCGCGCCCCACATAACCGATTTCGGTGAATTTGGTCGCCTCGACCTTGAGGAAGGGAGCATTGGAGAGCCGGGCGAGCCGCCGTGCGATTTCGGTCTTGCCGACACCCGTGGGCCCTACCATCAGGATGTTCTTGGGCAGCACCTCTTCCTTCAGGGACTCCGGCAGCTGCTGCCGGCGCCACCGGTTGCGAAGAGCGACCGCAACCGCGCGCTTGGCATCGGTCTGGCCGATGATGAACCTGTCGAGTTCGGAGACGATCTCGCGGGGTGAAAACGATGTCATCAAGGCCTCAGGAAAGGGTTGGTCCGGAGTGGACAAGGGGCGTCATCCTGCATCCAGCACTTCCATGGTGACGTTGCGGTTCGTGTAGATGCAGATATCCGCGGCGATCTCCAGGCTGCGCCGTGCGATGTCCTCGGCGGAAAGACCGTCAACCGTCATGAGCGCGCGGGCTGCCGCAAGGGCGTAGTTTCCGCCCGAACCGATGCCGATCAGACCGTCTTCGGGTTCGAGAACATCGCCGTTGCCCGAGATGATGAGCGATACGGTAGCATCGGCCACGGCCATCATCGCCTCGAGGCGCCTGAGATAGCGGTCGGTGCGCCAGTCCTTGGCGAGTTCGACACACGACCGCGCCAACTGGCCCGGATGCCGCTCGAGTTTTTCCTCGAGCCGCTCGAAGAGAGTGAAGGCATCGGCCGTCGCACCGGCGAACCCTGCGAGAATCCTGCCGGACCCGAGGCGCCGGACCTTCATGGCATTGGCCTTGACCACCGTGTCGCCCATGGAGACCTGGCCGTCACCGGCCACAACGACACGGTTGTCCCGGCGCACCGAAAGAATGGTCGTGCCGTGCCAGAGAGGGCGTTCCGAACCTGTCATGACGCTCATCGCAACTTCCGCTTCATGTCCCTGCCCGGCACGCCGGCATCGCACCTGAGGTATTGAGCCAAACTGTAACCAACTCGATTTCTCATTCGCAATCACGCGGAAACACGACGTTCCGGTGTCCCCGGCGCAACAGAGAACGGAGGGAGAAACATGCTGACAAGCCGTCTCTCGCAACGCCGGGCCGATATCCTCAGGTCACGCAGAAAGACTTATGACATTCGCGATGCCGAGATCAAGGGTTTCAGTGTCCGAATTTTGCCTTCCGGCCGCAAGTGCTACTTCCTGTACGGCCAGACCGACGGTAATCGGGTCTGGCATGCCATCGGCGACACCGCAGACGTCACGCTGGAGTGTGCCCGCACGCAGACGAGAACCTTGCCGACGTCGAGGCGGCACGGTGAAGAGTTTGGGTCCGACATTGGCTCGGAGGCTCATCCAAGCACCGGATTTTTCAAGGGGATCCGGTCCCGGGACCAGGGTCGCGATGCCGGTGCGGAAAGCAGACGGGCATCGGTGCAATTTCCAACTGGTCCGGGCCAGGGGGCTGTTCTGCTCACTCCATGTTGGCCACAGCAGCCTTTACCGGCATACACCCGAGGCCAGCGGTAAGGTGAGAAACCACAGTCCGAACCAAGCCGGCCACGCCTTCGCTCGGTTCGGCATCAAGCTGAGCCCAACCGACTCAGCTGGAGAAGATAACGAGCTTGAAACCGAAACCACAATGGCGCCATGACACTATAATGTTTTCTCGCCCGCGCCTATCTCCGGACGGACTCCCAAGGATACAAAATGGGAACTCGGATCGTGAGACGTCGCGGGCAGCCTCGACAGGCCATGTGGCGCACGACGTCCCGACTCAGTGGTCGGCTGTTCTTTGCGCCACTTCGGAGATTTGGATCGCATGTTGAATCTCGTAGTATCGAATGCTCGATTCCGCGCTCTTCTTTTCGCCCAGTTCTTTCTGAACATTGGGGAGGCAGCCAGTGGTTTCATTGTTCCGCTGGTCGTTCTCAAGATTACGGGTTCACCTACATTGTTGTCGTTGATAGTTATCCTCGAAATGGTGCCGTATTTTGTCTTCCACCTTCCTTTCGGTGCGCTTCTTGATCGTTGGGACCGCAAGCGTTCCATGGTGCTTGCCGACCTTGGCCGGGCGCTGCTCGTCCTTGTAGTCGTCGTGGTCCATTTCTTGGGAGGATCCGCACTCACGGCGCTCTTCATCATCGCCATTCCCTTCGGGATCCTGTCGTCGATCTCGGACGCAGCGCGCTCGGCGGTCGTACCCCAGTTGGTCAAGAGGTCTGAGCTCGACAGCGCATACGCCTGGACAGAGTCCGGTGAATCGGTCGCGTGGGTTGCCGGTCCAGCCGTGGCCGGTCTGGTCGTGGTGGCCATTGGCGCGATCGAAGCTCTGTCCCTGGTGAGCGCTGCCCTCCTCGTGTTCTCGATTTCTATCGGCTTCATCAACATAAGCAGACTTCCGACCACAGATATCGGCAAGAAATCCCTGTTTATCGACGTCAAAGAAGGGCTGATGTTTTTCTGGCGGAATCCCCAACTCCGCACCATGCAGTTCATGTGGACTGCATATGGCGCCATTGGTTATGGCATCGTCATCGGGCTGGTCTATGTGGGCTCCGGCGGCGACGCGAGTCACACCATGGCCGCATCGTGGGCCGTGTCGGCCTATGCGCTAGGTTCGGTGATCGGAACCGCTTGCGCTGGATACCTCAGATTGCGAAGCGGGCTGGTTCCCGCCGCCTGTCTAGCGGTCTTCTCGATGGGCGCGGTCCTAATCTCCCAGGGGTCGCTTTCCTACATGCTGGTTGGGGCCACTTTGGTCGGCGCAGGGGAAGGCTTCCTGCTTGTGATCTATCTCGCTACGCGAGCGTCACTCTCGGCCGGTCACTTCATGGGTCGCGTCGTGAGTGCTGCGGCTCTTCTCGACAAGGGCGCTGGCATGCTGGCTGTCATGTGGATCGGTGCCTCGCTCAGCTTGGTCGGGGGTAGCGCCACGTTCCTCATTGTCGCTGGTTTCGGAATATTGCTGGTTGTTGTCGGATTGTCACTGAGGCGGGTTCTGGAGCGCAATGGCGCCGCACCCGTCGGATGAGCCCGCGCATACTCGCGCGACACTGAGGAGTCCTCCGCGGAGATTTTGGTCCAGGCGTTTGTCAGTGCTCCATGCGCCAACTTCTGTACACCAGGCCGAGGCCCGCCAAACCCGATCGGATCTCATACCACCGCTCGCTCTCCAACCAGCTCAGGCTGGTCCTGCACACTGCGCCCTACCGGCTTGACACCGCCCTGCACGATGCCATTCTCCTCCGGATCCAGGCTCGCCGGCGCGGAATGCGCCACCCTCAAGCTGCGCCTCTTCAAGGCCGGCACCCGCTGCCTTGAAAAGAACATTCGCATCCACTTCGCTTCAGCCTGCCCCGGTACGCCGCCTTGTTCCGCCTCCTGGTCGGGAGTCGTGCCGCGGCAGGTCCCTGATCGCCGGGGCGACGTGCCCCGAGAAACCCGGATCTCCCCAACCCCAACCAACCTCAATTCCAGTCGTCCCAGGAGCGACGACGAAAAGGTACGACGCGAGCACCATCTATCCCATCCTCGATGCCATGCCGTTGTTCCCGGTCGATTATATGTTCGAGGGGCAGCCCGATGTGACCCCGACGGCTCCGGTGGCGCGAGGGCTGACACGGCTCGTCGGCCAGCCGGATGCTACGGGCAGTCGACATGGCCGAGGTGTGCGTAACGGTCGCGGTCCTCGACGGGTTCGTCATGGCGCGCCCGGGGTTCCACCACTCGATCAACTACCGGTCGGTGATGATGCTGGGGACCGCGCGAAAGGATTCCGACCTCGACGAGAAGGAGCGCGGCTGAAGTTTTTCGTCGACGGCTCATTCCCCAAGGCCCTGGGACATGCAACACCCTGCGACGAAGCAGGAATTGAAGGAGACGACGGTGATGACCATACCCATCGACGCGGCCTCGTCCATGATCCACAGCGGTCCGCCGGGCGACGAGGAGGAGAATTACGCGCCGCCGGACCACTTCCTGGATTACCGTCTGGGCTGAGAGCAGAGCTGTGAAAGCCCTTCCCGACGGGGTATACGGCTACGCCCGAACGGCGGAATTCTCCGAGGGGTCGATCCCGGGGAACCTCCTGAAATCCCATCGCACCAAGGCCGGAACCTGGGGGAAGATCGTCGTCCTGGAGGGGCAGCTGCGCTACCGGATTCTCGAACCCGAAATCCGCGCGTTCGAGCTGTCTCCCGACAACCCGGGGATTGTGGAGCCGGAGGTTCCGCACGAGGTTGAGGCCTTGGGCCGCGTGCGTTTCTACGTGGAATTCTATCACTGACCCGCGCACGCCAAGGCGAAGCGACCCAATATCCGGAAATCCGCGTCCAGCGCCCCCTGGCCGCACAGGCAAATGTCGCCGATTTTCAACGGTTCCTCGATGGCGAGCCAGACCGTGCCCACGATCCCGGCGCTTGAACCTGGCCCGGCCCCCTCGTCGAGCCGGCCGGTCAGGGTCAATAGGGGTTACCCCAACGGTCCAGGTTCGCCGTCTCCGATACCGTCAATCGTTGCGGTCGGCGGCGTTCGATCTCCTCCACGCTCAATGGTGCGCGGAAGAGATCGAAAACGCGGACGCAATTCCCCGAACCGCCGCCCGGCACGAAGAGGAAGTCGAAGCGCTGTCCCCTGCCGGATCATCTGTCGCGCGAGGAGACTGTGCTCGCGCCGGGCGATCAGTGCATCGCCCGAGGCGGCCGTCTCAAGCCATGGCTGAGGCAGGAGGGCAGTCGTGGATCAGGACACTGCCATAGCGTGGGATGACGCCGGTCGCCTTGATGCCCGGTTTGGGATGGAGAACCTTGAGCGTCAGAGTGCCTGTGACACACAGCGAGGTCTCGCCGGGATGGCGAGCAGGCACTCGGTGGAGGCGTTTGACGTAGCGCAGGATGGTGGCTTCGGCGATCAGCTGTCCGGTCAGGGTTTTCATCATCCGGGAATCCCGCCTGAGCGAGACCATGTGGGTGACTGAATGGTTTATGGGAACGGCCCCGTCATGGTTCCAGGGAAGCAGCCTCTGGTCCTGGCCCTGCACCGGGGGCAGTGCCCGAACAGGAAGTCGATCCAGACGCGCTTCTCGCAAGCACACGAGGGCGCTGAGGTCAGACCCTCGCCGCAGTGTTCGCGGGCCTCGCCTGGGTGCTCGAGAGTCTTCTCGTACGTATCGAAATCATCGCGCAGCAAGTGTCTGCCGACCGTCGCCGACACCGCTGACGTTCGCCATGGGGCAGCGCTTCGTAGCGTCGCCCCAATTCGCGGCCATGCGCTCAATGCGCTGGCAGTCGGTGAAGTTTCGGCCCGCAAGGCGCACCCTGTCGAACGCGAAGTTGAACCATATCTTCCCGGTCGACGGCGCCGGACTGGTCCATCACCTGCAGGGTCTGGCTGTACCAACCGGCCGTATGCTCGCCTCAATGCGCCGAGGGAAAAATCACCTCCCTGAGCAGCTCCAGAAGCGCGACATCGCCGGCTCTCCCGGTCGTACCGGTAGCGCCGCCAGGATGCGGTGTGTGCAGACCGCTTCGACAGGGTAATCGCAGGCGAAGTCCGCAAGCGGTGCCTGCCGGTTGAAAGCGATGCTGATGTTGCGCAACGTCGTCGGCTTGCGCTTCTTGATCGCGCCGCCGCCAAGGTGAGTCTCGAGACAGGTGGCATAGGGCGGCATCAGTACCACCAGCGGCCGACACAGTCCTGACGTCGCCCTGGACCCGAAGTATTGCATCCGTGCTGCACCCGATTCTCAGATCACGTGTCCCTTCCATTGCCCGGTGATGCTACGATGTCAGACGTTCTCTGCGTGCGGCGAAGCCGACACCCCTCCGGGGTCGTTCCGTGCCCGCCGTGAGGGCCGGAGAAGGACTTTGCTCAATAATCCCGCAGACGGATTGCAAATTGGAGTGAGCAGTTGCCTCTGCCGATCCTTTCTTGTCCATGAAGCGAATACCCTTTTTGTCTGATTCGCCGGTTTCAGTAGGGTATGGAATGTATGCCGAAATGACCACAAGGTTGGGCAGAACCGTTGCTACCTGGTTTGGGCAAGGCCGTAGCAAATGAAAACAAATGAGACCATGCACAAAGGCGCTCCCATGCTTTCTCCGTTTCCGGAAGGCTGGTATTTCGTCGCCTGGCGCAAGACCGTAGAGAAATTGAAGCTGCTCCGGAAAACCTGGCTTGGCGAGCAGATCGTCGTCTGGTGCAACGAGGATGGCGACGTCTGTGTAGCCGAAGCGATCTGTCCGCATCTGGGCTCCGATCTGGGGCCCGAAGCAAGTGGGCGGGTGCGCGACGGTTGCCTCGTTTTTCCTTTTCACGGCTTCGAGTACGATGTCACGGGTCAATGCGTTTCGACGCCCTATGCGCCGGCGCCCAGGTCCGCCCGGTTGAAGGCGTTCGAGACACGCGAAATTGCAGGCCTGATCTTCGCCTGGCGAGGCAACCGCGGGCGACCACCCCAATGGAAACTTCCCGCACCACCGGCCGGAATCGACTGGAGCGATATGGAGTTCTGGAGCGTCCGTTTCGCAGGACATCCCCAGGAAATAACCGAGAACTCCGTGGATCTCGGACATCTGCGCCATGTGCACGGCTACGACAGTGTGAACGGAGTCGGTTCGGTGTCGGTTGACAGCGCCTGGCTCAAGAGTTGCTTCGACTTCAAGCGAACCCAGACCTTCGCCGGGATAAAGTGCTTCACATACGATGTTCCTGCCGTCACCCATGTGCACGGGCTTGGCTATTCATTCGTCGAGGTTCGCGAACATTCGATCGATATGGAAACGCGGTTATGGGTGCTCGCAACGCCGATCGATGGCGAACTCGTCGAATTGACACTGGTCAACCAGGTGCGGCAGCTGCTTAGACCGAAGCGGCCGATAGCCGGAATGCGCTTCCTTCCCTCGCGCCTGCGCACCCGGGTCCCGAACAAGATTATCTTTGCGTTCCAGAAGCGGGACGTTTTACAGGACGTCGTTATCTGGGGCCGAAAACACTATCAGCCCCGCCCGGCGCTCTGTCGTTCGGATGGCGAGATCGGCAAGTATCGGCGCTATTGCGAACAGTTCTATCCAGACGGCCAGGTTCACATGTCGCGCGACAAACAAGGTGCGAGGTTCCCTGCTCCGAAGGGCACACAGGGCTGAGGTCCTGGCCATCCATGTCGGCGCCAACCGTACGACGGATGGTCAACGCGTCGCCTCGGTATCCGCGGACGTGGGCCCCGCGGTGATTTCCGGTGACGGAGCCAGCAGCATCCGCTCCAAAACAATCCTCGCGAACCAGACATCCGCGTTTTGAAGTGAACAACAGCAGCAACTTGACTCCCTGGCTATGCTGTATCGTGCTACGCACGGCACCCAATGTAGCGTGACCCGTTTCTGGATCTTGAGCGTCAGGGTTCTTTCGGATCGTCTCGATACAGCCATCTCCACGCGGCGGGCAAGAACTCCGGAGACCTCGCCATACAGCTGTTCGGTGTGGGTAATTCCTTTGACGAAGAACTATTGTGGAACCACGGTCGTTTCGTGTTGCCGGGCAGGCAGGATGTTCGCACGATTCTGGACGAAACCGGCCAGAATCAATTGACCTCTGAAATCTGTACGAACACCGGAATGTGAAATGACGGTACTGGCATGACGGACAACCCGCCTCCTTCGTACACCGTATTACCTCGTAAAGACACGTGAATGACAGCGAGGGGAGGCGTTGCCCAGGTCGAAGCTGGCAGAATCGCCCGAGCGCGTGTCTCCGCGTAACTTCCCGGCCCGGCGCCCGGGGATGCAGGCAGTCCACACCAATGAGGTCCTGCACCGAAACCACAACGACAAGGCCGCCGCCGGCTTTGCGTCTGTGCATCATTCGGGCCTGAAGGTGCCGTCTGTGTGGCGACGCTGCAAGAGTCAGGTCGTGATGACAGAGGAAAGCGAACCGGGTTCCGGAATGCCCGCTGAACAAGGAGCGCCCGAAGCCGGGCGCTCCTTCGTGCAGGTCAGTCCGAGGGATCGTTGAACCACCAACGCTCCAGGCACTTGATGCCGTCAAGGTCCCACGCCGCAGACATGCGGCGGTGACCAATGTTCTCGCTGAGGGCGAAGACGTAGTTGGAGAAGATCGGCGCCACTACGCCACCATCGTCGCTGCAGAGTTGCTGCATTTCGTAGTACATCTCCTTTCTGAGCTCGGTATCAAGCTCCGCTCGGGTGAGCACCAGGAGTTCGTTGAAGCGAGGATTGGCCCAGTGGGTCTCGTTCCAGGGCGCCCCTGCGGCATAGGTCTGCGAGAAAACCCAGTCTTCGGTGACACGTCCGCTCCAGTAGGAGGCGACCCAGGGCTCCACGTTCCAGACGTCTGACCAGTAGCCATCATTGGGTTCGCGGGTGACGTCAATGGTGATACCCGCCGCTGCCGCGTGCTGTCGGTAGAGGACCGCGCCGTCTGTCGCTCCGGCAAAGGCGGTCTCCGCCACATTGAGCGGTACGGTGAGGTCCGTCAGGCCTGCCTTGCCGAGATAGAACCTGGCCTTGTCCGGATCGTAGGAGCGCTGAGGCAAATCGGCCGCGAAGTAGCGGTTGGAACGGCCAATGGGGTGGTCGTTGCCCAAGTACCCATGGCCTTGCAACAGTTTGTCGAGAAGTTCCTCGCGATCGATGGCGAACTTGAGCGCAAGCCTGACATTGGGGTCATCGAAGGGCGCCCGGTCGCACATCATCGAGTAAACGTAGTGCAGCGTGCCCTGGGTTTCTTCCAAGCGCACACCGGGCGTGGAGTCGAGGAGATGCGCGGTCTTGAGTTCGACCCGGTCGACTACATCGACCGCACCGGAACTCAGGGCCGACATACGCGCCGTCACGTCAATGATCGAAAGCACTTCGGCTTCGTCAAAGAAAGCGTGATCCGCCTTCCAGTAACTTGCGTTGCGATTCAGAAACGAACGCAAACCCGGTTCGAACTCCTCGAGGACGAACCCGCCCGTGCCATCGCCTGACTGCCAGTCAAGAACGCCATCCGCGGCGGGACAGATGGCAACATGGTAGTCGCTCAACAGGAACGGGAAGTCAGCGTTGCCCTCGCTCAGGGAAATGGTGACCGTGTCCTTGCCGTCCGCCTTCATGTCCACGATGGACTGGAGGATACCCTTGGCAGGCGAAGACGAGTTCTCGCCAATGTGGTGCGCGACAGATGCGATCACGTCTTCGGCATCCAGCGTCTTGCCGCTGTGGAATTCGACGCCCTTGCGCAACTCGAAAGTCCAGGTCGCAGCATCCGGCGTTGCCTCCCAGCTTTCGGCCAGTTCACCCACCAGCTCGTCCTCGTTGGAAACCTCGGTCAGACAGTTGCGGAAGCCAAAACCTACGACCTGCATGTAGGTGTCGTTGTAGGTCGCAGGATCAAGAGAATCGGTTGTCGAGCCCAGGCCGAGCGCGACGCGTACCCTCCCGCCTGAACTCGGCTCGTCCGCCTTGACCGCACCGGTTGCCAGAACGGTTGCGGCTGGTAAGGCCATGCCGTACGCCACGGCATGTCTCATGAAGTCGCGCCGCCCGATACGGCCCTTCTTCAGAAGGTCCAGTTTATGATCGATGATGTCCATGTTGTGCCTCCTAGTCTTGAAGCGGGTTGGACCGCTGGCGAGAGCACACCGGACCAAGCGACCGGTTTCACTCCCGTCTCGCGGTTCTTGTCAGCCAGTCGCGCGCAAAACATTGGATCGGCGCATGACGGCATGAAGGAGGACATTGCAGCCGGCCTCCAGATCGGCAGGTTCGGCGCTTTCGGCTTCGTTGTGACTGAGTCCTCCGGCGCAGGGAACGAAGATCATCGCGGTGGGGATGACACGGCAAACCTGGCATGCGTCATGTCCGGCACCCGACACCATGTCGAGGTGGGAGTAGCCGAAGACACAGGCAGCGCTCAGTACCGTTTCGATGCATTCGGGGTCGAAACGCACCGCCGGGTTGCGCCAGATCTCGTCGATCCCAATGGTCACACCCTCGCTGCGCCCGGCCATCTCGGTCCGGTCGTGAAAGGATGCATCCATTTTCGAAAGGACCTCATCGTCAGGGTGGCGGAGGTCGACAGTAAGCCGCACCGAGCCAGGAATGGTGTTGCGCGAGTTGGGAAAGACGTCGAGCTGGCCGACCGTGGCAACCGCGTTGGGCGAGTGATCAAGCGCTACCTGTCGGGCAGCGGCAATGACTCCCGAGGCGGCAACCAGCGCGTCGTGTCGGGCCGCCAACGGCGTTGAACCCGCATGCGCATCCTGGCCCTGCAAGGAGACATCGTACCAGCGTTGGCCCTGACCGCCCCACACAACGCCAATCGTTCTGCCTTCCCGCTCCAGGACCGGTCCCTGCTCGATATGGGCCTCAAAATAGGCGTCCAGTTTGCGTTCACCGCAAGGTTCGTCGCCGAGGTATCCGATGCGTTCGAGCTCCGAGACGAGGGTCCTGCCTTCACCGTCGGTTTGTCCATGGGCGAACACACGGTCAAAAAGACCGGCGAACACTCCGGATGCGAGCATCGCGGGTGCGAACCTGGCACCTTCCTCGTTGGTCCAGGTCACGACGTCAATCGGGGCCTTGGTATCGACATCGTGGGCATTCAGAGTGCGGATCACCTCGAGCCCCGCAAGCACTCCAAAGACACCATCGAACTTGCCGCCATGAGGTTGGGTATCGAGATGGCTGCCAATCGCCACCGCCGGCAGATCGGCCTGGCGACCGGGACGGCGGGCGAAGATGTTGCCCATGTCATCGATCCCGATACTGCAACCGGCATCGCGACACCACGACACGAACAGGTCACGTCCAGCCTTGTCCGCGTCGGTCAATGCCAGACGGCAACAGCCACCGGCTTCCGTGGCGCCGATCGTTGCCATCTCCATCAGGCTGTCCCACAGTCGGTCGCCGTCGATACGGAGCGATGGGCAGGACATGGCGCGACCGGTGCCTATCCTGCCGCGTCGCGCCTGAGTGCCTGGCACAGGCAATGGACACCGCCTCCGCCCAGGGTGAACATGGACATGTCTGGATCGAACACCTCGAAACCCAGCGCGCGAAGCTTGCCGTTGAGCGCCACGCTGGTTTTCATCGACAGCACCCTGTCGTTCCCGAGCGCGACCAGATTCACGCCGAGATTCTTCGCCTCCACGTAGTCCACATCAATGAACTCAAATCCCCTGGCGTGCAGACTCGCAACGAGCCAAGCCTCGAGTGCGTCTTGGCACGCTACAAGGAGCTTGGGCGCCAGGGGAACGACAAGCCCGTCCATGTGGACAAACTCGCGCGAGATCGGCACGACCTGCGCTTCCCAGCCCTCCTGGCGCACCCAGGCTGCGATCTGCTCGGCGCCCTCCCTTTCCGTGCGCTCGCCGCAATAGCCGACCAGCACGATTCCGGGTTCCAGGATCACGAAATCGCCGCCTTCGAAATGGCCGGCAGTCGCATGCCGCCATATCGGAATGTTGTTGTCCTGGTAGAACTTGATGGCTGTCACGTAGTCTGCCCGCCGGCACTTCAGCTGCATGTGGCAGATCAGTGCGCCCCAAGGAGTCATGGCGCTCGAATCCCGGGCAAAGAAGTTCCGGTGCAGCACTTCGTCGGCGTCAAGGAAGTGGCAGATGACACCCGCGTCCTCGTAGATGCGGATCATCTCGGCATGTTGTGCCATGGCGGTCTGGAGGTCGAAGGAAACGCCGTAATAATCCTGATTCTGCAGTGTGCGCTGCGCGATCGGGCCGGCGTCTACCCATCGATAGTATTCGGGGCGACCGAGCAACACGTCGCGCAAGGGGCTGTAATCGTTGTCGATACCCCAAGGCCTGGATTGGGTGCCGTCGCCCTGCGTCATGGAATTGTCGTGGTCCCCGTCGTCGATATATTGATGGTAGGGCCGTTTTTAGTTAGAAGATGTGACAATCAACAGATTTTAACATGCAGGTTCATACAAGCATGACACCACCTGCCTCGAGTTCAGTTCCGCGTCTTCACAAGGCCGATCTCCATCTGCTTGCAGTCTTCATGACGGTGGTCGAATGCGGCGGCTTCGCCGCCGCGCAGGTGATCCTGAATGTCAGCCAGTCGACCATCAGCCGACAGATTGGCGACCTGGAAACGCGCTTCGGCATGCGTCTTTGCCAACGGGGACGTGCCGGCTTCCGCCTGACTGACAAGGGACGAGTCGTCTACGAGGCATGTCAGAACCTCTCGACAGCGCTGGAGAGCTTTCGCGACACGGTGGGCAGGCTTCGCGGAGAACTGGTCGGAGACCTTTCGATTGCTGTCATCGACAACTGGGTCACCGCGCGCGGCTTTCCACTTGCCGACGTGCTTCGAGCCTTCAGGGGCAAGGCCCGGAATGTCCACATTCACTTACACACGCTGGCGCCCGACGAAATCGAACGCACCGTCCTGGAGAATCGGGTTAACCTGGGGATCGGCGTTTTCCACCAGCACCGTCCAGGCCTCGTCTACAAGGTGCTTTACGATGATCCGCTCGAACTCTATTGCGGCAGGGGTCACCCGCTGTTCGACCGGGAGCCGAAGGAGTTCGGCGGCCAAGACCTGCTTCCAGCCGATTACGTTCACCGTGCCTACCTGTCCGAGAGGCAGGTCGCTCCGCTCACCGCAGGCCTGAACTCGACCGCAACAGCACGTCAGATGGAAGGCGTGGCGTTCCTGATCCTGTCAGGCTGGCACATCGGTTATCTGCCCGTCTCCTACGCCGAGAGGTGGGTGACGGCCGGGTACATGCGCAGCATCCTGCCGGGGACCTACCGGCTCAACACGAAGATCGAGATGGTGACCCGGCGCGGTGTGACCCTGACGCTGGTAAGCCAGACCTTCTCGGACATTCTCCTGCAGATCACCAGGCCATTGCGCCGTTGATCTCCCGGACCTGCTGTCGAATTGCGTCCATGACGTTGAATTCGCAACAAGGTCCGGCGACAGGTGAGAAGATTTCCAGACGTGTTCGGTTGAGCTGAACCCCGGCCGGAGCATTCGTCTTTGAAGAACGCTGCGCTTGCGCAACGGTGTTCACCCGGAGCGAGGGAAATAATCCTCGCAGTTTCCTTCCCTGTAGACGTCCGTCGTGGCGCAGTGAAGCCCGCCACCGAACGGGTAGGCATCACGAAACGGGACCGGGACCACCTCGAAACCCAACCGGTCGAGCTGGTCCATTTGGTGGACCTCGCTTGCCTCCACGCAGACGGTTTTGGGGTCGAGAACGAGAACGTTCATCGAGAGCCAGACGCTGGAGTAGCACAGTGGGGGTGGGCTGTTGTGTGCGGGCCTGGCGGCATCGACGATTTCCCAGTCGTTCCGGTGAAAGTACTTGCGCTGCTCATCAGGAAGACGCCTTTCGGGATTGTTGATGATCAGCCCGGGACGCAATGGCGTGAACGTCGCATCGATATGGATCGGGTAGGGATCCCCGGGGAAGTTGAGCGCATGGACGCGATGGTCCGAAAAATGCCGCTGCAACCAGTCGATGCCGGCGAGATTGGTCGTGAACCCATGCTGGACGAAGAGGTCCCTTCCGAAGCGCAGGACATCGGCGGCATCGAACAAGGGTTCGGCTTCGGTGGTGACAAAGTCCTTGTTGGCGACCATCTCGAGGCGTTCCTCGATCGTGACGTCGTCCGAAAGGTAGTTCGGCTTGTACGAGGCATCCGTCAGGCGAGGTTTCGGCGCAGCCTCGTGGCGCATGTCCGGATCTTCCTTCCAGTACCTCGTCAACAGCGGTCGATAGCAGAGATATTCGAACCACCGGGAGCGGTAGGACATGGTCGCTTCAAGCATTTCGGATCCGACCGTCAGGACGACGTCGCGTGGCGGCTGGCAACCGAACATTGAACCGTGGCACCAGTCCGGCGTACCGTTCGGCTGGTTGAAATCGATCGGGTCGGGCCGGTCGATGCGCACACCGCGCGCTTCGAGTAAGGAGATCAGTGCGTCGAGCTGGGCGTTGGCCTTGTCCACCGACTCCTGAGATCGTGGTCCGTGAACGCCGAGCATGTCACTGTCGGCCGGAATCTTCGGATCACTTGCCGGTTCCGACGGGGGAATGCAGCAGCCGTCGGCTCTTCCGACCACGACATGGTGGAGGGGATCCCACTCGTTCCAGCTGTTGACGATCGAAGTCATCTGACCTTGTCTCCGGTTTTGAACGGATATGACCTTGTCGCTCTTCAGGAAGGAGACCGGTTTCGGGCTGACTTCCCTCAATGCGTCGCGTGCGGTTATGCCAGAAATGCTGTTCGCCCTGCAATCAGCGCTGCCACGACGCATACCGGATGGTTGTGGCGGGTATCGACCGGAAGTGCACGGACCTGCCGTCGTCGGTCAGGCACAAGGGTAGGATGGGGATCGCAGATCCGTCGTCCCGGGCTCACCATCGCCCTGCCCCACTCGATTCCCTGTCGGCGAAACCGGCAGGCGAATGTTGCTGGACCTTGCCCTGACTCTACCGTGCCCTCTTGAGCGCCGTCCGGGTGAAATCGCCGACGTCGAGGTCGGTCCCGAACTCGTAGTCCGACCAGAGCAGCACGGTGCTCTTTCCCGTGAGATGGTTTGTCATCGTCACCTTGCTGGCACGCAAAAAACGATCGAGATATAGCCCGTAGTCCTCCATGACCATCGTCTTGAGGTGCGCATCTCTCCGGTCATAGAATTCGACCTTCATGATGCGAAAGTCCTCCCGGTCAAGCCAGACCAGTTGACGGGAGTAACCCGAATCCTTGTTGACCGGGACACGCTCGCTGACTGTGCATTCGCGTTCGCCGAGGAGCTCGTTGCGCAGGAACAGGTGGGTATATTTCTCGACCTCGGCAGCGCCCATGTCCTCGTAGGAGAATTCGCTGCCCATGAAGGAGCCGGACTGATTCGAGGAATTGATGCGCTTGACCCGTTTCAGCGCAGGCAGATAGAGCCACTGGTCGTCCGATTCCTCTTTGTGGGCATGAACGAGAAACGCTGTTCCCTTGACATCTCGCGGACGGTCGAACACGAACATGGTGCGATCGCCATCGTCCTCAATCTCGACGACTTTCAGGTGGAGTTCACGCTGGCTTTCCTGTCCCTGTTTGTTGCGCAGTATCATGGCCAGGTTTGCGGTGAAATTGCCAAAACCCCTCTGGCGTTCGCGGGCTTCGGTCGCGATCTCAAGCCCGACATCCTCGGCGCTGCTGGCCGCGTGACTGACCGAGGGCTCAACCGCCAAGGCCAGAACGGCAACAAAGATCCCGGGTAACTAGTGCCTGCAAGAAAACCCTAAAGTGTTGACATTGCGTGATAAAATGTGGTCTTTGTAAATGAAGAATCGTGTTGCGAGGCGGTTATCGGATCCTATAGGCCTGAATCAGGTCGATTTCAGAGGTTCTTCGAGAGGCAGCATCATGAGACACGTCCGTAATCCACAAATGGAACTCGGCGAGATCGGGATCGAGAACATCCGGATCAACCTGAAGTCCCGGGATGACATTCCTGCGTTGTTGCTGGGTCTCCAACATCTCTATTCCGATGAGGAAACCCGCAGCCGGCTGTTCGCGCTTCTCGAGGAGCACATGCTTCCCGGCGTCGACCGCACGGTAGGCCGCCCGGGCATGGAGCTTTGGCGGATCCTGGTGATGGGCGTGGTGATGCAGGGATCAGGTTGCGATTTCGACCGCCTCCACGAACTGGTGAATGAGCACAACACGCTTCGTCAGTTTCTGGGACACGCTGATATCTGGGACAAGAGGAAGTACGAGTACCAGACGGTAGTGGACAACGTGTGTCTGGTGCGTCCCGAGTTGTTGGCGGAAGTTGGACAGCTGATAGTGGAGAGCGGCCATGCGGTCGCGAGAAAAAAGCCTGGCGAGCGGTTGCGAGGGCGCTGTGATTCCTTTGTGGTGGAGACGGACGTGCACTATCCCACGGACGTCAATCTTTTGTGGGACGCGATACGTTGTCTGGTTCGGGAGACGGGCCGCGCGGCGAGTGAGCATGGGGTGGTCGGCTGGCGCCAGTGGCGGCATCTGACAAAGTCGGTGAAGATGCTGTTCAATCGGGTGCGTTCGACCCGCCGGGCCCGTCCGGAACACGTCGAGGCGTACCTCGAGTGCGTACCTCGAGTGCTGCCGCGATCTTGTGGAGCGCGCACAGGCGACGCTCCTGGAACTGGCTTTGCGTAGTGCAACACCGTGGAAACTCATGAATATCGAGTACTATCTCGGGCATGCCGTGCGGCAGATCGACCATGTGGAGCGCCGTCTTCTCAAGGGCGAGACGATCCCGCAGGACGAGAAGGTGTTCTCGATCTTCGAGAGCCACACGCGGTGGATCTCGAAGGGCAAGGCCGGCACGCCGGTGGAACTCGGGGTTCCGGTCTGCGTGCTGGAAGATAATCACGGCTTCATCCTGCACCACGAGGTGATGTGGCAAGGCAGCGACGTGGACTATGCCCAGCCGATGATCCGGGAGACCCAGGCACGCTTCCCCGAGCTTCGCTGGTGCAGCTTCGACCGTGGCTTCCACAGTCCCGAAAACAGGCTCGTTCTCGACGAGCTTCTGGATCACAATGTGCTGCCCCGAAAAGGATATCTGTCGAAGGCTGGCCGGGCCCGCGAACAGGATCCGGTGTTTGTCGCCATGCGCCGTCAGCATCCGGCGATTGAATCGGCTATCAACAATCTGGAGCATCGGGGTCTCGACCGGGTCCGTGCCTTCGGCGCCGATGGCTTTGCCCGCGTGGTGGCGCTTTCCATCGTCGCCTTCAACATCCACCGCATCGGCTTGCTGCTGCGCCGAAAGACGCGACGACGACGCGCCGCCTGACGGCGCCCTCCGAATAATCCGTCATTCCTGGCCCGCCGAAAGGCGGGAATGGGGACCTCTGTCCGGATATCGGCAATAACCGCAAAAATTGACAAAAAGCCACGCAATCGACCGTCTGGAGCGCAATTCACACACTGAAATGGAACATTACTGCATGCGCCTCAGCGCCGCAGCCATGCAAACTCGTGGCGTGTCATCGCTGGAGAAGGGATTCTCTGGCAGTCACGAACTACTCACCCCAATTTGCGATCCGACCGCGGGATTATTGAGCAAAAACCTTCACCGGCCCTCACGGCGAGCCCGGATTGACCCTGGTGGGGTTCCGGCTTCGCCGCACGCATAGAGCGGTTGACAGTGTAGCATCAGCGGTCTATGGAAGGGGCACTTGAGCTGAGATTCGGGAGCAGCACGGGTGTACCACTTCGGGTCCAAGGCGACGACGGGACTGTGTCAGCCGCTGATAGCTCTGATGCCTCCGCATGGCACCTATATCGAGACCCACCTTGGTGGCGGCGCGATCATGAAGCGCAAGCCGCCAGCGTTGCGCAATATCGGGATCGATCTCAACCGGCGGGCGCTTGCGGACTTCGCCTGTGATTACCCTGTCGAGCTGGTCTGCGGATGTGCACACCGCTTTCCGCACCTGCGGTGCTGACCAAACAATAACCAACTGTTATTACTACGTTATCTCTCTCGCCACCCGTGCAGGGGACCCGGAAACATGACGTTTCCGTGCCCCCGGCGCAACAGAAAAAGAGAGAGAATAATGCCGTCCATTCGTCTCACACAACACCGGTTCGACGCCCTCAAGCCACGCAAGAGCACCTATGAAGTCCGAGATGCTGATCTGGTGGGCTTTGGTATCAGGGTCCTGCCCTCGGGCCGGAAACGCTACTTCCTCCACAGCCAGGTCAACGGTGATCGCATCTGGCATGCGATTGGTGATGCCGGTGACACCTCCCTCGAGAGTGCGAGCCTCGAGGCCAGGGCCTTGCTGGTGTCGAGGCGAAGTGGTGACGAGCCATCTCCCGTCGTCCCTGAGGTATTGCTTTTCGAGACCGTGGCAGAGGAGGTCTTCCGGAGATACGGACGGCACTGGAAGCCGCGCACACGGGCGGTCAATGCCGAGTACTACAAGAACCAGATCCTGCCCTGGTTCAAGGGCAGATCGATTGCCGACATCACCCGACAAGACGTTCAGCAATGGTTTGTCTCGCTCCATGTAACGCCGGTCGCAGCGGACCGCTCGGCACCGGTGCTCTCGGTGATTCTCAGGGAGTCCGAGGCCTACGGCTACCGTCCCGTGGGATCCAATCCCTGCACCGGCATCAGGCGTTACCGCCGATGCGGACGGGAACGCTTCCTGACACCGGAAGAGATCCGTTGCCTCAGCCTTGTTCTCGATCGGCATCGTGGAGATCATCCCCGGGAATCCTCGATCATCCGCCTGCTTCTCCTCACCGGATGCCGCAAGTCGGAGATCCTCACCCTGCGATGGTCCGAGTACCGTGAGGGGAAACTCTTTTTTCGCGACAGCAAGACGGGACCGCGTACGGTCTGGCTGTCGTCCGGCGCCCGCAGGATTCTCGATGGCTTGCCCAGAACCGGTTCATGGGTGTTCCCGTCACCACGGAGCAATTGGCACCTCTCGGCAGGTCCTCTTGAGAGTTACTGGCGTGCGGTTCGAGTCGAGGCAGGTATCGGGGATGCCCGCTGCCATGACCTGCGCCACAGCTATGCATCCGTGGCTCTCGCTCATGGCGAGACGATCCTCACGATCGGCAGACTGCTGGGCCACAACGATCCCGCCACCACGCTGAAATACACGCATCTTGCAGATTCGGCCGTCCACGAGGCAGCCGAAGCGCTCGTTCCGGTTCTCGGCAGGAGGGATGAACCATGACACGGAGGATGCGCCTCGGTGATCGCAATGTGTCACGGCTGCGTGTGGAAAAGGTCGAGTACGCCGTATGGGACACGCGGATCCCGGGTCTCGGTGTCAGGGTGCGGCCTTCCGGACACAAGGCGTTTGTCTTTCTCGCCACTCATGACGGCTCGTCGAAACGCCGTTCTCTTGGTCCGGTCAGGCTAATGGATGTCGATGAGGCGCGTAACAGATGCCTGGCGATGCAGTCCGGTGTTGAAAATCAAGCCCCAACAATCGCGACCACACTGCTGTTCCGAGATTTTGTCCGGTGTGTCTGGAAAGCAGAGTGCTATGACCGATTTAAATCTTCGACCCGGCGCGGCTTCGATACGTTACTGAAGAGCCAACTTCTGGCGGTATTCGGAGACATGCCGCTTGCCCGGATCGAACAACAAGCCATGAGCCGCTGGTTCGACCGCTACAGCACAACGGCCCCCGGCAACGCCAACCAGGCACTCAACTTGCTGGGTCAGATCATGAACCATGCCAAGGTGCATGGCCACGTCGAAACCAATCCCGCAAGCGGCATTCGCCGCAACCCGCGCCGCAAGCTCAACCGTTTTCTTTCCCAGGATGAAATCATCCGTTTGCATGCCGAACTGGACTGTTGCGTTGCCGAGCGGCCATCACGGGCGGTGCAGGCGGACATCATTCGCCTCCTGTTCTTCACCGGATGCCGTAGCGGAGAGATCAGAAACCTGAAATGGGAGGAAGTTGGCGACAGCACACTCGACCTTGCGGACAGCAAGACCGGTCCGAGGAAGGTGTATCTGAACAGTGAGGCACGCGCGATCATCAAACGCCAACCTCGTACCGGCAACTCTCATGTCTTCCCATCGCCCCATGATCCGTCGCGGCCCCTGCCGGAAACACTGCCTCTTTGGTATCGCGTCCGCAAACGTGCCGGGATCGAGGATGTCCGGCTTCACGATCTGCGCCACAACTTCGCCTCCTGGGCGGTCATGCGGGGCGTTCCGTTACCGACCGTAGCAAGGCTTCTCGGCCACCGGCAGGTTTCGATGACACTGCGCTACGCACACGTCCATGACAAAGAGGTCGAGGCGGCAGCCGAGCGGGTAGGCAGAATTATTACCAACATCTGGGAACCATCAGGCTCATAACCTGAAGGTCGCAGGATCGCGGTAGAGGCGCCGGTTGACCGGACCAAGAGAACGGCGTTTCGACGAGCCGTCATGAGTGGCGAGAAAGACAAACGCCTTGTGTCCGGAAGGCCGCACCCTGACACCGAGACCCGGGAGGGGCGATGCTGGCGATCTGACAATCGGCGAAGCCGCCGATAGTCAGAATTTTGAGGCGCTGATAGACCACAACGCGGATGTCCGCTCGCGCGCTCCGCTATCAGGCTCTTCAGACATTAAGGCGTACACGCCAGGACCTTTGTGAGAACATCATTATTAACCGAGAGTGTGGCGGCCACAAACACAGTTCCGTCTTCTTCTATAGAAAACTCTGAGTCATCGAATCGTGGGCGAACGGACCTCATGACATCCATACAGGAGCAAGTTCCACAAGAAGCTGGCAGGCCCACCTCCATATTCTCTGTTATACGAACGCCGAAGGCTCCCTCGATCCAATTTGGCCACCCGCGAATATCATTCACGCGAGCGCTAATGTAAAGTTGATCCAAGGGCGCCGGTCTGACAAACAACGTCCAATCTACGTTCCTGACGTCCCCAGCCCAACGTACATTACCGAAAAAATCACCACACGTCCATACTTCATAGGCAACTCGCGAAGCGCCCGGCATGTCCGCCGTGCAGTTTCAGCGGCAACTTGGTCTTTCGCGCTACGAGACGGCCTTTCAAATTCTCCACAAGCTCCGCTCGGGCATGGTGCGGCCCAACCAAGACAGGATCGGTGGACAGCCCAAGAACCATGTTGAGGTGGCGAATGCGGGAATGGGAGATCGGCGCGGTCGAGAACATCCATGGCGCGCTCCCCTATATCCGGTTTGCGCCCATTCTAGCCCTAGTGGGTGTGGGTGTAAACCGGATAGGCAAGCGTGATTGCTTCGAATTGCTCCTTCGCTGCCTTAAAACAGGCATCTTCGCCGATCGGATTGCCGCAGTGATCCGCGATGCACTCGTGCGTGACTCGGCAGAGGATTTGCTTGTCGTCTTGGGAGACTTGGAACCTGAGTTCTCCTGTGGCGACGTGCCACATCCAGGATTTGTTCGTGCCGTACTCGATCATGGGAAAACTCCTGTTAGATCGCTTCCTTTTATTGGATACACGAAAGTCGAGAATTGGCGCAAATCGCCGCGTTCCCGCAATCCGGCCTCCCAAGCTGATAGGGCGTGTCGGTAGCGGCGTTCCGCTCCGGTGGGGCTTTTCTTTATTCAAAAGATCGGGCGATGCCGATATGAAGACATCGCGCCGAGTTTTTGGGAAGTCATGTGAGTCTTTCCCAACCAAGCATTATCCATCGTGTAATTTGGCGTGTCCGATTCGGACAGTTGGGGATAATACTTGGATTCACGACCGATGGGCTGATTCTCTCGGGCAGCCATGGCATTCTGTGCCCATGCGCGCCCTGATCTTCGCCCTGTGCTGCTCACAAGTCCGGCCCTTGGCGATGTGGTCGGGGTCGCCTCAGTGATCAACGGCGACACCATTGAGGCGCACGGCCAGCGGATACGCCTGCACGGGATCGACGCGCCGGTCCATGCCGCCATGCGGGCGGATGCCATGCTTGAAAAGGGCGACATGGACGGTTACGCGGTGTGGAAGCGGATACTCAGGACGGTGGAGGAGTTGCAGGGGGCGAAGCCTAGCGGGTGCCGGTCACCGCATCAGAAGCGGACATGCGAGGATGGGTGCAATTGTTCTGTCAAACGTACAAAATCAATACTGAGGGAATTGCGGGATGGCGCAACGGCGACAAGAGATCGAGGCGTTCATGCGGCACCTCGTCGCCGAAATTGAGGCGGCCGAGGCGGCGGGGATGACTGCGCCCCACGCCATCGCCGATCATTTCAACGCCAAGGGCGTCACCACCCGCAAGGGCCGGCGCTGGACCGGCGCGACCGTGGCCAAATTCCTCAGCAGCCCGGGCGCCAAGCGGTACCGTTCGGGTGGGAAAGCGGGGCGCACGGTGAAGCCGAAGGGTAATCCTGACAAGCCGTCCAACGCCTTCGATAAAGCACGATTGCGGCATATTTCGGAATTGTCCATTGGTCATTATGACCGGGTGGCCGAAGATTACTGGGACGGCACTCGAAATCACGATGTCGGCCAGAACCATGAGGCGTTCTTGGAAGCGATCGAGGGCGAGCCCCCCTATGCCATCCTCGACCTGGGTTGTGGGCCTGGACGAGACTTGCGTTATTTCCGGTCGATGGGCCATGACGCCACGGGCCTCGACGGGTCGATGGAGTTCGTCGCCATGGCGCGCCGTTATTCCGGGTGCGACGTTCAACACCAGGATTTTCTCGAGATGAATTTGCCTGTGAGCCGCTTTGACGGCATTTTCGCAAATGCGTCGTTGTTCCACGTTCCGAGCCAGGAGTTGCCCCGGGTGTTAGCGGAACTCGCCGAATCTCTGAAGCCCCGGGGTGTCCTGTTCTCTTCGAACCCAAGAGGAAACAACGAAGAAGGCGTCAGCGGCGACCGCTACAGCTGCTTCTTCGATCTTACCACCTGGCGCAATTACGTCACCGCTGCCGGGTTCTTCGAGGTGCAGTGTTACTTCCGCCCACCGGGGCTCCCGTGCCACAAGCAGCCGTGGCTCGCGACCGTCTTGCGCAAAGGCTGAGTATGCTCACTCTTCAAACACGCTGTCGGCAGGTATGGCTCCGGAACCGAGATCGGCGTTGTAGCGGGACCGCGTCGCACAGTATGGACATATGATGGAACCGGCTCCGCCCAAGTTCAGATATATATGAGGGTGGTCGAGGGGCGCCGCTACACCCGTGCAATTGAACTCCTTCACGCCGATTTGAACCTCAGGCACGCCGCGGTCGTTCTTGAACTTCGGGTATTCGGTCACGTTGACTCGCGGATCTTTGAATTGCACCGATCAGAGCGGAACTCGATTGAAGCAGACCCCCGCTTCGCCCCCGACCTCATTCACCAGTGCCCATGCCTGCAGCGATTTCGTTGATCTTCGCCGCCATGATGAAGTCGTTCTCGTGCAGGCCTTTAATTTTCTTGGTCTGCAAAACGATGGTGCAAAAGCCCCAGCCGAAGCCGATCGACACCGGGTGGTGAAACTCGGACTCGGCGAGCTCGCCGACAGCGGTCACAAAGTTCAGGCTCTGGCGAAAATTCTTGAATCTGAATTCGCCCGCGATCTTGGTGTCGCCGTCCGCCGCGCTCCAGCCTGTCACTTGCGGCAGTGACGATTGCACCTCATCGGGATTCAGAGGCG
Organism: Alphaproteobacteria bacterium; assembly: GCA_965215635.1. GTDB lineage: Bacteria > Pseudomonadota > Alphaproteobacteria > SP197 > SP197 > SP197. The sequence continues at coordinate 170,240 of CBDCEA010000002.1, read as the reverse complement.
GCACCCCGCCACGGCAGGGCGTGCACTTTTTCTGAGCGAGAGCAGCTTCGGTCATGTCCGCATCTCCCTACACTTCGTCCTGCCGCTGAGTTGTGACCAGCTCCCACTCGTGTCAACGGGTGCGAGGCCGAGGTCGTTCTTGAACTTCACGTAATCGTCGTCGCTCATGGTCTGGACAGGCGGCGAGACCTCCTGGTCTTGCATCGGGTGTTCACCCCCGGAACGAACCGCCGGCTCTTCCCCGAGAGATGTGTGCGCGTAGGCTGGGTGCGACGGGTGTTCACGGTCGCCGGGGTCCAGTTCTGCGGCTCGGTGGCCCCCGATCCGCGTTTGGCACTCGGATCAGCTGCAGTGCAGCCGACCTTAGGGTTTCGAGGGATGCTCCCTGAGTTGATCTTGGCCGTGCGGTAGGACGCCCTTCTCTTCCAGGAGCCGTTGAAGCTCCCCACTCTGGTACATCTCCCGCACGATGTCACAGCCACCGACGAATTCGCCCTTGACGTAGACCTGCGGGATGGTTGGCCAGCTGGAGAACGCCTTAATGCCTTGCCGGATGGCGTCGTCCGCCAGGACGTCGACGCCCTTGAACGGTACGCCGAGTTGCAACAGCACATCGGTCACCGCCGCCGAGAAGCCGCACTGTGGGAACTGGGGCGTGCCTTTCATGAACAGCACGACGTCGTTGGCAGCGATCTCCTCACCAATACGGTGGTCGAGCACTTGATTGTCGGTCATGTCTTTCCTCTCAATGTCTCCAAGCGGCACTGATTGGGCTGAGCGCGACCCAGCCCAATCAGTGCCGGGCCGTCGATTGCATGCTTGCTCCGAAAGCCAGGCTGCTATCGGTCTCGTCGTCGGCAAACGGATGGGCCGTCCCTGTCGCAATGTCGGTGAGTGAAACACCGCTCAGGAACAGCAGGATGCGGCTCTTGAGCACCTCCCAGAGCAGGTCGGTGCCATGAAGGTTTTCGAGTGGTTCCGGCTCCAACGTAATCGCGTTGAGCGGTCGGCGGCCTAGAACACGCGGTTCGTCGAACGCCCTAAAGATTTCCGCGACAGTAATCATATTAGCGGGCTTGTTGAGGTGATAACCCCCGCCCGGTCCCTTTGTCGCCCTCACAAGACCAGCCTCGCGCAGGCGCGACATCAGCGTCTCCGTGGACGACATGGAACGGTTAGTCCACTCACCCAAGGCCTGCGCAGTGCAGGGCCTGTCCGTCTCATAGGCCGCCAGGCGCACCAGGACTTCCACGCCCACATAGGCAGTATTGCTGATCTGCATCGGCTGTTCCTTCGCCCTTGCGGGGGGCACCATCACAGCGCATTTAGTAGCGATACAAAACTGTATTTGGGATATTCAGCCTTGTCAAGTTAGTTTGATATCGCTACCATCGGCCCATGAGTACGAAACCAGATGTGGGCAAGAGTGTGGTGGCCGAACTGATTTCCCAGCTCGGGCGGATCGCCCACGGCGAGGGTTTCGTCGGTGGACTGACGCCGGCGCAATGGTCGGTGCTTCGCTATTTCTCGCGCGCCAACCGGTTCTCGCGCACTGTCTCGGCTTTTGCGGAGTTTCATGGCACGACCCGAGGAACCGCGTCGCAAACGGTCAAGAGCTTGGTGAACCGCGGCTATCTGATCCGCACACGTTCACAGCGTGACGGCCGCAGCGTTCGGCTCGACTTGACCGAAAAGGGCAAAAAGGCTCTCGCCGACGATCCCCTCGAGATCTTGGTACGTGCCGCACGAGCTCTTTCGCCTACAGCGCATAGCAGCTTGGAGCGCGCGTTGGAGCGTATGGTAAGGCACGTGGCTCAGGAGTACGGGAAGTGCCAGTTTGGCACATGCCCGTCCTGCCTATACCTGCGAGGCGACGGCTCCCGCGTGGAAGGCAGACCGCCATACGAATGCGGGTTTCTCGATGAACCGCTGGAGGAAGCCGAGCTAGATCAGCTCTGCGTCAATTTCGAGCCGGGTCGGAACCCGGCGATGAAGCGGACCTTTGCCGAAGAAAGGCCGCAATGAGTGCCCTCCTATACTTCGCCGTCACGATCGGAGGCGGCGAGATCATCATTGCGGATCTGACTCCGTCGTCCGCCAGCAAGGCGTCACCAGCAAATGACGATCCAGTGAGTCTGTTGGATCTTGTGAGGACGGCGTCATGACAGTCATGGCAGAGGACCTCGCCGCGACGACGAACGTCGATGGGAACACGGCTCAAACGATCGCGCCGCGCCTTCGTGAGCATCTTCGAAAGGTCGCCGAGCAGCGGCTCCCCGTCACCTATCAGGAAGTGGCCGAGGCGCCGGGGCTGACGCCCCCGAACACCATTCATCAGGTGACGGAGGCGTTGGAGCATCTCATGACCGAGGACGCGGCGACCGATCGCCCTTTCATCGCGGCCATCGTCATCAGCAAGGCGCGGGGCGGCCTGCCGGCGCCGGGATTCTTCGACTGTGCCGCACGCCTGGGGCGCTTCGATGGCGATGCGGCGGGGCCGGAAGCCTAGGCGTTCCACGCCGCGGAGTTCAACGCCATGGTCGCGTTCTGGGCGGCGAGCGAGGACCCTGGCGAGAGCGGCTTGAATGACCGGCAAGGCGCTCGCCAAGCGTCCACGAGCATATCCGAGCGGAAGACTTGAAGCATGTTCATTCAAACGGAGGCCACACCGAACCCCGCGACGCTGAAGTTTCTGCCGGGTGAGGGCGTGATGAGAGCGGGGACAGCCAATTTCCCGACCCGTGAGGACGCGGCGCGCTCGCCGCTGGCGAGCCGTCTCTATGAGATCGACGGCGTCACGGGGGTCTGTTTCGGCGCCGATTTCCTCACCGTGACCAAGGCCGGCGATCAGGACTGGGCCTGGCTCAAGCCGCCGATCCTGAGCGCGATCATGGAGCATTTCGCCTCCGGCCGGCCTGTGATGAAGGACGAGCGCGCGGGCGCTGGCAACGGCGGCGGCTCGGAAGGCGACGAGCCGGACTTTGAGGCGCAGGAGCCGGTTTCCGACGCCCCGCAAGAGCTGATAGACCAGGTGCGGGAGTTGATCGAGGAGCGCCTTCGCGCGACCATCCAGGGCGCCGGCGGCGATATCGAGTTCCACTCCTTCGTGGGCGGCACGGTAAACCTGCGCCTGCAGGGCGCGGCCCACGGGATGTTATCGCAGGTCGAGGGCGTGCTGCGCCACTATGTGCCTGAGATCGAAAAGGTGCAGGACGTCAAGGACGCCATGCCCAAGCCCGGTCTCGATACCGAGGAAGGTAGGGCCATCCGGCGGCTCTTGGACGAGCGCATCAATCCGCAGGTGGCCAGCCACGGCGGCCACATCGCCCTGGTCGACGTGCAGGACGATACCGTTTATATCCGCCTGGAAGGGGGGTGCCAGGGCTGCGGCATGGCCGACGTCACCCTGAAGCAGGGCGTGGCGACGGAGATCCAGGCCGTTGTCCCGACGATCAATAGCGTCCTCGACGTCACCGACCATGCCGGCGGTACCAACCCCTATTACCAGCCGGGCAAGGGCGGCACGAGTGTGTTATAGGGCCGGGAACCCGCCTTCCTTAGCGGAGTTGCCCGTGGCGGCGTCGTTCGGTACACGCCCGTGAACGACGGCCCGGTCAGTGGGCGCCTTTTGTTGTTGGTGCCAACCACGTCGTACCGCATCGGCGATTTCCTGCAGGCAGCTGAACGCCTTGACGTCGACGTGGCCGTGGGGTCCAACCGACGTCAAGTGCTCGAACAATATTCTAAAGGCCGCACCGTGACCTTGGATTTCAACGATGTAGAACGGGGCATTGCCCAGATCGAATTCTACAGCCGCGATTTTCCCCTGGCCGCGATTGTCGGTGTCGACGACGAGACCACCCTGATCGCGGCAAAGGCATCGAAGGCACTGGGCTTGCCCCACAACGCCCCAGAGTCGGTAGAGGCGACCGGAAACAAACACAGCTTTCGTACCCGCCTTGCCAATTCTGGCCTGCCGGGGCCGCGATTCCGCCTAATTTCCGTTGGCGACGATCCGGTGCGAGCCGCGCGGGACTCCTTTTATCCGGCAGTGCTGAAGCCATTGGCACTCTCGGCCAGCCGGGGCGTCATCCGCGCCGACGACCCAACCCAATTCGCCACCGCGGTCCGACGTATCAGTGCAATCCTGAACGACGCAGACATCCGCGGCGAAGCGGCGAGTCACATTCTCGTCGAGGAATACGTACCCGGTGACGAGGTCGCCCTGGAAGGGTTGCTCGAAGACGGTTTGCTCACGGTGCTGGCGCTGTTCGACAAACCTGACCCGTTGGAAGGGCCCTATTTCGAAGAGACCATATACGTAACGCCGTCGCGTTTGCCGGTTCATGTGCAGAATGCCGTTGCCGCCACGGTGAACTCCGCCATCGTCACGTTAGGCTTGCGCGAGGGTCCCATCCACGCAGAATTGCGTGTCAACGACGAAGGCGTCTGGCTGATTGAGGTCGCGGCCCGTTCGATTGGCGGGCTTTGTTCCCGTGCCCTGCATTTCGGCGCCGGTGGTCGCCTGGAGGACGTGATCCTGCGGCACGCACTGGGCCTGCCCGCGCCAATCATCGGATTGGACCGTCCGGCAACTGGTGTGATGATGATACCCATTCCAGCGGCCGGTGTGCTGCGCCACGTCGCCGGTATAGAGGCTGCACGTGCGCTGGCGAATATCGACGACGTGACCATCAGCATTCCCATCGGCGAGACGTTGGTTCCGGTCCCTGAAGGCAACAGATACCTGGGCTTTATCTTCGCCAGCGGCGATACGCCGAAGGCCGTCGAGGCTGCCTTGCGGGTGGCACACAACGAACTTGAATTTACAATCGAGCCCGGTCAGGACCCGTGAATGTGTTCCTTGCTGTCTGGGACGCGAGGAGACAAAGGTATATTGGACCTAAGTTGGGCGGACTACCGACTTGGTTATATCCCGGACATACTCGGCGAGGTTCGCTCGGGGGGCAAATGGCCATAGGCCGGTAGCGTGGTTAACCGGCCGTCGTCCACGGCCCCGCCGACGGTAAAGTGATAAAGGCTCTGCCAAGCATCATTCGAGAGATCGATGCCGAGCAGTTGATGCACGACGTCGTCGAAGTAACAGCCCATGCCGGTCGAGCGCACCCCGGCGGCCTCGGCCTCAAGATATAGCACTTGGCCGATTAGACCGGTTTCCCTGAACAAGCGGCGGTATGCCCATGCCCCGTCCTCCTCGAGAGTGCGCGCGAAGTCGGCTAACATGCCGAGGCTGAAGGCGCTGTCGCCGGCGATCTCTTGGAAACAGCTTGCATGGGCGGCGGCCTCGCGGCAATCCCCGAGGGCCAAGGCGTAGAGCGGCATGTCGCTCGACGCGACGCGCTTCCACGCGAATTGATCGTGACACGCGGCACGGAAAGCGTCGAGCCGGGCCTCGTCGCGAACGAGAACGTATAGCCCCGGTGAAAGCCCATCGATTCGATGCACGAACAGACAAAGATGGATTCGGCTGGGAAAATCGAGCGCCGTCCACGGCGGGTGCGGGCGATCGGGGAGTGTGCGCGCAAGCATGCCGAAGAAGGCATCGATTGACAGCCCGGTCCGCGCGTCCATGTCGACGGCGCTTCGTCGCTGACGGATGATCGCCGCCGACCGTGGAACATCACGCCTTGGTCCCGACGCAGGAGTGCCGATTGCTCCCCAATCGGGGAATGGGAGCGGTGCTGTGGACGGCTTGACCGTGGCGTCCTCGACGGCGGCAATTTCCGCCCAATCGACGTGATCGGGGCTTAGCCGGTTCGCTTTACCCGCCCAATTGGAGGCCCGCACGCCAGCGACCGTACCTTTCGTAAAATTGGGTGGGGCGGCACCGGCCGGGTCGGTGATCACCGTCGCAATCAGGTCGGGGTGCTCGGCTTCGACGTCATTGAAGTCGGTGGTGCGGTCGACGCCGAGCAGCCCGGCGACCTCGGTGTCGGAGAGCGCCGTCACGAGCGCGACACGCCAACCGAGGGCAGCAGCGGCAATGCACAACGCACCGAGCGCATGGCCCACGTCATGCTGACAGTAACGATAGGCACGCTCGCCGTATTTCCAAGCCTCGCGCCAATGCACCGACGTGAGGCCGACGAGGAAGGCGCCTGCGGGCAACACGGCAGCCAGGGTGCCCATCGCAGCTTCGGTAAGGATGCAGCGTTGCTCGAGAGCGTGCTCGCGCGGCGCGTAATGATACACCCCGCCGCAATCCGACAGCGAGGCAAGAGGTGGCAACACCACATAGCCCTCTGAGGGGTGCAGATTGCCGCTCGACGGATTGCTGCGCAACGCCCAGCGTGTGCCCTGGATCTCCTTCCAGGCGGTGAGCCCGAGCGAGAGTTCGAGGAATAGGCCCAGGCTCTCGGCGGTCAGCGGCCGGGGCGGCGTGACCCGGGACTGGAACAGCGCGTCGTATGGCGGCGTGCCGTCGTCTAGAACCAGCGGTAACTCGATATTTAGGGCCCCCGAGAAGCGCCGAAACGGATCGGGCTGGTTAGCCCAGTCTAGGTATCCTGGCCCTGGCGCGAATTGTCCGGGTAGATGTTTTGTACGTTGATGGTAGGTGCGCACCCGCGCCACCGCGTCGGGAACGTCTGGGACATCACTGGGTGGGCTGTTAGGGTTCGAGGCCATGGGTTCAGGGCTGTCCGCTCATCTCAGACACATACACCTGCAAATCCGCGGTCGTCGGTATGATGTGGCCGTGACCGACCGGGAGGAAGGACTATTTTTCCCCGCAGGCGCGGCGTCTCTATGGGGCTATTTGGTCGGGGGTGTGTGTTCGATGCCTGCTTGCGAGTCTGCGCGCCCGGACCACGCACTCGGAAAATGCTATCTGCCCGTTAAAAATTCTAGCATATCCAGTGGGTGACACGAATAAAGGTGGGTTCGGGTTATGCTTCGGTCTTCGGGAGCGAGAACCGATGCCATCCAAACGGGTAACCGTATTCGGAGGATCGGGATTCCTTGGTCGCCAAATCGTGAAGTGCCTGGCCGCCGAGGGGACCAGCGTCCGCGTGGCGGTGCGCCATCCCGAGCGCGCATCCTTCATCGAACGGCTCGGCCAGGACGGCCAGATCGAGCTCGTGCACGCCAACGTATGGGACGAACCGACGGTTGCCCGGGCGGTGAAGCAGTCGGCTTCCGTAATCAATACCGTCGGCCACTACGTTGAGAAAGGCACGGCGACATTCGACGTGGTCCATGGTCGGGGAGCCCTGCATGTCGCCCGGCAAGCCGGAGATGCTGGCGTCGGGCGGCTGATCCATATCTCGGGTCTGGGCGCCGATCCCAGGTCTGATTCCCCTTACGTTCGAGCCCGGGGCATCGGCGAAGACCTGGTCAAAGGCGCATTTGAGGGCGTGACCACCCTCCGCCCCAGCGTGATCTTCGGACCCGATGATTCCTTCTTCAACACCCTCGCCGGCATGGCGCGACGGACTCCGGTCCTGCCCCTGTTCGGCATGGGCCGCACGAACCTGCAGCCGGTGTTCGTGGGAGACGTTGCGGAAGCCTGCGTGAGGGTCCTGGCCGATCCCTCGACGCAGGGCAAGGCCTACGAATTGGGCGGGCCCCGGGTCTACACCTACAAAGCACTCTTACAATTGGTACTCAAGCAAGTCGACAGGAGAAGGGTTTTGGTCCCGGTCCCATTCTTCTTGTGGGATACGTTAGCGGCCTTTATGGCGTTCTTCCCCAACCCGCCATTGACCCGTGATCAAGTGAAGCTGATGAAACAGGACAACGTGATCGAGGGGAACGAATTGACACTGGAAGACCTCGGGATTAGCCCGGTCTCCGTGGAAGAGATCCTGTCCACCTACATCAGCCCTGATCACAGAGTTCCAGCATCTTGAGCCCCTCTTCAGAAAGTTGTCCCTGGGCAAGCGCCGAATATGTGCAAGCGGACGTCGGCGAAGGCCCGGATAGGGGACAAGCTCCCGCCTCGGCACGCCGCGCGACTCTAGCGGCTCGGAATCGCCGCGCCGCATGCCAGGTCTTCGTCGCGGCAGGCCGACTGCCAGTTGTGCGCGGATTCGAGTTGCGGGCACTGAAGAAACTGTATCCCGCGAAGATCGGCCTCGTTGAGGTCGGCGCCATTGATAACGGCCTTGAAAAGATTGGCGCCGTCAAGGCGCGCGTCCATGAGCTTGGCGCCGCTGAGATTGGCACCGCGAAGATCGGCGCGCCTAAGGTCGGCGCCGGAAAGATCGGCTCCCTCAAGATCTAGGCCGCGAAGGGCGCCGCCTGAAAGATCTACGGTCGCCTCGGTTTGTTCCGCCCGCCAAGCGTTCCAAGCCTGGATCCCCTGCTTCAATAAATCCATCTGTTCGTTATTCGCCATCTTCCTGCTCCGTGATCAAGTCATGAGGAAGGCGTGTCTGGGCATCGCGGATCGTGTGGTTGATTTGCCCTGAGGTCAGCCCCCCCACATCCCGCAGATCGGCGCCCGACAAATCGGTGCGGTGAAACTTCGCCACACGCAGATAAGCACCGCGGAGATCGGCGCCGTTGAATGACGTGTGCTTTAAGATTGCGCCGCCCATTCGGGCATCCCGCAGGTCCGCACCGTGTAGACGCGTATCCTGGAACGACGCGCCACGCAGGTTCGCCCGGCGTAAATCCGCACCGCTTAAATCCGCCGCATCGAGAATCACGCCACTCATGTCGGCGTCGCGAAAATTCGCGTTGCGGAAGTCCGAGTTCGCCATGATGGCAAACTCCATGTCGGCTTCGGCCATGCAAACCCCTTCGCAATCGGCGTCGGTCAGAACGATCCCGCTGAGCCGCCCGCGGGTCAAATCGGCCGCGGCGAGGCGGCCGCGTTGCATCGTGGCGCCGATCAGGATCGCTCGCCTGAGATCGGCACCCGCGAAGTCCGCGCCGGCGAGATCCGCACGTTGCATGCGGATGCGCCATAGCTTCATACCGGCGAAAGTTTTTCCTGCCAGATCGGTCGAATCCAGATTGGCCCGTTTACCCGACCGTTGCTTGGATACCACATAGAGCTCGTGTGCTTGGAGAGTCCGTGCCAGCGCTTCCGGCGCCAGTGACCGCAGTGGGGCGACATTATTGAAATCGTTGGGCCCCGCGAACGGCGAGCGAGGGTGGGTCGAGTCGGTCATGTGAATGATTGTAGCAGGTGCCCGCCGTAAAACCCATGCCACGGGCTTCGGCACAGGGGTGACCATGCTAGCAGGGGAGATAGAAGAATTAGTGATTGCCAGAGAATCCCTTCTCCAGCGATGACACGCCACGAGTTTGCATGGCTGCGGCGCTGAGGCGCATGCAGTAATGTTCCATTTCAGTGTGTGAATTGCGCTCCAGACGGTCGATTGCGTGGCTTTTTTGTCAATTTTTGCGGTTATTGCCGATATCCGGACAGAGGTCCCCATTCCCGCCTTTCGGCGGGCCAGGAATGACGGATTATTCGGAGGGCGCGGTCAGGCGGCGCGTCGTCGTCGCGTCTTTCAGCGCAGCAGCAAGCCGATGCGGTGGATGTTGAAGGCGACGATGGAAAGCGCCACCACGCGGGCAAAGCCATCGGCGCCGAAGGCACGGACCCGGTCGAGACCCCGATGCTCCAGATTGTTGATAGCCGATTCAATCGCCGGATGCTGACGGCGCATGGCGACAAACACCGGATCCTGTTCGCGGGCCCGGCCAGCCTTCGACAGATATCCTTTTCGGGGCAGCACATTGTGATCCAGAAGCTCGTCGAGAACGAGCCTGTTTTCGGGACTGTGGAAGCCACGGTCGAAGCTGCACCAGCGAAGCTCGGGGAAGCGTGCCTGGGTCTCCCGGATCATCGGCTGGGCATAGTCCACGTCGCTGCCTTGCCACATCACCTCGTGGTGCAGGATGAAGCCGTGATTATCTTCCAGCACGCAGACCGGAACCCCGAGTTCCACCGGCGTGCCGGCCTTGCCCTTCGAGATCCACCGCGTGTGGCTCTCGAAGATCGAGAACACCTTCTCGTCCTGCGGGATCGTCTCGCCCTTGAGAAGACGGCGCTCCACATGGTCGATCTGCCGCACGGCATGCCCGAGATAGTACTCGATATTCATGAGTTTCCAAGGTGTTGCACTACGCAAAGCCAGTTCCAGGAGCGTCGCCTGTGCGCGCTCCACAAGATCGCGGCAGCACTCGAGGTACGCCTCGACGTGTTCCAGACGGGCCCGGCGGGTCGAACGCACCCGATTGAACAGCATCTTCACCGACTTTGTCAGATGCCGCCACTGGCGCCAGCCGACCACCCCATGCTCACTCGCCGCGCGGCCCGTCTCCCGAACCAGACAACGTATCGCGTCCCACAAAAGATTGACGTCCGTGGGATAGTGCACGTCCGTCTCCACCACAAAGGAATCACAGCGCCCTCGCAACCGCTCGCCAGGCTTTTTTCTCGCGACCGCATGGCCGCTCTCCACTATCAGCTGTCCAACTTCCGCCAACAACTCGGGACGCACCAGACACACGTTGTCCACTACCGTCTGGTACTCGTACTTCCTCTTGTCCCAGATATCAGCGTGTCCCAGAAACTGACGAAGCGTGTTGTGCTCATTCACCAGTTCGTGGAGGCGGTCGAAATCGCAACCTGATCCCTGCATCACCACGCCCATCACCAGGATCCGCCAAAGCTCCATGCCCGGGCGGCCTACCGTGCGGTCGACGCCGGGAAGCATGTGCTCCTCGAGAAGCGCGAACAGCCGGCTGCGGGTTTCCTCATCGGAATAGAGATGTTGGAGACCCAGCAACAACGCAGGAATGTCATCCCGGGACTTCAGGTTGATCCGGATGTTCTCGATCCCGATCTCGCCGAGTTCCATTTGTGGATTACGGACGTGTCTCATGATGCTGCCTCTCGAAGAACCTCTGAAATCGACCTGATTCAGGCCTATAGGATCCGATAACCGCCTCGCAACACGATTCTTCATTTACAAAGACCACATTTTATCACGCAATGTCAATACTTTAGGGTTTTCTTGCAGGCACGAATTAGTCTGGAAACGTCTCAACCAGCTCATTGAGCCGGGCTTTGGCATTCCGCAGTATGGACTCGCCGTCGCCGACGAGGAGGATGTCGAAGTCCAGATCCAGGAGCTTGCGCAGGCTGTTTCGAAGGCGGGCCGGGTCATCCATTACGCGCTCCGGCAAGAGTCCGCACTGACCCGGCGGGTTGCCGATGATTGCGTCGCCGACGATCAGGATCCCACGGTCCGGCCACAACAAGGCAACCTCGCCCGGCGACTTTCCGGAGGCGTCGACCACCTCCAACGGCCCGACCGTGCCGCCGACTTCCAACCCGTCGTCCAGTTCCGTCTCTTGGCTTCGGGCGTGGTCCGCGTCCTCGGCGTGGATGACCGTCCGCGCGCCGGTGCGCGTCCGCACCCGGTTCGCCGCGCGGGAATGATTGCGGTTGGTGAGGATGATCCAGGCCACGCCCTCGCGGACGATGGCATTCATATCGTCCTCCGTCGGTTCGACGGGGTCGATACAGATGTTGCCGCCGGGATCTCGAACGAGGTGGCCGTTGAAGTTGTAACCGTGGGGTTCTGATAACCACGGCCACGTGAGGATATCGCTGACGATGTCCCTCATGTTTCGCTCCATTTATCTCCTCGGCGTCGGCCTAAACTAACGTATTCTACGGAGCGGCGTAAGGCACAACGGTCCCACGACGAGATGGGCTGGTGAAATGGCTGAAACCTATGGCGCCAACTTCGAGACGTCGGACATGCTCCGCATGTTCCCGACCTTTGTCTGGAAGGCGCAAGTGGCGCCTAGCGCTACCATGTCATGACAATTAGGGCTGGACACCGCGTCTCCAGCGGTGTATGCCAGCCTCATGATGGCACAGTCTCAGATCAGCCGCACCCTGTGCGGCGATGCGGCACGCTCGCGGATTGTCGCGATGCTGTCGCAGGAGCACTTCGAGAGCCGGCGCGCGCTTGGGCGCCGGGTGTGCGAGGAGTTTGCGTTCATCGACGCGGCCGGACGTCCTCAGGTTTCGGGGTGCATGAAGGCGTTGGCGGCGCTTGCCGCGACATCGCCTGACATCGTCTTGCCACAGCCCCGGTCCGGTGTGAGTGACACCAGGCCACGGGTTCTCGATGCGCCGGTGCCGGAAGCGGTCGGGGTGCCCGGACATCTCTTGCAGGTGCGGGACATCGCGATCGTCCAGGTTGCCACGGCCGATGAGAGGGCGCTGTGGAACAGGCTGATCGCCGACGAGCATCCCCACGGGGTGACCACCTTTGCCGGCTGCCAGGTTCGCTACCTCGTGGGTTCGGCCCATGGCTGGCTTGGGGCCGCCGGGTTCCAGGCAGCAGCGCTCAGGGTTGCGGCGCGTGAGCGATGGATCGGATGGAGCGACGAGCAGCGTCGGGATCATCTCGACCGGGTGATCTGCCTGAGCCGCTTCCTGGTGCGTCCGATGGTCCGCTGTCAGAACCTGGCGAGCCATGTCCTGGGACAGATCCTGCGCCGGCTGCCAGGGGACTTCGAGGCCCGCTATGGCTACCGCCCCTGGCTGGTGGAGAGCTTTGCCGACGAGGGCTATGATGGCGCCTGCCTCAAGGCGGCCAACTTCCTGCGTGTGGGCCGCACGGCGGGACGCGGCCGGCAGGATCGCTGGAAGCGGCGCGACAAGACGGTGAAGACGGTCTTCATGCGCTCTCTGGACCGGCACTGGCGGCGGCATCTTGGTGTGCGTGTTGTCGATGTCGCAGCGGTGCTGGAGCCGGGGGAAGGGCTGTCGGCATCCGCGTGGGCCGGGAACGAGTTTGGAGGGGCACCGTTGGGCGACAAGCGACTGTCGGCGCGTCTGGTGAAGAGCGCCGATCTTCTGGCGGGCTATCCCGGCCACAAGATCAACGCCAACAGTGCGAGCGACACAACCGCGATCAGCGCCTTCTACCGGCTGATCGAGATGCCGTCGGAGTCCGCGGTCACGGTCGCGAACATTCTGGCGCCGCACCGTGAGCGCACCATCTGTCGGATGCGCGGCCAGACAACAGTTCTGGCGATCCAGGACGGCACGGATCTGAACTTCACCACCCGGCCGGGCTGTGACGGTCTGCAGGTGATCGGCAGCAACCAGACCAGGGCCACGGCCCTGGGCCTGCACATGCATGCGACCCTGGCGGTCACCGAGACAGGACTTCCGCTCGGGGTTCTGCGCCTGGGGTTCGATGCGGCGGCCAAGCGCGCGCCGAAAGCCGAAAGCCGCAGGAAGACCGAACGCTGGCTTGACGCCTTTGCCGACGCCGGCGCCGCGGTGCGCGAGATCGGCGGCAAGACACGGGTCATCAGCGTGTGTGACCGGGAGGCAGACTGTTTCGAGATGTTTGATGCCCAGCGCCGCACGCCCCGGGTCGCGGTGCTGGTGCGCGCCAAGCATGACCGGGTTCTGGGGCCGGGGCGTGCGAAGCTGTTTGCGACCATGAGCGGTGGTGCGCCGGACGACCGGGTGGAGATCGAGATTGACGGACTGGTGGCGCGGCCCAAGTCCAGCAGGAAGAAAGCACGTCCGGCTCGTCGCAAGCGACTGGCCAGCTGCGAGTTGCGGTTCCGGCATGTGACCCTGCCGGCCACGGCCGCCATGGAAGGCACGGAGCCGATAGCGGTGTGCGGCGTGCATGTCGTGGAGACCGCACCGCCCGAGGACGAGGATCCGGTGCAGTGGTTCCTGCTGACCAGCCTCGATGTCAGAACCGCCGGGGATGCTGCCGACATCGTCGGCTTCTACCTCCAGCGCTGGAAAATCGAAGACTGGTTCCGGGTCCTGAAATCCGGCTGCAGGGTGGAACATCTGCTGTTCCGCACCGCAGACAGATTGCAGCGGGCAGTGGCGATCAACGCCGTGATCGCGTGGCGTATCATGCTCATGACGCTGCTGGGACGCCAGGTGCCCGACTGTGATCCGGACCTGATGTTCACCGATGCCGAACTCGCGTTCCTGCACGACTATGCGCTGGCCTTCGGCCTCGCCGAACCGCAGCGTCTGGGTGACGCGGTGGCCCTGGTGGCCCACCTGGGCGGGTACAGAAACCGCAAGCATGACCCGGACCCGGGAAACCAGATCATGTGGCATGGACAAACACGCATGACCAGCGCAACACTGGGACACCAAATCGCACACCAAGCCACCGAAATCAGAACCTCACGCCAGACAACCTGACATGTCGTCAGCCAAACTTATCATGACTCGGTAGGGCTAGGGCCTCACACTGGTTCTCTACCGGACCGAACTGGCGCCGGAGTATGTCGACGACGAATCCAGGACGATTCTCTGGGATGCCACATGCAAGGGCCAAGTGGCAGCGTTCGACAGTCTCGTCGACGGCATCGTCATCGCCGGCATCGGCGCGGGCCCCGACAACCCGTTCGACTATTCCACCTAGGAAGCTCTCGACACGATTCGCCCCTTTCTCAAGGACTTGACCGACAACCTGCGCTATTGCTCGAACGACGACACGAGCATGGAGCAGGGCCTGGCCAGTGGCGAGTTGGTCGCGGCCACCACGTAGAACGAGTCGGTCGTGCGCCTCAAGGGCGAAGGACTCCCGGTCGCCTTCGCGAACCCGAAGAAAGGCGCCACCGGGTGTCTGGTCGAGTGCACGTTGTCCTCAGTCTCCGGGCATGCCCAGACTTCCATCTCCAACGCCGCACTGCTCCATAAGAAACATCAATGCCACGTTCAGCGAGCAGATCTTCGACGTCTCGGTAGCAGAGGGGAAACCTGAAATACAGCCAGACAGCGTGCTGAATGATCACGGGTGGAAATCGGTATCGGGCATAGGAGATATTCTGTATCCAGCGACATTGCTGCGCCAACAGCATCAGGTTACCCTGTTAGCGCGACAACCCTGCCGTCAGAGTTGAGCGACGGGACGACCGAGCGGAACGGCGGCTCCCGAATACGCACAAGGTAGAAAGGCGCCCCGCCCGCGTTCAGCCCGAACCTCCCCGTCCGCCCAGACCACGTCGCCGCGCGATAGCGTAGTTGCCGGCCATCCGGTAACCGTGATCCCCTCGTACGGAGTGTAGTCGACGTTGTGGTGGAGGAGGTCATTACTGATCATCACCTCGCGCGAGTCATCCCAGATAACAATGTCAGCGTCGGAACCGACTGCGATGGTGCCCTTCCTCGGATACAGCCCGTAGACCTTGGCCGGATTTGTGGCCGTGAGCTCGACGAACCGCTCAAGGTCGATAACACCCTTGCCAACGCCTTCCGAGAAGAGCAACGGCATGCGCGTCTCGATGCCCGGCACGCCATTGGGAATCCAGCGGAACGAGCTGTCGGTGCCGCGAAACCTCTTGCCCTTGGGGTCGTCGAAACGGGTTGGGGCATGATCGGAAGAGAACACATCGAAGGTTCCGTTGCGAAGCCCGTCCCAGATCACCTGCTGGTTCGCCTTGTCCCTGGGAGGCGGACTGCAGATGTACTTGGCACCTTCGAAGCCAGATTTGTCGAGATCATCCTCGGTGAGAAACAGGTACTGCGGGCAAGTCTCGGCGAAAATCTTGAGGCCTCGCGCCCGCGCCCTGTGGATCTCGTCGACCACTTCACGGGCCGAGACATGTACCAACAGAATGGGGACGTCGAGGAGCTCGGCTAGCGTGATCGCCCGGTGTGCACCTTCGCGCTCGACCAGCCACGGGCGCGATGCGGCGTGAAATTTGGGCGCAATCTTGCCCGCTTCCTCCAGCCGGTCGGTCAACCAGCTGATGCAGTCGGCATTCTCGGCATGGACCATCACGAAAGCCTGTTCGCGACGGGCCAGTGCCAGCACGTCGAGGATTTCGCGGTCGTTCAGCTTGAGGTCGTCATAGGTCATGTAAATCTTGAACGATGTGTAGCCGTCGCGGATCAGCCCCGGCAGCTCCTGGCCCAGGACTTGCTCGCTGGGATCGACGACAATCATGTGGACCGCGTAATCGACCAGAGCATTGCCCTCGGCGCGCCCGCGATACTCGTTCACCGCCTCCCGCAGGCCCCGACCTCTGATCTGCAGGGCGAAGGGGATTATCGTAGTGGTCCCGCCGGCGAGCGCCGAGCGCGTGCCGGTGAAGAAGTCGTCGGCACACACCCAGCCATCCTCGTTCGGCTGATCGATGTGGCAGTGGCTGTCGACGCCTCCGGGCGTCACCGTTCGCCCCTCGGCGTCGATTACCCGATCGGCGCCTTCAAGTGAATCCGCAAGCGCCGCGATTCGACCGTCGCGAATACCGATGTCACAACGTACGACTGCGGCGGATGTTGCCACCGTTCCTCCACGAATGATGGTATCGAATATATCTACCTGCCTCTCCATTCGGCTTCCATGGTCGGTCCGTTGCCGCCAGCCTGCCGAAACTCATTGCCGCTGGTCATCATAATGGCCAGCGATGAGGTGTGCAGCAAGATTCCCCGGTCGTATGGTCTTGGTGCTTGAACAACACGCGCACTCGGGCCAGCGATCGGCTCTGTTGCAAAGTTCGGCGCAGAGGTGGTGAACTTTGCAACAGAGCCCCCCCTGTATCCTGCCCGGCGCACCGATGCACGACCTCTTCGAGGCGCTGCGCCGTGCCATACTCGATCTCGATCCCTGTGTGTACGAGTGTCCTCGACGCCACTACATCGCCTACAAGGGTAGCACCAACATCGTCGACATCGTGCCGCAGAAGACCCGGCTCCAGCTCACGCTCAACACTCGCTTCCGCGACCTCGACGATCCGGCTGGTCTCGCCACCGACTGTACCAACCGGCACTTCTGGGGCAACGGCGATGCCCTGGTCATGCTTGAGGCCCTACGCCAGATCCCCTATGTCATGGAGCTGGTACGCTAGGTCTTCAACCGCCAGATACACCGTGACGCAAGCAAACACGCGGCTCTGCGCACGAGTCCATGACACGGAGTTTGAGGCGGCAGCGGAACGGACCGGTTAGATAATATTAAGGGTTAATCCGGCTCGAAGAGTTGGATTAACCCTTAATATAGAACGAAGCTGCTGCGCAGCAGCTTCGTTCTATAGATATTCTGCATCCTGCGACATTACTGCGCCTACAGCAATAGGCCACACTGTTAGTGTGACAGCCCCCTCCTGGTTTCACCATGGCATGGACAGTTTCTCGACAATATCCCGGCGAGCAAGCACACGCGAACAGAGTTCCCAACGATCTTTATCCGGATCCACTTCACGCTCGTAGCGAATTTCGAATGCGTCACGGGCTTGCTGCCGCAAGTGAACCTACCGATCCACCATCTCTTCAAGCCTCTCGGCATTGTCGATCCATTCGTCATCTATCGTGTCCGGAAGACTGCCGAAGATATCGTACTGATCTTTCATTCGCTGAGAAAGTACAGCGTACACCCTTTCGTCCTGAGTTGCGTGGTAGACGAGATTTAGCATGTCCACGTTCTGGCGACGCTGACCGAAGCGTTTTATACGTCCAAGACGTTGCTCAAGGCGAGAGGGATTCCATGGCAAATCCACATTTATCATCGTGCCCAAGGTCTGCAGATTTAGTCCTTCGCATGCGGCATCTGTTGCGACAAGAAGGCGAATTTCGTGCTCACGTACGGCAGCTTTAATCTCCTCCCGCTCTACGGAGGCGAAATCGTGGTCTCTGTATATTCCGCTCCTCCCAGCGCCAGCGTAGATGGCAACAGCCTCGCCTGGCAGAGCCGTTGCCAGCGAATTGGCGAGGGCGCGCACCGTGTCATAATATTGGCTAAAGATGATGCACCCGTGATCCAGCCACGTTTTCCCCTCACTGAGATGGGAGGTGAGAAAGTACGTTACCGCTGCGGTCTTAGGATCACGGGCCTCCGGGCGGGACAACTCGTTTACAATTGTGTCCAGGTATCCAACTTCTTTTGGCGCAAGCTGTTCCAAGACCCCTTCTACTTGACGGAGAGATTCCTCGTCGTCCAGCGGTTCGCGTCGCCGCATTTTCTCAGCTGTGGAGCGCCCGGAGGCGAAACTCGAACAAATACGCTGCAGAAGCAAAGTCTTCATGAAACCTGCGGCTTTCGAGCGTTGACGCAAGGCATCCGTAAACGCTTCAGCCGCCCGATAGGCCAAGTCGAAGGGATGGCTGGTGACAAGCCCCAACCCCTCCAACCTCAGGTCGCGATAGGTCCCGGCTGGAGCGTCTAGATTAGGATGCACGTTGACGCCAACTCGATCGAGAAGCCCGGCCTCCTCCAGCGTGCGACGGCGTCACACCGTTTTCTGGCCGACTTTGCCTTCCAGGGAACGGAACTGGTTTACTGCGATCCGCCCTATCTGCATGCCACCCGCAAGTCGGCACGGCGCTACCGGTACGACTACGGTGAGGCCGACCATGTCGCGCTTCTCGAGCTGCTCGGGGGCCTTGCCTGTCAGGTGATGATCTCCGGCTATCCATCGGCGCTTTATGACGAGCATCTGGCCGACTGGCAGAGCCTGTCGCTGCAGGTGATGAACCAGGCTGGCGTCGTCACCGAGAAGCTATGGTTCAACTTCAGACTTCCTGACCTCGTCCAATTCAGGTGACCTCATTGTGGGGTGAAGTGCCTGCCATTTCGTAGACGAGGCGGAGGCTGGTTCCCGGATAGACGGTTTCTGTCTGGTTGAGCTGGTCGATCAGCGGCAGGAGTGCCTGATCGGCTGCGTTGCTGGCGAGACCGAGAATCTGGACCCGGAGGATGCCGTTTTCGGGATCCGGCAGGATGTTGGCGTCGGCCGTCATCAGCGCTGCGAGCAGTTTGCGGGCATTGGGTTTTTTGCCCTGTGCCTCGATCACGGGTGGCATCATGCGGGTTTCGGCGCGATAGCAGATCATACGGATGACATCGACGAAGAGGCGCCTGGCGACCGGCAAGGCGTCGAGCCGTTGGTTCTCCGGGAGGTCGCCGGCGCGAACATGGCGCGGCAGGTCCTTGCGTTGCTCCTTGAACGCCTCGAGTTCTTCATCGAGGGCGCCGGCCTCGGCCACGAGATCGTCGAGGGGCCTGCCCTTCTTCGTCGCCCTGACGATGCGCAGATGGAGGCTCTTGAGACGCGACCGGAGCTTGGCGATGGCCTTCTCGACGGTCCTGTGGGCGGGGTTGACCACCCGGGCGTCAGGATCGACCGGCTCGAGCGCGTGGTCCGGCAGCGCGTCGAGGTTGAACGCGTCGCGCATGTACTTGAAGAAGTTCTCCTGGGACCAGCGCGAGAACATCGCGCCGGCGACCTCTTCCATCGGCATCGCGGGGTGGGTGGTGATCAACGGCACCTGGCGCCCGTTGTCGAGAAGGCGGCGGATCTGGCGCACCTCGAGCCCTGTCCTCAGCCTGATACGCTTCTCGGCCAGCCGGACGGTCGCCGATCCCGTCCCTGCGGGACCGTGGATCGGCACCACGCATGTGCCGAAGGCATCGCGGGGCCAGTCCTCGCCATTGAAGTTCTTGTGCCAGGTGATGCAGGCGATGCCGCGCCGTGCCAGCCTGAGGAACAGATCCGGGCTCCAGCCCTCGCGGTCGAACACCAGGGTCACCGCCGGGTCGCCGGCATCAGGGCGGGTAAGGTCGCAAGCGTGCGGGATCCCCAGGGCTTCCAGTTCGGGCACGACATCGTGCTCGAGCGCCTGCACCATCTTCGGATCGAGGTCTTTATGGAGACATAACAACGGTTTGCCGCCCAGGGCGTTGATCCAGTAACTCGCGGAAGCAGGCAGACAGAGCTTCTGGCGCGCAATGAAGTGCCGGGCAAGCCTGCCCTTGCGTCCGCTATAGACCTTGACATGGCCGTCGACGGCCATCGTCATCCAGTCGTCTGTTTCCCCTTCGAGCCATGACCGTGCCAGTGTGGCCTGCCAGTCGCGCACCGTCTCCTGTGATCCGGCAATCAGCGCAAGCTTCCTCCTCAGGGTCTTGACCTCGGGGCAGCGGTCGAGGCCGAGCAGGATGCCCCACTCGCCGGGCGCCTGATAGCGCAGGGCCTCTGGCGTGCGCACCCGGGCCATGGTCATGAAGGCGACCATGAGAAGGATGGTGGAAAGGCCGTAGAACCCTTTGGGCAGACGCAACAGACGGTGCGCGGCATCGAGCAGGCCCTCCTTGAGGAGCATCGGCAGGGCGGCCAGAACACCGCCCCCGGCCACCGCAAGGGCCGGTCCGTCGAACCCGGGGGAGGCCTCGGTCATCATCCCCGCCGCCGCCAGAAGGCGTCCCTCGACATCGTGACAGGCACGGCCCATCGCCGGCTTCCTGTCCCGGTTGTCGCGCCCCGTACGCTCGCTCGCCTGCCCCTTCGAGACCTCGGGTGCCTCGATGACACCGGCGCGCAGGTTCTCGTTGAAGGTACTGGTAGAGATGCCGAGTTCGCGTGCACAGGCACGCCCGCTCATGCCCGAGGCAAGCATCGCCCCGGCCCTCTTCGCCATCCCGCGATCGATCACGACGCGTCCCCGGTAGCGGCGCGGCTCGCTGAACCCCGCTTCGCCCCTGGTGTCGAACAGCCTGATCGCTCGCTTGACCGTCGAGCGCGACAAGCCGAAGCCATCGACCAGATCGACGATGCGGACACCGCTGACCCGGTGCAGCCTGGCGATGCGCAGCTGCATGGCACGAACATCACCGGCCGGGTGGCAGTCGAAGGGTTCGAGATTGGAGAAGTAGACGGTCAGGTCGCCGATGGTGGCCCACGAGAAGGAGGCCGCAATGGGGATCGCTTCGGCTGGCGCCATGGGGAGAGATGGTGTCATGAACTTGCTCGGGAGGGCCATGACGAATTGTACGAACAAACCACGCCCTGTCCAGAAAAATCTACGCCTGAACGGTAAAAAAACGAGGAAAACCACCGACCTTTTGGACCTCCCCGTTGACCACGTCAGGAGATCGGGTCAGGAAGTCTGAATTTAGTGTCAAAACGGTGCAACGGATGATCGGCGCGGTCAAGGCCCGGGACACCACCGCGCTCGACGACAATGGCCCACTTCAGGCTCGCGGGGATCCTGTTGGCCGGCCGTGTCAGGGGATTTCGCTACAATCTGTCGATCCTTCAGGCAGGTCTTCAACCGCCAGCTGCGCGAGCAGGTCGCAACACTGGTCTCGTGATGCCAACGCCAACCATCGCGCCAGGCAGACTGCCTGTGACCCGCGCCGCATCCGCCGCAGGTTCGATCGAACGGATTCCCAAGCGTTGTCGCGTGATCGGGAAAGGGCAGCACATCACCCTCTTCTGTGGCCGTGTTTGCCGCAGGACCCTCAGTCCGGTTCCGGCCGCCGGTATCGTCAGGGGCTTTGATCAGGAAATCAGCAGTATCCGGGAGGGACAGCTCCTTGCGGCAGGAAATCCGGAACACACTTGAAATCCTGGCTCGACTGCATGACAACCGGGCCCGTCAAGGAGTCCGGTTATTGCACGGGAGGGAACGTTGGTATCTGGTTCCAGGATCGGCGGTCCAGCAGAATTGAAAGTGCCATAGAACGGAGTGACGACGGAACCATGCAGATCTGCCAGAACCCTGCCAGGCTGTCCGTTGCACCGATGATGGACTGCACGGACCGCTACGACCGCGCGTTTCTCAGGTATGTCACGAAGCACACCCGGCTCTACACGGAGATGATCGTCGCCGAGGCGGTGATCCACGGCAACCGGCAACGTCTGCTCGAGTTCGACGAGATCGAGCACCCTGTCGCCCTCCAGATCGGCGGCTCGGGCCCGAAGACCCTCGCGGACGCTGCAAGGATCGGTGAAGACTTCGGTTACGACGAAATCAATCTCAATGTCGGCTGCCCGAGCAGCAGGGTCCGCTCGGGCCGGTTCGGCGCCTGCCTCATGGCCGATGCCGGCCTCGTGGGCGAATGCGTCCTGGCCATGCGCAATGCGGTCTCGGTACCGGTCTCCGTCAAGTGCCGCATCGGGATCGACGCCATGGACGAGGAGGAGACGCTGCCGGGATTCATCCAGGCGGTCTCGCAAAGCGGTTGCACGACTTTTGTCGTGCATGCCCGCAAGGCCGTTCTGAAGGGTCTGTCGCCGAAGGAGAATCGCGAGATACCACCGCTTCGCCATGATGTGGTCCACGATACCAAACGCCGCTTCCCTGCCCTGGAAATCGTCATCAACGGTGGCATTTGCGATCTCGGCTCGGCACACCGCCACCTCGAGAATGTCGACGGCGTGATGATCGGGCGCGCCGCCTACCGGACGCCCTATATCCTCGCCGAGGCCGACCGCCTGATCTTCGGTTCCCGAAAACCGGTGCCGAACCGTCGGGCGATCGTTCTGGCGTGGCTGCCCTATCTGGAGCGCAAGCTGGCTGAAGGAGTCCCGCTCTCCCGCATGACACGCCACATTCTCGGGCTCTACCACGGCCAACCGGGAGCGCGCACCTGGAGACGAATGCTTACCGAGAAATCATCGATGCCGTCTGCGGATGCCGGTACCGTTGAAGACATCCTGGGCCTTGTTGAGAACAGCCACGGGACAAGGGAGTTCGCCTGATCAAAGGCCGTCAGGGAGGTGAATGGCAACAGGCCTGCAGCTTGTTGCCGTCCGGATCACGCACGTAGGCGCCGTAGTAGTGTTCGTGATAGTGCGGGCGTGGACCGGGTGCACCCTCATCGCCCGCGCCACGCGCCATGGCAGCGGCATGAAAGGCGTCGACGGCTGCCCGGTCCGGCGCAAGAAAGGCCGCATGGGTCCCATTCCCGGCCGTCGCGTCCCTGCCATCGAACGGTCGGCAGACAAACAGCTGTGCGCCTCCACCGGCATTGCCGTAGCCTGCAAATCCGTGTTCCAGGCTGGACATCGCCCGCACGATGCCAAGCGGTGCCAGAACGGCGTCGTAGAAGGCAATCGCGCCGGCAAGATCATTGGTGCCGACGGTGAGGTGGCTGAACATGTGACCCTGCCTGAAGTTCGCTCATCGCCTGGTCCATGGCCGTGATCAGCGTGTCGGCGTTGCCGCGACTGAACACCATGGGAGGACGGATCTTGAAGACATTGTCGTAGCGGCCTTCCCGGCCGACAAGAACACCCAGCTCGCGCATCCTGTTCTGGACCTCTGCCATGCGCTCGGGATCCGGTTTCTTGGTGTCGCGATCTCTGACGATCTCGACTCCGGTGACGAAACCATGGCCGCGCACGTCACCGATCATCTCGTGGCGGGCCATCAGGTCCTTCAGGCCTGACTTGAGATGACAGCCAGTGATCCGGGCGTTCTCGAGGAGATTCTCGCGTTCGAGGACATCGAGAACGGCAAGTCCGGCGGCACAGGCGACGGGGTTGCCGCCGAATGTGCTGAAGAGCCCGGTCGCCCGGCTGAACGCCTCCAGGATCGGAGCGGTGGTCACAACGACACCGAGAGGAAAGCCATCTCCGACAGGCTTGCCCAGGGTCACGATATCCGGCTCCATCGCATGGTACTGGAAGCCCCACATGTGGGTACCCGGCCGTCCGAAGCCGTACTGCACCTCGTCTGCAATGACCATGCCGCCGGCAGCGCGGACCCTGGCGGCAACCTTCCCGAGGTATCCGGCCGGCACGTCCGGAATGCCGTTGGAACAGAATGACGTGTCGACCATGAAACAGGCGGTGCCGAAACCGGCGTCATCGAGTTCACCGATGGCTCGGTCAACATCTGCGGCATACCTTTCGGCGAGGTCGGCATCCCCCGTGCCATAGGGTCCGCGGTAGGGGTCCGGCGACATCAGGGTGCGGACGTGAGGCGCTACCTCTTCCGGCCCGTGCGGCGAGAGATGGCTGATCGCCTCGGTGATGCCGTGATAGGCATCTTCCATCACGATGCCGCCGCGCCAGGCAGTGAGCAGGGTCGACATCTGCCATGCAATGTCGTTGGCTTCGCTTCCGGAATTGACCAAGATGCAGCACTGCAGGTGATCCGGCATCGTCGCCTGCAGCCGTTCGGCGTAGTCGGCAAGGATGCGGTAGACATAGCGGGTGTTCGTGCCGAGCGCCCCTGCCTGACGCGAAACTGCATTGACCACGTGCGGGTGGCAATGTCCGACACTGGACACATTGTTGTAGGCATCGACGAACGGGCGGCCGTTGGCGTCGTAGAGGATGGCGCCCTCACCCCTCTCGAGATGCAGAGGCTTGCGATAGAAGAGGCTCAGGTGTTGTCCGAGATAGGTTCGTCGGCGCTCGAGCTCTTCGTCAAGGCGGTTCGATTCAGGCGTCGTGGCGGTGCCCTTGGGACAGCGTACCGGAAAGCGCAGGGCATCGCGGAACATTTCGGTACCGGCATCCGGTCCCATCGACCAGAGGATGTCGAGTGCCTCGAAGGCCGCCTTGTCGTAGCCCGGCAGGTAGGGCGGCGACCCCAGGCGGGCCACGGCGCGGCGCGCCACGATGACGGCGCTGATCGCCAGGCGCGCCGCGATCATGTCGAACAGGGCATCGGCCTCGTCTTCCCGCAGCGGCAGCACCGAATCGAAGCCGGACGCCACATCGACGAAGTGTTCCATGGGGCTGTCGGAGCCATGAGCATAGTGGTCACACGCCAGGGCAAGTTCGGCGGCGATGGGACCGAATATCATATCGCCGAAATCAATGATTCCATTGGGATCGTCCGGCTCCTCCTCGCTGGCCACGACATTCCCCCGGTTGGCATCGTTGTGGATCACCTGACTCCGCAAACGGGTCCAGCGGGGCACGATCCGTTCGATGAAGCGGTCGAGCACCGATTCGGTCAGCTGACGTGCCGACCTTTCCTGGATGTCGCCAGTATGGAGGCGCAGCTTCGGGGCCTGCCTGATGTCCCACAGCAGAGTGTGTACCGCCGCCGGGTGAAAGAACCCCTGGAACGCCAGATCGAGGCGGGCCACCAGGGACCCGAGACGGTGCCGCTGCCGGCGTGTCGGGGCGAGTGCGTCGAGGCTACGGCCCGGAACCCAGGTCAGGAGGCGCACGATGCTCTCCCGTCCATCGGGCGCCGTGGCCCTGCCGAAAGCCTCGCCCGCCGTCGTCGGGACCACTTCGGGCACGAGGATTTCCGGGGCAGTGTCGGCGATGTGCGCCAACGCGGCGTTCTGGAAATCGACAACCGCCTCGTCTTCTTCCGGATGATGGAACTTGAGGATCCAGCGACCCTCCCCGGAGGTGAGCAGGAAGTTCTGGTCCCGGTCCGAATCGAGACAACGATAGTCGCCCTCGATTCCGAACAGCCGTCCGGAAATCCCGGCAAGTTCCGATTCCGGGAACTTCGGGAGATCGGTAACGAGATACTTGATGGTCTCGTGCCTGTCGTCCATTGCCTTCACCCGCCTTTCCCCGACAGGCAAGTCTGGCCCGATGCATCCGGGCTATCAAGGCACATCGGCTTGCGATCGTGTTCGTTCCAAGCAAAGGTACGCCGGACAATCGAGAAGTGACTGGACATGCGCTCAAACCGCAATCAGCCCGTCGATGCGTCCGTCGTTCCACGCTTCGGCGACATCCCGACGTTCATGCGCCTGCCCCACACGAGGGACCCTCAGGGCATCGATATCGCGCTGATCGGTGTGCCATGGGACGGCGGCACGACGAATCGTGCCGGCGCGCGTCACGGACCCCGCGAAATACGCAACCAGTCAAGCCTGATGCGCAAGGTCCACCACGTGAGCAGGCTGGCGCCCTATGATCTCGCCCAGGTGGCGGATCTCGGAGACTGTCCGGTCAATCCGATCGACCTCATGGACTCGCTCGGCCGTATCGAAAAGTTCTACGGAAAGGTCCACGAGGCTGGCGCCCTGCCGCTCTCGGCCGGTGGCGACCACCTGATCACTCTTCCGATCATGCGCGCGATAGCAAGGGACCGGTCGCTTGGCATGGTTCATTTCGATGCCCACAGCGACACCAACGATCGCTATTTCGGCGACAACCCCTATACCCACGGAACGCCCTTCCGGCGTGCAGTCGAAGAGGGACTGCTGGACCCGAAACGCACGGTCCAGATCGGCATCCGCGGTTCGATTTACGGTTCATCGGACATGGCGTTTGCCGAGGAGAGCGGCATGCGGGTCATCTACATGGAGGAATTCACCGAGATCGGTCCGGAGGCCGTGATCGAGGAAGCCAGGCGTGTGGCAGGAGATGGTCCGACATACATCAGTTTCGATGTCGACGGTCTCGATCCGGCATTCGCGCCGGGAACCGGAACACCGGAGATCGGCGGCATGACGACGCGCGAGGCGCAGCAGGTCGTGAGGGGGCTTCAGGGCCTCGATCTCGTGGGTGGCGACGTGGTGGAGGTCGCACCGCCCTTCGATCCGGGAGGCGGCACCGCGCTCGTCGGCGCGACCTTCATGTTCGAGATCCTCTGCCTGCTCGCCGACAGGGTTGCCAGGCACAACGGCAAGGGCGCCTGATCGACGGCAAGGCACCGGATTCGAAACTGTCGGGGCAACACCCTTCCGGGAGGCGGGCATTCCCGCCGCGGCCCCCGGCGATCTGGAAGGATCTCGCCTCATTGGGCTTTTACCGCGCGATCCGAACAGGAAGACCGCAGGTATTCCTGCATTGAGGTCCTGTTCGTCTGCGGACAACGATCGGGAACAACCAGGCCTTCCGGGTTTCAACGATCCATCATGAGGGGACGCTCCGGCTCGGCAGGATGGTTTCCAACCTGCCCGCAAGCACGAACAGGAAATTTTCAACAAGACAGGTATGTCGGGCGTTCCGGGGTCGAGATCCTGCTGATGTTCCGCGACAGCGCGGTACGCGGCGTCTTGCCCCGGCAAGCCTCGACGACATGCGCCAAGCTGGCGGAAAACAGGGTTTCCCGGCGGATTCCCGCAACCGGTTGGCGCAGACGACACCGATGTCAATAGTGTCATTGGACGGCTGCCGTGGAGGCCCCACCTCCGCTCGGGTCTTCCGTTACGCCATCAACCGTTCTACTCTGTTTGGACCGTGCGTACCCTTGGCGGTATGCTTAAGACGAGAATTTAGGAGAGGGCTGCAGAAACATGAGCAAACAGCAATTCGATTGGATGGTCGGCGAGGTCAAGTCCGGCCGGCTTGACCGCAGGGAGTTCATTGGCCGTGCGGGCGCACTCGGTGTGGGCGTGGCTGCCGCTACAACCATGATGACCGAAGCCGGGGTCGCGCAGTCACCGATCAAGGGTGGTGAAGTCAATGTTGGCTCCGAATACAAGGGCGGGGAGGAAACCTTCGACCCGACCAAGATGACCAACAGTACGGACATCATACGGGCCTACCAAGTCTACAATCGTCTGACCAATCTCGACCGCGACATGAACGTCGTTCCAAACCTCGCGGCCGAGTGGGAAGCCACCAACCAGGCTGCGGAATGGACATTCAAGCTTCGCGAAGGCGTGGAGTTCCACAACGGCAAGACCCTGACATCCGCCGACGTCATCTACTCTCTCGGCGAGCACATCAAGGAAGGTTCCCAATCCCCCTCGAAGCCGCTGCTGGCGCCGATCGTGGACATGCGGGCGGATGGGCCCAACGTCGTGAAGATCACACTTGATTCGGGCAACGCGGACTTCCCGGTCACACTGGGGCACGACTACCACACGTCGATCGTGGAGGAAGGCTGGAAGGACGGTGATCCTGTCGTGGGTACCGGACCCTACAAGCTTGTGGAATTCACGCCGGGACTCGCGTCGGTCACCGAGAAGAACGGGAACTACTGGAATCCGGACGCCGGGCATGTTTCGACGTTCATCACCCAGGGCATTCCTGACAATACGGCACGTTCCGGCGCCCTTCAGTCAGGTAATATCGACATCGATGCGTCAGTCGAACCTCGAGTCGCCAACCTGCTGGCACAGGACAGTGCGGTCAAGGTTCACTCCACGCCGTCAGGTTCCTGGTTCGCCTGGATCATGGCTGCCGACAGGGCTCCGACCGATGATCTCAACCTGCGCCTGGCGATGAAGCACTGCGTCGACAGGGACATCCTGGTGAACAACGTGGTTCTGAGCCACGGTCGGATCGGCAACGATTTTCCCGTCAACCCGGGACTGCCCACCTACTGCGACGAGATTGCACAGCACAACTACGATCCGGAAAAAGCGAAGTGGCACTGGGACAAGACCGGATTGACATCGATCGAGCTGGCCGTGTCCAATGCCGCCAATGCCAACGCCATCGATGCCAGCATCATACTCCAGGAACATGCACGGGAAGCGGGAATCACCATCGAGCTGAACCGCGTGCCCGATGACGGGTACTGGAGCCACACCTGGATGCAGGTGCCGTTCTGCGCCACTGGCTGGAATTCCCGCCCGACCGCCGACTCGATCCTCACGATCGCCCTTGCCTGCGGCGGTTCGTGGAACGAGACGTTCTGGTGCAACCAACGGTTCGATGAGCTTCTCGTCCTGGGGCGCCTGGAAACGGACCCGGTGAAACGGAAGGAAATCTACTGCGAAGCGTGCACCCTGCTGCACGACGATGGCGGGTTGTTCCTGCCGTTCTTCAATAACTACATCGAAGCCACCACGGCGCGTATCCAGAACTACCACGGCAGCCCCGCGTTCGCGGTCGGTGCCGGATGGCCCTACGAGGAGATCTGGATCGACGAAGGCCAGGTCTGAGTTCCGATTCTGGGCGAACTGGGAAGCGCCAGCGGTTTCGACCGCTGGCGCTTCCTTTATGTGCCGCCATAGGGGCCGGAGACTGCGATGCGTCGATCACGGAGGCAGGCTGCCGGAAGGAGGAAGGACTCGATCGCCGGGCGGAGGGTCCCACAACTTCCCTGGACAGTCGTGCGCAATCCTTATCCTCCCATGGAAATCGCGCGTGCCGATGACGTCGAGGCGATCCACGACGCTTCCATGCGTGTCCTCGAGGAGATCGGCGTCAACATCCTGCTCGAGGAAGCGCGCGACATCCTGAAGACTGCCGGTGTCGCTGTGACACCGGGAGAGCCCCGCGTGCGCTTCGACCGGGGATTCATCGAGGAATCCGTCGCCCATGCGCCCCGGCAGTGGACGATCCATGCGCGCAACCCCGCGCGAAGCCGCACCATGGGCGGCAATCACATCAATTTTCTGCCCGTGGCCGGTAATCCGAACATCGCGGACATCGAAGGCGGCCGACGCTCGGGCAATCTCGAGGACTACAGAGACCTCCTGCGCCTGGCGCAGGTCATCAACGCGGTCCACGGCTGTACGCCGATGCTCGAGCCCATCGACGTCGAGCCCAATATCCGCTACCTCGACATCATCGGCGAACAGCTCCTGCTCACCGACAAGATCGCCTTCGGCTACTCACTCGGCCGGCGCAAGATATGCGATGCCATCGAGATGATCCGCATCGCCCGCGGCATCGACGAGGCTCGACTTCTCGAGGAGCCGAGCATCTGGACCGTCGTCAACTGCAATTCGCCGTTGCAGCTCGATATCCCGATGCTGCTCGGCATGATCGAGATGTCGCGCCGCAACCAGGTCGTCGTCGTCACACCCTTCACTCTCGCCGGAGCCATGGCGCCCGTTTCCATTGCAGGCGCGCTGACGCAGCAGAACGCCGAAGCGCTGGCCGCCATCGCCTTCTGCCAGACGGTCAGGCCCGGTGCGCCGATGGTCTACGGCGGTTTCACCAGCAATGTCGACATGAAGTCCGGTTCTCCGGCGTTCGGCACCCCCGAATACGTCAAGGCGGTCCTCCTCGGCGGCCAGATGGCGCGGCGCTACGGCCTTCCCTACCGATCCTCCGTCGTCAATGCCTCCAACTGGCCAGATGCCCAGGCAACCTACGAGAGCGCCATGTCGCTCTGGGCGACGGTCATGAGCCATACCAACATGGTGATGCACAGTTTCGGATGGATGGAGGGCGGGTTGAGCGCTTCCTTCGAGAAGATCGTGATCGATCTCGAGATGGTCCAGACCATGATCAAGGCGCTGGAGCCTGTGGACTTTTCGGAGCCGGAACTCGCCGTCGATGCCATCCGGGAGGTCGGCCCGGGCGGACACTTTTTCGGCGCTGCGCATACCCTCGAGCGCTACGAGACCGCGTTCTACGAACCGGTCCTCTCGGACTGGCGTAATTGGGAAACCTGGCTTGGCGACGGCGCAGTGGATGCGACCAACCGCGCCCGCAATGTCTGGCGCCGGCTGCTCGATGAATACGAGGAACCGCCCATGGATCCGGGCGTCCGGGAAGAACTGACGGCCTTCATCACCCGAAGGAAACATGAAGGCGGAGCCACGGCCGACGACTGAGTCCGGCACTATTCGAGAAGAAGGTCGCCGAGCTCCGCCTCGATGACGCTGTCCGTGTCGTCACTGTCCGAGGAAACACCCAGCCCGAAGAGCACCCCGGGGGAGTTTCCGAAAGCGCGCCGGAAGTCGGCATCAAGATCGACTGTTTCCCGGTATGCGCCGAACTCCGTGCCTCTGAGAGGGATGGTGACACCGCGCGAGTCCATGTAGGGACTCTCGAGGATCACGCCTCGATCATGGTTACCTCCCCTGACATAGACCAGGGAGCGTACGGCGGCATCGCGCAGGATGCGTTCGAGGGAGGCGTCCCTCATCCCTTCGGCCCGCTCACGGGGCAGGAACAGGAAGTAGAGGGCAATGTTGCGGTCGTCACCGCCCTTCCTGGTCAGATCAGTGGGCGGTACGCCGTTTTCGACCACCCAATGCCAGCTCGCTCTGAGGGCATCCCAGGCATCCTGAGGGGTGTGCCGCCAGAGGATCGAAACGCTGTCATCCGAATGGATGCGCAACACCGCGCCCTCCTGGATGAACTCGTTGGCGGACCGGAACGGAAAGTCCTGTTCCAGCCAGCTCCCGTCGAACAAGAGTGTGCCCGACGAAGCAGGCTGCCCAAGCAGGAGCAGGAACACGAGAAAGGAGAGTTGCGGCATCGACCGGCGTGTCATGGGTCGGCTTCTCCGTCGATCCTCTCCACCCCATCATCTGTCACCTCGAACCTCGTCAGTCTCTCGAAGATGCAGCCCGAGGGACAGTCGCCCCAGGCCTCGCGAAATGTGACATACCATCCGCCTTCACGGCGGGCGACAATGACATCGGGTCCGTCCCCCAGCATCCAGTCGAGCTCGACATACGCCACATCCTCCAGCGCGCCGTACGCCGTGGCCGCCGCCACGATATCGAGCGCCGGATCGAACCTCAGAACGGCCGTTCCAAGTGCCTCCAGAACGGTGATGGACTTGAGACCGAATGCGTTGCTGAGCCGGTCGAAGTCCTCATGGCCGGTGAAGAGCTGTCCCCTGGCCACCGATTGCAGCAGCCGCGGAGAGAGGCCGACAATGAGAACGCCCGGCGCATGATGCCTCCTGGCGGCGATCCCCGCCACGTCGGGATGATTCTCGCGAATTCGCTGCAGCACGTCGGTGATGTCATTGATGAGACCACAGCGTTCGTCACCTTCCGGGACCCGGCCCGCTTCGCTGAACATCCTGTCTGCCAGAAGCGCACCTTCAGAAAGCCCGGCTGCATCGCAGGGAACAGCCGCCGTCCGGCATGTTGTCAACACGATCAAGCTGATGGCCAACGC
Source organism: Alphaproteobacteria bacterium (assembly GCA_965215635.1). Lineage (GTDB taxonomy): Bacteria > Pseudomonadota > Alphaproteobacteria > SP197 > SP197 > SP197. The sequence goes on along the minus strand of CBDCEA010000002.1, from coordinate 138,767 downwards.
GGCGATGGCCGGACCCAATTGCATGTCTCGTGTCATTGAACACCGTCCACGGCGGTGAGGTCAGGCAGGCCTGAAGAGGTAGACCGGGCTCGACCATGCTGTGTGACCGTCCTCGGTGGTCACCCTGATCCAGAGAGGATTGTCACCCTCGTCATGGATGGGTATCTCCAGGGTTTCGGTGATCCTTCTCGTGTGAAGCGTCTCCGGCAGTCGTGTGAGCGACACGCGGCGTTCGAGGCCTCCGGCCCCCAGTTCGCGCGGTTCACCACCGATGAACTCCAGATCCACAATGTCATCGACATGCTCCGTCTCGAGTTCGAGGCACCCGCGCCAGTCTTCGAGACATGTGTCGAAGCCGACGAAGTTGCCGGTCGTAAGCACATCGAACACCACCTGGTTGCCGCCCTGCTGACGGAGCAGGCGATCGTGGTTCCAGGCGCACACCGTGCCGAAGCTCTTCATGCGGTCTTCGGTGAACCGTGCCGAACCGCACCACCGGGTCTGCCGGCCGCGGCCACGGTATTCCGCCCCATGGAAGAGCACCCGGAGCCTTCTGTCACCGGCGCCGGATGAATAGCCCTGTAAGGATCTCACAACGTCGACACCGTTGAGGACGTCGATCCGCAGGATCGGAGACTGCGTGGCGACGTCGAGATTGAGCCGGACCGTCGCATCGGCGGTCTCTGCAATGTCGCCCATCATGGCCTGCGACGCCTGGCTCGATGCCGCGGGCCCGAGCCGGGGATCGGTTTCAAAGAGGCGGGCGGGCCGTCCGAACGCCACGCGAATATCCATGTGAAGCCGGCATCCTGTGGTTCCGTAATGGTGCCTGCGCCTGAGGGCACCGAATATCCCGTCCCGGGTCAGACTGCCGGCGAGGAAGCAGGTTAGTCCGCCGTAGGCACCGAATTCGGAGGCGCCGGGATGCGAGGCTCCCGGCCTGCCCTTGTGCACATCGCTGTTGCAGACGAGGCCGTGCCGGAATCCGAGCGCGAAGCTTTCGGCCATCAGCCACTCGAAGGTGCCCCAGTTCGAATGGATTTCCACGGCCGTCCGCAGCGACAGGCCATCGGCCTCGCCGATGTCGGCCGGACGGCCCCCGATGTGGGCATAGAGCACGCAATCCTCGTCCGCCAGCACGTCGAAGAGTTCGCCTGACGTGCTGGCGTCACTGCCGAGATCGCTGCGGTCCGCGAGAAGCGCATGGGAGGACCGCCGGATGGCGCGGCCTTCATCCCTGAAGAAGACGTTGTGATCGCCTCCCATGGACGTGTTTCCGGACCATTCGTAGCCCGGAAAGGCAATGAACCTGCCATCCTCGTTGAACGCGGCGGTCACCTCGTTGATGCGCTGCCAGAACCTGTTGGTGATCTGGAAATCGTTGGCCTGGTGGCTCGTGACATCCAGAAACGCGAGATCCCGGGCAAACTTGAAATACTCCTCGATCGTGTTGATGCCGACGGTTTCGCCGCTCTGACCATGGAGATCGCCCCAGAAGGCATCGAGGGCGCCTTCTTCGACAACGAGAGGATTCGATCGCACAAGGATTTCTTCCTCTTCCGACAGCAGGTCCACTGCAACTTCGCCTTCCCTCATGCAGCGCAGGCCATCGACGCGCAGCGACCGCCGGCCTGGAGGCCAGTCGACTACAGCCGGAAGCCCCTCGAGTCCTCCGGTACTCGTCAGCCCGAAGCGTCCCGACACCTGACCGGTGGGATTGCACCACAGATCGTCCGCCCGGATGCAGAGCGAGAATACCGACCCCGGCCTCCTCCTCGTGGGAAGGACCACCTGCCAGGAGCAGGACTTGCCAGGCACGACGGTGATGAAGGGGCGATCGGGAACGGGAACGAAGTGGCCCGTGGCGCACGCATCGATGAGAACCCGGAATTCGTGGGCACTCTCGGCGAAGGTCTGCATGCGCAGACCGGACGATCCCCCCGAACGATCGCCGAACACCACGTCGATCCGGTCCCCGCACCTCATGGATCCGTGGGTGACGATGATCCTGAGCGAGCGGTCCCATGGCCTCTGGTGACCACCCGGTTCGACCCGCAACACGAGGCGGCATCCGTTGTCTGCCTGCGCGGTCACATAATTCATGGCTGCCGGATCATCGGTCTGCCAGCGGCCGCCATCGTTCGCAAAACGCTGGACGATCTTGATGCCGCCGGTATCGTCAATCCCGAAGCGCCCGACGGTATAGGTAATGACGATCGTCTGGAAAGACCGGATCTCCACCGGGGTATCTCCGGACAGGGAAGCCGAGCCGTAGTCCCCCGGATCCTTGCCCGGTTCTGCGGCCGGCCAGACCTCGCCCATGAGTTCCATCGGGATCACCCCGGTTCCGGCCGTCACCGTCATCGACTTGTCCTTTCTTCACCTTCAGGGTCCCGGCAAACCGCCGTCCGTCCGCCGTTGCCGAAATACCATGGAACGACATGCGCATCCCGAAACTTCTTCGGTTCCGATGCCGGATCAACCGGGGCGGAGCCAGCGGGTTCGAAGCGCAAGGGACCTCCGAAAAGGCCGTGCCCAATGGCAATGCCGGGTTGAGGAGATCGATGTCGTTGGCGTTCGACGTTGTCCGTCTTGGTGCTATCATGATTGCCTGATGCATCAGGGGAGATGAAGAGGATGCCCGACGATCCGCGCCTTGCGGCAGAACAGCTTTTTCGTGACGGGATCATCTGGGACGATCACGCGGGGTTCGGGCCCGACCCCAGTGTCGATCTCGGCAAACTGCAGATCTGGAAGGATGCCGGCGTTCATTACTTGAGCATCAATGTCGGTTACGACGTGATGGACTGGCGCGACTCGATCAAGTCGCTTGCCGCATTCCGTCGATGGATTCTCGCGACCGACGGCTATCAACTCGTCGCTTCGGTCGATGAGGTTCGCCAGGCAAGGAAGACCGGCAATCTCGCGGTGGCCTTCGACCTCGAGGGCATGAACGCGCTCGACGGTTCACTCGACATGGTCGAGATGTACTATCACCTCGGTGTGCGCCAGATGCTCATCGCCTACAACAGGAACAATCTCGCCGGCGGCGGCTGCCACGACGAGGATATTGGGTTGACCGATTTCGGCCGTTCCGTGATCGGTGAAATGAATCGGCTCGGGATGATCGTCGACTGCTCCCACACCAGCTACACGTCGTCGATGGAGGTCATGGATGTGTCGACCGCGCCGTGCATCTTCTCCCATTCCAATGCCCGGGCGCTGCGCAATCATGAACGCAATATCCGCGACGATCAGGCGAAGGCCTGCGCGGCAACGGGCGGCGTGGTCGGCATCGTCGGGATCGGAATCTTCCTGGGTGACAACGACATCCGCACGACAACCATGGCGGACCACATCGACCATTACGTGAATCTCCTGGGACCTGAGCATGTCGGCATCGGTCTCGACTATGCTTTCGAAAGCGATGATGACGAAGGCAAAGGCCTGGCGAGCGTATTGGAACGCGATACCAATTACTGGCCGAAAGCCCAGTACGACTATCCGGGCATCGATTGCGCGGGGCCCGGACAGATCCTCGAACTCGCCGAGGAACTGTTCCGCCGCCAGTATGCGGAGAAGGACGTTGCCGCGATCATGGGCGGGAACTTCATGCGCGTCGCGGACGCTGCCGTCTGGAAGTAGGACAACTCGGCGCAACATGTCCGTAGTCCGGCGGCAAGAATGTCGCCGCGACCGAGAACCGGATGAAGGTCTCGCCGGTCACCGAGGACGCCGTGGTGACCGGCGCCTGATCGATCGGGAGAACGTGGACATGTTCGCGCAGAGCCACAATGTTCCCTGTAGCGACTTTGCGTCACTGTGCCGCGCACAACAGGCGAGCGGCCTCGTTCCACACTGTGATCGCCCAGGTTCCGGGCAGTGTCACCGACGGGCGCTACGCGTTTACAAACCCAGGAGGACCCAGCGGCGTTCCTGGAAGCGCACGGCGAATTCCCCGACAAACCGGTGCCCTGCTCGGCGCCTCGGCGGCAAGGACTTTCACAATGGCCCTCGAGGAGGCAGACCCTGACCTGACGGGCGACAGTTTCCTCGCTGCACTGGAGACCTCGAATACGACGACGCTCCCATCGACAACCATCAGGGAGCCGAAACCGTCGTGCGCCTGGAGGGAAGTCATCCGCTTCGAGTGACGTCGCCAGACAGGTTCAGCCCAGATCGAGTTCCTCCTTGCGCCTTTCTGCCCAGGTGCGGATGATCTGATCGACGGCAAGGCCTATGAAGGCGACACACAGGCCGAGCGTGAGGCCGATGCCGGTTCCGTGCCGATCGGATATCGCCTTGAGGATGAGCTGGCCGAGATCCGTGGTGCCAATGAAGGCGCCGATGATCACCATGAACAGGCCGAATACCACGGTCTGGTTGACACCCAGCATGATGTGCGGGAAGGCAAGCGGAAACTCGATCGTGACCAATCTCTGCATGCGGGAGACGCCCGACATCGTGCCCGCTTCCTGAATGACCACCGGAACGCTGCGGAGTCCTTCGACCGTGTAGCGGGTCGCGGGCACGGACGCGTAGACCACGGCAGCGATGATCACGGACGTGTCGGTGATGCCGAACAGCATGATCACCGGGATGAGGTAAATGAAGGACGGAAATGTCTGGAGGAAATCGCAGACAAGTATGATCGCCCTGCTCGCCACGGCGCTCTGCGCACACAGCGAGCCGACCGTCAGACCGATGACGGCGGAGACGATGACCGCGAATGACGCCATGTAGGCCGTGATCAGCGCCCTGTCCCAATACTCCGAAAACGCGATGAACAGCAGAAAGCCCCCGACGATCAGGGCGGAACGGACACCGTCGAGGATGTAGGCGGTCCCCATCATCAGGACGAAGGTGGCGACAACCGGCATGCCGAGATAGAGATCCCGCATCGGAAAGAGCACCTGTGTGATCAGGAACTCATTGAAGCCCTTCAGGGTGAAAAAGAAGGTATCCCACGTCCAGTCCACCGCTGCCTGCCAGAAGGGCGCCGTCGTGATGCCCTTGTGGTGCGGCACGATATAAAAGTAGTTACGACCCTCCTCGAAGAGGAAGTTTCCGGACCAGGCCAGGGCTGAGCCGGCTGCCAGAATGGCGACCAGGAGCATCGGGACCCGGTAACGCTCGAAGAAGGTAAGGTCGGCAAAGTAGTCCTTCTGCTTGTGGGCCCAGGCAAGCGACATCTTGTCGAGGACCACTGCGATCAGCACGATGCAGACACCGATCTCGATGCCGGTTCCGATTTTCAGGGAATTGAGTGCGATCATCAGGTTCGAGCCCAGTCCCTGAGCGCCGATGAAGGATGCAATCACGGTCATTGCCAGGCACTGCATCACCACCTGGTTCACACCGATGAGCACATCGCGCTTGGCCGTCGGGATGAGAACCCTGAACAACAACTGGAACCTGCCGCAGCCGTTCATGACCCCCGCTTCGACAACATCCACCGGCACGTTCTTGAGACCCAGCAGGGTCAGGCGAACCATCGGCGGGGTTGCAAAGATGATGGTTGCGATGGCCGCCGCGTGATCACCCACCCCGAAGAGGACAATGACAGGGACCAGATACGAATAGTGCGGCATGGTCTGTGCCACATTGAGAAGCGGATTGAGGGTCGCCTCGACACTCCTGCTTCTGAATCCCCAGATCCCCAGCGCCAGCCCCAGTACGACGGAAACGGGCGCAGCGACCAGCACGAACGAGAGCGTCTGCATCGACGGCTCCCACTGTCCGAACACGGCAATGTAGACGGCGGCAAACGCGGCGAGGATTGCGAGCCCGATTCCCTGGAGCCGGTAGCCCAGGACGATGGCCCATCCCGTGATCACCGTCCAGGGAAGTGCGGGCCAGCGCGCCCACGGGTTATCGTTGATGAAATTCCAGTCCGTGAAGACAACAATGGTCTTGACGCCCCCGAGCATGACCTCGCGGGCAAATTCGATGATGACGAGAAGGAAACTCGAGATGGCTCTCGTCACCTGGCGAAAGAGGGGTTTCGTTTCGTACTCATCGATGGCCGGATCGTAGACCTCGATCGGCAACCATTCGAACAGCAGGTTCTGTACCGTGTCATTGATGATGAACGGTAGGTCCTTGAGCAGCGGCGGGAACCGCCACAGCCAGTTCGCATCTGATGGATCGACGAAACGGCCCAACAGGAAGAACACCACCAGGAGACCGGAGAACTGGACGACCTTCAAGGATATCCGTGGCGGTGACATGGGGGTGCGATCAGTTCCCCGACGACCGTTGCGATCGGCTTCCGAAGAGGACGTTGATCACGTGGGAGGCATGCAGGCTCCCGACAAGCACATTGTCGGCATCGACGACTCCCACGGGCCGGACCTGGTTCAGGATCGCTTCCGCGACGGTTTCGATGATCGAATCCTTGGACACCCGCAGGTCTGAGAGCTCCTCCTCCTGAACGACTGGCTCCATGACCGATTCGATCCTGAGAACCTTCTCCCTCGGCACGTCCTGGGTAAACCTGCGCACGTACTCGGTGGCCGGCTCGAGAATGATGCCGGCCGGTGTATCGAGCTGCTCGATGATACCCTCCTTCATGATGGCGATGCGGTCGGCCAGGCGAAGCGCTTCATCGAAGTCATGGGTAACGAAGAGGATCGTCTTGTTGAGAACGCCCTGCAGTCTCAGGAACTCGTCCTGCATCTCCTTGCGGATCAGCGGGTCGAGGGCCGAAAACGGCTCATCGAGGAACCAGATGTCCGGTTCGACAGCCAGGGAGCGCGCGATCCCGACCCGCTGCTGCTGGCCGCCCGAGAGCTGTCTGGGAAAGTAGTTCTCCCGCCCCTGGAGTCCGACAAGTTCGGCCATATCTCGTGCTCTCGAGACACTCTGCCTGGTGCTGATACCCTTCATCTGAAGTGGGAAGGCGATGTTCTCCAGAACCGTCTTGTGGGGCAGCAGCCCGAAGTTCTGGAACACCATACCCATCTTGGAGCGCCGCATCTCCAGCAGTTGTTTGCCGCTCATCGCCAGAAGATCCTGGCCCTCGACAAAGATCTTGCCTGCGGTCGCCTCGGTCAGTCTCGATGTGCACCGAAGCAATGTGGACTTGCCCGAGCCGGACAGTCCCATGATGACCAGAAGTTCACCTGCGTGAACCTCGAAGGAGGCGTTGTTGACACCGACGATGCAGTCGGCTGACCGTGCGGCTTCGGCATCGATGAAACCGTCCGTGCCGGCGACCAGGCTGTCTGCATTCCGCCCGAAGACCTTGTAGACGGACTCGCACTCGATGACAGCTCGTTCTTCTCCTGATGTCCGCCCTTGAGAAGACATGACTTACCCCCCGATCCACTGCATTCCCTGACATGCCGATCCTTGAGGCGTGGTTCCCGATTGTGATGATTGCGGGTCTCGGGTCAATGCCTGGGATGCCGCTACGACGCCCCATGGAAACGGGCCCCCCGACGCCCGGGGGGCCCGACACTTCAGATATGCATCATGAGAATACTTGAAACGGATGGCGTCGTCAGTTGCTCTCGCCGAGGACGGATTCTGTCCAGGGCTTCCAGACGTCCTCGTTGTCCGCCAGCCACTTCACGGCGGCATCCTCGTGGGTCATCTTGTCGAGATCGACCAGCGCGGCCATCGAACCGATCTGCGGCGTGGTGAACGAGATCTTCGAGAGGATCGTGTAGGCCTGCGGATGGGTCTTCGGGAGTTTGTAGTGCGCTCCCTTCTTCAACCAACCTGTCGGGGATCCGCAGCCGGTCGTGTTGAGATCGCCGCCATCGGCGATCCGGCAGCCGTCAAAGTACGGAGGGAATTCGATGAAGGAGAAGCCCTCGGCATCGGTGAAGTTCGGCGTCCAGTTGAAGATGACCGTGCCGCGTCCCTCTTTCTTGGCTGCTTCCAGTTCGGCCCACAGGGCATCGGCAGCGCCGGCGAACTTGACCACCCAGGTGTCGTCGAGACCCAGCCCCTTGATGCGGTTGGGCATCACGTCGCCATGCCAGCTCTGGGGTCCTTCGAGCCAGCGACCCTTGCCGCCGGAGTCCGGCGTCGCGAAGTTGGCGAAGCAGTCCTTGAGGGCTTCCCAGGCAGGCAGTCCCGGACAGAGACCCTGGTCGATCACCCAGTTCGGAACGCCCATCTCCTCAAGGGTTTCGGCATCGTGAGTGCCTGCATCGATCAGGCCGCCCTGTTCCATGGCGCTGTAGTAGGCGTTCTGCATGGTCGACTGCCACACTTCGTGCAGGATGTCGATGTCACCGCCGCGAACAGCCTCGAAGCTTGCCTGATTGTCGACGGGCACGTACTCGACGGTGTCTCCGATGCTCTCGAACATGCCACCAATGACATGGGCCATGACAATCTGGCTCGACCAGTTCTTGATCGGAATCCTGATCGGCTCGTTGCTGTCGGCATTGGCCGTCCCGGCAAGCGCCAGGACCCCGGCCGAAAGCACACCGATGAGGGTCTGCTTATTAAGTCCCTTCACGACATTCTCCCTTGTGGTTCAGAGGATTTGCGCGGCCATCCAACTCGGAAAGAACCGGCACGGTAGTGTTGTTTCAGCGCTCTTGCATGTCAACGCGTTTGTCATACCCTGAGGTTATATCCCCTTGAAAGTGCTTCCGGCGATGTGACGCGACCCGCCGCCTGGAGAGCAGGATCATCCATCGGTGCCCTGCGAGCGGTTGCCGCAAGTCGCCACGAACATCTGGCGGTGGTAGCGCAGACATACTTTTGCGGACCACTCCTGCTCGCGTTCCGGGAGCCTGATGGTCCTGTCGGGTCGCAGAAGGGGTCCTGAACCGGTCCGCAAGTCGGTGCGGTGATTCGAGACGTCGCCCACGGCGAGGATCCCGCGGTCGAACGGCCAGTGGCCAGTCCTGGAGAGCACGAGACCGCTCAGCATGCGGCCCCGCGATGGTTGTCACCGACCGGCCCTTGCCGTTGACGATCCCGATTCAGGTCGAATCGCAGGCGCGCCTCAAGGCGGTCAGCGGACGTTCCGGAGTCTCATGCCATGTGATACCAGCCTCGAATTCGATGGCCCAACAATCCCTGTTGATGATGGCGAAGAAATCGTGGCTGGAATTCTCCCGGACCGCGCGCCGGCGCAACCCGGCGCTGGTTGAGCCGCCGGGAGCTGCTTGCCCTCGTCCCATGGCAGGGAGCGATCGTACTGCTCGGACCTGTCGTCGTAGCCCGGGACCGCCGCTGCCAATGCCTGCGCTTCTCTCATGAACCGGAGTGGGCATTCTCGCTGGCAAATCGGCGGATCTCCAGGATACGTTCGTCCGAAGTTGGGTGCGTCGACAACCACGAAGGAATATTTCTGTTTCCGCTGCCGGTCAGGTGTTCCAGGAGGCGCACCAGAGCTTCCGGCTCATAGCCTGCCTTTGCCGCCAGAGCCATGCCGATGCGATCCGCCTCGAGTTCGTGCCGGCGGGAATAGGAGAGCGAGAGCAGCAACCCGCCTTCCAGAAGCATGTCCTCGAGGACGGGACCAACATCGCCTGCAACCAGCGCTACCAGCAGATACGTGCCCAGGCTGCGGTACACCTGCTTCAGGCCGTGCTTGCCTGCGACATGTGCGATCTCGTGGCCCAGCACGTCGGCAATCACATCGGAACCGGAAAACGTCTCGACGAGTTCGTCCGTGACCACAATTGTTCCGCCGGGCAGGGCGAACGCATTGGGCCCCACCTCTGGCATGCTGCGCATGAAGAGCGTGTAGTCGCCGAAAGGCGGCTCCGGCGCGACCGCCTTGATATCCATGAAAATACGCCGCACACGGTCCTGTTCCGTGTCACTGAGGCCCGACGGTTCGGCCATGGTACGGTCAATAAACGCGATGTGACCGTCATCGATGGCTTCCGGAAGGGCATCGGGCGTCACCGCCACTGCTGCGGCGACCAGAGCGCCCAGGCCCCAGCGCCAGACCGCGAAGGCGGCAACGAACCCCGAGACGACAACCAGGACGAGCCGCGGATGCCACGCTTCCCATCGATGCAGGCGGTCCGACGCAGCGGGACCGAGGATGGCGTCGACAGCGCCGTGGTCGTCGCTCTGGAATTGCCAGCCGGAAGGAAAGGCGACAGATGAAGGCAGACGGCCCAGTCTGGTTTCGCGCCGAATTGCGCCGGCGGCGGCGCTCGCCAGCACCGTGCCATCGTCCGACGCGATCAGGTCCACGGCCCTGCCGCCTGCTGTCGCGACCATGTGCGCAGCGACACGGCGCGATGTGTTCGGGGGGCAGGCATCGCCGCAGGGCGCGGGAACCGTGCCTTCAGGCAGCTGCACCGACATCGATCCCGTCGATATCCATGTACGCGTCGCCCAGAGCCGACTGCCGTCTCTCGGCCTCGCCCACGAAGTCGTCGAGCGAACCTCCGGGCATCACCCAGGTATGTGCGCAGAGGTAGCGTGCCAGGCGAATGCGTGCCCAGGGAAGCAGCATTCCAAGCGAGAAGGCGACCGCCACGGTGTTGCTGATGACAATCCATACCAGTCTCGGTGGCGAGATCGTCGACCGGAAACGATGACCGCCCTCCAGAGCAGTTCCGGCGTAGATGGCATAGCGCAAGAACGCGGCATAGATCGTGGAAAGCGGAAAAAATGCCACGAAATAGATGGCCGCCAGTACGATCAGGTAGATGACCGTGCCGCCGTCGATTTCTCCGGTCTCGGGAAACATCACAACATCCATGAGTGCCAGACGACCGCTCAGCGTCACACCCAGGAAGAACACGAAGCCGATGAACGCCCACACGCCCGCGGCGGCGAAGGCTGCGTAGAATGGTCCAATTTCGCTGTCGAAGGTGAAGCTGTGTCCGCCGAGCCGATGGCGACCGATCGTGTACCGTTTCACGGCCCTCGTGACGAACGGAAGCGCCAGATAGAGGCTCACGGCAGCGAGCGCGGGGTACAATACGAAAGCCGCGAAGGCGGACCAGTAGGACCCGTCGAACCGGAAGCGGACGTTGGACCAGCTCGTCATCGCCGCATTGAAACGCAAGCCGCGATTGATCAGCCACGGCAAGACGAAAAAGAAGAGGGCAATCAGGGAGAAGCCGGCGACAGGGGAAAGTGTCGACAGGATCCAGTAGGCAGCGAAGAAGGCGACGATGATCAGGCGTCCGATGAGAATCTGAAGGCCCGTGGCGTGGTATCCGAACGGACGGTTCTCGATGCTCGTATTCCCCAGGAAGTATTTCCTGTTCCTGACCTTGGCCCAGGCAGACCAGACCCCCAGCGTGATGATCGACAACTGCATGTTGACGATCCAGATACCGAAGTACTCCCGCGTGTTCCCGGTAAACCGTACTTCGACGGCATCAGTCGTGATCTTCTCCTCCACGGCCCCCCCTTACGCGACTGCTTCCCGACCACGTTATCAATACCACTAAAAATATACATTCGGGGTTCTTGTACAACTGTCGCAATGACAGGTTTTTGCCTTGTCTGGGTTGATGTTTTTGTAAGTTGCCTGTGATCCGGAACCGCCTGCGTGGCATGGTGGATTTCTACAGCCACAGGAAACCCGGGACGCGACCCGACGCCCCCTGGTTCAACCCTGTCGAATTTCTGGAACCGATTTCATGGAGAACTTTTGCCCTGTGCTGGCGCCGGGGAGCCACAAGCGCTTCGTGATGGTTATCGATCTGGTCAAGCTGGAGCGTTTCCGGTACGGCCCCTGGAGGACCGCCGGGCGCTGGGGTCAGGAACAGAGCCTCATTGTGCAGGGAATTCCGGACCGCGGGGGCTGCCGTTCTCAGGAGTCTGGAGAAAGCGCCGGATCCGGGGTCTTGGGTTCGAAGGGGCAGGTGTCGGCGATGACACACTTCCAGCACTTCGGGCGACGGGCGGTGCAGGTGTAGCGGCCGTGGAGAATGAGCCAGTGGTGCGCCCCCTTCTTCCATTTCGGCGGGACCACGCTCTCGAGGATCCTTTCGACGGCATCGGCGGTCTTGCCGCGGGCAAGGCCGGTACGGTTGGCGACCCTGAAGACATGGGTGTCGACCGCGATGGTCGGCTCGCCGAAGGCCTCGTTCATGACGACGCTTGCGGTCTTGCGGCCCACGCCCGGGAGGCCCTGCAGGGCCTCCCGGTTTGCCGGGACCTCGCCGCCGTGTTTCTCGATCAGCATCCTCGAGAGTTTGACGACGTTTCTCGCCTTGGAATTGAAGAGGCCGATGGTCCTTATCTTCTCCCTGACGCCGTCCTCGCCCAGGGCGACCATCTCCTCGGGCGTGTCCGCGACAGCGAAGAGTGCCGGTGTCGCCTCGTTGACGCTTCTGTCCGTGGCCTGCGCGGAGAGCACGACCGAGACGAGAAGGGTGAAGACATTGCTGTAGTCGAGTTCGGTTTCCGGTTCGGGAATCTCCCTTGCCAGAGACGCGAACAGCCGGTCGATGTGGTGCCGTTTCAAGGTTCCTGTGCCGTTCGATGGGGTCACTGCGCTGCCTGGAACACCAGTGCCACGGCGCGGACAGGGCATCCCGTGCCGTCCTTCATGGCAAGTGGCAGGCAGACGAACAGGAAGTCCTTGCCCACCAGTCGATCGAGATTGCAGAGCTGCTGGACCATGCAGACACCCTGGGTATTCCAGACCGCGTGGGTCGGCCACCACCATTCGACCGGATCGTCCATGCCGATGAGATCGGTACAGAAGAGTGGAATGCCGCGGTCCACGAGCCACTGGGCCGTCTCGACCGGGACATAGGGGCGGTTCATGGCGAAACCCTCCTTACCCCAGTCCACGTCTGTTCCCGTCCAGACGATGCAGGCGGCTCCGGGTCCGATCTTCCTGCCGGACTTGAGCTCCGCTTCCTCGAGGTCGGCAATGGTGATCGACTCGCCGTTCTGCCTGTGGCTGAGATCGAGCAGGTGGCCAGGCAGAACCAGCTGTTCCAGGGGAACCTGATCGACACTCAGGCCATCGGCATCGCAGTGCCGGGGTACATCGAGATGGGTGCCGCAGTGTTCCGGCATGAGGATCATGCGGCTCTCCATCGCCATCTTCCCTCCGGTGATTTCCGAGAGATAAGCGTGATCGTCGAGCTGAAAGAACGTCACCTGCCCGCCGATATTGGGCATGTTGGAAGACATCGGATGGCTGAGATCGACGATTTCCGAAACGGTCGGCACCATGGCGAACTCCCTCTTTGTCAGATGAATCTTTCCTTGTCGAGCCAGTCCACAACGCCATCCGCGGTCGCTGCAGTCTTGCCTTCCGGCGGCCGGGGACGGCGGATCATCACAACCGGCAGGTTGAGTTCGCGGGCTGCCTCGATCTTGGCTTGCGTCGCCTCACCGCCGCTTGCCTTCGTCACGAGCGCACCGATCCCGCGATCCGTCATCAGCTCCCTTTCATGATCGAGGTCGAACGGTCCTCTCTCGAGAAGGATGCCGGCACCGGGAATGTCGATTGGTTCTGCGGGCTTTGCAATCATCCTGAAGACGAGGCGCATGCCCTCGAGACGGCGGAACGGGGCAAGCGACCGGCTGCCCAGTGTGATGAGAGCGGCCGGCGGAGCAAGGCACGCCAGTTCACGGGCCGCATCCGGGGCATCGTCGACTTCGAGCCAGCGATCCCGGGAGGTCCTTGTCCACATCGGCCTCACGAGCTTGATTCTCGGAACACCTGCCCGCTCTGCCGCATTGTGCGCGTTGAGGGCCATGGTGCGGGCGAAGGGATGCGTCGCATCGACGAGAGCGTCGATGCCCTCTTCCAGAAGGTAGTCCCTGATCCCACAGGCACCGCCGAATCCCCCGAGGCGGACCGATCCGGGAATGGCCGGTGTCTCGCCGAGAAGGCCTGCGAGCGAGGTGATCACATCGACGGCGGGCCGTCGTTCGGCGAGCATGGCGGCGAGCGATACGGATTCCGCGGTGCCGCCGAGGATCAGTATCCGGGTCACGGTTCGGTCCGGCCGACGATCGCCCCGGATCGGTCGATGACGATGACATCGACCGATATGCCGCTTGCCAGGGTGGCGAGCGCCGCTTCCCGGGCTCTTGAAGCGACATGATCGGCAAGCGGCAGATGAGCGTCCTGGGCCAGCGCAAGGACCGCGCCGGCGCTCTGGCAAGCCGCAATCTCCGATGCCAGATCCTTGGCGGCACCGGTTTCCTGGGCCACGTCAGCCAACCGGCCGAAATCCACCTGGCTCCTCGATGAATGGAGATCGAGGGCGCCCTGTGCCAGCTTCGTCATCTTCGCGAAGCCCCCGGCCAGGGAAACCCGGGAGACGGGATGGCGACGCAGGTATTTCAACATGCCTCCGGCGAAATCGCCCATGTCGATGAGGGCTCCCTCGGGGAGATCGTGGAACCTGCGCACGGCGTCCTCGGATGTCCGTCCGGTCGCGCCTGCAAGATGATCGAGACCTTCGGCCCGTGCCACGTCGATGCCGCGGTGGATGGCATGGATCCAGGCGGAACAGGAATACGGGATGACGATGCCGGTGGTCCCGAGAATCGAAAGTCCGCCCCTGATGCCCAGCCTCGGATTCCAGGTCTGCCCGGCGAGTTCCTCACCGTTCACGACACCGATTTCCAGGACGACGTCCGTGGTCCCGCCGTGGCGCCAGGCGAGCTTGCGGATCGCCTCGGTCATGATCTCCCTGGGCTTCGGATTGATGGCAGGTTCGCCCGGTGCCACCGGCAGACCCACCTTGGTCACGGTTCCCACACCCTCGCCGGCGCGAAAAACGACCCCGCTGCCCGGTTCGCCCCGGGTCACGGTGACGACGATTTCGGCGCCATGGGTGACATCGGGATCGTCCCCTGCATCCTTGATCACGGAGGCCCGCGACGAACCTTCTCCAAGCACACGCGACGCGAGAGGAAATCCGACTTCCCTGCCGCCAGGCAGTGTGATCGCCACCGGATCCGGAAAATGTCCCGTCGCCAGCGCCTGATAGGCCGCCGCGGCAGCCGCCGCCGCGCAGGCACCGGTGGTCCACCCCTTGCGCAAGGCCCCTTTTGCCGCCATGTCTCCTGCCGCACCGGATAGTTATGATGGTCAGCATTGTGTCTGGTTGTGGTGAATTCGCAAGCGAATGTGGTTTAGTGGTCCGGTCCGTTCCAACGTCGCGAAGGGCGTTCGATGCCTCATTCCCTGTTGCCGCCCATTCCCGTCTTCGAACCAGGCTGGGTCTGGCTCGCCGGCGCCGGACCGGGCGACCCCTGCCTCCTGACACTGTTGGCCCACCATGCGCTCGGCGAGGCCGACTGCGTCGTCCATGACGCTCTGGTAGATGAAGGTGTTCTGAAACTCGTCCGGCCCGGTGCGGAACTGGTCCATGCCGGCAAACGGGGCGGCAAGCCGTCGCCCGGTCAACCTGACATCTCGAGGCGGCTCATCGAGCTTGCCCGATCGGGGAAGAAGGTTCTCAGGCTCAAAGGGGGCGATCCCTTCGTCTTCGGACGCGGCGCCGAGGAGGCTCTCGCCCTTGCCGCCGCAGGCATCCCGTTTCGTGTCGTCCCGGGCATCACGGCAGGTATCGGCGGGCTTTCCTACGCCGGCATCCCGGCGACCGACCGGCACACCAACCATGCTGTCACGTTCATCACCGGACGCCTGGCGGGCGGCACGGTTCCCGACGGTCTCGACTGGAGCGCGCTGGCGGCACCGGATCATGCACTCGTCATCTACATGGCTTTGGCGCGGCTCGATGCCATCGCCGACCGACTGATGCAGGCAGGCTTGGCCGCCGAGACCCCCGTGGCCGTGATCAGCCGGGCGACCACTCGTCACCAGAAGGTCATCGAGACGAATCTTGCAAACGCCGCGGCAGACGCCCAAGGCCTCGACGCCCCTGCCATTGTCGCCATCGGCAACTTCGTGCGGTTTCGTGCCGGTCTCGACTGGCTGGGAGCAATGGACGGCCGCATCCTGGATCCCGCGCCACTCGACGGGCCCGCCTCAAGGGAAGCCATCTGATCGTGGCCAGCGGGCTGATCATCGCCGCACCGGCGAGCGGTTCCGGGAAAACCGTGATCACCATGGCGTTGCTCCGCGCCTTCGCCAAACGTGGAACAGCGGTATCGGCCTTCAAGGTCGGGCCGGACTACATCGACCCCGAATTCCATGCCGTGGCCTCGCTTCGGCCATGCCGCACCATCGACCTCTGGGCGATGAAACCCTCGACGGTGCAATCTGAAGTAGCCTGTGCGGCCTCCGGTTCCGATCTGGTAATCGGCGAGGGGGTGATGGGGCTTTTCGACGGCAGCCTTGCAGGCACGGGTTCCACGGCCGATGTCGCGGCACTCCTTCGTCTGCCCGTTGTTCTGGTGGTTGACGTGACCGGCCAGGGAAGTTCTGTTGCGGCCATGGTCGAGGGGTTCCGGGACCATCGCAACGATGTCGATCTTGCAGGTGTCATTCTGAACAGGGTTGCCGGGGAGACCCACCGCACCATTCTCATGCGGGCACTTGACGAAGTCGCCACCGTGTTCGGCCACGTCAATCGTCACACCGTCCTCGAACTTCCACACCGGTATCTCGGACTCGTGCAGGCGACCGAACACCGTGACCTCGATGCCTTCCTCAACGAGGTTGCCGCACTTGTGGCAGATACCGTGGATCTCGAAGGCCTGGCCGCCGCGGCACGCCCTCTCTCCTGCAGCGTCGCAAGCAAGGTTCCACCTGCCCTCGAACCACTCGGGCAGCGGATAGCGATCGCATGTGATACCGCCTTCTCGTTCACGTATCCGGCGATCCTGGAAGGCTGGCATCGGACCGGTGCGGAACTGGTGACCTTCTCGCCCCTTGCCGATGATGCGCCGGATCCTGACGCCGATGCCGTCTATCTTCCCGGCGGATATCCCGAACTGTTTGCCGGACAACTGGCCGCCAACCGCACGTTCCTCGACGGCCTCCGGCAGGCGTCACGCAGGGGTGCCGTGATCTATGGAGAGTGCGGTGGCTACATGATGCTTGGCGAGAGGTTGACGGACCAGACCGGCATGACCCACACCATGTCGGGCCTCCTTCCGATCAGCGTTTCAATGGAGTCGCCCCGCCGGCATCTGGGCTACCGGCGCATGACACTCGTCGAGGACGGTCCGCTGGGGCGCGCCGGAACGGTCTGGCGAGGTCACGAATTCCACTACAGCACCGAGTTGGATGGAAGGATGGACCCGCTGTTTCGCAGCAGCGATGCCGCCGGTATCGACCTGGGCATGACCGGTGCCATCAAAGGCAACGTGGCCGCGTCATTCCTTCACATCATCGATTGCGAAACGTGATGCCCGCCCCGGAGGAAGCCGTGCTCCACAGCAATTGGCGGTCGGGCAATGTCGGTGGGCCACATCATCGAGGCGGGAGACGGCCATGACGGCTTGCAGAAGGTTCGGCTGCCGGCAGTCCGGCCGATGACGCGCCATCCGGTACCCGAGTCGGCGGATGTCGTCGTGGTGGGAGGAGGCAATGCCGCCTTCTGTGCCGCACTTGCCGCGCGCGATGGAGGTGCTGGCGTTGTCATGGTGGAGCGCGCGCCGTTCGAGGAGGCCGGAGGCAACAGCCGCTTCACCGCCGGTGCGATCCGCTGTGTCTATGACGGGCTCGATGACCTGCGCGCACTGATACCCGATCTCTCCGACGAGGAGATCGCCCGAACGGAATTCGGCACCTACGGCGAAGAGATGTTTTTCGACGACATGGGCCGTGTCACTCAGTACCGCTGCGATCCGGATCTGACGGAACTTCTGGTTCGCAGGAGCCGCGAGACCCTGCGATGGATGCGCACGAAGGGCATCAGCTTCCAGCCCATGTGGGGCCGCCAGGCCTTCGAGGTCGACGGCCGTTTCAGATTCTGGGGAGGCGTCACGATAGAAGTCGTCGGGGGCGGTCCGGGTCTGATAGCCGGTCTTTCCGCAGCAGCCTCGAAGACGGGCATTGCCGTCCTCTACGGAACGCGGGCCATCGAACTCGTCATGAACGGAGAGAATATCGAGGGCCTGAAGGTCCGCCGCGCCGGCGCGGTTCATACCATCAGGACCAGGGCCGTCGTGCTCGCCTGTGGGGGATTCGAGGCCAATCATGAATGGCGCGCCCGCTATCTCGGCCCGGGCTGGGACCTTGCCAGGGTGCGCGGAACGCGCTTCAACACCGGAGACGGCATCAGAATGGCCCTCGACATCGGCGCGGCGCCTTACGGCCACTGGTCCGGCTGCCACGCTGTGGGCTGGGACCTCAACGCGCCCGAGTTCGGGGATCTTGCCGTCGGCGACGGTTTCCAGAAGCACTCCTATCCCTTCGCCGTCATGCTCAATGCCAGGGGTGAGAGATTCATCGACGAGGGCGCCGATTTTCGCAACTACACCTATGCGAAGTACGGCGCCGAGATCCTGCGCCAGCCCGGGCAGTTTGCCTGGCAGATCTTCGACCGCAAGGTCATCCATCTTCAGCGTGACGAGTACCGCATCCGTCAGGTCACGCGGGTTCGCGCCGACACGCTCGAGGAACTCGTGAAGAAGCTTGACGGCGTCGATGCCGCACGGGCGTTCGAGACCATCGGGTCCTACAACGACGCCGTGAGGAGAGACATCGCCTTCAATCCCACTGTCAGGGACGGACGTTCGGCTGTGGGTCTCGCCGTTCCCAAGTCGAACTGGGCCAATACCATCGACGAGCCGCCGTTCGAAGCCTTCGCAGTGACCTGCGGGGTGACCTTCACCTTCGGAGGGTTGCGTATCAACACGTCTGCCAAGGTGCTCGATACCGACCTCAAGCCCATCGGCGGGCTCCACGCGGCGGGCGAACTGGTCGGCGGCCTGTTCTACTTCAACTATCCCGGAGGCACGGGACTGATGTCGGGCGCCGTCTTCGGACGGCTGGCCGGTATCTCGGCGGCCGCCTGCGTCAATCCTTCGTGAAGAGGCCCTTTCTCAGGCTCTGGATGGCATCCGGATCGACATCGACGTGAATGACCGCCGGCCTGCACATCCTGATGGTTGATGTCTGCGATTCGGCGACCGGAAAATAGGGAAGGATCTGCCCGGAAAGGTAAAATCGGTTCACGGACATCGTCGGAGGTTTCCGGCAGCGGCCGTAGTGTATGAAGACTTCCTCGGCGACTGTTTCGAACAGCGCCTCGCCGGATTCCGACGCTTCCATCTCCTTGTCGTCGCGTAGCGCCGCCGGTATTGAACGGGCCCGCTCTCGCGCCTCAGCTTCGCTCATCGCATCCGCGTCGCCTACGGTCTTCCAGATCCTTCGGCCGTGGTGCTGGCCTTGGAGGAAGTATCTCTTCGCGCCCGAGGGTGACAAACGGATGCCATAACCTTTCAACTCGCTATCCCTGACGTCCCGGGTGGTGCCCTGGCACCGCAACGACTCCACGCGGCGTTGCGTGAGGCGTATTCCTGTCATGGCCGTTTCTCCCGATCAGCTACATCGGGGTGTTGAAATCGCATCGACATGCGCACACCCTTGCTCCTGAAATGAAATAGACGTCATATCAAACACCTAGAACAGACAGGTGCATTGACCCGTGTGACGCGCACTGCGACCCGACCGTCAACTTCAACGATGTCCACCACTGCGTCCGCGCCGACCGGCTCGTCGACATCTGGCCCGTCGACGCCCGCGGCCGCACCTGGTGAGATCGTCAGGCCTTCAGCAGATCGCGAACCGCCTGATCGAAGAAGGCATGGAAGGCCGGAACCGCATTGCCGCTTGCCGTGCAGTGGCCCCAGACCGTTTCGAAGACGCGCAACTCGGCATTGGGCATGCCCGAGACTTCGATTTCATTGTCCTCGGGAGGGAAGTAGAGATCTGTCGAGCAGGGCATCACGAGGGCGCGCGGCGTGATCGACGCCAGCGCCTTGCCGAAGTCGCCGCCATACCTTTCGCTGGCGCTGATGTCGCCCTTCTGCCAGGTCCAGAGCATGTGCAGGAGATCGTTGGCGTCCCAGTTGTCGGCATGATCGGCCTCCCAGTCGAGCAGAACATCCTCGATGGTCTCGAAACCGAGATCGCGGTAATGTCCCTCGCGATACCAGGTCTGGGAGTAGGCCCAGCCTGCGTAGACCCGGCCGAAGGCCTTGAGGCCCGTGACAGGCTGTGACGTGTAGTCGCCGCCGTTCCAGGTCGCATCGGCGCACAACGCCGCCTTCACGCCTTCAAGGAAGACGATGTTGTGGGGTGCCGTCCTTGCCGAACCGCAGAACGGCAGGATGGCATCGACCATGTCGGGATACTGTGCTCCCCATTGGAACGACTGGCAGGCTCCCATGGACCATCCCGTCACCAGCGCAAGGTGCTCGATCCCCAGTCGCTCTGTAAGCAGCCGGTGCTGGCAGGCGACATTGTCGAAGAACGTGGTGCGCGGGAAACGGCTCCCCCCCTGGGGAGCGGGATGGTTGCTGGGCGAAGACGAGAGCGCGTTGCCGAAGAGATCGATCGAGACGATGAAGTGCCGCTCGGGATCGAGGGCGCGCCCGGGCCCGAAGTAGGCCTCGTTGCTGCGGTGCGTGCCTGTGTAGTAGGTCGGTATGAGGACGGCATTGGCCCCTGCCCCGTTCAGTGTGCCCCAGGTCCGGTAGGCAAGATGCGCGCCCTTGAGGATTTCGCCCGACTGAAGCGTGACGTCACCCAGGGGGAAGGTCTCGAAATCGTCCGGCATCAGTAGAGTCTCAGGTACTCACGGACCTCCCAATCGGTGACCGCCTGATGATAGCGCTCCCATTCGTCGAACTTGTAGTCCAGGAACGAGGCGTGCATCTGCTCGCCGATGACCTCTTTTGCGAATGCGTCGTCGCGGAGGATCTCCGCGGCCTCCAACAGGTTGCGCGGCAGGCGCTGCGCGCCCGAGGCCGCAAGGGCCGCCTCGCTGATGCTGTAGAGGTCCTCGTTGAGCGGGGCTCCCGGATCGATCTTCTTCGCAATACCCTCGGTCATGCAGGCCGCGGTCAGTCCCAGTGCCAGATAGGGGTTCATGCACATGTCCACGGCGCGGTTCTCGATGCAGTAGCGGTTCTGCGGCATGCGCAGCATCGCCGAACGGTTGTTGTGGCCGTAGGTCATGTGCGTCGGCGCCCAGGTGACGGTTCCCCCCTCGAAGCCGCCGACCCTGGGAACAAGGCCGTTGTAGGAGTTGACGGTCGAGCATGCGATCGCCGTCAGGGCCCCGCCATGCTGCAGAAGACCCCCGATGGCGTGGCCAACCTCCTCGGTCCAGCCGCCGCCTGCCGCCTCGAAGAGGTTGGCATCCGGTGTAGCCGTGCTTCTCATGGAGGTGTTGATGTGGGCGCCGGAACGCCAGTCGCCGATCGACGGCTTGGGCATGAACGAGATGAACATGCCGTGCTTCTTGGCGATTTCCTTTAGCAGGATGCGCAGGAAGACGAGGCGGTCCGCCATGGCGAGCGCGTCGGTGTAGCCGAAATCGAGTTCGAACTGGCTGTAGGCACCCTCGCAGACCACATCATGGAGGTCCCATCCGAGTTCGCCGTCGAGGATGTCGATCAGTTCACCCAGGAAACCCATCGAATCGATGGAGAACTCCACATCGTAGCCGAAGGCCTGACGGCGCGGGCGGATGCCCTCGTGGACTTCCGGATCGTCATCGATCGCCTTGACGGGCCTGCCGTCCTTCCAGCGCATGGCGATGAATTCGGGCTCGACGCCGGCATAGACCAGGTAGCCCTTCTCCTCGCAATCGGCGAGGATGCGCTTCATCGCGCTTCTGGGACACATGTTGTAGGGCTTGTCGGACCACCACAGATCGGCGAACACCCAGGCACAGGTTCTGTCCCAGGGGCAGATCAGGAGGGAATCGAGGTCCGGAACCATGATCTGGTCCGGATCCGCCGGACCCAGTTCCGGAACGAAGGAGACCGAATGCACGGCGAACTGCGGACCCATGCCCTTGGCAAGCCTTTCCCAGTCGCTCAACGGCACCGGCTTGGTCTTGGGCAGGCCGAGAAGGTCGATCCAGCAACACAGGATGTACTTCACACCATGGCCCGCGAGCCACTCTCCCGTCTCCCTGATGCGCTCGGCAGACGGCAACGCCTCGTTCATGGATTGTGGCAACTGCGCCATGAAACTCTCCCTGATCCGTCCGCCGGTCATAACCGGAAGCGCCAGCAAGTTCAATTCATGCCGCGGCGCCTCCTTGCAGGCGGTGGACGCCCGATGACCGGCAGTCTAGTGTGCGCCGGCTTTCAGTGGATATCCTGATCCCATGGCCGGCCCCGGACATCCCCATTTCGATACCCTGGTGCTGCATGGCGGACAGCAGCCGGACCCTGCCACGGGCGCGCGCGCGGTTCCCATCTACCAGTCGACGTCCTTTGTCTTTCCGGATACGGACCACGCTGCCGCGCTCTTCAATCTAGAACGCGCCGGTCACATCTATTCGCGCATTTCCAACCCGACCGTTTCCGTCCTGGAGGAAAGGATCGCCGGGCTCGAGGGCGGTGCGGGTGCTGTCTGCACCGCCAGCGGCCAGGCAGCCCTCCACCTTGCGGTCGCAACGCTCATGGGAAGCGGAAGCCATATCGTCGCGTCCGGTTCGATCTACGGCGGCAGTCACAACATGTTCAACTACACGCTGCCACGGTTCGGGATCACCACGACCTTCGTCAATCCCCGGGATCCGGAGGCGTTCCGTTCGGCAATCCGCCCGGAGACGCGCCTCCTCTTCGGAGAAACACTGGGTAATCCCGGCCTCGAGGTGCTCGACATTCCGGTGATCGCGGATATCGCGCACGAGGCAGGGCTTCCCCTGATGATCGACAACACCTTTGCGACACCCTTCCTTGCCCGCCCGTTCGATCGCGGTGCAGACATCATCATGCACTCGGCGACCAAGTTCCTCGGGGGCCACGGTGTCGCGATCGGCGGGGTGCTCGTCGATCGGGGCGCCTTCGACTGGGATGCCAGCGGGCTCTTTCCGACCCTGACCGAGCCCTATGCCGGCTATCACGGCCTCGACTTCGCAGAGGAGTTCGGCCCAGGAGCCATGATCATGCGGGCCCGCGCCGAGGGACTGCGCGATTTCGGCGCCTGCATGAGTCCGGCCAATGCGTTCTATCTGCTCCAGGGCGTTGAGACCCTGCCGCTTCGCATGACGCGCCATGTGGAGAACACCCGCGCCATCGTCGCCTTTCTTGCCGGACACGATGCGGTCGAGAGCGTCCTGTGGCCCGAACTTCCCTCTCATCCCGATCATGAACTCGCCAAACGCCTGCTGCCCAGGGGTAGCGGGGCGATCTTCAGTTTCACACTCAAGGGCGGGCGCAAGGCCGGGGCGAAGTTCATCGAGGCACTGCAGCTCTTTTCCCATCTCGCCAATGTCGGGGATGCCAAGTCGCTGGTGATCCACCCTGCTTCCACGACACACCAGCAGATGGACGCCGCGGCGCTCCAGGCGGCCGGGATATCCGAGGGGCTCGTTCGCCTTTCGATCGGGCTGGAGGATCCCGGTGATCTCATCGACGATCTCAAGCGCGGCCTGCGCGCCGCCATGAAGACCTGAAGCGATGTCTCTGGAGCTCACGGTCGAGGGCCACGCCGTCTTCGCCGCAACCGGCGGACGGGATTTCGACCCCGCTCTGCCGACCATCCTCTTTGTGCACGGCGCTTCCATGAACCGCACGGTCTGGTCGGCGCAGGCCCGCTGGTTCGCCCATCACGGCCATTCGGTGCTCGCGGTGGACCTTCCGGGCCATGGCCGATCGGCCGGGCCGCTCCTGCCGACGATAGGCGATATCGCGGACTGGCTCGCCCGGGTTCTCGATGCCGCCGGCGTCGCCACGGCAGCCCTGGCGGGCCATTCCATGGGTTCGCTTCCCGTTCTCGAGGCAGCCGCGCGCCATCCCTCGAGAACCGGACGCATCGCCCTGCTCGGAACCGGCATCCCCATGCCCGTCGCCGATGCCCTGCTGGAGAACGCAAGGGCCAACAGCCATACTGCCTTCGACATGGTGACCGTCTGGGGGCACAGCCGTTCGGCCCAGATTGGCGGCTGCACCGTTCCGGGACTGTGGATCACCGGCGGCGGAATGCGCCTCCTCGAACGCGGCGGCGAGGGTGTTCTCTACAACGACATGAAGGCCTGCAACGACTACACGACCGGGCTCGCGGCCGCTGCCAGCATCACGTGCCCCGCAACGCTCATCCTGGGCGGCAGCGACATGATGACACCCCCGCGCAATGCGAAGGCTCTCCTCGAAGCCCTCCCCGATGCCAGGATGATTGTCCTCAACGGCTGCGGCCACATGATGATGGCCGAACAGCCCAACCAGACCCTCGACGCCCTGATCGACGCCCTGACGTAGGGCAGTCAGCGGTTTCACGATACTCACCCGTCATATCATGAACAGTCGATCAATCGGCTATGCAGACGGTCCCCGCGCTTTGGCCATCTGCTGGGCCGCCCAGCGTCCCGTGGAGTTGCGTGAACGCCGGCTCGAACCACCCAAACGGGTGGAATGCGTGGACGAACCGGTTCCGGGATAACCGAAACGCTCTTATGAAAAATCCTTTCGTCAACCCCGTCCGTCCGGTTGGGTTCGTTTGGGGAGCGCATCATCGGTGCCCGGATCGTCTCCTTGCATGCGACCAGTACGCGGTTTTACCGGACAACAACGTCGATCCTTCTCCGGTTCGGTTGACCGGCGTCTGCGCCGGCCTCGTGACCCCAATACCCCATTCAGGTGATGCGACCCGGGAGGCTGGACCCATCTTCGGTAACGGTGCCGCGGAAGCAGCGAACCATACGGTTGCACACACGCCTTGCCCGGTGTCCCCTGCAGCCCCGTCGCCGAGGCTCCGGGCTATCGTCGCACCGTCCTTTGGCGATAACGTCGGCGGTATGACCCACTGCAGCAAGTTCCTCGATCTGGCGCTCGCCAATCCGGCGAACGCCGCGATTCTCGAACGCCTGCCGGACCTCGGCGTCGACGATTGCTGGCTCGTAGCAGGCTGTCTCTACGGGCCGGTCTGGAACGCGTTGTCGAACCAGCCTCCCTACGCCCACATCAAGGACTACGACATCTTCTACTGGAATCCCGATACCTCCTGGGAGGCCGAGGACCAGGTGATTCGACGCGCGGAGGAGCTCTTCGCCGATCTCGGGATCGTGCACGAGGTCCGCAATCAGGCCCGCGTGCCACTCTGGTTCGGAGAACGCTTCGGCAGCCCCTATCCGCAGACGGCGTGTTCGGCGGACAACATCGGAAGGTTCGTCGTGGCCTGTACCAGCGTCGGCGTGAGGCCCAACCCCGAAGGCGGTTTCGAGGTTTGCGCGCCGTCCGGCTTCGACGACCTCTTCGCCGGCGTCCTGCGGTGCAATCCCCTCAACCCCACGCCCGACCACTTCGCCGCCAAGTGCGCAAGCTACCGCGAACGCTGGCCATGGCTCGCCATCGCTGACGACTGACACGATCATGCAAGGTCCCGCCCTGCTTCGCGGCGACAATGTGCCGACCATATCCGGCCTTCGAGGGCGCCTTCGCCATCAAGCGTACCCTGGTCGAGGAAAAAGCACCGCTTCGAGTTGACCATGGGATTGTGCGACCTGAAGCCCGGCAGGTCCACCGTCCGGTGGTCGTTCATCGAGAACGACACGGATCCCGATGTGCGGATCACCTTCGGCCGGTCCTACGAGACCTGCTACGAGCTCAAGGCCCGCTTCACCTTCCACCGGGCCGATACCGGCTTATACTGCGTTCAACATTGGCGAGCCGTACGAGCACCGTTTCGGTTGGCAGCCAAGCAGAGACCTTGTCGTACGGGGACGCGGCGGATGATGGGCCGGAGCCGGCGTTGGCATCAATCCTGTTGTCACGATCCCCGGTGATAGGCTCCTAGGAGTTTGAGAAGATCACCGAACAGCGCCACCAAACTGAAAAGGCCCGCTGCAATTATCAGGAACACCAGGGCAACCGCGCCCATCACAGGAGTATAACCATAGCGCAAGCTGTTGAAAATCTTGATCGGCAGGGTCTCGACCGTGAATCCCGCCACCATGAAGGCGATGATGTATTCGTTGAGGCTGAGGATGAAGCAGAAAGCATAGCCTGCAAAAACGTAGGGACCGATCAGCGGCAGGATTATCGTGAAGAAGACCTGTTTTCGGTTGGCGCCTAGGGTTGATGCAGCCTCGATTTGTTCCCGATCGACCGACTCCAACCCAAGGGAGATCATCATCATGGGTAATGTGGTCAGAAAAATCCCATGACCGATGATGTCATTTTCGATGTTTCCATAGACGCCCATCGTCGAGAAGAAAATCAGCATCCCGAGGGCGGATACGACAGGCGGCAACATGAAAGGAATAAGACCGATCGAGTAGAGCGCCTTTGCCCAGTATGTCTTGCGAGCCCACAGGGCGTAGGAAATCGGAAGGGCAATGGAAACGGCAATGACGCCAGCTGTCGCCGCGATGATGAGGCTGTTGGCGATCGGTTCGAGCCATTGGCTGCGTGTCACGAGTTCTTCGTACCAACGCATGCTGAAGCCTCTTGGCGGGAAGAAAAGCGCTTTCTTCTCGTTGAAGGAAACTCCCGAGACCACGACGAGTGGCAACGCCAGGAAAAACAGGACCAGACTGACAAATAATGCCTTGCCCAGCGTGATCACGACGCGCTCCGGTTTTGACGTCCGGTCCACCTGACCGTCAGCCAGATCAGAAGCAAACACACGACAATAAGAAAATTCGCCATCGCCGCTGCAAAGGGAATATTCGCCTTGAAAATCGCCTGATCAGTGATCAAAACCGAGAGGGTCCATTCCGACGGGCGCCCCAACATCTGGGGAAGGATGTATGCACCGAGTGTGAATACGAAGACCAGAATGACACAGGCCACAATCGTTGGCTTCAGAACCGGAATGACCACGGTAAGAAACGCCCGCGGCGGAGAAGCACCCAGGGTCATCGCTGCTTCGACAAGCTCTCGATTGAGACGTGATACGGAGGGGTACATCATGAAAATCGCATACGGGAGCGCGATGTAGACCATGCCAACGAGAACGGCTCCGAATCCCGGGAACCAGGCTGATGGTCGTTCGATCAGACCGAGTTCCTGCAGGTATCGCGGAAAGCCTGCTGTCCGCGACAGCAGGACGGACCAGCTGAACCCGAGAATGACTTCGGACAATGTCAACACGCAGAGCAGGAAGATGACGATCAGTATCTGGCAAGATCGACTAAGTCGGGTGATCAGATAGGTAAAGAGAAATCCGATGCTCACGCAGATGACAGCAGAAAGCCCTGCGATCAGGAGCGAAACGCCCAGGCTTCTCAGGAACAGGGGCATCAGAAAATGCGCATAGTTCGCCAGTTCGAACGCCGGCTCGTAGGTTCCTCCCTGCACACGATGAAAGAAACTCACGACCGTCATGATGGCGAAAGGCACAACGAAGAACACACCGAGCATGACGGTCGGATAGACGAAGAACCAGTTTCTGCTTGTCACGTTTCCCATCCGGACCATTGCTCAATTTTGTTGCCGATGACGGGAACTCTCGCTGAATCGGCTGTTCCTCAAGCTCCGTGAACCACTCTTCGGGCGGCTGCTGGCCAGATTCATTTCAGACCCGACACAACGTCGGGCACAAACATTTGCTTCAGTCCGCTGGTCTGTCCAGGGTCGGGGAAAAGGAATGGCCAGAATTGCTCTGTAGTTCGAGAAATTCTCGGCGGATTCCATCTACCCGACCATCGGATTGTTTTCTCAACGGCTCAGAGTCCCACGATGGTCTCTGTCCAGCGGTCGTTGATCCAGTCACCCCATTTCACATAGATGTCGTAACGCGGGATGATGGAAGGTACATCGGTGGAAACCATGGCCCACTCTTCGTCCGTGATGTCGGTCAGTTCGCGCGGAATACTGGCCGACAGACCCAGACTGCGCACAAGGGAGGCCTGAACGTCCGGACGCAGTGTATAATCAATGAACGTCGCGGCCTCGTCCTGCAGCTCTGAATCGGCCGAGACGGCCCAGAACGCGGAATTGAGGAGAGCTCCTTCCTGGGGAAAGGTACGGCGGATCGGAAGGCCTTCGGCGATGGCAACCGTTGCCACGTCGTTGTAGTACTGACCCATCGGGATCTCACCGGTCTGCAAACCCTGCTGAAACTGGGCTTCATCGCGGTACCAGAGTTTTACATTCTCCTTGAGTTCCGAGATTTTTTCGAGCACCTGAAGGATGCCGTCCTTGGTGTCCAGGATGTCCTGGCTGCCGAACCAGACCTTCGCGGTCACATCGAGAAGATAACCTATATCGGGCTGCGCCATGAGCCCGAGACGGTCGATGTTTTCCGGATCCCAAAGAACCTTCCATGAGGTCGGTGCCGACTCGTAGACCTCGGAGTTGCTTACAAGGATGATGTAGTAGAACGTCCAGGCCACCCCTCCGATCATTCCATCTGCCGAACGATTGATGGCGTGGGGCGGCAGGTTCGCGGCATTCGGGATTTTCGCTAGATCGAGAGGTGCCCACAGGTCATTGTTGTAACCCCGGGCCATGGGAATATCGACGAGAGCAGAGACATCGGCGATCACGCGTCCGGCCCGGGACGCTTGGTCGAGTTGCACCAGCCAGGCATCGCCGATCGGTTTGCCGATTGATTCAACTTCGATCCCTGTTTCCCTCGTAAAATCCGGGTAGAGAACCTCGTCCAGAACGTCCTGGAAAAATCCACCCCAAGCAGCCACCTTGAGCGGCCTGGCCTGTCTGCCGCTCGTAACGGACTTGCCGAAGAGAGAACCCACCCGGCAGACAACGCAGCGGTACTGCCCAGGACATGACGTCGTGATATCGGTCGCGGGTGCTGGTTCATCATGTGTTCCTCTCAATTGTTTCGATCGATCGTAGCAGTGCTCCCTGATCCACGCACGAAACCGGTGACATCCTTTGACCCGCAAGGTCCGACCGCCGCATCGATACCACCATCGACAACAAGACTGATCCCAGTCACGCAGCTCGAGCCACCGGAAGCGAGAAACAGAATGCTATCTTTTCAGGTATGTCCACGCAACGGATAACTGTTCCGGCCGCGAAACTGCCCAAGTTCTCGTCGAAATCACCGTCTTGGTCGTGCAACATCCTGTCCAGCCTGTCCGTACGGATCTCTCTTGGGCATGCCCCGTTCACCCGAATGCTCTCGATCGTGTGGTTGAGCGCCAGCCATCCATTCATCTGAACGACAGCGCCCCAGACGGCGCAACAGGTGACGAAGCCGGGTTCTCCGTTGCGGCCCACTGCGAAGTCGTACTCTAGAGCGCAATCCTGTCTGAATGAATCGAAAGGGGATTCCCAAGGTTGTGGATTTGTGATTCACACTATCTGCCGGGGGAGGAGGCCGGCAGACATGTCGAAAGCACTTTCCTTCGACCTTCGGGTTCGGGTCTTGGCGGCGGTTGCTGCGGGTGCAAGCCACCGGGTTGCGGCGGCGCGGTTCGGTGTGAGCGCGGCGAGCGTCAGCCGCTGGCGGCCGCGGTCGCAGGGCGATCCGCGGCCGGGAGCGCTGGGCGGGGACCGCCGCTCGAGCCACATCGAGGCGCATCGCGTCCTGATCCTCGAACTGGTCGGCAAGACCCCCGACGTCTCCATCGAGGAGCTTCGCCGGGCTCTTGGTGGGTGCACGGGCTGGGCTTCGGTTGCGGCACGATCCGGCGCTTCCTGGTGCGCCATGGGATGACCCGCAAGAAGAAGACCGGCCATGCCAGCGAGCAGGAGCGTGCGGATGTGCTCGCCCGGTGGCAGGACTGGCTCGACCCGGCGCGCCTGGTGTTCTTTGACGAGACCTGGACCAAGACCAACATGATGCGCACACACGGCCGCGCGCCACGCGGCCAGCGTCTGAGAATGGGCCGGCCGCACGGCCATTGGAAGATCTCGACCTTCGTCGCCGGACTCATGCTCAACGGTATGATCGGGCCCTTCGTGCTCGACGGGCCGAGCAACCTTGCCACCTTCGAGACCTGTGTCGAGAAGGTTCTCGTCCCCGAGCCCGACTCCGGCGACATCGTCATCATGGATAACCTCTCAAGCCACAAGGGGCCGGGGGTCCGCCAAAGCATCGAGGCCGCCGGCGCCGAGATCCGCTTCCTGCAGCGGTGACCTCAACCCCATCGAGATGGCCTTCGCCAAGCTCAAGGCGATGCTGCGCAAAGCCGCCGCGCGCATCGTCGAAGGTCTGTGGGCCGCAATCGCAAAGATCCTCGATACCTTTGCACCCGACGAATGCAGAAACTACTTCGCCGCCGCAGGCTATGATCCAGGTTGATCGGATAACGCTCTAAAACCGCCATGATCCTGGCGTCACGCACATCCCGCCCGTCATGTAACAAAGTTCAGCCGCCGGCCCCGGCGCGTAGCAGCGAGGCCGGCGGCTGGTTGTCCGCCTGACACATGTGCCGCACGATGTGGCGCGAAAGCGGGCTCATGGACGCAGTTTTTTCGTGGCTTCGTGCACGTTCTAAAACTGTCCCGGACCGAATGGCTCGCACCCCGCGAAGTACCCGGTTCAATCCGTGGACGAACAGCAAAAAGCACGGCATCGCTCAAGATGCATGTCAGCAGTCCAAAGGTCCCCCGCTTCCGCGCGTTCACTCCCGTTTCAAGGAGGAAGCGACATGGTCCAGCCGAACCCGAACCGTTGCCTGATACACGTTCCCGGGTGCCGCACACACAGCCGACCTGAGAAAAGACATCAACACCATCGTCAGGAAGTAAATGGGCGCCGGGCCATAAAGCGGGGTCGCCCAAGCCGTCAGGCTTCGTCAACGACATGATGCTTCACACTGGACCTAGCCCAGGAGGCCCAACACTTCCATTCGCTCGGGCCATAGGTGATGTTACACAGCTAAAGTTACTGTGGACCTGCATGCCCATCTCTTCACAGTCGTGCCACTCACGATGAATTCTGCGCCGAAATGGAACGGGAGCATCACGTTACGCGCATGATTCTAAGGTATCGGGAGCCGCACCTCCACGAAGAACGCTGGAACTGTTGACAGACATGTCTATCCTGGCGAAGCGAAGGACATCAGGTGATCAGACCGGGCACCATCAGTCAGGTCAGCGTAGACAAGCTCTGCCGTTCCATCGTGACTTCTCTCGTCCGGGCTGTTTTCCATACCTCGTTCTTCGCGGCGAATGGTGATGAACACACCGCCGGCACGGCCCCGCGCTTCACCGAGTCCAGTGGTGGAACCGGTGATCCGGATTGAGTTGCCGGGAAGTTTCACGCTGGTTGTGTCTGCTGTCGCATGCCGGTCTGCCCGAAGTCAGCGATCCCAATCGAGCGCACGTCCATCCCCGCGTATCAAACCAGACCTCAACGGGCTTGCGAGTCGCACTTTGCACCACAATCTCACTGCTTGAGTTTTCTACCGCCTCCTGGAGCTTCGCTACAATGTTCCTAAGCACCATTGTGAGAGCGAGGTGTGTTCGCCTAACATCAGCTATCGAAAACGGTGCGCGCGATGCTCCGGTCTCCCATGATGTTGAGAGTGCACGCGGCAACGCTAATTCACGATGGAGGTACGCGATGATTCCCTACACCACGGAACTGATGCTTGAGGGCCTCTCCGAGTGGCCAGCGATTGCGGAGATACCGGGCGCGCGCGTACTTGAGGGTGAGCCGCGCCACTTTGGCCGTCTGGATGTTGGAAGTTTCGAATCCGATTTCATGCTCGGGGTATGGGAGTGCACCGAGGGAAAATTCGAATGGACCGAGGTCGGTTTCGAGCTTCAGACACTCGTGGCCGGGCGTCTTCGCATTATCGAGAAAGACGGTACGGCGCATGACCTTGCTGCAGGTGACACCTTTTTCACGCGTAAAGGGGACTGTATGATCTGGGAGGTCATTGAAAGGATCAAGAAAGTGTTCTTCACCTTCAACAGCGAAGGCGTCTATGCAGCGGAATTCGGGCGACTGAAAACAGATGGAAGGACGCTTCGCGTCTAGCTGGCTAAATCACCGATCTGGCGTCGGGAACATCGGGAGACGCGGACATGTCGGAAAAGAAGTTTCGGATTACTGGCGGATGCCAGTGCGGTCGTGTGCGCTACGTCATCCGTGCCCCGGCGATCGAGACGGGACACTGTCACTGCAGTATTTGCCGGAAACTACACGGTGCACTTTTTTTCACCTATTCGATTTTTCCCCGCGACCAGGTAGAATTCGAACAGGGCGAAGACATCCTGTCACGCTATCAAAGCTCGAAATACATCACACGCCTGTTTTGCTCGACCTGCGGCTCTCATGTCGCAGACATAGAGGATGACAAAAAAAACCAAATTCACGTTTCGACAGGAACCTTGGATGGTGGGGTCCATCCCGGCCACCCGAAATATGCCTATCGGCACATCTTCGTGGGATCAAAGGTTCCGTGGCACGAGATTGCGGACAACCTTCCGCAGTTCGACGAGGCTTGAAGGACATCCTTTTCCTGGACCCGAAACCCTGTCTTTCCTAATCTCAGGTTATAATATAGTTCACCACCATCTCGGCAATGGCGCCGTCGTCTTCGATCATCAGCAGGCGGATCATGGCTAGCCCCTCGGCATCGCCGAGCGCCGCTCGGACCGCCCCCAGCGCCACGCGCTGCCCCACGGTCTCATAAACCATCGCGAAGCCCTCGTCGGGCTTCTCCGAGCCCGCATTCGACGGCAGGTCCCGCACGTGGCCGCGATAGGAGGGCACCCGCCAGCCGTGCCCGAACAGGCCCGCAACGGTCCCTAGCGCCACGGAATACTCGACACGCACAGAATCCGACGCTACTCGTCGGGGTCCAATTACCGGCCGGGTGAAACAGGAATGAACTAGTCCGAGCTCTGCGCGCGCGTCGCTGATGCCGTGCCCATGTCCAGGACCGGGGTCGATGCCGCCGTGAACGCTATGTTCTCAGCCATTGCCAATGCCCTTGCCGCAGGAGAGTCCGTCGCCATAGCCCGGTTCCGCGTTCAGCACCAGGGAATGCCTGGCGCGGACCGGCCGCAACCCACGCACCGGAGAGGCGATCACCATGGCCGCCTGGCGACCAGCGACGGGGTGTGCATAAGCGGTTGCATCCTATGCCCTTGCGAGCACACCGCCCTCGCGACCGCTCTCCACGACCGACTGTCCAACCCCCGCCTGCAACTCTGGACGCACCAGACACACGTTGCCCACAACCATCTGGTACTCGTAATTCCTCTTGTCCCAGAAGCTGACCAAGCGCCATGTGCTGATTCGCCAGTCGTAGAGACGATCATGATCGCAGGTCCAACTCCTGTATCGTCACGACCATTTCGGCCGCATCTCCATCCCCGGGCGGTCGACGTCGGGAAGCATGTGCTCCTCGAGAAGCACGAATAGCCGGGTGTGGGTCTCCTCGTCGGCATGGCTAATGAATCGTTGTCCAGCGCCATGTTGCGATAGCCGAACTTGCGACCGGGCGCCATAATCCAGCCTGACGAGCGGAGCGTCGGGTGGACACTTGGCATGCCGCGCGTACAATCGGTCAGTTGCATCATTGGGGCCATGGAAACAGCCGCGACCGTCTTCCTGACACTGGGAATCTTGCTCGTTGGCTTCGGGCTGCTGTCGCTTGCCAACATCCTGAACCTCGGCATCACGCAGCATCAGCAGCGTCATGCGGACATCACAACCCCGAAATTCTGGCTGGGCATGGTGAAGGTCATGCTGATCGGTGTCGCACTTATCGCGATCGGCGGCGTGTTCGTCTTCCTTGTGTGATGGCTTCGAGGGCCCTCAATCGTCCGTTGTTCGTCCACTGAGTTTCGCATGGCGAGGCAGCGAATCGGTGATCTCGAGCCACGCGAGCCTTTCTTCATGCCAGACGTGGAACGAGGGCGGCAGGGAATCAGGATTCGTCGCATGTGCTGATGTAGAAGTGGACTTCGCCTGGAAACCTTTCCGATTCATAGGTGAGCGGTGTGCCGCATGCCGTACAGAAACCGCGCCTTACACCCGGAGAGGATTCATGGAAGGCCCGTTCACCTGTCGTGAAGGTCACCGATTCCGAAACCGCTCCGACGAGCATCGTGACAGGAGCACCCGTGCTGCGCCGGCAGCTCGCACAGTGACAGTAACCGGTCCACAGCGGCGGTGAATCGATCCTGTAGCGCACGGTTCCGCACAGGCATCCGCCTTCGATGGGCATTGTTTCGATCACGAGGCTTGCGAGAGAACCGCGGGCCTGCCGCGCACGCTGATGCGCCAGAGCAGGCGGGCGTTCTCCCTTGACGTCGCGATATCGATGGGAGTCGCGGCATGCATCGTCTGGAGGGTATCCCAGACCACGAGATCGCCGGCCGTATACCTGTGGCGATAGATGTGCTGCTCCTGGAGGACATGGGCCTTCAGGGAGTCGAGCAGGGCCTCTGCCTCGTCGTCGGGCATGCCCTTGACGGCGAAGGCGCCATGTCCGACGGCATAGAACGCCTTGCGCCCCGTGACCGGGTGCCGCATCACGAGAGGATGGTAGACCGGTGGAACGCGCCGGTCCTGGTCCTCGTTGATGATCGGGTTCACTTCGGCTTCGCCGGCAAGCCGCTTGCCGCGGCCGTATTTGTGCGCCACCTCGATCGTCTCGATCCGCCTTCTGGTATCGGCATCGAGTGCGTCATAGGCGCTTGCCATGTCGCAGAACTGCGTCTGGCCGCCTTCCCGGGGGGCGATGATCGAATAGAGCATCGTGGCACTGGCCGGCACGCGATCGTAGGACTGGTCGGTATGCCAGAGCGCTGCGCCGTTGCGGATTTTGGAATCCCTGTCGCGCTCTTCCGTATTGCCCACTGTCATGAGCTCCGGATAACCGGGCATGCGCATGTGGTCGAGGACATGGGGGATGGGCTCACCCCATTGCCTGCCGAAGCGAAGGTACTGAGCCTCAACGAGCGTCTGCTTCCTGATGACAATGACGCGATGTTCGTATAAGCGCGCCCGTCAGGACGCGCATGAGGCTATCCCCGATAGCGTCGCCGAGGTCAATTCCGCGAATCTCCGCCCCGAGCGCCGCGTCAAGCGGCGTAACCATCACCATGGATCACTCCCGGCCGGACCTTCACGACGGAGGCTACTTCGAACCGGACCTGCGACAAGAATGCCACCGCCTCCTACATGACCGGGGCACCGCCCTCCTGAGAGCGCCTGGCGACGAACGCATCGAGGGCTTCACGACAATCTGCCGGGAGAACCGGCTCCTCGTACTCCGCCAGTGCGTGCCTGTAGAGATCGTGGGTACGGCCCGCGGCATCCCTCGATCCCTGTTCCTGCCACGCCTCGAAATTCATGCCGGTGAAGACGAGAGGGCGATGGAACGCTTCCTCGAAGGCTGCGATCGTGGTCTCGGTACCGAAGTAATGGCCTCCGGGGCCGACGGCGGCGATTTCCTCGAGCGAGAGCGTTTCGGGGCTGATGGCGACGGGTTCGATATAGACGGCGATCTGCTGAAGCATGTCCGCGTCGAGCACGAACTTCTCGAACGATGCGCACAGCCCGGTCTCGAGCCAGCCCGCCGCATGCATGAAGAGATGCGTACCGGATGTGTTGCCGGCCCAGAGCTGGCTCTGGGATTCGCAGCCTGCCTGTGCGTCCGGCACGTTGGCGGTCGTGAAGCACGCGGCACGGTAGGGAATGCCGTAGCGGCGCGCGATCTGGGCTCCGATCTGCCGCGCCTTGTTGGATTCCGGCGAGGCATCTCCAAGCGATTCCGTTTTCATGTCGACTGGCACGGTCTTGGCACCGGTCACCACGGGAGCACCCGATTGACCAGTTGCGTGAGAGCAAGGCCCGCCAGCATTTCGGCATGGGCAAGCGGCACCCGCAAGGTTGATCGGCATGGAGGCACCAGCGACAGAAAACAGCGTGATCAGCGGCATCTGGTTGTAGGCAGTCAGTTCCATCAGTCCGATCGTCATCGGTGCGTCGTACTGCAGAGGCGAGTTGGTGTTGACGATCGAATAGGTCGAGGGATTGCGCTCCAGTCCCCTGGCCATGGCGATCATGTCGAGCGCATCGGGATGCGCGGGCGGCTGTGGCAAAACACGTACGGCACCTTGTCCGAGAGTGTCAGCATCGCCTTCGTGGATTCGAGACGGCGGACCTCGACCGGCACATCCATCGGCTCAACGGGCGAGCCTGCGAGCAAGTGGATGATGTTGAAGAACTGGGCCAGCCTCACGAAGTCGCCGAAGTCCTCCAGCGTCCCGGGACGGCGCCCGCGCTCGAGATCGGAACAGTAGAGCGGGCCAAGCACGGTGGCAAACGCAATGCTGTCGCCCCCGACCTCCACGCGCCTGTCGGGATTGCGCGGCACGAGCGTGGACGTTCCCGGCACGGTTCGAAGCGCCTCCTCGACGATCTCCCGGCCGATGCGCACCCCCGGTCCATCCCTGTCCACCAGAGCTCCGGCACGTCGAAACAGATCGACGGCGTCAGTATCGTGAAACGCCACGCCGATATCATCGAGAATGCCGAGGGAACGGTCATGAATGAACTCGATCTCGTCCCGGGAAAGAAGATCGAGCTTGGGATAGCGGTTGACGGGCTGTCCCCGGGGAAGCTGGTGGATGCCGGCATTGCGCCGCCTCGCCGTGGCCCTGCCAGTCCGTTTCCCAGAACGCCTGTCGTGCGCTCGTTTCATGTCGTTGCCGGGGGGACGCGGTGCGTCAGTGTTGAAGGATCTTCTTCAGAAAGAGCTTCGTCCTTTCGTTCGCTGGATTGGAGAAGAATTCATCGGGCGAGTTGCGTTCGACGATCTGACCAAAGTCCATGAACATCACCTCGTCGGCGACCGCACGCGCGAAACCCATCTCGTGGCTGACGCACACCATGGTCATGCCCGAGAGCGCCAGTTCCTCCATCACGTCAAGCACCTCCTGGACCATTTCGGGATCGAGCGCCGAAGTCGGCTCGTCGAACAGCATGATCTTCGGCCCCATGCATAAGGAGCGTGCGATAGCGACGCGCTGCTGCTGGCCGCCGGAAAGCTGTCCGGGATACTTGTCGGCCTGTTCGGGGATCCGCACGCGTTCCAGGTAGAGGCGCGCCGCCTTCATCGCGTCCTCCCTGTGGATTCCCTTGACCCACATGGGTCCTGCCGCGAGGTTCTCCAGAACCGTGAGGTGTGGAAAGAGATTGAAGTGCTGGAACACAATGCCGACGTTGGTGCGGAACATCTCGACATTCTTCATGTGGGCGTGAACCCTCACGCCGTTGACGAAGATTTCTCCTTCCTGGTGCGCCTCGAGCCGGTTCAGGCAGCGTATCAGGGTGGACTTTCCCGATCCCGAGGGCCCGCACACGACGATCTTCTGCCCGACCCTGATGTCGATGGTGATGTCGTTGAGGACCTTGAGATCGCCGAAGTACTTGCCGACTCCCGAGGTGCGAACCGCATACCCCGGATCGGAGAGTTCCTCGTAACGCGAGGCGTCGATATCCGCATGTGTGTCGCTGACCGGCATGGCGCCTATCGGGTCGACTTCTGGTAGTGGCGTTCGATGCGCGCCTGGATGATTTCAAGAACCATCGTCATGGCCCAGTAGATGATGGCCACGGTCACCAGCATCTCCATGTGCTTGAAGTCCTTGGTGCCAAGGGTGCGCGCGAGGAACATGAGCTCCCACACGCCGATCACCGAAACCAGGGAACTGTCCTTCAGCATCGCGATGAACTGGTTGCCGGTCGGCGGAATGATGAGCGATACCGCCTGTGGCAGGATGATCCGGCGCATGGTTCTGGAGAAGGAAAATCCCAGGGACCGCGACGCCTCCCATTGCCCCTTTGGAATGGACTGGATGCCCGCCCGGAAGATCTCCGTCATGTAGGCGCCGTAGCACAGGGAAAGCGCGACGATACCGGCCGGCACCGCGTTGATGACGAAACCGAGCTGCGGCAGCCCAAGGTAGATCACGTAGAGCTGCACCAGAAGCGGCAAGCCGCGGAAGACTGATGTGTAGAATGCCGCGATGCCGTGGGCGAATGCGTTGGACGAGAGCTTTGCTATGGCACCGGTGATCGCCAGGACGAAAGCGAGCGCAATCGCGATGACGGAGATGTAGATCGTCGTAAGGAGGCCCTGGGTGATGATGAACCAGAATTTGCTCCGGATGAACTCCATGCTGAGATTGAAGGCAAGGAAGCTCGACAGGAACAGGACGGCGAGTTCCACCCAGATCACCGGCAGGCGCAGGCGCGCCGGCAGCAGCCCGATCAGCGAGATATTGCCAACGAACAGGAGCGCAATGATGAAACCCGTCGAGAGGCGGCCGAACCAGCCGCTTTCGGACGGTTCACCGATCACCGGCTCCAGCAGGTATCCGAAAACCGAATTCGCCGTATCGAACGGCAGAAGAACGAGAAGACACAGGAGGGCCAGGAGCGCGATGAACCACGGCTTGTGCACCAGTTTCGGCGTCTCGACGGTATCGGCATACATCGCACTTCACTTTATTCGAGTGTGTCGACCCGCCCCCCGCATTCGAGGGGGCGGGTGAACCACCGATCAGTCAGTCTGCAGTGACGAGTAGTCGACGCCATACCACTTGTTGGAAAGAGCTGTCAGTGCGCCGTCCTCATGCATCGCCGCGATGATGCCGGCGAGCTCGTCGTAGAACTCCTGATCGCCGAGGTCGACCGACACCGACAGGGGCTCGTAGAATGCCGGGGTTCCCACCACCCTGATGGGATAGCCGTTCGCAATCGCGGCCTCGAATGTCGGCCTCGCCGAGAGAATGCCATCGATCCTGACGCCGTCGCCGAGCCGCAGGTCGTCGAGCGCTGTCGTGCTGCTCTCGTAGGATGCAAGGTCGTCGGACTTCACATCGTAGACAAACGACGGCGCGCCTTCGGCTTCGATCACGAGGTCCTCGTTCATGTACTGCTCGTAGACGGTTGCCTGGGAGACGGCGATACGCTTGCCATTGAGGTCGTACTTGTCCTGGTAGGGAGAGTCTTCATGAACGGCAAAGGCTGCCGGCGTGTAGTAGTAGACTCCCGGGAAACTCAGGACCTCCCTGCGCGACGCGGTCGGTGTCATCGAGCCGACGGAGACGTCCCAGCGGCCGTTCCAGTTGCCGGCGGTGATGACGGACCATTGCGGCGTCACGAATTCCACCGTCACGCCGAGCCTGTAGGCAATCTCGCGAGCCACATCGACGTCGAAGCCGTCCATTTCGTTGTCCTCGTTGAGGAACGACTGCGGCGGCCAGTTGGCATCGCTGGCGACCTTCAGGACGCCCGCACTCATCACGCGGTCCAGAGCCTCGCCTGCGAGACTCGCCGTGGACCCTGCAAGCGCAACGCCCGCGGACAGGACCGCCAGTGCCACGAAATTCATCAACCTTTTCATGCGAACCTCCCCTGGAGATATCAGATTATTGGCAACGTGCTCGGGCGGCAGCGGTTGTGCGCTGCTGATGGAAGCGGGCAATCCCTGGCATCAGGGTCCCCGCCCGGTGCGTTCCCTTGCTGCCTGGTCCTTCGACGACCAGGCGGCGAGTGTGACAAAGTTCGCCGTTCGGCACAAGAAATTGAAATATTGTATCGCATGGTGATACGTCAGACGTGGCCAAAGAAGTCGCGATGCGCCACCGCCGACCAGGCGAAATCAAGAAGTGTCGACGAGGAGAAGACGGGAAGTTCCGTGGCCACCTGGACAGCCCTGGCGAAGGGCTGGTACCCGGTGCATTCGAGCAGGAGCGCGCCGAGCTTCGGTTCGCACCGCTGCATCTCGAGCGCAGCCTCGATCATCTGCGATTCCAGGAGTTCGTAGTCGCATCCCGCAGGATCCGGACGCAGACCTTTGGTGTTCCAGAGCTTGTTGGTTTCGGGATTGTCGGTGGAGATGACACAGTCGTAGAAGTCGAACAGGCGATAGTTCGTCCCGATCGTCACCCCGACGGCTTCCGGAAGATCGTCGGTCAGCGAGCCGAGACTGCTCGTGAAAACGCCCACGACGCTTTCCCTGCCGATCTGCAGAAGACGGGAACGTCGAGTGCTGTGGCGACATGCTGCTGATATCAGGCGAAGAACCCGCACTCGGCGGCGATTGCCCGGCACCCGAATGCGTCCTGCAGTCGCCCTGCCGCCTTGACGATCGGCCCGAGATCGCGATCGGGATCCTCCACGAGGCCATGGATGTCGAGATCCGGGATCACCTCGTGCTGGACGGGGGACCCCGGATAGACATCGTCGAGCAGCAGGATGCCGAGACCACCTCCATAATCGCGTCGCCCCTGCCGGCTTCGCCGGTCCGCGCGAAGACGAGACCCCAGTCAGCATCTCCGGCGCCGGTGATCCACATCTTGGTTCCGTTGATGACATAGTCGCTGCCGTCCCTTGCCGCGCGGGTCTCGATCCTGCGCGGCGGATCGAATCCGAAGGCGCCGCCTGCCGGTACATAGGCGCCCATGCGACACTTCGCGGCCTCCTCGGCAATGATCACCCGGGCGAGCAACCCGAGGCCGCCGCCGCCGAATCGGGACGGTGATGCAAGGCACCGCAGACCCAGTGCCCCTGCCTTCTCCTGAAGCCGGGCGAGATCTCCATCGGGCAGCCTGTAGGCATCGTGGGGCTGGCGTTCCTCGACCGGCCGGGCCTCCCGTTCCATGAAGCGGGCCACCGTCTCGCGCAGCATCACGAGTTCGCCAGGCAGTTCCCAGGCACCCGTGGGCACACTCCAGGCCTGGCTTGCCGATGGCGGTAGAGATCCCGCTGCCTGCTTCACGTCCACAAAGGACGAATAACGATACATTGTTCTTTTATATGATACCTCCGACCACGGCGTTGACCAGTTCAAGGAAAACACGCGGGCATGGACTATGCTTCGGCAACTCACCCCCCCCCCTTGATGGACGAATCGAGGATGATGTCCGCATCCTTTCCGACGGCACCCGGCATGGAAGCGCTACACCGCCCGGCGCGACGAGATGGCCGTATCGAGGATGATGGGGCCGCTCCGCATCGAGCTTTCCGACGGCACCCGGCTTTCCGCCCGCATCTGGTTCCCCGAGGGTTCCGGACCGTGGCCTGCGATTCTGGAATACCATCCCTACCCGAAGCGCTACACGACCGCCCGGCGCGACGAGATCGCTCACGGTTACTTCGCGCAAATGGGCTATGTCGCCATTCGCGTCGACATGCGCGGCAGCGGTGACAGCGAAGGCGCCATGTCGGATGAATACACCGACCAGGAACGGCGTGACGCGCTCGACATCATTGAATGGGTGGCAGGCCAGGCGTGGTCGAGCGGTGCACTGGGCATGTACGGGCTCTCCTGGGGCGGCTTCAACAGCTTGCAGCTGGCGGCGATCGCCCCTGATCCGCTGAAGGCCGTCGCCGTGGCCGGCGCTACCGACGACCGGTATCGCGAGGACGTCCATTTCATGGGTGGCGTCATGGCGAGCGAACACATCGGATGGGCTGCGGCCCTGCTCTCCTTCCTCACCCGTCCACCGGATCCGGCGATCGCGGGCCGCCGATGGAAGGGCCTGTGGCGCCGCCGCCTGGAAACACTGGACTGGGTCCTGCCCTCCTGGCTGGAACATCCGGCAAGGGATTCGTTCTGGACCTCCGGCTTCCCCACGGCCGCTCCCGAAGGGCTGCGGGTCCCCGCACTGGTGGCCGCAGGCACCGCGGATGTCTTTGCCGCGAGCGTGCTTCGCATGGTTGCCCGGCAACCCGACCTCGTGAAGGGAATCATCGGTCCCTGGGTACACAGGTTTCCCCATGAGGGGCTTCCGGCACCGGCAGTCGACTGGATGAACCAGTGCACACGCTGGTTCGACCGGTGGCTGAAAGGCGAACCCAACGGCGTCGAGAAGGACCCGCGGCTCAGGGTGTTCGTATCCGGTTCTCATGGCCCTTGCGAATACGCCGGGGCCGAACGCCCGGGCGGCTGGTACGCCCTCCAACAGATTCCCGGGGAGAACACCGATCACAAGGAGATGAGGCTCGGCAGGGACCACACGCTGGGTAGCGACAGGGCCTCAGGCAAGGTCACCGTTTCCACACCGCAGACTCTCGGGCTCGCCTCGGGCGAGATCATGCCGATGGGCTGGGGTGCCGATCTCCCCGATGACCAGTCGGCCGATGACGCGCTCTCGGTCTGCTTCGAGACAGGGCCGCTCGAGAGGAGCATGGTCGTTATCGGTCAGCCGGTTCTCACGTTGCGTCTTGCCCGCGATTCCCGGGATGCGTTCCTGGTGGCGCGTCTCTGCGATGTCGCACCCGACGGCAGCTCGGTCCGCGTCGGACTTGGTGCCCGCAACCTTGCACTCGATGCGTCGTTCGAAAGGTGCCACTCCTTCACGCCGGGACAGGCGCAATCGGTGAGGCTCGTCTTCGGTGCCGTGGCCCACCGCTTCCCGAAGGGCCATCGCATCCGGCTCGCCCTCTCCAACACCTGCTGGCCCATGCTGTGGCCTTCCTCCGGAGTGAATACGCTCGAACTCCATCTCGCGCAGTCATCCCTGTCGCTTCCTGTGCTGCCACCGGGTGCGCGCGCCTGGTACGGCTTCGGCGCACCGGACGGTTCGGCTCCGCTGCCGCGCACGATCCTGGAACCGGCCCGCTTCGACAGGACCGTGTGCCGCGACAGAGACAGGGGCCGCACCAAATTCGTCATCACGGACACCGCGCAACGCGAACGATCGGATGCTCACGGACTGGAAACCTGGGGTGAAACAGCGAGGACCTACGTCGTCGACGACAACGATCCGGCTGCTGCGTCCATGCATGTCGAGCGTTCCCTATCAGTCGGGCGCGGTCCCTGGCAGACATCAACCCGGGTCGAGGTCACCTTCCGTGGAACACGGAACCATTTCCTGTGGGATGTTACCCTTGTGGCCCGCCACAGCCGCCGCAATGTCGCGCGGAGACGCTTTTCAGGAGAAATTCCTCGCTGGCCCGCCGGCGCGGCGGACTAGCGGGGAAAGGCGGTGCCGCCCAGTGCCAGTGTCGCCTCACTGGCCATGGCGACAACTCGTGCGCCGATCTCCCCGAAACGCTCGCGCGGAAGATTCGATTCGTCGGCCGTCAACACGATGGATCCGTAGGGGCAGGCATCGCGCCACCACACGGGTGCCGCGATCGAGTTCACTCCCGGTTTGAGACCACCTTGCGAGGTCGCAAAACGTCGCCTGCGGATCCTTGGCATCTCTTCGGCAAACTCGACCGTCGGCATGGCCTTCGAGACAACGTAGCCGGTCCAGTCCGTGTGGTTCCGTGCAAGCTCGATGAGGTCGCGGTCGGGAAGGAACGCGAGGATCGCCCTGCCTGCGGCCGTCCTCGTCATCGGTATCCGGCTTCCCGGCTCTGCAGTGTGAACGCGCCCGTGCGCTCCCTCGACCTTGTCGATATACACCACGAAGGGAAAGGAAAGGCAGGTGAGAAACGCTGTGAACCCGGGGGACTGCGCAGCAAAGCGAAGCACAGGATGAACCAGCCGGCGCACCTGGTACTGATCCACGACATGGGACCCCAGTTCCCAGATCGACAGTGTCAACCGGTACTTCGCGGTATCATGGGCCTTCTCCACATAGCCGGTTTCCTTCAGCGTGCTGATGATGCGCTGCACCGCACTCTTGTTCATGCCGATCCGGCGCGCGATTTCGGAAATACCCCGGGGGCCGCCAGCGTGAGCCAGGTATTCAATGACCCTGAGGCCTTTCCTGATCGTCGTGCTCATGTGCCTCGTTGCGGCCGGTTCGTGTCACTATGTGAAACAGTCTTCGCCGTACCATGCACCCCCGGCCCCTGCAACCGGACTTCGGCCGCCTGCCGACTTCAACGCGTCCAGTCGCCTTCCCTACGCGCGCACCCATGAGCGAAGGTCCGCCGACCGGCAATCCTTCGGTGT
Organism: Alphaproteobacteria bacterium; assembly: GCA_965215635.1. GTDB lineage: Bacteria > Pseudomonadota > Alphaproteobacteria > SP197 > SP197 > SP197. Next base: position 94,941 of record CBDCEA010000002.1, on the reverse strand, counting down.
CGACGTCGAGGAGGTCGACGAGCGAACCGACGCGCCCGGGGCGACGAAATCCGCCCTGACCGCTGTCCGCTCGATCCGGGCCGAGATCATCGCATCGCGGACCTCGCCCGGCGCCTCGTTGTTCCGGATAGTCCGGGCGATCGCCAGCCGTTCTTCAGCGGCGGTCGCCACCGGTAGCGCAAAGCCGGGCGGCGTGCAGGACACCGGATGCAGCCAGGCTCGGGGCCGGTCGGTTCTGAATGCGTGGTTGGCTGTGTGCAGCACCGATCGCAGCGGCTCGGCCTTCTTCCCGCGTGCCGCGAGCGCAGCGACCTGTGCCACTGCTGCACCGTGATGCCGGCCCTCCTCCAACGGGCGCAGTGACAACTCGTTGTGGTGATAGGCTCCGAACAGTCTCGCGTTACGGTGCAACAGGCCAGGCTCGATGCCCCTCCAGCGGCCTTCGCAGTTCCGGATCACGTTCGCGACGACCGTCTGGGTGTGATGCTGCGGATTAAGATTGCGGTTGGCGATGTGGCGGAAAGTCGTCGCCGCCATGCCATGGGCCCGGTTTCGGGGCTCCCATCCCGGATTCCGGCATGGTGTTCCCGATCCAGCCCAGCGTCGCGCGTACCGCCTCGTCGTGGGCTCTCCAGGTTGTCGCTCTCGCGGAACAGCGCCAGGTTGCCGATGCCCGTCGCGGTCTGTGAATCACGCAGGCTCCGGGTGATGGCGCCGAGCGTATCGAACCACTTTGCAATGGTGGCGATGAAACGCCGCTCGTCCATCACGTCGGTGGCGACAGGTCGGAACAGCGGCGCCGAGGCCTGGTGCGTTCGGAGGATGGCCTACACGCCAGCCTGGCGAACCGGACCTGGAGATCGCCGTCATCGAAAATGATTCGACATACGAGTTCGCGACCTCGGGGCGGAGTATCTCCGTGGCAAGGTGACCGGTTTCGACGTGTCGGGCGGCCGCATCCGGTCCGTCATTCTCGAGGATGGACAGAGGATCCCATGCGCCTGGGCCGTCAATGCTGCGGGAGCCTGGGCAGGCGAGGTGTGCCGGTTGTGCGGATTCACGATCCCGGTGGCGCCCTTGCCGCGCGCGGTCTTCTACTTCGAGACCCGGGCGCAAGTGGAGGGCCTGCCTTATGTCCGTGACGGGCTCGGACTGGGTTTCCGGCCGGAAGGGCGCGGTTTCATCTCAGGGGTTACCGATCCGGATCTCGCCGGCGACTTCTGCTTCGACGTGAACTACGACTGGTTCGAGGACCGGGTGTGGCCGGCGTTCGAATCCACCAGGCTCATGAACGCCTGGATCGGCCACTATGCCCAGTGCCTGTTCGACGGGAACATGATCATCGGCGCCTGGCCGGGCGAGCCAGGGAATTTTCTGATCGCGACCGGCTTCTCTGGCCACGGCCTGCAGTACGCCCCGGCGGTCGGCCGTGCGCTCTCGGAACTGATCCTCGACCGCAGCTTCACGACGACCGATCTTTCGCGCCTCACCGCAAGGCGCATCCTCGAGGATGCCCCTATGCCGAACGCGGCTGGAAGGCCTGACGCCGGCAATCAGGATTCGAGCGCGGCAATGACATTGGCACTTCTTCCCAGGGTCCCGAAGACGCCGGCCGCGGAGCGGATGATATCGAGCGCAGCGTCATGTCGCCGGTCACTGGCCGCCGCCACGCAGTCCTCGACCACAATGCAGTCGAGACCCCGGTCGAGCGCCTCGCGCAGGCATGACGTGATGCAGCAGTCGGTGGTGACACCTGTGAGGATCGCCGCGGTGATGCCCCTTGTGCGCAGGTCCTCGCCGATCCCGGTAGTCGCGAAGACGCCGTAGCTTGCCTTGTCCCAGACGGCTTCGCCCGGCTCGGGTGCGAGTTCGTCGATGAAGTTCCAACCGGCTTCGCCGCGGATCAACGCCCGGCCGAGCGGCCCTTCGCTGCCGATCGCTTCGTTGGCCGCACCCGAGGCCTTCCAGGGCTGCAGATCGCCGAGATCCGGAGCATAGCCCTCGCGCGTATGGATGATGTGAAGACCGCAGCGCCGTGCTGCCGCGAGGACCCGGCGGATCGGCTCGACGGGCCTGCGCAGGCGGGGCAGATCGATCCCGAGCCGGTGCATGTAGCCGTTCGCGCCACAGAAATCGCGCTGCATATCGATCACGAAGAGCGCCGTCCTCGAGTGATCGAACGTGCCTTTCTGCGGAAACGGATGGGGATCGCCGGCGATCCTGCTCGCTGGCATGTCCGTCTTCAGTCCCGTGTCGGTCCCTGGATCGGGAAGAAGTCGACGGGCTTCATGAGCCGGTTCTCCTGGGCTACGAGTGCGCCGAGTTCGACGCTCCTCGCCAGGTAGTCCTGCCAGTCGGGATCGGCCTGCATCGCGGCGCGGCGCGTCTCGCGGTCACCGGCATTCTCGTAGACCCAGATGTGAATGTACTGGTTGGGATTGCCGGTCTCCGTCACGAGATAGGCCAGAGGCTTGCCGAGATGCCTGGTCTGTGCCGGCTTGCCGTATTGCTCATAGAGCTTCAGGTGCCCTTGAAGCGTGCCGGGTTGGCAGGTGTAGGTTCGCACATCAAGCAGCATCTCCGAACTCCCGGAACTGGATTGGCGACACGTCAGTCGTTATCACGGCGGCGCCCCGCCTGCCAGTGTGGCGGTCTTCGGTGCTACCCATGAAAACGTGCCGAAATCGCCGATGTCATGCAGCAGTGCGGCAACGGTGATTTCCTCGGGATGCCCGATTCTCTCAAGGACTCCGTGCCGCCCCGATGCTCAGTGTGACCGGGAACGAGCACTTCGCTACCGGGTTTCATTGTGTGGACTCCGCCCTGCGTGCGCGCATCATCGCGTCATGGGTCGAGCGCAGCCCGTCCATGCCGGCGTAGCAACCCTGAAGCCAGCGGACGCCTTCGCCGTAAAAGCGTTTGCGCGCATGCAGCACGCGGCTGTTGTCGACCAGGAAGCTCTCGCCGGGTTCAAGGCGGAAGGTCACCTCCATCGCCTCGTCGTCGATGATCTCGGCGAAGCGGCGATAGGCGGCGTACCATGTGGCCATCCGGTCGAACGGCACATCCCTGACAGCTGCCAGCGAACGGTTGTTGAAGCGCACGCAGATGAACTCTCCGTCGGGCGCGAGCTCGATCACCGGGCGGCGGGAGACAAGATGGACACCCTCCTCTCCGGCGTACTCGAACCGCGCACAGTGTTCGGCGAGCACATCGAAAAGCTCCTCGTTCTCTTCGCGCAGGCGTAATGCGGCGGCGAAACCGTCGACCACCATGTTCTCGCCTCCCGCAGCCGAACTTTCGAGACAATAGAGCACCTGGATCGAGGGCACCGGATCCCGGTAGGGATTGTCGGTATGGGCCTGAAGACCGAGGCCGGTATACGCGAGGTTTGTCGGGTTCACCTCGGTGCGGACCTCGAAATGCCTGCCGTAATTCGTGGCCTGGACATGGCCGAAGAGATCGACGATCGCGAAGAGCGCACCGTTCTCGACGGGACCGTTCACGACCCTGGCGAACCCGTACCTCCTGACGAGGCCCAGCCAGTCGCATAACGCATCGTCGCGCCGGGCAAGCGCAGCAAAATCCCCGGACGGAAGATCGGCCATCAACCCGGCATTCCAGGTTTCGATGCTCGCTCCTGTCCAGCCTCGTCCGCGTGGCAGGGTGCGGTCATAGGCGTTCGTCTCGAGCCAGGCGAGATCAAAGGCGACGCTCTTTCCTTCCGGGATGAAGCTGACCTCGAGCGAGTCGTCGCGGACATCGGCTCCGGCGATACGGGTATCCGGGGGAATGTCCCGCACCGTGATCAGCCGCTGACCGTTACCCGGCGCGCGGGTCTCCGGATCACATGCATTGTCGCGCAGCCAGACCGCGTGAAACCGCATCAGGGAGGAGCCGGTTTCGAGCGTCAGGAAACTGCCTGACGGGTCGATGGTCACACTGGCCATGGGCTCGTCCTCGCGCCTGCCGGATTTGACAGGCCATCTTCGGGGATTCACCCGGCAGGATCAATTCGTGCCGGTGCCTTCATGTTCGGGCGTCTGGGTCGGCGACATGTCCGCGGCGGGGCTCGCCGAGAACCAGCGCAACGCCGGATAGAATCACGGACGGGCCCGCAGCGGGGAACACGGCAAACAGGAGCAGGAACGGCGCAACCGCCAATACGTGATGGGTCCTGAACCGCGAGTTCCACTTCCGCGTGCCCAGCGCCGTCATCACCAGTCCCGGATAGATCACCGAGGCCCACGCGATCCACGAAGTGACGGCAAGGCCCTTGATGCCACGGAGTCGGCGGCAACGAGCGTGACCGCTCTGAAGTTGCTCATGATCCACAGTTCTCCCGCCAGGATTACAGGGCCGACGGGGCCGCCTCCACGCTATCTTGTCGATTTGGCAAACCAAACCTGCCGTCAGATGGCCCCGGAACCCAGAACGCTCCCGAGAAACATCACCGAAACTCGGAAAACCCGTCGCTCATAAGGTTTTTATAAGAGGCTCACTTGATAGATAATATATCCAGATATCATCCAATCGATAGCGATGCCCGAGAGCCTCGACGACATCCTCCTCGCCGATCCGGCCTTCTGGAAACGGCCGGACAAGCACAACATTCTCGCGCGCTTCCGCCGCGAGCGCCCGGTTTCTCGGCAATCGCTGCCCAGTGGCGAGGGATCCTACTGGTCGCTGACGCGGCACAAGGAAACGCGCGAGACGACCAAGAACGCGAAGCTGTTCGTGTCGCACTACGGCACCGGCATGACCGCCTTCGACGGCCCGGAGATGGCCTATGACATCGCCGGCATGCTACACCGGGACGCTCCCATTCATCCGCGTCTCAGACGCATCGTGGCCAAGGTCTTCACGCCGCGCCTCTTGAAGGAGGTAGAGGGCGACATGGCCGCTTCGGCCCGAGCCGTGATCGGCGCGGTGAGTGATCGCGGCCAGTGCGATTTCGCCGCCGATGTCGCCATCCGCATGCCCATGAAGGTGATCTGCGACATGCTCGCCGTACCCGAGGGCGACGATCGCGACGAGTTGGTCCGCCTCAGTATCCAGGCTCAGGGAGACGGCGACGAGAGTGTGGGCGGTGTGGCGGATGCCCTTGACGCCTTCTATGCGCTCAACGCCTATGGCGAGGAGCTGAGCCGCGTGCGTCGCAAGGCGCCCGGTGACGATCTGGTCTCGATGATGGTGACTGCCGAGGCCGACGGGCAGAAACTCAGGGACTACGATGTCGGCATCTACTTTCAGCTTCTCATCACCGCCGGGATCGAGACCACCGCGAGCTCGATCGCTCAGGGCATGAGCTTTCTCGCTCAGCACCCGGACCAATGGCACGCCTGGCGTGAGGACTACGAGGGTCTGGTCGGAACCGCGCTGGAGGAGATCGTCCGCTATTCAAGCCCCGTGGTGCACTTCGGCCGCACGGTGGCACACGATACGGAGATCCTTGGCCAGCCGATCGCCGCGGGCGAGCAGGTGGTGTTCTGGTATGTCTCGGCCAACCACGACGAGACCGTGTTCGACGATCCCGAGCACTTCGACATCAGGCGCTCACCCAACGATCACGTCGGCTACGGCGGTGGCGGCGTGCACCATTGCCTGGGCATGCACCTGGCCCGGCGCGAGATGTATCACTTCTTCAAGGTGCTGTTCGAAACACTGCCCGACCTGGCAATCGATCTCGACGGCATGCAACAGATCAACGGCCTCTTCATCAACGGCATGCGCCACCTGCCCTGCCGCTACACGCCGGTGCGGATGGAGGCATGAGTTTCGACGGCAGGACCATCGTGGTCACTGGGACGAACTCCGGGATCGGCAAGGCAACTGCGACCCTGCTTGCCGGGCGCGGCGCACGGGTGATCGGGCTCGACGCGAAGGGCGACGGCGCGGGCCTCGGCGGCTTCCACCATTGCGATCTCACCGATCCGGCCTCCATCGACGCGGCACTCGGCACGATCGAGGAACCGCTGCACGGCCTCGCCAATGTCGCGGGCCTGCCGGGCAGTTTCGACGGCGAGACAGTGATGCGGGTCAACGTTCTGGGCCTTCGCCACGTCACCGAAATGCTCCTGCCACGGCTGGAGCCGAGCAGTGCGATTGTGCAGGTGGCCTCAGACGCCGGCGCCGGATGGCGGGAACGGCTCGATCTGATCCGCGATCTGATCCGCCAGCGCACTTACGAGGCGGGGCTCGCCTGGGTTCGCGATCACCCCATGAGCGGCCCCGACGCCTACACCTTCTCCAAGGAGGTCGCGATCGTCTATGCCATCGCAGGCTCAATGCTGGCGCGGCCCCATGGCGTGCGTTCGCTGGCTGTCAGTCCAGGCGCAGTCGAAACGCCGATTCTGAAGGATTTCTACGACACGATGGGCGCCGACGTCCTCGACCGTCAGAAGGCGCAGTCGGGTGGGTGCAACGCTGCGCCCGAGGACATCGCCAGGGTGATCGCCTTTGCACTGTCGGAGGACGCCACCTGGCTCAACGGCACCGATATTGTCGTCGACGGCGGCGGCGGGACGGTGTTCCACTTCGACCTGGTTGATGTCGACGCCGTAGACGCCGCGAAGACCTTCTTCGGCAGCTGAGACAACCCAATAATCCTCGGAGCCTGTCGGATTTGGGGCAATGCGACGAGTACTGCCCCTTGATGCTGCCATTGAGGCGGATGTGTGTGGTCCCGCTCCACAGGCGCGAACGTGCAACGCCGGTACCAGACGCCTTCCGGTGCGCCACAGGCTGGCGCCACCTCTCTGCCTCCGGCAAGAGCATGCCTCGTTTGTGGTACATGCGGCGTATGCCATAATCGGCGGGCGGTCCCGCACAAAATGTGATCCACGGCCGGAGGGAGAAAGATGGTGCTGGAAGACGATTGGCTTCGTTCCCTGCTCAAGGGTATCGGTAGCGCCGATGGGCCTGAGGCCTTGCAACGCCTGGCGCTGGACCATGGTCCTTTGCTCCTGGGAACACCCTGTTCAGCCTCGGCGCTGATTTCGGGCGGTGAGGCGGACGCGGAACTCCGTCTGGCCCTGTTCGACGTGCTGGTGAACGAGGCCCGCATGGATGTGGAGAACCAGGGACGCCTGGGCGAGGGCTTCCTTGCAGAGGCGAAGGACGCGATTGCCGCGCTGAGCGAAGCCGGCGGCCTCGACCCGGAGACGGGCCTGTCCCTGGCCCGGGCTTACGCCCGGGCTGAGGTCGAGGTGCCGGAGGCCCTGGTGTCGTTTCTTCTGAAGGGTGCGGCGACCGACCTTGATGCGGAAGGGTTTCTGGACGACGTCGATGCGCAGATCGACGATCTTCGGCGCGACGCAGACGGAGACGACTACGTGCTGCACACCTTCCTGAACGAGATTCTGAGCGCGATTCCTGCGCCGCTTCGCTCGGGCTTCGTGCTGCATATGGCGAGCCGGAACGAGGCCTGGTGTGGCCGCCTGGCGCTCTACTGGCTGCTGGACCCGGCGGCGGAGGTGCGTCTGGCGGCGGCGGTCGGCCTCAGGGAGCGGGCGCAGCGGGGCAGTCTCGACACGCTCTCGGCCTCGGCACTTCCCCTGATCCGGACATGGCTGCCGGCGGACGGCGCCCGTCCGATCCTGGACGTGGCTCTTCGGGAAGCGCGGCGGCACGGGCTTGTCGGCCCGTTGGAGTGTCCTGCGCTGCGGCCGTCCCGGCTGCTCGGGTCGTTACCGGACGGCTCGGGTAGCCAGAACTTTGCGGTGGTGCTTGAGGGTGCGGACGGCCCTGCGGCGGCGCTCGTGCTTCTCAAAATCGGTCACGGGATGAAGGACGCTTTTCTGGTGCGAGGGGAGGACACGGAAGAAGCGTTATTCCAGTTGGCTGAGACCGGCTGCATCGATCTTGCCCCGGATGCGCTGGAACCTGCGCTGTCGGCGGCATTGGCTGAGGGTCTGTCTGCCGGGAAGCCCGCACCGCCGGGCCTGATCGACGTGGTCCTGGCCTGCGGCCTGGGAGCATTGCGGCCGCAGCCGATGGTGGCGCGGGACTGGCTTTCGCGCGTCGACCCCGGGGGCAAAGTTGCGCGCCTGCCGGCGCGAGAGCGGAAGCGTCTGATCGAGCGGAGCGAGGACTGGTCTTTCGACCACGAGATGGTGGAGACCTGGTTCGAGGGTACGGCAATCGTCGACAAGGCGCTGGCGGGGGTCGACGACCCGCGGCAACTGGACGCGGCGTTGTGGGCGGCGAGCGAGAAGCGGCGCGGCTACTGGGCGCTTCTCATCGCGAGAGCGGCGCATGTGATGAAGACCGCCACCGGGGAGACGGACTGGCGGTCCTTCGTGGCAACCGCAGCCGCGCTGATCGACGGAACCGCATTGGAGAAAATCCCGGTCATGGAGCATATTCTCCGCACCAGCATAGCCGCCTGGCAGGCGGAGGAATACGGGCTGCATGGGAGCGATGACCAAGAGCTGGATGGTGACTTCGGTTTCCGATTCGACGGGGTTCCCGAGCAATGACGTCTCGGCGGTGCTCGAAGATCCGGGTCTCATCATTGGGCACCAAATCAGGAAACGCGCTGTCGGCACCTTCACGCTTCCGGGCATCCTGAAGATCAGGCGTGTGCGCAACCCCGCCAGAAAGGCGCGGACGCGGGAAGAGATCGATGTCTCGGCCACGCCGGCCTTGACGGCGGTCAAGGTTCAGCCTCCGGCAGGCTTCATCCGGATGGTCGAGCAGGCCGTTTCCCTCCGGCCGGAGCGACGAAGCCGTAGCCCTTGGCGGCGTTGTAGAACCTGACCGAGCCATTGCGCTCCTCGACTGTTCCGTCCGGCTCGTCTGTACGCGCGAATCGTGCCGTGGCTTACCGCACGCCGCACGTGAGGCCGACGAGGCCGGTGCATCGACCCGCCGCCGGAACAGGGGATGCGGCAGGGACGTCGACGGTGTGGACCCGCCCGACCTGCGGACCCTGCCAGCCATGCGCGATTTCGCAGGTGACGGTCGTGCCGTCCCACCCCACCTGGGATACTGCGGACACATGGCAGAAGAGATCGTGCGAGCCCTCGGCGGGAACCGATCCCGAACCGCCTTCCCGCATCGTGAACGACCTGCCTTCTGTAGATTGCCGAGGCGAACCCGGTGCCGGGCCGGCGGTTCGCCGATTGCAACGACGATCTCTCTCGGACAACCGCCATTATATCCACGGCCGGAGCGCGGAGACAGGTTCTGTTTGCCGCCTCGTATCCTGCCCCGGGTGTCCCAGGCCAGCGGAGAAGCAGCGTCCGACGACCCGCAAGCCGTGCGCCCCGTAGCGCCCGCCGACGCGTCTGCGCTTGTTATTTGATGCGCATGTCGGACGCCAATCAGCACTCGATCACATTGTTTGACGGCCTCGGGCGCGTTCAGAGCGAGTTGGAGGCCGGAGGTTGGCCACCGGTCCCCGCGGCAGCGGTGCTGCATCAGCCGATGCTGACGAGGTGCCTGCGCAACGAGATCGGCATACCGCCCTGCACGGATATCGATCCTGTTGCAGGTGAGTTTCGGGGGACACGGTGCACGACGACGCGGTCCGGACCGCAGCCAATATCGGTGCCGCTTGCCGCGTGCCAGGGCCAGCGTCCGCACCGCCGCAGACGAACTCGCCAAGCGATGAAGGCCGGGACATTGTGGCCCATCTGAGGGGAGACCCTCACTACACGGGCGGTGCTGTCGCAGCGGGCGCTCCGCACTGCGGGGAAGGGCTTCCTGAAGCGGGCAACGACTATGGGGGCGGGTCGATGTCGGCCGAGAGGATGGAGTAAGTCGTGAGCAGCCAGGAGGACGAGATGGTGGAGGAGCCGAGCGGGGCGTTGCCGCCCGGCGAGAATGGTGATGGCGGCATAGTGGATGCGACGGCGGCGCTGTCCGAAACGGCTCCCTCCCACGGCAGCGGGCTGGGGTAGGAGAGCGGCAGCCGGAACCGCCGGAACGAACGTTGGCGTCCGCCAGATCGAAGCAAAGGCGCATCGGAAGCTGAAGCATCCGTCCCGGGCTCGCGCTCGAAAGCCGGCGAAACACTCACACCCCCAACCGTGCACGGTGTGTCCGTTCGGCGCCTGCAGCTTGTTTCTCCGAATTTTGGCGACGATACCCGCCCGATGGTGAGCGCCTGGACCGAGTGCCTCGGCCGAAAACTTCTTCACAACATGGACTTTCGGACGAGGAAGGTCCTGGAGATTGACGCCGGTCCCCGGCCGCATTCGAGAGGAGAGGAAATGGAGGCCGAGCAAGCGTTCCGCGAGAAGCCGCGGAAGATCGAGGCTCTCCATGCCGGTGCCGCAACCCGGGGGCGAACGGTCCGGCAGGTACTGCGGTGGAACGCATTCGCGAACGTCTGGCCCGGACCGCCGACAGGGAAATGGCGATCGAGATGAGGTTCTCGATCTCGGACATATGGTCGCGGCAATTGTTCATGGCGCTTTGCCACCGCTACGGCACCCGGCCCTTCCGATATCGCCGGATGTACCGGCAGACCATTGTCATCCAGACTCCCGAGAGCTTAGTCGACCAATTGCTGTGGCCCGAGTTCGAAGCGCTTGACGCCGCGTTGGCGGCCTATCTTTCCGGGGTCACCGAGAGAGTCATTCGGGAGGAAGTTCACGGCGAGACCGGAGAGGCCGATGAAGTTGATGAGCCACATCAGATCGGGCGGTGAAGCGACAGCATACGCGGGCGCGACCGCCAGCATCCGCCGCGGGGCATCGACGCCGGTTCCCGCGCGTGCGCAACCGCCCGGGAATCTGGAGGGAAAGGATATGGAGTGGGGTTTCGGGACATGGGCCGAACCACATATGGGCACTCCCGCGACGTCGCACGGCGCGGTGCCGGGAGCGTTGTCCATGACCGTCGCGCGGAAGATATCTCTGCCGGCAACCGAGAACGCCTCGTTGCTCTGCAAGGCCCGGATGCATGAGAAGCGGATCGATGAGTTGGAACACCGGTTCGGTTTGAACAGCGGCAAGCCTCCGTCGAGCGACGGGTTGAAGAAGCCGGGGGCCGAGCGGCGGATAAAGAGCGTGCGCAGGAATTCGGGCCGGAAGCCGGGAAGCAGCCCGACCACAAGGGCGCGACGCCGGGGGCAGCCGGCCACATCCGGCCACATTGTGGAGCACGTTCCGGAGACCTGTGCCGGCGGCGGTTCGGTGCTGTCGGGGGCGGCGTCACAGGTCGAGCGCTGCCGCCGTGCCGGCATGCGTCCGGATGAAGGCGATGCGGGATTCGGGGCGGCGGCCCATCAGCCCCTCGACCCGGCGCGCCGTGGCCGTATCGTGCGCGATCTCGACGCGCAGCGGGGTGCGCTGTGCCGGGTCCATGGTGGTCTGCTTGACAGATGCAGCGCCCCGGCCGTTCCCTGTGGTGCGGGCCAATCGAGGGAGCCGGGGTCATGAACAAGGACGAGCGACAGGCGTACGCCAAGCTGGCCAAATTGATGGCACTGATGTGCGTCCGCAATACGAAGCTGGAAGATATTCACGCCGGCATCGTCCCGGTCAGCCACACCGGAGACTACTCCGATGTTGTGGTCGTTGGTGCCGACGGACAGCGCATCCCATGGCCGCGCGTATCCCACTTCGACGACGACGCGATGCGCGACCTCATGCGGCAGGTCGTCAACCTCATCTATACGTTCCATGTGAAGTTCGACGATCCGCGCTTCCAGGCCATGCTCGGATTCTGGCAGACGTCCATCCGGAACTGGGACGAGCCGGCACTGGACACCGATCTCATGACAATGTTGGCCCCGTGGTGGGACACCAGCGCCGATGACGGCTGAGTGTGGCACACCGAGCACCGGCCGCGCGATCAGTCTCGAGGGGGCGGACCGGAGCTGCGCCGGCGGGTGAGAGGGAGCAGGCTCCGGCCGCTGCCGGGACTTCCGCCTACCGCAACACCTCTCCGGGAGAATGTGCCCCCATGCGCCGTCCCTACTCCGCAGTCCCGGGGCCGTCGCCCATGCCGATGGCGCGAAGTTAAAGGTCGAGCGGTGTCTCCGGCTCGTCGCGGTCGGCCTATTCCATCTTCCTCAGCCGTATCACACGGCGCATGGTCCTCACGTCGAAGCCGGCAGCCTTGCCCTCGGTGTAGACCTCCCGGATGTCGGCGGCGATCGTCGCGCGCTCCTCTTCCAGACGCTCAATTCGCTTGATCAGCGAGCGCAACCGCTCACCGGCGATTCCACCGGCCTCGGCCATTCCGTTGCCGCTGCCCGCAATGACCATGGAGTCGAGGTCGATGAACTCGAAGAAGCCGGCGACCATTCCTCGAAACCCGGCAGCGGCAGAGCGGCGTCCGACAACGTCCGGGCTGGCCCCCGATGGTCCTCGCCGTGGCCTGCGGCGCCACGATGGTCATCGTCGGTGTCCTGACACCGTCCCGCAGATCGCACGCGTCACGCCGATCACCAGGGACGCCATGAACTCCCAGTTCCCGTCATCGCTGCCGCTTCCTGCCTCTCTCGCGAGGCGTCATGGCGCTTGCCCGCAGATCCCGACGGCGCGCCGAAAAGGCCTTGCAGCCGCCAGTCCGAGGGACTTGCCATGCGGAATTGCCGCGGCGTGGAGACGCTGAGATGAATGGCAGCCGTGCCGGCGAGCGCGGTGCCACCGACATCCTGGGTGTCAGTAGCCCAATTCGGGCCGGACGATGTTGCGAAGCGCCTTGCCCGCGATGAACCGGCGCATGTTGTCGAGGAAGATCGTCAGCGTGGTCTCGACGTAAGTCTCGCCGTCGTCGGCCGAGATGTGCGGCATCACCATCAGGTTGGGCGTCGTCCAGAGCGGAGAGTCCGGGGGCAGGGGCTCAGGGTCGAATACGTCGAGGATGGCGCCTGAAAGATGGCCGGTACCGAGAAGTTCGATGACCACCTCATAGTCCACGGTGGCGGCGCGTCCGATGTTGACGATGCCCGCGCCGGGCTTCATCAGCAACAGGCGGTCCCGGTTGATGAGGTTGTCGGTTTCGGGCGTGGCGGGAACCGAAACGAGGACAAAGTCGGCGCATGGCAGGAAGGCGTCGAGGTCGGAGGCAGTTCCCATCGTTTCTACGCAAGGGTGAGGATTGCCGTGGCGGCTGATCCCCAGAACCCGGATGCCGGCTGCCTCGAGCCGCTTCGCCGCGCCGCCGCCCAGGCTACCCACCCCCACGATCAGCGCCGTGCGGCCTTCGATCGGTGTCGAATAGAGCGATTTCCAGCAGGCCCGTTGCTGGTTGGCCGCGATAGCCGGAATGCGGCAGTGCAGCATCAGGATGGCCATGAGCGTGAAGTCGCCCGCCTTGTCGGCCTGCGCTCCCTTGTTGTTGGTGACGGCCACGCCGCCGGGCACCCAGTCCATCGGGCAGAGATGTTCCATGCCCGCACCGATGATGTGAATCCATTTCAGGTTCGGTGCGATCCGGGCCAGGTTCGCGGTTGGCAGGTCCCAGCACATCAGCACCTCGGCCGTCTTCATCGACTCGGCGAAGTTGTCGGTGTCCCAGTCAATCGTCGTGTCGAGTCGGCCCAGGAGATCGGGATAGGCCGCGAGCACCGCCTCGTAGCGTCCCCAGGTCGTGGTAAAGACGGGTTCGGCCTCGGGCGTGGGCGGGAACGTGTCCGGATGCGCGTGATTGTTCTTGATATGGACCCGGACCGTCATGCGGCAAACCCGTTCGCCTCAAGGTCCTTCAGTGCGGCGATCACCCGGGCATCCCGCGCCTTGCCTTTCAGCGCCTCGGCGGCGAACTGGCGATCCATCACCGCCTCAGCCACCCTGCGCAAGAGCGCACGGTCGTCGCCGTCGGCGGGCAGCCGGAGCACGGTGTCGCCGCCATGGGTCGGCACGGGATTGGACCAGATCGAGACGGCGTGGTCCGGTTCCGTGCCATCCTGCAGTGCACCGATCAGCTCGCGCAACCGGCGGCGGAACATCTGAATGCCCTTGTCGCTGGGGACGAGGTTTTCCTTGTCGTGCTCGGTGATCGGGCCCATCCCTTCCGTGGCCTCGGCGTCGGCCGGGAAGCGCTGACGCTCGTCGTAGGGCCGATCGAAGACCTCACCCTGTTCTATGAGCTCCGGTCCTTCGGGCGTGTTGCGGCTTTCGGGATCACCGCGCTCACCGAAAATCGCCCAGGCGAGACAGACCGTCTCGTGGTCGTCCACCGGCACGACCCAGCGAGCGAAGGCGCTACGTCCGAAGTAGCGCTGCCTGGTGCCGTCCGTCGCGAATGCCGCACCGGCCTGGGTGTAGTTGGGCAGGATCAGTTCGTTGACGCGGACCCAGACGTTGTCTTCGACCCGGCGAGTGGCCGTGCCGAGGAAACCCATGGGCCTCTCGTGGAATTTCATTTCTCCGAATTCGCCGAAGCCGCGGCTGAACTGCTCCCGGCTCATGCGCGAATGGAGGAAGGCGGTATGGAGCGGGTCGAGGATGGCGTCGACGACCTGAAGCCAGTTGCAGCGGAAGGGCGCCTTGTAGGGCACCATGACGTGGCCGGACATCTCGAGCGTGTCATAGACAGGAAACTCCGGCCGTAGCTCGGGCGGACCGAGATAGGCGAAGATCAGGCCCTTGTGCTCCTTCACCGGATAGGCGCCCAGCCGGGTCGTGGCCTGCACACGCTCCTCGACACCGTCGGGTTGGCCGGGCACTTCCAGGATCGTACCATCCACATCGAACAGCCAGCCGTGGTAGCAGCAACGAATACCGCGCTCCTGGCAAACTCCGAATTCGAGAGAGGCGCGGCGATGCGGGCAGTTCCTGTGGACAAGTCCGATACGTGCGCTCTTGTCGCGGAACAACACGAGATCCTCGCCCATGATGCGAATCCGTTTGGGCATCGCGCCAAGTTCACGCGCGATGTGCACCGGTTGCCAGTAGCGGCGCAGGTACTCGCCCGCAGGAGTACCGGGTCCGACTCTGACCAGCAGTTCATCGTGACGGCCCGGTCCGGTTCGGTGATAGCCGTCGAACGGCACGGATGTGTTCGTGCGCATCGCCATGCGTGAGAAGTGACAACCGGGCGCCGAAGAACTTCCCGCCCGCTCGAATGATATAAACCCTTCTGCAACGGGCATCCAGCCCGAGAGCACCCGGGAATCAGTTCCCGAACTGCCACGCGGCAATACAGGAATGGGCGCCATGTACGGTAGTGCCGACACCTGGTCAGCACATCTCGCACTCTTCTGCGTCCATCAATCCTGATGCATCGGGATACGCTGGTGCAGGGTTCCGCCCGGCCGGCGAGGCAAGGCCTCGTTCGTGGATGTTCCCCGCCGGATTCACGCCCCTGTTGTGCGTGTCCGTAACTAAGGACGGGCGAATATCCTTAATCTGACGGTTGAAATCCCGTGTTCAGCTTCTGACAAGGCGAACATGTCCGAGGCGTGTTGCAGGGCGGCAGCGCCACGGCAAACCAGTCAGCTTGTTCCGATACCGGGCTGCGCCGAAAGCAACAACCGTCAGATTCCGCATTCGCAAGCCAACTGATCGACTGCGTCTTCCATCGCAGCGACCGTTGCCGCGACGTCGGCATCGTTGATGGCCGTGGACACATAGAACTTTTTGTCGGCCTTGATGACACCGCGTTCCCTGAGGAGGGCGTTGAAACGCCTGAGCCGGCCGCCGTCGCCGTCAAGCATGTCGCGATGGTTGCGGATTACACCGCCGCAGAACACCACATCGAAGACCGGTGGCTCTCCGACAACCTGTGCATCGAGACCACAGGCATCGAGTTTCGCCTCGAGTGCCGCCATAAGGCTCCTGCCGGTTTCGAACAGACGCTCGTAGGTGCCCGGCCGTCTGAGGACATCGAGTGTGGCGAGGCCGGCGACCGCGGCGACGGGATTGCCCGAGAGTGTGCCGACCTGGGGCACGAACCGGCCGGCCCCGGCCCGCTCCTGATCGAACGACGCCATGACGTCTTCGCGTCCGGCGATCGCGGCAAGCGGGAATCCACCACCGATCGCCTTGCCGAGCGTGCACAGATCGGGCGTCACACCGTAGTATCTCTGCGCTCCGCCCCAGGCCAGCCTGAAACCGGTCACCACCTCGTCGAATATGAGAAGCACATCGTGGGCTCGCGTCAGGTCCCGCACCGCCTCGAGAAATCCGGGTCTGGGCGGTATCAGCCGCTGCATGGGCTCCATGAAGACGGCCGCGATGTCGCCACGGTGTTCCTTCAGGAGGCTTTCCACGGCTTCTGCATCGTTGAACGGCGCAACCAGTACCGACTCCTTCACAGAAGCCGGAATGCCGGCGGAATCGGGGATCGGCTCCGCGGAATTGCCGGATGTCTTCGGGGCAAGGCTCATCAGCCCGTAGTCACTGTAGCCATGATACCCACCTTCGAACTTCAGGATCTTCTCCCGACCCTTGTGGGCGCGGGCGAGGCGCATGGCAAAGGCATCCGCCTCGCTGCCTGTACTCGTGAAGCGGACCTTCTCGGCGCAGGGGACCGCGTCGATGATGGTCTCGGCAAGCTCGATTCCCCGGGGATTGCTGGCAAAGAACGTCGTCCCCTCCTCGAGCTGACGGCTTACCGCCCGTTTCACCTCCGTGTGGGCATGACCGATGATCATCGGTCCCGAACCGATGAGGTAGTCGATGTATTCCCGGCCCTCGTCGTCCCAGACGCGGCTTCCCCTGCCCTTCGCGATGATGAGGTCACTGGAGATATTGCCGAACGTGCCGGCCGGCAGGGCCCTGGAAGCTCTTCGGCAAAGGGAAGTGTCGGATTCGAGTGCCATGGACATGTCGGATTACCTTGAAACGGTCACGTGGATGGGTGCTGATCGAACTGATAGCAGGATCACGGCTCCGGCAATACATGGTAAACGAGGTCTCATCGACGTTTCACCTTTTGACGGATCGACGCCATGGCTTCCCTTCCCTTCGCCCTCTACGACGCCTTCTGCGACACCGCCTTCGGAGGAAGCCAGGCAGCGATCGTTTCCGATGCGGCCTCCCTGGATGCCGGGATCATGGGGCGAATCGTCCAGAAGTTGGGTCTTCCGGCGATCGGATTCGTGTCCGTCGCGGGGCCGCGTTCCGTCAATGCGTGTTTCCGCTCGACAGTGATGGAACTCCCGATGTGCGGCCACGGCACGGTCGCTCTCATGACACGGATGGTCGAACTCGGCCGCTTCGACTGGAAGGACCGCGATGCGATTGAAGTGGAGCTACGCCTCCCCCGGTCGAAAGCCGCCGTCGCCATCACCCGGCGTGACGATGGCCGCCCTTTCGTGATGCTCACCGTGAGGCCGCCCTCCTTTCGTCGCGATGCCATCAACAGGGGACGTCTCGCTGCGCTCCTCGGGATCCCGGTGACGGGCCTTGCCCCGGACCTCCCCATGGAAACAGCGTGCGCCGATTTCGTGCATCTCGTCGTGCCCATGAGGAACCTCGATGCGATGCGAGACGTCACTCCCGACTTTCGCGGTCTGGTCGCCTTCTGTCATGACCACGGTATCGAGACCGTGGCACTCTTCTCGACGGAGGTCGAAAATCCTGGATCGACACTCCATGTCCGCGACTTCTGTCCCGCGGTGGGGGTGACCGAATCGGCTGCCGCAGGCACCACGGATGCGGCGCTCGCCGGGTACCTGATCCGCCACCGGATCGCGGTCGCGGATGCCTACGGCAGGGTCGATGTCAGGGCAGAACAGGGTATCGAGATCGGCCGGGCGAGCACGATCGTCTCTCACGCCCGCCTCGAGGGCGATGTGATCGCGCATCTTGAGGTCGGCGGCGCGGCCACCAGGGTGGCCGAAGGCACGTTCCTCGTCTGACCGGCGGCGTGGATAAGCGTACGCGAATTTTCTATTGAAACCGTGTGTTCTGGGGAGAGGCTAAATCATGGATGGCTCCAACCTTTCGGCGTCCCGGGTGTTTGCCGCCGCCTTCGCGCGCCACGGCGTCGAGACGGTCTTCGGCCAGTCGATTCCGTCGGCGTTCTTTCTTTCGACGCCGGAGTTCGGGATCCGGCAGTGCACCTACCGCACGGAAAATGCCGGCGCGGTGATGGCCGACGCTTACGCCCGTGTCTCGCACAGGGTCGGCGCGGTTGCGGCGCAGAACGGACCGGCAGCCACCCTGTTGGTTGCGGGGCTTGCCGAAGCCCTGACCGCGTCTTCTCCCGTGGTCGCGCTGGTCCAGGACACGCCACCTTTATGGCGGGACCGCAATGCGTTCCAGGAACTGGATCATCTCGACCTCTTCAAAGGCTGTTCCAAGTGGGTCCGCAGGGTCGAGGATACAGGCCGGATCGACGACTATGTCGACATGGCGTTCCGCCAGGCGGCTGGCGGACGTCCCGGACCTGCGGTTCTTCTCGCACCGGTCAACGTCATGGAAGCCCCGCACGCCAGCCGGTCCGGCCGCATCCAGTCCCTTGGTGTTTACCCCCTCGACCGGCCGGTCGCCGACCCCGCCAGTATCGGCGAGGCTGCGCGCCTGATCGCCGAAGCCGAACGGCCGATCATCTGGGCCGGCGGCGGTATTCATCTCTCCGATGCCGCCGAAGCCCTGGCGGAGCTCCAGGAAAAGGCCCACCTGCCCGTGGCGACCACGACAATGGGAAAGGGTGCAGCAGATGAGTCGCACCCGCTCACCGTGGGCGTGGTCGGTTACTACATGGGAAAGGGTTCGGCGACCAGATCACTCGCATCGATGATGACCGGGGCGGATGTCATCGTTGCGGTCGGCAATCGCACCAACCAGAACGGAACGGATTCGTGGCAACTGCTGTCGAAGGACACCACGTTGATTCATATCGACATCGATCCCCAGGAGATCGGCCGCAACCACGAGGCTATGCGTCTCGTCGGCGATGCCCGTGCGACACTCGGAGCTCTCCTCGATCACCTGGGTTCATGCGATCTTGGCAAGCGCACCGCTGCCCGTCCCGCCCTCGAAAGACAAATCGCCGAGGCCAGACGCCGGCATCGCGAGGAAACAGCACCCCTTGCCTCTTCGCCGTCGAGACCGGTGAGACCCGAACGGCTGATGGCCGATCTCGACAGGTCGCTCACGGCGGACCACATCCTGGTTGCAGACGCGAGCTACGCCTCGATCTGGCTCTGCAACAACCTTGCCAGCCGGCGGGCAGGCCAGCGGTTCCTGACGCCCCGGGGCATCGCCGGACTTGGCTGGGGCCTGCCGATGGCGATCGGTGCGAAAATCGCCAGGCCGGATTCGCCCGTGTTCGCCCTGGTGGGCGACGGCGGATTCGCCCACGTCTGGTCGGAACTCGAAACCGCGCGCCGGCTCGGAACCCACGTGGTCGTCACCGTGCTCAACAACGAGATCCTCGGCTATCAGAAACACGCCGAACTTTCGCGCTACGACGCCCACACCGATGCCGTGGCCTTCACGAGTGTCGATCACGCCATGGTTGCCCAGGCTGCCGGTTGCCGCGGTGTCCGCATCGACGATCCGGCTGATTACGCGCCGGCTCTCGAGGAGGCCTTCGCCATGACCGACCGGGTGACGACCGTGATCGATGTCCTCACCGATCCCGACGCCTTTCCGCCGATCACCGCATTCGAGGGCAAGCGACTCGTCTGAATTGCACCGAAACCGGACCGATCGGCATGGATCGGTGCTTCGCGTGGGCACTTTGGCAGAATCGCGCACAACGTGTGTCCGGCCATCGTCTTCCGGTTCGCCGGAAAGCATCCGGATCGGTACGACTGCCCCACTGCAAATTCAGTCCGTCCTCGCCACTGAATTTTGCCCCGGCGCCTGACGAACGTCCACCCGGTGAAGACTCTCAATGGACGTGATCGTCCTTAATCGGTCGCGCCTTTCCGCAACGATCTCCGGCTGGTTGGAACGATGCCGTCCGTGAATTCGATATCGGCAATCCTCCATCCGCCGCGATGGGCGGCGGCCGTCCTTGCGTGAGTTGGAGGATCGGCACATGGACCGCCGAACCCGTTGGTTCTCGATAACTTCGCGCAGTCCCGTGACCTGCCCTGCGGCCAAAGACGTTTCATCGCCTCACACGAAGGTTGTGCATTTTCCAGGACGCGAGTCGGGCCATGACACCACGCCACCCCGGGTATCCGACACGTTCTCCAGCTTGACCGTGGGCCACGTGGTCACGGCCTTTCCATTTCTGCCAACTCGCGTGCGACCCGATCCAGCAACGCCACGACGAGTGCGAGCGTACCCTCACGATCTATCGGCTCGGTATCCGGGCCGATACCCGTATAGCGGAACTCGACGGCGTACGGTGTGTAGTCGACCAAATTGCCGAAAGGCTCCACGACGGCGCCCCGGCCGGCGAGAATATCCAGCAAGACCTCGATAGAGTGGGTCAGCGGATACACCTCGCCCAGCAACGCAATCCAGGCCTTGAGCAGCTTCTCGGTGGCTTGCTGCACGTGAAAGCCGAAAATCTCGCCGGAAATTTCGCGCGAGCGGTGCATCACCCGAAGCGCATCGACGTCTCTCGTCGCGGCGTCCAACAACATCCGCGCGCACTTAACGTCGCTCATAGAGCACCTTTCCCTCTCGCAACGCCCGCGCCAGGACATGGTTGAGGGAGTCGCGCCAATAGGCCACATCTTCATGGGAGTAGACGAGGATGTCGGTCGGAACGTGAAACTGCGCCAAGGCATGGTAGAGCCTCACCACCTCCTTGCGCCGGCTTCGTTGCAGCCCGAACGGTTCGGCTTCAAGCACGATCAAGTCGACATCCGAAACCTCCCGCTCATCGCCGCGCGCGCGGGAACCGAACAGGATCACCTGCTCGGGATCGACTTCGTCGACAATAGCCTGGACCATACGGTCCAGCAGTGTATCGGTCACCGGCGTCATCGGCCCATCGCCATGGATTTCATTTCGGGGACAACGTTAGACAAGTGGATCCCGGACGTCGAGGAAGTCGAACCCCCGGAAGTCCCTACCCTGGACGTCGAGCCTCCGTAACCTAGGACAGCGGAGAAAGGCGGCAAGATGGGCACTCCCACGCATCGACCCTTCACCGATCGTGGCTCGCCAGGTCTCCCGGAATCCGCCTTCCCCAGCGAGGCCGCGGCAGTGTCGCCCGGAGCCGCTTCAACCCGTGTAGAATGGAGTGTCGCTCTCATGGGTTGCTCCCTGGCCAACGACGGACATGCTGCGCGGCGTCACAACCGCGAAACGCGGTGATGGGTGCCGCTGCGTGGACCCTGGTTGGCCGGTTCCGCGTTTCATGCGCCGACATTCCGGTCGGGGTGATTGGTGACATCCGACGATTTTTGGTGATGATACCGGAGGAAGTTTTTCGGACGGATGCGCAGCTGTTGCGGGTCTGCCACATGGTCGATGAACACGCCTTCTTCAGTGATTCATCCGTGAAAGAGAGGAGAAAACATGAAACCACATGAATTTGCCGAAAAGTTGCGCCACGGAGCATTGACCCGCCGGCAGGCGGCCGGTGTGCTGGCATCGGTCGGCATCGGTGTGGCGGCCATGCCGCTCGCGCCGCGCCGGGCGAACGCCGAAGTCGATCTCAACATCCTGGAGTGGAACGGCTACGAGTACGAATCCTTCCATCCGGAATACAACACAATGTACGGCGGACAACCGGAAGTCACATTCTTCTCCGAAACGGAAGATGCGTTCCAGAAGATGCGCGCCGGTTTCCGGGTCGATCTCGTCCATCCCTGCACGGCCTCGGTCAAGAAGTTCCGTGATGCAGGGCTGATCAGGGCCCTCGATACCGACCGAATCCCCCGCTGGCCCGAGATCATCCCCGAACTGCTGGAGGTCAAGGGCGTGCGCATCGAGGGCGAGTACTTCTTCTGCCCCTGGGACTGGGGCTTCTCGACGGTCGCCTACAACCCGGAGGTCATCGATGTCGAGAACCCGACCTTCGATCTCTTCGTCGATCCTCGCTTCAAGGGCAAGACCTCCCTGACGTCGCAGATGGGTGTCAACACCCTGGTCGCCGGCGTGATCGGAGGCTGGGCCAATCCTCTGGATCCGACCGAAGAGGAGATGGCGATGGCGCCGGAAATCTTCAGGAAGATGCTCGACAATGCCCGCTTCGTGTGGACCGACAGCACGCAGCTCGAACAGGCCTGGGTCGCCGGCGATGTCGGCATCTCCTATATCTACGGCAGCGCTTCCAGAAGGATGAAGGAAGAAGGAATTCCCGTCGTGATCGTGGATCCCGTGATGCCGTGGATGTGCGGGCTCTGTCTCAGCAGCAACGGCGAAGGATCCGAAGAGCAGGCCTATGATTACATCAATGCCATGCTCGACCCGGTCGGAGGGCGGTCGCTGTTCGATGAATACGGTTACGGACACGCCAACATCAACACGTACGACCTGATCGATGCGGAAGTCCTGCACGACAAGGGCCTCGACGACCCCGTGGCCCTCCTTTCGAAGGGAGTCTTCTTCGACGAGGTACCCCCGGAGAAGGATGCCCGTCTGATCGAGATGTGGCACGAAGCACAGGCCGGTCTCGACTGATTGCCCTGCCCCGGCATCCCTGCCGCTTGGATGCGGCGGGGATGCCGGGTTCTCGTGGCGGAGCCCGTCGAGGGGGCGAACGTGAACCTGGAATCTCGACCGAGTGCGACGGCATCAGGGGCGGGCCATCCGTTTTCTTCACCACAATGCGTACGAGGATGACGTCGACATGGACGACATCAGAATGGAAGCCGAGATCGTCTTCGAGACCCATGTCCCCGATGCCCTGAGGAGGGCGCTCGAACATGCGGGAGAAGACGGATTCGTTGCATCCATGCCGCAGCTGCTTCGTGCCCGGACACACGCGGCCTACGACAGCATCATCTGGAACACCTGGTTCACCTCGAATTCCGAGGAAAGCGTGGTGACGACGCCCGCTGGCAACCGTGTCGTCGTGGCGGTTCACGGAGGGGGAATCTTCGCTTCACCGGAGCGCTTCGAGCGGGTGTACCGATCCAGCACCTGCCGTTCGAGTCCGGAAGGATTCACCGGACAGTACGCCGCGAAGATATCCCCGAAGGAGGTGAGTGACGTGCTCGGCGGCAGGCTTCCCGACGGCACCGAGATACCGGTCTATTCCTTCGACGAATTCAAGCGCGGCATAGCGGACCTGCCGATGCGCTACGGCGTCATTTCGGATTTCGAAATGATGAGAACGTCGACGCGCGGCTATGAAACGTTCGAGGTCCTGCGGGAAGAACCCAACATGATCGTGCGGGCAGGCGGTGTCGATCCGCTCGCCGCCTATCTCGACGCGGCGCAGAGGCGCCACGGAACGAGGGTCATGGGGAACTGGCACCCCTACAACAGGATCGACCCCGATCAGCCCCAGACGCGGATTCTGTTCCTTGCCGGCAATCTCGGTGGTACCGGCACGGAGAATGATGACGGTCATCTCTACGGCTATGATGCCGAGTACGGCATGGGCGGGGACGCCTCCATGCACAACATGGCGCGCTATGTCGCGGTCGCGCCTCGCGATGGCGCTACCCGTCTTCGTCATCTGCCCTTCACGTCCGATTGAAGGCGCACAGCCGAAACACCCAGAGGATTTCATCGATGCCGGACCAGCCCCCACCGCGGACTGACTTGCGCCATGCCTCCGGCTGGTACGCGATCCTGCCGCCCCCTCCACCCGCCAAACGCCTCGCGGGAGACCAGGCGGCCGACTGGATCGTGATCGGCGCGGGCGTGACGGGTCTTGCGGCGGCCCGCCGCCTGGGAGAACTCCTTCCGGAGAAACGGATCATCCTGATCGAGGAATTCCGCGTCGGATACGGGGCGTCCGGCCGCAACGCCGGATTCATCATCGACACGCCTCACCTCACCGAAATGTTCGACCGGGAGACGAACCTGCGTGTTTCGCGGCTGGTCATTGCGGGCCTGGCAGAACTGGAAACCCGGGTCCGTGAACACGCAATCGAATGCGAGTGGACGCCGAACGGGCATCTGACCGCCGTGGTCGACGGATCACGGGAAGGTGGTCTCCGCGCCACGACCAGGATGCTGGAGGACATCGGCGAAGAGTTCGAGTGGCTGGAGGACGACGCGCTCGCGAACATTGTCGGGACACAGCATTATCACGCGGCGGTCTTGACGCCCCGCACCGTGACGGTGAATCCGGCGGCCATGTGCCGCGGTCTCGGCGAAACCATGCCCGATAACGTCGAAGTCTTCGAGGACTCGCCGGTGCTCGGCGTCCATTCCGGTAACCCGGTATCCGTGACCTGTGCGGAAGGATCCGTCAGGGCTCCCAACATACTGCTGACGACGAACGCGTTCATCACCAGGCTCGGCCTGCTGAAGGGCCAGGTGTTTCCGATGATCGCCTGCGCCAGCCTTTCGCGGCCCCTCAACGATGACGAGGCTGCGGCCATGGGCGGCAGACCGGACTGGGGAATCACCGGCACCGCCACCATGCGCCGCACCCGCTCGAACCGGATCCTGGCGCGATTCGGAACCTTCTATACGGGCGATTTTCGACTTGGCGCCGACCGGCACCGATATCTCCTGGCTTCACACAGGAAAGGTGTGAGAGATCGCTACCCCATGCTCGCCAGCCTTGATTTCGAACACACTTGGGCCGGGGTCTTCTGCATGACGAGGGACTGGGCATCGCACTTCGGCCGTCTGAAACCGGGTGTGTTCGTATCGCTGGGCTACTGCGGAGTAGGGCTGGCCCGTGGCACCATCTCGGGCAGGTTGCTGGCCGAGTATGCCCTGGGAGCCGAGTCAGATCTGATATCGGACGTCAGGTCCCTTTCCGGTCCCGCCCGGCTGCCGCCGATACCCCTGCTCGGGCTTGGCGCGCGTGCACGACTCGCCTGGTACCGCTGGCAGACCCGGCGCGAATGGTAGGATGGGCACGGTCCCGATCCTGGAAGCCGGCAACCGGCTTTCGCACTCCGTCGCCTCAAGTGAGGCATTGTCACGGGGACTGAAGGCGCCGACGAGATCGGGGCGAAACGAATCGCCGCCCGGACAGACGTGATGGAGAGCCGCGGGAATCACGCTGTGGCGACAGGCAGCAGGCAAGCTTGGCACTGGGTCTCCTGGACGAAGGCCAGCTACCTGCGCTTCGAGTGGCTGCGCGGCTATACGCTCCTGTCACCGACAATTCTCACCATGTTCTGTCTGCTGGCGTTGCCGATCTTTACGCTGATCACCTACAGCTTCTGGTCGCAGACCTACGTCCATATCGACCAGGCATTCACACTGAAGAATTACGAAACGTTCTTCGACAAGTGGATCTACGGCAAGCTGCTCCTTCGTTCGGTCAGGATGTCCGCGACAGTGACAGTCCTCACCATCGCTCTGGCCTATCCGGTCGCCTATTTCCTCGCCTTCCGGGTGACCAAGAACAAGATGACATGGCTCATTCTGATCAACATCCCGTTCGTGACGAGCTATCTGCTCAGGGTCCTGGCCTGGAAAATCATGCTGGGCAACAACGGCGTGATCAACGGCACACTCGAGGGACTGGGATTCATCGAGGAGCCGCTGGAATACCTGCTCTACAGCAGGTTCGCCGTCGTGTTGACCCTTGCCCACGCATGGGCGGCTTTCGCAATCCTCCCGATCTATGTCTCGCTGCAGAAGATCGACCGTTCGCTCCTGGAAGCAGCAGCCGATCTGGGAGACGGTCCCGTCAAGCGCTTTTTCCGGATCACCCTGCCGCTCTCCATGCCGGGCGTCATTGCAGCAGCGGTCATCGAATTCATACCCACCGTCGGCGACTACATCACGCCCATCATGGTCGGAGGCCCCAAGGGTATTATGATCGGCCAGATCGTCGCTGCCCAGTTCGGTGCAGCCAACAACTGGCCTCTGGGAGCGGCGCTGACGATCATCATGATGATCACGATCACCGCCATCGTCTGCACTTTCATCTGGTTTGCCCGGCTGGGAACCGTCGGCGCGAAGGACATGGAAGTCACCACGGCGAGCCATCAACCCCCTGCGCACAGGCGAAGCAATTTCAACTGGCTGCTTGTCTATGTCGTGATCTACCTGATGTTTCTCTACATCCCCTCGGCGCTGCTGCCGATCTTCTCCTTCAACGACAGCATACAGATGGTGCTGCCGCTCAAGGACTTCACGTTCAAGTGGTACGCTGCGCTCGCTGATCATACGGGCCTTCAGGAAGCACTCGTCAACAGTTTCAAGGTGGCCGTTCCGGTTGCCATCGTGACGACCACCCTTGCGACCTTCGCGGCCAAGGCCCTCACCCGCTACAGGATACCGGGAAGGAGCGTTGCCATCGGCTTCATTCTCATCCCCATGGTGATGCCGGGCATCATCCTTGCCGTCGGCCTTCTCGTTCTGGCGCTTGCGGTGGGCATGCCCCTGTCGCTGTGGGCGGTCGGAATCGCGCATGTCGTGACCACTGTTCCTTTCGCGACCCTTGTGGTGATGGCGCGTCTTGAAGGTTTCAGCAAAAACATCGAGGAAGCGTCCCTCGATCTCGGCATGGGCGGATTCATGACCTTCTGGCGCATCACCTTCCCGCTTATCCTGCCGGCAATCTGCGCGTCTCTGCTGCTCACCTTCACGGCGTCGTTCGACGAATTCCTGTTCGCCTTCTTCCTTGGAGGCAACAAGGTCACCCTGCCCGTGTTCATCTGGACACAGGTCCGCTTCCCGGAGACGTTGCCCAGTGTTCTGGCACTCGGTGCCATGATCTTCATGGTGTCCATCGTGTTGATCGTTACCGCCGAGTTCCTGAGGCGCTCGGGAGACAGGCACGTGATGAGCGCGCGCGCGAGGGACTGACGATGGCACATCATCAACAACGGATATTCGCAATTTTCTACGGCGGTACCCTTCGTGTCCCGCAAGACTGGCAAGCCCATTCGTGCCGCCGGCCGCCGAATTCTGCTCATGGAGTTCTGACCTGATGGAAGACAGCGCGTTCATTTCGATACAGGACGTGAGCAAGCATTTCGGCAGGGTCCGTGCCGTCGACCGGGTCAGCATCGACATTGCCCGGGGCGAGTTCTTCTCGCTGCTGGGGCC
The DNA here is from genome assembly GCA_965215635.1 of Alphaproteobacteria bacterium. Taxonomy (GTDB): domain Bacteria; phylum Pseudomonadota; class Alphaproteobacteria; order SP197; family SP197; genus SP197. The sequence continues at coordinate 67,981 of CBDCEA010000002.1, read as the reverse complement.
TTCGGGGTGCGGTAAGACCACCCTGCTCCGCATACTCGCCGGGTTCGAGTTTCCGACATCCGGAGAGATCTACATCGACGGGCAGGCCATGTCGTCGGTGGCGCCCAATCACCGGCCCGTCAACATCGTCTTCCAGAACTATGCCATTTTCCCGCATCTGACGGTCAGGCGGAACATCGGCTACGGCCTGCAGCAGGAGAAGCTCTCCCGTGTCCAGGTCAACGCGCGCGTCGAGGAGATGCTCGAACTCATCAAGCTGCCCGGCTACCAGGATCGTGCGTCCCACGAACTCTCCGGAGGCGAACGCCAGCGCGTCGCCCTTGCACGTGCGCTCATTCGGCGGCCGAAGGTTCTTTTGTTGGACGAGCCCCTGGGGGCACTCGACAAGAAGCTGCGGGAGAGCATGCAGCTGGAACTGAGGGACCTGCAGCGTTCGGTGGGGATCACCTTCGTCTTCGTCACCCACGATCAGGAGGAAGCCCTGACCATGTCCGACCGCGTTGCCGTCATGTCGATGGGACGCTACCTCCAGATCGATTCGCCTGCGCGCCTTTACGAGGCCCCTCAGAACCGGGACGTCGCGGAATTCATCGGTACCATGAATTTCCTCAAGGCCCGTGTGATCGAAGCCGGTGACGAAAGAATCAGGATCGACGCCGGACCGGCAGGAATTCTCGAGGCCGTGAGAAGATCCTCCACGTTCACGGCCGGCCAGAGGTGCGTTGCAGCCATTCGTCCGGAAAAGATCTCCATCAGTGATGAGAAGCCTGCCTGCGGAAATGCCGTCGAGGGCATCATCGACACCACGGCATACCTGGGAGACAGGAGCCACTACTACGTGAACGTCGACGGCCTGGAGAGGCCCCTCGTGGTCTCGGTCCCCAACCAGGAACTCGACCGCCACGCGCAGAAATACCGTGACAGGAAGGTCTGGCTGAACTGGCCTGACCGGTCCATCGTTCTCCTCGCCGGCGACTGACCAGCCGTAAAGGTGTGCGGTGGTGCCCGAGGTCATTGCGGGTCCGACCAGACGGGCTCCCAGGCCTGAAATTCCGGACGTAGCCTTCGTGCAGGCCCAGGATTCCGGTTATCGGCCCCGACACTTTGCCCGGCCCGGTCTCGAATGTTCGAACACCTCTTTCCTCGTCTTACCGTCGCTCAGACCTTCCCGGTGTCTGAACCGGAACGTGTCGGGATCGTCCGGGACATTCCTTGACGGGGGCATAGCGCGCCGCGGAACGCTCGAAGGCCCGGAGGAATACATCCTTCCGCCGGTGTTTCATGCCCGACTGAGCGACGGCCCCCACGCGGCAAACCGGGCGGTGGCGCTGCTCTCGCGCATGTACGGGACAGCGGCGTCCTGGGGAATGGTCCCGGTCGACACGAACTCCTGCCGGGGCACCGGCCAGCATCCGGAGCGGCTGCGCGAGCGGTTCCTAACCGACACGGAGTTCCGCCGCCCCGGGGCGATGCGCGATCGGGCCGAAACGGACAGTCGGGTGCCGGTCTATGCAGTGGCGGCGATCTGGCTTCCGCAAGAGCAAGATCCTGTCCCTGCATTGGGAAAACGTGGACCTGGAAGCACGCGAGCTCAGTCTTGCCGACAGCAAGACGGATCCGCGCGCGGTGCCGCTGTCGCCGGTGGCGGTCCGGGTGCTGGCCGAGCACCGCGCAGGCACGGCGCTCGGAGACCTGCAGTTCCTCGACCACATGATCGACACATTGCCGGTGGCGCGAAGGGCTCAGTACTTTCCCGACAGCGCCTCGGTCAGGATCAGTTTGTCCAGCGTCCGGTCGGAGACCACATTCTGGAGCCGGGCATTCCCCTTACAAGAGCTCCTTCAGCCAATACGCCTGGCGAACCTCCATGCCGCCGTACTCACGGCACCGGCGAGAGTAACTCTGTTCCGACACACCAAGACTGCGGTAAATCTCTCCGAACGTCTGGCCTCGAATTCCCTGAGCATGCCAATGATCTGTTCGGGTTCATATGTTTTCCGGCTCATTCTGTTCTCCTTCAAGAGCTCGAATTGAACTGGATTCCAAAAATCTGGGCGGATCACTTTCTAGGACCCAGGTCATCGCTGCCGACTTGCCATACTTCTTGGAAAACATCTACAACGCCACCCACCTGCATGCGGCGCTCGGATATCTGAACCCGAACAGGTTTGAGGAGATCAACGCCCCGGATGGGTCAAAAAAAGTGAGTTGACCTGTCCGGTCAAAAGGGCGCACTCCAGTCAGGAGGGCATTTTTGGACGCAGACTACCCCCGAGAGGGGGTCAATATTCTACGCCGCACCACAGTCCTAGCGCCAGGCCAAGTCCTGGAAAGGGCGATGACAGGATCTGAAACCATTCACCGCGTCCCAGCGGGTTTGACTCCCGCCCGGTAAAGGCACAGTCTGCCAACCGGAAGCGGATTTTGCATGGCCTGCAGCAACGCTGGTCGTGAAGCGTAAACAGCGGGCGACGAATCGTCGTTTTGAGTCTCGAAAGTTGCAGCAAGGACGTTGCCCGCCAACCCCGATTTCCCGGGAATCAACTTAACTTATGACCAGAATAACGAGTTTCGATTTGCCGCATAGTGACGCGCGATGCACAGTCATTTTGTTGGTTCCGCATGGAGCGGACCACATCAAGGGAGCGGATTCCATATTGTTGTCGACTTGTTTAGCTGGTCGAGGACGTTTCGTGCCCGTGCCGAGGTCCACAATGGCGCTTGTCCGCGATAGAAAGTAGACGTCAGTCACACGCAGTCCTTAAGGTGCTGCTGGATCGGCCTCAAGACTGCCAAGACGTACCGTTCGACATTCGCCGTTTCGACCTTGCGTCCGGACAAGTGTCACAAACACCCCGCAAGCTGGCAGGAAACAAAGGGAATTCAAACTGGGAGAACGCAAGATGTCTAATGTAGCTTTGCCGAAAATGACTGGCTCTGGGCTCGACGCCTTGAAGAAAACAATGGTCACGTCGCGCAACATGCTCGCCGCGATCGTTTTGTTGGCTGCTTTGCCTGCAACTGTCCATGCCGCCGAGGGACCAGGGGAAGGCAGACAGATTGTTGCCTGCACCTCGATGTCCATTGAAGGCCTGTTTCGGGAGATGATTCTGCTCCGCGGCCTTGAGCAACTGGGTTACGCCATCGATTTGCCAAGGACACTAACGGTGCCGGCTGCGCATCAGGCAACCGCGGCTGGGGACTGCACCTACTCGTTCGATCATTGGGTGCCGATGCACGATCCGTTCTATGATCCGATCAAGGATGTGACGATCCGTATTGGGCCGGCGGTCGCAGGCGCTGCGCAGGGTTTCCTGATCGATAAGAAGACCGCTGATGCACACGGCATTTCTAACATCGAGCAATTCAGGGACCCGGAAATCGCCGCACTGTTCGATTCCAACGGCAATGGAAAAGCCGATCTCTGCTGCACGAATCCAGGCTGGGGCGCAGAGCGTGTGACCAATCACATTCTTGACACAGTTGGCCTGCGCGACACCGTTGACCACAATCAGGGTGAATATACTGCTATGATGGCAGATACGATCGCAAGATTCCGGCTCAGCGAATCCATTTTCTTCTATACATGGACGCCACACTGGCTGCTTGGCGAGCTGCGGCCCGGGCAAGAAACGGTTTGGCTGGATGTGGATCCCAAGTATTGCGAAATGGAGGGTGCCTGTGGTGAGTCCATGACTGGCTTTCCCCTGAACGATATCTATATCGTTGCGAATGCAGAATTCATGAGTGAGAACCCGGCAGCGAAAGCCTTTCTTGAACAGGTCGAGATTCCGATTGGCGCCCTCAATGCGCAAAATCTATTAATGAGACAGGGCGAAGACGATGAGACTGACGTCATGCGCCATGCCGACGAGTGGATAGCCGCGAATCAAGCGACATTCGACAGCTGGCTGGAAGCGGCGCGGATGGCAGCACAATAGCCAATCTGCCGATGCAAGGACCGGCATTCATGGGAAAAGGCGGATGATCCCTGTTCAGATTCCGGCCGTGACGCACCGCACCGTTTAAGGACAGAACTCTGAACCTGGACGGTGCGGTGCGAAATTCACGCCATCGTTATCATCGGGAGCGCGTGAGATTGGCAAAGATTTTGGGGGTGCTCCCTACATGAAATTTCACCAGTCGAGGCGACCGGGACCCGGGACAGAAATATATTTGGAGCATCTTGGCCGGGTTCAACAGCAAATGGCAAAGAAAGGCATTGGCGCACTGTTGCTCTTCGACCCGATGAACATCCGATACACATCCGGGTTTGCGAATGAGCAGATATTCCAGAGCCATACGCCGTCCAGCTATCTGTTCGTGCCGGCTGATGGCTTGACCATACTGCACTACCGCTCGGACAGACCCGAGTTGCTCGAATTGAAGACACTTGAGGCGGTTCGCGATGCGATTGCCTTTACGTGCTTTGCCGCCGGTCCCAGGGTCGAGGAACGGGCCCAAGCCTGGGCGTGTGACATCGCCACCAATGTCATGCATCGTTACGGTAGGGAGAAGATGCTCGCCGTAGACCGCATTGACCCGGTCGGGATGATCGCTCTTCAACAAGCCGGGGTCGAGGTCGTGCACGGACACAGTATTCTCGAATTTGCGCGAGCGGTGAAAACCCCGTCCGATGTCGCCTGCATGAAGTTGGCCCTGGCCGTCTCGGAGGCCGGGATGTCCGCGATGCATAGCGCCCTGAGGCCCGGGATAAGTGAGAACGAACTTTGGTCCATTCTTCACAAGGTAAATATAGCGCGCGGCGGAGAATGGATCGAAACACGCCTGCTCACGTCCGGTGAACGAACGAATCCCTGGTTCCAGGAATGCAACGACAAGCTGATCCGGCCGGGCGAACTTGTTGCATTCGACACCGACATGATTGGCCCTTACGGATACTGCGCGGATGTCTCGCGAACATTCTTTTGCGGTCCCGGGCGACCAACCGGTGAGCAGAAGCGCCTATACCGGTTCGCACTTGAGCAGATCAACCACAACATGGAACTGATTCGCCCTGGGGTCAGTTTCCGAGAACTGGCCGAGAAAAGCTGGGAGATCCCGGAAGAATTCGTTGCCAATCGCTATCCCATGATAATACACGGTGTCGGCATGGGCGATGAATATCCAACCATTGCCCATCCCTGCGACTGGGACAGGATCGGTTATGACGGTGAAATCCGGGAGAACATGACGCTTTGTATCGAGAGCTATATCGGTTCCGCCGGGGGACAGGAAGGAGTCAAACTGGAAGAACAGGTGCTCGTCACTGAAGACGGCTGCCTGCCACTTTCCAGATATCCGTACGAACAACTGCTGCTGTCCTAGCTGAACAGCCTGCACATTTATGGCCGAGCAGCGCTGAAGATCTTGCAGTGAGAAACATGGAGCGCCACAGCCTTGCCAGACATTGACATTCTTTTCGAAGCTTACAAGTTGCCGCTCGACGATTGGATTCAGTCTGGCGTCGACTGGTTGATCCTGAACATGCGCCCCGTGTTTCTCACCATCCGCTGGCCCGTTGCAAAGACGCTGGATGGTTTTGAAGCATTCCTGCAAGCAACACCGGTCTGGGTATTTCTTCTGGCAACGTCATTTCTTGCTTGGCGGATAGCGGGAAGTCGGGTAGCGGGTTTCACGGCATTCAGTTTCCTTTTCATCGGGTTCCTGGGCCTCTGGGAGGTCTCGATGACCAGCGTCGCCATGGTACTAACTTCCGTCGTATTTTGCGTTTTGGTGGGTGTGCCCATCGGCGTCCTGATGTCGCGCAGCAACCGGGTTGCGGGCATTGTCCGCCCGATACTCGACGCAATGCAGACCACACCGACATTCGTCTATCTTGTTCCGATCGTGATGTTGTTCGGTATCGGAAACGTGCCGGCGGTGATCGCGACCATCGTGGTCTCGCTTGCACCGGTAATCCGGCTTACCAATCTGGGTATTCGCCAGGTTTCTTCGGAACTGGTTGAGGCAGGGAACGCCTTCGGCTGCACACGGTGGCAGCTGCTTCGCGAGGTGCAGTTTCCGCTCGCGATGCCGACGATCATGGCCGGGCTGAACCAGTGCCTGATGTTGTCGCTGAGCATGGTCGTCATCGCGGCGCTGATCGGCGCGGGTGGCCTTGGATTGACCGTGTACCAAGGCATCAATCGCCTGGATGTCGGCCTTGCGGGCATTGCGGGCATTGCCATTGTACTGATTGCAATTAGCCTCGACAGGATAACGCAGGCGATGTCCGGAAGACAGGTTTAGAACACACGAGCAAGGAGGTGCCTCATGACTGTGTCCTCGACATTTTCTAGCCGACACGACCCTGGCATAGGTAAGTACGGCCTGACCACCCCAGCGGAACGGTCGCGCCGGCTTTCGGCAGTACGGGCGGCGATGGGTGACCAGGGGATGGGAGCCCTTGTGATCAGCGGACGCAGTGACCTCAGGTTCCGCGGGAGAGTGTTCTACCTATCCGACATCTTTCAATTCTCATCCGACTGCTTTGTCGTTCTCACCATGTCCGGCCCGCCGATATTTGTTGGGACGCCCGTGGTAGGTCTGGGCCAGGCGGTGCGCACGGACTGGGTCGAGGACTTTCGCATGTCCGCAAAGCTGGGCGTGGAAATCGGCCGGGTACTGATTGAACACGGGTTGGCTTCCGCCAATGTCGGTATTGTCGGCCTCGGCGACGCGATCGCCAACGTACACCTGCGCGAAATCGAATCCACCGTGCCAGAGGTGCAGATTCATGATGCAACCGACCTCTTTGATACGGTGCGGCGGGTCAAGAGCGAGGAGGAACTCAAGAACCTCCAAAATACGTCTGCGGTGTTTCGGAAGATGTTTGGTGCGCTGGAAGCGGAGATACGACCGGGCACCCAGGAAGTCGATATCATCGGCGCCGCATCGCGGATTGCAAAGCTTCATGGCTGCAAGGACGTGAAGGCCGCAATGGCCTGCACACCATTTGAAGCAGTGAGCTATGGTTCGCCAAAGAAGATTGACGGTGATGGCCTCGTCATGGTGTGGATTGAGACGCCGGGTCCGACGGGTTACTGGTTGGAGTTGCGCCGCTGCTACAGTTTTGGCCCGCCGCCAGACGATGCCAAACGATTTTGGGAAATGACCGAGGAATTTTGGGCAGAGGGTTTGAGGAAGATGCATCCCGGGTCGAGCGGCCGCGACGTGATGGACACGGTGGGTCGAATTCTTGAGAAGTCGGGATACAACTACAATGATTCCCTCTACAGCATACATGGAATCGGCACTGATGCGATCGAAGGCATGTGGTTTCCGGGCAACGACAGGGAACTGAAAGCGGGAGAGGTGTTGTCGTTCCACCCGGCGGTTGTCATCACCGATCCGGCCGAAGCCAGAAGATTGTCATTTCTTGGCATGACCGACAATATACTGGTGACAGACCGGGGCGGGGTGCGCCTCACTTATGATACAGACCAGATAATTGTGCTCTAGGCGTGCAAAGGTGATTGTAGGCTCGCTGGATTGCCTGCTGAGAGGCGACGTATGACGGTGTTGGAGGGACGCGCGGCTGTCGTTACCGGGGCAAGCTCCGGTATCGGTCGTGCCATTGCCCTTCGACTGGTGCAGGCCGGAGCCAGGGTCGCCCTCGCGGACATTACGGAACAGCCTATCGAAGGTGGCGAAACAACTCTCAGGCTCATTCACGAGTCAGGAGGAGAGGCATTCTTTGAACGTGTCGACGTGTCCGAATGGAAGGATATTGAGAAGATCGTATCCGAAACCGTCGTTCGCTACGGCTCGCTCGACATCATGGTAAACAATGCCGCTACGTATGTCAGCAAGCCGCTTCTGGAAACCAGCGAAAGCGAATGGAGGAGAGTCATTGATGTAAATCTCACGGGCATGTTTCTCGGTTGCAAGCGGGCCATCCAGGTGATGTTGGATCAAGAACCGCGGGACGGGGTGCGCGGAAGAATCGTGAATATTACTTCCCAACACGGCATGATCTCGGCGCCTCGTGATTTCGCGTATGGCGTCAGCAAGGCTGGAGGGGTCTACATGACCCGTCAGATTGCTGCCGACTACGCACGCGACCTGATCATTTGCAACGCAGTGGCCCCCGGAAAGATCCTGACGGGAAAGCCCGGAGCTGCGGTCGATCCTGAAAAACTTGATTATGCGCGGCGACGCACACCGTTGCCACGCTTCGGGAAACCGGCAGATGTCGCGAACGCGGTTCTATACCTGGCAAGCGACCAGGCGACATTCGTTACCGGAATAAATCTCTTGGTCGATGGCGGATGGATGGCAGCGTGAAAGTCGCGGTCCGTCACCTGTCGCGCGGATTGACGCAGTTTCTGCGTTGGACGAGGCCCGGAGGCAGGTTACAGGATGCCAAGCACCACTTTGGAAGAGGAAAAGGACTGCACCGGTGAGCTACGTTCCAGAGCGCGACTTTGCAGGTTACGGGCCTTCGCCACCGGATCCGAAATGGCCAAACCGGGCATACGTTGCGGTTAACTTTGTCGTGAACTACGAAGAGGGGGCAGAGTACGGTGTTCTGGAAGGCGATCATCACGCGGAATCCCTGCTCTCGGAAGTGCCACCATCGGCGCCGTTGCGCGGTCTGCGAGACCGCAACATTGAATCCCTTTACGAGTACGGATCCAGGATCGGGATCTGGCGTATCCTGGATGTGTTTGCGATACGGGGTATCGCGCCGACAATGTACATTGTCGGGCGCGCCCTTGAGTTGAACCCCTCTGTCGCCGAGAGAATCGCCGCTGCCGGATGCGATACCGTTTGTCACGGCTGGCGCTGGATTGACTACCGGACCATGCATCCGGAGGTAGAACGGAAACACATCTCCCGGACGGTCCAGGTCATCAATCGGCTAACAGGTAAACGTCCGCTTGGTTGGTATACCGGTCGACCGAGTTTGAATACGCGCCGCCTAATCGTTGAACACGGGGGATTTCTGTTTGACAGTGACGACTACAATGACGAGTTACCCTATTGGGTCGATGTCGACGGGCGATCCCATCTGGTTGTTCCTCACAGCTTCGATACGAACGACAGTAGGTTGGCGCGCGGCTCGGGACTCGAGACTGCCGATCAATTCTTTGTCTACCTTCGGGACAGCTTCGATTGGCTCTACGCGGAGGGAGCGGAGAGACCTCGGATGATGACAGTTTCGCTGCACTGCCGACTCATTGGTCATCCGGGGCGAATAGCCGGCCTAGCTCGTTTTGTGGACCATGTCCTGGGGCACCGGCACGTGTGGGTCTGCCAGCGCACGGAAATTGCAAATCACTGGTACCGTTTACACCCCAAGGAAGCCGGTGTCACCGCATTGGATACCGGACCACGAGAAACAAACCCAAAGAACGTGTGTTCGAGTCCGTGATGACCGCCGTCGCCGAACAATCTTCCCCCGGCGCAAGAAGCAGGACTGGAGATGGTTGAAAACCAGAAACTCAAGGTCCGGAATCTCTTCAAGGTGTTCGGCGACGATCCGGACCTGGCCATGGAAGAAATCAGGAATGGCCGAAGTCAGGATCAGGTCCTCAAAGCTACCGGCAATATCGTTGCGATTTCAGACGTATCATTCGAGGTCAATCCCGGCGAGATTTTTGTCGTCATGGGTTTGTCGGGTTCCGGGAAATCGACTCTTATCCGCTGTCTGAATCGGCTTGTGGAACCGACTTCGGGCAGGGTGTTCATTGACGAGGAAGACATTATCCATGCAGATGCGGAGCGCATGAGGCAACTGCGGTTGACCAAGATTGCGATGGTTTTCCAGCATTTTGCGCTCTTTCCCCACAAGAAGGTCGTCGAGAACGTAGAATTCGGCCTGAAGATCCGGGGAATGAGGCGGCCCGAACGTCGTGAGCGGGCGCTGAGCGTGCTGGACCAGGTTGGACTGAAGGCCTGGGCGGACAAGTACCCGGACAATCTCAGCGGTGGCATGCAGCAGCGCGTAGGTCTGGCCCGGAGCCTAGCGGTTGACCCGGAGATCCTGTTGATGGATGAAGCGTTCAGTGCGCTCGATCCGCTGATACGCAGGGAAATGCAGGACGAATTGCTGGAACTGCAAAAAAAGGTCAACAAAACGATAATTTTCATCACCCATGACCTGCACGAGGCACTGAACCTTGGCGATCGAATCGCGATCATGAAAGAAGGGCGATTCGTTCAGGTGGCCACGCCGGAAGGGATCGTTTCCGAACCCGCCGACGACTACGTTTCGGCGTTTACCCGCGATGTGGACCGCGGACGTGTGCTAACCGCAGATCAGGTAATGGATCACCCCCAGACGTTCCTGCAAGATGAAACCGTTGGTGCCGCCGATTCCAGAGTCCCGAGTGGCCGCGAAACGCATGTTTACGTGCTTGATGCCGACGATCGGCCAATTGGCCTGGTGGCGCGGGCCAAACTTAAGGAGGTGTCGAAGGATGCTCTGCTAGGGCAGGAAATGAGTATGGAATTTCCTTCCGCCCCGTCCGGGAGCCACCTGATTAACATCTACCGCCTCTGTTCCATCGGACTGCCGGTCGCGATCACAGATTCAAGTGGCCGGTTCCTGGGAACGGTCACGCCGTCCGAAGTTTTCAGGAAATTGTCCCGCGGACCTTCCTGAGGACGGGATCAACCGGAACTCTCCCGGTTCGCACAATAACCGTGAGGGTGTCACCTGACAGCCCCTGCCGGTGTCGTGCGAGGCACTGGAGAAAACCGCAAATGACGGGCGATCTTTGCGCGGGAAACAAGTTGGAATGGAAATCTCGGAATATCGCAGGTTCAACAAGCATTCGTTGTCTTGCGAAGTACGTGAACAAGACTCCATTGTTTTCGGCACAATGGGTTGTTTCCCCGGGCGTGGTGATCGGCACCTCGGAGGCCGAGACCTTCTGGACCGAATTCCTGCGCAACCTAGCCCGGCGTGGGCTGCGCGGTGTATAATTGGTGATCTCCGACGACCGCAAGGGTCTCAAGACCGCCGTGACCCGGATCCTCGGCGCCACCTGCCAAAGATGCCGCGTGCACTTCATGCGCGACCTTCTGGTCCATGCCGGCAGGCAAGGTCGGCGCGTCGTCTCCGCCTTCGCCCAGGAGGATGCCGGAAGCGCGTCCGCCCAGTGGCGGCAGGTTGCCGACCAACTCAGGCCAAAGGTGCCCAAACTCGCCGATCTCATGGATACGGTCGAGCACGACGTCCTAGCCTCAATGAAGCTCCTGAAGGAACAACGCATCAAGCTCCGTTCCGTCAACCCACTCGAACGCCTCAACGGCGAAATCAAGCGCCAGACCAGCGTCGTCGTCGGTGTTCGGCGGGCGGTCCTTCCACTGGACGGCCCGCTCATCCACCTCACTCCCCAACGAAGACACCATCACCAGACTGATCGGCGGCATCCTGATCGAACAGAACGACGAATGGGCGGTTCAGAGAGCACGATACATGACACTGGAATCGATCTCTTCAAAGAGCGAGAATGTCTCCACCAGGCAGTCCCCCGTGGCAGCCTGAAAAGCTCGATCCTGGACGCAGGAAACCGCGTAAAGCACGAGGCTCTTGCACCACGGCAAGGGACACGATCATGAAAAAGTTCACGCTACGCCAACTCGAATACTTGGTCGCAGTCGGTCAGTACAATAACGTTACCGAGGCTGCACGGCAACTTCGCGTGTCTCAGCCTGCAATCACGGGAGCGATCGCTCACCTGGAAGGCGTATTTCGAAAACAGTTCTTCCATCGCCATCACGGGTTGGGTGTATCGCCAACGGCAGCGGGCCAGATCGCGCTGCAGGAAGCACGAAGAATACTTGCGCTTGTCAACGACTTCCCGGATGCACAGATCAGTGACCCGGAAAACGTAAGTGGCACCGTGGTTCTCGGCTGCTTCGAGCCGCTGGCGTGTTACCATTTACCGGCACTTCTCAAGGCTTTTGCAAATGAGTTGCCTCATGTCCGGATCGAGTTCGAGCTTTTGACGCAGAACAGAATTCACGACGAACTTCTGACCGGGCAAATCGAACTTGGCCTTTCATATGACAGTGGCTTCTGGGAAGACCTAAGAAAAGAGGTCCTGTTCCATGTTTCGACCATGGCCGTCTTGCCGGAAAGTCACCCGATGGCAGCCAAGCCTGCAATTTCGTTGGAAGAACTCGTGAACGAACCGTTTATTCTCGTTGACCTGCCGGGAAGCCGTGAGTTTCAACTCAGTCTCTTGCGCTCATACGGTCATGAGCCCAATGTGCTCTATTATTGTTCCAACCTCGAGGTTTTACGTGGGCTGGTCGCCCACGGCCTTGGTGTTTCCTTGTCAGTGACGAGACCGGTGGGCGACCGGAGCTACGATGGTCACGCCATTGCCTATCGGCCACTCGTAGAGGACATTCCAAGACAAACTGTCGTGATCGCGTATCCCAACGGAGTGAAACTCACACGGGCGGCGATTGCCGTACTCAACGGCATACGCAGTTACTTTTCCAACCTGTCGGCAGCACCGGGGAGTTCGACTGTGGCAGACGCGTGATGGCGGCAAGCCGCTGCCTCGCATCTCGCCGGTTCGCCTAAGCGGTTGCCGGATGATGCTCAATCCAATGGCGCGCAATATCGATACGGCGAGGAATCCAAACTTTATCGAACTCCAGAACATAGTCCAGAAACCTCGCAAGGGACTGAATGCGTCCCGGCCGACCGAGGATTCGGGTGTGCATTGCCACCGACATCATCTTGGGAGAATGCGCTCCTTCTAAATATAACCAATCGAACGTGTCCTTCAGGTAGTTGAAGAACTGGTTTCCGCAACTGAAACTACCCGTTGTCGTTTGGAATTTCATATCGGTTACGTCGGACGTATACGGAACGATCAAATGGGGGCGACCGTAGTCCAAGCACCAGTACGGTAGGTCGTCAGCATATGAATCCGAATCGTAGAGAAAGCCACCGGCTTCCACACAAAGCCGGCGCGAATTCATGCTGCAACGGCCGTGATAGAAACCAAACGGTCGTTCTCCTAGGACTTTCTCGTGGACCATGATCGAGCGGTGAATGTGTTCCCGTTCAACCTCTTCAGACACGTCTCTGTAGTTGATCCAGCGATATCCGTGCGTGGCGATTTCGTGCCCCGCCTCTAGCATCGCCAACCCTGCCTCCGTGTTACGTTCGAGTGCCATGCCAACAGCGAATGCGGTGAATTTCAACCCTCGATCCTCGAAGAGACGCATCATTCTCCAGAAGCCGGCTCGGCTGCCGTACTCGTAGAAAGACTCCACAATCGGGTTTCGAGCGCCCATCAACGGTTCAGCGGGCGTCTCACTCAAGTGGTATTCCGAATGCTGGTCGCCATGAAGGATGTTGCGTTCGCCGCCTTCCTCGATATTCAGGACGAATTGTACGGCAATTCTGGCCTTACCGGGCCATTTGGGATCTGGCGGAACGGCACCGTAGCCGTAGAGATCGCGCGGGTAGTATTCCAAGACTCTTCTCTCTATATTCCTGCGTTTTTTTTCAATCCAAGCACGGACATCTAACGTCGGGCTCTTGAACTACCCAGTCCCGATAGTTCTGGAACTGGATTTCCAGGGGACGGGGAGACCAGCCAAGCGCTGAGATGCGCGATATGGAGTAAGCGTTGAACCGGGCCAACCGTTCATCCGGATTCAAATGGATTTCCGATTGATCCGAACTCACAACCTGATGCCTGAATTCCGGCTCGGCAGCTCGGAAAGCGTCAAAGACCTCCGGTATGTTGCGGCGTTTCCCGGAAGCAATGTTGAACACGTCATGGGGCAGCGCCTTGCGAAACAGGAGAATTTCCAGCGCCATTGCGACATCTTGGGCACTCAGGAAGTCGCCTCCCGCCCGGAGCGTGCTCTTCGAGATTCGTAGAGGTCTGCGCTCGATTGTGGAACGCATCATGCGGTAAGGAAGAGACATGGAGGCCTTGGTCCTGGCTCCGGTTGGTCGTTCCATTGGCCCGAAGACGTCTGGTAGACGGACTCGGCAAACTGGCAGACCGAACAGGGTGCCATATCGCCTGGATACGAGCTCGGCGGCATACTTGGAGACGGCATACAGTTCAGGAGGATCGAAAGGGCCCGTCTCTGGCTGGAATTCGACCGGACTCAAAGCGGACGGATTTCCGTAGACACCCCCGGTGCTCACATGAATGCATCTTTCCAAGTCGCCCAGGGTGCGCATCCACTCGAGGATGGTCAGTGTCCCGCCCAGGTTCACGTCGACAAATCGGCCGGGGTCCGTGCGTTCTAATTCGCGGTCGTGAGTGACGGTCGCTCCGTGCACGACGTGGGTAATCCGCTCTTTCCGGGAGATGGACTTCAACAGCGCCGGTGAGCGGACGTCACCCTCGACGAACTGCAGCTGCCAATTGCTATCGCCGACAAATCTTCGCAGCAGGGCAGCGTCGACCGAGATATCCAGCACAATGATCCTCACACCCGGCCTGGCGTGGACGAGGTGACTGACGAGATTGCCCATTACGAAGCCGCAGCCGCCTGTAACGAGAACACTCTTTCCGCGACTCTCAGGAATTACGCAGTTCCCCTACCGCTCTTTGAACCCATCCGTTCATTCGATGCCGTTCGAATGCACCCAGAGACTGCTGAAGCAGCGCCTTGCGACGATCGCCGTCCGGTGCCTGTAGCAGTCGCATCGCCACAGCTTCGTCAAAGTCAATGATCGCGCGACGAGGATCCTGGTCTTCGGCTTTCAACCCGGAACGCGCGGCGGCAAAGAAGAACACGGCTTCATCGTGTCGACCGAGCAAAGCAGCCATTCGCGCCACGGTTTGTTCCAGCGACGTATTTGTCCAATTTCCGACGCCATTTGAGATGAGGTGCGAAGCGAAGCCATGGTATTCTTTCGCGTATTCCACCGCGGCCATGTCCCAGATTGCGTGGGAAGCCCGGCCGACAGCGCCATTGAAGGCCCAGTCGCGAGGTGCCAACTTCCGCAATACGACGGTAAGCTCGTCAAGGTACCTGCGAGCGTCTTCAAACCGATCAAGCCTCGCAAATGCCTGCGCCGCCATTGCCGCTTCCACGATGTGAACGGGACTGCCTCCAGGTTCAACCAAGTTGATGGCCCGCACCCAGTGTTCGCCGACTGCTTGCCAATCGCCTTCGAAGTACCAGGCGAAGTTGGACTCCATCGAGATATGGGGATAGAGATCACCGCCCTTCGTCGTGCCCGCATGTTCATAGATCAGGTAGCCGGGACCAAGTCGGTTTACCATGTCGCGGGCACGCTCCCGTGTCCTGATTGCGGCCTCGAGATCGCCGGCGGCCAACTGTGCCATCGTCAGGCGAACAAGTGACTTGGCCTGTTCGACAATCGATCCGTTTTCCGCGTGCAGTTCGAATTGTTCCTCAAGCAAACGGCAGGCGCGATCGAATTCTCCGTGCCGGTACATAAGCGTCTCGCATGCAACCGATAGTGCCCGGGCAAAGTTCGCCCTCGATTCCCAACATCTTGCTCGCTCCAGCAGGTCGTTCACGTCGTCGATGCCGTACCAGTCATAAACAAACAGCGTTCTGCAGTAGTCGGCCTCGCCACCCTTGGAGCGGGCGACATCGACGGCTTCAGGATCCAGCCCGGTCCACTTCCCCGCATGCAAGGGAGGGCCGGAGACCTGGCGCATCCCGCCGCCTTCGAGCAACTGAAGCCTTGCCCACCGGCAGTCACGTACTTCGCCAAGACCTTCCAGTGCCCGATCACGGAGCGGTCCCCAGATGTCTTCACCAGCGCCGCGATCATGCAATTCTGTCGCGGTCGATACGAGCATGTCGAGAACGGTATCTTCACCGCCGTCCCTGGCATCGAAAATGTCCAGTACCTTCCTGACCGAGCGTGACGCGTCTTCAAAAGCGCCAATTTCCGCCGCGACCAATGCGTCGTCGATCAGGATATCGAGGTCCAGCCCAGTGCCGACGTCTAGCAAGCTCACAGCTCTCCCGAGACTCGCGCGCTTGAGTTCCGGTGCCCCCAGGAAATCCGACTCCTTCGCGGCCGAGAGGCAGTGTCTCACCCCCTTTTCTGCCGCATCCAACGGTATGTTGGCGCGGCTCCAGTCGGCAATGTACATAGTCATAACGGCCTCATCGTCGGTACCGGACCGGCAATCGATCGCTTTTCGCATCAGCGATACCATTCTGCCCGGGCTTATCCGTTCCTGCAGTACACGGCGGAACAACTTGTGCCGGAAGCAATAGAGGCCGGCTCCCGAACCCACGGAAGTAATCAGTGACTCTGCCATGCACCGTTCCAGGATCGAATTCACTTCCGTCTCTGAAATGCAGGAAACCGAAGCGACATCACCGGGTGAGAACTGAGCCGGGAACATTGTTGCCGCTTCCAGAATTCTCCTCTCTTCTCCGGACATGCGCGTGGAAACGATATGCACAAGTGTTTGCCGCGCACTCGTTGTGACAAGTCGCAGGTCGCGGAGCAGGCGGTTGGCGCATTCCGCGTTCCGCTCACTAACGGGTCCCCTAATCAATTGGCACAACAATTGGACATGCAGAGGGTTACCTCTAGTCAAGCCGGCGAGTTCACGGGAACAGGCCGTGGCAGTGCCCTTGCTTGCTCCGGACAGGAGCTCGCGAACGGCATCGTGTTCGAGGCCGCCGAGAACCAGGTGCTCAAAAGCCAGGTCATCGGGGATCGCAGCGTGAAGTCGGGAAATCTCCGACCAGCTAGGGTCCTCGTCATCGAAGGCAATTACGATCAGGACCGGCACCGACGGAATGAACGGGAGAAGATGTCGCAGGAGCGTCAATGACGATTCATCAGCCCTGTGCAAGTCATCGAACAGCATCACGACCGGCCTGGCTTTTGCCACCGAAATGAGAAACTCCCGCACCGCGTCATAAACACGGTATCGTGCCTGTTCGGCCGGAAGCTCCGGAAGAGTCTGCGCCGCGGCCTGACCGGATTGATTGCCAGTGACCAGCCGCCAAAGTACCGTGGTGTAGGTCGCAGTCAGGTACGACTGTGGAGAAAATCCCTGTTCGACCAGGTCACCGAGCCCACGCCGCCAGGCACCATAGGGCCGCGATATGGAAGGATCAGGACCGGCCTTAACCGTCGTCACGGCAGACAGCGCTGAAGACTTTGCGAATTGATTCAATAAGTGTGATTTTCCGATTCCCTGAGGTCCGGTAACCGCAGCAAGTCCACCGTGGCCGTCGACCAGATTGGCCACGCATGTGTCCAGTGTACGCAATTCCTTAGCCCGGCCGACAGAAGCTGTCCAAACGGATGAAACTGAACCGATTCCGCCTCCGTCAGGAGTTTCGATTTCTGTCGCCATTACTTGACAAGCTCTCGTTACGATCGCGATGGACGGATGGGACCGGTTGGCACGGCCTGACCTCAGCTCCAAGATATGCTGCAGGCATTAGAGTCGAGTATGAGAAGTCGCAAGCAACACGGCAACACGGAATACGTTATGGAATACATAACCAGAATCGATCCGGTGTTACGGGGATTTCCGCAGTCCTGGCCGCTGAGGATTGGTCCAGAAACAGGCAAACCGACTCCCTGCAAAGTTCATGGGGAGTTCGCTCCACGGTTCGCTTCGTCCAGGGTAATGGCGGCGCCACGTGAACCGCTCGACCGTTGAATTGTCCGGATAATCGCCGGTGTTGCAAATTTACGGCCTTTCTTGGTGAGCGAAATTCTGGATTCCGCAGCCATCGGTACGCGGTGCCTTGCCCGAGGAGATCATTACTTTCCCTGCCGTGCCAGCATGCCAGATGGAGGGTAGGTGATCGAAGTGTACCTACGATTTTCCGTCTGATGCCGCTGACCGCATACTCGAGAAACAATGCGTAGTCCGCCAGCTGATATTGCAGGATTTATGACTGTTAAAGCCCGGGGATATCGCAATCCTTGTTTCTGACATCTTGTGTCCGAGCCCGATCATCTGGCGGTCACCGAACGACCAGGGCAAACTCCCCATGCGGACCACGACATTGCCGCATTTACGGTTGATGGTGGCAGCGTCCCACCGTGGCGAAAGCCTTCATGTCCTGCTGTTCTCGCTGAACCGTGAGACGTTGCGTCCGTCTCACGAATGGGTGAAGCGGGAGACATAGGCGCCAAGCGCCATGCCGATCAGCGGGCCGGTGACATAGATCCAGAAATGTGTGAAATCACCCATTGCGACATAGGGGCCGAGGGCCCGGGCGGGATTCATCGCGGCCCCTGCGATCGGGCCCATCAACATTACCTCAATACCCACCACAGCACCTACAGTGACACCGGCGAAGGGGCCATGGGCGCGTTTGTCCAGGCCGACGCCGGCGACCACCCACATGAGCAGGAAGGAAAGAAATAGCTCGATCAGAAATGCCGTTCCGGGCGTGATGCCGATTGCCTCATTGGGTAGGTTGGCGCCCATCTTTCCGTGTTCGCCGAACACCCAGAGCAGACACATTCCCGCCGATATCGAACCCGTTAGTTGGGCTAACACGTAGCCGGGAACAAGGCGCCAGTCGAGATGACCGATCAACGCCGCGGCGATCGACAGTGTCGGATTGACGTGGGCACCCGAAACGTGTCCGAAAGCGTAGATGACTACGGTGATGATGAGGCCCCCGATCAGGCCGATGCCGACGACTCCCAGGCTGCCGCCCATCAGAGCATCCACGACCACTGCACCGGCAGCGAAGAAGACGAGCGAAAACGTCCCTATGAATTCGCAGAAGTACCTGCGCATGGTGTTGGTATCAACCAGTCCAAGTATCGCATGCGTAGAACGCCTTGAATTGTTCATGTGATATTTCCGCGTGGCCATCCTTGCGAAATGTGGGAACTGCTGGAAACGAACAGCTTGGCCAATGCCTGCTTGCCAACGGTCGGGTAAATACAGTGCGCTCTCTAAAAACCTGTCTTTCCTGTTTGGCGATCCAAGGCCGGTCCGCACCCTGTTCCCACAATACCGGCACTTCTCATTACGCGCCCGCACAACATCCTTGCAATACGGCAAAGCGAGTACATGGATAGTTCGCCAAAGCTTACATAACACTATCACTACCTTGCGGTCCGAGTATAGGTGTCGTCGGCGTTGTCAGACTAACTGGACAGGAACTGAAGAACCCACAATCCAGGCTTCTCAGACTGCAAGTTGACGCCACTCGGCCAGGGCGGCCGAGCGGTTCTGCTTGAATATGTCGCGGTGGTTGGGTGGCGGTCGTGGTTGTAGTGGTTGTGGATCGAGGCGTGGACGGCAGCGAATTTCTGTAGGGCCTTGATGTCCCTGAACCTGGCCATCGCGCCCTCTCGTCGTCGGAACGGCTGATGTGAATTCCCGGCTCGATTGTCGAGCCATCTTCCACAGTCCTGACGCTCCAGGATGCCAATCCCTTTCATCGCGCCGCCGCAAGACCGAAGCCGGCCCGTTATCATAGGCCCGTTTCAGAAACCTCAGCGCTGCCCTGCGATCCCGGAACTTCGTGGCAAGAACCTCGAGCACCTCGCCTTCATGGTCCACCGCACGCCAGAGGTAATGCGCCTCACCACTGATCCTGACAAACACCTCGTCCAGGTGCCAGCGCCATCGGGAGTACGAGGCATCATGAACGCGGCGCTTTCTGATCTCCGCGGCAAACAATGGATCGACCCAGTTCCACCACAACCCTATGGTCTCATGGCAGATGTCGATACCGCGCTCGAACAGCAATCTTCGACCTGCATCAGTGACAACGGGTAGCGGATGTACATCATCACCGTCAGGCGGATCACCTCGGGTGAGCTGTTGAAATAACGGAAAGGATCGTTCGTCGGCTGAGGCTGCAGGAGCTTCCTTCCCGGCTCAAGCCGATTTGCTTTGACACTGCCGGCCGGCAGTCATCGAGAAGCCGGCGGTCGTACGCGACAGGCTTTCTGTCGTGGAGGCGTTTCGCCAGATGTCTCCTGACTTCCGCACCACCCTCGGAAAGGACGAAGTCTCGCACCGACCCTGATTCGCCTTCGCCGACGGGAACGCCATAGGTCGTCCACTGCCTCTTGCCATCCGTCGCCAGCCGGTGGTCGCCACGAGATGTCTGAGGCAGTACGGCAGCGTACGGCGTGACATGAGCTCCGTTAGGGCTGCTTCTGTCGACATGATGCCGGGCCTTGGCCCTTGAGCGGCCATGGCTGCAAGGATCGCCCGCAGATCGGTTTCCGGTATGCGCCTTGGCCTGTTCCTTTCTTGCATACAGGAATCTCGTTGGGGGCGGGGGCATGGCCATCTGGCGCGCCGGTGTCATCCACCCTATTCTCGGTTTCTGGCAGGTTGCGGGCGAGCCATGGAGTCATCGCGCAGAGGCGAAGCCGTTCCCCAGCAACTCGGGTTCCGTGCCTGATGAGCAAGGCCGAACAGTTCTCCGGCGGTTATCGGAACGCCCCTGTCACCGCGATCGGCATGTGGGTGTTCGCGGCCTTCCTCTTCACGGTGCAAACGGCGGCCCTGAAGTGGCTCGCCGAGGACTATCATTTCTCCCAGATCCTTTTTGTCCGCTCGGTCGTCGTGGTCGCGGGCATATCGATCCTTCTGCTGCGCGGCCCGGGTCTCGGCGCCCCGTTCAGGACCAAGCGGTTTCGCATGCATGCCCTGCGGTTCCTGTGCTTCTTCACGGCTCTGAGTTCCCTCATCGAAGCGGTCCGCCACTTATCGCTTCCCGATACCATCGCCGTCTCCTTTGCATCGCCTCTGCTGATGACGGCCCTGAGCGTGCCGCTGCTCGGTGAAAGGGTTGGACGGAGACGCTGGACCGCCGTCGGCATCGGCCTTTGCGGTGTGCTCGTGATCGTCAATCCCTCGACCGGCATCTTTCAGATGGCCGCGTTGTGGGCCCTGCTTTCGGCACTGGCCTATGCCCTTGCCATCATCGTCACGCGGATGGTGAGCAGAACCGAGGAGGCGACAACCACGGTCTTCCTGCTCAACGCCATCTACATCCTTGCCATGCCCGTTTTCGCGCCCTTCGAGTGGATCGTTCCCTCGCTCGATGCGCTTGCCATCATGGCGGGATGCGGCGCAATCGTCATGGTTGCCCAGTTGACCGCTGTCCGTGCCTGCGCCCTGGCGCCGCCACAGGTTCTGGCACCGTTTGACTACTCGGCGATGATCTGGGCCATTCTGCTTGGCTATGCGTTCTGGGGCGATCTGCCTGACTGGACCGTGGGCATCGGCGCGTCGATCCTGGTGGCAAGCGGTCTTTACGTGTTATGGCGCGAGGCGCAGATCCAGAAACACGGCCTGTCATGAACACCAAAGTCCGGCTAGTTTCTCCGGGAAGTCCGCGGAGCGAAACCATGCCGAAGAGAGTGCACACGAAAGTCGACGGTCACATCTTCGAGATCACCCTCGACAATCCGAAGGCCAACGCCATCGGTGCTGCTACCAGCAGGGAAATGAACGATGCTTTCGAACGGTTTCACGAGGATCCGGACCTTCGCGTCGCGATTCTGACCGGTGCGGGCGACCGTTTCTTCTGTACGGGCTGGGATCTCAATGAGGGTGCCGAGGACGAACCCGACCGGAATTACGGACGCTGGGGTTTCGGCGGGCTCTCGCGCAACTTCGAACTCGAGAAGCCCGTCATCATGGCGATAAACGGCTACTGCGTTGCCGGCGGCTTCGAACTCGCCCTTGCCGGCGACATCCTGGTGGCTTCGGAAAACGCCGTCTTCTTCCTCTCGGAGGTCAACGTGGGACTGACGACCGCTCCGCCGAGCGTCCCGCGCCTGCTGTCGAGGCTGCCCCGCAGCGTCGCCCTGGAGATGCTGTTCACGGGCCGGCGCATGGATGCCAGAGAAGCCTATGAGCTTCGCCTGCTGAGCAGGCTTGTTCCTGCAGGGAAGGTGATGGACGCCTCCAGGGAGATCGCCGGACTGATCGCCGCTGCCGCGCCGCTTTCTGTT
Source organism: Alphaproteobacteria bacterium (assembly GCA_965215635.1). GTDB lineage: Bacteria > Pseudomonadota > Alphaproteobacteria > SP197 > SP197 > SP197. The sequence goes on along the minus strand of CBDCEA010000002.1, from coordinate 46,071 downwards.
CGGGCCGAAAAGCAGATGGTCAACGTGGCGGGTGATCTTTCTCCCGAGGAGGCGGACCGACTCGAGAAGCAGGGGCGGTTCACCATGATATCCCGTGTTCACGAGTCCGGGGACGCCAGGGAAGGCGCGCGTGCCTTCGTGGAGAAGCGCCAGCCCGTGTGGAAAGGTCGCTGACGGCGATTTGCTGTCGGGGGCGTGTCGGACTAAACAGGAGTCGGTTGAAGGGAGGAAAAGGATGCTCGTTGTCGTATCGCCTGCCAAGGCCCTCAATTTCGATGCCCCGGATCCGGGAATTACCCACAGCAAGCCGGTGCTGATGGCGCAGACCCGCGAACTGATGAAGACCACGCGGAAACTGAGTTCCCTCGACCTTGCCGGACTGATGGATATCTCCGAGAAGCTCGCCGATCTCAATCGCGACCGCTTCCGCGCGTTCCGCCTCAATCACGCGCCAAACAGTGCCAAGCAGGCCGTGCTGGCGTTTGCAGGCGACACCTACCGGGGGCTCGACGCCTCGAGTCTTTCCGCCGGTGACCTGGACTATGCCCAGGGGCATCTGCGCATCCTTTCGGGACTCTATGGACTGCTGCGTCCCCTCGATCTCATCCAGCCCTACCGACTGGAAATGGGAACCCGCCTTTCCACGCCCCGCGGCCACAGGCTCTATGACTTCTGGGGCGACAGGATCACCCGGGCCCTCAACCGCGATCTCAAGGGCCAGGCAGCGTCCGTTCTCGTCAATGCCGCGTCGAAGGAATACTTCTCCGCGATCAGGCCCGATCAGTTGAAGGCGCGCATCGTCACGCCGGTCTTCAAGGAGGAAAGGGACGGCGTTGCGAGGATGCTCGGCTTCACGGCCAAGGTGGCGCGCGGGATGATCGCGCGTTTCATCGTCCGGAACCGGATCGAAAGGATCGAGGACCTCAAGGCGTTCAACGACGAGGGTTACCGTTTCCGGCCCAACTCGTCGGACGAGTCGACCTTCGTCTTCGTCCGCTAGGCCAAGTGTAAGCGTTCGTTCCGCAGGTGATGATTTCTGTCAATCGTTGAGTCTGCGCTTCCAGTCTCTGCGGAGCGTCTGCACCCAGATGTCCTTTTTGACGAGGGCGCATTCGTTTTTTCTGTCGTAACGGCCGCGTCCCCTGGTGGTGCCTATATGGGTCCAGTTGGCGGCCTTGTAGACGGTGCCGGCAAAGCGCGGCTTTTCGACGAATGTTTCCATCAGGACGGGCTCGACATTATAGCGCTGCGTCCAGTCGCCGGGCAGTTGTCGGCGCAGCAGCGACAGGATGTGGGACCCGAGGTTCGGGATGACGATCCAGGGCAGTAGAAGCAGGCGGGACTGATTGACCACGAGATGGAGATTACGCGCCCGGGTTTCCGGGTTCCATCCGATGGCGCGGTCGCGCGGCGCGGTCTTCCAGGCTGCTGCTGCCATGCCGATCATGGCGAGCGGGGCGCCGTGGCGGTCGACCACGGTATAGCGCATCTGGGCGCCGGCCATCGGCTTGTAGCCGAGATAATGGTAGCGCGCGATGAACTGCTTCCACAACACGGCGTTGTGGCTGGTCCGGTCGAGGACGGGGACGAGGCTGAGCGGCCGCACCGCCTCGAGGGTCGCGGGCGGCGGCGATGGCGGTGGTTCGGTCTCGGGCCCGAAGACGACCGGTCCGGGCGCACGGCGCGGGTGTCGTGGTGGCGGCAGGACGATCAGCCCGTCGCGATGCATCGCCAGCAGCGCGCAACGCGCCATCATGTCCCGCAACCCGCCGTCGGGTTTGACCCAGCCGACCCGGCGGCAGAATGCCCGCGACAGGTGAGCCCGGGTCAGCTTCGGATCGCCGGCAATCAGATCCCGGATCAGCGCAATCTCGTCTTCGGTGAAGTCGCGCCCCGCATAGCGGCATGTCGGTGCCGCGCTCACGCGCGAAACTCTGCCCGGCGCGCCTCGTCCATTGTCCAGGGCAGCCACGGCCCGAGATCCTCCGGCGGACGGCCGCCATTGTCGGCACAGGCGGACAGCCACGCCTCGAGCCACGGCACAACCGCAATGTCGTTGACCTCAAGCGTGCGGACCACCGAAAGCATCTTCGCCATGCCCTGCGCGCCCTCCTTGCTGTCCGAGCCCAGCGACAGCTTCCGGCGGATGACCTCAGGGCGGAACCGGCGTTCAGCGAGATTGTTGTCCATCGGGACACGGAGATCGTCGAGGACCTGAGACAGCCCTTCACGATGATTCAGCAGAGACCGCAACACCTTCGCCTGCGGCGACGCGTCATCAACGGTGGCAAGTTCCCGTTCCGCCTCCGTGAAGACCTCCCCGAGGACGCGGGACAGACGGAATTGCATCCTCAGATACCTCCTCCCGCCGGACGGCTTGCCGGGATCGTGATAGCGCAAGCGCTGCGCGTTCAGCCTGTACAGGCGCCGGATCCGGGCCAGCCACTGGTCCTTCCAGATTGCATGAGCGGCGTCGGATTTTCGCTTGCGGCCGTGTCGGTCGTAGGGAAGAGTCGGACATCAACATATAGTGGCAAGGGGCTTCCTACATATCGCCCCTTGCCGATGAGAGGAGCTGACGATGTCGAAAGAACTGAACGACGTAACCCCCTCCATGGGTGACGGTAGCACGCTGTATGTGGCGGTGGAAGTCAGCGACAAGTCCTGGGTTGTCGGGATCGGCACTCCGGCGGATCCCGGCAAGGTGGGGATGCACACGCTGGCACCGGCCGACACGGATGGACTTGTCGCGAAGATCGGGAAGGCCTGTGCCCGCGCCGGCGATCCGTCACGGGTGCTGCTGACCTACGAGGCCGGATACGAGGGCTTCTGGCTGGCCCGGTGGCTTTGCGAGGAGGCGCCGCAGATTGATGTTCTGGTGTGTGATCCTGCGAGCCTCGAGGTGGTTCGCAAGGCGAAGAGAGCGAAGACCGACAGGATCGACGCGAAGCGGATGGTGCGTGCGCTGCGGGCGTGGGACCGGGGCGAGGTGGAGGCGCTGTCGGTCGTGCGGATTCCGACGGTGGAGGAGGAGGATGCCAAGCGGCTTCTTCGGCACCGGGAGCGGCTCGTGAAGGAACGCACCAGGCTGGGCAACACGATCAAGGGATTGCTGAAGCTGCAAGGGATCCGGGGCCTGGATCCGAAGCACCCGACGTTTTGCGCTGAGTTCGCCGAGGTTCACACGGCGTACGGTGCGCCATTGCCCCCGGGCCTTCGCGACGAGATCGAGGCGACGCACGAGCGGCTTGTCACGGTCATGGTGCAGCTGGGGGAGGTTGAGGAGAAGAAGGCTGCGCTGATCGCAGACGCTGCAGTCGTGCCTGACCGGGATCCGTCTCATGAACGGGGCAATCAGGCCGGCTCGGCGACGTGCGTACCTGCCGTGTCGGGCGCCGCGGCTTTGCTGGTCGGATTGAAAGGGATCGGAGCGAACGATGCTCTGCTCCTTCAGAACGAAGTGCTCTACCGGGACTTCAGGAACCGGCGGGAACTCGGCAGTTGGGCGGGTCTCGCGCCGGTCCCGTGGGCGAGCGGCGGGGTCGAGAACGACCAGGGCATCAGCAAGGCGGGGCACCCGGTGGTCCGCAAGCATCTGGTGCAGATGGCGTGGCGCTGGCTGCGGTTTCAGCCCGACAGCGCGATCACGACGTGGTTCCATCAGTATTGCGCGCGCCGGCGTGACAAGCTCATGCGCAAGCGGGCCATCATCGCCGTGGCACGCAAGCTGCTTGTCGCGCTGTGGCGGTACGCGACGACCGGCCTGGTGCCGACGGGCGCGGCGTTCACCAGGCCGTGACGAGGGCCAGGAGCAGAGGCTGAAGGAGAGTTTCCTATCCAACGCGGCTCGACGGGGTCGCGGAGGAACCGGAGGACGTGTGATCGCTCGAGGACAGGGTTGGCCGTCACGACGGCACCGTTTATCCAGATGGATCCCGTCCACCGGAACGTCGAACCACAGGATGTGGAATGAGGGTCACGAGGTCGGCACAGGCTGGCCAACCGAACCGAATAAGAGTTGAGTCTCGCCGTTGAGCGTGCTGCTGAAAAGACGTTCCATCCGGACCACCTTCGCTGCTCCCGGGGGCCGCTTGAAAGGCTGCTTGGAAAAACTGCTGCTTTGTCCGTGGGCGGACATGCGGCGTCTCCACTGGATCGGCAGATGCGGACAGCACTGATCCCGGTAGCGGACATCTGTCACCCCAATGGGGGAAAACACAATGGGGAAGAAAGACGCCGAACCGCCGCGCGGCTACGGACGCGACACATGATCCCTGCAACTCCATTGCGCATGGTAACGTTACCAAGGCGGCGCGGCATCCGACACCGGGAACGGATAAGCCGATGGCCGATCAATCGAACGGCGCCGATCTCTTGCGCCACCACCGCACCGTGCGCGGCGCCAGCGTCGCTGCGCTCCGCATCCGGACTGCAGAACCGGGTCTTGGCACCACAGTTGCACGGTTCTACGTCGCCATCGCTAGGGGAGAAGCGTCAGGACACGAGGTTTCAAATTCGAGCTTGACGAGTGGGCTCATAAGAGTCCTCGAGGTCGCCACGCGCCGCCGCCACCTTGATGAAATCCCTCCTGACATGGGCCCAGCAGAACGCCAAGACCAGCCGGCCCGCCGCCAGGCGGGCCAGCTTCTTGTAGGCGCTATAGCGATCGCATACCAGGACCGTACCCTTGCGCAGCCCGCCGAGCAGCGTCGCGGCGGCGGCCGCGCTGCGCGATGCATCGACATGCAGATACACCGCATCCACGCAGGTCGCGATCCACAGCCAGGCGCGGCTGGACGAGCCCGTCGTAGCGAACTCCCGGACCCTATCGCGGTAGGGAAGCGGGTTGCCCCGCTCCCCCCGCACAGATCCGTGCGAGCACGCTAATGCACACGGCTCCTCCCTTGAGTAGAATTGACGGCAAATCGTTGGCTCGGCCACGGGTGTCGGATTCTTAGCTTGGGCCAGTATTTCGCTGTCACTCGCTCCATACGGTCCCCGCTGTAGCGGTCCTTCTGTGATCTGCGGCGCAGTGTTCTGAGCCACAGTACTTTCAGTCGTTGCACGAAACGCCCCAGATACCGGTAGCTGGTTGGAACGGCAAAGTAATTCAGCCATCCATCAAGTACCTGTCCCAGCCACCGCGCGGTCTGGTTTACGTCGTTGTGCATCCGCCTGCGAAGCCCTTCCTTTATTCGCTTCAGGGTGCGCGCCATCCGCTTCGAGACCGGCTTGCGCCCCAACTGGAAACGCCCCTTCCCGTCCTTCACGCAGTAGTGCGTGAAGCCCAGAAAGTCGAACGTCTCCGGTTTGCCCAACCCTCGTTGCCGACGGTTCTTGATCGCGAACCGCCCGAACTCGATGAGCCGGGTCTTGTCAGGGTGCAGTTCCAATCCAAAGCGTCCAAGCCGCTCCTTCAGGTCGTGCAGAAATCGCTCCGCGTCTTGCTTGTGCTGAAAACCCACCACAAAATCATCGGCGTACCTCACGATGATCGTGTCGCCTTTGACCTCGTGGACGCGCCACTTCTTCTGGAACCAGAGATCGAGAACGTAGTGCAGATAGATGTTAGCCAGAGTCGGCGAAATCACCGAACCCTGGGGCGTCCCCCGCATGTTGTCCTGCCACTCTCCATCTTCCATGACGCCGGCGTTCAACCACTTGACGATCAGCCTGATGACCCGCTTGTCTGCGATGCGATGTTCGAGGAACCGGACCAGCCAGTCCCGCGAAACATTGTCGAAGAAACCGCGGATATCGGCGTCAACTATCCAATTGATCTTACGCCGTTCAATCCCGACCGCGAGCGCATCGAGCGCATCGTGCGCCCCACGCCCGGGCCGGAACCCGTAACTGAACCCCGGGAACTCCGCCTCGTAAATTGGCGTCAGGATAATCTTCGTCACCGCCTTCTGGACAAGCTTGTCCTCTATGGCCGCAACGCCGAGCGGTCGTGTGCCGCCATCCGGCTTCGGAATGTTCACCCGCCGTGATGGCGTCGCCCGGTACGCTCCCGAGTGCACGCGGTCGTGCAGGTCGGCCAACCGGCCTTCCAGCCCTTCCTCGTACATCCCCCACGTCATGCCATCCACGCCTGCCGCCGCGTCCTTCTTCAACTCGAAGAACGCCCAGCGCAGCGCTTCGACCGTGACATGGTGGAGAAGCGTCGTCAGACGCTTCCGTGGTTCCCGTTCTACAAATTGCCGTATCCGGTCGGCCGCCTGTGACACGCTTTCCCGATCCTGCGTCCGGCGCGTACTTTGGCTTTCCAGATTCCCCTTGGGCCCGGTCCTTCGCTCCATCGACTCCGCCGGAGATCGCTCCCCTTTGTTCGCCGACTTCATCGCTACTACTCCCGAGTCTTGCATGTCGTTCATCATCGGCTACGGATTTCTCCTTCCCTTTGCGTCCCCATTACGACAATGGGGAAACCTGCAGACCTCCCAGGTCCCGGCGTGAAAGCGTACGTACGTGCGGTTGGGTTCTTCGACTCCGCAGGGTCCACTTCCCCCTCACCATGACGGTGGAAGCGGTGTTGCCTTCGACATGCTGGAAAGCCTCGGCACCCTGAATCTCAAACATTTCGTAGCTCAATCGCCCTCGCCCATACGCGCCCCTGTCAACGCTTGACCTGCATCCTCGCGAATGCGCGGTCCATGACTCGGGGTGGAAGTGGTTGGTTACTCCTTCTTCCCGCCGGACTCTCACCGGCTACTTTCCGCCAGTTAGCCTGGCGCTCCCAGCTGGTCTCGTCGGCATGGCGCAGCGCCGCCTTGTTCTGGTGCGCAAGGATCGCCTCGGCCCGCGGCTCGAACAGCGGCACGAACCGCTTCAGGCTGTCGGCCAGCGTCCCCGGCGAGACCGTCAGCCCTTGGGCGGACATCCACGCGGCAACGCGGTGCACGGGGCGGAAGCAGGCACAGTGCTCGAACAGGAAGCGTGCCCAGAAGCTGGTCCCGTAGAGCGTCCTGGGGAACAGCCGCGGCACCGGGGGCGCCGACACTTCCATGGGCGACGACGCGCACTCGCAGGTCCGGCGCCAGCGCGGACGGCGGATCACGCGCTTGTAGGCCTTGACCTCGATCTCGACGAGGGTGGATTCCTCGGCGCCGTTCGGCGCATAGGGCTGCCCGCACCGGCCGCAGACGCACGCATCCGGCGGCGGGTTGTGCTCCTCGGCGCGCTCATCGAGCCCGGGCCGCAAGGTGCGGCCGTGGCCGGGCGCACCGCGCTGCTGACCGCGCTTGCGTTGCGAGCGCGGCTTGTCCTGCTGCTCGCTCTTGCGGCCGTAGAGCGCCCTCGACAGCACCGCCCCGGTCGCACGAAGCCTCTCAAGCTGGACTTCCAGCGTCTCGATCCGGTTCCGCGACGTCTTCGCGCCCTTGCGCAGGCGGGCGTTCTCCCGGGACAGCGACTTGATCGTAGCCTTCTGGCGCTGCGACCTTCGCAGAGTCCTGCGGAGATCGGCGTCTGCAACGGACAGCGACTTCGACAACGTCTTCCTGACCGCCCGAAGCCCGGCAAGCTCGGACTCGAGTGCCTTCCTGATCGCGCGAAGCTTGGCAGGCTGAACCGCCAGCGCCGCTTTCCGGGTCTCCAACTCCCGCATGGTCCTGCGCAGCCGGGCGTTGCCCTTGCGCAGCACGTTCATCGTCGTCTTCTGGCGCCGCGATCGCCTCAACGCCGCGCGCAGTTGAGCAGCCTCGTCGGACGGCAGCTTCGACAGCATCGCCCCGGCCGCCCGAAGCTTGGCGAGCCGGGCCTTCAACTTCTCCTTCCCGGCTTTGGACACCTCCAGGGCATGGCGCAGCCAGAAAACCTCGTCGGACAGCGACCGGGCGCGGGCCTCGGCGTCGCCCAGTATCCTCACCTCCCGGTGGAGCCGAAGGGACTCGCTGGACAGCTTCCCAGCGGTCCCCCTGATGCGCTCCGTCCTCTCCTTTTCCTGGTCGAGGCGCGTGTTCAGCCGGGCGTTCTCCTTGTCCCGCCGGACCACCTCCTTGTCGAGCCGGCGGAGTTCCGTGCGAAGCGACCTGACGGTCTCCTTCTGGTCCGGGGAAGGCTCCAGGACAGTGCGCCGCCGGGGCGGAGCGGGCCACGGCCCGGTCGTGCCCTCACGGGCCTTCGATGCCGCCAGGGCCTTGCGCAGCCGGGCGTTCTCCTTGCGCAGCGCCCCGGCCGTATCGAAGGCCGACGCGATGCCGGCTTCAGAAAGGAGCGTCTCCAGGCGCGCCACTTCCGCCTGCAAGGACGGCACGTCCCTTGCCGTGCGGCGGGCTTCCTTCGTCTCTTCGACGGCCTCACTCAGCCTGCGCCGGCAGGCCTTGAACCGAGACTTCCACGAACCGCCATCGCTGCGGGCGGCCACTTCCGCCCAGCGCAGCTCTTCCGCGCGCGCTTCGGCCGCGTCCGCCCACGCCCGTTCCCGCTCACACTGTGACCGCCAGTCGCGCGGCGCGTGCTCCGGCACCGACACGGGGGACAACCGGGCCCCGCCATTACCCTCGACCAGCGTCAGGTTGGTGCCAAAATCCTCGTCCAGAACCACCATGCGCACGACGATAGCGCATGGCAAATCGCGTTACCAGCAGAAAGACAGCACCTTGTGGGGCCTCGCCTCAACGTGGGAGATGCGCTTGACGGGACCCATTCCACGGCCTGAACGAACGCTTACACCCATGGAACCATTAGCGTCCAGTTTCTGCGATATTCAAGTTGAGACGCGTGGTTCAGTTCTTACCTATCCGGTTTACACCCACACCCACTAGGTCTAGAATGGGCGCAAACCGGATATAGGGGAGCGCGCCATGGATGTTCTCGACCGCGCCGATCTCCCATTCCCGCATTCGCTACCCGAGTTCCAGCGACTTTTCCCCGATGATGCGGCCTGCGCCGCCTACCTGGAGAGAGCCCGCTGGGGAGACGGCTTTGCCTGCCCGCACTGCGGCACGGCGGGAGAGCCGTTCCACTTTGAAAACCGCCCTGGCGTCCTGCGCTGCCGCAAGTGCCGCCAGAACACCGGGCTGACGGTGGGAACAGTGATGGAGCGTAGCCACACTCCGCTGAACGTCTGGTTCTGGGCCGCTTATCTGGTCGCCAGTCAGACGCCCGGCATGTCCGCCGTGCAGTTTCAGCGGCAACTTGGTCTTTCGCGCTACGAGACGGCCTTTCAAATTCTCCACAAGCTCCGCTCGGGCATGGTGCGGCCCAACCAAGACAGGATCGGTGGACAGCCCAAGAACCATGTTGAGGTGGACGAAACCTGGGTTGGCGGGCGAACGCGTGGGGAAGGCCGTGGTGTTCACCACAAGGTTCTCGTCTCCTGTGCCATCGAGGTGCGTCATCGAAAGCCGGGCACCAAGCTCGACAACCGGAAAGACGGACGCTATGCCGGACGCGTTCGGCTCGCCGTCGTGCTCGACCGTAGCGCCGAGTCGCTCTGTGGGTTCGTCGAGAGCACCGTCGCGCCGGGATCGCTGATCGTTACTGACGATTGGAGCGGCTATGCTGGCCTCGGTAAGCGCGGCTATGAGCACTTCGCTGTTGCCGAGTGTGGTGATCCAGAGGTTGCCGAGCAATACCTGCCGATCATCCATCTGGTTTTCGCCAACCTGAAGACGTGGCTGATCGGTATCCACCACGGCGTTAGCCACCAGCACCTACAAGCCTACCTCAACGAGTTCACCTTCCGCTTCAACAGGCGGTTCTACCCGTTCAACGCCTTCCGCTCATTGCTCGGCATCGCGGGCGACACCTCTGCTCCAACCTATGCCGAGCTTTACTCGGGAGAGTGGCGGCACCCTACATGTAGCGGTCATGGGCGTTAACCGGATAGACAAGGTTCAGTTGACGCCAATCTCTATTTGGTTATCCTCTCTTGGGTGGCGCGGATAGCTGACGGCGAAACAGCTCCCGCACACTGATCGTGCACCGCAGGAGTCGGCACGCCGGCTGTGCCAGGCTACCAACGACAACGACTGTCACAGGTGGCTTTCGGTGCAAAACAAAACGCGGAGGAGGCTTACAATGAAGACTCAAATGTCATCCCTTGATCGGCGCAGGTTCCTGCAGGTCGCCGGTTTGGCCGCTGTTGGCATGGCGGCCGCACCCAGACTCGCGCGGGCTCAGAGCTCCCTCGATGAGATCAGGAGCCGCGGATATCTGCTGTACGGGTTCAACGGCGAGCGTCCGTACAACTATCTTGAAGCAGACGGTTCACTGGTCGGCTCGGAGTACGAGGTCGCCCGTGCCGTCGCCAAGGAGATCGGCATCGAAGAGGTGCAGGGCGTTGCCATGAACTTCGATTCCTTCATCCCGGCCCTACAGGCCGGTCGGATCGATACATGCCTGCCGATCTTCGTGAAGCCGCCGCGCTGCAAGATCGTCATCTATTCGACGCCCCACCTGAAGGAAGGGCAGGCCGCCATCGTTCCGAACGGCAACCCCAAGGACATCCACGGCTGGGACGACCTGATCAACAAGGACGTGAAGATTGGCCTGGTCGCCGGCACGACACCGAACGAGATTGCCGCCAACGCCGGAGTCGACAATGCCAAGATCACGCGTTTTCCGGACACCACGACACTGACAGCCGGCATGAAAAGCGGCCGGGTCGACGTCATCGTCGAAGCAACGGGCACGATTCGGCTCATCCTCGAAGAGCTCGATGGCTCCGATTTCGAGCGTGTCGCCGATTGGTCCAAGCCCTCCAACACCGAGGGCAAGATCAACTTCCTGGCGGCCTTCCCCTTCAATCAGGGCTCCACGGAGTTGCGCGATGCCTGGAATGTGGCGCTGGAGAAGCTGGTGGCCGATGGCACGGTCGACGAGATCAGGGCACCTTACGGCTTCAGCGCGGCGGACCGGCCCGGCACCGACGACCCGACACTGGCTGAGGAGTGCGCGGGCTAGCCCTACCGAGTAGTCACAAGTTTACGTGACAATGGGTTTTGTGGCGTTTTCCAAGGCGTGTCTTTTTCCGCCCTCGAAGCCGATTCGATGTCCCAGGGTTGCCTTGCACAGTGTGTCGTAGCCGTGCCACATGATCTGGTTGCCTGGGTCGGGATCATGCTTGCGGTCCCGATATCCGCCAAGATGGGCTACAAGGCGAACGGTGTCTCCGAGGTTTGCGGGCGCTGACAGCCCATACTGTACGGCATAGTCGTGCAGGAAGTTCAGTTCATGATCGGTGAACATCAGGTTGGCGCCACACTCCGGCACCTGGCGCCCGAGAAGTGTCATCAGCATGATGCGCCAGGCAATGACGCTGTTGATTGCGATCGCGCGTTGCAGGCGATCGGCGGTGCGGAAGGCCAGGAACTCGACCCGGCAGCCGGATTTGAGGACTCGGAAGAAGTCTTCGATCCTCCAGCGCTGGAGATAGTATCCGACGATCCCGGCGGCGGTTTCGGCATCGTCGACGGCAAGGCTGGTCAGAAGATACCACTGCACCGGCTTCTCGCCTTCGGGCGGGTGTGTCTCGACGACATGGACCCCGGACAGTGTGACCGGATCAGCGTTTTCGATGGTCGCGGGAAGGGTCAGCCTGCGGAACCGGATCTCACAGCGCGCCAGGCGTTTGCGACACGCCGGGCGCGCTTGCTTGCGGCTTGACTTGAGGCGTTCCGTCAGAGCGCTGATCTCGACCTCCACAAGACCGTCCGCGTCTCCCCCGCTCATGGCCGAAAACAGCTTCCTTTTTCTGTCCTCGAGACAGCGGTCGTGCTTGGCGCGAACAAGGATCTCGACCCGTCCCTGGCAGCGCTGTTCATCAAACAGTTCGAAGAAATCGGCTTCCCGGTCCATGACGCTGATCACCTGCGTGCGTCGTGTCAGGCCGCGCGCCGCCTCCGCGATGTCGCGGTAGCCGTCAATCCACCGCCGCATCTTGTGGCCCGCGTCATCCTTGCCGGCGGGGTCGAAGCCGCAGCGCAGCACGCCCAGAGGAAGCCCTTGCGGGTTCACCGCGAGCGTCGCATGAAGATGCAGACCCAGGGTTCTGGCGCTGGTCTGGTTGCGCCCGATAATCCTCAACCCAGCGCACCCCGGACGAGTCGCGAAGTTGAGGTCGGAGCCGTCCTGAAGACACAGCACGGTGTCCTGGCGGCGCATCCGCTGCACGCTGCGCGCGCGATGCGGCGCCAGGATGTTCTCCACCGTCACCTGCGAATCCGCCGGCGGTTCGATGAAACGGTAGTAGCCGTCAACCGCCGCCGCATCGCTCTTCGCAGTGCCGGTGATCGCACGCCCCGGATAGTCCGCCAGTAGCGCGGCGCTCTTGATCAGACGTGCCGTCAGTCGCTTGTCGCCCAAGGAAGCCCTTCCAAACTCGTTCTCAGCCCACACCGCGCTGTCAAGCCCGGAACCAGGCTCAAGACATGGCGCAGGATCGACAAACACAACCCCCAATCGGCGGCGCCAGCCCGATTGAAGCTCGTACATGTAAACCGACTTGACCGTCTCCTCATGCCGATGTCCACGGTCCTGACGCCCGCGCCCTGCAGTCTCGCCAACCGCCACAAAATTGCCGGCCCGCAAGCTGGCCCCGTCATGGCAGCGCTCGACAAACGTCTCAACCAACCACGGCCGATACCCGTAGCGATCCTCGAAGTCCCCCGGCAGACGCCGCAACACATGCCCCAGAACATGGCTCGCAAGGTTCATGCAACGCACACCGGGACGAACCAGAAATCGGTTCAGACAGACAACGCGATGAAGATGCGCCTCCCGTTGCCCGTCGCTCCAGCCAATCCAGCGGTCACGCGCCGCCACGCGAAGCGCCGAGGCCGAAAACCCAACCGCGCCCAGATAACCGTGCCCCGAAGCAACAAGATAACGCATCTGGCAACCGGCGAAAATCGCCATCCCGCGTGGATGCTCCCGCGCAATCAGCGTGTTCCAGATCCGCCGATGGTCACGACCGGAAACCGCAATCACCGCAAGATCCCGCACCTCATCCAGACGCCCCGGAACCTGCTCCGCCGAAGCCACGCAAGACGCAAGAAGAACCGGCGCAGATCGAACCGGAGATCGCTGGCGAGCCGGCAACACGATCCGATCCGAAGTCGTCGACAGCGCCAACAGCGCCTTCAGGCACCCCGCCAACTGCAAACGGCCCCGACCGTCCGAAAAACCGAACTCCCGACAAACCCGCCGACCAAGGGCACTGCGACTGTCAAACCGCTCCCGGGACAGAATCCCGACAATCCGATCCTCAGCCCCAGCATTGCAGAGCGTGCGGTATATCTGTGATTGTGTCATCATGCCGTGGTAGATACACGGCAAAATCTACATTGTCCAGCACAAATTATGACTACACGGTAGGGCTAGCCCTACCGAGTCATGATAAGTTTGGTTGACGACATGTCAGGTTGTCTGGCGTGAGGTTCTGATTTCGGTGGCCTGGTGTGCGATTTGGTGTCCCAGTGTTGCGCTGGTCATGCGTGTTTGTCCATGCCACATGATCTGGTTTCCCGGGTCCGGGTCATGCTTGCGGTTTCTGTACCCGCCCAAGTGGGCCACCAGGGCCACCGCGTCACCCAGACGCTGCGGTTCGGCGAGGCCGAAGGCCAGCGCATAGTCGTGCAGGAACGCGAGTTCGGCATCGGTGAACATCAGGTCCGGATCACAGTCGGGCACCTGGCGTCCCAGCAGCGTCATGAGCATGATGCGCCACGCGATCACGGCGTTGATCGCCACTGCCCGCTGCAATCTGTCTGCGCTGCGGAACAGCAGATGTTCCACCCTGCAGCCGGATTTCAGGACCCGGAAGAAGTCTTCGATTTTCCAGCGCTGGAGGTAGAAGCCGACGATGTCGGCAGCATCCCCGGCGGTTCTGACATCGAGGCTGGTCAGCAGGAACCACTGCACCGGATCCTCGTCCTCGGGCGGTGCGGTCTCCACGACATGCACGCCGCACACCGCTATCGGCTCCGTGCCTTCCATGGCGGCCGTGGCCGGCAGGGTCACATGCCGGAACCGCAACTCGCAGCTGGCCAGCCGCTTGCGACGAGCCGGACGTGCTTTCTTCCTGCTGGACTTGGGCCGCGCCACCAGTCCGTCAATCTCGATCTCCACCCGGTCGTCTGGCGCACCACCGCTCATGGTCGCAAACAGCTTCGCACGCCCCGGCCCCAGAACCCGGTCATGCTTGGCGCGCACCAGCACCGCGACCCGGGGCGTGCGGCGCTGGGCATCAAACATCTCGAAACAGTCTGCCTCCCGGTCACATACGCTGATGACCCGTGTCTTGCCGCCGATCTCGCGCACCGCGGCGCCTGCGTCGGCAAAGGCGTCAAGCCAGCGTTCGGTCTTCCTGCGGCTTTCGGCTTTCGGCGCGCGCTTGGCCGCCGCATCGAACCCCAGGCGCAGAACCCCGAGCGGAAGTCCTGTCTCGGTGACCGCCAGGGTCGCATGCATGTGCAGGCCCAGGGCCGTGGCCCTGGTCTGGTTGCTGCCGATCACCTGCAGACCGTCACAGCCCGGCCGGGTGGTGAAGTTCAGATCCGTGCCGTCCTGGATCGCCAGAACTGTTGTCTGGCCGCGCATCCGACAGATGGTGCGCTCACGGTGCGGCGCCAGAATGTTCGCGACCGTGACCGCGGACTCCAACGGCATCTCGATCAGCCGGTAGAAGGCGCTGATCGCGGTTGTGTCGCTCGCACTGTTGGCGTTGATCTTGTGGCCGGGATAGCCCGCCAGAAGATCGGCGCTCTTCACCAGACGCGCCGACAGTCGCTTGTCGCCCAACGGTGCCCCTCCAAACTCGTTCCCGGCCCACGCGGATGCCGACAGTCCTTCCCCCGGCTCCAGCACCGCTGCGACATCGACAACACGCACACCAAGATGCCGCCGCCAGTGCCGGTCCAGAGAGCGCATGAAGACCGTCTTCACCGTCTTGTCGCGCCGCTTCCAGCGATCCTGCCGGCCGCGTCCCGCCGTGCGGCCCACACGCAGGAAGTTGGCCGCCTTGAGGCAGGCGCCATCATAGCCCTCGTCGGCAAAGCTCTCCACCAGCCAGGGGCGGTAGCCATAGCGGGCCTCGAAGTCCCCTGGCAGGCGGCGCAGGATCTGTCCCAGGACATGGCTCGCCAGGTTCTGACAGCGGACCATCGGACGCACCAGGAAGCGGCTCAGGCAGATCACCCGGTCGAGATGATCCCGACGCTGCTCGTCGCTCCATCCGATCCATCGCTCACGCGCCGCAACCCTGAGCGCTGCTGCCTGGAACCCGGCGGCCCCAAGCCAGCCATGGGCCGAACCCACGAGGTAGCGAACCTGGCAGCCGGCAAAGGTGGTCACCCCGTGGGGATGCTCGTCGGCGATCAGCCTGTTCCACAGCGCCCTCTCATCGGCCGTGGCAACCTGGACGATCGCGATGTCCCGCACCTGCAAGAGATGTCCGGGCACCCCGACCGCTTCCGGCACCGGCGCATCGAGAACCCGTGGCCTGGTGTCACTCACGCCGGACCGGGGCTGTGGCAAGACGATGTCAGGCGATGTCGCGGCAAGCGCCGCCAACGCCTTCATGCACCCCGAAACCTGAGGACGTCCGGCCGCGTCGATGAACGCAAACTCCTCGCACACCCGGCGCCCAAGCGCGCGCCGGCTCTCGAAGTGCTCCTGCGACAGCATCGCGACAATCCGCGAGCGTGCCGCATCGCCGCACAGGGTGCGACTGATCTGAGACTGTGCCATCATGAGGCTGGCATACACCGCTGGAGACGCGGTGTCCAGCCCTAATTGTCATGACATGGTGGCTAGCCTCGGGCCTTGGTCTCTCCTGACGATCCTGCGCGAGTTTGCACGCTTGACCATCCGCCAGCATGGCATACATGACTATGGCCGGCTTATCTTGTCGACCTGCACGGCCAGATAGAGGCCGAGCGCCACCTCGATGCTGCAGGCGAAGGCGGCAAAGAAGCAGGTGACTCATCACCAGCAGGTGTAGCCCCCATCCACGAGAACCACCGAACCCGTCATGTAGCTCGCTGCGGGCGAGGCCAGGAAGAGGACGACACTGGCGATCTCGCTCGGTTCGGCAAAACGTTTCATGGGCGTCATTTCATGCCAAATATTCAGACCACTCGGTCTTGCTGAGGCCGAGCTTGGTCATCTCGGTCAGCGTGTAGCTTGGTGCGACGGCGTTCACTCGAACGCCTTGAGGGGCCAATTCACAGGCGAAGGACTTTGTCATCATGGGAACCGCGCCCTTGCTGGCGTTGTTGTGCGCCTGCGGCTGCGGCTTGTCGACGGTGAAGCCCGAGTTGGATCCGATATTGACGATCGCACCGGACTTGCGCTTGGCCATGCGTTTAGCGAAGGCGCTGCTGCTCCAATACAGCGCATTGACGTTGACGTTCATCACCTGGCGCCACTCCTCGTCCGGTATCGCGGTGACCTCTGTGTTGTGGCAGATACCGACACAGTTGACGAGAATATCGACGGCCCCCTGTTCGCCCCAGGTCAACTGTGTTTGTCGCTCGACCTCCTCGGGATCAGTCAAGTCGATTGCCTGAAAGCGGGCGGGCCTACCTCGATCGACAAGAGTCTGGCACGCCGTACCGGCGCGCTCGGCATTGAGATCCCAGATCTCAACTCCGGCTCCGGCATCTGAGAGCGCTTCGCAAACGGCGAAGCCGATGCCCCGCGCGCCGCCTGTGACGACGGCCGTCTTGCCGTCGAGGCGGAACAGGTCCAGATAATTCTTTGGCATTGCGATCTCCGATGAGCAGTTGCGGCAGGCCGATGGCGGGTGACTCGAAGCGCGGCATGTGCCTGGAGAGAGAGCCTTCCGGTCAATTGGTCCAGCGGCCGTAGCGAGCCTCGATTTGGGCGCGCAGGTCGGCAACGAAGGTCTCGGTGATGACGGTGTCGTGGGCGATGCTGTGCCAACGGCCGGCCGACTTGACGAAGTCCTTGAGACCGATCAGGGCTTCGGTCGTCTGCTGCCAGGTGACGCCCATGGCCTCTGGGCGAATGTCGAGGCCGATCCGGTGTATGGCGTCCAGCATCTGCTCCGCCCGGCTGTCATGCAGCAGGGAGCCGACGACGACCCCGAGACAGACCGGCTGGCCGTGCAGGAACTTGACGCCGGTCAAGGCTTCGAGGGCATAGAAGACAAAGTGGTCGATGCCCTCGATGTGGCGCGGCATCCAGCCTGCTCCGTGATACGAGGTGCCCCACTTGAGACCGTCGACCAGGACCGCGATGCCCTCGTCGGTCAGGTCGCGGATGTCGTCCTGATGGGTCAGGACGGCCTCGACCTTCGCCAGGGACTGGGCGGCCAGGTTCGGGTCATAGGGCCATTTGGCCTCGCACTTGCCCTGGGCGTGGGCATACTTCCAGTCGAGCACGCCGGTGTGAAAGCAGAGGATGTCGCCAATGCCGGAGTAGTTGAGCCGGGGCGGGGCGGCACGGATCACGTCGTAATCGATGTAGACCGCCTCGGGCACGGTCCAACCGACATAGCGCACCTGGCCCTTCATGCGAAGACCGGCGCGCTGGCCGTAGACGGCATTGACGCTGAGCGCCGTGGGCACCTGGAACAGCGGTCGCCCAAGCTTCCAGGCGAAGTACTTGGCCGCATCCAAGGCCTGGCCGCCGCCGAGCCCGACGAAGGCCTCAGCAACCGGCAGAGACGCCAGGTCCTCGAGCAGTGCCCCCTCGTCCATGGAGCGGACAAAATAGGGCTGGCAAAGCCGCAGGTCCAAGAGGGGGCCGAAGGTGTCCCAGAGATCGGCCATGGTGACCACCAGAAAGGGCCGGTGGACGAAGTTGTTCAGTTCTTCGATCAGGCCGCGCCCGAAGACGGTGGGGAAGCCATAGGCAAGGCGGCGCTCGCTGCTGGTCATGGTCGAGCCCTCATATTGATCCGAGGCGTACTGGCGTTTCCGGTAAGCCGGTGATTCCGAGGTTGAGCCGCAGAAGATCGCCGTCGTCGATCTCTCCGTCACCGGACCCGCCGGCCTGGCTACCGACGGCCGCGGAGGTGACGAAGATCGTTTGCAGATCCGGCCCGCCGAAACAGAGCGACTTCGGCCGCCGCACCGGGACCTCGACGACGCACTCCATCGAACCGTCGGGGCGGTAGCGTGTCAAGCGCCCACCGTCCCAATGGGCGTTCCAGAGGTGGCCTTCGGCATCGACGGTCATACCGTCGGGGAAGCCGTCGGCCGTGGGCACCTGAACGAAGACTTCCGGCGGCCCCATGTCTCCGCTCGCCGGGTCGTAGGCCGCAGTGAATATCCGACCCGTCGGCGTGTCGGCAAAATAGATGCGGTCCCCGGCGCGATTGAAGGCGGGCCCGTTGAAGACCGTGAAGGGTGCGCGGATGTGGCGAATGGCGCCGGTCTCGAAGGCGAACATAGCGCCTTTGGCGTCGTTTTCTTCGATGTGTTTGGAGCCGAAGAGGAAACGGCCCTGGCGGTCCGGCTTGCCGTCGTTGAGGGCACTGGCCGGGTCCATCCCAGCAACGGCGGAGAGCCGTTCGATGTGCGGCCCCTCGGTATCGAGGCGAAAGAGCGAACGACCGGCAGCCACCAAGTAACCGCCGCATTCCAGGCGGGCCAGGCAGCCGGGCTCTTCCGGCATGGCAACCTCGTGGACCGGGGGGTCATCGACGCTCATACGGAACACCCGGCGCCGGGGGATGTCGACCCACAGAAGAGCTTGGGTGCCGGGGTCCCAAGTGGCCCCTTCGCCCAGCTGGTTACGTGCCTTCACATGCAGCTCGCAGACCATGCCGGGCCCCGTCAATAGGTGCAGGTGACGCCGCCGTCGACCACGAGGACCTGGCCGGTGACATAGCGGCTCTGGTCGCCCGCCAGGAAGACGATGGGTCCGGCCAAGTCCTCGGGCCGGCCAGCGCGGCCGAGAGGCAGGCGGCCGTGCTTGATGAAGACGTCCTGGAACCAATCGGTCTCGTGCTCGTGGCCGCTGCCGTCGGGCAAGAGCGCCATGCGGGTGTCGATGAAGCCGGGCGCGACTGCATTGGCGCGGATGCCGAAGGGCCCGAATTCGACCGCCATGCAGCGGGTCAAATTGATAAGGCCGCCCTTGGCCGTGGCATAGGCGACGGCGTCGGGCTGGCCGAACAGGCCCTGTATGGAGGCGACGTTGACGATGCTCGCCGCGCGACTCTGCTTTAGTGCCGGCAAAGCCGCCTGGGTGACGAGCAAAGCGCCGTCCAGATTGATCGAGAAGACTCGGCGCCAGGTCTCCTGCGACAGAGTCTCGAATGGCGTCTCGAGCGAGATAGCCGCATTGTTGATCAAAGCATCGAGACGGCCCCAACGGGACAAGACCGCGGCGACCATGGCGGCCGCGCTGTCGGCGTTGGCGATATCGACGGTTGCCGCCGCCGCTTCGAGCCCCTTTGCGGCCAGGGCCGCGGCCTGCTCTTCGGCCAGGTCGCCGTCGACGTCCGCCAGCAATACCTTGGCGCCGGCTTCCGCAAGCCCACGGGCCGCCGCCAAGCCAATGCCCTGCGCGGCACCGGTGACGATCGCCACCCTGCCGGTCAGCCCCGCTGCATTCATAGCATCTCCCTTCTGCCCTAGTCAGGCCAGCGCAAGGCCGCCTCGACCGCCCGCCGCCGGCGCTCGGAGGTCCCGTAAAGGCGGCCGATCGGCTCGCTCAGAGCGCGTGCGAGGACGGTGGAAATGCGCTCGGAGACGACCTTCTCCTCGCCCGGTTTCAGGTTGCAGGGATCGAGAAAGAAGTGACCCTGCTCCACCAGGTCGTCGCGCACGACGACGGCCGGCTCGCCCGCCGCCAGCAGATCGGCCAGCTCCCAGGCGGTGATTCGCGCGGCCTCGGGATCGACCGTCACCTGGACCCGGTCGATCGGGTTGCCGGTCCAGTCCGGCACGACCGCGAGCGCAATGCCATCAAGGTCCGCCAGGATCTCCATCCAATGCTCGACAACGGCGCCTTCGCGTGCGCGGACGGCCGCGTGATCGCGGCGCTCCCAAGCCTCGAGGGCCGCCAAGGCACCGAGAATGCCCTCCTTGCCGACTTTCATCAGCCGGCCGGGCCCCCGGTTCTGCAGGTAGCAGGCACGCACCAGCTCCTTGCGCCCAGCGATAAGGCCGCCGGTCGGGCCGCCCAGGAACTTGTGGCTGCTGTAGATCACCAGATCGGCGCCCAGCGCGATCGGGCCCGTCAGGTCGTATTCCGAGGCCATGTCGACAATGACCGGAACGCCCTTGCCGTGGCACGCCGTGACGAAATCCGGAAGGGCAATCTCCCCTTCGCCGACCGTGTGATGGGAGACCACGTAGAGTGCCGCCGCCGTGTGCTCGCTCAAGCGGTCGTGCAGGTGGAACGGCTCGGCCCCAGCGGCCGTGCCGACCGGAACCACCTCGGCGCCCGCAACGCGCACGGCCTGATCGACCGGGGCGCCGTAGTTGATCATGTGTCCGGCCTGCATCACCACCTGGTCCTTGATGCCCTCGGTGTCCGGCAGACGCTCGATTCGAGCGAGGTCCGAGCCCGTCATGCAGGCCGCGGCCGCCACGGTCATGGCGCCGCCGCTGCAGGCCGTCACGCAGCCGGCTTCGGCGCCTGTCAGCCGCGCGATCACGGCGCTCGCCTTGGCCTGCAGTTCGTCGATACGCACGAAGTGGTTCTGTATCTCGGCCCCGGCGGCCACCGCCTCGGGCACCACCAAGGAAGCGCCGAGGGAGGTCATGGTGCCCGAGGCATTGATAACGCGGGTCAGTCCGTAACGCGCCATGACATCGGCGCCGTCCCGTTCGCTTTCGGATCGTGTATCTGGCATGGCGCTCATTCCCGCTGTCGCAGTCGCTGTCCGGTTTCGTTGTCGAAGAACTTCACCTGGCGCTCGACCAAACCGAGCCGCACCTCATCGCCGGCATTGATGCGGCGATGCTGGTCGTCCGACGCCCGGGCGACCAGGCTGCCGCCCGGCGCATCGCAATGAACCAGGGTCTCATGACCGAGGGCCTCGACCAGGCTGACCCTACGCCGCAGGGGGGCCATCTGACCCGCCCTGGTTTCGGCAGCGGCGAGCAGCTGAATATGCTCCGGCCGCACGCCGAAGGTCACCTCTTGCCGGTCGCCGATGGCGCTACGGGCAACGCTAGGGACTGGCAACGAGACTCCATCGGCGAAGGCCAAGAAGCCGTCCTCGACGTGCAGGCTCTGCAGGTTCATCTTCGGGCTGCCGATGAAGCCGGCCACGAAGCTGTTGTCCGGATCCTCATAGAGATCGAGCGGTCGGCCGACCTGCATGAGAGCGCCAGCGCGCATCACCGCCACCCGGTCGCCCAGGGTCATGGCCTCGGTCTGGTCGTGAGTGACGTAGAGGGTGGTGGTGCCGAGCGAGCGCTGCAGGGCGGCGATCTCGCCGCGCATCTGCACGCGCAACTCGGCGTCCAGGTTGGACAAGGGCTCGTCGAAGAGAAAGGCGTCGGGATGGCGGATCATGGCCCGGCCGAGGGCGACGCGCTGGGCTTGGCCGCCTGACAGTGCCCGCGGTTTGCGCTCTAGAAAGGGCCCGAGACCGAGCAGTGTAGCGACGCGCTCGACCTCTTGTGTGATGTGTTCCTTGGGCTCGCGTCGCACCTGCATGCCGAAGGCCAGGTTCTGGCGCACGGTCATATTGGGGTAGAGCGCATAGGACTGGAACACCATGGCCACGTTGCGCGCCTTTGGGCTGAGGCCGTTGACCAGCTTGTCGCCGATCCACAGCTTGACTGAGGTAATCTTCTCGAGACCGGCAACCATGCGCAGTGAGGTCGACCTGCCGCAGCCCGACGGCCCAACCAGGATCAGGAACTCGCCGTCGGCGATCTCCAGATCGAGGTCGCGGACGACCACGGGTCCGGCGAAGCTCTTGCAGATCTTGTCAAATGTAATGCGCCCCATAGCCTCTAAGGCTCCTGCCAAAATCCGTAGAGGTCCTCGATGCCGGCGCGGAGCCGCGCGACGAAGTCCGGCCCGATCATCGCGTCGTGGGCGATACCGTACCAGAGCCCTGTCGCGCGCACGAAGTCGCCAAGACCGATCAGAGTCTCGGCCACCTGTTCCCACGTCACGCCCATCGCCTCGGGCCGGATATCGACGCCGATGCGGTGGATCGCCTGCAAGATCTCCTCGGCCCGCTGGCCGTGGAGCAAGGTCCCGATATAGGTGCCGAGGCAGACCGGCTGGCCGTGCAGGAACTTTCGACCGGTCAGGGCCTCAAGGGCATAGAAGAAGAAATGGTCAATCCCTTCGATATGCCTGGGGTTCCAACCGGCGCCGTGATAGGAGGCACCGCCCCACTTGTGGCCGTCGATCAGCACCTCGATACCCCGGTCGGTCATGTCGCGGATGTCGTCCTGATGGGCGAGCGCCTGTTCGACCTTCTCCAGGGAGATATCGGATAGCCTCTGGTCGTAGGGCCACTTGGCCTCGCATTTGCCGCGCGCCGTCGCGTACTGCCAGTCCAGAACCCCGGTATAGAAACAGAGCACGTCGCCGACGCCGCAGCGGTTGATCGCCCTGGGTGCGGCCTGGATCACGTCGTAGTCGACATAAACCGCCTGAGGCACAGCCCAGCCGAGGTAACGCACCATGCCATCCCGGCGCACGCCGGCGCGGTGGCCGAACACGGCATCGACGCTGAGCGATGTCGGCAGCTGAAACAGCGGCAGGCGCCGGCGCCACGCGAAATACTTGGCCGCGTCCAAGGCCTGGCCGCCTCCCAGGCCGACGACCGCCGCGATCTCGTCGAGCAGAGGCAAATCGGCCTCCAGGTCCCCCTCCTCCATGGAGCGCACCTCATAGACGCGGGCGTCCGGGCCCAGCTCTCCGGCAAAGAGCGGCGCCAGGTCGGCCATAGTGGCGACCAGGTAAGGGCGCGGCACGAAGTTCTTGAGCTCGCCGACAAGGTTGCGGCCGAAGATCGTCTCGAAGGATGCCACGTTTGTCATCTCTGCACTCACCTAGCCTTTGACGGCGCCCCAGGTCAGACCCTTGACAATATGGCGTTGCGCAGTTCACGTAACGCATAGTGGTCTCCGTCAATTTCTTGCAATATCACCAGCTTTCTCGCCGAACCGTCAGGTCCTGTGAGTCTCGATGGTGAATGGACCTGTACCCTCGAATCACGCCCGCTCGAACCCCCGACGCAGGTCCCAGTCGGTGACGGTGCGGCGGCCGGCATCGCGTTCGCGTTCGGCGACCTCCGAGGATGAAAAAGCAGCGACCGCCTCTGCCAAATCGCCCGGCAGGCCGGTCCCCGCGTCTGCGAGTTTGTACGCATTCCCGATGACGGGCGCCGGCAGTTCCAGGCCTTGCGCCAGGCCCTTGAGGCCGGCCGCCAAGAGGGCCGCGAGGGAATGATAGGGGTTCGCGTCGGCCCCGGGCAGACGGAATTCGAAACGCAGGTCCTCATCACGGCCGATGAGGCGCACCATGCTGGTGCGGTTGTCCCAGGCCCAGGTGCAGTTGGTCGGTGCGAAGCTGCCAGGGCGCAGGCGGCTGAAGGAGTTGTGCTAGGGAGCATGGAGCAGCGCGAGATCAGGGGTAAAGCGCAGCAACCCCGCAAGAAATGCGGCACCCTGCGCGCTCAGGCCCCCGCCGGACCCGAGACACCCCCGCCCCTTCTTGCCGATAACTTGAATGTGCCAATGGCCGCTGGAGCCGGCCCATCGATCGTCGACCTTCGCCATGAAGCTTGCGGCATGGCCGGCCCGCTGGGCAGAGGCTTTCGTCAAGTGCTTGAAGATCACGCTATGGTCGGCCGCCGTCAGGGGATCTGCAGGCGCGAGGTTTATTTCGTACTGACCGGGTCCGCCCTCACCCTGCGTCGTTTCGTCGGTGAGACCAGCCTCCGCCATGGTGCGGCGGAGGTCTGACAGGAAGGGCTCGGCATAACCGGCGATCAGGATGTCGTTGTCACCATGGTGGTGGTAGAAGGGCGCAAGCTCCCGATAGTCCGCCGCGTGTGCCTCGCCGTAGGACGTGCGGAAGAGGTAAAACTCGAGCTCGCTGGCACAGCGTGCGCCCAGCCCCTGCTCTCCAAGGCGCGCGACCTGTCGGGCGAGGATGGCGCGCGCCGCCTCCTCGAAGGGCGTGCCGTCCTGTCCCACGGACTCGGCCAGGACGAAGGCGGTGCCAGTCTCGAGCCCGGTTCGAAAGAGGGTCTCCGGAAGCGGTTTCAGGATCCCGTTGTGGAATCCCGTGTGATATCCCGTTACTTCGAGGTCGCCGTAGGGGACATTCTCGATGCCCGTGACCAGATGGAAATCCGGCATCGCCAGTCCGTTGCATAGAATATCCGGGTACCGCCGTGCCGGAACACGCTTGCCAGCCAGCCGGCCGATGCTATCCGCTATACAGACTGCGACCGTGCGAGTTCCTTCCGGAAGTTCAGGGTTCATCGCGTCAGCTCGCCTCCGTCCAAGGACAACAGCAAGCCATGCAGGTAGCTCGCTTGGGGCGATGCCAGGAAGACGCAGGTCGAGGCGACTTCCTCGGGCCGGGCGAACCGACCGAGTGGTATGTCTTCAAGGTATCGCCTTCGAACCTGATCCGGGCTCGCCCCCTTCATCCGGGCCAAGATTGGTATGGCTTCGCCGATGAGGTCGGTTTCGACGGTACCCGGGCAGACGGCATTGACACGTATGCCGCGGGGTCCGAGTTCCTCGGCCAGGCAGTCGACCAGCCGATTGACGCCGCCCTTGGCGGCCGCGTAGGCAGCCCACAAGGCGCCGCCCTTGAGACCTGCCTGAGAAGAGAGGAACGTGAGGGTACCGCCCTCGCCGAGCCGGCCCGCTGCTGCCCGGGCGACGAGAAAACTGCCGGTGAGATTGATCTCGACGACGCGACGAAACTCCGCTGGCGCGACTTCTGTCACAGCGCCAAGCGACAGGACTCCCGCGGCGTGCACGACGTCCGTGAGGGCCCCGAGCCGCCCACAGGCATCGAAGGCTCCGTCCACCGACTCTTCGTCCGTGACGTCGCAGTGTTGGATGCCGCCACCACTTCGCAGGTCCACGCCCAAGCACTGGGCGCCGCAACCCCGGAAGGCCTCGCAGACCGCGGCGCCGATGCCGCCGGCGGCCCCTGTGACCAGCACAACGCGGTCCTCCAACCGAAACACCCCTTTATCCGGCTTATTGACCATATCCGCTCACGCCAGTGTTCTTTCGTGTCCGTCGCGATGCACTACGCATCTCGGCTTATGAGTGCCTAGTACCCAAGCGCACAGCCGTCCATGCGCGGATCCGACGCGCCGGTGAGCACGCCGCTGTCCCAGTCTACCCAAACCGCCTGTCCGCCGCCCAAGGGCTCGTCCGCCGGCACGACGCGCTGCCCGAGTTCGACCAGCTTCTCGACGGTCTGGCTAGGAACGCCGGCTTCCACCTTGAGCACCTCACCATCGTGAAACACCCGGGGCAGATCCAACGTCTCTTGAAGGTCGCAGCCGAGGTCCAACAGATTGGTCAGGAATTGCACATGCCCGAACGGCTGGAAATCACCCCCCACCACGCCGAACGCCATGAGGGCCCGCGCGCCGTCGGTCAACATACCGGGCATGATGGTATGCATTGGCCGCTTCCCGGGTGCTATGCAGTTGGGGTGATCCGGGTCGAGACGGAAGCTGGCCCCGCGGCTTTGCAATAGCACGCCTGAATCTGGTGCAACGAGCCCGCTACCGAAGTCGTGGAACAGCGAATTGATGAAACTGACCACATTCAGATCCCGATCAACGACCGAGATATAGACGGTGTCCGTCATTCCCAGTTTCTGCTCATGGACAATTTGCTTTGCGGCACCGACGTCGATGGTGCCGCGTAGCTCCGCCGCATGGGCCGCCGTCAGCAGGTGCGCGACCGGCACCTCCACCTGACCCGGGTCCGCCACAAGGTCATTGCGGTTGCCATAGGCGCGGCGCCCTGCTTCCACAACCAGGTGCAGGCGTGCGGTATCCGTCAGGGCCGGCTCGGCGAGGTCGAAGCCCTTGAGGATATTGAGCCCGGATTCCCCAGATGGATTGCTAATTTGGTGACCTGCTTGGGCGATTCTGCTATAAGAACCGGGATTTCCCGGATACCGCCTATCACTAACCGGAAACGGTAGCACAAAGGGCGGTCGGTGACGATTCTAATTTTGAACGGGACATTGCACGGTGATCTCCTGGCTTTTCGGACCGATTTGGCCATTGAACAGCCGGTGCGCGCTTAGTTTTATGCTGGGAGAGCGCACTTCGACACTCGCGAGGCACAGCTTCCCCGTCGGGAGGTCCGGATGCTTTTGTTTCGAGACCCGTCATGGCGGCAAGGGAGCCGGTCGTAGCCCGTCGATGAGATGTAGGATCTCGGCGAACAACGCTCTGGGGATAGCGACCTCTGCGAGCTGGAATGTGGCGTAGCGGCCATGGCGCACGATCTTGGCCGCGATCTTGATCAGCTTCTCGCGCAAGGTGGTCAACGACCAGTGCTCGACGGCCTCCGGCAAGGCCAGCGTCCGTAGGAAGTTGCCGAGGTTATAAGCGAGCGCATGAAGCTGCAGGCGAACCGCATTGTTGCGGAAGCTGTGGCAAGATAGGCGCGTCCAGTTGATCGCATTCTTGCCTTCCTTGATCCACTGCTCGGCTGTACCCCGGCCATTGTAGAACTTCGTCACTCGCTCGGCCGGTCGCGACAGATTGGTGACGATGAAGCCGACTCTGGGATAGAGATCTCCCGGATGCCACTCGACCTTGGCCACTACTCGTCGGTAAGCGTTCGTTCAGGCCGTGGAATCAGCGCGGGCGTTTCCATTCGCCCCGGCCGATTTTAGCGATTGAGGGTGCGTTTCCAATCCCGTCGCAGGGGCCGGAGCCAGACATTCTTTTTAGGCTTGTCGGACTGCCTGTCCCGGTCGTAGCGCCCGCGCCCCTGGGTGGTCCCGACGCGGGTCCAGCCGGAGGCCCTGTAAACGGCGCCGGTGTAGCGCGGCGTCTGGACGAACGTTTCCACCAGCCAGAGGCGGTAGCCATAGCGGGCCTCGAAGTCCCCTGGCAGCCGGCGCAGGATCTGTCCCAGGACATGGCTCGCCAGGTTCTGACAGCGGACCATCGGACGCACCAGGAAACGGCTCAGGCAGATCACCCGGTCGAGATGATCCCGACGCTGCTCGTCGCTCCATCCGATCCATCGCTCACGCGCCGCAACCCTGAGCGCTGCTGCCTGGAACCCGACGGCCCCAAGCCAGCCATGGGCCGAACCCACGAGGTAGCGAACCTGGCAGCCGGCAAAGATGGTCACCCCGTGGGGATGCTCGTCGGCGATCAGCCTGTTCCACAGCGCCCTCTCATCGGCCGTGGCAACCTGGACGATCGCGATGTCCCGCACCTGCAAGAGATGTCCGGGCACCCCGACCGCTTCCGGCACCGGCGCATCGAGAACCCGTGGCCTGGTGTCACTCACACCGGACCGGGGCTGTGGCAAGACGATGTCAGGCGATGTCGCGGCAAGCGCCGCCAACGCCTTCATGCACCCCGAAACCTGAGGACGTCCGGCCGCGTCGATGAACGCAAACTCCTCGCACACCCGGCGCCCAAGCGCGCGCCGGCTCTCGAAGTGCTCCTGCGACAGCATCGCGACAATCCGCGAGTGTGCCGCATCGCCGCACAGGGTGCGGCTGATCTGAGACTGTGCCATCATGAGGCTGGCATACACCGCTGGAGACGCGGTGTTCAGCCCTAATTGTCATGACATGGTAGCCCTAGGCGCCGTGCGGGTCGGCAAAGTCACCCAATTCTCCAAAGGGCGAAGTGTCTACTACCGTGAGCCCGCTGGATCATTCTTCGAGATCGAACGGCCGGACGAGGACGCCACATGACGGGGGCCACAGCGATCGATCGCTTCAAGGCGATGGTCACGATGCGTCATTTCGAGGAGGCCTGCCTCAGGGGCTCGCTGGTCCGCGAGATCCATGGCGAGCTACACCTTGGGATCGGTCAGGAGGCCGCCAGCGCCGGCATGGTCGGCACCCTGATCGACGGTGACGCCGTGATCAGCACGCACCGCAATCACTGCCACGGCATCGCCAAGGGCGTGCCGCTGAAGCCCTTCCTGGCGGAAATCTTCGAGAGGGAGACGGGCCTCTGCCGGGGCCGCGGCGGACATATGCACCCCTTCGACCCGGAACGCAGCTTCTCCGCCACGGGCATCGTCGGCTCGTCGATACCCATCGCCCTTGGCTATGCCTACGCCTTTCATCTGGAGAAGCGCACGAACATCGCCGTCGGCGTGACAGGTGAGGGCGGGACCAACGCGGGTGCCTTCCACGAATGCCTCAACATGGCAGCAGCTTGGAAGCTTCCGTTGGTCATTCTGGTCGAGAACAACGCCTATGCCATTTCGGTCAAGATCGAGGACGTGACGGCGACGCCGACCATCGCCGAGCGCGCCGGAGCCTACAGCGCCTGGGGCCAAAAGGTAGATGGCACGGATGTGGAGGCTGTGGCCCGGGCCTTCGCCGAAGCGGCGGAGCATGCGCGGAGCGGCAAGGGGCCGGCCGTGCTGGAGGCGGCCTGCTCTCGCTTTCGCGGCCACTACGAAGGCGATCACGACGGCTACCGCAGCCGCGAGGAGCGCAAACGCATGCGCGAGGAGCACGACCCCCTCACAATCGCACGGCGCAACCTGGTCGCCGCAGGGGCCGCGACGGATGCCGAAGTGGACGAAATGATCGACGCGTCGCAGCAGGAGATCGCGGCCATTTTGGCCGAGGTTCGGGCGGACCCGCTGCCGGTGGGGAGCGAGGCGCTCAAGTACCGTTTCGTCGAGGCAGAGCCATGACACGTCCGAACGCGCGGGACATCACGGTCTCCGAGGCGATCTGCGAAGCCATCGGCCAAGAGATGGAGGCCAACGAGATGGTGCTGGTCCTCGGCGAGGACGTCGGCGTCTACGGCGGCGTATTCGGCGCGACCGACGGTCTCATGGCCCGTTTCGGGCCGGACCGGGTGCGCGACACTCCGATTTCCGAGACCGCCTTCACCGGCATGGGCGTGGGGCTTGCCATGGCGGGCTACAGGCCCGTCGTCGAGATCATGTTCGCCGACTTCATCGGCGTCTGCCTCGAGCAGATTTACAACGCCATGGCGAAAATTCCCTATATGTCCGGCGGCAATACCCGCATTCCCATGGTTCTGAAGACTGCCGGCGGCTGCATCGGCGCTGCCGCCCAGCATTCCCAGTGCCTCTGGGGCACATTCGCCCATCTGCCGGGTATGCGCGTGGTCGTACCGTCCTGCCCCGAGAACGCCAAGGGTTTGATGACGGCCGCCCTGCGTTCCGACGACCCGATCGTCTACATCGAGCACAAGGCCCTGATGCGCCGCAAGACAAGCGCCTTCCGGCACGGCGGCGCGGTGCCGGAGGACGCCTACGCCGTCGCCCTCGACCGGGGCGAGGTCGTGCGCGAGGGCGGGGACTTGACGGTCATCACCCTGGCCAAGGGAGTCGAGGATGCCTTGGCCGCAGCCGGCGAACTGGAAGCCGAGGGGATCGACATCGAGTTGGTCAACCTCCTGTCCGTCGTGCCCTTGGACGTCGAAACCATCTGCGGCTCCGTGGCCAAGACAGGGCGGGTGCTGGTTGTCGACGAGGACTACCTGAGCTTCGGCCTTTCCGGCGAGATCCTGGCCCGGCTCTTGGAGCAGCTGGGGCCCGGGGCGCTTAAGCAAGTGGCGCGCCACGCCACGCCGGACGTCCCGATTCCCGCCGCCATCACGCTAGAAGAAGCCGTCATCCCGAGTGCCGGCTCCATTGCCCGCGAAATTCGGGCGCTGGCGGCACGTTCCTAGGTCTCTTTCTGCAATCCTCAGCGATCAAGCACGGCCCGAAGGAACGCGATGGTCCGGGGATTGTTCGGTGCGCCCAGGACTTGATCAGGCGGGCCGCTTTCGATCACCTTGCCTTGGTCCATGAAGATCACCCGGTCGGCGATGGACTTGGCGAAGCCCATTTCGTGGGTGACGAGGATCATCGCCATCGTGACTTCGCTGGCGAGCTCGCGGATCGTGCCCAGGACCTCACCGACCGTCTCCGGATCAAGCGCCGAAGTGACCTCATCGAACAGCATCACCTGGGGCCGCAGTGCGAGGGCGCGGGCGATGGCCACGCGCTGCTGTTGTCCGCCCGAGAGCTGCCCGGGATAGCTCGAGACCTTCTCCTCCATGCCGACGCGCTGCAGCAGGCCCAAGGCGCGCTCGCGCGCCTCCGCCTTCGGCATGCGGAGGGAGCGCAGCGGTGCCTCCATGATGTTGTCGAGCACCGTCATGTGCGGGAAAAGATTGAATTGCTGAAACACCATGCCGACCTTGCGCCGGACCGAACGCAGGTTCTCGCGGTTGTCATGGATGATCCGACCCTGTTCCCAGGCACAGCCGAGCAACTCGCCGTCGACCTCGATCCTGCCATGGTTCGGGGTCTCCAGGGTCATAATCAGCCGCAGGATCGTGGTCTTTCCCGAGCCGCTCGGCCCGACGATGACGACCTTCTCACCGCTAGCCACCGAGAGGTCCATCTGGTGCAGTACCGCGAGCCCGTCGAAGGCCTTGCTCACCTGCGTCAAGCGGACCGCCGGCGCCGCTGCATCAGGACCTGGCAAGATTGGCCTCCAGTCGGCGGATCAGCAAGGAGGAGGGATAGCTCATGAGCAAGAAGATCAGGCCCACGAGGGTCAGGGTCTCCAAGTATCTAAACGACGAGCTGGCGAGCAGGTTTCCAGTGTTTAACAGCTCGTAGACCGTGATGGTCGAGAGCAGTGGCACCTCCTTGAAGAGCTGGATCAGGTAGTTCCCCAGGGCCGGGATCATGGGGCGGATCGCCTGAGGCAGAATGATGCGTCGCCAGACGTTGAACAGAGGCAGGCTGAGCGCGGTGGCCGCTTCCCACTGCCCGGTGGCAACCGCGCGAATCCCGGCGCGATAGACCTCGGACGTGTAGGTCGCGTAGTGCAGTCCGATGACGAGGATGCCGGTTGGCTCCGCCGGAAGCGTGATGCCCAATTCCGGCAGCACGTAGAACGCAAA
This sequence comes from Alphaproteobacteria bacterium, assembly GCA_965215635.1. Classification (GTDB taxonomy): domain Bacteria; phylum Pseudomonadota; class Alphaproteobacteria; order SP197; family SP197; genus SP197. The sequence continues at coordinate 15,029 of CBDCEA010000002.1, read as the reverse complement.
GAAGAGCTGCACCAGGAGGGGTGTCAGCCGGATGAACTCCGAGAAGGCCCAGGCGAGCCGGGCAATCACCGAGTTGTCGCTCATCCGGGCGATCGCCAGCAGCAGCCCTACGCCCAGGGCAACGGCGAAGCCGGCGAGCGCGATGCGGATCGTAATCAGCGTCGCCTCGAACAATTCGGGCAGGATGCTGTAGGCGTAGTTCCAATCCCAATCGATGGCCATCACGCCCTCCCGACCGAGAGGCTGCGGCGGATCTTGCCATCCATCGCATTGGCCAGCCAGGCGATCGGCGCCGCCACAACGAGGTAGATCAGAAGGACCAGCCCGAAGATGATCATCGGACTGCCGTGCACGGCCGCGGCTTGCCGGCCGGCGAAAGCCAGTTCCGTGACCGTGATCGCGCTCAGCAGTGAGGTGCCTTTCAGCAAGTCGATCAGGAGGTTGCCCCAAGGGATGATGGCCCGGAGCAAGGCCTGAGGAATCAAGATCCGCGTCAGCGTCGTCCATTCCGAGAGGTTGAGCGCCACGCAGGCTTCACGCTGCCCTCGCGGCACGGCGCGGAGCGCACCGCGCATGACCTCTGAACCGTAAGCGCCGACGTTCAGGCCGAGAACGACCGTCCCGGCCATGATGGCCGAGAAATGGACCCCCAGCAGTGGCAGGACGAAGAAGACCCAGTAGATCTGGACAAAGGCCGAGGTGCCCCGGAAAAAATCGACGTAGATCGTAAGAGGCAGCCTGACGAGCCGGTTGGAAACGTCCCGCAGCACGCCGACGACCAAGGAGATGACCAGGGCCAGGAGACCGGCCTGGATGGTCACTTGAACGGTGATTCCGACGCCCTTGACGAGCGCCGGAAGCACCGCTTCGACAATGTCCACAAAACTTCGCCCTATTGTTTGCTAGCCCTACCGTGTAGTCATAATTTGTGCTGGACAATGTAGATTTTGCCGTGTATCTACCACGGCATGATGACACAATCACAGATATACCGCACGCTCTGCAATGCTGGGGCTGAGGATCGGATTGTCGGGATTCTGTCCCGGGAGCGGTTTGACAGTCGCAGTGCCCTTGGTCGGCGGGTTTGTCGGGAGTTCGGTTTTTCGGACGGTCGGGGCCGTTTGCAGTTGGCGGGGTGCCTGAAGGCGCTGTTGGCGCTGTCGACGACTTCGGATCGGATCGTGTTGCCGGCTCGCCAGCGATCTCCGGTTCGATCTGCGCCGGTTCTTCTTGCGTCTTGCGTGGCTTCGGCGGAGCAGGTTCCGGGGCGTCTGGATGAGGTGCGGGATCTTGCGGTGATTGTGGTTTCCGGTCGTGACCATCGGCGGATCTGGAACACGCTGATTGCGCGGGAGCATCCACGCGGGATGGCGATTTTCGCCGGTTGCCAGATGCGTTATCTTGTTGCTTCGGGGCACGGTTATCTGGGCGCGGTTGGGTTTTCGGCCTCGGCGCTTCGCGTGGCGGCGCGTGACCGCTGGATTGGCTGGAGCGACGGGCAACGGGAGGCGCATCTTCATCGCGTTGTCTGTCTGAACCGATTTCTGGTTCGTCCCGGTGTGCGTTGCATGAACCTTGCGAGCCATGTTCTGGGGCATGTGTTGCGGCGTCTGCCGGGGGACTTCGAGGATCGCTACGGGTATCGGCCGTGGTTGGTTGAGACGTTTGTCGAGCGCTGCCATGACGGGGCCAGCTTGCGGGCCGGCAATTTTGTGGCGGTTGGCGAGACTGCAGGGCGCGGGCGTCAGGACCGTGGACATCGGCATGAGGAGACGGTCAAGTCGGTTTACATGTACGAGCTTCAATCGGGCTGGCGCCGCCGATTGGGGGTTGTGTTTGTCGATCCTGCGCCATGTCTTGAGCCTGGTTCCGGGCTTGACAGCGCGGTGTGGGCTGAGAACGAGTTTGGAAGGGCTTCCTTGGGCGACAAGCGACTGACGGCACGTCTGATCAAGAGCGCCGCGCTGCTGGCGGACTATCCGGGGCGTGCGATCACCGGCACTGCGAAGAGCGATGCGGCGGCGGTTGACGGCTACTACCGTTTCATCGAACAGCCGGCGGATTCGCAGGTGACGGTGGAGAACATCCTGGCGCCGCATCGCGCGCGCAGCGTGCAGCGGATGCGCCGCCAGGACACCGTGCTGTGTCTTCAGGACGGCTCCGACCTCAACTTCGCGACTCGTCCGGGGTGCGCTGGGTTGAGGATTATCGGGCGCAACCAGACCAGCGCCAGAACCCTGGGTCTGCATCTTCATGCGACGCTCGCGGTGAACCCGCAAGGGCTTCCTCTGGGCGTGCTGCGCTGCGGCTTCGACCCCGCCGGCAAGGATGACGCGGGCCACAAGATGCGGCGGTGGATTGACGGCTACCGCGACATCGCGGAGGCGGCGCGCGGCCTGACACGACGCACGCAGGTGATCAGCGTCATGGACCGGGAAGCCGATTTCTTCGAACTGTTTGATGAACAGCGCCGCCAGGGACGGGTCGAGATCCTTGTTCGCGCCAAGCACGACCGCTGTCTCGAGGACAGAAAAAGGAAGCTGTTTTCGGCCATGAGCGGGGGAGACGCGGACGGTCTTGTGGAGGTCGAGATCAGCGCTCTGACGGAACGCCTCAAGTCAAGCCGCAAGCAAGCGCGCCCGGCGCGCCGCAAACGCCTGGCGCGCTGTGAGATCCGGTTCCGCAGGCTGACCCTTCCCGCGACCATCGAAAACGCTGACCCGGTCACACTGTCCGGGGTCCATGTCGTCGAGACACACCCGCCCGAAGGCGAGACGCCGGTGCAGTGGTATCTTCTGACCAGCCTTGCCGTCGACGATGCCGAAACCGCCGCCGGGATCGTCGGATACTATCTCCAGCGCTGGCGGATCGAAGACTTCTTCCGGGTCCTCAAATCCGGCTGCCGGGTCGAGTTCCTGGCCTTCCGCACCGCCGATCGCCTGCAACGCGCGATCGCAATCAACAGCGTCATTGCCTGGCGCATCATGCTGATGACACTTCTCGGGCGCCAGGTGCCGGAGTGCGGCGCCAACCTGATGTTCACCGATCATGAACTGAACTTCCTGCACGACTATGCCGTACAGTATGGGCTGTCAGCGCCCGCAAACCTCGGAGACACCGTTCGCCTTGTAGCCCATCTTGGCGGATATCGGGACCGCAAGCATGATCCCGACCCAGGCAACCAGATCATGTGGCACGGCTACGACACACTGTCCAAGGCAACCCTGGGACATCGAATCGGCTTCGAGGGCGGAAAAAGACACGCCTTGGAAAACGCCACAAAACCCATTGTCACGTAAACTTGTGACTACTCGGTAGCCCTAGGGGAGCGGTACGTCGGACCCCGAAACTCGCAGAAAACCTCGGCTTTCACACCGGATAGCGGCACTGAAGGTAGCACCTAGGTGTAGCAGCCTCTAGGTATACCGCGTGGCCCTGCAGGACGCTGACGCTCTGTGACGAAAAGTCCAGGATTTCTGCGGATTCTTGGCCACCGTGAGTGTGATTACCGTACCACGGCTCTGCACTACACTCCAGACGTCCGCAGACCGGCCGCGCTCTGGGCGCACATCCGTAGTTCTTGGGTGTTCTGAGCCGGTCGCTGGTTCGCACAACCGCGGAAGAAAAACCGGCATGGACGAGGACTTCAAATGGCACCGCGCCATCGACGCGGCAGAGGCGTCGCCTGCATGCCTGTCAGCAACCGAGAGGCCATCGATTGGCCCGTCCCTTCCGATTTTTGCGTCCGAATTGACTTGCGGTTCGGCCGGACTGCCACGTTTGGCTTGGCGCCACCATGACGCGACGGATCGCGATCGCTCCCCAGACGAGCCTGTAGCGCCGACAGGACAAATCGAGACTCACTAAGGATTCTGCGACAGATGGAATTAATCCCGATAAGCCAGTAGTCCGGCGTCGGTGGTGATCGTACTGCCGTGGAATTCCAGCTTCAGGCGTCGATCGAAATCGACCCGCAAAGGGTGCTTTCTGGAGTCACCCACCGGGTGACACGGGTTTGACCTGTCGATATGATGGTATTGCATTGATTCTTATAGCAGAATCGCCTAGGCATGTCATTAAAATGGCATTTGATCTGGGGAATCCAGGATTAACAGAAGGCACAGCCGGAAATCGATGCCGTCGATAGGAGACTTTCTGTATCGCTCGTCACTATCGCGCCAGCTCCGCCATGGTCACGATATTTATGTGACAGCACCGACTCTGCTGGCGTCGATATCCGTCATCGCTCGAACTGGGCCTGGCACTCGGGCGGCGGCAAGTCGAGGGCGGGGTTGCGCTCGAAGAAGCCGACCGGTTTCAAGACGAAACCGGCATACTCCACCGGCATGACCGGAAAGTCTTCCGGTCGCGGGACGTGAAATATGCCCACCGTGTGCCAGAGCACGATGTCGGCGTCGACGAGAGGGCGGTCCGCCGCGGCCCATTCGGGCAGGCCGGGTCCGCCGGCGTTCTGGTTCACATAGGCGCCGGGCGCATACATCTCGTCGGGATGATAGGCCGTCACCCAGAGGTCGTGGGCGACGAAGCCGGCCCGCTTCATGAAGGGCGAGCCCGGCTGATGCATCGGCTTGACGTTCCAGCCGGGCACCAGGCGATAGCCGGGGTGAGCGCCCAGGCGGTTGGTCTTGGCCCGGTTGACCACTTTCCAGCTGCGGCCAAGCTCCGGCTTGATGTCCCGCGCCGCCCTCTGCTCGCTCTCCAGCACCCGCTCGCGGGCACCATGGGCATTGCCGTGAGGGTTGTCGGGGCCGGTCGGTATCAGTTCCGCCTCGACCTCCAGGGCCGTGTTGGCATGGCCGTCCACGCTCATGTCGAGGCGGACGTTGAAGTAGTGCTCGTGGATCATGGCGTTCACATTGGGCGCTACCAGACGGCCGTATGGCGGGACCTCGCCATCCGCGAGGGCGCCGCAGTAGAGCACCCCGGTCAGCTTCGCCTCGAACTGAATGGTGCCGTCGAGATAGAGGTACCAGAAGAGGCCGTAGTCATAGTTGCCGACGGTGAAGAAGGACGAGACCACGAGGCGGCGCGAGCGGCGCACCTCCGCCCTGCCGGTCTGCGGGTTCGTGTGCTTCCAGAGGATGCCGTAGTCCTCTTCGTGCATGCAGACGGCGTTGGGCCTCTTCACCACCTCGCCCCGGCCGTTCACCATGTGGACATCGAAGTAGTGGATCTCTCCCAGGCAGTCGCACCCCAGGCTGAGCGCATTGACCGAGTTCCCGAGGCCGCCCTCACCGGCATCGAAGGAGTGGTTGCGATAGTAATCTCCGCGGGTCTCGGCGTAAGGCACAACCAGCTCGCTCAAGGATGCCCGGTAGACGATCGACCGGTCGCGGCCGCCGTCGCGGAACGAGACAGTGTGGAGCACCAGGCCCTCGCGGGGCGTGAAGCCGACGCGGAAGGACCAATTCTGCCAGCTGACCGCATAGCCATCGACCGTGAAGCCCGGACCGTCGGGTTGGCTGATATCCAGCTTTGCCAAAGGCTGGCGGGGCTGCCCCTGCTGCTCAAACCGGTAGTCGCCGCGCTCTGGCGGTATGGGGACGACGCCCGCGTCCTCGACCCTCAGCACCTTCATGGCGTTCAGGTCGACCACCGGCACGAGGCCTTCGATCGGCCGCACGTGCGGATTGTCGCCAGGCACCTCCACGTAGAAGGAATGGGGCCGCAGCAGTCGTAGGTTCTGCTCTTCGGCGGCGCCGAAATTGCCAACGGCGAGGATGTCGATGTGGATTTTGTCGAGGTCCTCGATGCCGCGCTTCAACAGGCCCGCCCGGTAGTCGGGATCGGCCTTGATGAGCTGCGTCACCTCTTCCAGCTCCTCGGCCATGATCCAAGGCTGGACGCCCGGCCTATGGCGCCAGGACTTGAGCTCTTCCTCGCTCAGCGAAACCACCGCCTCGTAAGTCCGGCCGGCATCGCGATCAAGCACGACAGCGAAGGCCTCGCGCGGGACGTCAGCACCGGCGCAATGGTCGGTTACCAGGGCCTTGGGAGGTTCCTGCAGCGTTACCTGCTCGAACAGCACCCGCTCCGCAAGGTCCGCCTGGCGCCGCAAGATGTCAACCGCGGCCTGCAGCTCCTCGGCGCTCAGCGGCTCCAGCGGATGGGCCGTCCGTTCACTTGCGGCAGCCGTGAGAACATCTGCCATGACACACCTCCAAGAAATTGGGCCATTGTTAGCACACTATCGCCGCTCCGCGGTCGACTGCTTCGAGGTCGGCGATGAAGTCGCCGATCTCATGCCGTCATATAGTCCGTTGGAATACCGGAACTCCAGTCGCCGGCAGTACGCAGCAGATTGGTCCGGACAGTCCTCAGATGCTCACGCATGCATTGCTTGGCCAGGTCTCCGTCCCGCTCGGCGACGGCCTGAACAATCCGTATATGTTGGTCGGAGTAAGTGTCGCCCCGCTCCTTCGTCAGAGCGGCGGCCCCGAGGTTTCTCCAGGCCGGTTCCCCGCGAACCATGTTGAAGCCATCGAAAAGCGCCTGCAGTAGGGTGTTGCGCACCGACTGTGCCAAGGCCCTGTGCAGCTTGCCGTCCCAGAGTTCGAGGGCCTTGGCATCGTGCGCCATGGCATATTTCTGGGCATAGCGCCTCATCTCGGAGATATCCGCGTCCGTCGCCCGCAAGGCTGCCAGGCGGGCGATGCTGGGTTCGATCAGCAGGCGCACCTCCATAACGTCCGCGGGAATCGTCATCGTGCTGATCGCAACAAGATCAGCCGACGTCCTGATCGGCCGACGGCCAACATAGGTGCCCCGCCCCACCTGCCGCCATATCGCGCTTTCGGCCTCCAGGACCTCGAGTGCCTCGCGCAGCGCGCTTCGGCTGACCCCAAGTTCTCCACAGAGAAGGCGTTCAGGAGGCAGGCGATTGCCATCTGGGTATGCGCCGCTGGTCAGGAGATTGCGGAGTTCTGCCAAAGCCTTGTCGCGACGTGCCATCTTTGATGCCAATTTCGTTATTGGTCCAAAATTCAAGATAACCCAAGGGTAGTGGAATCAGCGCGGGCGTTTCCATTCGCCCCGGCCGATTTTAGCGATTGAGGGTGCGTTTCCAATCCCGTCGCAGGGGCCGGAGCCAGACATTCTTTTTAGGCTTGTCGGACTGCCTGTCCCGGTCGTAGCGCCCGCGCCCCTGGGTGGTCCCGACGCGGGTCCAGCCGGAGGCCCTGTAAACGGCGCCGGTGTAGCGCGGCGTCTGGACGAACGTTTCCACAACGGTCCCACGATACTATACATGAAGGCTCTCTGCCGTCGGTCGTCCCGGATCCGGTCAGGATCTGCCGTCCCAAGCACCCGCTTGACGGTGAGATTGTCACTGTCATCGGCTTGCGCAACGCGGGCCATCGCGGTCAGAAGGCAAAGCTCCGTTTGCCGGACGGAAGCATCTGCTGGCTGCCGTTATCATGGACCAGCCTTGGTGCGTGCGACGCTGCTTCCCCGCGCCTTGGCGGTACCTTGTCCGACTTCGTCGCCTTGCGTAATCTCCTCTCGATTTTCGACGAGCGATGCGGAGGAGGGGATGCCGGAGGATCGGGAGCTGCCTCTTCTGGCTCTGCTGGCGTGGGAGGAACGCTGGCACCGTTGGCGCAGTGTGCCGGCACCGGACCGGGCGCAGCTGGTTCGGGAACTGGCCCGGGTGATGATCCGGATGGCGGCTGGGGAGAGGACCGATGAGCGCAGGGAAGATTGCAGCGACGCATCTTGACCGTCTTGCGGTCATCTATGTACGGCAATCGACGCCGGGTCAGCTGCGCACCCACCCGGAATCGACGGCCCGCCAATATGGGCTGGCGGATCGTGCCCGGGAGCTGGGCTGGTCATCGGATCGGATCAGGACGATCGACGCCGATTTGGGGCGCAGTGCCGGCGATCACAACAGGGGCGCCCGCACCGGTTTCGACGAGCTCTGCCGCCTGCTTGCACGGGACCAGGTGGGCGGTGTGTTCGGGATCGAGATTTCACGCCTGGCGAGGAACACCATCGAATGGTTCCAGCTTCTCGACCTTTGCCGGGTTCACGATGCGGCGATCATCGAGGACAGCCACGTCTATTTGCCGAGCCGCGACGATGACAGTCTGATTCTGGGCATCAAGGGAACCATGTCGGCCTCGGAACTATCGATCCTGCGGGCCCGCATGGAGGGCGGGCGACGCAACAAGGCGTTGCGCGGGGCGCTCTACTGGCGTGTTGCGGCAGGCTTTGTGCGCGAGGGCGACCGCATCCGCAAGGATCCAGACCAGCGCGTACAGGCGGCCATCCTCGAGGTGTTCAGAATGTTCCGGGAGGCCGGGTCGGGACGTCAGACGGCGGCACGCCTGCGGGACATGGACATGGAGCTGCCGGTTCGGAACCATTCCAGCGGCACGATCGAATGGCAGCCGGCTTCCTATGAACGTGTGTTGCGGATTCTCGGGAACCCGGCCATGGGCGGCGCCTATGCCTACGGTTTCCGGCGCGGTCGTCCACGTGACACGCAGCTGCGTCCGGTGGAAGAGCAATGGGATGTTCTGCTGCCCGAGCGCCATGAAGGCTATGTCAGCTGGCAGGAATGGCTCGACGTCAAGGAGCAACTGGCCCGGAACCATTCTCACCGGGACGGTTCCAGAAACGATGCGCGCAAAGGGCCGGCGCTTCTGCAGGGGTTGGTTGTCTGCGGCCATTGCGGCTACGGGATGACGGTTCACTACAACAAGAGGGGGTGGAGTTATACCTGCAAGGCCGTCGAGCCCACGCGTCTCGACCGTCGCGGTTGCTGCTCCATGGGCGGCAAACGTGTCGATCAGGCGGTCATGCGCCTGTTCTTCGAAACGGCGACGCCGGCCGGCGCCGAAGCGGCGGTCCAGGCGGCGGCCGACGTGGCGGGCCGTGCCGAGGCCGACCTGCGGCGCTGGCAGCAGGCGCTTGAGCATTGCCGCTACCAGGCTCGGCTCGCGGAGCGCCGGTATCGACAGGTGGACCCCGACAACAGGCTGATTGCGGCAACGCTGGAGCGGGAATGGGAAACGGCGCTGGTGGCGCTTCAGGAAGCCGAACATGCGCTCGCCGCGGCGCGCGCCGAGCAGCACGAACCACCGCCCCCGGAGACTTTCGCCGAACTCGGATCGTCGCTTGAGCGGGTGTGGCATGCAGGGACAACATCGAATGCCGACCGCAAGCGGCTGCTCGGCTGCCTTGTCGATCAGGTGACGATCGAGAGAGACCGGGAAGCCGGGACGTTCCTTGTCATCGTGCACTGGCGGGGTGGGCGCGCCGATGATCTGGTGTTTCCGAAGATCGTCACTGTTCCGGTGCCCAAGAGCACCGACGCGAGTACGCTCGACCTGGTCCGCAACCTCGCGCACTACTACAGCGACAGGACGGTGGCGCGCATCCTCAACAGCCAGGGACGGCGCACCGCCCATGGCCTTGTGTTCACGAGGGATCTGGTCTTCGATCTGAGACGATATCACGGCATCCCCGCCCAGCCTGACGGAAACGGCGCTGCCTCGGACATGCCGCTTGCTGTCGGCGAGGCTGCCCGTGAACTCGGGGTGCAGGAGGCGACGCTTTACCGCTGGGTCCGTGCCGGGCTCGTGCCGGTTGTCGATCCGGTTGTCGACGGGGCGCCGCTGTGGGTGAGGATGAGCGACGCGCTTCGTGCCCGTTTCCGTCCGGAGCCTCCGGAAGGATTTGTGCCGGTCGCGACTGCAATGCGATGCCTCGGCGTCACCCGCCAGACCATCTGGAACCGCGCCAAGGCCGGCACCCTTCGCTCATGCCATGTTACCCACGGCAGCAGACGCGGTCTCTATGTCGAGGTAGCGGACGGTGACATGCTGCCACTGTTCGCTCCTGCCCGCAGGGCAAGGACATGATCGGCAAGGCAGACATCGCCAGCCGAGCGACAACCGGCAGCCGGCCGCACCACGGGAATCGGTCGTGAGTTGCCGCATGGCCCATCTACCCATCGCGATACGGCACCGTTACGTAACGGCGCAGTGGAGGAGCATGATCATGGCCCTGAGCAACGCCGAACGGCAACGCCGCTACCGGGCCCGGGTGAAGGACGCAAAGACACCTGTCCGCTATCGCCGGCCGAAGGACAACCGTTCCAGGGCCCGGCGCTGGCGTGACGCCGTGGCAACCCTGCTCGAGCTTCAGGACCATTACCGGGAGAGGCTTGACAACCTGCCCGAGAACCTGCTCGACACCGCCAGGGGCGAGAAGTTGACGGCGATCGCCGAACTCGATCTCGATATGCTGGAAGCCATCGACCCTCCGCTTGGCTACGGACGAGACTGATGGCGTGCAACGCCACCTTGTGCTGTCATGCAACGGATAGCCAGGGCGATCCGGGCGCCTGGGTTGCGCGGGCGGTGTCTTCTCGATGCGGCGTTCGCTCGCCCGTCTGTCGCCGAAACGGGAGACCCGATCAAGGTGAAGGACAGTGCCTGAGCCCGCCCGAGCGATAACCGACAACTGGCCCCGGCAACGGAAATCGGGCACGGGGTGCCACAGAACCCGTCTCTCACGATGTAAAACTGCAGGAGGGAACATATCGTCTCAAAAACAATCGTGCTTTCTCAAGTATTTACACTAAACCCACGGTTCCATGACATGGAGTAGCAGTCAGATGCCAAAGTTTCGGCCAGGAGCAAAGGATGCCCATGCTCGGCTTGCCAGTCCGTGCTGAGGCGCCGCGTCATCGCCGCCATCGCGAAAGAGGCGAGGTTCACAAACACTCCCGGCTCACCCAGAACAAGGAACCGGGTGTTATTGGCAATCAGGTGAAGCCGGCGGAACTGCTGCTTCTGTGTCCAGCCGATCCAGCGGTCCCGCGCCCGGCACTTGAATGCACCAGACTGCCAGCCGGCGAGGCCGACCCACTGGCCCCGCCACTCGAAGACGTAGCGCAGGCCCCGGCCAGCAAACCGCTTGAAGCCGAGGTAATGATGCCTGTCTGCGAGCCCGTCCCAGCGCCTGCGCTCCTCAGGCCTCGCGAGACGCACGACAACCTCCCCGAGGCAAAACCCGCATGGTGAGGACTGGAAGATCTCCGTTGCAAAGTCCATGAGGACCTGGATTTCGCATCCCTGGAGAAATAGCCAGTGGAAAAGCAAAGCCGATGGAAACAAACCGGTAACTTGTCAAGATCAGTTAGCGTGGGAAAGCCTTGGCCAAAGGTGATGTACGAAGCTTTGGGTCAGGTGGGTAAGAGGGGGTAGTCGAGATCCACAAGTAAGGAGCGCCCCTCGATGTCACAGTCTGCGATGATCAAGAGCGTGCCGCGCGCGTTCCGGATGATGAAGGGCATGCAAGCGCAAGGGATCGAGTGGGGCGTGGATTACAGGGCCGTCACCGGTGCCGTGCTCAAGGATGTGCTTGATGGCCGTATGGCGGCGGGGATCGATCGGCACCTGCCGGGGATGGCCGCTCTCCGTGCTGCCGACCGGCGCAATGGAAGCTGCCAGCGTTGGGTGATGACGGAGTTGGGCGAGACCGAGCTCAGTGTGCCGTGCACGCGGCGCTTCAGCGCGCTTGGCGTGGTCCGCGCCTACGCTCGGCCCACATCGACCGCATGATCCTAGCCTGCCTCGTGCTCGGACTGTCGACCCGCAATGTCGCCATCGCGCTGCTGCCGGTGCTGGTCGCCCTCGGATTCAGGGCCACGGCAGGAAGGATATCATCGACTACCGCCTGGCGGTGGTCGAGAGCGCCAGCTAGTGGGAGCAGTTCCTGAGCGATCTCCGGCGCCGCGGCCTCGAAGGTGCGCGGCTCAAGATGATCTGCGTCGACGGTGGCCAGGGCTTGCTGGCCGCCCTGCCCATGGTCTATCCCGGCATCCCGGTGCACTGGGCGAACAAGATCAGGAACGTGTTCGACAAGGTCTCGCACCTGGCATCAGGCAGTTACCGTGACAGCACCGTGAGGAATCCGAGGACTTCTGCGGCAGACGGAGTTTGCGGGAGGGGCAGACACTTGCGCCCACGAAAATTTCATGGTGCCACGGTGAAACCGGCCCGGAGAGCCATGCGAACTAGATTGCAGAATCCCATCTTTGCATAAGTTAGCGGGTGAGCCACTTTTGGGTCTTGTTCCGCTTCGCAGACGAGCCAACCTTGATAGCCGGTTTCGTTAAGGACGGCAAAAAGAGCGGGAAAATCGATGAAGCCGTCGCCCGGAACCGTAAAAACGCTGTCGAGAACGGCTTGCATAAAACTTTCGTCGGTTGCTCTGGCGCGATCCATCATGTCCTTGCGGATGTCCTTGCAATGGACGTGCACGACCCGGTCTACATGTCTCTGCAGTAATGCAGTAGGATCTCCACCGGAAAAAACGCAATGGCCGCTATCGAAGAGGAGGCCTACCGCCGGCCCCGTCAATGCCATCAATAGATCAACCTCCTGATCGTTCTCGACAATGGTTCCCATATGGTGATGGAAGGCCATGCCGACGCCGAAATCAGCCATGCGCTCGGCGAGTAACGTCAGCTTCTTGCTGTACCCGACCCAATCACCATCGGATAATTTCGGCCGCCTCGAAATCGGCGCGAATAGATCGCCCTCTGAACGGCCCGAAGTATCCGCATAGACGACATGTTTGCACCCCATGTCGCGAAGAAGGGTCAAATGCGGTGTGATGGAGTCCCATTCGGCTTCGACCTCGAGATCACGGATACGTCCATCATACCAACCGGAAACAAGGTCAAGATCATACCGATCCAGCAGCGGTCCGAGCTCCTTCGCCACCTTGGGAAATTTTGCTCCCATTTCAATACCGGCGAAACCCGCCATGCGTGCTTCCGAGAGACAGGTTTCAACCGGAATATCACCGCCGAGTGATGGCAAATCATCATTGGTCCATGTGATGGGATTGATTGCTATACGAATTGCCATTGTGTCCTCCTTGAGCACTCCATGATCGACGCAAGCGGTCGAAAATTTTTGGCCCGTATTTCTCACACCCGAGGCTTGAAAGTGCTGGGGAGTATGCTGTAAACCGTTGTTCTTCCAGAAACAACAGTCTGAATAGAGACACTCCCCAGTATTTTCAAGCCTCGGGTGTGTAGAGTCAGGGGCTGGCACGCCAGCTTTCGGGTCCGGTGGTACAATCCCGCTACGGGGGAACCCGTCACTTTCCGTTCCGGTCCTCAGTCCGGCTCCCATGGCCACGTTTCCAGGCCCCTGCTCATCAATCCGGACGTGCGGATTTCCCGCATCCGGCTTTCGGACGAGATCATGTCTTCGCCCACGGAAGGTCACGTGTCGTTGTCCAAAGGCAAATGAGGCCGTGGTCTTGCCATAGCTTGAGGTTCGAGAAGCGCACGTACTTCCCGGACCTGACCTTGTGTTTTCGACAGAACCACTGGCACAGCCGTTTTACAGCATGCCGGTCAACCGCGTCATAGGCCGGGCTGACCTGCCCAAGACGGAAGTAGTTTGCCCAGCCGGACATGGCCCGGTTGAACACGGTTCACCACAACCTCGGTCGGCAATCCGCCGTACGGGGTTCCGTCAGGTCGCTGATTTTACGGCAGATGCTCTGGACGCTCGCCTTGGCCGGACGGGTGCCGATATAGGGTGGCTTCCCCCGGTGTGACATTTAAAAGTTGAACGTACGACATTTAAAAGTTGAACGTACTGTTTGTATGGGTGTGGCTTCCGCATGGCAACGGGATTTCTCGCACACGCACTATATGTTGATGTCATGAATCAAGATGTAGTGTACCGGTGCCGTTTCATCGGCATGTCGTGACAATAGTCGTCGTGCACTGGGCGATTTTGACACGCCAGGCGCTCAATCGTGGTGGAAAGACGGGATTAAGGGAGTGCTCCTTACCGCGTGGTGCGGTATGTTGATTGGAGCTAAAACCACAACATGGAGCGCTCCCGATGTCATTATCATCCTCCCCGGTTTCCCTGTCCAACGATACTTCGACGCTCCGGTCCCGCGATGATCTGAGGGCCAGCACGGTCGAGGCGATTGTCGCTGTCATCGATATTCCGGCTCTGTTCGGGGATGGCAGTTCTCCGGTGAACGCCAGCGAGGTGGAACGTGGCCTCAAGGATCTGATGAACGTTTCGTGCAGGGCTGCCATAGGCGAATACATCGAGGGGCTTGACGACGGCAGGCCAACGCTGCTGCGTGACGGCGAGATCTGGACACGTGTCCCGAAGACGCGCAATACCATCATGACATTGTTTGGCCCGGTGACCTGTGTGCGGCATCGGTATCGTCGTGCCGACAGTCCATCCCTGGTTCCGGTCGACGAGCAGCTCGGACTTGCGATGGATTACTTTACGGAGCCGGCCGGCGAACTGGCGGTACTCCTTTACAGCCAGCTTCCGGCGCGCACGTGCAGCGACCTGTGCCGCCGTATCGGCGGTATGGCGCTGACGGCGCGAAGGATAACTGGACACTAGATCCGCGAGGCCGCGACCGCGGGCGCGGGTCTGCTGGTGCGCGCCAACCGGGCGCGCAGCTGCCGCGTCGTCAGCGCCGACGGCAGCTTCGAGGACCTGTGGGACCATGTTGCGGGGCAGCCGCCGCTCGACAGCAAGACGATTGCCATCGACGCCTGCGGAGGCCCGCGCCGCCGCGAGGAGCGCAAGGTCATCGCCTTCTACGAGCGCCGCTGGAGCATCGAAACATGGTTCTCCGTTCTCAAGACCGGCACCCGCGTCGGGAAGCGCCAACTCGATGACGCCGATGACCTGAGGAAGTGCATCGTCTTCGACGCCATCACCGCCTGCCATATCCATGATCTGAACTTCATGGCCCGGACCGCGCCGCAGACCCCGGCCGACGAGGTCGTCGAGCAGGACATGATCGACTGTCTGTACGAATACCTCCACATCCTCGGCGTCCTGCGCGCCCGGGCACCGCCCGGTCACCGGCCCGACATCCGCACCTTCGTCGTCGATCTTGCGAAAGTCGCAGGCTTCGACCCCACCAAACGACAACCCCTGCCGGGAACCCGGAAACTCTGGGAAGCATGGATGCACTTCAGAGCAGCT
>CBDCEA010000001.1:0-226803 GCA_965215635.1 Alphaproteobacteria bacterium | reverse complement strand
GGTAGTTCCGGCAACCAGCAGGTGGGGCATGTTGGCGAGATCCTCGACCACCGGCGCTCCGGATATCTGCTTTCCCAGGGCGATCGGCAGCTTGATATCCGGCTTGCCGAAAGCCCGTGTCTCCAGGAGTTCGCGCAGCACCACCGTCTCGCGGTCGTCGTTGGGAAGCTCGATGCCAAGCACGGTGCGGCCGGGAACGACCGCGACACGGGCCGATAACGCCGACATGTTCCTGGCGATGTCATCCGAAAGGCCGATAATGCGGCTTGCCCTGATACCGGCATCGGGTTCGAGCTCGTAGAGTGTCACCACGGGACCGGGCCGGATTGCGACGATTTCGCCGCGAATGCCGAAATCCGACAGCACGCCCTCGAGTATGCGGGCCTTCTCCTTGAGGACGCCCTGGTCGGTTTCCCGGCGCATCGAGGCATCGACGCCGACCAGGAGCTCGCGGGGCGGAAGCTCGAAGGCGCCGTCGACGCGGGGCTCCCGGGGACCTGTCCTGGTTCGTTTGCGCGTTTCGGCAGGCTTCTTCCGGGCGCTCTTCGGAGCGGTTCCGGTTCGGGGTTTCTTTCTGGTGGCCTGTCTGGAAAGGACACCTCTGGGTATCGGGAAGTCAGGGACCGTTTCCTTGGCGTCTTCGGTCGACGCCGTCTCCGGGATGCCTGGTCGCCTTGCGCGAATCCGCTGCTGCTGGCGCCAGAGGGCGCCTGCCACAGCACGGGCAAGGCGGCCGACCTTCCTGACATGGGGCCAGGGAAGCGCGGTCGCGAACACCAGAGCCGCCAGCGCCGGCAGGAGGAGCGCCAGGGCGTAGAATTCGACCACCGGCACCGGAATTCCGGCGGTGCGTGAGGCCCAGACGATGAGCAGTGTTCCGCCGATGCCGCCGGCTCCGGCAGCAAGCCAGCCGCTTGCAGGAGATGCGGCAAGCGCCGGAAGCGCCAGGATGAGAGCCACCAGTGCCGCGAGCACGCGCCAGGCCGGACGGCTGAGCCGGTGACGCGTGATCAGGACGCATCCCCAGGCGACGAGAACGACGATCGGCAGCAGGCCAGCCATACCTGTGAAGGTGAAGATCGCGTCCGAAAGGGCAGCGCCCCAGGTTCCCGCAAGATTGAGCGTGTCGCTCTTCGTCACGTGATTTATCGAAGGATCGGCGGCATTGAAGGTCGCCACCGCCAGAATGAGCCATCCGGCAGCCGCAAGACAGGCGAGCCCCGCGGCTTCCGCCAGACGGCGCCTGATCCAGACCGACGCTGTCGACGGAAGCAGGTTGAGAACGGACGACTCCGATCGCATGGCCATGGTCAAGTCCCTCCGTGGACCGGGCAATGTTCACGCATCATGAAAGCGTTTCCGCCAGGCGGGTGAGACCGAGCCTGGTGGTCTCGGGGTCGCCGACCAGCGCGACCCTGATGTAGCGGCGGGCGTCATTGGTGCCGTCGGGCCCGTCCTCTGCGAGATAGGCTCCGGGCAGTACCTTGATCGCGGCTTCGGCCCACAATCTCCGGGCCGCATCGATGCCGTCGCCGACATCGAGCCACAAGAAGAATCCCCCCGGCGGCCTGAAAAAGCCGAAGCGGTTGCCGAGAATCCTTTCGGCAAGATCGATCTTCTCGCGGTAGAGGCGGCGGTTCTCCTCCACATGATCCTCATCCGCCCACAGCACCTCGGCGGTGGCATAGGCCGCCATGGAACTCGCCGCCGCCGCATACTTCCTCAGGCGCAGGTAAGCGACGAGGAATTCGGGATCGCCGGCGACAAAGCCGTGGCGCAGCCCGGGAATGCTGGAACGTTTCGAGAGCGAATGGAAGCAGACGACATTCGAGAGGTCGCGGTCGGCGGCGCATATCTGCATGACACCTGCTGGCGGGTCGCGGTCCCAGATCTCGGCATAGCACTCGTCGGAGACGAGCAGGAAGTCGTGCTGCCTGGCAAGATCGACGGCCCGGCGCAGGTAGGCGAGATCGGCCACGACGCCCTGTGGATTGGCGGGCGAACACAGATAGAGGATGGCCGTGCGGTCGAGGATGTCGGCGGAAAGCCCGTCGAGATTCGGCAGGAAGCCGCTTTCGGAGGTGCAGGACATGAAAATCGGCTGCGCACCCGCCGCCACGGCACCGGCCTTGTAGGGCGGGTAGAACGGATTGGGCATCAGCGCGAGCGGTGTGTGGCGCGCCCTGGAGGACGGAACCGCCGCGAGCGCGATCATGAAGAGGCCCTCCCGGGTTCCCTGAACCGGGATGATGGACCGGTCGGGATCGATGAGACCTTCGGGCAGGCCGTAACGGCGGTTGAGCCAGGCGGCCATGACGCGCCTGAGGCCCGGCGTCCCCTCGACAGGGGGATACCTGCCGTAGCCCTCGAACGATCCGGCCAGCGTTTCGCGCGCGATTTCCGGCACGCCATGGCGCGGCTCGCCGATCCACATCGGAATAGCTTCGCTGTGGCCGTCCGGCAAGGGAATGTCCTTCACCAGCGCGTTCATGCGCCAGAAGGGATAATCCTGGAGGCTCTCGAGTCTGTCGCTGATCATGCCGTCCGTCTCATCGCGTACGCCGAGTGTGGCACAGATCGCCTGAAGAAATCAAAAACTCTATTGTTGAGCGCCTGTTACTTGGTATTCCTGTATCACCCGGTCAACTTTCTCTGCCGCATGGGCGGTCATCTCCGGCGCGCGGCCAGCGACTCGCGATGCACGACATAGAGGCCGGCCAGGACGATGACCGAGGTGCCCAGCCACGTCCATGCGTCCGGAAACTCCCTCCAGAAGACCCAGCCGTAGATCGTGGCGCCGATGATTTCTGCATAGATGAAGGGTGCCAGAAGGGAAGCCGGTGCCAGCGTATAGGCCCTGATCGTCAGACCGTTGCTGCTTGAGAAGAGCAGCGCGATCACCACCAGTCCCGCCCACTGCCAGTCGACCGGCGTCTGCCAGTACCACGGGCTCAACGCCGCGAGCGCGGCGAGCGGAATCAGAGATGCCCACAACATCATGTTACCCGTGGAGTTGCGCACCGATATCTTGCGGGTCAGGACGACATAGATCGACCAGAATATGGTGGCGGACACGGGCCACAGGGCACTCCAGCCCATCAGGCCCGAGCCGGGGCGCACGATGATGAGGCCGCCGATGAAACCGAACACGCACGCGGCCCATCTGTGAGGCCCGGCACGCTCCCTGAGAAAGACATGGGCCATCGCCGTGATCACCAGGGGACCGATGAAGAGGATGGAGATGAGATCGGCGAACGGGAGAACCTTGAGGCCGTTGTAGAACGAGTAGCCCATGGCGAACTGGCAGGCCGAACGGGCGACCTGCAACCAGGGATCGTCGGTTTTCATCAGGCGCACGGGATTGGGTTCCCTGGCCACGACGGATGCCAGGACCATCAGGCCGCATGCCTGGAAGAACATGACCTGGAGGATCGGCAGATCCTCGATCATCCGTTTGGCGATGGCATCCGAGGTGTTGACCACCGTCAGCGCCAGCATCATCAGGAGAATGCCAACGACGTGCGGGTGCAGGCCTTTCACGGAAGGAACGGGGGCAGTGGAGCAGACCGCGGAAGCGGCCCGCCGCCATCGGCCGCTGCGGCGGGATGGGCCGCCTGTCATTTTGCCAGGGCCGTCTCGACTGCCTTTGCGAGGCGCAGCAGCGCCTCCTCCCTGTGGGGCCGCTGCATCAGCATCAGGCCCGCCGGCATGCCGGAATCGTCGACCCCGCACGGCAGGGTCAGCGCACAGAGTTTCGTGAGGTTGCCGGGCGTGGTGTTCCTCAGCATTCCTGCGTTGGCCATGGTGTAGGCCTCCTGATTGCCGACGAGATCCGCGATCGCCGGAGGGCTGCGGGGAACCGTGGGCGCCAGAAGTGCATCGCAGCCGGCAAGCTTCCGGTGAAGGGAGGCGGCAAGGTCGTCGAGCTCGCGCAGGGCCTTCAGCACCTCGTGTCCGGCCTGCGCCTTGCCGATCCTGAACCGGGGCAGCATGAATTCAAAGATCTTTTCCGGCACCTCGTCCACCAGTTCGGACCAGCACGACCAGGCATCGGTGGAGACCAGCACCCGTGCGATGGCCATGGCTTGCGCGAACTCGTCGACATCGTCCCATTCGACGGTTGCCCCGGCAGCCTCGAGCCTCCCGACGGCCTCGCGGCAGGCGCGGTCGATCCCTTCATCGACATCGCGCCACATCGGAGTGGCCACCGCGACCAGCCGTGTTCCCTCCAGACCGGCGCCGGCGAGATCGGCGCCTGGCCTGCCGACAAGCACTGACCACATGGCAGCGGCATCCGCGACGTCCGCGGTGAGCGGTCCGATGGTGTCGAGAAGCGGCGAGAGCGGCATCACGCCCTCGAGAGAAAGTGCCCCAATGGTGGTCTTGAGTCCGACCACGCCGTTGAGCGAAGCGGGGATGCGCACCGAACCACCGGTATCGCTGCCGATGGCGATCGGACCGAGACCGCGTGCGACGGCGACTCCCGCCCCCGAGGAGGAGCCGCCTGGAATGCGGGCAACAACCGTGTCGCGGGCATTGGCCGGTGTTCCGTGCGTGGTGTTGATGCCCAGCCCCGAGAACGCGAACTCGGTCATGTTGGTCTTGCCCAGGAACACCGTGCCGGCGTGTGTCGCGCGCCGCAGCAGGGTACCGTCGCGTTCGGGCACGCGGCCTTCGAGGGCCCGTGCCGCCATCGACGTCTCGACGCCGGCGACATCGACAAGATCCTTCCAGGAAACCGGTACGCCGTCGAGCGGGCTGCGCCGTACGCCCTCGATTTGCCGTTGCCGGGCAGCCAGCGCCTCGGCGCGGGTACGTTCCTCGGCCAGACGGATGAAGATGAGGCCGTCGGGATCGAGTGTGGCGATGCGCTCGAGGAAATGATCGGCGAGGTCCACGGGATCGATGGCGCCGCTGGCGATGCCGTCGCCGAGCGCCACAGCCGTCATGTCGTGCAACTTCATCGATCCTGCTCCCAGGGGGCCCTTCGCTTGCTACCATTGTCGAGGCGTTGCTGCCAGTGGTGACGGCACCATCGGTCTCGTGTTGAATGGCGCCATGAATTCCCGATTCGATATCTGTGTCGTGGGCGGCGGCATGAGCGGTATGACGGCCTCTCTTGCCCTTGCGGAGGCGGGTTTCGATGTGGCGCTCGTCGAGCGGGAGTCCCGCGAGAGGATCCTTGAAGACACCTTCGACGGTCGGGTGTCATCCATTGCCTGGGGTTCGAAGCTTGTTCTCGAACGGCTGGACGCCTGGAACGCGATCGCCCGACATGCCCAGCCCATTCTCGAAATCCGTGTCTCGGACCGGCAATCGCCTCTTTTCCTCCACTACGATCACAGGGATGTCGGCGACCACCCACTGGGCTGGATCATGGAGAACCGGTTCCTTCGCCGAGCTCTCGACGGTGCCGTTTCAAGGCAGAAACGGGTGCATCCGGTCCGCGCCGAGGTCGTTGCCATGGAACGCGAGGAGGCTCGCGCGATCGTCGAGCTCGACGGCGGCGCCAGACTCCAGACCCGTTTGATCGTCGCCTGCGACGGCGCCCGCTCGCCGCTTCGGGCCATGACCGGGATCGGTGCTTGGAGGCACGACTACCGGCAGACCGGCATCATCGCCACCGTGAAGCACGAGAGGCCTCACAGAGGGATCGCCCATGAGCGCTTTCTTGCCGGCGGTCCCTTCGCGATCCTGCCGCTTCCAGGTGATCTCTCCTCCCTGGTGTGGACCGAGGAGAAGAGGATCGCCGCGCGGGTCCTCGAGCTCGACCGCGAGGCCTTCGGCGAGGAGGTGGCGTGGCGTTTCGGCGACTTCCTGGGCGACCTCGAGGTCATCGGCCCGGTCTGGAGCCATCCCCTGGGTCTCGTGCTCGCAAACGGGCTCACCTCGCGCCGGTTCGTCCTGCTCGGCGACTCGGCACACGCCATCCACCCCATTGCCGGGCAGGGCTTCAACCTCGGTATCCGCGACGCGGCGGTGCTCGCGGAGGTCCTGGCGGACGCAAGGCGTCTGGGGCTTGACCCGGGAACGGGCGAGGGCCTGGCGGCCTACGCCCGAAGGCGCCGTGTCGACACCATGATGCTGGTCACGGTGACTCACGGCCTCAACCGGCTCTTTGCGATGCGGTCGGCTCCCGCGGCGCTCGCCCGCGGCCTTGGCCTTGCCGCGGTCAATCGCATTGCTCCCCTCAAGCGCGCCCTGATGAAGGATGCCATGGGGGTTGCCGGCCGGCTGCCCCGGCTGATGACAGGCGAGAAACTCTGACGGAACGCCGGACTCACCCGGCGGCGGGCTCCTCGATGTGTCTCAGGACCAGCCAGCCCGCAGCGAGCAAGACGACAATTGCGGTCATGCCGAGGCGTTGGCTGTCCGTAGCGAAGGCAACGATTCCAACAAGCAGAGGCCCGACGAAACTGGTGATCTTGCCCGAAAGCGCAAACAGGCCGAACATCTCGCCGGTCATCTCCGGCGGTGACAGGCGGGCCATCAGCGATCGGCTTGCCGACTGCACCGGTCCGACAAAGATGCCGAGCATGGCTCCCAGAATCCAGAACCACAGGGTGGACTCGATCACCAGGATGGCGGTGCTCAGCACGATCATGGCGGCCAGGGTGACGAGGAGGGTCCGGTGCGCCCCGACCCGGTCGTCCATCCATCCGAAACCCGCGGCGCCGAGGCATGCCGTGATATTGAGCACGATGGCGAACAGCAGCACCGACTCCTCGTCCATGGCGAAGGTGGTGGCTGCATAGACCCCACCCAGGGCAAAGAGCGTGTTGAGACCGTCGATGTAGAGCAGGCGCGCGACGAGGAATCTGAAGATCGTGCGATGTTCGCGAAACCTGCGAAGGGTCTCCAGGAGCTGCCGGATGCCGAGCCGGACGGCCGTGAAGAGTGGTTTCTTCGTGCTCGGCCTGTCCGGTGCAAAGACGAACATGGGCCAGCCGAAGAGGACGAACCACAGTGCCACGATGATGGCGGCGAAACGGACGTGCTCGGACTGGCTCTTGTCGAGTCCGAACGGCGGAGGATCGGCCAGCACGAAAAGCCCGAGCACCAGGAGGAGGCAAATGATGCTGCCGGCGTAGCCCAGACCCCAGGCCCAGCCCGAAAGGCGGCCGACACGGGACCTGTCGACGAGGTCCGGCAGCATCGCGTTGTAGAACACGGTGGCTGTTTCGAAGCCGATGTTGACCAGGGCGACCAGAATGAGGGTGGACACGATCCAGCTTGCGTCCGGAGCGCAGAACCAGAGCGCTGCGGTTGCGACGACCGCGATCAGGCTGAAGCCTCCTATCCAGGGCTTGCGCCTGCCTCCTGCATCGGCAATCGCTCCCGTCACGGGTGCGAGAAATGCGATGACCAGTGCCGAGACCGCGATGCCCCAGCTCCACAGCGCCAGGCCCTCGGATTCGCTCTCTGCGATGGCCCGCGTAAAATAGGGCGCGAAGATGAAGGTAATGACGATCGTGGGGGTGGGCGAATTCGCCCAGTCGAAAAGGCACCACGAGACGAGGCCCCTGCGCCTCACGGGCTGTTCGGTCTGCAGCATGTCCTCTCCCGGTTTCCACCCCTAGCAAGGGCGCCAGCTTGCCTCCGGATTCGACCGGACGGGCCAGTTTTCCCTGGTGATCGCGTAGAGTACCTGCGTTCCCTGATAGGCGACAATGTCCTTCTCGTAAACAAGACCGAGCCGTGACATCAACCGGCGCGAGGGCCAGTTCATCGGGCTTGCGATGGCGCTGATGGGCGTGTGCCCAGGTTCGTGAAGGCGAAGTCGAGGGCCTTCGTGGTGCCTTCCATGGCATGGCCCCTGCCGCCGGCATGGCGTGCCACGGCCCACCCCGCCTCGATCTCGTCGCTGATGTCGATCTCGTCGCCGATATTGATGACGAACCCGGTGTTGCGGGTCGATGAGAAGTAGAAATCAATCGTGTTCCCGAGCTTGTCCACCGCCCGGTACAGATGCGCCCACTTGCCGCGGACCTTGACGTAGGTCTCGTCGATACGCCAGCTCCGCGACTGTGGCCGGCGCCACTGCCAGCGCAGGCGTTTCTCCATTTCCGGCGCGTAATGCTGAACCCAGCGATAGATCATCGAGTGGTCGACTGCGACGCCGCGTTCGGCCATCATCGTTTCGAGGTCAATGCCCCATACTTCATACCCAAACCGAGCGATCCGCAAATCATGCTGTCGATGATCTGGGCGGCGACGGACTTTACCGTGGAAAACGGCGCCACGCGCCTAGCCTTCGGCAGCCACCAATGGGACCAGGAGCGCGAAGCCACCGCCGCCGACATAGCCTAGAGGCGCACGTCGTGTAGCGGCCGGCTCCAGTTCCGGGCGCGCTGTTCAACGCGAGCAATGTCCTCTTCAAGCATTAAGCCGTCAGCGACCAGGCGTTCCGCCGCCATGACGATGGCGGCGACGTAGCCATCCGCGTCGCCATAACGCTGCTCGATCGATGGCCGTGGGTCGCCGGTGGCGATTCGTGTCGATTCCGTTTCAGGAAGGGGGATCGTGCTGCCGGTGAACTCGTGCATGGCACCCTCCCCGTGGCCCCTGCCGCGCAGGTTCCAGCCGGTGTAGGTGGCGAGTGGCGCTTCGACCATCGGCACCCGTACCCCGGCGACGTCGTTGCCGTCGGCGTCAACCGACGGCACCAGCACAGTATAGCCGTCGGGATCGACGAGGTCGGGCGGCAGCGTGCTTTGAATGCCGTTGGCCGCCTCCGGTCCGAAGTCGAACAGCGGCAACTCGTTGGACCCGCGCGGAGTGGCGATACCGGGGGTATCGGGGAACTGTGTGCGCCATTCGTCCATGCCGACCAGGCTGCCATCGTCGCGCCTGGGCACACAGCTTGCCGGCGGTGCACTATCGTCGCTCGCCCACCGGTCCATCGCGTCGAGCAGTGCGCGGAAGAGCATCGAGGTCTGGACGACGTTGCTCAAATGCTGACACACGCCGCGTGTCGGCGCGCCTTGGTTCGGATCAGCCACATGCGGAGTGCTCGACCAGAAGTAAATCCGCACATTGTCGGGCTGCTCCAGATCGTTGCCCCTGGTGTCGGTATGCACGAGCGAGCCGCGCCGCTGCCAATATTCCGTGGCACTCTGGCTGTGGAAAATCAGGGGGTCGGCCTCGGGCCGCTTGCAGATCGCATCCGACTTGCCGGTCAAATGATCCGTGCACTCGGCATAGGAGAATGGGAAACTGTCGGCGGCGTTGTCGTGGTCCTCGTATTGCTGACCCGCCGGCACGACGACGTTGGCGAAGCGGTGGTTCATCCACATTCGCCCGCAGCCTGCGACGTGCGTCAGCACGCCGTCGAACACTCTGCGCCCAGTCGCATCGGCGTTGAAGCCGCGGTAGATCGCATCGCGGATGCAGCGCCCCGTCTGCGAGCGGCCGAAGGCATAGGCCTTCTCCATCGGCCCACCGTCGGCCACCGGATTGGCGCGGTCTTCGCTGTCGAATTCCTCGTACTTCAGGAAACTCACGAGGTCGCGCACCGCCACGTAGCCCAAGCCCAGAACGAGAGGATCGCGGCCTTCGTAGACGAGTTCATAGATCCAACCGGGCTCGAATCCGCCCGGCATATGGATGTGGGTGTCGGACTCGATAATCGCCTGCTCGGAGCCTTGGAAATCGAGGCCCATGCCGGTCTCGAGGCGCGCGAACCGCCACGCGTCCGGTGCAATCTCGACGCGCTCGTCGCCGGGGTAGCGGCGCCGTGTCAGCCGGGCCTTCGAGGAATCGCGTGAGACCGTGGGGTGGCTGCGGGTGGAGACCCAACCGCTCAACGGCAGCGTGGTCTGGCCGTCCTGAGCGACGATGAACTCGGACCGCACCAGGCCGATGAGCGGCGCGGCGCCGTCGGTTGCGACGGGCAGGGCCAATGTCATGCGGCCATCGCCCGGCAGAAGGTCTCCCTGCCAGGCGCCCCACACCACCGTGTAGCCGCGGCGAAACAGATATCCGTTGCCGGCGTGCTCGCGTGTCGCCGGTTCGTTGCAGGCCGGCGCGTCGTTGAAGTATTGGACCGCCCGCTTGTTGCCGCGGTTGCCGTAGTCGAAGAAGAGCCGCCTGTTTGCGCGGGCCGGATCGACCGGCTTCAAGATGCACAGATCTGCCGCGAACTCGACCAAGCCATCGCGATTGCGCGACGCCTTGTCCACGTCGACGATGCCAGCTTGCGCAGGCGCGTCGGGATCGACGGCGAACCGGGCCCGCCCGACCAGCCGTTCGTAAGTGCCCGCTTCGGCGAATGCGTGGCCGTCGGCAAAGCCCGTCCGTTCATGGATGTCGATAGCAATTTTGTTGTTCACGACATGCTCCTAGCCCTACCGTGTAATCACAAATTGTGCTGAACAACGTAGATTTTGCCGTGTATCAGCGACGGCATGATGGCACAATCACAGATATACCGCACGCTCTGCGCTGCGGGGGCTGAGGATCGGATTGCCGGGATTTTGTCCCGGAAGCGGTTTGACGGCATTGTCACGTTAATTAACGGCGATGCCGCGAATTGGCATAGAACTCAAACTCACGCAGCAGCGGTGACGGTTTGCCACAGATCCATTGCGTGGTTACGAAACTGGCGTAACGTTCTTCGGGAGATCAGATGGCGTTGGACGTTGAAGGTGTTGTAGACGGTGGCGTGGGTAGAGAGAAACCGCTGCGCTGATCGAGCTGATTTGAAACGTTGCATGCGTCGTTCCCGCTGTCGGACTGGCAAATGAGAGTTCTCTGCTCGGTTGTTCTTCCTGCCACCAAAGTCATGGCGCCTGGCAAGGCCCGGATCCTTCAGAGCAGCATCATAAGATGGCAGTTTATCTGTGACAACGGAGTCTGGGACAAAACCTTGCTTTTTCAACAGTCTGCGCATCAATTTGAGCGCTGCCTTCTTGTTGCGGCGCGACTGAACCAGGATATCCAGCACTTCGCCTTCACCATCGACAGCGCGCCATAGATACATCCGCTTGCCGGCGATGGACACGAACACCTCTATCAGAGGTGCCACCGGGCGTCTGGTCGAGGGCGCACTATCCTCAGTCTCCAGGCATAGGCCTGCCCGAACTTCAATGCCCAACGCCGCACCGTTTCATAGGAAACATCAATGCCGCGTTCAGCGAGCAGATCTTCGACGTCCCGGTAGCTGAGGGGGAACCGAAAATATAGCCAGACCGCGTGTTGTATTATCACGGGTGGAAATCGGTACCGAGCATAGGAGATTTTCTGCATCCAGCGACATTACTGCGCCAACAGCAACAGGTCACCCTGTTGGTGTGACGGCCCCGATCGATGGCCGACGAAGGCCTCTGCTTGCAACAGAAGCTGATCGGCATGCTCTACCGCTACGAAGGCGAGTCCGGCGTCCGTCCATGCGCTGTCGAACCAGTTGATGACCGTCTTCACCACAGGCCGGCACGCCGGGTTATTGCCTGGAAACGGACTCAAGCGAGAAAGAAATTTTGTATTCGACGAGCCGAATGTTCCCGACGGAGGAAGTTGCCAGGATGAGGTCCTCGGAAATCTCGCTGGCGACGATGATACCTCTGACCGAGGTTTCGCTGGCGAGGTTTTCCTTGATCCAGCCCATGTATCGGAGAATCTGACCCACGACTCGGTCGTAGGCGCGGGAAACTTTGGTCTCGATCACCACGTAGGCGCCATCGGTGCCGACCGCGAGAATATCGATGTAGCGCTGGCCCGCGGGAAACTCAACGCCAGTGAATTCGCCGTCCTCGTCTTCGTAGAGCTTCAGGCCGGGTTCCAGAAGTCCGAGGTTTTGGACGAGATAGTTCTGAAGGTCCCGCTCGAACGCGAACTTGCGCGATCCGAGGTCGTCTTCCTCGGTGGTCTCCTCGGCGAGATCGTCCGTCTCGGCGACGCTTTTTGCAATACCCGCTTCAAGATCGGCTTTGTAGCGGGGGGCTGGGTCTTTCTCGGGATCCCATAAGCGGAATTCGCGCGGGCTCAACTTGAAGAACAGGTCCCAGCCCGCGTCTGGCTTTATGCTGGGGTGATGCCGACGTTGGGGAGAATTCACCGACATGCCGTCTACATGCAACCCGATGGTATTGCTTTTGATGTCTGGATAGTGGTCGGCAAACCAGCGAACTGCATCTTTACGAGAGAACACCTGACCAGGCTTTAGCTTTGGGTCGCAAACTCGTGCAACAGTTCCCTGGTGGGTTTCTCGTAAATCGGCATTCCGGCTGTTCCCTCAAGCTGTTGCTTGCCTGGGCGTGACGCGCTCAGTGATCTCGCGGCCCGCATCGATCTCCGCCCGGCGAAGCTCCCACGTCTTTTGCAAGTTCAACCACAGTTGCGGCGTCATCCCGAAGTAGCGTGCCAGCCGCAGCGCTGTGTCCGCCGTCACACCGCGCTGGCCGTTCAGGATCATCGTGATCCGGTTAACCGATGTCCCTTGATCCTGCAACCTTCAGGTTATGAGCCTGACAGATCCCAGATGCTGGTAATAATCCTGCCGACCCGCTCTGCTGCCGCCTCAACATCTTTGTCATGGACGTGTGCGTAGCGCAGAGTCATCGATACCTGCCGGTGACCGAGAAGCTTCGCTACGGTCGGTAACGGAACACCCCGCATGACCGCCCAGGAAGCGAAGGTATGGCGCAGATCGTGGAGACGCACATCCTCTATGCCCGCACGAGTGCGAACGAGGTACCAAAGGCTCAGCGTACGTGAAACTGGCCGTGACAGGCTGGCAGGTGAAGGAAAGACGTAGGCACTGTCGGTTCTTTGCTGTCGCTCGATGACCTCTCGTGCCTTGCTGTTGAGATACACCGTTCGCGGACCTGTCTTGCTGTCGCTGAGGTCGAGCGTACCGACACCGACTTCCTGCCACATGAGCGTCCGGATCTCACTGAAACGGCATCCGGTGTAGGACAGGAGACGGATGATGTCCGCCTGGGCAGCACGTGAGGGTCTTTCGGCAACGCACCGGTCCAACTCGTCATGCAGACGACGGATTTCGACCCGGGAAAGGAACCGGCTAAGTTTGCGCCTTGGGTTGCGGCGGATACCGCTTGCAGGATTGGTCTCGATGTGCCCATGGACCTTGGCGTGGTTCATGATTTGATGCAACACGTCGAGTGTGCGGTTGGCACCAGCAGGCGCGGACGCGCTGTAACGGTCGAACCAGAGGTGGACGGATCGTCGATCGATTCGATCGAGTGACACGTTGCCGAATGCCGGCAGGAGGTGATTTGCAAGCCGGGAGGCAACGGTGCGGCGGGTGGACGGTTTCTGACGTTCGTAGCATTCCGACCCCCAGGCGCCTGCAACGAAATCCCCGAACAACGGAACGGTTGTGGTCGGTTCCTGTGCTTCAATTCCATCGGACTGGATGTTGAGGCACTTGGCACGCGCCTCATCGACACCCATCAGCGTGGTCTGACCGAGTGTGCGACGTTTCGAGGATCCACCACGACTGTCGAGATAGATGAACGCCCGGTGTCCGGAGGGCCGGACACGTACGCCGAGACCCGCGGCCCGTGTGTCCCAGACCGTATACTCCGATGTCTCCATGCCAAGCCGTGCAACGTTGCGATCACTGAAACGCATTCGTCGGGGCATGACTCAGCCCTCCCCGCCAAGGATGGGTGCCAGAGCTTCGGTGGCCTCGTGGACGGTCGCATCGGCAAGGTGCGTGTACTTCAGCGTGGTCGCTGGATCGTTATGGCCGAGAAGCCTGCCGATCGTGAGGATCGTCTCGCCATGAGCGACAGCCAAGGATGCATATGTGTGGCGAAGATCATGGCAGCGGACATCCTCGATGCCCGCCTCGGCGCGGACTTTCCACCAGAAACAGTCGAGAGTGCCTCTCGAAAGATGGCAGTTCCGGTGCGGTGCCGGAAATACCCATGGGCTGGACCGGGGCAGGACATTGAAGATCCGACATGCGGTGGACGACAGCCAGACCGTGCGCGGTCCGGTCTTGCTGTCCGAGAGATGGAGTTTTCCTTCGCGGTACTCGGACCACTTGAGTGTCAGGATTTCCGACTTCCTGCATCCGGTCAGGAGAAGCAGGCGGACGATCGATGTTTCCAGAAGATGACTTTCACGATAGCGGTCGAGAACGCGGCTCAACCGGCGCATTTCGTCGCCTGTCAGAAACCGCTCCCGGCCACCCCTGCGATAGCGCTTGATGCCGGTGCAGGGATTGGAGCCTTCGGGACGGTAACCGTAGACTTCGGCCTGTTTGAGGATCACCGAGAGAACCGGTGCCGAACGGTCTGCGGCCACCGGCGTCGCATGGAGCGAGGCGAACCACTGCTGAATGTCCCGGCGCGTGATGCCGGCAATCGGCCTGCCCCTGAACCAGGGCAGGATCTGATTTCTGTAGTAGCCGAGATTGACGTGTGCCATGGAAAGGCACTTTTCCCTGGCGGGTGCGAATCCCGCTCAACAGCTAAGGCTCCGGTTGGTAGCAGCCAGAGCGGTCCTACGGAGGTAACGAAGTGGACTGAAGCACTCTGGCGACAAAGGGCTGCATGAGCAGTCCAGCGACCACGCGGGCCGAAGCGCAAGCGAGCACTGAGCAGGCCCCGAAACAACAGTCGCGGGAGCCGACCCTCCGTCAATCAGGGGAAGGCCGATGGGGAACGGGAAGCGAGCCTTGTGAGCACCGTTCCACTCCCGCCGGGGTAGTGGTGTCGGCACGCGTGGAAGATGGGAGAAGATGCAACATGGGAAGCCTCGCCGATGGTCGGACACGGACCAACTGGCAGCCCGCGAGGGTCAGGCCGGGTCGTCGAGGTGGCGGATGGGCCTGTAGTACTGATGACGCCGGGTAATGCCGGTCGAGGAAAGGGGCCCTGGTTCGAGAGCAGCATGGAAAGGAAGCAAGGCATGACTACTGGCGAAGGTCTAACAGGGTCAGAAAGTGTTCGGAAACTCCAGACCGTGTTACATGTTCGAGCGAAGGAAGAACCCGGGCGGCGCTTTCATGCGCTGTGCGACAAGGTTTGGCGCGAGGATTTTCTTGCCGAAGCCTGGAGGCAGGTTCGCCATAACGGCGGGTCGGCGGGGGTCGATGGCGAGAGTTTTGCGGCGATCGAATTGCATGGCGTAGAGGGCTGGCTTGGGGAACTGGCGCGGGATCTGAGGGACGGGACTTACAAGCCGCAAGCGGTGCGTCAGGTACTGATCCCGAAGAAACAGCCCGGGACGTTCCGACCGTTGGGGATACCGTGCATCCGGGACCGGGTGGCGCAGACGTCGGCCATGCTTGTGCTGGCGCCGATTTTTGACGCTGACCTGCAACCGGAACAGTACGCCTACCGGCCGGGACGCAGTGCCCTGGACGCGGTTGATCGTGTTCATCGCCTTCTGAACGGAGGGCATAACGAGATTGTTGACGGCGATCTGTCCAATTTTTTCGGAGAAATCCCGCATGCCGAGCTCATGAAGAGCCTCGCCCGTCGCGTCAGCGACGGTCGCATGCTCGGGCTTATCAAGGCATGGCTGGAAATGCCGGTGGAAGAGGACGCCGGGAAGGGCGGCGGCAAACGCCGCACGAACCGGGCACGCAGAGAGCGCAAGGGGACTCCTCAGGGTTCCCCGATCTCGCCTCTGCTCAGCAATATCTACATGCGGCGCTTCATACTGGGTTGGAAGGTGCTGGGCTATGCCCGGCGCTTCTGTGCGGAGATCGTGAACTATGCCGATGACCTCTGTGTTCTCGGCAAGGCCCCGGCGGCAGAGATGCTGGCGGCGGTCAAACGGCTGATGGGCAACCTGAAGCTGCCGGTCAACGAGCAGAAAACCCGATGCCTGCGGTGCCCGGAGGAACCGCTTGAGTTCCTGGGGTATCGCTTTGGATGGAACTATCGCCCTCACCGGAAGAAGCCACCCTACATTGGCAATCGACCGGCCAAGGCGAGCGTCCAGGGCATCTGCCGCAAAATCAGCGACCTGACGGAACCTCGGTACGGAAGTTTACCGGCCGAGGTGGTAGTGGGCCGGATCAACCGGGTCTTGTCCGGTTGGGCCAACTACTTCCGTCTTGGGCAGGTCAGCCCGGCCTATTCGGCGATTGACCGGCACGCTACGAAGCGGCTGCGACGGTGGTTCTGTCGGAAGCACAAGGTCAGGGTCGGGAGGTACGTGCGCTTCTCGAACCGCAAACTGTGGCATGACCACGGCCTTACCCGCCTTGGGTTGAAGACACGTGACCTTCCGTGGGCGAATACATGATCTCGTCCGAAAGCCGGATGCGGGAAATCCGCACGTCCGGTTTGATGAGCAGGGGCCTGGAAACGTGGCCATGGGAGCCGGACTGAGGACCGGAACGAAAGTGACGGGATTCCCTTCGGAGCGACTGCGTCCCCTACGAACGGGGTTGTACCACCGGACCCTAAAGCTGGCGCGCCAGCCCCTGACTCTACCTTCAGTGTGCTCGGCTTCCAGTGTCGTCGATAACGCAGGAAGACCTCTTCGGCCACCACCTCGAACGCAATCGGTTCGGAAGTACCAGAAGTGGGTTCATCACCGTACAGCCTCGACGCCTGTAACGCCCTCGCCCGCGTACGGGCGCACTCCAGGGCGATGATTTCGGCATCGCCGATGGCATACCAGACCCGATTGCCGCCGACCTGGCTGTGGAGGAAATAGCGTTTGCGGCCCGAAGACAGAACCCGGACACCGAAACCCTTGACTATGGCATCGCGAATGTCACAGGTTTTCCCGCGTGGTTTGAGTGTGTCGACCCGATGTTGCGTGAGACGACTTGTCGGCATGTTTCTCTCTCCGTTCTCTGTTGCACCGGGGACACGGAACCGTCGTGTTTCCGTGTATTCGGCACAGGATTGCGAGAGAGAAAACGGTGTTGTATCAGTTAGTTACAGTTTTGTTCAGCACCGGAGGTGCGAACCCGGTGTAGCCGAGGATGGGTTCTTCCGCACCGCTCCTCGGCCGCATGCCCCACATGCCGACACGATAGCGAGCGAAGGCCGACTGCGAGCGGTCGAGGTAGTATTGTGCGAGCTCGGCGGCATCGTTGGAGCGCCCGGGGACCCACATGTGTTCCCTGTCCGCGAAGATGGCCTCGAGCGCCGGGAGATCGCCATGGTCGAGCGGTCGAAGGAAAAGACGTTTTGTGGCAAGAACTGTCATGCGCATGCCGCCTGTTCCGGTCATGCGAACCATGGCGGCGGATTGCGGTCAACGACAACCCCTGGCCCCAAGTCATGCCTTGGCAAGGCTCGGTCATGATGGCAGGAATCGCGCGCACTCTCCCGAGGGACGTATTTGATGGCATCGGCAGGAACATCGAGGGTTCCTCTCACCGGCGGTCTTTCCTCACTTGACGGGCGCTATGACGGCCTGCTGGTGGACCTGTGGGGCTGTCTCCACAACGGCATCCGGGCGTGGCCGGCGGCGGTCGAGGCACTACAGAGGTTCCGTGCAGGGGGTGGCCTGGTCGTGCTGCTCTCGAATGCGCCGCGCACCGACAGGGCCATCGCCGGCCAACTGGAATCGATGGGCGTCCCGGAAGACGCCTGGGACGGCATCATGACGGCTGGCCTTGCGGCACGGTTGGCCGTCGAAGAGAAGCGGGATCCCTGGTTTGCCGCGCTTGGTCCGAGGTTCTGGCACGTGGGGAAGGAAAGGGACGCAACGCTCCTGGAAGGGCTCGGCCACGAACGGGCAACATCGGTTGCCGAGGCCAACTTCGTGCTGTGCTGCGGAATCCGCGCCAACGGCGAGACGCTTGCCGACATCATGCCCGAACTCGAACCTGCTCTCGAACGCGATTTGCCGATGCTGTCGGCCAATCCCGACAAATTCGTCCTGCGCGGTGCGGCCCGCGAGATCTGCGCCGGCGCCGTCGCCGAGGCCTATGCCGCGCGCGGCGGCGACGTGCGCCAGGAGGGCAAACCCTATCCCGAGACCTATCGCCGATGCTTCGACATGCTGGGAGGCATGTCTCCCGAGCGCATCCTTGCGGTGGGCGACGGCATCGAGACCGATATCAGGGGCGCGCATGATTGCGGCATCGACTCACTGTGGATCACCGGTGGCCTGCCGGCACATTTCTGGGGCATTGCGTCCGATGCCGAGCCGCCGCAGACTCTGGTGGACGATGCCTGCAACCGCCACGGTGTCGCGCCTTCGGGCATCATGCCCATGCTCGCCTGGTAGGAGGAAAGATCTTGTCCCTGGAATCGGTCCAGACAGGTTACAGCGTCTGTCCGCACGACTGTCCGTCAACCTGTGCCCTGGAAGTCGAGGTCCTGGGGCGTGACCGCATCGGCAGGGTGAGGGGGGCAAGGGAGAACAGCTACACCGCCGGCGTCATCTGTGCCAAAGTGGCGCGCTACGCCGAGCGGATCCATCACCCTGATCGCCTGAAAGTGCCCCTGCGCCGTGTCGGAGCAAAGGGATCGGGGAGCTTCGTGCCGATCACCTGGGACGAGGCGATGGACGAGGTCACGAACCGATTCGGGGAGGCGGAGGCGAAACTCGGCTCCGAGACGGTCTGGCCTTACTTCTATGCCGGGACCATGGGCTTAGTGATGTGCAACGGCATCAACCGCCTGCGCCATGTCAAGCGCTACAGCGGGCAGCACAGCACCATCTGCACGACTCTCGCCTGGTCCGGCTACATGGCGGGCACCGGCGCGCTCATGGGTCCCGATCCGCGCGAGATGGCAAAGGCCGACTGTGTCGTGATCTGGGGCACCAATCCGGTGAACACACAGGTCAACGTCATGACCCACGCGGTCCGCGCCCGCAAGGAACGCGGTGCGAAGATCGTAGTGGTCGATACCTACCGGACGGGCACCGCCGAACAGGCGGATCTTTTTCTTTGCGTGAAGCCCGGAACGGACGCGGCACTGGCGTGCGGCGTCATGCACGTGCTGTTCCGGGACGCCATGGCGGATCACGAATGGATGCGCCGTTACACCGATGACGCCGAAGGTCTCGAGAAGCACCTCGAGGCCCGCACGCCGCAATGGGCCGAAGCGATCTGCGGCGTGCCGGTCGCGGAGATCGAGGCGTTCGCCCGTCTCGTCGGAACGACGCCGAAGACCTATCTGCGCCTGGGGTACGGCTTCTGCCGCGGCCGCAATGGCGCGGTTTCCATGCACGCCGCCTCGTGCATCGCCTCTGTCACCGGTTCCTGGCGCCACGAGGGTGGCGGCGCGTTCCACAACAATGGCCAGATCTACCGTTGGGATCGCACGATGATCGAGGGGCTCGACAAGAGGGACGCGTCCATTCGCGTGCTCGATCAGTCACGCATCGGGCGTGTGCTCACGGGCGACGGACGCGATCTCGGTGACGGTCCGCCGGTGACGGCGATGCTGATCCAGAACACCAATCCGATGGTGGTGGCACCCGATCTCGGCATGGTTCACAAGGGCTTCGCGCGCGACGATCTCTTCTGCTGCGTGCACGAGCAGTTCATGACCGAAACGGCGAAGATGGCCGATATCGTGCTGCCCGCCACGATGTTCCTCGAGCATGACGACATCTATCAGGGCGGCGGCCATCAGCACATCATGTGGGGCCCGAAGCTTGTCGAGGCACCGGGAGAATGCTGGACCAATCACGAGGTCATCTGCGATCTCGCCCGCCGCCTCGGCGTGGCGGGCGAGCATCCCGGCTTCTCGATGACGCCGTCGGAACTGGCGGATCACGTGATGCGCGCATCGGGGTGGGGGCCGCTGGAAGACCTCGTTGCCAACAGGTGGATGGACGTCCAGCCCGACTTCGAACGTGCCCACTTCATCAAGGGGTTCGGCCATCCCGACGGCAGGTTCCGTTTCTGCGCGGACTGGTCGCACCGGCACAACGCCTTCGGTCCCAAAGGCACGCCTGGGATCATGCCGGGATTTCCCGATTTCTGGGACGTCATCGACACCCGCCACCCCTTCCGCCTTGTGACGGCGCCTGCGCGCAACTACCTCAATTCGAGCTTCACCGAGACGCCGACATCAATCCGGAAGGAATCGAGGCCCACCGTCCAGGTGCGCCCTGATGACGCCGCCCGTCTGGGCGTCATCGACGGTGCGAGAGTGCGCCTTGGCAACGAGAAGGGGAGTGTCGTGCTTCATGCCCGGACGACCGGCGGACAGCGCGAGGGCACGGTGATCGTCGAGAGTGTGTGGCCCAACAGCGCCTTCGAGGAAGGGGTGGGCATCAATCTTCTTGTGTCGGCGGAACCGGGAGCCCCCATCGGCGGAGGCATCTTCCACGATACGTCGGTGTGGCTCGAGCCCGCCTGACTCAGTGCCAGGCGAATACCGGCTGCTCGAGGTGGTCGACCCTCGTCGAGAGGCCCTGGAGCGCCACCTCGCGGAACTGGTAGATCACGGCAGCAGTCGGCGCATGAATCTTGGTCCCGGCGATCGGCATGCGGATCACGGGGCGGTCGCTCTCGGGGATGGTGACAAACTCCGGCGAGCCGGGCCTGAACAGCGACGAGAAGGGAATCCTGTAGACCGCCGCGACCTCGTCAGGATTGGCGGCAAGATCGACCCTGCGTCCACCCCAGATGATGACCGGCGTGATGAGATAGCCCGATCGGGTCGGATAGTCGTCGAGCGTGCCCAGCACCGCGCTCTCGCCCAGGGAAAGACTCACCTCCTCCTCCAGTTCGCGAAGTGCGGCTTCTCCGGGTGTCTCGTCACCATCGAGGCGCCCGCCGGGAAGCGCCCACTGTCCGGCATGCCGGTTCATCTTCGCCGCCCTGCGCGTCAGGATGAAGGCGCCCGCCCCCTTCCGGTCACCGACGATGGTCATCGTCACGGCAGCCCGCTTCCTGTCTCCGGCCGGCAGCGCCCTCGTCTCGAATCCGGCAAGGTTCCGCGACACGCGCTCCTTGAGAGCAGGTCCG
This sequence comes from Alphaproteobacteria bacterium, assembly GCA_965215635.1. Classification (GTDB taxonomy): domain Bacteria; phylum Pseudomonadota; class Alphaproteobacteria; order SP197; family SP197; genus SP197. The sequence continues at coordinate 205,928 of CBDCEA010000001.1, read as the reverse complement.
ATGCACAGGTCTTCAGGGGTCATGGCGAGGTCTCCCTACACCGAAAGCGGATCCATGACAAAGTGACCGTCCAGCCGGCAGGCGCGTTTTGTCGCCGCCGCATTCTGTGGCGGCGTCCCTGCCGGGATTCTCACCAGGCCATATGAACGGGGATAGACCATACCCTGGAAGACAATGCGTTCATCGCCATCGATGACATCGACGGAGCCCAACGACTTTCCGGTGGCTTCGACACCCGGACCGCTGGGCCCGGACGTTCTGTCCCGCCTCCCGCCGGTTCCGTGCCGGCTACCACTGGAGCATCATGCAGGCCGAGTATGCCACCGACGTCCTGTTCCACCGTCAGGCCGAGTTTCAGCCGCTCTATGATCAGATCGTCCGCACGGCCGTTCACAGCGTCAAGGCCGACCAGGTGGCAGCCTTCCTGGGCCGCAGACTGACGGCGGCCAACAACGACGAGATCGGCAACGACTTCAGCACCCGCATCCGCCGCATCCGCCACACCTTCGGTGCTGAACCTAAAATAAACAACTGTAATAAAGCCGTTTTTCTCTCTCTATCCCGCACCGGGAACCCGAAACATGCCGTTCCCACTCCCCCGGTGCAACAGCAACAAGGAGAGAGAATCATGTCGTCAGCCCGTCTCACCCAACGCCGGGTCGATACCCTCAAACCGCGCAGCCGAGCTTATGAGGTTCGCGATCCCGGTCTCAAGGGCTTCGGTGTCCGCATCCTGCCGTCGGGCAGGCAAGCGCTACTTCCTCCACAGCCAATCCGAGGGAAAGCGTATCTGGCACGCCATCGGTGACGGCGGTGCGATCACTCCGGACAGTGCCCGCTCCCGGGCAAGAGCCCTGCTCGCAGCGAGGCAAGACGGGAATGCGGATAACCCTGACACCCGCGATCCCATTCCTTTCGAGACCGTGGCGGATGAGGTCTTCCAGCGCTACGGGAGGCGCTGGAAACCACGCGCCCTGGCGGTCAACCTCGGATACTACCGGAAGCAGATTCTGCCCTGGTTCAAGGGCAAACCGGTTTCCGACATCACGCGCCGGGACGTCCTGCAATGGCACACCTCGCTTCATGGAGCGCAGTTTGCAGCCGACCGCTCTGCACCGATCCTCTCTGTCATATTCAAGCAGGCCGAAGCCTATGGCTATCGTCCCGAAGGCTCCAATCCATGTACCGGTTTCAAGCGCTACCGGCGCGGTGGTCGCGAGCGTTTCCTGTCAGCCGAGGAAATACACCGTCTGGGCAAGGTCCTCGACCGGCACCAGGATCGTCGTCCTATGGAAACGTCAATCCTGCGCCTCCTGCTGCTGACCGGATGCAGAAAGTCGGAAATCCTGACACTGAGATGGTCCAAGTACCGCGAGGGAAGGCTCTATCTCTTGGACAGCAAGACCGGGCCGCGCACGGTCTTGCTGTCGTCTGGCGCGCGCAAGGTTCTCGATGACCTGCCCGGAACTGGTCCCTGGGTGTTTCCGTCGCCACGGGGCAATGGTCCCCTTTCGAAAAACCGGCTCGATTGCTTCTGGTGGAAGATTCGGGCCGAGGCCGTCATCAACGATGTGCGCTGTCACGATCTCCGCCACTCCTATGCCTCGATTGCCATCGCCCACGGTGAGGCGGTTCTCACAATCGGCAAACTGCTTGGTCACAACGATCCGGCGACGACACTGAAATACACGCATCTCGCCGATGCAACGGTCCGCGAGGCGGCCGAAGCGGTGATCCCGGTTCTCGGCGGGGAGATCAAGCCATGACACGAAGAATACGGCTCAGTGATCGCAGCGTCTCGAGGCTCCGTGCGGAGAAGACGGAATATACCGTCTGGGACACGCGGGTTGCGGACCTTGGTGTTCGTGTCCGCCCTTCCGGATACCGCACTTTTGTCTTTCTTGAGCAACGTGACGGCACATCACGGCGCCATACGCTCGGACCTGTGAACCTGATGAGTATCGAGGAGGCCCGTGCAAGGTGCCGTGACAGAAAGACCAACAAGGACGCTGAAATGGAACAGACCGACAGGACCAATCCGGTGCCGTCGTTTCGACACTTCGTAGCGAATGCCTGGAAGGTGGAATGCCATGCCCGGTACAAGCCTTCGTCTCGTCGCGGCATCGATCACATGCTCACGCGCCAGCTTCTGCCGGTATTCGGCGACCAGCCAATTGACAGCATCGAACGCACGGCAGTGAACCGCTGGTTCGACAGCTACAGCGTGATTACTCCCCGAACGCAATAGATAGTTTCCCGTTTTGTTCTTGCCGCTGTCAAGTCCGGATCCATTTTGTCCGTTCTTTTGCGGTGTCTTCGGGATCGGGATCGAGTGACGGATTGTGATTGCATCGTCGCCCACCAGGACGTCCTTGACGAGCAGCCTGACAATCCGTTGGCGTTCCGCGATATCCATGGTTTCGGCGCTCTCACGCAACAGGGCGAGGAAGCTTGTCAAAGTCTCGGTGAGTTTCAGCCAGACTTCCTTTTCTCGCGCCTGATCGATGACGGACTGCCATTCGGCATCGACAGCCTTTTCCTGTCTTCGCAACGCGGGCATTCTCGCGCGCAGCTCATCGATTGTGATCAAGTCTTCCTGATAGGCCTGAAGCAGACGATCGATCGCCTTGCGGATACGGGCCAGATTTCGGTCGAGTTCCTGTTCGCGCCGTTGGCTCGGGTCGCTCCGGCGCGCTGTTTCAAGGCGCCTTGCGATCTCGACTTCGATCAAGGCGGGATCCTCAAGCAGGCGGATGACTTCGGTCCAGACGACCTCATCGAGCAGATCCTGGCGCACCGGACGGTTGTCGCACACCGGTCCATTGAAGTGGCGCCAGGCGTCGGACCCCAGACACCGCAGGTAAAAGATCTTGCGGGTGCTCGTTCTGGTTGATGTGCGATAATATGCATAGCCACATTTGCTGCACGACACCAGGCCCTGCAGGAGGCTTGGTGTCCTGGTATGGCGTTTGGACCATAGCTTGTTCTGTGCCAGTTTCTCCTCGGCAAGAGCAAAGGTCGTTTCGCTGATGATGGATGGCACCGGGATCTCGATCCACTCCTCCCGGGGCCGCTCATGATTGGCACTGTTGCGCTTCGCGATCCCGCCGCGCTGACGCGGCGCCGTTCGTGTCTTGCCATAAGAGGCTTTCCCCTTATAGGCCGGATTGCGCAGGATCGCCCACACCACGGAGCGCTCCCAGCGTGCCCCTCCCTTGCGTGTCGGCACAGCCCGTTCGTTCAACGTGTGGACAATGGCACCGATGCTCATGTGATCGACGGTATGGTATCTGTAGATATCGCGGACCACCGACGCCTGAGGTTCAATGACTTCGTACCAGGCGTCACTTTCGGCTGTCTTCTTGTGGTACCGGTAGCCATAGGGCGCCCCTGAAAGGATGCTGACCTCGCCGCGAAGCGCCCGATGGCGCTTGCCACGCCTGGACCGTTCATTGCTTGCTCAGTTGTCTTGTTGACCAAGAGTGAGCTGCCGGTTCCGGTTGCAACCCAACCAACCATGTTCAGGAAGTCGTTCGCGTGTGTACTCAACGGATCGATTGATTGCTCTGAATATTGCGACACAATGGTTTGGTACGCTGCATGTATGTCGATCATTGGGTCGATTTCCCAGTCAGTTGAATCAGATTTCAGTTTAAGCGAACAGAATAACTGGATAAACGTGCGTAGCGCCTAGCCGGAAGTCATCAGAGCCCACCGTTTGGACGAAGCACCGTCTCTTCGCGCGGCAGGTGGTCCGGAAGGGGAGTATGCCGGTCGCGAGAGATTCCATGCTGGAACGGCATGAGGGGTTGCTCCTGTGCGTCCTGGGGACCCGAACAAATCGGTATTGGTGGCCGGTCCGTTCCCTGCCGAGGTCCGATGACGAGACCGTGTGGTCGCTCCGGCAAAACGCCCTCGGGCACCAAGGTTCGCGGGCATTTTATCAAACTCGACTACCGGCTTGCTGCTGTACGTGTTATCCAGACCTCGCCCGACCAGTTCAAGATGACTGGCGCGGTGGCGTGCATCGAGCCCGCATCCCCCACATGGCCTTGACATGGTAAGGAAAATTCCTTACAGTGTCGCATGGCACGAGGAGAGCCGCGCATGTCGATCATCCACGAAGTCGCCACGATGACCGCGAAGGGCCAGATCACCCTGCCCAAGACGATCCGTCAGGTGCTGGGGGTGGATGTCGGCGCCAAGGTGGCATTCGAACTCCGCAAGGACGGACAGATCGTCGTTAGCCGCGCCGACGCCAAGCATGAAGATCCGGCGATCGGTGCGTTCCTCGACCTGCTCGCCGGCGATATCCAGGCCGGCCGGCATGTTCGGGCGATTCCGGACGATCTGGCACAGGACATGCTCGAACATGCGCAGCGTGAAGCGAGACCGGACGAGGACATCGACGGCGACGTCGACCTCTGATGCGGCGCCACGGATGGACGCTGCTGTTTCACGATTGCCTCATTGACCAGTTGCGCAAGCTCCACCACGCAGTCCGACGCGCACAACGAAGCGATCCGACGGGGTTCGCATCCAATGCGAACGTCAAGCTGTTCCACGCGCTGAGCCGGTTGTTGCTGGAGGTCATCCCGCAGGATCCGTCCCGGGACGAGTACCGCCAGGGCAGCACGCTCGGTCCGCACTACCGCCATTGGCGGCGCGCCAGGATCGGTAGACGGTTCCGATTGTTCTTCCGCTACGATGCCAAGGCGAAGGTGATCGTCTACGCGTGGGTCAATGACCGATCGACGCTGCGCTCTTCGGGGAGCAGGACCGATCCGTACACGGTCTTCGCCAGTATGCTCACGCGGGGAAATCCGCCCGACGACTGGGCCTCTTTGATGACCGCATCAAGCCGGGACTGGCAGGGAGGCAAATAACCGCCTTCAGAGTGTGTCGGCCCGCGAAGGGGCAGAAATCCTCCAGAGAATACTCTCGGAAGCTGACGACTACTCAATGAGCTTCGCCACCAAGCGGCAGCGACGATTTCGACCGGGACAGGTCCAGAATGCGTGCGACCTCGGTTTGGGCAGCTCCCGTTGCCGGACGATCCCGTCGCCGCGGCTGACGAATTCCGCCTTGAGCAGATGTGCGCCCGCATCGGGAAGTTCGAGATCCGCAGAGACGTTGCCGCTGCCGCGTTCGATGCGGGCTCAATCCGGGCTCGTACCTGCACATCAGCCAGTTGCCGTTGACACCCGCGGCGAGGTGACGATACGATTCCCTTTATCAGATCAATAGGTTGAGATGGCTCAGACCGGAATCTCGATCAAATGTCGGTCTCGGTGGTTGCGAGCCCCCGCAACCAAATCCATCCAGATACACCCCACTAACTCAGCTAGTTCGCGGAGTGTATCATTCCAGCCTTTTGTGGCGATTTTTCTCAGGTACCATACCGGTACCACTTTTTTTCAATCTCTAGGCACCTCCAGGTCGCTTCTGACCTCGCGGCCAGCCCCCACCTCCGCAGAATCGACGCCGACTTGCGATGACTTGAGAGCGTGTGGGAACGCGAGGACCGCATCTCCCGTCTCCTCCACGATCCGGACGAACTCAGAAAGCTGCGCGAGCGACGTGTGGAGCGCAGGGAGCGCGAGGCCGCCGGGCGGCGGTGGAAGGGACGATATCAGTCTCGCGGTATCAACATGTAGCGCTTCTGAGAGCGGATAAGGGCACCATGGAGCTTCGCGTCCAAGGAAAGGCCCGAAGCGCTGCCTGGTCGGTGTCGTGCGGCGTGCGTATACGATGCCGAGAGGCGGACCGACCCCGCGGCGTGTATAGACGCGGGAGGGGGAAGCGGACATTGTCCATGCGCTGAGTGTGAGACGGCACTCTGGAACGGGGCGGCACAACCGAGCCTGGGAATTCCTTCACTGTCTGCCGGGAGAGCGCGCCGGTCCCGAGCAACTCCTGGCTTTGGTCAGGAACCACTGGCACATCGAAAACCGTCTGCACTACGTGCGCGACTTCACTTACGATGAAGACCGTTGTCGGGCACATGTGCGCCACTTGCCGCGCAATCTCTCTTGCCTGACCAACGCGGCTATCGCCATCGTGCGCTGCAACGGCCGCTTCCGATACCTGCCCGAGGCCAACCGACACTATGCCGCCCGCGCGCAGGATGCCCTCGACGACATCCTGAACCCACCCACCGCCTGATCCCGCGGACATCACCGTCGAACCGGGCGCGCCGGGACGCGCCACTGGATACCTGTGCCCGCCGTGCGCAAAAACAGCTGCAAGCGGCACCCTCTACGCATGGCCCGCAAGAAAAGAACCCGCCGAATCCCTTCCAATGCATTCAAACTTCTTCATCCTCCGCCCCGAGCCAGGACAATAAAATGGTCCTGCCCAGCCTGGCGATCTATTCCCTGCTCATCGTCTTCATGCGGCACGTCTTGCCGTTCATGCCTGGCACAAGGCGACCGTGGAGACGGTGTTCGAGGTGGTGGACTTCCGGCGTTTTCACCTTCAGGGTCTGCATGCCCCGGCAGCAGGCGCCCGAATGGGTCTGAACAACGTCTCCCTACACGACAATCGTCTTTCAGCGTGACCATGCGAACACTGCGGCACCAGTTCCGGCACGAAGCGTGCAACACGGGAACTGCACCCCAGACCGGGCGAAAGGAAGAAGTTCCCCGTGCCCGGGGCTGTGACGTCCACGGTCACAAGTGCGTATGATCGGGGTTTCTTCAATTCCGAGGGGGCGGCCTCTTGAGCGAAACGATTCCGCGGCACATGGCCGCCGTCCTGCTGACCGGGCATGGCGGGCCCGAAATGCTTGAATACCGGGAAGACGTGCCGACGCCGCAACCCGGCAAGGACGAAGTGCTGATCAGGGTCGCTGCTGCAGGGGTCAACAACACGGACATCAACACCCGGATCGGGTGGTATTCGAAGAAGGTGGCCGGCGCCACGAACGATCGCGGCAACGGGGTGATCGACGAAGCCGATGCTTCCTGGTCCGGTACGCCGATGACGTTCCCGCGAATCCAGGGGGCGGACTGCTGTGGCCGCATCGTTGCCACAGGCCCTGGAGTCGATCGAAGCCGGATCGGCGAACGCGTCATCGTGAGGAACATGCTGCGCACACCTGTCGCCCGCAGGCCCTTCGAATGCTGGACATTCGGTTCGGAATGCGACGGCGCCTTCGCCCAGTTCGCAATCGCGCCGTCAGGGGAGACCCATGCTGTCAACTGCGGCTGGACGGATGCCGAACTCGCTTCGATTCCCTGCGCCTTCTCGACCGCCGAGAACCTGCTTCACCGGGCTGGCGTCGGCGCCGAGCGCATTTTGATCACCGGAGCGTCCGGCGGTGTCGGATCGGCCGCCGTGCAGCTTGCCAGGCGGCGCGGAGCGACCGTGATCGCAGTCGCACGTGCTGCCAAGGCCGATCAGGTCCGTTCCATAGGAGCCGATGAGGTGATTGACCGTTCCGCCGATCCGGTTGCGGCGCTCGGCCCTGAATCGATTGATGTCGTCATCGATGTCGTGGCAGGCGAAACCTGGCCGGGCCTCCTCGACATCCTGAAGCGCGGCGGCCGCTACGCGACGGCCGGTGCGATCGGCGGCCCCATGGTCGAACTGGACGTAAGGACACTCTATCTCAAGGATCTGACGCTGATCGGCTGCACGTTCCAGGAGGATATCGTCTTCGAGAACCTCGTTCGTTACGTCGAGGCTGGGGAGATTCGCCCTCTTGTCGCCGGCACGTTCCTGCTGAAGTATATCGCTGCAGCCCAACGTGAATTCATGACCAAGGCCTTCACCGGCAAGCTTGTCCTCATTCCACCTCATTGACTGATGAACCCATGAAGCTCGCCCGTATCGACGTCTTCCGGCTCGACATTCCCCTGGAGAAGCCCAAACGCTATCCCCACAGGATCTACGAGGCCCTCGACGACACCATCGTCAGGCTGGAGACCGAATGCGGCCTTGTCGGATGGGGCGAAGTCTGTCCGATCGGCTCGACCTATCAGCCGGAACATGCGCTCGGGGTGCGCGTCGCCATCGAGGAGATGGCGCCCGGCCTGATCGGCCGGGATCCGACCCAGACGGATGTCATCAACGACACCATGGAAAGATGGCTGATGGGTGGCGAGTACGCCAAGTCGGCCATCGACATCGCCTGCTGGGACATCATCGGCAAGGCTTGCGGAAAGCCGCTCTGGCACCTGATCGGCGGGCGCAGGCAGGAGAAGGCAAGGCACTATCCGGAGATCGAGATGGGCGACCCCGATGTGGTCGAGCGGCGGATCTCGCAGTACCGCAGCGAAGGCCATACGCATTTCCAGCTCAAGGCGGGACGCGGCAGCAACCTCGATCTCGATATCGCACGCATCCGCAGGGCGCAGGCTTGCGTCGGTCCTGGCGAGACCCTCGTCGTCGATGCCAACAAGGCCTGGAAGACCCACGAGGCGCTGCGCATCCTGCGCATGACCGAGGATGTCGACTACTACATCGAGCAGCCGTGCCTGACCTATGAGGAGTGCCTGTCGATCCGCCGTCAGGTGCGTCAGCCGATGATCCTCGACGAGTGCGTGACGGACATCAAACTGCTCCTGCGTGCGCTCGCCGACAACGCCTTTGAGGGGATCGGCTGCAAGATCACCCGGGTTGGGGGTATCACCGGCATGCGTCTCATTCGCGATGTCTGCACGGCAGCGGGCAAGATCATGACCATCGACGATTCCTGGGGTGCGGATCTCTCGGCAGCGGCACAGGCTCATCTTGCCGTCTCGACACCTCCAGCGACGTTCTTCGCCTGCTACGTCTCCTCCTACTTCTCGAAAATTCACTACGATCCGGAAGCACCCAGGGTGATCGACGGTTTCATCGCGCCCAACGACAAGCCCGGCCTCGGCGTCGAACCGGACATGGCCATACTCGGCGCGCCACTCGCAACCTGGACGTGATGGTGGACGTGTCCGTTCGGGAATGGCCGTCGCCATGGCGTTGTGGCCACGATGTCACCACAATGATACCTGATGCCGTGGCAAGGCGAGGCTTTGGCCGAGCATGTCGTCGCCGATTGAAAGTGTGCGGTTCTTATGGCCGAAGAGATGCCGCTATTCGAAACCGCAGGCCGCTACGCTCGTATTGATCCAGGCCCAATTGCCTTCCTCATCCTCGAAACAGCCGTTGCTCCACTCACCCGCGTAAACGATGCCGTCCTTGGAGTAGGTGCCCTCGCCGTGCGGAATTCCGTCGCGGAAGTCACCGTCGTAACGGTCACCGTTGGCCCAGAGGTAGATTCCGCGGCCTTGCCTCATTCCGTTGCGGAATTCGCCCTTGAAGCTGTTGCCGTTCTTCCAGATGAAGACTCCGTGACCATGCGGCTCGCCACCGAGCCATTGGCCCGTGTAGATGTCGCCATTGACCCAGACGAAGGTCCCCTCGCCGTGCTGCTCGTCTTCACGCCATTGGCCCGTATAGCGATTGCCGTTGACCCAGACGAAGGTCCCGCGGCCTTGCCGGTGGCCGTCGTGGAATTCGCCGTCGTAGCGGTCGCCGGTGGACTGGGTAATGACCCCGTAACCGTGCAGTTTCCCGGCCTCCATCGTGCCCGTGTAAACGGCGCTGACGCCTTCGATGACAAGCTGGCCCTCGCCCGAGGCCTTGCCGTCCACGCAGGCGCCTGACCAGGTGACGGGTTCGAGAATGCTGCCGTAGCCAGAATTCCATACCTTGCAGGGCTGGTTTCCGGTGATCGACCAGTACAGATCAGGCGTCAGAGCGAATTCTCCGGTTGTCGGCTCTACCGCAAGACGTGTTTCGGGGGTCGCTGAGGTTGCCGGCTCCTCCGCAGGCGGTGTCTCGGGGAACACAGCGGGTTCCGGCTTTTCCGGAAGCGGTGTTTCGGGGAACCGTGTGGCTGTCGGTTCTTCCTGAAATGGAGCGTAGATGAACGCGTCGCCGACGTGGTCATCAAGGTCGACACGCATCCATGTCCGGTCCAGCACGATTCCGGTCACCTGCAAGGCGACGCCGGCATCGAGGGTGTCGATCAGGGCATGGTCGATGCCGGGACCGGCCCTGACATTGCTCCGCCTTGCCAAGACCATCGTCCGGTCCAGGGGATCGACTGTCCAGGCGTCCGCTTCGGGGATGGCCATACTGATTATCCCGGCGTTGCACTTGCTCCGCTGAAGTTCGAAGTGCCTGACACACCATCCCGCCTGTTCCCCGAAGATCGGCAGGCACTCCGGGTACGCCTCGTTATCGTCGTCGGCGATGAAGGATGTGTTCTCTCGACACAAGACGATCATGCGATCGATGGCCTCGAAGCACGCCTCGCGGTTTTCGGGAAGGCTGGTGAAGTCGATCCCGTCGATATCGCCCAAACCAGGTTTGAGTTCCCTGCCATCGGGAGTCTCGCAACTGAAGGCATAGCCGTAGATCGGTACTTCCACCGCCCGGGCGTTTGCACCCCAGGAAAGCACCATGGCAAGTGCCGCGCCCAGAGATACAGTTGTTCTCAGGGTCTTCACCGGCACGTTCGCACTCTCATTCCCGGCGGCCCCATCGTTTCGCTTTCCGGAACATCCTTGAAGTAACGATGCACAGGCCCTCACGCAACAATGCTTGTATCGCCTCGATGGTCCGTGATCCTTCCCACAGGACCGGAACCGGTCAAGAGTGGGGCCTGATTGATTTCGGCGGTTCGTCCGGATTGCTACACTCCCAAGGGCAGGAAGTCATCCGGCGTTTCGAAGGGAGGAAACAGGCTATGCCAACCATCAATGCCGAAAGGCTGATCGGCGATCTCAAGGCACTTCGCGAGTTCGGCAGATGCGGAAGAGGCGTGGTCCGCCAGTCCCTCACCGAGGTTGATCTGGAATCCCGCCGGTGGCTGATCGAACGGATGACGGATGCGGGGCTCGACGCGTCGATGGATGGCATCGGAACGGTCATTGGCCACTCGCGCAATCCCGGCAGGGCCCTGCTCATCGGTTCCCACACGGACACGCAGCCGACCGGCGGCTGGCTTGATGGCGCCATGGGTGTCATGTACGGAATTGAAACCGTTCGTGCGTTCGCGGAATCCGATGAAACCCGGGACCTTGCCGTCGACGTGGCATCATGGATCGACGAGGAAGGAGCGTTCCACGGTCTGATGGGGAGCAAGATGTTCTGTGGTCTCATGGAAGCCGAAGAACTCGATCGGGCCAGGAACGCATCCGGAAAGACACTGCGGGAGGCGTTACGTGATGCGGGTCTCGATGGCCGCCCTGTGGAGAGAATCGACAGGACGCGGTACGCAGGATATCTCGAGGCTCATATCGAGCAGGGCCCCTATCTGGAGGAAGCGGAAAAGCGTATCGGTGTTGTCACCAGCATCGTCGGCATCAGGAACGCGCGCATAAGGTTTGAAGGGGAGCAGAACCATGCCGGAACCACGCCGATGCCCAGACGAAAGGACGCCGGGCGGGCACTCGTCGAATTTGCGATGAGGATTCACGAGACCTTTCCGGAACATGTCGGCCCCAAATCCGTGTGGACGATCGGCGAAATCCGCCTCGATCCCGGTGCCGAGAGTATCATTCCGGGACGCGCATGGCTGACATTGCAGTATCGGGACGGTGAGGAGGCGCGGCTGGACCGACTCGGCGGGCTGGTGGAGGAACTGGCCGCAGAGTTCGATTCACGCGGTCCGGTCCGTGTCGTGATTGAACCGGGTGGAGAATGGACCGTCGCGGCCGTCATGGACGAGAACCTGCAGAGTTACTTCGAGGCGGCGGCTGAAAGGCATGCGCCGGGCAAATGGATGAGTATGCCCAGTGCGGCAGGCCACGATGCCCAGAACATCGCGCAGGTGATGCGGAGCGCAATGCTCTTCGTGCCGAGCATCGGCGGCATCAGTCATGCATTCACGGAGGACACCTCGGAGGACGATATTGCTCTGGGTTGTCAGGTGTTCGCCGATGCCGCAGCCTCGATCCTGCAGGCACTGCGTTGAGCGGCGACCTGCAACGGCAATCGGGGCCGTTTCAGGAACGCAGAGGTGTTGCTTGCCATGCGGTTTCCGGATTCCCGCCACCAAAGACGTGCAATGTGGGCCTCGGGTGTGCATGATGAGCATGATGACTGTTGCGCATGCACGAGGATGGGGTTGATGGAGTTCCGAAGTTTCGGAAAGTCGGGATTGTTCGTGTCGCTGGCGGGAATGGGCTGCAATACGCTCGGCTGGTGGGTCGGAGAGGCCCAGGGAACGAGGGTCGTTCACGCGGCGGTGGACGCCGGTGTCACCCTCTTTGACACGGCAGACATGTACGATGACGGAACCTCCGAACGGATTCTTGGCAAGGCGCTCGTTGGACGGCGTTCGGAAGTCACGATCGTCTCGAAGTTCGGCCTGAAGACGGCCAGCGACCAGCGCGATATTCCGCGAGGATCGCGCGACTACATCATCCGTTCGTGCGACGGCAGCCTCAAACGGCTCGGCACGGACTACATCGACCTCTACCTCCATCACAGACCCGATCCCGTGACGCCGGTTGCCGAAACGCTCGATGCCCTCGACAGGCTGATTGACCAGGGGAAGATCCGCTACTACGGCTGTTCCAACTATGCAGGTTGGCAGGTCGCGGATGCGGCATGGCAGGCCGACAGGATGGGCATCCCTGCCTTCGTTGCGGCCCAGAACGAATGGAACCTGCTGTCGCGGGACGTGGAAGGGGAGGTCGTTCCTGCCGCCGGACGTTTCGGACTTGGCATCATGCCCTACTTCCCGCTCGCCATGGGTTTCCTGTCGGGCAAATACAAAAGAGGCGAGAACCCTCCGGATTCGACCAGGCTGGCAGGCGACGAGGACCGCCACAGTACTCTGCTGTCGGACGCCAATTTCGACCGTCTCGAGCGGCTCGAGGCCTATGCTTCGGACCACGCAAAGAGCCTTCTGGAGCTTGCCATCGGCTGGCTGGCGAGCCATGAGGTTGTCACCACCGTGATCTGCGGGGCAACGAGGGAAGACCAGGTCAGGGCCAATGCAGCGGCCGTGACCTCATGGCGCATGACCGCTGAAGAGATCGGCGAAGTCTCTGCCATCGTCGGCATGTGAGCGTTTCGAAGCAAACGGGATAACAGGAACCAAGGACGAAGGGACTCATGCCACTGCCGTTTCGCCATCTGCTGTTCACCGTTGCCAGACGCGCGGCATCCAATCCGCGCGTCAGGGCCAAGGCCAAGCAGATCTTCGACGAGAACGCCCGTCCGGTACTGACAAAGAAGGTGCGTGAATTGAAGGAGGTGGCCGCGGAACACAATCCCGGAGAGCATCCCGCCCGATTTGTGGGCCGTGCCTTCAGGCGTCTTCTCGACGGTTGATTCCGACCCTCCGCGGTCGCTCACGCCTGCCATGAACCGGCCCGCGGATCATGCCGTCTCGTCCTGGAGAACGCCACTTGTCGTGATTGCTGCGGGCTGCGCCATCGCCATGATCGGCTTTGGCGTCCGTTCGATCTTCGGTCTCTTCCAGGAACCGGTGACGCTTGCTCATGGCTGGAGCCGTGAGACCTTTGCCATCGCGCTCGCCGTGCAGAACCTGCTCTGGGGCCTAGGCCTTCCCATCGCCGGCATGATCGCCGACCGATTCGGTCCCAGCCGGGTGATCATCGGGGGATCCATCGTCTACGCGTTCGGGACCTGGGCGATGTCGGTCGTCGAATCGGGCACCATGTTCGTTCTCGCAGCGGGTGTTCTGGTCGGACTCGGGGTCGCCTTCACGGCCTTCTCACTGGTGCTTGCCTCCATGGCAAGGGCGGTGGCGAAGGAGAAGCGCTCGCTCGTTCTGGGGCTGGGAACCGCCGCCGGTTCATTCGGCCAGTTCGTCTTCTCGCCAAATGCCCAGTTCGCGATCGATCTCTTCGAATGGCAGGGCGCTCTCATCGTCCTTGCGGCTGCCTCCCTGGTGATGATCCCCCTGGCGCTCATCCTGCCTCGGCCGTCGGCGGCCGTGGGCGAGGCGGTGAGCGAGCAGAGAATGTTGCAGGCCCTTCGCGAAGCGAGTCGGCACTCGGGCTACGTCCTCCTGACGCTTGGTTTCTTCGTCTGCGGGTTCCAGATCGCCTTCATCACGGTGCATTTCCCGGCCTACGTCACCGGACTGGGCTTCGATTCGACAGTCGCTGCCTGGTCGCTCGGCATTGTCGGAGCCTTCAACATCGTCGGGTGCCTCGCGGCAGGCGCAGCCGGGCAGCGCTGGAGCAAGCGCTACGGCCTGTCGGTCATCTATTTCCTGCGCGCCGTCCTCATCGCCGGTCTCCTGATGGCGCCCAAGACCGAAACGATGATCTTCTTCTTTGCTGCCTCCATGGGACTGATCTGGCTTGCGACCGTGCCGCTTACGTCCGGAATCGTGGCACAGGTCTTCGGCACGAGATACATGGCAACTCTTTTCGGGTTTGCGTTCTTCAGCCATCAGGCCGGCAGCTTCATCGGAGTCTGGCTGGGAGGCTGGCTCTACGATACATCAGGTTCGTATGACATGATCTGGTGGATAAGCGCCGCCCTGGGGCTTGCCGCGGCCCTGATCCATCTTCCCATCGACGAGCGTCCGCTGGCGAGATTGCAGGTCTCGAGCGGGTAGGGAGCGAGCGTCTTCGTTTTACGATTTTCCTTCGGTAAACTCCCGAAGTCCAGGCAGAAAGCAGATGAGAGGGGTCCGGCCATGCGTGAAATCCGGCTTAGCGACTACAGGCCATTCGACTGGCGTGTCGAATCGGTCGTGCTGCACTTCGAGCTCGATCCTGAAGCGACCGTCGTCAACGCCAAGCTTGCCATCGAGGCTGACCATGATGCTGCCTCGGGTATCCGACCGCTGAGACTTGACGGAGACAACCTGCCGCTCAATTCGGTGGCGATCGACGGAGCGTCCCTGGCGCCGGAGAAATTCGATCATGACGAGACCGGTCTCGTCATTCATGCGCCGCCGCGCAGCTTCACCCTTGAAACGAAGACCACGATCGCGCCGCTTCACAATTCGGCGCTGGAAGGGCTCTACATCTCGTCGGGCATGTTCTGTACGCAGTGCGAGGCCGAGGGATTTCGCCGCATCACCTTCTTGCCCGACCGTCCCGACGTGCTTGCGACCTACACCGTCGCCATCGATGCCGATCGCGGGGCATGCCCCAATCTGCTTTGCAACGGGAACCTCGTGAAGGAACTGGATCTCGGGGAAGGCCGTCACCGCGCGGTCTGGCACGACCCGTTTCCCAAGCCTTCCTATCTCTTCGCCCTTGTCGCCGGCGATCTCGGCTGCCTTGAGGACAGTTTCACCACGGCATCGGGCCGCAAGGTCGCGTTGAGGATCTGGAGCGAACACGGCAACCTGGAAAAGTGCACGTACGCCATGGATTCCCTCAAACGCGCCATGCGCTGGGACGAAGAGCGCTTCGGCCTCGAATACGATCTCGACATTTTCAATATCGTGGCGGTCGCCGACTTCAACGCCGGTGCGATGGAGAACAAGAGTCTCAACATCTTCAATTCCAGCCTCGTGTTCGCCAGTCCGGAGACGGCGACAGACGCGAACTACGAAGCCATCGAGAGTGTCATCGCGCACGAGTACTTCCACAACTGGACCGGCGATCGGGTGACATGCCGTGACTGGTTCCAGCTCTCCCTCAAGGAGGGCCTGACCGTCTATCGCGACCAGGAATTCAGCGCCGACATGAGAAGCCGTCCGGTCAAGCGGATCGATGACGTGCGCAGCCTGCGCGCTGCACAGTTTCCCGAGGATGCAAGCCCCATGGCCCATCCCGTGCGGCCGGAGAGCTACGTGGAGATCAACAATTTCTATACGCCCACGGTCTACGAGAAGGGGGCAGAGGTCATCCGCATGATGGAGCGCATCCTCGGGCGCAACGGCTTCCGCAAGGGGATGGATCTCTACCTTGAACGCCACGACGGCAAGGCCGTGACCTGCGATGACTTCGTCGATGCCATGGCGGATGCCAACGGTGTCGACCTCGACCACTTCAGGTTCTGGTACGGCCAGGCGGGCACACCAGAGGTCACCGCCTCGGGACGCTGGCTTGCCGACGATGCGGCCTATGAACTGGTGCTCGAACAAATGACGCCTCCGACTCCGGGAGAGGACATCAAGGAGGCGCTTCATATTCCCTTCGAAGTCGGCCTCGTCGGCCCCAACGGCAGCGACATGGAGGTGACTCTCGATGGCAGGAGCGGTTCGAGTCACGTCCTCAACCTCACCGGCAACACCCAGACGTTTCGCTTCGAAGGCGTCGGTGCGCCGCCCGTGCTCTCGCTCAACCGTGATTTCACCGCGCCCGTTCGTGTCAGGTCGAACCTCGATGATGCCGAACTCGCGTTCCTGATGGCCCATGACAGCGACCCCTTCGCGCGCTGGGAAGCGGGACAGCAGTACGCAACGGGTCTGCTTCTCGCCATGGTCGAGGAGATCCGCCAGGGAGGTATGCCGCAAACCGACGAGCGCTGGCTCGAGGCGCTGGGCACCACGCTTGGCGATGATTCCCTCGATTCCGCCTTCAAGGCCCGCGCGCTCGCCCTTCCGTCCGAGTCCTACCTGGCGGACCAGATGGAAACGGTGGATGTCGATGCCATCCACGGGGCACGCGAAGCCATGAAATACGCTGCCTCGAAGCGTTACCGCGCGATCTGGCTTTCCATGACCCGGGGCGATGACGAACCCTACAGTCCCGATGGTGTGCAGGCCGGCAGGCGCGCTCTCAAGGGTGTGGCGCTTGCCTACTACGCTGCGGCAGGGGACGAACCGGCGGTCTCGCTCGTCAGGCAGAAATATTTCACCGCCGGCAACATGACCGACCGCTTGACGGCCCTCACGCTCATCGACGCCCTCGATACCCCGGACCGCGATGACTGTCTCGCGGATTTCCATGACCGGTTCCGCTCGGACGATCTCGTGATCGACAAGTGGCTCGGCGTCCAGGCCACATCGCCCCTGAAGGACGCGCTCGAGAGGGTCGAGGGCCTGCTTGGACACGAAGTCTTCAGTCTGAGGAAGCCCAATAAGGTCTATGCGCTTGTCGGCAGTTTTGCCATGGCCAATCCGGTGAACTTCCATCGCGCGGACGGATCGGGCTATCGGTTCCTCGGGGACCGCCTGCTGGAACTCGACGGCATCAACCCCCAGGTCGCCGCGCGGATCGTCAACCCCCTGATCCGCTGGCGCCGTCATGACAGCGGCCGCCAGGTGCTCATGCGCCAGGAACTGGAACGCGTGCGCTCGAAGGAGGGCCTCTCGCCGGACCTCGGGGAAAAGATCGCCAAGTCTCTGGACTAGGAGCCTGTCGGAATCGGCGCCACAACGTGCTCCTGTCCGCCTCTCCATGTCCCAAGGAAGCAATACCCTTGACCCGCACAACCAGGCGATCTCGCCGCCCGGACCGGGAAACCACAGACATCCGTCGCGATGGCAGCCTCACGGGCAGTCCTTGCCGCATTGCAGGTTCATAGAGGAGAGAGCCATGCCTCGCTTCACAACTTCCGGCGCCCGCATCTGGTACGAACAAACCGGTACCGGCGCCGATATCGTCTGGCTGCCAGGTGGCGATCAGCGCGGTTCGGAAATGCGCTGGCAGGTGGCGGGGTTTCCGGACTTCCGCAATACCACCATGGACCCCCGCGGTGTCGGCGAGACCGAAGCCCTCGAAGGCCCTCCATGGTCCATCCTCGACATGGCGCGCGACTGTGCGGAACTGATCGAGGCAAAGTGCAAGCCTCCCGTCGTGGCCGCGGGCCTTTCCATGGGTTCGCTCATCGTCCAGGAACTTGCGGTCAACTGGCCGCATCTCGTGCGCCTTGCCATTCCCATGGGAACGTTTGCCGTATCCGAAGGATTCTCGAAGGAGTGGATGGAGGCGGAGATTCGCTACCGCCGCAACCACGGAGATCTGCCGCCCGACTTTGCGGTCACCCACTACGCGGCCTTCATGTATCCGCCGGAGGTTCTGGACAATCCGGAGCTCTGGGCGAGTCTGAGGGAGGTGACGGAAGCCGCCTACAAGCACAGGGACGGGGCGATGCTCGATGCCCAGTGGCAGGCCTGTTGCGAGTTCGACACGACGACGAGGCTTCCCTCTTGCGGGGTCCCGATCCATGTCATCGGTTTCGGCCTCGACATGCAGGCTCCGCCCTACCTCGGCCGCAAGTGCGCCAGGCTTGCCGCAAACGGCCACTACCACCATCTCGACGGCCTGAGTCACCTCTCGCTGTGCGGCCACAGGCACGATGTGGTCAACGCCAAGATCCGCGAGATCATCGAAAGTCACTGCTGAGGCCGGACGTTCATGACCACAGGTCATTCTGTCTCTTCAAAGCGTCCATCGGATCGGCGGATGCGCGCAGCCGGCAACTGGTCCGGGACCTCCGTTTCCAGCGGAATGCGATGCCCTGCCTGTGCAGCTCCTCTGCAGGTTTTTTGTGATGACATCCCGTGACCACTGAAGGTTCCATCGGCACGGACCAATTCTGAACTGCAGTTCTCGCTTTACCGTGACAAGGACCAGGTGGAGGTCGCCCTGGTCATGATCCGGGGAAGCAACTCCTTGGGTGCCGAGGTCAAGGCCTCGGCGACACTTGCGCTGGCAGGGACTGCAGCGCCTGGCAGAGCGCAGCGGGTTGGATTTCGAGAGCGGAATCGTCTTCTGCAAGGGCAACAGCGTGATTTCCTTGAGGGACAAGCGGCTTCTCGCTGTGCCGCTCCCTGGCGGCGACAACCTTCGGAAAGGGACGTCGAAGTCAGTTCGAGGGCTTCGTTACGGCAACCCCGTAATCCTTTTCGGCGCCGTCGGCGGTCACAAGCCCGTTCTTGAGGTCGGCGTCGATGAGGGCGGGATCTCTTAAGGATGGGTCGCCGTATCCGCCGCCGCCTGGAGTCTCCATCCATATCCTGTCGCCGGGAGGAATGTCCTGCTCGCCCTTGCCGTTGAGCGGCCGGCCGGACGACAGGCGCAGGATGCCGCTGGCTCCGTTTCTGCCGCCGTCGCGCCCCCTTGCCGGATATTTGATCCTGTCGAGCGCCGCGGCAAGCTGGATGGGCGCATCTTCGCTGGAGCCGATCTCGATGACCTGTCCGTGACCGCCCCGGTGCGTGCCGGCGCCGCCGGAATCGGGACGCAGTTCACGGCGCCAGACGATGAGCGGAGCGACGGATTCCGCCAGTTCCACCTGGGTTCCGATCACGCCCGAGGGGTAGGCGGTTGCGTCGAGACCGTCGCTTGCGGGTCTGCCGCCGGTTCCGCCGTTGTGTACAAGTTCCAGGGCGAACCGGGTCTGGTTGGTGCCGTGGTAGAGGCCAAATCCGCCGCGCAGGGGGAGATCCCAGAGCACGGACGTTCCTTCTGCCGGCACGCTTCCCGGCTTGGCCTTGTAGAGACAGCCGAACCCCACATCGGGGAGGAGCTGACCGACGATGTGGCGCATGCAGACGGGCGCGGGCTTGATGGCGTTCATGATCGTGCCCTCGGGTGCCGTCACGATGAATGGTTCGAGGGCTCCCGCATTGTTGGGAATATCGGGAGCGATGACACATTTGAGTCCGAACACCGTGTAGGCCTGGGAGTAGGTGAGAGGGCAGTTGATGCCGAACCGGGAACTTCCCGAACTGCCGCTGAAATCGATGGTGAGTTCGCCGTCTTCGATGGTGAGGCTTGCCTCGATCCTGATCTCGAAGTCGTAGCCGTCGACCATCATTTCGTTATGCCATGTGCCCGAAGGCCACGAGCGGATGCGCTCGCGGGTCGCGTCGCGCGAGGTGTCGATGATGTGGTTCGAGAGTCCTTCCAGAGTCGCGAGCCCGAATTCCCGCATCATGTCGGCAAGCCGTTCCTCGCCGATCTCGCAACAGGCGATCAGCGCGTAGAGGTCACCCTCGTTCTGCACGGGAACGCGACTGTTTGCCCTCAGCAGTGACATCAGTGTTTCGTTGAGTTCGCCGGCATCGATGATCTTGATTGGCGGGATGAACATGCCTTCCTCGTGGACGTCCACGGCATCCGGGCCGAAACTCCTCCCGCCGATGTCGGCGAGATGCGAAGTGCAGGCGTTGAGGCCGACCACCCGCCCGCCCAGGAAACAGGGCTTGACCAGCACGAAATCGTTGAGGTGGCCGGCACCCATCCAGGGGTCATTCGTCATCCATAGGTCGCCCTCGCGCGCTTCCCCGGGCGGGAAGTGGTCAATCAGGTGCCGCACCGAAGCCGCCATGGTGTTGATGTGGCCGGGTGTGCCGGTCACCGCCTGGGCCATCATGCGGCCCTTGAGATCAAAGATTCCGGCGGAGATATCGCCTGATTCCCGCACGATCGGGCTGAATGCAGCGCGCATCAGCGTCTGGCCCTGTTCCTCCACGACCGAGATGAGACGGTCCCACATGATCTGGAGATGGATGCGTTCGAGGGCGTCGGTCATTGGCCGGTTGCCTCCTTCATTTCGAGAACGATATGTCCGTAGCCGTCGATCCTGCCGTCGAATGAACCGGTCACGACGGTGGTGGTCTGTCCCTCGGTGATGATGCACGGACCGGAAAAGACCGCGCCGGGAGCCAGTGAGGCCCGGCTGTAGGCCGGGACGTCCCCGGCAAGGCCGTTGCCGGAATCCACCAGAAGACGCGATACCGAAGCGGCGGCATCATGCTCGCCGGTGTCTTCGGCCATCTCCGGTGCGTCGGGAACCGGTGCCGAGACCACGAGTTTCCAGCTCAGGATCTCGATATCCATTCCTGGCACGCTGCGGTTGAACTGCCGGGCGTATTCGCAATCGTAGGCCGCCTGCAGGAGGTCGCTTTCTCCGTCACCGATCGGACCATCGCTGACGGAAACCTCGATCTCGTGTCCCTGGCCGAGATAGCGCATGAAGCAGCTGCGGTGTTCTTTCAACGGGACATCGCCCGCACCCTGACGGACGACATCTCGGGCTTCGCTTGCCATGTCGGCGAAGATATCCGCCACGGTAGCGGCCTCGAAGGCGGCCAGTGTCATGTAGCGGCTGCGGATGGTTTCGAAGGCGACGGGTGCACGCAGCATGCCGACCGCCGATCCCACGCCGGGGTTGTCGGGAATGACGATGCGCCGGATGCGGAGTTTCTCGGCCATGCGACATGCGTGAAGCGGACCGGCGCCGCCGAAGGCGATCATCGTGCACTGCTGGAGAATCTTGCCCCGCTCGACCGCATGGACCTGGGAGGCATTGGCCATGTTCTCGTCGACCACTTCCGAAATTCCGAGCGCGCCTGTCGTTACATCCATGGAAAGGGGATCGGCTATGTTCCGGTGGATGGCCTCGCTGGCGGCTTTGGTAACGAGTGTCATGCGCCCGTCCGCGAAGCCTTCCGCTTCCAGGCGCCCCAGAACGAGATCGGCGTCCGTCACGGTGGCATCCGTGCCGCCCGTGCCGTGGCAGCTCGGACCGGGTTCGGATCCGGCGCTCCTGGGTCCCACAGTGATCCGGCCCAGACTGTCGATGCCGGCGATCGAACCACCTCCAGCACCGATTTCGATCATCTCGATCACGGGAAGACGCACGATCATGCCGCTTCCCTTCGTGAAACGCGCCGCGCGCGCAATTTCGAAGATCCGGGCGGTTTGCGGCCTGGCATCGTCGATCAGGCAGACCTTGGCGGTGGTTCCGCCCATGTCGTAGGAGAGTACCCGCGCATCGCCGCGCCGAGCGGCGACACCCGCCGCCAGAATGGCACCTGCGCTCGGGCCCGATTCGACAAGGCGGACGGGTAGACTGATCGCGGTCTCCAGCGAACAGATGCTGCCGCCCGATGTCATGAGCTGCATCGGTCCGGCGATGCCGGCCTCCCGGAGTTCTTCGGCGAGCGCGCCCAGGTAGCGGGCCATCAGCGGTCGGATGTAGGCATTGCACACGGTGGTCGTGAGCCGCTCGTACTCCCGCACCTCGGGACACACCTGCGAGGAAAGGGTTACCGAAATGTCGGGGAGCTCGGTCTGAAGGAGATCGCGCACGCGTTCCTCGTGAGAGGGATTGGCATAGGCGTGCAGCAAGCCGACGGCAACGGATTCGATCCCCTCGTTGCGAATAGATTGGGCGACGGGTGCGACACTTGCTTCGTCCAGGGGTGTGAGTGCCCTGCCGGCGACATTCATGCGCTCCGTGACCGGGAAAGTGAGATGCCGCGGGACCAGGGGTTCGGGTTTTTCGAGCCAGATGTCGTACTGGTCGTAACGGTTCTCGTAGGCAAGCCGCAGCGTGTCCCGGAATCCCGCCGTGCACACGAGTGCCGTTCTGGCGCCCTTGCGCTCGATCAGGGCATTGGTGGCAAGCGTGGTGCCGTGGATAACTGACTGGACATCACCGGGACGGACGGCTGCCTTGCCGAGTGCCAGCATGACTCCTGTCATCACGCCCTGCTCCGGCGCCCGGGGTGTCGTTGGAACCTTCGATGTCTCGATACGTCCGCCAACGGCCTCAAGGGCGATATCCGTAAAGGTGCCGCCGATGTCGACTGCCAGACGTGCCATCGCAATATCCCTGTTTGATGTGAGACCGCCGTCTCCCGGCAGATCCGGTTGGGATGCTTACTCCGACTGCCCGGGTCTGCAAAGCCCCCGGAATTGCCAATCGCTATCGCAAATTGAACAGGGGCGGTCCCGCCTCACGACACACAGGTTGCCTCGCCAGACGGCGGGTGAGCCCGTCAGTCTTTTCGCCGGTATCACGACAACACCCTGTCCAAACCGTCAATCCCGACACTTCCGCCGAAGACCGTGACCAGGGGGTAGGGGTCCGGACGAGGAAACGGCGGAGGTTCGGATCGGTTGCGTGCTTGGCGGCTGGCGTGATCGCGACCGTGTGATCCATGCGTCCTGGTGGACCTGATACCATTATCCAGCACTGCAAACGCCCGGTCCGGACAAGATCTTCGCCGCCCTGAAACCGGGTCATCAACGACGCTTGCGCTGGAAATACAACGGATTGAAAGACGCGACGATTCGCGAACCGGGATTCGGGATGCCGGTTGTGGTCGAGGAGCGGTATCGCCGAACCGCATTCAACATCGAACCGGGACGACCATGTCGAGAACATATCCTTACCTCTTGAACAGAAAGGGCGAGGGGCGTCTGTCGTCAGCCTGCGATGTGGACCCGCGACCGCCAGATGAGCATGGCAGGCAAGCGCTACGGTTTCGAACGCGATGACTTCTTCGGCATCGCCCGTTCATGCGGCCTGAAGAAGACCAGTTTCCGCCGCAGGGTATGTCTTGGCTGAACAATCCTGTGTGCTACCCGAGCGACTCTCCTGGATTCCAGGCTGCGGCGAGCGCGGACTTGCCGGCCTCGGAGAATCCGACAAAGACGCGGCCCCCAAGGTCGAACACGGGGCGTTTCATGACGGCGGGCTCGGCCCGGATAAGCGCTGCGGCGCGGTCGGCATCAAGGCCTGATTTCTCGCATTCCGGAAGTTTGCGCCAGGTGGTGCCGCGCCGGTTGACCAGTACGTCATGGCCGAGTTCGGCGATCCAGGCCTCGACATCGCCGAGGCCGTCCTTGCGGATGTCGACAAAGCGGTGAGGGATTTCCTGCTCAATCAACCAGGACAAGGCCTTGCGGCAGGTGTCGCAGTTTTTCAGTCCGTAGACTCTGATCATGGATGGTGGCCGTGAAGTGATGAAAATGCCGGATCCGAATCGGGGATGTGCATCGCAAGGCAAGGCAACCAGCCGGCCGGCACACCGATGCGCTGGTCGTGGGTCGTGCCGTCGATGAGGTTGGGCAGAAGATGCGTGTGGGGACCCTCAGGCGTCTTCGATGTCGCGATCGGTGCTGTGACGATGATCCGTGCGAGCGCGGAGCGGAAACACCGCGGTGGGCTTGCCTCGAGGATCTTCACGAGTGCCGGATGGTGGGTGCCCACAATCCGCTCTCCTTCCGCTTCATCGAGTGCCGCGACAAGCTCAGGGTCGTCCACCATGATGAGGGCATCCACCGTGGCTGCACCGGCGCCGACATCGAAGAGCTCCACATCGCCTTCGGAATCTGCATGTCGCAATTTCCGGTTCCCCGCCATCCGTGCGCCCGCGTCCGGCTTGCAGAGAAGGCATCCCCGGACCCGGTGCCCTGGCCGCCTGCTGGCAAGATCGAAGGGCACGGCAAGGATGCCGTCCTCGAGCACAATCTCGATGCTTGCCTGCGAACACGTGCCGGTGATTCCCTCCTCAGCCGAGGTCCAGACAGTCCGTTCGCCAGGCACGGCGTGAAATTCCGCGGTCACGCCGCTGACGCCGACACTGAACGACACGCCGGGCCTCTCCCTCCAGAAGGTGACGAGACCGGCGAGTTCCGTTCGGTTGAGTGGTCGGTTCGGCAATTGGGTGGTCATGGTCCCGGTTCGCTGGCAATGTCGAAAGCTGTCTGATTTGAGGCGATGCAGCAAGCAGGGCCCGGTACTGTCAGCGTCGGGGAACCGGTCCTCAGCGCTTTCCGGCGGCCGCCCTCATGGCAAGGCGTTCACTGCCGCTTTCTGTATTGCTCGGCACCGAATGACACCGACCAGCTCTCGGGCGTGAAGCCGGTCACAATATCCGATGAGGCGCTGATGTCCCGGGAAACCGCAGGGCGCGCGGCAATGACGTCATACCAGCGCTTCACATTGGGGAAGTCATCGAGATCCTGTTCCTGGCGTTCATGGAGCCGGCACCAGGGAAAGATCGCCATGTCGGCAATCGAATAGCCGTCGCCCGCGACGTGATCACGTCCGCCGAGCTGGCGGTCGAGCACGCCATACAGCCGTGCAGCCTCGTTGCGGTAGCGGTCCTGGGCATAGGGGAGAACCTGCGGTTCCGACGGGTTCATTGGGGCGTAGGCGAGGAAGTGGTGCGCCTGGCCGAGCATCGGACCGAAGCCGCCCATCTGCCAGAACAGCCACTGGATCACATCCCAGCGCTGCTCCGGATCGGTGGGCAGGAAACGCCCGGTCTTTTCCGCAAGATAGAGGAGGATGGCTCCCGATTCGAACATCGCGAGAGGCTTCCCGCCTGGACCGTCGTGGTCGACGATTGCCGGGACCTTGTTGTTCGGGCTGATCTTCAGGAATTCCGGCTCGAACTGTTCGCCCTTGCCGATATCGACGATGATCAGATTATAGGCGAGTCCGCACTCCTCGATCATGATGTGGACCTTCTGCCCGTTCGGCGTATGGTCAAAGTAGAGATCGATCATGGCCCCATTCCCATTACCGACGCCCACGCTGCACGCAATGGTTCACCAGTGCAAGTACATCGCGTGCATCGAACCGGGCGTCATTGTAGACCGCCGGTTCGCGGCTCTGGTAGAATCCTCGAGCGACGCAAGCAGGGGGAACCGATGGCGGAAATCTACAACCAACCCATTCATCATCCCTCGGCGTGGACATCCGCAGGGCTCGGATCGCTCGATGCCATCAAGGTCCACTGGGACCAGCGCCACATCGATGCGCTCGACGAGGCATGGCGGGAGGTCGACCAGAAGGGTCTGACGCTCGATGAGATCGAACGCCGGCATTTCAGATTGCCGGCGATCGCCGATGATCTGAAGGACATCTACGAAGAGATCATGAGGGGCCGCGGCATCGTCCTGATCGACCGCCTGCCGGTCGAGGAATGGCCGCTCACGAAAGCAGAGATCATCTACTGGGGCATCGGCACGCATTTCGGGACCGGGCAGTCCCAGTCCGTCATCGGCGACCGCCTCGGCCATGTCGTCAACGTGGGCGGCAAGGACCACAAGGAACGCGCCTACCGCAATTCCCTGCCTCTCACCCTTCACACCGATGCCTGCGACATCCTGTGCATGCTCTCGATCAGGAGGAGCGAGGAGGGCGGCGAATCTCAGTATTCCAGCGCGCTCGCCGTGCACAACGCGATTCTCGACGAGAAGCCGGAGTATCTCGGCCCGCTCTATCGCGGGTTCCGCTACCACCGTTTCGGCGAGGAAGGACCCTGCGAGGAGCCCGTGACCGAACACCTCGTTCCGGTGCTGTCCGAGCGCGGCAGCAGCGTCAGCTGCCGTTATGTCGCGGGCTACATCTACATGGCCTACGAGGAACTCGACGAGGAGCTTCCTGAATTCGATCGCCAGGCGCTTGCCTACTTCGACGATGTCGCGCTTCGCCCCGACAACATGCTCGAGTTCCAGATGGAACCGGGCCAACTGCTCATCTGCAACAACCTCACGACCCTTCATGCCCGGCGGGCTTTCGACGATCCCCCGGTCGCCGATCAGGGACGCCTCCTCCTGCGCCTGTGGCTCACTGCCCACGAAGGCGACCGCCGCCCCGTTGACGACACGATCGAAATCTACCGCACTCACGGCATCAAGGCCCGCGGAGGCCGTTCCGACACCCGCTACCGCGGCAACGCCTCGGACATCCTCAACGAGGTCCTCAAATACTGAACTATATGAGTTCAGATACTGCAAGAAAACACCAATCATTAAACCGGCATACCGGACACGGTTTGCGTCGCCATTCAAGCATACCGTTTAATGGAAAAACGAGTAGAAGCAGTGCAGGTCAAAAATTAAAACACCAAAATTGCAACTTTGGCGGCGCTCTCCTAAATCCGCATCAAGAAACTCGTGCCGGACTTTTTCCCAGTCCAGCACCGGATCGCGGAGCCGGTCGATGGCAACGGAGAGGTCGTCGAATTGCTGGAGATAGTGTTCGATCTCGAGATGGATGACGTCTGCCCGACTACGCCGGAGTTGTCGCGCGGCCGCATCAAGCGCGTCGACCACCGGGTCGGGCAGTCGCGCTGCCACCTGCCGGGAAATGGCAGTTCCGAGGCCATGTGGTGCAAGTGAAATTACATTGCTGCACTATACGGAACCGATCGATCGCATTGCCGCTCGTTGCCGGGACGATCTCAAAGCACCATCACCGGTGTATCCCGGCGCAGGCCGGGTTCCACATGCGAAACACGGGATCCTGACCGAACTGCGCCTGAAACGCAGCAGAAATCTCGTCGACCGACTTCATACTGCGATCGGTTTCGGTCGCGATGGCACCCATCACCACCTTGACCGGTTCCCGCTGCAAATTACCGGTTGGATCGAGCCACTGCCCCCGGCCTTCCAGTACGGTCAGACCCGCTTGGAATCGCGGCGTGATGGTATCCGCAAGGAAGCGTTGCCATTCTTCCTCGGTGACAACCTTGCCCGCGGCGTCGGCCAATCCGAAGAAGAGCCGGAATTCATCCACCGGCTCCAGCCCCTCCGGACATTCCCGGGCGGCTGCGGCCGGGTCGGCGGTTACACCGATGGCGAGGGAAACGATGAGGACGGCCAGCCAATTTCGTACATCCACGGTCATGATAACCTCCATTTGCCGTATCCCGGCCGCGCACTCTCCACACCGTCGAACCTCGATTTAGCCCGGGATAACCCCTTACAAAACGGCATTCGGAAAAGTTTTGCAATCCAGGAAGTACCATCCAGCATTCTTGCCCGTCGTGGCCGTACTGACAACACCGGCGACAGCCCGGCAGCCCACAGAGCACGACTCTTGAACCGTCCGGTTCAGACATTCAGGCTTCAGTATCGAACATTTCCGGGCCGCCGCCATCAGCATATGTTTCTTGAAACCCATCCCGCCCCGGCGTTCACGGGCGATCATCGGCAGATGTTCACCGCTGTCTGCGAGATAGATCGGCTTTCCCTTCGCCAGCCGGATGGCACTCCCGGTGACCGTCCCGGAACTGAAAATGAAGACGTCATGCGGGATCACGGCTACCAGATTACTGAACATTGCCCTGACCGCCGACGAACGAGATAAAAGAGGAATAGACCACGACGGAGACCAAACCACGGGGCTTTCTTACATACCCAGAGGCGGTCCCGGTGCATGGCAGCACATGATGGTCGAGTCGGATCCCGGAAAAATCGTGGGAGGCGAATGATAGGCCCCGACGAGGTTGCTGCACTGATCCAAATCGCTTCGCGGTATGAGAACCACGGACCTGCGCTCATAACTGCCAGAGAGCCCCGTCGCCGGCGGTGACACGCCACGAGTTTAGTGGAAGGTGCCGTTGCCGGATGGGCGATGGGACAGTCAAAACGACGTGTTGGCCCTAACCGGTGTCGGCAGCGAACTGACCGACGGGAAACACGACGTCACCGTCGTCCACTGGAGCAAGACGTTCTCTGTCCGCCATGCGTCGAAGGGCGACTCATTCGACGTGAGAACCGACAGAACGACGGCATCTTCTACGGCTGCTCCAACTATCCGTTACTGCGAGTACACGCAATGGCCGTGCCCTGACTGCGACGGCGGTCTGGTGACCCGGATGGGCAGGTATGGCCGCTTCCTGGGCTGGCTATCCTGCCTGCGGCTACACAAGCAACCTTCAGCAGCGCGATCACCGCCAGCGGCCCGCGTTGTTGAGCGCCTACTCTTGCACCTCCGGACAGGCGCAAAATCAACGCGTTGGCTCTCTGATTGACGTCCAATCAGTGTGCTGAGCAACTGTCGTCCAGGCCGGGCGGCCGATTTGGTCGATCCGCCGCCGCATGATGATGAATGTCGCTTGCGTGTTTGAATCTTGCATGTATGATCGCGCGGCGTTGTCAGGTCGTCGTCGCTGCCGTGGTTATTCGCCCGTGCGGGTGGTCAGGTTTCTTCCTCGACATTGTGAACGTCTTCGGAAAACGCCGCATCGGGCGGCACTCCGCACAAATTGTCGTGAAGGGAAGCAATCATGACTGCTGGTATCGTCAAGTGGTTCAATTCTGTAAAAGGCTACGGTTTCATCGCGCCGGAAGACGGCACCAAGGACGTGTTCGTCCACATCAGCGCCGTGGAGCGTGCCGGCCTTAGCGGGTTGAACGAAGGGCAAAAGGTGTCCTTCCGACCCGTACCCGGCCGGGAGGGAAAGAAGTCCGCGGAGGACCTCGTACTCGCCGACTAGAATCATGTCGGAACGTTCGACGGGGCACCGTCGAACGTTCCGGACGTGACGGCAACTCGGGATGGCAGAAGCCCGTTGCCGAGGGGCGGTCGGCACGACCATACCGGAACAATCAACGACAAGCATGAGGGTACGGGCCTGAAACCATCAGGTCCTGGATCTTCGGAGTCGTCAGAAGGGCCTGCCGACGAAGGCTGTGGTGCTGTGTACCACGCGGGACAGTGTCGTCGTCATCGTGGACGGCCTATTGCGAGGTCCGAACGGTTGTCCCGTTTGAGGACATCGCGGGGCTCCAGCGATGTCGCCATATGTTGTGATACTCCGTTGCCACGCCATAGGGCGACCACAGGATGGGTTCGCTTTCCTCCTCGGTTATGTCCCTGAAACCGGTCGTGAAACCCGGATTGACCAAGAGCACCTTCTCTCCACTCTCGGGATTGGTGCGCATGATCGGCCGCTGCTGTAGAGGACGTTGAGCGGCGCCAGCGTCCGCAACATGCCTTCCAGGAGGAGTTTCCAGGCACGCGCCATCCGGTCCTGGGGGACCTCGAGGGCGTGAAGAATCGAAAAGGACGGCGGTTCCGCGGTGAACGTGAGGTCGCTGTGCCAGGCGTCATTGCGCGCGTCCTTCCTGCCTGGACCGTTCTCGAAAACCATGACCTCGGGATGGCCTTCAGCTCCACTGCGTGAACGCAAGGGGTGCGGCACGCCGGCGCCGAAACGCGACCGGGTGAGAGATCCTGGTCGTGGAAGATCGGGACATGAAGCTGGAGGATCGCTTTGCGGCTGGCCTCGACCGGGGAATTGGCGAAGGTCCCCGGAAGATTTGATGTTTGCGGCTTCGGCGCCAAGCGCGTCGGCAATCGCCTCCGGCAAGCCGACACGGATGCTGCCGGTCTGAAGTTCCTCCGGGGCCGCTGTTGTCGAGCCTGCCTCTTGCACGTCGGTCCGTGACGTTGGTGCATCGTTCTGGCACGATCGTCGTCTGAAGACCGAAGGGCAGGAGGGCAGGACGTGCCGGTAGTCGGGATCATCGCCAATCCGGTATCGGCCCGGGACATACGACGGATCATTTCCCACGCCGGAAACCTGTCGATCAACGATCGTGCCAATATCGTCCTGCGGATGCTGACGGGACTGTCGGCGACGGGGGTCGAGGAAGTCCTGATCATGCCGGAGAACGGCGGCATCCGGACCCACCTGCTGCGCACCATCGAGCGCGAGGCGCGCATGGGAACGATCCGGTTCCCGAAGATCACCTATCTCGACATGCCGGTCACCTGCACGTCCGATGACAGTGCCGAAGCTGCCCGGCGGATGAACGACAAGGGTGTCGGGGCGATCGTGGTCCTCGGCGGAGACGGCACCAACCGGGTCGTGGTCTCGCGTTGCGGCAATACTCCGATTGCCGGTGTGTCCACGGGCACGAACAATGCCTTCCCGGTGTTCCGGGAACCTACCATCACCGGGCTCGCCGTCGGTCTTGCTGTGAACGGTGCGGTTCCCTGCGACCTCGCCTACGCGTACAACAAGCGGCTCGAGGTCAGGGTCAACGACCGGCGCGAGATTGCATTGGTGGATGCCACCGTGGTAGCTGAACGGTATGTCGGAGCGCGCGCCATCTGGAAGACGGAAAGTTTCCGGGACCTGTTCGCAACCTTCGGTCAACCGGACGGGATAGGAATGTCATCGCTGGTCGGACTCCTCGATCCTCTCGACCGTGCAACGCCCGAAGGCAGGCGGATCAGGCTTCTGCCACTCGAGCGTGCGACGCTGAGGCTTTCAGCCCCGATCGCGCCCGGATTGATCAAGGAAGTCGGCATCGGCGCCGTTGAAACGATGGCGCCCGACACGATCTATCGGCCCGGCGATCCCGCCGGCTCCATCGCTCTGGATGGCGAACGGGAATTGACGTTCAGCGAGGCTGATGACGTGAGTATCCGTCTCCAGATCGACGCTTTCAGAACAATCACCGTGCCCGCGTGCATGGCCTACGCCGCCAGGCACGGGCTCTTAACCCGTGAAGCGAAGGACACTCTTCGCGACGCTCAGTAGAAGGAGGATGCTGATGAGCAATCCGTTTCCGTTGGACAGGGAAGGACTTCTGGAGGCCTACCGCCGAATGAGGACGATCCGCGAGTTCGAGGAACGCCTGCACGTGGAATTCGGCAGGGGCGACATTCCCGGTTTCGTGCATCTCTATGCCGGCGAAGAGGCCGCGGGCGTCGGGATCATGATGCACCTGAAGGATCACGACCGGATTGCCTCGACCCACCGGGGCCATGGGCACTGCATCGCCAAGGGCGTCGACATCAAGGGCATGATGGCCGAGATCTACGGGAAGGCCACGGGCTCCTGCGCCGGCAAGGGCGGTTCGATGCATATCGCCGATCTCTCGAAGGGCATGATGGGAGCCAACGGAATCCTCGGTGCCGGCGCGCCGCTTATCTGCGGCGCGGGTCTCGCGGCGCAGAAACTCGGCCATGACGGCGTGGGAATCACGTTCTTTGGCGACGGTGCCTCGAACCAGGGAACCGTCCTCGAATCCATGAACCTTGCGGCGATCTGGAACCTGCCGGTGATCTTCGTGGTCGAGAACAACGGTTATGCAGAATCGACCTCCGTCGACTATGCCGTGGCATCGGACTCCTACGTCGACCGCGCCACCGGTTTCGGCATGCCCGGCATCACTGTCGACGGCACTGACTTCTTCGCCGTCTACGAGGCCGCGGGCGAGGTGATCCGGCGCGCCCGCGAAGGTGGAGGCCCGTCTCTACTGGAGTGCAGGATGATCCGCTTCTTCGGTCACTTCGAGGGCGACGCCCAGACCTACCGGGCACCCGGTGAGATCGAGGAGATCCGCAAGAACCGTGACTGCCTGAAAATCTTCACCGCGAAAATCATTGAGGCGGGGGTGATCGAGGCCTCCGAACTGGCCGCCATCGATGCGGAGGCAATGGACCTGATCGAGGACGCACTCGCAGAGGCCAAGGCTGCACCGGTTCCGGTGGCTGCGGAACTGACAACTGACGTCTACGTCTCCTACTGACACGTCCGTATATCGAGGGAACTTAAGGAAATGGCACGATTACTGAGCATGAAAGACGCCATCAACGAGGCGCTCGATCAGGAGATGAGCCGCGACCCGACCGTCATCATGATGGGCGAGGACATCGTCGGCGGAACAGGCTCACCCGGTGAACAGGACGCCTGGGGCGGAGCCATGGGCGCCTCGAAAGGCCTCATCCACAAACATCCCGGGCAGCTGATCGACACGCCGCTTTCCGAGAGCGCCTATATCGGTGCGGCCATCGGCGCTGCCACCTGCGGACTTCGCCCGGTGGCAGAACTGATGTTCGTCGATTTCCTGGGCGTGTGCCTGGACCAGATCTTCAACCAGGCCGCGAAGTTCCGCTACATGTTCGGCGGCAAGGTGGAGACTCCCGTCGTCATACGGGCGACGTGCGGCGCGGGTTTCCGGGCGGCGGCGCAACACAGCCAGATGCTGACGCCCATCCTTACCCACATTCCAGGCCTCAAGGTCGTCTGTCCCTCCAATGCCTATGACACGAAGGGACTCCTGATCCAGTCAATTCGCGACAACGATCCGGTGATCTTCCTTGAACACAAGAACCTCTACGACCATGAAACCGACGTGCCGGAAGAGTCCTATGCCATCCCGTTCGGTGAGGCGAACGTGGCTCGCGAGGGCAGCGATGTCTCCATCGTCACCTACGGCCTGATGGTGCCGTATTCCCTCCGGGCGGCAGAGACGCTGAAGAAGGAAGGCATCGAGGTCGAGGTGATCGACCTGAGGACACTCTCGCCAATCGACATGGATACGGTGATCGAGAGCGTCGAGATGACCGGCCGTCTCGTCTGCGTGGACGAGGCCAACCCGCGCTGTTCCATCGCTTCGGACGTCTCCGCAATGGTGGCCCAGGAGGCATTCGGTGCCCTCAAGGCGCCCATCGCGATGGTCACCGCCCCGCATGCGCCGGTACCGTTCTCGGCGTCGCTCGAGGATCTTTACATTCCTTCTCCGGACCGCATCGCCGACGCGGTGCGCAGGACCGCAGGAGCCTGACCGGCATGAGCGATCAGATCACCCCGATCCTCATGCCGAAATGGGGCCTCTCGATGAAGCAAGGCACCCTTTCCGCATGGCACGTGGAGGAAGGCGTCGAGATCTCGACTGGTGACGAAATCATGGATGTCGAGACCGACAAGATCGCCAATGTCGTGGAGGCTGCCGACGGCGGCCTCCTGCGCAAGCGTGTCGGCGTGGCCGGCGAGGTCTACCCGGTACGCGCGCTGCTCGGTGTGCTTGCGCCGTCTTCCGTGCCGGATTCGGACATCGAGACCTATGTCGCGGCGTTCGAGATGCCCGCGGTCGAGGACGAGGAGGAGTCGGGTCCCGCCTACCAGTTCGCGGACTTTCCGGTCGGCCGCATCCGGTACGCCGAACGGCCGGGCGAGGGCACTCCGGTCCTGCTCATCCACGGGTTTGGCGGCGATCTGGACAACTGGCTGTTCAATATCGATGCGCTCGCCGAAGCGGCCCCCGTCTACGCCCTGGACCTGCCGGGCCACGGCCAGTCGATCAAGGCTGTCGAGTCTCCCGCGCTGGAGACAATGACGGATGCCGTCATCGGCCTCATGGGCTACCTGGAAATCGGGCGGGCACACCTCGTCGGCCATTCGATGGGCGGACTGATCGCAGGCCGGATCGGTATCGACCGGCCGGACCGTGTTGCATCGCTGACGCTGATCGGCTCTGCCGGACTCGGAGAGGAGATCAATGCCGACTACATCGACGGCTTCGTCTCTGCTACGTCGCGCCGGGACCTCAAGCCCAAGCTGGCACACCTCTTTGCCGATCAGGGCCTGGTGAGCCGGGCCATGGTGGATGACGTGCTCAAGTACAAGCGGCTCGACGGTGTCCAGGAGTTTCTCGAGGTCCTGAAGGGCAATCTCTTCCCGGGTGGCTGGCAGGCCTCCGAGATCGCTGGCGACCTGGCAGGCCTGGACTGCCCCTGCCAGATCATCTGGGGCGCCGAGGACGCCATCATTCCGCAGGCACATGCCGGGTCGGTCGAAGGCGCCACGGTGACCGTGATCGAGGGCGCCGGGCACATGGTCCAGATGGAAGACGCCGCGCGGGTCAACCGGCTCATCCGGGCGCAACTGTAACCGGCCGGGGCATGCCCCTGGTGTTCACCGTAGGTGAGGTACGAGTTCTGCCTGGGACGGGCTGAATAAACTGAAACGCTGGCCTCCGTGGGGCTCGGATTCGGGAGGCCAAGGACCCGACCGGTGAATGCGACGACTGGATCGTCTGCCACGTAGCGGATGCCAGGTATCACGGCGAGGCTGTCGAGACTCTCGACGAGATCGTCGCCATTGCCATCGGGATGTCCGGCGGACCGGGTGCCGTCTGCACTGCCAAGGCAACTTCCTCCGGAAGCCTGCGTGGAGTTTCGGCCCCTTGCTTCCATTGCCTTCATCTCTCCTTCCGGTCGTGCGGTTCTGACCGTTCCCGAGGCCGTCAGGGCATCGGATATCAGCCCATGGGACATTCCTGGCAAGGGCGGTGGCTTTCTTGGACGCTGAGGGGCTCTCGTGATAACAGGTTGATGTGCCTCGTCCATGCTTGATCGCCGTCATGGAGTGGTCCATGCGAAGGTTCTTCACCTCGCTTCATTTCGTGAAAGACCACCGGGCAAGGCAGGTTCTCCCATGATCCGTTTTCTGGGCTCGCTGGACGACCGCCGGTACGCGTGGATCGTGGTCGCGGCCTCGTTCCTGATGTTGGTGCTGGGAAACGGCGCGCTATTCCTTCTGGTGGTGTGAACCCAAAGGTCAACCTGAAAGGACCTAAAACCACTGAACAGCGCCCCATCTCCCCTCATGATGAAACAACGTCATAACAGACACATAGTACACATGTCAATGCCCGTATGGTGGACCTCTGGCTACCACTACGTGGTATCAACGTGGTCGCCAGGAGTTGCATTCGCGGAATTATTCTGGCCAACAACAACTTCATCTGGTCTCATGCCGCCCAACCCACGAGAAAACCCGACTGTCATGCACCATGCGTTTACTGTATAGGCCATGAGAGTCTGCCGTGTCACGCTTCCACCAAGGGTATACCCACGGTAAAATGAGAAGAGACAAGACAACGGCGCATGGCAAGTGAAACGTATATGGTGTCCCGGGTCGGACCACCTTTTTCAGGTTCCACCACCGGATGAGCACACATGACGGATACCACGCGGAAACCACGTATGGCATGATTCCAGGTACCACACGGGGACCATGTACGGACAGATGGCGAATACCATACAGAAACCACATGAGGACACATGGCGGATACCACAAGAAAACAACGTACGGTCATGATGACCGACAGCGAATGGCAGGATCTCAAGGAGACCGCGGCTGCCGCGGGCATGCGTGTTTCCGCCTTCATCGTGCACCGCCTCGCAGGGCCAACCGAGAGCCCTGTGCCCGATACCGGTGTGGCTGAGACCCTCACGCGCATCGAGAGGTCGGTGCGGGTTCTTGAGGAGATCGAACGGATGCGGATGAGAGACGACCCGGAGACCTGGGAAGACGTCCGGGGCCGCGTCGAGGCGCGCCTTGCCGTCGACCGCCAACTGGACTGAGAGGGGACCGATGGAGGACACAGGCGCGAAGCAGCACAGCTACTACTGCACCCACCGACAGCACGTCACAATAGGCAAGCGCGCGAAGGCGGCAGGCATGAACCGGTCCCGCTTCATGATGGCCTGCGCGCTTCACGGGGATGCCGGGGGCGGCGAGAGGCTGGTCCTTGGCGAGAAGGAACAACGGATCCTGTTCGACCGTGTCGCCGAGTTGGAACATTTTATGGAAGCGCACCGGACGGACATTCCGGGTCTCGGCATGTCACTGCCGGATGCGATTGCGTTCCTTGTCCGCGTGGAGAAGGAAAGGGACCCCGGCCGATGAGCCGCCGCGAGCGTCAGAACAAGTATTCGCTCACCTGCCCGGACGATGAGTGGGAGCGCGCCAGTGCGCGTGCGAAACGGCGCGGGCAGTCGACCTCGGCCTTGATCGTGGAGTGTGCGCTTGCCGTCGATCCCGTGCGGCCGGGCATGCAGCTTGCTCTCGATGGGGACGAACAGAGGACCATGCTCGATACCACCCTACGGACAGGGGAACAGGTCCTCTCGCTTGCAGGCGGAGAGGGTTCGTCGGTCCTCGAAAGTATTCGTGACAGGATCGCCTTCCTTACCCGAAGGGCGATGCTGGAGATGGTCCTGGCGGATCGCCGGGACGACCTCACCCGCATCCTCGCCATGAGGTTCGGCGAGGCCGATGCCGAGAAAAAGGTTCGGGACTTCTGCAACACGATGGAGAGGGGAGACCGCCAGGACTGAACCGACGACAGGGTTCACATGGAGAATCCGCGGCCTCTGGTCTGCGACCTGGTCCTCGACTGCTCCTGGGCCTTCTTCTGTCTCTCGGTGTCATCCGGCGGTCCGTATTGCTCGCGGGTTTCCTCGATCTTCCGGATGGCCTCGCCGATCTCATTCCGAGTGTCGCTGCCGTCCTCGAGCACGACAGCATAGGTACGGCGGTCCTTCAGAACCTTCCGCGCCTCGTCGGCGCGCCACTTCGCTTCGTAGTGCCAGGAGGAGTAGGCGGCGCTCTGATTTATGGGTAGCGCTTCCTCCCCGGCATCCTTCTCCAGCGCACCGCCTCTGACGACGAGCGCTTTCAGTTGCGCCGTCATGCTCTCGATGTTGCTGCGGACCTCCAGGTGTTTCTCGTGGGCACGTGTCTCACCACGCAGAAGCTGCAGCCTGGGGTCGCCTTCCTTGAGGCGACGGCAGAGTGCATGCATCTCGCTGATGATGTCCCGATATTCCCTTGTCTGCGTGGGATGGATACCTTGGCCGGCGGCATCCGAGGCATTGTCGTGGAGACGAAGGAGGAGCCATCCCGGAAGAGCGTCACAGGTATC
This sequence comes from Alphaproteobacteria bacterium, assembly GCA_965215635.1. Taxonomy (GTDB): domain Bacteria; phylum Pseudomonadota; class Alphaproteobacteria; order SP197; family SP197; genus SP197. The sequence goes on along the minus strand of CBDCEA010000001.1, from coordinate 168,999 downwards.
GCTCGCGGCAATCTCGACGCCGACGCGATTCACAAGGGCCGAAGCGCCGTCGACCCTCGCGAGATGACCCGCCAGGGGATGGCGTTGCAGTTCGTCGATATCGGCGGAGACCGCCTCGGCGTCCTTCCTCCAGCGCTTCCAAGCCCGGTTCAGGCGACGGTTGAGTGGCCTGTCTTTCTTATCCCCACGTTCCAGGAGCCGACGCCGTTCCCCGTCAAGGTCGATCACTCGTTTCAGAAGGGCCTCGGTGCGCAAGTGCATCCTGACGTGCTCATTCTCGCGTTCGAGAACCCCGGCCAGGCGTTCGGGGAACTCGGCCCCGTCCGGCGCAAGATCGCGCAGGCCACGAATGTCTGACAACAGCTTCTCGATGTCCGGATGGTAGAACAGATCGGCATCGGCGGTTCCGGAGGCGACTGGGCGCATAAGCCACGCCTTGTTCAGTGCGTACGCCCGATCGTCGAATTCGAACATCCCCTCGAGCAGCGCCACATGCCGACCTGTCAGACGGTCGGCGTCCTGGTCTGCCGTTCCCTTGTTTCTGCGCCACTCCTCGATCGCCGATTTGGCCCCTTCCCGCCAGAGGTGATACTCGCTCTGGAACCAAAGCGGCTCACCCGCCGCAGCTTTCTGCATGGCCTTGTACCCCTGAACGGAGAGGGCGATCCGATCAGCCGCTGCCGAGGCGATCGCTGCGTCGGGTTCGGGATGCGGGGCAGGAGTCGGCGGACGTTCCACTTGCCGAACCGGTTCGGGCACCGGCTTCGGTTCCGCCGGTCGGGGAAGTCGTGCCTCCACCGCCTGTTTCTCGCGCTCCCGTTCTCTTCGGGCGGCCTCCCGGGCCTCGACGTGCAGCCGATGACGTTCGAGGATCACCGTCAGCGTGCCCGGTATCTTCTCCCCGTCCGGCACCTCTTCCTGCAAGGCCCGGATCCGTTTCACCAGATCCGCGGCACCTCGATGACCGAACGGGCCGGCGCCGGCCTTCTCCGCCAACGCTTGATGCCGTGTCCAGTCCTCAAGCAGGGAATCCGTGCTGTTGTCGAAGGCGATGGCCCTCTCGAGTCGCTTCATGTCACCGTCGGCCTGACGTTCCCGGCCATCGGCTCTATTTTCAGCGTGCCGGCGCCATTCCGTGATCGCCGTCCCGGTCCTTCCAAGCCAGCTGCCGTACTCCTTCAGCGAGCGAAGCGGCTCGTCTTTCGACCCGGCGGCCATGGCCTGTCGTTCCCTGATCGCAGCAGCGATCCTCGCGGCGATGGCATTGGCCACATCGCTTTCAGCAGGTCGGGGCGGCAAGGCCGGCAACGGTTCGGGTTTGGTCGGGGGGGGCTTGACCGGTTCGACCGATGATGCCGGCTCCGGGGACGGGGCTGGTTCCGGCCTGGCCTTCGGGCGAGGCTTCGGCCTGGCGGATGGAGCCGGCTCAGGCTCGACCGCCGCTGTCGGGGCTTCAACCTCCGGCGCCATCTCGCGCGCCTCATCTTCGTGCGCGCGGGACTCTGCGACCCGCTCCTTCTCCAGGCTCACCTGCGTCTTATTGTGGGCGTCGTAACGCGCGAGGATGTCTGCAATCGGTCGGGGCAACGGTTCCCGGTGGATCAAAGCCAGAACACGCAACCTACTGGCTTCCGGTATCAGCCATGACCTATCGGGACTCTCGAAGGGATCGGTGCCGGCCTCGCGTGCCGCACTCTCGTGCCTCTCCCAGCGCGAGACCAGGTCGACCGCACGGTCATCGAAGTCGAAAGTCCACTCAAGTTGCCTGACATCCCAGCCCGTCGGATTGTCATCGTTCTCAGCGTCCGATCCGGCATGCAGGCGCCACTCATCGATCGCTGTCCTGGTCCGTTCGCGCCAGCTCTCGTAAACCTCCAGATTGCGGAGCGGCTGACCCTCGGAGGCGCCGAGCATCGTCTGCCGCTCCTCGAGCGCGGTGGCGATCCTCTCCGCGATCCGGTCTTCAACCCTGTCATCGTCGGGTTCGGCCGGTGGTGCGGGATGTGCTGTTGTCTCCGGTTTTTCCTGCATTGGTTCCGTGTCGGCACCGTGAACCTGATCAGGTTCAGGCACGATGGGCGCAACCTGGACTTCAGCTGCCGGCAGTATCTCGCGCACCTCTTCCTCGTCCGCGCGGGACTCCGACACCGTCGCGGTATCGGCCAACGCCTTCATGAGATCCGGGAGCTCGACCATCATCCCGGTCACGTCTTCGGGCCGCGGCGCCACAGCGGCAAGCGCACGCGCCCGCTCCAAAAGATCCTCGATACCGGAACGAAGGATGAAGTCTTCATCAGCGTCCTTTGCTTCCCGGACATGCCGCTGAAAGTCATCTTCAAAAGCGTCCACGCGTTCATCGAAAACCAGGAGTGCATCGAGCAGGGCGACCTGGCTTGCCGTCCTGCCGTCACCGTGCTCTCCGGAAGAACCGGCTTCCCGGTGCCATGCCGCGACGGTTGCGGCCGTTCGTTCGTGCCAGCGTCCGTAACCCGTCATGCGGGCAAGCCGCCGGTTGTCCGCACGGGCAAGGAGATCGTTTCTTTCCTCGAGGCACGCCTCGACGTGATCGCCAAGGGCGGCGAGGGTCTCTTCCTCTTCCTGCCAGGCCTTCGCTTCCCTCAGGACGTCCTCGGAAAGGTCCGGTTTCTGGGCTACCGGTCGAGGTGTCTTCTCTTCTGTATCCTGGAACTGGTGGCCGATCGCCTCGAGCGCCGAGAGCTCTTCTCCGGTGCTGGTCTCCAGCGCCTCAACGAGGGCGTCCCGGTCGTCGGTCAGCAGCACCGCGGTGTCGCGGGCACGGGTGAGCTCCACGTAGAACGAAGCCTGGCCGCCCAGCGAGCCGTGATCCGCGTCGAGCACTGCGATCACCCGGTCGCAGGTGGTCCCCTGTGCCGCATGGACCGTGCTGGACCAGGCATGGTCGATGAAGTGGAGCTGCGGGTCGTCATGACCCATGACAAACTCACGGCCGTCACTCGTGACGAGACGCAGGTTCCTGCGCCCGATTGCGGCGATCCTCGCTTCCTCGCCGTTCAGCAGGGAACGTTCCTTGTCGTTGCGGGTCCAGCGGATCCGGTCGCCTGCCTGAAGCTCCATCGCCTCGGTCTCGAAGAGATCGACCCGGTAGCGCAGGTAGTTCGAGGGATCGCCCTTGCGGGGTCTGCCGTCGGGATGGTCGAGCACCACCTTGCCGTCCTCGGTTCCGAGGATGCGGCAGGCATCGCCCGCCTTCGCCTGGACGCCATAGACATCGTGATGGAACACCGCCATGTCGCCCGGCTGCCAGTTGCCGATCTCGCCCTTCTGTGCACGGGTGAGGTGAAGATTGACGTAGCGCTCGATCTCGAGGGTCCTGCCATGAAGGCTCCCCTCCGCCTGCAGGCCCTCCCTGACCGCGGTGTTGATCTCCCGGCGCCTCGCGTGGGTCGGCGCGAGGATCTTCGTTCCTTCCCTCAGAGCCGGATCGAGATCGAGCCACAGGGCCGCGGCACGCCCGCCAAGCTCGTCCGGAGCCATCTCCAGGACTCCCGGACCAAGCTCCTCGATGGCAAGTTCCGGCTTCTCGGCGATCATGTGAAGCACCGCGGCCTTGAGGCCCTCGTCGCGCTGGCGCAGCACCTCGTCCATCACCGCGGTCTCCATGCCGGCCTTCTGGAGAACGTGGAAGGGTTGTCCGGCCTCCACCGCCCTCAGCTGGCGCCTGTCGCCGACAAGGGCAACGCGCGTCACCCCGGTGGCTTCCGCGATGCGGGTCAGCGCGTGCATCTGCGACATGCTGATGAGCGAAGCCTCGTCGACCACGAGGACCCTGCCTCCGAGAGCCTTCCGGGCCTTCACGAGGGATGCCTCGTCCGCAGTTCCGTCCCCGACATCCCGGTAGCGGGTGAGGAGCCACTGGAGGGTCCTGGTGGCAAGGCCGGTCTCCCGCTCCAGCGTCAGTGCTGTGCTGCTCGATGGCGCCAGGCCGATCACCTGGGCCTCGCCCGCGAGACTCACCACTTCCCTCAGCATCGTCGTCTTGCCGGTTCCGGCATGGCCCTGGACGCCCACGAGGCGGTCCAGTGAGAGCAGTATGGTTCTCACCGCCGACTGCTGTCCGGCATTGAGTGTTCCGTTGGCAAGGTGCTCCTCGACCCTTGCCGCCGGAACGAGCGCGCCGAGCAGGCCACGCCAGTTCTGCATCCACTTGCATACCGCCCTCTCGGCCCGCACCGCGCGGTCGGTCACGAAGGCAAGGTCCGTGCGTCGTGCCGTCACCTCGCGAAGATGGCCGTCGTCGCGCAACCGCGTGATCGCCGCATCCACCTCCGGCAGCGTCCATGATCCCGAAGCCAGGGCCAGCGCGCGAAGCATGTCGGCGGAGAACACCGTCCTTCGCTCCTCGAGATGTTCGACGGCGCGGCGTACCGTGAAGAGGACCGATGGGTCCTCCCGCTTCTCCTCTGTCTGGCCCCACAGGTGCCAGCGTTCGCGATCGAGCCTCGCTTCGGCTTGACCGTGTCTTGCCGCCTCGCGGGTGACTGCGCTGCGTCCTCGTGCGACGTCCCAGTCCCTCCCGATACCGAGTTCCTGCGTCCGGTTCCTCCAGATCGCAGCGAGTTCGCTGCGTGACGGTTCTTCCTTCCTCTTGCGGGTATAGAGCACCGCCTGCTGCATCACCGACGCCGAGGTCCCGAGGTTGCGTTCCCGTGCCCAGGCGAGTGCTTCCGCGCGCCGTGTCGAGAAGGCCTTCAGGTGGCTCCTGTCGTAGCCGGCGATCTCGAAGCCGGGAATGCTCCCGACCATGGTCTGTGTCGTGGCATAGCCCAGAGCCTCGATCCTGCGTTTGAGTTCGCTGCGGTAGAAGGCGCCGATCAGCAGCTTCGAGCGCTCCAACCTGATGAAGTCGGCACTGCGCCACTCGCCTTCGGCATTCCGCGTCATGTTGGCGATGACCGAGTGGGTATGGAGCTGCGGGTCGAGATTGCGGCTGGCGTAGTGACGGAAGGTCGCCGCCACCATGCCGTGGGCCTTCACGCGGGGGCGCCGGCCCGTCGCCGAATCCCAGGTCCGTGTCTCGAGGAGTTCGTTCTCGATGAAGTCGAGCGTCGCCTTCACCGCCTCGTCATGAGCACGGATGATCTTCGCACCCGTCTTCGGCGCGGCATGGACGAGCGCTTCAAGCGATACCGATTTCGGGGCCGAGAAGGTGACGTCGACACCTGGCCGATGCTCGTGTCTGCCCTCCCGCATGCGCCCGAGGCGGGACTTCGTACCGGGGATGCGGCCCTGGAGTACCTCCTCGAACCGCTTCGGCTTGACCGGGCCATGGAGACCGAGCGTCTCGACACCCTTGCCGTACCAGCGGCTCGCCTTGCGATGCTCGGGATCGTTCTTCGCATAGTAGCCGTCCGCCTCGAAGTAGTGGACGGTGGAGGCAGCTTCGCTGAGGCGGGTGACAGTGGCGACCATCAGTTCTTACCGGAACAGGACATCATGGTACCGACTGTCAAGGTCTCGGCAATCCCGGACCCTGTCGGTTTGATATCGATCCAGACATTTGATGGATACACAATCAAGAGTTTGCTAGCCGACACCCTTCACTCACGGCTAAAGCGCGCACGTGGTTCGAAAGCTGTTCGGTCACCTGTCTGTCGAAACTACTGATGCCTGTGCTCATCTGACGCGGGAATCCCTGCAGGAGCGGGCCACGAGCACCACCGATAGGATCGCGCAAGACATGTTATAGAGTGTGCGGGCGTCGACAGGTGGGAGCTGGGAAGTGTCCGAGGGAACTATGATCGTGTGTCTGGGATGGGGCTCCTTGATCTGGCGCCCGGACACTCTTCCAACCGTCGGGGACTGGCATTCCGACGGTCCGTCCCTGCCGATTGAATTCGCGCGTCAGTCCACAGGGACGGTCGCATAACGTTAGTGGTTGAAGACGGTGCTGAACCAGTTCCAGTCCTATGGGTCAGACTCAGGACGCAGACAGTTCAGGATGCACGGAGAGCGTTGGCGGAAAGGGAGAATGTGTGCATTTCGAAGTATCCGCGATCTATTGGTCACTGGAGCCTCACAGACGCGCCGAAACACAGCGCGTCTGAAAGAATTGGTGCATGGGCTAAGGAAAAGAAGGTACACGCAGTGGTCTGGACTGCCCTAAGGCCCCGATTCAACGGCAAGCAGATGACACCTACCTGCGAAGACGTTGTCACGCGCCTGTGGAGGCTTGAAGGCTCCGAGAAGCGAAGAGCGGAAGAATACATCCGAAAAACACCCCCGCAAATCAAGACCAACTATCGCAAAGCAATTGAGCGAGCACTGGGTTGGACCGCACTACGGGATGATAGCCGGCAATAGATTCAATGTAACTCCAAGTATGAATTCGAGGCTCAACCCCGCAGTGGTCGCCACCGCATGAGATATTCGGTACTGAATGTGCGGACGAGATGCTTCGCGTTCAATTCCCCGAAATTCCAGGAATGCAAACAAAACGCTCCGCACAAGGGTACATAAGCAATGACGTCTACTCTCAAGATCAATAGAATACAATTCAAAGCTTCAAGCAAACCCGCTTCGAATCCCCTTGATGTTGAAGTCCCCAATGTAACTGTTCTTGTGGGGCCCAACAATTCTGGCAAGAGTCAAGCACTGCGAGAAATTGAAGAATGGTGCCATGGTAAGAATACGGACTCGTTAGTTATTGCACACATCGACATTGATTTGCCAAACTCGTTTGACCAACTTCTTTCCGCTCTTTCTACGTTCGAAACGAGTCCTCCGGAAGGTAGACCCACTTCCGCCAATACGTTCTGGGTAGCACGCCCAGCGATCCGGACCGATGAGGAAGGCATATACGAAGAATTTGATCGGGAAAGGTTTCGTAGAGAGTATGATAAAGGGGTTTCACCTTATTTCCGTCGCGTGTTCGTGCGAAGTTTCACTTTGCGTCTGGATGGCAGAACAAGATTTGATTTAGTTGACCCGAAAGACACTGGCCCTTTGGAAAAACATCCAGAGAATCACCTTTGGGCCCTGTTTATGAACGATGATGCGCGCGAAAAAGTGCGACAGTTCACTTCAGATGCCTTTGAGAAATACTATGTGATCGACCCCACGGGAATGCAGAAGTTTCGTGTGCGCCTCAGCGATCGGAAGCCGAGGAGTAAGACTGAGGAGCAATCACTCGACAAGAGAGCACGAAAATTCCACGAAAACGCTTCTCTGGTTTCTCGACTAGGAGATGGGTTGCGCACGTCCATTGGCTTAGTCTCAGCAGTGATGAGCTTGCCCCAACAAAGGGACGTTATCACGATGTGCGACAAAATATTCGGCGTAATATCAACGGCATACCGCGGTGGGCATTATGAATCGACCTAGTCATGCGGCGGCTGCAAGGCAATGATCGCCTGGCAAAGCCCCGATGTCGCCTTCGAACCAAACCACGCCACCATCAACCTGACCGCCTCCCAACCCGATGCAACCCGGATAGGACGCCAGACCTATGTTGTCAACAGAAATCTCCGTGACGCTCTTTCGCGAACCGAAGAGGGCCGGCGCCCATGCCGGACACCTCGCCGCAGCCTGGCAGACCTGGCGTCAGGCAAGCCCGCCGACAAAGGGACAGCCGACAATGACCGAAAGGGGGTGCGCAGTTACGCCCAGGGTTTGTATCTAATCGTGCAGGCAACGCTCTATGTTACTAATACATGGTGTGCGGCGACAGATTGACTATTTAAGCTCGAAGATGGGCGGAGGTCGTTCGTCAAAAAGAGTTGGAGCGGGCAGACCATACAGCACGGCGGGCAGATATTGTGAGACAGAAAACAGAATTGGCAAAATCTGCCAAAACTGAAACTCCATCATCGGAGCGAGCGGAGAAGGGCCAGACCACTTTCGACGAAGAAACGGCTGCGGCAACTGGGAAATCTGTTCGCTCTGTACAGATCGACAAGCGTCGCGGCAAGAAGATTGCCCCAGACGAGGACTAAGAGCCGATTATGAACGGGTATCGACCGCGGCCTCTAAAATGGTCATCGACCTCCGCCGTGCTCAGCCGTAGACCACCTCGACGCCCTGCGCCGTGCGCGCGCCGGAGCGCACCTCCCCGACGACCTCGGCGAGCGATGCGAGGTAGCCGTTGAGGAAACGGTCATCCTCGGTCGGCTCCATCAGGTGGTGAATCGCCGGCGGCTCCTTGCCCCGTCCGACGACATGGCCGCGCTCGACCATCCCCTCGGCCACGGCGGCAATGTCGAGTTCGTCGGCGGTGTAGACCACGACGCCGGCCTCTGGCTTGACCAGTAGCCTGAGTTCGGGGATCGCCTCGATGCCCTCGACCAGGCGTGCCTGGGTGCGCAGCACCTCGCGGGCGATATTCAGGTAACCGTCTTCGCCAAGGTGCTTCATCACCGCCCAGGCGGCAGCGATTATGGTGACTGTCCTCGAGCCGGGAAAGACGTCGCCCGTCATGCTGCCGCTGGGCCAGTCGTCGAAGGCGAAGCGGTGGTGGCGAACGTCGTCACCGTGGCGCAGGCTGATGGTCGAGATACCGGTCGGCGTGAAACCGAACTTGTGCAAGTCCGCCGACAGCGAACGCACGCCGGGCAGATTGAGGTCGTGGTCGGGCACCGCCTCGCCGAGCCTCTTGTAGAAGGGGATGAGGAAGCCGCCCACGCAGCTATCCACATGAAGCCAGAGCCCGCGCTCGCTGGCCAGGTCGCCGAGCTCCGCGATCGGGTCGACCAGGCCGTGGGGCCAGGACGGCGCCGAGCCCACCAGCATAACGGTGTCGTCGGTGATGGCCGCGGCCACGGCGTCGATATCGGCCCGGTAATCGCCGCCCAGGGGTACCCGGACCACCTCCATGCCCATCCAATGGGCCGCCTTGTCGAACGAGGGGTGGGCCGAATAGGGCGCGACGATGGTCGGCGTCTTGACCTTCGGCAGGGCCTCGCGGGCCCAGTTGCGCGCCGCCAGCACGGCGAGGAAATTCGATTCGGTACCGCCGTTGGTCAGGGTCAGATGGCCGTCGTCGGGCACGCTGAGTATCTCGCGCGCCATACGGGTCACTTCGTCCTCCACCTTGGCGACGCTGGGCTGGGTGTCACTGCCCAGCAGGAAGGCGTTGAAGTAGATGCCGGCAGCTTCCTTGGCGGCGAGGTGGACGTTGCCGCCAGGATTCGGCCAGGCGGCGCCGCCCAATATCTCGCCGCTCCAGTCGTCGTCCTGGGCGCGGGCTTCCCAAAGCTCCATCTCGAGTACCTTCCAGATGATCCCCCGCTCGGGAAACTCCCTGTTGCTCATGGCGCCGCCCCTCTTCTGTCTCCAACCATTGACCGACATTCCCAAGATGCCATCCAAATTCGTAAGAAATTGTACCACTGGTCCACCGCCTGAGCAACTGAATCATTCCGTCTCGAAGCGACCCATCTGGCTGGTCGAAGCACCTCCACGCGAAACCGCCTCGCCGCCGACGGTCCAGCGCATCGCCGGATCGCGCCCCAGCCGGTCGGCGTCATTCACGTCTTCGTATCCGGCGAGACGACCATAGATGGATTGGCGAAGCAGACCGACGACGCCGTGCCAGCCGTTCTTGCCCGTTCGGCTGTCGGCCAGGACGTCACTCGCCAATGCGGTCAGGCCCAAAACATCGTCAAGTTCACGGTAGGCGAGCAGACCGGCGTCTGATGTGACCCGCGAGCCATGAAACTCAAGCTTCAGGCGGCGGTCGAAATCGAGCCTGAGAGGGGCATCGACCGATTCACCCGCCGGGGGCCGGGTAGGCGGGGGCATTGCTGCGCCCCGCCCCCCACAGATCCGAGCGTGCGCGACTGACGCACTCGGTTCCTTGTATGACCGGGTTTCATCCCCGTGATCATAAAGTTATCCACAGCAGTTGGGGGCGGGAAATTGTGGACAACCACACCTGTGGGAGAGCGCCCGGTCATGGTGAGGGGGAAGTGGACTCGAAGAACCCAACCGCACGTACGTACGCTTTCACGCCGGGATGGTTCCAGAGAGATTCCGCTCCCCTGCGCGGGTACGCACAGGGGAGCGGGGTGCGGGGATCGCACGATTCCCGCGGAGGTCGGTCGGACCGTTGGTTCCTTGGCTTTGGAGAGCCGCAGGTGAGCTTGGTCGGCCGACCTCCCTTGGCGTCCCTCGCGTCCTGAATGGATGCCTGGGCTTGAACCGTATCATCACAAGGCGAGGAGCAAGGGACGATGGACAAGGTAGTGGCAGGGATCGATGTCAGCAAGGCCAGCCTGGACATCTGTGCGGCTGGCCAGACGCGTCGTTTTGCGAACGATGGCACGAGCTGGCGGGCGCTGGGTGCGTGGCTTCGGGGTCTCGAGGTGAGCCGGGTGGTGATGGAGGCGACGGGCCGCTATCACCGCAGGGTTCACCAATGTCTTCATGACCGGGGCTTTGAAGTCGTCCTGATCAACCCGTTGCGGGCACGGCGCTTCGCCGAGGCGATGGGCCATCTGGCCAAGACCGACCGCGTCGACGCGTTGATGCTGGCCAGGCTCGGGACGGCGTTGGGCGATCTTGAGCCTGTGGCCCCTCAGGAGGCCTTCCTCAACCGCCTGGAGGATCTTCTGGTGGTGCGCGCCAAGCATGTCGATGCGCGGGCCATGCTGAGGCAGGTGGCGGGAGAGGTGGACGATGAAGGCGAGACCGTCACAAGGGCCACGATTGCCGATCTCGACGATCGGATTGCCGCGTTGGATGCGGCGATCGAAGCGCTGATCGCCAGTGATCCGGAGCAGGCCGAGAGGTACAGCATCCTGACCTCGATCTCCGGCGTCGGCCCGGTGACCGCCGCGGCCCTTGTGTGCTGGATGCCCGAACTCGGCGGTCTCGACCGTCGCCAGGCGGCATCGTTGATCGGGGTGGCGCCGTTTGCCGACGACAGCGGAGAGCACCGCGGCGCCCGGCACATCCGCGGCGGGCGCCGAAGGCCACGCGATCTCCTGTTCATGGCCGCAACATCGGCGGCACGCTGCAACGGGGATCTCAAGATCGTGTTCCAACGTCTCAAGGCTGCCGGCAAGGCCCACAAGGTCGCGATTGTCGCCGTGATGCGCAAGCTCATCGTGCTGGCGAATACCCTGCTGCGGGAGCAGCGTTGCTGGTCGCCTGAAGCACCGGCACGTTCGTCGGCGTGACCAGGCTGATTGAGCGAAGGAGACCCCCTCATGGCCCTCACTCCTGCCGAGAAGCAGCGCCGTTACCGGGAGCGCCGCAAGGCCGGCATCCCTCCCGTCCACACCCGAAAGCCCCGCGACCGACGCTCCCGTGCCCAACGCTGGCGCGACGCCGTGGCCGAACTCGGTGCCTTGCAGGAGCATTATCGCGACTGCCTCGACAGGCTCCCGGACCCCCTCCGCGACACGGCCTACGGAGAACGCCTGCAGATCATCGTCGAGGCCGACGTCGAGGCCCTCGAGGAGATCGATCCACCGTGCGGCTACGGACGGGACACATGACACCTGGAACCCTTTTGATCACAGTAACGTTGCCACGCCTGATGGCGCTGAGCGGCCCTATGACCACGCCCACCGGTAACGTTACCATGATCAATAGCCGGCAACCCGCTCATGCTGCCGGGATCACGAGCTGCACGTCTCCCCGGTCACAGGGCACAAACATCAGCGAAGCGGAACGCCGGACCACATGTGGACAACCAAAGGAAGCATCGTCCCGGACACCCACAAAAACCTTGCCAACAAACATGGATGCTCACCTGACAGGTTTGCTCACAACGGACGTTGATGAGCGCACGAACTGGACCGACGGCAGGGGGTAGCGCTTGAGGATGTCGTTCATCCGGTCCCAGTTCAGGCACCGGAGGCGGCTGCGGCGTAAGAGCCACGTCCGCCATGTGCGAGCGACCTGGTAGCGGAACCACTCCAGACGTTTGCCGTTGCCCGCCAGACCGTAATAGGCGTAGTGGCCCCGGATCGCCCGAACGAGGTACTCATGTTGCACCTTGATCGGCAGGTGCCGGTTGCTCTTGCACCGGTCGTGTACCGATTTCAGCGCGCGGGCGAAGCGGCCTTTCGCCGTAATCTGGCGAACAACGTCCTTGCCTTGCATCGACCGCCCCCAGACGTGGGTGAAGCCGAGGAAGTCGAACGTCGTGGCCGATGCCATCCAGTGACGCCCGTAGGGACGCCTCCGGCGGAAGTCCACATAGCTCGTCTTGGTTTCATGGAGCGTGAGCCCGTATCGACCGAGACGTTTGCCCAGCACGTCAAGCAGACGCTTGCCGCTGTGGCGGTCTTCGAAGGCAACAACAAAGTCATCAGCGAATCTCACCAGCTGGCAGTTGCCGCGCAAGCGCGGCCTCGCCTCGTCCTCGAACCACTTGTCCAGCACATGGTGCAGGAAGATGTTGGAGAGAATCGGCGAGACCACCCCACCCTGGGGCGAGCCAGCGACCGGCCTGTGCACGGTGCCCTCTTCGAGCACCCCCGCTTTCAGCCACTTGTCGATCATGCGCCTTACGACGCCGTCCTTGATCCGCAGGTCGAGGAAGGACCGCAGATGCCGGTGATCGATTGTGTCGAAGTACGACTTTACATCCGCATCGATCACCCACCGTTGACGCTGCTCGATGATGCCCGCCCGAAGGGCCTTGAGGGCATCGTGAGCCGAGCGCCCGGGCCGGAAGCCGTACGAGCACGGCAGAAAGTCCGTCTCGTAGATCGGCTCCAGCAACATCAGGATTGCCCGCTGTGCCACCTTGTCTTCGAACGTCGGAATGCCGAGAGGGCGTTTCGTGCCGTCCGCCTTGGGGATGTAGTGGCGACGCACCGGCGGCGCGACATAGCGGCCCGACTTCATCCGGTCCAGGAGGTCGTTGAGATTGGCCTCAAGGTCCTTCTCGTAATCGGCCGACGTCACACCGTCGATGCCTGTTGCCCCATCCTTGCGCGTCCGGCGGTACGCTTCGTGCATCCACGCGCCGTCGATCAGATGGTGCAGGGACGTGAACACCCGATCCGGATGCTCCCTCGCCTGTTCGGCTATCCACTGCTGTTTCGTGTACGTGTTCATGGAACTCAGGGTTTCCTCCAGCGTTTCCCATCAGTGGTTCTGTACAGATGACGCCCCGCTTCCCTCCAGCGGGTCCCGATGGCCACGGTTCCCCGCCTTCCACAGTACTATCAAGGCGCTACGACTCCCTGCCCCCGCATGGCCTTCGGCTCATTGGTTTCGCCAGCCGGCTCCACGAGCGCCTGCCGGGGTTCGTGTTCGCCATAGGCGCTCCCGCCGCCGTGCAGGCCCGTCGGCAGGCCAGGTCTTGATTGGTCACGCTGGCATTCCCTCTTCCAGCGGTCTTGCCCGTGGGCAAGGACAGGATCTCCCAGGTTCCCTGGTCATCCATCCCGTGACTTTGCGCCGGTCCACGACCCCGGACGACCCGTCGCACCTCGCCACTCGCGGCGCTTCCGGTGCTGCCCACACACGCTTAACAATGAAGGCGTCGTCGCTTTACCAATTTCGAGGCTTACCCCACCGCTTCATCACCTGCTGTCTACGCTTCACGACGGGCGCTTGCCGCACGCCATGCAAGACTCGCTTCCGGCTGGCGGGCTGCGCCTTTGCCGGGCGGGAGTCGAACCCGCTGGATCACAACGAGAGGTTTCAGTTCATGTCATCCTCCTCTCCAGGGCTTGCCCTGGCGCAATAAGCGTTCTATCACACGGTGATTTGCAGTGATCTATCACCGGTTGAGGATGCGTTTCCAGTCCTTGCGCAGGGGTCTCAGCCAGATGTCTTTTTTCGGTTTGTCGCGTTTGCTGTGGGTGTCGTAGCGCCCGCGCCCCTGTGTGGTTCCGACATGGATCCATCCTGACGCCTTGTAGACGGCGCCGGTGAAGCGCGGCGTCTGAACGAAGGTTTCTATGAGCACCGGCGTGATGTTGTAGCGCCGGGTCCAGTCACCGGGCAGGCGTCGTCGCATGATGGCGAGGATGTGGGACCCGAGATTGTCGACTCGAATCCAGGGCAGGATGAGGAAGCGCGGGTTGTCGATGACGAGTGGCAGGTTCTTCTGACGCACCTTGGGTGTCCATCCGATGAGGGTGTCGCGCGGAGCGAGTTTCCATGCGGCGGTGGAGAAGCCGAGCATGGCGACGGGCCATCCGTTGCGGTCGTGGACGGCGTAGCGCATCTGGGCGCCGACCAGGGTTGTGTATCCCAGATAGTGGTAGCGGGCGACGAACTCGTTCCACAGCTTTCCTTCCCGGGTGCCGCTGACGACGATGGAGACGTCGAGAGGCCGTGCCTCGTCGAGGGTGGTGGGAGGCGCGAACAGCGGTGGTTCGGTGTCCTGTCCGAAGACGATGGGCTTGCGTCGGCTCGGTCGTTGTCTGGGCGGCGGCAGGGTGATGAGGCCATCCCTGTGCATGGCCAGCATGGTGACCTTGGCCATCATGAACTTGAGGCCGCCATCGGGCTTGAGCCAGCCGGTACGCTGGCAGAAGGCGCGGGCGATGGCCGCACGGGTCGGCTCAGTGGTGATCAGGGCGCGTATCAGCGCCATCTCGTCGGTGGTGAAGTCGCGCCCGTAATAGCGGCAGGCGACGGTCACCCCGGTTCCATGAGATCCCGCCGGCGCTCCGGGCTCATCGACCATGGCAGCCACGGGTCAAGGTCGTCCGGCGCCTTGCCGCGGTTCCTGGCACAGGCTTCAAGCCACTCATGAAGCCAGCGCCGGACATCGATGCCGTTCATGGCAAGGGTGCCGACGACCGAGTACATCATCGCCGTGAAGGCGGCGCCAGCCTCGCTGTCGGACCCGAAGCTCAGCCGACGCCCGATCACCGGATCCCGGAAGCGGCGCTCGGCTTCGGAGTTGTCCATCGGAACCTGGGGATGGTCGACGAAGACGCTCAGTCCCTCGCGGTGGCGGATCAGGGAACGCAGCACCTTCGCTTCGCGCGCGCCTTCCGGCAAGGCGTCGCGTTCCGTCTGCGCCTGCCTGATGAGCGCCTCGACAGCCGCCGCAAGCGCGTCTTGCAGTGCGTCGAACATCGATGTCTGGCGTTCCAGTGCGGGGTCGTAATGCATCAACCGCACCGTGTTCACCTGGAAGATCACCGCGATCCTGGCAAGCCATGTAGTGCACCAGTCTTGCAGTCCCTCCTGGCCAGCCGCGGCCTCGATGACATCTCTCCTGGCGTGGGTCCAGCAGAGGCACAAAATCACCTTGCCGG
This sequence comes from Alphaproteobacteria bacterium, assembly GCA_965215635.1. Classification (GTDB taxonomy): domain Bacteria; phylum Pseudomonadota; class Alphaproteobacteria; order SP197; family SP197; genus SP197. The sequence continues at coordinate 153,784 of CBDCEA010000001.1, read as the reverse complement.
CGAGTTCGCGCGCCAGCTTTCTGTAGGCGCTGTAGCGGTCGCAGACAAGGAAGACGGTGACCCTGGTGGAGCCGAACAGCCTCTTTGCCACCTCGGCGCTGCGTGACGGGTCGATGTGGAAGAAGACAGAGTCGGCGCTCACCGAGTTCCACATCCAGGCCCGTTGCGAGCGCCCGGAGGTTTTGAGGGACTGGATGCGCCAACTGGTTTCGTCGCCGTGACGCACCGTCATGTCGTTGTGATGGTCGAGGATGGCTGAAGCCAGGGGCGCGAACATCGGTGCAAGGCTCTTCATGGCGCCGGCCATCGTCCCCGGCGCCATCGGCAGTCCCTGCTCCGCCATCCATCGTGAGACCCGGCGCAGGGGCCTGAAACAGGCGTAGCGCTCGTACAGCACACGCTCCCAGACACTGATGCCGTAGGGTGTCCGGGGGAACAGCCGCAAGGGAGGCGGCGCCGTCACCTCCCGAGGCGACGACGGACACTGACAGCCCCGCCGCCAGCGCCCACGAACGATCTTTCGGGTGTGGGCCTTGACCTCGATCTCCATGACCGAGGACTCGTGGCTGCCGTTGGCGACATAAGGCTCGCCGCAACACGGGCACACCCGCTCCGATGCCGGCGGGTCATGCCGCTCCTCGTTCTCCGGGAGTGAGGGGCGCGGGGTGCGGCCGTGGCCCGACGCTCTGCGTTGCTGGCCCCGCTTCTTCCCGGTCCCCTCCCTCTTTTGCTTCTCGCTCCTGGCTCCGAAGGCCGCCTTCGTCAGCGTGGCCCGGGTCCCGCGCAGCCTGGCAAGGTCGGCTTCCTGTTCTGCGCAACGGGCCCGCAACTCCTTGATCGTCTCACCCTGCCGGACCGTCTCGCGCTTCAGGGAGACCACCTCCCTGTGCCATGCCGTCGCCTCCTTCAGGTCCTTCTTCAGCCGAAAGACGTCCTGGCGCAGCGACATCATCGTCGAGTGCCGCGACGTCTCAACACCAGCCTCCTCGAGAAGCGCTTCCAGACGCTCCACTTGCGACTTGAAGAACAGGGCCTGCTTCGCGTCCCGGCGGACCTCCTTCACCTCCTTGTCCGCCGCTGCAAGCTGGCCCCGGGTCCGGTCGAGATTCCACTTCAGCATCCCTGCATGGGAGCGGGCGGAGGTCTCCGCCCAGGTCAACTCCTTGACACGTGCTTGCAATGCATCCGCACGGACCCGCTGCTGCTCGTACAGCGATCGCCAGTCAGGCGCCTCGCAGGGCACAACCGGGGACGGTAGACCCAATCCGTCGCCCCCTTCGGTCCGCGACTGTGCCGCCCCAGGTGTCTGGTCGTAAACCGCCATGGCCACGACCATAAACGAGGTGAAATTCGGTTACCAGTACTTTGTTGGCACTGCCCAAGCGGGCCCGAACTCGACTGGAATCACCCATCACCGCCTGGCCAAACGGTTACCCGCCGGGTTCTCCATGATGGCCTCGTGCAATCCGGATTAAACTATTGATTATTATACCTGAATCGTAACTGCCACGCTCGAAAACCGAAGGTTATCCGGTGAATGCGGGGTTAGACAGTTGTCGCCAACTGCCTGGCCCCTTAGTATGTCACTGGCTCGCTGCTGCGAATGCACAGAGAGAAGGAGTTTCCCCATGCCACTGACCTATCTTGATCGAACCGCCGATGCTGAAACTGTTGCGAACGTTCTACGCCGCGACGGCGCGGTTGCCGTGAAAGAACTGGTTGCGCCGGAGCTGGTCGACACCGTGGCCACCGAGTTGCGCCCAGAGCTCGAAGCCGATGGACTGAAGTTGCGAAGCACCTTCAACGGCGACCTGACGCGCCGCTGCGATGACCCGCTCGCGACAGCGCCGAGCGTGGCCGAGCTTGTCGACCATGAGCTGGTGATCGAGGTTCTCGACGAGGTTCTCCTGCCCTTCGCCTCGACCTACCGGATCGGCAGCGTGTCGCCGGTCGAGATCATGCCGGGCGAAAAGCACCAGGCCCTGCACCGCGACGACACGGCCTATCCGATCCAGATTGCCGGCATGGAGCTGACGGTCGGCGTCATGTGGTCGCTGACCGACTTCACCGAGGAGAACGGCGGAACCCGGGTGGTCACCGGCAGCCATCGCTACCTCCGTTCCTGGCACCTCCCCGACGTGTCCCGCTGGGAGGCCACCGTCATGCCGAAGGGCTCGGTGGTGTTCTACCTGGGCTCGACGTGGCACGGCGGCGGCGCCAACCGCAGCAACGCGCCGCGCCTTGGGGTGATCAACACCTACTGCCTGGGCTGGCTGCGACCCGAGTCCAACCAGTACCTGACGACGCCGCCCGAGGTCGCGGCCCGCTTCAGTCCGCGCGTGCGGGCGCTGCTCGGCTACATGCCGCACGGCGCGGGCGACGACCTGACCGGCAAATTCAGCGGCGACTGCCCGGCCTGGGTCGACACGCCGCCGCGAGCGACGTGGCGGGGCGAGCGAGGTCAGGGCGCGACGGTCGAGAACGCAAAGGCGCAAGGCGGGGGCTGACCCGATCGGCGACACAAGAATTCAAGTGCCTGTCTAGGTCAATAACCAACCAGGGAGGTTGATATGACCATAAAGCCACTGATGGAGACGGCCCGTTTCCATGACCTGTTGTGCGAGGGCAAGCTGACACGCCGCAAGGCCATGCGTGTGATGGCGACATACGGTGTCGCCTCGTTGACCGTGCAGACCCTGGGAGGGAGTGCGCTCGCCCAGGATGCCGACGAGGACCACCCGGTTTTCTTCACCTGGGGCGGCTATGACGAACCCGAGTTCATGGTCCATTACACCGCGAAATACGGCCGTGAACCGAACTACAACTTCTTCGCCTCAGAAGACGAGGCCTTTGCCAAGATGAGGGGCGGCTTCAATCCGCACGTGACCTACCCTTGCGGTCCCTCACTCAAGCTCTGGTACGACGCGGGCTTTCTGGCGCCAATCGAGACCGACCGGCTTTCGAACTGGCCCGACGTCATGCAAATCTTCAAGGATGTGCCCAACTCGGTGGTGGACGGTGTACGAGTCTATGTGCCGGAGGACTGGGGTCAGACCTCGATGGTCATCCGCACCGACCTCGCGCCGGAGTACGCCGACCCTGAGAACCAGACATGGAAGGCGTTGTGGGACGAGAAGTATGCGGGCCGCCTTTCGATCTCCAACGTTTCCTACGAAGCCTTCGCGATCGCGGCCCTCGTGCTGGGTATCAGTCCCTGGGACATGAACGAGGCCGAACGCATCCAGTGTGAGGATCTCTTGCGCGAACAGATTCCGCTCAACCGCACGCTCGGGGCCTCGGTGACGGAGCGTGCGCAAGCGATTGCATCGGGCGAACTGATCATCACCACGGGTGACAACAGCCTCTATGCGTTAGTCGCGGAGCATGCCGAAGCCGAAGGCTCCGATATGGAGTTCACGTGGACCCGGCCCAAGGAAGGCGCGATCACGTGGGATTGCGGTCTCTCGATCCATCCCGCCGCAATGACAGACGGCTTCTATGAGCAGGCGCATGAGATCATCGACTCGTTCATCTCTCCAGAGGCGGGTCGGTACGAGATCACCAACTGGTATTACGGGCACTCTAACCTGAAGTCCTATGACGGGCTTACCGAGGAGTTCCTCCAGTCGATCGGTCAGACCAAGCACATCGAGGAGTTCCTCGCCAACGCCCAGTACCAGCAGACCATGAACGAGCCAGAGGTGCTTGCCGCCCGTTGGGAGGAGTTGAAGTTCATGTAACTGCTCACCCCTTCTTGGGTGCGGGTTGGGGGTAGTGCAGTTTGATCATTTCGGCGGTGTTTCCGGCAAGCGCGATCTGGATGGCGACGAGAGGATTGTACCCGAGTGTCGCCATTGAGCTCAGGTAGCTTGAGATCCTGCACCAGGCTTCGGCGTGGAGCTGGGTTCGGAAGCATCCCGACACCTTGATCTTGACCTTTGCCATGCGGATCTTCTGCTCGCCGGTGTTGTTCGTGAAGCTGGTGTGCGGATCGCCCAAGAAGCGCAGGACGGACTCTTCGTGCTTCGCCAGGCGCTCATGGAGGTTGTGTGCGTCGGACTTCGCGATCCGTCCACGTTTCCCCTTTGGGCGCGGCGGGATGTCGGGCAGTTCCCTGGCGCCCTGGGTGAGGATGGTCCGGTATCGCTTGCGCACGGCCAGGCGTTGGGCCTCGGCCAGGGTCTTGGTGTCGCTCCTGTTGACCCTGTGGCAGACCTCGCGCAGCAGGCTCTTCATCAGGCGCGCCCAGCGGAAGCCGTTGGAGTCCACGATAAAGGTCAGTTCGCGTAGCAAATGCGAGCCACAGAGCTGATGGCTGCATTGATCATAAGCCAGGTACGCTGCCCAGCAGTTGTGCACCAGGGTGCCCGTGTAGCGGGGGATGATGGCGATCTCCTCGATCGCCTCCTTGCCGCGCTTCTTGTGCAGGAACTTCAAGGTCAGGGACACGTCGGTGACGACATGGAGCCATTGGGTCTTGCCGTCGACCCGCAAGCCGGTTTCGTCGGCATGCAGGGCCGGGCGTTCCAGCAGGTGCGCGATGGCGGCGTCTTCCCATGATGCGAGCGCGTCATGAAGACGGCGCACGTAGCCCAGGCAGGTGGCCTCGGAGAGCCTGAGGCCCGAGATCGCCTGCACCAGTGCGACAGCCCGGCGCAGGGACAGCATGTGGGCGACCAGCAGGTTGACGACGAAGGCCTGCAGGCCCGCGCCGTATTGCAGCGGGCCGGGCATGGTGTCGGGGAACTGCCCCTTGGTCCGGGCCCGGCATTCGGGGCATTCCTTGACCTCGGCATCGACGCGGCGCTCAACGACCTCGAACACGATGTCGTGAAGGATGCGGCGTTCCCGGTCGACGGGATCGACGTCCGAGAGGTCGGCGCCGCAGGCGTCGCAGGCCTCGACGGTGGCCGTCTCCTCGAGAGTGGTCTTGCGGAGACCGGCGCCGGTCTGCAGGTTCTGCTTCGCGCCCTTGCCGCTCTTGCCGGCGCGCTGTGCGGTCTCGTCCTTGTCCGTCTGCGACGGCGGGAGGCTGGAGTTTTTCGACCCCTTACGGGTGGTCTTCTCCATGAACACCGTCAGCATCAGCCGCATCAGGAGCAACATGCCCTTGAACAGGACCTCGCACTCCGGGCTCACCTTGCCCTTCTGGCACAAGTCCTGGAACGACGTCTGACAGGCCTCGAACTCATCGCGCAGCGAGGCCGCGTTCACCATCACTCGGCTTCCACCGCCATGACCGCCGCCAGCACGGCGAGCCGTTCGGCCGGCGGCATCGAGCGGTAGCGGCGCGCCCAGTTCGCGGCCTTGCGCTTGACCGTCTGGCGATGGGTGAAGTCCCGGCCGGCGAACCGGGCCCAGTGCAGCCGGTCGGGTTCGAAGTTGAACCAGACCTCTTCGGTGACCACCGCCGCATGGTTGTTGACCTGCAGCACCATGGACCGCCAGCCGGCAAGCCGGCTCTCGTAGAGCCGCGACGGGTAGCCGGAGATCATGACCTGGCAGTCCAGCGACACCAGCAGGTCCAGCAGCGCCTCGTGCGAGGCGTCGTCGAAGTCGTGCCGGTAGCGGCGTTCGGAGCGCCGGGTCGCCGGCAGGTAGGGCGGGTCGCAGTAGACCAGTTCGCGGCCCTGGAAAGAGAAGGCCTCGAGGAAGCGCAGGGCGCACCCCTGGTGCAGTTCCACCGGATAGGCGCAGGCAAAGCCGTCAATCGCGCGACGGTCAAGGTCGATGCCGATGGTGCGCTGCGCGGGAAGCTTGCGCTTCATGATGGCGCCGCCTCCCAAAAATGGCTCGATATACACGTCATGCGGCGGCTGCAAGGCAATGATCGCCTGGCAAAGCCCCGATGTCGCCTTCGAACCAAACCACGCCACCATCAACCTGACCGCCTCCCAACCCGATGCAACCCGGATAGGACGCCAGACCTATGTTGTCAACAGAAATCTCCGTGACGCTCTTTCGCGAACCGAAGAGGGCCGGCACCCATGCCGGACACCTCGCCGCTGCCTGGCAGACATGGCGTCAGGCAAGCCCGCCGACAAAGGGACAGACGACAATGACCGAAAGGGGGTGCGCAGTTACGCCAATCCTTCGTTAACTGATCTCGAGCATCACTGAAATGACCTCACCGATCCGCTCGGCAGCGGCCTCTGTTTCCCGGTCGCCCGTGTGGGCATAGCGCATCGTCATCGTCGTCCTACTGTGGCCAAGGAGGCGCGCTACAACCGGTAACGGCGTTCCTTGCATCACGGCATGGCTGGCGAAGGTGTGTCGGAGATCGTGGATGCGCACATCCTCGATGCCGGCCTCCTTGCGGGCCGCAAACCAGAGAGCAAGGTTATCGCAAAGCGGATGCCCGGGAATTTTGGGGGACGGGAACAGGAATTCGCCATCACTTGCCATCCTACGCTCGATGATGGCCCGCGCCTCGGCGTTCAGAAACACCGTTCTGGGTCCGGTCTTGCTGTCGAGGAGCCTGAGGCAATTTTCGGCCACCTCCTGCTTGCGAAGGCGGACGATCTCGTTCTTCCGGCAACCGGTCAGAAGGAGAAGCCGGATGATATCGACCTGCTGGCGTTGCGATGGACTGGTCTTTCCCGAGCGGTCATGGCGGTCGAGCACGCGATGCAGTCGGCCAAGTTCTTCCCGTGAAAGGAAACGGGTGAACTTTTTCCGCGGGTTGGGCCTGACGCTTCGTGCCGGGTTCGAGGTAATATGATTGCAGGCAATTGCGTGATTGAGAATGTGGCGAAGGATCTGCAAGCAGAAGTTGGCGTCACCCGGTGCGGTCCTGCTGTAGCCGTCGAACCATCGATGCACCAAGGCAGTGGTGATCTGATCAAGGCGCAGGTTACCGAATGCCGGCAGCAGACGGGTCTCGAGATATCGGTCTCGCCCAAGGATCGTGGAAGGCTTGCATCGGCAAACCCAGGAGTCTCGCCATGCGCCGATACCGAAGTCTCTGAACAATGGAATCGTCCTTCCTCCGGAGAAACCGTCTGTCATGAACGCAAGGCTCTCGCTGCGGACCTCCCGGACCGTCTTCAGGATGACCGGTCCGAGGGACACCTTCATTCCTTCACGAAACAGGATGTAACTGCGACCACCTGATGGATGCACCCGAACGCCGAGACCGAAAACGAGCGTGTCACGGACAGTGTATTCGCGAATGCCCGGTTCGAGCCGTCTGACAAGAGTGTCGGTCAATTTTGTTCTGCGGTTCATGGTGCGTTCCTTCCGAGAACGGCAGCCACGGTCTCTGCCGCCTCAGCGACCCTTCCGTCGGCAAGATGCGTGTACTTGAGGGTCGTGCCGGGATCGTTGTGGCCGAGCAGACGGCCGACGGTGAGGATGCTCTCTCCCTGCATGACGGCGAAACTGGCGAAGGTGTGCCGAAGATCGTGAAGCCGGACATCCCGCAGACCTGCATCCGAACGAATACGCCGCCAGAAGTAACCGACGGTGCTTGTGGAGATGGAGTTTCCGGTCCCGGGTGACGGGAAAATCCATGGAGCGATTCTGGGAAACCCCTCAAGGATTTGCCGTGCCGGATACGACAGCCAGACCATGCGCGGTCCTGTCTTGGAATCGGTGAGATGGAGATGACGCTCGCGATATTCCTTCCACTGGAGCGTCACGATTTCCTTGCTGCGGCAACCGGTCAGCAACAGGAGCCGGATGATCGCCACATGCATCGGGAAGGTCTTTTCATGCTTTTTCAGCACGACACCGAGCAGGTGGACTTCCTGCTCCGAGAGGAAGCGCTCCCGTCCCCGTCGTCTGTACCGCTTGATGCCCTTGCACGGATTGCTGCCCTCGGGCCGGTAACCATAGGTCTCAGCGCAGGTCAAGATGACGGAGAGAACCGGGGCGGAACGGTCGGCGGCCACGGGTGTCGCATGGAGGGAAGCGAACCATTCCCGCACGTCAGCAGCCGTGATGTCTGTGATCTGGTATCCCCGGAACCACGGCAGTATCTGGTTGCGATAGTATTGTCTGTTGACCGAAAGCGTTCCGGGCTTCCAGTTGCGCCCGTAACGGTGAAAGACTTCCTCGGCGACTGTCTCGAACAGGTTCCCTTCCGGCAAGACCGGATTGCCGCCTCGAATCGCGATCAGCATCGATCGCGCTCGTTCCCTGGCTTCGTTCAGGCTTGTGTCTGCGGCATCACCGACGATCTTCCAGAGTCGTTGTCCTTCGAGTTGGGTATGAATGAAGTAGCGTTTGCGTCCGGTCGGGTAGGCGCGGATACCGAAGCCCTTCAGGCTGGCATCGCGGACGTCCTGGACGGTCTTTCGGGGCCGGAGAGCCTTGATGCGCCCCTCGGTAAGTCGTGCAGTGGCCATGAAATTCCCCTTGCGTTGAGTTGCAGGCACGGGAAAATCCGGCGTTGATTTCTCCCGCAGTTGCAGATTCGAGAGGAAAATTAGGGCGTTATTTCAGTTGTTTAGCACTGAAAGTGCGTCTGGTGGTGTCCATGAAGGATATCGCGGCGAGTTTCGGATGGCCGCGGACCGTTCCGTCGCTTGCCTTTTCCCTCCTGTTCATGGGCGGTGGACTGGGCGGGATACTCATGGGCTGGTGGCTCGACAAGGCAGGCATGGGCAAACCCGCTCTCGTCGGCGCGGTGATGGTGGGGGCCGGCGCCATGCTGACGAGCATCGTGGAGAGCGCCTGGCAGTTCTATCTCGTCTATGGCGTGGTGATCGGCCTCTTCGGTCAGGCGGCGCTTTATGTGCCTCTTGTCGCCAACACGACACGGTGGTTCGTGCGCAAGCGGGGAATCGCGGTGGGCCTCGTGACGAGCGGCCAGAGCGTGGCGGGCACCATCTGGCCGCCGATTTTCGAACTCGGGTTGGGGTCCATGGGCTGGCGGGACACCTATCTCGTTTACGGTCTGGCGAGCATTGCCGTAATGGTGCCGTTGTCGCTCCTCTTCAGGCGTCCTCCCGGCAGCCGGGCAGTGGCGGGCATGCGTACACAACGCGCCCTTCCGGACCGCCTTCCTGATCTCAACATGAGTCCCCGCACATTGCTGACATTACTGTGTGTCGCGATCGTCGGCTGCTGTGTCAGCATGTCGCTGCCGATCGCGCACATCAAATCCCATGCCACCGATATCGGCATTGCGCCCATGCAGGCGGCATCGGTCCTCTCCGTTCTTCTGGCCGCGAGCTTCATCTCGCGCGCCCTGGTTTCCGGCCTGATGATCGAATGGATCGGCGCCTTGCGAACCCTCTTCCTCTTCTCGCTCATCCAGACCACCACGCTCGGCGTGCTGCCATTCCTGGACGGACTTGGAACCCTGATGATCACCGCAGCGATCTTCGGCATAGGTTTTGGCGGCATTGCGCCGACGTATCCTGTGATCATTCGCGATTCCTTTCCCGAACACCGGGCCGGGCGCAATACCGGCATCGTGGTCCTGTTCGGCACCTTCGGCATGGCGATCGGCGGCTGGATCGGCGGGATCGGTTTCGATCTGACACAGGGCTACCATGCGCCCTTCCTGATTGGCGTCGCGTTCAATGCTGCCAATCTTGCCGTCGTCGGATATCTCATCTCGGCAACAAGGCCGCCGTCCCTGGTGCCGGTCTCGGCAAGGTGACGAACATCTGGACTCAGGCGATCGTTTCCAGTTCGCAGGCACCGCTTCCCGCCAACATCTCGAGACCGTCCTCCAGCATCAGCCAGGTGCCGCCGACGATGACGCCGGTGCCGGATCCCGGCGGCGTGACACAGGCATGCAGCACGAAGGTCATGCCCGGTTCCAGCCGCTGGTCGATGCCCCTGCTGATCTGCAGGGTCTCGAGCCAGATCGGCGGATAGGCGATCCCGATCCCGTAGCCGAACCGCATCATGGCCGAGTCTTCCAGGCCCGCTTCGCGAAGAGGCAAGAGGGAGGCTTCCTCGACATCCCCGACCGGGACCCCGGGCCTGATCAGACCGAGCCCGGCTTCGAGGGACCGCCGAGCGAGACCGTAGAGATCGCGACCTTCGGCGGGTGGTCTGCCGACGGCCATGGTCGTGATGGCGACCGCGTGATAGCGCTGGTGGACGCCTGCCAGTTCGACATGGACAAGATCGCCCGGTTCGATGACGCGCATCCTGGGCGTGGCATGGCCCCCTTCGCTGCGTTCACCGCTGGAAAGCTCGATCGGAATTGCCCAGTAGTCGCAACCCTGTCTGCGCATGGCGTATTCGATGCCGGCGGCAAGTTCGATCTCCGTGATGCCGGCCTTGAGCGTGCGGCGCATGGCCGCAAGACCGGTTTGGGCATGCGCAGCACCGCGGCGCGTGAAGTCGAGCTCCGCCGCCGACTTGATCCAGCGCAGTTCCCCAAGGACGGGGGTGGTATCGATGAATTTCGAGGCGGACAGTGACCTGTCAAGGTACTGCCCCCATCCGAACGTGAGGGCGTAGGACTGCATTTCGATACCGATCGAAGCACCGTATTCTCCCTTCTCGTGGACCACCCCGGCGATGAGATCTGCCGGGTCATCGCGGTGCAGACGGTAGGTGCGGATATCACGTATCCACGTGGTTTCCGTCGCCAGGGGGCGATCGACATCGCGCACGATGAGGACAGGCTCGTCATCGCCCTGGGTAAAGATCATGGCCTGCGGGCTGTTGACCGCGACCCAGGAATCGTAGCCGCCGAGCCAGTAGAGATGTTCCGGTGCCACGCTGAGGCAGATGTCGATCCGATGATCATGCATCGCCTGGCGGGCGCGCCGAAGGCGTTCGCGATGTTCGGCTTCAGGGAAGGCGGCGTAGGCGGGCGGCATGGCGTTCTCACGTGCGGATGGATGGCAAGGAGCGGTCGGGAACCATGGTATCCCGGCCTTGCGCCGATCTGAATGATTTCGGTATGGGGTTGCATGCATGCTTCCGGCTTATCCCACGGAATTATTCATGCGGGTGTCGCACGGGGTTCAACCGTTCACGACGTCCACAACGCGTTGTCCGAAAAATGGGAGAATTTCAGTATGGACACAAATAGGATTGCTTCCACCATACATTGACCGCGCGCAGGTCAAAATTTAAGACTATCAGTATAACATATATACCGTCAGAACCAAGGTGCTGACGAAAAGCAGTCTGGCCAGCACCCTCGGGGTTCCGATCCGCTCGAAACTCTGGCCGGCCATGAAATCAGCAGCGCCTGGAGAAATGGCGCTCGCCGCGCCCGTGAAAACGGTAGTCATCAATCGGTCCGACGCTCCTTTCAGGAGCAGATCCTATGAAGCATACCGGCTCGGTAAGCTGGCATTCCCACATGCTTCATCGTATCTAACGGCTGGTTGTCCCTTGGGGGGAAGGATGACGCCTATCAGAACTGTTGTCCCTTGCATTGTCAGGGGAACCCACATGGACCGACACAAACCAACACCCATCACTCAGGCATTGAACAGGTCGCGCCACTCGGCGAGAGCGCCTGGCTGATTGATCTTGTAGGCTTCACGAATGCAAGTACAGACCGCTCAGCGTCCCTGCTTACTCTTCCACCAAGACGGTCTCAATCGGGATGTGGACGGAGATGTAGTCGCAATCGACCGTGCCTCTATTTTCGCTATAATAGTAAGTGCCCTTGGGTAGGAACAGGACCATCCCGGCTTCTATATCATAGGTGCCAGCATTAGATACCACGGTAAGCGTGCCCTTGAGAACTTGCACGTACCAGTCTGACAGCATCGCCATCCTGAAGCCTCTGACACCCGGTCCCTTGGTGCAGATTGCCACATCAATTTCCTTCGAAAGCTGAGGGGGGTACAATGCTTCTTTCGACAATCGTTTTTTCGTCATCCCATCCAAAGGCTGGGAAGTCCTCGATTCTCGTGAATACGATCCTCTTCCGGTCCTCGTCGCTGAGATTGAACTCGGAGGCATGTACCGTTCTCATGTTGTCGATGGTGTCCTTGAGTTCCGCAACAACTTCATCCATTGCCTTCATGTCTTGACTCCCTCGCATGGATCCAGGTTCTTCCCTTGGAGTTAAATCGTCGAGTTGTAGTCTATAAAGGGAACGAACTCCGGCTTGCCCCACGACTGATACCAATCGACCAGAAGAGGCGCCAAGCGCACGTTCAAGTTCCGCATTGTTTCGTTCGGCGGATGAGCATCCATGAATTCGACGGTCTCTCTGACCGTTTCGTTGAGATCAAAACCTGTGGGGTGCGCGTCTTCGAAGGCGACGGCGCCATTCACGAGGACCTTGTCCACATCGCCCTTGCGTGCCCGTTGCACGATGATCGCGAGCGGGTCCGCGTCCTCCCGAGACCCAAGGCCATATGACCTCTTTTAGATCGAGAACCAGAACGTCGGCCTTGTATCCGGGCGCCAACTTGCCGATTTCATTCGCCCGATTCATGACCCGGGCAGCATCCGTCGTAACCATTCGGACGATTTCTTGGGTCGTGGGCGCGCGGCCGTTGTACTCCGGTGTCCTGTGGAGCTGCAGCGCCAAGCGCATCTCGTTGAAGAGATCATCGTCATCGTTGATCGTCAGGCCATCCATGCCCAATGCAACGAGCAAGCCCGCTTGCATTGCTGCGTTGAGCGGTGCGATCCCCTGTCTTGCCCTTAGATTGGAACTAGGGCAATGAATCAGGTTCACGCCACGGGCTGCCAAGGTTTCGATATCAGATTGAGACAACCAGGTTCCATGGGCCATGGATAGCCTCGGGCTCAGGAAGCCGAGCTCGTCCAAGTAGGCGATGGTCGATTTTCCATAGCTGCGATGTCCTTCAATCTTATCGATGTAGCTTTCGAGGGCATGGGTCTGAATGTTTGTCCCCAAGCTCTCCGCCTGTTCGGCGATCTTTTCTAAAAGCCCACGACTTGTCCATTGCGGGCCCTGTGGACCAAACCAAATGTCAATGGCGTCATGGCCGTCGAATTCACAGTGAAGATCTTTGATGACTTCGAGATACTCTTCCTCGGGCATGTTCGTGTCGGGGAGCTTCTGGCGACGGGTAAGCTCCGCAAGGTCTTTTGGCAGGCTCGCGATGAAGGCCTCATCCTGCCCTTCACCATTGACGAGAAAGCTCTGGTTCACGACTCCAGGAGCCAAAGTGTATCGCACCCCGCGTCTCTGTAGGCAGTGATGAGCTGTCTCTGAGTCTCCATGGCGTGCACGTAATTGCCGCCGGTGATGGTCAATTCAATTGTTGACGTGACGCCGGTTCTCAACAGCGACGCGGCACTCATCAAGCCGCGAAGATAAATGCTTCTCGGCGTGGCGGCGCGGTAATCGAAGCAGGAGAGGTCCTGCAACCAAAGCTCAAGCCAGTTGTCTTGCAATCCTCTAAGCGACCAGGGAACCCCAAAGCTGTGGTGATGCGGGTTGATCAGCCCCGGCATGATGGCGTGCCGCTCGGAGCCGAGAACCGGGACTTCCGGAAATTTCGCACTGAGCTCCTTCCAAGGACCAATCTCCACTATTGTGTCGCCTTCAATCAACACAGCAGAATCTCGCAGGACCGGTTGAGGAAGATCCGCGTCGGTCACCACCCATCGCCCACGCACGATCTGCATTTGTTTATCGCTCATTGGTATAACCCCATCAGTCAGTGACGATTCCGAACTCATTTCTCACGCTTGCCGTGCCGGCGTGCCATCAGTCCATATAATTCATAACCTTGGGCTTGAAATGCAGGGAAATGTGCCATAAACTGTTGTTTTAGCACAAACAATAGTCGGAACAGCGACACTCCCCATGGCGGCAGACTGTACGCCACCCAGGGTCTTCTGTCCAACCCCTTACGGTGCCAGGCCGCAAGTACATCGAGGCTGATTATCACCTCGAACGCCGGCCTGCTGGTCACAGGTCTCGTCGAAGGTCATACAAGGTTGTTCGACCGCATTGCCGAGTGTTTTGCCGACTTTTGCAATGGTCGGCCAGCGCATTCTGGTGTCGGTCTCGGGAGATCTCAACGATCACGACAAATTCCGCAAGGATCCGGTGGCTGGCGCGGTGCTCGGCTGCATGGCGTCGAGGCGCGAGGACTGCGAGCCGCTTGCGGGCAAGAGCACGCTGAACCGGCTCGAGTTGTCGGCCGCGGGCTTCAACGGGAAGAAGGCGCGCAAGATCGTCGTCGACTTCGACAGGATGGACGATCTTCTGGTCGAGAATTGCGAGGAAGCGCCGCGGCAGATCGTCCTGGACATCGATGCCACGGACTTCGAGCTTCACGGCGATCAGGAGGACCGATTCTTTCATGGATACTATGACGAATAATACTACCTGCCCGTGACGATGTTCGTCGACAGGCATCCCGTGCTGGCCCGCCTGCGCACCGCCTCCCTGATGCCGCTGCCGGCATTCAGGACGAACTCGAGGGATCCTCGCCCACCGGCCCAAGACGCGCATCATCGTGCGCATCGATTCCGGCTTTTGCGGCGACGACATCATGGCGTGGTGCGAGGATGAGGAGAATGTCGACTATGTGCCTGGTCTGGCGAAGAACAGCAGGCTCAAGGATCTCTGCGGCGGCGCGATGGCCGAGGCCTCGGCCGAGACCAGGAAGACCGGCAAGGCGTGCCGCCGGTGCTGCGAGTTCACCTGCCGGACGCAAAAAAGTTGGTTCAGCACCCGCCGGGTGGTTGTCGAGGCTCTTCCCGGATCCAGGGGCGAAGACGAGACGGACTTTGCCTTAACAGGGAGAACGACCGATACATCGTCACGTCCCTCGGTGCGCAGAGCCATCCTGCCTTTACGAGATCTTCTACTGTGCCAGGGGCGATGCGGAAAATCGTGTGAAGAAACTGAAGTGCGGCCTGTTCGCCGAGCGCAGCTCGTCCAACCTGTTCGATGCCAACACCGTCAGGCTTTACCTTTCGACCTTCGCCCACGTTCTCTACAACCGCCTTCGTCAGGCGCTTGCCGAAACGCCGCTTTCCAGGGCCAGCCCGACAACGCTGCGCCTGCGGTTGCTCAAGATCGGCGCGCGGGTGAGGATCTCCGCACGGCGCATCCATGTTGCCATGTCAAGCAGTTGCCCCGACAAGACCTCCTTCGCCGCGGCGTGGAAGGCTCTTGTTCCGATCCGACGTGGTTCGAACTCCGCAGACCAGCCACACGGAAGTCCCCGGGAATGCCGGGGCCGCTGGTCCAGAAAACGGCAGAATTCTGAAAATCACCGCAAAACCCCGGCCGCCCCTCTACTCGAACATCCTTCTTGCGGAAAATGCGGGACAACGTGCTCAGAACCAGCCATCACAGGGTGCTATGAGAAAAGGCCTTTAAAGCTTTGGCAAACCATCACCGTGGTGCAACACTGGTGCGTCGTGAAACCGTCGATAACGGGAGGCCGTTGACCGCAATGAAGTTGATGGCTGCTGATTAGTCCATGGTGTCGTCGCGCTTTCCGCATCTTCTCAAGCCGCTTGCGCTTGGCGACATCGAGTTGAAAAACCGCATCGTCATGCCCGCCCACGGCAGTGCCATGGCCACGGGCGGCCACATAACCGAGCAGTATCCCGCCTATCTTGCCGCGCGCGCCAGAGGTGGCGTCGGACTTATCATCATGGAGGCGGCCTCGGTCCACGAGACAGCCGTCGGTGCTGGGCGTTGGGTCAATATCGACAATGATGACTGCATCCCGGGTTTCAAAACGGTCGCCGAGGCGGTCCATGCCCATGGCACCCCGCTCTTCGGCCAACTCTATCATCCCGGCCGTGGCGATATCGCCGGCAGCACCGACGACGGCACCGTCGCGGTAACGTACGCCCCCTCGGCCGTCATGTGCGAGAGAAGTCAACACCTTCCCCGCGTCATGTCGAAGTGGCTGATTGCCCAAATTGTTCACGCCTACGGTGCCGCGGCGGCACGCATCGTCGGTGCGGGCTTCGATGGTATCGAGATCATGGGACACCATGCTCACTTGATCGCCCAGTTTCTCAGCCCACGGGTCAATCGCCGCACGGATCTCTACGGCGGCAACTTCGAAAACCGCTTGCGTTTCGTTTCGGAGATTGTCGAGGAGGTTCGGGGCAGGATCGGAGATCGCCCCCTTGGCCTGCGCGTATCCGGCCACGAGGACGGTACGGAAGGCATGCGGCTCGAAGACACGGTCGCCGTCTGCCGCGCCATCGATGGTCTCGGCATGATCGACTATTTCAGCGTCAATGGCGGATCCTGTTCGTCCTATGACGGCGGCATCCAGGTAGTGCCGCCGATGGTCTACGAGCCCGGCTATACGGCGGCCTATTCGGCGGCTGTGCGCGAGGTCGTCTCGGTGCCGGTGCTGGTCACTGGCCGCATCAACCGCCCTCAAGAGGCAGAGCGCATCCTCGCGGCGGGCCAAGCCGACCTGTGCGGCTGTGCCCGCGCGATGATCTGCGACCCCGAGTTCGCCCAGAAAACTTCAGACGGCCTCGACGACGACATCCGGGTCTGCATTGCCTGCAACCAAGCCTGCATTGGTCATGTTGGCAAGGGTGCCTCGGTGTCCTGCATCCAGTTTCCGGAGAGTGGACGGGAGACCCTCTATCCGCTGCCCCACCCGCCGGCGGCGCGTCCGTTTGATGTGATGGTAGTGGGCGGTGGCCCGGGAGGCATGAAGGCCGCTGCGGTTGCAGCGGCCCGTGGCCATCGGGTGACACTCTACGAGAAGGCTGTGCGTCTGGGCGGTCAAGTTTTGCTCGCCGAGCGTCTGCCCGACCGCGCCGAATTCGGCGGAATTGTCACCAACCTTGCCCGTGAGATGAACATGGCGGGTGTCGCGATCCGTGTCGGCGTCGAAGTAACGGCGGAGTTTGTCCGGCACCAAATGCCGGACACCGTCGTCTTGGCGACTGGCGCACGTCCCCACTGGCCCGACCTGGAGGATGATGGCGGCGGCCTCCAGATCGTTCATGCCTGGCAGGTAGTGGCCGGTGAGGTCGAGGTCGGCAGGCGTGTCGTCATCGTCGACGGCAAGATGGATTGGGTCGCCATGGGACTTGCCGAGCAACTCGCGCGAGCCGGTAGCCATGTGCGCCTTGGCGCTCTGGGTTATATGCCCGGCGCAAATATTCCCAATTCCGTGCGCGATCATTGGTCCGGCGTTCTTAACAGTCTTGGCGTCGAGGTGACATCGCAATTGCGTCTGAAGGGCGCGGCCAATGGCGCCGTCTTCTTCGAACACGCGGTGGGATATCAACCGGTGATTCTGGAGAATGTTGACACCCTTGTCGTTTCGTTCGGCGGGACACCGGTCGTTGACCTGGAGTTGGCGCTTGAGGATGAAGCTGTCAGTGTTCTGACTGTTGGCGATTGCTTGATGCCCCGGACTGCTGAGGAGGCGGTTCTTGAAGGGCTCAGGGCTGCGCTTGTGCTGTAGCATCGCCGGGAGCTGTGAGCGGGTTGCGCTTGAACAGGCCACGATGGGAGTCGCCGACATGGATGCAAAGACCCTTGAGGATTGGCTCGCAGCCTATAAACATTGTTATGAGAACGGCGATGCAGATCGCCTGGTGACGCTCTTCAGCGACGACGCGACCTACCAGGAGCATCCCTATATGGAAGTGGTACACGCACGGGACTTCCACCGGTTCTGGACCGATGTGGTCAACAATGCGCGGGAACGTCATATCGAGTTTCATGTGTTCTGTGTCGACAACACCGGGGCAGTCGTAAACTGGATGGCGACCGCCCTTAGGGTCGCCACGAGCGAACATCGCGAAGGAGACGGCGTCTTTCATCTGACCTTTGGGCCGGACGGTCGTTGCAATCGTCTGCGTGAATGGCAGACGTGGCATATTGTGGGTACGCCGCAGACACCGGGTTGGCCGAACAAGATGTGATCAATCGCTGAAGGCAGGAGATGCCCACTCAAGAACCGCACGGCACTTTCCAATGTCCGACTGGTTTGCCCCCCGAGAAGTGGTCCAATTTGAGAGTTGGCCCGTAATTCTCCATACCCGAGGCTTGGAAATGCGGCGGGGAGAGTGTGTAATATAAACTGTTGTTCTAACACAAACAATAGTGAACTCGTCTCAGTGCGTTCAAAGTCCTTCGCCAAACACCGGCAACGGCCCATCCAGGCAAACGCCCGCGTAAGCGTTCGTTCCGCAGGTGATGATTTCTGTCAATCGTTGAGTCTGCGCTTCCAGTCTCTGCGAAGCGGCTGCACCCAGATGTCCTTTTTGGCGAGGGCGCATTCGTTTTTTCTGTCGTAACGGCCGCGTCCCCTGGTGGTGCCTATATGGGTCCAGTTGGCGGCCTTGTAGACGGTGCCGGCAAAGCGCGGCTTTTCGACGAATGTTTCCATCAGGACGGGCTCGACATTATAGCGCTGCGTCCAGTCGCCGGGCAGTTGTCGGCGCAGCAGCGACAGGATGTGGGAGCCGAGGTTTGGGATGACGATCCAGGGCAGTAGAAGCAGGCGGGACTGATTGACCACGAGATGGAGATTACGCGCCCGGGTTTCCGGGTTCCATCCGATGGCGCGGTCGCGCGGCGCGGTCTTCCAGGCTGCTGCTGCCATGCCGATCATGGCGAGCGGGGCGCCGTGGCGGTCGACCACGGTATAGCGCATCTGGGCGCCGGCCATCGGCTTGTAGCCGAGATAATGGTAGCGCGCGATGAACTGCTTCCACAACACGGCGTTGTGGCTGGTCCGGTCGAGGACGGGGACGAGGCTGAGCGGCCGCACCGCCTCGAGGGTCGCGGGCGGCGGCGATGGCGGTGGTTCGGTTTCCGGCCCGAAGACGACCGGTCCGGGCGCACGGCGCGGGTGTCGTGGTGGCGGCAGGACGATCAGCCCGTCGCGATGCATCGCCAGCAGCGCGCAACGCGCCATCATGTCCCGCAACCCGCCGTCGGGTTTGACCCAGCCGACCCGGCGGCAGAATGCCCGCGACAGGTGAGCCCGGGTCAGCTTCGGATCGCCGGCAATCAGATCCCGGATCAGCGCAATCTCGTCTTCGGTGAAGTCGCGCCCCGCATAGCGGCATGTCGGTGCCGCGCTCACGCGCGAAACTCTGCCCGGCGCGCCTCGTCCATTGTCCAGGGCAGCCACGGCCCGAGATCCTCCGGCGGACGGCCGCCATTGGCGGCACAGGCGGACAGCCACGCCTCGAGCCACGGCAGAACCGCAATGTCGTTGACCTCAAGCGTGCGGACCACCGAAAGCATCTTCGCCATGCCCTGCGCGCCCTCCTTGCTGTCCGAGCCCAGCGACAGCTTCCGGCGGATGACCTCAGGGCGGAACCGGCGTTCAGCGAGATTGTTGTCCATCGGGACACGGAGATCGTCGAGGACCTGAGACAGCCCTTCACGATGATTCAGCAGAGACCGCAACACCTTCGCCTGCGGCGACGCGTCATCAACGGTGGCAAGTTCCCGTTCCGCCTCCGTGAAGACCTCCCCGAGGACGCGGGACAGACGGAAGTGCATCCTCAGATACCTCCTCCTGCCGGACGGCTTGCCGGGATCGTGATAGCGCAAGCGCTGCGCGTTCAGCCTGTACAGGCGCCGGATCCGGGCCAGCCACTGGTCCTTCCAGTCCTCGAGGTCGCCACGCGCCGCCGCCACCTTGATGAAATCCCTCCTGACATGGGCCCAGCAGAACGCCAAGACCAGCCGGCCCGCCGCCAGGCGGGCCAGCTTCTTGTAGGCGCTATAGCGATCGCATACCAGGACCGCACCCTTGCGCAGCCCGCCGAGCAGCGTCGCGGCGGCGGCCGCGCTGCGCGATGCATCGACATGCAGATACACCGCATCCACGCAGGTCGCGATCCACAGCCAGGCGCGGCTGGACGAGCCCGTCGTGGCGAACTCCCGGACCCTCCAGCTGGTCTCGTCGGCATGCACCACCGGCGCCTGCTGGAGATGCGCAAGGATCGCCGCCGACAGCGGCGCAAACAGCGCCACCATCCGGTCATGCCCGTCTGAAAGCGTTCCCGGTGAGACTGGCAGGCCCTGCGCCTCGAACCACGCCGCGACCCGCCGCAAGGGACGGTTGGCGGCGTAAAGTTCGAACAGCAGACGCGCCCAGACGCTGATACCGAACATGGTCCTCGGAAACAGGCGCGGCACCGGTGGCGCCGACACCTCTTCGGGCGTGTCAGAACACTGGCAGGTCTTGCGCCAGCGGCTCCGGTCGATGACCCGCACATGAGCCTTGACCTCGACCTCGATCAGATCCGAGGTATGCGATCCGTTGGCCACCCGGGGCGCGTTGCAACACGGACAGTGCAACGCCTCGGGCGGCGGGTCGTGAACCTCTCTCTCGCGGGCCAGTTCGGGGCGCGGCGTGCGCCCGTGGGTCTCGCCACCGGGCCGCGGGCCGCGCTTGCCGGCCTTCTCCTTGTCGTCCGGCCCCGTCTTGCGGCCCGTACCCTTGTGGCCCGTACCCTTGTGGCCCCGTTCGCTCTTGCGACCGAACTGCGCGCGCGACAGGGTCTCAATCTGCGAGCGCAGGCCGTCACGCTCGCTCTCGACCTCCTGCAGCCGCTTGCGCAGGGCTTCGCTCCCGGCCTGCAACCGGCCGTTCTCGATCCGCAGGGACGCCATCGTGCTGCGCTTGCGCGTATCGACACCGATGGCGGCAAGAAGCGTCTCAAGACGATCGACCTCCGAGCGCAGATGCAACGCATCCTTCGACACACGGCGCAAGTCCTCCGCTTCCGCACGCGCCGCCTCGAGCGCGTTCCGGGCCCGACCCCACTGCGCTTTCCAGTACCGCGCCTCGCGGTGCGCCTGGACCTTCTCCCGTTTGAGCCGTTCGGCACGCCCGTCCGCAGCATCCGCGCGGCGCTTCTCTTCCTCGTGAAGCCGGGGCCAGACCTCCGGAGCGCCAGACGGATAAGCAACCGCAAGGCCGCCCGCGCCCGGAACAGGGCCCGCCGCCGTCATCGAGTGCAATGGTTCCTGAAGACCTGGCATGCCTACAGTCCTGGCACATGCCGATCCAAGTTGCCAGTGAAAAATGAATCACGCTAAAAGAAAAAATCAGCCGTCACCTGCGGAACGAACGCTTACAACCAAAGGTTGATCACACAGCATTGTGGGCCGGATAACTTTCCGTTCACACAAGGGATTGTCCTTGTGGAGAACACAAACCATATGTCCGGTTGCAAGAGTTCGCGATTGAATCAACGGATGGTCGGATGGTCGCAGAGTAAACGCGAGATCCTGTTGTTGTGTCGCGATTTGTTCGATAATTGAAGCATATTCCCACAACTCGAAATAGATTTTAATCCTAGGATAATCGTGCATCATTGCGGCGATCCTGGATGGCATGATCGTTTGTCCGATGCTGGGACTTGTCACAATGCGCAATGACCCGGTCCGGCAGTCTTGCAATTTCTGCACGAGTTCCTGAACCATGTTGAAGTTCGTAAAAACCTTCTCGGATCCAGAGAAAAGGATCTCCGCCTCCGCTGTTGGATTCAACCGACCTTTGATTCGTTCGAACAGCTTGAATTTCAACTGATCTTCAAAATGCAGAATCGCATTGCTGACCGCGGGCTGGGAAACTAGAAGCATTTTAGCTGCATCCACCGTGGAACCGGTGATCATCACAGCTCTGAATATTTCCAGTTGGCGAAGATTCATGACTGTACGGCCTGTGTCTTGTCTGCCAGAGAACTCTGATCGTAGGAAGTTCGGTGCCGCCCGGTCAAGATGACAACGGATCACATGGTGCCGAGGTTCATCTTGGTCGGGTCCCACAGCGCGGTGCCCTGCGGGCGATGACGACCTTGCATCGTTCGCCGCAAGTGTGGTGAGGTATGCCACCTGCCGGTGGTGGAACGGGGAGGAATGTCTGGCGTGTCGCAAGATCCTCAAACGGATTGTGCCGGCGGCTTTATGTACGATGCCGTCGTTGTGGGTGCCGGATTCTCGGGCATGTACATGCTCCACAGGCTGCGGCGGCTGGGGCTGTCGGCTGTCGTCATCGAAGCGGCAGGCGATGTCGGCGGTACATGGTACTGGAACCGCTACCCGGGGGCCCGCTGCGATGTCGAAAGCATGGAGTACTCCTATTCCTTCGACGAGGAGCTCCAGCAGGAGTGGGAGTGGAAAGAACGGTACTCGGCACAGCCTGAAATCCTGGAGTATGCCAATCACGTCGCAGACCGTTTCGGCCTGCGCCGCGACATCAGGTTCAACACGCGGGTCGTGTCCGCCATCTATGACGGGGACTCGGGCATCTGGACTCTCGAGACCGATGCGGGCGGCTGTTTCCGCGGGCGGTACTGCATCATGGCCCTGGGATGCCTCTCGGTCCCCCAGCATCCTGACTTCAGGGGTCTCGAAACCTTCAGTGGGCGCTGGTACCACACGGGCCTGTGGCCTCACGAACTGGTCGACTTCTCCGGGCTCGATGTGGGGATTATCGGGACCGGCTCGTCGGCGATTCAGTCAATCCCCGAGATCGCGAAACAAGCACGGCATCTCACGGTCTTCCAACGCACGCCGAACTTCGCCGTGCCGGCATGGAACCGCTCTCTCGAAAAGGACGAGATGCGGGAGATCAAGGAGAACTATGCTGCCTTCCGGGAACGGGCACGCTGGTCGCACAGCGGCTACAACTGCGATGACGCCGTCGGTCCGGGACTCGAGGTTTCCGACAATCTGCGCAAATCCGAAATGGAACGGCGTTGGGCGATCGGTGGCTTCACGGTTCTTTCGACATTCGACGACGTCAACTCGAACCCTGACGTCAACCAGCTCTTCGTCGACTTCGCGCACGACAACATTCGCCGGAGGGTGAACGACCCGGAGACAGCGAAACTCGTCTCTCCGACGAACTATCCGTTCGGATCCAAGAGGCTGTGTGTCGACATCGATTATTTCGAGACCTACAACCGCGATAACGTCAGCCTTGTGGATATCAGTGCCAACCCGATCGAGACGATCACGCCTTCAGGCCTCAGGACCGGGGACGGCACCGGTTACGACTTCGACGCGCTGATCTTCGCGATCGGCTTCGATGCCATGACGGGGCCGTTGATGGCGATCGACATCAATGGCAGGGATGGGCTGAAGTTGCGCGAAAAGTGGGACGCAGGACCAAGGACCTTTCTCGGCCTCGCGGTCGCGGGCTTCCCCAACCTCTTCACCATCACCGGTCCGCAGAGTCCGTCCGTGCTCACCAACATGATGAGCGCCATCGAGCAGCACGTTGAATGGATTGCGGCTTGCCTTGGTTGGCTCGAACGGCACGATCTCGATCGCATCGAAGCCCGGGAAGAGGAGGAGGAAGCTTGGGTCGAGCACAACATTGCCGTCGGTAACGAGACTCTCTATCCCAGGGCGAATTCCTGGTATGTCGGTGCCAACATTCCCGGCAAGCCGCGGGTATTCACCCCTTATGTCGGCGGCTTCGACAGGTATCGCCGCGTCTGCGACGAGATCGCCGCCGACGGCTACCGCACGTTCGATCTTGGAAAGACGGATGCGGGACGCTGACGGCGCCATCGCGCGGGAAATGGTGCCTCTGGAGGGACTCGAACAAACGCCAAACAGTGCTGTTAATAAATGATAATTATTTCCTATGGTACGTTAGAGTTTGACCCATAAGTGAGTGGTCTTCCCCACGCGTTTCCCCACAAAGAAAAGGCCCCGCCGCGACCTTCCTCGCGACAGGGCCTATGTCGGCGCGATGGAATGGGGTTGGGGGAGGCTTTGGAGATTATCGATCTCCGCAGATCACGCGCCTGTCCGGGCAAGTGCCAATCAGGGGCTGAGGCCCGGCATTCTGTTAGGGAGCCGCTGGCGCTCCCCGCCATCGAATAACCATCAGCCGGAAGTCCGGCGAACCGACGAATCGCACACTCATGACGGTGATCCTCTTCGGCAGACAAGCGGAAAGCTCTGATGCGTCAACTCCCCGTCAATGAGGTGAGTGACATAGACCACGACAACCGGAACGGCCTTCGTTTCATCAGCGCCCGGATTGCTCGGGAACAAGTCGCTCGGCAACGTCAGGTCGAAGCGGCCCAGATAGCCCGCCACGGTTTGATCCAGGACGATCACCTGGAGGTCACGCACCGGCGTCGTTTGCAACCGCATCTTGGAGATTGAAAGCGTGGTCGCGCCGTCCTGGACTCGCTGCGTCTCGACGTTCGCAAGGTAGTGTTCGGCATGAACCTCGACGGTTGCCCCGGAGAGGTCCTGGAGAGCGTCACCAGTCGGGTCCTCGTAGAGAATGCACTCGGCCGTCCGGCTCTCGCCATAGCGCCATTCGCAAGCGTCCGAAGGAAGCCTGTCGTAGAAGGTTCCAGTCTCGGACAAGCGCGCCATCACACCCCCCCTTGCGATGGTTCGGGTCGCTCCAGCGGCCGCGTGGTCACGACTCCCGTATTCGCAGCCGCGTCAATCGGGTCCATCCCGGTTTCGAGGAACGCTTTCCAACTCCGGGCCCGGCCTGCCACGTCCGCGGCATGGATGGGATTCAGGTCCAGGGTGAGGTTCGGCGAGTCCAGTTTCAGTCGCGCCTCGGCTTCAATCAATCGGGCCATCGGGGCAAGGCCCGTGTGAAGGAACCGGCGCAAGGATTCGCGCTGCGCAGTGCCGTCCGAATTGGCGACAACGAGGGACGGCGGAACGCCGCAAGCCGCCAGGATATCCCGGCCGGTCGCGGTGCGTAGGGCATCAATCAGGTTGCGCTCCAGGCCGTAGGTGACGTGCTCAATTCTTGACCGCCCGGACGATCCCGGCGCGTCCGTCTTCCATTGGCCGCTGAATTCCGTGAGGAGCGTTCGACCTTTCGCCTTTGCGAGGTCCGCGCGGAACGCATCCAACGGCCTTTCATTGCCCGCCTGGTCCACTTGTGGCGTCTCGGGCAAGCCCAGGACATGTCCGTGGGGCGACTTGGCTTCATTCGCCACCATGCGCTCCAGGGCCGCGATTGCACCGCTGGTATCGCCTGCCCAGGACCACGGCGGCACCCCGAGCCAGGGCCGCGAGGCATCCACGGCGAACCGCGTGTGCATGAGGGCATCGGCCCGCAGCCATGTGTGCACCGAATCGATCGGGCCGTATTCGGTCGCGCTGTACGTCCACGCCATCGGATCCGCTGTTCGACCGTGCGCATAGACGAACGCCAGGGGTCGCAATTCCACACGTCCGCCCCGCACGAATACTCGGTGATGATCCTCGCCGCGCCGAATGAGGTTGCGGGCAATCAGCGCCAGGACTGGCGGTGACAGGGCAGCGGCGATCTCGGGTTCCGCATCCTTCACGAGGGCTGCAGCCATGCAGCGGGCATAGAGCCCTGCCGCGATCTCCAGGGCAGCGGTCGCCAATGGTGCGTTGTCAGCCGCAGAACCGGATGCACCGGCCTCCAGTGCCGCCGTGAGGGCCGCCGTATAGCCAACGGCGGTTGATCGCGCCTCGGGCTTGTTCCACGGCCATAGCCTCATGTTTCGGACTCCTCGATAGGCAAGGCCCGGCGTGTGCGCCAGGGCTCCAGCATTGCCTTTGCGCCGCTGTTCGCGAATCCGTTCGGCGAGTAGTGGCGTTCCCGGACGTAATCCAACTTGACGCTACCTGCCGTGATGCTGGTAAAGGCCCTCGGCTGCCGGACATGCAGCCAAGCCGCCAGCCGCAAGGTCGCTTCGCAGCGTACCGCGGACGGCGCGTCCGGCGCGAAGCGTTCGACCTCGGCACTGGCAGCCTCCCCGAGGGCATCAATCCGGGCATTGGAGATTAGCGGTTGCGGACTGAATTCGTCCGATTCGTCAAAGTCCTCGGGTAGTGGTGATCCCAGGGCCCCCCGCAATAAAAGCCGGGCAGCCGCCAGGGCCACGGTTGCAGTGCTGGCAGGATATGGGGTCAGAGCCATTGCAGACCTCCCCGGCGCGGCTCCAGGGCTTCACGGCGGGCCGTGGGCGGGCCTTCGCCCAGCGTCCCCAGCACGAGCTCATCCCAGCCCGTCGATTGATCCGTTGCCTTCACAATCAACGCTCGCATTTCCGCGCTGGTATAGGTCGCCGTGTCCCCGGCAATCGTGGACGTGGAGGCAAGGTCATCCAGGTACGGACGCGCCGTGACGGGAACCGCGTTCATGTTGTCGAGTAGTGCCTTGCCCTTTTCTGTGGCGGGAACGTCAAGCGCGAATTCGAGGTCGCCGTTCTCACCGTTCCAGAACCGGATGCCACCACGCTTTTTCGAGGCAATCGCGCCGGAATAATTATCCACAACCGCCAGGATTTCGTCGGCATCGTCCGGGTCGATTGCGCGGTTGAACGTGCCGGACTTGAACAAGCCCTTCGTGCAGCCGCCCCCGGCGCACCGGCAGTCCACCCGCCTGTCTCGGGGTATCCGCCCGCGAAGTGTGCCCAGGCGACCGCCACGGCTTCCCCTAGCCCGTATGTCCGCCGTGCTGGCAGGGTAGGAGGGTTCATCCACAACGCTGATTTCAGCCAGCCGCGCCCGCTCGATCACTCGAATCCCGTCGATTCGGCTTTCCTGGAGAGGATGAAACTTCACCGATAGCCCGGTCAGCGCGCCCTTCGCCAGGAGCTTGCCAACGGCGGAACGCTCGGGAAGGATTGCCCGGACCTCCAGGGCAGAAGCGGAGTCGGCAAGCTCGAATTCCCCGGCCGGCACGATCACCATTGAGGGATCATGTTGAAGCAGCAACGGAACGGGCTTGACCGGCGCGAAGCTTCCCGGCTCAAACATTTCCCCGTGTTCCGGACTCATCGTGCCGTACACCATCGCGCGGCCGGAAAGAGTTCGCCCGGCGACTCTGAATTCGCCGCCGAGTCGGACTTCGGTTTCCCCGGTCATGGTGAGCCCCGTTAGGTGGACACCCTGAACGCAACCTGCGCATAGGCGTCCGGCTGAACCACGATCACGTCTCCCAGGAGCACATGCAGCGTGAAGGACCGTTCACCCTTCGCCGCGCCGCTGTAGATGTCATCAATCGACACCTCGCCCCAATGCGGACAGACAGCGGTGCGCATACCCTGTGACGCGCCCATGGCAGTCCGGCCCATGCGGTACAGGATCGCTTGCGCAATGTGCGCCGCCTTGGCAGGCATCCGCTTGTTGGTCCAGAAGCCGCCGAAGTGATTCATGGCATAGTCCGCGAAGGAAACGCTGCCAAGGTCAGCCGCCGCGATATCCCGGAAAGACTGGAGCGCCAGCCGGTAGGTCTCCGGGTTCACCACGATTCCGACCTCTTTGGCGGTGTTGCTCCAGAGGCCATCCACCCCTCCAGCGTAGGCGGCAACGAAGTTGTCGAAGCCCGCCACGGCAGCGCCCGGCGCGGACGGGTCGTCAAGCACGGTGAACATGCCCCGCAAGTTCGGTGCGTTGCCGTCGCCGTTGATCGCCTGATCATCCAGTTCATCGGACAGGGCAAGGCTGAGGTTCTGGCGAAGGATCGACTCGAAGTTTGCTTGTCCCACGGCGGCGATATCCTCCAGCGTCAACTCCAGACGGGCGGACACCCGTTTCGGTGTCGCCGTGGTGACGGTGAGTGCACCCGCCGACGCGGCGATTGCTGCGCTCTTGGCTTTCGCGGCTGCGCTCTGTGACGTGGTGACGGTCGCGCTGGCATAAGTTCCAGAACCAACTCGCGGCATGTCGATGCCCAGGCGGGCCGCGATGCTGTTTGCGAACACGGCAGGGCGAATCGGGTCGAGGTTCACGCCCACGGTTCCCGGTGCCGGTGTGATATCGCGCTGTTCCGCGCTGCGCTGTTCCGGCACGTCCCACAATTCGAGGGGAATTCCAGACACCCCGGCAGCCTCGGCAAGTTCGGCCTCGGCACCGTCCACCATGCGACCGCGCGTTGCGGCAATCAGGAATTTGGACAGGCTGGCCTTGCTGCGCAGTCCGATACGTTCGCGGGCCTCGGCATCGCCGTTATCGGCTTCGCGCTTCTCGGTTTCCAGTTCCTCGGCTTCCGCGATGATCGCGGAACGGTGCCGGGCTTCGAGGCCCTGAAACTCGTCTTGCAGGGCGCGCTCTTCGGTCTTCACTTCGTCGGAATATGCATCGCCCTGGAGCTTGGAAACTTCGGCAAGCCGTTCCCTGATTTTGGAGCGGCGAAGCTCGATCTTCTGTGATTCGGTCATGTGATTTCCTTTTGGCCAAAAGGTGGTTCACATGACCGTTACATTTTAAATCTTGCAGCAATCAAGAACTTTCTGCGATCACCGAATATTTTCTTGCATATTCCTCAACAACCGATCCCATGCAAGCCGCTCGGGACTCATAGTTTCGACGCGTGTCTTGCTTATGTGACAGGACCGGCAAAGGGTTTGCAGGTTCTCCAGCACCCATGGATCGCCCCCACGTTGAAGGGGGAGGATGTGATCGCATTCCAGTCCCCCAGCTGCACCGCACTGTACGCAGCGCCATCCGTCACGTTCGAAGACAGCGCGGCGGACGGCCTGCCAGCGTCTTTGTTCCAGCGCGGCATGGTGGCGGCTTCCGGGATGGCGTCGACTCATTTAGGTGCTACAACAACTAGGGCTAAAACCTCCCACTGCTAAGTCTTGACTTTAATTTTTCGACGAATCAATTCTATCAACATCGCCACAGAAACCGGGACGAAATACGCTAAGAAGGCTTTTCTGAATACCGGATCACGACCATCGGCCATCCCATATCCCCCGATTAATGTTCCGATGCCTAGGGCGACTAGAGCAGCTAATACAATCGATTGGAGTAAATTTAATTTCGGCCCCAATTTCGTCTTTCCGACTGCCCAGAGAACTACGCGAATAATCAGGTACATGATTAAAGTGCCACCCATGAGTAAGGTTGCATCTGCCATTTTCGGTAATCCTTCCTCACATGATGCTAGGATTAAGCCATAAAATATGTGTACATTCAGAGGGGCGCACTCCAGCAGACACAGCCAGAACCGCCGCCGTTATTTCATCCCGGGCTCCCGAGCGTTGCCCGCCAGTACGCTCGAGGTTACTCCGAATTGATCCTTTTCCCAAGTTCATCCAAGGCGCTCCATACACGATCACCCGCTTCTTCCAAAAAATGAATGTATCGATTGCGCCAGTTGTCCGGTACCGGAATGTTCGTCAACTTAAATTTGGCACACCTATCCGCCACATGCGGAGTGTTGAAGTCAATTGGTGCGCCAATGTGTGGGTGAGCGAAACAATTGCGTATGTGTCGGACATCGTTCAGCCTATCTCTAGTTTCACGATCATAAATACCGAGCACGTAGGCTATTACGATTCGTGAAGAGAAGTTTCTACTACGGAACTTGTCTTTCAATCCATTCTCTTCGATTCTCATCCAAAGTCCGTCATCCAGCGTAGAATATTTTTGTTCTATCGCTTTACCAAGCCTCTCATGGAAGTACTCTGCCGCAAGAATGGCGGCACCCCTGTGGCTCTCTGCACCTAGCTCTTCATAGAAGAGTTTGTCCCTCGCTTTCATGAGCATGGCTACGGATACGACCGAAGTAACTGTCTCTTTCACCGTTTCCTTTTTCATCGAACGTCCTCCTTTGGATGCGCTTTGGTATGTCATCCCACCATTCCCGCATACCTCCAACGGCTCAACCTCGGGGGTTCCGACAGGCGACGTTGTAGTAGGCCCGCGCCGATGGCGAGTGCCGCCGCCACGTCATCCCTGGCCGTGTTGTTAGCCGGATCCCGCTTCACAAGCCTCATTCCGCCGCTCTGATCGTTCTGGACCATCGCCATGGCTAGGGAAGCCGTCAAGAGCATCCGGGAGCCTTCGGCACACGCGAGCGGCCCATCCAGGGCCACCTTGCGCAGTGCCCGGATGTCCTCGCTCCATTCGCTCCACATGAGGCGGCGGACTTCAATCGGGATTCTGTTCCCCACCACGTCGCGGACCTCGCGGGCGCGGAAACGGTCCACCACGATTTCCTCTGGCTCTCCCCAGGCCGTGATGGCTGCCTGGTGGAGATCGGCGGCAGGCTGGACCCGCAAGCCCTCACACACTTGCAATGCTCCCGATGCGACAAGCGCGCGATAAGTTCCGGCCGGTACGCGGTCGCGCTTCTCTTGCTGGTCGAGGTCGGGAATCCCTGGTGCGAGCGCCAGGGCCTCAACTCGGCCATTGCGCCATAGAGATACGGCCGCAGCCCAAGCCCGGCCGTGACCCATGTCATAGGCAATAATCGGTTGGCCCCCCCGAGGTGGAACCGGACGTACCAGCACCCGCTCCCAATCGTCCACGGTCAGCAGCATCGTCGCTTCGTCGGCCGATGGCAGGTTCAACCGATACGACAGGAACCGTGCCTTAAGTCTGGAGTCGCGCCGTGCTTCGTCGCGTTCCTCCAACAGCTTCCGCCGGAAGTCCGCCGAAACCGCCGTCAACGGATTGCAGCGCCGAATCTCAGGCCACTGTTCCCAGCGTTCAGGATCGCCCTGGAGCGATTGGACATAGACGCTGCCATGGGACCCTGCCGCCACCATGTCATGCCACCACCCGGACACGGCCGGGGCCAGCGTTCCGATGTACACCGCCTTCAACGGACTCCCAGGCTTGCCCTGGGCCGTCTGGATCGCGTCATTGAGCAACTGTCCGCCGTTGACCTCCCAAGCTCCTGGCTCGTCGCATATGGCCCAGGGGGTGTTTACCAAGCCCATGGCGGTCTTGCCATTGCTCCCGAGAACCCGCAGGCGCGTGTTGGTCGGGACGTGCGTGATCCCGATCCGGGTTTGACTATCAAGAAACCGATATCCTGGCAGTCCCTCCAAGGCCGCACGAGCGAAGCGGAACACGATGCGTCCTTGTTCCAGACTCGCCGCACACAACACGGACTCCGTGCCAGCTCGGAAAAGCGAATCGCCCGGTGTCAGAACCCGCGTCAAAATATGACCCGCCAGTGAACTCTTCCCATTGCCACGCGGAATCGACAAAGCAGCCGTATCGACTCCCGGTGACGTGGCTCTAGAAATGAACCGTTTTTGGAAGGTCCTAAGCATCATTGCTTACACACAAGCCAACCCCCTACGCCCCTATGCGGCAAAGCGGATTTTTACGAACAGGGGTCCCCATGCCCCTCCCGCTCCAGGAGGTACCGCCACGGGGCTGGGGAGGGGCTGGAGCGCGCTAGTCGGCATCAGAGGGCTTGTGTGATGTGCTCAGGGTGGCGATCATCTCAGCCAGACCTCGCCGTGCATCCCAAAGGATAGCTACCTTCTGCGTGTCCTCCAGCCGATCAAAGCTCTCACTCATCTTGCACTCGATATGCTTCAACTGCTCGTTGACCTCGAACGTCACGGTGATCCCATCTGTAGTACTACCCATAACTATTCTCCTTCTGTGGTTCTTTCACCTTCGTGCAACAAACTACCCCTTACTAAATTACCCCTTATATACTAAAAGGAATCCAACGCCGTTGAGGTAAGGTTACCCCAACGCCGTTGAGGTAAGGTTGTCGACGTTCTCATTCAAACTCGCTTTGCAGTTCAACATTTTCGACATCGAAAGCACTCCTAATCTGGTAGACATCATTTAGCCTAATGCCGTTCTTGTAGCATCTTATCCAGGTAATCCAGCCATCCGCTCTCAATCGGTAGAGCGCCTTGCGAACGCCCTCTATGGTCATACTCGCATCCCGTGCCAGCACTTCACGGGAAGGGTAGATACCCGTGGCGTCCGGTGTGTCATGCGTGACCAATGCCATGAGCACTAGCTTACAAGTCCGGTGGAGGGGCTGCTTTAGCACCCAATTGTATCGCTCGATTTTCTTTGCCGGATAGGGCATCGGTTCCCATCCGCATGTCGGGCAGAAGCAGGCCCGCCACGGCATGTCGTGACTGCACAACGGGCAATGAAGGTTCGCCATGACGCTCTCACGCGGACTGCTCCGTTTGAGCGAGCAACTTGCGCCCGCTCTCCAGAGCGATAATGCGGCTCTCTCCGGTCTCGGCTTCGACAATCAACTTGATTGCCGAATCAACGTCCGCCGTTCGCTTGTCCATCGCGACGATCTTCCGTTTGATCGCTGCGTTTTCCCGCTTTCCGATTTGCACTTCCGCCAGGAGTTCATTGATCCAGCGCTTGTTGGCGGTGATCGTCGCCAACTGTTCCAGGCCCCTGTCGATCCATTCCCGCTGCTCTGGCGTGGCGCTTTCGTACATGATCGCAAGGCGCTCGTCCCTGTTGTCAATCGCTCCATCCAGTTCAAAAATACGGGCATCCAGTTCCGCAATCCGGTCCATCACTTCGACCATGCGGTCCACCTTGCCCCGGTCATGGGAAAGGAAATACAGCGTGGCGGCGATGCCTCCAAAATGTCCCACGTGGGACATTTGAAGCCCAGACTCGGCAATGGTGATCATGCGGTGCGCGGTGCTCTTCGGCACCCCGGCTTCCTTCAAAAAGGGGAGCCATTGACCGTGCGGACAGATTGTGCGGGCCTCCTGGAGAGTGGCGGCGCAAGTCATCCATTCGACAAGGTGATTCGAGTAATGCTTCTTCGCCCTGGCTGCCAAGGCAGACAGGGTTGCAAGGCTATTTGAGAATGTGGTACCAGACATATTGGCGTCCTTTCCTGATCTCGGGCGTCCTATTCCTTCGAAGCCCTCGCGTGATTAGGCACCTCGCGAGGGCTTCGCGATTCAGGTAGAGGCTTCGCCCGTCGCGCGCGGGCGTTCGGAAAGCCAGTTTTCGATTTCTGATGCTGGCCAGCGCACCGCACGCGGTCCAATTTTCAATGGTGTCGGAAAGCGACCGGCGCGCATCTCTCGGTAGATGCTTGAACGGGCGAGACCGCAGCGTGTCTCGACTTCTTCGCGGCGCAGCAAACGATCTTTCATGAGAGCCTCCGGGTTGAATTTCCCGGAGGTTGGCATGCGTTCCCGGTACGCTCCAACGGGAACAATTCGCTATTTTTTACCGGCACGAACGATGCTGCGAATCGCTTCCGGAGACAGCGCGATCTTGTTCCCTATCGCCTTGTGAGCCGCGCCTGGGTCCAGGCCGCATTGGTCTTGCAACACGTCCACCCAAAATCTGATGAAATGATCTCGTTCGGTTTGCGAAGGCCGTCCACGTCTCTTTGGCATTCGCGACTGCTCATGATTCTGAATGACTGATTGCACGAGGCGGTGGACCATGACTTCGTCAATGGGTCCCTTGGCCAAGTCCCGGTACAAGAGATCATCCTCTTTGCCAGCGCGTTCTATTTGCCATTTCGCCGCGTCAAGCATTTCGGCAAGGCCGGTGTCCTGTGGCTTAGCCATGGAGCTTGACCACCTTGGCATCGCCGCCGGTCAGGAAACTAGCCCATTGATCCATCAGTTGCTGCCGACGCTCTAACAGGTCGCTTCGAAAGTAGGCACCCTCGACGCCGCCGACGGTATGGGCAAGCGCGGCCTCGGCGATCTCGCGCGGCTTTCCGGTGTCGGCGCACCAGTCCCTGAATGAGCTTCGGAAGCCGTGAACGACGCACCGTTCCGCAAGACCCGTGTCTCGTAGCACCTTGGTCAGCGTCATGTCGGAAAGTGGAGCACCGCGTTTGCGCGGCGACGGGAACACAAGGCCCGAGTCATCTCTCAACCGCTCGGCCCCCTTCAATACCTCGATGGCGGCGTCAGACAATGGCACACGGTGTTCCGCACCGGCCTTCATGCGCTCGGCAGGGATACGCCAAAGCCCCGCCTCCAGGTCGATTTCGTTCCACGTCGCCCCGCGCGCCTCACCAGAACGGCTGGCGGTCAGGACTACGAATCGCAGGCACAGCTTCGCGGCCATGCTCGCGTTGGATGCCTCGATGGTCCCCAACGCCGCCTGCACGTCCTGATAGGGCAAAGCGCGGAAATGCGACTTGATGGCGGGCATTGATGGCAATGCACCGTCTATCGCCTCACCGGCGGTGTTGTGCTCGATGTAGCCGTGTGCTTGCGCCCACTTCAAGATTGCCCGGATGCGCTGGCGTAGCTTGCGGGCAATCTCCGGTTTCGAGGTCCATATCGGTGTCAGGACAGCGAGCACGTCCTCTCGCCCGATCCGGTCCACAGGTATGTCACCCAGGCGCTTGAAGGTATGGCGTTCAAGCTGCTGCATCCAGTTCGCCGCGACCTTGGCATTGCGCCATCGCGGGCGGTTCGCCTTGTAGGTCTTTTCGGCGGCTTCCCGGAAAGTCGGCATCTTCGCCTTGCGCTTGTCGGCGAGCGGATCACCGCCAGCCCGCACAAGTCGCCGGTTGTCGAGGGCTGCATCGCGAGCGTCGGCGAGCGTCACGACGGGGTATCCGCCGAGTCCGATGTCGTGGCGCTGTCCGTTGATGGTGAGCCGCTGGACCCAGCTCTTAGATCCACCGGCCGCGACGTTCAGATACAGAGTCGCGCCGTCGCCAAACATGCCTGGCGCGTTGAGTGCCGTGATTTTCTTGACTGTAAGCTTGCCTGCCATGTCTTTCCCCACGTTTGTTTCCCAACGGTTTTCCCAACGCTAGTGTGGGGAAAGTACAGGAAGACGCGGGAACATGAAAGAACTATTATCGAACACAGGCCATTGTATTACTTGAAATAATAGGAAAATGTGGGAATGTATGGAATGCAGGTTTGGTGCCTCTGGAGGGACTCGAACCCCCACTCCCGTTCGGAAAGCAGATTTTGAGTCTGCCGCGTCTACCGATTCCGCCACAGAGGCAACGTCGGCGAATTAATGTCGCCCTTGACCCTGCCGGTCAAGGGGTGCCTTGAGTCGAACCGTCAGTGCCGGTCCGGTTCGCCGACAAACGCAGTCCTGAAGAGTCGCGTGTCTTCGACCCGGGAAGACATCATGCGGCGGTAGCATGGACATCCCCGTGCAGGTTCCTGCGGCCCGGCGAGATACCGGTTCTCCTCATGGCGCAGCCAGGCGAGGCCGTAACCGGTGGTTGCTCCCGAGCGGCACTCGTTCCGGCCACCGCCGTGAAAGACCGAGCCCGGATGGTTGAGGCAAGATCGCATAGGTGGCGTCCGAGGCCGGATAGGCTCGTCCCGGACGTGACTGCCGATGATGACATTCGTGACACCCTTCTCGACCGTGAAGTCGGAAAGCGCCCGCATGGTGTTGCACAGGCACTGCAGCCCGGCAGCGAGTTCCTCGTTGGGTCGATCACGTCGTCATCGAAGAGGTTGCGAAAGATCACCGCGCCGCCGTCTTCCAGAATGGCCATCGCCTCGTCGGCGCAAGCCGTGCGGTCGACAGATCTCACTTTTACCAACCCTGAAACCCCCTTGTCGCAGGGGGCACACTCCTTCCTCCCGAGGATGAGGCGTCACTCCCGGGGCGGATGACAGGAAACGGCGGCCGGGCTAAGACGCAATAACTTCAGGGCCGGGACATGCTGCGACGCCTCTATGACAGGACCATGGACCTTGCCGCCCGCCGCCACGCGGTCTGGTGGCTGTTGGCGCTTGCCGTTGTCGAGGCCTCGCTCTTCCCGGTGCCGGTGGAAGCCCTGTTGGTGCCGATGATGTTCGCCGTTCCGGCGCGCGCCTGGTTCTTTGCCCTGGTCGCGACCGCGGGAACCGTCGCCGGTGGCGTCATCGGTTACGGTATCGGAGTCCTCCTCCATGAGTCCGTCGCCGAACCCGTGCTTGCCTTCTACGGCTACGGCGAGGCCTACAGCGAGTACGCCGCTCTCTATGGCGAGTGGGGAGCATGGATCGTCTTTGCAGGCGGTTTCACGCCCATCCCCTACAAGGTGGTTACCATCGCATCGGGCACCATGCATCTCGATATCTGGGTCTTTGTCGTGGCCTCTGCCGTCTCGCGAGGTCTGCGTTTTGGGATCGAGGCGGCACTTCTGGCCTGGTTCGGACCACCGGTGCGCGTATTCGTGGAACGTCACCTCGGATTGGCGACAATCGGAGCATTGGTCATGCTTGTTGCCGGTTTTGCCGCCATCGAGTGGTTCCTGTAGAACAGTGGAACCGGCAATGTATCAACAGGCGATGACCCCCTCCATGCCCTCCGGTCCTGCGTCGTTTCCCAGGCTGCTTGCTGCCCTGCTCGGGCTCGGCAGCGCCTTAAGTCTGGCAGCGGCATTCTGGTTCCAGCATGTGGAAGGACTCGAGCCCTGTCCGCTTTGCGTCTACCAGCGCTGGGCCCATGGCGTGTCGCTCGCCGTGGCCATGGCATCCGTCATCTTCATCTCGCCGAGGCTCGCCGCGGCGATGCTGGCAGGTCTCGCTGCCACGTTTCTTGCAGGCACGGCCATTGCGGTCTGGCACGTGATGGTCGAATGGCACTGGCTCACAGTCTCGGCATGCAGCGCGGCTCCGCTATCGGCAGCGACGATCGAGGAACTCGAATCCGCGCTTCTCGCCACGAATGTCGTGCGCTGCGACGAGGTTCCTTGGTCGCTCGGAGGCATCTCCATGGCAGGATGGAACGCGATCGTCTCATTCATTCTGGCAGGGATCGCGATCGCCGGTTGCCTTGGCTCGCGAAGGATCATGACATGACAAGAGGACGCCGGACGGGCGACGATCTGCTGCCCGGCGACGGCACGCGCGAGGCTCTCGTGCGCTCCATGATAAGGGTCGATCATGCCGGCGAATATGGTGCGAAGCGGATCTACGACGGGCAGCTGGCCGTGCTTGACGGGACCGAGGCAGGCGATGTCATCCGCAGGATGGCGGAGCAGGAGCAGAAACATCTCGACCGTTTCGACAAGCTTGTCGTGGAACGCCGTGTCCGCCCGACGGTCCTTTCGCCTCTCTGGCATGCCGCCGGCTATGCGCTGGGTGCGGGATCCGCCCTGCTCGGCCCGAGGGCTGCCATGGCCTGCACGGAGGCCGTCGAGAGTGTCATCAGCGAACACTACGCAAAGCAGGCCGAACGCCTCGGCGACGACGAGGCGGATCTGAAATCCACGATCGAGGAGTTTCGCCGGGACGAGATCGAACACCACGACACCGCCGTTGATCACGGTGCCCGCAGCGCAGCCGCCCACGGCTTTATGACCGGCGCCATCCGCAAGGGCACTCGCCTCGCGATCTGGCTCTCGACACGGCTGTGAACGGGGCCACACGGGAGGCGTGGCCCCGCCATCAGTCGGATTCGAGTTCGCTGTCCCAGTAGAGGTAATCGCGCCAGTCCTCGTGAAGAAAATTGGGCGGGAAGGCCCGCCCGTTTTCGCGCAACTGGTAGGTCGTCGGGTAGGCCGGTTTTGCGCGCGGCGGCATCCGCGCTTCTCCTGGCATCCTGTTGCCCTTGCGCATGTTGCACTCGCGGCAGGCCGTGACGACATTGATCCAGGACGTGCGACCGCCGCGCGACCGCGGGATCACATGGTCGAAGGTGAGCTCCCGTGTCTCGAAGCGCTGGCCGCAGTACTGACAGGAGAAACGGTCGCGCAGGAACACGTTGAACCTGGTGAACGCCGGGCGCTTGTTGAGCGAAATGTACTCGCGCAAAGCGATGACGCTGGGAAGCTGCATTTCGAACGAAGGCGAGCGAACCATGCGGTCATACTCGCTCAGGGTCTGGACACGGCCGAGGAACACGGCCTTGACGGCCTCCTGCCATGGCCATACCGAGAGCGGGAAATAACTCAGCGGTCTGCCGTCTGCGTTGAGGACAAGGGCTGGGCAAGCCTCCAACGATACCACGGGTTGGGCCTCCGTTTGTTCGTCGCGCAAAATGTTGACCCGATGCGCTGATATCATAACGGCTTCCATGCAGATGTTAACCCTTGTTAATGCGAAACTTTTCTGAAGTCCGGCCGGAAACACCTTGTGCATGCTCATGCACGATCCCCGAATCTCTCCTTCGGATATTCTTTCTGTCGTCAGATGACGGAACCGTCATTGTCCATCGGCTGATGGTGAGGCATGGACTCACCCCTGCAATCCGGAATATCAGGGAGCCGGTAGGGAATCGGCGTCTTCAGGGAGTGCCGCTGCCTGGTGGCAGGGCCGAGGAACCTGATCCTGCCGTGGAAACCCCTCGAAGGGGAGGAAGTTGATGGCCTCAGCGCTCGAAGGCATTGTCGTTCTCGATCTCTCTCGCATTCTTGCCGGGCCCTGGTGCACGCAGATACTTGCCGATCTGGGCGCCACCGTGATCAAGGTCGAGAGGCCGGGAACCGGTGACGACACCCGCGCCTGGGGGCCGCCCTTTCTCAAGGACCGGAACGGGGAGGAAATCTCGGAGGCGGCCTACTACCTTGCCGCCAATCGCGGCAAGCAGTCGATCACACTCAACATCGCCACACCGGAAGGAGGCGCCATTGCCCGCGAACTTGCCGGCAAGGCCGACATCCTGGTCGAGAACTACAAGCTCGGCGGCCTCGGGAAGTATGGTCTCGACTATCCAGGCCTCAGTGCCGTCAACCCCGGACTCATCTACTGTTCGATCACGGGATTCGGGCAGACCGGACCCTATGCGTCACGTGCCGGCTACGATCTTGTCATTCAGGGGCTGTGCGGCTTCATGTCGATCACCGGGGAACGCGACGACCTGCCGGGTGGTGGTCCGCAGAAGGCCGGTGTTGCGATCACCGATCTCACCACAGGCCTCTACAGCACCATCGCCATCCTTGCCGCTCTGAATCACCGCAACGCCACAGGCGAGGGACAGTACATCGACATGGCGCTTTCCGACTGCGCCGTGGCGCTCATGGCCAACATGAACATGAACTACCTCACGACCGGTATTCCGCCCAAGCGATACGGCAATGCCCATCAGAACCTTCTTCCCTACCAGGTCTTCGATACGGCCGACGATCCCATCATCATCGCGATCGGCAACGACACCCAGTTCCGCCGGTGGTGCGAACTGACCGAAGCCCCGGAGCTTGCGAATGACGAGCGTTTCGCGACCAACCCGGCGCGCATACGCAACAGGGAGGCCTTGATCGAAAAGGTCATCGTCCTGATGAAACGCCGGTCCCGCGCCTGGTGGGTCGACAAGCTGGAGAGGGAAGGCATTCCCTATGGGGTGGTCAACAACTTCCAGCAGGTTTACGAGGATCCGCACATCCGGGCGCGCGGCATGAATTTCGAGATGCCCCATCCGGCAGCCGGCACGGTTCCGCAGGTCCGCTGCCCCGTCAATCTCCAGGGATCACCTCCGGCCTACCATTGCCCGCCTCCTTTGCTGGGCGAACACACCGATACCGTCCTCAGGTACCTGTTGGGCAAGTCGGACGACGACATCGCTCGGTTGAGGAACGCCGGCGTCGTATAGGCGGGTTTCCCGCCATCCTATCTCCTGGCGGCATCCCGCAAGGCGTGCTTGAGGAACCGGGCACCGGATTGGAGCGAATCGGGATCGATTCCGTGTCCGGTACCCCGGCAGACATGCCACTGGACAGGCACATCATGCCGGGAAAGGGCCGCCACGGCGCCGTGCAGCATCTCGAAGGGAACAACCTCGTCGGCATCGCCGTGACAGAGAAAGACCGGCGGGCGGCTTGCGATTTCCGCTTCGAGACTCTCCTCCTCGATGAGCATGCCGGAGAAACCGGCCACGGCGGCGATCCTGGACTGCCGGCGCAGCGCAACGTGGAGGGCCATCATGCAACCCTGGCTGAAACCGACGAGGGCGAGTGCGCGGTCGTCGAGGCCGAGTCGTTCGAGTTCCCGGTCAAGATAGGCATTGATGAGATCCGTTGCCCGGTCGACGCCCTGTCGCATGCGCTCGGGCCGTTGTTCCATCATGCCATACCACTGGCGGCCCATCGGGTTCTGGTCACACGGATCAGGCGCGTTGGGGCTGGCGAAGCGGGCGTGGGGCAGCGTCGACTGGAGCGGATGGGCAAGGCCGATAAGGTCGTTGCCGTCCGCACCCCAACCGTGCAGCAACACGACAAGCTGGCACGGTTCACCCGTTCGGGGCGGCACGACTGGTCCCGATAATGACATGAAGCACTTCCCCGCACCTTGCTGTTCAGAACTCGGGCTCGCAGGATTCCCCCTGCACCCGCACGTTGTCCAGACCTTCCATGCCAGGGATCAGGCAGTATCGTTGGCTACGAGGCTCGCAGCCCGGAGTGAACGGATGTCCGGTAACGACATTGTCACGCGCTTTGCGCCCAGTCCCACGGGATTGCTGCACATCGGCCATGTCTTCTCGGCACTGGCAGGCTGGCGCATGGCCCGCGAAAACGGAGGACGGTTCCTGCTCCGCATCGAGGACATCGATGGCATGCGTTGCCGGGAGGCGTTCGATACCGCGATCCTGGAGGACCTCGACTGGCTTGGCATCGACTGGGACGGCGAGGTGCGCCGTCAGTCACGGCACCTGGAAGAGTACGCCTCGGTTCTCGAGAACCTTCGCTCGCGGCAGCTTCTCTATCCGTGTTTCTGCTCCCGCAGGCAGATTGCCCGGGAGGTCGAGTCGTCACAGGCGGCACCGCACGGTCTGCTGGGGCTGATCTATCCGGGCACATGCCGAAATCTCGATCAATCCGAGCGGGACGCAAGGATTGCGGCCGGCGAAAGCCACGCCTGGCGTCTCGATATCGCATCGGCCGCCCGGCAGACGGGGTCGCTCACCTGGCGCGCGTTTGACGGCAAGAGGATCCCGGTCGATCCGGCGATCGGCGGGGATGTGGTGCTCGGCCGCAAGGTCGTTCCCACGAGCTACCATCTTGCGGTCACCCACGACGATCACATTCAGGGTGTCACACTCGTCACGCGGGGGTGCGACCTGCTCCCCTCCACACACGTCCATCGCCTGATTCAGGCGCTCATGGGCTGGAGGGAACCGTCCTATGCGCATCACGGACTTCTTCTTGGGGAGGACGGCAAGCGCTACGCGAAACGCCATGCCTCGGTGACGATCCGTTCGCTGCGCGAGGCCGGCCTTGCGCCGCAGGCCGTTCTCGCCATGGCGCGCCCTTGACGTTCAGTCGAAGAGGTCGCGCTCTGCCTCATTGCCCGCGGGGGTCAGGCATTCCGGACCGTCGTTTCCTGCAGTGTTCACGAACTGTGTCACGGGGTCTGCCACCAGCTCACCGTCCGGCAGGGCCTTGAGGAGACCGGCGAGTCCGGCGACCCCGCTTTCA
The DNA here is from genome assembly GCA_965215635.1 of Alphaproteobacteria bacterium. Taxonomy (GTDB): domain Bacteria; phylum Pseudomonadota; class Alphaproteobacteria; order SP197; family SP197; genus SP197. The sequence continues at coordinate 112,871 of CBDCEA010000001.1, read as the reverse complement.
GGTGTTTCAAGCCACCTTTCGATGCCGTTGCCTTCAAGGATGACCGGGACCCGGTGATGTATGTGCCGGAGGCTCTCGGGTGCTTCGGTCGTAACGATGGTGAAGGTCTCAAGGCCGCCTTCACCCAGGCTCTCCCAGAGACCGGCGAACACGAAGGGCCGGCGTTCCGGACGGTGGATGTGGAAGGGCTGCCTGGCGATCTGCCTGCCGCGGCCTTGCCACTCGTAGAAACCGTCGGCCGGAACAACGCAGCGGCGCCTGCGCCAGGCCTGGCGGAAGGCCGGCTTCGAGGCGACGGTTTCGGCTCTCGCGTTGATCAGCCGTGATCCGATCGAGGGGTCCTTCGCCCAGAAAGGCACCAGTCCCCATCTCCTGGTTTCGAGGATCCGGCGGCCTTCATCCATGCGCACGACAGGAGCATTCTGCGTCGGCGCGATATTGTACCTCGGCGCCAGGGCAGGAACGATGTCCATCCCCAACTGGTCATGGATGGCGCCATCGGGATTGATCAGCGAAAATCGACCGCACATGCCAGTACCATAGCCGGAAAGGAACCCTTGCATGACCTCGATTTTCGATCCCCAGATCTATCGTCCGACAGGCGGCTTCATGGATGCGCCCAACACTTACGATCTCTCCCGTTGCCTTCTCGCTGTTCTGGGCATGCCGTTCGATTGCGGCCTCCATCACACGCGCATCGGAGCCCGGCAGGGACCGGCGTCGATACGTGAGCATTCCAGCCTCGTGCGTCCCTATCAACCACCCGCCGCCGACACCAATCCATTGAAAGATCTCGGTGTCATCGACTGCGGTGACGCCGCCTGTTCACCCGGGCGTCCCGATCCCTCCTTCGAGGTCATCGAGGAAGCGGTCTGGAGGATCGCACGCGAGGGTGTTGCCACGTTGACCATGGGGGGTGACGGTCTTGTCACACTGCCGCAGCTTCGCGCGTGGCGCCGGGTTCATGAGAATCTGTGCGTGATCCATGTCGATGCGCACACCGACGCCTATCCCGTGAAGGGCCAGGAGCGTATTACGCCTGCCACGACCTTCACCGTTGCCGCAGAAGAGGGTCTGATCGATACCGCCAACACGTTCCACGTAGGCGCGCGCGGGCCGGTCTTCATGGGTGGCGTCTTCGAACACACGCGCGGTATCGGCTACCAGCTCATCCCGGACGCCGATCTGCGCAAGCAAGGCCTGGTGGCGACCGCGGCCCTTCTGCGGGAGCGTCTCGCAGGCCGCAAGGTCTATCTCTGCTGGGACATGGATGTCTTCGATCCTTCCTGTGCGCCCGGCGTCTGTACCCCGACCTGGGAAGGTTTCAGCGCTGCCGAGGGACTAGGTTTCATCCGTTCGCTCGCCGGTCTCGACATCGTCGCTGTTGATGTCAACACGGTTTCCCCACCTCACGACGTGGGCGGCATGACGGCCTATCTCGCCGGTTGCGTCATGCTCGAAGGCATGCGCCTCGTCGCCCGGTCACCTGCCATCACCGGATTGAACCGTCGAGGTGCCGGTTGCCATGGACGGTCATGATGTGCCGACCGTTCCGGACGCGGTAGCGAAGGATCCCGGGCTGAGGGGGCAGGTGCTGCCCGGCGAGTTCGAGGACGTGCTGGGTCTCGGGGACAAAGATCCGTCTCGGGCGGATGCGCGAGGGCGAGCCCGACCGCCGCCCGGGCTGGGACATCACGTTTCGGGCACCCAGGACGGTGTCGCTGGAGGGGCTGGTGGTGGGCGACCGGAGGGTTATCCGGGTGCATGACGACGCTGGAGTGGATCGGGAAGAACCTGTTGCGGACAAGAGGCCGGGACCCGATGACCCGGCAGCTCGGGATCGGCGAGGTCGCTTTCCATAGGTGGCGCGAGGCGTATGGCGGGATGAGCGGCGACCAGCACGGAACCCCAGAGCGCCGGGCCTGCCGGGTGACCGCTCGACCCGGCGCCCCATCCGACGCGGCCGTGACGACGAGGTCCGCCAGGCCGCGCCACTCCCGGATGCACCCCGCCGACGCCTCGGCCAGGACGAGCGTTTCTACAAGGACGATCCCGACCACTACCACCCGGACGGCGGCCTGAAGGCGCTGGGCGTGACGCCCAAGCCCTACCAGAAGCCCTACCCGCCGATCTGGCAGTCGGCGGACAACACCATGTCGCACGCCTTCGCGGCCGGGCGCGGCCATTCGGTGATCGGCATCAACCGGTCGTTCGAGGGCACGCGCGAGGCGTGGACGAAGTACCGGGAGGTCGCGTCGGAGCAGTGCGGCCGCCGGCTTCCGATGGGCGTGTGCGCCAACGGCCAGACTCTGAACGCCATGCGCACCTTCCACATCGCCGAGACCCAGGAAGAGGCCGAACGGGAGGCGCGCCCCGGCATCAACGCCTTCTACGATGCCGCCACCGGCCTCAACCCCAACTGGGCGCGCAAGGGCCTCCTGGCGGCCCACGAGTCGATCTCAGACGAGGACGAGAACCTCGACTGGTTCGACTTCCTGCAGAAGTACGAAGTGTTGGCGGTGGGCTCGCCGGATTTCGTCGCCGAGCGCATCCACAAGTTCCGTGAGGAGCTCAACTGCCAGCACTTCACCCTGTGGCCGAACCCCGGCTTCGTGCCCTTCAGGAAGGTGCTGCGTGGCATCGGGCTCTTCGCCGAACGGGTCATTCAGCAATTCGAGCGGACCGAGGTGCAGGCCGCCGAATAGGGGCCGGCTGCCGCGTCGGAACCGTTCCGGACTGATCAATGCGGTCGCTCCGTGCGGAGGCGTTCCCGGCCATCCCGGACGACGAGGTCGCCAGGGTAGCCGGCGGAAACTGGTTCAGGCTGTTCCGCGCGTCGTTCGGACCTCAGACCTGATTCGCGTCGACATGGACGGCAACGCAATCGACGATCCGGGAACGCCCACCAACTTTGCGGTGTGCAGGCCGGTTGCCTCGTTCTTCCGGGCGCGGCCCGACGTCAATGCCGTCATCCATGCCCACGGCATGGGGGTGATGGCGGTCGCCGCCCAGGAGCACGGCCTGCTGCCCTGCCTGACCAAGGCGGCGGTCCCGTTCTACGACCAGCTCGGCTACATCGAGGGCGATTTCTTCTTCGAGCCTGAGTACTGCGCGCGGATCGCCCAGCGCCTGGGCCGCAACAGGGCGCTCATCTACCAGCACCATGCCTTCGCCAGTGTCGGCGCCAGGGTGTCCGAAGCCTTCTTCTACGCCTTCTCGCTCAACACCGCCTGCGAGCGGCATTATCGCGCCGCCTATGGTGGCGACTGGAAGGCCGACGGATCGGTCGAGTGGCCCGGTCTGCGCCGCATGCTCGATCGCGACGATCCCTCCTACGCCCGTTAGGGCAAATCGCGGCTTCGCGTCATGCGACCGCCCAACGCTGCAGCATCGTATCAAACCGACCGCTCGCCTCCGGCGGCGCTCCACCTTTCAAGAGTCTTTCGAGCTGGCCGGAAAGCCACATTCGCGCGTTCCTTTCCGTCTTGAGGGAAAGAGACAGGATGTCGACCGTCTTCGGTTCCCTCGCCGCTTCCGCCGCCGTTTTCGCATCCTCGAGAGTGGCGATGAGATTCTCCGTGAGTTCGAGATCGTGGCGGATTGCCGCCAGCGGATCGGAGCCGACCTTCACGCGATGGGGCAGCCTGATGTTCGGTATGAAAACCGGCCGCGGCTCGGACCCCAGAAGGATGATGTGCTGCGCGACCCGGAACGCGCAGGTCATCTCGTCGACGGAGTGTTCGATCCTGACTTCGCCGAGCGCCTTCTCGTTGCAGTGCTCCAGCAGAAAACCCTGCAGGAAGAACTGCTCGATGGTCAGGAAGTGGTTGCACAGGACCGTGTTCAACACGGTAAACAGGGCCTCGTCCCCCGGCCGGGCCGTATCGGCCTTGCCGGCCAGGAATCTCTCGTCGGTGTCCTCCAGATACCCGAGAAAGTCCTCCAGCGACCTGCCCTCGGCGTCCGAAGCCGGCTGGCCGGGAGCGGGCGGCGCGGGGTTTCCGGCCGCTTCGGCCCGATCATGCAACTCGGCGACGAAGGCCGCGCCTTCCTCGATCAGACGGTCGAGCCCCGGCGAAGGTTGGCGGGCAGGCTCCGAAGTCTCAAGTGCGCTCCTCGCCCGCCGGAGCGACGCCAGATTCCGGGTCGCCAGCCGCAAATCCGACTGCCATACCGCCTTCTCCTGCACCTGAAAGTCGGGCTCGCCGCGGTCGGGACCCGTGGCGACACCGTCCGGGTCGAGTGGCAGACCCTGGCGCTGCATCTCGCGGATGAGCTGCATGAGCCGCCGGGTCTCCGCGAGATTGTCGGCGTAGGCAAGCTCCGCGGCCGGCCTCTCTCCGAGAAACCTCAGACAAAGCGATTGCACGAAACCCCTGTTTACCAGGGTGAGCTTGTCGCCCAGGGCCAGGTTGAGTTCGGCGTCGAGTCGTTCACTATGCATGTCTCTTGAGTCTCACAAGCGTGGTCAGGCATCGGATACCGGTAACCATTTGCAGACCTTGCCTCGAGTCGTTGAACCGGCGTCATGGCGAAGTCCTCCATCGGGCGGCGGAGGCGTTGGAGAAGGGTAATGCGTCGCCGGCGGCCGGTCATGCCATCGATCCACAGAGGCCACATAGCCCGTGCGTTCCCGGCGGACGCCGTATCGGGATGCCGTCGCTTCGTTCTGGACGACCGCTATGATCTTCGGCTGACTGCATGACAATGTTGTCCGATTGGCACTGAAACCAGCCCTGCAACTCAAACCGGACGATCTGCTCCAGGAGCACGCCGTGATCTTGACGAAAACCATGGACATTCACACCGTCGGCCTTGTCGGCGCGGGCGTGATCGGCAGCGGCTGGGCGGCGCGCTGTCTGGGCGCCGGCCTCGACGTGATCGCAACCGATCCTTCGCCCACGGCCGAGGCGCTGATGCGCGAGAACATCGACAACGCCTGGCCCGCCGTCGAGCGGCTGGGCCTTGCGGCCGGCGCGAGCAGGGACAGGCTGACCTTCACGCCCGACCTCGCCGAGGCGGTGGCGGGCGCCGATTTCGTGCAGGAGAGCGTGCCCGAGCGCGAGGACGTCAAGATCGCCGTCTTCCGGGACATCGGCCGGCACTGCCGGAACGACGTGGTGATCGCATCGAGTTCCTCGGGTCTGCTGCCGAGCCGCATCCAGTCGCAAACCGACAATCCGTTGCGTGTCGTGATCGGCCACCCCTTCTCGCCCGTCTATGCCCGGCCGCTGGTCGAGATCACCGGCGGCGAGCGGACCTCGCACGACGCCGTGGTGGCGGCGGGTGGTTTCTACAAGAGGATCGGCATGCGGCCGCTTCACGTCCGCAAGGAGATCGACGCCTATCTCTCCGACCGCCTGCAGTGCGCCATGTGGCACGAGGCGCTGCACCTGATCGACGAGGGCGTCGCCACGGTGCCGAAAATCGACGCCGCGATCACGGGCGGACCCGGCCTGCGCTGGGCTGTGATGGGTATGTGCCTGGCTTGGCACGCGGCGGGAGGACCGGACGGCATGCGCCACACCATGGAGCAGTTCGGCCCCACCCTGGAGCTGCCCTGGACCAAGCTGAAGCCGCCGAAGCTCACCGACGGGCTGCGCGAGGCGATTATCGCCGGCAGCGAGGACGAGGCGGGCAACCGCGACTTCCGTGAGATCGAGCGCCGCCGCGACGCCTGCATCGTGGGCTTCCTCGAGGTGCTGCAGGAGCACTGGTATCCGCCCGAAGACGACGGCTGGCCCGAGCTCGATACCGCGAATACCTGAATCGCGGGCGGGCCGGACACGGGACCGGCTGAAGGAGCATGATGCCTGATCCGTTCTTCCTTGTAGGCCTCCCGGCCATCGTCACCGGTTCGTCCCGCGGCCCGGCATCGACGCCCACACTGCATCTGGTAACGGGAATGGTCGTGGTGCCGGGGCGTCAGGTTCCTGGAATGCGGGTCCTTGATGAAGCAGGCGTCGATCTCGTCATGCGAGACCGGACGCGGCAGTCCACCGTTCAATGGGTGTCCCCTCGTTCCCTTGCCATGCCATTATCTTAAAAGGAGGGAACTGCAGCGAAAGGACGCCGCGAGGGGCATGGCAGAAACATTCGATATCGTCATCGTGGGCGCCGGATCGGCCGGGTGTGCGCTGGCCAACCGGTTGAGCGAGGATGGCGCGAGCCGCGTCCTCTTGCTGGAGGCGGGCGGCAGGGACCATTACTTCTACATGCCGATACCCGCTGGCTTCACAAACATCGTGAACGCCGGCGAGGTCCAGTGGACCTACTTCAGCGAGCCCGAGCCGCAACTCGGCAACCGGCGCATGTGGCAGCAGCGCGGCAAGGTGCTGGGTGGTTCGTCGTCGATCAACGCCATGATGTGCATACGCGGCAACGCCCTGGACTACGACAACTGGGTCGACATGGGCGCGGACGGCTGGGCCTACGCCGATGTCCTGCCCTACTTCCGCCGCTCCGAGACCTACGACAGGGGCGCCGACCCGTATCGCGGTGGCGACGGTCCCATGGGCGTGCAGTCGGCCGGCAGGGATTCGCCACTGTTCGACCTGTTCATCGAGGCGGGCGTCGAGGCGGGCTACTCGTTCAATCCGGATCTCAACGGCCGTCGGCAGGAGGGCTTCGGCCCCTGCGACAGCACGGTCTGGAAGGGCCGGCGCTCAAGCACGGCACGAACCTATCTGCACCAGGCGTCCGGCCGCCCCAATCTTGAGGTCAGGACGGGTGCGCACGTCATGCGGGTGCTGCTCGATGGCCAGCGTGCGACGGGTGTGCGTTACAGGAAGGACGGCGTGGATTGCGAGGTCAGCGCGGCGCGCGAGGTCGTGCTCGCGGGCGGCGCGATCAACACGCCGCAGATTCTCATGCTCTCGGGCATCGGTCCCGCCGACCGGCTCGCCGAACACGGTATCGACGCCATCCATCATCTGCCCGGTGTCGGCGCGAACCTGATGGATCACCTCTGCCTCTACATGCAGTGGGAATGTCTCAGACCCGTCAGCCTGCAGAGCCACATCCGGCCGCCCCGGCGCTGGCTGGCCGGCCTTCAGTGGCTCCTGTTCAAGACCGGCGTCGCGGCCCGGACCCAAGGCGAGGCGGTGGGCTTTCTCCGCAGCCGCGCCGGCGTGCGCTGGCCCGACATCCAGATCGATTTCGCGCCCGCGGCGTTTCTGGAGACCCTGGAGGTCGCCTCGGCGCCCCACGCGTTCTCGGTGCACATGGGCCCTCTTCGCCCGAGGAGCCGGGGCCGGATCGAGCTGCACTCGGCCGATCCCTTCGACGCGCCGAGGATCTTTTTCAACTACCTCGCCTGCGAGGAGGACTGGCGCGACATGCGCGCCTGCGTCGATCTCGCCCGGGAGGTGTTCCGCCAACCCACCTTCGACGGCGTCCGCGGCCGCGAGCTCCTGCCCGGCGATAACGTCGCGACCCGTGACGCCATCGCCGCCTTCATCCGCGACACGGCGACCACCAATTTCCATGTCAGCGGCACCTGCCGCATGGGCAAGGACGACATGGCGGTGCTCGATTCCCGATGTCGGGTGCGCGGCATTGAGGGCCTGCGCGTGGCCGATGCGTCGGTCATGCCGCAGATCACGAGTGGCAACACCAACGCGCCGACCATCATGATCGGCGAGAAGGTCTCCGACATGATTCGCGGCCGGAATGAGCCCCGTGCTCAGGTCGACGTCCATGTCGAGGAGGCGTGGGAAACGACGCAGCGGCCCGGAACGCCGGCGCGGCGTTGAGCATGGAGCGGGTCCGTCCCTGGCGGGCTCCCGACAGGCCGCGACCGCGCTGTTTCGCGTCAGAGCCGCATGGCGAGTTCGCGGCCCTCGTAGAAAGCCGCGCCGACCATCTGGGCCACGACCCCGCCGCCGATGCTGTGGACCTTATGGTCGTCGTCGGCCAGCTCGCGGGTCATTCGGTCGTTGACGGTGTTGGCGGTGGCTATCACTAGGCTGTCGAAGCGCCGGGCGGCGGGCTTCTCGGACACCGTCACGACGGTCACCGTGTGACGCTACTGGGCGAGATGGAGCGCGGTTTCCGAGGCCGACCACCAGCCGTTGATGTTGTTCAGCACCACCGTGGACGGCGCCGGGCGCATCACCTTCCGTCTGTTCGAAAGTCGGCGCGTCGATGGCAAGGTGCGCCAGCACAACCTGCTCAATCTCGGGCGGCATCTCATGGTTGATCGCGAAAACTGGCCGCTCCTGTGCCACTGTATCGAGGACCTGCTGTCGGGCCGGACGGCGTTCGATCTTGCACCACCCAATTCCGGGGTCGAGACCGGGGCGCGCCCCCGGTCGCGACCCGTGCCGGCAGATCCGCTGATTCCGTGAGAATTCCCGCGAACGGTTCCTGACGGCCGAGGAGTTCCGCCACGTTGGGAATGCATTGCGGAAGTTCGAGTCCACGGGCTCGATGCAGTCGTCGATGATCGCGGCGCTTCAGGCGATCTGCCGACCTCAATCTTGCGGAACCGGGAACCTGGTAGACGCCCGTGATGGCGCCCTGCCGGCCGCACCTTCGATGGCGAACGCGAAGCAGGCCGTTTCCGGGTTCAATACTGATGGAAGACCATGACTTGGGGCCACTGGCGGATTGTCAGGACATCAGGCCCGCGCCCCCTCGACGGCTAGATCGGCGATGTCGCGGATGATGGCCGTGATCTCGTAATCCCGGGGAGAGTAGGTCCTGGCGACACCTGCGGACTTCAGGAGGGGGATGTCATCAGGGGGTATGATACCGCCGACGACGATGGGGATGTCGCTGCAACCCTCCTCGTCCATGAGGCGACGGATCTCGCGGACAAGGCGGACATGGGCCCCGGAGAGGATCGAGAGACCGACCACGTGAACACTCTCCTCGAGGGCGGAGGCGGCGATCTGCTCCGGTGACAGCCTGATTCCCGGGTAGACCACCTCCATGCCGCAGTCTCTGGCTCTGAGCGCAATCTGCTCGGCGCCGTTGGAATGGCCATCGAGCCCGGGCTTGCCGACGAGGAACTTCAGCCTGCGGCCCAGCCTGTTGGATGCGGCCTCGACATGATGGCGGGCGTCGGCGAGAGCCTCGGCGGAGACGACCGAGGCTGCCGAAAGGCCCGTGGGCGCACGGTATTCGCCAAAGATCTCACGCAGTACCCGGCTCCACTCACCGGTGGTGACACCTGCGATCGCGCAGGCGATGGAGGGTCCCATGATGTTGCGGCCTTCGCGGGCGGCTGTTTTGAGATCGTCGAGGGTTGCCGCGCACTGTTTGTTGTCGCGGGCGCTGCGCCAGGCCTCGAGGGCGGCGATCTGATGGTCCTCGGCATGTGAGGCGACGGTCATGAAACCGCCGTCGGTGCCTCCTGTAAGCGGCGAGGTCTCGGAGTCCGTGAAGACATTGACCCCGATAACCGAAGTCTCTCCCGATTCAATGGCGGCGATCCGTCTGCTGTTCGATTCCACCAGGCGCTGTTTCATGTAGCCGGACTCGATGGCGGCTACGGCGCCGCCCGATCGTTCGATGACGTCGAGTTCCGCCTTCGCGGCGTCCTTGAGTTCGGCGACCTTCGCGGCGATCTCGGGATTGCCGTCGAAGATGTCGCCGAATTCCAGGAGGTCAGTCTCCATCGCGACAACCTGCTGGAGGCGCAGGCTCCACTGCTGGTCCCAGGGGCGCGGCAGGCCGAGTGCTTCGTTCCATGCCGGAAGCTGGACGGCGCGGGCTCTCGCGTTCTTCGACAGGGTGACCGCGAGCATCTCGAGGAGGATGCGGTAGACATTGTTCTCGGGCTGCTGTTCGGTGAGCCCCAGGGAGTTGACCTGGACGCCGTAGCGAAACCGGCGCAGCCTGGGATCATCGATGCCATAACGCTGGGCGGTGATATCGTCCCACAGTTCGGTGAAGGCGCGCATCTTGCACATCTCGGTGATGAAGCGGATGCCGGCGTTGACGAAGAAGCTGATGCGTCCGACCACGCGTGCGAAGGCCTCTTCCGACACTTGCCCTGTGTCCCTGATCCCGTCGAGGATCCCGATGGCACTGGCAAGCGAGAACGCGATCTCCTGAACCGGCGTCGCGCCGGCTTCCTGGAGGTGATAGGGGCAGACGTTGACGGGGTTCCAGTTCGGAGTCTCGGCAACCGAAAAGAGAATTGCATCCGACGTCAGCCTGAGCGACGGCTCCGGCGGGAAGATGTGGGTTCCCCGCGAGAGGTACTCCTTCAAGATGTCGTTCTGGATGGTCCCGGAGAGCTTCTCGCGGGCCACACCGCGCTTGTCGGCAAGGGCGATGTAGAGGGCGAAGAGCCATGCCGCCGTGGCGTTGATCGTCATCGAGGTGTTCATGCGTTCAATCGGAATGCGATCGAACAGGGTTTCCATGTCGCCGAGATGGGAGACGGGAACGCCCACGCGCCCGACCTCGCCCCGGGCGATCGGCTCGTCGGCGTCGTGGCCCGTCTGGGTCGGCAGATCGAAGGCGACGGAAAGGCCGGTCTGCCCGCGCTCCAGATTCGTGCGGTAGAGCGCATTGGAAGCCTTCGCCGTGCTGTGGCCGGAATAGGTCCTCATCAGCCACGGGCGGTCCCTTTGAGGACCGGAGTTCGGGGACATGCCGCTTGCCATCAGGTTCATCCACGCATGGTTACCCTGAGCCATCATGGTGCGATGCAATAAACGTTGCAAACGCCGGGTTATGGAAAAACAATGGTATTCGGCACCGGTGTCGCCATTGCTTGTTGCAATGCAACATGAAATCGGTGCGGATGGAAACGACGAACCGGGAGACAGGCGATGGTCCTGACAACCGAGGCGCCGCCCTACGAATACGATGCACCGGTCAAGGATCTCTATGAGATCGGCGAGATTCCCCCGCTGGGGCATGTGCCGGAGAACATGTATGCGTGGTCGATCCGCCGCGAACGCCATGGTGAACCCGACGAGGCGATGCAGGTCGAGGTTCTGCCGACCCACGAGATCGACAGCAACGAGGTCCTGGTTCTCGTCATGGCGGCGGGTGTCAACTACAACGGTGTCTGGGCTTCGCTTGGCATTCCCATCAGCCCGTTCGAAGTCCACGAGGGCGACTTCCACATCGCGGGCTCCGATGCCTCGGGCATTGTCTGGGCGGTCGGGTCCAGGGTGAATCGCTGGAAGGTGGGCGACGAGGTCGTCATCCACTGCAACCAGGACGACGGCGACGACGAAGAATGCAACGGCGGCGATCCGATGTATTCCACCAGTCAGCGCATCTGGGGATACGAGACCGGCGACGGCAGTTTTGCCCAGTTCGCCCGTGTTCAGGCCCAGCAGCTCATGCCGAGACCTCGGCATCTGACCTGGGAGGAGTCGGCCTGCTACACGCTGACACTGGCGACGGCCTACCGCATGCTCTTCGGTCACCGGCCTCATATCCTGAGGCCGGGTCACAACGTGCTGGTCTGGGGTGCCTCAGGCGGGCTCGGCTCCATGGCCATTCAACTGATCGCCACCGCCGGTGCCAATGCCATCGGCGTCATCAGCGAGGACGAGAAGGCCGACTTCGTCATGTCACTGGGCGCCAGGGGCGTCATCAACCGCAAGAAGTTCGATTGCTGGGGTCGTCTGCCGGATGTTTCGGACACCGCGGCCTACGGCGTCTACATGAAGAAGTGCCGGGAGTTCGGCAAGGCGATCTGGTCCTTCACGGGCAAGGGCAACGATGTCGACTTCGTCTTCGAGCATCCCGGTGAAGCGACCTTCCCGGTATCGTGTTTCGTCGTGAAGCGCGGTGGCATGGTGGTCTTCTGCGCCGGCACCACGGGCTACAATCTCACCTTGGATGCGCGTTTCGTGTGGATGCGCCAGAAGCGCATACAGGGCAGCCATTTCGCCAATCTCATGCAGTCCGCCCAGGCCAACAAGCTGATGCTGGAACGCCGCCTCGATCCGTGCATGTCCGAAGTATTCTCGTGGGACGACATTCCCCGCGCCCACATGAAGATGCGCGCCAATCAGCACAAACCGGGCAACATGGCCGTTCTCGTGCAGTCTCCACGTCCGGGCCTGCGCACCCTTGAGGACGTACTCGAAGGCTGAACACCGGATTCCGTGGAACACATGAACGCCGTTTCCGGCACTCTTCTGCCGCGTTGCCGCGGCGCCCTCGATGCGGCCGATCGGCTCCTCGGCGCTGGACGCCGAGGTGTCAGGGGCCTTGTAAGCGATGACGAGGGGGTCATCGATTCCCGACGGCTGGACAAATTCCAGCATGCGGTCCACGGCCTTGCCTGGGTTGCAACCTATGTCGAGGCCCTGCGCCAGGTGCTGCGCTGGGCCGAAACCCTCGATGAGGACGGGCGGTTCCGGGAGACCGAACGGCTGATCCTCGAGTGTGCTTTCTCGGAGTACCTCTCGCAGCTCGCGGGCGGCATTGCCATGAGCCAGGGCGAGATCGTGCGCGTGCGCGATCTTTCTGTCAGCGGCGATGATCACCATGCATTCTGGACCGACGATGTCGTGGGCCTGATCAACCTCGGATCGTCCCGTGCGGGCCTCGCCCGCCTTGCCGAGCTGTTGGGGGAAGGCAATTTCGGAGAGACCGGACTCGAGAGCGATCTCGTGATGGTCCGCGACCAGTTCCGGCGCTATGCCGATGAAAGGATCAGGCCCGAGGCGAACAGCTGGCATCTCGAGGACGCGTTCATTCCTCTCGAGATGCTCCATGAACTCGCCGAACTCGGGGTCTTCGGACTTTCCGTGCCGGAAGAACACGGCGGCCTCGGGATGTCGAAGGTCGCGATGTGCGTCGTGACCGAGGAACTCTCGCGCGGATACATCGGCGTGGGTTCACTGGGTACGCGCACCGAAATCGCGGCGGAGCTCATCATCACCAGCGGGACGCCCGAACAGAAGCAACGATGGCTTCCGGGGATCATCTCCGGGGGGACGATCCCGACGGCCGTGTTCACGGAACCGGGCACGGGTTCGGATCTCGGCAGCCTGAAGACCCGCGCGGTGCGCGAACAGGACGTCTACCGCATCACCGGCAACAAGACGTGGATCACCCATGCTGCGCGTGCCGATCTGATGACACTGCTGGCACGCACCGATCCGGACGAATCCGGCTACCGCGGCCTCAGCATGTTCCTTGCCGAGAAGCCCCGGGGTGACGACGAAGAACCGTTTCCGGCGCCCGGCATGTCGGGCGGCGAGATCGGCGTTCTGGGTTATCGCGGGATGAAGGAATACGAGATCGGATTTGACCGTTTCGAGGTGCCGGCCGCGAATCTGCTCGGAGGCGAGGAGGGCAGGGGTTTCAAACAGCTCATGGCGACCTTCGAATCGGCGCGGATCCAGACTGCGGCCCGTGCGACGGGCGTTGCCCAGGCGGCCCTTGAGCAGGGCCTCGCCTATGCCCTTGAACGCCGTCAGTTCGGCCGCGCCATCATCGAGTTCCCCCGCGTGGCGAACAAGCTTGCCTGGATGGCGGTCGAAACGATGGTCTCCCGGCAGCTGTGCTGGTACGCGGCGCGCAGGAAGGATTCCGGACACCGCTGCGATCTCGAGGCGGGCATGGCCAAGCTCCTGAGCGCCCGGGTGGCCTGGTCCAATGCCGACAATGCTCTCCAGGTCCACGGCGGCAACGGATATGCCCTTGAATTCGAGGTCAGCCGGCTGCTGTGCGATGCCCGCATCCTCAACATCTTCGAAGGCGCTGCGGAAATCCAGGCACAGGTGATCGCAAGGAGGCTCCTCGCCTCGGCGAACTGATGCAATCTTGAGGGCCTCAAACGTGGTATAGGTTGAATCCACAGACCATCCGGCATGGAAGCACTCGACATGGACTGGTTGAAGATCGCGGTCCTGGTGTGCGTCTTCTTCACGCTTGTAGTCCTCTTCATCGGGATCGGCGGCTTTGCAGGAGGCGGCGAATTCAACCGTCGCCACGGCAACAGGATCATGCGGTTCCGTGTGGGTTTTCAGCTCGCAGCCCTCGTCCTTCTGGCCATCATGTTCCTGGTGATGCAGGGGGAATAGAACGATCGTCAAGCTCGACAAGATCTACACGCGGGGCGGAGACAGGGGCGAGACCTCGCTTGGCGACGGAAGCCGCGTGCCGAAGCACGCCCTCAGGGTCGAGGCCTACGGAACCGTCGACGAGGCGAATTCCGTGGTCGGCCTGGCAAGGCTCCACGCCTCCGGACAGAGTGACGCCATGCTGGCACGCATCCAGAACGATCTCTTCGATCTGGGGGCCGATCTCTGCACGCCCCATGAAGGCCGCCGGGCCTCCGGAGCGCTTCGCGTGACGCCCGAGCAGGTCGCGCGCCTCGAGAGCGAGATCGATGCCATGAACACGGCGCTCGAACCCCTGAGGTCGTTCATCCTTCCGGGGGGATCCGAGGTATCGGCGCATCTTCATCTGGCGCGCACGGTTGTCCGCCGAGCCGAACGGCTGATCGCCGCACTCGCCCTGGAGGAGACGACCAATCCGGCGGCCCTCGAATACGCCAATCGTCTCTCCGACCACCTTTTCGTGATGGCGCGCCATCTCAATGACAGCGGTCGTGCCGATGTTCTTTGGACCCCGGGTGCCACGCAGAAGCAGTGAGTACCGGGGCCGCTTCGTCCGTTGACACCCGTCGCAGTGCGGTCATATTGTGCGCCTGCGAAAAGCTGCTGCGGATTCCGACTATTCCTGCCACAACAAGCGCTTGGAAACGCAAGCCATGAAAGTGCTCGTCCCGGTCAAGCGGGTTATTGACTACAACGTGAAGGTTCGCGTCAAGGCGGACAGGTCCGGCGTCGATCTCGCCAACGTGAAGATGTCGATGAATCCCTTCGACGAGATCGCCGTCGAGGAGGCGGTACGCATGAAGGAGGCGGGAACCGCCACCGAGGTGCTCGCGATATCGCTGGGACCGACCCAGAGTCAGGAGACCCTGCGCACCGCGCTTGCCATGGGTGCCGACAAGGCCATCCATGTCGTTCATGAGGGCGAGCTCGAGCCGCTTGCCGTGGCCAAGATGATTGCCAGGGTCGTGGAGGAAGAGAAGCCCGATATCGTCATTCTCGGCAAGCAGGCGATCGACGATGATGCCAACCAGACCGGCCAGATGCTTGCCGGGCTGCTGGGCTGGGCCCAGGGCACGTTTGTTTCGAAGGTCGAGGCGGCGAACGGTTCCCTCAAGGTCGTGCGCGAGGTGGATGGCGGTCTCGAATCGGTCAGCCTCACGCTGCCGGCGATCATCACGGTGGATCTGCGCCTCAACGATCCGCGGTATGCCTCGCTCCCCAACATCATGAAGGCGCGCAAGAAGGAGATCGCGAAGCGGACGCCGGACGAACTCGGTGTCGATGTCACGCCCCGCCTGAACGTGATCAACGTCGAAGAGCCGCCCAAACGCAAGAGCGGGATCAAGGTTGGTTCGGTTTCCGAACTGGTGGACAAGCTGCAAATCGATGCCGGAGCGATCTGACATGGCAATTTTGGTTTATGCGGAACACGACAATCAGGAACTTTCTGCCGCGACTCTGAGTGCCGTCACCGCCGCTATCGAGATGGGAGGCAGTGTGACCCTGTTGGTGGCAGGAAGCGGTTGCAGTGCGGTTGCCCAGGCCGGCGCCGCGGTGGCCGGTGTCGAAAAGGTCCTCGTTGCAGACGATGCCGCACTTGAGGCGCAGTTGGCGGAGAATGTCGCGCCGCTGATCGCGGAGCTTGCGCCGGGCTACAGCCACGTCGTTGCAGCGGCAACGACCACCGGCAAGAACATCATGCCGCGTGCCGCGGCACTTCTCGACAAACAGCAGGTCTCCGACATTACCGGCGTGGTGTCCGAGGATACGTTCGTGCGCCCGATCTACGCCGGCAACGCGATGGCGACCGTCCGGTCCATTGATGACATCAAGCTGGTCACGGTGCGCACGACGACCTTCGATGCCGCGGCGGAAGAAGGTGGATCGGCTTCCATCGAGGAGATATCGGGTGCCGTCGACGCAGGTCTCTCCAAATTCGAGGGTGCCGCGCTTTCAGGCAGTGAACGCCCGGAGCTCACCACGGCGCGCGTCGTGATTTCCGGTGGACGCGGCATGAAGTCAGGCGACAATTTCGCCATGCTCGAGGAGGTGGCCGACATCCTTGGTGCCGCGGTCGGTGCCAGCCGTGCCGCGGTTGATGCCGGTTATGTGCCGAACGATTACCAGGTAGGCCAGACCGGCAAGGTCGTGGCGCCGGAACTCTACATCGCGGTCGGAATATCGGGTGCCATCCAGCATCTCGCCGGCATGAAGGACAGCAAGGTGATCGCCTGCATCAACAAGGACGAGGAGGCACCGATCTTCCAGGTCGCCGATTTCGGTCTGGTTGCGGACCTTTTCGATGCCGTTCCCGAACTCAAGAACGAACTTCAAAGCCGGGGCATCCAGCCACGTTGACGACGGGTCAGGCACAGGAAGGTTTCTCGCATGGAAATCAGGACCATAGGCGTTATTGGCGCTGGCCAGATGGGATCGGGCATCGCCCACGTCTGTGCTCTGGCGGGTTACGATATCCTGATTGTCGATACCGAGCGCGCCATTGCGGAAGCTGGCATCGAGATAGTCCGCAACAACATGGAGCGCCAGCTTCGCAGGAATATCATCGACAGCGACCGGATGGAGGCAGCGCTTGCCCGCATCACCGTTGTCGACGCCTACAGTGATCTTGCCGACTGCGATTGTGTCATCGAGGCCGCCACCGAGGACGAGAAGATCAAGAAGGCGATCCTCGCGGAACTGACGTCGAGTCTGAAGGCCGACGCCATCATTTGCACCAACACGTCATCGATCCCGGTCACGCGCCTTGCAGCAGGGACGGATCGGCCCGAGAAGTTCATGGGCATGCACTTCATGAACCCGGTGCCGATGATGAAGCTGGTGGAACTGATCCGTGGTCTGGCAACCGATGTCCAGACCTTCGCGACCGTCCGCGAACTGACACTGAAGCTGGAGAAGGTGCCGGCCAATGCCGAGGATTTTCCCGGCTTCATTGTCAACCGTATCCTCCTGCCGATGATCAACGAAGCGGTCTATGCGCTCTATGAGGGCGTCGGCACCGTCGAATCGATCGATACCGCCATGAAGCTCGGCGCCAACCATCCCATGGGCCCCCTCGAGCTCGCGGACTTCATCGGCCTCGATGTCTGCTATTCCGTCATGCAGGTGCTCTACGACGGCCTCGCGGACACCAAGTATCGGCCATGCCCGTTGCTCGCCAAGTATGTCGAGGCCGGCTGGCTCGGCCGCAAGACGAGCAAGGGATTTTACGACTATACCGGCGACGAACCGGTGCCGACCAGGTAACGCCTGGAATCAGCGCATCAGTACGTAGCCTGTCCACCCGGCTCGGCTTGCAAGCTGCACCGGAAAAGGGGCTGCGGCCTTCGCCGACATGGAAGGCCATACGGCATGATGACGACCATGCATACCGGTCGCGGCTGACGATGTACGACACGGTCGGTGCCCCGCCGGTTTGACAGATCAAGGGCGGAAGCCTACGGTCCGGGTTCATCCGCAAGAGTGCTTTGCCGAACATTTATAGTGCAATAACAAAGGCATGCAAGGTGCGTTGTCAGTCTGTCAGGCGCAGATCAATGTTTGCGGTCTGTCTCGCAGGCATCATCTGTGTCGTTCTCGTTGCCTGGTTCGTGACACGGGATGACAGGCGGGTGGTGGATGTCTCCGATTGCCAGGATATCCTCGATTTCCTTGATCGTCTGGATTATCAGACTGACACTTGGATGGCGGGTGAAATCCCCCGAATCGCGTTCACGTGCAGCCCGGCCCGCTGGTGTCCGCTTGCCAGCGATGACGTTTCCATCGGCTTCAGGAAGTCGATGTTCCTGATGACGACGGCACCTCTCGTGCTGATGGCGAACGAAGCTGTTCTTGAAGATCGCAGGATGGTTGCCGGCATCAGGAAGGTGCGCGCAAGGGTGGCGGGTGCACGGGTGAGGGACCTCGCTCTGCGTTACGGCGTGATAGATGATGAGACGACACAAATGACGTCGGACCATCTGCGGGAACTCCTGCGCAGGGTCGACAGTGTTCCCCTGTCGCTGGCCCTTGCCCAGGGTGCAATGGAGAGCGGCTGGGGAACGTCGCGTTTCGCGCTCGAAGGCAAAGCGTTGTTCGGCCAGGTGGTCTGGAACGAAAGCGGCATGACACCCGAGGAACCGAAGGCCGAACTGGGCACCTATGGAATCCGAAGGTTCGACGCGCTTCTGGACTCGGTCGAAGCCTATCTCTTCAATCTCAATTCGCATCCGGCCTACGACGAGATGCGCCTGGTACGGGCATCGCAAGGGAGTGACGTTATCCCGGGTCCCGTGCTCGCCGAGCATCTGGAGAACTACTCGGAAGGCCGCCGCGCCTATGTCGAATCGCTGCTGAGAATCATTGAAGCCAATGGCCTCCGGCAACTCGACAATGCCCGCCTGCGGGATGGCCCGACTTGGATCGTCGGTCCCCGGTGCTGAGCACGTCAGCTGTTGCGCCGGAGAAGAAACCACACGAAGCAGAGCGCCTGAAGGAGCGCCCAACCGCCGAAGGCGACGAGATAGCCGGTCTCGGAGTAGCTGCCGTCCGCTTCCGCAAAGAGGTTCAGCACGACGCCGACGGAAACCTGGAGAAGGCCGCCCAGCGCGAAGGTGAAGAGTGCCAGAGTGGTGTTCACCCGGCCCGCCATGGCAACGGGAAATCTCTGGGTCATGTCGGCGTAGAAGATGATGGCGGCACTGCCGGTCGCGGCAAATGCCGAAGTAAGGACCCACGCAGGCAGGTCCGCACCGATCGCCAGCAGTCCCTGCACGATGATGAAGACGAGCGTGACCACGCCGGCGACGATGCGGATGGGAACACCGATGCGGCTGAGGCGCTCGGCGAGCCAGCCGAGAAAGGCGTAGCCTACGATCATGGCGAGGCCGGCAGTGAACAGGGTATCCGCAGCTTCGGCTGCGCCAAGGCCTGCGATATCCTTGAGCCAGGGTCCGAACCACAGGGCCTGTGTCGACAGCCAGGCCGCCTGGGCGGTCATGACCAGGGGAGCCACGGACCAGAAGGTCCCGGAACGCAGGATCACGGCGAGCCCGTGCAACTGTTCTGCGAGCGTCACCGGCGCGCCTGTTGCACGACGCTCCGGAACGACCAGCCAGATCATGGCGGCAACGGCAAGGGTGAGGGTGGCGAACAGGATGAAGAGATGCCGCCAGCCGATCAGTTCGATCATGGCGTGGACAGGAGAGGATGCAGCCATGGCGCCGGCGCCTCCGGCCGCAAGGATGAGACCGTTGACCAGAGGAAGCTTCTGCTTGGGGAACCAGAGCGCGAACATCTTCATGGCGGCAAGCAGTCCTCCTGCCATGCCGGCGCCGATGACAGCACGTGCCAGCGTCAGAAACGTCGTGCTTTCACCCTGGCTGAAGAGCAGGGCGCCGAATGCCGCGGTCACGAGCAGAACGGCATGGGTCCGGCGCGGTCCGAACCTGTCAAGCGCCATGCCCAGAGGTATCTGCACGCCGGCAAAGGCGAAGAAGAAGGCGCCGGTCATCAGACCGATGGCTGCCGCATCGATGGCCAGTTCCTCGATCAGGACCGGTCCGAGCACGGCATTCACGGTCCTGAAGAGGTAGGAAACGAAGTACCCGGCTGCAAAGGGAACGAAGATGCGGCCCGTCAGGAACAGCAGGCCGTGCGGAGAGGATACCGTGGCGGTCATGGTCGGGGGATGCATTCGTTTCCAGGACGCCGGTCTTCCGGGTGGTTGGACACTCCGAACGGCGAGGGGGTACCGGGTTCGAGAAGAAGCGACTTCGCAATCGTCGAGCGTTCCGTTTCTGACCGAATGGCTGATAACGGCATGAAGGGTTTTGAGGCTCCGCACACGGGTACGGGCATGCCGGAAAGGCGGCGGTGTTCCATGCCGATTGCGATGACCGCCATTTGCAACTGTCTCAACATGTTGTAAGCCGCCGTCATGACATCATCGAAGAACCAGAACAACCCGATCTGGGGAGGGCGCTTCCGGGAGGGGCCGTCCGAAATCATGAAGCGCATCAACGCCTCCGTGGATTTCGACTACCGCCTGGCACCCTACGATGTCAGGGGTTCGAAGGCCCATGCCGCCATGCTTGCAGCCAGGGGCATCATATCGGCCGAGGACAACGATGCCATCCAGGAAGGCCTCGATCGCATAGCTCTCGAGGTCGAGGCCGGCACGCTGAAATGGGATCCTTCGCTCGAGGATGTTCACATGAACATCGAGGCGCGGTTGGGGAAACTCATCGGAGCGCCGGCGGCACGCCTTCACACCGCGCGTTCGAGAAACGATCAGGTGGCGACCGATCTGCGCCTGTGGCTGCGCGATACCCTCGATGCGCTCGATGACGTTCTCGCCGATCTTCAGGCAGCGCTCATCGGTCAGGCCGCAGAGCATGCTGCTACCATCATGCCGGGTTTCACCCACCAGCAGCCGGCCCAGCCCGTGACCTTCGGCCACCACATGCTGGCCTATGTCGAGATGTTCGGCCGGGATCGCGGCAGGCTTCAGGACTGCCGGCGACGGATGAACGAATCGCCTTTGGGCGCTGCCGCTCTCGCCGGGACATCCTTTCCAGTCGACCGGGACGCCACCGCTGCCGAACTGGGTTTCGACCGGCCTGCCACCAACTCCATGGATGCGGTTTCCGACCGTGATTTCTGTCTCGAGTTTCTTGCGGCGGGAGCCATCATCGGCGTCCATCTTTCGCGGCTGGCTGAGGAACTCATCCTGTGGACCAGTCCGAACTACGCCTTCGTGCGGCTTCCCGACGGCCTGACCACAGGATCGTCGATCATGCCGCAGAAGCGCAACGCGGATGCCGCCGAACTGGTTCGCGGCAAGGCGGGGCGCCTGACAGGAGCCCTTGTGGCGCTGATCACGACCCTCAAGGCCCTACCGATGACCTACGGCAAGGACATGCAGGAGGACAAGGAACCCGTATTCGACGCCGCCGAAACGCTGATGCTCGTCATTCCGGCCACTGCGGCGATGGCAAGGGACATGGTCGCCGATCAGGAAGCCATGCGCGCGCTCACCGCCCGGGGTTTCCTGACGGCAACCGACTTTGCGGACTGGTTGGTCCGTGAAAAGGGACTCCCGTTCCGGGAGGCACATCATGTTACTGGCCGTCTCGTGGGACTTGCCGAGGACCGGGGGTGCGACCTTGCCGAGCTTTCACTCGACGAGATGCAGGAGGCGGACCGACGCATCGACGCATCCGTCTATGATGTTCTCACCGTGGAGGCTTCGGTTGCCAGCCGTTCGAGCTATGGTGGCACTGCGCCGGAAAGGGTGGCCGAAGCCGTGAACGTAGCACGCAGGAGGTATCTGAAATGACGAGGCGAGTTGCCCTGATGCTTGTTCTTGCAGCCTTGCTGGTTGGGTGCGGACGCAAGGGCGAATTGACTCCCCCGGGCGCCGAAGAGGAGCCAGGGGACAGTTGAACGGATTTGCCTACCGCAAGGGCCAGCTCCATGCCGAGGATGTGGATCTGGCCGTTCTTGCCGACACGATCGGTACTCCCTTCTATTGCTACAGCGCGACAGCGCTGTGCCGGCGCTACCGGACCCTCGCGCAAGCCGTGGCCCCCAGCCATGCCCGGATCTTCTATTCGGTCAAGGCGAACAGCAACCTTGCCGTCATCAATCTGTTCGGCAAGCTCGGGGCAGGTGCCGATGTGGTCTCCGAAGGAGAGATACACCGGTGCCTTGCCGCGGGTATCGATGCCGATGGCATTGTCTTTTCCGGCGTCGGCAAGTCCTTCGACGAGATCAGCTTCGCTCTTTCCTGCCATGTTCAGCAGATCAATGTCGAGAGCGAGGACGAGTTCGAGCGCATCAGCGAGATCAGCGACGGACTGGAACGGGAAGCACCAATCGCCTTCAGGTTCAATCCCGATGTCGGTGCCGGCGGACACGAGAAAATCAGTACCGGACGAAAGACCGACAAGTTCGGCCTGACCGCCGAGACCATCAAGCGGCTCTACCGGAAGGCGGCGGCTCACCCGTACACCTTGCCTGTCGGGTTGGCGGTTCACATCGGTTCCCAGATTCATGACGTCGGTGCGTACCGGACGGCATTCGAAAGGTTGCTGGACCTTGCCACCGAACTCGAAGGATCCGATCTGCGGGTCGAGCGGCTCGACCTTGGCGGTGGGTTGGGCATCGCCTACCATGACGGCGAAGAGGAGATCGCCCTTGTCGAGTATGCCGGTCTGCTCAAGGAAATCGGTGACAGGACGGATGCGGAGCTGGTCATTGAGCCCGGCAGGTGGCTGGTTGCTTCCGCCGGAATGCTGGTGACCGAAGTCAACACGATCAAGCAAGCAGGAGATAAACGCATCGTCATCGTCGATGCGGCGATGAACGATCTCATAAGGCCCGCACTCTACAGTGCCCACCATCCTGTGTGGCCGATCGAGGAGGCGTCCGGGCCGCTTCTCGATTCGGTTGTGGCAGGGCCTGTCTGCGAATCGGGTGATATTCTTGCCCACAGTGCTCCGCTGCCCCGACTCGAGGCAGGCGATCTTCTGGCGATCGGTCAGGCAGGGGCCTATGGCGCCGTCATGGCATCGGGTTACAATGGACGACCGCTGGTGCCGGAAGTGATGGTAAGGCAGAAACGCCACATCGTGGTCCGCAGAAGGCCCGGGCATGACGAGATGATGGCTCTGGAGTTCATGCCGGTCTGGTAATGGCAATGCATCGGCCGGATGCCACCGGGTAGGGATGCGAGATGACAGGCTTTTCCGAGCGCAAACCCAGGTCTAAATTCCTGTCGAGGCGTATCGCGCTCGCCCGGATGGCGCTCATCTGGGAAGACCTTGTCCTGCGCCTGTGGCGCGGCGCGTCGCTCTTCATCCTCTTTCTCGGTCTTGCCTTCCTCGGCTTGTGGACATGGCTCCCCGGGATCCTCCATGTCCTCTCCCTGGCCTTCTTCGTCGTGGTAACGCCGCTTGTTCTCTGGAGAGATTTCAGGGGCCTCAGCCAGCCCCGGGAAGAAGAGGTGCTGCGCCGGCTCGAGAGGAAGAGTGGCCTCGATCACAGACCTCTGGTGGCTCTCGAGGACGCATACGCGGGCGACCGTCAGGACGAGGCAAGCCTGGCTCTGTTTGAAATGCACCGGCAGCGCATGGCCGAGCGCATACGCCGGATGAAGGTCGGCTGGCCCCTGTCCGACGTGGTCTCGCACGACCGCTTCGGGCTGCGATTCCTCGCCTTGCTTGTGCTGGCCTGGGGTGCCGTTGCCGGCTGGCCAGAGGCTAGGGCCAACTTCACTGCACTGGTGCAGCCAGGGTTCTCCACGCTCGGGGATGCCGGCGGAACCGGTGAATTGACACTCTGGATCACACCGCCTTCCTATACGGGTGTCGCGCCGATCTGGTTCGATCATGGCAGCGAGGACAGGGAAGAAACGGCTGGACCCATACCGGTTCCGGCTGGCAGCGACCTGGTGGTGCAGGTCCGTGGCGGCTCCGACGCACCTGTTCTGACGGTCGATGATGTTGCAACGCTCTTCGATAGCGCAGGGGCGGGAAGCTGGGAGATATCCCGTGTGCTCGACAGCGGTACGCGGTTCTCTATCAGCCAGTCCGATGTCGTGATGGCCGAACGGGCGATCGACATCATTGCCGACAGACCACCCGAGATTATCCTGACATCGGAACCTTCCGAGACGCTGAGAACCGGACTGCGTCTCGATGTCGCTGCCAGGGATGACTATGGCCTCGAGAACATAAGGGGCGAGATGCGCCGCGTCGGCGGCGATCCCGAAGACGTTTTCCTGGTTTCGGTCCCTCTCGCCCAGACCGGCATCCGGACCATGTCGGGTCCGGTCTTCTACAATCTGATGGCCCATCCATGGGCCGGACTGGACGTGGAGCTCGTTCTCGTCGCAACCGATGTGATCGGCCAGGAAACCGTGAGCGGCTCCCATGCCTTCGCGCTGCCGGAAAGATACTTCTATCATCCCGTTGCCAGGGAGTTGGCGAAGCAACGAAAGGCCCTCGTAGGCGACAGGAACCTTGCTGATGAGACGGCTTCGGTGCTGGCAGGGCTTTCCAAGGATCCGGAAGCCTATCTTGGTGAATTCGGCGTCCACCTTGCGCTCGTCACCGCTGCCCTGAGGCTCGACTACAGCGCCGATGCCGACTCGACACCCGATGCCGTGATCGGACTCATGTGGGAAACGGCTCTTGCCGTCGAGGAGGGGCCGCTCGCGTTCGCCGAACAGCGTGTGCGTGAGCTGCAGGAACGGATCCTCGAGGCGCTTGCTGAAGGTGCGTCGGATGCCGAGATCGAACGCCTTCTCATGGAGCTGCGCAACGCCATGGACGAATACATGCGGGCTCTTTCGAACAGGCTGCGCTCGGATCCTGGAGATCTGTTCGATCCAACCGAGGCGCTCAAGGCCGTCGGCAGCCGCGAGCTGACCGATCTCGTCGACAGGATCACGGAGCTGGTGCGTACCGGTTCACGCCTCCAGGCCCAGTCCTTGCTTACCCGGCTGCAGGAGATCATGGAGAATATTTCCATGGGCAACCTCTCCGATCTGTCCGGCAGTTCCTCTGCGGAGGCGGTGGAGATGATCCAGACGATCCGCCGGCTCATTACCGATCAGCAGGTGCTGCTCGACGAGAGCTACAGGATCCTTAGGGAAAACGAGGACGGAAAGATCGACACATCGCCTCAGGCCGAGCGCCAGGGTGAGGTCCAGTCGATCCTCCAGGGCTTCATGGAGCGGATGGAACAGTTCGGCTATGACGCTCCCCGCCAGTATACCCGGGCCAACCGTTCGATGGGTCGTGCGGTCCGGCAACTCGAGGCCGACCGCCCGGGACATGCGGTCGACCATCAGACGGAGGCCATCGACTTCCTCAGGGGAGGCGCCGACGACATGATGTCCCAGATCCTCGAACTTCTCGGGCAAAGCGCCTCGGGCAATGCCCAGGGTTTCTTCTCTGCACCCAGGGATCCGATCGGCCGCAGCCTCGGTGATGCGATCGGTTCCGATAACTCGGACATCAACATTCCCGACAAGGGAGCCATCATCCGCGCCCGCCAAATCCTCGACGAACTCAACAGGCGTGCCGCAGAGCAGCACAGGCCCCAAGAGGAGCAGAACTATCTCCAGCGCCTGCTGAGGCGTTTCTGAACGATAGCGGTTGATTCCGGGTGGCATAGGAACGGGCACCCGGGAGCAGGATGCAATGCCTGCAGGATCCTGTTTCCCGGCCCAATGGCAGGGACATCGTCGATCACTTGTTGATCCGGTTGAATTGACCGTCGAATTCATCGATTGGTCCGATGCACCGCTGGCGGGGCAGCAAGGATGCTCTCGCGATTCGCACCAGACTTCTCGAGCGGATCTTCGAAGAGGCACGGCCTCCGATCCGATGGCGAACCGGTACCGCGTGATCTGGCTCGCAGGGTCGAGCGTCAGGTGCGACTTCGATTGGACGCGAGCCGCACGGCAAGGGCCGGTGGTGGCGTTGCGGCGGCGGTGTTCACGCTTCCGTCATGGCCTTACAAACGCACATTCACGGCGGTCAGGAATCGCGCCCTCCCGGTAGGTGTGACAGCCCCCTTGGAGATGCCCGACATGCCCATGGCCTGAATCAGGTCGTCAACCGAGCGGGTCGACACGCCCTGGATGTAGGTCTCCTGGATCACCGCTGTCAGCGCCTTCTCCGCCATCCGCCGCGGCTCCAGAAAACCAGGGAAGTAACTTCCCTTCCGCAGCTTGGGGATCCTCAGATCGACCGTGCCGGCACGGGTCTGCCAATACCGGTCGCGGTAGCCGTTGCGGTGAGCGATCCGATCCGGCGAGCGTTCGCCGTGACCGGTACCGGTCAGGCCCTCGACCTCCAGCTCCATCAGGCGCTGAGCCGAAAGGCCGATCATCTCGCGCAGAAGACCCGCATCTGAGCTCTTTTCCAACAGTCCGCGCAGGGTCATCATGTCATCGGTCATCGTGGTTCCTCCTCAGGTTGGTGATGTCATCAACACCCAACCCTGAACCGGAACCGCGATGGCCGTGTTGTGGATAACCGGCTCGCCGCCGCCAGACTCCTGGCGGTCGCTGCGGCGAGCCGGTTACCCACAACTTCCAACACGCTGAGAACTCCTACACCACCAACCGGGACACGACCCAAGGTGTTCGGCCATAGCGCGCTCTGAATCGCCCGACGCAACCCCCTCGAAGGTGGCTTTGTGGGCAGTATAGGCGATGCGCCCTTGACCACATCGCGCCGTCCTAGCAACCGTTTCACCAGGCTGCGAGACAGGGACTCTATCGACATCAGGCCTCCTCCCTATGACTGCTGTCTTCGTCGTCTTCCAATTTGGGGCACTGTCAGACTAAAACTCCAGGCATTTTTCACTCGCCTAATGGTTGCGGGTATTCGCTGGTTTTCTGCGCGGTTCGTAGACCGCCTAGAATCACATTTTCAACCTAATCGGTGTTAGTCTGACAAAACCCTCTGGACCTTTGCTTGTGAATTGGCGTGGCAGGCATTTTCGATGAGTCCTTAAGGTCAGGTCACCTCGAATCCGGCGTATCCGTCATCGGCCACCGCATCGCACTCGTCGCGGTAGACATTGAATCCGTTGACATAGGGCATAAAGACCCGTGCCTTGCCGGGGATGTTGGCGCCGACGTACCAGGAGTCGGCCTGGGGGAAGAGCGTGGCGTCGGCCGATTGATTGACGTAATCGACCCATCTCGCCTGGGCCTCGCCGGTCGCCTCGATCCGGGACGCGCCGCGCTGCTCCATCCAGGTCAGGCAACCGTCAATCCACTCCACGTGCTGCTCGATCGCGCTCACCATGTTGGTGAGCACCGAGGGGCTACCGGGACCCGTGACCGTGAACAGGTTGGGGAATCCGGCGACGCCCAGACCCAGGTAGTTCACGGGACCGTCTCTCCAGACATCGCGCAACGACGCGCTGTTACGGCCTCGGATGTCGACCGCGCTCAGCGCGCCCGTCATGGCGTCGTAGCCGGTGGCGAAGACGATCGCATCGACCTCGTAATGCCGCTCGCTCGTCGCCACGCCCCGCTTGTCTATGGCACGGATCGGCGTCGCTCGCAGATCGACCAGGTGGACGTGCGCCTCGTTGAAGGTCTCGAAGTAGAAGGAGTCGGCGCAGAGCCGTTTGGTCGCGAAAGGATGGTCGTTGGCGCAGAGGAACTCCGCGACTTTGTCGTCCTTCACCCGGCCGCGGATGTGATTTCGGGAATACTCAGAGACCCGTTCGTTGGCCTCGTGGCTGGTCATGAGATCGGTGTACTGATACAGGATGTAGAAGCCGCCCTGGGCCCAGGAGTGGTCGAGCTCCCGCTCCAGCGCGTCGTCGTCGAGGTCCATGATTGCGGTATGAGCCTCAGGAAAAACGTCGCCGGAGATGGAGTGGCGAGCCTTTTCGCGCATCTCCCCGTAGCGGGCCTTATAGGTCCGCTCGGCTTGTAGGTCCATCGGTCCATTGTGCGCCGGCACGCAGTGGTTGGCGGTACGCTGGAATACGAAGAGCTGGTCGGCCTGTTGGGCGATCTTCGGAATCGACTGGATGCCGGTCGAGCCGGTGCCGATGACCGCGACCCGCTTGCCGGAGAAATCGACGCCCGAGTGGGGCCACAGACCGGTGTGGAATCGATCGCCGCGAAAGCTCTCGATGCCGTCGATCGCGGGCCAGTTGGGCTTCGAGAGGCAACCGGTCGCCATAATCAGGAAACGCGCGGTGACCCGATCGCCGGGCTCGGTGCCGATAGTCCACAGATTGCTCGCCGCATCGAAAAATGCGCTCTTCACCCGCGTGTCGAAGCGGAAGTACTTGCGTAGCTCCAGGGTGGTGGCGACGTGTTCGATGTACTTCAAGACCTCGGGCTGCGCCGAGTAGCGCTCCGGCCAGTGCCAGGCCTGATCGAGATCCGGCAGGAAGGAGTAGGAGTAGCTCAAGCTCTCGCTGTCGCAGCGGGCGCCCGGATAGCGATTCCAGTACCAGGTGCCGCCGACGTCCGTGCACGCCTCGAAGCCCTGCACCGAAAGCCCGCGCTGGCGCAGCCGGTGCATCATGTAGAGGCCGGAGAACCCGGCGCCGACGACGACGGCGTCGAGATACGCCATGTTTCATCTCCCTCTTATGTAGTCCAATGGTCCGGTCACCGCGCAACGCTCTAGTCGACGATCGCCTGGTAGGCGGCGACCTTGAAGTCCTCGGCGTTCGGGAAGTTGCTCATGGGCTGGAACTGAGTGAGCTGAATGCCGATGAACTGCTCGCTCGGATCCACCCAGAAGGAGGTCGAGGCAGCGCCGCTCCAATAGTACTCGCCGTTCGAGCCGATGGTGCCGCTTTGTCCCACGTCCATCAGCACGCCGAAGCCGAAGCCCGATTTGTCGAGACCGCCTTCCTCGAGCGGCAGCAGCGCCGGCGCGATGTGGTTGGTGGTCATAAGCTCCACCGTCTTTCGTCCGAGGATACGCTGGCCCTCGAGTTCGCCGCCGTTCAGCATCATCGAGCAGAAGCGCAGGTAGTCCATGGCGGTCGAGACCAGGCCATGGCCGCAGCGCAGCACCTGGTGCGGCGACGACTCGAGGCTGTTCGTGGGCCCGGCGATACGCCCGTTCTCGCCGGCCTCGAGGTCGGCGAGCGGCTGGTCCGCGCTCACCCGCGCCGCCCGGTAGCGCTCCTCCACCGCCCCGTACTCCTGAAGCCATAGGTGAGGCCGGCGGTGTGGGTCAGCAGATGGCGGATCGTCACCGGCTCGTCGAGGTCGACGAGGGCAACGTCCGACCCATCTTCGACCGCGACCTTCAGACCCTCGAACTCGGGTATGAACTTCGACACCGGGTCAAGGAGCTGGAAGTGGCCCTGCTCGTAGAGCGCCATCAGCGCGACGCAGGTCATCGGCTTGGTCATCGAGTAGAGACGGAGGATCGCATCGGCGCACATCGGCTCGCCGCCGTCGCGCTCGAGCCCGCCGATTGCCTCGTGGTGCACCACCTGCCCCCCGCGCGCGTCGTCCGTTTTATCCACTAGTGAAACACGGTGCCGCCGTCGACGTTGATGGCCTGGCCGGTCATGGCCCGCGAACCGTGGAGGTAGGCGACCATGCGGGCGATGTCGGCGGGGACCTGGGGTTGTTTGATAAGCTGATCGCCGATCCACTTGGAAAACGGCACGTTGGTCTGGCGCGACACGGTGGCCATCATCTCGGTCTCGAGGACGCCGGGGCAGATGGCGTTGACCAGAATGTGGTGTTCAGCCAGCTCCATGGCGAGGCACTGGGTAAAGCCGACAACGGCGAACTTCGACGCGGTGTAGTGGGCGAAGCCGGCGCCCCCCTGCTTGCCCGCGATCGAGGCGGTGCAGACGATCGAGGCCGGCCGGTTGCGCGCCACCATGAGCCGCGCCGCCGCCTGGGCGGCGATGAACACGCCGGTTGCGTTGACCTCGAGCACCCGGCGCCATTCAGCGAGATCGAGGTCGACCACCGGTATCATCGACAGCACGCCGGCATTGGCGACCAATAGGTCTATGCCATCGAAGGCCCGGTCGCATTCCGCCGCCACCCGGGCCATGGCGTCGGCGTCGGTAACATCGAGGGCGCGGTGGAATCCGTCGCCGCCGGCGGTTTCGATGGCCGCCATGGTGGCGGCGGCGCTATCGCCGTCGATGTCGGTGACCGCGACCCGGGCGCCCCAGCCGGCCAAGGCCTCGGCAATGCCGCGGCCGATGCCGCGTCCGGCGCCGGTAACCAGGGCGCCCTGGCCGGTGAAGTCGAAATTGATCTGATCGGGTGACGGCGGCGGCATGGGCGGTTCTCAATCGGCTTGTGGGATTGATGGAGCGTACCACGGCGGCGCCGGCAAACCCATAGGCGCCGTCACCTCAATCCGGTCACCCGGACGCACGAAGGGCCGCCCGCGCTGGCGGACGGCCCTTTGGTCGGTGTCGGTGTATTGCGTCCTAGAGCTCGAACTTGACGACGCAGCCGGCGGTCGCCGGGTTGGGGTCGTAGGCCGAGGTCGCGCTGACCACGGCCGGCGACGCCACGTCGGTGCAGGCGTCGGTGATAGTGCGGATCGAGCCGGTGCCGGGCCGCGCGTCGTCGGCCTTCTCGTCGAGGATCAGGGCCTGCTCGCTGTCCAGCACGCCGGTCGGCGTGGCCGCGGCGCTGCCCAGCGTGATCCAGTGCGCCGTCCTGTTGATGACCAGCTCGTTGCGCACCGTCAGGCCGCTGCCAACTGGGGCCGACGGCAGGCCGTCGCCGATTGCCGCCGAGCGCCAGCATCACCGCGGTGCGGTCGATGGTTCCCAGCGGCCGTCCGTCCGCGTCGACCACGGCGAGCGGCTCGTCACTGGAGGCCGTCAGGGGGATCAGCGCGTCGAGCCGCATATCCGCCGGGACACGCTTCAGGCCGTTGGTGCTCTCGCCGGCGCCCGCCTTCATGACGCTGCGCGCGGTCAGCACCTTGTAGCGCGGCACGTCCTCGGTGAAGTCGCGCACGTAGTCGTCGGCCGGGTGGGCGACGACCGCCTCGGGCGTGTCGATCTGTACGAACTCGCCATCCTTCATGATGGCGATGCGCTCGCCCATCTTGATCGCCTCGAGGAAGTCGTGGGTGATGAAGATCATGGTCTTGTGGACGACCTCCTGGATGCGCAGCAGCTCGTCCTGCATATCACGGCGGATCAGCGGGTCGAGGGCGCTGAAGGGCTCGTCGAAAAGAAGAATCTCGGGGTCCACCGCGAGCGCCCGGGCGAGGCCAACGCGCTGCTGCATGCCGCCCGAGAGCTGGTGCGGGAAGTGGCCCTCCCAGCCCGCGAGGCCGACCATCTCGAGCACCTCGCCGGCCTTCGCGAGGCGCGCTGTCTTGGCGACGCCCTGGACCTCGAGGCCGTAGGCGATATTGTCGATGACGCGGCGGTGGGGGAACAGGCCGAAATGCTGGAACACCATGCTCATGTTGTGGCGGCGCAACTCGATGAGTTGCTTGTCGTCCATGGCGACCACGTCCTCGCCGTTGACGATGATCGACCCAGCGGTCGGCTCGACGAGGCGCGAAATGCACCGTACCAGGGTCGACTTGCCGCTGCCCGACAGCCCCCCATCACCACGAAGGTCTCGCCCTCGCGCACGTCGAACGAGACGTCGCGGACGGCCAGCACATGGCGGCTGTCGTGGAGCACCTGGGCGCGCGAGGCGTCGGCGCCGAGCGACTCCTTCACCTCGGCCGCCCGGGGCCCGAAAATCTTCCAGACGCCGCGGCAGGAAATCTTGGCTTCGGAAGCTGCTGAACTCATTTCGAAAGGACTCTGTGCTGAAACCGGCGCAGAATACACCTTAACCGACATTCCCCAGATGACATCGAAATTGGTGGAAACCGTACCACTGTCCCACCGCCACGTGAATTCGCTTCCCTTTGCAGCCGTCCAATGGCTTGATTTTGATAATCAGCCCACACTTGGAACGCCTCTTGCCCATATTTCCCGTCATCCAGGCACACCTCTCTCGCACTTTTCACCTCGCCATCGAGGGCAAGCTGTAGGGCTCCGGCGAGCCCCCTAGTAAATCCGCCCTTCGTCGTATTCGTGCTCGTAGATGGCGTAGACCTTGCGGACGGTCTCGTGGACTTCCCAGGTGATTTCCTGAGCGAACTCGATGAAGAAGTGATCGCCCGCCTTGAGGGAGATCGACTCGCCGGTCGCCTCGTTTGTGAGCGTCGCGCGGCCGGTCAGCACATGGCCGCTTTCGGTGCCGGCATAGGACGCGATAAACTTAGACGGTTCGCATTGCCAGACGCCGACGCTGTAGCGCTTCTTGGGATCGCGGAACAGCACCTTGCCGCATTGGTTGACAGCGCCCGAGGTGGTGGGCCAGGGATCGAGATCCGGGTCGCCGGCGGCGCCTGAAAATACGGTCAGGGTGGGTTTCTCTCCGGCCTCAGCTTTTTGTGCGACTGCCATGGGTGTTTCCTCCTGGATTGAACGTCCGCTGCTGATGGTTAGCTTCAACGTAGCGGCTTCTTCCACGGCCGGCAACGGTTTTTTTATGGGTAATTTCATTTGGTTACGGGATTCGTAATTGACCGGACAGCTGACCTAATTATTCGGTATGTCGATACATTCCACTTTTCGATCTCTAAGCATTTGAATTAACGAATAGAAATGAATTAAGTAAACTTGGCAGCCACCGGCCTTGCCGAGGATTGGGCCAAGAAATTCTGTTCTCAGCTGCGAAAATCCTACATGTCCTTCCATTGCCTTGGGATGGCGCGATTTCGTAGCGGCCAATACCAAGACGCCAATCGCGACATTTGGCGGGCCCATGAGCTCAACCCGAACGACACCTTGGTTCCAAATTTCTGGGCGTGGTGTGAACCGATATTTCCCAAGTGAACCTCTCTCGACGAGTTGATACTGGCTCGGCATGGCTGGATGCACAACCGGCTGTCGTCTTCTGGCCGCTGGCGAGTGGTCGTGATCGCTGAATGGCCGATTGTTGGGGCGAATCGACCTTGCTTACCCATGATCTGGTCGTACCGGTCCTGTCGGCGGGCCCGAAGCGTGAGGTCCCGTCGATCATGCTGGCGCCGTTGTCGGTCTGAGCCGGTCGATACGACACATGATGTCGGCGAACAGGTTACGGGGGATAGCGACCTCGGCCATCTGGAAGGTGACGTAGCGTGCGTGGTGGACGATCTTCGCGCCAATCTTGACGAGCTTCTGCTTGAGCGTCGTCAGCGACCACTGCTCGACCGCCTCGGGCAGTGCGAGGGTTCGCATGAAGTTGCCGAGGTTGTAAGCAAGGGCATGAAGCTGGAGCCGAACCTCGTTGTTGCGGAACTTCTGGCACGATAGCCGGCTCCATTTGATGGCGTTCTTGCCTTCCTTGATGTGCTGTTCCGCCGTGCCGCGCTGATTGTAGAAGGCGACGACGCGCTCGGCGGGTCGAGACAAGTTGGTCACGATGAAGCCAACGCGCGGGTACAGCTCGCCCGGATGCCACTCGACCTGTGCCACCACGCGCCGGCGCTTCGTCCAGCTTGCAGCCTTGTAGCCGAAGTTTGCGTGATAGCGGCGCACGTCCGTGGGCGGCCGGCCGACGGGACGCTTCAAGAGGTAGCCAATGCTGTCCTGCAGCACCTTGTTGGCGGGAAGCCGGATCGCATACTTGAAGCCCTCGGCTTCCAGGAACTCATAGATGTCCGGTGAGGCGAAGGCGGCATCGCCTCTGAAGTAGCGTCGCAGCTTGCGATCCCGAAAACGGGCGACGACGGGCTCCAGAACGTCACGCCAGTCATCGGCGCTGTGCACATTGCCGGGGCGGAGCGCACACCGCTCCAGATCGCCGTCCTGGTTGAACACGAACAGCGGGTGATAGCAGGTGCAGCCGAAATGGCCATTGTAGGCGGTGCCTTCCTGATCGCCATAGGTCGGACTGACGGAACTGTCCATGTCGAGCACGATGGCTGTCGGCGGCTTGCGATCATGCACCCGGTCGATCCAGATACCGGAAAGATTGGTGAGAGCGGCCAGGTTGGCATCGGTGGCCAGCAACTCGGTCTCGAAGCGACCCATCTGGCTGGTTGATGCACCTCCATGCGAAACGGCCTTGCCTCCCACGATCCAGCGCATTGCCGGATCGCGCCCCAGCCGGTCGGCGTCATTCACGTCCTCGTACCCGGCGAGACGACCATAGACGGATTGGCGAAGCAGACCGACGACGCCGTGCCAGCCGTTCTTGCCCGTTCGGCTGTCGGCCAGGACGTCAGCCGCCAATGCCGTCAGGCCCAAAACATCGTCGAGTTCACGATAGGCGAGCAGACCGGCGTCTGATGTGACCCGCGAGCCGTGGAACTCCAGCTTCAGCCGAAGCGTTCTATCACGCGGTGATTTGCAGTGATCTATCACCGGTTGAGGATGCGTTTCCAGTCTTTGCGCAGGGGTCTCAGCCAGATGTCCTTTTTTGGTTTGTCGCGTTTCTGTGGGTATCGTAGCGCCCGCGGCCCTGTGTGGTTCCGACATGGATCCATCCTGACGCCTTGTAGACGGCGCCGGTGAAGCGCGGCGTCTGAACGAACGTTTCTATGAGCACCGGCGTGATGTTGTAGCGCCGGGTCCAGTCACCGGGCAGGCGTCGTCGCATGATGGCGAGGATGTGGGACCCGAGATTGTCGACTCGAATCCAGGGCAGGATGAGGAAGCGCGGGTTGTCGATGACGAGTGGCAGGTTCTTCTGACGCACCTCGGGTGTCCATCCGATGAGGGTGTCGCGCGGAGCGAGTTTCCATGCGGCGGTGGAGAAGCCGAGCATGGCGACGGGCCATCCGTTGCGGTCGTGGACGGCGTAGCGCATCTGGGCGCCGACCAGTGTTGTGTATCCCAGATAGTGGTAGCGGGCGACGAACTCGTTCCACAGCTTTCCTTCCCGGGTGCCGCTGACGACGATGGAGACGTCGAGAGGCCGTGCCTCGTCGAGGGTGGTTGGAGGCGCGAACAGCGGTGGTTCGGTGTCCTGTCCGAAGACGATGGGCTTGCGTCGGCTCGGTCGTTGTCTGGGCGGCGGCAGGGTGATGAGGCCATCCCTGTGCATGGCCAGCATGGTGACCTTGGCCATCATGAACTTGAGGCCGCCATCGGGCTTGAACCAGTCGGTACGCTGGCAGAAGGCGCGGGCGATGGCCGCACGGGTCGGCTCAGTGGTGATCAGGGCGCGTATCAGCGCCATCTCGTCGGTGGTGAAGTCGCGCCCGTAATAGCGGCAGGCGACGGTCACCCCGGTTCCATGAGATCCCGCCGGCGCTCCGGGCTCATCGACCATGGCAGCCACGGGTCAAGGTCGTCCGGCGCCTTGCCGCGGTTCCTGGCACAGGCTTCAAGCCACTCATGAAGCCAGCGCCGGACATCGATGCCGTTCATGGCAAGGGTGCCGATGAGAGAGTACATGATGGCCGTGAAGGCGGCGCCAGCCTCGCTGTCGGACCCGAAGCTCAGCCGACGCCCGATCACCGGATCGCGGAAGCGGCGCTCGGCTTCCGAGTTGTCCATCGGAACCTGGGGATGGTCGACGAAGACGCTCAGTCCCTCGCGGTGGCGGATCAGGGAACGCAGCACTTTCGCTTCGCGCGCGCCTTCCGGCAAGGCGTCGCGTTCCGTCTGCGCCTGCCTGAACAGCGCCTCGACAGCCGCCGCAAGGGCGTCTTGCAGTGCGTCGAACATCGATGTCTGGCGTTCCAGTGCGGGGTCGTAATGCATCAACCGCACCGTGTTCACCTGGAAGATCACCGCGATCCTGGCAAGCCATGTAGTGCACCAGTCTTGCAGTCCCTCCTGGCCAGCCGCGGCCTCGATGACATCTCTCCTGGCGTGGGTCCAGCAGAGGCACAAGATCACCTTGCCGGCGAGTTCGCGCGCCAGCTTTCTGTAGGCGCTGTAGCGGTCGCAGACAAGGAAGACGGTGACCCTGGTGGAGCCGAACAGCCTCTTTGCCACCTCGGCGCTGCGTGACGGGTCGATGTGGAAGAAGACAGAGTCGGCGCTGACCGAGTTCCACATCCAGGCCCGTTGCGAGCGCCCGGAGGTCTTGAGAGACTGGATGCGCCAACTGGTTTCGTCGCCGTGACGCACCGTCATGTCGTTGTGATGGTCGAGGATGGCTGAAGCCAGGGGTGCGAACATCGGTGCAAGGCTCTTCATGGCGCCGGCCATCGTCCCCGGCGCCATCGGCAGTCCCTGCTCCGCCATCCATCGTGAGACCCGGCGCAGGGGCCTGAAACAGGCGTAGCGCTCGTACAGCACACGCTCCCAGACACTGATGCCGTAGGGTGTCCGGGGGAACAGCCGCAAGGGAGGCGGCGCCGTCACCTCCTGAGGCGGCGACGGACACTGACAGCCCCGCCGCCAGCGCCCACGAACGATCTTTCGGGTGTGGGCCTTGACCTCGATCTCATGGACAGACGAGACATGCTCGCCGTTGGCGACATATGGCTCGCCGCAACACGGGCACATCCGCTCCGATGCCGGCGGGTCATGCCGCTCCTCGTTCTCCGGGAGTGAGGGGCGCGGGGTGCGGCCGTGACCCGACGCTCCGCGTTGCTGGCCGCGCTTCTTCCCGGTCCCCTCCTTCTTCTGCTTCTCGCTTTTGCTGCCGAAGGCCGCCTTCGACAGCGTGGCCCGGGTCCCGCGCAGCCTGGCAAGGTCGGCCTCCTGTTCTGCGCAACGGGCCCGCAACTCCTTGATCGTCTCACCCTGCCGGACCGTCTCGCGCTTCAGGGAGGCGACCTCCCTGTGCCATGCCGTCGCCTCCTTCAGGTCCTTCTTCAGCCGAAAGACGTCCTGGCGCAGCGACATCATCGTCGAGCGCCGCGACGTCTCAACACCAGCCTCCTCGAGAAGCGCTTCCAGGCGCGCCACTTGCGACTTGAAGAACAGGCTCTGCTGCGCGTCCCGGCGGACCTCCTTCACCTCCTTGTCCGCCGCCGCAAGCTGGCCCCGGGCCCGGTCGAGATTCCACTTCAGCATCCCTGCATGGGAGCGCGCGGAAGTCTCCGCCCAGGTCAACTCCTTGACACGTGCTTGCAATGCATCCGCACGGACCCGCTGCTGCTCGTACAGCGACTGCCAGTCAGGCGCCTCGCAGGACACAACCGGGGACGGCAGACCCAATCCGTCGCCCCCTTCGGTCCGCAGCTGTGCCGCCCCAGGTGTCTGGTCGTAAACCGCCATGGCCACGACCATAAACGAGGTGAAATTCCGTTACCAGCTATTTGTTGGCACTTCATAGGCGGGCCCGAACTCGACTGGAATCACCCATCACCGCCTGGCCGAACGCTTATTGCGCCAGGGCAAGCCCTGGAGAGGAGGATGACATGAACTGAAACCTCTCGTTGTGATCCAGCGGGTTCGACTCCCGCCCGGCAAAGGCGCAGCCCGCCAGCCGGAAGCGAGTCTTGCATGGCGTGCGGCAAGCGCCCGTCGTGAAGCGTAGACAGCAGGTGATGAAGCGGTGGGGTAAGCCTCGAAATCGTAAAGCGACGACGCCTTCATTGTTAAGCGTGTGGGGGCAGCATCGGAAGCGCCGCGAGTGGCGAGGCGCAACGGGTCGTCCGGGGTCGTGGACCGGCGCAAAGCCACGGGATGGATGACCAGGGAACCTGGGAGATCCTGTCCTTGCCCACGGGCAAGACCGCTGGAAGAGGGAATGCCAGCGTGACCAATCAAGACCTGGCCTGCCGACGGGCCTGCACGGCGGCGGGAGCGCCTATGGCGAACACGAACCCCGGCAGGCGCTCGTGGAGCCGGCTGGCGAAACCAATAAGCCGAAGGCCATGCGGGGGCAGGGAGTCGTAGCGCCTTGATAGTACTGTGGAAGGCGGGGAACCGTGGCCATCGGGACCCGCTGGAGGGAAGCGGGGCGTCATCTGTACAGAACCACTGATGGGAAACGCTGGAGGAAACCCTGAGTTCCATGAACACGTACACGAAACAGCAGTGGATAGCCGAACAGGCGAGGGAGCATCCGGATCGGGTGTTCACGTCCCTGCACCATCTGATCGACGGCGCGTGGATGCACGAAGCGTACCACCGGACGCGCAAGGATGGGGCGACAGGCATCGACGGCGTGACGGCGGCCGACTACGAGAAGGACCTTGAGGCCAATCTCAACGACCTCCTGGACCGGATGAAGTCGGGCCGCTACGTCGCGCCGCCGGTGCGACGCCACTACATCCCCAAGGCGGACGGCACGAAACGCCCACTGGGCATCCCGACGTTCGAAGACAAGGTGGCGCAGCGGGCGATCCTGATGCTGCTGGAGGCGATCTACGAGACGGACTTTCTACCGTGCTCGTACGGCTTCCGGCCCGGGCGCTCGGCTCACGATGCCCTCAAGGCCCTTCGGGCGGGCATCATCGAGCAGCGCCAACGGTGGGTGATCGATGCGGATGTGAAGTCGTACTTCGACTCGATCTCGCACACCCACCTGCGGTCCTTCCTCGACCTGCGGATCAAGGACGGCGTCGTAAGGCGCATGATCGACAAGTGGCTGAAAGCGGGGGTGCTCGAAGAGGGCACCGTGCACAGGCCGGTCGCTGGCACACCCCAGGGTGGGGTGATCTCGCCGATTCTCTCCAACATCTTCCTGCACCATGTGCTGGACAAGTGGTTCGAGGACGAGGCGAGGCCGCGCTTGCGCGGCAACTGCCAGCTGGTGAGATTCGCTGATGACTTTGTTGTTGCCTTCGAAGACCGCCACAGCGGCAAGCGTCTGCTTGACGTGCTGGGCAAACGTCTCGGTCGATACGGGCTCACGCTCCATGAGACCAA
Organism: Alphaproteobacteria bacterium; assembly: GCA_965215635.1. Taxonomy (GTDB): domain Bacteria; phylum Pseudomonadota; class Alphaproteobacteria; order SP197; family SP197; genus SP197. The sequence goes on along the minus strand of CBDCEA010000001.1, from coordinate 74,493 downwards.
GACGCGCTATGTGGACTTCCGCCGGAGGCGCCCCTACGGGCGTCACCGGATGGCATCGGCCACGACGTTCGACTTCCTCGGCTTCACCCACGTCTGGGGGCGGTCGCTGCGAGGCAAGGACGTCGTTCGCCAGATTACGGCGAAAGGCCGCTTCGCCCGCGCGCTGAAATCGGTACACGACTGGTGCAAGAGCCACCGGCATCTGCCGATCAAGGCGCAGCATGACTACCTTGTTCGGGTGGTCCGGGGCCACAACGCCTACTATGGTCTGACGGGCAACGGCAAACGTCTGGAGTGGTTCCGCTACCAGGTCGCTCGCACCTGGCGGAAGTGGCTCTTACGCCGCAGCCGCCGCCGGTGCCTGAACTGGGACCGGATGAACACAATCCTCAAGCGCTACCCCCTGCCGTCGGTCCAGTTCGTGCGCTCATCGACACCCGTCGTGAGCGAACCTGTCAGGTGAGGAACCGAGTGCGTCAATCGCGCACGCTCGGCTCTGTGGGGGGCGGGGCGCAGCAATGCCCCCGCCTACCCGGCCCTCCGGGTCACACATGCCAGTCGCCCTACACCTGACCTAACCTGCTGAATCCTATAACAGAATCAGATAAAAACGGCATCAGATGGATGGTTCACTTGGGAAATACAGGGTGAAGCCAGTGCGGGCGAGTTTGAAACTGCCAAGAAACACACGCATATGGTGCTTCGTCGCAGTTCGAAAGATCGATTAGCCGGTGTCTCGTCTTTGGCCTTGGCCATGGCGGCCTTCGTCGAGAAAGATGCGGCCGGCTTTGAGGAATGGGCCGGTAAGGCAATCCAGGCGCATCCCTATGCACCGATCCACCGCGCCATGATGATTGCCTATGCGGCCGAAGCGACAATCAATAGTTGATGAAAACTCACCTCGACGAGTTGACGCGGTTTGCACCCAACTTCATCGATAGGCTGTTTGGAGGGGAAAACTGGCTGTTCCAACAGCCCGAACACATGGAAATGCTGCTGGATGGCCTGCGCAAGGCTGGCCTCCCATGAATGTCCACTATTGGTCCAGGCTGTGTGAAAACGTCGTTCGAATCTATTTTTCGGAGAAAGAAACCTAGTTCTAAAAAATTGCAGCCTGCTAAGCAATTGAATTCATTTGCATCGAAAATTCAACGAACGGGCTTAAGTCTCATCTCAAGCGATTCTCCGACGTTTTCACACATGGCGTAACTCGGGTGTTGGGAGGTGCCCAGTCGAGACGGGGTGCTGCTCTCCGTAATCTAGCGAAGTCTGGCCTGAGCCAGCTTCAGTGTGATGAACAATCAGGAGAGCAGCTATGGAACTCTATGTTGGAATGGACGTGTCGCTCAAGGAGACATCGATCTGCGTGGTCGATGACAGCGGCAGGATTGTGTCTGAAGGCACGGTGATCTCGGAGCCGGAAGCGATTGCCGCGTTCATCAAGGCCAAGGCCGTGGGCGCAAAGCGTATCGGTCTCGAGACGGATCCGACCACGACCTGGCTTTGGCACGAGCTGCGGGCACTGGGCTTGCCGGTGATCTGTATTGACGCGCGCCATGCCAAGGGCGTCTTGTCACTACAGATCAACAAGTCCGATCGCAACGATGCCGTGGGCCTGGCCCGGATCATGCAGTGCGGTTGGTACAAGGAGATCCAGGTCAAGAGCCTGTCATGTCATGAGGTCCGGGCTGTGCTGAACAGCCGGGCCCAGTTGGTGAAGGTGAAGCGTGATCTGGAAAACCAGATCCGCGGCTTGCTCAAGATCCATAGTCTGGTGATTGGCAAAGTGGGAGGCAATATCTTCCGCCATCGAGCCGAAGAACTGGTTGGCGAATACGGTCTTCTGCAGGAAGCTGTTCGTCCTCTGCTTGGCGTGCGCGAGGTTGTGCGTCGAGAGATCGCCGGCCTCACCCGCAAGCTGCTGGCCCTGGCCCGGAACAATGATGAGAGCCGTCGTCTCATGACCGTGCCGGGGATCGGGCCGATCAATGCCTTGGCCTTCTGTGCCACGATCGACGAACCGAGCCGCTTCCGACGCTCCAGAAGCGTTGGCGCCTACCTCGGACTGACGCCGCGCCGCCATGCTTCGGGCGAGGTTGATTGGAGCGGGCGGATCTCCAAATGCGGCGACGCCATGGTCCGAACCTACCTCTTCGAGGCCGCCGGCGTGCTGCTGACCCGCGTGCCGCAGTGGTGCCGGCTCAAGGCCTGGGGGCTTAGGCTGGTCAAACGGATCGGCTTCAAGAAGGCCAAGGTCGCCGTGGCACGCAAGCTGGCCGTTATCTTGCATCGTATGTGGCGCGACGGAACCAACTTCATCTGGTCAACCAAGGAGGCTGCGGCTTAGACAACCAGGATCCCAGCATTCCGCTAAGGCGGAACCGATGTCCCTGTCGGGACGGCGGCGTCGGTGAGATCGACCCAGGCTTTGCGATGCTTCATCGAGGCAAGCGCGATTCACACATTGATCCGCCAACGTCCTCCAACGCCATCATGCAGAGGGCACAGCCCCTACTGCGAAGAGAACAGTGAACCCGGCAGGCACATCACGGAGAGCTTGACATCCAATCCCCGAGTTAGAGAACAGCCTGGGTCAGAACCGGACATTGACCATGGCCGGGTCTATGTCCGTTGTTGGGGTGCGGCCTCAACCGGTCGCTGCAACACAAGCGTTAAATCTTTCTGCCGGGGTTTCAAACCCCAGGGTTTTGCGCGGCCGTTCGTTGAGCTGACGAGCCACCTTATTCAGATGAGCCTGCGAGTGCACCGATAAATCGGTCCCTTTTGGGAAGTACTGCCTGAGCAGACGATTGGTGCTCTCGTTTGACCCGCCCATCGAGCTTCTATAGACTGTGATCAACAGGTCATTCGGGTGGCGAACACGCGAGAACGGGAGTGTGTTATGGCTGGAAATGAAATGGAGTTGTCTAACACGGGCGTTCTAGGAGAAGAAATACCCGCATCCAATGCCGTCAAGGTACCGTGTCACATATACCTACCGTTCCGGTCACAATGACTGACCAATTAGCGCCGCAATCGTGCTCACATAAGGGGGTCAGCTAGTGCAAACACCAAATCAAGCGGCCGTCTGCACGCCGATCAGCGATCGGCTGTCGAACCGCGTTGCCATCGTCAGCGGCGGTTCATCCGGCATCGGTTTAGCGACCTGCAGGCGGTTGGCGGCGGAGGGTGCGCGGGTTGTGATCGCGGATATCAACGAGACGGCCGGCGTTAAAGTTGCCGGCGAGCTCGGCGATGCTGTTGCGGCATTCCATGCGCTAGACGTCACCCGCCAAGAAAATTGGCGGGACGTCATGGACGTCGCGCAGCGCAAATATGGCGGCTTGGACATCCTGGTTAACTGTGCCGGCATTCGCCGTCCGAATACCGTTGAGAGCGCGACCCTGGAGGAGTGGCACGCGACCCTGGCGGTCAACCTGGACGGCACGTTCTTCGGATGCCAGGCGGCGGTGGGCGCCATGAAGGAGCGCGGCGGCGCCATCGTCAATTTGTCGTCCATATCGGGTCTGGCCGGAAACGCGGATCTAATCGCCTACGACGCGTCGAAGGGCGCCGTGCGTGCCCTGACCAAGGAGGTGGCTGCTTACTGCGCGGCGCGCGGCTACGCCATTCGATGCAATTCCATCCATCCCGGCGCCATCGATACGCCCCTGGTGTCGAGATTTTTTGATGGGCAGTCGGACGAGCCATCGAGCTGGGTCGCATCGCATGCAATCAAGCGATTCGGTACGGCCGACGAAGTGGCCGCGATGATTGCGTTTGTTGCCTCGGATGACTCGAGCTTTTCAACCGGTGCGGAGTTCGTCATCGACGGCGGTCATATGGCCGGCGATACACTCGGATGGGAGTAACACGGTGGCGAATAGACTGAACGACAAGGTCATCATCGTAACCGGCGGGGCATCGGGAATCGGCGCTTCAAGCGCCGCGTTGTTCGCCGCCGAGGGCGCGAGTGTCGTGGTGTGTGATATCGATGAACAAGGCGGACTTGCCACCGCGCGCAGTTTGGGCAACCGCGCCATTTTTCAAAAGCTCGACGTTGCCAGTGAGTCCGACTGGGTGAGCACGGTCGAGGCGGCCGTCTCGCAGTTCGGCGCGGTACACGGCGTCGCCAATATTGCCGGCATCGCCCGCGACAACGACAACCTCGAGGCTTGTACGCCGGCGCAGTGGAGCACCATGCAACGCATCAACCTCGACGGCGTCTTCCTCGGCACAAAACACGGCGTCCTGGCAATGAAACAAAGCGGCGGCGGCTCGATCGTCAATATCTCGTCCATCTATGGGCTGGTTTCCGACCCCACGGGCGGGACCTTCTCGTACTCCGCCAGCAAGGGCGGTGTACGGCTTTTGAGCAAATCAGCCGCCCTGCACTGCGCGCGCGAAGGCTACGGAATACGGGTCAACACCATCCATCCGGGTTTCATCAATACGCCGCTGGCGACCAAATATTTCGAAAACGCCGCGGACCCCGACGCCGAGCTCGCGGCGTTCACCGGTCGACATCCTATGGGCCGCTTCGGCGAGCCCGAGGAGATTGCCTTGGCTGCACTATATCTTCTAAGTGACGAATCGGCGTTTGTCACCGGCACGGAAATTGTGGTCGACGGCGGATACACCGCCGTCTGATTCACGATGACTGATAAGGAAGGCGATACGCTATGAATTTGTTTTCCTTGGACGGAAAATCTGCGGCCATCGAGTTCGCATCACTCGATATTCGGGTAAACGCGGTAAGTCCGGGACTGCGTGTTCGGATCGGGGTAACGCCACCGCGTATCCCGCAGGGGCGCGACGATGCTCTAGGCCTTGATGATGACCTCTCGGCTGAGTTTCGATAGGCGCTCGCACCCGGTCTCGGTTACCACGATGGACTCAGAGAAGCCGATCCCGTACTCACGGTTGTCCCTGCTATTTATTACATCCGCAGATAGGCATGGTGCAGTCCGCCCAGGACTGGCTGTGACAAGATTTTGCCGATCGAGTGAATTGGCCGAAAGTGGGGTGCGTCTTTCGCCAATCCGAGATGGGTTCGATAGCCGTTATAGTAGTCGGCATATCGGCGAAGCAACTTTCTGAGATGTCGTGCGTTCAGGATAACTACGTGATCCAGAAGATCGCGTCGGATCGACCCGATGACACGCTCAACGTATCCGTTCTGCCATGGCGATCTTGGCGCTACAGGACGATCGCGGATACCCATCCCCTTAAGTCGTCGTCGATACGAAGAACCGTATGAGGCATCCCGATCCCGAAGAAGGTACACCGGCCCCTCCTCCCATGGAAATGCCTTGACGATTTGGCGCGCAATCCACTCCGATGTTGGATGATGTGTCGCCGCGATATGCAGTATCCTGCGTCGACCGTGATCCAGGACAACAAGCCCGAACAGCAGCTTGAAGCCAACCGTCGGCACGACAAAGAGATCGATCGCTGCGATGCCATCCGCATGGTTCTTGAGAAATGTCTTCCAGGCTTGCGACGGTGGGCCAGCCCGCTTGGCCATGTACTTGGCGACCGTTGACTGGGAGACGTCAATGCCGAGTTTGAGCAACCCGCCGTGAATGCGAGGCGCTCCCCACAGTACATTCGCCTTGCTCATCTCCCGGATCAACGCGCGAGTCTCGGCAGAGATCTTCGGTCGTCCGACACCCCGACGGCTCTTCATTCTCCAGAACAGCCGGAAGCCGGTGCGATGCCAGCGAACGACCGTATCCGGCTTAACGATCAATATCAATCGAACCGACAGCGGGTTCACCTTGTATAGCTCCACGAACAGCGGGCGATCCCACGGCGTAAGCTTAGGCCGTATCTTCAACTGACGCTGCAACGAAAGGACTTGATGACGAAGCGCGATCAAGTCCGTTTCGGTCGCTGGCCCACGCACCAGGCGACGAAACAGGCACCACAATATCGTTCGTAGGACATTCAACATGGCAACCGATCATCAACTGACCGACCTATTGGTCAAGTCCCAATCGGCGGATGGAGTATTTGGTAGGGACAGCCGAACTTCGGAAGCTAAATCCCACTAGACCTACCACCTCAGCCTATCGACGTCCCGATAGAGCAGGAGGCCAAAGCAGCCAATCTCCATGGACCGGCCGCTCTCAGTAAAACCGACCGTCGACCCAACTGGTCTCGTACATCGCGTAGCCTTGCGGAACTCCTCGTGGACGTCCCAGATCATTTCGGAGCCCATGGGGACGAAGAAATGGTCACCGACCTTCAGGTCCTCGCCACACCCGTCTTCACGTCTGTCAGCGTGGCGTGACCGGTGATCACGTGGGCGAACTCGGTCCCGCCGTAGACAACCTGGAACTTTCCCTTCGGACAGCACCACACCCCGATGCTGTAAAGCTGCGTCGGATCGCGGTAAAGGACGGTGCCGCGGTGGGTGTTGGGATCGCCAGCAAGTATGTCCTCGGGCGGGAACGCCGGCCACGGTTCGAGCGGGAGCGCCGCGAGGTCGCGGTCGAGGACGGTCGCCTCGATCGATTGCAATGGTGCTGTAGCAGCGTGAGCCTTGCTCATGACAATTCCTTTCGTTGGGTTGCAAACGGTCATGAATCCGGGTTCGATTCGCCCCGCCTGATGTAACAGGCCGCTTACGATTCTCGGCGAAGTCATGCACGATAGATGCAGAAGCGGGATCGAGGACGCTTGTTTTGTGGTGCTTTCAAGCCCGATTCCAAACTGTACCCGGGCAACGGCTTCGCGCCCCGCCTTGTTCCCTGCTGCTCAGCAGAGGACGTACAGCAAAATGAGCCACATCATCAGCGATGTGAGTCAGCTGCCCGTTGCTCCCCGCTTCTGCCACCCCCACCAACTCTTTCGGAGGCACTGATATGGTAGGCACCGACAGTCTCAATGTCATCCACCGCTGTGCGGCGGGACTTGATGTGCACAAGATGCAGATCACCGCAACCGTTCTGATCGCCCGCGCGGATGCTGAGGCGCAGACCCACACGCAGCAGTTCGAGGCCTTGCCCGAGGGGCTGGAGAAGCTCTCGAACTGGCTGCTCGGCTTCGGCGTCACCGCTGCGGCCATGGAGGCGACCGGCATCTACTGGCTGAGCGTCTACGAGACCCTGGAAAAGGCCGGGATCCGGCCCCTGGTCTTCAACGCCCAACACGTCAAGCAGATCAAGGGACGCAAGACCGACGTTGCCGACAGTCTCTGGCTGGCCCGCATCTGCAGCTTCGGCCTGGGAGCCCCGAGCTTCGTCCCTCCGGCCGCATTCCGCGATCTGCGTGATCTCTCGCACAAACGCCGCAAGATTGCGCAGGACCGGTCCCGGCTGCGGATCCGGGTCCACGATCCTCGACCGCGCAGGCATCCGTGTCGGCGGTATCCTCTCGGACCTGTTCGGGGTCAACGGGATGCGGGTCCTCGAGGGGCTGGTCGCCGGGACGCCGCCAGACCGGATCATCGCGGGCCTGTCCGGACATGTCCGCTCACACCGGGCCGCTTTGCGCGATGCGCTGAACGCTGAACTCACCTCAAGCGCCCGCTTCATGCTCGAGGATCATCTCGCCTCCTGGCATTCCATCACCCAGCGTCTGGAGCGCTACGATCGGCTCATCGAGAAAGCGCTCGCCGACCATGCCACACAGCTCGATCTGCTCACCACCATGCCCGGCGTGGACCGCACCGCCGCAGCCGCCATCCTCATCGAACTCGGTCCGGACATGAGCGTCTTTGCCAGCCACTATCACTGCGCCGCGTGGGCCGGGTTGTGTCCCGGAAACAACGAGAGCGCCGGAAAGCGTCGCTCCGGGCGCGCCCGCAAGGGCAATGCCCACCTGCGCAGCATCTTGATCGAATGCGCCCACGCCGCCGCCCGCACCAAGGACTGTCAGTTCAAGAGCTACCACGCAGGCCTGAAAGTCCGTCGCGGATACAAGAGAGCCACTGTGGCAACCGCCCACAAAATGTTGCGCGCCATCTACCACATGCTCAGAAACGGAGAACTCTATCGTGACCCGGAAACCGACTATGAGGCTCTCATGGTGCGCCGCAACGCACCACGATGGATCAGGATGATGCGCAAACACGGCGTGAGCCCGACACCAGAAGCACCAGCTCTCGCCGCCTGACATCGTCACAAGTCCCGGGTCACAGATCACACAACCGCAGCACCAGTCAGCAGCCGGCCAGAGCGCGGGGCCGCCCGCATCGCCGACACCGTGCCGCCAATGATCAACCCTCTCCAGGGCCTCAAAAAATGGCCCTCGCTTCCGGTCGCCCTAATTCCGAGGTAGTTACACAGCACATTCAATAGGCGAGTTGGACTTCCTCCTGCATCCTCACATAGCGCATCAGGACGTCGGGCGACCATGACTGCCACGGGAGCGAGGTGCCAAGGTATTCGGCGACGTCGCCATCGAGGCCCATGGTCTTGAGTATCTCCGGATCGACGATGTCGTAGGTCAGGGTGTTCGAGTGGCCGTAGCCGTAGACCTCGATGAGGAATTTGCCGGCCTCCGGTGAGTTCCAGGCGTTGATGAAGTCGTAGGCTGCCTGCTCGTCGCCTTGCCCGCTCGTGGTCATGACCAGCCCGCAGGACCAGGTAATGATCCCGCCCTTGGGGTTCATCATGTACTCGACGGGGCGGCCGGCCTCCTGGAGACGGGCGACCGGCCCACTCCAGAAATACGACGCGACAACCTCGCCGGACGACATCATGGCCTCGCCGTCTGTCTCGACATAAAAGTACGAACGCAGAAGCGCCTTCTGGCGTAGCAGGACCTCCTTCATCTGCTCGATCTGCTCGTCGGTGACGTTGGTCGTATCGCGAATGCCCAGAATCATTGCGGCGAAGGCAACTACCGAATTGAGGTTACCCTCCATCGCGATGCGACCCGCATAGGTTTCGTCGAGCAGAAGCTCCCACGACTTCTCCTCGGCATACGCCGGATCAATTATGTCGCTGCGATAGGCGATCGAGTGGCTGCCCCAGTCGTTGGCCACGAAGATCGGCTCTCCGTCGACTGCCGTTCCCGGTACGTCCCGAAGCGCCGGGATCAAATCGTCCCAGTACTCTAGCCGCGATGTGTCGAGTTTTTTGATGACGTCGGAGTCGTACCAACGCTGAACGACGACGTTGCAGGGGTGCGCGACATCGGCAGCGTAACCCTGGCGCAGCTTGGTAAGGGCCTCCTCCTCGTCGGAAAAAAAGGTCATGTGGGGCGAGCCGCCGTACTTCTCGATATAGGCCGGATGCAGTTCGGGAATTTCATAGCCGGCCCACGTGAAATAGGTAATCTCGCCGGCACTTCGCGCCATGCCGGGAACCAGCGGCACGACAGCGGAAGCCAAGCCGATCGATGCGAGATGGCGATTGAAAGCGCGACGGTCGGTTCGCGATGCGCGAATGAGGTCGTGAAGTCTGCTCTTGTCCACTTAATGGGTCCTCCCTGCTGCGTTGAGCAATGTAACTATGTGCCAACATTATGCCCAGGATCACAAGTCCAGTCAAAGATTCATTTATCAAGATAAATTTTACGAAAAAACGTAGATATAACAACGTGTTGACGGGGCATTGTCAGGTCAACCTGGTGGTCCCGTCGCATTGACTTTCGTAGGCTTGAGGGATGACCCCCTCTCTCATTCAAGCGCCACCGCTTTCCGCCCACGATCATCCGACACTGCGTCTGGCTCTATGCTCGATTCACCCTCTCTCTGCGTGACGTCGAGGAGATGCTCGCTGAGCGCGGCGTCGACGTCTCCTACGAGACGGTCCGCCGCTGGTTCCTCAAGTTCGGACCGGGCATCGCTGCCAACCTACGGCGCACACGTCCCAAGCCGAGCGATTACTGGCATCTCGACGAGATGGCCGTGACCATCAACGGCAAGCGCTATTGGCTGTGGCGTGCCGTCGACAATGAGGGTGAGGTGCTCGACTTCCTGGTCCAGTCTAGGCGCAACGCCAAGGTGGCCAAGAAGCTCATGACAAAGCTGCTCAAGAAGCAGGGCTTCACACCAACGAGAATCGTCACCGATAGATTGCGTTCCTACGCGACCGCGTTTCGATCGCTCAACCTCACGGCAACCCATGATCACGGCCTTCGCGCCAACAACCGAGCAGAAAACTCGCACCAGCCGGTGCGCCGGCGGGAACGTAAGCAACAACGCTTCAAGTCGCCTGGTTCAGCGCAACGCTTCCTCGCCGTCCACGCCGCCACCTACAACACCTTCTACCACCAGCGTCACTTGCTCAGCCGGTCAAACTACAAGCAACTTCGGACCGGTTCGTTCGATGCATGGGCCATCGCATCCGCCGCGGACTGACCTCAGCGTCCAACCACCGCTCACACGATCGCATGCCGTTAAGTTGACTACGCCGATGGTAGAGAGGCCGGCCGTAGGCCTTGCCCACGATGTCCCAACAGGCAATGTCGATGGCCGACTTCGCGTACTCGCCGCCCATCAGCCATCGGTCCATCGTGGCATTGATGCGATCCGTCTGGGTCGGATCCTCTCCGATCAGCCCCGGCGCCATCTCCTCGATTGCCGCGCGCACCCCCAGCGCATGTTCGGGCTGGTAGGTCGAGGCGATCGGGCAGACCTCGCCCCACCCGACGAGGCCTGTGTCCGTTTCAAGCCGCACGATGGTGTCGTCCAGGGATTCGTAGGTCCTGTTGGGATAGCGCTTGGGCTTCTCAAGCGGAATGTCGAGCTGAAACACGTCAATCCGCGAAATCTTCATCTGACTCCTCCGTCATTCGGGCGGGGCGAGGACGAGCTTTCCGACAAGGAACTCTCCCCGCGCTACGCGCGACAGATCTCGCGCAAGCGTCAATTGGCGCCCTGGATATGGGGAGACTTCGGCGCAAAGACCGTCCGGTTCCTGAACCGTTCGCCGCGGATGTCGATTGGCGAGAACAAGGTCGCAAAGGTGGCCGTTCGGGTCATGGCCTCACCACGACGTGCTCGAAAGGCGAAACGCCGCGGGCGGCGTGCTCAACCGCCGCGCCGACATGGTCCAGGCCGTAGGTGTGAACGCGGAACCGGTCGACGGGCAGCCGGCCTTCGGCGATCAAGCGGACAAGCGATGCGGGCGCATCTCTCGGAAACCACAATGACCCCCGGAACGCGAGTTCCTTCGTCACGAAAGCCGACGTCGGCACGTCCGGATTGGCCGACGCCACCGAGACGATGGAGCCTCCCCGGTTCAAGGCAGCGACCGCCTGGTGGACCCACGCCGGATCGTCGATGTCGACGGTGTTCAGGACCATGTCGATTCCATCGGGAATCTCCGTCGACGTCTCGACCCGGTCATCCAGTCCGTCAAACGCGGCCAAGCGCTCCGGCGACCTGGCGACGGCGCAGACGCGCCCGGCGCCCATGGCCAGAGCAACGACGACGGCGCTGACACCGACCAGTCCCGTCGCGCCATAGACGGCGATGCTGGAGCCCGTCGAGAGCCCGCCATGCACGAAGCCCTCGTAAGCCGTTCCCATCCATCCCAGCCGACACAACACGTCAGCCGACGTCACGGACAACGCCGGTGCGACGGTGGTCAGGCACTCGATCGGCAGGACGATGTGCGTTGCAAGGGCGCCGTCCGGCCAGCGGTCCAGAATCTCGCCTGCTCCGCCCGAAATGTCGAAACAGCCCGCGAAGGCGTATTCGGTTCGGCCCATCGGTGACACTGCCTCGATGTAGCTGTCACAAAACACGCAATCACCGACAGCCACGCCTGTTACCCCGCCGCCGACCGCTACGATCGACCCGACACAATCCATTCCCGGCGTGAATGGCCGGCGCGGTGTGACGAAACCGCCGCTACCGTCGATCAGCGTCCCCATGTACGGGGACAAGAAAACCGCCTCGACCGCGATGACCGCACAGCCTTCCGGCGCACTCGGATCGTCCAGGTCTTCAACCACCAGGGATTCAGCGTTTTCATAGAGCCGCGCGGCGCGCATGGCGTTCACCTCCATACCGTCCAGGCAACCTATCTGATCTGGATTTCCCGGAAAGACAAATCTTCTCTCAAGTGCCAAAGCTTCAAAGCGACGGGTACAGGCGACCAGGCGACCAGCTGCGAACCGAACATCCTTGAAGGTGTTGACACAGCGGTGACCAGCCTGGACAGCGCGCCGGACCTGGCATTGGAGCTTGAACACCGGGGAGGACCCGTCGACGTTCCTGATGACTGCCGAACCCCACGAACAGCAGAAAAGCTATACTGGAAGGGTTTGAAGCTGCGGTTGCTCCGGAGCTGATCCACATGTGTCAGTGAAGCACAGCTCGGCAGGACTCGTCATATGACAGAACAAGCGCATTCGACCGACAGGTTGCCCCGTTTCGATCATCATGTCGGGTTTATCTCTGCGCCCGGTGGATTTGACTGCTCACCGCAGGAGTTCCTCAGGGTTGCCCCTCAGCGCACCGGCGTGATTCAGCGTGTCCTGTCGATTCAGGGTTATGATCAGTTCCTCCCGCTCAAAGCAAGAGCCAGGAGTTTTCATCTTATTGAAGAAGCTGTGTTGGCACTCGCCTTCTCGCGATGCCAGGTCGTCGGGCAGGTCGGATCCAATTGGGTCCACTGCACCGGCACGACACCGGACCAGATTGAGGAGTTGTGCGACGATCTGGGAGAAAGGGCCGGTCGTGCCCCGGCGAGTGGTGTAGGAGTTTTGGTTCCGTAGTTGGTTGTGGGTAAGTCGCCCGCCGCAGCGACCGCCAAGAGTCTGGCGGCGGGGGGCGACTTGTCCACAACGGCGGCCATCGTGATACCGGTTAGGTTGGGTTCGAGATCCATCCAACCGAAGGAGTACCCCGATGACCACCAACGACATGATGACCCTGCAGGCCCTGTTGGAAAAGAGTTCTGATGCCGATCTGCTTCGCGAGATGATCGGCTTTACGGTCGAGCGCCTGATGGCGCTGGAGGTCGAAGGTCTGACCGGTGCGGCGCACGGCGAGCGATCGCCGGATCGCATCAACCAGCGCAACGGCTACCGGGACCGCGTCTGGGAGACCCGCGCGGGCACGGTCGAGCTGAAGATCCCGAAGCTCAGGAAGGGCAGCTACTTCCCGGGCTTCCTGGAGCCGCGGCGGACGGCCGAGAAGGCCCTGACGGCGGTGATCCAGGAGGCCTACATCCAGGGCGTGTCGACGCGCTCGGTGGACGAGCTGGTGCAGGCCATGGGGATGAGCGGCATCTCCAAGAGCCAGGTCTCCCGGCTGTGCGGGGAGATCGACGACAAGATCGACGGCTTCCTCGAGCGGCCCCTGGAGGGCGACTGGCCCTACCTGTGGCTGGACGCCACCTACGTGAAGGTGCGCCAGGCCGGGCGCATCGTCTCGGTCGCCGTCACCCTTGCGGTGGCGGTCAACGACCAGGGCCGCCGCGAGGTCCTGGGCATGGCGATCGGCGCCTCGGAGGCCGAGACCTTCTGGACCGAGTTCCTGCGCCGTCTGGCGCGGCGCGGGCTGAGAGGCGTCAAGCTGGTGATCTCCGACGACCACAAGGGCCTGAAGGCCGCGGTCACCCGCATCCTCGGGGCCACATGGCAGCGCTGTCGCGTGGGGCTGTTGAAGAACCCTGACTTACGGCGAGATGAGCACAGACTCACATGTCGTGGGCTGTCCGGAGATCCGCGGGATGGAACAAGTATGGTGGGCGTGCAATCGGCTCTCCTGGCTGACAATGGCAGCCCAAATGACCCAAAACATGGCGTGAAGAGCGGTGGCGAGCCGCTTGAGGTTGATTGCCGCAGCCGTGAGGTAGGCCTGGATCTTCATGTTGTCGAGACCACGTCTGACGGCGCAACCCAGCCCGTGCCAAGTCTTGGCCTCCCCGTGAAAGCCCTCCGAACGCCAACGATGACGCTGGTAGAGTCGCTTGTCTCTTTCGGTCCAGCGCGCACTTCGCCGACGGGCGCGGAGCAGTGCCGGATAGTCATGTCCGATCACCACCGCCTTGTTGACGCGCCCCTTCGACAGACACTCTCCCTTGAGCGAGCAACGCCTGCAGTCCTTGGACTTGGAGTAATAGAAGCGGCCATGCTTGACGGATCGTTGTGGGCTTAAGGTCTTTCCTCGCGGGCACTTCACGATGTCGTGTCGGGGGTCGTAGCGGAAGCGGCGCGTCGGCACGCGGCTTCTGATCGGTTCCTTCTTGGCTGGAATCAACGGGTCAATGCCACGCCGCTCGAACCCGCCGTAGACCTTGGCATACGAGTAACCGGCATCAGCCGTGATCGTCTCGATCGCGTGATCCGTGATCTCTTGAATCGCATCGACCTGGGCCTCTATCAGATCGCCTTCGTTCACCTCTCCGGTCGTTACCGCAACGTCGAGAACCACGCCCCTGACGTCGTCGACCGCCGTGTGTTGCTTGTAGCACGGCTCAAGACGCTGGTTCCGCGCCGTAGTCGCCATGCTCGCATCCGAATCCGTCCGGCTCACCTTCTTGTACTTGCCGCTCTGTCGACCCTTCTTCTCCGCTTCGACCCCTTCCTTGTCCCGGTTCTCCGCCACCACCTCGTCAGCGTGACGCTCCACCAGGCTCTCCCAGCTCACATCGGCGCGGATCAGCGACGCGTCGATGTGCACCACCTCGGCCGTGGCAATCTTCGCTTCCAGACACACCGTCACCGTACGCTGAAAGATCCTCCGGAACCGCGCCTCACCCCAACGCTGGCGGATCCGCGTCAGGCTCGAATGGTCAGGCAGACGCTCGTGCAGGCCGTAACCAATGAACCAGCGGATCGCAAGGTTCACCTGCGCTTCCCGCATCAATCTGCGGTCGTGCACAATCCCGAGCAGCAAGCCGGCAAGCATCAAACGCACCGCAACCTCAGGATCGATGCCCGGTCGGCCATTGTCGACGCAATAGCAGTCCGCCACTTCCTCGTGTAACCAACCAAGGTCGAGAACCCGGTCGACCCGTGCCAGAACATGATCCTCAGGCACAAGCTGTTCCAGCGAACCGGTGACGAACAACTCCAGCTGACTGCGGTCCCTTCGTCCCAACATCTCGTAGCTTCCTCAGTTCCAGCACAGGATGTTGAACAATCGAATCACAGCACCAAGGCTTTTTCAACAGCCCCCGCGTGCACTTCACCCGCAACCTGCTGGCCCATGCCGGCAAGCAGGGCCGCCGCGTCGTCTCGGCCTTCGTCGCCACCGCCTTCGCCCAGGACGACGCCGAGAGCGCCAGGGCCCAGTGGCGCCTCATCGCCGACCAGGTCCGGACCAAGGTGCCGAAGCTCGCCACCCTCATGGACGCCGCCGAGCACGACGTGCTGGCCTACATGACCTTCCCCAGGGAGCACCGCCAGAAGCTGCACTCGACGAACCCTCTCGAACGTCTCAATGCCGAGATCAAGAGACGTACCAACGTCGTCGGCATCTTCCCCAACGAAAAGGCCATCGAGCGCCTGGTCGGCGCCATCCTTCTCGAGCAGAACGACGAATGGAGTGTCGCACGGCGATACATGACACTGGAATCCATCGCTCCCGTGAGCGACAATCTCGCCCTCATGTTGCCCACCGTGGCAGCCTGAGCGTCCCGGCCCTACTCGCCGGATACTGCGATGGACGCCAGGCTCTTACACCACGCCCAGGGACACAACCTCCCCGACAATACTGTCGGCGTTATCTGGCTTGGGACGTTCCTTGTCCATGTTCCAGACCCATGGTAGGTTTTAAGGCACTGCCGCAAACGGGAGCGCCGTTCATGGAAAAAGCGGGACGTCGGGGATCCAAGTTACCCGATGCGCAGCAACCTAACCAACAAACTAGGACTTCGAGTGGAGAACGACCATGCATTCACTAACGAAGACGACATCGCTCAGTCTAGCATTGTTTCTGAGTGCTAATGTGGCGATGGCGGATTGCGGAGACATCCAGATCGCAGAGATGAATTGGCCCTCCGCCCAGTTGATGGCCAACGTCGACAAGATCATTCTTGAGGAAGGATACGGTTGCAACGTTGAATTGATTCCGGGCGATACGATGCCCACGTTTACATCTCTGAATGAAAAGGGTGAACCGGATATTGCGCCGGAGCTTTGGATCAATGCTGTGCGCGAGCCCCTGAAAATGGCACTTGAAGAGGGTAGGTTGCAGTCGGCCAACGATGGACCCATCACGGGTCTGGGTGAGGGATGGTGGGTTCCACCATACGTCCTGGAAAATCACCCCGACATCAAGACCGTACTGGATGTGCTGGAACGTCCTGACCTGTTCCCGGATGCGGAGGATTCCTCCAAGGGTGCATTTGTGGGATGTCCCGCCGGTTGGGGTTGTCAGCTGACCAACGCCAACCTGTTCCGTGCGTTCAAAATGGAAGAGAAAGGTTGGAAGCTGGTGGATCCGGGTTCATCCGCAGGGTTGGACGGCTCCATGTCCAAGGCGGTCAACCGTGGCGAAAACTGGTTCGGCTACTACTGGTCGCCGACTGCCCTGATCGGCCGGCACAAGATGGTCAACCTCGACTTCGGCGTACCGTTTGTCGGCAGCGAACACTGGGATGGCTGTATCGTCAAACCGGAACAGGATTGCGCCGATCCCAAGCCGTCTTCGTGGACCCAGTCAGAAGTCCACACCGTGGTCACCACGGAGTTCGCGGAGAATTCCGGCGACATGGTCATGGACTATTTGAAGAACCGTGTTTTCCCCGGTGACATAATGAACGACATGCTGGTCCACATGGACGAAAATCAGGCCGATGGAGCGGATGCCGCAGCGGATTTCCTGCGCTTGCACGGTGACGTGTGGAATGCCTGGGTGCCTTCGGAAGTTGCCGCACAAGTGAAGACGATGTAACAGGGTTCCAGACGTTGCCCTGATCGCTTGAATTGAGCAGAACAAGCCCGCCAGAACTCTATCCGGCGGGTTTGTTTTTGTTTTGTGTGCATTCAGAAGTGCGTTTGAAAGGGAGCGATCCACACTCGATGGGAGGCATGCATGGATTTCCTGACAGAATTTCCTGGCATGGAGCGGCAAGATCTTCGTGATTTGAAAAAGGCCATTGATGGAGGTTTTCGTGACTTTTCGCGGGAATTCGGCGAGACACTGGAGAACTTTTTTGAGCCGCTGCTCTGGTTTCTCGTCTGGTTCGAGAAGCTGCTGCTCGCTACGCCGTGGCCAGTGATCATTTTGGTAATCGCTGGGTTAGCCTGGCTAGGTTCGCGAAGCAAGATAGTCGTGATTGGTGGTGTCTTGTCGTTCATCGCGATCGGCTACTTCGGAATGTGGCACGACACCATGTCCACCCTGGCAATCATCTCGGTTGCGACGTTACTGTGCATTGCAGTGGGCATCCCGTTAGGTGTCCTCATGGCGCGCTCAGACCGAATCCAGACTGCAGTTACGCCGATTCTGGATATCATGCAGACGATCCCCGCGTTCGTTTACCTCATTCCGGTCGTCATGTTGCTTGGCATCGGCAAGGTGCCGGGATTGATTGCGGTGTGCATCTATGCAATTCCACCGATCGTTCGGTTGACCAATCTCGGAATCCGGCTCGTGGAAAAGGAAGCCTTGGAAGCGGCCGACGCATTTGGTGCCGACTATCGCCAGAAGTTGTTCGGTGTGCAGATTCCCCTTGCTTTACCCAACATTTTTGCCGGCGTGAATCAAACGATCATGATGGCGCTGTCCATGGTGGTGATCGCATCCATGATCGGAGTTGCCGGCCTGGGAGTACCGGTTTTACGATCGGTTTCGAATCAGTACCTGGCGCTGGGCCTGATGAACGGACTGGCGATTGTTGCTCTGGCGATCATATTTGATCGAGTTTCACAACGATTCGGGCAGCGTTTGCAAAGACATCGCAAGGGACTTGATCATGGCTGAAACCAAGATCAGCATCGAAAAGTTGTACAAGATATTCGGTTTCAGACCGCAATCCGTGTTGCCGGATGTCCAGCAGGGTATGTCAAAGCAGGATCTGCTGGAAAAGTACAACCATGTGCTTGGCCTGAAGGATATCAACATAGACGTTGCCGCCAGGGAGCTCTCCGTAATCATGGGATTGTCCGGCTCCGGTAAATCTACCTTGATACGTCATATCAACCGATTAATCGAACCCACTTCCGGCCGAATAGTCGTCAACGGTCAGGATGTTCTGGCTATGACCAAGGAAGAATTGATCGAATTTCGACGCTACGGTGTTTCGATGGTGTTTCAGAAATTCGGTTTGCATGTGCACAAGACCGTGGGCGAAAATGCCGCGTATGGCCTCGCGATTCAGGGAACGCCCATCGAGCAGGCCAAGCTGCAAAGCCGGAAATGGCTGGATCGGGTGGGCCTGTCGGGATTCGAGAACCATTATCCATCGCAACTTTCAGGTGGCATGCAGCAGCGGGTTGGATTGGCACGGGCGTTGGCCACAGACGCGGAAATTCTGTTGATGGACGAACCATTCTCGGCACTCGATCCATTGATTCGTACTGATATGCAACACGTTCTCCTGGGATTGCAGGAGGAATTGCACAAAACTATTGTCTTCATCACCCACGATCTCGATGAGGCCCTTCGATTGGGGGATAGCATAGCCATCCTGCGAGATGGCGCTGTGATTCAGCAGGGTAATCCACAGGATATCATCTTGCATCCGGCTGACGATTACATTTTCGACTTCGTAAAGGACATCAATCGAAGCCGGGTCATCGAGGCGAAATCCGTCATGACACCAGGCGAATCGGTCGACGGCCCGAACCTTCCGCACGATCTCGTCCTGGAAGAGGCCTTACAAGTTGTAGGTGCTGCGCCATTCAATCAGGCCAATGTTGTCGATGCGGACAGAAATGTGATCGGCAGCATAAATTTGAAACAGATCATCGATGGGATTGCCCGGCCGGTCGAGAGTAGCGACCCGGAAGTCAGGTATCGTTAGTCGTATGCGGCCAAATAAGGACGTTGTGGTAACCGCTTGAATCCGAAATGTTCTTTTTTTTGACCTGAACATTTCAGTCGATTCCCGGCGAGGATGACCGCTGTGCGGACACCCGGACCACGATCGAAGACGCGGTGGCGTTGTCAGAGCAAAACGGCTTGAGCCACCTGGCGAGGTCCCATAGCGTTGAGGAATGCAAAGCTCCTTCCGATATTTCAATAGTTCACCCGAGATCATCCGGCTCGCTGTGATGATGTATGTTCGGTTCCCGCTGTCACTGCGGCAAGTCGAGGACCTGCTGTCCGAGCGTGGCATCGACATCTGCTATGAGACGCACGGTTCTGGTGGAACCGCTTCGGTCCACTGTTTGCAGCCGAGCTCCGGAAGCGCCGGGTTCATCGTCATTGGTATTCGAACTGGCGCGGGCACCTGGATGAGGCGTTCGTGCGGATCAACGGGAGGACCTGCTATCTTTGGCGCGCCGTTGACCACGAAGGCGAAGTGCTCGAGGTTTTCGCAACGAAACGGCGGGATCGCAGGGCTGCGCTCAGGTTTCTGAAACGCGCGATGAGGCGTTATGGCCGGCCGGCATCGGTCGTCACGGACAGGCTCGCCTCATACCGGGCTGCGATCAATGTGATCGGCAATGTGGCCTCCCGGACCTGCGGTCGTTGGCTCAACAACCGCGCAGAAAACTCACATCAACCCTTTCGGCGACGAGAACGCGCAATGACAAGGTTCAGGAGTGAAGGGACGCTGCAGAAATTTACCTCAATCCACGCTTCAGTTTACAACCACTTCAACCACCAACGCCATTTCAACCGCCGCGATATTTTCAAACAAGCCCGGGCCGACGCCTTGGCCGAGTGGTGTCAACTCGCAGCCTGGGAGCCTTCGATTGTAGGTCTTACAGGTCCGATCAAGTCTGGCAAAGCCCTGACAAGACCCGGCTCATCGAGTTCGGGCGGTTCGCACGTAACCGGCCATTTTGGGACGTTGCCCAGGGTTGGTGTTAATATTTGGCGCCCAGGCTGCGGGATTTGAGCGCGGGTTCCAGGACGCCCTTTCCGATGTCGGAGGTCAGCGGGCTGGCGGCAAAGTTCTCCTTCCACAGTCGCGGCGTCAGCTGCACCACATCGCGGGCGGGATGGGTTGCGATCTGTTGCAACACATCGACCAGCCAGGTGTACGGGTTCGCCTCGTGTGTGCGACACGTCGAGACGAGGCTCTGGATGTCAATGCTCTTCCAGAATTGCCCCGCCTTTTCAGGCTTTCCTTTCCCGACGGCCTTGTTTTTCGGGAAGCGCTTTTGGGAGAGTGAGTGATGGCAGGAACAGCATGTCTCGAACTGCGAGGGTTGGCCGACGCTGTGAGACACAGACCCCTTGGCGGGGTTGCACCACTGCCGGGCTACCGGCCAGACCCGATCGACCGGTTGCGCTGGCGCCGGCATCGCGTGCCGATCGGAACAAGGCATTCGAATGCGACGTTCGTGTCTGATGGCGATCATGGGCGCCCACTGAACGTGGTAACGTTACCGAGAGCACGGCCGTGTCATTCAGTCACGCCGGTATCCGCGTAGCGGATCGATGGCCTGCAACGATTCGAGATCGAGCTCGGCGATGGCCTGAAGTTTATTGCCGAGGCTTGTGACGAGCAGGTTTTCCGGGAGGTTGTCGAACCACTCCCGGTAATCGGCCTGCAACGTCAGGAGGACTTCCACCGCGTCGCGCCAGCGTTGTGGTTTCGATCGGCGGTCCTGGGGTCGCCGGTAACGGACCGGTGACATTCGCGTCGCTCGCGGTAACGGCGCTGTTTCCCGGCGCCATCAAGAGCCATCGTCGTTCTCCCTTGCCGTGATGGTTTCTCGCTGAACCGGGTGCACCCCGAGCCTCAGCTTCGGTTCCGGAAGCGCCAGCAGTCGTTGCCGGTCTCGAGGATGGTGCAGTGGGTCAGGCGATCGAGCAGAGCGCTGGTCATCCTGGCGTCGCCGAAGAGTATCCGGGCGCTTTGGGACGTTGCTCAGTGTGGGTTGTGACGTTCAGGCCGCGGATTTGAGCGCGGGTTCCAGGACGCCTTTTCCGATGTCGGAGGTCAACGGGTTGGCGGCAAAGTGCTGCTTCCACAGTCGTGGCGTCAGCTGCGCCACATCGCGGGCGGGATGGATTGCGATCCGTTGCAGCACATCGACCAGCCAGATGTAAGGGTCCACCTTGTGCATGCGACATGTCGAGACAAGGCTCTGGATGATTCCAACATGTTCCGCGCCGAGTTCGGACCAACAGAACAACCAGTTCCGCCGTCCCATCGGGATGGCACGTATCGCCCTCTCCAGATGACTATGCCGATATCGGCATAGTCATCTACATGCCGACAACCGTTTTATGCCGACAACCGTCTCAAGTCATTGATCAGTTGGGTCGCATCACAGAATTTGTCGGCATAATCACAGAGCTTCGAGGAAGGCCATCAACGCGTCATCGGGACGGTAGCTGCCTTTGGGGAGATCGGCTGGTCGCGTCAGATCCATGGCCTCCTTCTTCATTTGCATATCGGCATGCAGATACACTTGGGTGGTTTCAACCGATTCATGACCGAGCCAGAGCGCAATGACAGGACAGCCGACGCCGCTGCGAAGCAGGTCCATGGCGGCCGAGTAGCGTAGTGTATGGGGACTGATCCGTTTGTTTTTCAGCGTCGGGCAGGTACTGGCTGCCTGCCGTGCGTACTTGCACACAATGCGCTCGATACCGTCACGACTGAAGCGTCCTCGACGATTGCTGACGAACAGGGGCTGATCCGGCGTTGCAGCCCGTTCCTCGAGCCAGTCGCGGAGTGCCTTCACGCAGTCGCTGCGCAGCGGGGTTGCCCGTTCCTTGCGTCCCTTGCCCCGGCAATGGACATGGGCGTTGGCCTGAGGTTCAAGGACCACGTTATCGATATTGAGAGCGATCAACTCCGAGACCCTGAGACCGGTTTGCAAGGTGACGAGCAGCAAGGTTCTGTCGCGCCGGCCGTGCCATGTGGACAGATCGGGCGCCGCCAGGAGTGCCGCACCTTCTGTCCGATCGAGGAAGTCAATGGTTCGCTGATCATGGCGCTTCGCCGGAATGGCAAGAACCAGTTGGCAATGATGCAGGAGCGCAGGTTCGCGGGTTGCGACGAACCGGAAGAATGCCCGGATCGCCGATCTCCGCGTATTACGTGTACGGGCGCTGTTGTGGCGGTTCTCCTCAATGAAGTTCAGGAACCGCGCCACGAGATCGGAATCGATGTCGGTAACGAGCAACTCTGTCGGAGCCCGATCGAGTTGTTGGCTGGCGTAGCCGAGCAGTAGACGGAAGGTGTCGCGATAGCTCGCCACCGTATGGAGGCTGGCCTGCATCTGGGCGATGAGGCGATCGGCGAAGAAGCCCTGCACATAAGCAGGCAGCGAAGGCACCATCATGATCTCTCTCCATGCGAGTGACACCGTTCGGCGCGCTCGGTGGCCAGTTGCAGAAGTTCGGGGACCGCCTCCAGATACCAGTACGTCTCGCTCGGACTCTTGTGTCCGAGCCATGTGCTCAGCTTGTACATCTCGCGCTCAGGGTTCAGGCCGGACCGGTACCAGTTGATGACTGTCCTGACCGCCATGGTATGTCGCATGTCATGGAGGCGCGGACCCCGGCCGGCGTGGCCGGTGGGTTGACACTCCCGCAAACCGATCCTCTGGCTGACTTGGACAAAGTTGTATTCGGCTGTGCCGATCCTGACACGTCGACGGCGTTCACCGACGAAGAATGCCGATGTTTCGACTGCGCCGAGGGTCCGGTCACGCAACGACCGGTATTCCATAAGGCGCTCAGCGGTGCATGGCGTGATCGCCACGATGCGGCTTCGGTCCTTCTTGGTGTGGCGGATCCGCAGCAGGGCCGCTTCCGGATCGACATCGTTGTCATCGAGACCGAGCGCCTCGCTGATCCGCAGCCCCGTCACCGTGAGCAGTCCGAAGAGCGTCGCATAGGTGGGGCCGCGCAAGCCGGACTTTGAGGGCAGTCGTGCAGTCTCTGTCATGATGCCGGCAAGTTCGTCGTCGGTGTAGATGTACGGCTTTGGCCGCTGCCGATTCCGTGGAATCAGGCCCAGAGATGGCACCTCGGTCCGTGGATCCACGCTTTGCAACCAACGGCAAAAGGTGCGCACATGGCTCAACCGGGAGCCCCAGCTCCATCTGGCTTTTGAACCGGATTGCTCTTTCCAGCACAAGAACAGGTCTGTGGTCACCCGTTCGGCGCCCTGGTTGTCGGCAAAGAGAGCGAACTTTCGCAAGACCTGGATGGCACTGGCTGAAAGGCCAGTTCCGAAGCGATCCCGCTGGGTGAGATACTGTTCGACGCGCTCAGCAAGCGGGATCATGGTGCCGCTCCCGGCACAGGCCATGGTCGTGCAAGGGGACGCAGTGCCTCAATGTCGTAGTGGCTGTAAACGGTGGTGGATTGGTGGGAACGGTGGCGCAGGACATCGCCGACCTCCTCCAGGGACGCGCCTCGACCCAACAGATCCATGGCCAGGCTGTGCCGCAACGCACGGGTCCGAACCTGTCCCCGAGGTGGCGTCAGACCGGCCAGTTCGTACGCGATGCGAAGCGCCCTGCGGACCGTCAGGGACGTGAACGGTCGATACGGCGTCCGCGTGGACACGAACACATGGCGCGAGTCACCCCTGCGTCCGTCGCGAATCCAGGCCACGAGCGCCTCTCCAACATCGACGGGCAAAGGCATGCGATCGAACTGTCCGCCTTTGCCACGGATGAGCATCCTGCAGTTTCGCCAGTCGATGTCGTCGAGCCGTACCGCGGTGGCTTCCTGCGCACGCAGGCCGAGCCTCGCCATCAGCAACAGCATCGCATGATCGCGGAGTTCACGCGGCCGATTACCGCGAACCGCTTCGATCAGCTGCTGGACCGTGTCGGGATCGAGATGACGCGGCAGTCCATCGTGCCGGCTCTGTGACGATCGTGGAACGGCGCCGGTCAGATCGCACGGAATCCTGCCGCTCAACACCAGGAATCGCAGGAGGTTGCGAAGATAGGGCAGTCGCCAGCTGGCCTTTCCAGATACATGATCCAGAAACGCGAAGATGCTTTCGGGCGTGATGGTGCTCAGGTCGCTCAGCGTCCGGGTATCAGTGCAGCAGAACGTCATGAAGAGCTTCACAAAGGCCCGGTGCACAAGTCGTCGTCTCTCGAACATCCCCCGATGATGGCGCAACCAGGTATCGAACTCCGCGCTCAACTGTTCCAGGGCGTCCGATGAAGGTGGCGGCACGGGAGGCACTGCTGAGATCACGTCAGTGTCGACCAGATACTCAACGAGCCGTCGTGTGGCCAACATCAACTCCCGCTCCATGGAAGCCGATCCCATTCGCGGGCATGTGGCCGCAAGATCCATCAGCACGCCCGGATCGACGTCATCGACCCCGAGATCACGCGCCTCGATTTCTGCACAGAGCCGGCCCGTCATACGCAGGTAAGTGGAAACGGTACGATCGGCATAACCTTGCATTGTGAGCGTGTCCAGAAACGCCTGGCGATGCGGTTCCAGCCAGGATGAAGCCATCGACGTTGATGTCGAAGGGGACGATTGATGGAAAGGCATGGTTCGCTCCATTCGTTTGATTGATACCGGATGGAACGTAGGTCTGGACCCGCACGACGGTCATCAGTCTGATATCTGCTGATCCCGGCGGTGGTGCCGCAAAGTCAGATCGATCAGGCTATGTGCCCGATGCTGTTGTCACCCTTGTGATCGGCAGAACACTGCCACAACGCGATCCCATGATTATGCCGACAAATTCTGTGCTGCGACCCAACTGATCAATGACTTGAGACGGTTGTCGGCATAAAACGGTTGTCGGCATGTAGATGATTCGTATCGATCGGGACATCGGGATCCGACAGGTAGACCTCCAACGCATCTCGCCGGTTGCGCGCATAGTTCACGGCCAACAGAAGCGGATCCTTCGGCGGTCGCGACAGGTCCTCGACGATGGTCCTGCACCATCGCCAGAAGGCTTCGACAATCGGCACCGAATGCTCCCTGCGCCAGGCGAGCTTCGCCGGTCCCGCAAGCTTCTTCTTGCGGATCTCCTCCTCGTGCGCGTAAAGCCCGCCGATCAGGTCCAGGGCCTCCCCGCAACGCATCGGGTCGTGGTCCCTGGTGGTCTCAATCTCTCGCCTGGCATGCGCCCAACAGCCTGCATGAACCACGACATCGCCGCGCGCCGCGGCCCAGGCCTCGTACGCCTGATAACCGTCACTCAGGAGCGTTCCTTCAAAATCACCGAGGAAGCTCCCAACGTGGCGGTGTTCCCGAGACGGCGCATAGTGGAACACGATCTCGTTGTTGTCGCCGAAGATCGGCCAGAAGTACGCCCGGCGCATCTTCCCGGGGCCGATCCGGCCTGCCTTGATCGTCGTCTCGTCCATCGCGATCACCAGGCTCGAGAGGACCGAGGCACACTGCGCATCGAAGATCGGCTTCAACATGTCGACGGAACGCCCGGCCCAGTTCGTCAGTGACGACCGGCTGACCGTGATGCCTGCGGCCTCCAGGCGTTTGTGTTGGCGGTAAAGCGGCAAATGCCACTGGTGCTTGTCCACCAGCATGCCGGCAAGAAAGCTCACATCGGCACAGCTGCGTTCGAGAACGTTGGCCGGCGCCGGACAGGGCAAAAGCTCGCCGGTGTCCTCAGCACTCGTACGTCTTCATGACGTAGCGCAGGACCTTGTAGCTGCCGATCTCCTGCGCCACACGACAGACAACCTTCTCGCCGATCTCTTCGCGTTCTCCTTCGGGTATCCCGGCGGCCGCAAGGTTCTCCACGATGATCGTCTCCACCGGCACGCTCTCGTCAAACCGCAGGCCAGAATCGTTGACCGCGGTGTCGCGCCGCTTGGACCTGCGGCGGGGAGAAGCAGGGGTCTCGTCCTGGGTCTCGCGGTCCGGCACCTCCTCGAGCCCGAACTCGGCGAACAGGTTCCCCTGAAGCACAGGATCGATCCCGAACCGGCGTTCCGACCTGGAGCCGAAGATCTGGCGCCGGAACCACGCCACCTGCTGCTTGAGAGAGGTCATCTCCTCCTGCATCAGCCCGTTCGCTTCCTCGAGAAGGGCGTTGGAGTTCTCAAGCAGCGCGTAGCTCTGCTTCACAAGGGCAAGCGTCTCCTCAAGGAGGCCAGCCTTCTTCTCCAGCATGGCACGCACTTCCTGATGGCGACCGGCAAGCTCATGCAGGAGAGCGTTCTCCCGCTCCAGCTCGACGATCCTGAGGGCTTCTGCTGTCATGGGGACTGACTACGTCACCTTGTGGATACCATGGCTCATTACTACCGCACCATGTGGAATATGTCAATAAAAATCGTGCCTGAACAACCGTTTTCTACCTCGCTGCATCCTTGACCCAGCGCTTGCGACGACGCACCACCTTCATGTCCAGACCATCGATAAGGGCCAGAAGTTCGGTGCGCGAAAGCGCCGTCTTGCGCACCTCGGAAGATCCGGCGCGGGCAAACAATCCCCCTTCCAGGCGCTTGCCCCAGACCCAGAAGCCTCCAGCCTCAAAAGCCAGGATCTTCAGAATCGTCCGACGCCGGTTGATGAAGACAAACCACCTACCGGACAGCGGGTCGTCACGAAGATGGTTCCTCACCAGGCCAGACAGACCGTCAAACGACTTGCGCATGTCGGTCGGTTGCGTCGAAAGCCAGATACCTCCCGCGGGCCAGCCGTTCAGCACCCCGGCCTCCGAAGCCGCAATACCATGCCGTCCCCGAGATCAAGCTCGACATCCCAACCAGGCGCCAAAGCCGGCGCCTCGATCCTGACAAAGCCCGCCGTCCCACACTTGCCTCGCCAGTACGATAACGACCCCGGACTGATGCCACGATGACGGCAGAACTCCGCCTTGGTGCCCTCGTGGAGATCGAAATCGGCGAGAAGTTCCCGCCACTCCTCGGCACCCCGCCTCGGGGCCCGCGTGCCTGCCTGCGCCTTCCCGTGATCCGCCATCAAACCCTCTCCCTTCGCGATCAAACTCTCGCGTAAAGGAAGCACTCGGGGACACGCCGAAATCAACTGCCTGCGGGAACGTACTAATTTGCCCGCTTACGCCGGCGCGACAATGTCTTCGTTCTGCTCGGCGCGGCGAACCGGGACCCGGCCGCGTTCGCGGATCCGGACCGGCTCGATGTCGGGCGCGGCGTACACCATTGCCTCGGCGCCCCGCTCGCGCGCCTCGAGGCCCGCATCGCACTGGAGATGCTGCTGGAGCGCTTCCCGCGGATCGGCCTGCGCGCCGGCCCCGCGCGCTTCCGCACCAGCATCGTTATCCGCGGACTGCGCGCCCTGCCGCTGCATTGCGCGAAGGCGTGAGCCGGACGCGACGGGGCAGGCGCGACCATGCGCCCTTCGGGCGACCGTCCGACACGGCTGCGGCCCGCGCGTCCCGGGCTCCCGGGCTGGACGCCCCACCCGTTGCGGCAGGGATCCCGTCCGTGTTCGTGATCGTCCCCGTCGCTTCCGCGTCCGATATTCACGCGTTGTTCCCCGCCGGGTTGGAGAGCGTGAACGTCTCCGAGCCCTCGTCATGGCTGTCATCGATCAGCCCTTCACCGAGAGGCTCAGGCTGATGACCAGCGGCCAGACCGACCTCCATTGCGGCGGCGCCAATACCAACCTTCCGTTGCCGGCCTACCTTCGCCGCGAACGATTCCTCGATCTGACCGCCGGCATCGTGGCCCGCGAAGGCCAACCGCCGCTGGAGTGCAAGCCCGTTGTCCGCGAACTCTCCGACTACCTATGGATAGACTACGACTCGCCCGCGTCCGCGGCGCAGGCAGCGACCCCGCCCGACGCCGGCTCGTCGTCCCTCGGCCGCCTGCTGGAGCGGCTGTACCGTCAGACCGCCCGGCGCGTGACAGCCATCCTTCGGGCCGGCAACCCCGGCATGTTCCTCACGGCTGCCGGCCCCTGGCTCTCCCGGCTGCCCCCGGAATTGCTCGACCGCCTGGACGTGCGGCGGCTGAAGCCCCGCGCCACCCGGTTCGGCCGCCGGCGCTGCCGGACCAGCTTCGACGCCCGCCGCTCAGCCGAGCACCTGGCATTGTTTCGTCTCCTCGAGCGAACCGTGCGCGACATCGCGCTCGCGCGCAACCGGCGGCCGCGCGGATAGGTTACACCGGCCCCGGCGCATGCACGGTCTGGTCCGTCACCGCCGACCCGGCGGGCCCGCCCTTGACAATCCGTCTCTCGCCCGCCTCGCTAGTCGCATGTTTATGCTTCATTTGCCAGGATGGACGCTGCGGCATGCCGAAGCGGACCTAACCCATTCTACTTTCATGTATTCTCGGGCTTCCGGGCGCCGAACCTCGACACGCTCGTCATCGCTCCGTAAGCGGTTGGATTCAATCTGCTGTCCCTAGCCGGCCTCCTTTGGCACCTTAACCAAAACCGCTCAGTAATGCTGAGACGACCCAAATGAGGGGAGCCTATCAACGCTTTCTAAGTAACGAGTCAGCTTGGTTGCGGGGGCAGGCAACCAACCATTTCGTACTCCGGTTTCGGCTTTCGTTCCGATCCCCGGGCAAACGGTTACGTCTGCTTACCCCCCAACAGCAGACGTTCAAAAGGCGATGTCCGCTTTGCCCCCCATTTCGTCTGCTTTTCCCCCAACAACGGACGTTTTTGAGGCATGCACTAGACTTCCGAAGTTGACCCACAACGGAAGTCTAACGGGTAACTGACAACACCGCGGCCGGATCACGACGGCGATCATGCGACGTCCCGCGACGCTTCCCGAGCGGTTAGCTCGGCGATCACCTCGTCGGTGCTGCGCTTGCGGCAATATCCCTTGATCGCTCTCGAGGAGGCGTCGTGGCGCTCCTGGCTGTGGGTCGCGCAGGCGTCGTCGATGAGGGTCATCAGGAAGCCGCGGTCGCAACCGTCGCGGATCGCGGTCTCGACGCACTGGTCGGTGACGATGCCCATGGTCAGGATATATTCGACGCCCAGGTTGCGCAGCACGAACTCGATATTCGTCGAGTTGAAAACGCTCGATGAGGTCTTGGGGATGTGAATCTCGTTCTCCAGCGGCGCCAGTTCGTCGAAGACCTCGGCCTCAACCGAGCCCTTGGCCGCGAAGATGCCCGAAATCTTGTAATCGAGGCTGCGGTCACGGCCATCCAGGGTGAGCGATTCAATGGTCGTGTAGATGACCTCGACGCCGGCCGCGCGGCATGCGCTGAGCAGCCGTTGGCCGTTCGGAATGACGGTCTGCGAGAGGCGTTCCCACAGATAGGCGTCTTCCGGCTGGGCGGCGCATTTCTCGGGGTTGTATTCGCCCTTCTGCAAATCGATCAGCAACAGCGCCGTTTTGTCGAGCTCGACCGCCCGCTGTCTGAAAATGACATCGCCTTCGCGGGGGATGGCGTCGATTTCGCTTCGCAGCATCGTAAATCCTCGACTGTAAACTAATTGAATCGCGGCTCGCTGACGTCCGGCGCGGGCGTCGTGTAGTGGTCGACGCCGGGGTCGTCGAGGACGCTCTCCAGGATGCCCGCCAATCGCGAGGCCCATGCCTCGGCCCCAGGGTCGGCGGCCACCAGGTCCTGGCGAATCTCGAGCAGCGTGTACGGCATGCCGCGTGCCTCGGCGTGCACGGGTATCGTATAGTCCTCGTCGAGCGCCACCTGGTAGGGTTGGTTGTCGCCGACCACCAGTTCGCCGCCGCGTAATTCCGTCATCATCAGATCGGCGAGGCGGCGGTCCCAGCGGTGCAGCACGCCGATGTCCCAGGGCCGCGATACGCCGTGGTAGACCGGCGTGAACGAGTGAACCGAAACCATCACCGGCGTCACTTCGCTGGCCGTCCGCGCGCCGACGATCCGGTTGACTGCCTCGTGGTACGGCCAGTAGATGGCCTCGGCCCGGGCATCGCGCGCCGCCGCCGCCAGCGACTCGTTGCCCAGGATGCGGACATCCTCGCTCTGGGTCACGAACGCGCCGGCCCGATCGAGCGGGCGGTTGCAGTCGACCACCAAGCGGGAGTAGCCGCACAAAATCAGCGACGCGTCGAGAATTTCGGAAAGCCGGCGCGCCACCGCCGCCGCGCCGATGTCCCAGGCAATATGCCGATCAAGATCGGCGGGCGCGACGCCGAGGGCGCCGAGGCGGCGCGGGATGCGGCGGCTCGCATGATCGCAGGTCAGGATGACCCGGCTTCGTCCATGCGCATTGACGATCTCGTAAGGCGCTGGCTCGTCGTCGCCGAGCAAAGGCCGGGGATCGGCGTGGGCCACGGGCCTCTCCATTCACAGCGCCTCCAGGTACATCTCGCGTTCCCAGGGATGGACATGCACATCGTAGGCCGCCAGCTCGGCGCGCTTGACCTTCAGGAACTCAGCCCAGACGGTCGCGCCGAGGGCGTCGGCGATCACCGGGTCGGCCTCGACCGCGGCCAACGCCTCGGGCAGCGTGCGCGGCAGAAATGCGAGGCCCATGGCTTTTGCCGCCGCTGTCGACAGATGCCCGACATCTTCGGACACGGGCGCCGGCAGGCTTGCGCCGCTGTCGATGCCGTCGAGGCCGGCGGCAAGCAGCGCGGTCAGGAAGATGAACGGGTTGGCCGCATTGTCGCCGGAGCGGAACTCGATATGCCGCCGCTCGCCCATGCCCGGAATGCGCACCAGGGCGGCGCGGTTGCCGACGCCCCAGCAGATATGGGCCGGCGCCCAGGAGCCGGGCTGCAGGCGCTTGTAAGAGTTGACGATCGGCGAGCCGACGCCGACCAGGGCCCGGGCATGGTCCAGCAGGCCGGCGACGAACTGACCGCCCAGCTTGGACAACGGCGCGTCGTCGGCTTCGCCGATCGACTTATCGCGGTTGCCCTCGCGGTCCCACAGGCTGAGGTGAATATGCAGGCCCGAGCCGGCCATATGCGCATAGGGCTTGGGCATGAAGGTGGCGACCATGCCGGCATCGCGCGCCAGCGAGCGAATGACCTCCTTGTAGGTCAGATAATCGTCGACCGCCTTGAGCGGCTCAGCGTAGTGCGGCGTACCCTCGTATTGCCCGGGGCCGTATTCCTTGCCGAGCTGTTCGACCTCGACGTTCATGACCCCGAGCGCATCGATGACGTCCTGCCAGAACGGATAAAAATGATCGAGGCTGCCGAGCGAGAACATGCCGCCGCTCTCGACCGGTTGATATTCGCCGTTCTCGCCGGGCTTGAACAGGATCAGCTCGGGCTCGAGCCCGACGCGGACGGCGAGGTCCTTGTCGGCGTAGCGTTCGAGCATTTCGATCAGGCGGGTCCGCGGACAGCCTTCCCAGGCGGAGCCGTCGCCCTCGCGCATGAACGTATGGACCCGCGCCGCATGCTTGTATTGCGGCAGCACGGCGTAGCTCGACGGGTCGGGCACCGCCATGAAATCGCCGGTATGAGCGAGGAACGCGGCGCCGTCGGCTTGATGGTTGTCGAGGGTGAAGTCGAGGTTGGCGCGGGCGAAGACAACGCCGCGCATCACCGCCGTCACGAAGCTCTCCTTGGGCACCGTCTTGGCGCCCGAGCGCCCGCTATAGTCGTGATAGATAACCTGCAAGTGCTCGATGCCGTCGCGCTCCAGCGCCTGCAACAAGGTTTGCCTGTCCACTTCTGCCAGCCTTCCCCGCACCAGCCGTTGTTCGCTGGGGAAAACTATAATGCAGACTGCCGAAGCCTGCACAGCCTGTTTCAATGTGATAATGTCATCGCTGGGTGAACAGGCTGTATCGGGTCCCGTTTGGGAGGGGGCGAAGATCTCAAAATCGTTATATCAACGTGACGCCGAAGTCATCGCCGGTATCGAACAACTACGTTTCTTTCCCCTGGCGGTGGTCGGCGGGACGGGATCCTATCTGATCGAAGAGGGCGGCCGCCGCCTGCTCGACTTCTCGGCCACCTGGGGCGCCGCCAGCCTCGGCTACAGCCACGCCGCGGTTATCGAGGCGGCGACGGCGGCGCTCGACGACATGGCGGCGGCCAGCATCCTGTCTTCTGCCAACGAGCCGGCGGTGGCGCTGGCCGAGGACCTGCTCGCCCTGACGCCGGGCACGGGCGAGCGGCGGGTGTGGCTCGGCCATTCGGGCTCGGACGCCAACGACGCCATGGTGCGGGCCATCCCCATGGCCACCGGACGGCCCCGGATTCTCTCGTTCATCGGCGCCTATCACGGCGGCATCTCTGGCTCGGCGTCGATCTCGGGCCATTCGGTGCATGCCCACAGCCCAACACACGCGGGGCTGGTGCAGATTCCCTACCCTGACCCCTACCGGCCGCAAATGGCCGGCGATATCGCAGAGTCAGTGCTCGGCTACCTCGATTACTTGTTCGACACGGTGGCCCCGCCCGAGAGCATCGGCGCGGTGTTCATCGAGCCGATCCAGTCCGACGGCGGGCTGATCGTGCCGCCCCCGGGCTTCCTCGCCACCCTGGCGGAGCGCTGCCGGCGCCACGGCATCCTGGTGGTCTGCGACGAGGTCAAGGTCGGGCTCGGCCGCCCCGGTCGGATGCATTGCTTCGAGGCCGAAGGGTTCGAGCCCGATATCGTCGTCTTCGGCAAGGGCCTCGGCGGCGGCCTGCCCCTGTCGGCGGTGGTTGGCCCCGCCGAGGTGATGAACACCGCCACGGCCCTGGCCATCGAGACCACGGCGGGCAACCCGGTCTCGGCCTCGGTCGGGCGCGCCGTCCTGCGCACGATCTGCGAAGACGACTTAGCGGCCAACGCCGCGGCGCGCGGCGCCCAGCTGATGGAGGGTATGCGCCAGCTCGCCAACAAGTACGAATTAATCGGCGACGTGCGCGGCCGCGGCCTTGCCATCGGCGTCGAGTTGGTGCGCGACCGCGGCACCAAGGAGGCGGCCGACAGCGAGACCGCCCAGCTCGTCTATCGGGCCTATGAACTGGGCTTGGTGATGTTCTATGTCGGGCTGCGCTCGAACGTGCTGGAAATGACGCCGCCGCTGAACCTGAGCGAGGCCGAGGCCGGCGAGGCGCTCGACATTCTCGACCGCGCATTCGACGACGTCGAGAACGGCCGGGTCGACGGCAACGCGGTCGCCGCCTTCGCCGGGTGGTAGCGGCCCCCGTACTGCCACGCGGGCCCGAGCCACCTACAGCCCCGCCCGTAGCATTGAGGTGTGAACGACATGGCAGAGCCCGCCACCGCGGTGGCTGCTGCCGGGTCCGACATCCTCGAGGCGCACGACATTGCGGTCAGTTTCGAGGGACTGGCGGCGCTCGACGGCGTGACTCTGGCGCTCAGCAACGCGGAAATTCTCGGCCTGATCGGCCCTAACGGCGTTGGCAAGGCGACGTTCGTCAACGTGCTCACCGGGTTTCAGAATCCCGATCGCGGGCGCGTATTGCTCGACAGCATCGATGTCACCGGCTAGCCGGCGCACAAGATCCGCCGGCGCTGTCTGGCCCGCACTATTCAGTCATCGTCCATTTCCGCAATTGCTTGCGTGGATTCGACCTCCGCCCATCTCGATCGCCGCCAGCGATGAAGTAGGGCGCGATATGTCCCTGTGCCTGTTGACGGTGCATATTTTTGAACATAGTATCAGTGTGAACAAGCAACCGTGGCCTCAAACCTTAGGGTCTGTACTCAAGTAGGGTATACAATTTTGTTGGGTGTTGGTCTGGGTGGTGTTTCATGAAAAACTCATCAAATCAATAAGTTACTCCTAATAGAGTCCGGGCTCTAAAAGGGGTACGAGGTCGTGGATCTGGCGATGAACCAGAGTTAAAGGGAGGATTGAGATGAATTTCAAATTCAGCCGCCGACAGCTTCTGAAGACCTCCGGTGTTGCCGGGGCTACGCTGTCGTTCCCCGCGGTCCTGACATCTACCAAGGCCTGGGCCCATGACACGGACAAGCCGCTGAAGATTGGCTCGGGTTTTCCGTTGACCAACTACGCGGCTTCAGACGGAGAAGCCATGAAGCTTGGGTCAGCTCTTGCGATCGAGGAGATAAATGCACGCGGAGGAGTTTGTGGTCGTCCGATTGAGCAGATCGTTCTTGATATGGACATCGATTCGCCCGAGGGCACCTCCGCGACACTAACTAGGCTCATCGATGAGAAGGTCGACGGTTTCGTAATGGGTTACTATACCCCATCCAAATTTGGAGCCGACATTGCCGCGTCGTACGGTAAGCCACTATCGAATGAACAAGCGTCCCTGAGCCAAGCAGAATTTTTGGCGGCCGACCCGGAAAAGTACTACATGGTCTTTCCGATGGACACCCCTGAGACGTCATACGGTGAAGCATTCATTCCGTTTCTCAACGGGCTTGAGTCCGCTGAAAAGTGGAAGCCGTCGGCCCGGACAATTATGCAGATTCGCGGTGACAGCGTGTACAGCCAAACGATCGGCGATGCGCTCGTGAATTCGGCGGAAGGAACAAGCTGGGAAATCATCGATCCGCAGGAAGTGATAGCGCCTGTGAATGATTGGGGCGCGGTGCTGAACAACGTTAGATCGGCAAAACCAGGCGTGATCTTTGTTACGCATTGGCATCCCAGCCAACTCGCGGTCCTGGTCAAGCAGTTCGTGGCGAACCCGACGAACTCGCTTGTTTACTTGCAGTACGGTCCGTCTGTTCCCGAGTTTCTGGAACTCGCTGGTAAGAAAGCAAACGGTTTCGTCTGGGCGTCGAACACCGGCATACTTCAAGACGATATCGGCAAGAATTTCGTGAAAAGCTATGTGGAAAGATGGGGGCAGGATCCGGGTGCCTCGATTGCGGGCCTTGCCTATGACCAAGTGTACATGCTCGCCCGAGCGTGGATGGAATCCGATCCGGCTGATGGCAAGGCGGTCAGCGCGGCCATGCGACGCATGATCCACCGGGGAGTGAACGGTGGATATCACTTTGGAACGTACGCCTATCCGCGCGGTTTTCCGGCGGAAGTAAATGATCCATCAATCGGGATACCGCATCCCTTCTACCAAATACAGAATGGCGAACATCGACTGATCGCTCCGAGTCCGTATGACGTCGCTAGTTTCGAGCCCGGTCCATGGCAATCGTAGCTGAGCGTCCGTGACAAAGATCGCCCGGCCCCAAGGATAGGGTATGGGCGCGGTAGCGATCCAATGGCGGTGCGGTTGCTGACGAGTACATAGAGAAGCCAGCGAGCAGCTTGAGCGAGCCACGAAATGCTGTCGAGGCTACCGTGGAAACTTAAACTGTTTCGCGCCAGTCGAACTGTCAAAACGGATGAACGAGTTCGTGATAGAAGTTCTAACATGTAGTGATATCCGCGCAAGTTATGGAGCGTTTGTGGTCCTTGAGGGGGTTACTTTTTCGGTCGGCAGGGGCGATGTCGTCGGTATCGCTGGACCTAATGGGGCAGGAAAATCCACCCTATTCGATGTATTTACAGGACGTGTGAAGGCCGATCTCGGTCGCATTCAGCTGATGGATCAAGATGTCACGAGGCTTCCCACATATCAGCGCTCGCGTCTCGGCCTCGCGCGAACCTTCCAGGCACCGCTCGTACCAGTGCGGCTGACGGTAGGCGAGACGCTTGCAGCAGCCCAGGCCGCTTACACGCCGATAATCGAACAGTCGGAAGTAGAGGCCACGCGTGAAATTATCGGGTTTCGGGGGGAAAATGACCGGCTCAGTGGTGAGCTCGATACCCTCGACCGACGACGACTTCTTCTGTGCTGCCTTTTGTTGAGAAAGCCTAAGGTGCTCTTGCTCGACGAGCCGTGCAGCGGCCTTGAGACGAGAGAGATCGACGAGATGCAGGTGATGATCGAGCGCATCAACGCCCTGATCGGTCTCGCTGTGGTGGTGGTCGAGCATCGGCTGGAGTTTCTGCACAGCGTCTCCAATCGCGTGACCGTGCTTCACGAGGGTCGGACGATTGCCGAAGGTGCGCCCGCCGATGTGTTTATGGAACCGGTCGTGAGGGAGGCGTATTTCGAGGCGCCACGGGTGGGATGACTTCAGCGCTCGATATTCGTGGACTGTCTGCGGGCTACGGACCGATGCGCATTCTCCATGACATAGAGCTGAGCATCGAGCCCGGCGAACGGGTTGGGGTCGTCGGCCTTAATGGCCACGGAAAAACGACGCTCATGCGCGCGATCATGGGCCTCGTCGACTGGCGGCGAGGTGAGATCGACGTGTTTGGACGCTCAATTGTCTCGACACCGACATACCGCCTTGTCCGTGACAGCGTGGTGCTGATACCGCAGGGCGATACGTTGTTCCCGGGCCTTACGGTCCAGGACAACCTTGATTCGGGCGCCTTTGCTCGAGGAGCATGGTCCTCGCGGGCGAATCGGCGGAAGAGAGTGATCGAGATGTTCCCGCGGCTCGGAGAGCGTCTACGTCAACCCGCGGGAACGCTAAGCGGCGGCGAGCGGCGAATGCTTTCGATTGGCCGTTGCCTGATGACGAGTGCGCGAGTCTACCTAGTCGACGAACCGTCACTGGGCCTTGGTGTCGGAATCGCGCACGGGCTGATTGAAACTTTATTTTCGCTTGATCTCGGCGAAGGCGCAATGCTGCTCGCGGAGCAAAACCGCACACTGATCGAGGGTAAGATGGATCGGGTCGTTCGCATGCACGGTGGGCAGCTTTTTGCGGACGAAACATCGGGCGCCGGAGAGCGAGATCTCCCGCTCTCATCGCGGCCAGAGCAGGGAGCGCCGTAATATGGAGATCCTCGTAAGCGCCCTCAATCTTTCCGCGATCTATGCTCTCGTGGCGATCGGGCTCTCGTTGTCCTGGGCCGGGTTGGGCTTTCTGAATCTGGCACATGGGGTGACGTTCGCCGTCGCCGGCTACGGCGCGTGGTGGGTTGCTGAGAACCTCTCGCCGAGCGGCGGAGCCGTATTGGCAGGTGGAATCTTGGTCGGAGCAACCGGGGGTGCCGTCA
Source organism: Alphaproteobacteria bacterium (assembly GCA_965215635.1). GTDB lineage: Bacteria > Pseudomonadota > Alphaproteobacteria > SP197 > SP197 > SP197. The sequence goes on along the minus strand of CBDCEA010000001.1, from coordinate 37,631 downwards.
TCTGGCTTACGGTCTTTCTTCCGCTGGATGGCCGTGAGAATTTCGATTTTCGCGGCATCATCGCAACGCTAGCACTTTCCTATCTCGGGACGAATTTGCTTCTGGAATCATTCGGCCCGAGAAATCGAGTGGTGCCAGAGATGTTCGGCACCGGACAGTTCGAGCTTGGGGGCATCATTATCACCGCGGATCGCAGCGGGACCATCGTTACTGCGGTCGGTTTGCTCGCGGTCGTCACTCTGGCCATGCAGGGCACGCGAGCCGGCCTCGCCGTCCGCGCTTTGACGCAGAGCCCGGAAGGAGCCAAGCTTGTCGGGATCAATCGCCGCACCACGGCCCTGGCCGTCCTCGTGGCCGGCGGATGCCTCGTCGGAGCCGCCGCCGCCATGCTGTCGCAGACATTTTACGTTTCTCCCAACGCGGGCTATGTGCCTCTCATCAAGGGCCTGATCGTTGCTCTTCTAGGAGGCTTTGGCAGCATTCCGGGTACCATTATAGCCGCCCTTCTTGTCGGTGGCGTCGAGGCCTTAACTCTCGCTTATCTTGGCGGCCATTATGTCTTTACCACCTTGTTCGGCCTGATCGTCATCGTCCTCATGACGCGTCCACGAGGCATTGCGGGCCTCTTGGAGACAACTCGTGCATAAGCTCTTTTGGCGGCATCTGATGCAGCAAGGTGGCTGGTTGTGGCTTGTCGCGGGTGTCGTGGTGATTGCGTTGCCGTTGATAAGCGATAGCCCCTACGCCGTAGGCATCTACGTCCTGTTCGCGTTGTACGGCGCAATTGCGCTAATGTGGCGCTTGGTCATACACACGGCCGGCATCTACTCCTTTGCAACTCTAGCGTCCGTAGGCATTGGTGCATATGCAGCCAGCTACGTCTCGATCAACTACGGATTCGGATGGCCAGCGATGCTGGTGATCGCTACCATCGCCGGCGCGGTCAGCGGCGGCCTTATCGCTGCGCCGGCCATCCGCCTGCGTGGCATTTATTTCGCTCTCTTTACATTTGGTCTGGCGGAGTTGACCCGCGCCACAGTTATCGGGAGTCGCGCTCTCGGCACATCACAAGGACTGAGGAACACGGCTTCGTTCGTTCCGGAAACCATTGGGCCCACGGAAATTTCGGCACTACTGATCAACTACTATGCCGGGGTTGTCCTTTTGGTTATGGCTCTCGTCGTCAGCCGCCTTGTGGACGGCAGTCGTCTCGGCCTCCGAATTCGAGCGGGGAGAGAGACCGAGCCGGTAGCGCTAGCCCTGGGGATCGATGTCGTACGTTCGCGGTTTCAGGTGTTCATCATCTCATCGGCGATGCTTGGTCTCGCGGGCGGGTTCTACGCCGCAATTTACAGAGGTGTCTCGCCCTCGATCTTCAGTTTTGATTTGTTGGTTCTGCTTCTCGCCATGATGGTCGTGGGAGGGATGCATTCCTGTGCCGGCGTACTGCTGGGGACGGCGCTGCTCCTTTTCATCCAACAATACTTCGTCGACCTCGGCGCCGTGCGCCTGATTATTATCGGTGCGATCATGCTTGTCGTCAGCCTGGTGACGGCGCGAGGACTCGTCGGAACCCCGGGTCAGCTTCGAGCGTTTCTGGCGTCGAGGAAAGCGCGATCCCAGGCACAATTTTGGGGAGGCACCGTTCCCAGCCCACAATCTCGCAACATCGATCGTTGATTTTGACAAAAATTCGGTGGGATGAACCAAGCAATGAACCCGATTGAACAGAAGAATCTAGATAACAAAAACCCCTTGGCTAACAAAGACCCCGTGCAGTTCAGCGTGATCTTGAATCGACTGAACAGCATTGCCGTCGAGATGACAATAGCTTTGGCGCAAACTGCGTTTTCAGCCCTTTTATCGCTCACGAACGATTTCTCATGCTGCATTTACGATGCCAAAAGGCGGCAGCTGGCGGTCATGGACGCGCTACCGGTTCATACCAACTCGATGCACCTTTTTCTGGAAGAAATTGCGGAGAGATTTGGGGCCGATTTGCATCCCGGCGACATCATCGCCTGCAACGATCCATACTCTGGAAACACGCATATCGGTGATCTGGCTTTGGCGGCACCCGTGTTTGTCGATGGCGAGCACATCTTGTGGGTGGCCGTCAAAGCCCACCAGCTCGATGTGGGAGCACCGATTCCGCACTCGTCCTATGGCGGCGCGGAAAACGTCTGGCAGGAGGGGCTAACCATTCCGCCGGTGAAGTTCTATGACAAAGGCAAGGCGCGAGATGACGTGATCGATTTCTATCTCGCGAACCTCCGTTGGCGCGACCGTTTGCACGGCGACTTGAAGGCGCAAGTAGGCGCGACGTTGATCGGAGTCCGAAAGCTGGAAGAGATTTGTCGACGTTACGGCAATGACGTGATCCGCAGCTTCGCGGAGGAAGTTATCGAGTATGCCGCGTCTCGCACGGGTGTGGCGCTGCGCTCGTTGCCGAGCGGCACGTACTGGGGCGACGCATGGTTCGACGAGGGCGAGGATGGGGCGGTCGACCTTCAGTTCCGTTGCCGCGTGACCATCGAGGGAGAGGCGGTCAGCATAGATTTCGTCGACTGCCCCGCGCAACTTAATCGCGGAGTCAACGCAAGCTTCGCTGTCCTGCAGGCCGCTGGAGGTATCCCGGTGGTGATGATGATCGACCCGGACATTCCGCACAACGAAGGCTGCCTACGCCGGGTTCGGGTCTCGGCACCCGTCGGTTCGATGTGCAATGCTTCTTACCCGGCGTCTACGTCGATGGGGACGATTCTTCCGGCCGACGCCATGCAGGATGCAGTGGGAGCGGCGCTCGCTCGTGCCGCGCCCGAGTTAGCGTGCGCCGGCAATGCGCGGTGGGCGAACATTCCGATGTTTTCCGGGGTTGATAGTCGGACTGGTGAGTTCTGGGGACACCAGCTTCTGAACTCTGGCGGTGGGGGTGGAGCGGCGCGCGGCGCCGACGGGTGGCCGCTCATCACGACGAGCGCGGCGCGAGGAGGCCTGCGGATCGCCTCGGTCGAGCACACGGAGCTTTTACACCCACTCCACATCACGGAGTGGGAGATCGAACCGAACTCCATGGGCCTCGGTGCGTACATCGGGGGGCCGGGCGTGTGCTTTTCTGTGTTGCCCCTGCATGGCCCGGTCGACATTGTTTACGACTCAGATGGTCTCCGGAATCCGCCATTTGGCGTCCTCGGGGCCACGCCGGGCGCGGGTGGGGGATCGTACATCGAGGAGCACAGCACCGCGCGGCGCCGGTTCCTCTCGGCTGAAGTGCACGTCGAGGTTTCGCCTGAAGAGAGCTGGGTTGGAATCTCGAGCGGCGGTGGTGGGTATGGGAATCCGCTAGATCGGCCGATTGGGCAAGTGCGCAGAGACGTCCGCGACGGACTTTACACCGCCGAGCGAGCGTACGAGGTCTATGGGGTCGTTCTCGCAGGAGAACTCGACCCCGTAATCGACGAGCTAGCGACCGAAGACGCACGTCGGCTGATTGCCCGTCTACAAGAGGACGAGGGCGTTCCGCTCACGCTGCCAAACCGGCCCGGAGCATCGACTTGGCTCGAGGACAACATGCGCCCTGGGGATCAAACCGTGCAATGAATGGCTCGCAGGTCATGAGGGTAATCATTGAGAAGCGGGAATCGCGGTCCCCTCTCTCCAATGGTGCAATCGATCCGGAAACGCTCACCGTGATCATGAACCGGCTCGATCGCGGTCGAGATGGCTACCGTACTCGAGAGGAGCGCTATTTCACGATCCTTTCGCTCTGTCGCGATTATTCATGCTGTATATACGACGCTAGCGCGCGTCAGGTGGCAATGGTAGACGGAATCCCTATTCACACGAATTCGATGGATCTCGTCATCCAGGAGATCGCTCGCCGTTTCCAAGGCGACATCAAGCCGGGCGACGTGATCGCGTGCAACAATCCATATTCCGGAAATTTACATGTCGGTGATCTCGTTACGGTCTGTCCGGTGTTCCACGACTCTCGCCTTATCTTTTGGTCTGTGGCCAAGGGGGACACCAGCTCGACGTCGGCGCACCGGTCCCTACGAGCGTGCACTTTGCCGCCGGAAATTCGTGGCAGGAAGGGCTGATTATCCCCCCAGTGAAGTTCTACGACGGCGGCACTCCTCGACGTGACGTCATCAATCTATTTCTGAGCAACCTCCGCTGGCGAGACATCTTGGAGGCCGATCCGATGGCGCAAATTGGCGCAATCTGGATCGGCACCCAGCGATTCGGCGTGCTGTGCGAGCGCTACGGTGCCGGTGATGTCGAGCAGTGCCTTGAGGAGGCGATCGACTACGGCTCTCGGCGCACGGGAACTGATATCAAAAGCATGGCAAGTGGGCGCTACACGGCGGAAGGGTGGATGGACTCTGATGGCCACCGCCTCTATGTAGAGATCCGTTGCACTGTCATAGTCGACGACGAGCATGTCGATATTGACTTCGACGGCAGTGCGGAACAGGCGACAAGTGGTACGAACCCCAGCCTCGCCGACCTGAAAGCGGGCGGCGGGATTCCGGTCATGCTGATGATCGACCCTGATACTCCACACAATGAGGGATGTCTCCGAAGGGTGCGCGTTACAGCGCCCAAAGGCTCAATTTGCAATGCCGCGTATCCAGCCTCGACAGCCATGGGGACGACGCAGCCGACAGACGTGATGCGAGGCGTTGCTTGCAAGGCACTCATCCAGATCGCGCCGCAGCGCGTTCCAGCCGGTTCGAGCCATATTTCCCATATGGCTATGTTGTCGGGAACGGGCGCGCGGAGCGGTACCCACTGGGGTCATCTCCTCTTGAACAATGGAGGCGGCGCCGGTGCCGCGTGCGGGGCGGACGGGTGGCCACTCAACGCCACGAGTGCGGCACGCGGTGGCCTGAAAACCGCTAGCGCCGAACACACCGAGCTCCTCCATCCGGTGTTTGTCGAAGAGTGGGAGATCGAACCGAACTCTATGGGCCTTGGTGAGTACAACGGGGGACCGGGCATCCGGTTCTCCGTGCGGCCGCTCTATGGCCCGGTGGAAAACATGTACAACTCCGATGGTCTGCAGAGACGTCTGCGACGGGCTTTACACCGTCGAGCGGGCGCACGAGGTCTATGGCGTCGTTCTCGCAGGAGAATTCGACCCCGTGATCGACGAGCCGGCAACCGAATAGGCACGTCGGCTGATTGCCCGTCTACAAGAGGACGAGAGCGTTCCGCTCACGCTGCCAAACTGGCCCGGAACATCGACTTGGCTCGAGGACAATATGCGCCCCGAGGGTGTGCTTGCCGATCGGTACGGCCGGGAAACCCAAAACGTTCATTGAGCGGAGAAAGCATCAAATGAGTTGGCGTGTGGGTGTCGATACTGGCGGGACGTTCACGGATTTCGTGGTCGTCGCTGACGGCGGAAAAACCCTGCTCTGGAAGGAAAACACAACACCTGACCAGCCCGAAAGGGCGATCGAGGAGGGATTGACGAACGTCGCGAAGGAGCTCGACCTGGACCGGCGCGTGTTCCTTGGCCAAGTCTCTCAGTTCGTTTACGGCTCGACGATCGCAATCAATGAGATCATCCAGCGGCGCGGACCGAAACTTGGCCTCGTATGCACCAAGGGTTTTCGTGACGTCCTCTATTTTCGCGACGGCTTTAAGTGGGATCGCTATAACCCGCGACTCGAGCGTGCTCCCGACTTTGTCGATCGCTACCTTCGTATCGGCGTTGTTGAACGGGTAGGCCCCGATAGCACCATCAAAGTTGCCCTCGACGAAGAGAGCGTTCGCCAAGCGGCCGAGGTTTTTCGACATCACCGTGTCGGGTCGATCGCTGTCGCTCTGCTTTGGTCGCACGTCAACCCAAGCCACGAGATACGTGTGCGCGAAATTCTGCACGAGGAACTCGGCGCCGTTCCGATCATGCTGTCATCCGAGATCCTGCCCGAGATTGGCGAATGGGTCCGCACATCGGCGACCGTGATGTCGGCCTACGTCTATCCGGCGAGCAAGGACTATCTGGAACGACTGACAGGCTGGATTACGGAAGCGGGACTTGGCTGCAAGCCCCTGATCATGCAGGTAAACGGAGGTTGCGCAACGGTCGAGCAGACGCTCAAGATCCCCGTCAACATGATCGGTTCGGGACCAGCAGCATGTCCGGCTGCCGCCCTTCAGGTTGGTCAGCGCTTGTCCGCGCGCGAAATGATCGCCATCGACATGGGAGGCACGTCGTTCGATGTCTCTCTGATCAAGCAGAACGAAGTGCTCCGCTCTCGCGCACTCATGGTCGCCCACCAGCCGATTGGAGTCCCGGGCGCTGAGATCCATTCAATTGGGGCAGGGGGAGGCTCGATCGGCTGGATCGATTCTGGTGGAGCGCTCCGCGTCGGCCCACAATCGGCGGGGGCGAAGCCAGGACCGGCAGCCTACGGAAGCGGGGGTGTAGAACCAACCGTTACGGATGCGAATATCGTCCTTGGCTATCTCTCGCCCGAGGCGTTCCTCGGCGGACGACGTCGACTTCGCAGTGATCTTGCCGAGCAAGCGGTCCAGGAACGGATTGCTAAGCCTCTCGGCCTCGACGTCGCCCAGGCCGCCGCAGGTTTTTTACGCGTCGTCAACGAAAACATGGTGAACGCCATCGGAGTCGTGTCGGTCCAGCGCGGGATCGACCCTAGACCATTCTTGCTCGTGGCAGGAGGCGGTGCGGGCGCCTTGCACGCTGGCCGCCTTGCCGCCGAGCTTGGCATCGAGCGTGTCCTGATCCCGGCCGAGGCTGGGGTTATCTCCGCCTATGGCATGACAGTCACTGACGTTCGATACGACTATTCGAGCACGCTGCATACTTCCTCGTCCGACCCGGCGATCAATGAAGTTCCACTGTTACTTGAGTCGCTTGAGACCAAAGCACTGAGCGATCTTGCACACAGCGGGTTCCTGGATGACCATGTTCTTCTGCAACGGTTTGTCGACGCCCGCTACCTGGGCCAGGTTCACGAACTGATGGTACCCGTGCCAGCCGGCGAACTCGACAGTGCGGCCTTCCAGACGATCGCCAGCACGTTCCATTCTCTCCATAATGAGCGGTACGGCTGGTCTGCCAAGGAGTACTCGGTCGAATATTTGCATTGGCGTGTCACGGGTACCGGGCTTATCGAACGTCCGACCGAGCTCAATTTCGGCACGATTTCTGCTGTGCCGGCCACTGACGCTATTGGCAGATCTCGCCTCGCCTATTTTGAGGAGTGGGGCGGCATGGTTGACGTCCCAATCTTCTGGAGCAATGAGGTGTCGCAGGGAGCGGAGATCTTCGGCCCGGCGCTGATAGACGGCGCGACGACAACAATTGTGGTGTATCCAGGCCAACGTTTGCTAGCTGACGGTAAGGGGAACTATCTGATAGAGACAGGTGTCAAACATGCGGGCAACGTAATGGGCGGGCCAGACGACGTTAGAGAAGAGAATGTCCACGAGTCGACATGACCTACGCGACGTTTAAACCATGGCCTGAGCCCGCCGCGCAGCGGCACCGATCTCTCTGGTTAGAGCAGGCGCTCGCAACTGAACCCAACGCCGAAAACACAGTACAACGCCTGGAAGGCCAACAGCATGCCGACGTGTGCATCGTCGGCGGCGGCTACTCCGGTATGTGGACCGCGATCCGCCTAAAAGAGCTCGATCCGGCACTCGACGTTACGCTCGTCGAGGCGGATATCTGCGGCGCGGGCGCCAGCGGACGTAACGGTGGCATTGTCGTGGGCTGGTTGTGGCGCATCCCTACGCTTCTTGGCCTTTGCGGCGGGGAGGATACCGCACGTCTCGTGCGCGCGACCATCTCGGGCATCGACGATGTCGAGACGGTCTGTCGCGAGGAGGGAATAGACGCGCATTTTAGGCGCGAGGGTTGGTACTGGACTGCAACGAACCGCGCCCAGATTGGAGCTTGGCAGGAAGCCTTGGAGACGGCCGATGCCTTAGGGCTTGAGGTGATGCGCACCGTCCAGCGCGAGGATCTCGTCCAGCATCTGGGATCGGAGACGCACATCGGGGGGGTTATCGATACGAGCGCCGCCATCGTACAGCCCGCACTGCTTGCTCGCGGTCTGCGTCGCATGGCGTTACGATTCGGCGTTCGTATCTACGAGAAGTCCCCAGTGTTGCGCGTCGAAAGGGGGGTCCGTCCCAGCGTTCACACAGCGGTTGGAGCCGTTGACGCTGAGCGAATTGTGCTCGCGGCTAACGCCTGGATGGTGCACTTCCCATCCTTCCGGCGACGTGTCTTTCAGGTGTCGAGCGACATGATCGCCACCGAGCCAATCCCTGCGCGCCTGCGCGAGACCGGTTGGCTGAGTAACGCGTCGTGGTCAGACTCGCGGATGCATGTGAACTACGTTCGCCCGACAGCCGATGGCCGTATCGCCTTCGGACGAGCGGGTGGAACGCTCGCATTTCGAGAGCGCCTCGATGAGCGTTTCGATTGCTCACCGGCCGAGACGCGTCTCGTGACAAGTGCCTTTCGACGTGTCTTCCCGACGCTCAGCGATGTGGAGATCACGCATGCTTGGGCCGGTCCTATCGATCGCGCAGTTTCCGGGCTTCCCTGGTTCGACGCGCTGGAGGGAGATGAGCACGTGCTCTGTGCGATCGGATACTCGGGAACCGGCGTTGCCCCTTGCGCCATGGGGGGGCGGATCTTGGCTTCGCTCGTCCTTGGACGTGACGACGAGTGGGCCTCGCTTGGTAAGGTGCTTCGCCGGATCCAGCCGCAGTCCACCCTCCCACCTGAGCCGATCCGCTACATCGGTGGCCGGATCGTCAAATTCGGAGTAGCGCGGAAGGAGCGGGCCGAGGATAGCGGTCGACAACCGTCACGCATCGCCGAGGCGCTTGCGCGCCTTGTCCCGGCTCCGCTGGTCAGCCGGCGCTCGCTTGTTTCCCACAAAAACCGAACCAAAGCATCGAAGCCGTAACACCTGCTTCGACATTCTCGACCACACTTTCGACGACGTCGAGAACGGCCGCGTCGATGGCGATGCCATCGTGGCCGTCGCCGGGTGGTAGCGCCCGTCGACGCGATGCGATCTCGAAGCCGATCTGCCCACGTCTGAACCGTGGCGCCAGGTGCTAGAGCGTGCGCAGGGCGCAGATTCGGTATGTGTCATGCCAAGGCTGGCAGCGTTCGAACTCGGCGCTGGCCGCCAGTACGTCAGTGTCGGCATAACGCCGTCCGATGATCTGCATGCCGATCGGCAGGTTGTCATCGGACAGTCCAGCGGGGATCGACGCGGCGGGGTGGCCCGAGAAGTTGACCGGATAGGTGAGGCACCATCCGATCAACGGATCGACTTCCTGACCGTTGATTTCGCTGGGACCCACGGTGTTGCCGTCGTCGTCATTGTCGACCGGCAGACAGGCGAGTGTCGGCGTGATCAGCAGATCGTAATCGTTGAGCACTCCTTGGATCGAATCGTAGACTTCCGAACGCATCGCTTGGTCGTCGTAGAACTGTTGAACCGACAAGTCGTAGCCCGTTTCCACCCACCGGACGTATTGCGGCGGCAGGTCTTCACGATGGTCGTTCAGCAGGTCGATGCCGACCGCCTTAAGCCCTTCGAGAATCTGCACATTTATCGGCATGATCAAACGACACCAGAGATCGCTCAATTCCTTCTGGGAGCGGCTGATGCCAACCTTTACGACATCGACATGGGCACCGGCATCCTCGAAGACTAATACGGCCTTGCCGACCACGTCAGCGACGCGACTGTCCACTGGGAAGACGTCGAAGTCTGGACTGTAGGCAATCTTCCAGCCGCGAATCGAACGCTGGGTCGCAGCCATGAAGTCGGAGTCGTCCTCAAAGCTATAGGGATCGCGAGAGTCGTAACCGGCAAGCACCGTCATCGCGAGAGCTGCGTCTTCTACCGTCCGCGTGATCGGGCCATCGAAAAGGAAAGGCGTGTCCGCCGCGAACGCGTTGGGGCGCATCGGGAAAGGCACCCTTCCGAATGACGGCTTGTATCCGTAGACGCCGCACCAGGACGCCGGGATGCGGATCGAACCACCACCGTCGGTGCCCTCGGCGAAGGGCAGCATGCCATCGGCGACCGCTGCCGCGCTGCCGCCGGACGAGCCGCCAGAGTTCTTTGCCGTATTAAACGGATTGCGCGACGGACCGAACAGGTAATTGTCGCAGGTACCCCGGAAGCCCATGACCGGGCTGTTCGTCTTTCCCACGATGATGGCCCCGGCCGCCTCGACGCGTTCGGTGAAGGCGCAGGCCGTTTCCACGGCGTTATCTTTGAGAGCGCGAATGCCGCCGAACGTACTGACCCATCCCGGCTTGGAACCGGTCAGATCCTTAATCGCCACCGGCACGCCGTGCAGCGGTCCGAGCGGGTCACCCGACATCAGCTTGCCTTCGGCCGCCCGAGCCGCCGCTTGGGCTTCGTCAAAACCAAAGTAGACAAATGCGTTCAGGCTTGGATTACGTGCTTTGATGCGGGCGATGGTGGAATCGACTAAATCGACCGGCGAAAGCTCGCGCCGGCGAATGCGGCGCGCAAGCTCGCTAGCGCTCACGTAAGCAAGTTCGTCTGTCCGTCCCATGCACCAATACTCCTAGCCCGGATTTCTCACCATGAACAGGCGCGTTATCGCGCCGGGCGGGATCGATCCGCCAGGAGAAGGCCTAAGGCCTTCGACGCCGCGGGCGGCCCGGAGTTGTCACAATGGACCGGCGCGACCCGAAGGGCGGCGGCTATCGGACGACAGGCTGCGTCAAAGCACTTGCCCGATGCGCCAGCATCGTGGCTTGCGCACTTTTCCTAGCCTGTCGGCCGAGAGCCGCCGTGCCGCACCTGCCCATGGTGAGAAAGCCGGGCTAATACTCTATCGCTATTGCCCAGTCTCACCGAGCACCTTCGAGACGCCATTCCACAAGCGTATCACAACTGCCGACACGACCGTCCAAGACAGCCGCGGCGGGAACTATCCACAATTTCTGGCCATAATCTTTGGGAGTTTATCGCAAAAACTATCGAAGATTTCACTCCCACTGCCGAAACTACTTCGCCGCTACAGGCTTTGAACCGGAACAATTGAGGCGATGTCCCTATCTCTGTTGAAATTCGTGGGGCAGGCGTCGCTGGTTGATGATGCTATGCTGCCGTCATGATGGTATCAATGGCACTGTCGGCCTGAGCCTTTCTCAAGTGTTCCTGGAGAGCATTTCGGAGGATGGGCAGCTGGCGATAGGCCTTGAGGCGACGGAAGGTTTTCTGGGCCTCCAGCAGGCCGGCGGCGGTCCATCTGAGCGCCATCTCGGCGTGTCTCCAGCGTTTGACGTTGCGGGTGACCTGGCGCACCGTGCCGAGCGCGTTCTCGACGATGTTGGTGCAGGCGAGCGAGCGCCGGAGTTCGTGCGGCAGGCCGAGGCGGATGACGGTGAGGATCTCCTCCAGCCCCTCCAGGATGCTGCCTGAGACGCCCGGTTCCTCATGCTCCAGACGCCGGACCAGGATGCGCAAGAGCCGCTCGGCCTTGTTTGCGTCGTCCTGGTCCCAGGCCTGACGGAGCGCCTTCTTGACGCTCGCGTGCAAATGTTGGGGCAGGCGCTCGATGATGTTACGGCCCTTGTGGACCTGGCAGCGCTGGATGGCGGCGGCCACACCGAAGGTGTTTCGGATCGCTTTGCTGAGTGCCTTCGCGCCATCGACGATGAACAGCCGCGGCAGTGTCGGATCGAGCCCCCTGGCGAGGAGATTGTCGATCAAGGCCTGGACGACGACCGTGTTCTCCGTCGCCCCCTCGACCACGGCCAGGACATGCTTGTCGCCGTTGCCATCGACGCCGATCGCCGCCATCAGGACATGGTCGCCGACATGCAGACCGTCGATCTGGATGACTAGTGGATAGAATCTAACGCTTGGTACCCTCTTTTGACGGCCGCGATGATCCTATCTGGATCGGCGGTCCAGGAGAAGGGTTTGGGGTTTTTGTTGGTTTCCGCGACGAAGCGATTGATGGCGGCTTGGAGATCGACGAGGGAATGGAAGACGCCCCGCTTGAGGCGCCGTTTCGCGAGTTTGGCGAAGAAGCCTTCGACGGCGTTGAGCCACGAACAGGATGTTGGCGTGAAGTGGAGAACAAACCGCTTGTGGCGATCGAGCCAGGCCCGGACCTTTGGATGCTTATGGGCGGCGTCGTTGTCGAGGATGATGTGGACGGCCTTGTCCGCCGGGACTTGAGCGTTGATCACGTTGAGGAACCGGATGAACTCCTGGTGCCGGTGGCGCTGCATATTGCGTCCGATACCCGTCCCGTCGAGTACATTCAGGGCGGCGAAGAGCGTCGTGGTTCCATTACGCTTGTAGTCGTGGGTCATGGTGCCGAGACGCCCCTTCTTCATGGGCAAGCCCGGCTGGGTACGATCGAGCGCCTGGATCTGGCTTTTCTCATCGACGGACAGGACGATGGCGTGGGCTGGCGGATTGACGTAAAGCCCAACGACATCGCGCAATTTGCCAACGAAGTTCGGATCGTTCGAGAGCTTGAACTGCCGATAGCGGTGCGGCTGCAAGCCATGGGAACGCCAGGTGCGTCGTACCGCGCTTTCACTGATGCCGACCACCGAGGCCATCATCGCGGCGGTCCAATGGGTCGCCTCGACGGGCGGGTCCGTCAGTGTCAGCGCCACCACGCGCTCGGCCACTTCGGAGCCCAGAGGCAGGATGCGCGACGGGCGCGCCTTGTCACGCAGAAGGCCATCGACCCCTTCCTCCATGAACCGCTCTTGCCAGCGCCAGACGCAGGTCTTCGATTTGCCCGTCCGGCGCATGATCTCGTGCGTTCCGACGCCGCCCGCGCTCAAAAGGATGATGGCCGCCCGCCACACGTGCTTCTGGGCGGCGCTACGGTCCCGGACCACTCCTTCAAGACGAAAGCGGTCGGAGGAGCCGACTGTGATGGAAACTCCGGTGCGCATACGCCAGACTCGCAAATGCGCCCCACTTTGGGAATCCCAAAACGGACTCTTCCGTTAGACGGAGACCACTAGCAGGTCGAGTTCCGAGAGATCCGAGGCGAGCCAGGCCTTCATCTTCTTGCGTGACAGCGCCACAAAGCGCCGGGAAACGGCCGACTTCGAGGTGCCGTCGCCACGCGCTTTCGCCAGGTCGCCCTCGGGCAGACGGACCGCGGGGTGGTACTTGCGGGTCGACACGTTCAGCACCATCAGGTTGAGCGCCCACTCGAGCAGCAGGTTGCCATCGCGTAGCGCCCGCCAACTCTCCAAGCTCACCTCTTTGCCCGCCCGGTCACGAACCCGTGGCCGGGCCACTTTCACTTTGCCGCCGTGGTAGCCGATCTCGCTATGTGTCCTGCCCCAGCGATAACCTCGACGGTCGCCATGGCGGCGATGTCGGGCCCCGCACACGGTCGTGGCGTCCTCCTCCATCATCTCGGCCAAGGCCTCGACCCCGGCCAGAAGACAAAACCGATCCACGCTGAGATGGACTGCGTCCATCGCGTCCGCCAGCGGCGGCATAGGAATCGAGGGGGCAAGGGCTTTCGGGCGGCTGGAACTACGGATATTATTTCCCATGGTGTCGTTCTCCCTTTTGGGTTTGCAGCACCCGGAGCCTAACGGCTCCAGGAGAGCGACACCTACCTCAACTTTTCAACATCGACCGGGACATCCCCACAATTGATACCGCGCTATTTCTTTACAGCGATCGAATTCCAGCTATATTGATTTGGTTCACAATTTCGGTTGCCTTCATCATGCGATATCTGTCTGCCGATGTCGGCGGCACATTCACCGACCTCGTCCTGATCGATTCCGAGAGTGGTGCGGTCCATCTCGACAAGGTCCCGTCGACGCCCAATTCCGCCGACGCCGTGACCGACGGCATTCGCCGTATCACCGCCGCCGCCAGTATCGACCGCCTAGCCATCGACCTCTTCGTGCACGGCTTCACGATCGGCACTAACGCGCTGCTCACCCGAACGGGGGCAAAGTTGGCCATGGTCGTCACCGACGGCTTTCGCGACGTGCTCGAGATCGGTGACCAGCGCCGGCCCCATCTCTACCGGCTCGACCAAACCGCGGCGCTGCCGGTAGTGCCACGCTCGCGTATCGTCGAGGTGAGCGAGCGAATCGACGCCTTCGGCGCGGTGGTCTTGCCGCTCGACGAGGCCGAGGCGGCGCGGGCGGCCGAGGCGGTGGCCGCGCTCGAGCCCGAGGCGGTGGCGGTGTGTCTCACCTTCTGCCACCTCGCCCCCGCCCACGAGGCGTTGGTCGAGGCGGCCCTAATGGCGCGCCTGCCCGGCGTACCGATCTATTTGGGATCGCGGGTCAATCCACAAATCGAAGAATACACGCGCGCCAACACCACGGCCGTCGCAGCCTACGTTGGGCCGGTCGTCGACCGCTATATCAGCCGGCTCAAGGCCGGCCTCGAAGAACTTGGTGCGACCGCGCCCTTACGCCTGATGCGCAGCGACGGCGGCGTCGCCACCCCCGATGTAGCGCGCGACAATCCGGCGCACATGCTGCTCTCGGGTCCGGCCGGCGGAGTTATCGCTGGCGCGCACCTGGCGCGCGAGCTCGGCGTTCCCGACCTCATTAGTTTCGACATGGGCGGCACCTCGGCCGACTTCTCGCTGATCGTCAGTTCCGAGCCGCACCGGGCGCAGTCGCGGATTATCGACGGCAAGCCGCTCAGGCTCTCGACGCTCGACATCGAAACCATCTCGGCTGGCGGCGGCTCGATCGCCCGGGTCGACATCGGCGACGGGCTTTGCGTGGGGCCCGAGTCGGCGGGCGCCGTGCCCGGCCCCGCCTGCTACGGCCAGGGCGGCGAGCAGGCTACCGTGACCGATGCCGCGGTGACGCTCGGCATTCTCGATCCGGCTGAGTACCTGGGCGGCGAGATGGCTATCGATGCGGGCCTCGCCCGCCGGGCCATCGAGCGCAACATCGCCGAACCGCTCGGCCTCGGCGTCGAGGAGGCCGCTTTCGGCGTTGTCACCATGGCCAATGCCGGCATGATCCAGGCGATCCGCACCCTGTCGGTCGAGCGCGGCCACGACGTGCGCCGCTTCGCGCTGCTCGCCTTCGGCGGGGCGGGGCCGATATACGCCCCTTACATGGCGCGCGATCTCGGCATGGTCGAGGTGCTGGTGCCTCAGAGCCCCGGCGTCTTCGCCGCCCTCGGCCTGTTGCAGACCGATATCCGCCACACCGCCCAAGCACCCTACCAGAAGCCCTTCGACGCGGTCGATACCGGCGATCTTGCGGCCCGGCTCAGGGGCCTCGAGGCAGAACTCGACGGGGCCTTGGCACGCGACGGCGTCGATCCGGCCGACCGCTCGTTCCGCTTCGCCGCCGATTTGCGCTGCGTCGGCCAGTTCCACGAACTGCTCGCGCCAATTCCGGCGCCCGGCGCCGACGGCTGGTGGGATGCGGCGGTCCTGGCCGCCGACTTCCACCGCCTGCACGAGGCCACATACGGCCACGCCGACCACGCGGTGCGGGTCGAGTTCGTCAACCTGCGCCTCGAGGCTTTTGGTCGGATGCCCAGGGCCGAACTGCCGCGCCTCGCCGATGCCGCCGCGGGCGCGCCCGAACCGGCGGCCGTGCGCCCGGTCTACCTCGAGCGCGAGAGCGGCGCCGATGACTGCCCGGTCTATCGCCGCAACGACCTCTTGGCCGGGCACCGTTTCGCCGGCCCGGCTATAGTCATCCAGCGCGATTCGACCACCGTGGTGCTGCCCGGCCAGACGGCCGAGGTTACCGCGCTCGGCGTCATCCGCATCCGACCGACTGACGAGGGCTGAGAACCATGGCCGGCAATATCGATCCGATCAGCCGCGACGTCTTTCAGAGCCAGATCCACGGCGTCGCCGACGAGATGTCTGTGGCGCTCAGGCGCGCCTCGTTCTCGTCGATCATCTGGGACATGTACGACTACTCCTGCGGCCTGTTTACGCCCGCCGGCGACATGATCGCCCAGGCCGACACCATCCCCGCCCAGCTCGGCATCATGTCGACGGCGATCCGCTACATGTTCCGCGAATACCCGCTAGAGACCTGGCACCCGGGCGACGTGCTGGTCTGCAACGACCCCTACCTGGGCTGCACCCACACCATGGATATCACGCTATTCAGCCCGATCTTCCATGACGGCGAGGTGATCGCCATCACCTCGACCATCGCGCACCACATGGACATCGGCGGGCGGCTGCCGGGCTCGGGCGGGCCGGACAACGAGGAGGTGTTCGCCGAGGGCATCATCCTGCCACCGCTCAAGCTGATCGAGGAAGGTCAGCCCAACGAGACAGCGTTCAAGATCGTCCGCAGCAACGTGCGCATGCCGGAGGCGGTGCTCGGCGACCTGCGTGCCCAGATCGCCGGCTGTCGCACCGGCGAGCGACGCGTTGCCGACCTCGCCGGGAAATATGGCAACGCCGGCCTCGCCGAACTTGCCGCCGCCTGCCTCGATTACGCCGAGACCTATGCGCGGCGCACCATCGCCGCCATGCCCGACGGCGTCTCGGAGGCTGAGGTCTTGGTCGAGGACGACGTCTCGACGGACGAGCCGTTCCGGCTTCACGCCAAGGTGACCGTCAGCGGCGACGAGATCGAGGTCGACGTCACCGACTCTGACGACCAGCGGCCGTTCGCGCTCAACAACCCGGAATGCTCGACCCTGTCGATGGCCCGTTATGCCATCAAGTGCGTCACCTCACCTGAGCTGATGCAGAACCAGGGTTGCGTGCGGCCGATCAACGTCAAGATGCGCAAGGGGTCGATCCTCGATCCAATCCGACCGGCCGCGGTGGCGGCGCGCCATCATACCCAGCAAGCGCTGGCCGACGTTATCCTCAAGGCCCTGGCGCCGCTCCGGCCCGAGGTCTCGGCGGCGGGCTGCCAGGTGTCGTTCTCGTCTTTCTTTCTGGGTGGATTCGACGACCGGTCGGAGGTCGCGACCGACGGCGAGGCGCCCTATTACGTGATCTGCGACATTGTCGGCGGCGGCATGGGCGGCGGGCCCCGTACAGACGGCCTGACGGCGGTCGACACCCATGGAGGAAACTGCTCCATCCTGTCGGCCGAGGTGCTCGAGACCATCGGACCGATGCGCGTGCTGCGCAGCGTGCTGGTGCCCGACTCCTGCGGCGTCGGCAAACACCGCGGCGGACTCGGCATTCTGCGTGACTTCGAAATGCTGGGCGAGCGCGGCGTGCTGACCTGCGTTTCCCAGCAACAGCGCGATGACACCGCGCCTTGGGGCTTCGCCGGCGGTGGGCCGGGCGGCAAGGCGGCTTTTGTCATGGATCCCGGCACCAACCGCGAGGAGAAGCTGTTGGCGCGCGTCACCGCGAGGACCATGCTGCGCGGCGATGTGCTGCGGGCCGTGGGCGCCGGCGGCGGCGGCTGGGGCGACCCAACCGAGCGTGACCCGGAGCTTGTCGAACGCGACCTCACCGAGGGCTACGTCACCGTCAAGGCGGCCGAGTAGGGGGAGATCAACCATGCCCGAAATCGATTCCATCAGCCGCGACGTGTTCCAGCACCAGGCACACAGCATCGCCGAGGAGATGTCGATGGCGCTGCGCCACGCCGCCTTCTCGCCGATCATCTGGGACATGTACGACTACTCATGTGGCCTGCTCACGCCGGCCGGCGACATGATCGCCCAGGCCGACACCATCCCGGGCCAGCTTGGCATCATGTCGACGGCGATTAAGTACATGCTCAGGCGCATCCCGGTGGCGGATTGGCGGCCGGGCGACATCATCGTCTGCAACGATCCCTACCAGGGCTGCACCCATACCATGGACATCTGCCTGTTTAGCCCGGTGTTCCTGGAGGGCGAGCTAATCGCCATCACCTCGACCATCGCCCATCACGTCGACATCGGCGGCAAAGTGCCGGGCAGCGCGGCGGCCGACAGCATCGATGTGTTCGCCGAGGGGCTTATCCTGCCGCCCCTGAAACTGGTTGAGGCGGGCGCGCCCAACCAGGCGATCTTCGACATCGTCGCCGCCAACGTGCGCAATCCGGCGGCGTGCCAGGGCGATCTGCGCGCCCAGATTGCCGGCTGTCGAACCGGCGAGCAGCGCATCGCCGAGCTCGCCGGGCAGTACGGGGATCAACGTTTCGCTAGGCTCGTCGACGAATGTATCAAATACGCGGAGACCTATATGCGGCGCTCAATCGCGGCGCTTCCGGACGGCGTCTGGGAGGGCCAAGTGCTGATCGAGGACGATATCACCACGGACGAACCGATCACACTCCATGCTCGGGTCAGCATCGCGGGCGACGCGATCGAGATCGATCTCTCCGGCTCGAGCGATCAGCGCGCCATCGGCATCAACTGCCCGGAGGCTTCGACTTACTCGATGGTCAACTACGCGGTCAAATGCATCGTCGCGCCCGATCTGGTGCAAAATCAGGGCGTGAGTCGGCCAATTACGGTCAAAACCCGCAAGGGGTCGATCGTCGACCCGCACGGCCCGGCCGCCGTCTCGATGCGCCATCTCACCGCGCAGGCGATTGCCGACGCCGTGCTCAGGACGATGGCGCCAATCAATCCAACGACCGCCGCGGCCGGTAGCCAGATTTCATTTCCGGTCTTCGTCGCTGGCGGCGTCGACGACCGGGCGGAACGCAGCGCCGGCAACGGAGGCGCACGCTACTACGTCATCTGCGACATCATTGGCGGTGGCATGGGCGGATCGGCGCGCGCCGACGGTCTCGATGCCGTCGACACTCATGGTGGCAACTGCGCTATTCTCTCAGCCGAGGTAGTGGAGACTGTCGCGCCCTACCGTGTCCGCCGCACCGAGCTGGTCGAGGGTTCGGGCGGCGCCGGCCGACATCGCGGCGGTCTGGGTATCTTGCGTGATTACGAGTTGCTTGCCGGGAATTCGATCGTTTCGGGCTATGTTCAGCAAACCCGCGACGTCACCGTACCGTGGGGCTTCGACGGCGGCGGCCCTGGTGGCGCAGGATCGCTCGTGCTGAACCCGGGCACCAATCGCGAAGAGGTTCTGCCCAGCAAACTGGTCGCGCGCATCTTCAAGAAGGGCGACGTCTTCCGCATCGTCGGTGCTGGCGGTGGTGGCTGGGGCGATCCGGCCGAGCGCGACCCGGAACTCATCGCCCGTGATGCACGGGAAGGTTACGCCTAGCCCGTTTCCGGCGCGCCATGGCTCCACGGCATCCGGACCACCTGTCTAAGTTCAATAGACATTCAGGATTCTCACGGCGCAGAATGTGGGATGGCAGTGTCAGACTAATCCCAACTGGTCAGAACAATCACGTAATCGGTAGGTCTCAGGCCGCAAGTTGACACCACTCAGCTAAGGCGGTGTTGCGGTTGAGTTTGAAGTTTTCGCGGCTGTAAAGATGACGTTCCAAATTGAAGTGATTGTGGATTGAAGCGTGGATCGAGGCGAATTTCTGAAGCGATTTTGCTTGCCTGAATTTCGCCATCGCCCGCTCTCGTCGCCGGAAAGGTTGGTGTGAATTTTCGGCCCGGTTGTTGAGCCAGCGCCCCGTTACCTGACGGGCCTCGTTGCCGATCTCTCTCATCGCTGCCCGGTATGAGCGAAGGCGGTCAGTGACGATGGCCCTTGGTCGACCATGGCGCTTCATCGTCCGCTTCAGAAACGCCAGTGCAGCCTTACAATCTCGGTGCTTCGTGGCAAAAACCTCAAGCACCTCGCCTTCGTGATCCACCGCCCGCCACAAATAATGCATCTCACCATTGATCTTCACGAAGACCTCGTCCAGGTGCCAGCGCCACTGCGGCAAGGTCCGCAGCGCCGCCGATCGCTTCTTCCTGATCTCTGCGGCAAGCATCGGACCGAACCGATTCCACCAGAACCGCACCGTCTCATGGCAGATATCGATCCCTCGTTCATGAAGCAGGTCCTCGACTTGCCGCAGCGACAGAGGAAAATGGATATACATCATCACCGCCAAGCGGATAACCTCGGGTGACGTTTTGAAATATCGGAACGGGTTCTTCATCCACCGACGCTAGGATCAGCACTCCGGCAGCTCAAGAGATTTTCCTCTGACAATGCCCAGCTCACCACTATCCATTTATGAAGCAGAGATTATGACGAAACCTGAGGCACCACTAGACCAAGTGGAACAAGAATTAAGAAGCCTCAGGGCTGGAAATACCACGGGCATGTTCCTAACGATCATAGAAGAGAGTGCTGATCGAACATCACATACTGAGGCGCCAGTTGACCGACAAGGCCACAAAGATATCCTGGACGAGCTGAACCGTCTTTGTAGGAAACTCAAACGAAGCGCCGTAACAGAAGAGAAGATCAGAACAGAACTCTCGAACCTATCGGAACATGCAAAGACGTTTGTCCAGGTAGAGCTTGCCCTCCATCAATTGCAGCGCCCCTTCGACCTGGCATCAGAAGACTGGTCGGACCCGAGCCTACAAATTGCCTTGGAGAAATCCGCCTTGGATGCAAGGAGGTGGGTCCGCCAGACCCCCGGCGGAATGCCCGCGACCCGAGTTCACCGATTTTGCCGCGACGTAGTGCTGGTTTATACGCAAATATCGGGAGATCCTCCCGGCGTCGGCGGTACCGCATATGATCCAGACTATAGGACGCCATTTGAACGCCTCTGGCACGCAAGCCTGCGGCTCATCAATCCGAACGCGACAATCCTTGAAGCCCGAGAGATTTTCCGCCGGGCGTCGGGTCGGAGGTAAAGGCAAAGCTCCGACCCCCTCATTGGCAGGATAACGTCCCAGTTATCTCTCTCGCTGTCGGGCAAATATGGTCTGAGCATGAACGCTCGGAACCCGACAAGATCAAGAAGTCCCGGCCAGGACGGTAGAGACGCGCTTGAACAGCTCGCCCGCCTACTTGCCCGTCAGGCCGCCGGCAGTCAGCTCGCGCCCTCCCCTAGTCCTTCCCCACGGCCGGTTTCTTGCCCTGATGAGACGCCCGCAAACCTCGCCAATGATCGCGGGGCGATCAGCAATGCCACGCCTCCATCCGCCTCTGACAGTAACGGAGCCTCAAATGGTTGACAGTCCGATATCTCCAGTGATGACCTGCTCGCGATCGGAAGCAGCCGCCTTCCTGAGCATCTCGCCACGCACCTTCGACCGGATCCAGGAGGCTCGAGCCATCCCCTACGTGCGGATCGGCAAGCGCCGTCGCTATCTGCGCCAGGACCTGCAGAACTACCTTAGATCCCGGCGGTCCATATGACGCCGTCTGTCACCCTTTGTACTTAGAAGTTTAAGTAATGTCACATGTTAGTGAAAATATAACACATGTAATCAAACCACCTACCGGACAGCGGGTCGTCACGAAGATGGTTCCTCACCAGGCCAGACAGACCGTCAAACGACTTGCGCATGTCGGTCGGTTGCGTCGAAAGCCAGATACCTCCCGCGGGCCAGCCGTTCAGCACCCCGGCCTCCGAAGCCGCAATACCATGCCGTCCCCGAGATCAAGCTCGACATCCCAACCAGGCGCCAAAGCCGGCGCCTCGATCCTGACAAAGCCCGCCGTCCCACACTTGCCCCGCCAGTACGATAACGACCCCGGACTGATGCCACGATGACGGCAGAACTCCGCCTTGGTGCCCTCGTGGAGATCGAAATCGGCGAGAAGTTCCCGCCACTCCTCGGCACCCCGCCTCGGGGCCCGCGTGCCTGCCTGCGCCTTCCCGTGACCCGCCATCAAACCCTCTCCCTTCGCGATCAAACTCTCGCGTAAAGGAAGCACTCGGGGACACGCCGAAATCAACTGCCTGCGGGAACGTCCTAATCTGACCGCTTACGGCTCTACAGCATCGGTGATGAGTTTTTCCATCCCAGCCTGCTCGTCGAGATCGAGGGATACCTGTCCTTCCTTGGCGAGGACCATTTGATCGGTGGGTTGAAGCGACCGCATCGGCCCAAGAGCATTGCTTCCACGAAAGGCGACATTCGGCGCTTTCTCTCGGCCCTGCACCATGACGGGTTTGATGTCTCTTCGCTGCGCAACCTCGCCGATATGGTCGAGTTCGCAGTGGTAAAGCGGGGACTGGAGTGGCTTTGGCGGAGAAACGGTAACAAGACGTCCAAAAACATTGGCCACATCGCCTGGACTATCCGCTGTATCGACGTGAAGCACCTTGAGGGTGCTGTCACGGTAACTGGCTGGTGTCAGCTGCGGGTGGCGAGTAGCTTCCTGTTATGAACAAGATCAGCTACCGCCGACATCGGTTTCCTGCAGAGATAATCCAGCGCGCCGTCTGGCTGTGTTTCCGGTTTCCGCTCAGTTACCGCGATGTGGAGGATCTGCTCGCTGAACGTGGTGTCGATGTTTCTTACGAGACGATACGGCGCTGGGCTTTAAAGTTTGGGCAGGCCTATGCCCGAAAACTGAGACAATCACGCCCTCGACCAGACGACCGGTGGCACGTTGATGAGGTGTTTTCCTCCATCAACGGAAAACGGATGTATCTATGGCGGGCGGTGGACAGCGAGGGTGAGGTGCTGGATATCCTGGTTCAGTCCCGGAGGAACAAGAAAGCAGCACTCAAGCTGATGCGCAAACTGCTCAAGAAGCAGGGGTATGCGCCGAATAAGGTGGTGACCGATAAACTGCCATCTTACGGGGCAGCATTGCGTGATCTCAACATGACGGGGAAACACGTTACCGGCGGACGGAGCAACAATCGGGCGGAGAATTCGCACCTGCCGGTTCGACAACGAGAACGCAGGATGCAGGGCTTCAAGTCATCAGGATCGGCGCAAAGGTTTCTCTCCACCCACGCCGCCATCTACAACACCTTCAATGTCCAACGTCATCTGATCACTCGCAAGACAATGCGCCAATTCCGCGGTGACGCGATGAACACGTGGCGGACCGTGACCGCTGCTGCTTGAACCGCTCAGTTCAGACGTTCAACTGCGACCTGCCTTCGTTAAGTTGACAGCACCTTTCGACGCGCTGCCGGAACGCGAGCGCCCGCGCTTCATCTTGGTGAGCGACTTCCAGACCTTCGAGCTTCACGATCTCGACGAGCGGGAGGTTGTGGTCTTTGCACTCGTGGACCTGCCCGCGCATGCCGAGGCGTTCGGCTTCATCCTCGGGGTGCAGCGCCGGACATTCCGCGACCAGGACCCGGCGAACATCGAAGCCGCCGAGCTGGTCGGGCGGCTGCACGACGCGCTCGCGGATGCGGGCCACGGTGGGCACGATCTGGAACGCTTCCTCGTGCGGGTCGTGTTCTGCATGTTCGCCGACGACACCGGGGTGTTCGAGCCGCGCGACATCTTCCTCGATTCCATCGAGAGCCGCACCGGCGAGGACGGGGCCGATCTCGGGCCGTGGCTGGCGCAACTGTTCGAGGTCCTCGACACGCCGGAGGATCGGCGCGCGGCGACGCTCGACGAGGACTTGGCGTGGTTCCCCTACGTCAACGGCGACCTGTTCGAGGGGCATTTGCGGATGTTTTCGTTCGACGCAGCGATGCGCGGGGCGCTGCTGGACGCCTGCCGCTTTGACTGGTCGAACATCTCGCCCGCGATCTTCGGTGCGTTGTTCCAGTCGGTGATGGACCCGGGGGAGCGCCGTGCGCAGGGGGCGCACTACACGACCGAGAAGAACATCCTCAAGGTGATCGAGCCGCTGTTCATGGACGACCTGCGGGCCGAGTTCGAGCGGGTGCGAGCGCGCCGGGGCCGGGGTCGCCTCGCGGCGCTCCGGCAGTTCCAGGCGAAGCTCGGCAGCCTGACATTCTTCGACCCGGCGTGCGGCTGCGGCAACTTCCTCATCATCGCGTACCGGGAGTTGCGGCTTCTGGAGATCGAGGTCATCCGGGAGGTTCGGGCTGCGACCGCCGCGACGACGCAGGCAGTACTCGATACCGCGTGGCAGTCGGTGGTGGACGTGGACTAGTTCTACGGGATCGAGCTTGGCGAGTTCCCGGCCCGCATCGCGGAGACTGCGCTGTGGATGATGGACCACATCATGAACAACCGGCTGAGCCTGGAGTTCGGCCAGACCTTCGTGCGCATCCCGCTTGAGAAGTCGCCACATATCGTCCATGGCGACGCGCTGGAAACGGACTGGTCCGGCTTGCTGCCGCCGGGCGAGTGTTCGTTCGTGCTCGGCAATCCGCCTTTCGTGGGTGCGAAGCTTCAGACGACGGACCAGCGCGCGCAGGTGCGGGAGATCGCCTCACTCGGCAAGAGCGGCGGCACGCTCGACTACGTCGCCGCGTGGTTCGTCAAGGCGGGAGAGTACGCGAAGGGCAGCCGCGCCCGGATCGGCTTCGTCGCGACCAACTCGATCACGCAGGGCGAACAGGTCGCGCAACTCTGGCCGGTCCTGTTCGGGCGCTGCAAGCTGGAGATCGCTTTCGCGCACCGGACCTTCGCATGGGGATCGGACGCGCGCGGCAATGCGCATGTGCATGTGGTCATTCTCGGCTTTGACCGGCGGAAGGCCACGCGAGCGGAGAAGCGGCTGTTCACCTATCCCGACATCAATGGCGAACCGGAGGAGAGCCGCCACGCGGTGCTGTCGCCCTACCTGTTCGATGCGGGCGGGCTATCCGACCCGCATCTGGTGGTGCGGGAAGAAAGCTCGCCGATCAACGGGATGGACCGATTGATCATCGGCTCCAAGCCCATAGACGGCGGCAAGTACATATTCACCGCCGGTGAGCGAGCGGAGTTTCTGCACGCGGAACCGGATGCGGAGCCATTCCTACGCCCCTTCATCGGCGCACGCGAATACCTGCAAGGCGGCGAGCGCTGGATTCTGGCACTGCACGGCGCTGAGCCCGAAATACTGGCACGGTTACCGGGCGTGCGGGAACGAATCGCCTCCGTCCGCGCCTACCGGGAGGCGAGTAAGAGCGCGCCGACGCAGAAGCTCGCGGCAACGCCAACGCTCTACCATGTCACCGTAATCCCCACCGCGCCGTTCTTGGTGATTCCCGAAGTCAGTTCGGAGCGGCGGGAGTACGCGCCCATCGGCTGGCTGGAGCCGCCGGTCATTCCAAGCAACCTTGTGAGGATTCTGGCGAACGCGACCTTGGCGGACTTCGCGCTCCTCACCTCGGCGATGCACATGGCGTGGCTGCGCCATATCGGTGGGCGTCTTAAGAGCGACTATCGCTACTCCATCGGCCTCGTCTACAACACATTCCCGATGCCGCCCGAAGACGCGGACCCTTCCAGTTTGGAGCCATTGGCCCAGACGGTGCTCGATGCCCGCGCCGCTCATCCGAACGCCACGCTCGCCGATCTCTACGATCCCGACTTGATGCCACCGAACCTGCGCGGGGCGCATCAGGCGCTCGACCGAGCCGTGGACCGGCTCTATCGGCACCCCGGATTCGCTTCCGAGCGCGAACGTGTGGAGCATTTGTTCGCACTCTATGAAAAGATTTACGCGCCGTTGGGGTCCAGAATGAAGAAAAACGCGGTACGTCGGACGAGAAGCAGGCCAAGCATTAGGAAACCCCGCTCATGACAGGAGAAGGCAAGATTCACGACGCAGCACCATTTCTGATCGGTTCTCTTCAAGACGCGGCTAACTTCGCAAGATACATAAGCCGCTACGGAGATTCGATTAATTCAGGATACGATATCTACGACCATATTGTAAATTCCTACAATTACTCGCGCATACACTCCGAAGATGAACGCATTAATGGTAAGCTGTTGCATGCATACGTCGACCTTGAGTTAACCTATTTGTTCATGATGAAGGATGTGGATTTAGCTGCCGGAACAAATAATCAGCTACACAATAGAGGGAAGATAGCGTCAGTGTCAGCGTTAGAAGATTTTGAGCTATTCTCCGGGAAAGTAAATATTCTATACGCTTATCGGCTTTGTCGTTCAGAATTCGTGCATTTTGGGACAAATACATGGGAATATTGTTTCTGCTATACGAATGCCAAAAGTATGAGAATTATATCAAGAACAGAAGCAGAAAGTCTTACTTTGTCAAGAACGCTCAAGAATGGCCCGAAATTTCAGTGCATTTCCGAAAATGTTTAACGAATATCGTTAGGACTTGGCTTATTCATTCAGAACAAAGGGAAGCGGCTAAAGAAATTGACGATCTCAACTTAATTGTCCCGTTTCCAGATCCATTTTTAAAACTGTTAGGTGATGTGATAGAGATGGTAGATGACATTAGGACACCAGAGGCACATGGAACTGGATTCTTGAGAAAATGGTCTTTAGCCAATTTCCCGATAGATAAGTCAAGAGATTTTTCTCTCATAAATCACTGGAATGTCGCGAATGAGTTCATGCATGCTTTGCGGGGGGCAATTGGAGAATACTCCATTAAGAATTCATCGCCTCGTTGATAAAGGCTCCCACCCTTTCCGCCACTTCGACGAGGTGCGCATCGGCAAGGTGGGCGTAACCCGCCGTGGTTCGGTGCCGCCGGTGCCCAAGCAGCTTGCCCACCAAGGGCAGGTTCTTGCCCGCCATGACCGCCTGACTAGCGGCGGTGTGCCGCAAGTCATGGAGCCGCAGCCCGCCGAGCTTCGCGTCCGCGCATACCGCTCGCCAGCATGTTGAAAGACTGTAGACTCCCCGGCCTTCGGCATATCGCTCGAACACGAACGCATCGGGGTCGCACGCACTGGGCAGCCCGAATCCGGGCAATGCCTTGTCGAACAGGATGGTGTCCTTCGCGGTGGGCTTGCTCTCGCGGGCAAGGGGCGCGGTGAGGTCAATGGCGGGTATGATCGCACACTCCCTCGCGCTCCGCGCCCCTACCGGCCAGGGCCACATGGATGCGGTTCGATACCCGGCCAAAGCCTCCCTCCGCCCCCTCTACGACCCCAAATCCAGCCACATCAAGGGCTGATGGCTCTGGAGTGGCGGTTGCAATCGGCGACCAACGCCCCTAGCAGACATCTCGCCGAGCCCTTAACGGGAGGATGCTCGATCGCCGTCCGATATTCGCCCCGAGCATCCCCTGCTTTAAAGTCACCGTGAGTCCCTCGTTTTGGCATCCACAAACATATCGGATTTGGTTAGCCAATACTTCAGACCGTCTTCCCACGAGAATCGTCTCAACCTCCTATCTGTCACAGCAAGAACGTGGCCCCATGCGTAATCTCCCTCGTTTGGAAATGCCCTCGTGTCAGCAGGCACGTTTATTAGTGCAACAAGGTATTTTCCAAGAATCCCAACAACGATTGCGAGAAATCTCTCGCTTGGTATGAGGATAACGACGGACCCCCTTAGATTGTCACAAAAACTTCGAAGACATTGAAGTCGCCAATTGTCTGAAGAAGGCGGCTCAGATAGATAGTGGTCTACTCGCACTGTAAAACGGTGCAAACATGTGGCGTTCGTGTCGTCTTCTTGGCCGAATTCGTTCGGGCCAATCCGCATTATATCGCGCAACTGATGGTGGTCTACGTATTGACGAAATAAATCACCATACACAAAGTATCCTGCTGCTAGAGCCACCTTCGCTGTAAAGCAAATTGGTAGATATAGATTTACCGACGTTTGAAATGTGACGGATCCGGAAATATTTTTATCCTCCTGGTCTATTGCGTCCCAGAGCTTAAGGCCATGTTTGCGATGGAGATGCAAATGTGCTGGGCGCTCATCGTTTCCGTATGTTGCTTTCTTAGCGGTCGCCCACGGTTCCTTACGGCTATGTCCGCGAGCATTGTACTCCGTTCGGCGCATTGACACGAAGAAATCGTTTGCTAGGCCACCATCAAGTTCATTACCTAGCTGTGAATTTGCATCTCTTTCCACATCTATCTCCAGTCCTCCTATTCCCCCCAGAGACAGCGGTATGATGTGTTCCGAGCTGGCTTGGTCTTCGGAAACATCGCGGTCTGTATATGGGCAATAAATCATTTCTTAACCGGGATTCCCCATATGGACCGAGATTCCCCAGATGGAACCCTCCCAGCCCGTTGAGCGTGCCTCGAAACCGCACGACGTGCAATTCGCCTTCGAATGACGGCCAGCCCGACGCCGCGTGGCGGGTATCGAACCAGCACCGCGCCTGCCCAAGGCGGCCTGCCCGGCGCAGTATCGGCGGCGATGGCTCCAACTGTCTTTGCACGGTCCAGCCGTTCCGGCCCCATCCGGTTCCGTCACGCCGCCGAGAGCGAGAGCTTGAGCCAAAGGCGGGCGAGGGCGGATGCCGAAGAGGGTGTCCCCGCCCGGTTCCGCATTCACGCAATCCCGGAGACCGACATGCACGACCCCGAACGCGATATCTCTGACATCCCGCTGTCCCAACTCGAACTCTCACCCGACAATGCGCGCAAGACGCCGGCCGATGATTCGGCCTTCACCGAGCTCAAGGCCTCGATCGCAGCCCACGGGCTGCTTGAGAACCTGATTACGCGTTCCATGGAACCCGGCGCGGATGGCCCCCAGGCGCTACGCGGTGATCGCCGGCGGGCGGCGGCTTGCCGCGATGCAGGCGCTGGCCGCCGAGGGCGCGCTGGAAGAGGACCACCCCGTGCCCTGCCGGATGATCGGAGATATCGTGGCGGCCGAAGAAGTTTCGCTGGCCGAGAACAGTGTCCGCGTCGCCATGCACCCGGCCGATCAGGTCGAGGCGTTCCGCCGCCTGGCCGATGCAGGCAGCACGGCGGCCGCCATCGCTGCCCGCTTCAGGGTCTCGGAGCGCACCGTGGAGAAACGCCTGCGGCTCGGCAACGCCGCACCGGTGCTGCTTGAGGCCTACCGGGCGGGCGAGATCGATCTGGACACATTGATGGCCTTCGCCGTCACCACGGATCAGGCGCGCCAGAACGCGGTCTGGGAGACGGTGGGCCAGCAGGGCTACCGGCCCGGCGCCTGGCAGATCAAGCGCCTGCTGACCGAGGACCGGGTTCCGGCCACCTCCGCAATCGTGCGTTTCGTCGGCCTTGAGGCTTACGAGGCGGCGGGCGGCAGGATCGACCGCGACCTGTTCGCCGAGGAGGACGAGCGAGGGATCTGGTTCGATGATCCTAATCTCTTGAACAAACTCGCCATGGACAGCCTCCAGGCGGCGGCGAGGGAACTGGAGACACGCTGGAAATGGGCCGAGGCGCGGCTAGACGTGGACTGGAGCGCCACCGCCGCTTTCGGGCGGGTACGCCCGCAACCGGCCGAGCCCACGGACGAAGAGAAGGCCGAGATCGAACGCCTCCGGACCCGTAACGACGAACTCGCCAACATGGACGACGACGGCTGGACCGAAGAATTGGTGGAGGAAGCCGAGGGCAACGAAGAGCGGCTCGACGAGATCGAGGCCACGATCGAGGCCCGCGTGATCTACCGGCGCGAGGATATCGCTATCGCCGGGTGCATCGCCACCGTCGGCAATGACGGCGAACTCAAACTGATCCAGGGCCTGGTCAAGCCCGAGGACATGCCCGCGCGCGAAGCAGGCGATGCGTCCGCGCCCGGACACGACGATACTGCCGATGGAGAGGAAACATTTTCCGGCATCGATGCGCCCACATTCGTGGCTCCCCTCGCTTCGCCCGGCGATGCGGAAGCCGAGGCGCGCAAGGAAGCGGGCGTCGGCATCGGTCTTGCCGACGACTTGCGGGCCATCCGCACGGCCATCGTCAAGAGCCAACTCGCCTGCGACTTCGAGGCGGCCTTCGATCTGCTGCTGTTCCAGCTCGCCCGGTGGTCATTTCGAAGCTGCCGTCGTTGCATGAACCCAACGCGAATGGGCGGGCTCTCAGGACCTGATGTGAGTCTCGCGACCCAGATACCATGCGAGCGTCACGAGCACGACGGCACCGCCGGCAAAGGTCGGCATGCGCGGGACCTCTGAGAGGATCAGCCAACTCAACAGCGGCGCGAGCGGCACCTCCAGTGCGCCGAGCAAGGCAGCCTCGGCGGCTCGGATTCGCAGCAGCCCTTCGGCCAGCAGCACCGTGGCGGTTGCATGAGCTACACCGAATCCGGCCAGCAGGACCAGCTCGCGGTTCGATACGTCAAACTGAGCGCCCATGACCCAGCCTATTGCGACGAGCTGGAGACACGAGACCGGACCCACCGCCAGGGTCATGGGGCGGTCGGGATGACGCCGCATGATGACCATCATCAACGCCATCAGCGCAGTCATGCCGAGAGCCAGCGCGTCACCGACCGTATCGGGACTACCCACTGTGCCTCCCACCATGAAGGTAACGCCAGCGAGGCAGAAACCGGCTGCGACGAGGGTAGCGAGACTGGGGGGCTCGCGCATCCACATCCAGGCAACCGCGGCGGCGGCGAAGGGTGCGATGGCGTAGATGATGGCCACATTGGCGACGGCGGTGTTCTTGAATGCGGCAATGAAGCAGATGGTCGCCACACTGCTGACGGTCGCGGCCGACCATCCCGCCCAGCCGAGATGTTTCCAGTCCGCGAGTCCGGCCTGACCTCGACGCCATACCAGCCAAGCCAGCATCACTCCTCCGGCCAGGAGCCCTCGCCAGAGCAGCACGGTCCATACATCCGCCTCGACACCTTTGGTGAAAATCCCCGCTGTGCTCCACGCAACCGCCGACAGCGCAACGAGGACCCGACCGAGTGTGACCTGCTTGCCGGTATCGTGGGCCAAGACGATCTCCGCATCCGGTGAGTCGGGCGGGATTGTCACGGAGGGCTCCTGACAGCGTGGTGTCAGGAGTGATGGAGGTCGGCCGCAGATGGATCTCTCATCGAGATGCCTTCAAGTTCCGCCGGGAGTTTCCGTCAGGTCTGAAATCGCCCGCAGAATCGCCACGACCTGATCCCCGCGGCCGGAGTGGCCACGGCGTCGCATCGCAGGACTTTATTTACCGGGGTGTGGCGGGAAGCGTTGATGTCCCGTACACCGACGGCCGGTATCAATCATTGGAAATACCGGACATGGACGGGGAACATCCCCATCCGGAATCCGTGAGTCCCGAACTTCCGGGCATGGAGACGGAGGAACTCTATCATGCGTCGCGCAGACCGCCTCTTCGAGCTGATCCACTTGCTGCGCCGCGCGCGCAAGGCGATCACCGCCGTACAGCTTGCCGAAGCGCTGGAGGTCGCCCCGCGAACCATCTATCGCGACGTCGCGGCGCTGATTGCAATGCGGGTGCCGATCGACGGTTCGGCCGGTGTCGGCTACATCATGCGGCCCGGCTATGACTTGTCGCCGTTGATGTTCGACCGTGAGGAGATCGAGGCGGTTGCGGTCGGGTTGCAGCTCTTGAATCGGACAGGCGATCAGGATCTGCAGGTGGCTGCCCGCCGCGTGGCCGCCAAGATCGCCGGCGTTCTGCCCGAACTGCGCGCGGACGAGCTGGACGACGGCCGGTTCGTGGTCTCGGGCTTCGGTACACCGGCGGTGGCCGACATGGGAATGCTGCGGTCCGCAGTCCGCGACAACCGCCGCCTTGCCCTCGTTTATCGCGACGAGCGGGAGCGGCTGACCGAGCGCACTTGCTTGCCGCTTGCCGTCATCTACTACATCGAGGTAACGGTGCTGGCGGCCTGGTGTGAACTGCGCGACGATTTCCGCCACTTTCGCACCGACCGCATCGTCGCTTGCCATGAGACCGGCGACAGCTTCGCCGACTTGGCCCCGCGGTTGCGACGAAACTGGCATGACCGACTGGGCATGCCTTGTCAGGGCCAGGACGGCGGATAGCGCGCAAGCGTCGCGTCCACCGGCGCCAACAGCCGCGCCACCTCCTTCTCATGCCGGCAGGCGTCGCACTTGACGCCCAGGAATCCGCATTCGAGACGCGCGTAGAACCGCGATCAAGCGTAGCCGCACCTTGCGCAGCAACAGCGCAGGCATGATCCGCAAAGCGTCAGTCGGGTCGGCGTCGAGAACCGCTCGCTTCGACGCCACTGTCCACCGGAACGTCCAGCCATCGTTCCAGTTCGCCCACCCGAGCGGTAGCGGCCACCTTCACTCGCCGAGGCCACCTGGCCATACTCCCGTCAACCGTGCCCGCCGCCCATGCAAATGCCAATCGCCGCTACCCGGTCCGAGATCGACCACGACCTCGCCCCGTGCTGCATCCATCGGCGGCTCGATCAAGCCTACCCCATGGCATGTTCCCTCACTGCGGGGCCCCTTACATGTTCGTCCGCCTCTGCAATACGTTTCCCTACTTCACGGTGAAGATCCGCAGAGACGAACCAGACTCGGACAGTTCGGCCCAACGATGTAATCGTGATTTCCGCCACCGTTGTGCCACATGGGCGGATGTCCGCGCGGCAAAAAGACAATTAATTTGCTTCTCCCAAGAGCCTTGGCCTTGGGTAATAAACAAATAGCAAGTCGGCGTCGCCGGAATGGGCGCGTCTTTGACCATGTTCGTTTCCTCTGGGCGTAAGGCGGCGCTGACTCGATCGGTGAACGCCTATCCCTGCCGGACAGGTGAACTGTCCTCTGCACGACGCCGAGATCGAATGTATGGCAGGTCATATTCCATCACTGCGCCGCAACTGCCATCGCCGTAGGACGAATTCCACCGCCTCTACGCAGGTCCGGTACTTCCTTCGCACTTGCGCCAGACCGTGGCGAGCCAGGGCTGCTCTGCACGGGGTCGTCCGGGTGGGCGGTAGTAGTGGTGGAGCTCTGTGAAGCCCGCTGCACTGGCGAGGGCGCGCCACGTTTCCAGATCGTAGAAGCAACCGTAGCGGCCGCCGACCCAACCTTCCTCGTTCTTACCGCGCGGGTTCGAGCAGAAAAGCACGCCGCGGGGCTTCAGCGCGGCCGCGAGATCGGTGAGAACGCGTACAATCTGGCTGCTCGGCACATGGAACAGCGCGGCATTGGCGAAGATTCCGTCGAAGCGGGCGGGTGGCAGGTCAAGGTCGAGGAAATCCTGATGGAGCACCTGGCAGTCGGTCTCGCTGCGGGCGATGGTGACCTGCCCGACCGAACCATCGAGGCCTGTAACATCATGACCGAGCGCTACAATGGCGTGGAGATCACGGCCCGGCCCGCAACCGAGGTCGAGGATCGCATGGGGCGGCGGGCCCTCAATAGCGTCCAGCAGGGCCGCGATGTTCTGGCTCACGTCGTGGTCGGCGGTGCCGAGGCAGTAGGCGGCCGACATGCGGTCGTATTCCGCGAGCGTGATGGCGGCAGCCTCTCGCGCCGCCACGTCGTCGCGCGAGGGCCCGTTCATCGAATCATCCGCGTATGCTGCCCGGCGCTTCCGTGGCCGCAGCGGTCAGGTGGCGCTGGAACTGTCCTCGGGAAGATCACACGGACATGATCCCGAACGAGCCGACCATCGCATCCATGATCGGCCTCGCTTGGCGTTACCGCCCTGGCTGTTCCATTCCCTGTTTCCCCGTTCATCCTGACTTCCTTAATGCAACCACCTCAGAAGGCATAGCGCAGGGACAGCCGCATTCCATGGCCCGCGAGCTTTGCCCGCGTCTCGGCGAGATCGAGGGGCAGCGGTTCGCGGCTCCCGTCCCGCGAGATCACCCGGCCCGCGCCACGTTCGGTATGGACAGCGCCGCGGTCGGAATAGCGCCACGCCAGGTCGACCGTCTCGCACTCGCCCAGTGCTGCCGCAACTCCCGCCGTTATCATCCATGCCAGACCTGTCCGACTTGCACCCGGGACGATGGTCGCCGTCGCCGGAAACGTCGTGCGGGTCTGGCCGATCCGGGTGCGCACGATGCCGAGCCCGGCACCGACAAACGGCTGGAGGCCTGGGACGCCCGGGCCGGGCAGGTCGATGTAGGCGGCCAGCATGCCTGCAAACGATGACAGATCGGCAGCGACGGATTGCCTGCTCTCCGGCGACAGGAAATTCGCCCGCCCTTTGAAGTCGAAGTGCGGACGGTATTCGACCAGATCCTCGAGCCGCGCCGCGGGCGACACTGTGTAGCCACGCCCGAGTTCGAGCGGCATCGCGGTCCCGAAATCGCCAACCGAACGATAGGGAGCTCCATCGCCGCCCGTGCCGCAACCATAGAGCGCCGCCGGCGAGGCGCTCGAACAGTCCCGATCCGTAAAGGTGGTCTTCTCCGGGCGGTCGAGACCGATTCCGGCGCGCAGGCACCAGTTGGCGCCGGCGGGACCGACGGGCATGCACCAGGCAACTGCGATAACCGCCATCATGGCCCCGGCCTTGTGGCGCCATCCGGCCCACGCCGGCCCGACATCGTGACATTGCCGTTTCCGATTCATCGCCTGTCGTGGCCGATCACGTGGAAGGCGTCCCAATTCGGGAACTTGACGTGCAGGACCATACGACTGAGCAGTCCCTGGGCGTTGACCCGGCCCGTCGACCTCAGTTCACTGAATCGTTCGGCGCCTTGCCTGCCTTGAAGGACACCGTGTTCGACGCCCCGTTGGCGATGGGCTCGCCGGTGCGCGGGTTCCGACCCGCGCGTGCAGGGCGCCTTTTCGCCGAAAACGTACCGAACCCGGCAATGGTGACGCTCTCGCCGCACGCAAGCGCTATGCCGAACCGGTGCCGCATCCCCCCGCCGGTCCCGACAATCGGCATGAAGGAGACGGCACCATGCATGCAGCGATAGCGGTTCCCGGGAACGTATCCACGATCTTGACCCACGTATTCGGCCGTGGCGTGGCGGACGAGCGTTACGTCGTGGAGAGGTTTCAGGCATATGTTCCACAGAGGATTGTTTTGCGATGTTTTGAAAATTCATTGTTTGGCAGTGCGTAGACGGTGCGGCAGGAAAATTAATTTTTCTGAAGGCATACGGTGCACAAGATCGTGGCTCCAGCAGCACGGCAACACCGCAATGTTCGAGACACTATTCACGAAGCCCGGTACGATTGAGAAACACCAGGCAACACCACTCGCCGAACAGCGGCTGAGATATCTCCACCATCTCGCGGAATTTTTCGTCTCGGATTTTGGCGAATGGCAGTGGCGGGATTGGTCTGGACACAGCCGTGAACCATAGCGCGATTCATGACCTGGCGCCGAAGGTCAAGGGTCGTGCTGGTCCCACCGGGTACTGTCATGCTGTAGCTGTCGAACCAACGGTTCACTGCTGTGCGTTCGATGCGATCAGGAGGTTGATCGTCGAATACCGGAAGAAGCTGGCGCGTGAGGATGCAATTGGAGTTGCGACGAAACGAAGGCCTGTACCGGGCATGGCACTCCGCCTTCCAGTGAAGATATTACTGTTCCATGACCGGCGTGCCTGCTCGTGCCGTCCTTCAGACCGGATGATCCGTGTGGTTTGTCTGCCTGGCGGTTACCGCTACCCGACGACCCTTGATTCCGACTCCTCGAATCTTGCGGGTGCAACTGTCACAAACCTGTCGGCCGTAACGACAAAGAAGGCCTTCCGTAACCTCTCGGACCTCACGTTCCAGGTAATGACTTCACCCTGGTGGCAGAACCAGCTGTCGCCCGGTCCGTAGGTCACGCTGTTTCCGTTTTCATCAGACAGGGTGACCTCTCCTTCAAGAACGGTCGCGTGTTCATGAAAGGGATAGATGACCTTGAATTTCCCTCGTGTGACCTCGTAGACCCCAGCCGAAATCGGCCCTTCGCCTCCACCGTACAGTGCCTTGCCGTGCATGATAGGTGCTCCCTCCAGGGTGACGGCGGACAATCGTTCAGGAGGCCCCCAGACATCCAGATCGATCCTGTCGTGTCCCAGCTTGAACGCGATCATCGGTTTCCCTCCCAGTTGGTCATTGACGAAACCTTGGCACAACATCGGGATCATCCCTCATCATCCGCCGCTCCCGCAAGAGACTGTCGGTCACCCCTCGACGAGTACCCGGATCAGGCCATCACCGGCGTGACGCTGCGGCGCAAGGGAATGTCAGGGACAGGAACAGGTGCTGCTGCCATATCCCCACAGATAACGTTCTGCTCACACATAGCCAATGGCGACGCTGCTGCCTCGGAGTTCGAAGACATAACGCGGACGAATCAGAGGTCTCGGAGGACTCGCGATGCCATCGTCCCGCCCCATCCGCCGTGTGGCGACTCCGGACCGGGTGCGGCAGGTGTCGTGCAGGAGATTCCCGGTATCCTTGCTGACGGCGACGCCGGTTGCCGGGAACGACAATCTGCTTGCCGCCGATGGCTGTTGCACACGTTCACCCCTCTGTGCATGGCGTCCGGCACTTCCCGTATGGTAAGATCAACCGTCGGCCGGGATCGCGTGGAGCCCGGCCTTTCACCGCAGGCATGAACCAGGGAATGCGGACGTGATTCGGTTCGAGAACGTCGGTCTTCGCTATGGCAGTGGACCGGAGGTGCTGCATGATATCGATCTCACCCTGGAACCGGGTTCCGGCCACTATCTTGTCGGACCGACGGGTGCCGGCAAATCCTCGCTTCTGAGCCTGCTCTATCTCGGACGGCGTCCGACAAGGGGGCTTCTGACCATGTTCGGGTGCGACGTCGTGACGGCATCGCGCCAGGCCCTGACCGGAATCCGGCGGCGCATCGGAGTCGTGTTCCAGGACTACCACCTGCTCGATCATCTTTCCGCTTTCGACAACGTTGCGCTTCCGCTCAGGATCGTCGGTACGGATCCGGGGATGGTTCACGATCATGTGCACCAGCTTCTCGAATGGGTGGAGCTGGATTCCATGGCGGATGTGAGACCCCCCTTCATGTCCGGGGGCGAGAAACAGCGTGTGGCGGTGGCCCGCGCGGTGATCGGCCAACCGGATGTGCTTCTTGCCGACGAGCCGACGGGCAACCTTGACGAGCCGATGGCGGACCGCTTGCTGACACTCTTCATGGAGCTCAATCGCTACGGTACGACCCTGGTGATAGCGACGCATAACACGAGGTTGCCGCAACGCTTCCCCCATCCTGTGCTCCATCTGAAAGAGGGCCGCCTGGAAAAGGAAGACTCATGGTGAGGCTGCGGCAGAGATCGCGGGAGGTCCCTCTTGCCTCGGACCCCTCGTCGCGCTTCTTCCCGACGATCATCGGGGCCATGGTGTTCCTGTCGACCATGGTGCTCGCCGCCTCGCTTGCCATCGAGAAGGTCACGGATCAGTGGCAAGCCGGTTATCACCCCCGTCTGACGGTGGAGGTCTCTCCGGAAACCGCTGCCGGTGGCGGCGTCGATGGGGCCGTGAAGGTCCTGCTTCAGATCCCCGGGATTACCATGGCGCAACCGGTCAGCGATGACGAGATCCTCGAGACGCTCGAGGCCTGGACGGGAGGCAATCCCGATCTGGCACTCCTGCCCCTGCCGGCGCTGATCGATGTCGAAACTTCTTCGCCCGAATCCCTCGATGTGCAGGTGATCAGGAAGATCCTGGAGGAGCGCGTCGGGGGCGTGACGGTTTACGCCGAGCCGCTGTGGCTTCAGGCCGTTCGCAACACCATGGGCACCGCCCAGCTGGTGGCCGCCCTGATGCTGGTCGTCATTGCGCTGGTCTCGGTAGTCTCGATCATCTACGTGACGCGCACGGCTCTTTCCATTCATCGGAGCACCATCGAGATCCTGCATCAGGTCGGAGCCCGGGACAGCTATGTGGCGAACCAGTTCCAGGTCCAGTCGCTCATTCTTGCGCTGATCGGCGGCTTGCCCGGAACCGGACTGGCGGTCCTCATCCTTATCCTGGTGCGTGAGTTGTCCGGGGGTGCCGAGGCCCCGCTGCTGCCAGCGGTC
>OZ244073.1:0-922706 GCA_965215635.1 Alphaproteobacteria bacterium | reverse complement strand
TGTGTACGCAGGGCCCGGGAAGGCGGAGAGTCGAGGCTGGCGGGCGCGCTCGCCATCCACAACGAGATCGCGGCCTCCCGTCCCGAATTGCTGGAACCGCTCCAAGCGGGTTTTCCCGTTGCCTGGGGCGAGGAACCGCCAAGGCGGCCAACCGACTGTTCTACCGAGCACGATGTCCCGGTTCTTTCCCGGAACGAGGACCGTCTTTCCGTCTGCTATCTTCGACCCCAGGGCGAACACGCCCTGCGGCAGCGCGGCGAAGCAATGACTGAAACCATGATCGCGGCGCTCGACTACTTCGAGGACGTGAGTGAATGCGAGGAGGTCGTCCTTGAACTCGCCCTGGACGAAGGTGAATGCTATTTCATCAACAATTTCAACACGCCGCATGCGCGAAACGGATTTGTGGACTGGGACGATACAAACCGCGGACGCCTGCTCCTGCGTTCGTGGATGGAGGTCCCCCGGACCTACCCGATTTCAACAGGCCTCCGGCTCTACTGCGACGATCTTCGCCCGGCCTATGGCGAAGACCTGCCGCCGGGAGTCCCCGTGACCTGAGAGGGACCATCGTCAATCCGCCAGCCAGGCGTCGAAGCGGATCCGGATGCGTCCGCGAAGGCTGGCGTACCACTTTCCATTCTTCAGGATCGCGGTTCTGAAATTGGCCGGAAAGATCGGTACGTGAGGCCGCATGTCCACGCCGGTTGCGGCATGGCTCGTGACAAGACCGATCGACGACTTGCGCGCCGGACCTTGAGGCAATGTAGCGGGTCTGTTCGGCCAGCGGCTGCGGACCGGTTGCCAAGCAAATGAACTCGAGGGCGTTCTCCGGCATCGCTGCGCCCCCGGGAATTCCCCAGGCCCCCAGCTCTGGCCATCCCAGACGATGCCGAAGGGATGGCCGTGCGATGAGTGAACGACCGGTAGACGTCTCTTGTCAGACGCACTCATGAAGCATGTTCTTCCCGCCTGTTCCGGGCAGACATGTCGAGGTAGGCCCTCACCAGAGTGGCCTCGAACACGACCCCCACCATTGTTTCCGGTTCATCGCCGCAGACCACGGGGATACTCTCGCCCGGGAAACCGCGGGTCCGTTCAATGGCTTCCCAGATGGACATTCCCGACGACAGGACAAGCGTATCCTTTTGAGCCATGCCCGCTACCACAGCCGTGGAAGCCCCGCTCTCCTGTTCCCTCACCAGCAGATCCTCCAGCCTCACCTTGCCGAGGAGGGTGCCGGTGCCGTCCAGCACATAGCCTTCGTGGCGATGCGACGCGAGGAGGCTCGCTATCGCCGCCTTTGGCGACATGCCGGAATCGAGACCGGTGAAGTCGCGGTTTACGCGGTCACCAATCGTCATGCTGTCGATCATCGCCCTGTCCCGGCCGAGCGAAAGGTCGAGGCCGCGCATGTTGAGCTGGACGTCGAAGAACGAGCGGCCGAACATCCTGTAGGAGACGAGGTTCGAGAAGACGACGCTCACCATCGCCGCGGTCGCAAGGTCGTAGTTGCGTGTCAGTTCGAACACGATAAGAATCGTGGCAAGCGGCGCGCCGATAACGGCGCTCGCAACGGCCACCATTCCGCATATCGCATAGATCGCAACGTCGGAACGAAGGTCTCCGAACACCATGTCCGCGCCGTCGGCGACAAGCGCGCCGAAGAGGATGCCGATGAGCAGGGCGGGGCTGAACACACCGCCGGCGAAACCAAATCCCAGACACAGGGCGGTTGCGGCGATCTTCGCGACTATGAGAATTACAAGATCGGCGGATTCGAAGGCGTCTTCCATGACCGCGAACCGAAGAATGTCCGTTCCGGTACCGAGGATTTCCGGAAGCCACAGGGCGGCAAGGCCCAGTGCCGCGCCCGCCAGCATCGGATTGAGATACGAAGGAAGGGCAAGGCGCGCCGACAGCCTCTGTGAGAGAAGAATTCCCTGCATGTAGGCGATCGCGACAAGCGCACCCAGAATGCCGATCAGAATGAAGCCAAGGAACTCGCCCGCATGAGTCACACTCACCGGCTCCACCTGGAAGAGCGGCGGGTGTTCGAAAACGATGGTTGCGATGACATGACCCACCGTGGCCGCCACGGTGACCGGGGCGAAGGCGCGGAGCGAGTAGTGTCTCAGGATCACCTCGTGTGCAAAGATGATTCCGGCAATGGGTGCATTGAACGCCGTGGATATGGCAGCGGCGACACCACAGGCGACCCCCACTCTGGCCGTCCACGGACTGCCGGTGCCCGTGCGGCCCACCAGCGATCCCAGTGTCGCTCCCAGATGCGCCAGCGGCCCGTAGTGACCGACCGAAGCACCCGCTCCCAGCGACACGAGGCTCGACAGAGCCGACAGCAGCCCCGACTTGAGGGGCATGCGACCACTGGTGGCGTGCACGACCTCGATGATGTCCTGCGGTCCCTCCGGACGCCTGTCCGGCATCTTCAGATGGATCAGCCCGACCACCAGGCCGCCGAACGCGGGAACGCAAATGGTCGCGACCACCAGCAAGTCGGTGCCGGCAGCCATGAACCGGCTGCGGGAAGAAACGAACAGCCAGTCGTTCATCAGAGCGATGGCGTCGACGAAGAGAATGGCGGCAAGCGATGCAAGCGTTCCGGTCACGAGTCCCAGAACGGTCACCGAGAGAAGGCGCACGAGGAGTCCGGATTCAGAAGGCATCAGTTGTTGTCCGGACGCATGTTCATGGTGACGCTCGATCCGAGCTATGTCTGGAATGGCCTGGCCGCGATGCTACTATCAGTTTTCTGCAAATTCCTTCAAATCGCGACGGGATCCGTCTCCTGTCGACCCCCGCACTCTCGAATGAGGAGCTTTCCGCCATGCGTGTTCGCGACGGCCGCGAATTCCTGAGCATTCCCGGCCCCACCACCGTTCCCGACCGGGTCCTCGCCGCCATGCACCGGCCGGCTGTCGATATCTACAGCGGAGAGCTGCTGGACGTGACCGGGAACTGCCTGGAAGGGCTTCGCAAGGTTCTGGGGACAAGGGGAAGGGTCTACATCTACGCCGCGAACGGACACGGCGCATGGGAAGCTGCACTCACCAACTGCCTGAGTACGGGTGACAGGATTCTGGTTCTCGAAAGCGGCTTCTTCGCCGTCACCTGGGGTGGTATGGCCGAAGTGCTGGGGATCGGAGTGGAGATTCTGCACGGCCGTCCTCGGCGCGCGGTGGATGCGAATGCCCTCGAAAGACGGCTCCGAAACGACACCTCGAACCGCATCAGGGCGGTCCTGACGGTCCAGATCGACACGGCGTCGGGTGTCGTCAACGACATACCGGCGATTCGCCAGGCCATGGACAACGCAGGCCACGATGCCCTTCTCATGGTCGATACCATCGCTTCCCTGGGCTCCATGCCATTCGACATGGACGCCTGGGGTGTGGATGTCGCGGTCGCCGGATCCCAGAAGGGGCTCATGGTGCCTCCGGGACTGAGTTTCAATGGCGTGAGCAACAAGGCTCATGAGCGCCACGGGACCGCTGGCCTTGTGACCCGGTACTGGGATTGGGAATTCCGGGATGGCCCGGAGCACTACATGAAGCACTGCGGTACGGCGCCCGAACATCTGCTCTTCGGCCTCGAGGAATCCCTGAAGATGATCTTCGAGGAGGGCCTCGAAAACGTCATGGAGCGCCATCGCCTGCTTGCCGGTACCGTCAGAACCGCCGTGGAGCACTGGAGCCGTGGCGAGGCCATGGAGCTCAACATCGTCGAGCCGTCGGAACGGTCCAATTCGGTCACGACGGTTCGGGCCAGCGACTTCGATCCGGCGTTCCTGATCGATTTCTGCCGGGATGTCTGCGGTGTCACGATCGGAATCGGAATCGGCCCCGAGCTTTCGGGAAAGGCTTTCCGCATCGCCCACATGGGCCACGTCAACGCCCCGATGGTCCTCGGAACGCTCTCGGCAATCGAGACCGCGATGGTGTCACTGAAGCTCGACCATGGAGAGAGCGGCGTTGCCGAAGCGATTCGTTTTCTCGGCGAATCGCTCAAACCGAACATTTCAAACGTTGGCCGAGCCGCGTGATGTTCGGTCAAGACGGCATGATGTGTCGCGCATGTTGCTGTTTTCACGGGTGAAGTTACGCAGCTGATTCTCCTCGACAAGAGCTATGGACGACGCGGGCATCTGTCGTTCAGATGAATCACGGCCGTTCCTTGAACGAACGGCACGGGTTGCACAATCCGGATCGGTGGAAAGGCCGTCGACGTGCTGCGCTGGTTCAAGTCGGACAATCGTCTTCCGTGGGTCATCGTCGCCCTGATACTGGCCGCCGGCTGGAGCACCACGGGCCTCGTGTTCCGCCATATCGAGGAGGCGGATGCCCTGCGGATCGTGTTCTACCGCAGTCTCACCCTGTCGGTTGCCGTCACGTCCTTCATCGCCTTCCGGTATCGCATCAACACGCTGCGCGCCTTCAGGGCCATCGGTTGGCCGGGACTCATCGGTGGTGCCGGTCTGGGGTTCGCCTCCGTCACCTTCATCATGGCGATCGAACGAACGACGATTGCCAACATCAGCTTCCTGATCGCCACTTCACCCTTCTTTGTCGGCCTGCTTGCCTGGATTGCAATGCGCGAACCCATGGGTCGTCGGACGATCATCGCTTCCACCATCGCGATGCTCGGTGTCGCGGTCATGGTCGGTGAAGGGTTCACCGGCGGTAGCTGGGACGGCAACCTTCTGGCGCTCGCCTGCGCCTTTCTTGTGTCGTTCTATGTCGTTGCGGTCCGTTTCGGTCGCGGCCGAGACATGATTCCGACCGTTGCCGTCTCCGGCATGATGGCAGGCACGGCGGCCGTTCTGGCAAACGACGGCCTTTCGATCTCGCTTCACGATTTTGCACTGTGCCTGCTCCAGGGCGTTTTCATCAGCGCCGTTTGCAACGGCCTTTTCACGCTGTGCGCCCGGCACCTTCCGGCTGCCGAACTGACCGTCCTGTCGATGGTCGAATCGGTGCTGTCACCGTTCTGGGTCCTCGTGTTCCTGGCCGAGATCCCGAGTCTGCTGACCGCCGTCGGCGGTGCCATCATCATGGTAGCGATCTCGTTCCAGGCGTTCTGGCCGACACGCGCTGAAAGCAAGGCGGTTCCGGACGACACCCCGGTGGCACCGTCCGGTAAGGGCGGATCGTCACGTCCTCCATAGACCGCGACTGGCGTCGCCAGGACCTCTGTGTGGGGCACGATCCTGGCGCCATCGCCCCCGTCCGGCTGCAACGGGCTGATTTTTGCATCATGCCGATATCTCCAGGAACAACCAGGATCGCACATGCGCACATGCAAGGATGTCGGATGGGTCGAAAGCCACCGTAATTGAACGGAATCGTCCCGGGCAAGGGGTCATCCACACATGGGCGCAAGGAGAAGCGGACTCGGGCGATGGGGAGATCCTGCGAGGCGATCCGGGCTGAGGGCGACCATGCAAGATCGCCGATCTCCCGGACGCCCGGTGCAAGCGTGGCGGGCCATGTCGGTTTCATGGCTGCAATCGGGAAGGCGGATGCCTCCCAGGTCCCGATCATGGGCTGCATCTACACGGCTGCCATCCTTGCCTTCCGCGCGGCGAGGTCAGTACTCGCCATCATCCTGCTGTTGAAGGCATTCTCCGTGCCTGCCTGTGCCCTCGTGGCTCTGCTCGAAATCGGACCGAAGATCCGGAAGTTGCCGGTGGCCGCACCCGAACTCGGTGCTGACGGCGGGACCTGCATCTTTGGCCGGATACGCGGCCACCTTCAGGAGGGTCTGGACTTCGGTGACGCCCAAAGAAGGCTCTTGCCACGGCGGGAAGCGGTGTCATGCTGACCGGATTGACGCTTGCGGCCGGCGTGACGCCTTGGACCTTCGCCCCGCTCCGGTTCCAGACGGACATGGGTGCGATGCCGATGTTCTTGTTCGTCGTCAACATGTTCGTCGTCAACATGACCGGTATTCGGCGCGTGGTTCTTCAGGACCGGCCGATCAGCACGACAGGGGGATGGCCCCATGACCCAGTCTGCCACCCTTGCTACGCCGCTTGGAGACCTTCCCGGGCCGAGAGGACTGCCTCTCATCGGCAACTTTCACCAGATCCGATTCCCCAGGCTCCATCTGGATCTGTAGACGTGGGCGGACCGCTACGGACCGCTCTACCGGATCCGATTCGGTCCCGCCGACATTGCCGTGGTTTCGGACCGCACGGTGATCCAGAGAATTCTCGTCCAGCGTCCGGGAGGGTTCCGACGCACGCGGGTGATGGAATCCGTCGCCACGGAAATGAGGCTCAAGGGCGTTTTTGCAGCCGAAGGCGACGACTGGCGTCGCCAGCGCAGGATCGTTGCCGCCGCGCTCAACCGCTCCAGACTCGAGGATTTCTTCCCCAAGATCACGGTCACGACCGAGCGCCTGCGCAAGCGCTGGCAATCGGCAGCGATGCGCGAGGAACCTGTGGATCTCTGCAGCGACCTCATGCGATTCACGGTCGATGTCACGCTGCAGCTCGCCTTCGGTGTCGATGCCAACACGCTGGAAACCCCCGGACCCGTGATTCAGCGTCATCTCGACAAGGTCTTTCCTGCCCTGCACCGCCGGGTCAATGCGCTCTTCCCCTACTGGCGCTACGTTCGCATGCCGTCGGATCGCGCCCTGGACCGCGCGCCCGGCGAACTTGAGGACGAAGTGAACGCCATGGTCCATGCCGCAAGGGACCGCATCAAGGCACAACCGGAGCGCCGCAACGAACCGGCGAATTTCCTGGAAGCCATCCTGGCCGCGCAGGAAACCGAGGACCCCGAATTTTCCGATGCCGAGATCTTCGCCAATGCCGGGACGCTGCTGCTCGCCGGAGAGGACACGACGGCCAACTCGACCGGCTGGGCCGTCCACTTCCTCATGCAGTATCCAGAACTCTTCGAACGAGCGCGGCGCGAGGTCGATTCGCTGATCGCACCGGCTCCTGCGATCGAGACCCTGGAACAGACGACGAGGCTCCCGTTTCTGGATGCCTTCAACAACGAGGTCATGCGAGTGAAGCCGGTCGCGCCGCTCGCCGTGGTAGAGCCGATCGACGATGTCGAGATTCTGGGCTGCCTCATTCCGAAGGGCACGACGATCATGATGCTGATCCGGCGCATGGCGACCCGGGACGAAAATTTCGGCGACGCCAACCGGTTTGATCCCGAACGCTGGCTCATCCCGGCCGAAGAGAGAGATTCGCCCCATGACAGGCGCGCTTTCCTGCCGT
This sequence comes from Alphaproteobacteria bacterium, assembly GCA_965215635.1. Lineage (GTDB taxonomy): Bacteria > Pseudomonadota > Alphaproteobacteria > SP197 > SP197 > SP197. The sequence goes on along the minus strand of OZ244073.1, from coordinate 915,448 downwards.
TTGGCGGCGGCCCCCGCCTATGTCCCGGCCGCAACCTTGCCCTGCTTCAGATCCGCACGGTGCTTGCCATGTTGTGCCGGAATTTTGATATCGAACCGGTCAGCGACAGGGTCAGCGAACATCTGGCGTTCACAATGCTCCCGGCCAATCTCAGGGTACGCCTAAAGCCAAGGCAACATGGCTGACGATCAATGGAACGAGGCATGGCCGGCAGTTGAGGAGGTGCAATCCCGATCAGGGTTCCAACAGCGGGACATCGTTGACGCATGCCGGAGGAAGGCGCCCCGCCAGGGTCTCGATGAGATTGGTCACGGCGAGTGCGCCCATCCTGCCCCGTGTCTCGACAGTCGCGGTACCGACGTGCGGCGTGATGATGACGTTCGGCAGGCCGAGCAGAGGATCATCCGCGTCCGGAGGCTCGGGATCGGTCACATCGAGGGCGGCGCCGGCAATGGTGCCGGACATCAGCGCCTTGCGCAGCGCGCCGGTCTCGACGACCGGCCCGCGCGACGTGTTGACGAGGAAGGCCGAAGGCTTCATGCGCACCAACGCATCCTCGCCGATCAGTCCCCGCGTCGCTTCGCCAAGGTTGACATGGGGACTGACGAAATCGGACTCGGCCAGGAGCCGGTCGAGTGTGACCCGTTCCCAGGGGCCCGCTTCAGCTGTGCGAATATCGGTGTAGATCACCCGCATGCCGAAGACGACAGCACGGTCGGCTACGGCACGTCCGATCCTGCCGAAGCCGATCAGTCCGAGAGTCTTGCCGGTGATATCGTGGGCGAGCGCGAACGGTGCCCTGCCCCAGTTGCCCTCGCGGACGAACCTGTCGGCCTCCGGCAGGCGCCGGGCCAATGCGAGGATCAACGCCATGACGAGTTCCGCGACGGCATCGTTGAGCACGCCCGGCGTGTTGCAGACGCGTACGCCGAGCCTGGTCGCCAGCGCCACGTCGACATTGTCGAAGCCGACGCCGAAATTGCTCACCACCCTGAGACGGCCGGCCGCCGCCTCCAGCCTGCAGCCGGGAATCCGCTGCATCGCCGAAGAGAGCACCCCGTCATGATCCGGCAGCGCAGCAAGGAAAGCTTCGGCTCCTGCCTCGCCTGGAATGATGACCGTGACGTCGCCGGCTCCGGCGAGACGGGCCATCTGGTCGTCCGCCAGCTTCATGGCGATGAGCATGCGCCTTGCCGTCATGGCAACCGGCTCCTTTCTCAGAAGGTCGAGACTTCCTCTTCCTTCGACGTGATGAATTCCAGAAGGACCGGCTGGCCTTCCTCGGTCCTCGCGATGCCGCGCCGGATCGCCGGAACGATCTCCGCAGGATCTGTGACGCGCTCGCCGTAGCCGCCCAGCGCCTTCGCGAAGGCCGCATAGTCGCCCGAAATGTCAGTGCTGCGGTACTTTTCGGTCGAGACTTTCATGATGTCGAGTTCGATCGCCATGCAGAAGTTGTTGGAGAGCACCGACATGATCGGGATGCGCTCGCGCACCGCGGTCTCGAAATCCATGCCGGTGAAACCGATGGCGGCATCGCCCCACCAGTTGATGCAGAGCTTCTCCGGTCGGGCGAGCTTGGCGCCCATGGCAAGGCCGAGCCCGTAGCCGAGTTGCGTCGTCTTGCCCCAGCCGATGTAGGAGAGCGGCGATTGCGTCTTCCAGAACGGCGTGATCTGGTCCCTGGGACTCCCCGCATCATGGGTCATGATGGTGTTCTTCATGTCGACCGTTCGCGCGAGATCCCGAAGCACGCGATAGGGATTGATGGGCGCGTCGGAACACTCGAGCTTGTGGCGCCATGCCTCGATCCATCCGGCATGGAGTTCGGCAATCTTCCCGGCGATCTTCGCCCGGCGGCCGCGTGGTCGGGGAACGAGCCGCCGCACCTCTTCGAGTAGCATGGCGAGTGTCAGCCTGGCATCGCCGATGAGGCCGAGATCAACCGCGACATCCTTGTGGAGATCCGCGGTGTCGACAGTTGCCTGGATCACCTTCTGGCGGTCGAGATATCTCTGCCAGGGAATGCCGTATGACGTGCGGGTGAAGCTCGCGCCTATACCGAAGACGACATCGGCCCGGCGCAGGAAGTAGTCGAGTTCAGCCGAATAGGCACGACCACCGGATTGCAGCGACAGCGGATGGGTTTCCGGAAAGGCACTCTTGCCCTCGATGCTGGTCGTGACCGGCGATTCCAGAAGTTCCGCAAGCTCGCGCAATTCGTCCCAGGCCATGGCGTAATGCACACCCTGGCCTGCGTAGAGCAGGGGAAGCTCGGCATCGACCAGCAGCCGGGCGGCTTCGCGCACGGCATTCCCGTCCGGTGCGCTACGGGCCACGATGGAAGGGGTATAGGCAAGATCGTCGACAATCTCTTCGTCGTAGAGATCGGCCGGAATCTCGACCATGCATGGTCCCGGCCGCCCGTTCCTGGCCTGAGTGAAGGCCCGCCGGATGGCATTGGGGACTTCCGAAGCCAGCGTCACCTGTTCAACCGACTTGGTGACATGCTGGAAGTTGACCAGCGCGCTGAAGCTGGGCGCGACGTTGGTCTGGGATCTGGGATAGCCCGAGGGAAGAACCACCAGCGGAACCGACTCGCTGTACGCCTGGGCGACCCCGCCGAACGAGTTCTCCACGCCCGGTCCGAATTGCATCGCGAAAACACCGACACGGCGCCCCGAACTCAGGCGTCCGGCGCAGTCGGCCATGTGAAGACCGACCCGTTCCTGACGGACAATGACGGTGCGGATGTCCTCGGCAGCACAGGAATCGATGATCGGATTGACCGGATAGGCGATGAGGGTATCGATCCCTTCCGCCTTCAGCATTCTGGCGATCGCCTGCGAAACTTTCATGGCCTGCTCCCTTCATGTTGCAGCGCGGCGGAACACGATGGTGTTCAAGTAAAGGCGATTGCGATGTGTTCGAGGCCTCCCGCCTCGCTGACGGCGGCGGCAATCGCCTCGTTGACGGCATCGAGCCGAAAGGTCCGCCCGCGCAGGACGGTGAGATCGAGGGAGCCGGACGCCACCAGGGCAATGACATTCGCCCAGTCCCGGCGGGCAAGCCACATGGAGCCGCCGACGGACGCCTCGGTTCCGATCAGCCATCCGTAATCGATCGAAAGGGGAGCATCGACGCCGCCCACGACGACGGCGCGCCCACCGCGACGGAGCATCCCGATGGCGCGTTCGGTTGATGCCGGATCATCGGTCTCCACGCTGTCCACCACGACATCGACATCGCGCCTCGATGCACCGCTGTCGATCGCAATCCTGGAATCGAGGCTGGCGAGTTCCTCGAGAATGGCGCGCCGGCGGCCGATCGCGACCACCTCTCCTGCTCCCATCGCCAGGGCGGCAAGCACGGCGCTGGTGCCGATCAGACCGCTTGCGCCGTTGACAGCCACGCGTTCTCCCGGCACCAGCCGGGCACGCCGCAGCGCACCCCATGCCGTGCCGGTCCAGCCGAGTCGGCAGAGATTGGCGGGCGGCATTCGAATGGCCCCCGGAAGCGGGACCAGGCATTCGTCCGGCAGCACGACACGTTCCGCGAATACCCCGTCTGGCCAGTCCCGCTGGATGGCGAGGCCGGTGGCCCCGGTTGCAAAGGCGCCGATGAAGCAGTGTCCCTCGTCACCGACGCCGTGGCCGCGCAGGAAGGTGTCACAATAGACTCTCTGGCCCGGCTTCACCGCTGTGACGCCGTCGGCCACGCGTTCGACAACGCCGATGGCATCCTGGCCGGGCGTGAACGGGCGCCGCGGAGTCTTCCAGTGATCGCTGGCGACGAGATCTGCGAAATAGGGCGCGACAAAGGCCGCTTCGAGCCTGATGACCGCGCTCTTGTCACGCAGCCGGGGCTTGTCCGTTTCCTCGACAACGAGCCTGGTTTCACCTTCCCTGAGCCGCGCCGCTTTCATCCGCCATACCCCCTTGAGTCCAACGTTATCATCTTTCTTCAGAAGTGGAGAATGACAGGCGTGAGAGCCCACAGATAGACCGCATCCACATCGCCACAATTCTTCAGGCAGTGGGGTTCGATGGCCCTGATCTGTGCGGTATCTGCGACCTCCGGAACGAAGTGCTCGCCGGAAACGATCGGCCTCGCAGGACAGCGGCTCGTCGCCCGGCGACATGCGCGTCATGCCACAGATCAGATCGCCTTCCAAATGGGGAGAGAGCAGATGGTCCTCGGTTCCGAGGTAATCTTTCGAACCGAGGCACAAATAGGCGAGCCGTCGTCGACGGCCGCGCCGGACGATGATCTCGAACGACCTGGCATTGTGCGCTGCGCTGTGATCAGACGTCGGATGGCTCGAGCACTCCTCCGTCGAGATCACGCCCAGCCGCCCAGCGCCTTGATTTCCCGGTGGCGCAGCCATGTATTGGGGAGTCGACTCCCGGGCCAGCGCACTGCCGCACGTTGAAGAAGCGGTTCTTCGTCATCACCGGACCGATGGCACCGGGGTCGAATAAGGATATCGTGGCGGGGATCGCGGCTCATGACACATCCGGAAGAATAGCGGGCGCTTCCCGTCAAGCCTGCGACAGGATTTTGGAAATACAAAAATCTCCACCGGAATTTCTCCCCTGGAGAGGCCGCCGGTGAACGGGGAAATGTTCCCGACTGCACCTGCCGGCCCGATGCAGGAAGTCTCGACTCACGCCCCTTGCTCGAGGAGGACGCCATTGCAGCACCACGCTTCTTTCCCGCAGGAACCCGGACGTCGCAGACATTGTCGGCACCACCGAGGGCCTGCCGTTCGAGGCCGGTGTCGGCGAGCTGAAACACATCCTGATCACTGACTACGAGATGACCGTCGACGATTTCCTCGTCGTCCCGGAGAGCGGCGCGCTCTTCCTGCCGCGCAGTACGGTCATCGACTTCGATAATTCCGAGCGTCTTCTCCGGAGCTTCGCCGCGGCACCTGCGGACTCGCGCGGCGGCACGGACAGTCACCGGTTCGCGGCCATATGCTTCCAGGATCCGGTCGACACGGCTCCCGGCGGCATGCATCAATACCTTCCTCTACGGAGCACACGTCATGAAGATCGGCTTCATCGGATTGGGCAATGTGGGCGGCAAGCTCGCGGGAAGCCTCCTGCGCAACGATTTCGATCTCATGGTGAGGGATCTCGACCGCGATGCTGCCCGGCCCTTCCTGGAAAAGGGCGCGGCCTGGGCGGACAGTCCTTGCGAGATGGCCCAGGCGTGTGACGTGGTGATCACGTGCCTGCCTTCGCCGGCGGCATGCAGCGCGGTGATGGAAGCACCAGACGGCATTCTCTCCGGCCTCGCGGATGGCAGCATCTGGGCGGAGATGAGCACGACCGAAGAGGCTGAAGTCCGCCGTCTCGGCACTCTCGTGAAAGAGAGGGGCTGCGAACCGGTCGACTGTCCGGTCTCGGGCGGCTGTCACAGGGCGGCGACCGGCAACATAGCGATCTTCGTCGGCTGCGAGCGCCCTGTCTTCGAACGCATGCTTCCCGTGCTGACGGCCATGGGCCGGCGCATCCTTCACACCGGTCCGCTGGGCTCCGCCTCCATCCTCAAGGTGGTTACCAACTACCTTGCAACGGCCAATCTCGTTACCTTGTGCGAAGCGCTCGTGACATCGAAGATGGCCGGCATGGATCTCAACACGACCTACGAGGCAATCCGCATCTCGTCGGGCAATTCGTTCGTGCACGAGACCGAGAGCCAGGTGATCCTCAACGGCAGCCGCGCCATCAACTTCACCATGGATCTGGTCTCGAAGGATATCGGGATCTTCCAGGATGTGGCCGACCGTGCCGGCGTTCCCCTCGAGATCTCGCCGAAACTGATCGAGATCTTCCAGGACGGCGAGGCCCGCTACGGTTCCAGGGAATGGTCGCCCAACATTATCCGCCGGTTCGAGGAAACCTGCGGTGTCGAGATTCTTGCCGCCGGCTTCCCGCCTGAAATGATCGACGATGAACCCGAAGAGCCAGGTTACGAAGTGATTCTGAAAGGACGAAACCGATGAGCACCATTGTTCCCAATCCCGATCTCGTTGTTGGTCCGGACCTGCGCGAAGCGTGGGTCACCGCTGGGCACCGCCGCTGGGGATTCCACAATCTCTATCGCCTGGCACGCTACGGCATTACGTTGAGAAGCCGTGGAGTCCTCGCATTGAAGCACCGGATCGACCGGCGCATCGGCGATATGCCCGAGGTGCGGCGCCTGACGGGAACGACGTTCTTTTCCGCGATGGTGGTGCTGCGGGGCGACGAACTCGTGTTCGAGGCCTATGCACCTGATTTCGGTCCGGACCGGCCGCATACGTTCATGTCGATCTCCAAGACGGCGATGAATCTGGTGATCGGCCGTCTGGTCGAGGACGGCAAACTCGACCTTTCGTCGCGCGTGGGCGATCACTTGCCGGAGATCGGCAGCGGTTATGCCGATGCGACGGTCCAGGACGTCATGGACATGAACATCGTCAACGACTATTCGGAAGACTATTCCGATCCGATGACAACGGCTCTCCTCATTCACGGGGCTGCCATGGGCTGGCGGCTTCCGGCAGACGGCGAAGGGGAACCCGTCAACCGGGAATTTCTCGGCCGGATCGGGGGCGGCGACCTTGTGAATCACTCGGGTGAACCGCAGTACAAGTCGGCGAACACCGACGTCGTCGGCTGGGTCGCCGAAAGGGTTTCGGGCAGGCCCCTGAGGGAATTCTTCATCGGGATTGTCGAGGCGGCGGGCATCGAGGACACGTTCTGGCTGTCCTGTGACAGGGACGGCGTGCCCAATCTCAACGGCGGAATCTCGATGAGTGCGCGCGATCTTGCGCGCTACGGCCTCATCTTCGCCCGTGGCGGCCTGGGCATCCACAAGGAAGCGGTCGGCAGCCGGTCATTCATCGAGGCGACGCGCGCCCAGACCGGACCGCGCTACCCCGCGCCTGCCGATCACATCACCTACGGCAACCAGATGCGCACCAACGGCCGCTGGATCGGTCACGGTGGCTGGGGCGGCCAGTTCCTCTTCATCGATCCCGACAGTGGCACCGTGGTGGCGTTCTTCAGCGTCCTGGAAGACGAGGATGCCGCCGATTTCTCCTACCAGTTGGAAACCATCGCCATGGCGGAAGCGATCGCTCTGATGGACCCGGTCTGAGCCACTGCGAAGCATCTGGCGTTTGTGCTCGGGAACCACCATCCACGGTCGGCCAATACCTGCCGGAAATTGGCAGCGGCTATGCGGATGCGTCGATCCAGGGCGTCATGGACATGAACATCGTCAACGACTACTCGGAAGACTATCCGTTGGCGAACCGAGCAGGCGACGGTGGTACGACGGGGCGCGCGACCGGACCGTGCCGGCATGGTCCCTTGCAGATCGTGATCGGGCCGCATCACTGCACTGCGTCGCGCCGGGAAGCCTCGCAACGCCTCCGACGCAGTCACGTGCGGCATTCACTCGTCGATCATGCGCAATGGTCCGCTGATCATGGCCACCGTGACGCAACCCTTCTCGGAATAGGAGGAATGAACGCTTCCCGGTGGCAGGCTGATACAGTCGCCCGCGACATAGGTTGTCCCGTCGGGATCGGTCAGCGTCCCCTCCAGGATGGCGAATTCCTCGATATCGGTATGTTCGTGAAGGGTCGAGCTGCCCCCGGGATCGAACCTGACAAGGTAAAATCCCTCTCCGGTTTCCGAATTCGCCCTCACGGGAATCCATTCAATGACATCGGAATCCTTCGGCAGCGAGGGATAGGGTTCGAAGCCGCCATCGTGCCAGTTCACGATCCTGCGTCCCTTGCACATCGCTTCGAGTTCCTCGCCGCCGTCGACCGTGCCGATGGGTCCCTGGATGCAAGCGAGCAGGAGGCAGCCCTTCGGCGAACGGGTGCGGTGCCGCGTTCCGGCATCGTAGCTCACGCAATCACCCTCCTTGAGAACGGTACCGTCGCCGTCGACGAGTTCGCCCTCCAGCATGATGAACTCCTCGCGGGCGCTGTGACGGTGCAGCGCCGCGCCCGAGCCCGGTGCGACATTCAGAAGATAGAAGCCGTCGCCGGCACCCGCCTCGGCACGGATCGGACACCAGGAAAGGCCGGGTGTGTCGCCGTCGAGGCCCGGATAGGGCTGCCATTCGCAGGTCTTCCAGTTGGCGATCCTGCGCCCTTCGAGATTCCATGTCTGCATCAGCCCGTCCAGTTCCTGTTGCGGGCCATCACGCATGCCATTTCGAACATGAGGTTGGCGACATTGACGAACGTGATGCCGACCGGATCATGGGGCGGAGAGACCTCGCAGATGTCGCCCCCGACCGCGTTGAGGCCCGTGAACGCCCGCAGGATGACCTGCATGTCGCGCATGGAGATGCCGCCGGGTTCGGGAACTCCGGTGCCCGGACAGTCCCGGGGGTCGAGACCGTCAATGTCGATCGTAAGATAGCACCGGCCGTCGCCCAGGACCTTGCGGGCAAGGCCGATGAAGGCATCCCGTCCCATCGCCTCGTAATCGTCCATCGTTACCATGGTGATGCCGACCTCGTTGCCGTAGCCGATATCGTCATCGCCGTAGCGGGTCCCGCGCAGGCCGACCTGGATGGTCCTCGCGGGATCGATCAGCCCTTCCTCGATGGCACGGCGAAGGAAGGTGGCGTGGTTGATCCTCGTTCCCATGAAGCTGTCGAAGGTATCGGCATGGGCATCGACGTGAAAAAGGCCCAGGGGGCCATCGGCCGCGATGGCGCGCAGGATGGGAAGGGGCACCGTGTGATCTCCGCCGATCGCAAGCGGCCAGGCACCGGCACCGTGGATCTCCTCGAAGAAGGCCTGGATCATGTCGCAGCTTTCCTCGACCTTGAGCGGATGGGTTGGCGCATCCCCGACATCGGCAATGTTGCACAGGCGGAAGGGCGCCACTCTCGTTGCCGGGTTCACCGCCCGGATCAGCCTGCTCGCCTCGCGAACCGCCGCCGGCCCGTGGCGTGCGCCGAGCCGGAAGGTGGCGCCGAGATCGAACGGCACGCCGGCAAGCGCGATGTCGACCCTCTTCGAGACCGGATGGCGCTGCGAGCGCATGAACGTCGCAGGTTCCTGGTACCGCGGCGTGGTCCCCGAATCGAACGGCTTGAAATCACCCTCACCCGACATGACTGAAACGCCCTCGTTCACTGACCCACAGTGTCATTTTGGCAGACCGTCGGCACGGCGTCGACCTTGCTTTCATGTCCGGAAACGTCCAATGGACCGCAATCCGCACTTGCCAATGGCTTTTCCGGCCATTACCTAGGTGACGCCGTCGTTTCACTCATCCTTGCGTCCTAGCCGTGATCCGGCATTTTCGATATGCGCCGGTCCGGCGAAGTGATGCAACCTCCAGGGGTTTCTGGTCCATGGCTCTGAAGATCCGCCTGTCACGTGGTGGCGCCAAGAAGCGTCCGATGTACCGTATTGTCGTAGCCGACTCGCGTTCACCGCGCGACGGCGGTTTCATCGAGCGCGTCGGCGTCTACCGCCCACTCCTGCCATCGGACGATCCAGAACGCGTCATCATTAATACGGATCGTATCCGCTACTGGCTCGACCAGGGCGCAAAGCCCACCGACCGGGTCGCGGTCTTTCTCGGCAAGGCCGAGATCATCGCCATGCCGGAACGCATCAAGGGTGGCGGCTCAGCCGCCGCGGAAGACACGGGAAATGCGGAAGGGGACGACTCCTGACAGCCGTGCGGCCGATCACCGCGACTGGGTCTGCCTTGCCGTAATCGGGGCGCCGAAGGGTCTTCGCGGTGCCGTCCGTCTCTCCTGCTTCACAGAAAACCCGCCCGATCTCGGCATGTACAATCCATTGCATGCCGAACCCGATGGCCATGTCATCCATCTGACGATCCTCGAGGCTCCCCGGCGTGGCCACCTGGTGGCGGCGATCGACGGAGTCACGGACCGGAACGCTGCGGCGGCGCTCAACGGAACGAGCCTCTTCGTCCCGCGTTCGAGGATGCCGGCCGCCGCCGAGAACGAGTTCTATCATCATGACCTGATCGGCCTCGAAGCCTTCCATGCGGACGGACGGTCGCTCGGTCTGGTTCGTGCCATCCATGACTGGGGAGCCGGTGATACCCTGGAGATCCAGGGTGGCGAAAGCGTGCCGGATTTCATGGTGCCGTTCACGCTGGACAATGTCCCGGCCGTCGATCTTGCGTTGGGCAGGATCGTCGTCGACCCGCCGGACGGCATTCTCGGCAAGGACTGAGTCTCATGGCCGCGCCCTGGACCGCCACGGTCCTCACCCTCTTTCCGGAGATGTTTCCCGGCCCGCTGGGAGCATCCCTGCCGGGCCATGCGCTGAAATCGGGCTTGTGGATGCTGGAAACATTGGACATTCGCCGATTTGCGTGTACTAAGCATCGCACCGTCGATGATGCGCCGTTCGGAGGCGGATCCGGCATGGTGATGCGGCCCGATGTCCTGGCGCGTGCCATTGACGCGACAGCCACTGGAGGTGAAGACGAAACACTGATCTATCTCACGCCTCGCGGCGCTCCCCTGACCCAGGATCGCGTGAGGGAGCTTTCCACACGCCGCCGCCTTGTCATCGTCTGTGGACGTTTCGAAGGCGTGGACGAGCGTGTGATCGAGGCACGCAGGCTTGAGGAGATATCGGTCGGTGACTATGTCCTTTCGGGCGGTGAACCGGCTGCCATCGTGCTCGTGGATGCCTGTGTGCGACTTCTGCCGGGTGTCGTACACGCCCCCGAAGGACTGCTGGACGAGAGTTTCGAGACCGGTCTGCTCGAATATCCGCACTACACGCGACCAGGGACCTGGGAAGGGCGCGACGTGCCGGAGGTGCTGCTGTCGGGACACCACGAAAAGGTGCGCCAGTGGCGGCGTGATCAGGCCGAACAGACGACGCGGGAGCGCAGGCCCGACCTGTGGTCCCGGTACCGTGAAACAGGAAGAGGCTGAATAAGGCCGGCGGAGGACACGTGATGAATGTTCTGGAAAAAATAGAACAGGAGCAGATCAACCGGCTCCTGGAGAACAGGGACATCCCCGAATTCGGTCCGGGCGACACCGTGCGCGTCGCGGTGCGGGTCGTCGAGGGTTCGCGTGAACGCATCCAGAAATACGAGGGTGTCTGCATCGCGCGCAAGAATCGAGGCCTGAACTCGTCGTTCACCGTGCGAAAGATATCCTATGGCGAAGGTGTCGAGCAGGTGTTCCCGCTCTACTCCCAGCGCATCGCCGACATCACCGTCGTGCGCCGCGGTGATGTACGCCGGGCAAAGCTTTACTACCTGCGCGGCCGAACCGGCAAGGCGGCGAGAATTCCCGAGAAGCGCGACGGCCGGACCAAGAAGACCAAGGGATCCTGACGTTCGTCACAACCGGGCGGCGGCCCGACAAGCACCTGTCCTGATCGGGCCGCGCACGCACTCCGAAGGGGGCATTCGATCATGACGGCACCAAAGACGCTCTACGACAAAATCTGGGACAGCCATGTAGTCACGGAGATGGGTGACGGCACGGCTCTGCTCTACGTCGACCGCCATCTCGTCCACGAGGTGACCAGCCCCCAGGCCTTCGAGGGACTCCGGCTGGCCGGGCGCCGGGTTCGCCGGCCCGAGGCCGCGCTGGCCGTTGCCGACCACAATGTCCCGACCACCGACCGCAGTCGGGGCATCGATGACGAGGAAAGCCGGATTCAGGTGGAGACCCTGTCGGAAAACTGCAGGGAGTTCGGGATCAGGCTGTTCGAGATGAACGACCGGCGGCAGGGTATTGTCCACATCATCGGCCCCGAACAGGGCTTCACTCAGCCCGGCATGACGATCGTGTGCGGTGACAGCCACACGGCGACGCACGGCGCCTTCGGGGCCCTGGCATTCGGGATCGGCACCTCCGAGGTCGAGCATGTCCTTGCCACGCAGACCCTGGTCCAGCGCCGCTCGCGCAACATGCGCGTGACGCTGGAAGGAGAGCCCGGCCCCGGCGTGACGGCCAAGGATCTCATTCTCGGCATCATCGGTTCCGTGGGCACGGCCGGCGGGACCGGACATGTCATCGAGTATGCCGGTCCGGCGATTCGCGCGCTGTCGATGGCGGGACGGATGACAGTCTGCAACATGTCGATCGAAGCCGGCGCCCGCGCCGGCCTCATCGCACCGGACGAGACGACCTTCTCCTATCTCGAAGGACGTTCCTTCGCGCCGGCAGGGGACGACTGGAACCGGGCCGTGGCCTGGTGGAAGACCCTGGTCTCCGACGATGACGCAGCCTATGACAGGGAGGTCCGGATCCCGGTCGCCGAAATCGAACCCCAGGTCACCTGGGGTACGAGCCCCGAGGACGTGCTGCCGATCTCGGGCTCCGTTCCCGATCCCCGGGATATTGCCGATGGGGACCAGCGCGCCTCCATGGAGCGTTCGCTCGACTACATGGGGCTGACACCCGGCACCAGGCTCATGGACATCCCGATCGATCGTGTCTTCATCGGTTCCTGCACCAACGGCCGCATCGAGGATCTGCGCGCCGTCGCTGATATCGTCCGCGGCCGCAAGGTGGCGGACTGCGTGCACGCGATGGTCGTGCCTGGTTCGGGCCTGGTCAAGCAGCAGGCCGAAGAGGAGGGCATCGATCGCATCCTCACCGAGGCGGGCTTCGACTGGCGCGAGGCGGGATGTTCGATGTGTCTTGCGATGAATGCCGACAGGCTTGCGCCGGGCGAGCGCTGCGCCTCGACGTCCAATCGCAACTTCAAGGGACGCCAGGGGCGGGGCGGACGCACCCATCTGGTGAGCCCAGCCATGGCTGCGGCCGCCGCCATCCGCGGTACGCTGGCCGATGTTCGGGAGCTGACGGTATAGAACGATGAAGAAGTTCACGAACCTGACGGGAATTGCTGCACCCTTGCCGATGATCAATGTCGACACCGACATGATCATCCCGAAGCAGTATCTCAAGACGATCCGGAGGACCGGGCTCGGTATCCATCTCTTCGACGAGATGCGCCATGATCCGGATGGCCGCGAGAAACCGGACTTCATTCTCAACCGCGATCCCTGGCGTGAGGCGTCGATCCTCGTCACCGAGGAGAATTTCGGCTGCGGTTCGAGCCGCGAGCACGCACCCTGGGCCCTGCTAGACTTCGGAATCCGCTGCATCATCGCCCCGAGTTTCGCGGAGATCTTCTTCGGCAACTGTGTCAACAACGGCATCCTGGCAATCACCATGCCCCACGAAGACGTCCGCAAGCTCATCGAGGATGCCGGAGCCGGCCACAATGCGAGGCTGACGGTCGATCTCGTCAACCAGACCGTGACAGGGCCGGACGGTACCCAACTCGCCTTCGACGTCGATCCTGCGGTGAAGCATCGCCTCCTGAACGGCCTCGACCCGATCAGAATCAGCCTCGAGAAGGATCGCGAGATCACGGCCTACGAGGAGCGGGTCGCCAGCGAAAGGCCATGGCTGTGAATTACACAAGACGGGTGAGAACGCGATGACGACCGCCAACAAGTCGCTCCTGTTGCTGCCGGGTGACGGAATCGGCCCGGAGGTCATGGCCGTGGCCAGGCGCGTCATCGACTGGTTCGGCAAGGAGGACCGGCTCGACTTCGACATCGAGGAAGGTCTCGTCGGGGGCGCCAGCTACGATGTTCACGGCACGCCGCTGACCGACGAGACGCTGGAACGCGCGAAGTCCGTCGACGCTGTCCTCTTCGGCGCCGTCGGCGGACCGAAATGGGACCAGCTCGACTTCTCCGTCAAGCCGGAGCGCGGGCTCCTGGGTCTCAGGAAGGAGATGGAACTCTTCGCGAATCTTCGCCCGGCGGTCGTCTACCCTGCGCTCTCCCACGCATCATCGCTGAAGCCCGAGATCGTCTCGGGTCTCGACATCATGATCGTGCGTGAACTCACCGGCGGAATCTATTTCGGGGAACCGCGGGGCGTCGAGGATCTCGGTGACGGCGAACGCCGCGGTTTCAACACCCTTGTCTATTCGACGTCGGAGATCCGGCGCGTGGGACGCGTGGCATTCGAACTTGCACGCAAGCGCAACGGACGCGTGTGCTCCGTCGACAAGTCCAATGTCCTGGAGTCCACGCTGCTGTGGCGCGAGGACATGACCCGTCTGGGAGCCGGGGAATATCCGGATATCGAGCTCACCCACATGCTGGCGGACAACGCCGCCATGCAGCTCGTCCGCGATCCCAAGCAGTTCGATGTGATGGTCACGACCAACATGTTCGGCGATATCCTGTCGGACTGCGCTGCCATGCTGACGGGTTCGCTCGGCATGCTGCCGTCGGCGTCGCTGGGCGCCGAATCGGGGGGGCGCATCCCTGCGCTCTACGAGCCGGTCCACGGCACCGCTCCGGACATTGCCGGCCAGGACCTTGCCAATCCGCTCGCGATGCTCTCGAGTTTCGCCATGATGCTGCGCTACAGCTTCGATCTCCAGGACGAGGCCGACCTTGTGGAGTCTTCCATCAGCGCGGTTCTGGGCAGCGGCCTGAGAACCGCCGACATCATGGAAGAAGGGGCGCGGCGCGCGACGACATCCGCCATGGCGGATGCCCTGATCGCCGAACTCGAAAGCCGGGCCTGAGCCATGGGTTACAAGGTGGCAGTCGTCGGCGCCACGGGCGCCGTGGGACATCAAATGCTGCAGATTCTCGCCGAGAGAGAATTTCCCGTCGACGAGATGGCAGCACTCGCCTCGCCACGCTCGGACGGACAGGAAGTCTCCTTCGGCGACCACACGCTTCGGTGCCAGGATCTCGAATCCTTCGATTTCCGCGGCACGGACATCGCACTCTTCTCGCCTGGAGCGAAGGTCTCCGGCATCCATGCCCCGCGCGCGGCGAAAGCCGGCACTGTCGTCATCGACAACACGTCGCGCTTTCGCTACGACGACGACATTCCGCTGGTCGTTCCCGAAGTCAACGCCCATCACCTGGAGATGTTCGCCAACCGCAACATCATCTCCAATCCGAACTGTTCGACGATCCAGATGGTGGTGGCCCTGAAGCCGCTCCACGATCTCGTCCGGATCAGGCGCATCGTCGTCTCGACCTACCAGGCCACTGGCGGGGCCGGCAAGAAGGGTATGGACGAACTCTACGAGCAGACCAAGAAGCGCTTCTGGAACGAGAGCCACGCGCCCGAAGTCTTCCAGAAGGATATCGCCTTCAACTGCATCCCCCATATCGACGTCTTCATGGACGACGGCTCGACCAAGGAAGAATGGAAGATGGCCGCGGAGACGGCCAAGATCCTCGATCCCGCCATCAGGGTCCATGCGACCTGTGTGCGCGTGCCCGTTTTCATCGGCCATGCCGCGGCGGTGAACGTCGAGTTCGAGAAACCACTGGATGAAGAGGACGCGCGCGCACAGCTCTACGAGGCCGACGGTGTTCTCGTCATCGACGAACGCGAGCCCGGCGGTTACATGACCCAGCGCGAATGTGTCGGCGAGGACGCCGTCTACGTCAGCCGCATCCGCAAGGATCCGACCGTCGAAAACGGCCTTTCGATGTGGGTGGTCTCAGACAACCTGCGCAAGGGCGCCGCACTCAACGCCGTCCAGATCGCCGAGGAACTCGACCACCGCTACCTCCGGAACGCCTGCCGCGCGGCTCTCTGATCCGGCACCATGCGTTGCCCGTGCAGCGTGTTGCCGGGCACCACGCTTGCCGCGGGAAGATGCAGATTCAAGCTTTCTCGTGTCCCGGGCACACGCTCATGTCCCGAGAGCCGGACGGCAGTGACGGGCGGCCGGCGATCCTTCGAGAATCGTGACAGCCACGGACCGGCCCGGATTCACGATCTCTTCGCGGCCTGCTACGAGGGCAAGTTCGTCTGTGCCGAGTTCGACGGTTCTGCGCATGATGCCGTGAGTCGCGGCAAGGGCATGCGCGAGGGCATCGGGCAGCGCTTCGCCTTTTAGCGTTGCCGCCGTGAAGACCGCCGCGATCAGGTCGCCGGCGCCGTCGACCGGTACATCGAGGCGTTCGACGCTGGAGCGGCAGGCACCGTGCTCGTCGACGGCAATGACGGGTATGGTATCGGGGAATCCGGCACGGGCCTCCAGCGAGGTTACGAGAACCGTCTTCGGTCCCATCTTCTGCACGGTGCGGGCCGCCTCGAGCGCATCAGCGATGCTGTCGACGCGGCGCCCGGCCAGGAATTCCAGTTCCATGTGGTTGGGGAAGAGGATATCCGCCAGGGGAACGATATGGTCCCGCAGGTACTCCGGTACGCCGGGTTCGACAAAGAAACCGTCCTCGTTACCCATCACCGGATCGCACGCATAAAGCGCCGAAGGGTTGGCGCGGCGCAGCACCTCGAGCGCATGGAGAACGGCATCGCCGAGTTGGGGACTCCCGATGAAACCGGTAAGGAGACAGCGGCACTGCGCAAGCCCCCGGCGTGCGACACCGTCGATGACCCTGATGACCCATTCGGGCTCGAGCGCCCGTCCTTCGTAGTCCTTCCAGCCCAGGTGGTTGGAATAGACCACCGTCGGGACGGCATCGACCTCGAATCCCAGAAGCTGCAGGGGGAGGACGGCGGCGTTGAGACCGACATGGCCCCGTGCGACATGCGACTGAATCGTCAGGATATCCATTCGTTCGATCTTTTCGCCCGCATTCTGCTCCGGCAGGCTACACCCGAAACGCACCTGTGGTGCTGAACAGAACTGTAACCAACTGAAACAACACAGTTATCTCTCTTGCAATCCTGCACCGGGGGCACGGAAACACGACGTTTCCGTGCCCCCGGTGCAACAGAGAACGGAGAGAGAAGCATGCCGACAAGTCGTCTCACGCAACGCCGGGTCGACACCCTCGAGCCACGCAGGAAAACCTGTGACATTCGCGATGCCGAAGTCAAGGGCTTCGGTGTCCGGATCCTGCCTTCGGGCCGCAAGCGCTATTTCCTCCACAGCCAGGTCGGCGGCAATCGGGTCTGGTATGCCATCGGCGATGCCGAAGACATCGCCCTGGAGTGCGCCCGCACGCGGGCGAGAGCGTTACAGGCGTCGAGGCGGTACGGTGATGAGCCTGTTTCTGGTACTTCCGAACCGATTGCGTTCGAGATGGTGGCCGAAGAGGTCTTCCTGCGTTATCGGCGGCACTGGAAGCCGAGTACACTGAAAGTCAATCTCTACTACTACAGAAATCAGATCCTGCCCTGGTTCAGGGGCAAGCCGATTGCCGGCATCACGCGCCGGGACATTCAGCAGTGGTTCGCCTCGCTCCATGCAACGCCGGTGGCTGCGGATCGTTCGGCACCGGTTCTCTCGGTAATCCTCAAACAGGCCGAAGTCTACGGTTACCGTCCCGAGGGCTCCAATCCCTGCACCGGCATCAAGCGCTATCGCAGGCGTGGCCGGGAGCGGTTTCTGGCAGACGACGAAATGCGCCGGTTGAGCCGCGTTCTCGACCGCTATCGTGAAAGTCATCCTCTGGAAACATCGATCGTGCGCCTGTTACTTCTGACCCTTTCATCTCCCCACATACGACTCAGAGTATTTTCGATGCAATTTCGGTGTTCATTTCAACTGCCTGTTTTGTTTCAGTCCCCGATAGAGGATGAGAGCTGCTCTGAAGTGCATCCATGCTTCCCAGAGTTTCCGGGTTCCCGGCAGGGGTTGTCGTTTGGTGGGGTCGAAGCCTGTGACTTTGGCAAGATCGACGACGAAGGTGCGGATGTCGGGCCGGTGACCGGGCGGAGCCCGGGCGCGCAGGACGCCGAGGATGTGGAGGTATTCGTTAAAGACAGTCGATCATGTCCTGCTCGACGACCTCGTCGGCCGGGGTCTGCGGCGCGGTCCGGGCCATGAAGTTCAGATCATGGATATGGCAGGCGGTGATGGCGTCGAAGACGAGGCACTTCCTCAGGTCATCGGCGTCATCGAGTTGGCGCTTCCCGACGCGGGCGCCGGTCTTGAGAACGGAGAACCATGTTTCGATGCTCCAGCGGCACTCGTAGAAGGCGATGACCTTGCGAGCCTGTTCGGCCGAAGGCTCGCCCTCGGTGGTGAGCAGCAGCCAGTGGAGGGGCTCCTTGTCGTGTGGTGGGGAGGTTTCGGTGGCAGAGACCGCGAGCATCCGGGTGGCTGTCTTGTCCGTGGCGTCGGTCGGTGCCGCCAGGGTGACGGTGCAGGCCCTCAAGTCCAGTTTGGCCTTGCGCTCCTCGCGGCTGCGCGGGCCTCCGCAGGCTTCGATGGTAATCGTCTTGCTGGCGAGCGACGGCTGTCCCGCAACATGGTCCCACAGGTCCTCGAGGCTGCCGTCGGCGCTGATGACGCGGCGGCTGCGCGCCCGGTTGGCGCGCACCAGCAGACCCGCGCCCGTGGTTGCGGCCTCGCGGAACATCTTCCAGATGTCACCCTCACGGTCACACACCGTGATCACGCGGGTTTCGCGACAGGCGGCCGCCAGTTCCCCGGCACGCTCGAGGCCTTCCAGCCAACGGCGGCTTTCCTTCTCGTCCTGTTGTGCCTCGTGACGGAAGTCGGCATCAAGCGAGAACACGCCCAGAGGCCGGCCAACCGGGTTCACCGCAAGTCCGAAGTGGGCCATCAGGCCCTTGACACCCTTGCCGGGACCACCGAGCCCGACAAGCCCCCTGGTCGCCTCGAGGCCGTTATAGTTGATCGCGGTGGTGTCCTGGATCGCGAGAACGACCTTCTCCAGGACACAGCGCTCGGCCGTCGCAGCCTGATGGCTCTCGAGAATGTGTTCCATGGTCACCTTGTTGCTGGACAGCAAACGGTACGCCGCCTTGCGCTCGGCCTTGCCCGGGAACACAACCGGCAGGGATGCGCCCGGATGCTTCAGCCACGAACGGCCCATCTGCACGATCCGCTCCCTGACACGGCCGTCGGGATGGCGGCAGCGAGCATACTCGTGATCGGCCCAGTCCGCAGTCTCCTCGAGATACACCGGTCGGGGCTCTTCGATCAGCTTCCCCGGTGCAGCACAAAGCCCGGCCTTCCAGTCCGCCGCGAGAGGCTTCATCCAGACACGGCGCTGCGCTCCCGGTGCCTCGTGCCCCGGTGGCATGCCGCTGGTCGGCTCATCGCAACACGACCAGCCTGCCGCGGCATAGCAGGTGCCCGTGTGCTCGGGAGCAACATAGGTATAGGCCACAAGCGGGCGGCGTCCGTAGGCCGCCTGCCAGTCATCCGCGATGCGCGAAGACGCCATGGCGAGAACCGCCGAGGCCAGGTTCGGGACCCGAACCCAGGGACAAATCATGAACCTCTGGTTGCAAACGATATCGCCAATGTGGGCTACCCTGGCATCGTCCGACCAGCCGATCCAGGTGTCACGCGCCTTCTGATGCCAACTCGCCGCGCAAAAACCGATGACGCCCAGAACGCCGTAGATCGACGAACTGATCCAGTAGCGCATCTGGCCGCCGGGAGCGCGCGCCCAGCCCAACGGGTGCCAGGTGTCGATCACCGCTTCCCAGCGCCGCCTCGACGCGTCATCGTTGACCGGAACAAGACTGACCCTGCCAAGATCCTTCAGGGCACAGCAAACCTCGCGATCAGGAACCGACGGAGCGGCAATGGCCCGGCCGGATGGTATCCCCGGCCGCGATGCCGGCAACGCAATGCCCAGTTTGTCCGCCAGGCGCGGCAGCACCTTGCGCGCCGAGGCCGTCGCAAGGCCCCCGGAACTGTCCCTCCAGTCCAGGCGCTCGCACAAACCCCGTGCCAGGCTGCTGCGGCTGGCATCCGATGCCGCGGCCGCGCCGGTCAACCACTGCACCGTCTGGGCATCAAACTGGCGAAGACCAATCTGCATGCCCGATTCGTACGGTAATCAGTGGCCCGAGTCAACAGTGCCCCGATGAAAGGCCCGCGGCGCATGAATGCCGCTTTACAGAGGCCGGACATTCGACAGTACCTGACCGCATGTCACAGGTTGTTCAAATTCCTTGTTGCACTGCAGGGGGCGTCCACATACGTCTTGTGGCAAACGTCGATACCGTGCTCGAACAGCAGATCTTCGACCTGTCTCAGCGACAACGGGTAGCGGACATACATCATCATCGCGAGGCCGATGACCTTGGGCGAGCTGTTGAAACAGCGGAAGGGATTTCGCATCTGGCGAAACTATGGGTGCCCCTTCTGCACATCAATCCATTTTTGTCTGACAACGCCGTCATCGAATGTAACATGGCAGTTGCCGTAACGCGGAGTGCGGAAGGCAGGATGCGCGAGACTTTCGATCATGTGATCGTTGGCGCCGGCTCGGCAGGCTGCACGCTTGCCAACCGTCTTTCGGCCGACGTCGGATCGCGCGTACTGCTGCTCGAGGCCGGCAGCTGGGATCGCGATCCCCTGATCCACATACCCCTGGGATGGGGCAAGATCTTGCAGAACCGCCTGCACGACTGGATGTACTTCTTCGAGCCGGAGGAAGGTTTCGGCGGCCGCAGCGTCGAATGCGCCAGGGGCAAGGTCGTGGGAGGTTCGTCCTCGATCAACGCGATGGCGCATGTCCGGGGAAACCGCGACGACTACGACACCTGGGCAGCGTCCGGTCTTCACGGCTGGTCCTATGGCCACATGCTTCCCTACTTCAGGCGCCAGGAGCACTGGGAAGGGGGCGCTGACGGTTATCGCGGCACCGGCGGTCCCCTCAATGTCCAGTTCTGCAGGTACCGGGACCCGCTCGTCGAGGCCTTCGGGGAAGCAGGACGCGAGGCAGGCTTCCCCTGGACACCGGACTACAACGGCAGGAGCCAGGATGGCATCGGCCGGCTGCAGATGACGATTCACCGGGGTCGCCGGTGCAGCGCCGCATCGGCCTATCTGCGCCCGGCGCTGCGCCGGCGAGGCCTTGCCGTGGCGGTCGGGGCGCACGCCACGCGTATCCTGTTCGAGGGTTCGAAGGCGGTCGGGGTGGAATTCAGACAGGGAAGCCGAACCAGATCCGTGCGGGCCGAGCGCGAGGTCATCGTCTCATGCGGCGCCATCAATTCGCCGCAGCTCCTCATGCTCTCGGGCATCGGCGATGCCCGTTCGCTTCATGGGCGGGATATCCCCGTGCATGTCGATCTGCCGGGCGTCGGCGGCAACCTCCAGGACCACGTCTCGACGATCCTGCTCTATCGACGAAAGGAACCAGGCCCGTTTTTCAGGGCCATGCGCTATGACCGCATCGCCTGGTCGATGATGGAGGCCTGGCTCTTCGGAACCGGGTTCGCGAGCGATGTTCCCGGGGGCATCACCGCATTCCTCAAATCCGATCCCTCGCTTCGGGCACCCGACATCCAGTTGCTGTTTACCGCAGCGCCTCTGGGCGCGGGCCCCTGGTTCAGGCCGTTCATCAGGCCCTTCGTCGATGGTTTTGCCTGCAGGGTCGTGATGCTGCATCCACAGAGTAGTGGCCACGTCGTGCTTGCCGGAGACGACCCGGGTAAACCGGTGCGCATCTCGTCGAACTTCCTTTCGACCGAAGCCGACAGAAAGGTCATGCACTGCGGCGTCGAACTCGCCCGCGATGTCGCTTCGCAACCCTCCCTTCAGCCCTTCATCGATGCCGAGATTGCACCCGGGGCCGGCGACATCGACGCCCATGTGCGATCGACCGCCATCACGGTGCATCATCCGCTCGGCACCTGCTCCATGGGCGTTGAAGGCGATCCGGGCGCGGTCCTCGATGACGAATTGCGGGTCCTGGGAACCGAGGGTCTCAGGGTCGTCGATGCCTCCGTCATGCCGCGCCTCATCAGCGGCAACATCAACGCCGCCGTGGTGGCCGTCGCGGAACGCGCCTGCGACCTCATTCTCGGCAGGGAACCCCTGCCGGCCGATGCCGGGCACACCGGTCCCGCACCTGCGGTGTTGGACAGAACAGTAACCAACTGAAACAACGCAGTTTTCTCTCTCGCATTCACGCACCGAATACGCGGCAACACGACGTTCCCGTGTCCCCGGTGCAACAGAGAACGGGGGAGAGAAACATGCCGCCAGGCCGTCTCACGCAACGCCGGGTCGATAACCTCACGCCAGACGGTGATGTTCGCGACAATGGCGTGGCCGGGAGCCGAGCAGAAATACTGTCGTGAGATCGAATGCCGCGCTGCCAACATCTCCGAGCAATGGAGTATGTTGGAGACACAAATCGGAGCTCCGTCAGTAAGGGCGCCAATCCATCGGGGCAGGAAAATAGTGTGACACCCGAACTCCGGTCGCCTTCGTATTGCCGGAACAGGATTGGTGCAGGATTTCAGATTGCTCGGTCTACGCACTCCCAACAGGGTGAGTTCGGATGCAGGGAGCGTGATGTCTCCTGCATTCCGTGACAGCAATGCCGGCCGATCATTCGGCGGCCGCAGCCACGTCGACAACGGTCGCCGTACTCTGCGGTTCCGGCACTGACTCCCCGTGTTCACACAAGCTCTCGATGTGATACCGGATCGCCTGTCGGATCTCCCGAACAGCGTCCTCACTGGTGTCTCCGGTGGCGACGCAACCGGGAAGGTCGGGAACAGAGGCGGCGTAGTTCGTCGGCGACCTCTCGATAACGATGGTGTATCGCATCTTCTCCTTCACTCCTTCAGCCTGGCCTGCTTCATGACGCTCGCCCATGTCCCTCGTGGAAGATCGTCACCCGGCTTGCCTGCAATGGTTACGGTACCGGGTTTGTCCGTGTGCCGATATTGGCGATGACTTCCTCTGATTCGAACCAATGTTCAGCCGTCCTGTTCGATCAAGCGAATTGCATCGCGGACTTTGGGCATGGTTCGGCGCCTTCGGTCATCAATTCACGTCATCCCGCGGGCCGGACCCGCGCACTTTCAGCGTGCCGCGTCTGCCGGCAGCCGGTGAAGACGATCCTTCTCTACGGTAATGGCCAGGCGCTGACGCCGCCGGTGGCCTGTTACACACTGGCTCATCTCCATAGCCCGGGACGGTTTTCAACCCTGGCTGGCGTCCGGGAGGAGCTTGCCGGGTGATCGGCTGAGAGGGTGGATGAGGATGAGGCGGGACCAGGCCGGCGTCTCCCGTGTCGGGCTTCATTTGCCGTCTTCCCGGCACGGTGGATGATTGCCTTCAGAGTAAGCCGGGTCCGGATTGTGCGCCCGTGATGTTCGGTGAAGCTTGCGCAGGGTGCGGCGACCACCGCATCCTGATCACGCCGATGGCAAGGCGCCGCAGCAGTGTCATGTTCCCGGGGCCGGTGCGGATGCGGCATTTGCTGTCACCAAGGATGCAATGCGGGGAGCCTTCGATGGTGCGGTGGCCACGGTTGATGCGCAGCAGTCTTTCGGCATTGGTGGTATGCGGGGCATGGCTCACACCCCGGCATGTCTCCGAGGTTGTTGTCGGCGACCTCTCCCCTTGCGCACCTGACACCGGGTTCGGCAGACCGGGAAGGCCCGGACGACGCCGGGGAAGTCGAGGCAGTCATCGAGCGCCGTCGTGGTCCGGATCTCGCGTTTTCCCGGCGTCCGCGTGAGGTCGGCGGGCCGTGCATCGTGGTGGACCCATAGCTCAAGTGTCCCTGGCGATGACCATGTAATGGGCTCCGCGCCCGAGCAGCCGGGAGGCGAACAACTTCAAGGGTCAACATGGCATCGGCGGTGATGGTCTTGCCGGCGAGGTCGCCGGGCTGTTCGAGCAACGGTAACGCGATCCCGCCTTGAAATCAGCGAAAGTCAGACAAAACAAAAAAACTGCCCTGCCCTGCAGTCCGGGATCGTTGCGCTGGCACTGCTGGGTCCTGTAGGCTCGTCACCGTCTTGCCGGGTCCGCAAGCGCCTCCGTCAGTCACCTGAAGGGATGGAGACCGGTTCCCGACCGACCGAACAAGGGGAGACCTCGATGAATAGAACTGGAACTAAGATTTTCGCAGGCCTGGCAGCGAGTGCGGCGATCACGTTTGGCGCGATCCAAGCGGGTTCGACCGAGGACGTCACGAGCATCGCGGTGCTGGTTCCCGAACAGGGTACGGATTACGGCTGGAACCAGCAGGGTGTCGATGCCGCGCGCACGGTTGCCGAAATTTACGGACTCGAGTTCATGCCGGCAGAGGGCCTGGGTTACGGCGACGTTCGCCCGACCCTTCGTGAGCTGGCCGAGGATGGTGCCAGCCTGATGATCGCCCATGCCAGCGGTTACAATACGGCAGCGCCCGAGATCGCAGCAGAGACGGGCGTGCCCGTGGCGATCGTGGACAGCCCCGACGCCATCCAGGCAGGACTCGTCGGCGACTACACGCTCCATGGTCATGACGGCGCCTATCTCGCCGGCGCGATGGCAGCCATGATGACCCGCACAGGAACCGTCGGTATCGTCGTCTCCGGCGAACCGCCTTCCTGGAATTCCCAGTCTGCGGGATTTGCCATGGGGGCCCGGGCGACCAACCCGGACATCAATCTCATCTATGCCGTCATCGGTCCGGCAGCCTACGGTGATGTCGCGGGCGGACGCCGTGTCACGGAAACGGTGATCGCGGCGGGTGCCGACATCGTCTTCGGACAGGGCAACGGCTCGAGCTTCGGCATGATCCAGGCGGTCGAAACGACCGAGGCCGTCGACGGCGGGAAGGCATGGTTCATCGACGTCATCGGGGACAAGTCCTCGCTCGACAAGGGCCACCTCCTGAGTTCCGTCCTGTGGAACATGGTTCCGGTCTATTCGGCCATGGTCGAGGATCTGAAGGCGGGGACATTCGGCACTGTGGGCTACAAGATCCAGCTCGCCGATGATTCCGTGCAGCTTCTCAAGACCGACCACGTTCCCGACGATGTCTGGGCTTCGATCATGGCCCTGCGGGACGAGATTATTGGCGGGATGATGGTTGATCTCATTACCGATGCCCAGGCCGTTCGCGCTCTCATGACATCGGTCGATATCGGCGAGGGTTAGGACAGGATCGCCCTTCAGGGGTCGATCCGGAGACTGCAATCAGGAGCGTTGACGGGTGGCGCCGGAACCCGTTGACGCACCTGATCGAGATGCCGCTCTTTCGCTGCATGCGATCACGAAGAGGTTTCCGGGGGTCCTGGCGAACGACCGGGTATCCCTCATCTTTCGGCGCGGCGAGATTCATGCCCTTCTCGGCGAGAACGGCGCCGGAAAATCGACCCTGATCGGTATCGTTTCGGGCATGTTGCGCCCGGACTCCGGCACCATCGAAGTCGCGGGGCGACCCTCAAGGATCGCCTCGCCTTATGCCGCTCTGCGCCTTGGGATCGGCACCGTCTATCAGCATGTGCTCCTCGTTCCGAGCCTCACCGTGCTCGAGAACCTCATGCTCGGAGGCTCGTGGTGGCGGCTCAACGACCGCGACGCCACGTTGAAGCGTTTCAGGGAACTTGCCGAACTGCTCTCGGTCAGGGTTTCGCCCGACGCCCCGGTCGGAAGGCTTTCCCTCGGGGAACAGCAGCAGATCGAGATCATGCGCGCCCTGTGGCACGGCGAACTGGTCCTCATCCTCGACGAGCCCACTTCGATGCTGACACCCCAGGGTGTGAGGGATCTCGGCGTTGTCATGCGCCGGCTGCGCGATCATGGCGTTGCCATCGTGTTCATCACCCACAAGCTCAAGGAAGCCTCCGATCTCTCCGACCGGATCTCCGTGCTGCGCCAGGGACGCGTTTTCGGAGAACTCGGACCCGAAGAACTCAGGGCAAACCCCGAGGAGGAGATCATCGAGCGCGTGGTCGCCATGATGTTCGAACGTGACGAGAGAGCGGACGATCTCAGGGATACGCTCGTTGGCGATGCCGCGGACCGGCGCACCTTCACCGATCTCGACCGCGAGACCGCACCGCTTCTCTTCCTGCGTGACGGACATACCGCCGGACAAAGGGGAGAATGCCCGCTCGACGGTGCGGAACTCGAGGTAAGGCCGGGCGAAATCCTGGGAATAGCCGGCGTCGACGGCAACGGCCAGAAGCATCTCGCGGAAGTCCTTGCGGGCCAGCGCATGATGACTTCTGGTTCGATCACGCTGGCAGGAAGGGCCATCCAGGATCTCGGTGTCGCACAGAGGCGGCGCCTCGGAGTCCGTTACATTACCGACGAACGTCTTGACGAGGGAACCGCGCCACACCATTCCGTTGCCACCAACCTCATCATCAAGGAAATCGGCTCACCGCGCTTCTGGAAACGGGGAATCACGCTGTGGCAGAAAATCCGGGAACACGCCAGGCAGGCCATCACGACCTATGACATCGTCACGCCCTCCGAGAAGGTTGCCATCGCCAATCTTTCCGGAGGCAACATCCAGAAGGTCCTGCTGGCCCGGGAGTGGGCCAGCGATGCCCGTCTCCTGATCTTCAGCAAGCCGACCAGCGGGCTCGACCTTCAGAACACCAAGCGGGCACGGGACTGGATCCGTAGTATCGGCGGCAGCGCGGATACGGCGATCGTCGTCATCTCCAACGAACTCGACGAACTGATTGAGGTGTCGCATCGTATCGCGGTCATGGAACGCGGGCGCATCGCCGGCATCGTCGACAACAGGGCCGGGGCCAAGACCGAGATAGGACGCCTCATGACCGGTGTCGAGACTGCCTGACATGGTGACCGACCGGCGCCTCGTCCATCACCTCCAGAGTGTTTCAGCGGTTCTGCTTCCTGTCGTTCTGGCACTGGCCGCAGGCGCCGTGCTTCTCCTGGTGCTCGGCAAGGATCCGGTGGCCTACTATGGCTACGTCATCAGGCGGGGCCTCTTCAGTCACACGGGATTCGAGGCCTCCCTTACCCGCACCGCACCGCTGCTGCTGATCGCAGCGGGTCTGATCGTGGCATTTCGCAGTGGACTCTGGAATCTGGGCGTGGATGGCCAGCTGCTTCTGGCAGCTGTCTGCACCGCAGCCCTTGCACCGGAACTTGCCGCCGTCATGCCGTCACTGCCTGCGCTTCTGGTCTGTTTTGCCGTTGCCATGGTGGTCGGCGCCATGTGGTCGGTCATCCCGGCATTCCTGAAGGCACAGTTCGGGGTCAACGAGATCATCTCGACCCTGATGATGAGCTTTCTCGGTGTGAGCCTCGCCAATGTTCTCATCAAGATTCCCTTCAATGATCCGGCGACAACCGTTCCCCAGACGGCCACTCTTCCAGTGGAGGACCGCCTGGCGCGACTGGGAGACTCGACCGTCCACTGGGGTGTGCTTCTTGCGATCGCAGTGGTTCTCATCGTCCACTACGTGATGGCGCACACAGCGTTGGGCCTGCGACTGCAGATCGTCGGAGCGAACATGCGGACCGCCGTTCACGCAGGCCTTCGCGTCAGGGTTCTCATCTTCACGGCCTTTGCGATCAGTGCGGGCCTTGCGGGTCTTGCCGGTGCCGTCGACGTTCTCGGAGTCCATGGTACGATCCGGGCCGACTGGAACCCCGCCTACGGCATCGCCGTCATTCCCCTGGTCTTCCTGGCACGGTTCAACGGCTATGCGGTCATCGCGTTCGTCTTCGTCTTCGCCGTGCTGGTCATCGGCGGTGAAAGCGCTGCCAGGCGGCTCAATGTGCCGACCTACTTCGTGCTGGTCCTGGTGGGCCTGCTGATGCTGTTCTTCACGATCACCGAATACCTCGACCACCGGCGACGGCAGCAGAGCAGGGACTGAACTCTTGGAAAGCCTCTTCACCGAAGCCTTCATCGCCTCGCTCTTCTTCGGAGCGGTCACCGCCGGGGCTCCGCTTCTTCTGGCCGGCCTCGGCGAGCAGGTGTCCGAGAAGTCCGGAGTTCTCAACATCGGTCTCGAGGGCATGATGCTGGCAGGCGCCTATGCGGGCTTCGCCACCGCCTACCTCACGGATTCGTTCTTCCTCGGTTTCATCGCGGGCGCCCTTGCCGGCATTGCCATCGCGCTTGTCATGGCCACCCTGTGCGTTGTCCTCGGCATGAACCAGATCGTTGTCGGCATCGCCATCACCCTGGGCGCCGAAGGTATCACCGCCCTGCTGCACCACTTCCAGTTCAGCCGCAGCTATCCGCGGCTCTCAAGGGTCGAGACATGGCCGATACCGGGACTGGCGGACATCCCGTATGTGGGAGGTGCCTTCTTCGACCGGAACGGACTGATCTATATCGCATTCCTGCTGACGTTCTTCATGATCTGGGTGTTCAGACGCACGCATTTCGGGCTCAACCTGCAGGCTGCGGGGGATACTCCCGCGGCACTTGATGCGGCAGGCGTGAGCGTCAAGGTCACGCGGTTCGTGTCAGTTCTGATCACGGGCTGTCTCGGCGGGCTTGGCGGCGCCTACATGTCGACGGTCGGCGGCGGCCTCTTCCTGCCGTTCATGACAGGCGGGGCCGGCTTCATCGCCATCGTTCTTGCCATGCTGGCACGCGGCAATCCGATGTGGGTCCTCTTCGGAGCCCTCCTGTTCGGTGCCAGTCTCGCGCTGACAACCGCGTTGCAGGTCGCCGGTGTCAACATCCCGACCGATGTCATCCAGATGCTGCCGTTCGCCATGGTGATCATTGTTCTGATACTGTTCGCACGGCACAGTTATCTGCCGACGGCGCTCGGACTTCCCTACCATCGCGGAACGCGCTGACGCTGCGGTCCGTCCTGGCCACCACGCACGAAGGAGACTGAACAATGGCCGATACCAAAGTCCACCTGCTCGATGGTGGGACCCTGGTGATCGACGGGTTTCACGCGTTCTGGAACCGGGGACCTGGCGGCGAACTTCGCTTCCCGTGCAACGCCGTCCTGATCGAACATGACGACGGACGCTACCTGTTCGATACCGGCTACGACTACGATCACGTCATGAAGGCGCTGCCGTTCGAAAAGCCGATCCAGACGCCGGAACAGACCATCCCGGGGGCCCTTTCCCTCATCGGACTCGAGCCAAAGGACATCAACTACGTCATCAACTCGCACTATCACTTCGACCACTGTGGCGGGAACAGGCACCTGTCGACCGCCTGCACGGTGTGCCACGCCCTGGAGCTCGAAGCCTGCACGGGCCATCAGCCCTTCGAACATCTGGGATATTCGGACCTGAGCTTCGCACCGGATCTCGCTGGCGAAGATGGAAGTTCGGTGGGCGGTTCCGGCGATCCCGAACTCGACATCTACACGCCCACTTTCGAAACCGTGACCGGTGATCAGGAGATCGCCAAGGGACTATGGCTCTTCGAGACACCAGGCCACACGGCCGGCCACTACAGCATGCTGGTGGAACTCTCCAACAGGCGCCCGATGCTGTTTACCGCCGATGCATGCTACAGCCAGAAGAACATGGACATGATGTGTATCTCCAGCTTCCATCTCGACCCGACCGCCAGCCTTCAATCCATGCACCGGCTCAAGGAACTGGCGGAAAAGCATGATGCACAGCTGTTCTACTCTCACGATCCGGAGAGTTTCGGGTCCTACGTGAAGGCACCCGACGGCTACTATTCCTGACCCTTCAGGCGTCGTCGATCACGGCCAGGGCAGCCTCGATTCCACGGCCCACGTCGGCGGGGTAACCGAGCTTCCTGAAGGCGCCTCCCATGGCCGCCACGGCAATGAGCGCGTAGGCGGGCTCTGCCGTCGGGCCCATGTGGCCGATGCGCAGGAGTTTACCGAGCGTCGCACCCCGGCCCAGAGAAAAGGCGATGCCGTAGGCCCTCCTGGCGGTGTCGATGATGTCCGTATCCTTGAGGCCTTCGGGAACGGCAACGGCCGTGGTGGTTGGCGCCGCGATCGATTCGCGCGTCGCCCACAGTTCGCCCCCGAACGCCTTGATTCCCTCGCGGCAGGCCCGTGCGGTGAGTTCGTGACGCTTCCAGACCGCCTCGGGGCCTTCGTTGAAATAGTGGTCGATCGCCTCCGAAAGACCGCTGATCTCTGCAGTGGACGGCGTGAAGGGAAAGGGTTCGGAACGGCTCCAGGCCTTGCGCCAGTCGAGATAGCTCAGCACCGAGGCGCGCGGCGCAGCGGGATTCCTTTCCATGTGTGCCCAAGCGGTATCGGACACCGCAACGAACGTGACTCCCGGAGTTCCCCCCAAGCACTTCCCCGGTCCGGTGATGAAGATGTCCGCATGACAGTCTCCGGGATGAATATCCATGCCGGCAAACGAAGAGACGGCATCGACGATGAGCAAGGACCCGTGGTCCGCCACCACCTTGCCGATCTCGATGACAGGATTGATGGTGCCCGAAGGGGTGTCGTGGTGAACCACCGAAACCACCGAAATCTCCGGATTGCCTTTCAGCGCAGTCGCGACGGTCTCGGGCGATATCGCATCATTGAACGGGACCTCGATTTCGACCATCGTCTTGTGATAGCGGGCGGACCAGTAGCCGAATCCCTTGCCGTAGACACCGGATGCAAGATTGAGCACGACATCATCGGCAGAGATCAGCGAGGCGGCAGCAGCCTCGATCGCGACCGCGGGTTCGGCCTGAAGGATGAGGGCGGGCTCGTCCCAGCGCATCGCCTTTGAGCACTTCAGAGCGGTTTCCTCGTAGAACGCCTGGAAACTGGGATCGAAATCATAGCCCAGTGGCCGCGCCATGGCCTGGAGCACGTTGGGGTAACTCTGCACGGGACCGGCGCTCAATGTCAGAACCGGAGGCTTTCTTTCGATGTCCGTCATGTCCTTCACTCCCCTTCCAGCCAGACGAAAGCCGCTTCATCGAAACCGGCAAGCAGGCTCACGGCCACGAGAGGGCGGTCCGTTCGTTACGATGCGCCTGGTCCTTGCCGGTCTGATGATACACATGCTTGTCTCATGCGGCCATGGTGGCGACTCCGGCGTCGTCCGGCTGGCCATCGAAAACGCTTCCGGCATGGGCATCCGCTGTGTGGCCATGCTGGCCCATTTCGTGACCGTGGATCTGCCCGTCATCGCCTCCGGCGACACGCACCACCTCGTCCTTCAGAGGCAGAGCGGCGGCGGCCTGTCCTTCGGCGCGCATGACGGCGAACCGATGATGCTCGAGAACCTGCTCTGCGGCACCGACTCCGCCTGGAGTGCGAGCGTTCAGGATCTGCCGCTCCTCGCCCTGAGGAGCGATGAGCGCGAACCCTGGAGTTTCCGCTGCACGGCGGACGGCAGCAAGCTTGCCTGCGAACCCTGAACGTCTACCAGCGCACCATACCGCCGTCCGCCGTCAGCGCCTGGCCAGTGATCCAGTGCGCCTCCTCGGATGCCAGAAAGGCAATCGCCGGGACGATATCGGTCGGTGTCCCCCGCCCCTTGATGGCCTGCAGCATCTCGACGAAGTCGAAGGCATTGACGTGATCGGTCTTGCGCACGCCCTCGGTATCTGTGAGGCCGGGGCACACGCAGTTGACAGTGATCCGGTCGCCGCCAAGCTCGGTCGCAAGGGCCCGCGAAAACATCAGGACACCACCCTTGGACGCCACGTAGTGCGCCATGTTCGGCGTGCCCGCGAAGATCGAATTGGACGAGAGCGAGACGATCCGGCCATAGCCGTTCCTGCGCATGGCATCCGATGACGCACGGCACATGAGGTAGAGCCCGTCGAGGTTGACACGCATGACGCGCCGCCACTCCTCGAAGGTGAGGTCGTCCCAGGCAACAAACGGCACCTGGGCGGCCGCGTTGATGAGAACATCGATCTTGCCGTACCGTTCCAGCACCTTTTCGTGCAGGGCGCGAACCGAATCCGGTTCGGCGATATCGCAGCCGATGGCAAGGCAGGAATCACCTGCCTTCCCGGCGTTCGCCACCGCGCCCGCCTCGTCGATATCCACGAAGACCGTCGTGGCGCCCTCACTCGCCAGTCTGCCGGCCGCAGCCGCACCGATGCCGCTTGCGGCACCCGTGACAATCGCTACGCGTCCCTCGAATCGTTTCACAACCCCGTCTCCCTTCATCCCTGAATGTCTAGATCACTGCGCGGCCGGCGCCAATCCTGGGCGAGGGTCGGCCACCGTCGGAAAACGCCATCACGGCCAGTATCTCGTCGGGCCGCGGTGCATCACCGACCATGACAGTCATCGTGTCGAGCTCGTTGAAGGACCAGATTTCGTCCTTGTGGGCAAGCGGCACATCGAGGGTGGCACCCGCCGAGGCCACCTTGGCAACCGACGGTATCAGGGCCTCGCCACCGCCGCAGGCGGCACGCATGGGCTTGCCGAGCTTGGGATGAAGCACGGCGGCCGCATGTTCGAGATCGCCATTGACCCCGATGATCGCCGCCTTGCCATAGGCCTTTGGTGTCCGGTCGAGCATGGCAACAGCGGTTCCGGCGAACTTCTCACCGAAGGCAAATCCGATATCGGCAAGCTCCGAGAGATCGACCTGGTAACGTCCTGCGAACGGGTTCAGGAATACGGCGATGGCGGCAACGCGCGTGACGGGCCGCCCGGCGTCATGGCCGGCTTCCGAGAGAACCGTTTCCCTGATGAAGAGTGACTTGCGATGGATCATGGCCGGTCAAGCTTCCTGAAGGATTGCGCGAGCATCGTCACACGCCAAGCGCCCTTCGGATGGCCACAAGGCGGGCCGCCCTTGCGGCCCCCAGTTCGGCCGCTTCGCCGGGCTCATAGGCATAGATGCCTTCTCCCGTCTTCAACCCCAATCTGCCGCTTTCGATCCTTTCGACAGCCCACGGGCTGACATCGCTGCGGTCGCAGAGATCCGCATTGAGGTAGCCTGCCACCGAGCCGTAGATGTCGAGTCCCGCCATGTCGAGCAGGCTCATCGGACCTACGACCGCGAGCTTGTAGCCAATGCCCCAGCTGACACAGGTGTCGAGGTCTTCCGGGTCGATCACGCCCCGCTCCACGAGATCGAGCGCTTCGCGCATGATCGCATAGAGGATGCGATTCTCGACAAAGCCGGGAACATCACGCTTCACCCGGACGGGTATGAGGTTCAGGCACCGCACCTTGTCGATCATCCAGTCGACCTTGGCGCTTGCCGTCTGTGCGCCGGCGACAACTTCGACGATGGGAATGATGTGCGGCGGATTCGACCAGTGCATGCCGATCACCCGTCCGGGCGACGGCATCCCTTTCTGGATCTCCGTGATGGGGATTCCGGATGTGTCGGATGCGATCACACACTCCCTGGAAACGAGGTTGGCGATGTCACTCACAACCTCGCGCTTGAGATCGAGACGCTCCGGTACGTTCTCGAGCACAAGATCGGCATCTGCAACTGCTTCCGCCAGGGTCCCGCAAATCGCGACGTCCTTCGCCGATCCCATGTCCGGCACCTCGAGTGCGTCGAGCACCTGCCCGATGGCGGGCAGTTTCTTCCGGGTCTCCAGGACGGCTTCGGCGCTCGAATCGAAGGCTCGCACGGCCATACCGCCACGCGCCATCATCGCGGCAATGCCCGCGCCCATCGTTCCCAGCCCGATAACAGCAGCGACAGTCATGGACTGCCCCTGAGGGAATGAGGGATGGTCATGTCACTCCGCCCGGCCGATGTTCGCGAACGTTAAGGGATTGCACTGTCCGTCGCAATTGCTCACCTCGGGAGGAACCTGCCAAGCGTCGATCTTCGTCCTCGCTTCAGGGGAACAACAAGCGAAGCCTCCTGGCAATGGTGCTGGCGGACAGCATGACCATCGATCTGACGCACCCTATCCCGACCTTCCAGCCCATGGTCGGAAATCCGCTGAAACCGGATCTCGACCGCCCGTGGCTCGACAGTACACCGCGGTCCGGGACACGGTCCCGGCTTCCGTCATACCGGGCTGCGATGAATGTGATCGGCAATACAGTCGGGCAGAAAACTCACATCAACCCTTTCGGTGACGAGAACGCGCAATGGCAAGGTTCAAGAGCGAATGGACGCTACAGAAATTTACCTCCATCCACGCTTCAGTTCACAATCACTTCAGTCACCAACGCCATCTCAACCATCGCGAAATTTTCAAACAAGCCCGGGCTGCCGCCTTGGCCGTGTGGCACCAACTCGCAGCCTGATGGCATCAGACAATGCCGTTACAAGACGGAGTCAACGGCTCAACTTGAACAGTCGTGTCGTCTTGTCATGGTGCTTGATCGAAAATGTCATGCCGGTTTGGGTGAAGAGGGTACAAAACCAGGGAGCCTTCCTGTCAGCGGGACCTTCCCGGTGATCGTTTCGGACTGCGAAGCGATGACATTGCGCCTGGAAGCCATGGGCGCTGATGAAGGCAAGAAGGAACGCCCGCAGACGTTCATTGCGAAAATCGACGAACTCCGGAAACCGGGATGCCTTTGCTATAGGGAACGCACGCACGTCTACCGCGAACACATCGGAATGACTGGAAGTTTGCGAGAGGCCTTCAGGTGATGTCAGTGCGGCCTTCGCGTTCGGTAGTGTTCCGCTTGGTGAGCTCCGGCGCGGCAATCAGACTATTCTTTCGTGTCCGAAGACTCCGATCAATTGGTGGTCGGCCGACTCCCGGCGGAAGCCGGGTCTACCGGGAGCGCAGCAAGGGGAAGGTTTCGCAGGTAATGGGGCCTCCTTCGACCAGGCCTTCACCACGGTCCGGCGGATCCGATTCACCCGGCATATCGAAGTAGGTCACGTCGTCACCCGCGAAATTGAGCGAGAGCGCTCCGCGGCGACGGTCCAGATGGTTGCCCGGAGCGGAATGGAATGTCCGGGCGTTCCAGACGAGCGCATCGCCCCTGCTCATGGCGCAGGTCACGATGTCGGCCCCGCCGTCGCGGTCGAAGTCGGGCGGCAGGCGGCGCTCCTCCATCGGTCCGTCGTAGGCCCTTCCGGGATCGAAGTGGACCGCCCGGAAAACCTCGCCCGTTCGATGCGAACCCCGGATGAAACGCAGGGCAGTCCCGACCGGAATGTCGTCGAGCGCGATCCAGCAATTGATGATCTTCGTACCGTGAAGCGCGTAGTAGGACATGTCCTGGTGCCAGGGCGTCGAGGCGCTGCGGCAACCCGGATTCTTGATGAGGAGGAAGTCGTGGAAGAAGTTGAGCCGGCGGGTCTCGAGTATGCTGCCGAAGAGGTCGGGGGCGTACGATTCGAAGATCACCTTGCGAAACAGCGTGTTGTGTTTCCACATCATCGAGGAGTACTGGAAGGCACCG
The DNA here is from genome assembly GCA_965215635.1 of Alphaproteobacteria bacterium. Taxonomy (GTDB): domain Bacteria; phylum Pseudomonadota; class Alphaproteobacteria; order SP197; family SP197; genus SP197. Next base: position 880,435 of record OZ244073.1, on the reverse strand, counting down.
TCGTCACCGTCACTCTGGACAATCACGTGGTGGTCGTCGACCTCAGTCTCCTCGGTCAGGAACAACCCGATTGCGTCCTCGACGACGGAAAGCCAATCTTCTCCCATGGCGCTGTGCAGGCAGATCACCCCGTCCTGCTTGTAGGCCTCGACCGCTTCCGGTCCCACGCTCTCGCGGGATTCGGGAACAAAGGTCCGAACCGCGCCCATGACCTCAGGCGAACGTGAATCGAACAACACCACGGCGTCTCTCCCGGCAGACCGCTATCCTGCAATTCTAGGAAGCCCGGGCGCCATTTCAGCAACTCATCCTCGGGTTTTGCCGGGTCACCTTGTCGGGCGCGCGGCGCGCCAAATCCGTCGAGGCTTCAGGTATGATGAGGGAGATCTGCCATGCGCGCGACATCGCTCTTGTCGGTCGGCATCCTGCTGCTTGAGGCGCGGGTCCTGCGGTGTTTCGGCCGGGCGATTTCAACGGTCTGGTGAGCTGCGGGATGCTCGACGAAAAGAAAGTCGATCCGGACCTGTGGACCGGCGTGGCCGGGCCGGATCTTCACGCTCGCCAAGGGCGAGGTGCTGGTGCCGGCCGGCCGTGGAAGCGCGGTGTCGGGCAGGGTAGAGCGCAGGCGTTCCAATCCAGCCGCACTCGACCTGTGTGGTATCCGGCCTGAAGGATGGCACACGATGGCTGACTTCGAGAATCACCCGTCCTCGGCCACCGTCGGCACTGACGTGCCGGGCGTTAACCCGAACAAGCGATCCTGCCACGACATCAGGGCAGGCTCGCGGGCGATCGTGCCCTCGCCAACCATTCCGCTTGCCGAGAATCAGCCAAAAATGGACCGATGGCACGTCTTTGCGGGACAAAGTGGTGGCGTCCAGGCCGCTCCGGCACGTTCGGGACGGACATGTCGCCGGAAACGATGAGCCCGTCACGAAAACCGATGGCAGAATCCCGGAATCTCGTCCACGCTCAAGTCTTCAGGAAATATTCGGATTAGTCTGACAATGCCGTCCGGACAATCTGGCACCAAGGTGCACCATCGATTCCGGGACTTGAGCCCTGCTTGCACCTTCCGTTCATGGCACGATTTCCGTCACTGGCGGGAACTTCCGCTCATCTCCGGATCATGCTGGCACAGCATGCGAGCGATGTACCGCCAAAACTCCCAGAGAGGGTACTCCTTCGGACACAGCCGTCCTGGAACGCAATATGCGCTTTTAAGGGATTGCGCCACGGACTCGACGATGGCGTGGTCTTCGAGGTTGATGGCGTCAGATGCCGTCTTGATTTCCGCCTTGAGGGCGGCGAGCTCGTCCGGGTCCTTCGGAACCAATGGACGCGCGGCAGTGACGCCCCACAGGATGCGCACGCGACCGGGCGTATCCGGTTGCAAGGACATCCAGAACCCGCCGCCGAGACGAATTGAGACGACATGGCTCGGATAGATATGCATCAGGGGAAATTTCCTGCGGGTGTCGTTGTCAGTATCCGGCCAGACCTTGTCCTGGGGCTGGCTGGTTTCCATCCAGTGGATGTTCCAGCCGGAATCACCCGGTTCGCACCAGACACCCTGGGTGGGCGACAGGAGCTGCAATGAATTTTTGTGGCTGGCAAAAAGGTGATAGCTTTCCGTGAAATTCTCAGCAAGCGTTTTCCAGTTGCACTCCCAGACCTCGTTGTCCCGATGAACCATCACTTGATCGGCGGCATGATAGGCTGCAATTCGGCTCGAGAGGCTCGCCAGGCCGTCTGAGATCGGTGCCACCCGGCTATCGAGCGTGACATAGATCCATCCCTCCCAGACATCGGTTCGGACTTCCGGAAGGCGAATTTTTGAGCAGTCAAATCCTTCGCCAGAGAACGGCGCCGTCCGGAGGCGTCCATCCAGATTGTAGCACCATGCGTGATAGGGGCAGACGATCCGGTCCACATGCCCGACACCGTCAAGCAATTTGGTGCCGCGATGACGACAGATGTTGACCAGCGCCTTCAGACCCATGTCGCGCTGACGCACCACAACCACGGGCGTGTCGATGATCCGGTGGGCGATATAGTCGCCGGGATCAGGAATCTCGTCCATGCGACCGAAACAGACCCAGTTCCCCCGGAACAGCCGGTCGACTTCAAGGGACGCGAATTCCGGATCGGTGTAGGCCTCACGTGGCAAGGTTCTTGCCTCGTCGAACGGCATGTCGGCGGTTCTGCGGATGCTGTCCAGGAGATCGTCTGAAACGGACATGGATCTGGAACTCCGTGGGTGGTTCAAGGCGGGCCGAAAAGGAGTGAAAGCCGGAACGATAGGGAATTTGTGCCAGTCAGAAAACCTCTTCTCCAGCGCTGAGTCGTATGCAATTTTACGCTATTACCAGGCGTGAGGCTATTCAAATAAATTTACTTTGGGTTACAGTGAATTGAACACCAACCCTTACGGCGACAAGATCGCGCAATGGCAAAGTTCGAGAATGAAGGGACGCCGCAGTTCACAACCACTTCAACCGCCGCGATATTTTCAAACAAACCCGGGCCGTCGCCTTGGCCGAGTGGCGCCAGCTCGCAGCCTGAGGACCTTAGGTTGCAGGTCTTACACGTCAATCCATATCAGTCTGACGATGCCCCGATGTGGCCTCGACCACGACAAAGTATTTCGTATCCTTCGCGAGGTTCGCGTTGGCCGGGCGGTGAACGTAATGAGACTGTCGTTCGTAACCGAACATGCGTCCTCGCTGTAGATGCTTACCCTCGATGCGTCGGCCCCAGCCAAATTGAACCGATATCACCCGCGACAGGGGATTTTCGCCGTTTTTGCTCGCTTCGATCGATTTGCTGGCCATCTATCGCAACCGCCAGACCGAGGCAGCCCAGCCCCTGCCAGCGAGCCCTTCGCCGAAGACACGGCGTAACGGCGGCGGCTCACGCGGACCGGCACCGCTTCACCACGCCATCGTGGCGTTCAGGAAAAAGGTCCGCCCCCTGACCGAATCGAGACTGAGGTCGGGGCCCTGTTCGCCGCTGGGATCGATGGAGGGACCGCGGTTGGCGACGTTGAGGACGCCGCTGGCAATGTCCAGCCCGATACCCAGCGCGTCACGCCACTGGATTGTGAGGTCGTGCCCCTGCCACGCCTTGTAGCGGCCCGTCCGCGCCACATTCCAATACCCCGATTTCGCGTGAACATTCCAGCTCGCGGTCACGTCGCCCCAGCTCGACCGCAACACTGCGTGGATACGGTCACGCGGGAAATCCCCCGGCTGCTCCACCCCGAGCACGCGAAATTCATCGTGAGTTGTGCGGGTGGCATAGACATCGAGAGTCAGGTCTGCCCAGGCGGTCTCCCACGCGCCACGCGCCTGCAGCGCGACACCCTCGGTCTCGGTCTCGCCAGCTTGCACGACGGGATTCACGATTTGGCTGATGATTCCGCCCTCGCGCTCCACGCTGGTGCCAGGCACCGGGTTCCCGGCGGCGGCCCGGTCCACGACGGTCTGGGCACCGACGATCGCCGGTCCGTCCGTGATCTCGACTGCGAACCAGTCCGCAGCGAAGGAGAAGGCGCCGAAGCTCGCCGTGGCGCCGACACTGACACGTTCCGCCTCGTCCGGCTCCAGGTCCGGGTTTCCCACGGTCAGCATGTCTTCCTGGCCGCAAATCGGTTTGCCGTTTTCGTCCTTGTTGAGTGGGTCGCAAACGCGGGGAAAACCGCGCGCTTCGGGCAAGTGCAGGTAGGCCAGACCGGGCGGACGGGCGGCCGTGCTCCATGAGGCGCGGAACGCCAGATTGTCGTTCAGCCGGTAGCGGGTCGCAGCGTGCAACGAGACCGCCTCGCCGACATCGTCATAGTCGTCGAGGCGAGCGCCCAGTGCCAGGTCCCAGCCGATAATCAACGGAAGGGACACCTCCGCCAGCCCCGATACCCGCCGGCGGTCGCCGGCAACTGACGCGTCACCGCTTCCGAGCACATCGGCGACCTCATGGAAACGGTTCCGGGAATCCCGGTGGTCGTAGATATTTCGCCATTCCCAGTCCTCGGCCTCGATGCCGACCATCCAGCGGGTTTCGCCTCCCGACAACGTGAACGCCGTGCCCTCCAGCGCGGCGCGGGCCCTCAGGAGCTCGTTCTCCGTATCGTGGGTCAGCTGCAGCGTGGTGTCGCGGATCGCCTGGCGGTGACGGGCAGGATCATTCGGAGAGAGCGGATTCGCGATATCGTAGTTTCCGCTTTCGACTGCCGCGCGGGCCAAACTTTCGCTGACGAGGTTGATACCCGTTTCGACCACCTTGTGGCGGTAGTACTCGACGTGCATGTCGTAGCTGAGCCTGTCGTCGGGCCCGCCCTGGACGCCAAGGGTAAGCTCGTATTCCTCCACGTTCTCCCGCCATTCCCGGTTGCCGTGCCCGACGAAGCGGTGTCTCACCGTGACCTCACCATCGGCCGGAAATTTGTTACTTTCGAGTCCCTCGGTATTGTCGATCAGGTTCTGCATGACGCTTTCTGTGGCCACGAAGTCGAACGTGCCGACTGGAGGAGCGTAGACGCGCAGGGAATCCCCTTGTGCGACACGAGCCTCCACATACATGTCCGAGTCGTCGCCGAGCGGGTGCTCGGCGGCGAGAAACAGGCTCTCGCGCGTGAACTGATCGTATCCGACGATCCATTTGATCTGGGCGTAAGGGTATCCACAGACCTCGCCGGCGGGGTGGGTGAGAACGCCGGTATAGACGCTGGGATCGCAGGAACCGAGTGAGAAAGCCTTCGCCCGCGGCGGGTCTGCGTCTGCGGGGACTGCTATCAGGGTATTGCCGCTGATCGCAACACCTGTCGTATCGGCGAAGGAACCGCCCGGAGTCCACCTGGCCTTGCTGAAGTCGCGGTCGCTGTCGCGGACTTCCTCGCGGCCGATATGGGCAACGCCGATTGTCACATGGCCGCGCCCAAGCGTCCCGCCCCACAGTGCGCTGCCGTGCTGCGAGTCCCTGCCCTTCTGGGTCGGCAGACCTGCGCCTGCCGAGACCTCGGTGCCCTCGTAGTCGCTCCTTAGCACGATGTTGATCACGCTGCCGAGACCGTAAACGCCGTGCCGGACCGGACCCTGGTCCAGTATCTCGACGCGCTCGACGGCGGCGATCGGGAGAGTACTGTAATCCAGTCCCGATACATCGCGCCCATTGACGAGCAGATTCACCGAACCGGTCCCGAATCTCGCCCCATAGAGGCCAAAGCTGTTGAAACGCGTCCGGCTGCCCAGCAGTTCCGAGAGGCTCGAAAAACCCGACATCTTGATATCCGCCCGGTCGATCACGGAGACGACGTGACGCGTGGGTTCGCCCGACACGGCCTCGCCGTGTACCGGAATGGTCGAGAGCCCCGCCGCGATTGCCATGGCGGCGATCCAAAGGAGCATCGCACGAGCGCGCGTTTCGCGGGTGGAGTTGGCAAAGCTCTTCAAGACCGTCATACGCATCGATAACCTCCGTCCAGCGCCCCCTTACCAGGCGCTGCAAACAACCATGGACCGAATGTAAGCATAGGAAACATGAGCTTGGTGTAAAATTTTGCGCCGATTGCGTGCCGTTATGGCGTTCTCCTGGATGGATTCCGTTGTGGTGCCGCCCGGCGCCTGGCCGGGGACCTGCCTCCGATCCGGGCACTGCAGCCGGCTGTTTGCGACGCGGCCAAGGCCCGAATGGAAGGCCCACGGCAAGACCGCATCCTTCTGGCACGTCGACCAGGTAATCCACCTGCTGCCGAAAGGCGTCATCGCGGTCCCCGGTTATACCGAGCGACGTGCGGGAAGGAGCTTGACCATGCGGATTTTCGAACGCTCGGCATGGTGGCGCGACAAGGAGCTGCTTTCGAAGGAAAGCGCATCGACCATGGACTTCGAAGTGACCCCCAGCCGCAGGCAGTTGCCGGATGCGGGAACTCAGAGGAAGGGGATTACGGCGAATGCAGGAACGCGACCCTCGATCCACGTCGTATGACGATCATGCGAGCACCAAGGGACGTCATACCGAACGGGTGATGCCGCCGTCGACTCTGATGTTCTGTCCCGTGATGTAGCCTGCGCCCGGCGAAGCCAGGAACGCGACGGTGTCGGCGATCTCCCGGATTCTGCCGTAACGCTGCATCGGTATCTGCGCACGGAACTCCTCCCTTTCGGGCAGGCTGTCGATGAAGCCGGGAAGAACGTTGTTCATCCGGATGTTCTCGCCAGCGTACCTGTCGGCGAAGAGTTTCGTGTAGGCAGCAAGGCCGGCGCGGAACACGCTCGATGTCGGAAAGACCGGTGACGGTTCGAAGGCCGCAAAGGTCGATATGTTGACGATCGTGCCACCCCCCTGGCGTTGCATGATCGGCGTCACGAGTCGCGTTGGCCTCACGACACACAGGAAGTAGACCTCCATGCCCGTGTGCCAGTCGTCGTCCGTCAGTTCCAGCACCGGTGCCCTCGGGCCGTGCCCGGCGCTGTTGACCAGTACGTCGATCCTTCCCCAGGCCTCGATCACCCGGTCGACAAGGGTCTCGAGATCCCCGTTCGAACGGTTGGAACCCGTGACGCCTATTCCCCCGAGCTCTTCGGCAAGAGCCTCGCCCTTGCCGGATGACGAAAGGATGCCCACGCGGTAGCCCTCTTCGGCAAGCCTTCGTGCCGCCTCGGCGCCCATGCCGCTGCCCGCTGCGGTGAGGACGGCAACGCGTTTTTCTGCCATGTTTCCTGGTCTCCGGATCGATTCAGAACGCCGTCGTCTCGAGGATGTCGACACCCCTTTGCCGGTCGACGAGGTAGATGAGGCCGCGGTCGTCGATGGTGACATCGTTGGAGGAGGCACGGTCCGCGCCGGCCGGCGGATCCGGCAGGTAGTGGCCGACCTCCCGCGGCCTGAACGGGTCGGCGAAATCCACCAGGCGCAATCCCTGGGCAAACCAGGCAAAGGGGACCACGGTGGTGCCGGTAAGCCGCTCGCTCGGCTGGTGACAGCCGGTCATGGGCTGCTGGGGTTCGCCACTCCTGTCGAGTCCCCCGACCTGGAACGTCGAGATCGGGATCGGGTTGCGCTCGTCGGTGATATCATAGACCCAGGTGAAGGCCGGTGCTGACGGATAGAGCTTCGCCACGTCCTCGTCGGCGACGATCATCACGTCCCGCCCCTTCAGTTTCATGGGCATCTTCAGGCAGGTGTGCGTGGGGTGGGGGAACGACAGGCTGGTGTTGCAGCCGGAGATTGCGACCGGACGTGCCATGTCGCTGATGTCGAGAATGAAGAAACCGTGGTGCCAGTAGCTGACGTGGAGCCTGTTTCCCACCCGCAACGGATGATGGCAGCGCGGCGGAACATAGTCCGACCAGGGATAGTCCTCGCCGCCCGCCTGCCACTGGCCGTCGATCCACCATCGGCCGACCTCTTCGGGGTTCACCGGATCTGCAAGATCGAGGATCATGACGATGTTGCCGACATAGCCTTCAGCCGTGGGAGAGATATAGGCATGGCGTCCGTCGAAATCGTAGCGGTGGACACCCTTGCCGGCGGTGATCCATTTGGTGATCTGGCGGGGTTCGCGGGGATTCTCCACATCCCAGATCGCGAGGCCTCCTCCGAATGTCCCGTCTCCCCCGCCCAGCCGCTCGTGATTGACGACCATGATGCCATTGGCGACCCGGACCTTATGGGAATGCCAGCCCTCGGGAAGTTCGATGCGTGCCAGTAGCTGCGGCTTCGACGGATCTGCCACGTCCCAGATCGACGTCCCGGCCGGCGCCCGCATGTGACCGACGTAGAGGGTGAATCCGTCGACCCAGACCTGCCCGCCTCCGGGGCAGTCGATATGGCCGATCTGCCGCACCTTGTCTGCACTCGTCATGGCACCGGCTCCCGTTTCATGAATCCAGGCGGACTGTATCGCCGTCTTTGTCCCGGCCCCAGCGCTTGAACAGGCCGACCCGTTTCAGGGTCGGCTCGTCGCTGGCAACAAAGAGCACGATCGGAGCCGATGTTTCGTTGACATGTTCGACCCAGGTTCCGCCGGGCACGGCAAGGGTATCGAACCGTGCCCAGTCATGGCGCTTGCCGTCGATCACGGAATAACCCGATCCGCCTTCGAAGGGCGCCACCAGCTGACTGGCCGTCTGTCTGAGCGGCAGGGTCCGTTCACCGGGACGCAGCATCTGCGCAAAGAAGGTCATGGTGCGGAACACGGGCTCGCCGTCGAGCGGGTTGACATACTCGACCTTCAGGCCGTCATGAGGGCTGCCGTCTGCGTCGATGTTCTCCTCCAGGAACTCCCGCATGGGCGCCCAGCGGTAGACATACATTGGCGAGGCGGCACCGGTTCCCCGTTCGTGGGAGACAAAATGGGCCTTGAAACCGCCACGGCCATATATTTCACGGGAGTAGTCCGGGCCGAACCGCGCGGTCTGCTGCTTCCTCGCTTCGTTCTGCTCCCTGTAGTCGTGCTCGAAGTAGATGGCATTCAGGATCTCGACGAGGGGGAGATCGAGAACAGAGAGATTGACGGCGGATTCGTCTCCCATGTTTCCGTGGTTGTGCCATGTGTCATGCGGGGTGAGCACCATGTCGCCGGGCCCGAAGACGATGTCCTCTCCTTCGACGCCCGTGAAGTTCTTCTCGCCCGTCAATCCGAAGCGGATAGCATTGGGGGAATGCCTGTGGGGCGGCATGACCTCCCGCGGATCGTTGAGACGGTAGGCAGTGTACATGGTCGTGACCGTGGCGCGGCGCGGCGACAGCCCGGGATTGACGAGAATCAGCGAGCGCCTTTCGGAATCGGACATGCTCACGAGTTCGGCCGAGCGTCTGAGAAGCGGTTCGATCACGTCCGCATAGCTCCAGACATGAGCAATCGCCTTCGGACTGTCCATCAGCTGGCGGATCTCGTCGTGATCGACATCCGTGGACGTCGCCCAGAACGGGAACATCGAGGCGCCGTGGACATTGTCGTAGAGGCTCCTGAGGGCCGCCTCCCGGTCGGCGACTGTCATGCGCAGACATCCTGAATGAGTGGCAGTGAGACTGCCTTAGTGTATCAACCGCCGAAGCCATGTGCGACCGGCATTTGAGGATCCAACCCGCCCACTTCAGGTTCACCGGCACCGGCAAACTGATGCATGCAGGAGTCGATCGCGACCTGCTGGAACCCCCTATCTCAGGAACTGCCCGACTATGTGAATAACGCGCAGGTTGGATTTCTGCGCTGTGGTGACGCACCTGAACCTCGCAATTCTGCATCCCTTCACGGATGGCGACGGACGAACCGCCAGATGCATCCACGCTGCAGTGTTGGTGCATGCTCTTGTCAGCCAACTTCAATCGAACCAATCACCGAGATTTGGCGGGCATTGCCCGATCCGGCTCCGGACCTATAGTGTCCCATTGCACCTTGCCAGGGAGTGGGGAATTGCAGCGAACGAAACGTCCACGCCGCAGCGTCCTTTACATGCCCGGGTCCAACGCGCGTGCGCTCGAGAAGGCGAGGACACTCGCCGCGGACGGGCTGATCCTCGACCTCGAGGACGCCGTCGCGCCGAACGCCAAGGATCTGGCACGCGAACAGGTCTGCCAGGCAGTGCGCGAGGGCGGTTACAGAGAACGCGAGATCGTCATTCGCGTCAACGGGCTGGGCACGCCATGGGGCCGTGATGACATCATGCAGGCATCACGCTCTGGTGCGCATGCCCTCCTCCTGCCGAAGGTGGAGGGTGCCGGGAGCATCCGGGAGACGCTCTCCCTCATGGATGTCGCCGGCGCACCACAGACCATGGCGGTGTGGTGCATGATGGAAACGCCGCTCGGCATCCTCCATGCGGAAAGGATCGCCTCGGCGAGCCCCAGGATCGAGACACTGGTGATGGGAACCTCGGACCTCACCAAGGATATGGGAGCAAGGCACACACCCGACCGCATCGCGATGACGGCATGCCTCAGCCTTTGCGTACTGGCAGCCCGGGCTTTCGGCATCTCCATCCTCGATGGCGTCTTTCTCGACCTGCAGGATGGCGAGGGCTTCAAGGCCTCCTGCGTCCAGGGACGCGACATGGGATTCGACGGCAAGACGATCATCCATCCACGCCAGATCGAACCGGCCAACAGGGTCTTCGGGCCGACCCTCGAGGAAGTCGCATGGTCGAGGCGAATCATCGACGCGCACACCGAAGCGGCCGGGGAAGGAAAGGGCGTGATCGTGGTCGACGGCAGGCTGATCGAAAACCTGCACGTTGCCGAAGCACGGCGAACGCTCATTCTTGCAGACGCCATCGAACGCGCAGGCGGTTCATGAGCGCACAGCCCGGCTCCTTCTTCGAGGATTTCGAAGTCGGCCGGATTTTCCGCCACGCCACGCCACGCACGATCTCGTCAGGCGACCGTTCGCTCTACATCGCCCTTACCGGATCGCGGTTCCCCCTGGCATCCGCCGACACCTTCGCCGCCTCCTGCGGCCTTTCGAGGGCACCCGTCGATGACATCCTGGTGTTCAACATGGTCTTCGGAAAGACGGTGCCGGATATCTCACTCAACGCCATCGCCAATCTTGGCTACGCATCGGGCAGGTTCGGCGTCTCCGTCAACGAAGGCGATACGCTCGATGCGGTCTCGGAGGTGATCGGCAGGCGCGAGCTCTCAAACGGCAGGGCCGGCATCGTCTGGGTCCGCTCGACCGGGCGGAACCAGAAGGACGAGACCGTGCTCGACTACGTGCGCTGGGTGATGGTGAACAAACGCGATCCGGCGAATTCAGCGCCGGAGGCCGTTACGCCGGAACTTCCCGAAGCGGTCGATCCCGCCACGCTCACCGTGCCCGCCGGCCTCGATCTTGCCGGCTACGACAGAACAGCCGCCGGTGACAGCAACGGCTGGGAAACCCTGGCCTGCGGACAAAGGTTCGATCACGTCGACGGCATGACCATCGAGGAGAGCGAGCACCAGATGGCGACCCGGCTCTACCAGAACACCGCGCGCGTTCATTTCGATCTCCACCGCTCATCGTCGACGCGATTCGGCAAACGCATCATCTACGGCGGCCATATCATCAGTCTTGCAAGAGCGCTTTCGTTCAATGGGCTTGCCAACGCCTGCCTCGTGGTCGGCCTCAACGGCGGCCGCCACACCGCGCCGACGTTTGCCGGCGATACTGTCTATGCCTGGTCCGAAATCCTGGAGAAGTCCGAGGCCGACGGACGTAGCGACCTCGGCCATGCGCGTATCCGGACGGTGGCCGCGAAGAACCACCCCTGTGACGACTTTCCCGACAGGGGGGCGGATGGCAAGGACCATCCCGACAAGGTCCTGGATATCGACTACTGGACGCTGATGCCCCGACGTTGACCGAAATGGCCCCGAGACCATAGACTTCGGGACATGTCGATCAGATGTTCAAGAGCGGGAACGGATCGCGGTCCGGTTCGGCGGGTGGCGTGATGGCCGATATCCGCGAAAGACCCCTGTCGCCGCATCTCCAGATCTATCGTCCCCAGATCACGTCCGTCCTTTCCATCATCCATCGGGCGACGGGCGTTGTCCTTGCGATCGGTACCGTGCTCCTCGTGGCCTGGCTGGCGGCGGCCGCAGCGGGACCCGGAGCCTTTGCCGCCGCCCAGGCCGTCGCCGGATCCTGGCTGGGGATCGTGATCCTGTTCGCCTTTTCCCTTTGCCTCATCTATCACCTGCTGAACGGCATCCGGCATCTCTTCTGGGATGCCGGACGAGGGTTCGAGTTGCAGACGGTCACGATCACAGGCTGGGGAGTCGTCGTCGGCACCGTTCTTCTGACAATCGCGGCCTGGGTGCTCGGACTCACGGTCACGGGAAGGATCGGTTAGATGGCGGCGGCCGGTCGTGGCGGAGGAACGTTGCACTGGCGTCACCAGCGCATGACGGCCGTTGCCCTTGTTCCCCTGGTCATGATCTTCGTCGTCCTGTTGCCGGTTCTGGCGGCTTCGACCCATGATGAATTCAAGGAACTGATGGGAACGATCGTGGTTCCGGTCTTCCTGATCGTCTTTCTCGTAGCCGGTATCTGGCACATGAAACTGGGCCTCGAGGCGGTCATCGACGACTACGCGGGCGACGGTCGGGCAGGGTCCTTCCTGCGGATGGCCGTTGCCGTCTCATGCGTCGTGTTGCTGGCGGCCGGAATCGTGTCCCTGATCGTGCTGATGCTGGCCTGAGAGATGACTGCTGCCTACGGGATTGTCGATCACGCCTATGACGTAATCGTTGTCGGCGCCGGTGGTGCCGGCCTTCGCGCAACGCTCGGCCTTGCCGAGGCCGGCCTCAACATCGCCTGCATCACGAAGGTCTTTCCGACCAGAAGCCATACCGTTGCCGCCCAGGGGGGAATTTCGGCGGCACTGGGCAACATGGGCGACGATGACTGGCGCTATCACATGTACGATACCGTCAAGGGCTCCGACTGGCTCGGTGATCAGGACGCCATCGAGTACATGTGCAAGGAAGCCCCGGCCGCCGTCATCGAACTCGAACACTACGGCGTTCCGTTCTCCCGCACGCCTCAGGGCACGATCTACCAGCGCGCCTTCGGAGGCATGACCACCGAATTCGGCAAGGGCACTGCCCAGCGAACCTGTGCCGCCGCCGACCGGACCGGCCATGCGATCCTCCATACGCTCTACCAGCAGTCGCTCCGCCACAACGCACAGTTCTTCATCGAATATTTTGCCCTCGATCTCATCATGGACGATGACGGTGCCTGCCAGGGTGTCATGGCGTGGTGCCTCGACGACGGCACCATGCACCGGTTTTCCGCCCACATGACCATCCTCGCGACCGGCGGGTACGGGCGCTGCTACCTCTCGTGCACGTCCGCCCATACCTGCACGGGCGACGGCAACGGCATGGTGCTGCGCGCAGGCCTGCCCCTTCAGGACATGGAGTTCGTCCAGTTCCACCCGACCGGAGTCTACGGTGCCGGTGTGCTGATCACCGAGGGCGTGCGCGGCGAGGGCGGTTACCTCGTGAACGCCGAAGGCGAGCGCTTCATGGAGCGCTATGCGCCTTCGGCCAAGGATCTGGCGAGCCGCGACGTGGTATCACGCTCCATGACGATCGAAATTCGCGAAGGCCGGGGTGCCGGAAAGGCGCAGGATCACATCCTGCTCAAACTCGATCATCTCGATCCGAAGATCATCGCGGAACGGCTGCCCGGCATCTCGGAGAGTGCCAGGATCTTCGCCGGCGTGGACGTGACGAGGGAGCCGATTCCGGTGCTCCCGACGGTTCACTACAACATGGGCGGCATCCCGACCAACTATCGCGGTGAAGTCGTGGTACCGCGAGACGGTAATCCCGACTCGGTAGTGCCGGGCCTCATGGCCTCCGGTGAAGCCGCCTGCGTCTCTGTGCACGGCGCCAACCGTCTGGGCTCCAATTCGCTGCTCGATCTCGTCGTGTTCGGCCGTGCTGCGGCCCTGCGTGCAGCCGAGATCATCAGTCCCGGTCAGGCCTCAAGGGATCTGCCCAGGGGCGCCGGGGAGGCAACGCTCGACCGCTTCGACCGCCAGCGCCATGCCGACGGCGGCACACCGACAGCCGCATTGCGCGATACCATGCAGCGCACCATGCAAGACGATGCCGCCGTGTTCCGAACCGAGGAGTCGCTTCAGGAAGGATGCCGGAAGATGGCGGACATCCACGCCGGCTTCGCCGATATCAGGGTGAGCGATCGTTCCCTGGTCTGGAACACCGATCTCATGGAGACGTGGGAACTCGACAACATGCTGCGCCAGGCCGTCGTCACCATCACCTGTGCCGAACACCGCAAGGAAAGCCGCGGTGCCCATGCACGGGAGGACTACACGGAACGGGACGACGAAAACTGGATGAAGCACACCGTGTGCTGGCTTGACGATGACGGCCGCCACAGGATCGATTACAGGCCCGTTCACCTCGACACGCTGACCGACGAGGTGGAAGCAATTCCTCCCAAGTCCAGAGTGTACTGATGGTGCCCGACCCTTCCCCCATAACCGCCGGAGCGTGTTGCCATGGCTGAATTCAGGTTGCCGAGGAATTCCAGGGTCCGGGTCGGCAAGGCGCATCCGGTTGCGCAAGGAAGTTCCCGGCGAACGCGCTTCAAGGTATACCGCTATGATCCGGAAAGCGGCTCCGGTCCGAGCCTCGACACCTACGAGATCGACCGCGAAACCTGCGGACCGATGGTTCTCGATGCCCTGATCAAGATCAAGAACGAGATGGATTCCACACTCGTCTTCCGGCGGTCGTGCCGGGAGGGTGTGTGCGGTTCGTGCGCCATGAACATCGACGGTGTGAACACGCTGGCCTGCACCAAGCCGATCGATGACATCACGGGCGAGGTGAGGATCTATCCCCTGCCCCACATGAGCGTCATCCGGGATCTGGTGATCGATGCCTCGCACATGTACGCACAACTCGCCTCGGTGAAGCCGTGGCTGCGCTCGGAAAAGCCTGCTCCGGAAAACCGGGAACGGCTGCAATCGCCAGAGGATCGCGAGAAGCTCGACGGCCTCTACGAGTGCATTCTCTGCTTCTGCTGTCAGACAGGCTGTCCGAGCTACTGGTGGAACGGGGAGACATTCCCCGGACCGGCCGTTGTGCTGCAGGCCTACCGATGGATTGTCGACAGCCGTGACGAGGCATCCGATGAACGGATTGCCGAACTGGACGATGCCGACGGGCTCTTCCGCTGCCGCACCATCGTCAACTGCACGAAGGCCTGCCCCAAGCACCTCAATCCGGCGAAGGCGATCGCCGAGGTCAAGAAACGCGCGGCAGCCAGGCGTTGACAACACTGCGCATAGTTCTATGTTTATAGAACTATGGAACCGTCACGAGCCGTCGATCTGCTTCAGGCGCTGGCGCAGGAAACCAGGCTTGCCACCTTCCGCCTGCTCGTCAGGGCGGGACCGGACGGCGTGCCGGCGGGTGTCATCGCCAGAACACTCGATATCGCGCCACCTGTCCTGTCGTTCCATCTCGCCGATCTTGCCCGGTCCGGTCTCGTGACATCGCGCCGTGACGGCCGCCACGTGATCTACGCGGCAGCCTGGGACGTGATGGAGGGCCTGATGGGCTTTCTCACCATGAATTGCTGCCAGGGTGTCGGCCGGGAATTCACGGGCACCGTCACAACCACAGGGAGTCTGCAGTCATGAAGCGCGTGCACATCAGCGTGAATGTCGACAATCTCGAAGAGGCTGTCACCTATTACGGAGCGCTCTTCGGAGCGAATCCCGATGTTCTCAAGGAGGACTATGCCAGGTTCCGTCTTGACGAACCCTGCATGAACTTCTCCATGACCTCGCGGGGACGCACGGTCGGTGTCGACCACATGGGGATCGACGTCGACAGCGGCGAGGAACTCGTCGAGGTCACGGAAAGATTGCTGGCCGCCGGCCATGCCACGAGCGACCTGACCGAGGGCGCGTGCTGTTACGCCCGCTCCACCAAGTCCTGGTCCGTCGATCCCGCCGGTGTTCCATGGGAGACCTTCCACACCACCGGAACCGCCGCGGTCTATGGCACGGACAAGATCGACGATTCCTCCATCGCATCCTCGGCAAGGACCGACGGAAGAGCGATCAGTTCCGCGGCACGTGACAACTGCTGCTGAAGCAGGTTTGCGCTGTGGCCCCGGCAACCTTCAGGGATCTTCCCGCTGACTGCGTGGCAGGGCGGCGGCCTGAGCCTCAAGTGTTCGCCGGAACTGCCGGTCGTCACCGGCAACCCATGGTCCAGGAGAGCCTCAGGCTGGTGGGAATGAGCCTTTGGCAGGCCTCGGGGACCGGCACATGAAAGTCGCGGTCACGGGTGGTAGCGGTCAGCTTGGCCGCTATGTCGTGGCGGAACTGATGTCAGCCCACGATGTCAGTGTCCTTGATCTTGCGGACCTCCGGCATCACCAGCCATTCGGTGCCGTTGATCTCACGGACCTCGCCCAGGTCGGCCATGCACTTGCCGGTCATGATGCCGTGATTCACCTCGGCGGCCTCGATGCCGCGATCGAGGCGCCCGAGGAGGAGTTTCTCCGGATCAACACCATGGCCGCATGGAATGTCCTTCATGCCGGCTACGAGGCCGGCATTCGTATTTTCTCGCTGTGCTCGAGTTCAAGTGCCTACGGCTTCGACCTGGGTCCGATCCGGCATGTTCCCGACCATGTCCCGATCGATGAGGGACACCGGCTGCGGGCCGATGACGCCTACGGCCTCAGCAAGCGCTTGCTGGAGGAAGCAGGGCGTGCGTTTTCGGAACGCGAGGGCATGTCCGTCACGATCATCAGGCCATGCTATATCGCCTCCGATCACGTGATTCGCAGGCTCATCCAGCACAGACACGGTGAACCGCAGACTGCAGTCGACGGCTGGGAGGAGCCTTTGCCGCACATACCCTGTATCGTTGCTCCGGAAGATGTTGCCCGCTGCTTCCGCCTCGCCATCGAAAAGGCCCCCGCCTTCGGCATCTTCAACGCGGCGGCCGACGATATCTTCGCACCCAGACCGACCCGCGAAGTGCTCATCGAACTCTACGGAAGGCCAGTGCCCGAAAGCCCTCAGGCACGCTTCGACACCGATCCGTTTGCCTCGCCACTCGATACGTCCAGTGCCCGCCGGATCCTGGGATGGAGACCCGCCGACCGCTGGGCGGACCTTGAAGCACGGGTCGCATGACCGGTCAGACCGCACAGTGACCGAGACGCGAGACAGGAGGCGCCTTGCGCACCGCCATCACACTCATGGCTGCCACTGCGGATGCTGACGCCCTGCGCGATGTCACGAAGCTGCGCGTCGAGGTCATCGACAGCACAAGACCTGTCCCGCCGGCCTGATCGCACCTGGCCGGTTTCGGGGCACACCTGATCTTCGGGAGGTCCGTTCGACGTTCGCTGAACGGCAATGGCATCGAGACAGCCCCGGGTCAGTCCACAAGTCCCCGGTATCCACAAGGCTTCATATGGATGTCACACGGGAAGGATATTTTACGGCGGGCTCAGATGATGATCAGGCCTGCGAGGCCCGGCCATGTCCGACAAGATCTACAATGCCCTCTTTCTGTGCACGGGAAACTCGGTACGCAGCATCATGGCCGAGTGCATCCTCAGGCGATGGGCGCCGGGTCGTTTCCGGGGTTTCAGCGCGGGAAGCCATCCAACGGGCGAGATCAACCCCCATGTTCTCGAAATTCTGAAACGCACGAACTTCAAGACCGACGATCTGCGTTCGAAGTCGTGGGACGAGTTTGCCGTCGAAGGTGCGCCGGAACTCGATTTCGTGTTCACGGTCTGCGACAGGGCGGAAGGCGAAGTCTGCCCGGTGTGGCCCGGCCAGCCGATCAGCGCGCACTGGGGTGTCGACGATCCGGCCACGGTCACCGGTGGATCCGCAAGGCCTTTCTTGATGCGTTTCTGGTGCTCGAGGCACGCATCAAGCTCTTTACGGCATTGCCGATGGAATCGCTGGACCGGCTGAGTCTCAAGAAGCGCCTGAGCCAGATTGGCCGGGAACGTCCCGCGACCTCCTGAATTTCCCCTTGCGTTTGGTTGCCCGTGCTGGTTGTTTCGTGGCACCTGAACGTCTGATCAGCGAGGGGATTTCCATGGCTGGCATGCTTCATCACCACGTCGGAGGCAGCAGGGTCACCGGACAGTCGGGACGTTGCGGCGACGTCACCAATCCGGCGACCGGCGAGGTCATTCACCAGGTGCCTTTCGCCAGCACGAGCGAGGTCGAGAACGCCATAGGCGTGGCTTCCCGGGCACAGGTCGACTGGGCAGCGGTCACGCCCCAGAACCGCGCACGCGTCATGTTCCGTTTCAAGGCGCTCGCCGAAGAGCACATGGACGAACTCGCCGAACTCGTCTCGAGAGAACACGGCAAGACCCTTTCGGATGCCAGGGGATCGGTCACGCGCGGTCTGGAGGTGGTCGAATACGCCTGTGGCATTGCGCAGCTTCTCAAGGGCGAATACAGCGCAAGTGTCGGTACCGGTGTCGACAGCTATTCCCTGCGCGCACCGCTCGGTGTCGTCGCCGGCATCACACCGTTCAACTTTCCGGCCATGGTGCCCATGTGGATGTTTCCCATGGCGGTCGCCTGCGGCAACGCCTTCATTCTCAAGCCTTCGGAAAAGGTTCCGTCCTGCTCCCTTCGCCTTGTCGAGCTTCTCGAACAGGCCGGTGCTCCTGCCGGCGTGCTCAATGTGGTCAACGGCGACAAGGAAGCCGTGGACGCCCTGCTCGCCTCACCGGATGTCCAGGCGGTCAGCTTTGTCGGCTCCACGCCGATTGCCGAATATGTCTATCGGACCGGCACGGCGAACGGAAAGCGGGTCCAGGCGCTCGGCGGTGCCAAGAACCACATGGTGGTGATGCCCGATGCCGATCTCGAGCAGGCCACCGATGCCCTGATGGGCGCGGCGTTCGGCTCGGCGGGAGAACGCTGCATGGCGGTATCGGTCGCTGTTGCCGTCGGCGACAGGGTGGGCGATGCGCTGATCGAGCGACTGAAACCCCGGGTCGAGACCCTCAGAATCGGCCCCTACACGGACGCGGATGCGGACATGGGCCCGCTCGTGACACGCCAGCATCATGACAAGGTGGCGGGCTACATCGGCATCGGCGTCGAGGAAGGCGCCGAGCTCGTGGTCGACGGCCGCGGTTTCAGTCTGCAGGGCTACGAGAACGGCAATTTCATCGGAGGATCGATCTTCGACCGGGTGTCGCCCGGGATGCGGATCTACAGGGAGGAGATCTTCGGCCCGGTCCTTTGTGTTGTGCGGACCCGGGAATACGAGGAAGCGCTCAATCTCGTGAACGAGCACGAGTTCGGTAACGGCACGGCCATCTTCACGCGCGACGGCGATGCCGCGAGGGATTTCACACAGCGCTCGCGGATCGGCATGGTCGGGATCAATGTGCCGATCCCGGTTCCGGTCGCCTACCACAGTTTCGGAGGCTGGAAGCGCTCGCTCTTCGGCGACCACCACATGCACGGGCCCGAAGGGGTGAGGTTCTACACGCGCCTCAAGACGGTGACGGAACGCTGGCCGTCGGGTATCCGCAAGGGCGCCGAATACGTCATGCCCGTCAATAGGTGATTCTCTGTTAGGCATCGCAGGATCCGCGATGCAAGGTCACGCCGGATGTCTTACTCGACTTCCCATGATCCGTGGGCAAGCCCGATTTCATCGAGAGCGGTCGTCATCGGTTGCCGACGTATTCCGGATGAGGTCACGTATGGCTTCGGCGCAAGCCATGCATCTCCGTCCATGAGGTGCGCCCGAGCCCGGATGACTGGACATTGAACTTCCCGTCTTCCCGTTTCAGCACGCGAACGACCGCCGCGATGGCCGCATCCGTACTCGCAATTGGAGGCCCGCTATCTCGCGCAACACCATACTCACCTTCGTGCCAAGCAACGGTATCGTCACAGCCTCTTCCCTTGTGGCGGTCCGGGCGACCCAGGCCTCACCATCGCCGCAATCGCAGGCGGCAAGCGGTCGGCCATCGGTAGTCAATGCGCTTGTCATGGCGCTTAAACCAAGACGACCACACTCGGTTATCATTAGTCCTCCACCAGAACGGCAGGTCTGTGGAGCGGGTGGTGTCCAGACCGACGGGGACAGGGTAGTGCCGGCGACAAACCAATAATGTGGCACCCGCAGTCGGGCTGCGCCAGGATGAACGCCGCCGCAACTGGCATCGCCGAGCTTGAACGGGGAAAGCCCACCGCGCAGACCGGCAAAGCACTTCAAGTCCTGCAAGCGCTCTGCTCGTTCGAAATCATACCCCCGCCAGCTGAGGGCATGGAAAACAAATGAGCCGTATTCTCCATGGGTGGGACGGGAAGCTTGTGCCAACTGTTCGAGTCACGGCGAACTCGGTTTCGCTTTTTCCATCGATTGGCTTCGCCATGACAATGCCCCGGCCCCGTCCGCCTCGCTGCCCAAGCGTGAACAGGTCTGACCGTCCGTCATCGCATGTATCGCTAGATTTTTCGTCTTGCGGAACGTACACCTATCATCGCCCATATCCCGCTGCCGCCTCATTTAATTTCGTCACAGCCGTCCCGTCCCGGCAAGTCAACCGAAGGACCGATCATGTCCCGAGTCATCGAACCCTGCGTTCCCTCGAAGGAGCGCTTCGCGTGATGCGCGGAAGGCGCCCCGCCTCGATGGGCTTCCGCCAGAAACTCGGAGCCATCGGCAGGCCGGTGCCTGCCTACTTCCTCGATGGACACCACACCTCGCCGCAGGCCTGAAACCCCGTTTCCTAACCCGAGCTTCGGACTTCAACAGGAACCAGGAAGGTCGATCTGCTCGTCGCCTTCGAGGGAAATGACGCGGGCCGGTGGATAACGCATCTGGTGTTGGTAGAGGCGAAAGCCTACCTACCCTGGAGCAATTCCCAGCTGAAGTCCAAGGCCGAGCGACTGGGCGGGATATTCGGCCCCGACGGCAAGGGCCACGCCGCCGTGTCGCCTCGTTACGTGCTGATGACTGGACGCAAGTCGGACAATGCCCGGGTGCTGGCCCGAATGGACGAAGAATGGCGAAGAACCGTTCTGGCTGGAGTACGAGCTGCCCCGCCGCCTCGAGGCCACTCGTTGTTCTCAGGAAGGAAAGCGCTCCAGACGGCGATTCGCATTGGACGACGCCGGACAAAGCATCGACTGAGTCGCCTGGGTGAACCACGCCACCAATTCCGTCCGCTAGGCGCCGCTTCATCCTCGGCCGAGCGAGTCCCAGTCGTCCACCGGTCCCTCCCGCAGGAGCTTGAACAGCGACCGGTCGGGTAGTACGGGTGATTGGGACGCGCACTGGTAATCCTGATCGCACGTACCCGCGTCCGCGGCCGGTTACACTTGGTCAAGTTACTGCAAATCTGGAGGGCTTGTATGAGACCGGCACCAACTATTGCGCTCATCTGCGCGGCAGCGCTCACCGGCGGCGCGTGCACCTACAACGCGACGCCGGACGAATCGCCGGCGTTCGATGTGTACTCGGACAACGTGTTGCCAGGAACATTCTCTTCACATAGACGACAGCGAATTCAGTGGCGCCTTCGAGTTTGACGGCTACGCTTGCCGGCGCACACATTCCCGGCGATGCGCGCAGCGCATTCTCTTCCTCTGTGCTACCGAAAATTTGGTTGAAGTCGTGGAGCTGGTTCGAGAACCGCTGGACAGAACTTCTCTCAAAGAGGGGGGGTACGCGGCTCAACTTATGGTACGCGGCGAAGACATTGCTCGACTCGCCCTCATTCTTGCTGGTCTTCGACCGTATCGGCGGACGTAGAGCTGGTTGCCAGCATTACGGCGGAAAGCGCCGAAGGGCGCCTGCTCGGAACAACCGTAGCCGAAGAGGACGAAGACGCGGATGCCGGCGCTGCCTGTGAAGGAGGGGCGGAAGCGCTGTCACTTGCAACCTCCGGTGCCATCAAGAAGCTGGTCGGGCTTTGGGCGAAAGGCTGAGCACGCCGTCTGATTCACGCCTCTCTGTCGTCATAGCTGAACGTGCGCGAGAACGGCGCCCGCTCGAATGCGGGCTCCCTAGTGGCAAGGGCTTCGTCCTCGTCGCGCGCCGGTCGGCTTCGAGCTTGGCGAGGACCTCGACGAACAGCCGCACGCCCATCGGCCCCAGTTCGCGCCGCCATAGGAAGGCTGGTGTGTCATCGGGCCTTGGAAGCACCAGTCCCTGAGAGGGGCGTGAGCCCTTGCTCAGGCGGTGGACCGGGACGCGATCGAGACGATATCACCGCCACCGCCGATGAGGGCAGCGACACAGGAGATTGCCTGACGCAAGGTGCGGAGCCCGGCATCCGCGCCGTGTGCGCCCATCAGGATCATCGGCGCGGCGCTCGGCTTGAACGGCGAGCGCCGAGCGTGAAAGCCCGGCTGGCCCCGCGGCGGGGCTGGAAGCCTCTAACCCGAACGCTTACCACATTGTACCCCTGAAACCATCCGATCTCCAACATGTCGTCGACGCCTTGTCGAAGCCCGTTTCGACGGCGAGAGCGTGCTGCGGCGCCAGGCCGACCGCAGGCTTGACCTGAGTGCGGCCGTGGCCTCTCGTCGCGATGACGGGCGCCAGCCGGGCAAGATCCGTCACCGCATGGTCGACCCAGTACGCCGTAGGACGTTCGCCATCGCCTTGGGCTACGAGGATATCAACGACCACGAGACGCTGCGTCACGATCCGGCCATCCAGACAGCCGTGGAGCGTGACGACACCTTGAACAGCCCTTCAAGCCTGTGCCGGCTCGAGAAGCGCGAACAACCGGGTGCGGATATCCTCGAATGCTGTAGACCTAGCAACACATAAAATCGTGCAATATCAACGTTTTTAGAGTTTTCTGGCAGACACAAGTCACGTTGAGGCGAAAAAGTAGCGTGAGCAACAACTCAAGGACGTTCCGAGGTTGAAGTGGGACACCGTCTTCATCGATACCCACATGTTGACGTATGTCCGGCCGCCAATCCCGGGCACAGGATCTTCGCTGTCGCTGCGTACGCCGCAGCGTCCGATCTCCGACTCGCCATGCATCGCAGTGGTCTTGAAATCGTGTATGTTGTCTTGACATTAGTCGGTATGCGGCGAGTTCCGTGGTTCTGCACTCCCCCGGCAATTGGCACCTGAGTCGCGCAGTTTACGACCAATTGCATCATGCTCTGTCCGGCAGCCGGGATTTCCGGGCCGTGCCCGTCGAGAGCTACCAGAACCGAGGATGCCGCGTACCTCTCAACATACGGTCAGCCGAAGGTTCGCGGATGCGCGGAAAGGAGAAGCCATGGGACTGAACACCACAGCCAGGCGGATGGTCGAGGAAGCGACCGCCGAGATCGAAAATGTTCCCGTCGAGGAGGCCCTGAAGCTCGTCGGAGACGATCGCGTTCTCTTTGTCGATATCCGGGATGTGAGGGAACTCGACCGGGAAGGCATGATCCCGAGTGCCTACCACGCGCCACGCGGCATGCTGGAATTCTGGGTGGATTCCGAAAGCCCCTACCACAAGGAGGTCTTCGCGAGCGGCCGCAAGTTCATTCTCTACTGCGCCGCTGCCGGTCGATCGGCGCTCGCGACCAAGGTGCTCCAGGACATGGGGCTGGCGCCCGTCGCCCAGTTGATCGGCGGCTTCGCGGCCTGGAAGGCCGCGGGAGGCGACGTGGTGGAGCGGCCCCGGAAACCCTGAGGGCCGCCCCACCGTCAGATCAAGCGTGCAGTTCCTGCGCCATCCGGGTGCCATCAGGCGCGCGAGTCTCGCCGGAAGCAGCCACCGCGCTGGGATCCTCGTGCAAAGACTTCAGTACACCGTACGCCATCACAAGCATGATCACGCTGACAGGCAACGCCGCGGCAATCGATGCCGTCTGCAGGGCGGCCAGTCCGCCGGAAACCAGCAGCACGGCAGCCACCAACCCTTCGCCCATACCCCACACGATGCGGAAACGCCGCGGCGGATTGTCGTCACCCATGCTCAGCATGGTCGTGATCACCAGTGTGCCCGAATCGGACGACGTGATGAACCACGTCGCCAGCAGGAACGTGGCAAGCGCTGCCATGATCCAGTTGAGCCAGTGGACCGAGGTCACCTGCTCGATCGTTCCGTAAAGGGCTGACGGCAGATCCCAATTGCGCACGAGATCGGCGATCCCGGCGGTTCCCACACCACTTGCCGCATTGAGCTCCATGTGCATGGCCGTACCGCCAAAGATGCACAGCCAGAAGAACGCCAGCGACGTCGGAACGAACATCACGCCGATCATGAATTCGCGGATCGTGCGGCCGCGGCTGATGCGGGCGATGAACATGCCGACGAAAGGCGCCCAGGAAATCCACCAACCCCAGTAGAAGATCGTCCAGCCGCTCTGCCAGGCGGCATTGCCTTCCTCGTTGAAGGTCTGGAAGCCCATTGGAATGACGTTCCAGAGATAGTCGCCCGTCGTGCTGATGAAGAAACCAAGCAGCCACTTGGATGGTCCTCCGAACAGGAAAAAGGCGAGCAGAACGACACTGAGCCAGATGTTCCATTCCGAAATGATGCGGATGCCGTTGCCGACGCCGGAGACTGCCGAAAGCGTCGCGACGATCGAGATCACCACGATCAGGATAATCTGAGTGACGATTCCGGGATCGACTCCGAACAGGTGGTTGAGGCCCGTGGCCATCTGGCTGACACCCAGACCCAGCGACGTCGCCACGCCGAATACCGTGCCGAATACCGCAAGCAGGTCGACGGCATGACCGATGGGACCGTAGATGCGATCGCCGATCACCGGATAGAGCGCCGAACGCAATGTCAGGGGCAGTTTCTTGCGGAACCCGAAATAGGCCAGACACAGACCGACGACCACGTAGCCTGCCCAGCCATGGAACCCCCAGTGGAAGTAGGTCACGCGCATGGCCAAGGCGGCGCGCTGCACGTCCATGGCGGCGAGTCCCGCCTGGTCCGCGAACGGATTGTTGGGATAGCCCCATGGCTGGGTGTTGTCGAAGTAGAACATCGGTTCGGCAATCCCGAAGAACAGGAGACCGATGCCGACACCCGCGGAGAACAACATGGCCAGCCACGAGAAGTTGGAGAACTCCGGCCTGCTGTCGTCATCGCCGAGCCGGATCCTGCCGAAGCGGCTGAACATCAGGTAGAAACAGACGAACAGCATGATCACAAGAGCGAAGATGTAGTACCAGTTGAGCGCGTTCTCGATCCAGCCGCGCACCGCCGTGTAGATGCTGTTGGCAAACTCGACATTGATCGCGGTGAACACGACGAAGACGACGACCATCGCCTTTGCCGCAATGCCCATGCCGCTGTGCAACCCCTTGAACAGGCCTCTCTGGGCAACAAGTTGTGAATTTGCCATCAATCCCTCCCACATGATTGTTGGCCTGGACTCCCCTTCCAGGGGATCGGCACTCGATCCATGGCGCCCTCACCGGTTGCGGACGCACAACTCCTTTGTCTCCAGACCGCCTGTTACTCGGAGCAAAACTAACGCATATCCGATATTCATGTAACCCGGTGCCCACCACCACCCCAGGCCTGTCTCATGCTGAGATTTGCTACTCCACTTGCGTTGTTTCGAGGGCTGGAGGCGGATTTTGCGGATCGTGTGACGAAGCCGAAGGGCGCCGTCGTGCCGCGACGGACCAGAGCGAACGGGGTCTGGTCGGCGGTGGAGCGCAACGGTGGGGGCGGATGCGCCGCCTCGGCTTCATCGGCCTGCTCAAGAAAGCCTCGGACGAGGCCGTTGGGATGGATGGAGTGGCGGCTTGTGCGGCATTGGGATCGTCTCTGGGGATTCATCGTCACCACGAGACAATGCCGCCGGCGAACTTCTTGCAAGATCGCCGGGAGGGAGCCACTCCCAAACATCGATTGATGTAAGCGGATCGACCCCGGATCCCGCAAGAAGCCTGCGCTCTCTCAGCGTGGGACGGGGGAGGTCGGGTCAGCCGGGCTGGGTGATCGCGCGGATCGCCTTGTCGCGGCCCATGGCGAAGTGCTGGACTGCGGCTTCCACACCGGTGAAGCCGTTGTGGAAGATGATGGCGAGCGCCATGTTGTTCAACACGGCGTTGTTCGCCGGCCCGTGACGGGTACGCATCAGGCAGGCGTCCTCGGCGAAGGTTGTGTCCCGATGTCGATGATTTTGGTTCTCGACGGTCCAATGGCCTCGGTTCAAGGCCAGGAGCCGCTCGGGGCCGGCTTGGTCGGGAGACAGTGACGTGATGCCGTAGGCGTATTCGCTGGAACTCTCGCCGATGGTGACGGTGTAGCGCTGGCGAGTGACGCGAAAGATCTGTTGGACATGAGGGTATTTGATCAGGCCGGGGATGGGCTGCAGGGTCTGGATATGGCGTTGTTCGATGCGCCCGTGGGCCTTGTCGGTGTGCTG
This sequence comes from Alphaproteobacteria bacterium, assembly GCA_965215635.1. Classification (GTDB taxonomy): domain Bacteria; phylum Pseudomonadota; class Alphaproteobacteria; order SP197; family SP197; genus SP197. Next base: position 854,528 of record OZ244073.1, on the reverse strand, counting down.
CGAGAAAATCGTGTCGGCATCGCGCTCCCATTCGATGCTGTGGAGTGTCTCGAAGGTCTCGGGCGCGTTGCCCTTGACCGTGAACAGGTAATGCGCGCCATGGCTGCGCACGATCGTGTTGGCGGTGTTGCGGGTGGTATGGAGCGCATCGAGGGTGATCACCGAGCCCCGGACATCGACCTCCTCGAGCAGGGCCATCACGGCCGCAGTCTCGCCGCCCTGGTTGTGGCACACACGGCTGGCCACCGGCATCGCACCCTCGTGGGTGACCAGGGTCACGGTCTCGTAATAACGCTCGCCGTGGCGGTTGGCCCCGCGTATGCGCTTGCCGTCGGCGGCCAGCGCGGTGCGTTCGGGCGTGCGCGCTTTGACCCAGCGGCTCAGTGCGCCTTGCAGCGCGTCGGGGTCGGTCTCCATCATCGCCCGATGCAGCGTGGCCCGCGACGGTGCATGGAGCACGCCGGCCTTGTCCTTCCAGGCACCGACGGCATGCAGCTCGCCCTGGTCGAGATGGCACGCATAGCGCCACGTCGCGTCGACCCCCTTGAACCCCGACAACCGCGCAAGCTCCCAAAGGGCCAGCAGGGTCGAGAGCCGGAACTTGCGGCCTTGGCCGCGCCGGTGGTCGGGGATACGCTCCAACTCCTCGATCAGCGACGGCAGCTCGACCGCCGACGGGCGCACCTCCTCGGGCCGTGGCGGATCCCAGGACGCACAGCCCTGCACCGACCCCAGGCGTTCGCGCGCGCCACAGCTCAAGGGATAGACGTACATGTCCTTGAGCTTCCCGTGCGGCTCGGTGTATCGCCCGTTGCTGCGCGCGAAGCCGCGCGTGCGCCCGACGTATCTCCAGTTTCCCGCCCGGTACATGGTGCCCTGGAACATCTTGGGATTCACGAAGGCCTCCGCCAGCTCCAACGGATGCCCGAACGTCTCCTCCCAGTCGCCGCTCAAGCGCCGCAGGTTGGCCGCCATCACGTGGGAAGCCAGGTTGGGCACTTCGCCAGGCTCACACAGCATCAGCGTGCGGGTGTTGTTGGCAATCAGATGCAGCCGTCCGAACTGTTGCTCCTGGCGCCATCCAATCCACCGGTCGCGGGGCCGGCACTTGAACACCCCGGACTGCCAGCCCAACAGCGCCAGCCACTGCCCACCGTACTCGGCGACGTAGCGAAGACCCCGGCCCGCGAATTGGATGAACCTCAGATAGTGATGCTCGAACATCAGTGCATCCCACTTGCGCCGCTCGTCTGCGCGCGCAAGACGCACCGTCACCTCCTTCACAGAATCGGGTATGATCATCGCCGGCTTCTCCATGCCAGCCCGTATACCCAACCGAGAATGATAAAGCCAGCATCAAATCATCACTTCCAACTACAAAACCGTTGTCCGTTGTTGTTAGCGTGAGACGGCCCTGACCACCACCCTCAGACTGCGGCATTGCGTCCGACAAACATGACGACTATTCCGCCCACGATCATGGCGGCACCGACAAGCTGCAAGAGACTCAGCCGTTCATGGAAGACAAGGAACGAGGCGATGAGCGTGATGACGACCGTTCCGGTCACCACGGTCGGGATCACCACACTCGCCGGAAGGGGTTCGGGACCGCCGAAGATGTAGAGATAGCAGATTTCCGCGATGCCGATGCAGACGCCACCGGCAAGGGCAAAGAGGTAGCTTGGTATCGAAAGCCTGAATGTGTGCCCGCCCTGGATTCCGAGAAACACGAAAAACACCACCGAAGTGAGCATGGCCCCGGCCTGCAGGCTGAATGCGGCAAGCACCGTCGTGGTCGCCCCGGGAGGCATGTGATCTCCCGAAACCTTGATCATCAGGTTGTAGCCCACATAGGCCAGCGTCACGACCGCGAGCAGCACCGTCATCGACATGGCAGACTCCACATTGATCTATCCCGATCCTGTACCGAACAAGCCCTGGAACCAACAGATTGACTCCCGAGTGCGCGGCGCTTCAGTGTGTTACCCGCCGGGACCGGAAGAAAAAAGATGATCGAATCACAATGGGAGGCGGGCCGGACCGAGGCCGTCGGACAGCGGGGCGCGGTCTCTGCCGGCCACCGGGATGCCGTGAAGGCCGGCATCTCCCTTCTCGAGGCCGGCGGTAATGCCTTCGATGCCATCGTCGGTGCCACATTCGCGAGCTTCGTCGTCGAACCCGCCCAGTGCGGTATCGGCGGCTACGCACGACTCTCCGGTTTCGACACTGCAAGCCGCAGGCTGGTTTCGGTCGACGGCTACCTGAGGGCCCCCGGTGCGGCCCGTGAAGACATGTTCGAGATCGATGAGACGCGGCCGCTCAAGTACTACGAGACACCATGGACCAAGGGACTGAAGGGCGAGAAGGGACATCTGGCGGCCGGTGTTCCAGGTGCCGTGGCGGCCATGTGGGAAGTCCACCAGCGTTGGGGACATCTCGACTGGGCGCGTGTTCTCGAACCCTCGATACGGCTGGCCGAAAGCGGCCTTGTCATGACATGGAACCAGTTGCTCCACATCTGCGAGGTCCATCAACTCATCCGCCGCTACCCGCCGATTCATGAACACCTCTGTCCCGGAGGCGAACTTCCCCGGATCGGCGGCCAGTTGGGAGGAGCGACGGTGCTCGATCTTTCCGAACTCGCCGCGACCCTGCGCCTCATCGCCGAGGAAGGCCCTTCTGCCTTCTATGAAGGCCGGGTGGCGGAACTGATCGAGAAGGAGATGGCGGCAGGCGGCGGCATCATGACCGCCGGCGATCTTGCCGCCTACCGGCCGAAGGTGCTCGAGGAAACGCCGCTCACGTTCCACGGACTGGACTGCATCACCTGCTTTTGTCCGACGTCCGTGGAATTCCTGAACCTCCTGAAGAACTTCGACATCCGCTCCATGGGCCCCGCCAGCACGGCGGCACACCATGTGATGGCCGAATGCATGCTCACCGCCTTTACCGACACGATCCGCTGGTACGGCGATCCGGACTTCGAGGATGGGCCCGTGGCAAACCTGAATTCCGCAGAGTTTGCCCGGCGGCGTGCCGGAGTGATCAGTCTCGATGAGGCCATGCCGCGTCCGCCTGAACCCGTACGGGCCGAGGAACTTTGCGCCAGCGACGGCGGCACGCTGCCGGACCGGCTTCCCGCCACGTCGTGGGCACCCAAGCTCTCGGGGACAACACAGGTGGCGGTAACGGACTCGGCAGGCAACACGGCAGCGGTGTGCTTAAGTCTCTCCGACGCCCATGGTTCGCTGGTCTACTGCCCGGGGACCGGCGTCGTGCTCAACAACGGCATGCAGAACTTCGATCCCCGGCCGGGCCGGCCCAACTCCATAAGGCCGGGCAAGATGCCAATCTTCGCCGCGCCCGTTCTGGTGGCGATGCGGCAATCGGAACCGGTGTTCGCTGCCGCCGGTTCCGGCGGTTACCGGATTCTCACCGGTGTCATGCACACGTTCGTCAACTGGGCGGTTCACGGCATGAGCCTCAGGCAGGCCATCGAGGCGCCCAGGGTTCATTGCCAGAGCCGGGAGACCTTCGTCGACGAACGCCTGCCGGAAACCGTCAAGCGGGAGCTTGCCGCCATGGGCCACGATATCCGGGAACAGCGCGACATTCCGGGTCTCACCGCTTTCGCCAGGGTCTCGGCGGTCACGAGGGACCCGGACAACAGCCGACTGGCGGGCGCAGCATGGCCCTACTGGATCAACGACACGGCCGCCCTCTGAAATAAGGAGGGTGGTGCGATCCGACGGGGCTCACAGGCCCCGTCGGATACGCAAGCGATCAGGCCTTCCTGAAACGCTTCCAGAGCATCCGCGCGTCCGGTGTCAGTGCCGGCACGAGTGTGTTGCGGTAGATCGTCGGCTCGAACTCGTGGGTGATGAAACGGTAGCAGCCGGATTCTTCCATCATGTCCTGCATGGTCCGGTACATGCCGTCGCGCTTGGAAGGATCCATGGTGACGAGCGCCTCTGCATGGAGAGCCCCGAAATCAGGATCGTTGAACCGCTCCCAGTTCCAGACGCCGACCTGCTGCGGGGTGAACCACATCGTGTACCAGCCCGGATCCGGCTGGGACGAGAAGCGGGAATAGAGGATCTGGAGCGACTTCCAGTCGTCGCCGGAACTCTCGTCTCCCATGGTCCACCACACGCCGGGATCGTGCACGTTGATCTCGGCATCGATTCCGATATCGGCGAGATTGGCCTGGATCACCTGGCAGGCTGCCGTGTAGGCCGTCTTGTTGAGGGTATCGATCCGGCACGAGAATCCCGAACCGAAACCCGCTTCCTCCAGCTGCTGGCGTGCATATTCGGGATTGCCCTCGTAAGGCACGATCGATTCCGGGCGATGACCGACGAGGCCCGGCGGAATGATGCCGGTGGCCGGAGCCGCCAGTCCGAAATAGGCCGCATCGAGGATCTGGCTGACATTCACCGCGTACTGGATGGCACGCCGGACCCTGATGTCTGCCATGTCCTCGTTGTCCTTGTTGATCCCCATCCAGACATATTTTAGCGAGGGGTGCTGAACCAGGGTGGCATCGTCCGGCAGGTTATCCTTCAGGGTCTGGACCGATGTGATCGGCACGCGCGTGATGTCGAGATCGCCGGCAAGGAAACCGACCTCCGCCGCCTGTTCGTCGATGATCGGATAGACCTCGATGGTCCTGAAGTCAGGATTGGCATGGGGTCCCGTGTACCCTTCACGCGCCGAGAGGGTCAGTTTCTGGGATGGCTGCCAGTCCGTGATCTCGTAGGCGCCCGAGACGGCGGGAGGTTCGGCCTGGAAACGCATGCCGTCGAGCGATTCGACCGCTGCCTTGCAGATGATCATGGCCCGGCCTGCCGGCATCGTCGTCGTCCAGAGCGGCGCATAGGGTTCTTTCATGACGATCGTTCCGCTGCGGTCGTCGTGGACATCGACCCTGTCAAGCGTGCCCCAGTCCTCGGCGTAGGGCGATGCCATGGCGGGATCGGCAACTCTCTCGTAGGAGAACTTGACGTCATGGGCCGTCAGCTCGCCGAAACCGTTGGTCCAGCCCATGTCATTGCGCAGGGTGAAATTGATGTGGATGTCGTCGACCTGTTCGATCTCGGCCGCGGCCTCCTTCTCCCAGCCCCACTCGTCGCCCGACTTGACCGTCACGAGCCCGTGAAACAGGCAGCCGTTCACGTCTCCTTCCGGCGCGGACAGGATATAGGCCGGGTCGAGGACCTGGATGTCCGAGTAGTTCCGGACCCGCAGGGTGTCGCTCGATTCCTGCGACTGGACCGGAGTACCCGCCATGGCCATGGCGCCTCCGGCAACACCCGCTGCCGAAGCTTCCATGAAACGGCGCCGGGAGAGTTTCAACTGATCGTTGGACATTTTGCACTCCATCTTCTGCTTGGGAAACCAGGTCCACTCTGTGGAGACCCATGTTAGCGGCAGAGTCCGGTCCTTTGTCCAGCGGTGATTGACGTCCTGGTCGACCAAGGCTAATCATATCCGATAGTGGAGAAACCAATCTGATCAGGGGAAGGGACCTATGTTCAGCCATCGACTGTCACGTCGCCGTACGCTGCAGGGACTTGCGGGCGCAGGCGCAGCCGTGGTTGTGTCCCGAGTGGCACATGCCGAAGACCTGAAGGTGCTGCGTGTGCGGACCCTGACCGACCTGAAATCACTGGATCCACCGTTCCGGTCCTCTCCCAGCGATACCGACGTGATCGATGCGATATACAGCCGTCTGATCGCCTACCGACCTGGGGACCAGTGGCGCTGGGATCTCGATGCTGCCGAGATGATCGAACCCTGCCTATCCGGTTGTCACCCACGACCACTACATTTAGGGTGCTCCCAATCGCCCGAGTAAAGCTCGGCGTAAGTGGGAGCGGTGACATCGCCAGCGATTCCGAGCAGGGACCGGAAGGCGTTGAACGGATAGAATCGCCTGTTGAAGCGGAATGTGAACTCGTTGAGGTAGGCTTGGAGGTGCTGGTGGCTCACGCCGTGATGAATGCCGCTCAGCCACGTCTTCAGGTTGGAGAAGACGAGATGAATGATCGGCAGATATTCCTCGGCGACGGCGAGGTGTTTGTAACCACGCTTGGCGAGGCTGATATAGCCGGACCAATCGTCGGTGATAACCGGCGCACTGGAAGTAACGGCACCCTCGACAAAGCCGCAGAGCGATTCCGCGCTGCGGTCTGACACGACAGCGAGGCGGACACGTCCAGCGCAGCGACCGCCCTTCCGCTTGTCGAGCTTGGTTCCCGGCTTGCGCACTCGCACTTCAACGGCGCCGGCGACAAGAAGTTTGTCGTGAACGCCCCGGCCCTTGCCGCGCGTACGGCCGCCGACCCGGGTTTCGTCGACTTCGACATGGTCGCAGACCTCGCCGCCGATCCGGTCCCTATCCGGCCGAACCATGCCAGCGCGGAGCTTGTGGAGGATCTGAAAGGCAGTTTCGTAACGGGAAAGTCCGACTTGGCGCTGGAACTGTGTGGCAGACATGCCGGGCGTCTGGCTGACAACCAGATAGGCCGCCCAGAATCATACACCCAGCGGCGTATGAGTGCGCTCCATGACCGTCCCCGCCGTCAGCCTGGTGTCGCGGCGGCACTTCCGGCAGCGCAAGACGCCGGGCCGGCCGGTGAAGCGGAACGGCCCTGCCGCCGTCTGGCAATGGGGGCAGACGAACCCGTCACCCCACCGCACCTTCTCCAGGTAAGCGGCACGGGCCGTGTCATCCGGGAAAAGTCGCTGGAACTCAGGAAGCGACCGCGGAAACGAAAGGGGCTTACATACTTAACTTGACAGGCGGCAATCCCGCGCTCGCGTCAGTCGGTACGAACGTAACACAACGGCCCATGACCGGAAAAACCACGCTTCGGCGACCGCATTGCAACTAAGACGGGGCCACGGCAGCCGGCGAACCTGCCCGTCAAGTTAAGTATATAAGTTCCCTTTAACTCCGGGCCGCGCGGGGGGATCGTCCGCCGAACTGTCGCCTTTGCGGCCCAGGCGCCGAATTTTGCTAGTCGCCGAAGCGCGCATCATTGAGACGCCAATAGACTTTGCTGCCCTTCAGCGCCTCGTTGTCCATGGCGTAATCGATCGGCATCTTCCCGTTATTAGCCTTCGCCCGCGGGTTCGCACCGGCTTCTAGCAGCGCGGTGGCGACCGCCGGGTTCTCGTTCCCCATGGCAGCGCCATGCAGCGGAGTCGTGCCGAAAAGAGGCTCGCGCGCCTCGGTATCAGCACCCGCCTCTATGAGAGCAGCAATGACCGCCGGGTTCTCGTTCCCCATGGCGGCGCGGTGCAGCGGAGCATAGCCGCCTGGGCCGCGTGCGTTGACCTTCGCGCCTGCCTCAATGAGCGCGGCGACGACCGCCGGGTTTTTGTTTTGTAGGGCGGCCATGTGCAACGGGGTCATGCCGTATTTGTCGCGGGCTTCGACCTTTGCGCCCGCTTCGATACAGCCGGCGATGTCGGCGACGGTCGCGGCTCGCCAGAAATCGCTACCTGGACGGTCAGTTGTCCAGTCGGGGCAGGGCGCGGCGTGAGCTTGAGCCGCCGTGAACGCGATGACGGCCACCAAGGCCAGGATCGCGTGCATGATGGAACCTCTCAGTTCGGGCCTTACATACTTAACTTGACAGGCGGCAATCCCGCGCTCGCGTCAGTCGGTACGAACGTAACACAACGGCCCGTGACCGGAAAAACCACGCTTCGGCGACCGCATTGCAACTAAGACGGGGGCCACGGCAGCCGGCGAACCTGCCCGTCAAGCTAAGTATGTAAGCCCCAAACGAAAGGTCTTGCCGCTGCGAAACATCCATCCCCGCTTCGTCCGCCTCCCGAGCCACTTGTCGCCACACCATACATATAGTGGGTGTGGGTGACAACCGGATAGGCACGGATCGAACAGGTTGATGATACGCGTATCGCATTCCGCCTGCGGCCCGGGATCCGCTGGACCGGCGGCTATGGCGAGATGACGGCCGAGGACGTCAAGTACTCCTTCGAAAGGGTCATCGATCCCGCCCTCGGTGCCTGGAGTGCCAGCGACTGGTCCGCCCTCGACCATGTCGAGGTCACCGGGGAACTCGAGGGTGTCATCGTGCTCAAGGAGTACTTCGCACCGCTGTGGTGGAGCACGTTGCCATGGCATACCTCCTGCATCGTCTGCAAACAGGCGGTGGAGGACGCCGGCGGCACCTTCACCATCGATCCGCCCGCGACCTCGGGCCGTTACATGCTGAAGGACTGGCAACCCAACCAGCGAATCACCCTGGCGCGCAATCCCGATTATTATGGACCGAAGGCCGGGTTCGACGAGATCCACATCATTCCGATCGATGACGAGAACGCTGCGGAACTCGCCTTCGTGGCCGGAGAAATCGATTTTACGACGGTCCCGGCATCCTCCCTGCCACGCCTGAACGAGGAGCCACCCGAAGGCGGCGTGCTCGTCACCAAACCCACGCTCGACTACACCTGGCTCGGCATGAACGTCGAAAATTCGGCGCTCGCCGACATCAGGGTCCGTCAGGCCGTTCAGAAGGCCGTCGATGTCGACCAGATTCTCGAGGCGGCGTATTTCGACGTCGCAGCACCGGCTACGGGCATCATCGGTCCGGGCCTCCTGGGGCACAGGAACATCGAACCCCCGAAGCCCGATCCGGACGCGGCGCGCGCCCTGCTCGCAGAAGCCGGTGCCGAGGGCCTGACGCTGACGCTCGACATTCTCGCGTCGACGACCAACCGGAGCACGGCTCAGGTCATCCAGAGCAATCTTGCAGAGATCGACATCGAGGTTGTCATCAACCAGAACGATGCCGGCCTTTTCTGGAGTCTGGGCAGCGAAGCCGCCGGGACCATGTGGAAGGACGTCCAGCTCATCCTCAACACATTCAACATGGCACCCGACCCGAGTTGGGCGACGGCCTGGTTCACCTGCGATCAGGTCGGTGTCTGGCCTTGCTCCCTCGCTTCACCGCGACACGGTCGAGGAGCACGGCTCAGGTCATCCAGAGCAATCTTGCAGAGATCGACATCGAGGTTGTCATCAACCAGAACGATGCCGGCCTTTTCTGGAGTCTGGGCAGCGAAGCCGCCGGGACCATGGGCCAGCTCATCCTCAACACATTCAACATGACGACGGCCTGCAATTGGGAGCGGTGGTGCAGTCAGGAGTTCACCGATCTCAACGGCACGGCACTCACCGAAACGGACGATGTCAGGCGCGACGAGATCTACAGGCGCATGCAGACCCTGATGTGGGAGTCGGGCGCCTACGTCTTCATCACCCATGGCCTTGCTCCCTCGCTTCACCGCGACACGGTGACGCCTGCCCTGCTGCCCGACGGAACCCGCTACCGTCTCGGCGAATTCGAGCCTGCGTAGCGCGGAATTTCTGCGCCATGCACGAACGTGTCCTGCAAAGACTCCGTTCGAGGATGAGGGAAGAGGACCTCGACGCCTACATCGCGTACACCGCACCCAATATCCACTACGTGTCGGGCTACCAGAGCGCCTTCATCGAACTGGGCTGGACGATGATGGGAACGGACATGGTGATCGTCCCGGCCGATCCCGCGGAGGCGCCCGTTCTTCTTGTCAACGAGTATTCCGAGGACGAGGCACGCGCGCGATCGGTAATCACCGACATCCGCACCTACGGCATGTGGATCGAGGCGCGTGACATCGCGGTTGTGACCGGAAAGGCGAACGATTACCCCGGAGAGGCCCGGCCGGCGCGGCCCGAGCAGTATGAACCCGCCAAGATCCACGCGCTGGTCCGCGAAGCGCTCGCGGAGCGCGGACTTCTCGGCGGGACCATCGGGACCGATCTCAAGGTCATGAAGAAAGAGTCCGCGGACTGGTTCGAATCGACCAATCCGGACTGCACCTTCGTGGATGCCTCGGACCTGATGTATTCGTTACGCCAGATCAAGCATGCGGAAGAAATCACGCTGTTGCGCAATGCCGCCTTCCTGTTCGAGAAGGGCATCGAACGCGTGGCCATCAACGTGCGGGATGGCCAGCACCTTTCCGAGATCAAGTGCAATTACGAGATGGGCGTCATGGACGCGCTTGCCGAGAACGAGACGATGGGTGAGTACCAGGGTTCGTTCGTCTTTCCCCACATCGGCAAGGGCGCCAACCGCACTCTCCACCACGGCGACATCCTGAAGCTCGACTGTGGCGTCAAGCTCAGTGGTTACTGGAGCGATTGCTGCAGGGTGTTCTGCCTTGGCGAGCCGGAATCCCTGGCCCAGGAGGTCCACGATGTACTCGAGGCGGCCTTCGAGAAGGCGCTGTCGCTCGTGCGCCCGGGCGTGACCATGTCCAAGATCTTCCATGCGGCACAGGAGGAGGTTCGCAGTGGTGGCTTGCCGAACTACAGCCGGGGCCATGTGGGCCACTCGATCGGCCTGGACGATCAGATCGAGGAACCACCCTTCATAGGGCCCAACGACACGCGCCTCGAGCCCGGCATGGTGTTCAGCCTCGAGGTCCCGTACTACGCCAGCAGCCTGGGCGGTTTCAACATCGAGGACATGATCGCCGTCACCGAATCGGGCTACGAGAACTTCAACACCCTGCCGCGCAAGCTGATCCGACTCGGAAACTGACCTTCCCCCGTGTCGACGGGAGGACCGTCGTGGTAGTCTCCGTCGTCCCGATGCGGCCGTTGCCGCGCTGACGGAGGAAACATGATCGATGGTAATGCGCTGCGCACGATGCAGGCTCCGCTCAAGGAACGCTACCGCGAGAATCCCGATGCCGCGGTCGTCACGCTGAAAGCGAGCGGCAACATCGGACTCGAGGGCGTGACATGCAGCGTCCGCACCACGCAGGCCCTGATCGAGGCCGGCCTTCATCCGGCGACCGGCGGCGACGGCATGGCCGCCTGTTCGGGCGACATGCTTCTGGAGGCGCTGGTCGCCTGCGCCGGAGTCACCCTGAATGCGGTGGCGAGCGCCCTGGGTATCGAACTGCGAGACGGCGAGGTCACGGCCGAGGGAGATCTCGACTTTCGCGGCACGCTTGGTGTCGACCGGGAGGCACCGGTCGGTTTCAGGGCCATCCGTCTGGGTTTCGCACTCGATACCGATGCCGATGCCGAAACGCTGGAACGCCTGATCAGGCTCACCGAACGCTATTGCGTCATCTACCAGACCCTGACGTCGCCGCCCGACATGGCGGTCACCCGCCGATAACGCATCCTTGTCTTGCCCGCCGGGCCGTGGTGGGATCAGCCGGTGGAGTCCCGGGTTCGAACCCGCGGAGATGAAGCAGGATGGCGGGAAACCTTCTGGAGGTCAGGGAGCTTCGCACGGTCTTTCACGGCCGTGAACGCACTATTCATGCAGTCAATTCCGTAAGCTTCGATCTTCGTGAAGGCGAGATCCTCGGCATCGTCGGGGAGTCGGGTTCGGGAAAGTCGGTCACCATGATGTCGCTCCTCGGCCTGCTTCCGACACCGCCCGCGGAAATCGCCGGCGGCTCGGTCGAGTTCGATGGACGGAACCTGCTCACCATGGAAACCGCCAGGCTGCGGGAGATCTGCGGACGGGAGATCGGCTTCGTCTTCCAGAACCCGATGACGTCACTCAACCCGGTGCTCTCCATCGGATACCAGCTGATGGAACCGATGCGGCACCACCTGGGACTGTCGAGGAGGGCGGCACGGACGCGGGCCATCGAACTCCTCGAGCTGGTCGGAATTCCCGATGCGGAACGCCGTCTCAGGGATCATCCCCACCAGTTCTCGGGTGGCATGTGCCAGCGGGTCATGATCGCCATGGCACTTTCCTGCAATCCTCGCGTCCTGATCGCCGACGAGCCGACGACGGCCCTCGACGTCACCATCCAGGCCCAGCTTCTAGAACTGGTCAGGGATATCAAACAGAGGTTCGGCACGGCGATCGTCTGGATCTCCCATGATCTCGGCGTCATCGCGGAAATCGCGGACCGTGTGTTGGTGATGTATGGCGGCAGGATCGTCGAGCAGGCGCCGGCCGGCGAACTGTTCAGGCACCCCGGACACCCCTACACCCGGGCGTTGCTGGAAACGGTGCCGGCGGCCCACGCGGCTGGCCGTGGAAGGCTCACCACCATTCCGGGCCAGGCACCGACCCTTGTGGAAACACCCCGTCAATGTTCCTTCGCCCCTCGATGTGCAAAGGTCTTCGCCCGCTGCCGCGAGGAAGCGCCCCGGCTGTTCTCCATATCAGGCGGCCACGAGTCGGCATGTTTCCTCATCGATCCTCAACGGCAAGCGCGCCATGCCGTCTGAACTTCTGGAAGTGAAGGACCTCAAGGTCCACTTCCCCGTGACGTCCGGCCTGCTGCGGCGCACCACCGGTCATGTGAGGGCTGTAGACGGAATCTCGTTTTCCATCGGGGACGGCAGGACTCTCGGCATCGTCGGTGAGTCGGGTTCGGGGAAGACGACCGCCGGGCGTGCCATTCTCCGCCTCTTGGATGTGACGTCGGGCACGGTGCGGATGGACGGCGTCGACGTCACGGCGGCAGGAAGGGGCGAGCTCCGGCGCATTCGTCCCATGATGCAGATGATCTTCCAGAATCCCCTGTCGTGCCTCAATCCGCGTCTGAACCTCGCCGACATCATCGGCGAACCGCTCGACGAAAACCTGCGGCTGACGTACCGGGAACGGGCCCGGGCCGTCGGTGAACTGATGGATGCGGTCGGCCTCAACAGGGACTACGCCGGACGCTTCCCCCACGAGTTTTCGGGAGGTCAGTGCCAGCGGATCGGGATCGCCAGAGCACTGGCGCTCAGACCCAAGCTGATCGTCTGCGACGAGCCGATCGCAAGCCTCGATTTCTCGATTCAGGCCCAGATCGTGAACCTCTTGAAGAACCTTCAGGAAGAATACGCGCTCGCCTATATTTTCATCAGCCACGATCTCGGCATGATCCGGCACATGGCCGACCATGTCGCGGTGATGTATCTGGGAAAGATCGTCGAGTTTGCACCGGCCGATGCGCTCTTCGTCAACCCGGGACATCCCTATACCCGGGCGCTGATGTCGGCCGCTCCGGCCATGCCCGGCGCGCCGCGCCGGCAGCGAATCGTGCTTGAGGGCGAAAGTCCCTCTCCGAGCCTGCCACTCTCGGGCTGCGTGTTCCGGAGTCGTTGCCCGATGGCAATGGACATCTGCAGCCAGGTGGAACCATCCTTCACGGATGTCGCTCCCGGTCACCGCGTTGCCTGCCACCTCAACAATCCCGAATAAGGAGATGACACCATGACCAGATTCCTCCCACTGCTCCTTGCGACCTGCGTCCTGCTGGTTTCCGCCACGGCGATGGCCGAGAGGGGGCGTGACGGCCATGTCTCCATCCTCTACTGGCAGGCGCCGTCGATCCTCAATCCCTTTCTTTCCGGCGGCACCAAGGATCTCGAAGCGGCATCGATGATCCTCGAGCCTCTGGCACGCCATGACGAAGCCGGGAACCTTGTACCCTGGCTGGCCACCTCCGTTCCGACGGTCGCCAATGGCGGCGTGTCCGAGGATCTCACGACCATCACCTGGACCCTGCGCGAAGCCCTCGTCTGGTCCGACGGAAGCCCGGTCACATCGGCCGATGTCGTGTTCACCGCAGAGTACTGTCTCGATCCTGCCGGCGGCTGTTCCGGACTGACGCAGTTCGACGATGTCATCGCCGTCAGGGCTGTCGACGAGCTGACTGTCGAGGTGACGTTCGGTGTCTCCAAGCCCTACCCTTACGGGCCCTTCGTCGGCGCCGGCTCGCCCATCTTCCAGAAGGCGCAATTCGCCGAATGCATGGGTGCCAGGGCTCCCGAATGCACCGAGGCCAACTTCAGTCCGATCGGCACCGGGCCGTTTCGCGTCACCGATTTCCGGTCCAACGATGTCATCACGCTCGAAGCCAATCCGCACTACCGCGATCCGGCCAAGCCGGCGTTTGCCACAGTCACGTTCAAGGGCGGTGGCGATGCCGCTTCGGCGGGGCGCGCGGTCCTCGAGACCGGCGAGTACGACTATGCCTGGAACCTCCAGCTTGCTCCCGACGTGCTGCAGGGCATGCTGGATGCCGGCAAGGGTGTCGTGGTCTCCAGTTTCGGAACCCTGGTCGAACGTCTCATCGTCAACCTCACCGATCCCTCGCCGGAACGCGGCGACGAGCGCTCGACACGGACCCATCCCCACCCCTTCCTGTCCGCCCAGGCGGTCCGCATGGCGCTTTCCATGGCGATCGACCGGGAGACCCTTGTCGAGATCGGCTACGGCCCGTCGGGGCGGGTGACCTGCAACATCGTCCCGGCACCGGCTGTCTACACGTCGACCGCCAATGACGCCTGTCTGGTTCAGGATATCGAGGGCGCGAACCGCATTCTCGACGTGGCGGGATGGCTGCCTGGACCGGACGGGATCCGCCAGAAGGACGGCGTGCGCCTTTCCATCATCTACCAGACCTCGACCAATGCTGTGCGCCAGGACTTCCAGTCCCTCATCAAGCACTGGTGGTCCGGGATCGGAGTCGAAACGGAACTGCGCAATATCGATGCGTCTGTGTTCTTCGGCGGCGATCCGGGCAGCCCGGACACCTATCTCAAGTTCTTTGCCGACATCCAGATGTACGCGAGCAACTTCGAAGGGACCGATCCGGAGCCCTATCTCGCCAGCTGGCGCTGCGGTACCGAACCCCGGCCGGACACCCAGTGGCAGGGCCAGAACATCCCGCGCTACTGCAATGCCGAGTACGACCGGCTGGTCGAGGAGATGGCGGGAACCGGCGATCTTGCGGAACGGGCACGCCTGGCAAAGGCGATGAACGACATGCTGATGCAGGACTATGCGATGATCCCGCTTGTCCACCGGGGACGTGTCTCCGCCCATGCCAACTCGCTCGGCGGCGTTCTGCTCAATACCTGGGACAGCGAGATCTGGAACATCGCCGACTGGCACCGGATCCAGTGACGTTTCCGGGTCGGGACAGGTGACGGGCGGACGGCATGTTCCACTACACCGTCCGCAGACTGGCGTTCACTGTTCCGACCCTGCTGTTCATCAGTCTCATCCTGTTCCTTCTCCTTGACCTCGCGCCGGGCGATCCCACGGCAAACCTGCCGCTGACGATCCCGGTGGAGGTCAAGGAGAAGATTCGCCAGTCCCTCGGACTCGGCGAGCCGATGCATGTGCGCTATCTGCTCTGGCTCAACCAGTTCTTCGTCAACGAACCGCTGCATCTCGTCTCCAATCTCTCCGGATTCGATCTCGCCGGCGATCGACCGCGCGTGATTTCCTGGCAGTCGCGTTCACCCGTGGTCGATATCGTCGTCGAGCGCCTGCCGCAGACCCTGTGGGTCGTGGGCCTCTCCTATGTCATCGGCGTCCTCATTGCCCTGCCGGTCGGGATCGTTTCGGCGTGGCGCCAGAACAGCTGGTTCGACCAGCTCGGTACGTTCGTTTCCATGGTTGGTTTCTCGGTGCCGACCTTCTTCAGCGGCGTGCTCCTGATCGTCATCTTCTCGGTTCACCTGGGCTGGTTTCCTTCGATCTACGACACCACGCACAGGGTGACCGACTTCGAGAGTTTCCTTCACCAGGTTCGCCAAATGGTGATGCCGGTGATGGTCCTGGCCCTCTTCAACGCTGCCCAGATCAGCCGCTTCATGCGCGCATCGACACTGGACAACCTCCACCTCGACTATGTGCGCACGGCGCGCGCCAAGGGGATGCCCGAACGGTCAGTGGCGCTCGTTCACGTGCTGCGCAACTCGCTGGGTCCGGTGGTCACGGTCATCGCGCTCGGCGTGCCGGGAATCTTCGGCGGTGCGATCATCACGGAACAGGTCTTCAAGGTGAACGGGCTGGGACAGCTCCTCATCACCGCGATCCAGGCAAGCGACCTGCCGATGGTCCAGACCCTGACCTTCATCTTCGCCATGCTGATCGTCCTCTTCAACCTGGTTGCCGATCTCCTGCTGGGCATTCTCGATCCGAGGATCCGCTATGACTGAGGCGGCGGCTGTCAGAAGTTCCCGCAGGCTTGACGCGTGGTTCCAGTTCAGGAACCACAAGGGTGCGCTCTTCGGCAGCGGGTTCTTCATCTTCATCCTGCTCTTCGTCGCCTTCGGTCCGCTCGTCTGGACGATCGACCCTCAGCTCGTCGATATCCGCACACGCAATGCCTCGATGAGCCTTGACCATCCCCTGGGTACGGATCAACTCGGTCGGGACATGCTCGCACGGATGATGGAGGGTGGCAGGACATCCGTTGCCGTCGGCATGGCCGCCATGCTGCTCTCGCTGGTCATCGGCGGGCTCATCGGAATTCTCGCCGGCTTCGTGCGCTGGCTCGACGGCGTGCTGATGCGTCTCACGGATCTCTTTCTGGCCCTGCCTCTCCTGCCGCTCGTGCTGGTGATCATCCTCCTGTTTCGCGACACGCTGCGCGCAGCGTTCGGACAGGAATCCGGCATCTTCATGATGATCGTCGTCGTCATCGGCATCACGAGCTGGATGCAGACCGCCCGTGTTGTCAGGGGCGAGGTTCTCTCCATCCGGGAGCGGGACTTTATTGTCGCGGCGAGATCCGTCGGCACGCCGTCACGGCGCATCATCAGCCGCCACATACTGCCGAATGTCCTCTCCCCCATCATGGTCTCGGCGACACTGGGAATCGCCAACGCCATCATCACCGAATCGGCGCTTTCCTTCCTCGGCCTCGGCTTCCCCTCTGACTTCGCAACCTGGGGTCGCCTGCTCTTCGATGGTACGGACTATCTGCAGCAGTATCCGGGTCGTGTGCTGTGGCCCGGCCTCGCCATCTCGCTTACGGTGCTTTCCGTCAACTACATGGGCGACGGATTGCGCGATTCACTCGATCCCAGGATCAGCCGACGTTGACCACGGACGCGAAGGAACGTCCGGCGACGGGTGCCTGGTCGTCAAAGATCGAGCCCGCCCCCGCCACCTTGGGAATCGGCGCGCGTACCGGCAGCGGGATCTGCCGGGGTTGAAGGGTCGGCGTTCCCCTGAGGATCCGCCCGTTGAAATCGTCGAGGTTGAAGCGTGCGTTCCCGGCCAGAGGCCAGGCATCGATGGCCATGTAGCACAGCAGCAGCAGGCGCCGCTCGAGGTGATGCCGGTTCTCGACCGAACCGTGCAGCGTGCGCACATGATGGATCGTGATCGAACCTGCCTTGCCCGGGAGTGAGACCGCTGATTCGGGCAGCGCGCCGAGCTCCTGCGCCCGGCAGCTGCCGACGAAGACCCCGTCGTGATGGTGGTCGAAGACAGGGCCCTTGTGGCTCTTCGGGATTACCATGAGCGGCCCGCTTTCCATGCCGCAATCGCCGAGATAGACGCCCACGGCAAGCAGATCGTCGTTGGTATGAGGATAGAAGGCCCAGTCCTGGTGCCAGTCGATGGCCGCGCCGCCACCCACAGGCTTGAAGTTCAGCTTGCTATGGTCGAAACGCACGCCCGGGCCGATGAGGCACTCGATGATGTCGAGCAGTCGTTCGTTGCGGCGGGCGCGTTCATAGACCTCGTCAAGACGGGTCGGGTTCTTGATCCGCCGCACCGCGGGACGACTCGGCGAATGGTTCGGCGCCACATCGAACACTTTGTCACTTGCCGCAACCGAGCGGGACCGTTCGACAAACATGTCCGTCACGCGGTTGAGTTCGGCGACTTCCGCCTCATCGAACACATTTTCGACGGCAAGATAGCCTTCGTCGCGATAGAACCGGACCTGATCCGATGTCAGCATGGCACGGTCTCCAGCAACCCCCTGCTGCGGTATTACAGGGACGTTCCGGCCTCCGCGTCAACCACCCAGGCAATCAGGAACCCGGTCTTTTCCTCGAGGAACCGCGTCAAGCAACGGTGACGGCGATCCGGTGCATCGATTTGTTGAGGTAGCCCTTGGGATTCCGAACGTTTGGCGAAAGGCTGAACCACCCCGGAGTCGGTAGCGTGAGCCCAGATTATCCGGATTGCAGGAATTCGACCTCGGCGCGCCAGTCCTGCCATGCATGCGGATTCACCGGGGGATCGAGAGATGCCTGGAACCAGGTGGCGCCGAAGTCGATCGGCAGATGGACCGCCTCAACCGTGCGGTCTCCCGCCCAGGCATGATTGCGAGAACCTCGAAGTCCACTTCGTCCACGGTCTTGTCCGGTGTGATCTGCCGGTTCGGGATCCGGCAGAACCTTCCGGTCCTTTGCGCACAGCGAGATGCGCATGAGCCAATTCTGCGAGCAGGAGCCCGGTACCACCAGACGCAACGGCGCACCGTTCTGGGCAAAGGCGATGAGGTTCCCGAGATCGAGCGCCTCGGATTGCCGCGGGCCAAGGGAAGCCTGCCCGCATCGCCGGATTCGTGGGTATCCGCGCCCTCATGCGCGGTATGGACGACAGCACTTCTCATGATATCTTTGTTGCCACCCTCGGGGTTATTCGGGATGATCTTTCGGACCCTTCTCGTGCTGTCCGGATGTCACGGACCTTTGCATTGTCGTTTGCCATGAGCGGACGTGCGTCGAACACCGATCCTGTCCCCATGGAACAAGATGCGGTTGAGCTGAAGGTCACAAATGTCAACAAGACATTCGGCTCCGTCCGTGCCGTCCGTGACTGCAATCTGACAGTCAGGCGCGGCGAGATGGTCGCGCTACTGGGACCGAGCGGATGCGGGAAGACCACGCTCCTTAATGTCATCGCAGGATTCGAACCGTGCGACAGCGGCGATCTCTGGCTGCGCGGCGTTTCGCTCCGCAACATCCCTCCCAATCATCGCAACATCGGTATCGTATTCCAGAGCTACGCCCTCTTCCCGCACATGACCACCGCGGGCAACATCGGATACGGGCTGCGCATTCGGCGGATGCCGTCGAAGCTGATTAAGGAACGCGTCGGAGAAGTCATCGATCTGCTAAAACTCAACGGTCTGGAGGAGCGATACCCGTCGGAGCTCAGCGGCGGGCAGCAACAGCGTGTGGCCATCGCCCGTGCGCTGGCGGTGAGGCCGGTGATGCTGCTACTCGATGAGGCCTTGAGCGCTCTCGACAAGAACCTCAGGGAACAGATGCAGGTGGAACTGTCGATCCTGCTGCGACAGCTCGGGATCACGACCATCATCGTCACCCATGATCAGCGCGAGGCATTCACGATCGCCAACCGGATCGCGGTGATGAGTGACGGCCAGATACTTCAGATCGGAACCCCGCAGGAAATCTACTCGGATCCGAAGTCCTCGTTCGTTCTGGAATTCGTCGGCTCCGCGAATGTGCTGAAGGGCGTGACGGTACAGGACGGTTCCGAACTCGTGGTCAGGGCGGACTGCGGCTTGACGGTCCCCATACTTGGTGCTCAACGCCTTGATCTGGGACAGCGGGTCAACATCTATGTCCGCGCGGAGGATATCGAATTGTCTTCCGAGCCTACCCCGGTGCACAGCAACCAACCCGGGACCGTCTCTCTTGCCCGGTTCATGGGCCCCACGAAACGCCATGCGATCGACCTGGGTGGGGAACAGGTCGTGCTCGACAGCCGGTCGACCGAAGCCTGGGCACGGTTCGACGTCGGGGATCAGGTTTTCATCGATATCATGCCCGAACGCTGCTACGTGCGACCGGTGGACCCGGCCTCCTGACCATGGCCACCGATGCAGCATTGGCAGAAGGCCCCTCGAAACCCGGAAGTCTGAGCCGCTGGCTTTTCCTTCAGCAGCAGCGCTTCGCGTGGTTCCTGCTCATCCCGGTGCTGACCATCCTGATCCCGTTGTTCCTGTTTCCGCTCGCGATCCTGCTGCGCAACAGTTTCAACTGGGACGAACCCGGCGCCATCATGGTCGAGGATTTCATCGTGGCAAACTACGCGAGAATCCTGACTGACTCCTACTACGCCAGCCTGTTCGGCAACAGCATTCTCGTCGCCGGCGGGGTGGCGCTCCTCACACTCATCATCGGCTATCCCTTTGCCTACTATCTCGTGCGCTGGGCGGGTGAGAGGCGCAACCTCCTGCTCTGGGTCATCTACACGCCGCTCATCGTCAGCGTCATCACGCGCGTGTTCGGATGGATGGTCATCACGGCCGACAGCGGGCTCATCAACACCTTGCTGATGTCCATGGGCGTGACCAATGGGCCCGTTCACATCCTGTTCGAAGTCAGCGGCATGGTGATCGGCATGGTCCACCGCTACCTGCCGCTCATGATTCTGCCGCTCGCCAATTCCATTGCCAAGATTGATATGCGAATTCTTCTGGCGTCCACGAGTCTGGGTGCGGGTGCGCCGGCAACATTTGCGAGAGTGATCATCCCTCTGAGCCTGCCCGGCATCGTCGCCGGGCTGCAACTCGTCATCGCCGTCGTTCTGAGCGACTTCGTCCTGCCGACACTGCTCGGTACACCACGTTTCCGGATGCTGGCGCCAGCCATCTACGAAGAAGCGATCGCCAACGTCCGCTGGGCCAATTCAGCGGCCATGGCCATCCTCATGGTCGCCGTGGTTGTTGTGATCCTCCTCTCGATGAACCTGGTTTTGCGGCGTGCGGCGCCGTGGGCGAAGAGTTTCTGACGGGAAAACGGCAGGACTTCGTGACATGAACAGGCCAGGTTCACCTTTCCTCGCAGCCTATGTCGGACTGGTGACGGTTTTTCTCCTGGGTCCGATCGTCATCGCCATCATCCTGTCGTTCAGCAATGTCTCGCAGCTCGTGTTTCCACCGCCCGGATTGAGCTTCGAGTGGTACGTGGTGGTCTGGGAAAACAGAAAATTTGTCGACGGATTTGTCGTCAGCACTATCATCGCGACCATCAGCAGTACCATGGCGGGTGTGGCGGGGACGCTGGCAGGCATTTCGATCAACAACTACCGGTTCTTCGGGCGATCGGCCGTTCAGTCCCTGGTGATCATGCCGCTGATCATACCTGCGGTGGTGATCGGCCTCGGCCTGCTGCAGACCCTGGTACCGGTGGGCATACGTCCGGGTATCCTTGCCGCCTCGCTCGGCCACAGCATCATCGGCATTCCCTACGTCGTCTTTCTGGTTCTGGCCGCCCTGTCGGGCTATGACATCCGGCTTGAGCACGCGGCGCAGTCGTTGGGAGCCACGCGCCTGAGAACGTTTCTCGACATCACATTCCCGGCTGTCCGGCCCGGGATGATCGCAGGTGTCGCGTTCGCCTTTCTGATGTCGTTCGACAATGTCGCGATGTCGATCTTCCTTGCACGGGGAGATCCCTTGCCCCTGCGCCTGATGCAACACATCCAGTACTACGCCGATCCCAGCGTCGCAGCCGTATCGACCGTGCTTGTGGTGATTTCCCTCGTCGGACTCATCCTGTTCGGGCGCTTGTTGCGTAAACGTGACGTTGGAAACCTTGCCTGAGACCAGCATCGACTTCCCCTGGTGCGTCAGAGTTTCGTTCAGTCGCGAAGGCATGGTGACCGATCCTGGCTGAACGCAATTCTTTGATGTCCATGAGTCGGACAGGTTCGCGACCCGACCGGAAGCCGTTCCAGGTCCTGATCACGATGATCTTCTGCTGGCCGGGAATTGTCGGCGATCCCCTGTTGCCAACACCCAAACCTCCCATTCCAACCACCAACCTTGTCTCGCTTTCCCTCAGTCGGCATTCCGCAAGAATGAAGCCCGCTCATTCAGGTTCACCGCATTCAGCCCAAGCTTGCCCTATCCATGTCCCCACAATTCTGGAGCGTAATCCTGTCTGATTGAATCGAAAGGGGATTCCCACGGTCCTGGATTTGTGATTCACACCATCTGCCCGGGGTGGAGGCCGGCAGAGATGTCAAAAGCACCTTCCTTCGATCTTCGGGTTCGGATCTTGGCGGTGGTTGCGCGAGTGCGAGCCACCGGGTTGCAGCGGCGCGGTTCTGGGTGAGCGCGGCGAGCGTCAGTCGCGGTCACAGGGCGATCCGCGGCCGGGAGCGCTGGGCGGGGACCGCCGATCGAGCCACATCGAGGCGCATCGCGACCTGATCCTCGAACTGGTCGGCGAGACCCCCGACGCCACCATCGAGGAGCTTCGCCGTTCTCTTGCCGGGCGCGGGATGGGGTTCGGTTACGGCACGGTCCAGCGCTTCCAGGCCCGCCACGGGATGACGCGCAAGAAAAAGACCGCCCATGCCAGCGAGCAAGAGCGTGCGGATGTGCTGGCCCGGCGGCAGGACTGGCTCGATCCGACGCGGCTGGTGTTCATTGACGAGACCTGGACCGAGACCAGCATGATGCGCACACACGGCCGCACGGCCATTGGAAGACCTCGACCTTCGTCGCCGGGCTCACCTTGTGCGGCATGATCGCGCCCTTCGTGCTCGACGGGCCTTCGAGACCTGCGTCGAGAAGGTCCTCGTCCCCGAGTTGCGCTCCGGCGACATCGTCATCATGGACAACCTCTCAAGCCACAAGGGCCCGGGGGTCCGCCAAAGCATCGAGGCCGCCGGCGCTGAGATCCGCTTCCTGCCGCCCTACAGCCCCGACCTCAACCCCATCGAGATGGCCTTCGCCAAGCTCAAGGCGCTGCTGCAAAAAGTCGCCGAACGCACCGTCGAGGGTCTGTGGGCCGCAATCGGAAAAATCATCTAAACCTTCGCACCCGGCGAATGCAGAAACTACTTCAACGCCGCAGGTTATGATCCAGGTTGATCGGATAACGCTCTAGCGGATAGAGCTGACGCGAGCTGCAATCCCGAATTCATGATCCGGCACCGGATCGGCCGTTGCCGATCCCTTGTGTCAAGCGGCAACCTGAACCCGCCCTGTTCAAGACCTCTGATCTGGACCTGTTGGGTTCTGCCCGTTTCCCCGCTGAGTGCGTGACCGTGGCGTGTCGCATCCTCGGACACAGGTTTTCAGGTGCGTCCCGGTATGACGCGGCAAATCTTCAACGCCCTGAAAATCACGCGCAAGACAATCGTGGCCCGCGCCAGCAGCAGGGAGCGCTCACCCGCTGCTTGGCGTCGACAAGTCTGAATGAGCGGCAGGACCGGGTGGGATCCGGGCCCGACCGACTTTCCCGGCAAGCAAGACACTCCAACCAGGAGCGACAGCAAGCGTCCCGAACGACGAACCCCGGCATGAGCCAAACCGAGCGTTCCGGGTGTCAACCTGACCGGGCTGGCGTTGGCAACGGCGGAACTTCAGCCAAGATTCGGACCGTCAGTTTCCCGAATTCCTTCGGAATGCCATAGCCAAGGCACCCAGACCTTCGTGTTAACCGAAAACCAGACTTGAAGCGCAGCTGCAGCAGGGCATGACCGATCGCGATCATGCCCTGCCCCGCTTCGGTGTCAGCTCGCGATTTCGCGTGCCCAGCGATCGGTCCATTCAGCCTGCCTGCTCGCCACATAGCCATAGTCATACAGGAAATGGCTGCTGGAATCTCGAATCATCAGCCGGGCAAACTCCTCATCCAACTCGACATTGCCGTTGGCAGGTGTAAGTGGTATCGCTGAACAAATCGCCTTTTGCACCTCCCGTTCGAGCGTGTAGTTGACGTAAGTCTTGGCCAGATCCATCTGATGACTGCCCTTGGCAATCACGAGGTCGTAGGGTTGCGACGGCACTCCCTCCTTCGGTGTCGCTCGCGCGATGAAGTCGTTATTCGCGATCGCCAATCCAATTCGGGCGCTGTACTGAGGCGCAATGGCGGCTTCACGCCGTTCCATAAGCTGCGTGACCTGGTTCGGGTCTCCGAAGAAGCTCCGCACGTGGGGCTTCAGTTCCGCCACCTTCGGGAAAATCTCGTCAACTGTTTCCTCGTCACCACCCATGGCGCGCGCGAGAGTGACAAGTAAAACTGCCACCATACCGTTCAGCGGTGCTGTCGGCAGCATCAGCTTGCCACTCACTTCCGGGCGCCAAAGGTCCAGCCACGAATCGACTGGTCCGTCGACGGCATCCTTGTCGTAGACCAGGTCGATTGCGTCGAACACCATCGCCACGCCATAGCCGCCAGGCGCGAGGGTCCCGGGAATGCACTCCGACAGCAACGGAATATCGGCCTCCGACAGCACTTCGGCCAATCCCGATTTGCCCGCCCGGACTGTCGGGTCTCGGGTCATGAAGCCAATGTCGTAAATCGGGTCGTCCGGATCCGCCTGCCACTTGCTGATGATCAGGCCGGGTTGGTCCTGTTCGTATTCAACGGGTCCGTAACCGGCCTCATCGAACGTTTCCCCGACAATTGTCTCCAGGGCAGCATAGGGGCCCCCGAAATGGGTCACCCGGAGTGGGTCCGCTGCGAGCGACGGCGCCATCCAGCTGTTGGACGTGATGGTCGCTGCGGCTCCTCCCAAAGTGCCAACCTTCAGAAAGTTCCGTCTTGAAGTTGTTGGATACATGATCAAGCCTCCTGTTCTTGAGGTTGCTGATACAACTCGGTTTTGCGCTCAACCGATTTTGGTCGGCGCCAACCGAACACGGAACATGATGTACAAGAACTCGAAACATGGTTCAAGAACACAAGCGTTGTACACAAGATTCGCCGATACAGTTCATCCGATCGAATGACCACGAGACGTGTGTGGAACGCAGAAGAGTTGTTCCGAAGGCCAGCTGTGGCCTGATCCACGTCGCCGCGGCGGACAGTCGACCTCAACCGGACGATGGGGGCATTCGCAATTCCCGGAACCGAAGAAACGGCCGAAATGGTGAACCGTCGCTGAAATGAGGGTTTCATCCCCACACGGACTATGTGGAATTCCCGTAACTACTCACCCCAAAACGTGATCTGCGCACGGTATTATTGATCAGAATCCTCCACCGGCTCTCACATTGGGTACGGAGAGGTTCCGGCTTCGCTGTGCGCAGAGTACGCTTGACATCATAGCATCCCCGGCCTATGGGGAAGGGACACACGAGCTGAGCATCGGGAGCAGCGCGGGTGTACCACTTCGGGTCCAAGGCGACGTCGGGACTGTGTCAGCCGCTGATCGCACTGATGCCTCCGCATGCCACCTATATCGAGAGCCATCTTGGCGGCGGTGCGATCATGAAGCGCAAGCCGCCGGCTTTGCGCAACATCGGCATCGATCTCAACCGGCGGGCGCTTGCGGACTTCGCCTGCGATTACCCTGTAGAGCTGGTCTGCGGATGTGCACACCGTTTCCTGGCCGACTTTGCCTTCCAGGGCACGGAACTGGTTTACTGCGATCCGCCCTATCTGCATGGCGTCCGCAGGTCGGCACGTCGCTACCGGTACGACTACGGTGAGGCCGACCATGTCGCGCTTCTCGAGCTACTCGGGGGCCTTGCCTGTCAGGTGATGATCTCCGGCTATCCATCGGCGCTTTATGACGAGCATCTGGCCGACTGGCAGAGCCTGTCGCTGCAGGTGATGAACCAGGCTGGCGTCGTCACCGAGAAGCTATGGTTCAACTTCGTGCCCGACAGGGTGCACTGGGCACGCTTTGCGGGCCGGAACTTCACCGACCGCCAGCGCATCAAGCGCAAGGCCGCGAACTGGGGACGGCGCTACCAGGCGCTGCCCCATGGCGAACGTCTTGCGGTGCTGGCGGCGATGATGGCGGTCGAGGCCCAGTGATGGCGCTCGACAGACACTCGCTGCTCGAGGATTTTGGCACATGCCAGAAGACCTTCAAGCGCCTGCGCAAGGAAGGCGAGATGAGCCCGGCGGCGATCGCTCTGGTCGAAGGCATGCTTGTGTTGATGAAGCTGATGATCGCACTGTTCCTGGAGAAGACCACAAGGAAGACGTCTCGCAACTCCGGCCTGCCGAGTTCCCAGGTCGACAAGGACGAGACCTCGAAGGGGCGCAGCGGCTCCAGAGGCAAGGGCCCGAAACAGGACAAACCGGCAACACGCGCTTCGTGACGATCGATGACACGGTCACCGTCGAGGCCTGCGAACACTGCGGCGAGGATCTGACTTCGACGCCCTCGCGCGCCCGCGCGAAACGCGTCCAGATCGATATCGTCTTCGAGACCACCGAGCGCCATGTCACGGCAGAGATCAAGCACTTCCCCCGGTGCGACGCCAGGACCACAGGCCGCTTCCCCGAGACCATGACCGGGCCGTTCAGCTACGGACCCGGCATCCAGGCCTTTCTCGTCAATCTCCTCGTCACCCACATGGTCGAAGCTCTTGCGGGCTTCCCGGATGATGAAGACCATGACCGGACAGACAATCGCCGAAGCCACTCCCTAAGCGTTACCTCGAACGCCTGCTCGCCATGCCGGCCCTGCATGCCGACGAGACCTCACTGCGTGTCGAAGGCAAGAACCACTGGATCCACATCCTTGCCGCAGGCACCCTGACGCTCAAGGTCCTCCATCCCAAACGAGGCATCGAGGCGATCGAGGCGAACGGCGTCATCCCACGCTATGGCAGTGTCCTGGTCCACGACTGCTGGGCCTCCAACCTCAGCCATGACCAGTGTGCACACTCTCTGTGCGGCGCCCATCTCCTGCGCGAACTCGCCTGCGTCATCGAGGTGCATGCACAAACTGACGACCGAATACTGTCACAAGGTCGGGAAACTCGAGGACAAGGCGTTGTCCGAACCACACTACAATGCCTTGCGCAAACGATACCGAACCATCCTGACCCAGGGAAAAGGGGAACTACCGCCGGTTGTGCCCCGAAAGAAGGGCCAGCGCGGGCGCGTGGCCAAACCCGATGTCAACAATCTGCACGAGCGCCTCAAGACATACGAAGACGCGGTCCTGCGCTTCGCAAGGGATCCCCATACTCCGATCACCAACAATCTCGCGGAGAGAGGACTCCGCATGGCCAAGGTCAAGCAGAAGGTCTCCGGATGCTTCAGAACCATAACCTCCGCACAGGCCTACTGCAGTATCTCAAGCTACCTCCAGACCATGACCGCACAGGGCTACAGCCCCATGGCCGCCATCGAAATCGCCCTCAAAGGCCACGCCGCCGCCATGCTCGACGACGCCGATTGAAATATAATTACGAAAATCGGGGAGAGTAGTTACCTTCACAGTTCATTCCCGCCTGTCGCTTCATCATGCGCGTGCCAATCGTCGGATTCGTTCGGTTGGAAATGCCGGACCTTGCGGAGTGAGTCGGGCCCCGGACGGCCGTCGATCGCTGCGGCCCAGCCAACGAGGTCCGGGCGCCGGCCAAACAGTACGAAGACCTTGCCGTCCCGATCGGGGCCGGGCTGGAGGCCGCCCTCCACACGCCAGCCGCTGGCGCCGCTCGGCTTCAGCGCCGCCGAGGGCGCAGAGATTCCGTCCGCGTGTTTCCGAAGTTGTTGCGCGATTTCGCGGCATGCCGCCCAACTCGCCGGGCCGCCCAATAGTATCCGCAGAGGTAACGAGGGCTGGTGCGACGGGGTTTCACCGATTTCGACGGCCCAAATCGCGCGGCGTATGGTCGTGAGGTCGTCCGGGTCGTGGATCTCCTCATGGCGCAGAAACTCGGCCCAAGCGCCGTCCGGGGTATCGCAGAAGTAGTGGGTCAGTTCGCCCGCCGCGTTCCACCGGCCGGCGGACTGCGATGAATTCTCCCGCAGGAAGGGGAAGCGGGGATCGGCATGGCGGTAGGCGATCATGTCGCCGGGGACGATGCGAGTGATCGGGCGAGTTCGCGTATCCGTTGCGGCGCGCCGTCCTCCGGTGACCACGCATCTCCAAGCGCTTGGGCAGGCGTCTTGCCGTTCAAACGCTCGCGCCGGCGGTCGAACCAGCGCCTGACCCCGATATCATTGTAGGCGCCGGCAAGGTCGCCGACGACAAAGGCCAGGAAATGAAGCCGGGCGGCGATCGCGTCCGGCGTGGAACGGCTACCGGACAGATATCGCCGCGCACTGGACTGAGAGACACCCAGAAGGCGGGTGAGCAATTCCAGCCCCAGGACATGCTGCAAGGCGCGCCATTCGTGATCAGGAGCCGGGGATTGGTCCAGTGCTTCGGTGATCTTTTCCAGCAGGGCGGAAAGACGGGCCGGATCGGCACATGGCAGCCGGTGGAGTTCAGCAAGGAAGGTCTGGCCAATGCCGGCTTCGGCCATACCCGTCTCGAGGCGGACCATGGCGGAATCGTCCAGGCAGGTGACCGGTCGGGAGAGCAGACCCATGGCGTCGGCGCGGGTCAACGCACCGATCAACGCACCGATGGGATTTGGAGATTACTCATGACCCGAAATCTATCCGCTGGTTTCAGCCGGGTCAACCACGGGCTGAAACCGTCCGGAGGCGTCTACTGTGGGACGTGCAGGCGTGCTCGGCGTAGTCCGTACGCTCGCGCCACCGGAGGTCAAGCATCAACAGGACTACTTCGGCGATGCTGACGATGCTTCTTTAGGCGATTGCTTGATGGGGTAGCGCACGCGATCATCGGGATGGCGGATTGTCCAACCGGAAATAGACCATACTCCTTATTTGTACTCCGTCCTTCTCGTATCGCCCGAAGCCCCATGTATCAGGGTGTTCTTGCAGGACGATCCAAACGAACGGCATTGTCAGAGTAAATGGGCTTGAGCTGAATAGTAAGGTCTCGCAGCCTCAGGCGGTGCACAATCCTTTTCGTTATTTCAACAGTTCGCCTGAGGTAATCCGCAGCGCGGTGATG
Organism: Alphaproteobacteria bacterium; assembly: GCA_965215635.1. Taxonomy (GTDB): domain Bacteria; phylum Pseudomonadota; class Alphaproteobacteria; order SP197; family SP197; genus SP197. The sequence goes on along the minus strand of OZ244073.1, from coordinate 825,948 downwards.
TTGTATGTCCGCTACCCGTTGTCGCTGAGGCAGGTCGAAGATCTCCTGTTCGAGCGCGGCATCAACATCTGCCATGAGACCGTGCGGTACTGGTGGAACCGCTTTGGCCCATTGTTTGCCGCCGAGATCCGCAAGCGGCGGGTTCATCATCATTGGTATTCGAACTGGCGCTGGCACCTTGATGAGGTGTTCGTGCGGATCAACGGGAAGACCTGCTATATGTGGCGCGCGGGTGACCACGAAGGCGAAGTGCTTGAGGTTTTGGCCACGAAACGGCGGGATCGCAGGGCTGCACTCAGGTTTCTGAAACGCGCGATGAAGCGTTATGGCCGGCCGGCTTCGGTCGTCACGGACGGGCTTCCGTCCTACCGGGCTGCGATGACTGTGATCGGCAATGCGGCCACCCGGACCGGCGGTCGTTGGCTCAACAACCGGGCCGAGAACTCGCACCAGCCGTTCCGACGACGGGAAGCGGCAATGGCCAGGTTCAGGGACGTAAAGACCCTGCAGAAATTTGCTTCCATCCATGCCTCGATCCACAACCACTTCAACCACGAACGCCATCTCAACCGCCGCGACATTTTCAAACAAGCCCGGGCCGGCGCCTTGGCCGAGTGGCGTCAATTGGCAGCCTGAGACCGTTTGATTGTAGGTTCTACAAGTCCTGTTCAGTTAGTCTGACAATGCCCCTCAGAACACACGAAGACGCAGTCCTGCGCATGGCCAAGGTCAAGCAGAAGGTCGCCGGCTGCCTCAGAACCACAGACTACGCCCAGGCGTACTGCCGGATCTCAAGCTATCTCCAGTCCACAGCCGCACAGGGCTACAGCTCCATGGCCGCCATCGAGGTCGCACTCAAAGGCCGCGCAGTCGACATGCTCAACGCCGCCAACTTGAGATGATATTAAAAAATTCTGGGTGAGTAGTTACCAATCCGGAACAATTCGTCTACCGTATTCTGGAAGAATATGACCGAACAGGTACACAGACGGGTTTCAAGGCGGGTGTGAAAGGCGGAACAGCTATGGGTGGGTTCATCGATCGGCTCAAATCGTACGCAGGAGCGAACTGGACAGCCTATGTGCATCATCCATGGCTGGAAGGCATCCATGACGGTGACCTCAGCATCGAACGCTTCCAGTTCTTTCTGGTCCAGGATCTTCCCTATCTGGCCGATTTCTCACGGGTCTATTTCATGGGGTTCGCCAAACTGGAACCGAGCGACCTCCGACTCTTCCGCCCGTTCCTCAAGCTCATCGCCGATTACGACGAGGGGAATGTCGAGGAAGAGTGGCTTGCTGAAATTGGCTGCAACGACTTTTCCACGGATCGCTGGGCAGCGCTCAAGGCGCGGGAAGGTTACATGAACCACCTCGTGCGCACGGCCCACGAAGCCGATGCGTTTGCGATCTTCACATCGACACTGCCGTGTTGCGTGGGATTTGCCGAGATCGGTGAATGGCTGAAGGACAGGGACACCTCACATCACCATGCCGTTTATCGGAAGTGGATCAATCATTACCGCCGGCCCTTCCAGCGCCAACAGGTGAATGCCCTCATCGAGGCTCTTGAAGCCTCGACTTCGGACCTGCCGGAATCCGACCTTCAGAAACTCGAGCAGATATTCCTGCGCAGCGTCCAGCATCAGATCCATGTCTTCGACGCCGCCTGGAGAATGAGCGATCCGTGGCCGGGCCCCGGAACCCACGCCTCATAGCGCTCACACCTTGCAGAAACCCCCGTGACCACCACAGTTCTGCGCAACGCCGACTGCATCTACACCTGTGACGACGAGCACCGGGCCTTCCGGAACGGCTACATTCTCGTGGAGGATCGCCGGATTGTCGAATTCGGCAGCGAACCGTGGACGGGTGAAGGGGCGGATGCCTCCCACGATCTGACGGGCTGCGTGGTGATTCCGGGGCTGATCAACACGCACCACCATTTCTTCCAGTCGATCGCGCGGGGCATTCCCGCCGCACAACGGGCGGTCGCCATCGACTGGCTGACCGGGCTCTACCCGCTTTGGGCGGAACTCGACCCGGATGCCATCTATTGGGCGAGCATGGCTGCAACAGCGGAGTTGCTCCTGACGGGAGCAACCACCAGTGCAGACCATTCCTACCTCATGCCTGCCGAAGACGGTGATTTCGTACAGCCGCAGGTCGAAGCCGCGGCCGCCACGGGACTTCGGCTGCACCTGGTCAGAGGCTCGATGCCGACCATCGAGGGCGATCTCGCCAACCGCCTGAGGCCGATCATGGGTGAACGTCTCAGCCGCCTGCAGGATCATGAGGGGGCGATCTTTGTCGCCATGGAATCAGCGATCCGTGCACACCACGACACGAGCCGGCATTCCATGCTCCGAATCGCGCTCGGACCGACGGGCGTGAGCTACGCGAAACCCGGTTTCATGCGACGGACCGCGGAGATTGCGGCGACGAACGATTGCGGTCTTCATACACACTACCTTCCCCGCCAGCTCGAACGCGACCTCTCGAGGAAACTGGTGGGAAAGGATCCTCTTTCGGTTCTCTCGGATAGTGGATGGTTGAGACCCGGGACATGGTTTGCGCACTGCACCGAACTCAAGGACGAAGAGATCCGGACGTTTGCCGAAACCGGATGCGGTGTTGCGCACTGTCCCAGGACAGTCATTCGCCTCGGTTATCGCCTCCCTCGTATTGCCCTGATGCAACGGCAAGGGGTCAAGGTGGGCATCGGTGTCGATGGTGCGTCCAGCAACGACAGCGGATCCATGCTCAACGAAGTGCGTCTCGGCCATCTGTTGCACCGGGTCAATTCACCGGATGATGCAGACCCCGGGTCCGAGTGGATGACACCCTACCAGACACTTCTGATGGCGACGCGCAATGGCGCTGCCATTCTCGGCCGGGACGACATCGGCCATCTCGCTCCGGGAATGTCTGCCGACATTGTCGCGTTCGGGCTGGGAAGTGTGTCCTACGTCGGTGCTTCCAGCGATCCGCTCGCGGCCCTCATCATGTGTGGCTCGGACTCCAGGGCAGCGCTGACGATGGTCAACGGACGGATTGTCGTGAAGGACGGCAAGCTCGTCAGTTTCGATGAAGATGAGATCGTCGCCAATGCAAGCGCCACCGAAAGGCGTCTGATGAGCGCTGCGGAACACCGCACAGGCCTCGACTTTCTGCACGCGCCCGGTGAAGGCCCTCGGGCGCGCATGATCTGATGGTCCCGGTCAACACCTGATGGCGGGTCCTGCTGCCAGGAAACCGGAGTCATGATCAAACCAGAACATGCTCGACAGCGGTCTTTCGACGGAAACATCTCACGACAGACACGCGAGTTTCTCGACTCGTCACCCATCGGTTTCTCCGTCGAGGGCGAGGAAACGCCATCCGCCCCGGGTAAGCGTGACCCGAACGCCTATCCCGCCACCGGCGAGTATATCGCCCGGGTGCACCGCGCCTCCTCCGTAGATGTGCGGAGTGACACAGATACCGCCCGCCGGGCCTTCGACGAGGGGGATTGGTCGCGGTTCGCGCCGGCGGTCCGGGAGAAGGTACAGCCGGCATGCTGAAGGATCGCGTCTGCATCGTGACCGGTGCCGCAAGGGGTATCGGTCAGAGTTTCGCACGGCACTTCGCGCGTCTTGGTGCACGCGTTGTCGCAGCCGACCGGCTGTCCTGCGAGCAGACGGTTCGGCATATCAGGGATGGTTCGGGGGAGGCGATCGGCCTCTTTGGTGATGTGACGACCGCTGCCGATTCCAGAGCCATCGCGGAGGCAGCGCTCGAGGCTTTCGGGAGCATCGATGTGCTCCTCAACAACGCCGCGTTCTACGGTGGTCTCCAGATCAGGGGATTCGAGGACATCACGGAAGAGGAATGGGACCAGGTGATGTCCGTCAACGTCAAGGGTGTGTGGCAGATGTGCCGGGCGGTGGTACCTCACATGCGGCACCGTGGCAGCGGCCGGATCATCAATGTCGCCAGCAACGTCATCTTCATGGGCAAGCCGGGCTTCCTTCATTATGTCGCATCGAAGGGCGCCGTATGGGCGCTCACAGGCGCCCTCTCCCGGGAACTCGCAGGAATCGGCATCACGGTGAACGGGCTGGCTCCGGGATATACCATCACCGATGCGACCCGTTCGATGGCAAACCCGGAAGTGGTCCGGGAACTGGAAACACAGATCCTGCAGTCCCAGAGTGTCAAGCGTCTGATCGAGCCCTCGGACCTTGTCGGCACCGCTGCCTTCCTGGCATCCGATGAATCAGAATTCGTGAACGGCCAGACCATCACGGTCGATGGCGGCACGATCACCCGGTGAGGACCACGCAACCTTCGATTGATGGTGGCCGGATACGTTCCGTCGAATATCACAAAGCCCGAAACAGAAAAGCGGCCCGGCCACGATGGGCCGGACCGCCTTGCTGTTCAGCTGATTTCGAGGGTCACTCGCTGCGGGTGACGCCGAGCAGCTGGATGAGCATGATGAAGAGATTGATGAAGTCGAGATAGAGCCTCAAGGCCCCGTGAATGGCTGACTTCGTCGCCATCGCACCGCTCATGTGAACGTTGTAACTTTCCTTGATGCGCTGCGTGTCGTAGGCCGTCAGGCCGACGAACACGATGACGCCGATCACCGAGATCGCGAACTGCAGCGCGGAACTCTGCATGAACATGTTGACCAGTGAGGCGATGATGACGCCGATGAGCCCCATGAACAGGAACGAGCCCAACCCCGCCAGGGAACGCTTGGTGGTGTAGCCGTAGAGGCTCATCGCTCCGAAGGTCACGGCAGTAATGAAAAAGACCCGGGCGATGCTCTCCTGCGTGAAGGCGATGAAGATGGTCGCCAGCGACAGTCCCATCAGGGCCGCAAAGATCCAGAACACGGTCTGTGCGGAGGTCGGTGACATCTTGTGAAGGCGGACCGAGAACAGAATCACCAGCCCCAAAGGCGCCAGCATCACGACCCACTTGAGCGGCGTCGTGAAGAGCAGCGCTCCCAGCTGGGTGAGCATCAGCCCCTGCCCGGTGGAGACGACCGAGAGCTGCGCTGTGCCAAAGGCGACGATGCCGGTGATAGCGAGCGCCACACCCATGTAGTTGTAGACACGCAGCATGTAGCTCCGCAGACCTTCATCGAATGCAACGGTCGTCTGCGTGGACGCAGCGGAGCGCGGTCCTGCGTTGCCGAAAGCCATGTTCTTGTCCTCAGTCTGTTGGTTCGGGGCCGGCCGGGAAGATGACCCGGCCGACTGTGATGTTATGTGTGAACATTACCGCACTCGTCAAGTCCGTTGCCGCGAAATCCGGTTCCCGGAGGCTGCGACTACTCCGCGCGCAGGACCGGCGCTGCGGGAAACGACAGCGTGTACCACCCTGTCACGAGCCCGGCGGCGAGCGAGACCGAGAGCGCCAGGAGCGCAAGTGCCAGTGTCGCCATCCAGGGCATGGTCCAGGCGAGATCCAGCACGAAAAAGACGACCGCCCATGACGCGGCAGTGCCTGCGAGCATTGCCGGTAGCGCTGCCGCAAGCCCGAGGATCAGGTGTTCCAGCGTGAAGGTTGTCATGATGAGGGGCCGTGTCGCCCCGAGAACCTTCAGCACCACGGCATCGTGCAGTCGCCGACGCTGCGCGGCCACAACGGACTCGGCGATCACGATGAGGCCGGCAACGAGAGCCAGGGCGGCGATTCCGCCCACTGCAGCGTCGACGCTTCCCAGAACCTCCATGATGTCGTCCAGCACATTGCGCACGCTGATCACCGAGATATTGGGGAATCTCCCGGCCAGTTCGCGGCGCAACGGGTTCTCGGCGCCGGCATCGGCGTAGACCGTCGCGATGTGGGAATGGGGGGCCGTCTCCAGAAGTCCGGGCGAATAGACCAGGACGAAGTTCATGCCCAACGACGTCCAGTCGATCTTTCTCAGGTTGGCGATGGTGGCCGTGATCTCCCTGCCGATCACGTTCACGACCAGCGTATCCCCGATGCCGATGCCGTAGCCTGCGGCCAGATTGGCATCGAAGGAGAGCAGCGGCGGTCCTGCGTAATCTTCCGCCCACCACTCGCCTGCCACGATTTCCGCATTTCCCGGTGCAGTTGCGCTGTAGGTCACGCCCACATCCCCGTTGACGGACCATCGGGCATCGGGACTGATCACTGCCTCGCCCACCGGAACACCGTCGATGGCCACCACCCGGCCCCGCATGCTGGGAGCGGACTGGACCGAGGAGACATCCTGGCGGGCCTCGACCGTCTCGAGAAACGGGCCGATCTGATCGGGCTGGACATCGATCACGAAGAATGCCGGTGCCTTCCGGGCGATCGTCACCCCGAGCTCGTGGCGCAGATTGGCCTCGACTCCGGCGACGACCGTCAGGACCGTAAGGCCGATGCCGAACGCCACGGTCACGGACACCGTCGGCGCGCCCTGACGATGGAGATTCGCCAGCGCCATGCGCAACGCGAGAAGGGACGGCCGCCCGACGGCACGCGCCAGGCGCATGAAACCCTGACCGGCCAGGCGAAACAGCAGTAGGACGACAACGGCCGCGGCCACGAAAATGGCCGCAAACCGGTGATCATCGGTGGTCACGATGGCGATTGCCGCCACGAGAACCGCAATTGATGCCACCGCCGCCATGTCGCGACAGCGCATCGCCTTGCCGGCAGGACCCAGAGCGCGAAAGAGCGCGCCGGGAGGAACGTCCCTGGTACGGGCAAGTGCCGGCAGGGCGAAGAGCAGGGCGACGAGGAATCCGTAGGCGGCAGAAAGCACCAGCGGTCCGGCATGGATTCCCGGCCTGACGGGCACGGGCAGCGCATCGCCCGCCAGATCTCCGACCAGCGAAGGCAGAAGGATGCCCGCAACCAGACCCAGCCCGACGCCAAGGCAGGCCATGATGGTGATCTCTAGGAGATAGATGGTGAAGACCAGCCGTGCGCTGGCGCCCAGCGACTTCAGCGTGGCGATCGTCGGGACCTGCCTTGCGAGATACGTCGAGACTGCGCTGAAAATGCCGATACCGCCGACGAGCAGGGCGGTGAGTCCCACCAGCGTGATGAACATGCTCAGGCGTTCCAGGAACCGGCGAAGCTGGGGATTGGCATCGTCGTGGCTGCGGACACGCCATCTGGCATCCGGAAAGGTCCGCTTGAGATCAGCCACGACGTCCGCCGGGCGCGGCCCATCATCGAGCCTCAGGCGCGTGAGGTGCCGCACGAGGCTGCCGGGACCGGCGACACCCGCCTCCTCGAGCGCGTCCAGCGACAGGATGACTCGTGGACCGAGCTGGAACGGGGCGCTGGCACGGTCAGGTTCATCGACGAGAAGCGCCGAGACAGTGAATTCCGCGTTTCCCAGGGAGAATGTCGAGCCGATGACGAGTCCCGTGCGCTCCAGGAAATCACGATCGACGATGGCGCCGGACCCGAGCGCGCTCCCGATCGTCACGGCGGGTTCGATGACCGCTTCGCCATAGAGAGGCCAGTGTTCGTCCACAGCCCGAAGGTTCACCAGCATCGGATCGCGGCCGGACGCGATCGCCATGGCAAAGACATCGGCGCTCCTCGAAAGCTCGCCCCGTCCCTCCAGCCACTCGATCTGTTCCGTGGTCGGTGTCATCATCGTGGTGCGCACCGCGATGTCACCGCCCAGGATGACGCGGCCATTCTCGCGCAGGCTCTCCACAAGTCCCGAACCGAAACTGCCGACACCCGCTATCGTCGCCACCCCGAGTGCCAGAGCCAGGACCGCCAGGCGGAAACTGCGCCAGCCGCCGCGCAGGTTGCGCCATGCAAGTTTCCAGGCGAGCCGGTTCACCCTGCTTCCCGCAGTCTGCCTTGCTCGATGATCACCGTGCGTCCGCAGCGTCCGGCAAGTTCGTGGTTGTGGGTCACCAACACCAGCGTGGCACCGGCTTCCTCGGCCACATCGAACATCAACCCGGCAACGATCGTTCCGGTATCGCCGTCGAGATTGCCTGTCGGCTCGTCGGCAAGCAGAAGAGGCGGACGCGTGATGAGTGCGCGGGCCAGTGCGACACGCTGCTGTTCCCCGCCGGAAAGTTCGGATGGCAGATGGCCCGTACGATCCCCAAGCCCTGCATCCCTGAGCACACCTTCGGCTCTGACCATTGCATCAGCTTCGCCCGCCAGCTCGAGCGGTAGTGCGACATTCTCGAGCGCGGTCATCGCCGGAATCAGATGGAACGACTGGAAGACGATACCGATGTGACGGCCGCGGAACCGCGCCAGCGCGTCCTCGTCGAAACGTGAGAGATCCCTGCCGGTTATCTCGACAGATCCGGATGTCGGCCGCTCGAGTCCGGCGATCACCGCAAGGAGCGACGACTTGCCCGACCCTGAAGGCCCGATCACGGCAACATGTTGGCCCGGCTCCACGACCAGGGAGACATCATGGAGTATGTTGACGGGACCGGCGGCACCGGTGAGTCTCAGATTGAGGCCGGTCAGGCGGACAACAGGATCAGACATGAAAAATCGCACTCGGAAGCATCGGCGCTCCTGTTGCGCCGCGCTGATCGCAGGGCTGATGAGTGCGGTCCCCGCAGCGGCCGACGAGATGCGTGTTCTTGCCCTCGGTGACAGCCTCACGGCAGGTTACGGCCTTCCCGCAGCGGACGGATTTGTCGCGCAGCTCCAGGCGGCCCTCGATGCCAAGGGTCTTGATGTCAGGATTGTCGATGCCGGTGTCTCCGGCGACACCACGGCCGGCGGCCTTGCACGTCTCGACTGGATCCTCGCCGACGGCGCCGATGCAGTGATCGTGGAACTCGGAGCCAACGATGCCCTGAGGGGAACCGATCCGGCCTCGAGCCGCAGCAACCTCGACAGCATTCTTGGCGCGCTCGGCGAACGGGGAAGCCCCGTACTGCTGGCCGGCATGGCCGCGCCGCGCAATCTCGGTGCGGAATACGTCGTAGCCTTCGATGGCATGTATCCCGAACTCGCCGACACTCATGGTGCCATTCTCTACCCGTTCTTTCTCGATGGCGTGGCTGGAGTGCCGTCACTCAACCAGGCGGACGGCATACACCCCAACGCCGAAGGTATCGCCGTGATCGTCGAGAGGATACTGCCATATGTTCTCCGGCTTCTCGACCGCGCAGGCGCTTCCCCGTGACTCCGCCGCTCTTCGTCGCCGTCGCCGTGCCGGCGGCCATCGCCGAAAGGCTCGCCGCACTCGGTGGCGGTGTGCCGGGTGCGCGCTGGATACCGGCCGGGAGCATGCACGTCACCCTGCGCTACCTGGGCGAACTAGATGACTCCCTGGCCGACGAGGTCTCGACCGCACTGGCCGGGACCAACCACACCGCATTTTCGCTGAAGGCCAGCGGCGTGGGATATTTCGCCAGGCGCAACGATCCCCGATTGCTGTATGCGGGTGTCCATCCCCACCACGACCTGATGGAACTCAACCGCAGGATGGAGCGCCTCCTGCATCGGCTCCGCATCCCGTCCGACGGGCGCAAGTATCATCCGCACGTCACGCTTGCCCGACTGAAGGGTGCATCATCCGAGCGAATCGGACGGTTCGTGGAGGCCAACAGCCTCTTTGCGTCACCACCGTTCGAGGTCGGATCCTTCGCGCTTTTCGAAAGCCATCGCAGCGCCAGCGGTTCTGTCTACACGATGCTGAGAGACTACGCCCTTGTCCCGCTCGGACGGCATTGACTTCAGGGTGCCTTCGCGATGTGCTGGAGACCTCAACGGGGTGCGCCTGCCATGACCGACATTTCCATTGACGGCATCGTCGATCTTGAACGCTATTCGCTCGGCGAACCCTCGGACCCGCGCGCCGAAGCGCTGATCGAAGAGGCCGCGGAACGATTTCGAACGGACGGTGTCTGCCTGTTTCCCGGATTTCTGAAACCCGGTGCCGTCGAAGCCATGGCCCGGGAAGCGGAGGTACTCTCCCCGGAGGCCTTCCGCTGCGATGATCACCACAATGTCTATCTGGAGGCAGACGACGACGCGTTCCCGGAAGAACATCCGCGCCGGCGGCGCCAGGACACCAGGCTTGACGTCCTGGGTTGCGATCAGCTGTCGGCGAATGGCGCGCTGTGGACCCTGTTTCTCTGGGATGGCCTGAGCGACTTCCTCAGGCGCGTTCTGGGCCTCGACCGCCTCTTTCGTTTCAAGGATCCGGTAGGCGCCATCACCGTCAATGTCATGCATGACGCAGACGGCCATGGCTGGCACTACGACGAGGCGCAGTTTACCGTTTCCGTGATGCTGCAGGCGCCGCTTCGAGGCGGGGAATTCGAGTATGTTCCGGGACTGCGGGGCGAGGGTTTCGACGACTACGACGGGCTCGAGCATGTGCTCGCCGGCGATCGCTCGAAGGTCTCGACCGTTCCCATCACGCCAGGCGCACTCATGCTCTTCGGCGGCCGTCACCTCCTCCACCGGGTCTCGGATGTCGGGGGTGGCCGAACGCGCCATGTCGCGACCTTCAGCTACCGCGATCGTCCCGGCATGACGAACAGCCCGGAGGTGCGAATGCTGTTCTTCGGGCGCCGGGAGGCCGCCAAACGGAGCACGGGATGGATCTCGTGACCGCGGCCACGGGCCAGGTCCGCTCAATCGTGGTCGATGAACTCTCGCGCAGGAACATCGCTGCCAGAGCGATGGCTCGTGACCTTGCGAAGGCGCGCAAGATCCCGGGCATCTCGTGGGTCCAGGGCGCTTTCGACGATCCCCCGGGCAATGGATGCGGCACTCGAGGGAATCGATGTCATGTACCTTGCCTGTGCCGCCGGCCCCTGCCAGGCAGGCCTCGAGAGCCTGGCGATCGACGCGGCGCGGCGCAATGGCACGCGGCGTGTCGTCAAGCTTTCGGCCTTTGATGCCCACGACGCGAACCCGTCGGATTTCTATCCCAGTCCCGGCACAGCGAAAGCGTCTCAGGCCGCTGGAGGACGAAGCCCCGAGTCCGCTCAACCCTCCGGCAGGCTGCGTGTTCCATCCGCGATTCGGCAGGGCTTCGTCGCGCTGCAGCGAGGTGGCGCCAACCCTTGAATCGTATGACACGGGCCGGCCAGCCGCCTCCTTCCATGGCCTGATCAAGGAGCCGTAACGACGATACATTCTCATCGAAAGTGCATGGGATGATGTGCGGCTGATCACGTGTTCGTCCGGCGTGACCGGCCACCAAGCAATGGCCGGCACATCAACATATGAAGATGATCCGTACCATGTTCATTAAGCGGTAAATGAGGGCCAGTTCCATTCCGCTGCGATGGAAGGACGAATGCGGGAGGGGATGGCAACGGCAGAAACCGCCTGGACCGCGCCCGGCATTCACACAGCGGGTGATTTGAAGATCGTGGACGATACAATCCGGGCGTAACTCAGCTGCGCTCAACTCGAACAGGCCTGCGGCCCCGTTGCCGTCACTTGCAACCAACGAAACCTGTTGTTCACTGTTCGGTGAACAGTGGGGAACCGGCTTCGCCGATATCCGTCGACGGCGATACCGGGATCCAGTCTCGGCATCAGCCACTTGCGAGATAGCTGAAGCCCGGCCCGACGGCGATGCCGGGATGCGAGACTTTCCGGAGTTTCCGGCGAAAGCCCGGATCGGCATGGAGGTCGTCAACAAGAAGGGCCATGAGTCCCATGCCAGGCCGCCGCCGCTGGCCAGACGACTTCTTCGACGGCGACGGTCCCGAACCGGCCGCGATCGACACCGGAGACCACAACGACGCCCTCGCCCTCGGGCACGGCAGAACGGTCGGATCGAAAGACCATTCCTCGACTGTCATGCCTTGAACGAGTCGGTCTTCTCATGCGATCCTCGTTTGTCGCAGTCAAACTTCGTCGTTCTCGAGGGAATGGTTGTGCCGGATTGTTCGAAAACGTTGATTCGGAACAAACCAACAGGGAGCAGACAGCCGCCATCCTGGCAAAATTGCGCTGCATCAGCACTAAGGGTGCCAAAGCCACGCAAGGAGTTTCGACTCTTTAACGACGGGTCGAATCACGAGGGAGGGGAATAACATGAACAAATCGACAAGTGGTGATCTTCTGAAGAGGGCCATCGATGGACGCGTAAGCAGACGTGAAACTCTTGCGGCAATGGCCGCAGCCGGTCTGGCGGTCACTGCAGGTCCCATCCGCCGCGCGGCCGGAGCTGAGGGCGAGATCGACTACATTACCTGGGCAGGCTACGAAGAACCCGTCTTTTGGCAGGACTACATCAACAAGCACGGTGCGAACGTGAACTACACCTTCCAGGGCGACGAGGAAGAGGCCCTCACCAAGGTCCGTTCCGGGTTTCCTGCGGATCTCATGCATCCGTGCACCTTCATCAGCGGCAAGTATCGAGATGCCGGCATCATCCGTCCGATTGACGTGTCCCGCCTCAGTCGCTGGGACGATGTGATACCGGAGTTGCGCACGACCGATGGAGTCGTGATCGACGGTGACGTGGTTTTCCTGCCTTTCGACTGGCTGACGTCTTCCGTGATCTACCGCACCGACTTGGTCGATCCCAGCTATGGCGAGGAGGAAACCTGGCAGCTTCTTTTCGACGAGCGCTACAAGGGCAGGATCGGCATGTACGGCGGTGATTCCAGTGTTGTCGTCGCGGCGATGACGCTGGGAATCGAGAACGTGTGGTCGATGACCGACGACGAGCTCGAACAATGCCGTGAAGTTCTTCTGAAACAGTCCGAGCTTCTGCGCTTCTACTTCATCGACCCTGCAGCCATGGAGCAGGCCCTGCGGTCCGGCGAGATCGTCGCCGCCTACGGCTGGAATTTCAGCTATCTGTCACTCAAGGCTGACGGCGTACCGGTGGGCTACATGCAAGCTCCGAGGGAAGGTCCGATCGCATGGATCTGTGGAATCGCCTGGACGAACACCGGTGATGCGGACGAGTCGCTCGTTTACGATTTCATGGATGCGATGCTTTCCCCGGAGGCTGGACGCTACCTCATCAACGAGTGGGGCGTCGGTCATTCGAACGCCGAATCCTTCGCGTTGGCATCACAGGAAGCCATTTCGGATGCATTCGGCGGCGACCCGTTCGATCTGTTGAGGCGTTCTTCAGTCGCGAGCCCCATGTCCGGCGAACTCCATGAAACGTATGTCCGGTTGATAGAAGGCGTGAAACTCGACGCGGGTCTCTAGATGGCCTGAACGTGCATCATCGCATCTCAACACGCCGGGCCAATCCCTCGTTTGGCAGAAAAGCGGTGTTGCTTGCCGCCCCGCTACGGTCGTCCTAGTCCGGGAAAGAGTGCGATGAAGTTGATCGACCTGACCGGACCCTTCGAGGATGGCATGTGGCGTTACGGTCCCGAGTTTCCGCATTTCAGGATGCGGCCGGTGACCAATTTCGAGGACGAGGGATTCGCGGTCCAGGAAATCACCATCAGTTCGCACATGGGAACCCATTTCGACGCACCGGGCCATCTGATCTCCGGGGGAGACCTTGCCGATACGATCGCACTCGATCGCTTCTTCGGTCCTGCGGCGCTTCTCCGCATCGGCGATGTCGACCCTGCTGCGGTGGTGACGAAAGAGCGGCTGCTGGCCGCCGCCGAGGCGCTCCGTCCCGGCGACATTGCCGTGGTCGAAACGGGTTGGAGCAGGCATTGGTATGACGGCAACTTCGTTTCGGACACTCCCCACCTGTCGCTCGAAGCTGCCCACTGGTTGGTTGCACAGCAAATCAGGTGTTTTGTCTGGGATGCACCGATGTTCGTCGACCCAGGAATTGACGTGTCGGGCGGCGTCCCTCCGGAGGAGTTGCCGGATGGTGTGATCCTCAGCGCCGGTATTCCAATGATTGCGCCGGTTCGGAACCTGTCCGCCGTGAGGTCGGATCGTTTCTGGTTCATCGGATTCCCCATGAAAATCAAGGGAGCCGACGGATCTCCTGCTCGCTGTGTCGCCGTCGAGGGTTGGACAGGAGCTTAAGCCCCGCCGCAGTGCGTGCGCATCACCACACCTCCTTGAGAGTGAGCGCCCGACATTGCAGGTACACTGGGTGGACCGGAAGAAAATCCAAGGAGAACTCTTCCGATGACCAACGGTCAATTTGAATCCTTCCTGGCCTGCGCACGCCGGCTGGCGATTGCCGTCGAAGGGGACACCGCCGACGGCACACTCCAGGACATCGCCTCGATCATCGGCGACGCGCGCATCGTGGGCATGGGCGAAAGCCAACACTACGCAGGTGAATTCAGTCGGTTCCGTTCCCGACTCTTTCGACACCTCGTCCACCATCACGGCTTCACCACCTTCGTGTTCGAAGCAGGAGTCGTCGAGGCAAAGAGTACCTACGACTACGTGCTGGGCCGTCACCATGACAGGGATCGTGCCCATCTGGGCATCGATTCGACCTTCGGTCTTTGGGGCGGCACGCAGTCCGTGGTGGATTGGATGCGGGAACGCAATGAGCGCTGCTCCAAGGGCGACAAGCTGCGCTTCTATGGCATGGACGGAAGCCAGGGCTGGTCCGGCACGCAAACAGCCGTTTCCTCTGTCCACGAATATCTTCGAGAAACCCATCCCGATTTTGCTGACGAAATCAGCGATACGCTCCTGCCTCTCGCCGGGTCCGTGACGCTTGATAAGGTGACCGAGGTGAAGAGGGAAGATATCCTTGAACTGGCACGGGGCCTCAACCGCCTTGAAACCCGTATGCAGATTGAGGCAGCACACTACATCGAACGATCGAGTTTCGAGGCCTTTGATTGGGCGCAGCGAGCGGCGATCATCGCCCGAGAGATCAGCGCCATGTTGTGTGCTGTCCACGAGAAACCCGATGAGTCCTTCCGGATCTGGTGGAACATGCGCGACGCCTGCATGGCCGAACAACTGCTATGGATCCTCAGGCGCGAAGGTCCGTCGGCTCGATTGCTGGTCGGAGCCCACAACATTCATATCCAGAAAGTCTTCGCCCGGGAAACAGGCTTTCCCCTATCGACAATGGGGCAACATCTGTCAGCACGGCTCGGGGAGAACCAGTTTGTCGTCATCGCTGGAACCAGCGATGAAAGCCTGATCCCCGGAGACCGGGCACGGGAAGGCAGCTTTCAGTCTGCGCTTGCCCAGGTGGGGCCGCGTTCCTTTCTGCTGGACCTGCGAGCAGTCGACGAACCGGCGGCTCGATCATGGCTCGACCGGGAAAAGCCGGACCGGTCCGCGGTCTACTATCAGCCGCTGCACAGCGGGTCCGCATGGGATGCCGTTTTCTACACCCCTACGATAGCCCTCGACGATCTCCGTCTGCCGAAGTCTCTGGAGCGTACGACGTGCGATCCGGATCCGGTGACCGCAGCCGGAATGACCGGCACATTCGTCTTCGACGGCGTGGTGGACACCCCGGTCGAACTCACCATTCGAAATGAAGACGGCATCCTGATGACCGAAGGACTGAAATCTGACGGCGAGCTGTTCCCCATCCATCAATCACGTCTCTTTGCCATGGCACCCAACGCATTCTTTTGGACCGAATGGTCGATGGAACTGGTCTGCGACGGCGATGAAGGCGGGACCGTATCGACAATAGGCATTCGTTATCCCGGCGAACCGGTCAAGTTCCACGGTCGCAGGAAATCATGACCTGTCGTTCAGCCGTTTCGGTTCACGATCCCTGCTGAATGCTGTCGGGAACAGGGGTCACGTTGTGGGACCAACCGCTAAAGAAGAATGTGAATGTGGATTGGTGAGCGCAAATCAGGTTCATGGCGCTGAGGTTTTCTGAACGAGCGCGACCCTGTGCCTCGATGCACCCTTTCTTGCCCGATGTCTGCTGCGTCTCTCGGCCGATCGCCGGGTCACGGAAGATGGACACGCAACCGGGATCTGCGATTTCAGCCGCTTATCCCCACGAAGATCGCGCGTCAAAAGCCAGACATTACATCATCATACATCGTCACCAATTCGTCCCGGTTCACGAATGCCTGTTGCAGTATGCCGCTACCCAGGAGTGTTTCCGGGTCTCGAGGCAGCCCGACAGCTTCCAGATCACTGTCTGTGAGGATACCGAAAGCCTCGGCATTGGCATGGCCAAAGCCAAACGCTCGCATTTCGGACACGCCGGCCTCCTTACTGATCATGCTGTCCATAAGGTCATAGGCCTTGTCAAGATTTTCAGCGTTTTTCATCAGCACCAGACCGCATGACCACGTCATGATCCCTTCTTTGGGGCGAAGGAAGGCTACCGACACACCAGCCGACTTGAGCTTAATATAGGAATCAGTCGCCGTAACGGCAGCCACCAACTCACCGGACGCAAGAGCTTGCTCGATGCTAGTCTTGTCGCCGGAATAAAACCGGAGGAGCGGTCGTTGCTGTACGAGCAGTTCACGAACCTCGGCAACCTCCTCCGAGGTCATGTTATAGGGGTCAATGCCCGCGTAGATTGGCGCGATCGCCATGCCATCGGTGATACTGTCCCACATACTAAGGCGACCCGCGTAACGCTCGTCCCACAGCAGACCCCAGCTTTCCTCTTCCATGTCTACAAGGTCGGTCCTGTAGGTGACTGACGTATTGCCCCAATCAAGAGGGACCCACCACCGCTCACCATCCACGACGGAGCCAGAGACGTTCTTCAGGGAGCTGATGATTTCGGGAAAGTTGCTCAGCCTGCCTTCGTCGATCGTCTGCAGAAGACCAGCGTCTCGCCATCGGGGAATCTCGTTGGTGCAGATTGCCGTAACATCCGGGTTGAATCCCGATTTCACTTTGACAAAAGCAGTGTCTTCGTCGGTGAAGAATGAGACGATGGGCATTTCGCCATGCTTTGCGACGTACGCGCCATGAAATCCTTCCATGTCATAACCACCCCAAGAGAACAGTTTCGCTTCCTCTGCGAGAACCGATGCTGATAACAGGGTGTAGCTTCCCAACGCGAGAACAATGGTACCAAGAAGGGCCGTGATCCTACGACGCAGACCGGATGTGTCAGTGATAGATGTGCCTGTATGATGTTTCATCGATGTCCTCCCGTCATCAAAGTCAATTTTCGCTGTCGCCTGCTATCCTCGTCTTAATGAAAAAACTGTTTAGCCTGGTGTGAAGATCCTATCCCGCGCCAACCGCCATTATTCCAGGCTGTCATGTGGACCGGGCACGTGATGGTGGCGCCGCTCATCGTTCGATGAGGGCACGAGCCTCTATGGTAGTGTGGAAGAACTCTCCATTCAAGGCTTCATTACACAGCCGATGAAGTCCGTGACCTCCATCTCAACGGCTTGCGCCAGGAGACGCTGCGCTTCCGGGCGCATGACCGCCGTCAGGGGATACTCCGAAAGGACCCTGGATGGCGAAGCTCAGCAACTCCTTCCTCACTCAAGGCGTATCCTTGTTCTTATGGGAATCGGCGACTCGGCATCGTCAGAATACCCCGCCTTCAAATCATCGCATCACCAACCTTCGGGCATAGCTCCCCGTTACATCGGCAAAGCTCGTCCGTCTTTGCGTCAGCCTCCTGACCAAACAGAACGCCAATAATCTGATCCCGGGCGCACCTGCTCTTTCTCTCTTCCATCCTCGCGACGAAAAGCTCTCAAATCCGTCGACGGGACAACGCGAGGGGAAGAAGAGAACGGCGTATCGTTCCGGCTTCTTGTCAGTTCTTCTACCTGTGATCGAGCAGAAGGACGTCAATGCGTCGGGATTAAGGGAGCATGACGGGTTCTCTGGCAAACGGAACATTCTCATTCAACGATCCATCGTATTCCCGAGCCAGACAGTGTCCTGCATGAATGGCTGCGGCAATGATGCCGGGGGCTTCGCAATCCCCTATGCGATCCAATGAAACTATTCCGGCATCTGCGAGCCGTTCTGCCGATGAGTTCAGGTCCTGAAACAGGCGATCGTCGGGAAGACGAGCTGTCACCAGAACAGCAGATCCCAACTCCATCTTCATATGCTTCCCCGATTGGAAGTTGGACATCTCAATTTCACGATCACCGATCGAGACAATGCCCGTAACAGTTTCGATGCCGATTCCAAGCTCAAACAAACGACCCACAATATGAGCTTGTTCCAGGGTCATTTGAGTCCAGTGGGACACCTCGACATGTGGCGTGGCAAGAGTGACGTCAAGTCCGTCTCGCCGCAGTTTCTCTGCCAACACTCCGCCCATGTAGTAGTGATCATCATCGAAAACGATGACCGGACCGCTGATTTCCACGCCGTTCATAACATCATCCGGTGTAAACACAGTGCTCTCGTCTACGCCTGGGATCGCCCGATGACGAGACGGGCCGATACCATCTCGCCGCCATTTTGCGCCGGTTGCAATAATCACCCGGGAAAAGCCAAAATCCAAGACATCCTGCGTGGTCAACGAGCTCGAGCGATAGACCTCAACGTTGGAAAGCCTGCTCAGCTGATGTTCACGGTAATCACGTACCCGAGCCCAGGCTGAAAGCCCGGGCAAGCGGGATTCCAGAGTGACTCGCCCTCCCAGTTGATCGCTCGCTTCGGCCAGTGTCACCGTATAGCCGCGTCGACCCAGGGTGCATGCAGCCTCCAATCCGGCGGGACCGGCACCAACGATAAGAATGCTATCATCGGAGTTCTTGGCACCAATTTTCTCAGGGTGCCAGCCGCGCCGCCATTCCTCGCCGATTGTCGGATTTTGCGTGCAGCGCATCGGCCAATGCGACATGTCACCACTGATGCAGATATTGCATCCTATGCACTCTCGTATGTCGTCCGGTCGACCCTCTTCGATCTTCTTGGGCAGAAACGGATCGGCAATCGATGGTCGAGCTGCGCCGATGAAGTCAAGAATGCCTCGATTTATCTGGGATAGCATCGTGTCAGGCGACGTAAATCGGCCGACCCCGACGACGGGTTTGGTCGTGACTTTCTTGACGAAGGAAACGTAGTGCTCTTGCGAGCCCTCCTCGCCAAACCGAGAGGTCAGCGCGTCGTTGCTGAAGTCGCTAACGTTAACGTCCCACAAATCCGGGAGTTCCGCCAGCATCTCGACGACCTCGCGGCCTTCGTTGTCAAAGGTGATTCCATCATCGCCGATTACCTCGTCGACGGAGAAACGAAGGGCGACTGCACATGTGTCACCTATGGCCTCCTTCGTGTCCTCGACTATCTCTCTGAGCAGGCGCGTTCGGTTCTCCAAACTTCCGCCATACTCGTCGGTGCGGTGATTGTACCGTCGCGAGATGAAGTGCTGAAGTACCGAAAGATTGTGCCCTGCATAAACGTAGACAACGTCAAATCCGCATTTCTTGGCGCGCAGTGATGCTTCACGATGCCATCGCCTCAAGTCCTTGATGTCGGACTTGTCCATCGCTTTGGAGTGGGTAGGAACACCGGGATAAAGGTTCGGTATGGACGACGGTCCAAGCGGTGCCTGACGACTATAGGGGTTCGCACATACCAGGCCACCATGCCCGAGTTCCACGCCTGCCAATGAGCCATGCCTGTGAACGGCATCCGCCACGAGGGCGTTGCGAGGGATGTCACTGTCGTCCCAAAGACGGTTCTCGTAGTAGGGCAGGGCTTCTGACGAAGGATGTATCTCGCAGAACTCAGTGCAAACGACACCCCATCCGCCCTCTGCCTTAGTACCGCGCAGTTGGGCTGTTTCGCTCGGGAAGCGATAGCCAAGCCCCGAACAATGGGGGACAGAGAAGAATCGATTTGGTGCAGTGACTGGCCCGATGCTGACCGGTTCGAACAGGATGTCGTAACGGGAGTCACGTGTCATGACATCGTCCTATGCCGTGTGAGCCATACCCGAAAGTGAGTGACGCGATGAATTGAAGGCGGCGTAACCTGACGATGCCGAGTCGCCGATTCCCAGAAGGACAAGGATAGGTCATGAGTGAGGATAGAGTTGATGAGCTCCGCCATCCAGGGTCTTTTTCGGAAGATCCCTTGACGGCGGTCTTGCGCCCGGCAGCGCAGCGTCGCCTGACGCGAGCCGTTGAGATGGAGATCACGGCCTTCATCGCAATTGCCAGGTTCAAACAGGCATCGGGCCGGTCGCGGTGCGCTGCCCCAGGGTGCGTGACCGCGGGGTGCGGGAGAAGCCGGCAAAATCCGTTTCACCTCGGCGATGATGTCGTCGGTCATCAGCCCGGGTTTGGTCACCTTCGCCAGAAGACGCCAAATGATCCTCTGATAGTTGTTTGGAACGGTCTGATCCGTGTCGGTCAGCCGGCGGACGGCATGCCTGTCCAGTACATCCGCTGGCGATTCAATGGTCGTGTTCTGGAAGGACGGATCATGCCTATAGGCTGATCGAAGGTAGAGGCTCTTCTTCAGGTCCGCTTCGGAGGTCGGGTTGGCGCCGTGGAATTCCAGTCGGACCTCCTCGGTCTCCGCGACCGGCCCGACGTCGTACGCCGATAGTATCTCTTCAATTCGTCGCTCATTCCGAAGAACTGGCTGACCTTGAGCTGCCTCTGGAATGCGTCGAACAGTGAGGACTTGCCGCAACCGTTCGGTCACAACAGGACAATGAGCTTAGCGTCGGGAGGCAGGCTGACTTTAGTCTCAAGGGAAACATCCTCGTCTGCTGTTGAAGCGGGCGATCATGCACGGGACCCCCAACTAAGAGAAGCTGAGGCGAGCCGACCGATGCTAAGCCGTCTTTGTCATTGGACGTGCCATTCGCCGAATTGGGTACGCAAGGGCATTCGCAAAGCGGATTCTATGTCAAATTGGGCTGTAAGTGGCACTAGGTGCTGTTCGGCGGCGTCGTGTGATTCCTAGGAATCAAAGGGAATCAATAGGCTGCCAATCCTATCCGCGTCCAATCTGCACGCCGAACAACACGCTGACCAAGGAATTGCTGGTCTTGGCTGATCGTACTTGCTTTGTGGGCGTCAGGCTCATCACGTACCACGCAAGAGGCTACTGCCCGTTCGCCACATCGTCGTCTGGATCCCTCACAACGATCTCGAGTTCGTCGGTCACATCGTCCCCGTCAACGAAGGCAATGCGCATCCCCCAGCCGGCGCAGACCCGCAGCATTCGGCCGAACGCGGCTAGACCGAGCTGCTCGCCGTCGATGTCGATGACCGTCTCGCCGTCCTCAATATGGCATCGAACCACCTGGCCGCGGGGCACCCACTGCTCACTTCCCTAGGTCCGCCGGTCGCGCGCCAGCGCGGCATCGCGCACCGCCGTCGCCAGCTGGCGAAACGGTGCCAGTTCCTCGGCGGAACGCCGGGCGACGAACACGGTGCGGTAGCGCTGGCGGCCGAAGGTCAGGGGCAGGGCTTTGAGGGGCGCCCCGGGAAGCCGCTCCAGCAATTCCAGCGGCAGCCAAGCGAGCCATGGGCCGGTCGTCGACCTTTCGGGCGAGTACTTCAAACCCTGGCAAATGGCAAGGTCCGAAGGGGCTAGGAAAGGAGCGCAGGTGTAGCAATTTGTTCGACTTGTGGAGCTGCCTCGTCGAGCATGTCCACAAAGCTGGACTCGTTTTGGGCACCTACGCTGAGGTGCCGGCATGTCGGCCAATACAGGTAATGGGACCCGGCCCGCCGGCGTCTAGGCGTTGAGCCGGACTGTCAACTTGCCCCGCACCATCTTCAGTCGTTGGCAGCCGGCCCTATGTGGCCTCGCACCTGGACGCGGACCACCAGCGATTTAAGCTCCGGAACTGTATCCGGCAACGGCAAGACCAGCCGGCCTTCCCCAACCACCGATCGCCCACTCTGATCCCTAGCATCCGCCCTCCAAGGTGTTCCCGTCTCGCCAGAGGGATCTTTTGGCTGAGCCAAATTGCTTGACATGGGAAACTGTGTCCCGGTAGAGAAATGTTCCTGTTTTGGGAACAGTGTACTTGATACGAAAATGGGACCGGTGTAGGTACCCTATGCGGATCATCGCCAAGAAGACGCTCCGGGAGTTCTGGGAGCGTCACTCAGATGCCGAAGAACCGCTTCTCGCTTGGTATCGGGAAGTGAAGCAAGCGGATTGGGAAACACCGGCCAGCCTAAAGGAGATGTACGGTAGCGCGAGCATCGTTGGCGACAACCGGGTGATCTTCAACATCAAGGGCAACGACTACCGACTCGTAGTGAAAATCAATTACCCGTACCGCGTCGTCTACGTACGCTTCGTGGGCACACATGCAGAGTATGACGCTATAAACGTGGAGGAGGTGTGAGATGGCCAATATCAAGCCAATTCGGTCCGAAGGGGACTATGAGGCGGCGTTGGCCCGGATCTCCGAGCTCATGGATATGGAACCCGACAGGCCGGAGGGCGATGAGCTCGATATCCTGGTCGATCTCGTTGAACTGTATGAAAGCAAACATGTGCCGATGGGATATCCGAATCCGATCGCCGCGATAGAATTTCGTATGGAACAGGCGGGTCTACGCCCCCGTGATCTCGTCTCGTTCATCGGAAGCCGCGCGAAGGTCTCTGAGGTTCTCTCCGGTAAGCGTACGATCACCATGCCGATGGCGCGCGCACTGCATGAGCATCTCGGGATTCCGGCGGACGTGCTGCTGCAGAAACCGGATGTCGATCTCGACGATCCGCTGGCCAATATCGAATGGAGCCGGTTTCCCGTCAAGTCGATGGCAAAGTTGGGCTGGATTCCGGACGGACCCGATCTAGCCGGATGCGCTGACCAGATCATGCGAGATTTGATCAATCGCGCAGGGGGGCTGGATGTCGCAGGCGCTGTGCTCTACCGAAAGAACGACCATGTTCGTGCGAATGCCAAAATGGACCCCCATGCGCTCAAGGCGTGGTGCTGGCAGGTCCTTGCAAGAGCCAACGAGGATCGCCTGAAAGCGGACTATGAGCGTGGCACTGTAACTTTGGACTTTTTGACGAAGATCGCGCGGCTGAGTTGGTCCGAAGACGGCCCGCGGCTGGCGAAGGAATTGCTGGCCAAGCATGGCATTCCGTTGGTGATCGAACGGCACTTGCCAAAGACGTATCTCGACGGAGTGGCCCTACGGCTCGGTGATGGCAGGCCGGTGATTGGACTCACTCTGCGCTACGACAGAATCGACAATTTCTGGTTCTGCTTGCTGCACGAGCTGGCCCATGTGGGCCGACATTTGGACAGCGACAGGGGGGAAGCCTTTGTCGACGACTTCACGCTACGCAAACTCGATGGAAGACGAGAAGATCCCAGGGAGGCACAGGCGGACGAATGGGCGGAAGAAGCGCTCATCCCGCGCACGGTTTGGGAAGCGAGCGCAGTACAGGATCGGCCGACGACCATGGCCGTGATGAATCTTGCCAACGCGCTGCAAGTTCATCCGGCAATCATCGCAGGCAAGGTTCGGTACGAGAGGCAGAACTACCGACTGCTCTCGCAATTCGTTGGGACCGGCGAGGTCCGGCGGCAGTTCGGCATGGGGCCGTGAGGTGGCGGGTTGATGAACTTATATAGCGGACTGGGGACTGGACTTCCCCCGCTTGCTCTAGGCCGGCCGTATCGCTGGTACTGCGTCCGACCGCGCTTTCAGACATTCCTGGAAAATCTGAAGATCACCGAGGATCAGGCGAAAGATGGAGAGGTCAAGCATCAGGGCATCGTCTCCTGCCTGAACCGCGCCCCTACTGGGACATTCGGGACGATACTGTACACCGAATTCTGATCGGCTCCTGGGGCAAGTTCACGCGCGTCCGTCCGCCGCGTGATGTGGAAATTCTATTTGTCTTGCCGGTGGAGGTGTACTGGCGCTTCCAGCAACGCACGGGAAATCGGCAGTCGCAACTCTAGCAGGAAGTGGAGAGTAGTTACAGGACGCACGCTTCACCACAGCCGAATGACGCCGAAACGGTCGAACACCGGATCGACCGAAACGACGGGGAATTCGCGCGCCAGAGCCTGAGCGGCGAGCATCCGGTCGAAGGGATCGCGATGCGGCCCGGGCAGGCGCCCTGCGCGTTCGGCATCGGCGACGTCGATCGTCAATTCCACGAAACCCTGCCCGGCGATGTGGCCCGCGACATCGACCGCGACGACCTCGCACCCCGGCAGTTTGCCGATCCGGAATTTGGTGGAGATCTCCCAGGCGGACGCAGCGCTGATCACGACGTCGTTCAACTCGTCCGCGATCACCTCGCGTGCCACACCGGAAAGGCGCTCGCTATCTGCGATCCACCAGAGAAACGCATGGGTGTCCAGCAATACCAGCACCGCTACCGGCCTTCCCACGCCGTCAGCTCGTCCTCTGGCAGGGGGTCGAAGAAGGTATCGGGAACGACAATCTTCCCCTTGAGGACATCGGGCTGACGCTTGATCGGCGCCTTGCACGCGACGAGACGCGCAACGGGCTCGCCCCGCCGCGCGATGAAGACATCCTCGCCGGCCTCGACCCGTGCCAATAATCGGGAAAGTTCGGTCTTGGCTTGATGGACATTGACGACGTACATGGCCTTCCACCTTGGTCGAGGAGCAGTTAGCTAACTATATAGCTAGGTAGCTGACCCGGTCAAGGCCGCAAGTAAGGCGATCAGAGGCAAGTCGTCTTGCCTCAGCGCATCACTCCTCCAGTCCTGACGACACCCGCCGAGAACTGCAGGAAACGATCGCAGCGGACGTACGTGCTCCACATGGCCGAAACGATCAAGCCCTCCGCCGCTAAGCCTCACTTTTCCGCCAGTCAAGCAATTCCCGGCGTATGTCTTCGGCAATCTCTTCGACTCCCCTGGCCACCCTCGGTTCCAACCCAAGTTCCCGCTCCAGGGCCGTACTCAGCGGAAGCAGGAGATCGCCGGCCGGCGACGACTTGATCAGATCGCACATCTTCTCCGGCCCAAGGCCTCCAGCACGTCCCTCGGCAACATGTTCAGTCCGGGAAGGATCGACAACGCGGTCTCGACATCCCCGGCGCATGCTTCGCGATCACCTTCCGCCAAGTGCGCCCGGGCCCGGATCAAATGGCCCTGCAATCTGCCTTCCGGAATTCCCGCCCGCCCCTGCAGAAGCGCACGGTCGAGAAACGCGACGGCAGCCCTTGCCCGGCCTCCGGTCAATTCGTGCTCTGCCCGCCTGTACAGCGCCGATTCCGCCGCGTCTCGAAGCGCCGGCACGGAATCTCACCGCTGACCCGAACTTGAGACCAACGGCGCGCGAGAGCGCGTCGGCGTTCCTGCGCGAATGTGCAGAAGTTCGTGCCGCGCGGAACGAGGTCCTCGAAGTGCGTGCCGCCTGGCAGCGTGTGCTGGAGGAGGCGGAGCGTCAGGGAGTAAGCCCGTTCGATCTCGACGAGGCACAGCGCCTCATGCCGCGCATCCAGGATGCGATTGCGGGTTCAGGCGTGACCGAAACCGAGAGGCAGGCCATGGCGGCGGTCATGGCCGACCATGAGGCCCGTCAGCGCCAGCGCTTCGGGCGCGACCGCGACTTCAGCTTCAGGATGTGAGGTCAGGCGGTTGCGCTGGTAGACGTCCTCGCTCATGCGTGCGGCACGGCTGACGCGCCACCGCCTCGAGCAGGCGTGTCATGGTTGCGTGACGTCCGGTCCGCGTCATCTCGTTGAGCTTGAGCTCGAAGAGGATTCGCGCCACGTCCCCGAAACCGGGAGTCTCGCCATCACCCCTGAACGCGTCGAGCCGCTCGGCAAGTTCCGCGACGGTATCGCGCATGGCCCTTTGTTCCTCCTGGCTCAGCACGAGGCGCGGCGGGTTGCGCAGGTTCGGCGACGGGTCTCTCTCAAGAGCCCGGTTGACCACGAAGCGCGAGATGGTGAGACCCTCGCGACGGGCGCACTCGCGGATGCGCTCCCACTCGAGGCGCGTGCAGGAGACCGAATGCATGGTGACGGTCTCCTTCCTGCGTTCGCCGGTCATGGTCCGTCCTCCTTCAGGATCCGAAGAGGTCCGGCTGCCGTGGCGGCGACGGTTCCCGGCTCAGGCGTCATGACGTCCGAGCCGTTCCTGCACCTCGAGGCAGAGGACCGCCATGGCTTCGCGCGCCGCGATATCGGTCCCCGGCAAGGGCGCCATCAGGTCGTTCAGGGTAATGAGGATCCGGTTCACCCGGTTGAGAAGATCGCGCTGGTCCTGTTCGGAGAGTGCCAGGCGCATGTCGTCCTCGTCTTCCAGCGCACAGCTCACCACGAAACGCGAGATGGTCATGCCGGCAGCCTTCGCGCGTGCGCTGATCGTCTCCCAGTCGCTCGGCGTGCAGCTCACGCTGTACTGTTGGGAACGTCTCATTCCTGCACCTCCTCCGCTTCGAGAAGCGCTTCGACCGCCTCACAAATTGTCTGCCAGGTCTCCTCCTCGCCAGCCCGTTCGAAGCGGTGCTTCTCGATCCGTGAAAGCACCAGCACGTCCCGCGCCATGCGCCATTGGATCTCAAGCGGCAGGTGCGGCGGCGGCTGGCTCTCGCTGGTGCTCAGCAGGCTCAGCACCACGTAGCGCGAGATCGGCATGTCTTTCGGCATCGGCACTCTCTCGGATCCGCGCCCACTCGCTGTCGGTCGCCATGATGGTGCGGGCCTTGCGCCTAGCTTCCGTCGGGCCGGTCATGGTGTCATGTCCTCGGGCCGACAAGCGACATAAGGCGCCGTGAGAGGCGTGTGATGGCACTGATTCCCGTTGGTGAGGCAAAATTACTACCAGGTATTCTACCAGGTATTCCATGGGAGCCAACTGTTGCCTATAGGCCCACATACTCCTGAACAACATGAAATGCGCCATTTGCAGTGTCACCAGGAAAACCTTACCGATTACTTCCCCAGTGCAACAATCGTTTCTCGGAACACTCGTCTCATACAACCATAATGTCGCGACATAGGTTTAACATGGCCTGAAATACCTGCTAGTTATCATGTTGTTAGAGAGAGAAGGCGGTCGTTGGTAAAATTGTTATATATGGTTGATCGGCGAATTTATGTGTCATATTGGCCTGAACGACCTAGCTCTGAAGGCCTTGTACCAGTGGTCAGGAAGTGACCGGATGCGTTCGATGCCGGAGCACCGCCGAATTCCTGCATGGGAATGCTCGATCCTGCGTCGTTACAGGATGCAGGAGACCTGCTCTCGCACGCAGCCCCTTGCCTACCACCCGTATTCGGTGCCATGACCCGATGGAAGGAACCCCGCCATGCGTTCGCGATGGTGACGTGGCGGTCGGGCAGCCGGCCGGGGCTGCCACGACGACACGAGTTCGGGACGGGTCCCAAGCCTGCGTGGCAGCGTCCCGTCACCGGTCGTGACAACTGCCCTAACAGCCTGTCAGGCCCAAGTCCGACAGGCTGTCAATCTCCAGTCTCATCCTGAGGCCACCTGTTCAAATCAGCGGGTCCCGGTCCCACCTTGACACCGATCGAAAGAAGTCGAAAATCCACTTGCACCCAGATCATCATGGATACCGTCCGTCTCTGCTTCCAGATTCGCAGGAATATCACTACATGCGTAACTCCTGGGGACGACACGGGCAGCCAGACAACAATCCGGGTGCCTGCCAGGGTGGTGCTTGCATGGCGGATACCAGACACACCGGCGGCTGCTTGTGCGGAGCAATCCGCTATGAAACCCGCAGTTCGCCACGCTTCACCGCACTATGCCATTGCCGCATGTGCCAGCAGTGGAGCGGCAGCGCGATGCTGGGCACAGCTGCTTTCGACCGCGACACAGTGGTGTTCACAGCAGGCACGCCCCAGGTTCACTGGTCATCCTCGGTCTGCGAACGCGGATTTTGCGGGACGTGCGGCAGCTCGCTCTTCACGCGGTACTCGTCGGGTGGTGCGTTTGACTCAGTCATCTTCATGGGACTTGGGACTCTCGACGATCCGGAAGCTGCGCCACCGGACATTCACTATGGTGCCGAAGGCGAGCTCTCCTGGATGCACCGCGACGACGGCCTGCCGCGCATCAGCATCGATACTGACGACCCGGCCCAACAGAACGGGTTGTTCGAGCAGATGCTCAACGCCGTGATGCACCGTTCCGGCCAAGAGGTTGATGCGTGAACAGGCGCCGCCGGCACGAAGATGCTCTGCCGGACGGGTCCGTGGGCACGGACCGGGTTGGCTCGACAACTGGACTCGTCCACTACAGGCGGGCCACGCCTTCCCTTCGCTCTATCGCAACGGCCGGGTACTGACCACGTGCGACCGGGATGGCAGCGATGCCAGTTATCGGGGTGTCGACACCGTGGAGGTGGCGATGCCGAAGAACGACGGGCGTGTCTCATGAGGAAGATCGGCGCCGCACCATCGGTGTTCATGGTACCGAATTCCTTGCTCGTCCTCCCGGCCGGCCGGGTCTTGACTTCTACAACCATGACTCGGTGGTCCGCCAGCCCGAACTCATGCGTGAAGCGAAGGGACGGACTGCCGGCCCGGCTGCGGGCTGGCTAACTGGCCCCGTCTTGCACCAAATGTGAGGTTCAAAATGTTCGGTTTACCGACAAATTCGCCGATCGTGGCGGCCTACCTCGAGAGAACCAGTGGCTCGCGCGACCTCGCCCGCGAGGCCCGCGAGATCTTTCCAAGCGGTGTGACCCATGATTCGCGCTACATGGAACCCTACGGGGTCTACATCGAGCGCGCCCGGGGCAGCCGGAAGTGGGACGTCGACGGCAACGAGTTTGTCGACTTCTTCGGAGGCCACGGATCGCTCATCCTGGGGCACGGGAATCCTGCGGTCGAGGAGGCGGTCGCCAAGGCCCTTCACAGCAGCACGCATTTCGGTGCGGGCCATCCCGCCGAAGTGCACTGGGGTCGCCTTGTTCGCGACCTCATACCTTCGGCTGAACGCGTGCGTTTCGTCTCTTCGGGCACCGAAGCGACCATGATGTGCCTGCGCATCGCCCGGGCGTACACGGGAAAGAGGAAGATCATCCGCTTTGCCCATCACTTTCACGGCTGGAACGATCACGTGGCCTCGGCCCGGGTTTCGAGCGGCGGCGAACACGCAGCGGGAATCGTTCCGGGAATCGGGGACGATCTCGTCATCCTGCCCGCCGACGATGGCGAGGCGCTTCGCGAGGCCTTTCGAGCCCATGCCGACATCGCCGGCGTGATCATCGAACCCACGGGCGCCTCGTTCGGTCGGGTGCCGCTCGACGGGGACTTCACGGCCCTGTTGAGGGAAGAAACGCAGCACCATGGCGCGTTGCTGATCTTCGATGAAGTCGTCACGGGATTCCGCGTGTCGCCGGGCGGCGCCCAGGGGACACTTGGAATCACGCCCGATCTTTGTGCTCTGGCGAAGATCCTCGCCGGCGGCTTTCCCGGAGGCGCCGTTGCCGGACGCCGGGACATCATGGACCTCCTCGACTTCGAGGCCGCGCGCACGAGCGGACGCACCAAGATTGACCACTTCGGCACCTTCAACGCCAACCCGATCTCGGCCGCGGCCGGAGTGGCGGCACTCGGTCAGATCGCAAAAGGCGACGTCTGCGAGCGCGCCAGCGATACAGCAGGTAGAATCCTGGACGGAATCAACGAGGTGCTCCGCGAAACCAGGATCGGCTGGGCCGCCTACGGGGCCCATTCCTCGTTCAACGTCTTTCTCAATGGCAGGGGCCGCGATGTAGTCCCGGGCGAATTCGACGGTTTCGGGGTTCCGCCTGGCGACTTGATGAGCGTTCCGCAACCGCTCGGCGCCAAGTTCCATCTGGCAATGATGCTCCACGGCGTCACCATGGGGGGATCGCCCGGCGGCTATGTTTCGGGCGTGATGGATGATGCCGACGTCGACGCGACGGTACACGCGGTTCGGGAATCGATACGCATGCTGCGCACCGAAGGCGATATCTGATCCTCGTCGCACGAACGGATGCGAAAGTCGGTGTCGAGGCAGACGGCACACGTGGAACACACCTTCGGTTCTAAACGACTGAAGTAACGCCGTTTTCTCTCTAGCAATCCACTGTTCCGAGGCTCGAAGCATCCCGCTTTCCTGTCCCCGGTGCAACAAGGAAAAGGGAGAGGAAACCATGCCGGTGAATCGGTTGACCCAACGCCGGGTCGATGCCCTCAAGGCTCGAAAGAAGTTCTGCGATATCCGCGATGGCAAGCTCAGGGGGTTTGGAGCCCGCGTGCTGCCGTCGGGACACAAACACTACTTCCTCCACACGCAGGTCCGGGGCCGTCGAACCTGGAAGCGCATCGGCGATGCCGATGCCGTGACTCTGACCAGGGCACGGGACCGTGCAAGGAGCATTCTCGCTGCACAACGCAACGGTGATGATGGCTTTGCGGCTTCGCCGGACGAGACCCTGTTCGAGACCGTGGCAGACGAGGTGTTCCGCCGCCACCCAGGAACTGGAAACCCCGTACGCTGAAGGTCAACCTCGGCTACTTCAGGAACCAGATCCTGCCGTGGTTCAGGGGGCGTCCGATAGCGGGCATCACGGCTGAAGACGTTCGGCGATGGTTCGCTTCGCTCCATGCCACGCCGGTCTCGGCAGACAGGTCTGCGCCGGTCCTTTCGGTGATCATGCGCCAGGCTGAGGGTTACGGCTGCCGTCCGGAGGGGAGCAATCCCTGCACGGGCATCAGACGCTATCGCCGGCAGGGGCGTGAACGGTTCCTGACGGCAGATGAGATGCGACGGCTCGGCAAGGTGCTTGACCGCCACCAACTCCTGGATCCCTTGAGGACGGCGGCTATGCGTTGCTCGTCAGTGGGCCTTCTGCATACCCCGCGTTGTCGGTAAAGCTTGCTTTGACCTTGACCTTATTTCCCTCGTCTGCCGCAGTCAGCGTGTAGGTGCCCGAAGTCGCTCCGGAGATGTCCGTGTCCGTTCCGCTGACTCTTCTCATCCACTGGTAGGTATAGGCGAAGCCAACGTCTCCGTTTTCTGCTTTCGATTTGCCGTTCCCGTCGCTGATCCCCGGCGTTCCGGCCGTTAGCGTGCGACCTACTCGGGCCGTCCCGGAGATGTCCGGCATGCCGGACGCGGGGGCCTTGGTTGAACCAAAGCCTGAGGGCAACCATGGCCCTTCGCCTTCGTTATTTCTCGCGCGGTACTGCAACTCGTACCGAGTTCCGCTGTTGGCGCCGGCAACTGTTCGGTCCAAGTGTGATTTCCATTCCAATTCGCTCCAGCTGATACCCGGTCTACGGATGCGTATTTGGTACCCTGATATATTCGGCCGGTCCGTATTGTCCGGGCGCATTAGCGTCACGAGCAGCTTGGTGACATCGTTGTGCCCGGTCACCTCGGGCGCCGCCGGGCGCAGCGGAGGCTCGTCCTGGTTGGTGACGTTCAACATCACGTCGATCGTGTCGGACCCTCCATTGCCGTCTTCGACTGTGACCGTCACCGAATAGCTCGTGTCGGTCTCGCAACTGTACTTTTTCCCACTCTTGGTCTGAATCTGACCGTTTGTCGTAATGATCTCGAACTTGGCAGCGTCCGTGCCGCTCAGGGTGTATTCCAGCGTGTCGCCGGTGTCCGTGTCCGTTGCGGCGACTGCCGTCCCGATGTCCGATGCCGTCGACACCGTCGCCTCGCCGATCGTCTCGTTGAACACCCGCGACGTGCTGGTGCCGTCGTCAAAGGTTGGCGCGCTGTTCACCGAGCGGCGAGTGACCGTCACTTGGTAGGTCTGCTTGGTGGTGGTGTCCTGTGCCGTTACCTCGACCTTGACGGTGTTCCGCCCTCCGTGAGATCGACCTGGAAGCCCGTCGTGCCCGTGGCCGCGTCCGTAAGAGCACTGCCGTCCCCGTCCTGAATTTCGTAGGTCGCGTCGCTGTCGTGCACCGTCGGGACGATGGTGATTTCGTCCACGTCGCTCGCCACCGACGCCGTGTAGGTGGTCGTTCCCGAGGCAAACGTCGGGGCCAGCGTGATCGCGGTACTTCCATCCTTCAGCTCCAGAGCACTCAGCTTCGCGTTGCCCGTATCCTCCCAGCCTCTGATCTCGACCCGGAGAGAAGAGGATTGAGTGTCCAAAATGTTGTTTGTTCTCCTGTGGCTCAAGTCCGATATTGACCATCCAGCCAATCCGGTCTGTCCGTTATTTGTCAGTCCCTGCACTACGCTCCCTGTTCCCGCTGACTGCGCTCGTTGAACCATGACGAAATATGTTGTGTTGGCTTCCAGCATTGCACCTGGCGGTGCGGTAAACGTATTGAATCCGGTTGACACCGAGTCTGGCAGGGTCATCGTATACAGGACCGGTCCCGGCATGCTTGCTCCATTTTCACGAAGGGTGACCTTCACCCCTTCGGTGCCTAATGTGGTGATTCTGATGGTGATCGTGTTCAGGATGTAGCTTGGGCCGGCCGGGATCGTGAATTTCTGCCCCCTGGCCGCGTCGTTATTGCCTCCGATCGTAACGAGAATGTTTTGATTAGTGGCTTGGCTCCGGTTGCTGACCAGATCGATCGCTGTTTGCGCTTGGGCGGGCAGGCCGAGGAGCGACACGAAGGCCACGAGCTACCGCTCCCAGCCTGCGCGCTGCGACCGACCGGACGCGCATACGTCCAGGGTCCCCCGGTTCAGCCCTCATGAGAACGCTCCTGTTTCTTCCCTCGATAGTTGCCACTGGAATCCGTTCCAAGGTGGGTGGAAGAACCTGAGCCTGCCCCGTTGTCAGCCAGTTTTATCGTTGTCTGCGCCTGAGCCTCAGGGAGGAGAGCCAGGAGCGCGACGAAGGCCAGGAGCAACCCTGCCGCAACGCACCGCCCCGAACGCGCAAGGGCGCCGGCGGTCCCCGAGGGTCGCAGTGGAGGCCCGGCCGCCGACGGCGCGGCGCATCATCGGGAGGCGCCGGCGCCGGATGACGCCGGAGAAGCCAAGAGAGGGCGCACTGCCGTCCGGGCCGGGGCAGGCAGAGGCCGCCGGCGACGCTGAAGAGGACTCCCGGCGCGCCGGCCGTTCGGGAGAGACCGGCACCCGATCCCGGCTACGCTCCGGCGCGCCCAGGCCCATGCCCGGCGATCCCGCGCCGGGACCGAACCATCCATCAACCACCGCGCGGCCAACGCCGTCCGCGAGCGCTCGCCCATCCTGAGGAAGTTCCAGAGTACGTCCACGCTCAAGCCCCGTTTATTGCGCTCGATAACTGCCATTATCGAGCGCAGAACGGCGCTGCATGTCGGGAAGGTTCGGAGGCTGGTGGATGTTCCTCGAAACCCCGTTGCACGGGTTCCATGCGCAACAGACGTCGACCATCACTGCTGCTTCCCAGTTAGTTCTCCAGCCATGGCCCGGGCGCGTGCGCACGCACTCTCACTCACAGACCGCGCCGGCGGCGCCGATGCGTGATGGACGAAATATAAGGAAGTCGCGGTCCGGCACGCTTCCCCAACATTGGGGTGTTTTGGTTGTATTTTTTCTAGAATCTCGGGAGATTGACGTAAGGCAGACGAGGTCAGCGCCGAACCGCAACCGCTTCCACCTTCAGAGCCGGGGCTCCGGAGCGCCGGCCAGCGACAGCACCAGCCGCACCAGATCCGCCTGCCGCGACAGGCCGTGCCTGGCGAACATGTGCTTCACATGCGAGCGGATCGTGCTTTCCCCGCGGCCGGTCGCCGCGGCGACCTCGCGGACGCTCATGCCTTCGGCCAGCAGCACCGCCACCCGGCTCTCCATCCCCGTGAGGCCGAGAGCCGCCGCGGCCACCGCCGGATCGATGCGGGTTCCGCCCGCCGGGTCGGCGACCAGCACCAGCGCCGCCACCGGCCAGAGGTGAAAGTCCGTCTCCTGCCGGCCCACCGGGTTGACGTGCAGCACCAGCGGCGGCAGGGTCGCCGGGCGTTTCACCATCGTCGAGCCGCCGGCGCCCTGACCCCCGAACCGTGGCAGCGCCCGCGTCAGCAGACCCTGGAGTTCGGCATTGTCCTCCGGCGTGCGGGCGTACAGCGAACCGCCCTCGTCGAACAGGCCGTCGCCGGTCCGCAGCAAGTCCCGGGCGCGGTCGTTCGCCGCCACGATGCGCCCGCGCCCGTCGAGCTGGACGATGCCCAACCCGGTGGTGTCGAGCAGCTTCGCGAGGGACGCGCCCAGAGCACCCGCCCCGGCCAGCGCCTGCTGGACCCGCACGGTCTGACGGATATGGGGCAGCAGACGCCGGATCGAGTCGAGCTGGGCTGACGACCAGCCGTCCCGGTCGACCGGATCGTTGATGCCCCAAATGATGCGCGTGCCATTGGGCCCGTCCAGGCGCACATGGATGCTGTTCCGGGCGTGGCCGCGGACCAGCAGCTCGTTGTATGTCGCGGAGGTCTTCAGCTCCTCCTCGGTCAAGAGATCGGTAGTATGGAACAGTTGGCTGTCGGGGGCATGCCGTATGCGGGGGGGCCGTTCGTCCAGGGGATAGTAGACCTCGTGGTACTCGCGCTCCAATTCCGGGTGTCGTTGCCCGCGGAAGAACTGCCACAAGAAATAGATCCGAATGTCCTCTTCGGAGTTCCCGTCACCGAACGTCATGCTGCTGCCGTGCGCACCGAGAGCTTCCTCGATCAGCGCGGAGGCGTTCGCCCAGTGGGCACGGTCGAGCGCCGCCTCGTGCAACGAAGCCAGAATGCGCTCGAACGCCTCCTGCTCACTCATCGCCGCGCCTGCGCGCGCGGTCCTGCGCGCGCAGTGCACCCAGTACCCAGTACCCATTGTCTCCGGCGGCGTGCGCCCTCCCTGGTTGCGGATATGCCCCGCTGCAATCCTGCAGAGCGATGTCGCCGGGCACGCTCCCGCCAGTGCCGATGCGTGCTGAATGGTAAGCCGGTCGCGCGCTTCCGTATCTCCCCAACATTGGGGAGATACGGCGGTTATTTTCGCAGTGCCTCAGGAACTCAAGACAAGCCAGACGAGGTTAACACGGACCCTCGGCTGCTCGCGCCTTCAGCCCGGGACTCCGGAGCGCCGGCCAGCGCCGTACCAACGCCGCCTGCCGCGAGAGGCCGTGCCTGGCGAACATGTGCTTCACGGGCGAGCCGAGCGTGCTCTCCCTGCCGCCCCGGCAACGATGTCTCAGGCCCTGACGCACCGTACCGTCAACGAGTGAAGGCTTCGGAGCACGATACCCTTGCGGAACCTCGGGCGCTTCGCGAGCAAGTCCATCTGCGAGAACCGCTCAAGCAACATCTCGAGAACGATCCGGACGCGCGGGCGGGGTGGCGGGACAGTGGGACGCCGTGTCCGAACGACAGGTGGGAGCTCTGACCGCGACCGACATCGAGCCGGAAATCCGACAACACCGGAGAGTCGAGACACAACAGCTCCTCCACTACGCTGCGATGATCCGGATTTCGATGTCTCTGGTCCGTCTTCGTGCCTTTCGTCGATATCCCCGGTGGCCGGGCCGCCGTCATCGAAGCAGTAGCCACGCCGGGCGCTGCCGCAGGGCGGACAGCAGGCCTGGCCGCAGCCGCCGCAGACGGGCCGGTACCACGCGAAACCCTCGTGCTGGCAGAAGTCGCAAGGGTGGGATGTCAGACGCGACATCGGCTAATCCAGGGGCGGGATGGCCGTGATGACACACGCGCCGCCGCCTTCATCCTCGCGGGACAGGCACCGGGCGACGTCCTGGCCGGCGCGGTCCCAGACCCGGTCCTTCCAGCCGATCGTGGGATCTGGCACGGCCAGCGGCGAGAACTGCTGCTGGAGGAGGATGCCCAGGACCAGAACCACGGGCAGGGCGATGACGGCGAGGAGGCCGGCGACCCACGCGAACCGGATGAAGTGTCCGCGTTCGGTGCGCAGCTGCCGTGAAAGGTCCGTGGTGGCAGCGACGAGTGTCGCCGCCTCCGAGGCGGGCGGAGATCCCGTCCCATCGAAACCGCGGTCACTCGCTTTCGAGCCGCTCCATGTCGTCGTCGGTCAGCCCGAAGTGGTGGCCAATCTCGTGGATGATCGTGTTGCGCACCAGGTCCTCGAGGGTGTCGTCGCCTTCCGCCCAGGCGTCCAGCAGCGGACGGCGATAGAGATAGATACGATCGAGATCCTCGTGCACATCATGGCCGGAGGCCTGATCGAGCGAAATGCCCTGGTAGAGACCCAGAAGCCCGAACGCGCTCTCGATACCAAGAGAATCGAGCACATCGTCTTCGGGGAATTCCGTGACGAGGATGGCGATCCCCTCGATTCGGGCCTTGAGGGCGTCGGGAATCATGGAGACCGCCTCGTTGGCGATCGCGGCGATCTCGTCGGCGCCGGGAGGAGGACCGAAACGTCGCGTCATGGCGCCAGGGACCATAGCCTCTCTTGCCGTTGCGGCAAACAGCCCTAACATTCCGCGCATCCAGGATCAGGGGAACACCCATGGCTGCGAAACTTGAGGGTACCGGGCGCGAGGAGGCCCTCGCGAGCCTGAAGGGCTGGGCTATCGCCGACGGAAGGGATGCGCTCGTCAAGAGCTACCGCTTCGCCGACTTCATGACCGCGTTCGGATTCATGACGCGCGTTGTTGTCTACGCCGATGTCGTCGACCATCACCCCGAATGGTTCAACGTCTACAACCGGGTCGATGTCACCCTGACGACCCATGACGCCGGCGGGATCACCGGGCGCGACATCGCCATGGCCCGCTTCATGGATCGTGCCGCGAAGAAATTGGATGCGGCCGATGGGTGAGATTGTCTGGTCCCCCGGACGCGAGCGCATCGAGGCCACGGCTCTCAGGCGATTCTGGCGCCTGGCCGAAGAGGAGTCCGGGCAATCGTTCAGCAACTTTGATGCGCTGTGGCGCTGGTCCGTGGAAGACCGCGCGGCATTCTGGTCCCTGCTGTGGAGATTCGCGCCGGTGGTGGCATCGAAGGGCTGGGAGCAGGCCCTCGAGAACGGCGATGCCATGCCCGGCGCCCGCTGGTTCACCGGAGCGCGCCTCAACTATGCGGAAAACCTGCTGCGTCGCCGCGATGACGGCGAGGCGATCGTGTGCCTGGGCGAACGCGGCCGAAGGCGCACCATGACCTTCGCCGAACTCCATGACACGGTCGCGGCACTCAGTGCCTGGCTTCAGTACCGGGGTATAAAGCGCGGCGATCGCGTGGCGGGCTTCCTCCCGAATCTTCCCGAGACCATCGCGGCAAAGCTGGCGACCGCAAGTCTGGGAGCCGTGTGGTCGTCCTGTTCGCCGGATTTCGGGACAACGGGCGTGCTCGACCGCTTCGGCCAGATCGATCCGAAGGTTCTGATCGCGGCCGACGGCTACAGCTATGGGGGCAGGATCTTCGACAGCAGGACAAGAGTCTCGGAGATCCTCGATGCACTGCCGGGCATCGGTTCGGTCGTGGTGGTCCCCTGGGCCGCAACCTCCCCGGACCTCTCGGGCCTGCGCGATGCCGTGACATGGGACGAGGCAACGGCGGCGGCACCCGCGGGCGGCATCGCCTTCGAACAGGTGCCGTTCGATCACCCGCTCGTTATCATGTATTCCTCGGGAACCACGGGCGCGCCCAAGTGCATCGTCCATGGCCACGGTGGAACCCTGCTTCAGCACCTCAAGGAGCACCAGCTCCACTGCGACCTCAGCGCCAAAGACCGCCTGTTCTACTTCTCGACCTGCGGCTGGATGATGTGGAACTGGCAGGTTTCCGGCCTGGCGTCGGGTGCCACCCTGCTGATCTACGAGGGCAATCCCGCCTGGCCCGATGCCAACGTGCTGTGGGACTTCTGCCGGGACGAACGGATGACGGTCTTCGGGGCCTCGGCCAAGTACTATACGGCAATCGAGAAGGCCGGAGTGAATCCCGCCCGCACCCATGACCTGCCGGATCTGCGCCTCGTCCTTTCCACAGGATCGCCGCTCGCACCGGAGAGCTTCGACTACATCTATTCCCAGGTGAAGGAGGACATCCAACTCTCGTCGATATCCGGCGGCACCGACATCATCTCATGCTTCGTGCTGGGAAATCCCGTCCTTCCCGTGCGCCGGGGAGAGATCCAGTCCCGGGGGCTCGGCATGGCCGTCGAGATCTTCGACGATACCGGCAACGCGCTGCCGGCAGGCATGCCCGGTGAGTTCGTGTGCACGCGGCCCTTTCCCTCGATGCCAGTCGGATTCTGGAACGACGACGACGCCGCGAAGTACCACGATGCCTACTTCGACGTCTTCGACAATGTCTGGCGCCACGGCGACTGGGCCGAGATCA
Organism: Alphaproteobacteria bacterium; assembly: GCA_965215635.1. Classification (GTDB taxonomy): domain Bacteria; phylum Pseudomonadota; class Alphaproteobacteria; order SP197; family SP197; genus SP197. Next base: position 787,949 of record OZ244073.1, on the reverse strand, counting down.
CGCCTTCCGGTGGCACCGTCATCCACGGGCGATCCGACACCGTGCTCAATCCGGGCGGCGTGAGGATCGGCACGGCGGAAATTTACCGCCAGGTGGACGGGTCCGAGGAAATCCTCGAGAGTCTGTGCGTCGGCCAGGACTTCGAAGGCGATGTCCGCATCGTCCTCTTCGTCGTCATGCGTCCGGGCCACGAACTCGACGACGATCTCATCGCACGGATACAGGCGCGCATTCGCGCCAATACCTCTCCCCGGCACATGCCCGCGAAGGTCATTTCAGTTGCCGACATCCCCCGGACCCGGTCCAACAAGATCAGCGAACTTGCCGTCCGCCACGTCATCCACGGCCGGCCGGTTGCCAACACCGAAGCCCTCGCCAATCCGGAATCGCTTCGCCTGTTCGAGAACCTGGAAGCCCTGAAGGACTGAAGACTGCCACAATGTTCCCCTATATTGCCCCGTAGGGTTATCGGGGATGTAAACCGATGGGACGTTTTGTGCTATTGACGTCGCATGGCCGGGTCACTCAAGTCCCCGGCGAACCTGCAGCCACGACCTATCCGGGATCGTTGTCATGATCTTTGTTGCGCGCATCTTCACGAGCCTCCTTCTGGGTCTTTTCATCCTTGCCTGGGCCGCCGACGCAAGGGCACAGGAGCCGAGATCGCTAGGAACGTTCCGCGACTGGTCGGCCTTCGGCTATACCGACGGCGCGACACGGGTCTGCTTCATCGGGAGCCAGCCGAGGAAGGCGGAGGGCAACTATTCCAAGCGTGGAGACATCTGGGCGCTCGTCACCCACCGTTCGCCGGCCGGTGAACGGGATGTCGTCCAGATCATCACGGGCTACAACTACATGGCGGATGCTCCGGTCACGATCACGATCGGGGAGGAAAAATTCACCCTGTTCGGCGAGGGCGAGAATGCCTGGACGTTCACCAGGCATGATGACACGGATCTCGTGACCACCATGAAGGCCGGCATCAACATGATCGTCGAGGGCCGGTCCTCGCGCGGCACCGTGACCACCGATACCTATTCGCTTCTCGGATTCACGGCCGCCTACGCGTCCATCACCCAGACCTGCGCCGACTGATGAACGCATGACCGGCGACCGAAGGAACTTCATCGGCCTCTCGCGCAACGAGCTCGCCAGGGTAGTCGCCGATCTCGGCGAGAAGCCATTCCGCGTCAAGCAGCTCTGGTACTGGATCTACCATCGGGGGGTCACGGACTTCGCGTCCATGACGACCCTTCCGGGCGCCCTGCGCGAGAGACTTGCCGGGTGCTACGTGCTGGAAAGGCCCGAGGTCGTGCGCCACCAGACGAGTTCGGACCGGACCATGAAGTGGCTGCTTGCCATGGCCGACCGCCACCTTGTCGAAAGCGTCTACATCCCGGAAGAGGACAGGGGCGCGCTCTGCGTCTCGTCGCAGGTGGGCTGCACGCTCACCTGCACGTTCTGCCATACCGGAACCCAGCGCCTGGTAAGGAATCTGGAACCGGAAGAAATCGTCGGCCAGTTCATGCTGGCCCGCGATGTCCTGGGCGAATGGCCGGCGCCCACCGACGGCAGGCGCCTGGTTTCGAACATCGTCATGATGGGCATGGGAGAGCCGCTCTACAATTTCGAAAACGTCAAGACCGCGCTTGGCATCATCATGGACCCCGAGGGAATCGCGCTGTCGCGCCGGCGCATCACGCTCTCGACATCGGGCGTGGTGCCGATGATGGAAAGGTGCGGCGCCGAACTCGGGGTCGATCTGGCGGTTTCCCTGCACGCGGTCAACGACGACATCCGCACCCGTCTCGTGCCGCTCAACAGGAAGTACCCGTTGAGGGACCTTCTCGATGCCTGCCGCACCTATCCCGGCGCCGGCAATGCGCGGCGCATCACCTTCGAATACGTCATGCTGAAGGACGTCAACGACTCGGATGCGGATGCTCACGAACTGGTCCGCCTGCTCAAGGACATCCCCGCCAAGGTCAATCTCATTCCGTTCAATGCCTGGCCCGGCGCGCCCTTCGAATGCTCCTCGAAGACGCGGATAGCCGCATTCGCAAGGATCATCAACGACGGCGGCTTCTCGGCGCCGGTGCGTCGTCCGCGGGGACGGGACATCCTGGCAGCCTGCGGCCAGTTGAAGTCCGACACGGTCAAGCCGCGCAAGAGCGATCTTCATCGCCTGGCGACCGAAGCCCCATCTTTGAGCCTGGTCTGAGAAGAGCCCATGGAAAAGCGTCACTGCTGGCCCGAGAACCACTGGAACTGGCCGATCACGATCAACCACAAGCACGGCGTGCGCTGCGGTTCGATGATATGGGTCGGGGGCCAGGTCGATCTCAGCGCCGATGGCGAGGTTCGCAATCCCGGTGATCTTGAAATCCAGACCCGCAATTCGATGGCCTATCTTGCCCGGGTCCTGGAAGGGCTCGACTGCGAGCCGGAGGATCTTGTCACGCTTCTCGCCTTCTACGTCAACGACGGTACGGTCGACGAGGCGGATTTTCTTGCCATGGTGGCAGGCCACCTCCCCGATGGCTGCCGCCTGACCGTCAATGCGGTTCCCGTCCCTTATCTCGCCTACGAGGGCCTCGTGGTCGAGATCGAGGGCTACGCCATGCGCAGGGAAAACGGCGAGCGCACGAGGCGCGAGACCGCGCCGGGTGGGCCCGGATCGCCTCTCGGGGCACCCTGGGTGGAGGGACTGCGTTCCGACAGGATGATCTTCGTCTCCGCACAGTACCCCCTTGGCGCCGACGGCACCGTGGAGGCCCGGGGCGACATCGTCGCCCAGACCCGGAACGTCATGGCGAGGGTGGGCGCGGTTCTGGAGCATTTCGGCGCCGGCTTCGACGATGTGGTCAAGATCAACCGCTGGTATGCGGGCGGTGCCGGCATCGCGGACTTCGAGGCGGCAGCACTTGCCTGTGCCGCGCATTTCAGCGAACCCGGACCGGCGGCGACAGGAATCCCGATCCCCCGCCATGCCAACGGCGGTGTCCTCATCAAGATCTCCGTGGTCGCCATGCTGGGCGAGGACGGCCGCCGCCTCGAACGTTCCCATGCCTGGCCTGAGAGCCTGTGGGACTGGCATGTCCACCTTCCCTACAAACACGGCCTCAAGTGCCAGGACATGATCTTCCTCGGAGGCCAGGTCTCGATCGACAAGAAGGGCCGGGCCGTCCATCCGGACGATCTCTCCCGCCAGACCCACCAGGCCATGGTTCACATCGGAACAATTCTCGAAGAGCTCGGCGCCTCCTATGACGATGTCTGCAAGGTGACGACGGTCTACCATGGGGACTGCGGGGGGGATGCGCTCAATGCCAATCTGCCGATCCGCTCATCCTACTTCCCCAATCCGGGTCCGGCCTCGACAGGGGTTCCCCTTCCTGAGCTTGCCTATGACTCCATGATGATCGAGATCGACATCTTTGCCATGAAGGAACCGTCGTGAGCGACGTCAGGAAGGTTGTCCTGGCCTATTCGGGAGGGCTCGACACCTCGGTGATCCTTCGCTGGCTCCAGGAAGCCTATCGATGCGAGATCGTGACGTTCACGGCGGATCTCGGACAGGGCGAGGATCTCGAACCGGCCCGCAGGAAGGCCGAGATGATGGGTGCAGGGGAGATCTTCGTCGAGGACCTTCGCGAGGAGTTCATCGCCAATTTCGTCTGGCCGATGTTCCGCGCCAACGCGCTCTACGAGGGTGTCTATCTTCTGGGCACATCGATCGCCCGTCCACTCATCGCGAAGCGCCAGATCGAGATCGCCCACCGGACCGGTGCCGATGCGGTTGCCCACGGGGCGACCGGCAAGGGCAATGATCAGGTGCGCTTCGAACTCGGCTACCATGCGCTTGATCCCGATATCAGGGTGATCGCCCCCTGGAGGGAATGGGATCTCGGTTCGCGCACGAAGCTGATCGCCTATGCCGAGCGCCACCAGATTCCGATTCCCCGCGACGGGCGGGGCGAGGCGCCGTTCTCCGTCGATGCCAATCTCCTGCACATCTCCGCCGAGGGGAAGATCCTGGAAGACCCCTGGGTCGCGCCGCCGGACCATGTCTGGTCGCGCACCGTCGATCCCCTCGATGCGCCTGATGTTCCAACGGAAGTCGAGATCGGTTTCGAGAAGGGCGATGCCGTCGCCGTCGACGGCGGGGACCTGTCGCCTGCGGAACTGCTGACCCGCCTCAACAAACTCGGTGGCGCCAACGGCATCGGCCGCGTCGACATGGTGGAGAACCGCTTCGTCGGCATGAAGAGCCGGGGTGTCTACGAGACACCCGGCGGCACCATCCTGCTCGCCGCCCACCGCGCCATGGAATCGATCACGCTGGACAGGGGTGCCGCGCACCTCAAGGACGAGCTGATGCCGCGCTACGCGGAACTCATCTACAACGGTTTCTGGTTCTCTCCGGAACGCGAGATGCTCCAGGCGCTGATCGACAGGAGCCAGGAACATGTCTCGGGCACGGTCCGTCTGAAGCTCTACAAGGGCAACGTCACCGTTACCGGGCGCAGCTCGCCGCGGTCGCTCTACAGCCTGGCGCATGTCACCTTCGAGGAAGACGCCGTCTACGACCAGCGTGACGCCGAAGGCTTCATCAAGCTGAACGCGCTGAGACTCTCCCTCGACCGGAGACGCCGCGAGGCCTGAACCGCGTTCAGATTTCGGGTACGGCCACCTGGTTCTGCCGGCACGCCGCCGTCACGGTGTTGACCAGCAGGCAGGCGATGGTCATCGGTCCGACACCGCCGGGAACCGGCGTAATGGCGCCCGCGACCCTGACGGCTTCCGAGAAACAGACATCGCCGACGAGTTTCGCCTTGCCGTCTTCACGAGCGATACGGTTGACACCGACATCGATGACCGTGGCACCGGGTTTGAGCCAGTCGCCGCGCACCATCTCGGGACGGCCGACGGCCGCAACCACGATGTCGGCCCGGGAGACGACCTCCGGCAGGTCACGGGTGCGCGAGTGGGCGATCGTGACCGTGCAATGGTCCTGGAGCAGCAGTTGCGCCATGGGCTTGCCGACAATGTTGGAGCGTCCGACGATCACCGCTTCGGCACCCTTGAGGCGATCCGCACCCAGGTGACCGCGCAGCAGGAGCTGGCAGCCAAGCGGCGTGCAGGGAACCATCGCGTCCAGTCCCGATGACAGCCGGCCGGTGTTGATGGCATGAAAACCGTCGACATCCTTCAGGGGATCGACGGCGTCGACGATGGCATGTTCGTCGATCTGGCCGGGTAGCGGAAGCTGGACGAGAATCCCGTGAACACGGCTGTCCGCATTGAGTTCGTCGACCTTCGCGAGAACCTCGTCCTGGGTCGACGTATCGGGCATGCGGAACTCGAAGCTCTCCATGCCCGCTTCCCGGGTCGCCCTGCCCTTGCTGCGGACATAGACCTCGCTCGCGGGATCCTCGCCGACGAGCACGACGGCAAGTCCTGGTTGAAGACCATGTCCGTCCTTGAGTTTCGCCACCCTGGCCGCGATGTCCGCTCGGACCTTCGCGGCAATCGCCTTGCCGTCAATGATGGTTGCCTCAACCATGAACGATGCCCCCGACACGCTGCCCTCAATCCATAAAGAACGGCCGGCGGACCCGTCAAGGAACTTGCATCACGGGATCAATGGATCGAGACGGCCATTTCGGCGAGCATGCGGCGCAGGAAGCCCACGAGTAGGAGGGCGATGACCGGCGAGAGGTCGATTCCGCCCAGATCACCGAACATGCGGCCCAACACCCGCCGGATCGGACCCAGAACCGGCTCGGTGACCTGCCACAGGAAGCGGCCGATCTGCCAGACGGCTGGCTGGCGCATGTTGATGACTTTGAAGGCCGCAAGCCAGCTCACGATGACCTGGATGAGGAGAACCCAGAAATAGAGCGCGAGCAGGGAATCGAGAAGCCAGAAAACAGAGTCCATGAGGTCGTGTACCCAACCGCCTTGCGTCCAAAAGCTTACCCGAACCGGGCGAGAAATCTCACCAGGCGTTTCATGCCGGGACCAAACACACGCGGTGTATAGAAGGACCCCGCGGCACGCTTGCTGATTTCGCTCAAGGTCGGATAGGGCGCGATCATCCCCGCCATGGCCCCGATCTTCAGGCCCGATCCGATCGCCAGTACCCACGGTGCGATAAGTTCCCCGGCATGGGCCGCAACGATGGTGGCGCCGAGTATCCTGCCCTTTTGCGTGGTCACCACCTTGATGAGGCCGTCCGTGCGCCGCTCCGCAATGGCGCGATCATTCTCGGTGCAGGGAAATCTCAGAACGGTGACGGCACCGTGCTGTTTGCGCGCCTCCTCCTCTTTCATGCCGACATGTGCCAGTTCCGGATCGGTATAGGTCACCCAGGGAAAGGCCTTCAGGTTCACACGCGCCGGAAGTCTGAGCAGGATGTTCCTGACCACGATGCCTGCGTGATAACTCGCCAGGTGGGTGAACTGGAAACCTCCTGCACAGTCGCCGATGGCGAAGGCGCGCCTGTTCGTGGTGCGCAGGCGATGATCCACCCTGATGCCGCGCCGGTCGCTCTCGATGCCGGCCGCCTCGAGTCCCAGAGTCTCGATGTTGGGCCTACGGCCGGCCGCCACGAGGAGGTGGCTGCCCTCGACGACGCTCATCTCACCCTCCTTCTCGAAGGAGATGGCGATCCTGCCCGCTTCGCCCGAGACCTCGCGGACGGCGATGCGTTCAATGAGGTCGATACCGTCTGCGACCATGCTCTCCTTCACGACCGCGGCCAATTCGGGATCGTCATTGGGAAGCACCGGTCCCATGTCGAGCACCGTCACCCGGCTGCCCAGGCGGCGATGGGCCTGCGCCATCTCGGAGCCTATCGGGCCGCCGCCGATGACAAGCAGGTGTTCCGGAAGCTCGGTGTTGTCGAACAGCGTCTCGTTCGTGAAATGGGGCACGGCATCGAGGCCCGTGATCGGCGGGATCGCCGCCCGGCTTCCCGTCGCGATGACGAAACGGCGAGCGCGAATCCTCCGCCCCCCCACCTCCACGGCATCCGGAGAAACGAATCGCGCATGGTCGGTGATGACATCCACGCCGAAGCCCTCGTAGCGCTCGACCGAGTCGTTGGGCTCGATGGTTGCAATGATCTCCCTGACGTGCCTGTTGACCGCCGCGAAATCGACCTCCGGCTCAACCGGCGCGATCCCGAAACGCCCCGCATGACGCATCGTGTGGGCGACCTTGCCGGCAGCCAGCAGCGCCTTGGAGGGAACACAGCCGAAGTTCAGGCAGTCGCCGCCCATCCTGTGACCTTCGATGAGGGCCACCTTCCGGCCCATGTGGCTCGCCGCATAGGCAGTGACGAGGCCGCCCGATCCGGCGCCGATCACGCAGATGTCGAACCTGTCATCAGCCATGGACATCTCCGTTTCCCGCCATCACCGGGAGGGCGCGTTGCGCCGACGCCGCGCCTGCAGCTTGCGGACCGCAATCGGCATGAGCGCCATCACCGCAAGACCTGCGAGGCCCACCACGATCTCCGTGCTCACGGCATTCTTCAGGGAGAACTCGGCACCCTCGGCGAAGACCTCGCTCAGGCCGTCGCCGATCACGCTGTAGACCGTTGTCCCCGGAATGATGCCGATGAAGGTCGTGACGACATACATGCGCGTCTTCACGCCGAGAAACGCCGGCAGCAGGTTGACCACGAAGAACGGGAAGACGGGAAGAAGCCTGAGGAAGAGCAGATAGTAGAACTCGCTTTCCCGGAAGCCCTCTTCCATGCGCCCTGCAAAGGGCTTGACGCGTTCCCACAAGGCATCGCCGATCGAGGTCCGTGCGGCGAGGAACACGACCGTCGCGCCCGCCGTGGCACCCACCACGGTAAAGACGGTGCCGAAAAACCAGCCGAAGAGAAATCCTCCCAGCAGGGTGACGAGCGAGGCGGCGGGAACCGAGATGCCTGTCAGGAAGGCATAGGCCAGGATGTAGATCACCACCGCCGCGACCCAGTTGCCGTCCACGAAGGCCTGCAGTCCGGCATGATGGGCATGCAGGGTCTCGAAGCTGACGTGCCTGTGGAGCCCGGTTGCGAAGAATGCCGCAAGCAGCGCCACCACCACCAGAACCGGGAGGACGCGTCCCAGCCGCCTGCGCCTTGCCGATTGTCGTGTCATCAGATCCTCAGTCCGGGGTCGATATGCGCGGCCACACAACAGGCAGACTAAAGACATTGCCGTCAAGAGCAAACGCCGTCGTTGACTTCGCCGGGTCGCTAACATATACAGCAGCGCCGCTCGCGCCCCCCCTCCTTCAATCCGGCGCGCGGTCCAAGTTTGGAGAATTGACGGTGAAGCGCACCTTCCAGCCCAGCCGGATCGTACGGAAAAGACGTCATGGCTTTCGTGCACGCATGAAGTCCGTTGGCGGACGCGCAGTGCTCGCGCGCCGGCGCGCGAAGGGCCGCAAGTGCCTGTCAGCCTGAATTCATGTCTGTTGAGGTCACGCGTCTCAAGCGGAGGAGCGACTTTCTTCGCGTGGCGGCAGCACGGCTGAAGGCCGTCACCCCCGGAATGATCGTTCAGGCCGCCCGAAGGGACGGCGACGGCATCGGTGTCGGCTACACGGCGAGCCGCAAGGTCGGCAATGCCGTCGAACGCAACCGGGCCCGCCGCCGCCTCAAGGCCCTGGCATCCTCGATGCTGGCTCGATCGGGCCGGACCTCGACGGACTACGTCCTGATCGCCCGGCGGGAAACCGTCAGCCGGCCCTTCGCCGATCTCGAACGCGACATGGAGACGGCACTGCGCCGTCTCTGGAAGAAGGCTGCGCAGCCATGAGGAGCGCCGCAATATCCCTTCTTCAGGCGTTCTTCCTGATCTACCGTTACGGCATCTCCGCCTTCACGCCGGCGTCCTGCCGCTATCTTCCGACCTGTTCAGTCTATGCCCAGGAGGCGGTTGCCCAGCATGGTCCGCTGCGCGGGATCTGGCTTGCGCTCGGGCGGATCGCACGCTGTCATCCGCTGGGAGGCCGGGGTTACGATCCGGTTCCCGAAGCGCGCGTCAGGATGAAGCCGGACGAGGCCTGATGCCCCACGAACAGAAGAATGTGTGGCTCGCCACGGCGATCATCGTGTTGATGTTCGTTGCCTGGCAGTTCCTGTACGAGATGCCGAGAAGCCAGCGCGAACGGGAGGCGCTCGAGCGTCAGCAGGATCTTTCCGCCACCCAGGACGATTCGACCCTTCCCCAGATCACCACGGGTGCGGTGAGCCAGGGGGACCCCGTGGCCCGGGAGCTGACCCGCGCCGAAGCCCTGGAAGCTTCCCCACGCATCGCCATCAAGGCACCGAACCTGAGCGGCTCCATAGCGCTTGCCGGAGGACGGATCGACGATCTCACGCTCCTCCACTACCGCACGGAAGTGGAACCCGATTCGCCGGACGTCATTCTGCTGTCGCCGGTCGGCGGACCGTCTTCCTATTTCACGGAGTTCGGCTGGCTGACCGAGGACCACGATGTAACCCTGCCGGATTCGACCACCTTGTGGCAGGCAGGGGATGCCACTCTCACACCCGAGACGTCCGTCACCATCTCCTGGGACAACAGCGAGGGACTCTTCTTCGAGCGTACCTTCGAGATCGACGATAACTACATGTTCACAGTGACCCAGAGCGTCACAAATCACGCCGAAAGGACGGTCTCGCTGCTCCCCTACGGCAGGATCAAGCGCTACGAAACACCGCCGACGCTGGGTTTCTACATCCTGCACGAGGGCCTGATCGGCGCTCTCAACGAGACCCTTGAGGAGATCGATTACGACGATCTTTCCGATCCCGACGATGGCAACGAGATCACCTACGAGAGTCCCACCGGCTGGCTGGGCATCTCCGACAAGTACTGGCTGGTTGCCCTGATTCCGGAACAGGACGATCCCTTCCGGGCGCGCTTCCTCTACCATCTTCAGGGCGGATCCACGGACACCTACCAGGCCGATTTCTACCGCACCGCGATTGCGGCTGCACCCGGTGTGACGATCACCGCGAAGGACCGGCTCTTCGCCGGCGCCAAGGTCGTGACCGAACTCGACCGCTACGCCGAAACCTTCAATATCCCGCTGTTTGACCGGGCGGTGGATTTCGGCTGGTTCTATTTCCTCACCAAGCCAATCTTCTTCGTCCTGCTCTGGTTCAAGGGGACGACCGGGAACTTCGGCCTCGCCATTCTGGCGCTGACCGTCTGCATCAAGATCATTTTCTTCCCGCTTGCCAACAAGTCCTACAAGTCGATGAGCAAGATGCGCAAGCTCGCGCCGAAAATGAAGGAGTTGCGCGAGCGTCACGGCAGCGACAAGCAGAAGATGCAGCAGGAGCTGATGGCCCTCTACCGCCAGGAGAAGGTCAATCCCGCCTCGGGCTGCCTGCCGATCCTGGTCCAGATCCCGGTATTCTTCGCACTCTACAAGGTGCTCTTCGTCACAATCGAGATGCGTCACGCGCCGTTCTATGGCTGGATCGAGGACCTTTCGGCACCCGATCCGGCGGTCATCTGGAATCTCTTCGGGCTGCTCCCCTTCGATCCGGGGGCCTTCCTTCCGCCTTTCCTGATAGTCGGCGCCTGGCCCATCCTGATGTCCTGCACCATGTGGCTCCAACAGAGGATCAGCCCGCAGCCGCCGGATCCGACCCAGGCGAAGATCTTCATGTTCCTGCCGCTCATCTTCCTTTTCATCTTCGCCACATTCCCGGCAGGACTGGTGATCTACTGGACGTGGAACAATCTGCTCTCGATCGCCCAGCAGTGGTTCATCATGAAGAGGGAAGGCGTCAACTAGCGCTGCCGGGCGCTGTTGCGAACGGCTCGTTCTGACCTTGTCTCGGTGTCGCGGTTGCGCAGGCCCCCTCGACATTGATGGTCGGCGCGATGAGTCCGTCACGCACCAGCGGCGTAAGGCAGACCTGGCCGAAGGAACCTGTGCCGCACGTGTCGAACCAGTAGCTGCCGATGCGCCCGCCATCGTCGAGCGCACCGAGGCCGGCTTCACGGGTCAGATCCCTGAACGAGCGTTCCGGAAACCTGCCGAACGGCGTGCATGCCGTCCCGATGGTGCAGAGGTCTCTCTCGGCCGGGGGGAGTCCGCTCCGGGTGGACGTCATCAAGGGCGGCCGATAGTGTGCGGATCGACCGGCGTATTGAAAACCGGTGGGGACCGGGCGCCGCGATGAGCAGCCTGAAGGACAGTGCGTGAAGCACCCGCTGGCTTGCACTCGACGCAGCACCTACCCACTGACGGACCGGAACCGGGCATGAGCAGGCTGGTGATGCGAACCGGTGGACCGAAACTCCCGAGGTTGTTTGCCCAAGAACTTTGAGCCGAGTGCGGAACAGATCGCCATCTTCGATACGGCGCGCGCCTTTGCGCGCGACCGGCTGGAGCCCTCGGCCCGGGAACTCGAGGAGGCCGGTACCATCCCGCGCGAACTGCTGCGCGAGGCTGCGGAGCTCGGTTTCGGGGGGCTCTTCGTCAGCGAGGACGCCGGAGGCACGGGCCTTTCCCGCCTCGACGGCACCCTTGTCTTCGAGGCGCTGGCCGCAGGATGTCCGTCGATCGCAGCCTACATCTCTATTCACAACATGTGTGCCGCGATGATCGACCGTTTCGGATCGGACGAACAGCGCGAGCGCTGGCTTCCCGGGCTCGTGACCATGGAACTGGTGGCAGCCTATTGCCTGACCGAGCCCGGCTGCGGTTCGGATGCCGCGGCGCTCGCGACAAGCGCCCGGTGCGAGGGCAATCAGCTTGTAATCGACGGCACCAAGAGCTTCATATCCGGTGCAGGCCTCGCCGATCTCTATCTTGTCATGGCACGCACCGGTGATGCCGGACCGCGCGGGATTTCCTGTGTCGTCGTCGAGTCCGGAACGCCCGGCCTCTGCTTCGGAGCGCTCAAGCGCAAGATGGGGTGGCGGGCGCAGCCCACGGCCGAGGTGATCATGGAGTCGTGCCGCGTCGATGCGCGGAACCTGCTCGGGGAGGAAGGCCAAGGATTTCGCTATGCGATGAACGGTCTCGACGGCGGCAGGCTCAACATCGCGGCGGCATCGCTCGGCGCCGCACAGGAGGCTCTTGACCGCAGCGTCGCCTACATGGGCGAACGCCGCGCCTTCGGCACCACACTCGGCCGTTTCCAGGCGCTGCAGTTCCGCCTGGCCGACATGGCAACCGAACTCGAGGCCACGCGTATCTTCCTGCGCCAGGCGGCCTGGAAACTCAATCAGGATGCCCCCGATGCCACAGTCCATTGCGCCATGGCGAAGCGCTTCGTGACAGATGTTGCGTCTCGCGTTGCCAACGACGCCCTGCAGCTTCACGGCGGCTACGGTTATCTCGCCGATTACGGGATCGAGAAGATCGTACGCGATCTGCGGGTCCACCAGCTTCTCGAGGACACCAACGAGATCATGCGCCTCATCATTGCCCGATCCATGATCGGGTCGCTGTCATGACGGGAAAACTCCAGGCATGGCGCGACGGCAGCCTCGGCCGCCTGATGCTTGATTGGCCCGAGGCCTTCAACGCGCTCACCCATGGAATGGTCACCGATCTCCTCGAGGTTCTCACGGACTGGCGCTCGGACGACGGGATCGATCTCATCCTCATCGAGGGTCGCGGGGAGAAGGCCTTCTGTGCCGGCGGCGATATCCAGGACCTCTGGCATCGCGGCACCTGCGGGGATCACGAATTCGGCCGGTTGTTCTGGCGCGACGAGTACCAGCTCGACGCGATGACTGCGCATTATCCCAAACCCTATGTCGCGCTGATGGACGGGATCGTGATGGGCGGCGGCGTTGGCGTGTCGGCCCATGGATCGCACCGGATCGTGACCGAACGCACTCTTGTGGCGATGCCCGAGGTTTCGATCGGCTTCCTTCCCGATGTCGGCGGGAACTGGATCCTTTCGCGCGCACCGGGCAGGCTCGGCGAATATCTCGCCATGACGGCAACACGCCTGGGCCCGGCCGATGCCATTCGTGCGGGATTTGCCGATCACTTCATTCCCGCAGATGCGATCGGTGATCTTGTTCCGGCTCTCGCCGGGAACGGCATCGACTCCCTGGGAGGTTTCGGCCGAGAACCGCCGGCAGGTGTCCTCGACGCGGTCCTGCCGGAGATCACGTTGGCGTTCTCGACCGATGACGGCCCTGCCATCCTGGAGCGGCTCGATGCGTCCTCCGCCCCCTGGGTACGGGAGGCCGCTGCCGCCATCCGGCGCCACTCACCGCTTTCGGTCTCCTGTGCACTCGAGGCCGTGCGCATGGCAAGGGAACTGCCCGATCTCGAAAGCTGCCTTGCGATGGAGTTCCGCTTCGCCTGGCGCTCCATCGTGAAGGCCGACTTTCTCGAAGGCATTCGCGCTGCGATCATCGACAAGGACCGCAGGCCGCGCTGGCAACATGCATCACTCGAAGATGTCACGCCCGAAGAGGTATCCGCCATGTTCGCGAGCCTTGGCAACGATGACCTTGCAGTGTGAGGAGACGAACAGATGAGCGACATCGGCTTCATCGGCCTTGGCAACATGGGTGCGCCGATGGCGCGCAATCTTTCAGCCGCGGGACATCATGTCGCCTGCCATGACATCGTCGAGGCCGCCCGCGGGAGGGCGCGAGAGGCCGGTCTCAACGTTGCGGAAAGCGCGGCGGCGGCTGCCGCCGGCCGCGACGTCGTGATCACCATGCTTCCCGATGGTGCGGCTCTCATCGATGTCTACGGCGCGATCCTGCCGCATGTTCGCGTCGGCACCGTCCTGCTGGACTGCTCCACGGTCGATGTCGAATCGGCACGCAAGGTGCATCGGATGGCTGCCCGAAGAGTCCTGCCATCAGTCGATGCCCCGGTTTCCGGTGGTGTTTCCGGCGCCGAGGCAGGTACGCTCACCTTCATGGCCGGCGGGGAACCATCGGCCTTCGATGCCGTCCGTCCGCTGCTCGACATCATGGGCCGCAACGCCTTTTTATGCGGCGGGCCTGGTTGCGGCCAGGCTGTCAAGATCTGCAACAACATGATCCTCGGGGTCTCGATAATCGGCGTTTGCGAAGCGCTCAACCTCGCACAAAGGCTCGATCTCGATCCGCAGCGTGTGTTCGATGTCGTCTCGACCTCCTCTGGCGCCTGCTGGTCGATGAACACCTACTGCCCGCTCCCCGGCACCGGTCCCGAAAGCCCGGCGGACCGAGACTATGCGGCGGGATTTACCGCTGCCCTGATGCTGAAGGATCTCACACTGAGCCAACGGGCGGCCAACGAGGCAGGTGCCGCAACGCCGATGGGCGAGGCGGCTACAGGTCTCTACGCGGCCATGGTGGAATCCGGCGCCCACCATTTCGATTTTTCCGCCATGATTCGCCACATCCGTCACTTTCCAGGGAATGATCCAGCGTGTCCGAAACCGTCCTTGTCGAGCGTCACGACAACGTCGTGCTCGCCCGTCTCAACCGGCCCGAGGCGCTCAACGCCCTCAACACAGAGCTGTGCAGCGAACTCGTCGCCATCCTGGATGACGCCGACCGTGATCCCGTCATCGGCGCCATCGTCGTCACCGGCTCCCGGAAGGCCTTTGCGGCGGGCGTCGACATCAAGGAGATGGCCGAAAAGAACTTCGCGGCGATCTTCAGCGAGGACTGGTTCGCCGAATGGGGCCGGATCCCCGCGCTGCGCGCACCGACCATTGCCGCCGTCGCCGGTTACGCGCTTGGCGGCGGATGCGAGCTTGCGATGATGTGCGACATCATCATTGCGGACGAGACCGCCAAATTCGGACAGCCCGAGATCAGGCTCGGGGTGATTCCGGGCATGGGTGGCACGCAACGCCTCACCCGCGCCGTTGGCAAGGCAACGGCAGCCGACCTCATCCTGACCGGACGCATGATGGATGCGGCCGAAGCCTTACGCTCAGGGCTGGTTGCGCGGGTTGTTCCGGCTGAAATGCTGATCGACGAGGCGCTCTCCATGGCCGGCACCATTGCAGGATACGGCCCGATCGCGACGCGCATGGCCAAACAGGCGATCGACCGCGCCTTCGAAACCTCGCTCGCCGAAGGGCTCGTCTACGAAAAGCGCGCCTTCCAGTCGCTGTTTGCCACCGAAGATCAGAGCGAGGGCATGGCGGCGTTTGTCGAAAAGCGCACGCCACGGTTCACGGGGCGCTGAACGGGCTGAGCGTGCCACATCAACGGAACGGTGCGCTTGCCGGATGTGCCGCTGCATGACCCCGGGGTCCCGGTTTACCATGACCGGATTGCAGAAAAACTCCTGGCACACAAAGAGACCCGTTGGGAGAAACGCCGTGCATGATGAATGGTACCGGGCCGTCTTGTGTGACCTGGACGGTTGTCTGATATCCGGTGCGAGTCCGTTGCCGGGTGCGGTGGTTTTTGCACACGAAGTCGGGGAACGCCTGCATATTGTTTCCAACAACTCGACCGATACACCCGCGACGCTGAGTCGGCGGCTGGCGACGATGGGAATTGTCGTACCCGAGGTGCGAATCACTCTGGCCGGCAGCGCTGCCGTCGAGAGCATTGCGCGTCAAACTCCTGGTGGCCGCATCGCACTCTTTGGCTCAGCGCCCATCAGGAGGCATGCACGAGGCCTGGGATTGCTGATCGACTACGAAGCGCCGGACGTTGTTCTTCTGACCCGGGATACCAAGTTTTCCTATGCGTCCCTGCGGATAATCGTGAATCAATGTGCACGGGGAGTGCGGCTGGTCGTATCGAACCTGGACGACAGCCATCCGGGACCCGATGGCACGCCTGTTCCCGAGACCGGAGCACTCCTGAAGGCCGTCATGGCCTGTCTTCCGCAACTGCGCTACGAGACGATCGGCAAGCCTGCCGCGCCGCTCTTCAAGGCGGCGCTCTCCAAGGCGGGTGTTACGGCGGATGACGCCATCTTCATCGGTGACAATCCGGAGACGGACGGGGCGGGCGCGGCGAAGATCGGGTTGCCCTTTCGCCTGGTTGCACCGGGGGCGCTCTCGGTGGACATTCTTTCCTGCGGCTGCGCCTGACGTGATCCCGATCGGGGAAGTGAAGAAGACAAAAGTGCCATGAAGCTCATCCATCTTACGGATAGCCATCTTGTGCCCAAGGGAAGGACTCTCTTCGGCCGTGACCCTCGCGTGGTGCTGGATGCCGCCATCGCCGATATCAACTCTCATCATGGCGATGCGGAGCTTCTGGTCCTGACCGGAGACCTGACACACGGAGGCGAACCCGAGTCCTTCGCCAACCTGGCGGAAGCAATGACGGAGCTGAAACTGCCGTTCCGACTGCTCATTGGAAATCACGACAGTCGGGAGGTGTACAAAAAAGCCTTCCCATCCGAGCACTTTGACAACGCTGGCTTCGCCCAGGACGCGTTCGACGTCTCTTCGGGACGATTCCTGTTGCTCGACACGGTTCGAGACGGGTCCCGAGCCGGCGAGTATTGCGGGAAGCGTCTGCACTGGCTCGGCAAGGAGCTGGAGAACGCCGAGGGACGCGATACGTTCCTGTTCATGCATCATCCGCCCTTCATCACAGGCTTGCCACAGATGGACCGCATCGGATTGAGAAACAGGGACGCATTCCGGACCGTGGTGGAACCGTATTGCCGTCAGATCCGACATCTGTTCTTCGGCCATGTCCACAGGCCGATCGCCGGAAGCTGGTTGGGCATTCCGATGTCGACAATGCGTTCGATGAATCACCAGGTCGCGTTCTCGCTGGAGGACGGGCCGGGCATTCCCGGCAGTTTCGAACCCCCTGCCTATTGCGTGGTGTTGATCGAGGCTGACCGTGTCGTGGTCCATTTCCACGATTTTCTCGATTCGAGTCCCCGGTTCTACCTGAATGACAGCCCTTGGGACGACCATTCGCGAGGGCCCGCCCGACCCTGAGTTCGGAGGAAATCCGACGGCCTCGCTTCGATGACCGTCTCCTTCCAGGGGTGTCGTCCTCCTGGAGCCGGTAATGTTGTTTCAGTGTCTCATTCCACACGTCCCGGGGTTCGGCGAGGTTCCCGGTTCGGAAGAGTTCCAAATGGCCGGCGCAGAGCCCTGCCCCGCGGTACGCCGGTGGCACAGTGCTACCCCGTGCCCCTGGAGCGTCTGGAGATGGAGGTGGCGACGATCGAAGGCACTGCGCAGGCAGGTGCGGTTTCTCGAGGCAAGAAGTGCAGGCGGAGGCTTATCGCCGCTGCCACCGCACATCATCGACATTGCTCATCGATCTGAAGCACTCGCATGGCGCTCGGTCGAAGCGTCAGCGTGCCGCGCAACGCGCCGGTCAGGAAGCGCGTTTTCTCGACTTTCGAGCGCAGCACGTGCTCCGCCTCCCCAGGGACCCCGTCGGCAACCAGGGCGAGCGCCACATTCACCTCGGCATCGACCGCCAGCCTGAACTGTCCCGCCGTCGAACCGGCTTCCCCGCGTGCGGGGTGGATGAGCCCGAGCAGGTGTCGCGCGACCGGATCACGCGGTCGCGATTTCAGAAGTTTCTTCAATCCGCACCCGGCAGGCCCATGCCGACCCGCCCTGAGCTCGGCTGCTGCGGTCTCAGGCAGTTTCACGGCGCACTTCATGATCATCTTCAATCGTAGCTCGGCGTAACCGGCCGCTCGACACCGACCAACCCGTTCAGGCGCTCCACCAGTCCCTGCCGTTCTCTCACCGGATGTCTGTCGGGAATTTCCCAACTGCCGGAGGCACCGCACGGTCACGTCATGATCGCCATGAACCTGCGGGTCCGACTGCACGGGCGGCCTCGACGAGTCGGTGGAGCTTGGCGCGCGCCAGGCCGGACCCCAGCATGATGAGTCCGCAATCGGGCGCGGCCATCAGCCGGTCGGCGTCGATGTGGTCGAGCGCGGAGCGCAGGCGAAGGACGATTTCCTCGACCGTCTCGACCCGGCTGGAGGCGATCTCGACGACGCCGAGGATGACCGTGGTGCCGGCGAACGTTTCGAGCAGGGAAAGGTCGTTGTGGCGGTGCGCGTCCTCGATCGAGACCGCATCGACGAGACTGTTCTCCAGCGCGCCGGCGAGTCGCTTGTAGACCTCCGGATCGGCCTTCACGTAGTCGGTCTCATCCAGCCTGTCGGGGTAACCGCAGCACATGTGCACGGTGCGGGTCACACCGCTGGGGACGCCGTGGAAGCACCGTTCGAGGTTCTCGACCCCGAAGTCGAGGGCCTCGTCCGGCAGGCGCGCGAAGAGCGGCTCGTCGACCTGGATGTGGCGGCAGCCGGCCTCCGCCAGGCGCCTGATCTCCACGTTGAGCGCAGCAGCCAGATCGGCGCACAAGGAACGTCGATCGGGATAGAAGGCGTTGGCGGTCGAGTCCGAGATCGTGAGCGGCCCGGGCACGGTGATCTTGACGGGCCTGTCGGTCGCCGCCTGCGCGACCCGCCAGTCACGCGCCAGGAACGGTCCGCGTGCCGCGATCCTGTCCGTGAAGGTGGGCACCTTGGCCATCCAGGCGCCGTTGCGCATGGTGCGCTCGGTCAGGGTGCCGGGCTCGAAACCGTCGAGATGGCTGCAGTGGTAGTGGATGTAGTTCGCCCGCCGGAGCTCGCCGTCGGTCGGGATGTCGATGCCGATCGCCACTTGCTCGGCCACCACTTCCCGCGTCGCGCGGTCGAGGACGGACCGCCGTTCCTCCGGCGACACTGCCCCGCCCTCGCCGGCCTGGGCGGTGTCGTGTAACCAAGCCATGTGCGGCACGTAGGGCGGCTTGGGATAGACCCCGATGCAGGTGGTCACGAGCGGCATGGACGGCCTCCGACCTGTTCAGTCCGGGACGAAAGGGTAGCGCAGCCTGGAACGTGGTTCGGGACACGGAACACCGGCGCTGGATCGCTGTTCCATGTCATTTTCGTCGTGCGATGACGAAAGACTCGTCGACGAACCACAACCCGCCATGGCGCGCTACGACTTCGGCTGTCGCGTCGAGGTAGGCGCCATCGGACAAGGCGCGGGTGATGCGTTCATCGTCGATCTGGGCGACGTACACCGCGGCGTTCCACGCCGCCAGCCGGGTCGAGGTCCCGATGTTCTCAGTGACCTCGTTCGGCATCACGTGCAGAGAGTAGCGGAAGAAGCTGCTCAGCTCGCTATCGATGCTGAAGTCGCGCTCCGGGAAGTCGGCCTCGAGCTTGGAACGCAACTCCTGCATGAGCACAGGTCCCGGCGTTTGGAACGGCTCCTCCGAAGGCCAGATCTTGCGGATAATCTCCATGCCGGGATCCTGCCCCGTCGACTGAATGACGACCATGCGCCCACCCTTCGCAAGCGAAGTGGCGAGCGGTTCAAGCACGAGCCGTACCTTGAGCTCGGCGGGGTGGCGCGCGCGATACGGCTGCGCCGCGATAACGAGGTCGTAGCCTTCCGGGGAGGCACCGAACCTGGGAATGACCGAATCGAGCGTGAACCTGTGGTCGGAGCGAAGGAGCACGATCACGGATGGCTCGACGTAAACCGGGTTGCCGGTCCTGGGGTTCGTACGCACCTTCCACCAGTCGGCCAGGACCGGACGGAGGTCGGCGATCTGCTGGTCGAATTCGTGCGCGGTGTGGCCCTCGAGGGCAATCTCACGCCAGTTGACGCGTTGCTGTGCCTCACTGTCGGTCGGACACAGCCATGGCGCCTCTCGATAGTGCATGTTGGTGAGTGCCACGACGGTCTGCGGATGCTCGGAGAAACGATCGGGAAGCTTGTCCAGGGTGAGCCTCACGTCCTCGAGGCTGATCTCCTTCCCGACGATGAGAAATGGCACGGTGGGGAAGCGTCCGTGAAGCCGGCGGAGCACACTGGCCATCACGGTACCGTCGCCGGTCCCGGCGTCGAACACCCGCAGCGCGGGTGGTTCGGGGGTAAGCTTGGAAAGCTCCGCGCCGATACGCTCGCCAATCGCCCACTTTTCGCTGCACGTGGTAACGAAAAGCAGATACTTCTCCCGGTTGTCGAAGAAACGGAAGGGGCGCGCGTCGGTCGTATCGTTCATCAGATCCTTCCGCCAGGATAGGTTGGAAGGTGGTGCGGCGCTCGGGTCCAACTGGCGGGACTCCACGCTGATTCCGTCCGGAAGTGGCCAGTGCCTGTGGCAGCCCATGATATCAGCCATCGGCTCTGAAAACACTTCTTCAAGTCGGCCGTCTGATTTTGGCGCAACCCTCAGGTGGCGGACGCTCGCCGATTCCGGCAGGTGAGCATGATTTCTCTTTTGACCACAGCCGCCGCCTCGGATTGCAGACCCGGTTTGTGGGTCGGGCATCACCTGGCGAGCGAAGTCGTCGATCCCGTTTGCTGATCCGGATTTTCGAGTGCCCGCAGGACATCGCCACGCTCGACCGACAGGCGGCCGGTCAGGGCGAACTGCCGCTATCGGTCTTTCATCACCCGTACCCTGGCCTCGGCGCGGCGCTTGAGCACCACGTAGACTACCGCCGCGATAACTGTGATCACCACGAAGATCACACCGATCGCGTTTACGACGGGCGACAGGCCAAAGCGCATGCGTGCACCGATCTCCGTCACCAACGTCCAGTTGCCGCCGATCGCAAAGAACGTGGTGTTGTAGTTCTCGATCGACTGCAGGAAGGCGATGACGGCCGCGGTCCCGATGGTGGGCATCAGGAAGGGCAGCGTGATGCGTCGGAAGACAAAGAAGGACGACCCGCCGAGGTCGAGACCCGCTTCCTCGAGATCGCGGTCCTGGCGCTGGAGGCGGGCCATGAACATCAGCATGCAGTAGGACGAAATGAAGACCGATTGCGCGACCATGGCCGTGAAGAGGCCGGCCTCGACGCCGAACATGTCGCGCCAGAAGATCATCGTCGAGACGCCCAGTACGATACCCGGCATGAGGACCGGCGAGACCATCACGGTGTAGAGCAGCGTGTTGGCCCGCGATTCCAGCCGGGTGAGCAGCAATGCGCCCGAGAGTCCCAGGGGGATCGACGTGACGATCACGCCCGAGGCGATCAGCAGCGAGTGCCACAGGCCCTGAAGGAATCGGGCGTCCTGGGGCAGGCCACGCACTTCGAGGTTGCCCTCGTCGCCGACGCGACCGGTGAACCAGTCGAGCGTGAAGCCATGCCATACCGTCGCCGAGGGCGTGGAGTTGGCGTTGAAGGCGGCAAGCACCATGATACCGAGCGGCACGAAAAGGTAGAGAAAGAAGACGCCGATATAGATGTTGAGGACGAGACTGCTCCAGTCGGATCCGAGTGGCCGGCCTGCGGCGGCGTATCGGGAAACTGCCGTCACCTCGCGATCTCCCGGATGCCTACCCGGAACACGATCATGTTGATCAGGATGAAGAACATGCATGCGACCAGCAGAGCCAACGAATAGGCCGAACCGATGTTCCAGTTTCCCGCGTCGAAGAAGCTCCGATAGATCACCTGGCTGAACCAGTCGGGGTGGAGGCCGGGGCCGACCAGGCCGGGCACGGCGATGGAGCCTGCGGCCAGCATGAAGGTCATGATAGAGCCCACGGCGATACCCGGCTTGGCGTGTGGCAGGACAACGCGCAGATGGGTCCTGAGCATCGAGGCGCCGAGATCCCTCGAGGCCTCGATCTGGTTGGGATCGAGCGTCTCTATCGCGTTGTAGACCGGAAACACCATGAAGAGGATGTACGCGTAGACCATCACGCAGAAGACCGCGCCATTCGATGCGAGCCAGCGGATCGTCTCGCCATCGGCCAGGGCGATGATGCCGAGCGCATCGAGAAGCGAGTTCAGAGTGCCCTCGTTCGCCAGAATCATGCTCCAGGCGAAGATGCGCAGAAGCTCGTTGATAGCATACGGAACCAGGAGTCCCAGCATCAGCAGCGCCGCCCGCTCGCCCCTGACTGTCTGTGCAATGGTGTAGGCGATGGGGTAGCAGACGAAGAAACAGATCAGCGTGACGCACAGCGAGTAGAGCAACGTCATCAGGAAGATCTCGACGTGAAGCGTTCTCATGGCCGTGAAGTTTCGCAGGGAGTAGCCGGCGGCAGCCTCCTGCTCGGCCTTCAGCCGCGCCTCTTCCTCTTCCAGTGCGGCGAGCGAGCCTTCCAGTTCATCCGCCTCGGCCTCGAGAGCGGCTATCTCCTCCTCGATGCTTCGAGCCGTCGTCGACGGGCTGGGCGTCGCGGTTCCGCCGGTCCCGGTGTTGTCTTCGCCGATCTTCGCACCCGGTGCCGTGCCGATGGTCGGCGCCTCCTGTTCACGCAGCGCCTCGATGTCGAACCGGATCGTGTAAAGCCGCTGATAGATGCGGTCGACATCAACCTGGGCCTGGATGGCCGCGCCGCCTCTGGGTTCGTAGATAAAGGCGCGCTCGATCATGGTGAACTGGGGCAGGGCGATGAGAGCCGTGATCCAGAACGCCACCATGCCTATGAAGAGACTTCCCAGGACGGGGCCGTATGTGCGGAAGAGGCTACTCACGGGCGAGTTCCCCGGCGCGCAAGACGAGTGCATCGCCTGCGCTGAACACCACGTCGACCTCGCCCTCTATCGAGCGCCATTCTTCGCCGGAGTTCGTCAGGTGCATGATGACGACCTGGTTCTCGCCTGCACGCATGAAGATGTTGACGAACGGGCCTTCCAGATCGCGGCGCTCGATCCGGGCGGTCAGCCGATTGTCGTCAGACGACGAAGTGCGCGCAAAGGTCATGCGCTCGGCCCGGACAAAAAGCATGGCGTTGTCGCCGGGCTGGAGATTGTCCTTGTTGAGGCCCGTGAAGATGCCGACTGGCGTCTCAATCCGAGCTTCATCGCCATCGCTTGTAACGACCTTGCCCTGGAAGACGTTCTGCTCGCCCAGGAATGTCGCGACGAATGGCGTGGCGGGGTTGTCGTAAAGGTTTGCAGTCAGGTCGACCTGCTCGATCCGTCCCTGGTTCATTACCGCGATCCGGTCGGACATGGTCAACGCTTCACCCTGGTCGTGGGTGATGTAGACGAAGGTGACGCCCGTCTTGCGCTGGATCGACTTGAGCTCGGCGCGCATGCGCTGACGCAGCTTGAGGTCGAGTGCCGAGAGGGGTTCATCGAGCAGCAGAACCGAAGGTTCGACGGCCAGGCAGCGGGCTACGGCCACGCGCTGACGCTGGCCTCCCGAAAGCTCGGTGGGTTTCTTGTCGGCCTCTCCGGACAGCGCTACGAGATCGAGGAGTTCTTCAGCGCGTTTGCGCCGTTGGGCCTTCGGCACGCGTCGTGCCTCGAGGCCGAAGGCGACGTTCTCCCAGACAGTCATGAGCGGGAAGAGGGCCAGGTTCTGAAAGATGAGCGCTGTGGGCCGCTTGTTCGGTCCGAGGTCGGTCATGTCCTGGCCACCGATGATGACCTTGCCGGAACTGGGTCTCAGGAAGCCCGAGATCATGCGCAGGATCGTTGTCTTGCCGCAGCCCGACGGTCCGAGGATCGAGAAGAACTCGCCAGCATTGACTGCGAGATCACTTGGCTCTACAGCCGTGAAGTCACCGAACCTCATGGAAACGGAGTCAAGCGCCACGTCCTTGCCCCGTGCCGTCTGCAAGCCCATCGCCCCTCCCTTAGTTCAGGCCACAAACGTAAAGCGCACCGGGCAGCACGTCGGCTACCCGGTGCGCTTCATCAGTCCGCCTCGATCATCAGGCGTTGGTGATCATCTCAGCGAATACTTGGCGCGTCGGAGCAAACCAGGGTGTGTCAGCCTGCCACCACCACAGATTGCCAAGGGTCTCCTCGGTGTAGATCTGACTGAAGGTCTCGGCGTACTGCTCGCCGGCGAACGCGGCCGCACCGACGGCAGCCGAGTTGTAACCGGTGTTCTGGACGAAGAGACCCGCCATCTCAGGCTCGTACATGGCGTTGATGAAGGCGTAGGCCTGATCCACGTTCTCGACGCCGAGCGGGATCGCTATCGAGTCCATCCAGGTGATTCCGCCTTCCTTGGGCATGCGATACTTCCATGCCGCGTCCACGTCCCAGCCGAGCTTGATGCCGGTGGTATCCCAGGTCTGGCCGATGACGCAGCCCGCGTCGGTGAAGGCGGTGGTCGCCTCGGTGGCGTTGTTCCAGAACGCGCCGACGTTCTTCTTGTGCTCGATCACGAAGGCCGTGACCGCTCCCCAGACGCGCTTGGCGTCGTCCTCGGTCTGGTAGACGTCGAGCATGCGGTTGGAGGGAACCTCGCCGATCGCGTCAAGGTAAAGGCCAGTGCCCATGATGATGGACTTCTGACGGAAGGCCGCCTTGCCCTCGAGCCCGTCGGCCCAGAGTGAACCGAAGGAGACCTCGTCGTCCGCCAGCGGCACGACCGAGGAGTTGAAAGTGATGGCCTCGGTGCCCCAGTCGAAGGGCAGCGCCAGGCGATTACCACGCTGTACGCCGCCGAGCTGGATCGAATCGCGGACCATCGAGGCGATGATGTTGTCCATGTTCACGCGCGACTCATCGATCGCCGCAAACAGAAAGCCGTCGTCATCGTCTCTGTAGTTCGGGACGTTGGTGACCGATGGAAAGATCACGTCGAAACCGCTGCCACCGGAAGCCTTGAGCTTCTGCTCGGCTTCGTCGTTGGATCCGAAGGTCGAGAGATTGACCGTGATACCGGTATCGGCCTCGAACTTCTCGATCATGTTGTCCTGGATGTAGTCGCCCCAGGCAAAGACGTCCACCTGGCCCGACGCCGACAGGGCGTCGTGGGCGCGCAGAACAGCCGGAGCCGCAATCGCGGCGGCGGCGCCCTTGAGCGCCGTACGACGGGACAGCTTGGTCATTGTTGATCTCCGTTTGGTTTCCTACCAGCACTACCAAATTTTGGCCTCTCATGCAAAATTCCTGACCATCAGGGACCGATAGGTTCGGACACAACAGTTGAGCTTAGACACCTCGGTGCATGGGAGCCGGAATCTGTGCATTGGCGGTGTCTCGCCCGAGGGATCGAGAACCAAAAGGGCGCTTTGTGGAACTCAGTGCAAGCCTCTCCAGGCCACCCTCTTCGGGAGGGCAGAGAAAGGATGCCGGACATGGCGCCTGTGAACACGTCGCCTCGTTCGGAATCTCCACGACACGCGACCAGCCGCGCCGTCTTCGCAACCACCTTGAGCCAGTCGATCGGATGGCGGGTCGTCGGCATATCCCACATGAGCCCTGGCGATGAAGGCACGGTGGTCCTCCTGTGGCCGTCCCTGACCATTCCAAGCCTCAACCGACGAAGCGCGTGTGCGTCGCTAAGGATAAGGGTCGACCTCCCGTGCCAGCGCGGGAAATGTTCCCCCTGAAATCGGTGCCGGTTGTCCGCCGGGATCGAACCAGGGTTCATCCGGGCCGCATCCCCGGTATCTTGCATCCTGTGCAAACACGACATTCCATCAGGTGGCCCCGGAACCCGGGCGACAAACAACAAATCAAACCCACCAAAGCAGAAATCCTGTCATTCCAACAGTCTTGCAGGAGCCCCGAGCGTGTGCCAATTTTCGAAAGCGTGTCGAATCTCCCGGATCCATCTGACTCTCCGTGTGGCGTCGTCTGGCGGAACACCCCATACTCGACCGTCCTTCAGTCGATTTGCATGGAGCCCGCCTTGGGATGAAGGTTGTCTTCCGCTGTCCGCCCGAGTTGAAGGGGCTGATCCCAGAACCGATCATAGCCCGCCGCGGTCTGCCCGATTGGCTGAAGAGCATGCCCTCGCACGTCCTGAGCGGCGATTTGGGGCTCGACATCGAGACGGTGAAGCAGTGTCCACCTTTCGTCGACGCGATGTCGGGCGGGTTCCTGATGCCGCTTGCCACCGACGTTACAGTGGAAAACGGCAGGCTGTCGTGGCAATGGGACCTGCCTGCCTCCCCGACGATCTCCTATCCCCGTGCGCCGGTATCGTTCCACGTCTCCGATCAGCTCCGAGGCAGTCCGCTCTTCGAGAGCGATTCCTTTGCCGTGAAGTTCACCAACTACTGGACCGCCTCCCTGGCGCCGGGCACTGGATTCCTGTGCACCCACCCCGCCAATCGTCTCGACCTGCCGTTCCGCACCGTGACCGGCCTGGTGCGCAGCGATACCTACGAGAATTTCATTCATTTTCCGGCGCTCTGGACCGATCCGGGCTTCAGCGGAGTCCTGCCCCGCGGTACGCCTGTGGCGCAATGCTACCCCGTGCCCCTGGAGCGTCTGGAGATGGAGGTGGCGACGATCGAAGGCACTGCGCAGGTGCGGTTTCTCGAGGCGAGAAGTGCAGTACGTGACGGAGCGGGGGCTTATCGCCGCCACCACCGCACATCATAGACATTGCCCATCGATCAGAAGTGCGCGCATGGCGCTCGGCCGAAGCATCAGCGTGCCGCGCGACGCGTCGGTCAGGGAGCGCAGGATCCTGGGATAGAGCGAATGGTCACGCTTGAGGAGAGCACGGTAGAGCTCCAGGGCATCGTCCGGGCGGTCGAGCTCCTGAAGACAGGCGGCAAGGCCCAGGTCGACTTCGGGGTCGTTCGATCCAGCCTCCCGCAACGAACGGTATCCGTCAGCCGCTGCCTTGAAGCATCCAAGCCGCTGGTTCATGCGGGCTATATTGAGGACCGCCACCTGGTGGCCTGGCTCCCGTGTCAGGACGTTTTCCAGGCATTGCCGCGCTTCATCGAAGACACCGGATTCCATGAGCGCCAACCCCAACTCGCAGCGCGCGGCAACGTGGGTCTCGTCCAACTCTAGTGTGCGACGAAGCCAGGTTTTCGCCTCTCCCGTACTTGCGACCATCCGCAACAGATGGCCAAAATTGAACGCCGCACCGACATGGGTGGGCGTTTTCTTCACCACCGAGCGCAGCACGTGTTCGGCCTCCCCGTGGAGCCCGCCGGCAACCAGGGCGAGCGCCAGATTCACCTCGGCATCGGTGCCCGCTCCGGCGTCGACCGCCAGCCTGAACTGCCCCGCCGCCGAACCGGCTTCCCCGCGTGCGAGGTAGACGAGCCCGAGCAGGTGTCGCGCGACCGGATCACGCGGTCGCGATTTCAGAAGTTTCTTCAATCCGCGCTCGGCAGGCCCATGCCGGCCCGCCCTGAGCTCGGCCGCTGCGGTCTCAAGCAGTTTCGCGGTGCTCTTCATGATCAACCTCAATTGTAGCTCGGCGTCGCCGGTCGCGCGACACCGAGCATCCATTTCAGGCGCCCCGCCAGTCCCTGTCGTTCGCTCACCGGATGTCTGCCGGAATCTCTGGTGAGGTGTACTCCACCGGGAAACCTGGGGAATCTCCGGAATTTCTCAAGCGCGGCCGTTGGAAGCAGCGAATGTCGGTCCGGGATCCCGTCTTGAGCGCACACCGAGCCGGAACCCGTGCCGGTCAATGATGTCGGGGATGCTCCGGGGATGATGACGCGGATTGGCCGGCGCGCTGGTCAAGGACTGTCGGATTGCACGGCTCCGGCATCGCAGTCGAACGGGGTGAGAAGTATCCGATCCTGTGCCATGATACCCCATGCACAGGGCTTCAGTTCGGGTGTTCGCCGATCAGTCTGAAGAATTGCCCCAGACGCTTCTTATGCAGGCGTCCCGTTTGAGGATGAGTTTCCATGGACGACGCAATCATCACCCGCGAACAGGGCTCCGGCCGGGCGCTCTTCTCACAGCTCTGCACATTCGTGGCTGCCGGCACGTCGGTCGAGACGCTGCCGCCGCCGATCCTGCCTGAAGTGGCCTTTGCCGGACGTTCGAACTGCGGGAAGTCCTCGCTCATCAATGCCCTGACGGGGCGGCGGAATCTCGCGCGCGCCTCCAAAACACCGGGCCGGACCCGTTCGATCAATCTCTTCTGCCTGGGTGAACGGGTGCATCTGGTGGACCTGCCGGGATACGGGTATGCGCAGGCCAGCAAGTCGGACGTTTCGAGATGGACGCGCGCCGTGGAGGACTACCTTGCCGGACGTCCGGTTCTGCGCCGCGTCTGCCTGCTCATCGATGCCCGCCGCGGGGTGACCGCGAGGGACCGCGAGACGTTCGACCATCTCGATGCCATCGGCGCCGCCTACCAGGTCGTTGTGACGAAATCCGACAAGGTCGGGGCTTGTGGACTGGAACGTGTGGCGGGCGCAGCATCGGATGAACTCGGCCGGAGGCCCGCAGCGTTTCCCCGCATCGCGGTCACGAGCGCCCGCAAGGGCTGGGGCCTGGAGGACCTGCGCGACGACCTTGCCGTCCTTGCCGACAACGTTGACAGGTAGCCTCCGTTCGGGACACACTGGACGCATACTGCTCGAAAATGTGTATATCGATTGCCAATTGATGGATTGCTCAAACCGGAAGAGGGATAGGACACATGAAAAAATTGATCTTCCTGATATCTGCAGGAGCCCTTGTCGCTGCTGCGTCCGTCGCCGGTGCGGCGACGCTCGACGATGTTCGCGCGAAAGGCCACGTGCAATGCGGTATCAATACCGGTCTCGCCGGTTTCGCCTTCAAGGACGATGCGGGCGAATGGCAGGGATTCGACGTCGAATACTGCAAGGCCGTGGCTGCCGCGGTGTTCGGTGATGCCGGCGCCGTGAAGTACACCAACCTCACCGGAGCCACGCGTTTCGAGGCCCTGAAATCCGGTGAAGTCGATGTCCTGTCGCGCAACACGACCTGGACCTACAGCCGTGACGCCGACCTCAAGCTCACCTTTGTCGGTGTCAGCTACTATGACGGCCAGGGCTTCATCGTGAGCAAGGCGCTCGGAGTCGAGAGCGCGCATGATCTCGAAGGCGCCTCTGTCTGCATCCAGACCGGCACGACAACGGAACTCAACCTCGCGGATTTCTTCCGTGCCAACGGCATGTCCTATGAGCCGGTTCCGATCGAGAACAACGAGGAAGCACGCCAGAGCTTCCTGGCCGGCCGTTGCGACCTCTACACGACGGACCGTTCCGGCCTCGCGGCAACCCGCGCGGTGCTCGACAACCCGGACGACTACGTGGTGCTGCCCGAAATAATCTCGAAGGAGCCGCTCGGACCGCTGGTCCGGCACGGTGACGACGAATGGGCGGACATCGCCCGCTGGACGCTCAACGCCCTGATCCTGGCCGAAGAGTACGGCATCGATTCAGACAACATCGGCGAGCTTGCCCAGGGGACCAACAATCCTGAAATCAACCGCATGCTCGGCACCGAGGGCGAGTATGGCGCGATGCTGCGGCTCGATTCGGACTGGGTCGTCAATGTCATCAGTTCCGTCGGCAACTATGCCGAGATCTTCGACCGCCATATCGGACCCGACACGCACATCGGTCTGGCTCGCGGCGAGAATGCCTCGTATCGCGATGGTGGCATCCTCTACGCCCCGCCGTTCCGTTAATCGGGGCAAGCGTGGTTTGGTGGCCGGCATCCGTCCTCGTGGCGGATGCCGGTCGCAGTTTTTCCAGGGCCGTTGATATCTAAGAGTCAGGCCCGGCGGTGACCGTCTATTCCGATATCGACCCGGGCAGGGAATTCCGCCTGTCCGATATCTGGACCAACGAACGGTCCCGCTCCCTCATCATACAGATCGTCGCGCTCATCGTCCTGTTGCTGACAGTCGCATGGATCGTCAACAACACGATCCAGAATCTGGAATTGCTCGGTGTGGAGACCGGTTACGGTTTCCTTGACAGCCCCGCCAGCTACGACATCAACCAGAGGATGATCGAATATACCTCGCGCTCGACACATGCGCGGGCCGCTCTGGTCGGATTTCTCAATACGATGCTGATCGCGATCATGGGAATCGCGTTCGCAACCCTGTTGGGCTTCGTCGTCGGGGTCCTGCGGCTGTCGCAGAACTGGCTCGTCTCGAGGCTGATGACGGTCTACATCGAATTCACGCGCAATGTTCCCATCCTTCTCCACATCCTCCTGTGGTATGGCATCGTCGTTCACGTGCTGCCGCATCCCCGCGACTCGCTCGAACCAATCAGCGGTTTCTTCCTCTCCAACCGGGGGTTCTACCTGCCGCGGCCGGTGTTCGAGGATATCGCGTGGGTGATACTGGCAGCCCTCGTCGCAGCCATGGTCGGCGTGTGGCTCTTCGCCCGCCACGCCCGGCGCGTCCAGGAGGAAACCGGGCGGATCTATCCGGTCCTTACGATCGGAATGGCCGTGATTGTTGCCGCGCCCGTCATCGCCTACCTTGCCTCCGGTTCACCGATCGAGCTCGACTGGCCCTTCCTGAAGGGTTTCAACTACGTGGGCGGAATCGCGCTCAAACCCGAGTTCTTCGCGCTTTGGTTCGCCCTTTCGATCTACACCGCCGCATTCATCGCGGAGATCGTGCGCGGCGGCATCATGGCGGTCAGTCATGGTCAGACCGAGGCGTCCTACTCCCTGGGCGTCAAGCCCGGATGGACCATACGGCTCGTCATCATCCCTCAGGCTCTGCGTGTGATCATCCCCCCGCTGATCAGCCAGTATCTCAACCTCACCAAGAACTCTTCTCTCGCCATCGCCGTCGGCTACATGGATCTCACGGCCACGATCGGACGAATCTCGCTCAACCAGACCGGCCGCGCTCTGGAGTGCATGTCCATCGTGCTCACCGTGTACCTCTTGATTTCGCTCACCATTTCGGCTTTCATGAACTGGTATAACCGGCGCATCCGCCTGGTGGAACGCTGAGCCATGGCAAGGCCGGTTCACATCGTCCACGACAAGGCGCAAACCCTGCCGGCGCCCATAACTTCGGTCAAATTCGTGCGTTGGCTGAGAGAGAATCTTTTCTCTTCGCCGTCCAATATCGTGCTCACCCTCGTGGTGATCTACCTGCTCTGGCTGATCGCTCCGCCGTTCCTCGACTGGGCTCTCTTCGATGCCGTCTGGGATTCGGCATCGCGCCGGGAATGTCGGGACGTCAGTGACGGCGCCTGCTGGGCGGTGGTGATCACGAGGTTCGACCAATTCGTCTACGGCGACTATCCGGTGAGCGAGCGCTGGCGGCCCAATCTTGCCTTCGTTCTGCTGTTCGTGGCCCTGGTTCCCGTGCTGTTCGACAAGGTTCCCGGAAGGCGTCATCTGCTGGTGTTCTCGGCCGTCTACCCCGTTGTCGCCTATATCCTGTTGACCGGCGGACTTGGCCTTCCGGAGGTGGAAACGGCAAGGTTCGGGGGCTTCCTGCTCACGATCGTGATCGGCATCACCGGAATCTCGGCATCGCTGCCGCTTGGAATCCTGCTCGCACTGGGCCGCCAGTCCGACCTTTTCATCATCAGGGTGTTGTGCGTCGGCTTCATCGAGTTCATTCGCGGCGTGCCGCTCATCACGCTGCTGTTCGTCGCCTCCACGTTGCTCAACTACTTCATGCCGCCGGGTACCAATTTCAACCTGCTGGTCCGTGTCCTCATCATGGTGACACTCTTCTCGGCTGCCTATCTCGCCGAGGTCATCCGCGGCGGCCTTCAGGCCATGCCATCGGGTCAGTACGAGGCGGCAAAGTCCCTGGGCCTTCCCT
This sequence comes from Alphaproteobacteria bacterium, assembly GCA_965215635.1. GTDB lineage: Bacteria > Pseudomonadota > Alphaproteobacteria > SP197 > SP197 > SP197. Next base: position 756,499 of record OZ244073.1, on the reverse strand, counting down.
ACTGGAAGACCATGAGGTTCATCATCCTGCCGCAGGCGCTGAAGATCTCGATCCCCGGCATCGTCAATTCCTTCATCGCGCTCTACAAGGATACGACGCTTGTCATCATCATCGGCCTTCTCGATCCCCTGGGAATCGGCAAGGCAACGCTTTCGGACACCACCTGGCAGGGGCTTTCGACAGAGGTCTACATCTTTGTTGCCATCTTCTTCTTCATCTGCTGCTTCGGCATGTCGCGCTATTCTGCCTGGCTCGAGCGCAGGCTTCATACCGGATATTAGGACACCACACCATGACTGCTCCGGACGCATCAATCCTTGAGGAAGGCACCGTGGATACGGTCACCGACGAGGTGGTGATCGACATCACCTCCATGAACAAGTGGTTCGGCGATTTTCACGTGCTCAAGGACATCAATCTCACCGTCTACCGCGGCGAGAGGATCGTGATCTGCGGTCCTTCGGGATCGGGAAAATCGACCATGATCCGCTGCATCAACCGGCTCGAGAAGCACCAGCGCGGGCGTGTCGTCGTCGACGGCATCGAACTTGCCGACGATATCAAGAAGATGGATCAGGTGCGCCGCGAGGTCGGCATGGTGTTCCAGCACTTCAATCTGTTTCCGCACCTCACCGTCCTGGAGAACTGCACGCTGGCGCCGATCTGGGTGCGGCGCATGCCCAAGGCCAAGGCCACGGAATCGGCCATGCGCTATCTCGAACGCGTCAGGATCCCCGAACAGGCGGACAAGTTCCCCGGTCAGCTTTCCGGTGGCCAGCAGCAGCGGGTGGCAATCGCCCGGTCGCTGTGCATGGAGCCACGCGTCATGCTGTTCGACGAACCGACATCGGCCCTCGACCCGGAGATGATCAAGGAGGTTCTCGAGGTCATGGTCGATCTCGCGGAAAGCGGCATGACGATGCTCTGTGTCACCCACGAGATGGGCTTCGCCCGCCAGGTCGCCAATCGCATCATCTTCATGGACGAGGGCCAGATCGTCGAGCAGGCGCCGCCGCTCGAGTTCTTCAGGAATCCGAAGAGCGAGCGCACGAAACTCTTCCTGAGCCAGATCCTGCATTCCCAGGCCTAGGGCACTCATGAAGAAGGGCGGGCTCACGTTCCGGTGACGCGAGCCTGCCCTTGACGTTCAGGTGCAAAGGAGAGGGTCATGCCCAGGCTTCGCCTGCGCGAGGTTCACGCACCTGGCGGCGGGGCTTCTTCCCGGATCCGATGACGCGCGTGACATCAAGCGATCCGTTGTCCTTCAGCTTCGCGAGTTTCGCCAGGTCAGTGATGCTCTTAAGCTTCGCTGCGTCCTCGATCGCCCCGGGATCGTCACCATAGCACTCGAACCACGGCAGGCCGCTGGCGGTGCAGTTCTTCGCCGTCGGCGGCGGTTCTCCCAGGCATCGAGGCCCCGGCGCATCCTGACGCCGGGTGCAAGACCCATGTCTGGCGCCATGAAACACACGGCGGACATCTCCGCCCGCTGAAAGAACATGTCGCCGCGGACGTGTTGTGCGTAGCGGTCGACCTTCAGGGCAAACCACAATCTGAAGGCCGCCATACCTCGCCTTCCCGGTCAGCTGCTCCTCCACCGTGCAACCCTCGCCCAGCGCAAGCGGTCAAGATAGGACGTTCCCGCAGACGGTTGATTTCGGCGCGTTCCCGAATGCTTCCTTCGTATCTACCATGCGATCCGGGACACGCTCTCCGACGACCCGCTTCGTAAACATGGCGGTGCACTCACCGGATGGTTCACTTGACGCCGCCCAGATGGCGCAGAACAATCTCCTCCCTGGCCTGACAAGCGACAGTTGCCATATGTCTGATAACCCACCAGGCCGATCGGACAGCGCTGTTCGATCGAGTCGCAACTCAACTGTATGATGACCAAACAACGCCAAACTCGTCTTCCCGTGCCTGTCCTTGGCCGAGTTCTGCTTTACGTCCGCGACATCGAAACCGTGGCCGAATTCTACGCACTCCATTTTGGCTTCCGAATTCACAGAGAAGAAGGCGATCGTGTCGTCGAGTTGGAAGGTCCCGCCGGCGCCGGGAGCAACATCATGCTTCATCCCCTGGGGCGTGGGCGCAAAGGTGGCCAGACCATTGCCAAGCTGGTTTTCGATGTGCCCGATGTCGAAGCATTTTGCACCCGGGCTGCTGAACACGGGCTCCCATTCGGCACCGTGCACAAGGCCGACGGATACGCTTTCGCCAATGCCAAAGACCCGGCGGGCAACTCCATCTCCATATCAAGCCGGGCCTACCGGCGCGGCATGTTCGGAGAAGACTGCTACTAACGATATCAGGGCGCCCAGGCGGCCGAACGGGTCTCGGAACGGTTGCCGGTAGACCTTCCAATGCCACGGGAGCAGCTCGTGCAGACGAGTCCGGGCCGCCGAACGGTGCGTCGTCGCGCACACAGTCTCAGGCCCGCGCGGTGCAGAGCAGGTGTCGATGAAGACCCGCTGGTAGACCCGCCCCCTTCATGACGCCGACGTAGAGCAAGCGGTCAAAACAGGACGTTCCCGCAGACGGTTGATTTCGGCGCGCTCCCGGGTGCTTCCTTTGCGAGAGAGCTGCCCAGCGGCATGGCGATGAACTGTCGGATGACGCCCTTCGAGTCTTGGCGGATCGGGGAGCACGACATAGCCCTGGGGATCGCTGTTGAAGTGGTCGATCCGGATCGCTTCGGTCTGATGCAGCGGTATCATCACGCCTGCGCGCCGGCGCCACACCGCTCAGCCCTGTACTCGCTCAAGCAGGCAGGCTCGATACCGACACGCCGGGCGACCTGACGGATCGAACAGCGGCGGTCCTCACGTTTCAACTGTTCCCGCACGTCACGGATCCCTTCAAGTTTCCGTCGGTTTGCACCCGCCGGAACATCTCGACTATCCTTGGGACGCCCTCGCAAGGCGACATGCCGTCGCCTTGCGTTGTCGGGAACAGGCGAGGAGAAACGGCGCTCCATGATCAAGCGCAACACTGCCGAAAAGAACATAGGCCTCACCAAGTTCTGGCTGCGGACCGCCGGGACCCTGGCGGAGGCGCTTCCCTATCTGCGCCAGTTCTCCGGATCCACCTTCGTCATAAAGTATGGCGGCCATGCCATGGGGAACGACAAGCTGGCCCGTGATTTTGCCCGTGACGTCGTGCTGATCAAGCAGGTCGGAATCCACCCGATCATCGTACACGGAGGCGGACCGCAGATCGGGGCCATGCTCGAAAACCTGGGTATCGAATCCGAGTTCGTCGACGGCCTGCGCATCACGGACCGCAGATCGATGGATGTGGTGGAGATGGTCCTCGCCGGTTCCATCAACAAGAAAGTCGTCTCCTCGATCAATGCGGAAGGTGGCCTTGCCATCGGCATCTCGGGCAAGGACGGGCGCCTTCTGGAGGCGCGCAAGGTCAAACGGTCGGTGCGCGATCCCGATTCGAACATCGAGAAGGTCGTCGATCTCGGGTTTGTCGGGGAACCCGAAAAGGTCAATGCCGACATCCTCACAATGCTGGCACAATCGCAGGCCATCCCCGTCATCGCTCCGGTGGGAATCGCCGCGAACGGCGATACCTACAATATCAATGCCGACACAGCGGCAGGCGCCATCGCCGAGGCACTCGAGGCGCCGAAGTTGTTGCTGCTGACGGATGTGGCCGGCGTGTTCGACGCCGACGGCACGTTCATCTCCGAGATGTCGCGCCGTGAAGCTGGAGAACTGTTCGGTACCGGAGCCATCACCGGCGGCATGATCCCCAAGCTGGAGACCTGCCTGAAGGCGCTCGACAACGATGTCGGTGCTGCATACATCCTCGATGGCCGCATACCGCATGTGCTGCTTCTCGAGCTGTTTACGGAAACCGGCACCGGCACGAAGATCAACGCGTGACCGGATCGATCCATATCCTCGAAAGAGTCGATACCTGGATCTTCGATCTGGACAACACTCTCTATTCCGGGCGGCACCACCTGTTCGACCAGGTCGCCGAGCGCATGACCCTTTATATCGCGGAGTTTCTCGATCTGGAACACGACAAGGCGCGGGCACTCCAGAAACAGTACTACCTCAAGCACGGCACCACGCTGAACGGCCTGATGAAGCTCCATGACTGTGATCCCGAAGAGTTTCTCGCCTTTGTCCATGACATCGACTACTCGCCGATTCCCGAGAGCCCGGGGCTTGCCCGTACACTCGCGCAACTTCCCGGACGCAAGCTGATCTTCACCAACGGTGACATGCCGCATGCCCGGCGTGTCATGGAGCGTCTGGGAGTCGCGGAGTGCTTCGAGGCCGTGTTCGATATCGTCGCTTCGGGCTACGTTCCCAAACCCGCCCCCTCGGTCTACCGCGCGCTGATCGAACGCCATGACATCGATCCGGCCCGGGCGATCTACTTCGAGGACATCGCCCGCAATCTCAGGCCCGCCAAGGAGCTGGGCATGATCACGGTCTGGATCGAAGGCTGGGAGGAGCGCTCCGGGGATCCGGATGTCGATCACATCGATCACCGCGCACCGGAGCTCGCACCCTGGCTCAACAGCCTCGTTGCCCGGGCAACCGGTTGACCCGCAGCCTCGATGCACCATCTTTAAGCCTCGCCAACCAGGAAGGCGCCCTTGAATGTCGAATGACCTGAAGACCACGATCGAAGAGGCCTGGGAGAACCGGACCGAAGTCCATACCGGCACGCGAGGCCTCATTCACGATGCCGTGTTCGAAGCTCTCGCGCTGCTGGATTCCGGCGAGCGGCGGGTTGCCGAGCCCGGTGCCGATGGATGGACCGTGAACGAATGGCTCAAGAAGGCGGTCCTGCTCTCCTTCCGGTTGACCGAAACCCGGATCATTCCCGGCGCACCGGGCGAGAACGCAAGCTGGTACGACAAGGTCGCGAACAAGTTCGAGGGTTGGGACGACGCCAGATTCAAGGCGGCGGGGTTTCGTGCTGTGCCGCACGCCATTGTCCGGCATGCCGCCTACATCGCACCGGACGTGGTCCTGATGCCGAGCTTCGTCAACGTCGGCGCCTATGTCGGTCGCGGCACCATGGTGGATACCTGGGCAACCGTGGGAAGCTGCGCGCAGGTCGGCAGGAACTGCCACATCTCCGGCGGTGCCGGCCTCGGCGGTGTCCTCGAGCCCCTGCAGGCCTCACCGGTCATCATCGAGGACGCCTGCTTCATCGGTGCGCGAAGCGAGATCGTCGAAGGCGTGATCGTCGAGCAGGGCTCGGTGATCTCCATGGGTGTCTTCATCGGTGCCTCCACCAAGATCGTTCACCGCGAGACGGGTGCCATCCACACCGGGCGCGTCCCCGCCCGCTCGGTCGTCGTGCCGGGATCCCTGCCGCCGAAGACTCCCGGCGGCCCTTCGCTCTACTGCGCGGTCATCATCAAGGAGGTCGACGAGAAGACTCGCGCCAAGACATCGATCAACGAACTCCTGCGCGACTGAACGCCATGGATGTCCGCGTACCGCTCGAGAAATCGGTCGTGGCGGCCCGCATCGACCTTGCCTGTGCCTTTCGCTGGTGCGCGCGCTGGGATCTCCACGAAAGCGTCGCGAACCACTTCAGCCACACCGTAAGCGACGACGGCTCGCAGTTCCTGATCAATCCGCGCGGGCGGCATTTCAGCCGCATCCGGGCGAGCGATCTTCTGCTTGTCGATGCCAATGACACGCAGGTCATGGAGCGGTCCGACGCCCCCGACCCGACGGCCTGGGCACTTCACGGCAGCATTCACCGCAGGCTTCCCCATGTCCGGACGATCCTCCATGTCCATTCCAGGTACGCCACCGTGCTCGCCTGCCTGAAGGACCCGACACTCCCGCCCATCGAGTTCAACACCATGCGGTTCTACCGGCGTGTCGCCTTCGATCCCGCCTTCGGCGGCATGGGCGTGGGGGAGGAAGCCGAACGCGTCACACGGCTGGTCGGTGACGATCCGATTCTTCTCCTGGGCAATCACGGCATCATGGTGCTCGGCCCCGGCATCGCCCAGGCCCTCGACGACCTCTACCATTTCGAGCGCGCCTGCATGACCTACATCACGGCCCTTCAGACCGGCCGTGAACTCAATGTCGTTTCCCACGAGATCGCGGAGAAGACAGCCCGGGAGTGGATCGACTACCCGGATCTCACAAAGAACCACTTCCGCGCACTACGGGACATCCTCGACGACGAGGAGCCTGACTACCGCGCCTGATATCTTTCCTGAAGCAATCGGACAGGACCGGAATCCACGTATCGCATTTGCCTCATTCAATCAGCCGCATCACCTCTTTTGGATGGTGTACGGAAACCAGGTAGAGGCCGCAGGCTGGCGCGATCACGCCGCAAGCCCGCCTTTCCCTTCGTTCCAGGGCGTCGTGGAGGTCGTCGACAGTCCACTTGCCTTCACCGACATGGACCAGCGAGCCCACCATGCTGCGGACCTGACGATGCAGGAATGAGCGGGCCCGCGCGGTCACCGAGATTTCATCGGCGGCGCCCGTCACAGAGAGTTCGTCGAGGGTCTTGACCGGCGAGGCTGCCTGGCACTGGGCATCCCTGAAGGTCGTGAAATCGTGGCGGCCGACAAGGACCTGTGCCGCCTCGTTCATGGCGTCGGCATCGAGTGGTCTCGGCACATGCCAGGCGCGGTTGAGGTCGAGGGCAAGCGGTGCCCGGCGGGAAACGATCCGGTAGCGGTAGAGCCGTTCGACCGCATCGAAACGGGCATGGAATCGTTCGCCCGCCTTGTGCGCCTCCAGCACGGCAATGGGCTGGGGACGCAGATGCTGGTTGACCGCGTTCCTGACGGTTTCTTCCGGCCAGTCCCGGCCGAGATCGACATGGGCGACCTGAGCGAGGGCATGGACACCGGCATCGGTCCGCCCTGCCCCCACGAGGCTGACATCCTCCTGACAGAATGACCGGAATGCGTCCTCAAGCGCCTGCTGGATGGAAGGGCTGTTGTTCTGCCTTTGCCATCCGGCATAGCCGGTCCCCTCGTATTCCAGTACAAGCCGGTAGCGCGGCATCGTGTCAGGCCAGCACCGCGCCGGGTTCGAGGCGCGCACCACGCAGCCAGGCCGCGCCATCCGTTGTCGACCTCCCCGATGCCCGGACCTTCGCAAGGCGCAGGGCTCCCTTGCCGCAGGCCACGGTCAGGTTCCGGTTCAGCAGCGTCCCCGGAGGACCTTCACCCGTGACGGGTTCGGCCTCGAGAACCTTCACCTCTCCCGGTTTGGACCCGAAGTACGTTCCCGGGCGGGGCGTCATGCCGCGAATCTTGCGGTCGAGTTCCGCGGCGCTTCGCCGCCAGTCGATTCGGCCATCTTCACGGGCGAACTTCCGGGCGTAGGTGGCCTTGCCGTTGTCCTGGGGAATCGCGGCTGCCTGCAATTCCTCGAGGCGGGGAAGGAGACCGGGGAGCAGTGAGGCCCCCAGCGAGGCGAGTTCGGCCTCGAGGCTTTCCACGGTAGCTCGCGGGCCTACCGGGATCGGGTACCGGCTGAGGATGACGCCGGTATCCAGGCCCTCGTCCATCCGGAAGATGGTAAGGCCGGTTTCCGTATCGCCGTGGATGATGGTGTGGGCAGCCGGCGTGGCGCCCCGCCAGCGGGGCAGCAGCGACGGATGAAGATTGATGCAGCCAAGGCGCGGTGTATCGAGTATGGCCGAGGGAAGAATCAGACCGTAGGCAGCGACGATCGCCACATCGAGGTCGAACGCCGCAAACATCGTCTGGACCTCCTCGCGGCGCAGCGTGGACGGCGTCATGACCTGAAGGCCGAGTTCATCTGCCCTTGCGTGGACGGCCGAGGGACGCAGCCGTCTTCCGCGTCCTGCGGGCCGTGGCGGCTGCGTGTATACGGCCGCGATGTCGTGACCTGCACCGTGAACGGCATCGAGCGCTGGCAGTGCAAAGGGCGCCGTACCCATGAACGCCAGCCTCAGGATGCTCATGCGATGTCGCGAAGCTGCGCCTTCTTCCACTTGGTCATCTTGCGCAGGATCAATCTGCGGCGCAGGGCCGAAAGATGGTCGACAAAGAGGATGCCGTCGAGATGATCGATCTCGTGCTGGATGCAGCGTGCGAGGATACCGTCGGTTTCGATTTCCTGCCTGGTTCCTCTTTTATCCTGGAAAGAGACGCGGACTCCTGCCCGCCTTTCCACCATGGAGAAGAGCCCGGGAAAGGAAAGACAGCCCTCGTCGAACTCCGCGCATCCGTCGGAAAAGCCGATGATCTCCGGGTTGACCAGACGCAGCGGCTGAGACGGCTCGTCGCGCCGCGAGGCATCCACCACCATGATCCGCCTGGGTATGCCGACCTGGATCGCCGACAGGCCGAGCCCCTTCTCGGCGTACATGGTCTCCAAAAGGTCGTCGAGCAACCTGCGAACCTCGTCGTCGACGGCTTCAACCTCTTCCGAGACCACTTTGAGACGGGGATCAGGAGCGTGAATGATCGGCATGACCGTCATACGTACACGTACCCTCTGCCATCCGGATGAATTGTCGTGCACATGTCCCACGACGACCGCCTGCAAGACTAGGTTCACGATCCGGACGGATCAAGGGGTGGCAAGGATCGCCAGGGGATCCGCGGAAGCCTCCCCGGAATGTTTCGGATGATCCACCCGCGACCGGTCGAGAGTTACCTCGCTCTCCCGAACGAACGGGTCCTGCAGATTTCGGTCGGAGTTGAGGATCGTGACGATCTGTCGCATCTGGCAGCGCACAAGGGCGCCGAGGCAGATGACATCAGGGAGCCTTCCCTTGAGCGTGATGTCGGCATCGCCTGTTGGCTCGCCGGCGCACATGTCCCCGGGTCTCACGACGCACCGGATGAAACTCCGGAGTCACGTATGAGTCTGTCGTCCCGGCATTCACCCGGAAAGAGCCTGGCCTCGCCGTGGGAGGTGGAGGAGGCCCTTAGAGGATGCGGCGTGCCTGGATCGCTGCGCCCAGGGTGCCGTCGTCGAGATAGTTGAGCTCTCCCCCGACCGGGACTCCCAGCGCGAGCCTGGAGACGATCGCGCCGTTCCCGGCGAGCATGTCCATGAGGTAGTGGGCGGTGGTCTGGCCGGGAACCGTGGCGCTGGTGGCAAGGATCACCTCCCTGACGTCCGGCGATCCCGCCCGGGCGACGAGGTCGGCAATGCGAAGGTCTTCCGGTCCGATTTCGTCGAGCGCGGAAAGGGTTCCGCCCAGAACGTGATAGTGGCCGCTGAACACCGCTGAGCGCTCCAGGGCCCACAGGTCGTCGACGTTCTCGACGACGCAGATGGTCGAGGAGTCACGCTTCGGGTCCGAACAGACGCGGCACGGTTCGACCGTATCGAGATTGCCGCAGATGCGGCATGTCCTGATGGCGCGCGCGGCTTCCTCAAGCGCACGGGCCAGATTGACGAGTTGCGTATCGCGGTGCTTGAGAAGATGGAGAACGACACGCCGGGCAGAGCGCGGCCCCAGACCGGGAAGGCGCGAAAGGAGCGCCGTCAGCCTATCGATCTCCGGGCCGCTCATGGTGTCAGAACGGCAGTTTAATTCCCGGGGGCAGGTGGAAGTCGCCGGCGATGTCGGCGGTCTTCTCACGGGCCTTTACCTCGGCCTTGCTGCACGCGTCGTTGATCGCCGCGACAATCAGATCCTCGAGCACGACCCTGTCGTCCACCTTGATGAGGGAAGGATCGATCGAAAGGCTGTTGAGCCTGTGCTGACAGGTCATGACAACCTTCACCATGCCGCCTCCGGAAACGCCTTCAACCTCGATCGTGTCGAGATCAGCCTGGAGGGTCTCCATCCGGGACTGCATCTCCTGGACCTTTTCCATCATCTTCAGAATATTCATGGGTTGCCGCTCCTCGCGCGCGGGTTGTCGGGATTCCGGATGTCGACGATCTCGGCTCCCGGGAAGACCTCGAGGATGCGCGAGAGATCAGGTTCCTTCGCGGTCTCGTCCAGCCGGGCCTGTTTCTGCTGCTGTGCCGACCGGGCGACGGTGGGTTCGCCCTCGTCCGTGGATTGCGTGACACGCCACGTCATCCCTGTCCACTCGCCGAGCAGACCCGAAAGGTTGGCGGGCAGATCCGTCGGCGCACCTTCGCCGAGCCGGATGGCGATGTCACCGATACCATAGGACACGAGATGGACATGGTTGCGCAGATGCGAAAGGAGGAGGACCTCACGATGCTTTTCCAGGAGGCCGAGCAATGCCTCGAAGTTCTGCGGCGCCTCGTCGCGAACCTCGGCGGCCGGAGCCGGAGCCGCGCCGCGTTCTGGGGCCGATGAAGCCGCCGTCGATCCTTGCAGAACCTTCAGTGCCTGTTCGGGTGTCGGCAGGGTCGAACTGTGGGCAAGCCGGACGAGTGTCATCTCCACGGCCTGCAGGCTGTTGGGCGCGCCGCGCGCTTCGCTGATGCCCTTGAGGAGGATCTGCCAGGCCCTCGCGAGATGTGGCACGCCCAGCGATTCTGCCATTGCGGAGCCCTCGACCCGCTCGAATTCCGGCGCCGCCTGTTTCGCCGCATCGGGGGTCACCTTGCAGCGCGTCAGCCAATGGGTGAGTTCGAGAAGGTCCTCGAGGACGACGACCGGATCGACTCCGGAAGCGTACTGATCCGCCAGGCCGTCAAGCGCCTCGGCGATCCTGCCTGCCATCACATCGCGATAGAGAGCGAAGACCCGGCCCCTGTCGGCGAGTCCGAGCATGGCACGGACATCGTCTTCGGTCACCTTGCCTCTGCCCTGGGCGATCGCCTGGTCCAGGATGGAGAGACCATCGCGCACCGAGCCGTCCGCGGCCCGCGCGATCAGTCTCAATGTCTGTTCGGATGCTTGCGCGCCTTCCTTCGCGACGATCTCGGTGAAGTAGCCGGCGAGTTCCGCCGCGTCGATCCGGCGCAGGTCGAAACGCTGGCAGCGCGAAAGAATGGTCGCGGGGATCTTGCGCAGTTCGGTCGTCGCGAAGACGAACTTCAGGTGCTCGGGCGGCTCCTCGAGGGTCTTGAGAAGGGAGTTGAAGGCCGGACCGGAGAGCATATGGACTTCGTCCATGATGTAGACCTTGTACCGGCCGATCGCGGGCTTGTAACGCGCCGCGTCGAGCAGGGTACGCATATTGTCGATCCCGGTATGGCTCGCGGCATCGACCTCGAGAACGTCGACATGGCGATCGGCTGCGATGGCAACGCACTGTTCACACACGCCGCAGGGCTCGGCCGTCAAACCACCGCTGCCGTCGACTCCGACGCAATTGAGGATTCGAGCCAGTATCCGCGCGGTCGTCGTCTTGCCGACACCTCGAACACCGGTCAGGAGGAATGCCTGGGCGATCCTTCCGCTCTCGACCGCGTGCCTCAGCGTACGCACGAGCACTGCCTGGCCGCGCAACTCGCCCAGAGTCTGCGGGCGGTACTTGCGCGCCAGAACGCGGTATCCTTCGGTTGCGTGATCGGGAGGTGCCATGGCGTTCCCTGGTGATCAGGACTCGCCCCGGGCCGGGCCGGCCATGACCGTTGGCGAATCGGCAGGCTGGATGGAAGGTCGGTCCGACCCGGTTGAATCCCGCTACGGCTGCTTCCTTCCGGACCTGACCGGGTTCACGGGCCAATACCGTCCATTCCGACCCCCCGACCTGCACAGTAACCGCCGGAACGGCGGCCTTGCAAGCCTGATTGCATGATTCGGGGCCTCGTGCGAACGTCGGCGCATGGTCGATCTCTCCCATTACAGCAGCGAATCCATCAACCGCGCCGGCGAGATGCGCCGCGATGACTCCTGGATTGCCGCCAGGCTCCGGGATCCCGAAACGCGGCTTGTTCCCGTCCGGCATGATTGCAACCTGCTGCGCGGCCGGTCCGCCGCCTTTTTCTCGCCGATGCACGCCGGGGAACTTCTGGATGATCCCCGAATCGAGCCGATCTTTCTCGGGATTGATGAACACGGCCCTCTCTTCGCCATCGATGTATCGCATCTCGAGGAGCGGGAACTCGACATCCATGCTGAAGGCTGCGCCTTCGAGGAACTCTACGGAATCGCGACCCAGCTCATGCGTCGCGATGCTTCGCTCCTTTCCCATGCGGCATGGCTCGTCCGCTGGAGACGGCATCACCGTTATTGCGGGGCCTGCGGCCACGCCACCGAGGCGCGTGAAGCCGGTCATGTGCGCGCCTGCACGAACGACGCATGCGGTATCCTGACATTTCCCAGGACCGACCCGGCGGTCATCATGGTCACCGAGCACGGTGACCGCTGCCTTCTGGCCCGCCCGAAGGACTGGCCGGGCCGCCTGCACTCGTGTCTGGCGGGCTTTGTCGAGCCCGGCGAGTCAGCCGAGGAAGCGGTGGTGCGCGAAATACGCGAGGAGTCGGGGCTCGAAGTCCGGGACGTGTTCTTCCACGCAACCCAGCCCTGGCCCTATCCCTGCTCGCTGATGCTGGGTTTCTTCGCCGTTGCCGAGAACGATCGCCTCAGCATCGATACCGAAGAACTGGCGGAAGCACGCTGGTTCAGCCGCGCCGAGCTGAGCGCGCCCGACCTTGATATCGATTTGCCCCGCCGTGATTCGATCGCGCGCGGCCTGATCGACGCATGGATCGCCTCGGGCTAGATTGCAGCACACCCGGCAAGGCCAAGGAAGAGAACATTCATGAGCTGTCTCGAGATTCACCAGATTCCCGTGCTGTCCGACAACTACGTCTATCTCGCACGTTGTCCGGAGACGTCTGCCACCGCCGTCGTCGATCCGTCGGTGACGGGACCCGTTCTGGATGCCGCAAAACAGAAGGGATGGTCGATCACCCACATCCTCAACACCCACCATCATGGAGATCACACGGGCGGCAACCTTGAAATCAAGGCTGCCACGGGCTGCACCATTGTCGGTCCCGGACCGGACCGCGACCGGATACCGGGCATCGATGTCGAGGTCGACGAGGGCGACTCCTTCATGCTGGGGACGGCCGGGGCCCGCGTGTTTTTCGTGCCCGGCCACACGCGCGGACACATCGCCTACTGGTTCGCCGAATCAAGGGCACTCTTTTGCGGTGACACCATGTTCGCCATGGGTTGCGGCCGCCTGTTCGAAGGCACCCCGGGACAGATGTGGCAGTCGCTGCAGAAACTCATGGCACTGCCCGGCGACACACGGGTCTACTGTGCTCACGAGTACACCCAGGCCAATGGCCGCTTCGCGCTTACCGTCGAACCGGAGAACGAGGACCTGGTGCGTCGCATGGCGGCCGTCGACGACATGCGCGCCAGGAACATTCCGACCGTGCCTTCCACCATCGCCGAGGAACGGGCGACCAACCCGTTCCTGCGACCGGAAAGTCCCTTGCTCATGAAGACTCTCGGGCTTGCCGGTGCCGACCCGGTTGCGGTTTTCTCCGAAACCAGGGCCCGCAAGGACAGGTTCTGACAACCGTTCGGCCGGCTATCGCCAGATCGGCTTTCCGGAACCCGGCAGGCCGTAGTCGGACCACTTCCCGGTGACGGCCTCGATGACCTCGTCGGTCATGCGTATACGGGTCCCCCACTCCCTGTCGGTCTCGCCGGGAAGCTTGTTGGTCGCGTCCATGCCGAGCTTGCTGCCGAGGCCCGGGACCGGACTGGCGAAATCCAGGTAGTCGATCGGGGAGCGTTCGATCACGGTGATGTCCCGCGCAGGGTCCATCCGGGTCGAGACCGCCCACATCACGTCCTTCCAGTCCCTCGCGTCGATATCCTCGTCAACGACGATGACGAACTTCGTGTACATGAACTGCTGGAGATAGGACCAGACAGCCATCATCACGCGCTTGGCGTGGCCGCCATAGGCCTTCTTCATGGAGACGACCGCAATGCGGTAGCTGCATCCTTCGGGCGGCAGCCAGAAGTCGATGATCTCGGGGAACTGCTGGCGAAGCAGCGGAATGAAGACTTCGTTCAGCGCCATGCCGAGTACACTGGGCTCATCGGGCGGGCGTCCCGTAAAGGTCGAAAGATAGATCGGGTCCCGGCGCATGGTGATGGCATCGATGGTGAACACGGGAAAGGACTCGACGGCGTTGTAGTAGCCCGTGTGGTCGCCGTAGGGACCTTCGTCGCCGTAGTCGGTCAGTGAAACATGGCCTTCGAGCACGATTTCCGCTTCGGCCGGCACCTTCAGCGGAACGGTCCTGCAGTCCACGAGTTCCACCCGTGCTCCGCGCAGCAGACCGGCGAACTGGTATTCGCTCAGGGTGTCGGGAACCGGGGTGACGGCGGCAAGGATGGTGCCGGGGTCGGCGCCGATCACCACGGCGGCAGCCAGGGGATCCGGCCGCGTCCTTTTCCACCGGTCGTGGTGGAGCGCGCCACCCCTGTGCCTGAGCCAGCGCATCAGGGTCGTGTTCCGGCCGGTGACCTGCATGCGGTAGATACCCAGATTGGCGACATCCCTGCGGTCGTCCCCCGGACCCCTTGTGACGACGAGCGGCCACGTAATCAGCGGCGCCGGCTCAGAGGGCCAACAGGTCTGGACAGGCAACCGGCCGAGATCCACGTCGTCTCCGGTCAGCACGATTTCCTGGCATGGCGCCCGTGAAACCGTCTTCGGATTCATGGACATGACCGTCTTCAGCAGGGGAACGAGCTCGATGGCATCGCGCCAGGACCCCGGCGGTTCGGGCTGACGCAGGAACGCGAGGGTCTCGCCGATTTCGTGGAGCCGGTCCGGTGTCCTTTCCATACCGGCCGCCACACGCTCGACTGTTCCGAAGAGATTGACCAGAACCGGCATGCCCCAGGCCGAGCCGTCATCCCGCACGACGTTCTCGAAGAGCACCGCAGGCCCGCCCTCGGCGAGCAGTCTCGTCTGGATCTCCGTCATTTCCAGGAACGGCGAGACCGGAGACCGGACCCGTCTGAGGTCACCGGATTCCTCGAGTCTCGCCATGAACTCTCTCAGGGATCGGTATGCCATGATGATTCCGTCGGGCGTTCAGGAGGAGGACATGAAAGAACCGGATGCCGGGATGGGAGGATCAGCCCTGTGCATCCTCGCCATGCCTGCTCCACCAGTCCGACCACAGGTCGTAGTCAGGACCGATATCCTTGCCGGTGATGGTGCGCAAGGACCAGGACGCGAACCAGCGAACGTCCTGGGACGGGTCCTTGAGGGCGTCGATCAGGTCGGGCACGGCACGCCTTTCGCCGATCAGGCCGAGCGACCACGCAGCTTCCCAGCGGACCCGGTCATGCTCGTCCTCGAGCGCCTCGACAAGCGCCGACACCGCGACGGGGTCGCCCACGGTACCCAGGGCCGCTGCGATCGAGTAACGGATCGCGGCACTCGGTTCCTCGAGCGAGGGCAGTACGCTCGCCACGCCCCATGCGTCGATCATGGCGTGACACAACGCCTCGAGAAAGCCGTCCGGCCGCACCAGAGCCTCAAGGAACGGAGCGTTTTCCGGATGCTCGTAACCGCGATTGATCTGCACCTCGAAAGGACGCTCGACGATGGAACTGAATTCCCTGGCGTCCGCCGCATCCCCGGGTCCGACAACGACGATTTCTCCGGCAAGATCGGCGCCCGAATAGAGATAGGTCTTGTTGAACTCGAAATAGAGCCTGCCAAGCGCCCGGCCGCGCAGGGAAATCCTGATTTCCCAGGTGGCTGCGGAAGTCGCGTCATCGAGCGGCTCGATGTCTGCCGCGAAGAGCATGTCCTCGACATAGTCGAGAAGCGGGAGCTCGAAACCCTCCAGATCCTGGCCGGTGGGGAGAGTGGGTTTGCGGTATTCGTAAGTCTGGTCGATCAAGATCAGAACCGATTCAGGAAGCGGCGCCGTGCTGGCGTCGGGGCGCTCCGCCCGAAACATGACGGAAGCCGCAAACACCAGGAGCAGGAGGGTACGTTTCGACATGACACGGCCATTCTAGACCGGCAGCAACAAAAAATCGCGCTGCCTGACGGATCAAGGCTCTTGTCGGCCCTCGCGCCATTTCATCAGTTCGGCCGCGGCCTGTTCCCGCATCTCCTCGCTCATGCTTTCTTCGAGAAGAGCAAGGTTGTCGGCCGCCACGGGATCGCCAGCCTCCGCGGCGACGCTCAGCCATCTGAAGGCACCGACGGGATCCTGGGGCTCCCCGGTCAGAAGCAGGAAGCCGAGCAGGGACATTGCGTCGGTCTCTCCCGATTCGGCCGCCGACGCGAGAAGACTGCGTGCAATCCCGGGATCGGCAGGCCCTCCCATGGCCTCGAGGAGCATGCGCGCCAGGCGGACCTGGGCCCGGCCGTGATTCTGCGCCGATGCCGCCGCATACCAGTTCCGCGCCTTCGCCAGATCGACGGGCAATGGATTCTGGGTCTCGGGCACGTATCCGAAGGCGGTACCGGTCTCGTGGCCGTAGCCCAGGAGAAACTGCGCTTCTGCGTTACCCGCCATGGCCTGGACCCGGTACCACTCCATGGCCTCGACATAGGATGTCGGAACATCCTCGCTTGCAGCAACCGCGGTCCAGCCGACAAGCAGAACGGCAAGCGTCAGTTTGGATGCATGTCGAAAGAAACCGGCGGTCAGGATCAAAACAGTCACTCCCGCCCCGAATTGCTCATCCACGCTCGCAAGGTTGGCGACAATTCCATGACGCCTGTGAACCGGTCGGCGACCGATACTACTCCCAAGAATTACAGAATTGCTACTGTTTCTTCGTCCGGGCCTGCCGGTCAGGTCCGCTCCCGAAAGACGGCTTCCAGCATCCGGCGAGCTGCGGCGGCGATGTCTGCCGCACCGCTCGCCACGTCATCGGCAAGCATCGCGAGCTGCGGATGGCCTTCGGCCCTTTCACGCACCAGCGCGAGGGCAGCCTCGAGGATTTCATGGCGGAGTCTGAGATGCGCTCCCCTGCCCGCGGGAACTCCGAAGAGCCTGCCGGGATCGGTCAGGCAATCGGCCAGCTCGGTGATTCCCGTCCCCCGTGTGGCAATGGTCATGAGGATCGACGGGGCGTCGTCTGCCCGGTAGGAGGCAGCGTTCTCCAGAGCAGCCCGCGTGGCGAGCGCATTGGGGAGATCGGCCTTGTTGACGACAATGATGTCCGCAGTCTCCAGGATCCCCGCCTTGGCGGCCTGGATGTCGTCGCCGGTTCCCGGTGGCCAGACAAGGATGCGGATGTTTGCGAGCCCGGCGATCTCCGTCTCGGACTGGCCGACCCCGACCGTCTCCACGATCACGATGGCGCACCCGGCGGCATCCATCACGTCGATCACGGCCGATGAAGAACGGGCGAGCCCGCCCAGACGCCCGCGTGACGCCAGACTGCGAACGAAGACGCCCGTGTCGCCGGAATGACTGATCATGCGTATGCGGTCGCCCAGCAGTGCGCCGCCGGTCAGCGGGCTGGAAGGATCGACCGCGAGTACCGCAACCGTCTTCGACCGGCGGCGAAACTCCCGGACAAGTGCGCCTGTCAGCGTCGACTTCCCCGAACCGGGCGGACCGGTGACACCCAGGACCAGCGCGCCGCCGGCTTCCATGTGCGCAGTCCGCACGATGTCCCCGGCTTCCGGGTAGTCGTTCTCTACGGCGGTGATGGCGCGGGCCAGCGAGGCCCTGTCGCCCCGTTTCATTGAGCCGACCCAGCCTTCCGGCCCTTTCCGTGAGGCGATGTCCGTCATGGCGGGGCACAATACCCCGGCAGCCGGTTCCGGCAACCGCCTTGATTTTGGCAGCGAAATGAACACGATCGCCAGGTGACCGGAATCAACACCCTCGAGCTGCAGCGGCTGGCGGGAGCGGATCCGCCATGCGCCCCCGTGATCGGCATCGACCTTGCGATCGAAGCCGGTGAAGCCGTGGCGCTGCTTGGACCCACCGGATCGGGAAAGGCCAGCCTCGTCCGGTTGATCGCCGGCTTCGGCCACCAGACCGGAGGCCGTATCCGGTTCAATGGCCATGATCTTGCAGGCGTTCCGGCATACCGCCGTCCGTTCACGCTCGTGACGGAGCACGACGCGCTGTTTCCCCACATGACGGTCGCGAAGAACGTGGCCTACGGCCTGAAGGAAATTCCCCCGGCACATGCCGCCTCGCGTGTCGGGAGCGCGCTGGCCCGGCTTGGTGTCGACGGCCTGGAGAATGCCTCCCCGAAGGATCTCGATCCGCCGCAACGCCAGCTCGTGGCACTCGCCCGGGCGCTTGCGGTCGAGCCTGCAGTCCTGCTGATGTCCGGTTGCCTCGACCGGCTCCATCCTCCAGGCGCAATGCGGACCCTGGCACGTGTGCGTTCCCTGCAACGCACATCGGGGATGACCCTCGTCATCGCCACATCGGATGGTCAATCGGCCATGGCCACGGCGGGCCGTATCGTCGTCATGAGGGACGGAGCGATCGTGGAGACCGGCAACCCGGCTTCGCTCTACTCCACGCCCCGGTCGGCATTTGCGGCCGAGATGACGGGACCGGCAAATCTCGTTCCCGCAGACCTTGTCCGCCATCAGGAAGGCGCTGTCGCTTGTCCCTTGCCTGCGGGCACACCATGGGCGGCACTCCTGAGACCCGACATGATCCGGCTCCACGTCAATCGTCCCGAAGGGGATCTCCCGATGCTCGAAGGGCGTGTCGCCGGCCTCTCGTGGTCTGGCGCCGGCATGAACGTGCTGGTGCGGGTTCCGGGCATGCACCAGCCCTTGAAGATCAGAATCTCGGGACGCGATCCGGACGCCGGTGACTTGCCAGAAGGCCGCCGCGTGTGGTCTAGATGGGACCGGGGTGCGGCGACAGCCGTAACGGTCGACAAGGGGCAACACCCGCGAGGCATGCGATGAGTGACGGTAAAACCATTGTCTTCTTTCCCGAGGCCGCGTTCGGGCCGGCTCTCAATTCGGTGGGCATCGCCCAGGTCTGCCGCGACATGGGTCACCGGCCCGTGTTTCTGTGCGACCCGGGATTTGCGGGCGTATTCGAAGGATACGGCTTCGAGGAACATTCGGTGGCGATGTCCGAGCCCATGGAGCCGGAAGCCATGGCGCGCTACTGGTCGGACTTCATCAACGGCCAGATCCCGAATTTCCGCACGCCGCCCATCGAGCAGGTCTCGACCTATATCAAGGCCTGCTGGGAAGCGATCGTCGAAACCTCGTTCTGGGCGGAAAAGTCTCTTCCCGGCGTCCTCGAGGGCGTCAGGCCGGATCTCATCTGTGTCGACAATGTGGTCCTGTTTCCCGCCGCCAAGCGTTATGGCGTACCGTGGGTCAGGATCATCTCGTGCAGCGAGAACGAGATCGAGGACCCCGACATCCCGCCGCACCTTTCCGGGTGCCACGAGGACGATACGGAGGGGTTCGCCCGCTATCGCGAGAAGTTCGAGCTGGAGATCGGCCCGATTCACGCGAAGTTCAACGAGTTCCTCGTCGAATGCGGCGAAGAGCCCTATCCGCTCGGCCTGTTCTTCGAGGCATCGCCCTGGCTCAATCTTCTGCACTACCCCAGGCCGCTCGCCTTCAACCGCCGGCACCCTCTCGATGAGGAGAAATTCGTCTACCTGGAGGGCTGCATCCGGGATGAGGAACCGTTCGAGATCCCCCGGTTCACGAGTCACAACGACAAGCCGCTGATCTATGTCAGCTTCGGGAGCCTGGGTTCGGGTGACACGGACCTCATGAAGCGCCTGATGACCGCGCTGGGCACCATGCCCTACCGGGTGCTGGTCAACGTCGGGGACTACGCACAAGCCTATGACCAGGTTCCGGACAACTGCCACGTCCAGAGCTGGTATCCACAGCCGTCGGTCATCGCCCAGGTCGACGCCGTCATTCATCACGGCGGCAACAACAGCTTCAACGAGTGCCTCTATTTCGGCAAGCCAGCGCTCATCATGCCCTATTGCTGGGATGGCCACGACAACGCCACGCACATCGACGAGAGGGGCTACGGCTTCGGCATGGAACGCTACACCTGGAGCGATGCCGACATCGCCGCCGCCATCGAAGGGATGCTGACCGACAGCGCCATGCAGGAAAGGCTCGGCACGCTCTCGGCACGCATGCAGGCCGAGGACGGGCGCAGGAAGGGCGCCGAGGCGCTCGACCGCCTGCTTCGTGGGGCCGCATGACACTTCCCGCCGTCTCACTCGGCCGCCATCTCGCCGAGAGTCCGCTTCACGACTGGGGGCCGGTGGATCAACCACTGGGAGAACCCCCGTCACGGACCTCGGGCGTCCTCCTCGCAGGAGGTTCCGGGAGCTTCCCCGAATCCGGCTTCTGGCGCTGCACCGAAGGCCGCTGGCGCTGCGAGATCTCCCGGCCCGAGTTCTGCCATTTTCTCGAGGGAGAGTGCAGCTACACCAGTGACGACGGCACCGTGATCGACATCATCGGCGGCGAAACGGCCTGGTTTCCCGTCGGCTGGAAGGGCGAATGCCACGTGACGAAGACCGTCGCCAAGGTCTATGTGATCGCCTGACCGATTATCCGCAAGCGGTATCTTTTCGGGAGGACCTGTCATGAACCGAATCATTCCCCTGGCCGCGGCGCTGCTCGCCCTCATTGTGCCGGTGCTCCAGGCATCGGCCGAGGAGTCCGAATCCGCCGCACGGCTCCGCACTGTCACCGAGACGTTCCTGCGCTCCGTGCTGGCCACCCCCCACGATGAAGGACCCGGTGGCAGATTAGACTTCCGGATCGAGATGACCGAGCATTCCGACGGCATCATTGCCGCAACCATCCGGGACCTGGTTTTTCGTGATACCGATTTTCGCCTGGTCATCGACGATGTGGTCGTCACGTACAGCCCGCTGGACGAACTGCGCTACACCGCTTCGATGGACATTCCCTCCATGAGCGGCTTCGATGCCGACGGCACGGAAATCGGAAGGTTCACCGCTCTAAGATGGCACGTGGAGTGTGTCATGCGCATCGATCTTGCGCTGTGCGAAAGCAGCGAGATGGACGCTGCCGACCTTGTTCTGATAATGCCACCGCATCACAACAGAGATCTGGTTCTGGTGAAGCTCGATCGCTTCTCCAGCACATCCGCCTTGCACGAAACGGCCGCTCAAACCTGGTCGGCAAGTGCAGACTTCGCGTTTACCGGACTTTCCGTGACCAGTGACGGATTGACGCAGATCAGCGTCGGCGAAGCGCGCCTCACCGGAGAATTCCGCGGTGTGCTCGATATTTTCCTGCTCCAGATGCAGGGCACGAACATTTCTTCCGGTGCGCTCTGGCGTGAGTGGCTGGAGAACCCGGCACGTGCGCAAGACGGACGACTGCTGCCTATAGATCATGTGTCATTTTCCTACACCTTGAGCGATCTCTCCTGGAACGATGGGGCCGGCGGCGGGGCTGTCGGTTCCGCCCAGCTGGAACTTTCAACGACGGCCCTCAACGGCAACGAGGGAAGGTTCCGGCTGCGATATCGTCACGACGGACTCGATGTCGACGATGTTCCGGTCATGATTCCGAATGTCGATCCGCTGCCGGTAGCCTTTGGTCTCGATCTCGCTCTCGAAGCACTCCCGGTCAACGAATTCATGAGGATTGTCACTGAGCCATCCGGGAGTGATCCGATGAGTGCCGGCAAGCCCGATCCCGACATGATGATGTCCCTGCTGACACAGGCAGGCAGCACACTGCAATTCAAGCTCGACTATACGGGCCCGGCGCTCATCGCGTCAGGGACCGGGCATTTCGCCGCGGCGCCAAAGGAGCCGGTTCCCGCCACCGGCCAGGCCAACCTAGTCCTGACGGGACTTCCGGACCTGGTGCGGCAGGTTCGGGACGACGCCATGTCAGGAAACAATGCGGCAGTTGAAGTGGCGAGCTTCCTGACCCTGTGGCATGCCATCGGCCGCAAGGAAGAGACTTCGGATGGACTTCGCCATCACTATGACCTCGAACTCCCGCCGGACGGCCAGATCCTCCTCAACGGCAATGATCTCGATATCCTTTTCGATCTCCTGGGGCAGAACTGACCGGTGTTCCATTCAACTCCCCGTGGCTTTACGCCGCATGATCGCCTCACGCCGGAAGACGTAGACGCCGGAGGCAGCAATGACGGCGATCATTGCCAGCACCAGGTGAGGTGGCCCGTTTCTGCTTGCCCCGCCGCGCCTTGCCACCGACGAACACGACCCTTCCGTCCGTGAATGTTCTCTGCTCGTCGATTGCGTGCGGCCGGCTGTCCCAACCCGCTGATTGAGGTTCGGGACCGACATATGTTCGGCAGGTGTCGGCCTCGTTCATGCGAATGCCATCCGACCTGGACAGCGACAGACGCATTGGAGGCACAGACTCCGAAACGAGTGACGGCCGAATGAACGTTCTCACAAATTGGCTGCTTGATTTGCCGAACGGCGATCGCGGAATTCGCTTATCGAGTGCCGCTCAGGTGCCGCAGCAGATGAATCGGAAGTCAAGGCTCCGTCACCCTGACGGACGCGTCCCTGGCCATTTCAATGAACCGGCGGTCGAACGTGAGAATTGCCTCGCAGTGGGCGGCAGCGCCAAGGTGCAGCGCATCGGCGAAGTCCATACCCTTCTCTGTACGAGCAAGCGCCTCAGCGAGCAGGGTTGGACTCTCGACCGAAACTCCCGGTAGCCCCGAGAAGGCGCGCAAGGCTGCCGCAACTTCTTCCCCGGCAAATTCGTAGACGCTGCGCAGTACCCATTCGCTTTCGAGCACGACGGTCGTGCTTACAAAGACATCCCCCGCGTCGATTGCCGTTCTCGCCCGGGCGGCTTGGCTGGGATCGTCGCCAGTCAGATAACGGACAACAACATTGGTATCAACCGCGCGCATGGCGCCGCTTTGCTTCCTCCAGGATTCCCGCCTCCATATCGGCCAGGGACTTGGGTGGACCGTTGCCGGCGAGGCACCCGAATACATCCTCTGGCCGGGTCGCGACAAACGCGGGTTCGGGCTTGAGCAAGACTCCGTCAGGCGTGTTCTCCACCACTAGCCGCGTTCCGGCCCCCCAGCGCAGCGCCCGGCGGATGGCCTTGGGCAAGATGACCTGACCCTTCGTCGAGACAGTGGTGGTGAGCTGTTCAGGCACGGCCATGGCGGATTCCCTTGGGTCAGGTTCGGGTAAAGCAGAAGTAAGATACACTCTTGAGGGTGTTGAACCAAGGGCGACACGCCGACGGCGTGCACATTGCCATGTCACGTCTAAGCCAGCGACCAATTGCGTCTCGGCAGTGATGGCGCATGCTCAGCGATGTCGGGACCGCTCACTACGGCATTGGGGACGGATAGGGTGAGATTTGCGGAGGCGTAACGCGGAGGTGCGGCACCTCGCTGAGGCGCCGCAAGGTTTGGGCCCTGTGATCCGCGTACGCATGCAGTGGTCGATAGTGACGCCAACAGAGCAAGGGTTGGAAAACGGAACGGTGATCAATGACATTCATTGATCTCGATGTGTTGAACGACAAGATTCGTAAGCGGTGTGAGCGGCCCACCTTGATTGCAGTTTTAATTTCAGCTTGAGGCCGGGTCGAAGTTCCAGGGCAGCGGTTCGTGGATCTTCGATTGCGGGTGCCCGGCGGCGATCTTCTCCAGCGTGCTCTTGAGCCAGGCGTAGAGTTCGACGGCGTTCAACATTAATCAGCGAGGCGATACGGCACCACGCGGCGGCGTCTTCATCGTGGCCCGCGAACAGCGCATTCTTGGCGGTCGGCGGGTCCGAACCGGCCCACTGTTGACGGCACACGGACGCCGCAGTCAGGATGGGAATGCACAGCTGCATGCTGGGTACCGTGATCGACATCATCGGCGGTGACACGGCCTGGTTCCCCGCCGGCTGGAAGGGCAAGTGCCACGTAACGAAAACCGTCGCCAAGGTCT
The DNA here is from genome assembly GCA_965215635.1 of Alphaproteobacteria bacterium. Lineage (GTDB taxonomy): Bacteria > Pseudomonadota > Alphaproteobacteria > SP197 > SP197 > SP197. The sequence goes on along the minus strand of OZ244073.1, from coordinate 732,692 downwards.
ACGTGATCGTCTGACCGATTATCCGAAAGCGGTACCTTTCCGGGAGGACCTGTCATGAACCGAGTTATTCCTCTGACCGCGGCGTTGCTCGCCGTCGTTCTGCCTGTGTTGCAGGCATCGGCCGAGGAGTCCGAAAACGCGACAATGCTTCGCACAGTCACCGAGACGTTTCTGCGCTCCGTGCTGGTCGCTTCCGACGATGAAGAACCCGGCGGCAGATTCGACTACCGGATCGAGATGACCGAGCATTCCGACGGCATCGTTGTCGCAGCCATCCGGGACCTGGTTCTTCGTGATACCGACGACTTTCGCCTGGTCATCGACGACATGGTCATCAAGTACAGCCCGCTGGACGAACTGCGTTACACCGCATCGATGGACATTCCCTCCATGAGCGGCTTCGATGCCGACGGCACGGAAATCGGAAGGTTCACCGCTCTAAGATGGCACGTGGAGTGTGTCATGCGCATCGATCTTGCGCTGTGTGAAAGCAGCGAGATGGACGCTGCCGACCTGGCCCTGACAGTGCAGCCGCATCGCAACGAGGAACCGGTTCTGGTAAGGCTCGATCGCTTCTCCAGCACGTCCTCCACGCACCAAATCGCCTCTCAATTCTGGTCGGCAAGTGGAGACTTCACGTTTGCCGGACTTTCCGTGGTCAGTGACGGATTGACGCAGATCAGCGTCAGCGAAGCGCGCTTCACCGGAGAATTCCGCAGTGTGCTCGATACTTTCCTGCTCCAGAGGCTGGGCACGGACATTTCTCCCGATGCGCTCTGGCGTGAGTGGCTGGAGAACCCGGCACATGCGCAAGACGGACTACTGCTGCCCATCGATCATGTGTCATTTTCCTACACCTTGAGCGATCTCACCTGGAACGATGAGTCCGGCGGCGGGGCTGTCGGTTCCGCCCTCCTGGAGCTTTCAATGACGGCCCTCAACGGCAACGAGGGAGGGTTCCGGCTGCGATATCGTCACGACGGACTCGATGTCGACGATGTTCCGGTCATGATCCCGAATGTCGATCCGCTGCCGACCACCTTTGCTCTCGATCTCGCTCTCGAAGCGCTCCCGGTCAACGAATTCATGAGGATTGTCATTGAGCAATCCGAGGCTGATCCGATGAATGCCGACAAGCCTGATCCCGGCATGCTCATGTCCCTGCTGGCACAGGCAGGCAGCACGCTGCAATTCGGGCTCGACTATTCGGGTCCGGCGCTCATCGCCTCAGGGACCGGGCATTTCGTCGCGGCGCCCAAGGAGCCGGTTCCCGCCACCGGCCAGGCCAACCTCGTCCTGACGGGACTTCCGGACCTGGTGCGGCAGGTTCGGGACGACGCCATGTCGGGAAACGATGCGGCAGTTGAAGTGGCGGGCTTCCTGACCCTGTGGCATGCCATCGGCCGCAAGGAAGAGACTTCGGATGGACTTCGCCATCATTATGACCTCGAGCTCCCGCCGGACGGCCAGATCCTCCTCAACGGCAATGATCTCGATATCCTTTTCGATCTCATGGGGCAGAACTGACCGGCGTTCCATTCAACTCCCGGTGGCTTTGCGCCGCATGATCGCCTCACGCCGGAAGACGTAGACGCCGGAGGCAGCAATGACGGCGACACCGGCAAGGGTCGCAAGGTCCGGGACCTCGCCGAACACGGCAAAGCCGGCGATCATTGCCAGCACCAGGTGGGAGTAGGAAAACGGAGCCAGCGCCGAGACCGGCGCGTGGCGGTAGGCGAGGATCAGGCAGAAGTGGCCTGACATGGCGAAGATACCCAGCAGGGCGAGTGTCAACCAGTCGGCCGTCCCGAGAGGCGCCCACTGGCCCGGCAGGGTGAAGACGACCAGCGACATGACCACTGTCCCGGCAGCATTGCTGTAGGCCATGCTCGTGCGGGCGGAGTCATAGCGGTTCACCAGTCTTGTCAGCACGTTGTAGACCGCGATGCCGACGGCGACACCCAGAGGCAGGAAGTAGGCCCAGTGGCGCTCCTCGAAGCCGGGTCGCAGGACGATCAGGACGCCGATGAAACCGATCGTGATCGCTATCCAGCGCCGGATTCCGACCTTTTCTCCCAAAACGGGGATCGCCAGCATGCTGGTGATGAAGGGGGCCGCAAAGCCGATGGCGACGGCCTCGGCCAGCGGAATGTAGCGGATCGCGGTGAAGAAGGCGCAGGTCAACGAAACCAGTATGACAGAACGGGCGGCCTGGAGATCCGGCCGGTTCGTGCGGAACGCCGGGATCAGTTGCCGCGGCCGGATCAGGAACGGGAGAAACACGACGGAAAACACGTAGCGCCCCCACGCGATCTGCAGTGGCGGGAGGGTTTCCGTCAGGATCTTTGCGGCTGAATCGAGCGAGACGAAGAAGACGATCGAGGCGAGCATGAGGGCGATGCCGCGGGGAATGTTGTCCAACGATCACCTCGGCAGTCGTCCCGGCGGCTGCCTGTGCACAACCGCAGGATAAAGGTTAAGGCATGCGGGTGATTGTTGTCGCTAGCGAATTGTGCGATGGCTTCAACGTACGACCGGACTCCCTGCCTTCAGGAAGAGGCCGCACCGGCAAAGAATCCGATTCCCTGATCACCGGACAGCGCCGCCAGGCATCGATGCGCGCTGTCCTCCCGATGGATTGCCTCGCCATGACCTTCGCCTGGTGGCCGGAAGGCCTGCAACCGGATCCGGTCCGGTGAGGAACATGAGCGCCAGATGGCGCAGTATTGCGGCAGTCATCGCGAGCGCGTTCGCGGCATCACTGACGTTCTCCATCTGCATGCCTTTGCTCTCGCTCATCCTCGAACAGCGGGAGACTCCGAGCTGGCTCATCGGTCTCAACAACGCCGCCTCGCCTGCGGGACTGCTGATCGTCACCATCTTCATGCCGCGAATCGTGGGGTGGCTGGGAACCATGCGGGCGCTCTATTTCGCTTTCTTCGCGATGGTTCTCCCTGTCGCCCTGCTTCCCGTATTCAACGATGTCTGGGCATGGTTCCCGCTGCGCTTCCTGCTGGGAATCGGCATTGGCGTTCACTGGGTGGTGAGCGAGACGTGGATCAGCACGCTTACCGATGACCGTACCCGGGGCCGTGTCATGGCCATCTACGTGATGTCGCTTTCCGCAGCCTATCTCGCCGGTCTTCCGGTGCTTCTCATCGTGGGAACCCAGGGCGTGGAGCCCTTCGTCATCATCGTCACGGTCCTGTGCGTTGCCATCACGCCCCTGGTGATGGCACGCAACCTGGCGCCACGCATCACGACACAAGTAGGTTTCAGCCTGTTCGCAGCGGCAAGGCGGGCGCCGGCAACCATGGTGGCGGCACTCGTTGACGGTCTTGTCATGGGTGCACTCTTCGTCTTCTTTCTGATCTATGTCGGCCGCCAGGGCTACACCGAGGACGAGGCGATTGTCCTTTTGATCGTGATGGCGGCAGGAAACGTGTTCCTGCAGTATCCGGTCGGCATGCTGGCGGATCGCGCCGACAAGCGCGTTCTCCTGATCGTCTTCGCCGTCCTGATATCACTCTTCACTGCCATCTTTCCGTTCGTGCTCCACCATCCCTGGCTCCTGTGGCCGGCGCTGTTCCTCTGGGGCGGCATCATGGGCGGCATCTACACCTGCGGCCTTGCCCAGATCGGCCAGCGTTTCAGGCCCTCCGAACTCGCACCGGCAAACTCGACGTTCATCTTCGTCTACGAACTCGGGCACCTTATCGGCCCGCCGGCCGCAGGTTATGCCATGATCCTGTGGGACCCCCACGGCCTCATCGTCTTCTGCGTTGCAGGCGGCCTGCTCTTCGCCCTCTTCGCCACCATCCGCCATCTTCACGTGCGCGGCAGGGAGATGACATCCCGACAGGAGCCATCCGATCGCGTCGGCTGACCCCGGCAACCCCAGATCAGGCGATGCACAATCGGTGCCCCATGCAGCAGGGTGCCGCAGGGACCCGACACGTCAGAGACGAACTGCCGACCGCTCTTGAGGATCTGGCACCGAAGATGGTCCACAGCACCATGGCCTAGAGAGTCGCGAGGCCCTTCCCTGATGTTCGCCCGGGAGAGGTGACGGTGTATCGCCGCGACAAGGAGGGTGCTGATTCCTGCCGTCCCAGCGCCGGTGAAGATCACGCCGAGGATCAGGATGATGACCAGGACCGATATTGTCTTGGGCCGGATCCTGGAACAGGCAATTCCGGACTTCGTGCCGTTTCACTGCATCGGCTGAATGTGCATACAATTCACGACATTCTTGTGGTGTATAGCCATCCCCGTGCGAGATGATGGGGAAGAACGACCGTTTACGGAGATACGAGCAAACTCACTCCCATGTCCACTCCACACGGCGCATATGGACCCATCGTCTCGTTACGGCCCGGTACCGGCGAACCGGCAGTCGCGCTTGATCGCGTGGCCTGTATCGAGTCTCTCCAGCGCCCCCCTGTCAGGACTGCTTTGCATCAGCCGCTGTTGCCCGGCGTATGCGTTCGACGCCGACCGACTCGCCCAGTGCGTCTCTGGCGTACCGCGTGCCCCGTACCGGACCTGGCGGGTCTATCGAATCTCAGCGATCAATGACGGCGCCGGACGTGATTCCCTTAAATCGAAATTGTGCCGTGCAGCCCACCGCTCCAACGCGTGTGAATCCCAGAATTGCATGGCAAGATCATTCTGGAATGGATTGCTCAGAGAGCGTCCACGTTTCGCATCAACGTCTCCGACATCATGGAACGCAACAGCTGATTTGGCCCTGCGAACGAGATCATTTACTCGACGGATTTCCGCGTCGACCTCCGGTTTGTCCATGATCTGAACGGCCCGATCGTGCATGTCGGAAAGAACTCGTTCGTATTCCAGCAAGGCCGGTGACCTTAGTCCTGACAGCTCTTTTCGGAGTTTGGCGGTTTCCTGCAAATCGTGGCCGAGTTCACCGTTTTTCCGTTCAACAATTTCAACACCATAGTCACGCCGCGCACCTTCACGGCTGACAAATCCGTTCCTGACATCTTCGACAACGTGTTCAGGGGACCGGGTCAGAGGATTGCCGTACCCTCCGCCACCGCCTGTGATGATCTGGAACTGCGTACCACGGGCTGCGCGGAGGTCGTGGAATTTCGATGGGCTGACGGTTCCAAGTGCTTGCGAAATGGTCTTCCAACCGTTTTCACCCGGAGGCAACATGACAATGCCATTGAGTCCACCAGGACTTCCGCCGTTCAGCCCGTAGGGCGGGATGATGAATCGTTCCCCAAGGCCGTTGAGTTCCACGTCGTCGGCCAGGATTTCGAGCCGGCGCACGGTCCCGACACCACCCCTGTGATATCCTGGCCCGCCACTGTCAATATTGAGACGGACTTCGTGGTAGAGCAGCGGTAGTTCCGACTCGGTCCATTCAACAGGATAGTCGTTGAAGTTCGAAGTTGGATTGGGCGTGCAGTTCCAGCCGTCTCTCCAGCTGCAGGCGCCCCATCCCCCTTCCACGAAGAAGTAGAATCCGAAGCCCTGGTCACGCTCCGTATCGTACCCGCCACCGGAAAAGTTGATGCAGGTGCCGTAGCAACCGGCCCCGGTGAGATCGTCCACGACAGGGGCAAGAGCGCCGAGAATGACATCGATGAGACGAATGCAGACCTCTGTCACGCCGCCGAAACACGGTGCAGGAGGCACCGGGTTGAGCAGACAACCCCTCGGGACAGTGACCGTGACGGGCCGGAAACAACCATGGTTGAAGGGGACCTCGGGTCCCATGAGTTGCATGACGGCGTTAAAGGTTCCCGCAAGGGTATTGCTGAACGACGAATTGACGGGACCGGAGGCTTGCGGACTGGTTCCGCTGTAGTCGACTGTCAGTTCGTCACCTGCGACCGTGACTTCCGCGTGAATCCGGTAGGGAAGAGAGCTGCGGCCGTCATCCTCGACAAACTCATCGAAAACATACGTGCCATCCGGAAGATTGCGAAGAGTTTCCCGAACCAATGTTTCCGCATGACTTTTCGAGAGTTCCATGCAGGCGAGGACCGTTTCGGTACCGTAACGCTCGTCAAGCGTCTTGAGCCGCCTTTCAGCCGTATAGGCGCTGGCCAATTGGGCACGGAAGTCACCCAGCTGGTCAGCGGAAAACCGCTGATTGAGCGTAATCATCTCGATGACATCGGTGTTTTCCACACCGGCCGTGAACCAGCGCACCGGGGGGATCCTCAATCCTTCCTGGTAAATGCTGCTTGCTGTTCCCGGGAAACCCGCTACCGCCATGCCGCCGATGTCGATGTGGTGTGCCCTGTTGACGGCAAAAGCGAACAGGCGTTCTTGCGTGAACACGGGAAGGATCAGCGTGATGTCGGGCAGGTGCCCGCCGCCCCGGAACGGGTCGTTGACCAGGTACGCGTCACCTTCCCTGATATTGTCGATCCCGAAGTAGAGCAACGTGTACTCGACAGTGAGCGCCATGGCGGACAGATGACTCGGGTCGAAGTTGGCAGAGCTGACAAGTTCGGCGTCCGGACCGACAATAGCGCAGGAAAAATCTCTTCCTTCGACGAAGATCCCCGAATTTGCCGCGCGGATCATGGCGTGCCCCATCTCTTCACAGATGGATTGGAAGGAACTGACCACCACGCGTTCAGTCACGGGATCGACACTGCGGCCATTCATGTCAGTTTCCTCGAAATCAGGATTTCACCCCCGTCCATGACGGTCAGCCGCATGTTTGGCGGCACAACAGTATTCGTCTGATCTTCTTCAACGATGGCCGGTCCGTCGATTTGGACCCCCGGAGACAAACCGGACCGATCGTGTACGGCCACCTCCATGGCCGCCCTGTATCCATGGAAAAAGACTTGCCTTGTACCAGGAGTGGCGGCGGATGAACTGCCGGTCATGGGCGTTCGCGCAACCGGAAGAGATCGGGGAACCCGGTAAACGGACCTTATTGTCACGAGCTGCTGTGCTTCTCCGGGCCGGGTGTGTCCGAAACTCTTTTGGTGCAGCCCCTCGAATTGCTTCTCGACCGCACCGAGAGTGGAATGGTTGAGTCCATTGGTGAGATCCACCGGGACACGGATATGGTGAGACTGTCCGGCGTACCGTATGTCGAAGAAATTGCTGATCCGTGCGCTTTCAAGGGAAAAACCGTCGATGGCAAGATCGCGGGCGGCAGCATCGGACAGGTCCCGCAGAATTGCCATGACATGCGCTTCGGTCAGATCGCGAAGCATGGACAGGTGGGACCGGGCATAGTCATGCACGACATCCGCGTAAAGTCCGCCGCAAGCAGACCACACCGCGGGATAGGGAGGCACGATGGCACCCTGCGCTTCGATCTCCTCGGCCAGGGTTGCGGCAAAGAGCGGCCCGGCACCTCCGAAACCGACCAGATGATACAGCCGGGGATCCAGCCCCTTCTGCATGGTCATCTCGTTGATAAGCTGGGCCATGCGCATGGTGATCAGGTGGATGACGCCACTTGTGGCTTCGGCGAGATCCATGTCCAGGGGACCGGCCACAGTCTGGACCATTGCTAACACGGCCGCATCGCGATTGATGGTCATTTTACCGCCAAGAAAACGCTCGGCGTCGATGAGACCTGCAATCAGGGCGGCATCGGTCACGGTCGGTTCAACGCCACCTCGGTAGTAGCACGCCGGTCCCGGCACGGCGCCTGCCGATCTGGGGCCGACATGAATCCGCTTCGCCTTGTCGAGAAAGGCGATTGATCCGCCTCCTGCTCCGATCGATCTGACATCGGCCATGGCATTCCTGATAGGAATGTCCCAACCGATGTTGGCCTGTTCGGAATACGAGATTTCGCCATCCGAGATGACGGCTACGTCCGCCGTCGTACCTCCGATGTCGAGTGTGATCAGGTTGGCCAGACCGACGTCCTTTGCGAGTCGCAGAGCCGAAGCAACGCCGCCGGCAGGGCCGCTGCGAACGATTTCCAGGGGCTTGGCCTTCGCCACCCTGGCTGACATGATGCCGCCGTTCGACTTGATCACCTGGGGTGGTACCGGCACGCCATGGTCCTTGAGACCCGCGACCAGGTCATCCATCAGGCGTTCCACGATCGGAGACAGACTCGCCGCCACGACTGTCGTCGATGCGCGCTCGTATTCCTTGATTTCCGGGTTCACCAGATGCGAAAGCGTCACGTTGATGTCCGGTGCCAACGTCGCGAACCTTTCATAGGTCCGAATTTCATGGTCGGGGTTCAGAAAGGAGAAAAGGTAGGAAACAGCCACGGCTTTCAGACCGCGTCGTTTGATGTCCTCGATAGCCTGATCAATGGCAGCGCTATCGAGGGGTTCGATTTCAAGGCCTTTCCAGTTGATGCGGCCCGGAATTCCAAACCGCAGATCGGACGCAACGAGAGATTTCGGGCGGTCCCACTTCCAGCCGAAAAGATGTTCTCTCCAAAGGCGTCTTATTTCCAGAACATCGGTAAAGCCGGCGGTCCCCAGATAGGCAACCGGTTCCAGGGAATGCTGCACCAGGGCGTTGGTCGCAATCGTCGAGCCAAACACCAGGGAAGCAATACTGGAAGCTTCGATGCCACATTGCTTGATCGCCTCGACGACGCCACTTACTGCATCCGGACTTGTGTTGGTTTTTTCGATGCGAATGCTGCCGTCTTCGGAATTGACAGCGAAGAGATCCGTGAAGGTTCCTCCTACATCGATACCGACGTGAATACCCATGGCCTCCTCATTCGCCTTCATCACGAACTGAGCGTATCAGACGGGACGATATAGGGTCCATCGGCCCGAACACCGACGCTCACGGTTTCACCGACCTCAAAGCGGCGCTGACCCAGCTCCATTCCCAATACTCGATCGCCTCCAAGATCCACCGTGTACCTTGTTACTTCCCCGCTATCGACAATACGTTCAATTCTGCCGTTGGCCCAGGTTTCTACTCTGTCCATCTCCAGTGCCGGCTCGAGGAAAATGTCCTCTGAGCGAACCAGCACGGAGACCCGAGCGCCAGAAGGTGCCTTGCCGCGGCAACGAACACGGCTGTGTGAAAGCTGCACGAATGTGCAATCGACACCGGTGTCGACCACTTCGCCCTGTATCAGGACACCCGAACCCAAGAACGTTGCGACGAAAGGAGTTGCTGGCCAACGATAGAGTTTCTGCGGATGATCGACCTGGTCCACCCGGCCATCGCACATGATGCCAACCCTGTCGGCCATGGCGAAGGCTTCCTCCTGATCATGCGTGACGATGACGGTGGTCACACCGACGCTGCGGACAAGATCGGACAGCTCTTCCTGGAGACGTTTTCGGATCTCGCGATCGAGCGCGGACAGGGGCTCGTCCATGAGCAGGATGCTGGGTTCGACAACGAGTGCCCGTGCGGTTGCCACACGCTGGCTCTGACCACCCGACAACTCGGATATCTTCCTGTTTCCCAGCCCCGACAATCCAACGAGACCCAGCATGTGTGCGACCCGCTCGGCGATTTCCCTGCGACTCACGCGACGCATGAAGAGTCCGAACCCGATGTTCTCCGCCACGCTCAAGTGCGGGAAGAGTGCATAGTCCTGGAACACGGTCGCCGTATCGATCCTGTCGGGAGGCAGTCCGATAACTGATCGTCCATTGATCAGAATGTCTCCATGATCCGGAGCGGATTGCCCCCCGGTCAAGGAGAGCAATGTGGTCTTGCCCGATCCGGACGGGCCGAGCAGTGCAAGAACTTCTCCTTCTTCAACACCAAGGCTGACGTTGTCCACCGCGACGGTGGCGCCATAGCGTTTTGAAACGGACCGGTACTCCAGCATGTATTCCGAACCCACTTGTCCGCCCTCGTCACATTCGGTTCTTTGCCGTTACGCGGGACGCGAACGGAAGCACGAAGAGAATCAGACCCACCACCAGGGCCACCGTTAACGAAGAGTATGCGAGCACCGTCGGCGGCAAGCCGACTTTCTGCATCGAGTAAATCAACATGGGCAGGGTGTTGAAGCCACGCCCGGTAAAGAACGCGACCGCCCACTCGTTGAACGAGAGGAGAAAAGCCAGGATGGCTCCTGACCGGATCCCCGGTATCAGGATCGGAAGCGTGACATAGCGCAGCGTCCTGTAGGTATCGGCGCCAAGATCTCTCGCAGCAACATCAAGCCTCGCATCGTAGCGAAAGAGCTGTGCAACCACGGTCAATATGACATAGGGCGCTGTGTAGATCGTATGCCCCAGGATCACCGTTCCGTAGCCCAGTGGAAGGTCGAGCGCGACAAATCCGACCTGAAGGCCGGCCGCGAGGATAAGGACCGGTGTCACCAGCGGCAGGAACCCGATCGTACGGGCGACGCGATGGCCACGGGTCGTGCAGCGGACCGTCACGAAAGCAAAGCTCGTTCCCAGTACGGTTGCCAACACGGCGACGGCTAGCGCGATGACGATACTGTCGGCAAGCGCAGGTCCGATCCGGGAATCCGCAAACAGCTGCTCGTACCAGCGGAATGTCCAGCCGGTAATCGGGAATGCATAGAATCGCGAAGCATTGAAACTGAAGGCAGCAATCGTGATCAGGGGGCCGAGGGAGAAGGCGAGAGCCAGCAGCGCCCAAAGTTTCAACGCGATGTGACGCTCCGCCATCATCTGGCGACCGGGACGGACAATCCCACCCGCCCGCACCATCGTGCAAGGATTGCGTAAACGCACGCCAAAACTGCCACCGAGATGCTCGCGCAAAAAATGAAGGTAACCGTCAGCGCAGCACCGAGCGGCCAATTCAATGTGTGAAAAAACTGGCTTCTGATCGCTGTTGGCGTCAAACGGCTGCTCGGACCTCCAAGAAGTTCGGGTTCCAGGACAGCGCTGAGCACAGGCACGAACACCAGAATCGCGCCCGTGACCAAGCCTGGCGCTGAAAGAGGGACGACAACACGGAAAATCGAGGTCCAGGCTGATGCGCCGAGATCCCGGGCTGCTGCGATATGACGGTCGTCAATCATGATCATAGCAAGGAACAGGGAAAACAGCATGAATGGGAAGGCGTTGTACGTCATGGCAGTGATCATGGCTGCCTGCCCGTAGAGCAGTGAAAGCAGCGGCTCCTCGACAATGCCAATCCATTGCAGCGTCGTGTTGATGAGGCCATTGATGCCGAGCACGCCTCGCCAGGAAATGGTCCGCACGAGCGGACCGACAAAGAATGCCGCTGCAAACAGCACCAGGAGGATTGCCTGGATACGTCCCGACCGAACAATCTTGGCAATGAAATAGGCGAGAGGAAACGCGATAATTGTACTGTAAATGACAACCTGTACGCCGATCCAGAGCGTTTTCAGGATAACTCCGGTTCTCCCCGTCGTTGCATCAATGACGTCCCGGTAATTCTTCAGCGAAACCGTGAATTGAAGGTGACCACTTTCAGATTCGAGAAACGACAGGCCGACAAGCGCTGCAACGGGGAAGGCGTAGAAGAACAGCAGCATCGCCAGCCAAGGCGTCGCGGCAGCCCACAGACCCATACCAGGGCGCAACTGCATAGGAATCCGTGAGGCGGTCCGCGACGCCTTGCCAACCGTAACCTGATCAGGCGTTCAGAACACGATCCCAGGCTTCCTGGTATGCATCCGGATCGTGGGGCGTCAGGAACCAGGACGCGCCCTCGAGATATCCCATTGGGCTTTCGACTGCGAGGCTCTCGCGCAAATCCGCATCCATGTTTGAAATGGCTGCGGAAGAAGCCGTTCGATAACCCACCTCCTGGCCCAACAAGACCCCGTAGGTATCTCCGATGACGTAATCGATGAGTGCTTCGGCGGATGCCTCACGCTCACCTTCCGCCTCGATTGTCAGGTAACACGCATCGTACCATGCCAGCTGGCCCTGTTTCGGGAAGCCCCATCTGACATCGATGCCGTCCTTTCTGAGTTCAAGGACCGGCTCCCACGACCAGGCAACGACAACTTCACCGGTTGCCAGTTGCTGCGTCAGGTCGCCAAGCTGGTCCCAGTAAGTCCGGACCTTCGGTTTCTGCTGTATCAGGAGGTCGACAACGGCATCCAGTTCGTCCTTCGACATGCTGAACGGTTTTTCGATCCCGAGATACATGGCACCGACGACAAGGCTCTCGAACAGTCCTGCCGGCATGCCGACACGTCCCGCGAAATCGTTTTCGAACAATGCGGAAATGTCGTCGACCGCGCCACCCGTGAGATCGGCACGGTAAGCGATCGAATCCGTACCCCAGGCAAACGGTACCCCGTACTGTTGTCCGTCGAAGAAGAGCCCATCGGCACCGCGGAAGGCCGGAACGACGTGTTCCCAGTTTCCGATGTTTGCCATGTTCAGGGGCTTGAGCACACCGGCAGCATGGGAAATTTCGACGTGATAGGACCCGTCAAGAAGAACATCGACGCCGGCGCCACCGGACTGCAATTTGGTCACGACTTCCGCTGGATCGGCGAGGTAAACGAATTCGAGATCGATATCGTGCATTTCCCGGAACTTTTCGAAATAGAGGTCGCGGGCGTATGCCTCGTTCGTACCCCAAACGACACTGCCGCTGGCTGCGAACGCGCCTGGAGCGGCGATCATGGAAGGAATCGTTGCCGCTCCGGTCATGGCAACACTTCCACCAAGAAATGCCCGTCGGTTCAAATTCATCATTTTCTTGTCCTCCGTCTGTTGTTTAGACAATTCACCACCAGACCATGGGAGCGGGAATAATGACTTCGACGCCACTTGGGCCAACGATGTAATTTTGCTCGAACCCTGCTCCTCCTGTTCCTTCGCGGAAAAGAAAAGTCTCCGAGCTGGCAACCATGCCCTCTTCGAAGGTCTCGTCCGCATCGCACAATTCAACATGTATCAAGGGAGGTTCCCACATCCCGCCATTGCCGTGCCCGAAATAGGGCCACATTTCACCACCTTGACCGGTGACTCCTCCGGCCTCTGCACGCAACCGCTCTCCTGCCGCGGCCACATCCCTTACTTTCGCTCCTGGCTTCACGGCATCCATCACGCCTTCGACGATCCTGATGCTGTCTTCGATCAACGTCCGCTGATCAGGTGTCGGGTTCGCGCCACACACGGATGTACGCCCGGGATCCAGCCAATATCCCTGGAAAATCGGTCCGAAAATCCACGCACGCACCAGGTCGCCTGTCTGTGGCGCCGACCTGCTGTAGCCATTCAATGGATCAACGACAAAGTCACCAGTGAATTCGCCATGACAACAGGGTATTGCATGAAAGTTGCCGCCCCTGCGAATAACCTCATAGGCAGCTTCGGCAGCCGCTTCGGCCTCGCTCTTTCCGGCGATGAGCGCTTCCATCAAGCGGGATATTCCCTGTCCCGCGATTTCACCTCCTTCCCGGAAGCAATCGAGTTCCAGAGGGCTTTTGATACGCCGCACGTGACGCATCAGGTCATCCTGCGGTACGAATTCGATCTCGGGCAACGCGTCTTCTATCTGCCGGGCATACTTTACGGGAAGGAAGTCTGTTCCGACCAATGCCACTTTCCCGGTGATCTTCCGCTCTCTGAGTGCATGGATCACGCCAGCCACGACATCGAGATGAGAGACAACACGCTGAAGAGGGATGATATCGGCGCCGGGATGCGGCTCATCGATATGGAGTTCCGGCTCATCTTGCCCGACAAACAGAACTGCTGAAAACGAGCGTGCCTGCCACAAGCGTGTATCGGGTTCCTGTTCCTGGGTCGAATTGTAGTTTGCGAGATAGATGAGATCCATCGCTCGCTCATAGACAAATCCGGTCTTGCCCCAGATCAGTGCGGTGTCGTAGCCACGTCGGGCAATTTCATTCTGCGTCTTCTTCCACCGTTCTTCGTACTCTCCAATCGGAAAGTAACGCCGATTGACAACGCAGCCTGGCATCCCCCACCTCCACCGAGCGAAATCGCTCTTTTGAGATCGTAGGTTGGTATTGGCGAACTGTAAACACAGGCTGTGAGGCTGCTGGCGTGGACTCGATTTGACCGTCACCCCCGCCAAAGATTGCCGCCGAGGCCCGGGCGGCGCAGGCGGTCGGGAATGATCTGGGCCGCGAAGACCTCACGCCAGGTCTGGGCGCGACGGATCAGTTCGGCCTTGCCGTCAGAGACCAGCACGCTGGCGGGCAGGGGCACCGAGTTGATAAGCGAGGCCTCGCCTTCCGCGTAGAATCCGGCATCCAAGATCGCCATGATGTCTCCGGTCGCAATGTCTTCGGGCACCTTGAGGCCTTCAGCCAGCACCGAGGGAATGCAGATCGGTCCCACCACGTCAGCCTCCATGGTCTCGTCGCGGTGCATACCCGTCGCGACAGTCACGTGGTTGGCACTGCCTTCCTTGCAGACGGCGGGTAGGTTGTTCTCGCTCGCCTCGACATTGATCCAGACGAAGCCCATGTCGCGCTTGACCATCCCCACGCGGGTCAGCATCAGCGCCGCGTTGCCCGCGATGTAGCGGCCAGGCTCAACCCAGAGCGCGATTGCCGAAGGATCGAGGCCGGCGGCCTCCAGATTGAGGAGCAGAGCGCCGACCGATTCCGAGGCCTGGTCCTCGACAGGTGCTCCCCTGGTCCCGGCCGAGCGTGACTCGGGGTCGCGCTCACGCGCCCAACCACCGCCGATGTCGATGACGCGAGGTGTCGCGCCCGTCCTGGCGTGGATTGCGCCGATCATCCGCCCCAATTCGCCGTGGAAGGCGCGGTAGTTCTCGAGCCTGTTCGACATCCGGCCGTAATGGGCGTGCCAACCGGTCCAATCGAGGCCGCCGATCGTCCTCAGCCGTTCGATCATCGCGACCGCGGTCTCCTCACCCACGCCCCACTTCCAGCGGCGCAGACCTGCGCGGAAGTCGCCGGTGATGAGGAAGGCATCCGAGGTGAATTCCGTAAACTCCGGCGGCATGACCTTCAGCCGGATGCTGACCGGGATCCGTTTGCCCGCCCTTCGAGCAGCGGCGGCAACCAGGTCGATCTCCTCTGCGCAGTCCATGTTGACCGTGATGCCGTGTTTGGCGGCGCGGTCCAACTCTTCGGGCGTCTTGTTGCCGCCGTTGAGCGCGATCTTCGCCGGATCCGCACCACCGGCAAAGGTCGCCTCGATCTCGGGGATTCCGAAGCAGTCGCCGCCCGCTCCCTCGTCGAACAGGACAGCACGCACAGTGAAGTTCGGGCAGCACTTGATCGCAAACATGACGTTGACCGGGCCCGGCCAGGCCGCCGCGAACGCCGCCCTCGCCCGCCGGTAGTTGGTCCTCAACGTCGCCTCGGAAAAGACGTAGACGGGCGAACCGAACCGCGCGATCAGATCTGACGACCGCGCGCCTTCAATCATCAGTTCCCCGTCGTCCGAGACCGCAAGTTCGTCGCTGGGCGAAAGAACCGCCCGCAGCCGTCCAGCCGATGTCGTCATCGTTCTCACCCCAGATCAACGATGATGCACGCGCTTGACGTGCTTCACCCTATCAATTTTGACAATATGCCCTGTCAGTTCGACCAGAACCAGCCGCGCGTCGACCAGGTAGTGTCTCAATCTGAAATTGGTCACACACACGAGGGATGGTGGAACCACGTGGAGTGAGCCGACCGAGGCGGTGCTGCGCGACAGCCGTGCCGCACGCCTGAGCGAGGACGTCTACCAGCGCAACCGCTGATCTCACATTCTGAAGCTGAAGCCGCGGTCGCGCCCGAAGCGGCGGCGCTGCCGAGCCTCATGGTCGGCAACGACCGCCGCCATGGCCTGCCTCTCGGCTTCGGTCACGTCTGAACCCGCAATCGCATCCTGGATGCGTGGCATGAGGTGCCGTGCCTCGTCGAGATCGAACGGGCTCGCTCCCTGACGCTCCGCCTCCTCCAGCACGCGCTGCCAGGCGGCACGCACGTCGAGGAACTCGTCCCGCGCAGCACGAACTTCCACACATTCGCGCAGGAATGCCGACGCACTCTCGCGTGCCGATGGCCTCAGGTTCGGGTCGGCGGTGAGTTTCCGTGCCGTCGCGACCAGCGCTGCCTGACCGTCGTGATCCAGGCGATGGAGGTTCCTCGATGCCACGTCGGCGGCATGGTTCCGGCAGGCCTCTTGCCATGCCTGATGGGCGTGGTGCGCATCGAGGCGCACCCTGGCCTCCTGCAACACCGTCTCGAGCTGTTGGCGCTCAGGCCCGTCGAGATGCGGGTCCGAAGACCACCATTGTCCGTAGTCGATCCAGTCCGGAAGTGTCCCCGTCTCGAGATGCGCCTGCCATTTGCCAAGCTCCTCGTGTACCAGGCGGGATGCGTCCCGAGCCCGGTTCGCGGCCTCGCGGGCCCGCTGGCGCCGCGCCTCACGGTCCTGCTTATCGTCCCCGGCGAACCGTTGTTCGGGAACCGGCTCCTCGACCGGATCCGGCACCGGCATCGTCGGCTTCCACCGGCGTCCGCTCTGGCTGCCCGCCTTCCTCCTGCCGCTCCGTCCCGGCCGTCGGCCGAAGGCTCTCGACACGGCTTTCATGGCGCCGGACGGCCTGGCCGATCTCGTAGTTAAGGATGTCGGGAAGGGCGGGATCCAGAACGATCCGCCGCGCTTCCGCGATCGCGGCTGCCGCATCGCCGGAGGCCGGCCGCTCCCGCCACGCATCGAGCCACGCCGCACCACGCTCCCTTGCCGCATCGCGGGCATCGTGGTCCCTGACAAGGCGCCCGATCGCGTCACGCCGGTCCTCCGGCAGGGCAGGATCGGTCAGGATGCGCCGTGCCGCATCGATCGCGCCGGCGGCACCACCGTGATCGTGGACCGCGATCCCGGCGCCCGCTGCCGTCCTCGAGAGGTCCTGCCAGCGTGCTTCCCAGTTCGCGGCATGGGCCTCGGACGAACGCCGCGCGAAGAGACGGTCGTCATCGTCGAGGAAGCCCTGAACGAGATCGAGACCCCGGCACAGGATATCGGCACCTGTCTCCCGAACGATCCCCAGAAGGGCCTTGCCGGCAGCCAGTACCGTTTCGAGATCGAAGCGCCAGGCATCGTAGTCGGGATGATCGACGACCGCGCCTGCGGCCGTCGCACCTTCGGTCATGGCATCCCTTCCGGCCAGCACTGTCAGGAGACGTTCCTCGAGATGGCGTACCGAAGAACCGGTTTCTCGGGAGAGTTCCTGACCGGCCCATCGTGCGACCTCGTCATCGGCAGACGATGCCATGTCGGCAAGTGCGGCGAGGTGGGCGACATGGCCCGGATGCCCGGTTCCATGACGGCCATCGCGCGCCGCTTCGCTCAAATGACGGTCCCGTTGCCGCTTCCACTGCCTGACGGCAGGAGGCTCGGACGGAAAGCCCACCACGGTCTCCTTGTCCGGCACTGCCTCGTGAACCGCGGCCTCGTCGAGGCCCTCGCCGATCGCTTCGAGCGCCGTCAGGACCTCGCCGGTATTCTCCTCGAGCGTCTCGGCCAGCTGCTCGCGGTTGTCGGTCAACACGATCGCCTCGTCACGGGCGCGGCTGATCTCGACATAGAAGGTCTGCTGGTTGGCCAGCGGACCGTGGCCCGAATCGAGCACCGCGATCACCTTGTCCCGGGTCTGGCCCTGGGCGGCATGGACGGTCGTGGCATAAGCGTGGGTGATGTGGCGCAGCCGGGGATCGTCGAGGGCAAGGACGAGACGGCGGTGGTCGTCCGTCACCAGTGTGAGCGACGTGCGGCCGATCTTCCCGATCACGGCGGTGGCGCCGTTGACGAGACCGCCTGCCTTGTCGTTGCGGGTCCAGCGGATACGGTCGCCGGCCTGGAGGCGGATGGTTCCCGTCTCGTAGAGATCGTAGCGGGACCGGACGTCGCTGTCGGGCTTCAGGTGGCGCTCCTTGCCGTCGGGATGATTGAGGAAAAGCCTGTCGCCATCGATGGAGAGGATCGGGCAGATGTCGCCCGACTTGACTCGGTAGTGGTAGAGATCGTTGTGGAAGACGACGACATCGCCTTCACGGTAGTTGCGGATATCCCGTTTCTGGGCCCGGGTCATGCGCAGGTTGGTGAGAACCGGCAGTTCCACGGAACGGCCATGGAGGACGCCTTCCTCGATGAGACCCTGGCGGACGATTTCGTTGATCTCCCGGCGCAGCGCATGGGTGGGCGCCATAAGCGCCGTCTCCTCACGGGCCTGCCGATCCAGCGCCAGCCAGATCCGCGCCGCCGACGCACCGAGTTCATCGTGTGCCACCTCGTGGACATCGGCGCCCAATCGGGTCAACGCGCGCCCCGGTTCGCCGGCGATGACATCGAGCACCGCGGCCCTGAGGCCCGGGTCCCTCTGACGCCGGATGTCGTCCATCAGCGCCGTCGCCATGCCCGCCTGCTGCAACTGGCGGAACGGCTGGCCCGCGTCGACCGCGCGAAGCTGCCTGCTGTCACCCACCATCACGAGCCGCGCCACGCCAAGGCGCTCGGCGGTGCGCATCAGCTGCCGGACCTGTTCCGTGCTGGCCAGCGACATCTCGTCGACCACCAGCACCTTGCCGACAAACCGGCCGCCATCATCGGCCGATGCATCGCCGTGACGCGCCAGGAACCATTGAAGGGTCCGTGTCGCGATCCCGGCCTCCAGCGACAGCGTGCGGGCGGCACTGGCCGAGGGCGCAAGACCGACGACGTGATCGATCCCGGCAAGCTCCACGACCTCGCGCAGCATCGTCGTCTTGCCGGTCCCGGCATAGCCCTGGACACCGACGATACCGTCGCCTTCCAACAAGGTCAGGCGCACCGCCTGCTTCTGCCCCGGCGTGAGCCCGCCTGCGGCAAGACGGGCCTCGACGCGGTCGCGCGAGACGATCTCCGTGGTGTTACCGACATGGCTCTTCATGCGGGAAACGACCTCGCGCTCGGCCCTCACCGCACGGTCCGTCACAAGGGAAGGGCCGCCGCGGGAACGGACCGCATCGATCAGGTGACCGTCCCGGCGCAGCCGGTCCAGCGCCACGTGAATCTCCTCGAGGCCGTGCCGGCCCGGCGAATGGGCGAGCGCACCTGCCAACAGATCGTGAACTGCGAACACCGACTGGCGTTCCTCGAGATGTTCGGCCACGCGTGCCACCACCTCCAGGGCCGAATGCGACGGGCCTTCAACCGGCTGCCGGCGGCGGCGGCGACGTTCGAGGGCGATGCCGAGTTCGCCGGCGCGTTCACGCCACATGCCGGTCAGAACCTCGCGATGGGGCTCGTTCCTGCGCGACCGGGTCTTCAGTGCCGCAGCCCGAGCCCGGGCCGCGTTGTAGTCCCAGCCCTTTTCCTCGATGTAGTCGACGATCTCGCGGCGCCGGGTGGAGAACTCAGTCAGCACCTCCTTCTTCCAGCCCGCGATCTCGAATCCGGGAACCCGGCCGATCATCGTGGCCTCGAGTTCGTGGCCCATCTCCAGGAGGCGGCGTGCCAGCTCGTTCCGGTAATGGGCGCCGATGAGCATCTTGCGGGCATGCAGCATGCCGCTATCGAGGCTGCGCCATGAGCCGTCGGCACCCCGGGTCATGTTGGCCACCACGGCATGGGTATGGAGCTGGGGATCGAGATTGCGGCTGGCGAGATGGCGGAACGTCGCCGCCACCATGCCCTGCGCCCGGCGGCGTTCGCGCCGGCCCGTCCCGGGATTGTGAACCCGGGTCACGAGAAGATCCCGCTCGATCATGTCGAGCGTCGCGCGGACCGCCTCGTCGTGAGCCCGGATGATCCTCTCGTCGCCGAGCACCAGGCCCTGGAGCGAGACCGATTTGGGTGCCGAAAAGGTGATGTCGATCCCGGGCCGGTGCTGGTGCTCGCCGTCCCGGGCACGGCCCAGGCGGATGTCCGATCCGGGCACGTAACCCGCCAGGATCGATTCGAAGGACTGGGGCCGCACATGGCGGCCCAGTTCGAGGGCCGCAGCCGCACTGCCGTGCCACAAGCTCGCCTTGCGGTGTTCGGGGTCGTTCTTCGCGTAATATCCGTCCTGTTCGAAGTAGTGCACGTTGGCCGAAGCAGACGTGATGGCGGTGACGGTCGCGACCATGGTCGAAGTGTAGCGCCTCACCCCCGCCGTGCCACCACACCGTAAGCCCCTTGTGAGGAGACGCCCATGACACCTGCCGAGCCGCCTGATCCGGACCGCCTCATTGCCGAGGAGCTGAGACGCCGGGAACAACACCGGCCGCCTGAACAGGCACCGGTCGCACCGGATTCGGTCACCCTTGCCAGGCAGTTCGAGAACCTGGAGGGCGCCCTCATCAGGATCGTCGGTGAGACCGAGAAGCAGCTGGGGGGAAGATCAACACCTTGACCCGGGCCCAGGGAGCCTCTGCCGAAGAGATGAAGAGGCAGATCGCGCAGATCGGCGCGAAGATCACGAAGCTGCAGGAGGGGACCAGCGCATCCGACCTTCCAAAGCAGATGATGGAGCACCGAAGCGCCATCCGGAATCTGTCGGACAACATCTCCTCGCGCGTCGATGGGCAGAAGCTTGCTCTCGACAACCGCGAAGGGAGCATCTTCTCCGGGATCAACGCCGTCACGAAAGTGATGAACCGGGCGGCCGAGGCCCTTGAGAAGATCACGGAAAAGGTCACGTTCAGCCAGAAGGTCACCGAGGATGCCGCAGCGGTGAAGCCGCTTCTGGACTCCATCGAGAAGCGCTTCGAGGCATGGATCAATGGGGTCGGGCGTCTGCGCAGGCTGGGGTACGCCGCACTGCTGGTCAGGTCGCTCCTGTTCGTCCTTGCCGGTGTCGCCCTCCAGAGAGAGACCGGACTTTGGCCGCCGAACGCGGAAACGGATGCCGCCTTGCGGGACGACATCTGGGAACGCTACGGAGACGATCTTGTGGCGTGTATCGAGGAAGCACGCCGCATGAATCAGGCCATGCTCTGCCGCATCCTGGACATGAAGCCGTAGCCTCGAGGGACAACCCGGCTCACCGGCCCTTCAGAAATCGTCCCATGGAAAGATGGGGAGAGGGGGAAGACCCGGGCCGAGGCGCTCGCCCTTCCAGTAGATCAGCGTTCCGACAGTCTCGTCGTCATCCACGACAATCGCTTCACCGTGGATCACGCCATCGGCATAGGGAAGCCGGGCTTCAGCGCCATCCGGCCAGGTGATGGTCCAGATCCCCTCTCTCTTGCCCTTCCGGTACGAGCCGACCTCGCTGTAACCGTCGGGCCAGTGATGTTCCCAAAGGCCTTCCTTAAAGCCGTTCTCGAAGCACCCCTCCGCCCGGTTGCCGGCCTTGTCGAGAAGAGTACCGTCGCCAACGGCCCTGCCGTCCAGGCAGTCCCCCGACCACATGACAGGGACCGAGCGGTCATGGGAGAGCAGGCCTGGGATGAGGCCATGCACCAGGCGGCCAGCCTCGCCCAAGCCCAGGGCAAGCTGCCGGGCGGCGTGGAGGAGACGGTCCGGGGCGCGCACGTCAGCACCGTCGACTGGCGGACATTGCTCCGCCGCTACATGACCGACGCCACCAAACGCGGTTACAGCTAGAGCCTGCCCAACCGGCGCTTCATTGACAGCGGCCTCTACCTGCCGTCGGTCCGCTCCGAGGGCATCGACACGATCGCCGTAATCGTCGACACCTCAGGTTCGCTGCCGGCCGCGACGCTGGCGGAGTTCTGGGTCGAGGTGCGGGAGATCGCGAGCAAACTTCAGCCGGAGCAGGTCATCCTCCTCCAGGTCGACGCCGCGGTGCCGGACGCCGCCGAATACGCCACCTCGGACCTGCCCGACGAGATCGCGATCAGGGGAAGGGGCGGGACCGACTTCCGGCCGGGCTTCGCCTGGCTCGAAGAAAACGACATCCAGACCGGTGTCTGCCTCTACCTCACCGACACGCTGTGTTCGAGCTACCCTGAGACCGAGTCACTTTTCGCAACGATCTGGGCCAACTACGGACAGCCGCCCGGCGACTGGAACCGCGAGCCCTGGGGCAAACGCATCGACATCGCCGCCTGACCCGACCAACCGCCAAGTATTCCCCAGCACGACACTTCGACCCCCATCAACCAGGAAAGATCGAGCAACTGGCACCCAGGCTGTCGCCGAACCCGAAGGCCGACGAACAGTCGGCATACCACGCTGAACTACACAGGACCTGCGCACCAGATCCCGCGCAGCGGTATGGAGGCCACAAGTCGAACGGCACCTATCCGCTCCAGGTAGTCTGCCATGCGGCGAATTCGGAAGGACTGATGCGGTATCGCGAGAAGTTGCCTTCGTGAAGGCTCAAGAGTTCCCGCTCGACGACTTCGCGAAAGCGCTCGCGATCCGCTTCCTCGATATGCTCTGCTGTCCATACGCCGATGTGTGTGTTCGCCGTCTTCTTGTCCATGCCTTCGCGTATCACTTCTCCGACGAGATGGCGTATCGCGACCCGGTGGTTCAATCGGAAAGGGTCGGGCTCGCCGAGAGACATGCGCACCGCGGCATAGCGCGATGCGGACCGCCGATAGGCCCAGATGAAGAGGTCGCGCAGTAGCTCGATGCGCTTGAGTTCGTACACGCCGAGAATCGCTTCCGTGTAGAGTTCCCGCGACACCTCCTCGAAGGACAGGGGCGCCAGGTTCGCCTTGATGAGCGGAATGTTCGCCGCAAGCCTGGACACCCGCTTGTTCACGTCGTCGAAGGGCTGCAGATACGGAAGCTGCACCAGCGCAAAGAACGCCTGCTCGAACGGATCCTCGATCTCCGAGGCCTTGGCCAGAATCCGGTCGAAGCACTCTTCGATGACTTGCGGCACCTCCAGTGGATAAAAGACCGAGCCCCCTATACCCACGCCCATTCGGCGGAGCCGCCCTGGCGCGCCGGGATCGGGAAGCAGGTTGTCCGCCAGCGCGGCGTGCAGATTGAGGATGGTATGGCGGTTGAAGCCGATTTCCTCCGCACTGTCGATCAAGATCTCGATGGCCTCCTTGTGGTTCAGGATCATCTGCGCTTCGAGCCGGTCCTTGCCCTCCGCCTCCTCGCCGAGCTCGATCAGTCGTATTGTATCGAGCAGGGAATAGGTGTTGCCCTCCAGACGGCTCGAATTCCAGGACAGGTCTATCAGAAGCCGGTTCAACACACGCTTTGCATGAGTGCCGGCGGGTTGTTGGACGATTTCGGTCTCGCCGAACTCCCAAAGCTCCACCCTCTCCATTTGCGAGAGATAGAAGTCCACATTGGGCCGATAGCCGTCGAGGATGTCCCTGTTGTAGCCGACTGGCTCGCGTGCCGTAGTAGGCTGCCTGACATAGTCCCGGATCTCTTCACCCGCCTCGGATAGAGGCGGGACTACCGTGAGCCGTGCACGGCCCATGGATGCCGTTACGCCAATGGGCTGTCCCGACAACCGCACGGTATCCGGCAAACGATAGCGCGCCCAGCGACCGGATCCATCCCTTATCAGGCGCTTGTCATCGACGAGCGCCTTCAAGCGATATTGCAGGGTCCGAAACGGCAGCCCGGCACCCAATGCATCCGCGATCTGTCGCGCGGTCATGCCCTCGGGTCGCCGTCCCACCACTTCTTCGACCGCCTGAAGGCTCTCTTCAGGAATGCGTCTTGCCAAGTCACCACTCCAGATTGCGCGTTCGGCTTTAGGCGCAAAATAGATGAGATTAAGCGCAACTATCAACCGTGCGCGCAAACTTACATGCGCATAAGCTTCCATATTGCGCGTAAGCGACCGGCATGGGCCCAAACATGCTCTCTGGAGCTGTTCGCCAAAATCGGTCGAGTGCCGGTCTGCGCGCCAACTCCCGCGGGTTTCTGTTGTGTCACAGAGTGCGACGGCAATGCCGAGGCCGAACCGGGCCAACCCACAGACTCGTGCGACTGCGGCAAGCCTCCCGGCGATTGGAACGGCGAGTTCCGGGACCACGAACGCCTGAATTCCGGTCGCGGCGCTCCGGCCAAGACCTGCGGTATTCCGTCCTGCACGCTTCCTCCATGTTCCCGACACCGCCGCCCGTGCCGCCCCCATTCCGGCCCTGGCACCCATGCTCGGCGGTCACGCCGCCCGGAGGCGGAGCCGAACCGGGCCGGGGGCAGGCGCGGATCGGCCGGAGAGGGCCGGTCCCGCCGCACCCGTTCCATCCGTTCCCAGCCCATATCGAGGGAGATTCGCATGCATCACATCGCCCCCCCCCCCCCGCACGAACCGCTCATCCGGGAGATCCCGCTCTCCCGGATGGCGCTTGCGCCCGAGAACGTGCGCAAGACCCCGGCCGATCCGGTCGCCGAGGCTGAGATGAAGGCCTCCATCGCCACCCACGGCCTGCTGGAGGGCTCTGTTGCAAAGTTCGGCGCAGAGGTGGTGAACTTGCTGCGTAGGCTGGAGCGAGGGATTGGGGGATGAGCGATTTCAAGGGCCGCCACTTTGGAGGCGAGATCGTGCTTTGGGCCGTACGCTGGTACTGCCGATACCCGATCAGCTACCGCGATCTTGAAACGATGATGACCGAGCGCGGCGTCGCAGTCGACCACTCGACGATCTATCGCTGGGTTCAGCATTACGCGCCGGAAATGGAGAAACGCCTGCGCCGGCAGTGGCGCCGGCCACAGTCGCGGAGCTGGCGTATCGACGAGACCTTAAGTCAAGGTCCGCGGCAAGTGGGCGTATCTGTACCGGGCGGTAGACAAGCTCGGGAACACGATTGATTTCTACCTCTCATCGACCCGCAACACCAAGGCACGCACCTGCGGTGCTGGACCAACAGTAACTAACTGAAACAACACCGTTTTCTCCCTCACTATCACGTACCGAATACGCGGAAACACGACGTTTCCGTGTCCCCGGTGCAACAAAGAACGGAGAGAGAAACATGCCGACAAGTCGCCTCACACAACGCCGGGTCGACGCCCTCAAACCACGCAGAACAACCTGTGACATACGCGATACAGAAATCAAGGGTTTCGGCGTCCGGATCCTGCCTTCCGGCCGCAAGCGCTACTTCCTCCACAGCCAGGTCGACGGCAAGCGGGTCTGGCACGCCATCGGCGATGCCGAAGACATCACGCTGGAGTGTGCCCGGACAAAGGCAAGAGGCTTGCTGGCGTCAAGGCGGCACGATGAAGAGCATGCTTTCGACACTCGCGAAACAGTTTCATTCGAAATAGTGGCGGAAGAGGTGTTCCGACGTTATCGACGACACTGGAAACCCGGCACACTGAAGGTAGAGTCAGGGGCTGGCGCGCCAGCTTTAGGGTCCGGTGGTACAACCCCGTTCGTAGGGGACGCAGTCGCTCCGAAGGGAATCCCGTCACTTTCGTTCCGGTCCTCAGTCCGGCTCCCATGGCCACGTTTCCAGGCCCCTGCTCATCAAACCGGACGTGCGGATTTCCCGCATCCGGCTTTCGGACGAGATCATGTATTCGCCCACGGAAGGTCACGTGTCTTCAACCCAAGGCGGGTAAGGCCGTGGTCATGCCACAGTTTGCGGTTCGAGAAGCGCACGTACCTCCCGACCCTGACCTTGTGCTTCCGACAGAACCACCGTCGCAGCCGCTTCGTAGCGTGCCGGTCAATCGCCGAATAGGCCGGGCTGACCTGCCCAAGACGGAAGTAGTTGGCCCAACCGGACAAGACCCGGTTGATCCGGCCCACTACCACCTCGGCCGGTAAACTTCCGTACCGAGGTTCCGTCAGGTCGCTGATTTTGCGGCAGATGCCCTGGACGCTCGCCTTGGCCGGTCGATTGCCAATGTAGGGTGGCTTCTTCCGGTGAGGGCGATAGTTCCATCCAAAGCGATACCCCAGGAACTCAAGCGGTTCCTCCGGGCACCGCAGGCATCGGGTTTTCTGCTCGTTGACCGGCAGCTTCAGGTTGCCCATCAGCCGTTTGACCGCCGCCAGCATCTCTGCCGCCGGGGCCTTGCCGAGAACACAGAGGTCATCGGCATAGTTCACGATCTCCGCACAGAAGCGCCGGGCATAGGACAGAAGCGCCGGGCATAGCCCAGCACCTTCCAACCCAGTATGAAGCGCCGCATGTAGATATTGCTGAGCAGAGGCGAGATCGGGGAACCCTGAGGAGTCCCCTTGCGCTCTCTGCGTGCCCGGTTCGTGCGGCGTTTGCCGCCGCCCTTCCCGGCGTCCTCTTCCACCGGCATTTCCAGCCATGCCTTGATAAGCCCGAGCATGCGACCGTCGCTGACGCGACGGGCGAGGCTCTTCATGAGCTCGGCATGCGGGATTTCTCCGAAAAAATTGGACAGATCGCCGTCAACAATCTCGTTATGCCCTCCGTTCAGAAGGCGATGAACACGATCAACCGCGTCCAGGGCACTGCGTCCCGGCCGGTAGGCGTACTGTTCCGGTTGCAGGTCAGCGTCAAAAATCGGCGCCAGCACAAGCATGGCCGACGTCTGCGCCACCCGGTCCCGGATGCACGGTATCCCCAACGGTCGGAACGTCCCGGGCTGTTTCTTCGGGATCAGTACCTGACGCACCGCTTGCGGCTTGTAAGTCCCGTCCCTCAGATCCCGCGCCAGTTCCCCAAGCCAGCCCTCTACGCCATGCAATTCGATCGCCGCAAAACTCTCGCCATCGACCCCCGCCGACCCGCCGTTATGGCGAACCTGCCTCCAGGCTTCGGCAAGAAAATCCTCGCGCCAAACCTTGTCGCACAGCGCATGAAAGCGCCGCCCGGGTTCTTCCTTCGCTCGAACATGTAACACGGTCTGGAGTTTCCGAACACTTTCTGACCCTGTTAGACCTTCGCCAGTAGTCATGCCTTGCTTCCTTTCCATGCTGCTCTCGAACCAGGGCCCCTTTCCTCGACCGGCATTACCCGGCGTCATCAGTACTACAGGCCCATCCGCCACCTCGACGACCCGGCCTGACCCTCGCGGGCTGCCAGTTGGTCCGTGTCCGACCATCGGCGAGGCTTCCCATGTTGCATCTTCTCCCATCTTCCACGCGTGCCGACACCACTACCCCGGCGGGAGTGGAACGGTGCTCACAAGGCTCGCTTCCCGTTCCCCATCGGCCTTCCCCTGATTGACGGAGGGTCGGCTCCCGCGACTGTTGTTTCGGGGCCTGCTCAGTGCTCGCTTGCGCTTCGGCCCGCGTGGTCGCTGGACTGCTCATGCAGCCCTTTGTCGCCAGAGTGCTTCAGTCCACTTCGTTACCTCCGTAGGACCGCTCTGGCTGCTACCAACCGGAGCCTTAGCTGTTGAGCGGGATTCGCACCCGCCAGGGAAAAGTGCCTTTCCATGGCACACGTCAATCTCGGGTACTACAGGAACCAGATCCTGCCCTGATTCAGAGGCAGGTCAATTGCCGGCATCATGCACCGGGACATTCAGCAGTGGTTCGCCTCGCTCCATGCAACGCCAGTTGCAGCGGACCGTTCGGCACCGGTTCTTTCGGTGATTCTCAGGCAGGCCGAGGTCTACGGCTACCGTCCCGATGGCTCCAATCCATGCACCGGAATCAAGCGCTACCGGCGGGGTGGTCGCGAGCGGTTCCTGTCAGCCGAGGAGATGCGCCGGTTGGGCCGTGTCCTCGACCGCGATCGTGAAAGCCATCCTCTACGAAATTCGATCGTGCGCCTGCTTCTCCTGACCGGATGTCGGAAGTCGGAGATCCTGACATTCCGATGGTCTGAGTATCGCGAGGGGAAACTCCATTTATCCGACAGCAAGACGGGGCCGCGCATAGTCTGGCTGTCGTCCGCCGCGCACCGAATCCTCGATGGCCTGCCCAAGTCCGGACCATGGGTGTTTCAGTCCATGCGCAGGAACTGCCATCTGTCGATAGAATCACTCAACGAATTCTGGTGGAAAGTCCGCGACGAGGCGAGCATCGAGGATGTCCGCTGCCATGATCTTCGCCATTCATACGCATCCGTGGCTCTGGCTCATGGCGAGACGATCCTCACGATCGGCAGGCTTCTGGGCCACAACGATCCGGCCACAACGCTTAAGTACACGCATCTAGCCGATGCAGCTGTCCACGAGGCGGTCGAAGCGCTCGTTCCGATTCTTGGAGGGGAGGACTGAGCCATGGCCCGAAGGATGCGCCTCAGCGACCGCAACGTTTCACGGCTGCGCGTGGAGAGATCCGAATACTCCATCTGGGACACGCGGATCATAGGTCTTGGTGTGCGGGTCCGGCCTTCCGGGTACCGAACGTTTGTCTTTCTCGACAGTCGTGACGGATCCTCGAAACGCCGCACACTCGGTCCGGTGACGCTGATGGGTGTCGAAGAGGCGCGTGCCAAGTGTCTCCCGGTGGTGAGCATACGCCGAAGCACGTCCGTTCAACCGCGGCCACTCCCCCGTTCCGGTATTTCGTTGCGGGTGTCTGGAGGACAGATTGCTATGAACGCCTGAAACCGTCGACCCGCCGCGCTGCAAATTACGCGCTCGCAAGCCAACTCCTGCCTGTCTTCGGCGACATGCCGCTCGATCGGATCGGGCGAAGGGTCGTGCACCTCTGGTTCGACCGCTACAGCGCGACAGCACCGGGAGGTGCCAACCGAACGCTTGGCCTGCTGCAGCAAATCATGAGCCATGCGAAGGTTCGTGGTCATTTCGAGAACAACCCTGCAAGCGGCATCCGCCGCAACCCGAGACAACAGCTCACCCGTTTCCTTTCCCGGGACGAGATCATTCGCTTGCATAAAGAACTGGACCGGTTGTGTTGCGGAAAAGAGGTCCCGTGCCGCTCAGGCGGACACCATACGCCTGCTGTTCTACACCGGATGCCGACACGGAGAGATCCGGAATCTGAAATGGCAGGAAGTCGGCGCCGATACGCTCGACCTGGCTGACAGCAAGACCGGTCCGAGGAGGGTGTATCTCAACAGCGAGGCGCGCACGATCATCGAACGCCAGCCTCGCACCAGCAGTCCCTATGTCTTCCGTTCTCCACTGAACCCTTCACGAACTATCGGGAATACGCCGTATCTCTGGTATCTCGTGCGCAAACGCGCCGGGGTCGATGACGTCCGCCTACACGATCTTCGCCACTACCTTCGCCTCCCACGCCGTCATGCAGAGCCTCCCGCTCCCGACGGTTGCGAAGCTTCTTGGTCATCGCCAGGTTTCGATGACACTGCGCTACGCACACGTCCATGACAAAGAGGTCGAGGCGGCAGCAGAGCGAGTCGGCGAGATTATCACCAACATCTGGGACCCGTCAGGCTCATAACCTGAAGATCACAGGATTGCGGTAGCATCCATGTTTTTCGTCAAGGTTTTTGGGAGGGTCTGGCGTAATTTCGTCCACAGGGTATCGACAGACGGTTTGCCGTTCCCTGTAACGACGTTGTTTCTCGGCGAATGCAAGGGCCATTACGGGTCTCCTTCCCACGCGGGACGCGGGCCACCACGCCTCTTGGGCACGGTCACGTTACCGGTCGCACCGGTGCTTCGGGCAGCCAGCAACGCTGCTCCCTCAGCAGGGTGTTGGTCAGCACGATAAGCTTGCGGATCAGTGCAACGATGATGGCCTTATAGGCCTTCCCGGCGGCCGTGAGACGTTCGAACACGATCCTGAGGTCCCTGTTGAAGCGTGCCGCCGAGGTGGCGGCCATGAAAAGGACATCTCGCGGTCTCCGGCGTCCGCCGCGGATGTGCCGGGCGCCGCGGCTCTGGCCGCTGTCTTTGGCGAAGGGCGCCACCCCGATCAACGCTGCCGCCTGGCGCCGGCCGAGACTGCCGAGCTCGGGCATCCAGCACAGAAGCGCCGCAGCGGTCACCGCACCGACGCCGGGGATCGAGGTCAGGATGCCAAACCGCTCGGCCTGCTCCGGGTCGGCGGCGATCACCTCCGCGATCGTGGCCTCCAGCCTGGCAATCTGTTCGTCGAGATGGGCAACCGTGGCCCTGGCGATGGCTTCGCCCTCCTCCACCTCGCGCGCTACCTGCTTCAGAATGGACCGCGCATCGACATGCTTGGTGCGCACCACCAGAAGGTCCCCGAGCCGGTTGAGGATCTCCGCACGGCGCATCCATGTTGCCATGTCAGGCAGTTGCCCCGACAAGAGCTCATTTGCCGCGGCGTGGAAGGCTCTTGTTCCGATCTGACGTAGTTCGAACTCTGCAGACCGGTCACAACGAAGTCCCCGGGAATGCCGGGGACTGGATCCGCTCGTCCGGAAAACAGCAAAATTGCTGATCCGAGCCTCCACAGTCGGCAGAATCCCGAAAATCACCGCAAAACCACGGCCGATCCGCTACTCGAACATCCTTCTTGCGGAAAATCCTGGTCAACGTGCCCAGAATTAGCGCTTCAGGCAGCCATCACAGGGTGCTATGAGGAAAGGCGGCTAGTCCAGTTCGCGGGCGACGTCGCGGGCGACCTCCTCGCCGGAGAGGCGCGCGCCGGCAGCCGTGGCCCACATGTCGCGGTGGCAGGCTTCGCCGGCGAAGAAGACGCGGTCGCCGACCGGCTCCCGCAGGACGGACCGCATGGCATAGGCGCCCGGTTCGGCCGAGGCGTAAGAGCCCAGGGTCAGCGGGTTCCGGCCCCATGAGGTGACCGCGCCCCTCACGAAGCTGCCGTCGATGCCGCTTCCCAGCATGTTGCGCAGCTCGCCCATGGCGTAGTCGATGCGGGCTTCGGGCGTCTCCCGCTCCAACTCGCGCGCCCAGGAGCCACCGACGTCGCAATAGGCGAGCCCGTGGCCGCCGGCGTTCGTCAGGACGCCGAACCCCTTCCGGTCTTCGCCCATCCTGAACAGCAAGTAGCCGTCGGGGCCCATGCCAAAAACATCCTCGGAGAATTGAAGCGTGATATGGTTGTAAAGCCCCATGGAGATCTTCTCGAACGACTCCCGCTTGCGCTCCGGCAGTGTGGGCGTGAAGCCGATGGCACCGGACGCCAAGACGCCGGTCGAGACCGTGACGACCACAGCGCGGGCGCGGAGCGCGCCCTGGTCGGTCTCGATGGCGACGCCTTCCCCGCTCCAGTCGATCCGGGTGGCTCTTGTGTCCAGAGAGACCGGCACGCCGACAGCCCAGTGGCCGACCAGCGCGCCGAAGCCTTCGCGGCAGTACCAGTCTACGCCGTCGGCACCACTCCACCAGTCGACGACGGAGAAGTCGTCAAGGTCCTTGCCCATGCTCCAGGGCCCGATGCCGAAGGCGGCCGTCGCCGCCCAGGGGCCCCCGACGCTCGCTGCCGCCTCGGCAGCGGAGATGTCGTTACCCTGGTCGCCCTGGGCGCCGATCGCGCCGTACATCCCATCCCATGTGCGCCAGAGCGCGTCGAGTTCGCTGTCGCCGACCTCCCGTCCCCCGTCGAACAGGCGGTAGTCGTCGCGCGCCCGGTAGATGTCGAAACCGTGCTTGCGGCCATAGGCGACGAAGGGGTTGCTGGCGCCGATGTGGAGCCAGTGCGCACCGTGATCGTAGGGTACGCCGAAGGTCGCCGTGTCGGTGTAGGCTCGGCCGCCGATCCTGCCGGCGGCCTCGATCAGCGCGACCTCGAAGCCGCGCTCCATGAGCGTTTTCGTCGCGCCCAATCCCGCGGCGCCGGCGCCGATCACGACCACGTCGGGATTGGCCGGAACCTGCGCGCTGAGGTGGCGCGGCGCGACCAGGGTCGCTCCAAGACCGGCGAGGAAACTGCGACGGCCGATGCCGGATTGACGATAGCGGTCCATGGATCGGACTCCCTCTGCTTCTGCAATGCAGACTATCTTCATACAACGTGAGCCTCTTGCAACACTCTCTGTGCACCTGCGGTGCTGAACCAAACTGTAACCAATTGAAACAACGCCGTTTTCTCTCTCGCTATCACGCGCAGAATACGCAGAAACATGACGTTTCCGTGTCCCCGGTGCAACAAAAATCGGAGAGAGAAACATGCCGACAAGTCGTCTCACACAACGCCGGGTCGACGCCCTCACCCGGGCGTAGCGTGACGCCACAGGCAGCCGGATGCTGTGCTCGGCAACCCGGTCGTCTTTCAGGCGAGAAACGACATCGGCCCTCTATTCGAACTGGTGCTCGACGAAAGAACCGAATCGAACGGCGTCGAGACCTGTCACATCCGACAGATAACGTTGCTTCTCGCATGAGATTTCCAAGTGTATGGCATCTCTGTCGGATCTGTATCTAAACGTCCTCGCTGGATCCGGAAAATGACCAGCCGGAATCCTTATCCAGATCAAGCCTCCGTTTCGCTTGCAAAGAAGAAAATGCAACTGGCTCCTGAACTTGGCAACCGGAACCGTGAGCCACCAGACCGGAGTCGCCTTGTTGATATTGGCGAAGCAAGTATTTCCGTTGGAAAGCAGCGTGCCGCCAGCATGAGAATTGACTCTTTCGATCGCCCTATGCTTATCCATTTGCCGCATCCTTCCGAGAACTTTCCCACCATCGTCCCTGGCCATTGAAAGGTCATCCGTCCTGTACCTTGAATGTAGAGTCAGGGGCTGGCGCACCAGCCCCTGACTCTACATAACGGCGAACCCGACGATGGCGTGGGTCGCACAGCAGATCCGAGAGGCATTCCCGTGGGGCACGGTGCCGGGCGTTGTCAGAGCAAAACGGCTTGAGCCACAGGGCGAGGTCCCTTAGCGTTCAGGAATGCAAAATCCCTTCCGATATTTCAACAGTTCACCCGAGATCATCCGGCTCGCTGTGATGATGTATGTTCGCTTCCCACTGTCGCTGCGGCAGGTCGAGGACCTGCTGTCCGAGCGTGGCATCGACATCTGTCATGAGACGTATGTGGACGCCCCCTGCAGTGCAAGAAGGAATTTGAACAACTTGTGACATGCGGTCAGGTACTGTCGTATGTCCGGCCTCTGTAAAGCGGCATTCATGCGCCGCGGACCCATATGGTGTTCGTGGATCGGATCCAAATCGGTACGGCGGTATGCTTCACAGCCTTGCGTCTCATACTGGTTTGCCCGACCCCGTCTTTGCTGACCTTTTATGTTGTCTTTCGTCCCAATCGCACCAACCGGGGTTATCCGCGCATCACGCCCTCAAGACCGTATCCGCAGAGCCCGGCGTTCAGCCTTTCTCTTCCAGGCAGCTATTGTGCACCAGCGGCAACCGCTGCTGGCGCCCGGCAGGTTCCCTTCTTGACCGACAGCACCCAGATGATACGGGCCATCTTGTTCGCCAGCGCGACGGCGACCAGCTTCGACGGCTTTCCCGCCATCATCATCCTCCGGAGCCAGGGATCGCCCGGATCCTCGCGCTTGCGCATATGCCGAAGAACTGACGTCGCCCCCGGGACGAGCAACTGGCGGAGGTCGCGCTGCCCCATCTTGGTAATCCTGCCGAGCCGTTGCTTGCCGGCCGTCGAATGCTGCCGTGGCGTCAGTCCAACCCAGGCCGCAAAGTCGCGTCCGCAACCGAAGCTCTCCATCGGTGGCGCAAAAGCATTCACCGCCATCGCACAGATCGATCCGATGTCCGGGATCGTCATCAGCCGCTTCAGCTTCATCTCCTCACCCGACCGGGTCCTGGAACGGATCTCCCTCTCAAGGTCGGCGATCTTCTGACTGAGTGCCGCGATCTGCTCGAACAGCAGCTCGGTCATCGACACGACCTGTTCGGGAAGCGTCGCCTTCGCCGCTCCCCATTCAAACCACAGCATTGCGATACTCCCCACACCTGTGCCGCGATCACGCCGAACTCCGCCAGCTGGCCCCGCAGTGAATTGATCGTCTGCGTGCGTTGACGGACAAGCAGCGCGGGTGCGAAACAACATTGCATCCGCCTGCGCTTCCTCCGACTTCACCGCCACGAACCGCATGGTCGGGCGCTGCGCCGCCTCGACAATCGAGGCTGCGTCATTGCTGTCATTTTTCTGCCGCTTGAGAAACGGTTTGACATAGATCGGTGGGATCAACTTGCACACGTGGCCAAGAGCGATGATCTGCCGGCCCCAGTGATGCGCGCCGCCGCACGCCTCCATCACAATCTGGCACGGCGGCACTTCGGAGAAGAATGCGAGGAACTTCCCCCGCGAAAGCATTTTGCGGTATCGCCTTCTGCCGTCGCGCCATGGAGTCGGAAACTCCTCTTCGAAATGTCGATGCCGACAATGGTAACCTGGTCCATGGATACTCCTCCGTTGATCGAACGCACCCCGCGTGCGTTCCTTCCTGGCGCTTGTGAAGCCGTCAGATGGGAGCGTCCACACCATCGGTACGGTTCTGGTGGAACCGCTTCGGTCCACTGTTTGCAGCCGAGCTCCGGAAGCGCCGGGTTCATCGTCATTGGTTTTCGAACTGGCGCTGGCACCTGGATGAGGTGTTCGTGCGGATCAACGGGAAGACCTGCTCTTTGTGGCGCGGCGTTGACCACGAAGGCGAAGTGCTCGAGGTCTTTGCAACGAAACGGCAGGATCGCAGGGCTGCACTCAGGTTTCTGAAACGCGCGATGAAGCGTTATGGCCCGCCGGCTTCGGTCGTTACGGACAGGCTTGCCTCATACCGGGCTGCGATCAATGTGATCGGCAATGCGGTCGCCCGGACCTGCGGTCGTTGGCTCAACAACCGCGCAGAAAACTCACATCAACCCTTTCGGCGACGAGAACGCGCAATGACAAGGTTCAGGAGTGAAGGGACGCTGCAGAAATTTACCTCAATCCACGCTTCAGTTTACACCCACTTCAACCACCAACGCCATCTCAACCGCCGCGATATTTTCAAACAAGCCCGGGCCGACGCTTTGGCCGAGTGGCGTCAACTCGCAGCCTGGGAGCCTTCGATTGTAGGTCTTACAGGTCCGATCAAGTTAGACAATGCCCTGGTCACAGCGTCGGCGTCGGGCATCGCGGACGCGGACGGCCTGACCAATGCTGTCTTCGCGTGGCAGTGGTTCACCTACACAACCGCTTGGGATACCCGAGAGCCGAACGACACCTATGGCTGGCGATGCATGCAGATGGCCCCGCGAGCTTTAATGCTGAGTTCTCAATCTTCGCACCAACGACGCCTACGGGCAGGATTCGTCCAAGTGAGATTCGAGCGGCCAACGGGTCGCGGCCATGCTTGGTCGAACCCGCATTCGCTGCCACCACGAAGTCAGTCGCGACTGTTCGGCTAGAAGATGTCGTCCTTGTGGCGCCAAGTTGAAGTAATCGAACATTGGCGCAGCCAACAGGTCCGCGAGGCACAACTCGGGGCCGACAAGGAACGGCCCGTCGTCCGGTAGACTTTCCAATGCTTGCAGGCATGTGCGCGATCGCCTGATCGCTCCGTCAAGCTTGACCGGATCCGTCTCGTGACCTTCCCGCGGTGCGGAGATCTGTTCGAAGTACACGCCCCAGACCATGTTGGGATAGGCGTAACAGTCGAGAATCCGCATCGCTTGTGTCATTTGAGCCCGACTTCTCGATGTGTCCGGGATCAATGACGGGCCTTCGAATGCTTCATCGATGTAACGGACAATCGCATCCGTCTCATAGAGCTGAAAGCCATCGTGTTCAAACGCTGGAATGCGCCCGAACGGATGGCGTGCGAAGTAGTCGGACGGTGGCCCCCCTTCGCCGAACACATCGATCTCGACGAGATTGTAGGGGACATACTTTTCCGCCAGAGTTAGGCGCACAGTTCGAACATAGACGCTGTATGCAGCACCAAAAACAATCGTTTGGTCCATGTCATCGCTCCAATCGGATTTCGAAGTGCCAAACATCGTCAGGCAACGCGACCATGGCGGTATCGTAGCAGGCGAATCGGACTATGAAATGACTTAACCTGCTCAGCACCCACCCCGGGCAACGTCCCAAAATGACCGGTTACGCTTTACCTGCCGATCGAGGTTCAGAGTGCCCTCTTTTCCGTCGGCGACACGCACGCGGCGCAAGGCGATGGGGAGGTTTGCGGCACGGCGATCGAAAGCCAGTTCAAGGTCGCCCTCAAGCTCGAGCTCGTGAAAGGCGCCAATTACAGCTTCCCCCGCTTCGACACGTCAGAACCGGTGGCGCGCGGTCTCGATGTCAAGGGCTATAAAGTCACGACCGGAATTGGACCGGATCTCATGGAGGACGCGCGAGCTGCTGTCTCCGGCATGATTGAGGCCCTGATGGCCGAACACGGCATGTCTGCCGTCGACACCTACATGCTGTGCAGCGTGTGCGGCGACCTCAAGATCAGCGACATTGTCGACAGGCCCAACTGGGTCGTATCGTTCTATTTCCCCTATGTGGTGTTCGACTGAGGCTCAAGTGTCGTCGGTCTGAACCTGCCCGATCAGGTTGTCGACCGTTACCGGCGCGTCGTAGTAGGTGATCTTGGGTTCGGTGCCGTAGCGATCCTTGATGAGCTTGCGCCAGGACGGGTCGGCAAAGGCTGCTTCGGCCTGCGCGAAGCTCCGCCACAGGAATACACCGCCGGTCTCACCCTCGTCGTTGATCAGATAGTGCTTTCGGATGAGACCCGGCACGCCGATGTAGCGGCGCGCCGAGACCTTGAACAGTTCCACCGCCTGTTTTTGCGTCAGGTGGGGTGGCATCTTGATCTGAACCACGGAAATAATCATGTCTCGGTCCGTTTCGGGTCTGCCCCATGGATCAACGGCGCCTCTTAGGCGGAAGGTACGGCCGCCCAACGGTGGCGTAGCCGGTCCGTCATCAAAACAAATGGGACTGTTGAGCGTGTTTCATAAGGGAGGATCTGGCTCATCTTTGTTTGATGTTAAGCCGCTTGGCGTTGATGGTTCAAGCGGTGGTTTTGGGTGGTCAGTTCTTTGATCTTTTTTCTCTTTTCGATGATGACGGTATGGCGTCCAAAGTAGGCGTCGGCTGGAGTTACGTTGCCGATGCTCTCGTGGTAGCGTTGGTTGTGGTAGTGATCGACGAAGGCGCTGATCTGGTTTTCGAGATCGCCGGGTAGAAAATAATTTTCAAGCAGGATTCGGTTCTTCAGCGTTTGATACCAACGCTCGATCTTGCCCTGGGTTTGCGGGTGATACGGTGCGCCCCGAACATGATCCATACCCTGGTTCTCGAGCCATTCAGCCAGATCGCCGGAGGTATAGGACGAGTCGTTGTCGCTGAGCAGCCTCGGCTTGTGGACGACAGGTAAAACCAACCCCAGAAGATGACCTTGAGGTAGGTGAAGTCGGCCTGCCACAGCTGGTTCAGTGCCGTTGTCTTGTCGCGGAACTCATTGGCTGCCTTGATGACCACGAAGGGGGGGGGGTAATCAGGTCGTGGGCCTTGAGAAGCCGGTAAACCGAGGCTTCCGAGACAAAGTAGCCCCTGGTGTCCGTAAACCTGACGGCCAGTTCCCGGGGCGACAATTGCGTCTCCTCCAGGGCAAGATCGATGATCTGCCCCCGGACATCATCCGGGATCCGGTTCCACACCCCGCCCGGGCTGCTGTTGCGATCCTCAAGACCGGCGTTGCCAAGGGCCAGAAAGCGATCGTACCAGCGATAGAAGGTGGTCTTCGGAATGCCCAGCTTGTCCAAAGTGGACCCGACGCCCAGGTGGGACTGCTCGACCAGGCGGATGATCTCCAGCTTCTCGGATGCGGGATACCTCATTCCTCGTCTCCCCCATGCCCGATCATGCTTTTTTTGAGAAGACGGTTCTCCAGCGAAAGTTCGGCGACCAACTCCTTCAAGCCGTGCATCTCCTGGCGCAGGCCTTCAACCTCGCCCGAGGTCGCTTGGTGCCCGGTGGCGCCGGCGAGCCGCTTCTTGCCCGCTTCCAAAAACTCTTTCGACCAGCTGTAATACAGACCCTCGGCGATGCTCTCCTCGCCACGCAGGCTCGACACCACGATCCGGATCTTCTCCTCAGCCGAATACTGCTTGCGTGTCTTGCGGCGAATATCCCGAACCGTTCTCTCCGCCGAATCGTTCTTGCCCATTGATCTCTGTCTCATCTTCGTTCCCTTCGGTCACTACGATGAGCCAGAAATCCTTCGTTATGCAATTACCTCAATTTGTCCCAAAGGCGCTGACGTCAGACACAGCGTCTAGCGGTTTCGGACAGCCAGATCTGGACCTCGAATGCCGCTTGATTGCCGAGGCAGGTTTCCAATGGTGGGGGGCCGATCCCCAATGCCGCGTGTGGTCCATTTGCGCAACGCGGTCCGCACGCCGTCATTCGGTCAGGTTTCGCTTTGCGCCGCGCCGCCATCGTTCATGATTTCTCCGAGCGTCGTTGCAGCAAGCCCGACAGTTTCTTCACCAAGGCTAATTCCAAGGCCATTGATCATCCGAACCCAATAGGCGAAGCTGGCTGCAATCTGGTTCAGGTGGACGATCTCCGCGTCGCTCATGCCGGCGCTGCGCAGCGCGCCGATGTCGGCTTCCTTCATCGCTTCCGGGGTTCTTGTCAGCTTGCGGGTATAGACCGCCATTGCGCGAAATCTGGGGGACAGGACATCGGACTCGAGGTCGTCTGTTTCCAGCGCCACCAACGTGCGTTCTGCGTCAGCACGAGAAGGCGCGGTGTTGCAAAAGTTTGCTCCGTGATGTGCGCGGGCATAAGCGCATTCATTCATGATCGCCACATGAGCAGCGACAAATTCGGCGATATGCAGATTCAGCGGACAATCCGGTGCATGCAGGACCGCCTGGTAGAATTTGTGCGCCGGAAGCATGACCGAAGGCCAGCTGAACAGTGCCTGATATAGCCGGTGCAGTGAGCCGTTCTCGCGACAGATCTGTGCCCGTATTTCAGGGGTCAGGAGACCATCGAAATGTGCATCCGACTTGACCCAACATTCTGAGATCGACATGTGTTACCCAGAAGACTGTCTAGAGCCCGATATCGTCACAGGTGACGAGACTGTCGGCCGGCACATCAAACTCCCGCATCAATTGCAGGGCCCCCTCGGTTTCGAAAAACGGGACATGACCGCCGTCCAGGAACGGCTCACCGTCAAATTCAACCTTCGGATCAATCACATGCCAGTTGATTTCCCCGGGAGGATAGTCGCCGCAGGTATGGAAGTGCAGGTGCCGAGGTGAACCGAAAATCACGCCGTTCCAACGCACCGGATCGTCCTTGGCTCTGGCGAAATAGCGCGTGCCAGGGTTCAGTCCAGCGTGCCAGGAGTGAATCAGAGTTTCATCCAGACCGAACTTGTCGCCGACTGCTCGGCTATGCGCGCGAAACGCATCCACGGTGTGGCTCTCCCCCAGAAAATCGACTGCGTGGCCGCATTCCACGACCACAGTGATTGGCGAGTCCAGAAAGTGGACCTCGGGCGAATAGACGTGGGTGTTGGTCCCCGTGATCCATCGCTGCAACACAATATGACCGTTCATCGATCCGCCTGGAACCGGGCGGTGTACCGACATCGGGAAGAGACGAACGGTAAAATCGCGGTCGGAACCATCCTGTCGCGGTGACGTCTCCGGCATCCCACCGGAAACATCGGTGCCGGCGGGGCAGGTGATGCGCCATGTTCTCCTGAACGACATCTCGGCATTGAAGGCGCCAATCATGCGTTCCATGAACTCGTACTGAAACGCCGCCGCGCGAGAGGCCAACGTTGGCTCATCAAGCGCGTAGACCATTGTTTTTGTGCAGGTTCCCGGCAGCGACCGGAAACGCATCTGATCACCGATCCGATTCAGGAAAACGGCGTGGTCCACATGCATCATGGCCGCAGTGAGCGACGGGGGTACATCGTTCGGCCCGTCGGCCCGCGGTGTGGCGAATGTCAGCACCGTCGCCCCCAAATCCCGTGCCTCATGGGCGATGGTTCGTGCGACCCGGTCATCGAAATAGCCCAGATCAGGCGCCTCTTCTATCAAGAGCAATGAGTGGCCCGATCCCAACTGGACACAGTTCTTCAGAAGATTCCAAGCGCCCAACCTCGCCTTTGCGGCAGTATCTGAGGATTCACTGCGATCCACTGTTACCCCTCTCTCCGGGTCATCCCCGCCATTGACACCGAGGGAAATCAACACCCCTTCAATAGCACATATTCCGGCCTGTCCTATGCGGACTGGCCCACAACCAATTCGACAGAAAAGGCAATACTCTGATACGCGAACCGACCGGTTTGCAGTGCGCACAGCAATTCTGTGGACCAACGCTTCCCATTTCATACGCGGGCGATCGCATGGTTGTCAACGTAGTTTCTGCAAGACGATGGAGGCCAAACGCATTGAAGCCGGTTACACAGGTCCAATCCGGAACTGAAATCCCGGCCGCTCTCAACGATTTGACAATGGCCAGCCCGATTTGATCGTTAATGCACATCACCGAATCAGGATATCCTGATTCGGATACATATCCCGCGAATGCATCTTCGGCATCATCGATCCGGCAGTCTCCGCATTGAACGACGCTGATTTTTTCCACCATGCCGGACTCGCCCAGAGCCTCCCGCAGGACGAGAAGGTATTCTCGATCTTCGAGAGCCACACGCGGTGGATCTCGGGGTTCCGGTCTGCGCGTTGGAGGACCTCTGAGGCTTCATCCTGCAGCACGAGGTCATGTGGCAAGGCAGCGACGTGGACTATGCCCAGCCTATGATCAGGGAGACCCAGGCGCGCTTTCCCGACCTTCGCTGGTGCAGCTTCGACCGGGGCTTCTGCAGCCCCGAAAACAGGCTTCGTCTCGACGAGCTTCTGGATCACAACGTGCTGCCGCGAAAGGAGCGCCTGTCGAAGGTCGACCGGGAACGCGAGCAGGACGCGGTGTTTGTCGTCATGCGCCGTCAGCATCCGGCGATTGAATCGGCGATTAACAATCTGGAGCATCGGGGTCTCGACCGGGTCCGTGCCTTCGGGGCCGATGGCTTAGCCCGCGTGGTGGCGCTTTCCATTGTGGCCTTCAACATCCACCGCATCGGCCTGCTGCTGCGCCGAAGGGCGCGACGACGACACGCCGCCTGACGGCGCCCTCCGGACAATCTGTTATCCTGGCCAACCGAAAGGCGGGAATGGAAACCTGTGTCCGAATGCCGACGACGACAGTCGGATTTGGCAAAAACTACACCATCTGCCTTCTGGAACGCGATTCACGTCATGGAACGGGACAAAATTGCATGCGACTCAGCACCGCAGCACTGCAAAATCGTGTCCTGTTACCTCTGGGGACGGGGTTTTCTGGCAGGCACTAGTTACCCAGGACCTTCTCAAAAAACATCACCCATTCATCGGAAAAGACCGTCACTCAGAGGGTTTTGCAAGAGGCTCATGTGGTATACATATAGCAATTCAAAATGGCGGATGAATTATCGGTGACATGTGACAGAGCGTAACGAATTCCTGGATCGGCAAGCCAATCGGCGACGCCTGCGCCGCAATCTCATCGTACTGGCGTCGTGCCAGGCGACAGGAATGAGTTGTAATGCATTGATCATCGCCACCACCGCCTTGATCGGACTGTCGCTGGCGCCTCAGGCCTGGATGGCGACCCTGCCACTCGGTTTGCAGTGGCTGGCCTTCATAGCGGCGGTGATGCCGCTGTCCCTTCTTATGAAACGGCGTGGCCGGCCCTTTGGATTGCGCCTGGCGGCACTGGCCGGAATCTTTGCCGGCGGGCTCGGGTTTTTGGCCGTTATGACTCAAAGCTTCGGTCTCTATTGCTTGGCCGCCCTGCCCTATGGGGTTTTCGGTGTGGGCATCCAAGT
Organism: Alphaproteobacteria bacterium; assembly: GCA_965215635.1. GTDB lineage: Bacteria > Pseudomonadota > Alphaproteobacteria > SP197 > SP197 > SP197. The sequence continues at coordinate 691,237 of OZ244073.1, read as the reverse complement.
CTATCGCTTTGCCGCAATTGACGGGACGCCTCCGGCCTTGCGCGGCCAAGCCGTCTCTACCGTTGTCGCCGGTGGCGTGATCGCTGCGGTGCTGGGACCGGAGCTGGCCAAAGTCTCGAAGGAGATACTGGCGGTAACCTACGCCGGGGCTTGGCTGGCGATCGCTGCGTTGGCGGCGGTTAACTTGGGGCTGTTGTGTCTTGCCCGTCTGCCGGAGCCGAGCGAGGAGGAGCGCCACCTTTCCGGTAGACGCCTCAGCGTGGTGACGCGTAGCCCCGTCTTCTTGGTCGCGGCGCTGGCGGCGGTCATCGGCTACGGCGGCATGAATTTGGTAATGACCGCGACGCCGTTGGTCATGGTTGGTGAGGGCAGGCCGTTTGAGACAGCGGCGACGGTGATCCAATTCCACATCCTCGCCATGTATGCGCCATCCATATTCACTGGGCGGCTAATTTCTCGGTTCGGGATGCTACCGGTCCTGATGACCGGGGCGGTGTTCTTGCTCTGCTGCACGGCAGTCAACCTATTGGGCCAAGGATTGGTCTGGCAGTTCGCTCTGGCACTGGTGCTGCTCGGGGTTGGATGGAACTTCTTATTCGTCGGCGGCACCACATTGCTAGCCGAGTGTCACAACCCGGCGGAGAAAGCCAAAATCCAAGGCCTGAACGATTTCTTGGTTTTCGGGACCGTGGCGATCACCGCAATGACGGCCGGAGCGCTGCAGGAGATCTTTGGTTGGCACGCTATCAACCTTGCCATCCTGCCGCCTGTGGCCCTGCTGTTGACTATCCTGGTCTGCTATTGGCTGGCGGGCGAGCCGGGGCGTGACCTCAATTAAGACAGCGTGACCCGAAGTGGGAATTCGCAATGGGCGCGGAACAACCACATCCTGTCGATTTATGCGCAGGCCAAGCTTGACAAGCGCCGGGCCGGCCAACAAGATGTATACATCTATCGTCTTAGATACGTTGAGATTGCATTGGTTGACTGACTGAAAGGATCAGGACACAGGTGATTGGATGGGATATCCACGAACCTTTTTTTCAGCCGCACCGGAACCCGTGACCTCTGGTGACGGGTCCGAGTCTAGGCAGAATGTGGACACAAGCGCGGCTTTGGGACAGAGGGAACGCAGTTGTCGGAAAAAAGGGCTCAAACATGACTGAACGAACATCTTCCCTCAGGACTCTGTACAGCGGCTATCTGTTTGATCACACCCTGAAGGAAGATACAGAATTAACTCACGTCGGTCCCGGAACACCCGCCGGGGAATATTTTCGGCGGTTCTGGCACCCGGTGGCGATGAGCGAGCAGCTCAAAGACGGTCTGCCGCTGGCTTTGCGCGTACTAGGAGAAAATCTGGTCTTATTCCAAAAGAATAATCGCGAGATCGGTCTTCTACACAAACATTGTAGCCATCGAGGCACATCGCTGGAGTTCGGTATTGTCGAGAAGGACGGCCTTCGTTGTTGCTATCACGGATGGTTGTACGGTGTCGACGGACGAATTCTGGAGACGCCCGGCGAACCACCGCAGAGCCGCATAAAGGACAGACTTTGCCATGGAGCCTATTACGTTAAAGAATTCAAGGGGCTCATCTTTGCCTACATGGGACCGCCCGAGGAGAAGCCCGACTTCCCCATTCTGGATACGTTCGAAATGGAGGGGGACGAGTTAGTTCCATACTCTCTTCATTCTCCATGCAATTGGCTGCAAATTAGCGAGAATGGTGCCGATCCCTTTCACAGCCCTTTTCTTCATGAACGTGTTTCAGGCCCGCAATTTGGTCGTCTTGTTGGATTTGGCGAGCTGCCTATTTGCGAGTGGTACGACCGGCCCTTCGGAAGCTTTTATACAAACGCGCGCCGTGTCGGCGATAACATCTGGATTCGTATGCATGACAATCTGCTTCCGAATTTTGGTCAAGCTGGCAGCCTGTTTGAGATGGCGGAGAAGCCGCGCTATTTCGGAAGGCCCTCCCTGACACGCTGGGTGGTTCCCTTGGACAATGAGAATAGCCGCTATATCGCTTGGAGGCACTTCAACGATCGCGATGACCCGCTCGGGGACGGATGCAAAGAAGAAGTGGGATTCGAGACCGTTGACTTTTATGGGCAAACCGCACACCGCTCGCTCGAAGAACGGCGCCGCAAACCAGGCGACTGGGATGCTTGGGTCACTCAAGGGCCAATCAACGTGCATCGGCGCGAGCATCTCGGACAAACCGACGTTGGAATAGCACGTCTTAGACGCAAAATCCGCGACGGGATTAGATTGTTGCAGGCTGGTGAGAGGCCGGTGCAACCACATGGCTCGGGCAACGGTCCGGTCCCGACATATGGCGGAGACACGGTGATTCGAATGCCGAAGACCAACGCTGACGACACCGAAGTCATCAAGGAGTTGGCTGGAAAAGTCGCGCGGCTCTACCAGTTGAGCGAAACCTACCAAGGTGGTGACCGTCGCGAGTATCTGGAGCGCGAACTCTCGAAACTATCAGTGGACTGAGGAGGAGAATATCTTTTGCTGCTTAGCCGATAATCCACGCTGCAGGAAAATCTGAACGCCTCGGGCTGCGAATTGGTCACTACACGGCGTTAATCGAGAGGCCTTGGCCGGGTTAATTGGTCGATTGAAATGTCGGGCTAACTTGAAAACAAATGAATATTTCGACTCGTTGGTCGAGGAGGGGCAATGCGGGAGGCCGCAGTCGAACTTTGCAATGTATGGAAGATCTTCGGCACGCGAGCGGCCGAGGCGCTGGATGCGGTCCGCCATGACGGCATATCGAAGACAGAGGTTCTGGACCGCTTCGGTTGCGTGGTCGCCGTGCAGGACGCCTCCTTCACGGTCAGCGAAGGCGAGGTCTTCTGCGTCATGGGGCTCTCCGGCAGCGGCAAGTCAACCTTGGTTCGCCATGTCAACCGCCTGCTCGAGCCGACGGCCGGTCAAATCCTGGTTCTTGGCGAAGACATCATGCAAAAGGACGAGAAGCAGCTTCGCTTACTGCGCGCCGAGAAGATCGGCATGGTGTTCCAGAATGTCGCTCTCTTGCCGCATCGCACGGTGGTCGACAACGTCGCCCTGCCGCTGGACGTCAAGGGCCTTTGCCGGCGCGACCGCCGGGAGATTGCCGCCCGGGCATTGTCGCTCGTCCAATTGACAGGCTGGGAGAACCACTACGCCCACGAACTTTCCGGTGGCATGCAGCAGCGCGTCGGCCTGGCCCGCGCCATGGCGGCGGATCCCGATATCCTGCTGATGGACGAGCCCTTCAGCGCCTTGGATCCCCTCATCCGCCGTCAACTCCAGGACGAATTCATCAAGCTTTCCAAGGTCACCCGCAAGACCACCATCTTCATCACCCACGATTTGGACGAGGCCATTCGCGTCGGCGACCGCATCGCCATCATGAAGGATGGGGTGCTCGTTCAGATCGGCACCGCCGAGGAAATCGTCACGAACCCGGTCGACGCCTACGTGGCCGATTTCGTCGCCGGCATCTCACGCTTGAAGCTGGTATACGCCCACAGCGTCATGGTGCCCCTCGAAGCTTACGTCGCCGACAATGGCACAGACCTGTCTCAGGCGCCGCGCGCTTTCGAGGAAACCGACCTCGATCATCTCATCGACCTCGCCGTGGACCACGACGGGCCGATCATCGTGACCAACTCGGATGGGCAGGACATTGGCGTTGTCGACCGTCGGCATCTCTTGCGCGGGATCCAAGGAGGAAAAGGGCCATGAGTGACGCCGAGGTCCTGACAGGTCCTGCCACAACGGCCGTCGAGGACGGTAAAGACGGCATCGCCGCCTTCGTTGAACTCAACACGGACTACTATAGAATCCAGTTCGAAAATCTGGACGCTGCGGTCGGCTTTATCCCCGCTTTCAATATGGCGGCTGCGGTCCTGGGGCCCTTCTGGCTGGCCGCGCGACGCCTCTGGGGATTGTTCTGGATCTTCCTGATCCTCGAGACGGTGGCCATCGTGCAGCTCTGCCGCGGCCTCTTCTCCGAATTGGGCGCTGAACAATACGAGCGCGCGGCACGGCTGTCCGTGAGCGCCGAAGTGCGCCGCGCCGAGGCGGAAGAGGCGCTTGCCAGCGGCGCCAGCAACGCCAACGCCCTGTCGGAATCCGCTTCCGCCCTGGAAGCGGCGAGCGCCGACGCCCTGGAGCGGGCGGATGCCATGACGGCGACCGCACCGCTTCTCGTGGCGTTCGGGCTGGGCCTTCTCCTAGCCCTCAAGGTGTTTCAGGGTCTGCTGGCAAACAGGGCTCTGAACGCCCGATTCCTCAAGTGGCAGGCCGAGCGCACCTTGGGCCACGGGATCAATCTCCCGATTACCGCCGTCATGGCGCTCTTCACCGCCAGCACCTATGGCCTGGCGAGCTATCGCTTCACGGCCGGCAGCATTCCCTCTTGGCTGGAGACCTTCCCGGCAAGCCGGGATGTGCGCAAGAGCGTCGCCACCTGGGTGGATCAAGCTTTCCAATGGATGACGGAGTCCGGGACCGGGTTCTTCATCGGCATCACCAACGGCATCCGGCTGCTGCTCGATGCCATGGAGACGCTGCTGGTCGCCACACCCTGGCCCATCGTCATGACAGTGATCGTGCTGTTGGCGCTGAGGGTCGCGGGGCCTCGCGTGGCGATATTCACCGCGGCAGCCCTCGCTTACCTGTCGCTCCTGGGCTTTTGGGAGAAGAGCATGCAGACGGTGGCCCTGCTGGGCTCGGCCGCTGTGCTTTGCCTGGTGATTGGCATTCCCTTGGGCATTCTGTGCGCCAGGAGCAAGACCCTCTATGCGATCGTCCGCCCGATCCTCGACCTGATGCAGACCATGCCCTCGTTCGTCTACCTGATTCCGGTGATCGCATTCTTCGGGATCGGCAAGCCTCCCGGGGTCCTCGCGACGATCGTGTTTGGCATGCCCCCCGTTGTCCGGCTGACCGTCCTCGGGCTCCAGGGCGTTCCGGCTTCCGTGCGGGAGGCCGCAGAGGCTTTCGGGGCCTCCAAGACCTACATGCTGCTGCGGGTCGACCTTCCTTTGGCCACACCCTCCATCATGACCGGGGTCAACCAAACCATCCTCATGTGCCTCTCGATGGTGGTCATCGCCTCTCTCATCGGGGCCAAGGGTTTGGGGGAGGACGTCTTGGATGCGCTCACATACGCCAATGAGGGCCAGGGCGTGCTCGCCGGTCTGGCAATCCTGTTCAGCGCCATGATTCTCGACCGCATCGTTCAGGGAAAGAGGAGGCAAACCGAATCAACCACCTAAGAAAACATGATTGAAGGTCATACTCAAAAAAGGAGGGTTCAATGTTAAAGCGCACTATATCCATACTGGCCGCAACCGCGTGCATGATCGCTCTCGGTACGGCCCAGGCGGCAGAGAAGATCGTCATCGGCCAGCCGAACTGGGCTTACTCCAAGGTCATCACCAACGTCCTTAAGGTCATTGCCGAGGACAACTACGGGATTGAGGTCCAAATGGTGCTTGGCACGCATCCGGTTATCTTCCAAGCCATGGACCAAGGCCGGGGTGAGGTTGACATCCACCCCGATGTCTGGCTGCCGGCTCAGATGGGCTTGATAGAGAAATACGTGGAGGGGGCAGGCACCGTTGCCCTGACGGACAAGAAATTTGATGCGATGGATGCCTTCTGCACGACGCAGGCTGCCAAGGATAAGTACGGGCTGGCGTCCGTTTACGACCTGACCAAACCGGAAATCGTCGAACTTACGGACCGGAACGGCGACGGCAAGGGTGAAATGTGGATGGGCGCCCCGGGGTGGAATTCCACCAAGATTCATCAGGTTCGGGCGCGTGACTATGGATTCGCCGACCTCTACGAGTTCACGGTCAGCGAGGAGAACCTGATACTCGCGCAAATCGATTCGGACGTGAAGGCCGGCCGGGTCATCGTGTGGGCCTGCTACTTGCCGCATCACGTATTCGGGATGCATGATCTGGTTATCCTGGAAGAGCCAGAGCATGACCCTGCCAAATGGAACGTGTCAGCCATACCGGACGACCCGGACTGGTACGACAACTCCTATGCTGCGACCGCCTACCCGCCGATAACCGCGCACATAGCTTATTCGAAGCGGCTGGAATCGGCGGCGCCGAACATGGTCAGGCTACTGAACAACATCCAGTTCAACACGCAGCTGATCAACGACTGGTCCCGCGCCATTGCCGTGGACGAGCGGGACCCGGAGGAGTATGCGCGGGAGTGGGTCGACCAAAACCAGGATCTGGTGAAGTCCTGGCTATAAAACTGAGGAGTTTCCCTGGAAGACCTGCGTGGGTACCAGTTTCTCGACTGGTACCCACCTCTTCCGGGCGGTTCGCTATGGGTTTCGTGGCAATGCCGCCTGGCAAAAGCGATGAGGTGCCGAGAGTCTGCTCCGAAGATCCCGGCAAGGCCTCTAGGTCAGCAAGGTGTTGCAGGACAGTGTCGCGGCAGCCCGCTGGCCGGTTTATGGACGTGACAGGCGCGATCCGTCGACGCCACGCGCGTCCCGGGAGTGGCCATGACCTTACGGTGATGGTGTGGCTGCAACGAGAGGAAGTCGGATGAAAGTTCATCACAATTACGACCTTCAAGATCTTCGGGAAAAGGACCGTCGTCATGCCGTCCACGGTTGGACTGACTTCTCAAAGTTCGGGGAGCAAGGTTCTGAGATCCTTTTCGAGGCCGACGGCCTCTACGTGACTGATTTGGAAGGACGGAGCTTCATGGACGCCATGGCCGGCGTTTGGTGCGTGAACATCGGCTACGGACGGACCGAGGTCGTGGATGCGATAAAAACCCAAGCGCACCGTTTGCCCTATGCCAATCCGTTTCGTGCGACGACCACGCCGCCTGCGGTCGAATTGACTGCACAGCTTGCCGACTTAGCACCCGGGGATCTCGATCATGTACTTTTTTCCGGTGGAGGTTCGACGGCGAACGACTCAGCCTTGCGCATTGTGCAGCTCTACTTCAACGGATTGGGCAAGCATGACAAGAAGCAAATCATCTGTCGCACGAACGCCTATCATGGCAGTACTTCGGCGTCCGCCGCCCTCTGCGGCATCGCCAGTAACAAGATCGGATTCGATTTACCCGACTTGGGCGTTCACTATGTGTCCGCACCCTACGATTACCGACGCCCCGAAGGTGTAAAGAGCGAGGAGTTTTGCGATTATCTGGTCAAGGAATTCGAGGGTTTGGTGGAGCGCATCGGCCCCGACCGGATTGCGTGCTTCTATGCGGAGCCGGTCATGGGCATGGGCGGCGTCTTGGTGCCACCGCCCGGTTACTTCCAGCGCATATCCGAGGTTTGCAAGTCCAACGACATTCTCATCATCGCCGATGAAGTGGTGACGGGATTCGGCCGGATCGGTGAGTTCTTTGCGTCCGACCTGGTGTTTGAGATGTCGCCGGACATCGTGACCTGCGCCAAGGGCCTGACCTCTGGCTACCTGCCGCTGGGAGCCACGATCATTTCCTCGCGGATCATGGATGTGCTGCGCACGCCTTTCGAGGAGGGTGCGATTTTCTCCCATGGATTTACTTACGCGGAACATCCGGTGTGCTGCGCAGCTGCATTGGCTAATATCGCTATCTTGGAGCGCGAAGGTATCTGCCAGCACGTCAAGGAAACCTCGGAGTACTTGAGATCGAGCCTGGAAACCCTCCTGAATTTCGAACTTATTGGTGACGTCCGGGGTGCGGGCTTCATGTTTGCGATCGAGATCGTCGCCGACAAAAGATCGAAGGAACTATTCCCGCCCGCCGTTCAAGTCGGCAACCTTGTTACTGGTCACGCAAGGAAGCTGGGCCTTATTGTTCGATCCGGTGGGCACATTATCATACTTTCCCCACCTCTGATTATGCGAAGGGATGACATCGATTTTCTTGTCAATGCATTGAGAGAGGCCATCCAGCTAACGCAGAACAACCTGAATCACGACAGGTCTTGATGTCCTGCCGCGTGTGCAATGAAGAAGGAGCTATGTCATGAAGCGGCCGCGATTGGATGTGAAGAAATACTCCGGCGCGTTGGGGGCGGAAGTCTTCGGGCTCGATCTTGCGCAGCCCTTGGGCAAAGAGACTCTGGAGGAAGTTCGCAATGCTTGGCTGGAGCATTTGGTGCTCTTCTTTCGCGATCAGAGATTGACGCCAACCCAACATTATGCGTTTGCCCAGCAGTTCGGAGAGCTGATGGAGCATCCCTATATCGAGGGTATCGCAGATTATCCAGAGATTATTGAGATCGTTCGAACCCCGGGCCAGACTTACAATTTCGACCGATGCTTCCATGCAGATCTCACATTCCTCGATGAACCGGCAGCAGGCGCCGCGCTCTATGCCCGGGAATTGCCCCCTTACGGGGGCGATACCATGTTTGCCAACATGTACCTGGCATACGACACATTGTCGGACGGCATGAAGACGATGCTGGCAGGCCTCGAGGCGGTGCATCGCTCCGGCGATGTGAATGAACGATATCATGCGCCGTTCAAGGGAATGAAACCTAAAGCGGGGGAGGCCGGCACCGCAATACATCCTGTGATCCGAACGCACCCGGAAACGGGGCGAAAATCGCTATACGTGAATCAAGGCTTCACAAAGCACTTTAAGGATATGACCGAGAGCGAGAGCGCACCGATCCTAGACTTTCTTTTCAAGCACGCGACGCGCCCGGAATTCATTTGCCGGTTCCACTGGCAGCCGGGCTCACTGATCCTGTGGGACAATAGAATCACCGTACACAACGCAGTCGCGGATTTTTATGGTGAAGCTGACAGTTATCGGCGGGTCGTTCATCGGGCAACAATTGGGGGCGATCGGCCGAGTATATAGCGCCCGGACTGTTAAGGATTAGCCAGGTTCGGAGAGCCTGACTAATCTCATTGAACGAGGCTGCGAGCACTCCTCGGGGGCGCTACGAAAGCCATTCCTCCAGGGTCGTCAAGTGCCGTCTACCCTTCGAAATGACACCGCTAGTCGCCTTCGCCTTTGAGTTCATCGTCTGGTCCGTCTCCGTTCCCATCCATCTCGAAGAGTTGCTGCCAAACCGTAACCGTTCGGCCAAGGCGGGATGGAGCGTCCGCGCCTGACCTTGGTCGGCACCCAGATGCGCTACGCCGTCCATGACCGAAACAGCTGGCCGCTCGCCATGCTCGACTTCAGCACCGCCGCGTGGAAGCTCGCCCAGGACGCCCACATCGTCGGAAAGGTGCTCTGGACCTTGACGCGGATGTGAAGGCGGCGGCGATCGTCACCAGCGGTTGCGGGATCCCGGAGCGCAGGCAAATCCAGAATCATCATTGCACGTTACCCAAATCAAGCACTAGAATGCCCGTTATGGGTACACAAACTCCAACACGCCTGTCGCGCCCGGCCCGCCGCAAGGCGGCGGCCGAGCATGTCGGCACACCCACCGGTCTCGCCGATGCGCTTTTCACCACAACTCAGCAGCGGGTCCTAGCCCTACTGTTCGGCCAGCCCAACCGAAGCTTTTTTACCAGCGAGTTGATCGGGCTGACCGGATCCGGTTCCGGGGCCGTGCAGCGCGAACTCCAGCGCTTCGCGTCGAGCGGTCTGGTGAGCGTTACCTATATCGGCACGCAGAAGCATTACCAAGCCAATCCCGATTGTCCCGTGTATCACGAACTAATCGGCATCGTACGCAAGACGGTCGCCATGGTTGAGCCGATCCGGCAGGCGCTGGACCCGCTCGCCGACCGCATCGAGCTGGCCATGATCTACGGTTCTGTCATGCATGGTACGGATACGGCAGCCAGCGACATCGATCTGCTTGTCACCGCCGACGGCGTGATGCTGGAAGAACTCTACACCGTGCTCGCGCCGGTGGAGACGAGCCTGGACCGTAAGATCAGCCCCACACTTTACACGGTGCAGGAGTTCAACGCGCGTCGATCGACCGGAAACACATTGCTGAGCCGCGTGCTCGCTGGCGAACATCTGGTCCTGATTGGAAGAGAAGATGACGCATCCGCAGCTCGATAACCTGGTGCGCATCGGCCAACTCAAGACGGAGCCGGCCGCGGAGGGGGAGATCGAGGGCCTGTTGCGCTCGGGCGAGCGCCGTCTGGAAGATGCCGAGCGCAAGGAGTTGAGCCTGGAGAGCCGCTTCGACCTCGGCTACAACGCGGTCCATGCGCTGGCGCTCGCGGCCTTGCGGGCGCAAGGCTATCGCTCCGATTCGCGCTATCTGGTCTTTCAATGCCTGCCGCACACCATCGGCCTGCCTCAGGAACAGTGGCGAGTGCTGGACCAAGCCCACCGCAAGCGCAATCTTGCCGAGTACGAAGGCGCGATGGACGTAGACGAACAACTCGTCGCTGCCTTGCAGCGGGTTGCGCGGGAAGTGGCGAAGCGCATGAACGATCTCATGGCGTCACGATGACGGAGATTGGCTGAATGGCCCTGAAAAAATCCCAACTCTACTCCTCCCTCTGGCAAAGCTGCGACGAACTCCGCGGCGGCATGGACGCCTCGCAATACAAGGACTACGTCCTCACGCTGTTGTTCACGGAATACGTATCAGACAAGTACGCCGGCAAGCCCGGAGCGTTGATCGAAGTACCCGTCGGCGGCGGCGGCGTTGCCGACATGGTGAAGTTCAAGGGCAACAAGGAGATCGGCGACTGGATCAATAAGATCATCGGCCTTCTCGCCGAGGCCAACCGCCACTATGCCACTCGCGCGCAGGATGCCATCGACACGATCCTGAGCACGCCAAACGCCTGATCCCGCGGCCGGCGCGGCGCATCTCGACCCGCCTGCGGCGTGCCGAGCCACAACTCTGCCCGCGCTCGGCCGGAAACCCCGCCTTACGGGCGTCCATCAGCCCGATGGTGCGCCAAGCCCGCATCAATCCGCGGTTGCGCCCAACCCATCCAGTGCCCACATGCGCCCGCGTGCCCACCACAAGCCGGAGGAAGGGATAAAAAAATGTTCCTGGCCCTGGGGCCGTGCGATTCTTGACCTCGTCCGCCTGACAGCTACAAACTACATGGACGCGATGCCGCTACGTCGGTCATCAGCTTCATCGATGACCGGCGAACCCTCGCAACAGAGGATAGCGCACCGCCGGTATGAACGACGACCGGGACAAGACGTGGAGAAGGCTCTCATGACGCATCGACAAGCCGGGAGGGAAGGCCACGCGACGGCATTCCGCTTTCTGTCACGCGCGGCGGCGCGTTTCGCTTCCCTGGCCTCTCTTGTCGCCCTCGCCACCTTCACGTGGTCGGCTCCGTCTTCTCTGGCGCAGTAGGCGCCGGGCGAGGCCAAGATCGGGGCTGCGCTCGCGATCGAGCTGCCGGCCTGGTGGTCGGTCGAGCGGGTGGAGATCCAGGCGTCGGTCAACGACGGGGACGCGGCCAAGCCCCGTTGACGGCAGCGGTTCCTGGCGGACGCGGGGCCCGCGGAAGAGCTGTATGCGCGGGCTCCCGAAGGCGAATCCGTGGGACCGTTCCAGGTCCTGATCGCGACGAGAGGGATCGCGGAAAAGCACCGGCTCTACGGCATGGCGCACACCGGCCTGGAGCGGGGGGAATCGGTTACGAATCTCGTCATGGAGAACTCGGTGGACGGCTTGGGGCTGCCCCGATCGCTCTTCGGCGGGCTGGTGGTCGTGGCGGGCTCCGAACAGGCCCAACGGGTGGCGGCAAGCCTCGTGAACGCGCGGGAGCTCGCCAACACGTTGGCGGCGGGTCTGGCGCGCGCCACCGTCGATGCGGATACGCTGCGCCAGCTTGCGGCGGAGACCACCGCGGCGCTCGAGACGGCGAACCGGCAGCGCCTGGACGCGCTGCGGGCGCGCTACGAGGCCGAGCGCACGATGCTTGCGGCGGCCGCCGCAGCAGAGCGCGCCGCGCTGGAAGAGGAGAACCGGTCGCGCCTCGCGGTGTTGAAGGCGCGCCTCGCCGAGGAGAGCGCCGGAATCGAGGCCATGGCCGCTGCGGCAGAGGCCGCGCGCACCGATCTCATCGCCAAGAGTCGGGAGCGTCTGGATGCGCTGCAAGCGCAGTACGAGGAGCAACGTACGGCGCTCGTGACGGCGGGTGAGGCGGAGCGCGCCGCGCTGGAGGAAGAGAACCGGTCGCGCCTGGAGGCGCTGAAGACGAGGCTCGTCGCGGAGAGCGCGGAGGTGGAGGCGAAGGCTGCGGCCGCCGAGACCGAGCGGGCGCGGCTCGTCGCGGAGAGCCTGGTGATACTGTCGTCGTTGGAGGCGAAGCACGAACGCGAGCGCGCGGCACTCGCCGCCGCGTCCGAGACCCTGCTGAAAGCGAGCGAGGCGGAGGTCGAGGCGGCGGCGCGGCAGGCACTCGCCGCCGCCCTGCAGAGCTTGACGGAGGAGCGCCAGCGCGAGGCGGGGATCGCTGCGGAGGTGGCCGCCTCGGACATGGCGGCCCGCACCGCGCGGTACGACGCCCTGGTCGAGGGCCTCGGGTCCGACGTCGTCGCCCGGCACTACGCCGCCTTCGATCTGGCGCTCGCTTCCGGCGACGAGACGCTGATGACGGTGGCGTTCGAGCGGGCGCTCGCCTCCGGCGACAAGGCGATGGGGGCGCGCGCGTTCGATCTCGTGCTCGCCTCGGACGACGAAGAGTTGAAGTTGAGGGCCTTTGATCTGGCGCTCGATTCCAGCGACGAGAGGTTGAAGAGGAGGGCGGTCGACATAGCGGTCGCCTCCGATGACGAGAAGCTGAAGGCGCGCGCCGTCGCCCGGCTCCCGCGAATCACCCAATGGGTCGACCGGGTGGAGAGCTTCAGTTCACAGTATAGTCAGTCGCACACTGACGGTCTCATCGGCCCGCCGACGGAAATACCATGCGGAGCCGACACGCCGGGATGGTACGCACGGCAACAAAATATCGGCCAACAGTGGATCTACGTTCGCTTTGCCGAGCCGGTGTTGTTTCCGCAAATCGTCGTGTATGAGTCCGGTACTAATCGTAACAGCGTCGGCTTCGTCCACCAGATTCAGTTCTTTGACCCGGAAGGCGATCGTACCGACTACACCGTCCGGGATAGGCTGATTGCATGTCCCGGCGCCGCGGAGTTCGACCTGTGGCAACACCCTAAACCTGTGTCCGACGTCGTGGTCGTGATCGATACCGATCACCACGACCGTTGGGAAAGCATCGACGCGATCGCGCTTGTCGGCACACCCGTGGAGTGAGGGTCCGGCGCCAAAGCGGTCTCCCTTGCCAGATTTTCAGGAAATACACCTCCGGAACAGCACCATGCATCATCGATCGGACAGAACGAGCGGCCACGGGCCGGTAACGTCGTTCCTTTCCCCGCCGCCGGCGGCGGGATGGCGCGCCTCCCTTGCATTCCTCGTCGCCCTAGCGGTGCTGGCGTGGTTGCCGACGCCCGCCTTGGCGCAGGAGCCGCCCGGCGCGGCGGAGATCGGTGCCGCGCTGGCGCCCGAGCTGCCGGCGTGGTGGTCGATCAAACGGGTGGAGGTACGGGCCTCGATCAACGACGGGGACGCAGTGGAGCCCCGCTGGAGGCAACACTTCCTGGCGGACGCGGCCCCCGCGGAAGCGCTCTATGTCTCTGGCAGCGAGACCGTGGGACCGTTCAAAATCCTGACTTCGGCAAGGACGACGGCGGAGACGCATCGGCTCTACGGCGTCGCGCGCTCAAGGTTGAAGCTCGGGGAATGGGTTACAGAGGTCGCTCTGGAGAACGCGGTGGACGGCCTCGGCGAGCCTCGTTCGCTCTTCGTCGGTCCGGTGGTCGTGATCGGGTCAGCCGAGGCCGAACGTGCGACAGCGAGTGTCGTGGTCGCACGGGAGCTTGCCGGAACGGTGGCGGAGAACGCGGTGCGCACCGCCATCGACATGGACGCCCTGGGCCAAGCCGCCGGGGAGGCGGCCGGGGCGCTCGAGAAGGCCAGCCGGCAACGCATGGACGCGCTGTGGGCGCAGTACGAGGAGGAACGCTCGGCGCTCGCGGCTGCGGGCGAGCGCAAACGCGCCGAAGTCGAGCAGAAGCATCGGTCACGCCTGAAGGCGTTGCGGGCAACCCTGGCCGAGATGGCCGTCGAGATCGGGGCGATGCCTGCCGCCACCGAGGCCGAGAGCGCCGCTCTCGTAGCCCGGAACCGGGAGAGCCTGGACGCGTTACGGGCACAATACGCGGGGGAACGCGCGGCGCTGATGGCCGCGGGCGAACGCGAGCGCGCGGCGTTGAGGGAGGAAGCCCGGTCGCGCCTGGAGGCGCTGAAGGCGGACCTGGTCGAGAAGAAAGCCGAGATCGGGGCGATGCCGGCGACGGTAGAGCAATGGCATTTTGTTAGTTGTGGTTCCGGCGTCAGATTTTTCCGGTCGTCCCAAACCGTTGATTCGAGACCCGTTCAACTATTTTCGCCGGAATCGCAAAAAGGCAGTTGACACGCGCCCCCTCGCATGGCATGACATTCTCGACCATATCTGTTTCGCACGGGGAGCCGGAGCGATGGATCCTGGAATCGAGAACCTCAAGTCCACCACGTTTTTCGGCCGCCGCCTGACGAGGCGCCAGATTGCCGATGTCCAGGAGACCGTGGCCCTGTTCCCGGCTCTCAGCCGCAACGAGCTGGCCAAGACGATCTGCGAGCACCTGAACTGGACCACTCCGAAGGGCGACTACCGGGTCTCGGCCTGCCTGCGCATGCTCGAGAGCCTGGAGGAATGCGGGATCCTGAGCCTGCCGGCGAAGCGCAACACCGCATCGGGGCCGCGCCGGGCGATCGAGCACACCGAACGGTCCGACCCGGGGCCGCAGATCACCTGCGGCCTGGCCGATCTGGAGCCGCTGTCGCTGCATCTGGCGACGGAGACGGGAGAGGTCGCCGAGTGGAACGAACTGGTTGACCGACACCACTGGCTTGGCTGCCCCCGTCCGTTCGGATCGCACCTGCGCTGGTTCGTTCTCGACCGCGAAGGGCGCCGCCTTGGCTGCCTGCTGTTCGAAGCGGCGGCAAGGACGCTGCCTGCCCGCGATGCGTGGCTCGGATGGAGCGCGGCGGAGCGCGACCGGCGGCTGCATCTTGCGGTCTCGAACAGCAGGTTCCTCATTTTTCCCTGGGTCCGGGTCGACAATCTCGCCTCCCGGGCCCTTGCGATGGCGGTGCGCCGGCTTGCGGGGACGTGGGAGCAACGCCACGGCTGCCGGCCGGTGCTCTGCGAGACGTTCGTGGACCCGACACGCCACGACGGTGCAAGCTACCGGGCCGCCAACTGGGAGAAGATCGGCATGACGGCCGGGCACCGGGGCAAAAGCCGGACCAAGCCGCCCAAGGAGATCCTCGTCATGGCCCTCGACCCCGACTTCCGCAGGGTCCTGAAGGGCGAGAGCCGTCCACCGAAGCGCAGCAAGCTCCTGTCCCCGGTGTGCGACGGTCCGTTCGTCGCGATGTGGATGAAGATCATCGATGCGGCCGGCGAACTGGCCGCAGCGCATGACCGGGAGTGGATGAGGCGGCGGCGGGTCCTGAACAGCCTGATCGTCATGCTGTTCGTGTTCCGGCTGGTCCTGTCAAGGGGCACCAAGGGCTACGCCACCGTGGTCGCGGAGTTGTGGGATCAGTGCCGGAAGCTGGGAATCGCCCTGCCGCAGCACCAGCCGGTGGTCGCCTCGTCGATCTGCAAGGCCCGGGCCCGGGTGCACGAGGACCTGTTCCTTGACCTGCACCGGGAGATCCTCCGCCACGGCGACGACGGCGGCCGGTGGAAGGACCACCGCACCTTCGCCATCGACGGAACCAAGATGAACCTGCCCCGCCCGCTGGCCGAGGCCGGCTACCCGCTTGCCAACGCCAACGCCCACTACCCGCAGGGCCTGGTGTCCTGCCTGTACCGCCTCGAGACCAAGACGCCGGTCGACTTCTCCCTGTCGGCCAATGCCGACGAGCGGGCCGCAGCGCGCGCCCATCTCGATGCCCTGTCGCCGGGCGATGTCGTGGTCGTCGACCGGGGCTACTTCTCGTTCGTACTTCTGCACGCCATGGTCTCGCGCGGCCTGCACCCGGTGTTCCGGCTCCAGCGCAACAGCGCCGCCGTCTTCGACGACTTCATCGACGGCGACCGGAACGACGCCCTCGTGCGGGTCGTCCCGAAGGAAGACGCGTTGCGCAAGCTCCGCGCCGCGTTTCCCGGGAAACGGTTCGACCCGGTGGAACTGCGGCTGGTCAAGTGCACGGCGGGGGAAAACGAATACACGGTGGCCACCACGCTGGCCGACCGGGAGCGCTACACCCGGAGCGATCTCTCCGACCTGTATCACGGGAGATGGGGCATCGAGGAGCTTTACAAGACATCCAAGACCATGATCGCGGTGGACGAGTTCCATGGCCGGACCGAGCGCGGCGTTCGCCAGGAACTCTACGCCCACTTCAACCTGATCGCCATGACGCGGCTGCTGTCCAATCGCGGCGACGGGCTGCTGGAGGAACTGCGCGAGGAAGGCAGCCAACGCCAAACGACGAACTTCAAGAACGCGCTCGCGATGATGGCGGCGAACCTGGAGGAGATGGTGCTGGCCCGGGCGGCGGCACTGGCCGGGACCGTCGCCTGGATGGCCGAGCGGATCCTTGCAGTGCGGAGCCGGCTGCGGCCAGGGCGGTCATATCCCAGGCAATCGATGAAGCCCCGCAGCAAGTGGATCCGGATGGCGCGCGTAACGGCCTGACCCAGCGAAACCCGGTCCGGGGGCGAAAGAATTCGCCCGGAACGGGTACGTCCCATTAAGGAAATGATGCCGAATCACTAAAGAAATGCCATTGGAGGGCGGGGGCGGAGCGATCGACTTGGTCATCCATGCCTGCCGATGCGCCCTGCCCGAGGCCCTGGACTTGCTCTCGGAACTGCCGCGTCGGCTCACCGCCGATCGCCGCCCGAGGCCGCCGTGTCCGGAGTTGCACTGGCCCACTTTGCGACGCTACCTCGTCAAACGACGTGGCCTCGCGGATGTGCTCGTCGACTTGTGCCGCGATCTCGGCCTTGTCCATGCAGACTGCCACGGCAACGCCGTGTTCGTCCGCCGAAACGCGGCCGGCAAGGCTCTCGGCGCCGAGATCGCCCCTGCCGCTGGGCAGCGTAGCGGCTCCGCCCTCGGAATCGAAGCCGCGCCATCCCCGCTCGCCCGCGGCGGCTTCTGGATGTCGTGGGACCCCGACTGGCCGCTCTCCGTGATCCTCGCAAAGAGCGCCCTCGATGCCCTGTCGGTCCTCTCCCTGCATCTCGTCCCGGCCCGACGAAAGGGTTGCGTCGTGGTCTCCACCGGCGGCGTCACCGAAAGCCTCCCCGACTGGATCGAGGCCTGGAACCCGCGCCGCATCTTCTGTGCCTACGACGCCACCCGACAGGGCGATGACGCCGCGGCCAGGCTCATCCGACATGAAGGGCGAGGACTGGAACTGTATGTCCACGCAGCAACCGCGCCGGAGAACCGATGGGGACCGATGACCGCCCCTCGATTGAACGGCGCCCGCTCCCCGGACCCCATTGCCCACAACCAGGCCGACCCGGAACCGAACCGTCGAGGTTGCGCACAACGGATGGCTGTCCTCGATCCCAATCGCCACGGTCCCGTGCACCTCCACCCGCCTGACAAAACCGCCCATACCGCGGAAAATGAGCAAATATCCGCGCTTTTAGATGATCGCCAACACTCTCCGTTCTCTGTTGCACCGGGGACACGGAAACGTCGTGTTTCCGCGCATTAGGCGCGTGAATGCGAGAGAAAAAATGATGTTTTTACAGTAAGTTACAGTTTAATTCAGCGCCGGAGGTGCGCCACAGGTGTGGCATGGAGCGAGGCGAACCACTGTTGAACATCCCGGCACGTGATGCCGGCAATCGGCCTGTCCCTGAACCAGGACAGGATCTGGTTCCTGTAGTACCCGAGATTGACCTTCAGCGTGCGCGGTTTCCAGTGCCGCTGGTAACGCCGAAAGACCTCATCGGCCACTGTTTCGAACGGGATATTGGAGGTTCCGGAAACGAGCTCTTCACCGTTCCGCCTCGATCCAAGCATGGATCTTGCCAGCGCGCGGGCATGCTCCAGCGAGATGTCTTCGGCATTGCCGATCGCATGCCAGACCCGATTGCCGTCGACCTGACTGTGGAGGAAGTAGCGCTTGCGGCCGGAGGGCAGGATTCGGACACCGAAACCCTTGATTCCGGCATCGCGAATGTCACAGGATTTTCTGCGTGGCTTGAGTGCGTCGACCCGGCGTTGCGTGAGACGACTTGTTGGCATGTTTCTCTCTCCATTTTCTGTTGCACCGGGGACACGGAAACGTCGTGTTTCCGCGTATTCGGCGCGTGAATGCGAGAGAGAAAACGGCGTTGTTTCAGTCGGTTACAGTTTTGTCCAGCACCGCAGGTGCGGGGCCGGAGTGCCCGTCAACCCGCGTCACTAGAGAGAAGCAGCTCCGCTACGAAGTAAAGTCAGGTGGTAACCAATCCACGGATATCAGAGTGATCCACCGTCGCAACAAGCCGCCCGCGTCTCGAATTCGCCATACCGAAAGGAGGCGCCCATAGAAACAGTCGGTGCCCACATTGACAGATCAATCCATATCAGTGTGACAGACCCACCAGTCCGGCCAAGCGACGGCTGTGGCGATAGATGCGAGTGAGGTTCTCCACGAGCTCCATCTCTCTCTTGTATGTCTGCAAACGTTTCGGTTCATGCGCAATCATCTGATCGAGTGCATGATGAACCGTGTTCCCCGCCAACTCCGTCATGTCTCGCTTCATCTTGCGAACCTGCCGAGCCAATTCAACATCTCCGTCGCGAAATGCCTGGTTCGAGTCCCGCAACGCATCACCCACAACCTTGTGGTAGTCCCGGATGGTGCGCCGAGACACTGGGCTTATCGTAACACCGTCCATCACCAGCTTCTGTCCCACGCCAATCAGATTCGTCACGATGAGATCACCTATGTTTTCGAGTTGGTTTGCCGCCTGTACAAGACGCATGAGGGCATCCGTTTCGTTTCGGGGCAATTCTCTTGCGCTGATGTGCGAGAGATAGTTCACAATCTGACCATACAAGGCGTCAATTTCCACCTTCATTGCGGCGATACTCACCAAACGTACCGTATTCTTGTCAATCGTAGGTTGGAGAAACTCCTCGTACATTTGGCAAACTCGATCTCCAAGGCGACCGATTTCCAGTTGTGCTCGTTGCAGCGCCAGGGACGGTGTATCCAAAAGGACATCGTCCAGGTACTTTGCGTCGATTCTCTCAGAAATTTTTTCGGAATCGGTGATCATCCGATCCGGAACGATCCACTCACACATGCGCGCGAACGTTACTACAAACGGCAAGAAAAGCAATCCGATTCCAACGTTAAACAAAGTGTGGGCATTCGCAATTTGTCGTGGCGTATCGGAGGCCAGACGATCCGCGCCCGTCAGATGTTCACTGACCGGTGAGATGCTGCGCACCAAGTCGGCGAACGGAGGAATGAACCAGACGATCAGCAACACGCCGACGACTTTGAAGGTGACGTGAGCGATGGCCACACGTACTGCCTCGCGTGGCTTGCCGAGGGCGGCCAGTCCAGCCGTGGCACATGTGCCTATGTTGGCGCCCAAGGTCAACGCGATGCCGGCTTCCAGGGAAATCAAGCCTTGGGATGCAAAGACGATGACGATACCCATGGTGGCGGCCGAAGCCTGGATCAGCGCGGTAAAGATAGTCGAAACCAGGATTGCAACCAGGGGATTGGTGACATGCTGCATGACGTCCAGGAAGGGCTGATAGCTCCTGAGCGGTTTCATCGCCCCACTCATCAGGGCTATCCCGAAGAAGACCAGGCCCAGACCCATGATCAGAGCACCAGACTGGCTGACGTGGTTTCTCTTGCTTGTGAAGAGCAGGAAAAATCCGACGGCAACCGGTAACAGGGCATACTCCTTGATTGGAAAGGCGATGATTTGTGCTGTTATCGTCGTACCGATATCTGCACCCAGGATGACGCCGATCGCCTGTGGCAGCGACATGAGACCGGCGGACACGAATCCCACCAGCATCACCGTCATGACCGAAGACGATTGGACAATGGCCGTCACCAGGGTACCGGTGACCAATCCCATGAACCGATTGGCCGTCAACTTCCCCAGGATTTGACGCATCCTGTCGCCGGCGACGTTCTTGAGCGCTTCTCCCATCTGGTTCAATCCAAACAGAAACAGGCCCAACCCCCCAACGAACTGGATGATCATCCCGGTCCAATTGAGACGCTCGCCGCCGTCCGCCGCGTTTCCCGGTATTGCAAACCAGCATGCGACGATGCCGACCGAGACTCCCAACGCAACGCGTACGCTAATTTGTCGGATACTTGTCAAGGCGCTGTGGGCCGTTTGTTCGGTCCGAGGTCGGTCATGTCCTGGCCGCCGATGATGACCTTGCCGGAACTGGGTCTCAGGAAGCCCGAGATCATGCGCGGGATCGTCGTCTTGCCGCAGCCCGACGGCCCGAGGATCGAGAAGAACTCGCCGGCATTGACCACGAGATCGCTTGACTCTACAGCCGTGAAGTCACCGAACCTCATGGAGACGGAGTCAAGCACCACATCCTTGCCCCGTGCCGTCTGCAAGCCCATCGCCCCTCCCTTAGTTCAGGCCACAAACGTAAAGCGCACCGGGCAGCACGTCGGCTACCCGGTGCGCTTCATCAGTCCGCCTCGATCATCAGGCGTTGGTGATCATCTCAGCGAATACCTGGCGCGTCGGAGCAAACCAGGGTGTGTCAGCCTGCCACCACCACAGATTGCCAAGGGTCTCCTCGGTGTAGATCTGACTGAAGGTATCGGCGTACTGCTCGCCTGCGAACGCGGCCGCGCCGACGGCAGCCGAGTTGTAACCGGTGTTCTTGACAAAGAGACCCGCCATCTCCGGTTCGTACATGGCGTTGACGAAGGCATAAGCCTGGTCCACGTTCTCGACGCCGAGCGGGATCGCTATCGAGTCCATCCAGGTGATTCCGCCTTCCTTGGGCATGCGATACTTCCATGCCGGGTCCACGTCCCAGCCGAGCTTGATGCCGGTGGTGTCCCAGGTCTGGCCGATGACGCAGCCCGCGTCGGTGAAGGCGGTGGTCGCCTCGGTGGCGTTGTTCCAGAACGCGCCGACGTTCTTCTTGTGCTCGATCACGAAGGCCGTGACCGCCCCCCAGACGCGCTTGGCGTCGTCCTCGGTCTGGTAGACGTCGAGCATGCGGTTGGAGGGAACCTCGCCGATCGCGTCGAGGTAGAGGCCCGTGCCCATGATAATGGACTTCTGACGGAAGGCCGCCTTGCCCTCGAGCCCGTCGGCCCAGAGCGAGCCGAAAGAGACCTCGTCATCCGCCAGCGGCACGACCGAGGAGTTGAAAGTGATGGCCTCGGTGCCCCAGTCGAAGGGCAGCGCCAGGCGATTGCCACGCTGTACGCCGCCGAGCTGGATCGAATCGCGGACCATCGAGGCGATGATGTTGTCCATGTTCACGCGCGACTCATCGATCGCCGCAAACAGAAAGCCGTCATCATCGTCCCTGTAGTTCGGGATGTTGGTGACCGACGGGAAGATCACGTCGAAACCGCTACCTCCGGAAGCCTTGAGCTTCTGCTCGGCTTCGTCGTTGGATCCGAAGGTCGAGAGATTGACCGTGATACCGGTATCGGCCTCGAACTTCTCGATCATGTTGTCCTGGATGTAGTCGCCCCAGGCAAAGACGTCCACCTGGCCCGACGCCGACAGAGCGTCGTGGGCGCGCAGAACAGCCGGAGCCGCAATCGCGGCGGCGGCGCCCTTCAGCGCCGTACGACGGGATAGCTTGGTCATTGTTGATCTCCCATTGGTTTCATAACAATTTTGCATCATAACAGAACCTCTTGCAAAATTCCTGACCATCAGGAACCGGTGCGGTCGGATATATCAGCTGAGCACGAACACCACAGTGCATGGGAACCGCAATCTTTGGAATTGGGGCGCGAGACGTAGTTTCCTCTATCCGCGCTCGACGGCCACGGCATCGAACGCGGACGTGATCCGCTGCGGACCGCCCTCGATCTCTCCGGGACCCTTCATCGTGTCCTGAGTTATATTCCCGGCAGCACGTCCACGCAGTCCACCATCGCGCATGTGCTCGCCACGGGCTCAGGTGTCTGTCAGGACTACGCGCACCTCATGATCGCCATCGCGCGATCCTGGGGGATACCGAGCCGCTATGTTTCCGGGTTCCTTTGTCCGTCCGACGACCCGGACGAAAGCGCCCCGCACCGCACCACGCATGCCTGGGTCGAGTGCCGCTTTCCGGATCTCGGCTGGGTGGGCTTCGATCCCACCAACGACAGGCTTGGCGGCGCCGGCCATATCCGCATCGCGACAGGACGCGACTTCGGTGACGTGTCACCGACCCGCGGCGTCCTCAAAGGTGGCGGCAAAATCACTCTCGACGTCGATGTTGGAATTCGCATCCGCGCCGATGCTGTCTGAGACGGCAGGAACCTGCCCGAACCGTTCGGCAGTCTCCGGTGGAGTAGCCTGACTCCTTTTCGGGACCGCCGCGGACTGCGGCGGTCCTGCGGGTGATTCGCTCTTGACCGATACCGCCGTTGATTCGATGGTCCTTTCGGAACGCGAGGCGCCAGGATCGATGAGAATCGTTGCAATCCATGTTTTCGAGGATGTCGAACCGCTCGATGCTGTGGGACCCTTCGAGGCCTTCATCAGCGCCTGGGACGAAGCGGGAAACGACTTCTTCGATACCGGTCTGGTGGGTGAAACGGGTGATCCCGTCACGGCCGGCGGCGGGCTTGTCATGGTCCCGCGCTGGTCCTTCGAGACACTCCCGGCCGTGGACATCCTGCTGATACCGGGAGGCTTCGGAGCACGGGCCCTGGTCGATCGGCAAGACATCACCGGATGGGTGCGGGAAAGGCACGACGAGGTCGAACTCCTGCTTTCGGTATGCACGGGTTCCCTCGTTCTAGCCGCAGCGGGCCTTCTTGCGGGCCTCGAAGCGACGACGCACTGGAATGCCGTCGAAGCGCTGGAACGTCTGGAACCGACTGCCATCGTCCGAGAGGGCGCGCGTTGGACGGACAATGGCCGGATCATCTGTTCGTCGGGTGTTTCGGCCGGTATCGATATGGCGCTCCATGTCATCGCGCGCCTCCACGGCACCGATGCCGCAGCACGCGCAGCGCGCGCCATGGAGTACGAGTACTGGTCGAAGACGGACTGAACCGCGCCGCCCACGGCCTTTTCAGGCAACCGATTCTATCAGATCACAGGTCCCGGAGACCGGGCCCACACCCCCGAAGCGGGTTGCCACACGACGGCGGGCGCACCACATCCTGCAGCTCTTTGAACGCCACGGCGCGAAGGTGGTGTTCGCGGGCGACTCCCGACAGCATCAGCCGGTGGATGTCAATGCTCTTCCAAAATTGACCCACCCTTTCAGGCTTTCCTTTCCCAGTAGCCTTGCTGTTCGGGAAGCGCTTTTGGGAGAGTGAGCGATGGCCTCGGGATATCCGCCGAGCAGCGCTAACCCGACAATGTCGTCACTTATGGCCGCCTCCCGATCGCCCTGCAGTTTCCCCTCGAACAGGCGCTCCAGGAAGATCGGCGCTCTAACCGCTGCTTCAGCGCGAGCCAGCGGCAGCATGCGGATGGTGTCGATCCTGCCTGCCAGGCTGTCAGCGACCCTCGGCAAGGTCATTGGGTTGGCGGAACCTGTCAGCAGGAAACGGCCAGGATCATAGTCCTCGTCCACTGTCCTCTTGATCGCGAGTAGCAGGTCGGGCGCGCGTTGGACCTCGTCGATGGTGGCTCGATCCAGACCACGGATGAAGCCGGTCGGATCGGACCGTGCCGCATCGAGCACTGTCTGATCGCCGAGCGCGACGTAGGTTCGCGCCAAGCTACGATGCTGTGACGACACAGGTCTTTCCAGGCCTCGCAAACGATAACTTGGCGCTCTCGCTGGCAGGCAAGCACAATCGGTTGTCGTCCAAGGACTTCATCCGGGCGGGCGTAACGATGGGCGTCAATGCGCAAGCGGCTCGCGATTGCGTCGAGATTCTGTGTGGCCGCCTGAGCGCGTCTCTCGATGACCTCGAACCCGCCTCCGACCGGGTTGGCCGAGCAATCGAGATCTGGAAAAGGAGAATCGAGATCACGGCCGATTGACGGGCATGGCGAAGCGGAGACCATGCTTTACGCATAGCGGCAAAGGGTTGCAGGGCGGTTTGGAACGGGCTTGTCGCTCCATCGACCAGTGGAGCAGGAATATTTTGGCGGGTTCTACGGGTTGGTCCAGGAGAGCGGGAAGCCGCCGGGTGCCAAGCGATGCCTTCCGAGCGTGAGTGCTTCCTCTACATCGGACTGCCGGACGCGACGGAGTTCGTGACGGCCGGCCGTTTTCGGCAGATGGATGAGGGAGACGGAGCGGTGCAACCGGCAGTGCACGGAAGGCGGCGCAGTCGCCGAAGCACAAGCGCGGGGTGAAGTGCATCGGCGATCGCCTCATCTACCCGATGCAGCCTATCCATGAAACGCACATGGCATTTTTCCCTGCGGTTTCAGCCAGCTCGCGGGACACGATCCATTTCGAGCAATCTTCGCGAACGTGATGTCCGGGTCAGGTTGGCGGGCAAAACCGTTGCACGATGGCAGGAGTAACGGCGGAGAAGGGGGCAACGTCAGAACACACGCACGATGCTCGGTTCCCCCGCCCCCGCGCCTGTAGCTCACAGGATTCCCGCTGCTCCTGCACCAGCGAAAAACGCGGGCTGAAACCGGACAGGGTCCGGTCGCGGCGCGGTTTGCCGGAAAGAGTCAACGTGCTGTCGAAGCCGGTCCGGCGCCATTCGGCGCTGCCACCCGGTGTGATGCCCCAGGGCAGCCCGGGGGGCACCCGCCACAGCGCATGGCGGCGTCCGGCCCTGTGCTGAGCCGGTGACTGCGCGTGTGCCTGGACGCCCGCAGTCGTCTGCATCGTGGTCGAGCCCTGTGAGACCGAAACCGTCGAGATCGCCCGCACCATCGCTGCGTGTGCGGTCGCGATCGCCGACCGGTCAAATACAGCCCTGGCATGCCACGCGGACTATGTCCTGATCATCCCGGGCTCCCCGAATGTCTTCAGGTCGTATGCCGGCGTGACCGCGGTTGCCGAAACGCTGGTGGGACTGGTGGCAATCCGCACCGGCGTCCAGGACAACGGCACGGAGTCGTTCCAGATGGCGGAATGGCGGAGACTGCTGAAGCTGGTATCGAAACGGGTGCGACGCCTGGTCGGTTCACAATCGAGATTGCGCAAGTACGCGTCCGCCGCCCGTAATTCAATCCGCAATCCGCGCGGATTGGGTGCCAGACGCCCCGCATCGGACCAGTCGAGGCAACCCCGTTCACGAATCAGGTTCGTGCCGCTGAAGAGGTTCAGCTGGATGACCATGTGACAAGCGCCACTCGTTGCGTTCGGGACGGATCCGAACGAGCCCGCACGGCAGAGCGCACACCGCTTGCGACACACCGCCGCCATCGCGGTCGCATTGCACCATTGATACTCTCACGCCGCCGGATCCTCGTCGCGGAGCCACCGCACAAGACCCTTCCCGGGATCGGCGAGCTCGGCGACGGATTCGTACCAACATGACCGCCAGCCCTCGGCGCAATAGCCGGCGAAGACCATGAGGTTCAGCGGGTAGTCCTCGCTGTCGCAGCACCTGCGGAAGTCGTCACGAAAGAGGAACAACGGTTTGCGCCAGGCGATGGCCAGGC
This sequence comes from Alphaproteobacteria bacterium, assembly GCA_965215635.1. Lineage (GTDB taxonomy): Bacteria > Pseudomonadota > Alphaproteobacteria > SP197 > SP197 > SP197. The sequence goes on along the minus strand of OZ244073.1, from coordinate 665,432 downwards.
CGAGCTCGACCATGACACCCTCGTCCGGAGGACACCCGTTGACGACGGCGAAGAAACCGTCGGCCCTGCGCACAGCGTTGACATTGCTGTGCCCGATCCGCCAGGCCCACTGCGGCGCACTTCGGTCGTGGTTCTCCGGTGAGGCGAACGGCTCCCACACCTGCGCCCCGAGGTTCTCCAGCACTCTGCAGAGATCCTGGAGCGGCCCGGTGGCGAGCGATGCCGAAAAGCCGTACGGGTTGGCGAGATAGAGCGTTCGTTTCTGGTCCACGGGTATCTCCCTGACTGGTTCACGTTGTAGCGTTGTCGGCATTATCAGCCTGTGGTTCCAGATAGAGTTGTAGCCGATCAACGCGCCGTCGTTGAAGGTACTCTCGATGAACCGCTCGACATCGGACGGGTCCGTGATTTCCGCCGCATGAAACCGGCCGGTCCGTATTGTGTCGAGACCGGTTCACCGAGGCGGTCCGGACTGCCGCCTGGACCGGCTGAGCGACAGGAAACGCACCGAAGAAGAGATTCACGGTGACCGCACCGGCGGTACGGTCGCAGGCCACGACCATCCCGATGCGGTAGTCCGCTCCATCGAGTTCCACGGCGAATCCCCTCACGATGCGGGCCTTATCCGTCACCTCGGCGCTGAATTTCGTTGCCACAGGCGTCTGGACCGCCGCGGGCGAGGCGGTTGACGACTCAGACACGCCAGAGCGGCAGAACAGGCGCTGTGGGGTGACAGGGGCTGCTCGCCGCAGGGATTGGTGGCGTTGATCTTGTCGATGAAGATCACGCCCTGCTCGGCGCAGGCGCACGAACGCATGTGCTTCGCCACGCTTGGCCATCGGAGTGCAGGCAAGCGCCGGGGCGGCGCGGGGATTGTCGGTGGGTAAGGGTAGCCTGTCGGCGGACCGGCAAACGAACGCATTCGACGGATAATGCCTTCCTGATCGCAGGGGTTTGCGGCAGTTCCAGGGATCGGGCCGAAGGATTGTGGGTTACTCGACTACGGCGGTCCGTGCCGGGACGCGGTGCAGGAATTCGGCGCCTTCTTCAGTGAACATCATCATGTCGATGAACATCGACATTCCGGCATCGTGGGGGAGATAGAAATTGGCCTCGTAGTTCGATGCCATGCCGGGCTCGAACACCTCTCCTCCCGGATCGGTATGGACGTCCCAGAACCACGGACCCACCCAGTCAGGAGGAAAGGAGAGACCCAGATCGTACCCGCCGACCCAGCACTGGTCCTGCCAGATGCCCGTTTCCCTGTAGTAGGCCTCGATCTTTCGAAGGAGGTCCCGGACCGGCAAGCCGGGCCTGATCACACCCTCGAGCATCGCCTTGACGCCGGTTACGGCATCGAGGTAGCGCGCCACCTCCGGATGCGGTTCGCCGACACACACCGTGCGTGCGATGTTCGAATGATAGCGGTGGCAGACGCCGCAGATGTCGACGTTGACGACATCGCCCGGCATGATCTTGCGCCGCGAGGCAAGCGCATGCATGCAGGCGCTCTTGGCTCCCGACGAGACCGGCATGGTGATCGACGAGGGCTCGCCGCCGGCCCGGGCCATGGCACGCACCATTTCGCCCCAGACGTCGAGTTCCGCCACGCCGGGCCGGATCGTCTCGATGGCCGTCTGCATGCCGATATCGCCGATTTTCGCGGCGGTGCGGATGATGGCGAGTTCGGCCGGCGACTTGATCTTGCGAACACCGTTCACGATATCGCTGCCGTCGACCACGGCCGCGCCCTTCCCCTCGAAGCCGGCCTGCAATCTCTCGCTCACCGCGCGATTCGGCCGATAGCTGTACATTTCAAGGCCAACCGTTCCCTTCAGCCAGCCTTCAACGTCAAGATTGTCAACAATGAAGCCGATCACGTCTTCGGATGGCTGGGCGTCGCCGCCGAAGATGCGGAGATCACGGGAGACCGTCGTGAAACCAGCCAGGACCTGCTCGTTCTGGACCTCGAAGTGGATATGGTCGCAGGCGTTGACGTGAACCGCGATCCCCGTCACCGGAAGCCAGCTCTTAGGGCCCTGGGCCTGGTACCATTCGGCGCGGTAGCCGGAGAGATAGCAGACGGCCTCCGGCGACGTCAGGTAGAGCATGTCGATCCCGGCAAACTCCATGGCCGAGCGCACCCGGTTCAGCCTTTGGCGGTACTCCTCGATCGGGAACACCGTCTCGGCTTCGGGGCGAAGAAACTTCAGGGTTCTTTCCTTGTGCGTCATGGTCATGGGCCTCATCCGGATATTGCCGGGCAAGCCTCTCGATTCCTGGCGACGTTTTCCCCATAGTTCGCCGCTCCTGATCTCTGGAGGCTCCGCCTTGGCGCTGTTGCTTGGTATCGATACCGGTGGAACCTACACTGACGCGGTGCTGTTCGACACCGCAAAGGGTCTCCTGGAGTCTGCAAAGGCGCTCACGACCCACCATGATCTCACGGTCGGGATTGCCGGTGCGGTCGATGCCGTGATCGGCGATCACGCAGACCAGATCGCGCTTGTCTCGGTCTCGACGACTCTTGCCACCAACGCCATCGTCGAAGGCAGGGGCAGTCCGGCGGCGCTCGTCCTCATCGGCCACGCACGGGACGATCGTGAGCGGCCGGATATCGTGCGGGCCCTGGCCGGCGATCCCCTGATCACGGGCGCAGGCGGCCACGATGCCCTGGGCGAGGAAGCCGCAGCTCTCGATCTCGATCATCTGCAAGCCGAGGCGGCAAGGGTTGCGCCCCGCGTCTCGGCTATCGCCGTCTCCTCGATGTTTTCCGTACGCAATCCCGAACACGAGATAGCGGTCCGCGACATGCTGCGCAGGGAAACAGGGCTTCCGGTCTCGTGCGGCCACAACCTCAGTTCCGAACTCGACGCGCCTCGCCGCGCCCTGACGGCACTGCTCAACGCCAAGCTCATCTCGCTGATCCAGGAACTCGTCGTCACCGTCACCTCCCTGATGGCCGAGCGCGGAATCCGTGCTCCGGTCATGGCGGTCAAGGGCGACGGCTCGCTGATCGATGCCGCGACAGCCCTCGCGACACCCGTCGAGACGATCCTCTCGGGCCCTGCCGCCAGCGTCATCGGAGCGCACCATCTTTCGGGCCTCGAAGAGGCCTTCATCTCGGACATGGGCGGCACCACCACCGATATCGCGCTGGTGCGCGGCGGCCGGCCGCAACTGGATCCGGGCGGCGCCCGGGTCGGCGGCTATCGCACTATGGTGCGTGCGGTGGCCTCATACACCTCGGGGTTGGGAGGCGACAGCGAGATCCGCCTCGACGATCGGGGGCGTCTCGCGGTCGGACCGCGACGTGCGGTTCCCGTGGCCCTCCTGGCGGCGCGTCATCCGAAGGCCGTGGAAATCCTCGAACAGCAGGTCGCGCGCCCCTGGCCGGCGGAATGGGATGCGGTGTTCGTGCTGCGTCTGCGCCAGCTCGATACGGAACCGGCGGGTCTTTCCCGCCCCCAGCGGGCGCTGTGGGAAGCGCTGGCCGAGGGCCCGGTACCAATGGCGGATCTCTACCGGGACCGTTCGCCCAAACTGTCGCTGGAGGCCCTGTCGGATCGCAATCTCATCATCACGTCACGATTCACGCCGAGCGATGCCGCCCATGTCCTGGGCGTCCACGATTCCTGGGACCGGCAGGCCTCGGAGCTCGCGGCGCGGCTCTGGCTGCGATGGTGGGCCATGAGTGGACACGAGGCGCCCGACGGCCCCCGTGCGTTCGCGCGCCTTGTGATGAATGCCACGATCACCGGTTCGGTGTGCGCCCTCCTTCAGGCGGCGATGGAGATGGAGCACGGACTGCCCCTTCCGGCCGGGCGCGCCGCAAACGCCCTGCTCGAGGCCGCACTCGAGGGCCGCGACGGCGATCTTTTCGATGTTGGCGTACGCTTCCGGCATCCGGTCGTGGGCGTGGGGGCGCCCGCCGCCACGTACTATCCGCAGATGGCCAACCGTCTCCAAACCGAGATCGTTGTGCCTCCGCACGCCGAGGTCTGCAACGCGGTGGGTGCCGTCGCCGGAGGTGTGGTGCAGCGGGTCGACGGCCTCCTGACCGCACCCCGCAGCGGCACGTTCCGCTGCCACCTGCCTGAGGGCATCGCCGACTTCGAGGATCTGGAGTTGGCGGCGCACCATGCAGGGGAAACGCTCGAACGCCTCGCACGGCAATCCGCGGAGAAGATCGGTGCCGACGACATCACCGTTCGCCTCGAGCGCAAGGACGAGATCGTGCGCTGCAAGGACGGCAGCACGCTCTTCATCGAAAGCCGCTTGTCAGCGGTTGCGGCAGGCCGCCCGGCACTCGGCACCTGAACGAACACCGAAGGTACCCCTGGTACCCGCGCCGTCAGCCGCACGTTGCCCTTCGGCGCCACGCTTGCCGGGAAGACGTGGCAGGCCGCATGTCCGGTTCTTCCTGGCCGGGGGACGGGTGAACCCCTCACCAAGGCCTGGCGGGGATCGCTTCAGACCACCATGTGACAGATCTCGACAACCTCATGCCCCGAAGGATGGTGCAGTCAAAGAAGTGAGGACAGGGAACCACGATGAGCGACACGATACCGGATGCCATTGCAGCACTCGATGTTCCGCCCCGGGCGAAACAGTCAGGCTACCCGGAACCATTCTGCGACCGCATGGTGAACACGCAAAAGAGGGCGCTCGGCGAATTCTTCGGCCTGAAGAATTTCGGCGTGAACATCACCAGGATCGCACCGGGTGGCATCTCTGCACTGATGCACGCGCACAGCCTCCAGGACGAGCTGATCCATGTCCTGGAAGGCTCGCCGACCCTCGTGACCCCCTCCGGCGAGACCCGGCTCCTGCCCGGCATGTGCGCCGGCTTCCCGGCCGGTGGCGAGGCGCACCACATCGTCAACCGCACCGGAAGCGATGTCGTGTTCCTCGAGATCGGGGACCGGTCCGCCGGAGACGACGTCTTCTATCCTCGGGATGATATCCATGCCGTCTCAGGGGCGGACGGCAGACGGCGCTTCGTCCGCAAGGACGGAACGCCCTACTGAAACCGACGGTGAGCACTGTGAAACGCGCTTTATCCTGAACGAAGGCGACCGCCTGCCGTTCAGGGACGGGGCACGAAGTTCTCCCTGTAGAAGCGGTACCAGTTGCCGCCCATGACGCGAGAGACCTCGTCTGCGGTCATGCCGACCGCGCAGAGGCCGGCCTCGATGTTGGCGAAATCGAGATTGCTGGAGAACCAGGCGGGAAGAGGCGGGATGCCGGGATTGGCGGCCGTCCCCTCGCCGTAGTCGATCTCCTTGCTCCAGCGCCCCACCCGCATCCACTCGATCACCTGATCGGGCTGGTCCTGCACGAGGTCCGAACCGATACCGATCCTGTCCATGCCGAATTTCTCACCGGTTTCGGCCACCATCCGGCAGAAACTCTCCAACGTGCAGGCCGACCTCTCCTTCAGGTGCAGAGGGTAGAGGGAAAATCCGATCATGCCGCCGTTATCCGTGACCGCACGGATCACGTCATCGCGCTTGTTGCGCAGCGCCGGCATCCAGCTTGCCGGGTTGGCATGGGTGATCGCGATGGGACGCTCGGACATGTCCGCGGCCTCGATCGTGGAACGGTCCCCCGAATGGCTCATGTCGATCACGAGGCCGATCCTGTTCATTTCCCGGATGACCTGCCGGCCCATCCGGGTGATGCCCGTATCGTGGTTCTCGTAGCAGCCGGTCGCCAGCAGCGACTGGTTGTTGTAGGTGAGCTGCATGAAACGCCCGCCCAGAGTGTGCAACACCTCGATCAGCCCGATGTCGTCTTCCATGGGACTGCAGTTCTGGAAACCGAAGAAAATGGCGGTGCGCCCGGCATCCCTCGCCCTTTCCACGTCCGATGCCCATCTGCCGTGAACGATGAGGTCGGGGTATCTCTCGAACCAGCGGTTCCAGATCGTGATGTTGCGCACCGTTTCGCGGAAGTTCTCGTGATAGGCGATGGTCGCGTGCACGGCATGGACGCCACCTTCGTTCATCTGCCGGAAGATCTTCTCGGACCAGTTCGCATACTGGAGATTGTCGATTCTCATGGGATGCCAGGGGAGTTGCGCCTGCGGTATCTTAAGTCCTGTGCGGGCCGCTTGGGAACGCCGCCCGCAAATGGATCGACGGTCACTCAATGATGATGCAGTCAATCGCGTCGCTCCGATGCTGAACCCGCAGCACACCGGCGGACCGATCCCGCGAGAGCATGGACGATGTGGGCTGGAACGTCACCGGGACGGCGGCGCAATCCGTCTCCAAGCACGGAACACTGTCACGCCCGGTGAACCGCAAGGCGGGCGCTTCGATGGCTGATGTGCGCGCGACGGCTCATTCCAGCCAGCGGTCGAAGGCGCCGGGGAAGGCTGTTTCGATGGGCTCGTTGTCGGGCCAATAGTCGGCGAACCGGTTCCAGGCGTCGGCGCTGGAGCGGCGCACACCTTCGAGCAGTTCCTCGCTGTCCCACAGCAGAACCCGCCCGTTCTCGACACGTGTCCGGCCGGCCACGATGACGGTGTCGATCACCTCGCCGTCACAGCACTGGATCAGTGCCTTGACCGGATCAAGGAACGGGCCCACTCGCAGGCGCTGAAAGTCGACGATCAGGATGTCAGCCTTGGCTCCCGGGCTGAGCCGCCCCAGATCATCGCGTCCGAGCGCCCGGGCACCGCCCAGGGTTGCGGCATTGAAGATGTCCCGGGTGACGGCTGCCTCGAAATCGAGGTCGGCGATCTTTCCCGTGAGCGCAACGGTCTTCAGCTCTCCCAGCATGTCCTGGGGATAGGAGTCGGTACCAATGGCGAGATTGACCCCGGCGTCGAGATAGCGCTGGAACGATTCGAGATGAACGCCCCGGCGAGCGAAGACGGTGGGCGAGTGGGCTACACTCGTTCTGGTTTCGGCGAGCAGCGCGAGATCGTCGCCCTTCGTGTAGGCAATCTGCGAGTGACCGGTCGTATAGAGACAATGGCCCAGCACCACCTCGGGCCCGAGGAATTCCAGATCGTAAAGCATGCCGACCGGCGTGCGGCCGGTAAGGCGCACGGAATCCTGGAACTCGAGTACCGATTCGGCGAGATGCATGGTGATGCCGATCCCGTAGTGCCTGGCCGCCGCCTTGGTCCGGCGAAGCAGTTCGTGCGATGACAGGTGGTATTCGAGCGGCACCAGGATGGCGCGCACCCGGCCGTCGTAGGCGCCATCGAAATCCTCGACGAAGGCGAGCGCCTGGTCCAGCGTGGCGAACCCGTCGTCCGGGGGCCAGTGGATCTGATGCCGCCCGTCCTGATCGTAGTAGTGATGGGCCGAGCGCATTCCGGGCGCCATGTAGATACGGATGCCGAGCTCGCCGGCGTGGGTCGCCAGGGGACCGAGTTCACCGTTATCCGCTTCACCTCCGAGCTCGCCCCCCATTTCCACGATGGTGGTGGAGCCGAAGCGCAGCAGGCACGACAGGCTGTAACGGATGGCAACGTCCGCACTCTCGAAGTCGTGAATCGTGGGGCCGTTGATACCCTTGCTGGTGCAGTAGTTCATGAAGCCGGATCGAAAGAGTTCCGCTCGGCCGCCATCGAGGATCATGCGGTCCCCGGTATGGGCGCCGACATGCACATGCGCATTGATCAGTCCGGGTGACACGAGATGCCTGCGCGCGTCGATCGTGTGGTCCACCGGTCCCTCGTAGGACCCGCCCACATGGACGATGGTATCGCCCCGATAGACGACGACACCGTCCTTTAGAATGCGGTGCATCGTGCCGTCGAACGCGATGATCCAGCCGCCGTTGATCAAGGTTGTTGTCTGGTTCGAATCGGACATCGGGGCCCCCTCGCCTGATGTTGGTGTCGACCACCCATGATATCCGGGGATCGCGGCGACGTGATGACTTCCCGCCCCGGAAGAGGTGTTTCGCCTTGTACCAGTGCCACCTTCATCATAACCAGATCCGGTGGCATGAGGATGGAGCGTAACTGATGGCAGCGGTGAGTTGTGTTTGCGTGTTCTGCGGGTCCCTGCCCGGGAACGATCCCCGGTTTGCCGAACTCGGCGCCGAAGTCGGCCGGCGTCTGGCCGAAGCCGGCCTGACGATCGTCTACGGTGGTGGCGGAGCGGGACTCATGGGAACCCTCGCCGATGCGGCGACAGGGTCAGGCGGCAAGGTGATCGGGGTCATCCCGGCGTTCCTGCGTGCCAGAGAACGCAATCACACCGGTGTTGCCGAAATGATCGAGACAGAGGACATGCACACCCGTCGGATTGTCATGCACGAACGCTCGGATGCCTTCGTCGCGTTGCCGGGCGGTATCGGCACGCTCGAGGAGACCGTCGAGGTTCTGAGCTGGATCACGCTGGATCTCCATGCCAAGCCGGTGATCCTCGTCGATTCGGACTACTGGTCGCCTCTGCTGACCCTGCTGGAACACATGGACGATTGCGGCTTCTCCCACCAGAGCCTCGGCAAGGCCGTCAGGGTGGCTGATACGCCCGAATCCCTCATCACGCTTCTGCGCGAAGCCGGGTCCTGATACCGGTCGGGCCAGACGCACTGGCCAATGCGCGACTTTGGACGCCATGGAAGAGGACCGCTTGCGCGCTCGCATCGCGCCAACCTCCATGATCTTTCCGGCGCGAGGCGGACGGGACAGCCTGCGCGGGGTGTCGATCAGCAAGGTACGCCGCGGGCGGCGACAGGGGTTCGTTCATGAAAAAGGACGCGGGCACCTCGTGCGCGGTCTGCCGGATATTTCGGATGCAGGTAACGGCTCGCAATGGATGTCGGGGCGATGAAGGCTTTCCCTGGTTGGCGAAGGCGTGCAACACTGGTCGCCTGCGACAAGGGGTGCTGTCGGGAATTCGGACCTGCGACATGTCTGCCGGCGCAGAGGTGCTTTCCCTTGGACTCCCGGAAGTTCGGATCGAACCGGCCGCAATCCGCGCCGGGGCCGACCCTGAAGCGAGCCTTGTCCGGCGCCGGTCTTGCCCGGTGAAACCTCCTTCGACGGGCTGCATGCGGGTGAAGTCAGTGCCCGTTCGTGAACCTTCCGCGCCCTTCCGGATCATGGCGACGGGGCTCTTGACAGCGGCTTCGGCAGGTACCATACAATAATCAGAACCAAATTGGTACTGATTGGCAGGTACACACCCATGATCCGACTGTCCCGCATGGCCGACTACGGCGTGGTCGTCATGACCTACATGGCATGGCACCCCGCAGAAATCCTGTCGGCGCACCAGGTCGCCGAAGGCACCGGATTGCCGGAAGCCACGGCCGGCAAGCTCCTGAAACTCTTCGCCCGCGCCGGCCTCCTGATGAGCCACCGCGGCCCGCTGGGCGGTTACGCCCTCATGGCAAGCCCGGAAGAGATTTCGCTTGCACGGGTCGTCGAGGCCATTGAGGGGCCGATCGCACTCACCCTGTGCGTCGACGACCATCCGGGCCACTGCGACGTCGAATCGCTGTGCCCGATGCGCGGCGGCTGGAACCAGATCAACACGGCCCTGCGCGAGGCCTTCGAAGGGGTCTCGCTGGCCGCCATGACCGCACCACCCTTCATGCTTCACTCCAAACTGCAGCACCTGGAAGCCTGACCATGGCCATCGTACAGGAAACCATCGATACCGTCCGCGATGTGACCGGCACCTACAAGCACGGTTTCATCACCGACATCGAAACCGACCGCGCGCCCAAGGGTCTCTCGGAGGACACCGTCCGCTTCATCTCCGCGAAGAAGGAAGAACCCGACTGGCTTCTCGAGTGGCGCCTCAAGGCCTACCGCCACTGGCTCACCATGACCGAACCGGTCTGGGCGAAGGTCGGCTATCCGCCGATCGACTACCAGGCGAGCTACTACTATGCCGCGCCAAAATCTGCGTCCGACAGGCCGTTGAGTCTCGACGAGGTCGATCCGGAGCTTCTCGAGGCTTACGCCAAGCTCGGCATCCCGCTGAAGGAACAGGAGGTTCTGGCGGGCGTGCGCAATGTCGCGGTCGATGCCGTCTTCGACAGCGTCTCCGTCGCCACGACATTCCGCGACCGGCTCGAGAAGGACGGGATCATCTTCTGTTCGATCTCGGAAGCCGTGAAGGCGCATCCCGAGCTGGTGCGGAAGTACCTGGGCTCGGTGGTCCCCTATTCCGACAACTTCTTCGCCACGCTCAATTCCGCGGTCTTCACCGACGGCTCGTTCTGCTACATCCCGAAGGGCACGCGCTGCCCGATGGAGCTTTCCACCTACTTCCGGATCAACGCCTCGGAGACCGGACAGTTCGAGCGCACCCTGGTGATCGCCGACGCGGGAAGCTACGTCAGTTATCTCGAAGGCTGTACCGCGCCGCAGCGCGACGAGAACCAGCTTCATGCCGCGGTGGTCGAGCTGGTGGCACTCGACGACGCCGAAATCAGGTACTCGACCGTGCAGAACTGGTATCCCGGAAACGAGGAAGGTATTGGCGGAATCTACAATTTCGTCACCAAACGCGGGCTCTGCGAGAAGCGCGCCAAGATCTCCTGGACCCAGGTGGAAACGGGCTCGGCGATTACCTGGAAATATCCCAGCTGCATCCTCAAGGGCGACGACAGCATCGGCGAATTCTATTCCGTCGCCATCACCAACAACCGCCAGCAGGCCGACACCGGAACCAAGATGCTTCACATCGGCAGGAACACGAGGAGCCGGGTCATCGCCAAGGGCATTTCCGCCGGCCACTCGCAAAGCACCTACCGGGGCCTGATCCGCGTCAGTCCCATGGCCCATGGCGCCAGGAACTACACCCAGTGCGACTCGCTCCTGATCGGCGATCAGTGCGCCGCACACACCGTGCCCTATATCGAGGCCAGGAACCGCAGCGCCCATGTCGAGCATGAGGCGACGACATCGAAGGTGTCCGAGGACCAGATCTTCTATTGCCGCCAGCGCGGCATTCCCGAAGAGGAGGCGCTCACCCTGATCGTCAACGGTTTCTGCCGCGAGGTGCTCCAGGAACTGCCCATGGAGTTCGCGGTCGAGGCCCAGAAACTCGTCGGCATCAGTCTCGAGGGCAGTGTCGGATGAGCACCCGGAGCGATGCCGTCATGAGCCTGCTTTCCATCACGAACCTGCGTGTCGCCGTGGGTGGCAAGGAGATTCTCAAGGGGATCGACCTCGAGATCCGGCCGGGCGAAGTCCATGCCGTCATGGGCCCCAACGGTTCCGGCAAGTCGACGCTTTCACATGTTATCGCCGGCCGTGACGGCTATGAGGTGATCGAGGGCGACGTCCTCTACCGGGGAGAGGACCTCTTCGCCATGGATCCGGAAGAACGCGCGCAGGCCGGAATCTTTCTCGCCTTCCAGTATCCGGTCGAGATACCGGGTGTGCCGACCGCCACCTTTCTCAAGCACGCGATGAACTCCGTGCGCCAGGCAAGGGGCGAGAAGAAACTCGACGCCTTCGAGTTCAAGAAGATCATGGATGCACGCCTGAAGGAGCTGTCGATCGCCAACGCCATGGTTCGCCGTGCGCTCAACACCGGATTTTCCGGTGGCGAGAAGAAACGCATGGAGATCCTCCAGATGGCATTGCTGGAACCGGAACTCGCCATTCTTGACGAAACCGATTCGGGACTCGATATCGATGCCCTCAAGCTGGTCGCCGACGGTGTCAACGCGATGCGTTCGGAGCGCCGCGCCATGCTCATCATCACCCACTACCAGCGCCTGCTCGACTACATCATTCCCGATCATGTGCATGTCCTGGCCGACGGCAGGATCGTCAGGAGCGGCGATCCTTCACTGGCGCTCGAGCTCGAGGAGAGAGGGTACGTCGACATGGTGCCGGCGGCGTGAGCATGGTCATGGAATCATCAGGCGGCCTGCTTGACGGTTGCGCAGCAACGCCCCTGCCCGGTGCCGGCAGGGCGTGGGTCGATACCCTGCGTTCGAACGCCGCCAGACGGTTCTCGGGCCTCGGGCTTCCCACGCGGAGGATCGAGGACTGGAAGTATACTGATCTGAGAGCACTCACCGGCGCGCCCTATGGCACGGCACCCGAGACCTCCGGCGCCATCCCGGTTCCGGAGACCGGTGCCCGCCGCGTGGTCTTCGTCAACGGCCGCTGGGATGAGAAAAGCTCCGCGCCGGGGGATCTGCCTGCCGGTGTCGAGCTTCTTCCCCTCTCGAGCGCCCTCGGGGAAACGCATGAATTCGTCAGCCGGGACCTCGGCCGCATCGCCACTCTCGAGCGCAAACATTTCGTGGCCCTCAACACGGCCTGGCTTGCCGACGGGCTGGCATTGAGGGTGGGCGATGGAGTCGTTGTCGACGAGCCCCTTGAAATCGTGTTTGCCGGAGCGCCCGGCGACTGCCGCTCGGCATGGCATCCGCGCACTCTGATCGTTCTGGGCCGCGATGCGTCGCTCACCCTTGTCGAACGCCACTGCGGCGAAGGCGACTATTTCGCCAATCTTGTCGAGGAGATCGTGCTCGCTCCCGGATCCAGGCTCCATCACTACAGGCTGCAGGATGACTCCCGGGATGCGGTTCACATCGCCACGACCGAGGTTGAAGTTTCCGCCGGCGCCCACTTCGAAAGTTTCGTGCTGTCGACCGGGGCCGCCGTGGCGCGCAGCCAGATTGCCGTCGAACTCAAGGAAAGCGGCGCGTCGACCCGTCTCGACGGTGCCTATCTCGGACGCCGCCGCCAGCAGCTCGACAATGTCACCCTCATCGACCATGCCGCGCCGGACTGCACCAGCAGGGAAGCCTACCGGGGCATTCTCGACGACAATGCGAAAGGCGTCTTCCAGGGCCGCGTCGTGGTGCGCAAGCATGCCAACGGCTCCGACAGCCACCAGAGCAACAAGGCCCTGCTGCTTTCGGGAAGGGCCGAGATCGATGCCAAGCCCGAACTGGAGATCTATGCCGACGACGTCGTGTGCGGTCACGGGGCGACCGTCGGCGAGATCGACCAGGATGCGCTCTTTTATCTCAGAAGCCGCGGCATTCCGCTCGACATGGCCGAGAGCCTTCTCGTCGAGGCCTTCGTCGAGGGCGTGGTGGAAAACATCTCCTCATCTTCCGTGCGCGACATGTTTCGCGAACATGCGGTCTCCTGGCACCGGACGGCGTGACGATGACCGTCGCCGTCGCCAGTTCGAACATGGTACTCGATGTGGAGCGTCTGCGCGCCGACTTTCCCATTCTCTCGCGCAGCATTCGCGGCAAACCGCTGGTCTATCTCGACACCGCCGCCAGCGCCCAGAAGCCGCGCCAGGTAATCGACGCGGAACGCCGCCTCTACGAGGAGGAATACGCCAACGTGCATCGGGGGGTGCACTACCTCTCGCAGGCGGCGACCAACCGCTTCGAGGAGGCGAGGTCGGCGGTGCGCCATTTCATCAATGCTGCCGACGACCGGGAAATCGTCTTCGTGCGCGGCGGCACCGAGGGCATCAACCTTGTAGCGGCGAGCTGGGGACGCACCAATCTGAACGAGGGTGACGAGATCCTGATATCGACCCTCGAGCACCACGCGAACATCGTGCCATGGCATCTGCTTGCAGAGGAGAAGGGGCTCGTCGTCAGGGCGATCCCGATCCTCGATGACGGCCAGATCGACATGGACGCCTATCTCTCGCTGCTCGGCGGGCCGGTGAAGCTGGTGGCGATCACCCAGATGTCGAACGCGCTGGGTGTCATCCCTCCTGCAACCGAGATGATCCGCCTCGCCCATGCCGCAGGTGCCAGGGTCGTGCTCGACGGTTGCCAGGCGGTGAGCCACGGCGCGGTCGATGTCCAGGCGCTGGACTGCGATTTCCACGTCTTCTCCGGCCACAAGATCTACGGTCCCACGGGCATCGGTGTGCTCTACGGCAAGGCGGAACTCCTTGAGGACATGCCGCCCTGGCAGGGCGGTGGCGAGATGATCGCGCGCGTGACCCTGGAGCGCTCGACCTTCAAGGGCATTCCCCACCGCTTCGAGGCAGGCACACCGGCGATCGCCCAGGCCGTCGGCCTCAAGGCCGCTCTCGATTATGTTACCGGTCTGGGGCTGGACCGGATCGCCGACCACGAGGCGATGCTGCTTGCCTACGCCGAGGAACGCCTCTCCATGATCGAGGGCCTGAAGATCATCGGCAACCATCCTTTCAGGGCCTCCATCGTCTCGTTCACGCTCGATGGTGTGCATCCCCACGATGTCGGCACCATTGTCGATGATGAAGGCGTTGCCGTGCGCGTCGGCCACCACTGCGCGCAGCCCCTGATGGACCGCTTCGATATCGCCGGCACGGTGCGCGCCTCGTTTGCCCTCTACAACACCCTCGACGAGGTTGACGCCCTGGTGGCGGCCCTCGGCAGGGTAAGGGAACTCTTTTCGTGATGGACGACCTTCGCGAACTCTATCAGGAAGTGATCCTGGATCACGGCAGAAACCCCAGGAATTGCCGTCACCCGGACGATCACAACTGCCATGCGGAAGGCGACAATCCGATGTGCGGCGACCGTCTCACGGTCTATCTGAAGGTCGACGATGGCGGCATTGTCCGTGATGCCGCCTTCGAGGGACGCGGCTGCGCGATATCCGTGGCGTCCGCCTCGATCATGACGGAAATGGTGGCGGGCCGCAGCGAGGCCGAAGCACGCGCCCTGTTCGACCGTTTCCATCAGATGGTGACGGGCCAGGACGTGACGGGAGACGGCGAGGATCTCGACAAGCTGATCGTCATGTCGGGCGTGCGCAACTATCCCGTGCGCGTGAAGTGCGCGACGCTGGCCTGGCACACCATGACTGCCGCGATGGACGGCAAGACCACCACAACGACGGAGTAGGACATGGAGCCGACAAACGGACCGGACGCTTCTTCCGGACAAGTCCACGAAAGCTGGAAGCCCGGTGAGGAGGTCGATCCCCGCAGCATTGCCCAGGAGGAAGGCGAACCCGTGATCGGCGATATCGTGGATTCGATCCGGACGGTCTACGATCCGGAAATTCCGGTCAATATCTATGATCTTGGTTTGGTGTATGCTATCGATTCGAAGCCGGACGGCACGGTGAGAATCGAGATGACTCTCACGACCCCCGGTTGTCCGGTGGCGGAAGACATTCCCGTGTGGATACGCGATGCCGTCTCCAGGGTGGAGGGCACGACGGACGTGACCGTGGACATCGTATGGGATCCTCCCTGGGATCCGTCGATGATGTCGGACTACGCAAGGATCGAACTGGGCTTCTACTGATCGACAAGGGCCCCGGAAGACAACAAGGAAGCAACCATGTTTGCAATACCCGGCAATGACCTCATAACCCTCACGGATCGAGCAGCCGAACGTGTGAAGGCACTGATGCGCCTCAATGACAAGGCCATCGGCCTCAAGGTCGGCGTCAAGATGGCCGGCTGCAGCGGTTTCTCCTACACGATGGACTATAGCGAGGAGGAAACCGGCAAGGAGGACAAGATCGAGTCGAAGGGCGTGAAGCTCTTCATCGATCCCGCGGCCTCGATGTTCCTGCTCGGCACCGAGCTCGACTGGCATGAAGAAAAGCTCGAGAGCCGCTTCGTCTTCAACAATCCCAATGTGAAGGGCATGTGCGGCTGCGGCGAATCATTCACCGTCTGAACAGTCGAGTCGTCTGGAGTCCGTTTCCTTGCGTATTGCCGGTTTTGCCCTGCTGGCGATCGCCCTTGTTGCGGCGCTTCCCGCGTGTGCCGATCCCGAATCGCTGAGCGAGACCGACCGGGAGCATTACCGGTCCGCCTTCTACCATGCCAAGAAGAACCACTGGCACGATGCCGTGATTCATGCTTCCAGAGCCGATGACCAGGTGCTTGCCGGTGTCATTCACTGGATGCGGCTGAAGGAAGACCGGCGTTCCGGTTTTCACGACATCCGGGACTTCCTGGAGTCCCGCCCCGACTGGCCATCGCTCGACATCCTGCGCGAAAACGCCGAAGCGGCCATGCCTGCGGATCTCGACAACGCGGACGTGATTGCCTACTTCGATGCCTACCCGCCGCTGACGGACGCAGGCGTCCCGCGTCGCATCGAGGCGCTCCTCGATGGCGGCCGCGAGGACGATGCCGGTGCAGCGATCGCCGATGCCTGGAAGCAGCACATTTTCGACAGGTCAGCCGAAAGATCGTTCCTCGGGGATTACGGCGACCGGCTGAACGGCAGCCAGCACTGGGAGCGGGTCGACCGCCTGATCTGGCAGGGTGACACCGCCGCGGCAAGGCGCATTCTCGGGTATCTCGAAAGCGATGATTTGAGAAGGCTTGCCGAGGTGCGATCGCGCCTGAGGGACCACGAATGGGGTGTGGACGCGGCCTTGGCCCGGGTTCCCGACCATCTCCAGGATGACGAGGCACTGCTCTACGAACGCATCGACTGGCGCCTCGACAAGGACAGGCCCGACGGTGCTCATGACCTTCTCGCCCGTATCCCCGAGGCGCTCCTCCATCCAGACATGTGGGCGGTCCAGCGCCTCAGGATCGCCGGCCACCTGCTTTCAGAAGGCGATGATGCCGGCGCCTACGAAGTGGCGGCCGCACACCGCGCCTTCCATGGCGCCTTCCATCACCGTGCCGAGTGGCTTGCCGGATGGATCGCCCTGCGTTGGCTCGATGAGCCTCGAACCGCGCTCGATCACTTCTCGCACCTCTATTACGAGGTCAGTCTTCCGATCAGCCTCGCGCGCGCCGCCTACTGGTGTGGAAGGGCCGCCGAGGCCGCGAACGCAGGGACCCTGGCCATGGACTGGTATGCCCGGGCCGCCCGGCACGGGCATACCTTCTACGGGCAGCTCGCCGCCTTGAGGGCAGGTTTCGATGTACGCTATCCTGATGCACCCGGCGCCTCGAGCGAGGCCATCGCGGAACATGAACTCGGCATCGTGGCGCACCGCCTGATCGATATCGGCGAGAAAAGCCTGGCGCAGACCTTCCTGCTTCGCATGGCCGATACCACGACCTCGGGGCCGCAGCTGAGGGCCGTTGCCGAGATGGCGATCGACCTCGGGCTGCCGCATGTCTCCGTCAGGGCCGCCAGGAAGGCGCTCAGACAGGGTGTGGTTCTGGTGGAGGCCGGGCATCCCGTCATCAATCTGCCGGACGTCCAGGGCGTCGACGACGATCTCGTGCTCGCCATCATCAACCGGGAGAGCGAATTCAACCGCCGGGCCGTGTCGGGCCGCGCGGCGCTCGGCCTGATGCAGATCCGCCTTGAAACCGCCCGGTCCGTGGCAGGCAGGCTCGGGATCGAGACATCGAAAGCAATGCTTCTGGAGAACGTGCAGCACAACATCCTGCTGGGGGCCACCTACCTTCGAAACCTGATCAGGGAAAAGTCGGGCTCGATCATCCTTGCGCTTGCCGCCTACAACGGCGGGCCCGCCAATGTCCGGAAATGGGTGGACCGGCTGGGCAATCCCGATCACCCGGATGTCGATGCCATCGACTGGATCGAGAGCATCCCGTTCCACGAGACGCGCAACTATGTCCAGCGCGTGATCGAGACCATGCAGGTCTACCGCATGCTGCGCGGTGAGCAGCCCGTCGAAATATTCTCTTCAACCGGCAGCTCCTGAACTGCCCCCGAGGATCAGTCCATGACCGGAACATCGCCGACACAGGAGAACCCGCTGAACGTCAGCGACGGTTCGCCGCTCGACCTTCTGACGAGCCGCCGTTCCGTTCTTGCCGCACAGCTTGTAGAACCCGGTCCCGGCGAGGACGAGCTCGAACGCATGCTGGCCATTGCCGTGCGCGTTCCCGACCACGGGCGCATCACCCCCTGGCGGCTGCAGGTGCTGGGAAAGAGAGCTCAGGCGGAGCTCGGCGAAGTCTTCGTCGACGAGTTTGCCAGACTGAATCCCGATGCCGGGCCCGAACGGCTGCAACTGGAACGGATACGCCCCCGGCGCTCGCCGGTGCTCGTCCTGGTCAGCAGCCGCATCGTGCCGGACCGGGAGGGCGTGCCTCCCGTCGAGCAGATGCTGTCGTGCGGCAATGTCTGTTTCAATCTGCTGCATGCGGCAACCGCGCTGGGCTACGGTGCCCAGTGGGTCACCAACTGGCCGGCCTACAACGACCGCATCAAGGGTATCCTCGGCATACCTGCCGGCGACCATCTGATCGGCTTCATCCATATCGGCACGCCGAGGAACACACCGACGGAGCGCCAGAGGCCGGTCCTTGGCGATGTCGTCTCCCAGGTGGAAAGTCTCGCCGGGATCCGTGGCGACGTCATCCCGCCGCCACGGCCGCCCATGGCGAGGTGACGAAGGCTGCGCCGCGGCGTTCCCGTCCCAGATCCTGAGCGGCATTGGGGCAGGCGTACGACGAAATGACCGACGGCGGCAGTTCCACCGTGGGCCAGCGCCGGCCGAGCGCGCTGCGAATGTCCGGCGAAAGACGCGTATCAGCCGTCACCATGTCCGCGCCGCTGACATCGATCCGGGGGGTGTGGAACGCATCGTCGAGCGTCATCCGGTAATCGACCAGGAACGACACCAGCTGGAAGATCGCCGGGAAGATGCGGCGCCCGCCCGATGCGCCGAGCGCCACGTTGCCTCCCGGTGATCCCGTCACGATGGTCGGGCACATGTTCGACAGGGGTCGGCGACCCGGCGCCAGGGAATTTGGACCGCCTGGTCTGGGGTCGAACCACATGATCCCATTGTTCATCAGGAAACCGATATTGGGCAGCATGACACGGCTTCCGAAGACGGAAAGGAGGGTCTGGGTCAGCGCCACCATGTTGCCCCGTTGATCGACCACCGAAAGATGCGTCGTGGAGCCCTGGTGGGCACCCTCGCCCATGGTGGCAAGGCGGTGCCGGTAGGACTCGAAGAGCACCTCGCCATAGGCCTCGTAGGCACCAGAATCGGGACGGATGGCCGAAGCGCTCCATGACCGGGCCAGGCGTGCGAGCGCATCGCACAGCGTGGGGCCCGCATTGAGGCCCGGCGGCACATGCATCCAGGCGCCGCGATAGGCGGCGCGCCAGGCATCCGTGATCGCCACCTCATAGCGCGCGAGATCATCGAGCGACACCTTCGAGCCTGCCTCGGCGAGATCCGATGCCAGAAGACGTGCAAGCTCGCCGCGGTAGAGATCACCGGCACCGGCATCGCGCAGCCGCTCCAGGGTGGCGACCTGGGCATCGCTCTTCAGGGTCACGAGATCGTCCGAGTCGAGACTCGCCGCCGGCATCCCGTCCGGCATGAAGTGTTCCCGGCTGGCGCGGAACGCCGCAAGGCCGCGTGCCTCGAGCGCGATTCTCAGAGTCGCGTGCCAGTCGACCTTGAGGCCCCTTCGCGCCATGGCGATCGCAGGACCGATGACCTCGGACCATGGCATGGTGCCGAAGCGCTCCAGGGCGGCGGAAAGTCCGGCGGCCTGGGTCGGCACCGCGATGGAAAGAGGCCCCTGGACATTGCGGTCCTCGATAACCCGCGGCCAGCCGAAGAGATCGTCATCGGTCCGGGCATCCTCCTCGACCGGGTAGTCCGCCGGATCGAGGGCAGCCGGTGCCGCGGTGTGGAAATCGACGGCATGGCATCGCTGGCTTTCGGCATCGAAGACCATCATGTAGCCGCAGCCGCCGATACCGCTCATCCACGGTTCGATCACGCCGAGCGCCAGGCCCGTGGCCACCGCCGCATCCATCGCGTTGCCGCCTGCCTTGAGGATTTCGGCACCGATGGAGGAAGCCTCGTAGTGCTGGCTTGCGACGAGTCCTTGCGCCGTGGCTACCGCGGGCTTCGTGATCTGCCAGGTTTCCTCGAGCTTCCACGTCATGGCGTCCTCGCTCCGACAAATGGGATGCGCTGCGAAGTCTATGTCGGGTACGTTGAAGCGTCATCCCCTTGACGGAGTCCGTTCATGGATCTGTTTGCCGAGAATTTCAGGGCCACGCCCTACTGGTGGGACGATGCACCTCCCGAGCGCCATGACACCGAGGAACTTCCCGAAGGAATCGACGTCGCGATCGTCGGCAGCGGCTATACGGGCCTCAACGCCGCCATCGTCCTGGCACGCGCCGGACGCAGTGTCATCGTCCTGGAAGCAGAGGAGACCTCATGGGGCTGCAGTGCCCGCAACGGCGGCCAGATCGGCCCCGGTGTAAAGCCCGGCATCGATACCCTCGAGCGGCGCTACGGGCGCGAGACGGCCCATGCCATCGTCCGCGAAGGGCATACAAGTATCGAATTCCTGTTCGATCTCATCTCAGGCGAAGACATCGACTGCGATCTCGTGCGCTGCGGCCGCTTCGTCGGTGTCCACAGGCCGGGCCGCTACGACACCATGGCGGCTCATCTCGAGGCATCGTCAAGGGTCGTCCCTTTCGAGTGGCACATGGTCCCGGCCGCCGAGACGGCGAGCGAGCTCGGCACCGAGGCCTACCACGGCGGCGCGGTTCTGCCGGAGCACGCCAGCCTTCACCCGGCACGCTACGCCGCCGGTCTCGCCGGCCTCGCCATCGATGCAGGTGCCGTGATCGCAACCGGGACAAGGGTCATTGGCATCGAGGCGGGCGCGAAGGATGTGACCGTCACCACCACGCGCGGGCGGGTGCGCGCCCGGGACGTCATCATCGCGACGAACGGCTACACGGGCAGAGCAACGCCGGGTCTGAGGCGTCGCGTCATTCCCATCGGAAGCTACATCATCGCCACCGAACCGGTCGACCCGGCCATCATGCAGCGCATCATGCCGAAGAATCGCGCGGTCTCCGACACCCGCAAGGTGGTCTATTACTACCGTTCGTCACCGGACCACACCAGGGTGATCTTCGGCGGGCGCGTGGCCCTGAAGGAAACCGATCCACGGATCAGCGCGCCGCGCCTCCACCGGATCATGACGGGGCTGTTTCCGGAATTGCGGACCACGAGGATCTCGCACAGCTGGATGGGTTTCGTCGCCTACACCTTCGATGAAATCCCGCACATCGGCACGCACGACGGCGTCTGGTTCTCGGCCGGCTACTGCGGTTCGGGCGTCGCATGGGCAAGCTATCTGGGCAACAGGCTCGGCCACAAGGTCCTGGGCAACGCCGAGGGCAGGACGGCGTTCGACACCATCGCCTTCCCGACCCGTCCGCTCTATACAGGCGATCCCTGGTTCCTCGGCTTCGCCCTTGCCTGGTACCGGGCGATGGACCGCTGGGGACCCTGAAGGGCAGCCGGGGGCCGGTGGAAAAACGCGCCACGGTACGGTAGGTTCGGGCCATGTACTTCGATCGCCGCCTCTGGGCGTTCACCGAAGGCGTTCGGGGCCGCATCACGTTTTCCGTCGTGATCGGTCTTGCCGCAGCCGCCGCGGGGATTGCCCGTCTCGCCCTCCTTGGCTGGCTCATCGCCATGGTCTTCGAGGGGCGCCCGTTCGCCGAGCTGGTGGTCCCCATGATCATCGTCGCCGGCGTGATGCTGGCGCGGGGCGGCCTGGAGTATCTGAGGATCATCGTCGCCCACGAGACCGCGGCCCGTGTTCAGATCGCCATCCGCAAGAAGATCTACGACAAGGCCGTGATGCTGGGGCCCGCCTGGTTCGGTCAACAGCGCACCGGCGATGTGGTGCTTTCCGTGGTCGACGGGGTCGAGCAGCTCGAAACCTACTTCGGCGAGTTCCTGCCCACCCTCCTGATCGCGATCCTGACGCCCGTCGGAATCTTCTGTTTCGTGGCCTTCCTCGATCTGCCCGTGGCCGCGGTCCTGGTCGCCAGCGCGATCCTTGCCCTCGTTCTGCCGATGGCGTTCCACCGCCTGGACTACCGCGCGAGCATCGAGCGTTCCAGGGCCTACGGCGATTTCGGCGCCGAGTTCCTCGACGCCGTGCAGGGGCTCGCCACCCTCAAGGCCTTCGGCCAGAGCACGGCCAAGGCCAGGGCGCTTGCCGCAGGGGCCATGACGCTTGCCCGGGGCACCATGTGGGTGACCGCGGTCAATTCCATGGGCCGCGGAATCACCGACGCCTCGATCGCCATCGGCGCGGCCGCGGCCCTTGTCTTCGGCGCCTGGCGCGTCGAGGCCGGCACGATGGAACTCTCGACCCTGCTGATCGTGCTGATGATGGGCGTCGAGCTCTTCAGGCCGCTGCGCGACATGAGGACGCAGCTCCACACGGGCATGCTCGGACAGTCATCGGCCGAGGCGATCTTCCGGGTCCTCGGGGCAAGGCCTCTCGTCGAGGCGCCGTCAACCGCCGATGCCGAAGCCGACGATGACACCGCGCCGGCGATCGAATTCGACCGGGTCTCGTTCGCCTATCCAGGCGAAACCGCGCTGACCCACGAAGCCCTCTCACTCAGGCTCATGAAGGGCGAGTGCGTCGGGATCGTCGGGCCATCGGGCGCCGGCAAGTCGTCGATCGTGCGCCTGCTGCTGCGCTTCTGGGATCCCCAGGAAGGCCATGTGAAGATTGCCGGGCGCACTATCCGCACCATGACCTTCGACGAACTGCGCAGCCGGATCGCCGTCGTCAACCAGGACACCTACCTGTTTCACGGCACTGTCGAGGACAATCTCCGGTTCGGCAAGCCCGATGCCAGCCAGGAAGAGATGGAGGAAGCCTGTCGGCTGGCCAATGCCCACGACTTCATCACCGGGCTGCCGTCGGGATACCGGACCGTGGTGGGCGAGCGCGGCATCAGGCTTTCCGGTGGCCAGCGCCAGAGGATCGCGATCGCCCGCGCGCTGCTGCGCGATACGCCGATTCTGGTGCTCGACGAGGCGCTCTCGGCCGTGGATGCGGAAAACGAGGCGGTCATCCAGCAGGCGCTCTTCCGCCTGATGAAGGACCGCACGACCCTGGTTCTGGCGCACCGCCTTTCGAGCGTCATCCGGGCCGACAGGATTCTCGTGCTCGACGAGGGCAGGATCGTGGAGGAGGGAACCCACCACGATCTCATGGACCGCGAAGGCGTCTACTGGTCCCTCATGCACGAACAGGCGTCCGAGACGCTGGCAAAGAGCGACGAGGTCTTCATCGCGGACGACTTGGCCTCGGTGTCCCGCGACCAGGACCTCGCCGCCAGGGCCGCCGCCGAGTCGGAACCGACAGACGGCATCCTGCGCGCCGAGGGGCTGGGCTGGAACGGGGCGGTACGTGTCCTGCTTGCCTTCGTCGGCACCGAGCGCGTGCGCCTCGTCCTGACGTTCCTCTTCGGCGTGGGCCGCGTCATAAGCTTCATCGGCGTCGGTGCCGTCTCGGCCCTCATCGTGGCACGGATCGCCACGGGAGAGTCCTTCTCGGGCCTCCTGGTCTGGCTCGCGGTCACGGCCCCTCTTGCGGGCCTGCTGCACTGGCTCGAGTCCTGGTTCGCGCACGACATGGCGTTCAGGCTGCTGGCCGGGATGCGGGTGCGCCTCTTCGACAAGATCGACCGGCTGGCGCCCGCCTACCTCCTCAGAAGGCGCTCCGGCGATCTGGCGGCCATGGCCACCCAGGATATCGAGACGATCGAGTCGTTCTACGCCCATACCGTGGCGCCCGCCTTCGTCGCCCTGCTTGCACCGAGCGTCGTGATCGGCGTCCTGGTGTGGTCCGGCTGGCCGCTGGCCGTTGCGCTCGTCCCCTTCCTCGTCATCGTGGCGCTCTCCCCGGTCTTCCTGCGCAAGCGCCTCGATCATCTCGGATCCCGGGCGCGCGAGGCGCTCGGGGAACTCAATGCGTTCACCGCGGACTCGATCCAGGGACTGGGCGAAATCCTCGCCTTCCAGCAGATCCGCGAACGGCGCAACGCCTTTGTCACCATCGCGCGCACGGTCTATCGCGCGCGCCTGCCATTCTACCGCGACCTCACCTTCCAGACGGCCCTTCTCGAGATTGCAACGGGCCTTGGCGGCCTCGCGATCATCGTGACGGGAGCCTGGATGGTGACCGCCGGCGATCTCGACAGCAGCCTGCTTCCTCTCTTCACGCTGCTCGCGATGGCGTCCTTCCTCCCGGTGAGCGAGATCGCGCATATCGGCCGCCAGCTTGCCGACACGCTCGGCGCGGCGCGGCGCCTCTATGCGGTCGACAGGGAGCCCGTGAAGATCACAGATGGCCCCGGTGTCGGCGCCGGACGCAGAAGTGGCGGAGCCGCCATCGCGCTCGAGGCCGTGACCTACACCTATCCCGGGCGGTTGGAACCCGCCATCTGCGACACAAATCTCGTGATTCCGGCCGGCTCGACCGTGGCTCTCGTCGGTCCCAGCGGTGCCGGAAAGACGACACTGGCCCATCTGCTGATGCGCTTCTGGGATCCCGATGAGGGACGCATCACGCTCGACGGCGACGAGATCAGGGATTACCTGCTCGATGAGTTGAGATCACGGACCGCGCTTGTCGCGCAGGACACCTTCCTGTTCAACGACACGCTGAAGGCCAACATCATGATCGCACGGCCCGAAGCGTCCGACGACGAGCTTGATGCCGCCATCGGCCATGCCTCCCTCGAGGGTGTCGTCCGCAGCCTTCCCGAGGGCCTCGACACCAGGATGGGCGAGCGCGGCACCCGGCTCTCGGGAGGTCAGCGCCAGCGTGTCGCCATCGCCCGCGCCTTTCTCAAGGATGCGCCGATCCTGATCCTCGACGAGGCGACGAGTCATCTCGACGCCGTCAACGAGATGGCGGTGCGCCGCGCGCTCGTCAGGCTCATGGCCGACCGGACGACGCTCGTCATCGCCCATCGCCTGTCCACCATCCGCAATGCCGACATCATCGTTGCCATGGAGAACGGCCGCATCGTCGAACAGGGGACACACGACGAACTCTTCACCGGCGACGGGCTCTATTCCCGCCTCGTGAGGCACCAGATGGCGACCACCCGGGCTGCGTGAAGCGCCACCGGGAACGGACGGACCGACCGGTGTTCCAGAGCGTAGTGCCGCAGGAAGCTCCCTGTCCGGTGTGACGCCAACCCCCGGGCCGCCTGGAAGCGGGAAGATTCAACGCCGGATTTTCCCGTGCCTGCAACTCTCGGCAAGGGGAAATCCATGGCCACTGCACGACTCACCGAGGGGCGCGTCAAGGCTCTTCGGCCCCGAAAGATCGTCCAGGATGTCCGCGATGCCAGCCTGAAGGGCTTCGGCATCCGCGTCTACCCGACCGGGCGCAAACGCTACTTCATACACACCCAACACGAAGGACAGTGAATCTGGAGTGTCGTCGGTGATGCCTCCGACACAGGCCTGAACGAAGCCAGGGAACGAGCGCGATCAATGCTGGTCGCGACCAGAACTGGCAATCCGGTCTTTCCAGAAGACTTTTCGAGGCGGTCGCCGAGGAAGTCTTTTGCCGGTACGGGCGCAACTGGAAGCCCGGAACACTCGCGGTCAACCGGAGCTACTATCGCAACCAGATTCTGCCGTGGTTCCGGGGACACCAGATCACGGATATCGCGCCTGCTGACGTGCAGGAATGGTTCGCTTCCCTCCACGCGACGCCCGTAGCTGCCGACCGATCCGCCCCGGTTCTCTCCGTTATCATGACCTGCGCGGAGACCTACGGTTACCGACCCGAGGGCAGCAATCCGTGCAATGGCATCAAGCGATACAGACGACGGGAACGGAAGCGCTTCCTCTCGCAACAGGAAGTTTGCCGGCTCGGTGTAGTGCTGAAACAGAATGAAGACGCCTTCCCGATGCATGTGGCGATCATCCGGCTCCTGTTGCTGACCGGTTGTCGCAAACAGGTAATCGTAACGCTCCAGTGGAAGGAGTATCGCGAGCGTCATCTCCACCTCACGGACACAAAGACAGGTTTTGATTTTGTTCCCGGGACAGTCGAGGCCATACAGCGACAAGCTGTACCCTAACCGACTGTAGTACTTACGATTATTTTTCTTTCCGGCGTTCCTTCCCCCTTGCATTGAGGACAGACATACCCTCTGATTGCCACTGAATTGATGCGGCGCGTTTGCCGCTTGATTCCACGATCCGGTCCCACGGCTCGGGCCGGGGCACGCATTGGGGACTGTCATGCCGAAGAGAAGCACCCTTCGTCTCACCACCCGCAGCGTCGCCGCCCTGCCGGTCACCGGCAGGGACGCCCTGGGACCGCGACTTCACCGGGTTCGGACGCCATGAATTAACCAGAGCTTAGAGGCCCTGACGAACTTGTCATAACCCATTTATAGTACGACATTATGTAAACCTTCCTCGTGCAATGCAGGTTGCCGCTGTTCCGGCTCCAATTTTTCGGTAAGCAAAAGGCAAGCGGATTCAATCCAACTCCCGCGCACGCTGGTCCATACTTGTCGTCGTTCACCACCACCGCACAACCATCGCTCCCGCGAACCCGGCACTCACAAATGACCTTTCGGGCGGCTGCCGCCATCGTGATGGCCGAATGTAAGCCCCCCACCGACGACCGGTAATCATCGTCAGTCGAAGGCAGACGGGTGCGGTTGTTGACCCACTCGCCCGAGGCGGTGATCCATTCCCCGGGTGCCACCATGGCGGCGTCTCCGACCACCATGACCAGGTCACGATGCCCCCGCACCCGGGTCCTGAGCACGCAGAAGCCGTTCTCGGGATTGTGGAAGGTGACGCGCTCGACCAGCCCGGCCAGGACCTCCCGGTCCGAGGAATCCTGCCGCCGGCCGGTGGCGGGCTTCACGACGTGCCGGGGGCGGGCACGGTCGGCACATCCATCGCCAACCGTGCCCCATCGCCCGCCTCAGCAAGGTCCCCAGAACTTTACGGCACGACACCGGAAAATACCGACCTGCCGCCTTCATGCCGGCCCCGGCCCGTCATCGGTCGCATCCCCGTTCGACAAGGTTTCTGCATGACTGCCAACCGCAATGGCCCTTGCGCGGCTCGCCTATGGGTCCGTGGGCATGGGCCGAGGCTGCCTCTTCGCGATCCGGAACTCGCGGATTGCGACCGGCTCGCCCGCCTCGTTGTCCTGCAGCCTGCGCCAGCGCCCGATCGCCCGGCTTGTCGTGCGCGCGTCGTCGCCGCGCAAACCTTCCTCGCGCAACACGATGCGTCTGCCCTTCGCCGTCCCGATCACGACCTCGTACCAGCACCGCAGACGCATCCGCAGCGGCGGCGCGTGGCGCGGCCCCTCGAGGCCGCGCGCTCCGATCCAGCTCACATAGCGCAAGCAGGACTCCGGCTCGATGTCCTGCCAGCGTTCGATTGCATCTCCGGAGAACGACCAGCTGTTTTCCGCGCGGAGTTTCGCCACCTGGCGCCGCGCGTCCACGAACGGGATCCGGCGTTCGACCCACGTCGCCTCGCCAACCCAGGCGATCATGGTCGACCAGAGTCCGCTCCCGATCGCGCCCGGCACCCGAGGCTCGGCGTAATCGTGTTCGCCGCGCACCCGGATGCCGTTCTCCCCGTAACCGTCGGGCACCGGATGCTCCTGTCCGTCCTTGCCCGGCTCGATCCCGGCGACGAAGATTTCTCCGATCGATTTGCGCCGGGCGTCCCCGATCTCGAACCGATCGTCCTCGAGGATCTCGTCCAGTCCCGTCATCCCGCCGTCGATCCGGTATACGTTTCCCCTGGACTTCAGCGCCCGAAGCACGAGCACCGGACCCGGATCTTCCGGCCGAGCATCCTCGATCGGAACATCCTCTTGCCCGTCGCCACCCGTCCACCGGTAGCGCTCCTGTTCGAGAACGTGCATCGCCTGGCGGATCCGCGGTCCGCCGGTCCAGACACTCCGGCCGCGGACTGTCCGCCGGATTGCCGCCTCGTCCATCCGGATACCCACCGCAGACAGCGTGTTCCTCGTTCCGGACAGCGCGGCACCGATCCCCTTGACGCTCCGCGTCCCGAGCAGCGCGCCGACCTCCATGCTCGAGAACTCCGTCCCGGCTTCCGAGAGCCGGGCGAGCAGGGGGAGCCCGGCCCAGTGCCTTGCCACCTCGCGATCGTGCGTTCCGCTCAATGATCTTCCCCGGCCTTGCCCCGACCGCATCGCGCCGCGAACTCGGCGATCCCGAAATCAAAAAAGCAGATATACTGGCTATCCACAACATCGGGAATCGTATCGCGCATCACCGGCAGAGACGCCGACCCGCATTATGGCCGTTATGTTGAACGCTGCCTACCGGCGGCATCGTCGGGAACGAAGTCCGCCGGCGTCCCTACGGCGCGAGCGCTTCCTCGACATGACCGCAGCCGTCGTCTCCTGGCCCTCGGCATTGGACCTGCCGCCGCTCCGGGCGGTTGAGCAGGCCGTACACGACACTGTGCTGGCTCGGAATTGCCGATCCCGCAGCCTCCGCCACGCCCGCAATGCAATGCGCAGCGGTTATGCTTGTTTTGTCAGGACGGACGGTCCGATCCGACTAGGAGCCTGTCGGAATTGGGGTGGCGATGCTTACATACTCGCCCTGACAGGAGAATTTTTCCGATTTCGGCATGGTGGTCACCCCGCGGCCATTGGCGGTGCCACGACGGCCCAACGGGTGATTGTCGCGTGAGGAGCCGTTTTGCGGCCCATTCGGGTGGCCGAATTCATCAAACACCACCCCTGTTCTTGTTATGTACTTGCTGCCAGGGCATGCATCCGCTTCAGGTTCCACGCCAGGCTCACCAGGGTCCACTCGGCGCCGGCCGCATGCAGGCCTCGCAGGTGAAGCGCCGGAAGCCCATCACCTCCTTGACTATCCCGCACACCGTCTCCACGGTCGCCTTTCGCCGAGCGTAAACGGCCTTGCTGTTGTATCCCGGGCCGCTTCCGCTCCGAACAGGGCGTCCGTGACTTTGCCATCCTGCGTGCCGTCATCGCCACCGCCCGCAAGCAAGGCTGGAACATCCTCAACGCCCTGGCGCATCCCGACCCGATGCAACTGATCCCACTACTGCGTCTCTGAAAAGCCGGCGACGGCAACAGCCCGGATCACAACAATGCCTCAAACCCGAACGTTCGGCGAAATCAGACCTGGGCAGTTACCATAAATCGCAGCAATCATGTCGCCCGAAGGAGTGACCGTATTGATCGTGCCAGACATCGTCTGTCGCTCCTTTCTGATCAGTGGCAAGGGGTTGAACTCACAACTCCTTGCCATGCTGTATCCTGAGAAATGCACCCGCAAACCGGCCTTTGAGGCCGCGGCTCATAGTATCTCCGGTGAATGCGGGCCATCAGACACAGGGGCGCGACAGATAGGTACCATGACCCCGCGGACCGACAATTCTGCCGTCACGCATGACGGTGGTTCCGCGGCACATTGTCAGCACCGGCCAACCCTTGAGCGTCCATCCGTCGTAGGGTGAGTAGTCGGAATAGCTGAGCAGATCCTCGTGCCTGACCGTGCGTTCCCGATCCAGATCGACGATTGTCAGATCAGCGTCCGCTCCCACATCGAGCCGTCCCTTTCGGGCGCCGATATTGAAAATATCCGCCGGACGGCTCCCGCACAGTTCGGCAATGCGGGTGAGAGAAAGCCCTCGCTTGTGATAGCCTTCGGACAGGAGCACCGGCAGCAACGTCGCCGTTCCGGGGAAACCCTGGGAAGATTTCCAGATGTTGGCGGACTTTGTCTGTTTCTTGCGCGGGACGTGATCTGAGGCAATCACGTCAACGACCCCGTCCTTGACGGCTTCCCACAACGCTTCGACGTCATCCTGTGTCCTGAGGGGCGGATTCGCCTTGCCGATGCTTGAAGGCAGATCGGTCTCCATCGTATGGGTGAGATAGTGGGGGCAGGTTTCGACATAGACGTGAGGGAATCGCTGACGATAGGCGATGATCTCGCGCAGGCCGGAACGGCAGCTCAGATGCGGGATGTAGATTCGCGCACCGAGATGCTCGGCGAACATCATCGCGCGGACGATGCTCTCGGTTTCCGTGAAATCAGGCTTGACCTCGGCAAGGGCATCGAGACCGTCCTTGCCTTCGGCCATGACGCGCCGCGTAAACCGGTTCACCAGTTCGATGTTTTCGGTGTGCATGACCACGACAACCCGGGAATGACGCGCTGCCTCCCTCAGGAGATCAAACATGTAACCGTCGTCGGTGCCGTCCAGCCCGAGATAACGACCGGCATCGCCACGAAAATTCATGAAATACTTGAAGGACGTCACACCATACTCGCTGACGCACCGTTCGAATTCCTCGAGATGAACTTCCTTGGCAGTCGAAAAGTGGAATCCGAAGTCGACAAAAGAGCGCGTTTCGACGTCCGGCAGTTCAGCCTCGAAGACATCGCTGTAGGGTTCGTTGTTCAGGAAATAACTCAGGATCGTGGCCATTCCTCCGATCGCGGCAGAGGCGGTCTCGCTGGCGTATTCATCGGGCTTTTCGGCGAAACCGAAATGCAGGTGGGCATCAATGAGGCCAGGAAAGACGACCTTTCCGGTCGCATCGATCGTTTCGAGGACATCCGAAGCCTCTTCGCCGGGCGCCAGAATCGCAGCGATGCGCCCTTCGCGAATTCCTATGTCACAGCGCATCTCGCCCCTGTCCGGAAGGATGGCCGTTCCTCCGCTGACCCTGATGTCGAAACCCATTGGCGGCTCCCGTTTCCCGAATGTTGCCGGCGCGACCCCTAGAATGTTTCCCCGGGCGTGAGTTGATAGCGAATCCCCGCCGGTTTGTGGAGGGTTCGAAGCGATCGCGC
Organism: Alphaproteobacteria bacterium; assembly: GCA_965215635.1. Classification (GTDB taxonomy): domain Bacteria; phylum Pseudomonadota; class Alphaproteobacteria; order SP197; family SP197; genus SP197. The sequence goes on along the minus strand of OZ244073.1, from coordinate 634,868 downwards.
GAGTATTGCGCGGTCGATGCCCCGTACAATGAATACGATACGTCCGAGCCGGTCCGGCCACGGCCAGACCTTCATTGGCATCGGCGAGCTGAACACGTGCTGGACACTCTGAATGAAGTATGGCGCTGTTCTGCGCTCGATCTCCAGAACACCTTTCATGCGCAACAGATCGCCGCTGCGCGTCTCCATGAGTTGTCGGACCCAGAAATCGTATCCTGCCCAGGTGGCGGGGCGTGCGATCTCGAATGCAAAGGTCGAGACACTGCCGTGGGCATGCACCTCTTCTTGGCCGTTGCTGTCTCGAGAGCATGATACCGAATCCGCATTCGCGGTGAGGTGGAGGTTGCGGGTTGCGGGGATTTCCATCAGTTCCGCCGGCGCACCTGCGAGGCAGTCTTGCGTGGTCACGATCCGCGCATGGGGATTCAGACCCTTGAGCTGCGCGCGCAGCGATCGGGTCCGATCCGAGTCGGCCACATCGGTCTTCGAGATGGCCAGCTGATCAGCCATCGCGACCTGCTTGACCGCTTCGGCGGTCGTGTGGAGCTGCCTGAGCCCATGGACTGCATCAACGACTGTAACGAGAACCTCCAGACGATAATGCTGAGTGACCAGACGGTCCGTCAGGAGACAATGCAGGATCGGTGCCGGGTCGGAGAGACCACTGGTCTCGACGATTACGCGCCGGAACGACGGAATCTCGCCACGAACCCGGCGGAACATGAGGTCAGCCAACGTGTCCGCCAGGCTGTCACTCATGGTGCAGCAAAGACACCCTGAATCCAGCAGCACCACATCTTCGCTGCCGCTTTCCACGAGCAGATGATCGAGGCCGACTTCACCGAACTCGTTGACGATGACGGCAGTATCCCGCAAATCCGGATGGGACAGTATGCCGGACAGAAGCGTTGTCTTGCCGCTGCCAAGGTATCCCGTGATCACAGTCACGCCGATACAGGGATGCCTTGCGCGGTCCACTACCTGCCTCCCCAATCCCGTGCACATGGCCACGAACGCATGTCCCCCGGCGTTTTGCCGGCGACCATCAAGCCTGTTTTGCCGGCTTCAGCTCCTGCAATGCCGTGAGGCACTCCTGTGTCGTCACCACGTCCGCATACTTCTGACCCATGTCAAAGAGATTGACGGCATGCGCGGTCGGTCCGCGGTCGTATACGCACTCATGCGGCAGCATGACCTTGAAATTATATGCAAACCCATCCACGACAGTGCCCCGGACGCAGCCGCTGGTCGTACAGCCGGTCACCACGAGCGTATCCGCTTGCAGATCGACGAGATAGCTGGCAAGCGGGGTGCCGAAGAACGCGCTCGGGTGTTTCTTGGGAAGCAGGATATCGCCTTCGCGAGGCGCGACCTCCCGAACAAATTCGTAGCCCCTGGATGCCACCGTCATGATCGACGGCACTTTCTCGGCCAGGCGTCCTGTGTCGAAGCTCTCTTTCCGGGACACGTGGGGGTAAAGGACCGGCCATCCTTTCTGCCGAAACAGGGCCAGGACCTTTTCGATGTTGCGGACAGCGTCCCAGCCGACCTGGCCGCATGCTGTAGGAAACTCCTTGACCGCATCCCAGAATGGTGCCGGGCGTGTTCCGACCGTGCGATACTGGACGTCGATGATGAGAAGCACCGGCCGGCTCCCGAGACCCGTCGGCTTTCCGAAGCCGGCGGCGCGATACGCTTCCGATTCTTCTGCAGGAACGACGCCGTCCCAGGGATTCATGGCGATTGCCTCATGCCTGTGCCGCGCTGTCGCGCCCGGACCGGCTCGCGTACCGTTGCTCGAGCATGTCGAAGACATCCATTCCGACGAGGCGTTGCCGTTCCTTGAATGATGCGATCCTGTCTTCGACAGCATCGAGGTTGCCACTGCGCCTCAGTTCGCCGAGCACCTCCCGAATGCCATGAATCGCGGCCTGAAGGGCGGCATTGGCATAGAGGACGCCAGCGAACCCCATGGTTGCGAGATCCTTCTGATCGACGGGTGGGGTCCGTCCACCGAACACCATGTTGGCGATCTGTGGCGCCGGGAGTTCCCGCGCGATCCTGGCGACCTCGTCGCGGTCGAGCGGCGCCTCCACGAAAGTCGCATCGGCACCCGCCTCGATGTATCCCTGCGCGCGCATTATTGCCGCATCAAGTCCGTGCGTTGCGCGCGCATCCGTACGTGCGACAATCACGAAGTCGCTGTCCCTGCGATGGTCTACGGCAGCCTTGATCTTCTGGATCATCTCGTCGTTGTCTACGACTTCCTTTCCCTCGAAGTGGCCGCAGCGCTTGGGAAACGTCTGGTCTTCCAGCTGGATACCGCTGGCCCCCGCATTCTCGAGTTGCTGTACGGTACGCACGACGTTGATCGCATTTCCGAATCCGGTATCCGCATCGACGAGGAGCGGCACATCGACAACATTCCGCATGGCGCCAACGTGGTCGACAAGTTCCTTGAGCGAGACCAGTCCCAGGTCGGGTACCCCGAGATACATGTTGGCGATACCTGCGCCAGTGACATAGACGGCATCGAAACCGAGGTCGGATATGATGCGCGCTGTCAGGGAATTGGCGGCACCCGGAAGGACCGCGGCACCGCGCATCTCAAGGATCTCTTTCAGGCGGGTGGTATGTCTCATGGCTGGAACACGCACTCCCCAAAAGACGCGAGTTCTCTACAGCCCCACGAATTCCCTCTAACCGTCGCGGAACCCGGATTCATGCCTGACCGGCACCCCGGCTTGGTAGCACAGCCGAATACACCGCACAACCGGGTTCAACAGCCCGGGAGGCGGCACGGCGCGCGCCACGTCCACACCGGAATGATGGAACGCCACTCTTTTCCATTCGCTTTGGCGGTCGGACTGTGAACCGTCACAGCGGGCGCAGACGCCTGACAAGGTCGTTTTTCAGTACCTTGCCGATAGAGTTCCGCGGCAGCTGTTTCACGATGTGCACCTCGCGCGGAACCTTGTGACGGGACAGATTGTGTCGGCAGTGCGCGATCAATGCAGAGGCCGTGACGGTTCCGTGAGCAATCACGAACGCCGCAACTTCTTCTCCGTACTCTGAAGATGGCCAGCCGACCACCGCGGCTTCCTCCACTGCCGGATGGGCCTGAAGCGCGAGTTCGACATCGCTGGGATAGATGTTGGCGCCGCCGCGGATGATCACGTCCCTGGCACGGCCGCGGAGGAAGAGGTAGCCATCGTCATTCATTTCACCGATGTCGCCCGGATAGAACCAGCCATCGCGGAAGAAGGAACCGTCGGCCGAACCGGGTTCCTGATTCCTGAAGAAGCCGGTGGCGACACCGGGTCCGCGGTATCGAATTCGACCGGTTTGCCCCGCCGGCAGGCGATTGTGATCCTCGTCGACGGTCTCGACCTCGGTCATGAAACTCGGTCGACCCACCGATCCTGGGTGAAGGTCTTGATCAAGTGCGGGCTGGACCGTGATGCCGCCGCCCTCTGTGGAACTGTAGTAGTCGATGAAATTCGGTGCGAGCCGGCGCCGGACCGCTTTGCGCTCCTCCGGTGAAAGCGAGGCGCCGCTGGAGACCAGGCGGTCGACACCGGGAAACAGCAGGCTGCCACTTCGCGCGATGGCGAGCAACCGTCGGATCTGGGTCGGCACCAGGAAGAGCGCGTTGATGTCATGGCGTTCGACCTCTGCGACAAGGGCCTCGGGTTTGAACGGCGGAGGGAACAGATGGACGGTTGCGCCGATAAAGAGATACGAAAGAACGAAACCCCGGCCGCCACCGTAATAGAGAGGTGTCGCCAGGGTGAAGCGGTCATGCTGGTTGAAGCCCAGCGAAACCCAGTGGCCCCGGAACCGTGCCAACATGTTGCCATGCGTGATCATCGGCCCTTTCGGTGCGGCGGTGGTGCCGGATGAAAGCGCCAGCACGAGCGGCAGACCGGACTCATCGATCCGGCTGGTCGACGCCGATGCGGCAGTGACGGCATCGTGCCAGGCGGTGTCCCGGCAGTGGTTGGCAACACCTTCGAGTGTGTCGGCACCGGTCTCGATCAGCACGGCCCTCGGCTGGAAGACATCCACGATCCGCTGTCGTTCGGCCCGCGTCCAGTGCCAGTCCATGGGCAGTACGGCGATACCGAGGCGCCCGGCGGCGAGCAGCAGGATGACGTGGTCGGAATGATCCCCCAGGCAGATACCGAGAAGATCTCCGTTGGCGAGACCGAGGTCCCCCAGGTGACCCGTTGTGCGGTCGACCTCTCTGTCGAGTTCGCCATAGGTGATGACGCGCTCGCCTTCCACGATGGCGGGGTGGGACGCGCGGGTGGAAGCATGCAGAGATAGGGTAGCGGTCAGATTCAGAATCATCCCCCACTGGTCCGAAGCGCTGTTCCTGTTGCCAGAAATTCTATACGCTGCCGTCCTTTTTAAACAGCGTTCCAGCCGTTTCCTGGTCGCCGAACAGCACCAGGCGCCACTTCGGCAGGTATCCTGCGAGCCGGTTCTGGACCGGCTCGCAGCGGTGTGCAGCCAGGTAACGGTTCCCGCTGAATTTGGCCCCGGGCAAGTCCGGCGTCCTGCTGCAGGCGTGGAGGAAGCATGGATTTTTCTGTCAGCCAGGAACAGCAGCAGATACTGGATACCGTCGACCGGCTGATAGAAAGGCACTTGCCACCGGCAGCTGTTCGCCGTCATGACCGGGAGCACGCGCCACCCTATCACCTGCTGCCGGCCCTGGGCAGTGCGGGTATCCTGGCAATGCCGTTTCCTGTCGACAATGGTGGTCTCGCCGTCTCCTGGGAGTCGGTGGTGCTGGTGCAGGAACGCCTCGGTTACCATGCCCTCATGGCATCCTCCCTGTTCAATCGCGCAGTATGTTTTGGAGGCATGTCGCTGCTTATGTACGGGAGCGAGACGCAAAAGGACCGTCATCTTCCGGACATCATCGACGGAAGGGCATTCTTCGCCCTGGCACTCACCGAGCCGGGGGCGGGCTCGGACGCCGCCTCGGTCACGACGCGCGCGCGGCGAACCGGACAGGGATGGACGATTTCCGGTCGCAAGACCTGGATCAGTGATGCTTCGGCGGCAGCGGCGATGATCGTCGTATGTCGCACCGCCCCCCTCGACAGCGGGGCCGATGGCATATCGTTATTCCTGGTACCTCCGGACAGGACCGGCGTTCACATGACGCCGCTGGAGAAAGTCGGAAACAATTGTCTGCCGTGTTTCGACATCGGTTTCGACGATGTCAACGTTCCGGAAGACGCACTTCTGGGCGAGGAAAATCGCGGTTTTCGCCAATTGATGGGAACGCTTCACCATGCCCGGGCGGGCATGGCGGCCAGTGTCACCGGCGCTGCCCAGTCGGTTGTCGACATGGCACTCGATCACGCCCGCGAACGCCACCAGTTCGGCAGGCCGATCGGCGGGTTCCAGGTGATACGGCATCGGCTCGCCGACATGCAGATGAGGGTCGACCAGGCACGTCTGCTGGCCTGGCATCTCGGGTGGCTGATCGGCGAGAATCGACCGTGTCGGCGTGAGGCGGCCCAGGCCAAGGTCGTCGCGACGGAGACCTTGCAGTTCGTGACCGACCAGGGCATGCAGATCCTGGCAAGTGCGGGATACGCGGCCGAGAGCGACATGCAGCGTTTGTGGCGGGACGCGCGCCTGTATTCGTTCGGAGAGGGGAGCAACGAGATACAGCGCAACATCATCGCCAGGGAACTCGGATTGTGATCGGAACTCTGCCGATCCCTGTGTGCGAATTCTGCGCGGCGGCGGCCGGTCATCCCGGTGCCCGGAACGGCGCGGCGTAGCGAGGCCTCCATGACCCGGCCACCGGATGCCATCCAGGCGATCGATGCGGTCGTCAACCTCTGGACAGAGGAGGCAGTGCGATACAGGCCGGGCTGGCGGGACGGTTTCTTCAGGCACAAGATCGGTGTCGACAGCGCGACCACAGCGGGAATCACACTGGAAGAGATGTTGCGGCGCATGGATGCCGCAGCCATCGAGAGGGCCTTCCTGATTGCCACCAAGGCCGGATCGTTGGGTCCGGCAGCCTGCTACCACCTGCCATACGACCTCGTTGCCGATGCCGTTCGCCAGCACCCGGACCGTTTCTGCGGACTGGCCGGAATAGACCCGACCGAAGGCATGAAGGGTGTGCGTGAACTCCAGGCCGCGGTCGAGGATCTGGGGTTCGTCGGCGCCCATTCCTACCCGCACTGGTTCGAGATTGCACCCGATGGTGCACAGTACTATCCGTTCTATGCCAAATGCGTGGAACTTGACGTTCCGATTCAGCTCCAGGTCGGTCAGTCGCTCATCTATGCTCCCGACTATCCACGCCGCAGTGTCGGACGTCCGATCACACTCGACACGGTCGCCTGCCATTTTCCCGAGCTGAAGCTCGTCGGCATTCATCTCGGCGTTCCCTGGATAGACGAAATGATTGCAATGGCCTGGAAACACCCCAATGTCTTCATCGGATCGGATGCGCACTCTCCGAAGTACTGGCCTCCGCAGTTCATTCAATTCGCCAACACCTACGGCCGTCAGAAGGTGATATTCGGCACGGACTTTCCGGTGCTCGATTTCGAACGCACGCGCAGGGAAATCGAGAATCTGAACCTGCGGGAGGAAGCAAAACGCCTTTTTCTGCGCGAAAATGCCCGCAGGATCTACAAGCTCGATTGACTCCCTGAATTGAAGGGCGTCGACGGCTCTTCAACAGCGCGCGCCTTCCGGGCGCGGTATGATCAGACCGGACCGCGCGGGACAGGTTTCGCGATTCGTGCTGCCCCCGGAGAAGAAGGCCGGCCGGCATCTTGAGGCTGTCGCCGGTGGCGCGGGCGGGCCCAGACGCCGTGATGGCATTGTCACGGTCTGGCTCTCTACCGTCACGAGGCAGACGATCGGGTCAGCAATCCATGACAGCCGGAACCGGTCCCGCTCAAGCCGGCAAGACCATCCCGACTTTCAGGATACGTGATGAACGGCGGCCGGATACGCCACCGACACCTTTGAAACTCGGGAATTCGCCCGTTGTTGCGTCGCTGCGGGCCGGATCGCGCTCCGGTCAGTCTCCGATCATGCGCGAGAGGAACGCATCCCATCCCGCCTGCAGGTCGGAGCGTCCGAGATTGCTGAGATCATGGAGGCGGGGGGCGAGTCTCGGGTACACCGGGGCGAGCCACGTGTGCAGGCGGCCGAACAGATACTCGTCGGAATAGGGCCGGTCAGGTCCGCCCTTCGCGCTCAGGCATTGCCGGGTGATCTGTTGGCCGTTGTCGAGGGTGATTGTGATCCGGGCGGGCCGGTCATGCGGTGGCGGTAGCGTCGGTTCGAATTCCCTGAGGGTTATCTTGCGGCGCAAGGACCGAATACTTGCGGAGGCGAGCGCAGCGCTGCCAAACGCCTCCGGACGGGAATGACCCAACACCAGGGGTGCCGCAACAGCGTGCTGGATGGAAAAGCGCGTTGCGAGCCCATTCTCCGGTTCGTCATTGTCGAGGCTCAGGGCGAGAGACGAGGCCTCCACTGCGATCTGTGCGATGGCGTCCGGCAGCCGGTGCGCGGGAAGTTCTTCACGCAGTGCAAGACTGGCCTCGATCGCCGAGTGTGTGTACTGGCAACTGCTGTACTGTTTGTGGAAGCTGTATTCGATAGCCCACTCTTCACCAAGTCCTTCAACGAGACGCATTGGCTGCGCCTGGGCTCCGAGCACATCCGCATAGACATCGTGGAGGCTTTCACCTGTTCCGGAGAACCCCATGCCGGCCCAGTCGACAGCCATCATGCCACACCATGCGCCGGAGCCGGCCCAGGCATTGCAGACCAGAAGGCCATCGACGGAGTGTCGAAAGGGGCCGACGTGGATGAGCGTGGCAGCCGCCCCCAGCACACCGAGCAAGGCGTCTGACGACAGGCGTCTTGCCACTCCGACCGCGGCAGAGGCACCCAGCGAGCAGAAGACTGCCGCGGGATAGAGTTTTTCCGTCCCGAATGGCCAGGATCGAGCGACACGCGTGGTGATCTCGAAGCTGATCACCACGGCGCGAAGCACGTCCGAGACAGGGATGCCGGTCGCTTCCGCTTCGGCGAGCAGGGCCGGCACGATATAGAGGCCTGCATGGCACGGCGACTTGCGGTAGCCGGGGTCGAGTTGCGCTCCGTTGCCCGCGATACCGTTCGCAAGGGCTGCCATCGTCCGTTCCGCGCGTCGGCGGCCGCCCCTGAACACGGTTGCCTCCGGCCGATGCGCCGCCTCCAGAATTCGGGTTTGTGCGAGCGCGACCTCCGGTTCATCGCGCGATGCGACGATGGCGCCGAGATTGTCACCGATCACCGCAACAGCCCGGCGCAGGGCGGTTTCGGGGATATGCTCGAACTCCGTTCCGGCCGCCCAGCTGCACAGAGCAGCCATGTTCGTTCCGGCCTGCTGCCTCTGATCCTCCATTGACTGCCTGTTTCCCACTGGTATAGGCTCCTGTCAGTTTTTGGGCTCAATTACATGAAATGGGGCCCTACTGCATGGCGACTTGTGTCATCTTTCGCAACGATCGACCTGACACGATGACCTGTGGGCGTGGTTGAGCCAATCGTTCAAGACGTACCTGCTGGTCAAATGGCATAGCCCACGTCTTGGCTCATCTCTCAGCCTAGAAGCAGATCTACGGGACGTCAACGTGACCTCCCGCAGAAACCATAGGGAGGAGAAGATCATGAGGATAACGCGTCGACAGAAGGCGAACGGTCCGGTTTTGAAAGCCGCGCTGCTCGGCCTTGTCGTCGGATTGGTCCCGTTGGGTGCGCATGCCGAAACGGGAGTGACCGACACGACAATCAAGATCGGTCTATTCGGACCGCTGACCGGAGGTGCTGCAATTCACGGTCAACCCGTCAACAACGGCCCGATCTCCGTTTACATGGAACAGAACGAAATGGGCGGGGTGCACGGACGCACATTCGAGTTCATTCAGGAGGATTCCGCATGCGAGGCCACAAAGGCGCTTGCGGCGGTCAAGAAGCTGATACACCAGGACGAAGTCTTCATGATCCACGGCGGCACCTGCAGCACCGCGGTGGCGGCGACGACCGAAGAGGTGGTCAAGTCGGGTGTGCCCCATCTGCTGATGGCGGCAACGATGGACAGCCTCTCCGCACCGGTGAAGAAGAACATCTTCACTGTTCAGATGACGGGGAGCGTTGACGGGCACGGTATGGCGCGATTCGCGGCATCGATGCCCGGCGTGGAAAAAGTGGCGATCGTGGGTCGCAACAACGACTGGGCCGAAACCAAGATTCGACCGATGCGCGAGCTGTTCGAACAGCAGGGTATCGAGGTCGTTGCACGCGAAACCCTGGAGGCGAACGCATCTGACGCCACTGCCCAGGTGCTCAAACTGCAGGGTGTCGATCCTGATGTGATCATTCTCGTCAACTATCCTACGGAGGCCGCGACCCTGATCCGTGATGCCTGGAAGTACGGGCTCAGGACGGCATCTGAAGACTCGCCGGCGATCATCGTGTCGACGCCGGATCTCGTCGATCTCGTCGAGCGTGTCGGGAACAGGGAAGCGCTTCGGGATCTCTACGGCATCACGGTCATCGCCGGGCCGTTCGGCAGCCCGGAGATGGAGAAGTGGGAAGGCATTCGCTACAGGCACTTCCCGGACGACATCCGGAAATCCGTCGCCTACCAGGGTGTCGCAGGGGCAACCGTGGTCATCGAGGCCCTGAAAGCGGCGGGCCCGGACCTGACGCGCGAGAATTTCATCGAGGCAATGGAGAACATCGAGGACCTGACCGACCACGGTGCGTCCTGCTCGGTCAGTTTCTCGGCGAACAGCCATCAGGGGTGCAACGATCCGACGGTCTGGACACTGCTTCCGGATGGCCGGGTCGTGAACATGGGTCCGACGTGGAAAGATCCGAGCACGTTGTAATCTTCCACCAGGATATCTGAGTCGATGTTGTCGACACAGGCAGGGATGGCGGAGCCGGAACAATGCGTCCGGCTCCGTTTTTCCGATCCACCGATATGAACGGTCTGCTCCCGGCAACCCGGGGGCATTCGTCCCGTCCTGGCCTGGCGCCGGACTGGCGAGCCTGTTCGGGTTTCGTCCCGGCTGCGTCAACGATCCGCACGCCTTCCGGCTGAGACGCCGCGGGCAATGCGTTCGACCCCGGAGAGCACGCACGGCAGATGACGGAGCTTACAATCCTCGTAACCGCAGGACTGGCAAACGGCAGTCTCTATGCACTGGTCGCCCTTGGCCTCGTGCTCATCTACAAGGCACAGGACATGGTGCAGTTCGGGTTCGGGGAGATCTTCATGGCCGGTGCCTTCATCGGCTACTCCGCATACACGTTCCTGGACCTGTCCTACCCCGTTTCCTTCCTGGTCGCGATGCTCGCCGGCGGACTCGTCGGACTGGCCATCGAGCGAAGCCTGATACGGCCGATCGCGCATTACCCTCACATGACGCTCGTCATGGTGACAGTGGGACTGTCGTTCATGCTGAAGGGGCTCTTCAGAATTCCGTTCGCCCAGGACGTGTACACGATTCCGCCCATGTTCGGCGGAACCCCCATCATCATCTATGACCTCATCTTTGCGTCGCAGAACCTGGTGACCATCGCCGCGTCACTTTTCCTCACGCTGGCGCTTCTTTTTCTCTTCGTGTTCACCGATCTTGGAAAACAGATGAGGGCGACCGCGGAGAACATGTTTGGCGCCCAGTACAGCGGCATCAATATCGGGCTCGTGTTCGCGACCACCTGGGGTCTGGCTTCCATGATGGGCGCGGCCGCCGGAATTCTTTCGGCGCCGATCACGTCGCTCTATCCTGACATGGGCGTGCGCATCCTGATCCGGGCGTTCGCCGCCGCGGTGCTCGGAGGATTCGGCAGCATCCCTGGAGCGATCATCGGTGGCTACCTGATTGGAGTAATAGAGATACTGTTCGGATTTTACGTGGCCACCGCCCTGATCGATCTCTCCGCATTTCTCGTGATCATGGTCGTGCTCATGTTCTGGCCGAGGGGACTGTTCGGTTCCAAAGAAATTACCCGGGTGTGATGGCGATGCTGGCCAGACACCTGTTCACTCACCGCCTGTTCATTCCTGCGCTGTTCGTGGCACTTTGCCTCGTCAGCATGGCGACCAATCCCTATTTTCAGTACCTTCTGAACCTGATCCTGGTCTATGTGGTCGTCGCCGTGGGGCAGATGATCGTTCTCGGTTTTGCGGGGCAGTTCGCTTTCGCAAACGCGGCATTCATGGGTATCGGCGCGTACACGGTGGCCTTGCTCGGCAGCCACTTCGGCGTACCGTACTGGGTTTCGCTTCCGATCGCCGGCGTGCTCTGCTCCCTGGTCGGGTGCGTCGTCGGCCTGCCCGCACTGAGGTTGCGCCGCGTCTATCTCGGATTGATGACCATGGGTTTCGCCGAGCTCTGCTACTGGTTGTTTCTGCATTGGAGAGACGTCACATTGGGAACCGACGGCGTCAAGGTTGCGGCGCCGATTTTCTTCGGAATCAAGCTCGACAACGATGGCACGGCATTCGGTGTCATTGTCGTCGTCACCTTCGCGATGGTCCTGCTTGCCAGGTCCATTCTCGTCTCTCGCTACGGGCGGGCATTCATAGCGATCCGCGAAAACGAACTCGTCGCCCGGTGCAACGGGATCAATGTTGCCCTCTACAAGACTCTCGCCTTCGCACTGAGCGGCTTTTATGCGGGCATCGGAGGCGGTCTCTTTGCACTGGCCGTGCGTTTTGTCGCTCCCGACACATTCAATCTGTTGCAGGTTGTCCTGCACTTCGCGATCGTCATGGTCGGTGGCGTGGGAACGCTCTCCGGGGCGCTTCTGGGTGCGGTTTTCCTGACGATGCTTCCGGAGGTGCTGCGCGGAGCGCAATCCGCCCAGGAAATGATGTACGGAGTCCTTCTGATCGGTGTCATACTGTTCATGCCGAAGGGTATCGCCGGATTTCTTATCGACCGGCGGATCCTGCCCCCGGAGGTTCTCGTTCGAGGCTGGCGCGAGGAAATTCTGGAGCCCGGCACGGTCGGTGAGACACCGGCGGCGCGGCTCCCTTCCGGCTAGCACAAGGATATCCGTGTGAAACCCCTTCTCGATATCCACGACCTGTCGGTGAGTTTTGGTGGCGTCGTGGCCGTCAGGGACGTTTCCCTGGCGGTGCCGCGAGGCGAGATACGGGGAATCATTGGCCCCAATGGCGCCGGCAAATCGACACTCTTCAACGCCATATCCGGCGTCGTGGAGACGGACGGACATATTGAATTCGACGGTCAGAACATTGCGGCGCTGCCGGTGCACCGACGCGCCGGACTGGGCCTCAGGAGAACCTTTCAACATGTTCGCCTGATGCACAATCGAACGGCACTCGAAAACGTTCTGGTCGGAATGCACCTCAACATTCCGGCCAATCCTCTCAAGTCGGTACTGAACCTCGGCGGCGGCACTTCGCCCGACCGGACGGCCCGCGACAGGGCCCGTGAAGTCATGAGCTTCCTTGGCATCGAACACCTGATCCTTCGAGAAACCGGCACCCTGACGATTGCCCAGCAACGGTTGCTCGAACTGGCGCGGGCACTGGTTCCGGAACCCAAGATGCTGATGCTGGACGAACCCTGTGCAGGCCTGAGCGTGCCCGCCGTGGAGGCTCTCAACGGAATCCTGATCAGGCTGAAGGAAGACAGAAAGCTCAGCATCCTTCTCGTGGAGCACGTGATTTCCCTTGTCATCGATGTCTCGGACCGCATCACGGTTCTGGACAAGGGCAGGGTTATAGCCGAGGGAACCGGCAAGGACGTCATGGGAGATCCGGTGGTGAGGCATGCGTACCTGGGGACGGAGGCGTCGAACGTTGCTTGACGTCAACGACATCGTCGCAGGTTACGGCAGCCTGCAGGTCCTCTTCGGAATGCGCCTTCGCGTCGAGACCGGCAAGGTAACCGCGCTTCTCGGCGGCAACGGTTGCGGCAAGTCGAGCACGATGAAATGCGTCGTGGGCATGCTCGGTGTCAAGGAAGGTTCGATCCGGTTCGAGCGGGAAGCCATAGAGAACCTCAAGCCCCACGAGATATTCAGACGCGGGATCGCGATGGTTCCGCAGCATCGCGAGCTGTTCCCCGGAATGACGACCGAGGAAAACATTCTCCTGGGCGGGATGCCGCAATGTCCCAAACGTGAACGCAAGCCACGACTCGAAGGAATCCTGGGACACTTTCCAAGGCTCAAGGACCGTGTGAGGACACGCGCCGGAAACCTGTCGGGGGGCGAACAGCAGATGCTTGCCACGGCCCGTGCCCTGATGTCGCAGCCGAAGCTGTTGCTGATGGACGAGCCGACCGCTGGCCTTGCTCCGGTCGTCGTGGACGAGATTGCCGGGATCATTGCCGAACTGAAGGCGCGCGGCGAGACGATATTCATTGTCGAGCAGAACGTGAGGGTCGCGCTGCGGGTCGCGGACTACGTGTATGTGGCGCGTCAGGGATGCGTCGTGGCGCAGGGTCCTGTCGACGAATTTCGCGACGACCATCAGTTGTTTCTGGAGTACATGGGCCAGGGAAAAGATGCGCTCAAGTCGCAACACACCCACCAGTCGCGGCAGTAACATGCCGAACGATCGGAATCGGAATTCGGGGCGCCCGTCCGGTGCTGCCGGTTCGTGTCCCGCTGATCCGGGGAAAGCGTCTGCCCGACGGGACGACCGGGCTTTGAAATTCTGTGCCATGTGTGGTTTGGTGGATGAAGGTGGGTCCCGACAGGCGAGGATACTCTCATGCCCAATGATGGCCTGACCGGTTCTGTCAGCCGCGCGCTTGCGGACGTCCGCTTCACGGATCTGGACACAGCCGTCGTATCCGCGATGGACCGGGCGATACTGGATTCGATCGGCGTCGCACACATGGGATACGAGTTCGTTTCGTCGCCCTTCCTGCAGTATGCGACATCGGTTGGCGGACTTGAGGAATCGACAATTCTCGGCGATGGCCGAAGGGTGTCGGCCGGGCTTGCCGCGGGGGTCAATTCCACGTTGGCATACAACTCGAACATGATGGAAAGTGGGCCAGGCGACCATCTGTTCGACGCCCTTGCGCATGCTGGCATCGCGATGGGCGAACGACTGGGTGCAAGCGGGCGAGACGTCGTCACGGCAGTTGCGATCGCCTATGAGCTCAATGCGGTATTCTACAAGGCGGCGCGCGCGAAGGACCGTCACGGATACGTCAACACAAAGAAGCATACACCTGTCTGCGTCGCGGTTTGCGCCGGCAAGCTGCTCGAATTCGATGCCGATCAGATGAACAACGCGATAGGCATCGCATGGTTGATCGAACCACCCGCCATGGACCTGTCGCTGAAGCTCAACGTGTTCACGGGTCTGGGCTCGATGTACAACCTGATGATCTGCCAGCTTGGAATCCAGGCGGCATTGCTGACCAAGAGCGGCGTGGAAGGTCCGCCCAATACCATGGAACAGGACGGACTCTACGACCTCGAGAGGCTGGCGGCGTTTGCTCCGGAGCGGTGCGATCACGTCTCCAACGAGCTTCACCTGAAGCCCTGGCTCGGTTCGCGCACGAGTACCGGCGCCATTCAGCTCGCACTCGAAATCGTTGAAGAGAACGCAATCGGTCTTGACGATATCGAGGAGGTCATCGTCAATGCCCACCGTTTCTACCGTGATTATCCGTTCGGCTGCCGTGCGCCTCACTCCTACTTCGAGGGATTGTTCAGCGTCCCCTGGATCATCGCGAATGCGCTTCTCGGCTATCAATCCGGACCGGAGTGGGTCACGCCCGAGGCCTTGCAGGATGTGCGTCGACATGACTTCACGAAGAAAGTCGTCGTCGGTGAACATCCTGAAGCGGTGGCCATGTGGGCGACCGGCAGGGCCCTTGGCAATCCGGACGTACCGATCGAGGTCGTGATCAGGGCCCGGGGTGCGGAATTCCGGAAGTCGATGCGCTACCGTGAAATTCGCGGCAGCCCTGAAAACCCCATGTCCGATGCGGAACTCGAGGCGAAGTTCCTCAGACTGGCGGGCCGGGTTCGCGGAGACGAGGCCGCACGCGCCCTCCTGGCCGCCTCACGGGAGATCAGCAAAGCCGGGGATGTCCGGGATGTCACGGCCGGCTATTGAACGCCGTAATGACTCGTCCGGGAGCATGGAAGAGAATAGACAGGTCCGGCTTGTTTCGTACCCGCGTGGTCTGCCGGAGGAGAGCGACTTTCGCATCGTGCAGGTGCCGCTCCAAAGACCACGGGAAGGCGAATTTCTTGTCCGCAGCATCTATCTTTCCCTCGATCCCTGGCAGCGCCTTCGCATGCGGGACCCGAGCGAGTTCCACGGCCAGTACGGTTCGCCCCTGCGTCTCGAAGAGGTGGTACCCGGCGCCGTGGTCGGGGAAGTGGTCGAGACCCGGCATCAGGGATTTCGTGCAGGTGAAATTGTCGAGGCAAAACTGGGCTGGCAGCTTTATGCGGTGACCGACGGAGCCGGAGACCGGACCGATGACGCCGCCGGCATTGTCAAGGTGGATCCGGGACGCGCCTGTGTTTCGACCGCGTTGGGCGTTCTGGGACGCACCGGGATGACGGCTTACTTCTCGCTCCTGGATGTCGGTCGCATCACTGCGGGCGAGACGATTCTGGTCTCGACGGCGGCGGGTGCGACCGGGAGCATCGCCGGTCAGATCGCCCGAATCAGGGGCTGCCGGGCCGTCGGCCTGGTGGGATCCGAGGAAAAGGCCCGGTTCGTCGTTCGCGATCTCGGGTTTGATGCGGCGGTCGACTATCGGAACAGGGACGAATTCGATCGCGCGCTTTCCCGGTGTTGTCCCCGGGGCGTCGACGTATACCTCGACATGGTCGGCGGCGATCTGGCGGATCGCGTGTTTCCGCACATGAACGACAGAGGACGCTGGGTAGTCATCGGTCATATCGCCGACTACGACAAGCCGATCGGTTCGCACGTGGGACTGCGACCGCAGGGTTACATCCTGGGTCGGCGGATGAGGATGGAGGGATTCGTCGTTCACGACTACGCGGCGCGATTTCCGCAAGCCGTAGCGCAGCTGGATGCGTGGATTGCGCAGGGCCGCCTGAAGTACTACGAGTATGTGACAGAGGGACTGGAGAACGCGCCGCGAGCCTTCATCGACATGCTTTGCGGACGCAACATCGGCAAGACTCTGGTGCGCGTCGGCTCGGACGCGGTCGCGTGAATCCCTGACCGGTTCGGGATTCGACTGCGTCTTCGGCAAAGTCGGCGTCCGGGGACGGAGCCGGCTATCTGAATCGGAGAAGGGGGGGACCGACAGTGTTTTACGAGACTTCGGCCAATGATCACGGATTACCACACGACCCCTTCCTCAGCTGCATCGTTCCGAGGCCCATCGGCTGGGTAACAACCCGCGACAGCGCAGGCCGAACCAATCTTGCACCCTTCAGCTTCTTCAATGGCGTGGGAACCCGCCCGCCGCAGGTGATGTTCTGTACCGTCGGCACACACGCCGACGGCGGGCTCAAGGACAGTTGCCACAATGCGGAAACAACCGGTGAGTTCGTGATCAACATGGCGACCTGGAATCTCCGCGAAGAGATGAATCTGACGTCGGCATACCTGTCTCGGGGAGTCGACGAGACCGACCTTGCCGGGCTTGAGATGGCGCCATCGCACCTGGTTGCACCGCCACGTGTGAAACGTTCACCGATACATCTCGAATGCCGATACCTGATGAGCGTGCGCCTTCCGGCGACGGACCCGGAAGCCGCAACAGTCGTCGTCTTCGGAACGGTCGTCGGCGTGCACATCAAGGACGAAGCGCTGATCGACGGACGAGTCGACATAAACGGGATACGGCCCATCGCACGGCTTGGCTACATGGATTACGCTGTGGTCGACGACACGTTCGCGATGGAACGACCGGGTGTGGGAGAGCGCCCTGGTCACCACCTCAACCAGGAACTTGTCGGACGCGACTAGACCCCGGCCGGCCCGGTCGTGCGTGTCACGAACCAGCGACACCGGATTCCAACATGGGTCGGGAAGAGCAAGGGGGAGATCGAGATGCATATCATCGGAACCGAACGCACGGCTCTGGTCGTGGTCGACATGCAGAATGCATTCTGTCATCGGGACGGTTCACTCAGCCAGATGGGCAAGGACACCGGCATGTGCGAGGCTGCCGTAGAACCTTGCCGCAGTCTCGTTGTCGCAGCCCGTCAATCGGATGTGCCCGTAATCTTCAGCCGCAATGTCTACCGTCGAGACTACTCTGACCGGGGTATCATGCCCCATGAAATCCGACCTTCCCTGAAAGGTGTCAGCGCCTGTGTCATCGGCACCTGGGACGCGGCTCTCGTCGATGAGCTTGTTCCGGGGGAACATGATCATGTCTTCGACAAGAACCGAACCAGCGCCTTCTACGGCACCGGGATGGAAGCGGTTCTGCGCAATCTCGACATCAGGACGCTTGTGGTCTGCGGTGTGACAAGCAGCATGTGTGTTGAATCCACGGTTCGTGACGCCGGACAGCGGGACTACCGTACCTTCGTCGTCTCGGATGCGATCGGGGAACTCGATCGTCAACGGCACGATGGCGCGCTCGTCACCATGGCGTACATGTTTGCCCATGTGGTCATGGTCCACGAAGTGCTCGCGGACTGGGGCATGGAAAGCTGAGGCGGTTTCCTGCCCGTCAGGATCATGACCGGCCATTGCGGGGCGATACGGCGTACGGGTTCGGCTTACGATGCCCGGTGTCCGCTCAGGCTTGCGCGTCTTCACCGACTCTCCAGCACGCTACCGGCTGGTGGATCGCGGAACCTACAGTCGGGACCGCCGATGGGAACCATTCGGGGCTGACAGGTCGGCGACCGGCAACGTCCGGGATCTGCAGGATTGCCGCAGGGTGACCTGTTGCTGTTGGCGCAGCGATGTCGCGGGATACAGAAAATCTCCCATACCGGACACCGACATCCACCCGGGATCATCCAACACGCTGTCTGGCTCGATTTCCGGTTTCCCCGCAGCTGCCGAGAACGTGGCATTGATGTTTCCTGTGATACGGTGCGGCGCCGGGCATTGAAGTTCGGGCAGGCCTATGCCCGGAGACTTCAGGACAGTGCGCCTTCCAGTGGAGTGATCTCATGGACCTGCCAATCCGGGGTATCTGCAGCTTCGCCAAGCAACCGATCTGCACGGATCTGGATCAGCTCGATGCTGATGTTGCGATTTTCGGGGCACCCTTGGACATGGCAACGATGTATCGGCCCGGCGCGCGGTTCGGCCCAAGGGCGATCCGCGAGGCGTCAACCCTGTTTGCCTTTGGCCCGGAGGGGGCATACGCACCGGAAGACGACCAGTATCATCTTTCACGCGAGATGGTGCGCATGGTGGATGCCGGTGACGCGGATATCATCCACACCGACGTGGCGGGCAGCTTCGCCAACATCGAGAAAGACGTCCGCAGGATTGTGACCTGCGGTGCCTTGCCCGTCGTCCTTGGCGGCGACCATTCCATTCACATCCCCTGCATCCGCGCCTTTTCGGACCAACTGCCGGTCCACCTCATCCAGATTGACGCCCATCTCGACTTCGGAGAAGACCATGAAGGGGTGACGATGGGCCACAACCAGCCCATGCGGCGCGCCTCCGAACAACTCCATGTCACGGGCATGACCCAGATCGGCATGCGGAACTTCACGTTCTCAGGCCGCGCCAGTTACGAGGAGGCCCGTGCCGCAGGGTCCGAAATCGTGACGATGCGCAGGGTGCGCGAACTCGGTGTGGACGGTGTGCTGGAGCTCATTCCCGAAGGAGAGCGATACTATTGCACGATTGATATCGATGGGCTCGATCCCGCGATCGCGCCGGGAACCGGCTCACCCAGTCCAGGTGGATTTATGTATGAAGAGGTGATCGATCTTCTGCGCGGCGTGGCAAAACGCGGGCAGGTTGTCGGGATTGATCTGGTCGAAGTGGCGCCGCCTTACGATGCAACCGGTGCAACCTCCTTGCTGGCGGCGCAACTGCTTCTGCGATTTCTAGGCTATGTCTTCGCGCCCGGCAATGATGAGCACTCGCCGGTCGCAATCAGCAAGTAGAAGGGCGATGCTGAAGAAATACGGCATTGATTCCGCGGCATGGTCCAGCCGCACCCGGACCGTTGCCTGACACCCGTTTCCGGATGCGACACGCGCAGTCGCCCTGAGAAAGACATCAACACCATCGTCAGGACCAAAACCGGCGCCGGGCCATAAGTCGGGGTCGCCCAAGCCGCCAGACTCCGTCAACGACGTGGTGCTTCACAACGGACTCCTTGCCCGGGAAACCCAACACTCCCGTTCGCTCAGGCTGTAGGAATGTTACACGGCAACTGTGGCGACAACCGAACCCTGCCGAGGTCTTCCAGGCGCTTCATGGAGGCGGGCTTACGCATTCACTGTTGCCTGAGAAGTGTCGATTCGCCATCGGAGAGGCTCTCCATCCAGAACACGATAAAAACCATTGCGTCGCCTTCGTCATCGGGAACGCACCCGGTACTGACGATGACCGTCCTGTGGTAACAGCGTTGGAGTGCGGCTGTTATTGGTTTTGATCATCCCTGGTGAGGAATGGACATCGCATGGTGACAATGAGCGGGGGCGAAGCCCTGGTGAAGTCCCTCGTAAATGAAGGCGTCGAGATCGTGTTCGGTCTTCCGGGCATACAGATTTACGGAATCGTCGTCGCAATACGGGACGAACCGGGTATCCGAATGATCACGACACGCCACGAACAGGCCACGACCTACATGGCCGATGGCTATTCCCGCGCATCGGGAAAACCAGGGGTAGCCTTGGTGGTCCCGGGAGTGGGTCCTTACAAGGCCGCCTCCGGCCTGGCTACCGCGTACGCCCGCTCCTCGTCCGTTCTTGTGATAGCCGGCCAGATTCCGCGCGACCGAATTGGCAAGGACCTCGGGGCGGTGCATGAAATTCCGGACCAGCCGGATATGGTGCGTCCCGTGACCAAGTGGCGCCGAAGGGTACTCAGGCCCCGCGAAATGCCTGATGCCGTCACGGAAGCGTTCAGGCAGATGCGTACCGGTCGTGCGCGGCCCGTCCTCATTGAAGTTCCGCCCGAAACCGGAGTGGAGCGGGAGGAAGTCGAGTTGCGGAATCCGGCTCCGGTCTCGCGAATCGTGCCCAGCCCGGAACAGCTTCGCGAAGCTGCCCGACTCATCGCCCGGGCTCGCTTGCCCCTGATTTACGCTGGTGGCGGAGTGGCGCGGTCCGACGCGGAACAAGCCCTCATCAAACTGGCCGAAGCGACAAACATCCCTGTCGTCACCTCCAGCGGCGGCAAGGGGACCATACCGGACGACCATCCGCTCTCCTATGGCTCCTGTTTCAGCCCTCGGGGAGAGAAACAGGAGATGAACCAGCTTTACGAGGTGATGCAGTCGTCCGACATCGTCATCGGGATCGGCGCGCGTTTTTCGCTGGGCTTTCCGGCCGGCGAATCATCCACCCTCGTGAACATCAACATCGATGACACCGAACTCACCAGAATTCAGTCCAACACCATCCCCCTGCATGGCGATGCCAGAGCGACCATCGAGGCGTTCCTGCCTTTCCTCGTCGAAGCCGGAGCGGGGGATCGCCCATCCCCCGCTGAGGCGGTCGTCGCCGCCCGGCGCCTCATCGCGTACTATGACATCCGTCTCAAGGAGCCGCAGTATGCGGTCCTGGAGGCCATCCAGAGAGGCATCCCCGAGGATGCTTTCGTAGTTTGGGACGTCACACAGTTCGGCTACTACGCCCGTACACATTACAAGGTGAAACACCCGAAGACGTACATCGACTCCGGATACCAGTTCAATCTCGGCTACGCGTTCCCTACAGCGCTCGGCGTGAAGGTGGCCAAGCCCGACCGTCCCGTGGTGTGCATGGTCGGAGACGGCGGGTTCATGTTCAACTCGTCGGAGCTTTCCACAGCGGTCAAGTACGGCATCAATGTCACGGTTGTTGTCTTCAGGAATGACTCCTATGGCAATGTTGCCCGTGATCTGGACGAGGTGTTCGGCGGGACCTATGAGACTGACTTGCACAATCCGGACTTCGTCAAGTTCGCCGAGTCCTTCGGCGCGGTCGGCATGAGGGCGGACAATCCCATGGACCTGGAAACGCTGATTCCGCGTGCGCTGGAATGTCAGGCGCCGGTGGTCATTGACGTACCCTTCGCAGACATGCCGATACCGCGCGCGCCGCAGATAGCGTTTGTCTATGATTCACCGTGGACACAGCCCCAGGATGGTCGAATAGAGTCCTGAACCGTTGTGTCGTTCCTCGTGTACCGACAAGTCTCCAGAACCGATCACAGAGTAACATTCTTCGATATTCCGAGGTTCAATCCTTTCACGAGCTTTCCACTGATTGGTCCAGGTTGAGTGTTGGTGCATTGCCGGTTTGGGTGGTGCGCCGGTACTGCCGGCACACGGTCAGTTGCCGCGATCTCGAAGCAATGATGACCGAGCCAGGCGTCGCGGTGGGCCACTCCACGATCTGTCGCCGGGCACGACGTTTCGCACCGGATGTCTGCGCCGGTCGCAGTCGCGTTGCCGGCGCATCGACGAGACCTGCATCAAGGTCCGTGTCAAGTGGGCGTATCTGTACCGTGTCGTCGACAAGCTCGGAAACACGATCGATTTCTGTCTCCCGGCGACGCGGAACCCAGGGCAGCGCAGCGATTCCCCGGCAAGGCGCTGAATGGGTTGAAGGATTGGGAACAGCCCGGGATGCTGAACACCTGCCCCGGTGCAGGCGAGGTGAGCCCGGAGGTCTGGTCAACCGGGCCGGCGCGCCTGGCGGCTTCGAGGAAACCGGCCCGTTCCTCGGCGGTGAGATATTTGTGACCGCGCTCGTCGACCAGCGCCATGGCAGAATGTCCGGGATGGGTGCGGGCTGGTACCTGATGTAGATCCTCCTTGACCGAAGTTGCTGACCAGGGTGGTGGCGGTCTGCGCCTCGGCGGTCGCCGGCAGGGCGAGGGCGCCGGTGATCGCGAGCAGCGCCGCGGCGGCCAGCGCACGGGCGGAGCCGGCGAGGCGTGCCAAGGCCGCCGCGGCGGACACGGTCTGAGATGGGGGGCGGCCGCCCCGGCGGGGCGTCAGGCGGCGTTGCTCCCGCACCCGAGGCGCAGTCATGCGCTCGGCGCTCTTGATCAGGGTCGCACGGACAGACTCCAACCACTTCGCACAACTCGATACCATTGCTCGCGCCTCTCCCAGTCCTCACCTGTTATTGTCAGCGGCGTCGATGGAACACCAAACTGACCGTGGCGCGCTTATAGACACTTTCAAATAGGTGCAATTATTATTGTTTATAGCGGTATCGTAAATATTATTATATCATCGGACTCGTTCATCTTCCGCTGATAATTCCCTCGATGCGGACATGAATGGGCGGCACGGTGCCCCGGCGGAACATTCCTGGGAGATCGTTTGAGAAAAGTGTGTTTGTGCAATTGCGAATGAAAAATGACTCTCTTCCAGCCCTGCGGCTCCCGGCGCCCCGATTCGTTATTCCCCGCCGCCTCTCGACTGCCTGCGATTCTTCGAGGCCGGCGGCCACCGGAGCTTCGTCCGCACCGCCGGGGAGCTCGGCGTCACCCGCCCGCTGTCAATGGCGACGCAACAATGCGCTGCGGGCTCGCTGCCAGCTTGTCCCCGTAGTCCGCGGGAGGGGCCTGTGGGCTCACGGGGACAAGCGGGGTCTGTTCGGACGGATCGCCGGCGCCGGGACCGGCTCTGCCTGAGCCGGCAGCTCTCTGCGTTCATTTCCAGGATATGGACATGGTGGGTGAGGCGCTCGCCGGCGAACACCGTCGTCCATTCCTGGCAAGGGCAGGTCTGAGATCACGATGGTGGCGCCGGTCTCGCGGCACCGGCTGAAGACGTCGAACAGCAGCTCGCTTCCGGTCTGCGAGAGGGGCACCTATCCGGGCTCGTCGACGATCAGCAGGTTCACCCTGGCGAGCCGGGCCTGGAGGCGGAGCAGTCTTTCTTGTCGTGTGCCCCGATCATCTCGTGGACCGGATGGGAAACGGTGGTGAAGCGCACGCAGAGGCCCTTCCGGCAAGACGGCGAGCGCGACATGCGTCTTCCGGCGCCGCCTGGGCCGAGCAGGATCGCGTTCTCGCGGCGCTCGATGTCATCGCCGCTCGCGAGATCCGGCACCAGCATCTTGTCGAAGCTCGGGACTGCCTTGAAGTCGACGCTCTCGAGCTGTTTGACGACGCGGAAGCGGGCCTGCCTGATGCGGCGCTCGCGATCGATCATCTCCATTTTCACCATCCGGGCCAGGAACTGCACTTGATCCAGGTCTTCGGCCGCGCACTGGCGCGCCGGTTTCCCGTATTCCCGCAGGAAGGTTGGCAGCTTCAGGTGATGTTCGAACAGGATGCGGGTCGCCTCGGCCATGGCCAGCAGGGTGGCGCACTCGGCGGCCTGGGTGGTAGCGACGAAGGGCTGGGCTGGTGCGGGTAGCGCGCGAGGTCGAGATGCACGGGCCGTCTCTCGATGCGGGTCACCAGGAAATGCTTCACGCCATCGAAGCCGATCAGGCGACGTGCCACCCGCGTCCTGCACCGCTGCCGTCACCTGTGGCTCCGGGAAGTCCTCCAGCAGGCACAGGTGACGGCGGCGGTGCAGTGTGTCGAAGGCCGGATCGAGCTTCCATCCCTGCAGTGGCGGCGCTTGGTCCAGGGCGCCCGGCCTCTCCTCCAGCAGCGACAGATAGTGCAACGGGTCGTGGATGACGTCGCCGCGGCTATGGGAGCGCCGATGGCGGACGGCGATCTCGGCACCGGGCGCGATCCCGATCCGGTCGACACAGCGCTTCACCATGACCTTCCTGTGGGCGTGCACCGCCGGTGCCGAGTTGTCCACCAGCCGGTAGCGCACCAGGGCCGTGGACGAGACCTGGCCCGGCATGTGCTCGCAGGCCGGCCGGCAGATCGCGCAGGGCGTCGCCGTCGCCCGCTCACCTGCCTCCAACGCGTCGAGACGCTTCAGGCAGCCGTGCCATCGGCCGCTCGTTCGGGACCGACAGCTCGTGCACCTTCGGAATCGGCGCCGTGCCGTCTTCACCAGGGCCTCGACCTTGCCCTTGCCGGGCCGGCCGAAGCGGTCGCGGAACAGATAGTGCGATTGCAGGTGGGTGAAGGCCTGCGTGCACCGGCGCGTGCCGGTCCCCGGAATCCGCGCCACCGCCAGGGTCGTGTTGTCGTGGAGGATCGGGCGTGGGACCCTGCCGGGGAAGGCGAAGGCGCTGACATGGCCGTCCGGAAAGGCCTCCGTCGTCTCCCGGGGGCAGGACATCGGAATGGGGCAGGATCAGAGAAGAATGCGACCTTGCCGCGTTGCCCCCGCAGCTCCACCACCGCCTCGCCGAAGTCGACCCGGGCATGGCCCGGCGGATGATGAAGCGGAACGAAGGCCTCGCGCATCGACGATCCCGTCCAGCCTGGGCCGCCTCGTGACGGCTCGAACCCTTGTCGACAACCGCCGGACGAACCGCCGCATGGAGCTCCACGCCATACATCCCCCGCCCCTCGCCACAACCGGCAAAGGGCTGTCGATGGTACAATTTTACGCCGCCGCCTCGATCTCGGCGTCACCGGCATGGGCGTAGCGCATGGTCATGCGCACGTCGGAATGCCCGGGCAGGCGGCATGACGAAGGTCATGGCAGCGGACCTCCCACCCGAAACTGTCGGGAGTGACTACCGAAAGATGGAAGTTCCTGCCTGGTGACGGAAGCACCCATGGGACGGACCCGGCGGGAGGCGCCAGACCGTGCGCGGTCCCGTCTTGCTGTCCGGGAGATGGAGTTTCCCCTCACGGTAGCGGGATCATCGGAGAGTCGGGATCGGCGGCTTCCTGCATCCGGTCAGGAGAACCAGGCGCACGCTCGATGTTCCCGGAGGACGGCTTCCGCAATAACGGTCGGGAACGCGGCTCAGCCGGCCAATCCCGCCGGTTGCCGGGAACCGCTCCCGACCCGCTTGATACCGGTGCAGGGATCGGAGCCCCCGGGACGATAGCCGCAGACCTCGGCCTGTTCGGGGATCACCGGGCGGTCCGCGGCTGCCGGCGTTGCATGGAGCGAGGCAAACCATCGCAGAACGTCCTGTCGGGCGATACCGGCGATCGGCCTGCCCCTGAACCAGGGCAGGGTCAGATTCCTGCAGAACCCGGCATCGACCGCCCGTGTGCGCGGCTTCCAGTGCCGCCGGTAACGCCGGAAGACCTCTTGGGCCACTGTCCCGAACGGGATATCGCAGGTTCCGGAAGCGGGCTTTTCACCCCCGGCATGGATCCTGCCTGCGTGCGGGCACGTTTCTGCAAGGCGATGTCTTCGGCATCGCGAATGTCATCAAGTCTTTCTGCGTGGCTCGAGTGCGTCGACCCGGCGTTGCGTGAGGCGACCTGCAGGCATGTTTCTCTCTCCTTATCCCTGGTGCACCGGGGATAAGGGAAACGTCGTGTTTCAGCATGTGAATACGAGAGAGAAAATGGTTTGGTTCAGCACCGAAGGTCCGTGTCCGGTGTGACGCCATGCCCCGCGCCGCCTGGACGCGGGACCGCCCGGCCGCCCTTCTTGACCTCCGACGGGATGCCGGGCGGCGATTCGGGAAATTCGGCCAGGCCGGTTCAGGTGGCGATGCCCAGATCGCGTTTCTTGCTTGCCGCCCAGGCCTGGATGATGCGGTCGGCGATCATGGCGATCAGCGCCATCGATCCCCCGGCGATGACACCCTGGCCGAAACGGGCATTGGTGAGGCTGTCATAGACCCACTGGCCCAGCCCCTTGGTGCCCACCAGGGCCGCAATGACCAGCATGGCCAGCGCGAACATCACGACCTGGTTGAGACCCACCATGATTTCCGGAATCGCCAGGGGCAGCTTGACCTTCCACAGGATCTGCCTCTCCGTGCAGCCGATCATGCGGGCCGCCTCGATCGCCACCGGATCGACCTGGCGGATGCCGTGCTCGGTGTAGCGGATCGCGGGCACGATCGCGTACATGATGATCGCCAGCAGTGCCGAGAAGTCGCCCACCAGGAACACCATGACGACCGGAATCAGGAAGACGAAGAGCGGCATGGTCTGCAGGGTATCGTTGATCGGGCGCAGGACCGCGGACACCCGGTCGTTCTGTGCCGCCCAGATTCCCAGGGCGCCTCCGGCAAGGAAGCAGATGATGGCGGCGGTCGCGGTGAGATAGAACGACAGCATGGCTCTCGACCAGGCGCCGCTCACCAGCATGAAGGCCATGCCCATGAACGCAAAGAGTGCAACCTTCCAGCCGCCGACCTGCCAGGCGATCAGGGTCACCGCTGCAATGAACAGAGGCCACGGCGTCCCCGAAGCGCCGTAGAAGAAGAGCACGCCCAGGAGCGCCACGGCGACCGCGGCCCGCCAGCCGTTCAGTCTCGCCGCGAGCGCCCCGATGGCCAGAATGATCAGCCAGTAGATCACGGAAGCGAGCGCCGTCATCTCGAATCCCCAGGAATTGGGGCGTGCGACCCGCTCGAGTCCGATCTTCATCGGCAGCATGAAGAAGTAGAGCGTGTAGGTCTTGATCGCGTCGGTGGTGTCGAAGAAGTTGCGGGTGAACCAGGAGACGGCCGAATTGAGATCCTCGGCCGGATAGATGATCCAGGCATCGGGGTAGACGCTGAACACCGGAACCGCCCGCGAAAGCAGGGTGCCTGTCACGATCGCTCCGGCCACGGAGGCAAGCCAGGGATGGCGGTTGATGAAGTTGCCCGTGCGCGGCATGTGGATCTCGCCGGTACGTTCGGCAAAACCGCGGCTGATGCGGTCCATCATCATGGCGATCAGAACGATGACCGACCCGGCAAGAAGACTCTGGCCGGTCTGCGCCTTGCGCATCGTCGAGAGCACCTCCCAGCCGATGTCGGCGAAGCCACCGATGATGGCGGCGATGATCACCATCGCCAGGGCCGCCATGATGGTCTGGTTCACGCCGATCATGACCGTCTGAATCGCCGCGGGGATGCGCACCATGAACAGGAGCTGGAAGCCGTTGCACCCGGACATCTGGCCGCTCTCGATCACGTCGTCGGGAACCCGCTGCAGCCCGAGCATGATATTGCGGACCATGGGCGGACTGGCATAGATCGCGGACGCCACCATGCCGACCACGGGACCGATGCCGAAGAGGATCAGGATCGGAATGAGATAGGCGAACGTCGGCACCGTCTGCATGACATCGAGCAGCGGCTCGACGATGCGGCGGACCCAGCGGAACTGGAAGCCGAGCAGCCCGAGGACGAAACCGATCATCAGGGAGAGCGGCACCGACATGCTGACCAGTGCCAGGGTCGACATGCTCTCTTTCCAGTAGCCGACGATCACCATGTAAAGCAGGGAGGCGACGCAGAAGCCGGCCAGCCGCCAGCCCTTGGCGGCGTAGGCGATGATCGCCACGATGGCGATCGTCACCGGCCAGGGAGACAGCTGGAGCAGGCCCTGGATACCGTCCATCGGCCACTCGAGGACATTGGATACGAAGCGGAAAACCGGCTTGAAGTTGGCCGCGAACCAGCCCATCAGGACGTCGAGAACGGCCTCGATCGGGAGCACCCAGCCCCCGGGATACTTGACGAGCCATTTCTCGTCGCCGCGCAGGACAAGGCAGAGGATCGCGAAGGCGCCGAGCACGAGCCAGGCGGCGAGCCGCGGTGAGGGGTTGCCGATCCGCAGGACCCCTGCCCTCATTTCTGCAGCCACGCTCATGCGGCCGCCCGGGCGGCGTGCTCGTCGGCGAGCGCGCCCAACACCCGCTGGGCCGTGATCTGGCCGACGATCGCGCCATCGTCGCTCTTCACGGCGATGACGTCCGAACCATCGGCAAAACGCGGCATGATCTGCTCGAGTGTCGTGCGTTCGTGCACCGCGTCGCCGGCATCGAGATCTGCGACGGCACCCTCGAGGATATCCCCGGCGGTGATCACCTTGACCCGCGGAACGTCCTGCGTGAACTCGCGCACATAGTCGTCGGCCGGTTGCATCACGACTTCGGCCGGCGTTCCGATCTGGACGATCTGGCCGTCCTTCATGATGGCGATCCGGTCGGCAAGACGCAGGGCCTCGAGAAAGTCGTGGGTGATGAAGACGATGGTCTTGTGAAGCATCTGCTGGAGACGGAGAAACTCGTCCTGCATCTGCCTGCGTATCAGGGGATCGAGCGCCGAGAACGGCTCGTCGAGGAACCAGAGTTGCGGTTCCACGCACAGGCTCCTTGCGATCCCGACGCGCTGCTGCTGGCCTCCCGACAGCTGGCGCGGATAACTGGTCTCGCGCCCGGCCAGTCCTACCAGTTCGATCATCTCCATCGCCCGCTTGATCCTCGTCGCCTTGTCCACGCCCTGGATCTGCAGCGGAAAAGCGACATTCTCGACCACGGAAAGATGCGGAAGCAGGCCGAAGTTCTGAAACACCATGCCCATCTTGTGGCGGCGGATATCGATCAGCTGCTCCTTGGAGACCTGGAGCAGGTCCTCGCCGTCGAGGATCACCTCGCCCGCGGTCGGTTCGACGAGCCGGGAGAGGCATCTCACGATCGTCGACTTGCCGGAACCGGAAAGCCCCATGATGACGAAGATCTCGCCGATATGAACATCGAAGGACACATCGCAGGCAGCACCGATATGACCCGAGGCATTGACCCTGTCGATCAGCCCGACCGGATCGGCCACGTCCCCGTTGCGGTTGTCGAAGAACCCGTAGGCATCAGGGCCGTACACCTTCCAGACATGCCTGCATGTCAGCTTGACGTCGCCGTCGACCGCTTCAGTCATCATCTCCTCGCTCAAGGTGCCGTCGTTGCGGCACCGCTCCTGGTTCCCAATCATGGCTCCGGAACAATGGACAGGCCGGCAATTTACCCGTTCATCGAGTCCTTAGTCCACCATTCCCGCGCCGGAACACCAGCAACCGGCCGGGCTCCCTGCCTCCGGCCTCGACCGGTCACGGGACCAATTCGAGTATGGCGTCCGCCTTTCAATTGTCTACAATGGAGGCCATGCTCCGAACCGACGACATCGAATCGCTGTTTCGTCCGACAGCCAGTGCCCGGGGCCTGCCGGGGCACGTCTACAACAGCGAGGCCTTCGCGCTGGAGGAACACACCCGTCTCTTCGCGAAGACCTGGACATTCGCCGGATTTGCCCACGAGGTCCCCGACCCGGGGTCGGTGATGCCGAGAAAGGTGGCAGGCGTTCCGCTCCTCTTCACGCGAACCCGGTCTTGGGAGGTGAAGTGCTTCCACAATGTCTGCACCCACCGGGGCTCGCTTCTGGTCGACGGGCAAGCACGGGATCTCAAGACCCTGCGCTGCCGCTATCACGGCTGGACCTTCGATCTTGAGGGCGCCCTGAGGCTGACACCCCACTGGGGCGGCCACAACCGGGCGAATAGCGATGGGCTCGACCGGTCCTGTCTGGGACTGAAACCCGTCAGGATGGAACGCTGGCACGACTGGCTGTTCGTGAACATCGACGGGCTCGCCGAACCGTTCCATGACTACGCCCGGCCCTTCATGACCCAGGTCGCCGAGTACGATTTGAGCCAGGCCACATGGGCGCTCACACTCGATTACGACATTGCCGGCAACTGGAAGCTGGTGACGGAGAACTACCTGGAAACCCTCCATCTCAACTTCGTGCACACGGTGCTTGCCGAGGTCGCGCCCTTTGAACAGCACGAGGTCGTCGCAGACGGCGCCTGCCTGGGCACCATCATCGATGTCGGCCTGCCCGCCGCATGGTCCGACGCCACGGCTCTGCCCCGCTGGCCGGGTATCGACGCCGCGAACAGGACGGCCAAGAACCTTGCGCTGTTTCCGAACTTCAAGTTCATGGTCGGACCCGACCACGCGTGCTCCATGGTGGAGTTTCCCGACGGTGCCGGACGCTCGCGCCAGCGCTGGGATTTCTACTTCCACGGCGACGGCGCGACCGCCGGACGCTACGACGACGCCCGCCGCTCGGTGATCGAATTCTTCGACAGGACGAACGTCGAGGACTTCAGGGCCGTGGAGGGGGTTCACCAGGGGCACATGTCGCCGGCCATGGACGGCGCACGCTTCAACGGCATCTGGGAAGGCGGCGTCCACCACTTCCAGAAGCTCGTCGCACACTACATGTCGGGACGCTCACCCAACAGCGAGATCAGGCAATGATGAACGAGGTTTTCATCACCTGCGCCGTGACCGGTGCAGGAGACACCACCTCCAGGAGTCACCATGTGCCGGTGACACCCGAAGCGATTGCCAATGCCGCCATCGAGGCGGCGAAGGCCGGTGCCGCCATCGCCCACATCCATGTCCGCGATGTCGAAACCGGCCAGGGCAATCGGGACAGGGACGCCTTCCGCGAAGCCGTGGCGAGGGTGCGCGACAGCGATCATGACGTCATCCTCAACCTCACTACGGGCATGGGTGGAGACTACGTGCCGGATCCGGACGATCCAGGCCGTGCATCCCGGGGCAGCGACATGGCCTCACCCGAGGAAAGGGTGCTCCACGTCGAGGAGCTCCTGCCCGAGATCTGCAGCCTCGATGTCGCCACCATGAACTTCACCGACGGGGCCTTCATCAACGTGCCCGAGCATCTGAGGGTCATGGCCGACCGCATCAAGGCCGCCGGCGTGAAGCCCGAACTGGAGTGTTTCGATCTGGGTCATGTCCGGCTCGCCAACCAGCTCACCGCCGAAGGCCATATCGAGGAGCCGCCGCTCTTCCAGATCTGCCTGGGCGTGCCCTGGGGCGCGCCGTCCGATCCCGAATCCCTGATCGCCATGCGCAACCTGTTGCCGGCAAATGCCCACTGGTCGGCATTCGGCATCAGCCGCATGCAGTTTCCCATGGCCGCGCAGGCGGTCATCTCGGGAGGCAACGTGCGTGTCGGGCTCGAGGACAATCTCTACCTTTCCCGCGGCGTCCTGGCGAGCAACGGCGAGCTCGTGGAGCGCGCGGTGGAAATCGTCGAGCGGCTCGGCGTCAGGGTGATGAGCGCCGCCGAAACCCGTCAGAAACTGGGTCTGACGAAACAGCACTGAAGGAGCTGCCGAAGATGGCAGGCAAGATCGTCAAGACGGATGACGAGTGGCGCGCCCAGTTGACAGAGGTGCAGTTCCATGTGACCCGGTGCAAGGGCACGGAACGGCCGTTCAGCGGCGCCTACTGCGACTCCGGGGCACCCGGCCTCTATCGCTGCATCTGCTGCGATGCGCCGCTCTTCGAATCGAAAGCCAAGTACGATTCGGGAACCGGCTGGCCCAGCTTCCTGGCGCCGGTTTCCGGGGATGCTGTCGAGACGAGGACAGACCGGAGCATCTTCTTCATGCCCAGGACCGAAGTTGTCTGCGCCCGCTGCGATGCCCATCTGGGACACGTCTTTCCCGACGGACCGGCACCGACCCGCCAGCGCTACTGCATGAATTCCGCCGCCCTGCGCCACGACGGGGATACCGGCGCCGCGACGTGAACCACGCAACGGTAAGGCCGGGACCGCTCAATCTCATCACCGATGTCGACGGCATCCTTGTCGGCCAGGCCGAGGATCACGGTGCCAGGACCGGCGCCACCGCCGTCGTGCCGGTCGAGCGCGCGACCGCCGCGGCCGACGTGAGGGGCGGCGCCCCGGGCACCAGAGAAATCGCAACGCTCCATGCGGCCAGTCTCGTCAATGCCGTGGACGCCGTCGTTCTTTCCGGAGGCTCGGTCTTCGGTCTCGACGCGGCAAGCGGCGCGGTGGCAAGGCTTGCCGAAGATGGCCGGGGATTCCCCACGGGCGCCGGCACGGTTCCCGTGGTGCCCGCGGCGATCCTCTTCGATCTTGCCAACGGCGGCGACAAGGACTGGCTCAGGCGTTCCCCCTATTTCGATCTGGGATACCGGGCCGTTGAATCGGCCGGCCGCGATTTCGCGCTCGGCAACACCGGCGCCGGGCTCGGTGCCCGCGCCGGCGCCCTGAAAGGGGGAACCGGCAGCGCCTCGGCGGTCACCGCCGACGGCCTGCAGGTGGGCGCCCTCGTCGCCGTCAACGCGATCGGCTCGACGGTCATCCCCGGTACCGAAACGCTCTGGGCTGCACTCTGGGAACAGCAGGGTGAAATGAACGCACCGCCGGTCCGCCTTCCCGAAGGCGCCATGGAACTCGATGTATCCATCAGGGGCTTTCCCGCCGAGAACACCACGATTGCCGTGGTCGCGACCAACGCGGTCCTCGACAAGGGCGAGGCCCAGAGAATTGCCATCATGGCCCATGACGGGCTGGCGCGCGCCATCCGGCCCGTTCACACGCCGTTCGACGGCGATACCGTCTTCGTGCTCGCCACTGCCACTCGCCCCGGGCCCGTCGATGCGGCCACGCTCTCGAACCTGGGGACGATTGCCGCCGACTGCATGACCCGCGCGACCGGCAGGGCCATGGTTGCAGCACGGTCACTGGGGGATATGATGAGCTACAACGACTGGAGGGAGCGCCGATGCCGACAGCCGTGATCACGGGCGCCAGCCGGGGCATCGGACTGGAGTTCGCGCGCCAGTACCTCGCCGACGGCTGGCTGGTCCATGCCGGTGCCCGCAATCCCGAAAGCGCTCGTGGCCTGGCCGCACTCGCCTGCGGGAGACTCGTCATCCACCGGCTCGATGTGACCAGTGTCGAGGACACCAGAACGCTCGCATCGGCACTGGGCACATCACCGGT
Source organism: Alphaproteobacteria bacterium (assembly GCA_965215635.1). Classification (GTDB taxonomy): domain Bacteria; phylum Pseudomonadota; class Alphaproteobacteria; order SP197; family SP197; genus SP197. The sequence continues at coordinate 602,045 of OZ244073.1, read as the reverse complement.
TGATCTTCTCATCAACAATGCCGGCATCTGGCATGGCGATGCGGAACTCTACGGACGAATCAGCGACGACGTGTGGATGGAGGAATTCAGGGTTCACGTCTTCGGCGTCATGGCGATGTGCGAGGTCCTGGTCTCCAATATCGCGGCAAGCGAACAGCGCACGATCGTCAACATCTCGAGCGGCAACGGAAGCTTCGGCTGGGAGGGAAAGTCGCCCGACTACCCCTACAATTCCACCAAGGCCGCGCTCAACATGCTGGCCAGGGGTCTGGCGGTCGATCTTGCCCCGAAGGGGATCATCGTCTTGAACCTCTCCCCGGGTTTCGTTGCAACCGACATGACCGATCACGCCTCCGATCTCAAGCCCTGCACGAGCGTTGCCGGCATGCGCCGCATCATCGCGGGCCTCGATGCCTCGCAAAGCGGGACTTTCCGGCGCTACAACGGCGAGGCGATGCCATGGTGACATCCGTCCTGATCACCGGCGCGAACCGGGGCATCGGCCTGGAATTCGCCCGGCAGTACGCCGCCGACGGCTGGGCGGTACACGCCTGCTGCCGCAGGCCCGCCGACGCCCGGAAACTCCATATCCTCAATGCGAGGGTGCACCAACTCGACGTCGCCGACCGGGCATCGATCGATGCCCTGGCATCCGGTCTTGCGGATACGACCATCGACGTTCTCATCAACAATGCCGGCATCTACGGCGGTTCGCACCAGGACTTCGGCGAGACGGACCATCCATCCTGGGAAGCCACGGTCCGCACCAACGTCATCGGGCCCTTCAGGATCGTCGAGGCGCTCGAAGGCAGTCTCGCCCGATCCGAACGCGCCATCGTCGCCCAGATCTCGAGCCTTGCAGGCTCGATCGGGGACAACCACTCGGGCGGAAGCCACATCTACCGGACCAGCAAGACCGCGCTCAACATGGTGACCGCCAATCTGGCGCGCGATCTTGCCGGGCGGAACATCACGGTGATGGCACTCCACCCTGGCTGGGTGAGGACCGACATGGGAGGGACGTCGGCACCCCTTGGCGTGACGGAAAGCGTCACCCGGATGCGCCGGCTGATCGCATCCGCCGATATCGCCAGGAGCGGAGGTTTCTTCGATCGCAACGGCGAGCGCCTGCCCTGGTAGGCAGGCGCGCTTTTCAGGATACGGTCGTGCCGGTCCTGCGCTCGGGCAGGGTCGCGGCGAGCCTGCCGTGGCACTGCTTGAACTTGCGTCCCGAACCGCAGGGACAGGGCTCGTTCCTCCCCACCTTGCCCCAGGTAGCCGGATCGGAGGGATTGCGGTCGCCCTGCCTTACCCGGCGCATCGACGCGGGCATGGGCTGCCAGCCCCTGCGCTCCGATGCCGGCAGCGCCGGATTGCTGCGCGATTCGTGCATGCGCCGCTCCGCCTCCTGCTGCCGGCGCGCTTCCATCTCGGCCGAGTTGCGGATCTCCACGCGCATCAGGAGCTGCGTGACGGCTTCGCGCACGGCGACGAGAAGCTCGTCGAACAGGTTGAAGGCCTCGCGTTGGTATTCGCGCAGAGGATCCTTCTGGGCGTAGCTCCTCAGACCGACGGACTGGCGAAGATGATCGAGCCCCAGCAGGTGCTCGCGCCATTTCTGGTCGAGGATCTGCAACAACAGGCTCTTCTCGGCGATCCTCATGACCTCCGGCGTGAACTCGGTTTCTTTCCGGCGCATGTTCTCGTCGGCCGCCTTCAGGGCGCGCTCGAGCACCTCCTCCTCGGCGATTCCCTCCTCTGCCGCCCATTCGGCGGCCGGGAGATCGAGCCCCAGGACCCGGCGTATATCATCCTCGAGTCCCGCGGTATCCCACTGTTCGGGGTAGGCATCCGAAGGGATGGCGCGGCTGACGATATCCTCGATGACTTCCCGGCGCATGTCCGAGATCGTGTCGGCGACCTCTTCGGCCGCCATCAGGTCGCGGCGCTGCTCGTAGATCACCTTGCGCTGGTCGTTCATGACATTGTCGAACCGCAGCAGCGTCTTGCGTATGTCGAAGTTGCGCGCCTCGACCTTGCCCTGCGCCCTCTCGATCGCCTTGTTGACCCAGGAATGCGCGATCGCCTCGCCCTTCTCCAGGCCAAGCTTCTGGAGCATGCCGTCAAGCTTGTCGGATCCGAAGATGCGCATCAGGTCGTCTTCCAGCGACAGCAGGAAGGTCGAAGCCCCCGGATCGCCCTGGCGGCCCGAGCGTCCCCGGAGCTGGTTGTCGATGCGCCTGCTCTCGTGGCGCTCCGTTCCCACGATGTAGAGGCCGCCGGCTTCGAGAACCTTGTCGCGCTCGGCGAGCACCTCGGCGCGCAACCGTACCGCCTTCTCCTCACGCACCGCTTCGTCCGTCACGCCGGCGAGTTCCTGGAGGATGCGCACGTCGCCGTTGCCGCCAAGCTGGATGTCGGTGCCCCGGCCCGCCATGTTGGTTGCGATCGTTACGGCACCGAGCCGGCCGGCCTGGGCGACGATGGCGGCTTCCTGCTCGTGATACCTGGCGTTCAGCACGTGATGATCGATCTTCCTCTTTTTCAGCAGGCTGGAAATCAGTTCCGACTTCTCGATCGACACGGTGCCGACCAGGACAGGCTGTCCGCGCTTGTAGCAGTCCTCGATCAGATCGATGATCGCCTTGTGTTTCTCTTCGACCGAGAGGTAGACCTCGTCATCGCCGTCGACCCGGATCATCGGCCGATGGGTCGGCATCTCGAGCACCTCGAGCCCGTAGATCTCGGCGAACTCCCCGGCCTCGGTCATCGCCGTGCCGGTCATGCCGGCGAGCTTGCCGTAGAGGCGGAAGTAGTTCTGGAAGGTGATCGACGCGAGAGTCTGGTTCTCGGTCTGGATCGGAACCCGCTCCTTGGCCTCGAGTGCCTGGTGCAGGCCGTCGGAATACCGGCGTCCCTCCATCATGCGCCCGGTGAATTCGTCGATAATGACGACCTTGCCGTCATTGACGATGTAGTCGACGTCTTTCGAAAAGAGCTTGTGGGCCCTGAGCGCCTGGTTCACGTGGTGGACGAGGCTGACATTCTGAATGTCGTAGAGGTTGCCCTCCGTCATCAGGCCCGCATCCCTGAGCAGGCCCTCCACGGCATCGGCGCCTTCGTCGGTGAACGACACGGCCCGTCGCTTCTCGTCCTTCTCAAACGAGTCTTCCGGGAGCCGCGGGATCAGCACGTCCACCTTGCGGTACATGTCCGTGGAATCCTGCGTAGGCCCTGAAATCACCAGCGGTGTGCGGGCCTCGTCGACGAGGATGCTGTCGATCTCGTCGACGATAGCGAAGTTCTGCCCCCGCTGGACCATGGTCTCAAGGGAGAACTTCATGTTGTCGCGCAGGTAATCGAATCCGAACTCGTTGTTGGTGCCGTAGGTGACATCGCAGGCGTACTGTTCCTTGCGCTCGACATCCGAGAGCCCCGGGACGATGCAGCCGACGGTGAGGCCCAGGAAGCCGTAGATTTCCCCCATCCAGGCGGCATCGCGGCGGGCGAGATAGTCGTTCACGGTGACGACATGGACGCCCTTGCCTTCGAGCGCATTGAGATAGACCGGCAGCGTCGCCACCAGGGTCTTGCCTTCACCGGTCTTCATTTCGGAGATCTTGCCGTTGTGGAGCACCATGCCGCCCATCATCTGGACATCGAAATGGCGCTGACCCAGGGTTCTCTTCGAGGCTTCGCGCACGGTCGCGAAGGCCTCGGTCAGGAGATCGTCCATGGCTGTGCCGTCCGCCAGCCGCTGGCGGTATTCGCCGGTCTTGGCAGCGAGTTCCGCGTCGCTCAACGCCTCGATACCCGGTTCGAGTGCGTTGATCCGGTCAACAGTCTTGCCGAGCTTGTTGATGATACGCGAATTGGCTGATCCGAAGAATCGGTTCGCGAGATTGCCAAGCATGAAAATCGTCTGCCTTCCGCCAGATCTTCCGGCGTCACCTCTCCGAACAGATAGGACCGCCGCCATATGCTGTCAATGTCGCGGCCCGGATACCGACCTCTATCGTCTTGTCTATCGTCTTGTGCACACGGGCAAGATATGGTCTTTCGCCCTATGAAGAAATGTTTCCTCACTGCCGCAATGTTCCTCTGGACCGCCATGGCATCGGCCGACGATGCCGTTGTCCGGGTCGCCGTTGTCCGGGTCAATGGCGACGTGATCACCGGGACGGATGTTGAAGCCTTCATCGCCAGCCTGCCCCGGGAGGTCGCCGCCGCGCCCATCGAGGACCTGTGGGCACCGGTCATCGAGCGGATGACCAACGACCGCCTCGTCGTGGAGGAAGCAAGGCGTCGTGGTCACCAGAACTCCGGGGTTTTCCTCGCCGAGGTTGCGCGCTTCGAGGCGGAGCTTCTTCGCCAGATCTACTACGAGAGCCTGATCACGCTCTCGGTCGCCGACGCGGTTGTCAGGCAGGCCTACGATGGCTGGGTCGAGAGCCTGCCCGAAGAGGTGCATGCCAGCCACATTCTCGTCGAAACACATGAAGAGGCACGAGCCATCGCCGGGCGCGCGCGGGCAGGCGAGGATTTCGCCGGGCTCGCGCGGGATCATTCTATCGGTCCCTCGGCTCCCTCAGGCGGTGATCTGGGCTGGTTCGGGCCCGGCGTCATGGTGCCGGACTTCGAGGCCGCCGCCTGGGCGCTTGCCCCCGGTGAAGTCTCCGGGCCCGTCGAGACCCAGTTCGGATGGCACGTCATCCGGCTTCAGGACAGGCGAACCCTCGAGGTGCCGCCATTCGCCGACATGGAACAGTCGCTGCGAGAGGACCTCGTGCGCCAGACCATCACCGATGATCTGGAACGCCTCCGGTCTTCGGCCTCTATCGAGATCCTGACGGCAAGCCCTCCGGAGGGCTTCGGGAAGACCGAATGAGCGAACAGTCGCAGGCAGGCCTCTCACCGTTCGCAGCGGGGCATTTCCCGGCGATGCATGCCGTAGCGGGCGTGAGGCTCGGCGCCGGCCGATGCGGAATCAAGGCAGCGAGCACCAAGCTCGATCTCATGCTGGCGACATTCGATCAGCCGGCCGCCGTTGCCGGGGTGTTCACCAAATCGAGCACGGCAGGCGCACCCGTCCTGTGGTGCCGCAGGCATCTTGGCGGCGGCATCGCCAGGGCGCTGGTCGTCAATTCGGGCAATGCCAACGTCTATACCGGCAAGGCAGGGTTCGAAGCCGTCGAGGCCATGGCGGCGGATACGGCCGCCCTCGTAGGCGCGCGCCAGGAGGAGATCTTCATTGCCTCGACCGGCGTCATCGGCGAGACGCTTCCCGTATCGGTCATCGTCGAGGGGCTCCCCCGCATCCACGAGACGCTGCGCGACGATGCCTGGCACGATGCGGCGGTAGCGATCATGACCACCGATACCTTTCCCAAGGGAGCCTCGGCGAGAACCGCGATCGCCGGGACACCGGTGACGATCACCGGCATCGCCAAGGGTTCCGGGATGATCGCGCCGAACATGGCCACCATGCTGGCCTACGTGTTCACGGATGCGGCACTTCCGACCACTGTCCTGCAGCCCCTTCTGGCGTCGGCAGCCGACCGTTCGTTCAATTCGATCACCGTCGACAGCGACACCTCGACCAGCGACACGCTGCAGCTCTTCGCCACCGGTCGCGCACAGCACCGGGCCATCGGCGACAGATCGGATCCTGCCCTGAGGTCCTTCCGCAAGGCGCTCGATGCCGTCTGCCTCGATCTCGCCCACCAGGTCGTGAAGGACGGCGAAGGCGCCCGGAAATTCGTCGAGATCTCGGTCACCGGCGCGCGATCGGCACGTGCGGCGCGCGCGATCGGCCTTTCGATCGCCAATTCACCGCTGGTCAAGACGGCGATCGCGGGCGGTGACGCCAACTGGGGCCGCATCGTCATGGCGGTCGGCAAGTCGGGTGAGGCGATCGCCGAAACCGACCTCGACATCCACGTGGGTGGCCATCCCGTGGCGATCGACGGGGCGCCGCCTCCCGACTACGACGAGGCGCCCGTCACCGAACACATGGCCGGCCGCGAGATCCGCATCGAAGTCGATGTCGGCCTGGGGCGCGGCAAGGCGACGGTCTGGACCTGCGATCTCACGCACCGCTACATAGAGATCAACGCCGACTACCGTAGCTGATGCGATTCGGACTGTTCCACATTCCGCATGATCTCACGGGCGAACGCGACTACAGCGCCATCGTCGCCGAGATGCGCGAGCTCGCCGAAACCTGCGACAGGGGCGGTCTCGATGTCTTCTGGATCGCCGAGCACCATTTCAGCATCTGGGGCCGGGAACTCACCCCCAATCCGATCCTGCTGGCCTCGGATCTCGCCGCGCGCACGGAGCGCATCCGCCTCGGCCTGGCAGCGGCGATCATCACCTTCTGGCACCCCCTGAGGCTCGCCGAGGATATCGCGACGCTCGATCACCTCTCCGGCGGCCGGCTCGAAGTGGGCGTGGGACGGGGCAACTACGGCATCGAGGCGCTCAATCTCAACCCGATCGCCGACCCCAACAATCCGCAGGAGAACTTCAACGTCTTCGACGAGACCCTGCAGATCCTGAAGAAGGCGCTCAGCGAAGAAAGGTTCTCCCACAGGGGCCGTCACTACCGTTATCCCGCACCGGGCTTTTCCGCCGACAGGGCCCACACGGTCGACGATCCCCGCTATGCCGATCCCGCGACCGGCGAACTCGCGAAGATCACCACCCTGCCGCGGCCCCGCCAGAAGCCCCATCCGCCGCTATGGGTGGTGGTCAATTCAGATCTTTCGATTCGCCATGCGGCCGAAAACGATTGCGGGATCATCATGTGGCGGCCGCCCAACGCCATGCTCCGCCGGCGCCTGGAAATCTGGCGACACTACCACGCCGCGCCCGACCTGGAGACCAACCGGTGCGCGGTCATGCGTGACACCTTCGTCGCCGCCGGCGAAGCCGAGGCGCGCGATATCGCCGGCGAAGCGGTCCTTGGCGCCATGAATTTCAGCAACTGGCGAGGCCCCTCGATCTATCTCGACCCGGGCGAGGAACTCGGGCCGGATCGCCACGCCGAACTCTCAGACGAGATCACATACGATTTCGTGAAGGACCGGGCGCTGCTCTTCGGTTCACCGGACGATGTCGCGGAGAAGGTCCTCCGGCTCCACCGCGAGACCGGCATCGGCCATGTCGTCTTCAAGTGCGGCTGGCCGGGCCTCGCCCACCGGCACACGCTGGGCGCGGTCGAGCTGCTTTGCAACGAGGTCATCCCGCGCGTGAAGCGGGCGCTCGGGACCGCAACGTGAGCGGCGGCCGTCATCTCGATGTCGACGGCATCCGGACCTTCGTCACGGAAACCGGAGAGGGCCATCCGATGGTGCTGCTCCACGGAAGCAACCCCGCCCTCGATGCCCATGTCACGTGGTACCAGGTGATGCCGTTCCTCGCGCGGTCCTTCCACCTTCTTGCCCCCGATCTCCTTGGTTTCGGGAAGACGGCGATGGCAGCCGACGGCCGCTACCGGGACCGCCTGGAACGTACGCCGCATGTGATCGCGACACTCGATCGCCTCGCCGTCGGCAATGCCGTTCTCGTCGGACATTCCGAGGGTGGTTTCGTCGCGCTCAGAATCGCCATCGAAAGACCCGATCTCGTCTCGCGCCTCGTCATCGTGACAAGCGGCGGATCGGCACCATCCCTCGGGGATGACACATCATGGATGAAGGCTTCGCTCGAGACCTATGACCACGAGGCCCAGACCCGCGACGTTGAAAGCTTCATCGCGTCATGGTTCCGCCATCGCGCACCCGACGATCGTCTCGAAGCCATCCTGCGCGCCAACTGGCACCATGCCCGGCAAACCGGCAAGCTCGATCAGTTCCGCACGCGACCGGTCACCCAAGAGAGCCTCGCCCGCTACACGAAACTGCAGGAGGACCACCTCTTCCCGCATCTCGATGCCGTCACCCAGCCCTGCCTTCTTGTCTGGGCCGCCGGCGATCAGACAGTTCCCGTCGAACGCGCCCTCAGGCTGATGGAGATGCTCCCCCGCGCCGACCTCCATGTCTTCAAGCACGCCGGCCATATGGTGATGCACGACCGGGCCGCCGACTTCGCCCGCCTCATCACTGCCTGGTGCCGGGATACCTGATCGTCATCAGGCAACCCCGGGTCAAGACTTGCGACATGACCGGTCCGGGACGGATGTGGAACGTACCGTCGACAATCCCGGCAATCCTGAGCGCCGGCGCATCTCGCCCGCCGCACCCCGCGGGCCGCTTTCTGGACGGACGTGAGGTTCTTCTCTCGCAAGACCTTAACGTTCAAAGTTCAGTGAGACATGTCGACATGAGAGGGTCGTAAACAGCCATCGTCGCGACTTGCACCACTGCTGAACCGGTGACAGCATCGCCTTTGTGTCTTCATCGGGAGGGCTGTGTGGAGACCGTGTACGGCCAGAGGGTTCTTCCCCTGCCTGACGCCAGGTTCGGGCGGTTGATCGAAGTCGCCGACGGCAGGGGCTTTGTTGAATCGGTCGAGTGCTCGCCCGATGTCCTGCCCGGCCTGCTCTGCGAGGCCGACGGGCTCCTCGTGCTCAAGGGCATGGGCGCCATTTCCGGGGATCCGGAACTCCTGATACGGCTCAGCATCCCCTTCGGGAAGGAAGTGGAGGACTACGCGCTGACCTCGAACCGGCTGAATCTCCTGCATTCGGCTTCGACCCGGATCATCCGCATCTCCAACCGGCCGCCGATGAATTTCGAGCCTCCCGAGCCTCCCGATCCGCCACGAACCGCCGTTGGCGGGCTGCCGATCAGCTTCCCCCACCGCCGCGGCTGGCACACCGATCAGAGCTTCCGGCGGCCGCCTCCCGACATCTCGCTCTTCTATGCGCATGAACCGGCGCCACGCGATCAGGGACAGACCCTCTATGCCGATGGCGTGGGCGCCTATGACATGCTGCCGGATGACCTGAGGGCTCTGGCGGAGAACCTCACGGGTCTCCATGTCGCGCCCTTCAAGGGGCACGGCGAGGAAGATGTGCGGGAAGGGCGTCCACCGAAGACGCTCAACGAGCGCGACGGCCCGCAACCGCAGCCCGTGGTGCGTGTGCATCCTGTCACCGGCCGCAAGTCTCTCTATCTGTGTGAGCGCGGGCAGATGGACTGGATCAACGGTCCGTTTGTCGGCATGGAGCCGGGCGTGGACGGCAAGGCCGCGAAGCTTCTCTACAGGCTGATGGCCCATTTCACCCAGCCTGCCCTCACCTATGCCCATCACTGGGACCAGGGTGATCTCGTTGTTTATGACAACAGGTGCACGATCCATTCGGCAACGTGGTTCGATGCCCGGAGGTTCAATCGCGACATGTGGCGCACGACCGTGTGGGGCAATCCGGGCGCGTTCTACGGGCGCGAGGTCCGAAGCTGGGAAACAGGCCGCGTCACAGGCTGATCGTCATGCCTCCATCGACGGTCAGCACGTGGCCGTTGACATAGGCCGCCGCATCCGATGCCAGATAGAGTGCTGCCCAGCCGATCTCTTCGGGCTCTCCCCAGCGTCCCGCCGGTGTCTTCTGCACCACCGATTCAAACAACGATGGATTCTCGTGAAGGGGCCTGGTGAGTTCTGTCGCGAAGTATCCCGGAGCGATGGCGTTCACCGTGATGCCGTGGCAGGCGAGCTCTGTCGCCATGCCGCGCATCAGAGCGTTCATCCCGGCCTTGGCCGCACTGTAGGCCGGCACATGCTCCCGTCCGATCGAGGCGAGGATCGAGGACGTGAAGATGATCCGGCCCCATTCCTGCTTCACCATGTGTTGTGCCACGGCCTGGGAAAGCCGGAAGCCGGCGGAAAGATGGACATCGATCGTGTGCTGCCAGTCACGGAACCCGTGACGCAGGAAGGGAACACGCATGGCGTGGCCGGCATTGTGAACGAAGATGTCGATCCGTCCCTTCTCGGCGCGCAGACCCCCGATCGCTGCCAGCGCCTCCCTGGTTTTCCGGACCTCGAAGGGAAGGGGATGCGCTTCGATTCCGGCATCGCCGAGAGCCCGGCAGGCATCGGCGGTCTTCTCCGGATCGCGTCCGTTGACCCCGACGACGGCGCCTGCATGTCCAAGGGCCTCAGCAATCGCGTAACCGAGGCCGCGTGACGAACCGGTAATGACGGCCACACGGCCTTCAAGCGAGAACGGATAATTCATCCTGGCACGCCTCACTGGATAAGGCGTCAAGGTAGCCGGGCATCCGGGCATTGTGAACCGGCATCCTCGGTCATCAAGCAGGCGTAGTGCAGCGTCCTTCACGGGGAACTATGAGTGCATCGGCCACGGTACAGCCCTCGCCCGTCGGATGAACGATGAGCGGGTTGATGTCGATCCCCCCGATCCACGGTTCGTGGGCCGCAGCGAAGTCCGAAAGTCCTCTGAGCGCGGCGATCAGGGCCACCCGGTCCGCCTCCCCCGAACCTCGCCAGCCGGCCAGCATGCTATGCAGACGCCGTCCACGGGTAAGTGCTGCCAGTTCGTCATCCGTCGCCGGCACGGGACACATGAGAACCTCGTCGAAGAGTTCCGCGAGAACACCTCCCGGGCCTGCCGCCATCATCAGGCCGAAAGACGGATCACGGGCGATGCCGGCGATGACCTCGACGCCCGGCGGCGCCATCTCCTGGATCACGATCGCGGCCTCCTGAGACGGCATCGCTTCCAGGCGCTGCCGAAAGCGCTCGAAGGCCGTCCTCACTGCACCGTCTTGCTTGAGTGCGAGCTCGACCAGGCCATGATCGCTTCGATGGGGGAGTGCGTCGCCGACCCCTTTCATGACCACCGGATAGCCCAGTTCACGGGCCGCCTCGACGGCCTCGACGGCATCGGCGACGATCAGGCTGCGGGTCACGGTGAGTCCCGCCTGCCGGAGAAGCCGTTTCGCATCGAGCTCATGGACGGTTGTTCTGAAAGCCCATTCGGGTACCCCGGCCGACAATGGCACGCGTTCGGGGCATCTGCGCCTGGCGCCCTTCCATTCGGCGAGACGGGTGATGGCACCCAGGCCCTGCGCCATGCCGCCGACCGATGCAATACCCTCGCCGCGCAGCTGACTGACCTGGACAGTCTTGTGGACGCCATGGCGTGTCGACATGAGGTAGAGGGGCAGGGCGGCCTCGGCGTGTGCCTCGACAAGCACCCGGTTCATGACTTCATCCTGCCCTTCGTAGTCGACCGGCTGATTGTCGTTGCCGTCGAGGGAGACGACCACCGCGTCATAGGCACCGCATGTCGACGCTTCCCTTATGGCCAGCGTGAAGTTCCCGGCAAAATCGCTCTGACCCCAGACATCGATCGGATTGCCGTCTCCGGTGATGGGGCCGACCTTGGCCTCGATCGTTCGTCGCGCCCCTTCCGGCAAGGGTGGAAGATCGAGTCCCGCATCGTGCGCCAGATCGAGCATGAGTTCCGCATGGCCGCCCGAGCCCGTGACCACGGCAAGCCTGCCTCCTGCAGGCCAGCGCCTGCCCTGGCATGCCGAAACAACCTCGGTCAGCTCCTCGAGATTGGCAACCTCGATCGCGCGGTGCGCCTGCAGCACGGCCGAAAGCGCTCGGGATCCGCCCGCAAGACCGCCCGTGTGGGTCTGAATGGCCGCCGCGGCCCGGGCCGATCTGCCGGCCCTGACGATAACCACCGGCTTGCCGGCATCGAAGGCACGGTCGAGTGCGGCGACGAAACGGTCCGGCGCGCGTACCGTTTCGGCAAACAGCGCGATGACGGCGGTATCGGGGTCATCGACAAGGTACTCGATGTACTGCGCCGTCGTCGTGACGGCTTCGTTGCCGGTCGAAATGACATGGCTGTAACCGTAACGCCTTGTGTCATACAGGAGGCCGATGCAGATCGAGCCGCTCTGGGAGACCACGCCGACATTGCCGGTCAGGCGTTCGGGATCCAGGACATCCATCATGAAGACGGAACTCCTGTTGTGGAGGCTCATCACCCCCATGCAGTTGGGTCCGCACAGTTCCACGCCGCCGGCACGGCAAATTTCGATGATGCGTTCCTGGTCGATGCTTCCCTGGTCTCCGGTTTCCGCGAAACCGCCCGCATAGACCACGATTCCACCGACACCCCTGGCGACAGCCTTCTCGACTTCAGGCACGACCCGTTCCCGGGAAAGGCAAATGGCCACGACATCGATGTCGCCGTCGATCTCCCGGATATCCCGGCTGCATGGATGGCCCTGGATGGTTTCGTGCCGGGGGTGAACGGGCAGCACTCTCCCGGAATAGCCCAGAACACCCAGCGAGCGGACGATGGTCCTTCCGATCGAAGGGCGTTCCGAAGCGCCGACAATGGCGATCGAGGAGGGTGCAAGCAGGCGGTCGAGGGCCATCTTGTGATCTCCGGCATTCCCATGAATTCCGGACTGTCGTTAATGGTGCTTCTCCCCGAGGTCAACGCCGGCTTGAAGGGGTCATTGCCGCCTTCTACCTTGTGCGCTCCATGGGCAGGTGGAGAAGTGGTTTGGAAACCGTCCCCGACGATGACATCGAGCGCTTCGCGGCGGAAGTTCGTGCCTTCATTCGCGAAGCACTTCCCGATGACCTGAAACGCAAGGTCAGAAGCGAACATGCCGGCCTCACGCCGCTCGACGTCAGCCGTTGGACCCGCATCCTTCATGGACGCGGCTGGAGCTGCCCCTCCTGGCCCGTCGAGCACGGCGGTCCGGGCTGGTCCTGGGAACAGCGTTATGTCTTCGAGAGGGAACTGGCGCTCAACGATGCTCCTCCGCTCAACGTCTATTCCGCGGGCATGGTGGGGCCAGCGCTGATCGAGTTCGGAACCGCGGATCAGAAAGCACGATTCCTGCCCGGCCTCGCCAACGGCGACATCATCCTGTGCCAAGGCTACTCCGAACCGAATGCGGGATCGGATCTGGCGTCGCTGAAGTCCAGGGCAGACCGCGACGGGCACGATTACGTCATCAACGGTTCCAAGATCTGGACCAGCGACGCCCAGTACGCCAACTGGATGTTCGGCCTCTTCAGAACGGATTCCTCGGGCAGGAAGCAGCACGGCATCACGCTGCTTCTGGTCGACATGACGTCCCCCGGCCTTTCGGTCCACCCGATCCTCACTTTCGAGGGCGGCGACGAACTCAATCAGGTGTTCTTCGAGGACGTCCGGGTTCCCGCCGCAAACCGGCTCGGGGAGGAGAACGACGGCTGGTCGATCGGCAAGTACATCCTCGGCCTGGAGCGATTCGGATCCGCCGAGGTCAGCCGCACCATGGCCATGCTGGCCCGCCTGAAGGAGACCGCCGCCGACCAACCCTTCAGGGGCGGGCGCCTGATCGACGATCCGGACTTCTCCAGGAAACTTGTACGGGCCGAGATCGCCCTTCGCCAGGTGGAACTGACGGAACGGCGGTTCCTGTTCGGCCCGGGTGGTCCCGACGCCAAGGGTTTCGAGGCATCCCTGCTCAAGATCAAGGGCACCGAGGTCCAGCAGCAGATCATGGGCCTCATGGTCGAGGCCCTGGGTCCCTACAGCCAGCTGGACAACGATGAACCCCTTGCCGGCGGCGCCAACAGGCCGACCCTGGGACCCGATGCGTCCCGATATGCAGCCCGGATGTTCTTCAATCTGCGCAAGTCGACGATCTGGGGCGGCTCGACCGAAATCCTGAAGAACATCATCGCCAGGGCCGTTCTTGGACTGGGACCGGACCGGCGGACATGAACGTCAACCTCACCGACGATCAGCGGGCATTCGGCGAGAGCCTGGACCGGGCCCTTGGAGATCTCTTCTCCTTCGAGCGGCGGCAGGCGACCGTCGCAACGCCAAATGGCTACCGGGATGACGATTGGCGGCAGCTTGCCGACCTTGGATGCATGGCCGCACCTTTTCCGGAAGACCTCGGCGGACTGGGCGGCGGAGCGGTCGAACTCATGGTTATCGGCGAGCGGTTCGGCCGTCATCTCGTGACCGGCCCCTTCCTCGCAAGCGTCATTCTCGGAGGCCATGCCGTGCTGTTCGCCGGGTCCACCGGACTTCAGGCGGATGTCCTTCCCGGTGTCGCCGGGGGAACCTCGAAGCTGGCGCTTGCCTATTCGGAACACCAGGCTCGCTACGACCTTCACGATGTCGCTACCGTGGCACGACCGTCGGGGAGCGGCTACGTGCTTTCGGGCCAGAAGGATGTCGTCCTGCATGGCCCGGATGCCGATCTCCTCATTGTCTCGGCACGCACGTCGGGAAACCGGAGGGACCGGGACGGGATCACGCTCCTCGCGGTTCCGGCGGATTCTCCGGGAGTCGTTCAGTCCGGCTATCGAACCCACGACGCCAACCAGGCCTCCACCATCCTGTTCGACAGTGTCGAAGTCGATCCCGTCCACGTTCTGGCGGAGCCGGACAGGGGCATTGCGGTCCTCGAACGGGTCATCGACCACGCCATCGCGTTTGTCTGCGCCGATGCGGCAGGCTCCATGTGGCAGGTCTACGAGACGACCCTGGAATACCTCAAGACCCGCCGGCAGTTCGATCAGACACTGGGGTCCTTCCAGGCGCTCCAGCACCGCATGGTGGATGTCTACATGGACTGCGAACTTGCCTGGTCGATGGTCCTGGAAGCAACGCACGGTCTCGGCCTCGATGCCTCGGAAAGAAGGCGCGCCGTTTCTTCAGCGAAAGTGGCTGTCGGCGAAGCGGCAAGGCGGGTTGCCCAAGAGGGTGTCCAGCTCCATGGCGGTGTCGGCATGACCATGGATATGCCTTTGGGGCATCATCTCAAGCGCGTGATGATGATGAACGCCTCGTTCGGCGATCCGGACCATCACCTTGCTGCCCTTTCGTCACCCTGAGTTCAACCAGAGTCTACCGGGAGTCACGCCATGTCCGATACCGTCAGAAGCGAACGGCGCGGGAAGGTCCTCGAGGTCACCCTTGACCGTCCACCCGTCAATGCCATCGACGACAAAACCTCGATGGCGCTCTATCGCGCCTTCCGCATGCTGCAGGACGATGACGAACTCATGGTCGGCATCATCGTCGGTGAAGGCGACCGCTGCTTCTCGGCAGGCTGGGATCTCAAGGCCGTGGCCGCTGCCGATCGTCTCGACGAGGTCGATGGCGTGGGATCACCGGGTGGTTTCGCAGGCCTCACCGAGTTCTGGGATCTTCACAAGCCGGTCATTGCGGCGATCAACGGTGCCGCCATCGGCGGCGGCTTCGAACTGGCGCTTTCGAGCGATATCCTGCTCGCCGCCGATCATGTCGAGTTCTGGCTTCCCGAGATGCAGCGCGGGTTCCTGGCGAGCGCCGGCGCCATTCAGCGCCTGCCCCGACGCATCCCTTATGATGTCGCCATGGATCTCTTTCTGACCGGACGCCACATGGACGCCGAGGAGGCGAAGCACTGGGGACTGGTTCGCGAGGTTCTTCCTCCCGATCGCCTGATGGACCGTGCCCGGGAGCTGGCGGATGAGTTGAGCGAGTCCGCGCCGCTGGCGCTTCAGGCCCTCAAGGCGATCATGCCGAAGCTCATGCCGCTCGCCCTCGAAGACGCCATGCGGCGGACCAGGTTCGGCAACTCGGGAGTTCCGGTCTACGAGAAGATGATGAATTCCGAGGACGCCATGGAAGGGTCGAGGGCTTTCACCGAGAAGCGCAAGCCGGTATGGAAGGGCCGCTGAACGGAACCTTGTTACAGGCACCAGGCGCGAGTATGGTCTGCCGCCCGTTTCAGAGGTCCTGCGGAGAGGTGCCGGAGTGGTTGAACGGGGCGGTCTCGAAAACCGTTGTGCGCCTTGCGTACCGAGGGTTCGAATCCCTCTCTCTCCGCCATGAACCTTTGTAAGTGCTTGTTATATAGTAATGATTTATGTATAAATTCAATTGGCACCCTACATTGTTCCCACCTGTGAATGTGGAATGGGCTAGACGGTGCAAGCATTCTTGGGACGAGCGACGATCCTGCCCATGACCTGTTCCCACCGCCCCTCCACTGGCTCACCAGCGCTGCCAGCGGAAGGCGGTCTCGGATGTCGTTCCGTGACCCTGCCATTGCGCATGATGAGTGTTCTCCCGGTCAATCGAGTCGCCCGCCCTGGTAGGAAGCGTTATCGCGGGCATCACGGTGAGCAGTTCGGGAGATCTGCCGGAGGTATCACGACAACAGGCGGTCCAGGACTTCGCCCCGGTCTCGATGGAAGCCCCAGCCGTTCGAAAAGACAGTCGACCTGATCGAGCGAAGAGAGAGCCTCTTGAGTTGTCTGGGAGTGTCGGATGCGAAAGCTGTTGCCAATTTTCGTTAGAGCCGCTGCCTCTTCCGCCAAGACGCGGCGAAAGCTCGACCCCGGCGCCGCGGCTCTGTCCAATAAAGCGTGGGCCTTTGCGCACTTGTCTGCCCCGGGATCAAGCGTCTTGAGACGCTCGAACGCATCCCAAAGCTTCTCCACGGCGTCCTGACGATCCTCGGATCCGGGCAGCAAGATCTTGCTACGGGCAGCTTCGAGCAGGCGATCGGTTTCGCCATCGCCCGTAACGAATTGCGTCCAACTGAGCGCATCCGCCAAAGGTTGCGGCAACAGCCGGCGCGCGTCGCCTTCAGCCGTTAGTTCATAAGCTATGCCATTGCGCGCGAACAGACGGTTCACGTATTTGACGAACTGCGTACATCGAAGATCTTTCTGAGCCCCTGTACAATTTCTTGATGGTTTTTCTGCAGATTTGTGATAAAACCTCTTCGTTTGTCCGTATTAGACGAGTAAATGTCACCAACTCCAATGAAGCAGCGCGACACGGCCCTCCGCCTCGTTCGTCAGAAGGGGCTAATCCGCATGCGCGATCTGCGCGACGCTGGCGTTGGGCCCGAGACCGTTGCCCGCCTGGTTCGTGAAGGCGTCGTCTTGCGTGTAGCGCGCGGCCTCTACCAACTGGCCGGCGCGATGCCTGATACCCGACGCAGCTTCGCCGAGGCCTCCGCCCTCGTGCCCAAGGGAGTGATCTGCCTCACATCCGCGCTGCAGTTTCACGAACTAACGCTGCAAATGCCCTCCGCAGTGTGGGTCGCGATCCTCCGCACCGGATGGAAGCCCAAGATCGAGTACCCCCCGATCCGCTTCGTCCGGTTCAGCAGCCACGCCCTCGAGCAAGGAGTGAAGCGGCACCTGATCGAGGGTATCGAAGTCCCGATATTCGAACCCGCCAAGACGATCGTTGACTGCTTCCGGTATCGTAACAAGATCGGACTCGACATCGCACTCGAAGGACTCCGCGAAGGCCTGAGAACTAAGCGAGTAACCCCGGACCAACTTTGGGAATTCGCTCGTACCGCACGTGGCTGGTCCGTGATGCGGCCCTATGTGGAAGCGATGGTGGCCGATGGCGCGTGAGCTTCGCAATATCGGCGCCTCAGTGCGCGCCCGACTTCTCGAGCGCGCCCGCGTCGAAGAGACCGAATTTCAGATTCTCCTTACGCGCTTGAGCGCTTGAGCGATTCCTCTACCGCCTCAGCGTCTCCGACCATCGCGAGCAGTTTGTCCTGAAGGGTGCGATGCTCTTCGCCATCTGGCAGGACGATCCCTTCCGACCTACCCGCGACCTCGACTTGTTGGGTCATGGCGATCCCGATCCCGCAATGGTTGCGGCAAGTATCCGCTCCATCTGCTCTGTGGCCGTACCTGACGATGGCGTCGTCTTCGACGTTGCAGGCGTCGGAGCCACCCCAATCCGCGACGAAGCCGAATATCCCGGTGTGCGCGTCAGAACCGTCGCGACCATCGCCGGGGCGCGCCTGCCCATCCAGATCGATGTCGGTTTTGGCGACGTGATCACGCCTGAGCCAATCGAGATCGAATACCCGGCCCTTCTCGAGGCGCCGGCACCCATCCTGCGTGCTTATCCGCCTGAAACCGTCGTCGCCGAGAAGACTGAAGCGATCGTCTCGCTTGGAATCGCGAACAGCCGCATGAAGGATTTCTATGACCTCTGGATGATCGCGCAGACATTCACGTTCGAAAACGCCAACCTGGCGGTCGCCATCCAACAAACCTTCGAGCGACGCCGAACGCCCTGGCCGGAACAAGTACCTGTCGGCCTCAGCGATACTCTTGCCCTTGAGAGGGAAGCCCAGTGGCGGGCCTTCCTGGCGCGCGACCGGCTCGAAGTGGCACCCGCTTCACTCGTCCAGGTCATCAACGATCTACACGCCTTCCTGCAGCCCGTGCTGGCCCACGCGGAGGTTGCCTCGTGGCCTCCCGGAGGCCCCTGGACTCACGTGGAGCTTGCCCCGTGACTTCGCAGTCCCCGAGCAAACGGTCGGAACCAGGGGTTGATTACCGCGAAGTCATCTTCATCAGCCACGCCACCCCCGAGGACAATGCGTTCACGATCTGGCTGGGCGCGTGGATCTGGCTGGGCGAAGCTTGCCGCCATGGGCTACGAAGTTTGGGCCGATGTGCTCCGGATCAAGGGCGGCGACGATTGGCAACGCAAGCTGGAGATCGCCCTGCACGAACGCGCCTGCGAGATGCTTCTCGTCGCCAACCCGCGGGCAGTCAACAAGCAGGGCGTACGCAATGAGATTCAGATCGCCTCCGACGTCGCGCGGAAGATCGGGGACAGCGCCTTCATCATCCCGTTACGCATGGAGTCCTTCGAGGCCCCTTTCCTGATTGCACATGCCCAGTACATCGACTTCGCACGCGGCTGGACGCGCGGTCTTGCAGAGCTCCTGATAACCCTGCAAGACACCTATCGTGTCCCGCGCAACGCCGGTCACAGCGATACGATCTGGCGCGACATACAACTCATTCACGCCAAGGCGCCTGTCGACACTCCCGAAGAAGATCCGCTATTACGAATTCAGCGGACACATATTGGAACGTCAGGCCCAGGCGCTGATCAACGAGACGCCGTGGCCGCTAAAGCCCATTCGCCGCGGCTTCCTTACCTTCGCTCGCTTCCACGATCTGCAACACCATTTCGGACCGCATCTTCCCATCAAGCAGAAGGCGGAACGGCTCGTCACAGGCTTTCTGGATGACGGCTGGTCCAAGCTCGGCATCGAACGGCTCGACGCCCGCAATCACTTCACCGACCTGTCGCATCAGGCATTCGAATCTCTCTTTGCGCAACGCGGCCTTCAATCCTGTGCCTTGTCGGGAATCCAGGCGGCATGGTGGCCGCCCCTTGATGTCGCACCGACATCGAAGATCGCCTTTCGCTGGGGCGACATCGCCGGACTTTGCCAGATCCAGGGCGTATCGCTCAAGCGGCAAATGAACTGGCACTTCGGTGTCAGCGTCGCTGCTCGATCGGCGCCCATTCGCCATGTTCGCATCATAAGCCGACTCGTTTTCACCGAGGACGGACACAAACCCTTCGACGATCCCGCCAGGATGCACCGCCTCCGCCGCTCCTTTGCCAAGACTTGGCGGAACGTGCGCTGGCGCGAGCGAACTGAGTGAACAGAGGGGCTTTGTCCATCTGGTGCGTGGCGCCTTCGCAATGTTTCGGAATCCCACCGCCCACGAAGCACGAATCCACTGGCTCATGACAAAGGAATTGTCTCCCTTATCCATCGGCGTGTCGACAAGGCTCACATGCCTGCAAGGGCCTAAGTTCAAGACCTTTCAAATTCGCGGAAAGCCACAACTGCTGCCATATCAGCGGCTGTACTATCCAATAACTCGGCCGTCGAGACAGGCGGTGTCTGGCGTGCGATCGAAAAAAATTTACTGGTCATGCGACTCATGACCCGTCCAGCTCGAAGAGAGGCACATCCATGGCGCGGGCGACATCGTTCATCCGCCGGTCGTAGCTGGCGAGCACGACCGCCTGACCGTGATCGACCAGATACGCGCATGACGCCAGATGCAGCGCATCGAGTGTCCGCAGCGGGCCAGGACCGGGAAAGGCGTCCAGCGCCCGCGCGAGCACCGAGGGTGCAAGCTCCAGCATGGCAACGCGCCCGATCAGCCCCCGGACCGCCTCGCCGTGAGACTCTGCGAGTCCGCGCGCATGTACAGGCGTCCATAGTTCGTACTCCAGCAGCCGGCTGGAAACCAGGCTCTCGCTCCAGAGCGAGTCCGGAGGGCGACGGTCCTCGGCGAGGAGATGCGCGAGTGCGACGGACGTGTCGAGGTAGATCACCGGTCGCGCCGGTTGTCGTCCAGTTCGCCGAGAATCTCGTCCAGCCGGGCGACTGGCGGCGGTGCCGGCGGCGGTTCCGACGCGGTCAGGGTTGGCGGTGTCAGCACGCCGGACCGCACCGCATCGGCCAGGAATGCGTCGGCCAGGACGGGGCTCCGGGTCTCCCTGAGCGGACCGAGTTCCGCCACCACCCGGTCACGGTCCGTCACCAGGATGATTTCGCCGGAGGCCGCGAGACGCACGTATTCGCTCAACCGGCTGTTCAGCGCCTTGATCCCGACCGACCTCATGCGCCGTAAGGTAGCAACCGATAGCTACTTCGTCAATCTCCATCGCATGAGAGGTGAAACAGACCGGGAAACCGAAGACACAAAAGGCGCTCTATCGCCGCTCGAACTACTCTATAGGTATCCGGCACGAGCCCATTGGATACAGGCAATCGAACCCCTGCCTCCAATGGAGGTTTGCGCGTCACACTCAATCGAATCGGTCCCGATGGTTGGCACCGTTTTGCCTAAATCGGCCGACGGACCGGCTCGATTCTGGTAATTCGACCACCCCACCGAGGAGGGCCGTATTTTCCGCCCGGAATCGGCTCGTGATTGTTGCTTCGATGAGAACTTGAGGTGCCATGCTCCCCTCAAATTCTTCCCCATTAGGGTGGACGTGCACGGTCGCGAGGTTCGAGGTTCAGATTGAGCAAACGACCGGGAAAACTACCGCGCGTCGAACTCCTGAACGTTCTCGCTCATCGCCAAGGGGCATTTGGCAACCTTTGCGGCTATTACACAGCCGCGATGATGCTGTCCGCGCTGTTTCCGGAGTACACGAGGCGGTTCGGTGAGACCGCTCGGAAGAGAGCCATCAGGAACCTGTCCAACGACCCACTCATCACGAACTACGGTGGTAAAGACGACCACCAACGGATTCTGGAGAAAAGACCGGTGTCGTTTCAACGTCTATAACAACTTCAGCCAACTTATAAAGTGTCGTGTCAAACCACGCCCGAGGACACAACCAATAGTCCGCCGTCAGGAAAACGCTGGTGTCTCAGCGAAAGCCATGGGTTGATCGAAATGACACCAGGCGGTTCGACACGCGCGAAGTCTGGCCGGCGAATGCACGCAGTCGATAAAACCGGCCGGGGTGCAGCATGCGCACATAGGTGATGACATGGGCGTCGACCCACGTCCGCCGTTCCACCGACAGGAGGGCATCTCCGGTTTCCACCTCCAGCCGCGCCGCGTCCCGCGCTGACGCGGCGACGGCGCTTATGACGTGCTCGACCTCTGACCATGGACTTCGCTCGAGCAACCAGACATTGGGTGGGGAATCGAGGAAGGTTTCGGCTCGTGCGTCGGCTACCACGTCAAGGTTGATCCAGCGTTCTTCCAGCTGAAACGGCACATCGGATGCAAAGTGCAGACAGTCAACTCGCAGTGCTTCCTGCGTCTCTGGAATTTCGAGATGTCCGGCCACCGCTCCGCCGGGGCGGACAACCCGCCGGGCGGTCCGCCGGTACCGGTAGATCGCGCCGCGGCTCTCGATTTCATGGTCGACGCGCGGGATCTCGAACAACGCACTACCGGAGCTTTGCAGCGCGACGCGCGTGCCGGACCGGCGGCGGCGTTCCACCACCCCTTCTTCGGCCAGCTCGCGCATCGCACGATGCACGGTCATTCTCGCGCATCCGAAACTGTCCGCCAGCTCCTGCTCCTTGGGGATCAGAGTGCCTGGAGGCCAGTCACCGGCTCGGATCTTCCCGAGAACGTGACGCTTGATCGAAAGGTATGAGCCGCGCGTATTCATCGAAGACTCCGGTCGCGATGGTCGGCACGCGGACCTGTGGCACTGTTTTTGATGCGTCCACCGCGTCCCGATAGCGAGCAGCAATGACTCCGCAGACACCGTGGCGCCCTCGTTCGACCGTTTGCCGGCCTGCGCTCCGGACTTCTCCGACAGCAGGCACCGGTGAGGAGAAGATCCTGCCGTCGAGCAGTTGGTCTCACTGGAGGCTGCAGAGGTTCAGGACCGTTGTATCCAGGGTAAGGAGATCCGCGAGACGTCCCTTCTCGATCACCCCGGACGGGCGGCCCAAGGCCCGGGCTCCGCCGGCGATGGCGGGTCTCGAAGATCGCCATTTCCGGGGACTCGCCCTCCCGAGACATCACGTTGCGTCGCCGATCGACGTCGCGGATCCGTCCGTCTGCAGAGATCGAGATCGGTACGCCGCGAGCCCGGCCGAGGAGCACGAGCGGCGCGTGAAACGCAACCGGATGCATCCCGAGCAGGCCTCCAGGCAACCATGCCTGCCCACAACGAAGAGGGCAGTCCGTAAACCAGTGTAACCAAATTGATCGATCTGTATAAAACCGAGACATATATAACAAACTCTAGACAAATGGACTCTGAGACGGTGCACTTGCGGTGCCGAGTGGCGAGTGGGAAGCCATGACAGACGCTGGACGGAATGTTCTCGCAGACATGCCTCTCGCCACCTTCGCGGCGCGCGCGCCGTACGGACTGATCGATGGCGCAGGCCGGGCGCAACCGCTGGGTCGGCAAGCTGCGTGCGCTCCCCGCGAAACATGCTTCCCGGCCACTCACGGACTTCGGCGGACGCTCTGCGACTGGTGCGTCAGTCGACTGGTCACACCCACATCGTATTGGGCTGCCACCGAGCTCGAAATGCGCCTCACCGGCACGGCCTGTGAGGCGATCGCTCATGCTGGCGGCGGCATGCGGTACGGGCAACCCGGGAGGCCTCCGAGGAGTCGCCGTCCGCATCGCTCCTGTTGGCGGTCAACATGGCATGCACGATGTTCCATCTGACCCCCGAGGAGGTGTTGGCCGGGATGACCGACAGGCCACTCGGGCTGGAAGTGCAGAACGCTGGAGGCCAACATCGCGGTGTGGGACGCTGAATCGCCGGCCGAGCTTGCCTGCCGCATCAATTTCAACCCTCTCGCGCGGCGCCTTCGCGGTCTACCGGACGGGAGCGATGGAGACTCGCAATGACTTCCCCCCGTTCCAATCTGCGCTCTGTTTTCCCGCCGACCGGGCCCGACATCACCGCGAAATCGTGGCAGACCGAAGCCCCGCTGCGCATGCTCATGAACAATCTGCACCCCGACGTCGCGGAGAACCCCCACGAGTTGGTGGTTTACGGTGGCATCGGTCGCGCAGCGCGGACCTGGAACGACTTCGACCGTATCGTTGAGAGCCTGCGGTCTCTCGAAGACGACGAGACTTTACTCGTGCAATCCGGCAAGCCCGTCGGCGTTTTTCGCACCCACCCCGATGCCCCTCGGGTGCTCATCGCCAATTCAAACATCGTCCCGCACTGGGCCGACTGGTCGCATTTTCACGAGCTCGATCGCATGGGGCTGATGATGTACGGACAGATGACGGCGGGCTCGTGGATCTACATAGGCACGCAGGGGATCGTGCAGGGCACCTACGAGACCTTCGTCGAAGCCGGCCGCCAGCACTACGGCGGCAATCTTCGGGGCCGGTGGCTTCTTACTGCGGGCCTCGGCGGCATGGGCGGAGCGCAGCCGCTCGCGGCGGTGATGGCAGGAGCCTCGTGTCTGGTCATCGAATGCGACCCGAACCGTATCGAGTTTCGACTTCGAACCCGCTATCTCGACGAGCAGGCGGGTGACCTCGACGAGGCGCTGGCGATGGTCGAGCGCTGGGCCGCCGCCGGCACGGCACGCTCCGTGGGACTGCTCGGCAATGCAGCGGAGATCCTGCCCGAACTCGTGCGGCGCGGCGTAAGGCCGGACATCGTCACCGATCAGACCTCGGCCCACGATCCCGTCAACGGCTATCTGCCCAGAGGATGGTCGCTCGACGAGTGGCGCGAGAAGAAAGAACGCGATCCCGCTGCGGTGGAATCCGCCGCGCGAGCGTCGATGAAAGAGCATGTCGCGGCCATGGTCGCATTCTGGAATGCGGGCGTCCCTACAATCGACTACGGGAATAACATTCGCCAGGTGGCCAAGGAGGAAGGGCTCGAGACAGCGTTTACCTTTCCGGGATTCGTACCCGCCTATATCCGGCCGCTGTTCTGCCGGGGTGTCGGCCCCTTTCGGTGGTGCGCCCTGTCGGGAGACCCGGAGGACATCTACCGGACTGACGAGAAGGTGAAGGAACTCTTTCCCGACGACGCTCACCTGCACAACTGGCTCGACATGGCTCGCGAACGCATCCACTTTCAGGGTCTGCCGGCGCGGATCTGCTGGGTGGGGCTCGGTCAGAGGCATCGGCTGGGACTCGCGTTCAACGAAATGGTTGCAACCGGCGAGCTCGGGGCGCCGATCGTCATCGGGCGCGACCATCTCGACGGCGGCTCTGTCGCCTCGCCGAACCGGGAAACCGAGGCAATGAAGGACGGATCGGACGCGGTATCGGATTGGCCGTTCCTGAACGCACTGCTAAACTGCGCATCGGGGGCGACCTGGGTTTCCATACACCATGGCGGCGGTGTGGGCATCGGTTTCTCCCAGCATGCAGGCATGGTGATCTGCTGCGACGGTACCGATGCAGCGACGCGCCGGATCGAGCGGGTGCTGTGGAACGACCCGGCAACCGCTGTCATGCGACACGCGGATGCCGGCTATGAGCTGGCGATCGACTGCGCGCGGGAGCATGGGCTCGACCTGCCCGGAATCCTGGACAGGTGAATCCGAGGAAACCGGGAAAACGACAACCACTCGACAGCAGGAAAAGAAACAATGAAGGCTGCAAAGAGCATGTTCGTGGGCGCCATCATCGCGCTGTAACTGGGTATCAGGGCGCGGTTTTCTCCCTCGCGCATCGGAGCCATGACACCGTCAAGCGAAACACAGGCACCGGCCGTCCCCTCCGGGATGCCCTCTTCGTCACGGATCTCCTCGTCCCACGTTTCGGTGGTCTCCCGGGCCAGAGATGGACTGTCGGCACGACGATACCGGTGCCGCTCATAGGTCACCTTGCCAGCCAACGTCATGATGGTGTTGCGCGTCTCCGGGACGCGTGTCCACACCTTGCCGATGTTCACCGGAGAACGGCCATCTCTGAACAGGGCCGGGATACCGATGATAGCGACAATCGCCTCGACCGTGCTGGCCCACAGATCATCGCGGGGCGTCGAAGTATCGTTGGACAGGGAAACCGGGGAGGAGCACTCCCAAAATCCCGGCTTTCCGCCACCAATGAGCGCCTGGCATGACAAGACCGCCCGCGCACGACAACTTTTGTCACGACATGCCGATGAAACGGCGCCGGTACGCTACATCTTGAACCATGGCATCAACATATATTGTTACGTACGGAAATCCCGTTGCCGTACCAAAATTACACCCGGCAATTAGGGCAACCGGCGGGAAATGGAAACGCACAGTTCACATGCTTGCCCGTGAATGATGTGGATCCAGGCTGAAGCGTGAACGGCATATGGCAGCCGCAACGGGGTGATGCTGAAAAAGTTATCACGCCATCTTGACATGTCGTATTGTCGTATTTATGTTGGCTGCATGACTGAAGATGAACTCACACTCGAGGATCTCAGCGAGCGGAGCGGGGTCGAGCCGAGAACCTTGCGCTCATGGGTCAGCGAAGGGCTGCTCTTCCCGCCGTTCAAGGCGGGTCGCGGTGCGACATATCCTGCGTCCAACGCCGATCGCGCACTTGCAGTACGCGCCCTGAAAGACGTGCACGGTCTCTCGCTGGCCGAGATCAGGCGTCGCTTCATGATGGCGACCGAGGAGGAAATCTGCGGCTGGGCGCTGGAGGCGGGCACCACGGCTGCGGCACCCGGGTCGGCCAGGGACTATCTGCGCAGGATCCAGGCACGCCGCATGTCCGCAGTGTCTTCGGAGCAACCGGGGTTCCTTCCACGGCACAATACGCCTTCCGAGGAAAGGACCATGCCTTCTGCGGAGGTGCCTCTCGCAGAGCCGATGCTGTCGGCCCATCCCGTGCATTCCGGACGACGCACCGCGGATCTCACCGGCATCGAACGCCTGATACTGAAGCTGGAAGAGGTTCTTGGCGCACCGGCACCGCGACGCTCTCGCGGCAACATCTGGACCAGGATTCCCGTTACACGGGATCTTGAACTGTCGGTTCGCGGCGAACTCCAGCCAAGGGACCGGGTTCTCTTTGAACAGCTTGCGGACCAGATCCGCGCCATTCTGACCGGAAGGGAAAAACAATGAACAACCTGAACTTCACCGTCTCCGCCGCCTTCGACCGCGGCATATTCTGGAAGGGTGGACAGTCAGTCCGCTATCTGGTCGCCCGTCTCAAGGCCGACCGGACTGACGAACATCGCCCCGTGGAAAGGACTCCTCTCAATATCGCCCTTGTTATCGATGCAAGCGGGTCGATGGCGGGCGACAAGCTCGAAGCGGCCAAGAAGGCCGCCCTGGGCCTCGCCGAACGCCTTTCGCGACGCGACCGCCTGACGGTCGTCTCCTTTGCATCCGATGTCGTGGTGCACCTCGATGCGGTTCCGGCCACAGCTGAAAACGCTGTCCGGATTCGCTCGGAGGTTTCCGGACTTGAAACGCGGGGCATGACATGTCTTTCGGGCGGCTGGTTCGCCGGTGTGGAATGCACAGCCCGCATCGCCGAGAAGGACCCGCGGCTGACCGCGCGCGTCATCATTCTCAGTGATGGCCACGCCAATGAAGGCATCACAGATCCGGAGGAGCTTCGGGAGCACGCCGGGGAACTTCGCCTGCGCGGGGTGCTCACGTCGACACTCGGCATCGGGGACGGTTACGACGAACATCTGCTCCGCGGGATCGCCGAGAACGGCGGTGGCCGCCTCCACGATGCGGAACTCGCGGCCGAGATATCCACCGTTCTCCTCGGTGAACTCGACGACATCCTGGGAACGCTCGTCGAGAACGCGCAGATCGTGCTCTCGGCACCGGCATCGGTGAGGGCGGAGCCCATCGGACTTGCTTCGGCCGAAGCCCCGGGCCATCACACAACGGTCACCATGGGACCGGTCCAGAACGGTGTCGAGCGACTCGCCGTCTTCAAGGTGACCTGTCCCGAGGCGCACCGGGACGACCGGCTCACATTCGAAATTGTGGCCCAAGGGCGGGCCGTGGACGATGGATCAGCGCTTGCTGCAGACACCGGACCGCTTGTGCTCGCCGCGGCAGGGAGCGGGGCGAACAGCGCGCAGGATCGCAGCGAGGAACTGGCGCAGATCGTTGCCCGCACCTGGAGTGCCCACATCGTCTCCCGCGCCGCCCGGATGAACCGTGACGGGGCATTCCGTGATGCCGAAAGGTACGTCAAGCGGGAGCTCAAGCACTTCACCCGCTATGTCGAAGGCCTCGAGTCCGGTTACGAGATGATCGGGAATCTGAAGATGCTGGCCGAGCGGGTCGTTCATGTGTTTACACCACGCTTGCGCAAGGAAATGGTGCTTGAGTCTGCTCTCATGACGGAAAGTCGTGTCGACCGGCGCGGCGTACCGAAAGCCTCATGGCGCATGCGAATGGCTCGCGGGGAGTAACCGGTATCATCCAACGGAATCGGGTCCGCCGGCATCCTGATACGCGGGCGGATCCGGGCCTTTTCCTCATGACAGGCCCGGTGGCGTTCGCCTGACAACCCGTTTTCCGCCTATCCCGGTGCATGCGGTCTCGACCAAACGCCCGGTACCACCTTGATGAGGTGCTCGTGTCTATCGCCGGCAAGCGGACGTATTCATGGCGCGTCGTCGATAGCGAAGGCGAAGCACTGGATATCTTGGTTCAGTCACGCAGGAAGAAGGATATGGGCCTTGCCGGGCACCATGACTTTGGTGGCAGGAAGAACAACCAAGCCAGGGAAACCTCACTTGCCCGTCCGACAGCGGGAACGACGAATGCAACGCTTCAGATCGGCTCGATCAGCGCAGCGAATTTTCTCTACCCACGCCACCCGCTACAACACCTTCAACGTCCAACGCCATCTGATTTCCCGAAAAACATGACGCCCGTTTCGCAGCCGCGCAATAGGCCTGTGGCAAACCGCTGCCGCCTGAGTTTGAGTTTTACGCCAATTCACGGCACAGCCCGTTCAATGACGTGACAATGTCTTCGTGCTTCCACCGTTCAGCGGCGTGGAGGATTGCGGCAGCGATTCCCAATCGACTCATGGAGCCCCTTGGAAATTGCTGCATGGTAATGCAGACCGCACCGGCTGGAACCCTCCGTTTGTTGAACCCGAACACTAGAAATTGCCGCTCGGCGAATTTGCGATCTGCTGCGTGAGCCAGTCCGGATTCCGGACTCTCTCGTCGAAGCGATCCGTTGCGTAGTGGTCGATCGCGAAACTCGGTTCGTCTCCGGCAAGCAGGTCAGCAACAACACGGCCCGTTCCGCCCGAAATCGTCACCCCGTGTGAGTTCATTCCCGTACACAGCCAAAGCCCCTCGATAACGTCCGCGGACCCGATGAAGGGATTGCCATCAGGCGTAAACGCTTCCGGACCATTGATGAAGCTGCGCACGGGCGCGCCATTGAAAGACGGGAAGAGCTCCGCCGCGGCTTCAAGGTACGGAAGGAACTTGTCCCAGTTGTCGTTGAGCAGTGCAAAGGAGAACGGATCGGGCAGGCCGCCGGCATCGATCACGTTGGCATCGGTGTCAAAACACCCGAGCAGGATGCCGCCGACCTCTTCGCGCCCGTAGATGAGGTCAGTGGATGACAGAAAGGCCGGCGTGTCCGGCGGCAGACGCCCGGGAACATCCAGGATGATGTACATGTGTTCGCACGCGCCCTGGGCGAGAACGATGTCCTGCGGCGAAACCAGATCCGCCGACCATATGCCGGCGCACACCACCACGTCGTCGAACGGTAGCGTCTCGCCCCAGGCGGTCACCACGCCGCTGATGCGGCCGGCTGTTGTGGCGAGCGCGCGAATTCCGGTCTGCTCATGGATGTTCAATCCGCTTGCCCGGCCGGAACGGGCATAAAGCGCGACAAGACCGGCTGGATTCACGCGACCTGACAGGGGATTGTAGCAGGCGCCATGCAGGGCAGGGCCGGTCAACAGCGGGTTGTGGCTCTCGGCTTCCTTCGGACTGAGAAAGCGCGCATCGATTCCGCGTGCCCGTGCCTCGTCGTGGAAGTGCGCGTAGCTCTCAAGAGTCGCTGCATCGCGTGCAAGATACAGGCGCCCCGTCTTGCACCACCCCGCGCTGAGCCCGGTCTGCTGCTCAAGCTGCGCGATCAGATCGTGCAGATACAGGACTGGCGCATCGTAGTCGCCCCACGGCCCCCACGCGACCAGACCGGCCGAATGCCAAGTTGTCCCCGAACCGATCCGGTCGCGTTCGAAGAGATGCACGTCGCCAAGGCCGCGTGATGCCACATGCCAGGCGACGCTGCATCCGGTGACGCCACCTCCGACAACGGCAATTCGTCTCATGGTTCTCTTTCTCGGCTTGGGTTTCCCGTGGGTACCGCGCAACAGAAGATCATGTCACACCTCGTCACGATGCACGTAACGATCCCATGCCAACTTGGCGTGAACGCCCACATCGAGGAACGGGCGCGGCGGCACCCTGTCTGGCGTGCCCTGCTTCTCGATCTCGGCGATAAGCGGGTTGTCGACCACGCATGCCCTGTCGGCCGCCAGGATGCCTGCGATGGTGCCTCGCGTGACGCCGCCGCCGTTCTGGCAGACGGCGGAATAGGCGTTCGAGCGATCCGACCGAACCCGGGGCTGCCATTGCGCGAGGCGCAGACATAGCCGGTCCACGTGTGCTCCATCGTGACGTTCGGCAACATGGGAAAGCGCTGATCCAACAGCTTCTTATGCTCGCGCCCAATCACCTGGCGCTTGGCGTCGGAATCGTTCATGCCAGGACATAGGCGAACATTTTGGCGGATCAGGATCCGTTGATCGTGTGTCATCCGCATGGTGGTCCCGACGTATCCGTGGGTGGCCGTCAGTCCCCATTCATTCTTGCCGCCCAGCGCCTTGCACTCGTCCTGCGTCAGCGGTCGGCTCAGACTCGCAGGCACCGCAAAACTCAGCAGACGGCGCTGGAAGAAGCCGAACTGCTGGGCACATCCGTTAACGGTCAAAATCATCCGCGGCGCGCGATTCTCACCTTGCGCCGTCGTCAGCGTTAAGCCGCCCGAATAGTCGATGCCCGTGACCGGGATCTTCTCATAGTGGACGACATTGTGCGGCAGCATGTCTGCCAGTCCCCTGCAAAGGGCCGCAGGATTCAGCAGAACACACCTGGACGCATAGACGGCCGCCGTGAAATACGGCGCCCCGATTTCCCCTGTCAGTTCGTTACCCGTGACCAACCGGTACGGCTCGTTGAGAGCCTCAAGTTCGTCAGCCAGGGGCAAGAAATCTGGTCCGTGGCTTGCCGGGTAACGGCAGCGTGGTACTCGCCGCATCGGCTCCTGTCGCAGTGGATCCCGTGACGTTCGACGACCTGCTCGTTGTAATCGATGGCTGCGCGCACGAGACGGATATGGCGTCTCGATTTTTAAAGCTGTTCGGGAGAGCCGTCCTGGACTCCTTGAGTAGCCGCCATCGGTACAGATGAACCAAGTTTTGCGCGAGTCGTCCCTGGGAGCACGCGGCATACTGCCCGCATGGACAATCCTGGGCCCACTGCCGGCGAGACGCCTGCGCTCCCGGGGGTGCACCACAAGCCTCGTCGGTCTGACGCGCAGCCTCGCTAGTTGTGGGATACGCCGATGGCGAAGCCGCTGTTGCAACCGGAGGCGGTCTCGCCTGCGGCGCTTGCGTCGACGAGCACAATCCGGTCATTGGGCCGGTTCTCAGCGAGTCGACGCGCGGCCGGCAATCCGGCAAGACCCGCGCCGACTACGACCCAGTCCGTCACAATGCGCGATTTCAACGACGGTTTCGGCTGCCGATGCGCCAGGAGTTTCGACCATCCGTTCGTCGTGTCGTCGTGAGGCACACGCCTGATGGTCTTCACGGCCTCTCACCATCCAGTTCGCTCGCATCCGGAGCAATCGGGCCGCCGGCCGGAATGCTGTGTACCAGATGGTGCGCATTGACCGACTGCTCTCATTCCCGGTCTCCCAGAATCGAACCCGGACCACTCGCGACCTCGTCCGAATAGACGACGTCGGCGGATGGGAGATAAGCGCCCCGGCCCCGCGCCATTTCGACGGCTTGCTGAAAGTCGTCGACAAATGCCTCGATGTGGCAGTCCTTGATCGGCCCCAGCACCAGCTGAATTCCGTCGGGATCCTTCAAGCCATTGACGGGCCAGCCCAGCTCACCCAGGCAATCCGACAGTGCGGCTACGCCAATCGTGTGGCTGCCGATCGCCACGGTCCCGAGATCGGCGCGTCCCAGGAGAACCGTGTCGGGGTTGCTCTCGACGGCCTCGACGATGGCATCGCGCGCCTTGAGCACCTGTGTCGTCCTGCGCCGAAAGCCTTCCCGGCCGAGATAGCCGGCGACCGCCCAGGCCGAAGCGACCGCACCGCCGCTGCGGGTCCCTGTAAAGACGGGGGAACGGTAGAGACCCGCGGCCCATTCATCGAAAGCAAACGTCTGGTCTGTCGCCAGATCGTGGTTCCGGAAGAAAACCCCCGATACGCCCTTGGCGCTGTAGCCGTACTTGTGAAAGTCCACCGACAACGAGTTCACACCAGGCAAAGAGAAATCGAAATCCGGCAGGTCACGCCCGAGCTCCCGTGCGAATGGCGCAAGCATGCCGCCGACGCATGCATCAACATGCAGCCAGACGCCTCGCGACCTGGCGATCTTCGCCAGCGCCGGGATCGGATCACAGGCGCCATGCGACCAGGACGAGAACGATCCGAGGATCATAAAGGTCCGGTTCGTAACGGCCGCATCCATGGCCCGGGGATCGGCCCGAAAATGCCGGTCGACCGGAACGCGCCGAACGGTGTAGCCGAGCAGGCGGCTGTACTTCTCGAAGGTCGGATAACCGGTCTGCGGAATAACCGCTTCGCAGTTCCGGTCGCCGCCGTTGCGATGCCGAAAGTCCGCGAATGCCGCGGCCGTCGCCAGAAACAAGCTCTCCGATCCGCCGCTGGTCAGCGCGCCTGCGGCACCTCGCCGTGCATGGAACAGATTCAGGGCCCACGCCACGAGCTCTCTCTCCAACCGCATGACGGTGGAGCTCGAGTTGTTCTTGGTGAAGAAGGCGAGATGCGCTGCCTTGGCGACGTCGAGGGCGCCGTCATCGAGCAGAAGGCCTCGATCGTTGAGCCATCGCTCGCCGAACGAGGCACGACCCTCCTTGTCGGCAGACCGCAGTCGATCGAGGATCGTATCGAGCTCTTCGCGTGTCATGCCCTTCTCGGGCAGCGATTCGTAGTCCATTCGCGAGTCCTTCACTCCTGAAACAGGCTTACGAGCAGAACGCGGGCAGCGCTCGTTCTCTTTTCGAAGCTCTCGCCGATGACGTGCTGCCTTGCCGCACAGCTCCGGCAGATGAGTCTGCGAGACGGCATCGCCCTACCACTCCGCACGATTGGACCAGCGGTGCCACGCCAGGAAAGGGCTCGGGTGGAAGAGCGGGTGGGCCCGACATCGCCTGCTCATCACGGATGAGATCGGAGTCGGAGCCCATGGCGTATTCTGCGAGGAGGCGGCCCGGGGCCGTGCCGCGGGGCATGCCGACGCCGCTGTAGCCCATCGGAACAAAGATGCCAGGCTCGATCCGGCCGAAGTGCGAGGACCAGTCACGCGTCATGTTGTCGAGCGCGGGATAGCGGCGGCGGACGCCCTTGAGGTGGGAGGTCTGGAGCCTTCGCCGCATAACCTCGTCAACGCGGAAGTCGCTGGAATAGTATGTGCCGTGACGCACCAGGATACGGTTCGAGGTCGTCCGACGCATCGTCGCGAAGCCGGTTATGCCCCAGTCGGAAACGCCGCCCATGGCCGCCTGCTCGACGTCGGTCAGCGGGCGCGAGAGGCTCGCGCACTCGATGAGCGGGAAGACCCTGCGCCGCAGGAACCCGAGTCTGGCCGATGAAGGCATTGGTTGTGAGCAGCACATTGGGCGCACTGACCGACCCTTCCGCGCATTCGATGCGCACCGGTGAACCTGGTCGAACCCTGAGCACCGGCGATTCCTCACAGACTTCCACGTTCGCCGGTAGGGTCGCGCCCAGACTGCGGCACAGCGCCGCCGGATTGACCAGCACCGTCCGTGGTGTCCGGACGGCGGCGTGGTGGTGCCGCGTGCCGAGCACTTTCTCCAGCGCATCGTTATCGAGCCATTCGTAGTTCTCATCGAAGAGGACACGATCGACGGCCTGCCTGCAAGCCTTGTGCTCTGTGGACAGGACCCGGTGCACGACCTGGAACTTGCCGGAACAAGAGTTCATGCGGGAACCGGCGGCGCAGCACCCTTCGTCATCGATCCTGAGACCGGCCGCTACCGCCCTTCGACGCTCGCCGACCTCCATGATACGGCAAGCCCGGAAGCCGTCAGGGCCATCGCCGGCCTGTGTCATGCCATCTCGGGGTCCGAAGTCGTCTTCCGGAAGCGGCTGTTCCTTTCGCTCAACATCAACCATGTCGTTCCGCCGCTGCGCTTCTCTGAAGAATGCGCAACGGTTCTGGTCGAGGCGGTCCGGCACGGTATTCCCGCCCACGTCAACACCTTCGGTCAGCTCGGAGCATCGAGCCCGGTCACGGTCGCCGGCTACCCGGCACAGACCATGGCCGAAACCCTGGCGGGCATGGTCTGTGCCGGGGCTTGTCGATCCCCGGGTCCGGGTGATCTTCGGGCCCCGGCCCATGGTAACGGATCTGAGATCCGGAGCGATGGCAGGCGGCAGCGGCGAGCAGGCGCTGCTGACCGCCACCTCGGTGCAGATGGCTCGCTTCTACGGCTTGCCCAATTCGACCATAGCCGGGGCAACGGACAGCAAGCTCGCCGACCTCCAGGCGGGGTACGAGCGGTGCCTTGCCGTGACCCTCGCGGCACAGGGCGGCACAGGCAGGATACAATCTCATCACCCAGGCCTGCGGTATGCAGGCCGGTCTCATGGCGTTCTCGCCTGCAGCCTGCGTGATCGACAACGACATGCTCGGCGCCATCATGAGAACACTGGTTCCCGCGGCGGTGGATGACCGGACGCTCGATGTCGCCGAAATCGGCGAGGCGGTGCGTGGCGACGGTCATTTCCTCGGGCGGCCAGCCACCACGGCACGCATGGAAACCGACTTCCTCTATCCTGAAACCGCAGACCGCCGCGCCGTCGAGGACTGGCAAGCCGACGGCGCGCACGACATTCGCGCGGTCGCCGCCGAGCGTGCCCGTGATATTCTCGGCAACCACCATCCGCGTCATCTTGCTGGCGCAATCGACGCCAACCTGCGCTCGCGGTTTGACCTGAAGCTTCCGGTCCCGTCCCGGATCGATGCCGCCATGTCATCTTGACAAGACCAGGCAGCAGACCTAAACCGGCGCTTCCCGTCGCGGGGCTGTAGCTCAGTCGGGAGAGCGTCGCGTTCGCAATGCGAAGGTCAGGGGTTCGAATCCCCTCAGCTCCACCATTCTTTCTTGTCGAACAACATCAGGTGCGTCCGCAACCACCTAAATCCACAGACTTTTTCAACCCCTAATTCCGAAAAGTTGCCACCTGTTCCACTATGTTCCTATCCATGGTGTGGGGATCAGCGTGGGGATGGAGGATGGCAAAGCTTACTGCGGCAGGCGTTCGAAACCTCAGGAAGCCGGGGATGCATGGTGACGGTGACGGTCTGTATCTGAATGTGACTCCAGCAGGCACGCGCTCATGGATACAGAGAATCACCATTCAGGGCAGGCGGCGAGATCTTGGTTTGGGACGCTTCCCCGATGTAGGGCTTGCGGGAGCCCGCGAGGTCGCGGCCAAAAACCGAGCGTTGGTCGCTGCGGGCGGCGACCCGCTTGTCGAGAAGCGCAAAGCCACCGTGCCAACGTTCCGTGAGGCAGCCAAACGCGTCTACGAAGCGAACCAGCCACGCTGGCGCAACGGCAAGCATGTGACGACGTGGTGGCAATCACTGCAGCGGCATGCGTTCCCGATTCTCGGGAACTTGCCGGTGGACCGGATAGAACGCACGGATGTGCTTCGCGTTCTTACGCCGATCTGGTCATCGAAGTCGGAAACTGCACGGCGTGTACGCCAACGTATCCGCCTCGTGCTCAGGTGGTCGATGGCGCATGGGTTCACCGAACACAACGTTGCCGGTGAAGCGATCGACGGCGCCTTGCCCACGATGCCGCGTGGCAAGAATCATTTTCGTGCGTTGCCCTATCAGGAGGTCGGTGAACTGGTACGTGCCGTGAGAGCTTCCAGGGCTTCATCGGCATCGAAATTGTGCCTTGAGTTCCTGATACTGACCGCCACCCGGTCGGGAGAGGCTCGGGGCACCACTTGGGATGAGATTGATATCGAGGCGCGGGAGTGGCGTATCGCCCCAGAGCGCATGAAGACCAACCTGGAACATCGCGTCCCGTTGTCTCTGCGTGCTCTGAAGATCGTCGAGGACGCCCGGTCCATCGAGGACGGTAGCGGTCTGCTGTTTCCGTCTCCTCTACGCTACGGCAGGCCAATGAGCGACATGACGCTGACCAAGGTGCTGCGTACATTGGGAATTGCTGATCGCGCGACCGTGCATGGGTTCCGGTCGAGTTTCCGCGATTGGGCGGCCGAATGTACGAACGCGCCGCACGCCGTCATGGAATTGTGTCTGGCCCATGCAGTCGGCAACGCCGTCGAGGCGGCCTATGCTCGCTCGTCGCTGATCGAGAAACGACGCGCGCTGATGGAACAGTGGGCGACATACCTGGATCATGCCGGGGCAGACGTCGTGACGTTGGAGCGGATGATTGGGGCCGGACGCCGATGAATACTGACTCAGGATCCACGCTGGGCCTCTCGTGGGTCTTGTCCAAGCCTCCATACTGCTGGTGTTGTGAACGCGTGTTCGGCAACGAAGGTGTCGAGCAGATGCCGGAGTATCGAGAGTGGCTGGCCTGGAATCTCGAAATCGATGTCCCACCCTGGGGGATTTGCATGGAATGTGCGAAGCGCCGCAAAGCTTGTGCTCAGTGCGGTCGCGTCGCCATCCTGGATGACATTGGCGATGTGTTCCTGCAAACCCGTGCCTTGGATGATACTGACACGTTGTGGGTACGCACTGCCAAATTGGAAGCGCTTGTTGGCCTGTGTGAATGCTGCGTCGTACGCGAACACCTGATGGATCACGATGTCGTCCAGTGGTCCCTGTCAAAGGAAGTCACATACGACGTCCGACCTGTTGTGGACGGTCGCTGCACTGGCCGGCAACTGGGCGTGTAGACCGTTGAAACCTAAACAATTGCACGGGGTTCCGGCTACTGATCGGGACTTGACAATATGGCAGTCGGTGATCGGGAGAGTCCGGAGGAGGACATCCTGCCGCACCGGCTTAGCCTTGAGCTTCCTCAAGCGGAGATCGCCGTCGAGGTGGGTTGCAGCACGAGGACGATCTTGCATGACCTCGACCGGGCGTCGAAGGCGGTGCTGTTGTCCCGGCCGTTGCCGGCCATCTTAAACGAACTAGCGCTCCGGGCGCATCAATACCCGTCGGGGAATCGGGGCGGCGGTGTTGGTCCCAAGCGTAAATCTCCCATTTGTACGAACCCAAAGTCTCTCACATTTGGCTTGTCGTTAACCGTGCGCCGGGGTAGGCGCTTATGCGTCGCGTGACCGGCGTGACGCCGCACAGACATCTCAATGCGTGATAGTCTCTGCGTCTCAGAGGTTCCTGGGCCCCGGAAAGCAGTGTGGCAAGGACGGTCCTTCCGACACCGGGAAGTGATGCCAGGATGGTGACGTCACGCTGCGGTTTCTTCCCCGGATCGGTTTCGGGATGTTCCGGGGCGGTTGCCACGGCCGCGGTCAGCCGATCCATATTGTGGTGGGCCTTTGAGAGCTCACGGGTGACTAGCTGGACCCGGCGGACGATAACCTGGATGTGGGCGGAGGCCGCTTCGGTGGCCCCGGGCGCCACGGTGATGGCCGGCTCCCGCAAATGTTTCAGGACGTCTTGGGCGCTGATCGCGACGGCGCTCCGTGAGGCAGTCAGCCTCATGCTCACAAGCGATGCCGACCGGGACGGCGAGTCCATTGTGAGACAGGTGCTTGGCTGGATGCCCCATAGGGAGGCCGTCGGTGAGACACCCAAACACAAGACCGTCCTTGACGGCTTCACGCCGGATGCCGGTGAGGGACCGTCCTTCATCAAGGTGAGGCGGCGCGTACTCTACGATATCGAAGTTCTCGACACGTGGCTCAAGGAGCGCGTGCGTCGCCACACCGGCGAGTCCGGGGACGCGTGAGGATGGCCGTGAACGGGGCGGGCGGCATTGTCCGTGGATCGTGTTGGCGAGATAGTGCTCGAGACCTCGCCTGATCCCAGCAAGGACCAGCCATGCCGCCCTCAATTCTCGCCGGGCGCAACGATGATGGGAATGGTGCCGGTGACGATGGACGCGGTTTGGCGCAGCCGGAGGGGCCGTTTCTATCGTTGGGGCGCTAGTTTGACGTCGGGCCTTCTCTCCAAGAAGATCGGAATTCGAGCCGCGCGAGCGCTGAAATCAATCGCGACGGCGCTCCATGGCTGAGTACGGGACAAGTGGCATCGCCCGCCCCAAGAGGGGCGTCGGCGGCCAATGCATTTCCACCGAAGGCCTGTTTCT
Organism: Alphaproteobacteria bacterium; assembly: GCA_965215635.1. Classification (GTDB taxonomy): domain Bacteria; phylum Pseudomonadota; class Alphaproteobacteria; order SP197; family SP197; genus SP197. Next base: position 564,195 of record OZ244073.1, on the reverse strand, counting down.
TCTCTTGACAAGAGTATATAAATCGTTACTTACTGGGTAACGATCGTGATCCATCGCTATGGACATCGCTTTCCGGACCCACAAGCTCCAAAAGGCCTTCAACGCGGCGGACACTCTTCAGAGGGCGTATGGAGCGCCGATGGCGAGGGTCATCATGATGCGGATGGCGGTGCTCCGAGCGGCACGCAACCTTGGACTGGTACCGAGCACACCACCGGACAGGCGGCATCAGCTTGTTGGCGATCGGGACGAACAGTTCGCTGTCGATCTCGTTCACCCCTACCGTCTTGTCTTCGAAGCCAATCACGAGCCGCTCCCGCGTAAAGACGATGGAGGGATCGACACGGAACAGGTGACGGCGATCACGGTCCTCGATGTGGTCGACTATCACTGACGGAGGACGGACAGATGGCGACAGCGACCAACCAATTCAACCCGGACTATGCGGTCCCGCCCGGATGGGTCCTCCAGGAGCGCCTTGAGGTCGAGGGGATTTCGCATGCCGAATTCGCACGTCGATGCGGTCGCTCTCCCAAGCTGATCAGCGAGATCATCTCGGGCAAGGCGCCGCTCGAGCCGGGAACCTCACTGCAATTCGAAAAGGTGCTTGGCGTCGATGCCAGCATCTGGCTTGGGATTGAGTCCGACTATCGACTTCACCGGGCTCGGGAGGCTGAGGCCGAAGACGCTGCCGCCGCCGTGGAATGGGTCAAGGCCTTCCCGGTTCGGGACTTGGTGAAGCAGGGCTTTATCGAGCGCCAGAAATCCGACGTCGATGCCGTATCAGCGTTGCTCGCCTTCTTTCGTGTGGGCTCGATCGATGCTTGGTCCGCCCGTTACGGCCGAGCGAACGCAGCCTATCGGCACTCACCCAGTTTCAAGAGCAGCGAAGCAGCATTGGCCACTTGGCTGCGGCTTGGCGAGCTCGAAGCCGAACGCCAAGACTGTGCGGAATACAACGAGAGTCGGTTCAGGCATGCGACTCGAGAGATCCGCGGCCTAACGCGCGAGCCGGTTGAAGAGGCTTTGCAACAAACCGCGAGGCTGTGCAATGAAGCCGGCGTCGCATTGGCGTTTGTGCCCCCCCCGCCGAAGACGGCACTCAGCGGCGCGGCACGGTGGCTCTCACCCAAAAGAGCAGTCATTCAGCTAAGTGCCCGGCACAAGTCCGATGACCACCTGTGGTTCAGCTTCTTCCATGAGGCGGCGCACATTCTGCTTCACAGCAAGAAGGATGTTTTCGTCGTCGAGGCCAACGGAGACGCCGCCGAGCTAGAGGCGGAAGCCAATGAGTGGGCATCGAACTCGCTGATTCCCACGCGGGCGTGGCAGCAGTTTGTCGCAACTTCACCGCGCACCGCAAACGTCGTCTCAGCATTCGCCGAGGAGCAGGGAATCGCTCCTGGCATTGTCGTCGGCATGCTCCAGCACAAAGGGCTCCTTCCCTGGACGCATCTGAATGGCCTCAAAGTTCGGTTGGCTTGGGAGTCTTAGCTGTTGCGGTTGACAGAGCGATATTCTGAAACAACCGGCCCTACAGTGAGACCGGCTTTCGCAATGATAAAGGGTCGATCACTCGGCAATCGGTGGGCCGACTTGTGAGAATCGGTACTTGGAACATCAACGGGATCACCGCGCGGCAAGGAGCTTTGCTTCGTTGGTTGGGCGAGCAGGAGCCAGATGTCGTCGCCCTCCAGAAGATCAACGTACCAGAGGACCAGTTCCGGACGGACATATTCGACCGCGCTGGCTACTACACGGAAGTACATTGTGGTCGAAACGACTATGGCGTTGCGATATTGATCCGGAAGAACCGGAAGAACCTTCGGGTTCATCCAAAGGGACTGTCTGGGCAGGAGCAACTTGGTGCGAGATTGCTGACGGTTGACGTAGACGGACTGGAGTTTTCATCCATCTACGCTCCATATGGCAAAAACGAAGATATTAAGCCTAAGCTCGAATGGTTCGAATCCCTGACCGCGCATATCAGGGAAATGCACTCACAGGCTAAGCAAAGAGTGCTGTGCGGTGATTTCAATGTTGTTCCCGAGTACCGCGTCGGTTCCGCGAGGACGCCTAAAGATTCCCCCAACTACCGAGAGGATGTTCGGGAGAAATTCAAAGCATTGCTGGAATTTGGCGAGCTGTTTGATCTCTACAGCCGCCAACCCTCGAATTGGGCAGATCCGTTCGTGTTCAAGGGTCGCCAAGGGTGTCTGAAGTTCAGCAGACTGGAGTATGTGCTTGGTACCCAGGGCATCGTTGATCGAAATCCCGTTGTCGAGATCGACTTCGACTACTCGATCGTGAAGAACGGACCATTCTACTGGGTCCGTGCGCCAATCATTGTGGACCTTCTTGATTGACCGCCAACCCATCGCTCCCGCTGACATAGCCCCTTAGAAATGAATTTCCGAAGACCGAGTCATTTGAGAACGCAGACCTCAATGATGACACGACCTTAAGCAAGAGAAACCGCCCCATGTTGGACAACCAAGGAATTCTGCACTTCAGCGCGACCGACTTAGCCGGCCATCTGAGCTGTAATCATCTGACGCAACTTGATGCCGAGGCAGCGAGAGGCGCCCGCGCGAAGCCAAAGAGTTGGGACCCGCTGCTCGAGATTCTCCGCAAGCGGGGCGACCTGCATGAACAGGCTTATCTCGAGCACCTTGAAGTGACGGGTTACGAGATCGTGCGGATCGAGGGTGCCGGCCTGGAAGAGAAGCTGGCCGAGGAAACCGTGGCCGCCATGGGCTCCGGCGCGGCAATCATCAGCCAAGCCGTGCTGTTAGACGGACGCTGGGGCGGCCGGGCAGACATCCTGAGGCGTATCGATACGCCGAGCGCTCTCGGGGATTGGTCCTACGAGGTGATCGACACCAAGCTCGCTCGGGAAACCAAAGGCGGCAGTGTCCTACAGCTCCACCATTCTTTCTTTTCGAACGCGCGAGCACAGGCCGCGCCGCGGCCTCACCTGCCTCTTCATTACCCACGACCTCTCGGCAGTCCGCAATTTCGCGGATCACTTCGCGGTGTCCGAGAAGGGGCGCCTGGTCGAGATTGGCGTCACTCAGGCACTGTTCGCAGCGCCCGATCACGGCTATACGCGGTGCCGGTCGTGACCCGCGAGGAGGAGAGATGGTGCGGGACAGCGTGGCAACGGGGAGAGTTCCACACATGACCGCGCCTACGCTCGCCGTCACCGCCCGGCACGGGTGCCTTCCGCCTTCCTCCCTCCGCTTCATCGGGGTCGATCGCCAATGACTGCCAGAACCATCCGCGTCGCCACCGATGTCGGCGGCACCTTCACCGACCTGCTGGTCTTCGAGTCCGACGAATCCACCGGCACCGCGGTCGTCCGCAGCGCGAAGACCGACACTACCCCCGGAGGCTACGAGGAGGGCGTGTTCGACGTCATGGCGAAGGCCGGCGTCGAGGCTGAGGCAGTGGACTTTTTCGCCCATGGCACGACGGTGGTCATCAACGCGCTGACCGAGCGCACCGGGGTCAGGGTCGGCCTCATCACCACCGAGGGCTTTCGCGACACGCTGGAGATTGCGCGCGGCAACCGGCCCGACTTCTTCAACCTCCACTACCGGAAGCCCGAGCCCTTCGTACCGCGCAGCCTGCGTCGCGAGCTGCCCGGGCGCATCGACTACCACGGCCAGGAGATGCACCCCCTCGACCTCACGCCGCTGCCGGAAATCGTCGCAGACTTCCAGGCCGGGGGCGTGGAGGCGGTCGCGATCTGTTTCATCCATTCCTACGCCAATCCTCAGCACGAGCATGCGGCGCTGGCCGAACTCAACCGGCTCTGGCCGGAAGCCGCAGCCATTTCCTCCCACCAGATCACGCGCGAGTGGCGCGAGTACGAGCGCACCAGTACCGCCGTGTTGTCCGCCTACGTGCAGCCGGTGGCAGAGCGCTATCTCCAGCGCCTCGATTCAGGCCTTGCGGAGCGCGGCTTCACCGGCAGCCTCTACATCATGCAGTCCAACTGCGGCGTCGATTCGGTCGACACGGTCTCGCGCGTTCCCATCACCATGGTGGAATCCGGGCCCGCCTCGGGCGTCTGGGGCGCAGCCGAGCTCGGCCGCCTGATCGGCGAGCCCAACGTGCTCGCGCTCGATATCGGCGGCACCACCGCCAAGTGCTCGCTGATCGAGGACTCAGGCGTGCGCATCAAGACCGACTACTGGATCGGGCGGGACCGCGCCTCGGCCGGCTATCCGGTCATGGTGCCGGTCGTCGATCTGGTAGAGATCGGCAACGGCGGCGGCTCGATCGCCTGGGTCGACGACTTCGGCAAGCTGCGCGTCGGGCCGCGCTCAGCCGGTGCGATGCCGGGTCCGGCGGCCTACGGACGCGGCGGGCACGAGGCCACCACGACCGACGCCAATCTCTGGCTCGGCCGCATCAACCGCGACTATTTCTGCGGCGGGGCGGTAGAGGCGGATATGGATACAGTACGGCGGGCGATCGAAATGGTGGGCGCGCGGCTCGGCGTCGATGCCGACGAGGCAGCGCGGGGCATCGTGCGCATCGCCAACAACAACATGGTCAATGCGCTCAAGCTGGTCTCCGTCAACCGCGGCTTCGACCCGCGCGACTTCACGCTCGTCGCCTTCGGCGGCGGTGGTGCGATGCACGCAGGTGCGCTCGCGCAGGAACTGGGTGTCACCAATGTCGTGGTGCCGGCCGACGCCTCGGTGTTCTCTGCCTGGGGCATGATGATGTCCGACCTGCGCCGCGACGACGTGCTCACCCTGCTCGTCGATCTCAATGCCGGGAACGCGGCGCACATCGAGGCTGCGTTCGCCGAAACGGAGGCACGCGCCCGCAGCCGCTTTGCGGCTGAAGGGATCGAAGCGTCCCGGGTCGGGCTCGCGCGCCTCGGCCGGTTCCGCTACCAGAACCAGGAGCACACCACCGAGGTAGCGCTTGAATCGGCTCCGGTGACGGCCGACCGCATCGCCGCCATCGAGGCCAAATTCCACGAGACCTACGAGCGCGAGTATACCTACAGGCTCGATGCCCCGGTCGAGATGGTGGGCCTGCATGTGGTCGCCTCCGTCGAGATCGGCAAGCTCACCATGGCGCGGCGCGAGGTGACGGGGAGGACGCCGGGCGAGGCGCGCAAGGGCACACGCAGGGTCGATTACGCACTCGAAGGCATCCACGAGGCGGCGATCTACGACGGGGAGAATCTGGAGCCCGGCATGGCCTTCGACGGGCCGGCCATCGTCGAGGACCCCGGTACCACGGTCGTGATCCATCCCGGTCACGGCGCAGAGGTGGATGGCTTCGGCAATATTCGCATTCATATCGGCAATTGAGCGAATGGCGGTGACGACGATGACCACGGCAATGACGAACGATCCGATCACCCTCGAAATCATCCAGAACTCGCTGCAAAGCGCGGCCGACGAGATGTTTGCCGCCATGAAGAAGACGGCGATGAGCTCGATCATCTACGAGGTGCTCGACATGGGCACCGGGATCACCGACGCAAAGGGCGAGATCGCCTGCTCCGGTGCCGGCATTCCGGCCTTCGTCGGCGTGCTCGACAAGGCGGTGACGGTGATCGTCGAGAAGTTCGACGCCCCGGGCGCGGTCGAGCCCGGCGACGTCTTCGTCACCAACGACCCCTATTATGGCGGGGTGACGCACCTCAACGACATCGTGGTCGTGATGCCGGTCTTCGCCGAAGGCCGCATCATCGCCTGGACCGCGAACATTGCGCACAACTCCGATGTCGGCGGCATGGCGCCGGGCTCGCTCACCGGCGAAGCAACGGAGATCTTTCAGGAAGGACTCCGCCTGCCTGCCATCAAGATGATCTCCAGGGGCGAGCCGATCCAACCGGTGATGGATATCATCAAGGTCAACTCGCGCATGCCCGACGTGCTGGAAGGCGACGTGTGGGCGGCGATCGCTTCCGTCCGCATCGGCACCGCCCGGCTCATGGAGATCGCCGGAAAATACGGCGCCGCCACCTTCGAGCAGGCGATGACGGCGTTCATGGACTATGGCGAGCGGGTCTCGCGGGCGGCGCTCTCGACACTGCCCAAGGGCACGTTCACGCTCGCGGAAGAACAGGACGACAGTCTGGTCTTCAACGTCACGATCACGATCGAAGACGACGAGTTCGTCGTCGACCTCAGGGACAACCCCGACCAGGCGGCCAGCCCGGTCAATACCAGCCGGGACGGGGTGATCGTGGCGGCCCAGATGATCTTCAAGTCGCTGACCGACCCCCATTCGCCCTGCAATGCCGGCTCGTTCCGTCCCATCCGCATGCTGACGCGGGAGGGCTCGGTGTTCCACGCCAAGGAGCCCGCGCCCGTCGGCTTTTACTACGAGACCGACCTGCGCGCCTACGACCTGATGTGGCGCTGCCTCGCCCAGCACATGCCGGAGCGCCTGGCGGCCGGCCACTTCGCCTCCGTGTGCGGCACCTTCATCGGCGGCATTCATCCCGACACCGGCCGCCACTACACGATCATCGAGCCCCAGCTCGGCGGCTGGGGCGGCCGCGAGGGCATGGATGGCAACAACGCCATGTTCTCCGGTGTCCACGGCGAGACCTTCAACTGCCCGGCTGAGGTGAACGAGGCACGCAACGGGCTCTACGTCGATCAGATGGCGCTCAACCTGGAGCCCGGCGGCGAGGGCGCGTTCACCGGTGGGCGCGGCATCGTCATGGACTACCGCGTGCGCGCTGACGACGGTTTCCTCACCATGGGCTACACGCGCTCGAGGTTCCCCGCCTGGGCGCTGGACGGTGGACGCGAAGGCTCCCCCAACTACGTCGAGTTCATCCCGAAGGACGGGGAACGGCGGCGGTTCGCCTTCATCTCCGGCCTCAAGACGCGAAAGGACGACGTGATCCGCGTGGTGACCGGCAACGGCGGCGGATTCGGCGATCCGACCAGGCGCGACCCCGATCTGGTGCGCCGCGACGTGAGGAACGGCCTGATCAGCGCGGAGCGCGCCGAGGAAGTCTACGGCATCTCCATCGAACCGGACAACGGGAAGACAGCATGAGAGCCGACACCCGCTCAGGCTGATGTACCTGAATCCGGCCGGCACCGCGCTCTACGATGCCGTCTTCGCCAACATGGCGCGCACCTTCGGGCAGCGGGCACGGAAGTGCACATTGCCTGCCTGCCGGAAACGGACGGGCGCTTCACCCACATCGAGTGCCGCTCCTGAGAGACCATTGTTTCGCGCGGCATCAACAGAACGACGCGGCAGGCGGTGCGCGAAAATCTTCGACGCGCTCGCCATCGGCTGTTTCTGCGACACGGCGCTGCACGATGCGCACGAGATTTCCGGCGAGATGATCGTGACCGCACCCTGCCTTGCGTCCTGCGAGACCGCGACCATCCCGCCGGTAGCGCTTGATTTGGAACCTTCGGAATTGTTCAGCACCGCCGGTGCGGAGAAGGTATGGCGCGGACCTGTTATTGGGCGGGACATGTCGTTTCCGACTCTGTCCACACCCCCGGGGTTTGCGGAATCGAATGTTCCGGTGCGGTGGTTTGCCGGAGCTTCGCGTCTTCCCGTTACATGACGTGGGAAGACATTGCGAAATCGTCACCTATCCCGCACGTATCCGCCTCCTTCGTGCGGCAATACGCTCGCGGTGGATGATGTAGAGACCGGCCGCGATGATGATGATCGCGCCAATGATCACGTCCCGGCTTGGCCACTCGCCCCAGATGAGGAACCCGAACACCACGCCCCAGATCAGCCCGGTGTATTCGAACGGCGCGAGCACAGACGGTGGCGCGATGCGGAAGGCCGCCGTCATGGCGTACTGGGCGAGGCCCGCCATGAGACCGACGGTCGCCAGGACGACTGCGTCATCCCATGCCGGCGTCACCCAGACGAACGCGACCGCGATCGTGCTCAAGGCGGCGAACGCCAGTACAGTGTAGATCGAGAGTGAGGCGGTGGTGACCACCCGGCCCAGCACCCGCGTCATCATCATGCCGATGGCGAACATGATGTTCGAAACGAGCAGGAGCACCGCGCCTTCCCAGGGAATCTGGCCGCCCGGCCGGACGACGAACAGCACGGCCGCGAAACCCAGCAGCACCGCGCTCCAGCGATGCGGACCGACCGGTTCCTTCAGAATCCAGGTCGAGGCGGCGGTGATGAAGATGGGTGCGGCCATGCCGACAGCCACGGCGTCGGCCAGCGGCATCAGTGGCAGCGCGAAGACAAAACTCGCAAAGGCACAGAACCCGACCGTACCGCGCAACAGGCTGAGAAGGTGGAGCCGCAGGGACATGCGTTGCAGGCCACCCTGCCGGCTCGCCAGCAGGAAGACCGGCGCCATACCGAAGAGGCTGCGCCAGAAGAGGATGACGAAAATCGGGTAGGTCTCAGCATACCACTTGGCGGCCGCGTCGTGCAGTGCCCAGATACCGACCGACAGCACGAGGAGAGCGATTCCCAGCTGCGGACGGTCGTGACTGATGAACGTTGCGTTCACGTCCCGATCCCGGACCTTCCACGTCCGCACACTTGGTACCGGCAGGTGGCGCCTGGGCCTTGTACGGTCCGTGGGACAGGCCGGAACGATGTCCGACCATCGAGATGCCGATCACGTGAGCGTGCTCCTGAGACCGGGCAAACGGACCCGGCCGGGTGTTGTCCGCCAGGATTGCGGTGCAAGAGCATAGGGTCTTTCCGCTTCATCATGTGAAAGTCGTGGCAGATCGAGGCCGTGGAGAACATGGTCGCGCGGACATCTTCGACATGGTGCCGCGCAAGAAGATATCCCGGGAGGCCCGGTCGCGACAGCAGCGCTGAATCAAGCGATATGCACCGGATCGGGTCGGGACGGCCAGCCTGTTCCCGTGCCCGGACCGTGGATGATGCCATCGTGTCGAACAACGGGGGCGACGGACGGATGACCGTGCATGGCTCGGTCGACATCCTCAATGCCTATCGGCACCAATGCGGTCCTTCCGTGCCGGATTTCGTGGACGGGATACTCCAGGGAGAGAGGTTTCGAGATCTTCGAGATCTTCGTCTGTTCGGCCATGTCGTCGATGTCCGGGACGCGCCGGCCGGATCGAACAGCACCGGCAAATTCTCGAGGCCCAGTCCATTGGAAAATGACCGGAACAGTTCCGGGCGATGAAGGCTGAGGCATTCGCGAGGTGCAGAATGCGCGTTTCCACCATCGACTACAGCACCCGGCACAACCTGTTTGCATCCAGCAACGCTGCGTGAATATCGCGCGGTGCCAGGGCGTCACCGATCCGAAACAGCTGAAACCGGTCCCCGAAAGTCCCTCCAGGAGTCTGAGGTCTCAAAGCCACCAGCGCCTCGTGATCGACCTCACCCAGATTTGCCGAATGCTCCACGAGACCATCGAAGACTTCCGTGAGAGGCTTCAGGCCCAGATCGGCGATGACCGTATCAAACGTCATCTCCTCGATGTCCCGCGTAAAAGCGTGACGCAGACGGACCGCGATCCGGTTGCCTTCGGCGCGGACGCCGACCAACGCCCTGTCGGTCAGCATCCGGACCTCGGCCCGGACAAGGTTGCGCATGTAGATTGGCACGTTCTGCACGCCGATTGCGCGTCCGATGTGCCGGTCAACACAAGCAAAGGTCAGATCAACATCCGATCCACTCAATCGATCCGCCAGGGAAAGTGCCGCGTGCGCCCCAACGGCATCAAAGATCAGGACATGGCCGTCCGGTCTCTCCTGCCCGGCAAGCACGTCCCATACGTTGAGCAAGCTGTCATCTCCACCTTCCGGGAGATCGTGTGACGGTACGCCTCCCGTTGCGACAATGACGATGTCGGCATCGAACTCCAGGACGCCTCCTGCCTCGACGTAGCTGTTCAGCCGGACTTCGACACCGGCGTGTTCAAGCTCTCCTGCCAACCAGTCCGAAACCCCGATGATGTCCTTGCGCCATCCTCCCGAGACGGCGAGCAGCACCTGCCCGCCGAGCCTCGAGGCTGCCTCGAAATGAGTGACCGCATGTCCGCGGAGGGCCAGCACTCTGGCCGCTTCCATTCCTGCCGGTCCTCCGCCCACCACAACCGCGCGTCTTGACCGGGGTGCCGGCTGGATTTCCGGCAGCAGCCAGGATTCGCGGCCGGTCGAAACATTGTGCTGACACAGGGCATCCCGTCCGCCGTAGATCCGGTCGAGACAGTAGCCCGCTCCCACACAGGGCCGGATCCGCGCTTCCTCGCCTCGCTCCAGCTTGGCAACAATGGCGGGGTCCGCCATGTGCGGGCGGGTCATGCCCGCCATGTCGACGAACCCCTGCTCGATCGCCCAGTCGGCTGTCGCCGGATCGGACAATCGTGCTGCCTGGAGGGTCGGCAGGCCGCTCGCGTCGCGCACCCGTCGAGCCAGCTCGACGTAGGGAGCCGCGGGGAATGCCATTCCCGGCATGTATTCGGCCATGCCCATGTCCGTTCCGCCGTAGGCTCCGTTGACGTTGATGATATCCGCCACTCCGTGACGGCCGAGCATCCGGGCGATCTCGATCCCTTCCTCTGCCGTCAGGCCGCTTTCGTTGCTCTCGTCGGCATTGGTCCGCACGCCGATCAGGAAGTCGTCCCCGACGGTACACCGGCACGCCTCGAGAACCTCGAACAGGAACCTCGTCCGGTTTTCCAGGCTCCCGCCATAGGCGTCCGATCTCTCGTTGGAGAGAGGAGAGAGGAACTGCCCGATCAGGTGTGACGATCCGAGCAACTCGACACCGTCGAGATCTCCTTCGCGGCAACGCCGGGCTGCCGCCGCAAAATCCCGGACAATGCGCGCGATCTCTCGCGTCGAGAGAGCACAAGGGGCGGAGTGATGGGCCGGGTCACGCTTGTTCGAAGGTCCCCTGGTCGGCAGCCAGTCCCCCGAATCCCAGGTCGTACGCCGCCCCATGTGAGTGATCTGGCACATCAGCCCCGCACCATGGCGGCGGACACGCTGCGCCAGCTCCCGGAATGCCGGCACCACCCTGTCGTCCCCGACATAGATCTGGCCGTAGACCGAACCGGAATCACGGCTGACATTCGATGAACCACCGAACATGGTGAGGCCGATCCCGCCCCTGGCCTTCTCCTCGTGATAGGCGCGATATCGTTCGCCCGGCAATCCGTTTTCCGCGTATCCCGGTGCATGGGCACTCGAAAACACCCTGTTGCGGAATGTCCGCCCCTTGATTGTGATCGGCGACAACAACGATCTGAAAGCCTTCACGTCTTGCCGTGCCGCGTGTCGCTGGTCCGATCGCAACGCCATCCCCTCCATGTGGACATTTCACGCAGGACTGAGCGGAAATTGGGATATCAGGCAGGATTCATTCATTGTGCGGGTGCGGCCCGAAGGGGAAGGATCGGTCGTATCCTGCGAACGCGCTTTGGCCTGAGACACCCGCCCCATGCAGTTTTCCTCTATCGCCTCTCGATCGGCCTGACTGGATTTGCCGTGTCAATTCCGGTGCTTCGGGCAGGGTGAAGCGTCAGAAGGCTCAAGGACCATGCCACCATGCCTGGCAAGACCGGAAAACGGGCCCCAATCGGCCCGTCCCGCCGCGTTCGCAATATGTAAGGTCAGGAGTTCGAATCCCCCTCCGCTCCACCAACACCCTTCCCGAAGACAGGATTGCTGACATCGATCAGGGCCGGGGATCCGGTGTCACGAACTCGCGGTGCCAGGCGGCACCTTCCTCGATATCGGTGTCGACCTCACGGGCATGGCGATGGCCGGCATGGACCGCGGCAGCGATCGTTCCCGGCCCGAAGCAGTCTCCGATTCTCGTCACCGACCGGAACGGCCGTTCGGTGACGGTGACGAGCTCGTGGAACAGCCCGTCCTCCGGGGCGCGCGATGTCACGAGAACGACCGATCGACAGGCGAGTTCGCTGGCACCACCGGTCATCTGATTGCAGAGCACGGCATGGTCGCTCGCGATGGTCTCGAGATCGCTGTGTGTGGCAAGGACTATACCGAGATCGGTGAGGCGGCGGACCGTGTGAACCTGTTCGAGCGTGTAGTGCGACCACGCGGCTATGTCCGATTCCGGCGTGGCAAGTATCACCTGCTGACCCTTCCTGTGCAGATGTTCCGCGATCACCGAGCCCATGTAGTAGTGATCGGTATCAAAGACGAGCACGGGGCCTTCGATCAGCGCCCCGTCCATCACGTCGTCCGGCGAGAACACGTGATCGCCATCGCTTCCGGGGATGGGTTTGTGATGCTCCCTCCCAAGTCCGTCGCGGCGCCATGATGCTCCGGTGGCGAGCACCACATGTTCGACACCGAAACCGGTCACTTCGGCGCTGCCCATCAGGCTTTCAAGATAGAGTTCGACATGGGGCATGCGGGCGATCTGAAGCAGCCGGTGGTCCCTCACCCTGGCCCACTCCGACAGACCGGGAAGCCGGGCCTCACGGCTGACGCGCCCTCCTGCCTCGCTCATTCGGTCGGCCAGTGTCACGCGGTACCCGCGCGCTCCCAGGGCACGAGCACATTCGAGGCCGGCAGGTCCAGCACCGACGATCAGGAAGCTTGCCTGCGAGGCCGCGGGCAAAATGGTCTCCGGATGCCAGCCGCGCCGCCATTCCTCACCGATGGTCGGGTTCTGAGTACAGCGCATGGGAACCATGGTCATGTCGCCGGAAACACAGATGTTGCAACCAATGCACTCCCGGATGTCCTCGAGCCGCCCCTCCTCGATCTTTCTCGGGAGAAAAGGATCGGCGATCGAGGGACGCGCCGCGCCGATCAGGTCCATCACGCCACGCCGGATGGCCGACACCATCGCATCTGGCGAGGTGTAGCGTCCGACACCCACGACGGGTTTGCTTGTGAGCTGCTTCACGAAGCCGATGAACGGTTCCTGGTGGCCTTCCGCACCGAAACGCGATGGCATGGAGTCCCGGCTCCAGTCGGCGATGTTGACATCCCACAGGTCCGGCACTTCGGCGAACATCTCGACCACGGCCCTGCCGTCGCCATCTGGTGTCATGCCTTCCGGCCCGTCGCCCGTGTCCACCGAAAACCTGAGAACGATCCCGCAACTGTCGCCGACAGCCTCCCTGGTTTCTTCCAGGGTCTCCCCGAGGAGCCGCGCCCGGTTCTCGATGCTGCCGCCGTATTCGTCGCTGCGCTGGTTGAAGAGGCGCGAGAGGAACTGGGCCTGGAGCGTCGCGTTGTGGGCGGCGTAGACGTAGATGAGATCGAAACCGGCGCGCTTCGCCCTCAGTGCCGCTTCGCGGTGCCAGCGCCGGAAGGCCTTGATGTCTTCCCTGTCCATCGCCCGGGCCTGGACGGGATGGGGCGAATGGCCGAAACCGGCAACCGGCCCTAACGGCACCTCCCGGGAATAGAGATTGGAGACGAAGGTTCCGTTGTGAGTCAGCTCGATGCCGGCAAGGGCGCCGTGTTCATGAATCGCCTCGGCTGTCCGCGCCAGGACCGGCAGATCCCGGTCGTCCCACATGCGGATCTCTCCGGCCGGCGAGACATCGCTGGTCGGGTGGATGTCGACCTGTTCGGTGCAGACCACGCCCCAGCCCCCTTCGGCCTTCTGGCGCCGCATCTCGATCATGGATGCCGGATAATGCCGGCCCATGCCGTTGCAATGCGGCACCTGGTAGAACCGGTTGGGTGCCGTGACCGGACCGATCCGGACGGGTTCGAACAGGATGTCGTAACGTGAATCGCGTGCCATGACGTCCTCCCGCAACAACGGCTTCTTCGACACTCTACAACGATTGCACCGCCAGGTCCGCAGCTTGTGCCGTCACACATCTTGACCCATGCTCATCGCGTCTTGACCCTTGCGGGTGGAGGAGACGCCATGGCGGGAGGAGCGACGGCTCCGTGCCCCGGAAGGAAGGCTGTCATCGGGAGTGTGTCCGGTGAACGCTCATGACGGCATCGCGGGAACACGACTACGTCATCCTGGGTGCCGGCAGCGCCGGGGGCGCGCTGGCCGCAAGGCTCTCGGAAGATCCCTCCATCAGCGTTCTCCTGCTCGAGGCAGGACCGGCCAGAGGCACGATCCTCAGCAACTGGCAGGTCGAGATGCCGGCGGCGTTCGGCAGAACCTGGTAGAATCCCGCATTCAACTGGATGTTCGAAGGCGAGCCCGAACCCGCCATGAACAACCGCTCCATCATCCAGCCACGGGGCAAGATGCTGGGCGGGTCGTCCGCCATCAACGGCCTGTGCTTCATCCGCGGCCATGCGCTGGACTTCGAGCGCTGGGTGGAGGAGGGCGCTGACGGCTGGTCGTGGCGCGAGGTGCTCCCCTACTTCAGGCGCCTCGAGACATGGCAGGAAGGCGAGACCCGCTGGCGTGGCGGTTCCGGCCCGGTCCATGTCATGAAGGGCGCCTGGGCCAGCGCGCTCTACCACGCCTTCATCGAATCGGGCATCGAGGCAGGCTACCCGTATTCCGACGACATCAACGGCGAACATCAGGAAGGCTTCGGCGCCTTCCAGATGAACATCCACAACGGTGTCCGCGCCTCGACGGCGGAAGCCTACATCCGTCCCAATCGGCATCGCCGCAATCTCACCGTGGAAACCGGCGTGCAGGCGACCGGCATCGCCGTCGAGGGCAACCGCGCCTCGGGCATCACGATCCGCAAGGCCGACGGCGCGACCGAAACCATCCATGCCGCCCGCGAGGTCATTGTATCGGGCGGCGCCGTCGGCTCCCCCCACCTGCTCAAGCTGTCGGGCATCGGACCGGCAGACGAGCTGCGGCAACACGGCATCGACGTCAGGGTCGATCTCCCGGGCGTCGGCGAGAATCTGCAGGATCATCCGCTCGTCTACATGAAGTGGCGAACCGAGAAAGCCGTCTCCATGAGCCGGTACATGCGCAAGGACATGATGCTCTACACCGGTTTTCGCTGGCTCGCCTCGCGTACCGGACCCGGTGCCACCAACAACATCGAGACCTGTGCGTGGTTACGGACCGACCCCTCGGTCAGGCACCCGGACATGCTGATCCAGTTTCTGCCGGTCCTGATCACCCACGAGGGAGATGTCCTGCCGGGAAGCCACGGCTTCACCTATTGTGTCGGGCCCACGCGCGTCGATTGCCGGGGCTGGGTGAGGCTGAGGAGCGCCAGACCGGACGATCCACCGCGCATCCTCTCGAATTTCCTTTCGACCGACTCGGACCTCTCGCGCATGATGCGGTCGCTGGAAATGGGCCGCGACGTTGCCTCGCAGTCCGCCCACAGGGCTCACGGTCCGATCGAGGTCGATCCGGGTCCCGATGTCAGAACGTCTCGCGAGATCGAAGCATTCCTGCGTGACAGTGTGGCCGGCGATTTCCACCTTGCCGGTGCCTGCCGGATGGGCCACGACGCGATGGCCGTGGTCGACCCGACACTGAAGGTTCACGGTATCGAGGGCCTGCGTGTGGCGGATGCATCCGTCATGCCGAGCATCGTCAACGCCAACACCAATGCGACCTCCATCATGATCGGCGAGAAGGCGGCCGACATGATCCTCGGAAAGCCGCCCCTGCCGGCATGAGGCGAGACATGCCCGGGCCATCTTCATGACCACTTCCCGTTCCTGCCCATGTGTCGGCAGGCGATGCCGGACGGCAATGATCCGGATTCGGGAACGAGCGCGACCTTGCGCGCAGGGTCGCCCCCCATATAGTGAGCGCGGCATTCCATTCTGGTGGTAGGGCATGATCGAGCACCGGCTGCGCGCCCTCCTCAACCCGCGTTCGATCGCCGTCGTCGGAGCTTCTGCAAATCGCGAGACCTTCGGCTGGAGGTCCTGGCAGGGCGTTCTCGAGATCGGATTCGAGGGCGATCTCTTCCTCGTCAATCCGCGCTACGACGAGATCGATGGAATGCCCTGCCATTCCGACATCGCCTCTATCGGCCAGCCGGTAGAACACGCCATGCTCAATGTCTCCAACGCGAACCTCGAAGCGGTTTTCAGTGCCGCCATCGAGGCGCGGGTCCAGGCGGTCACGATCTTTGCGTCCTGCTATCTCGAGGATGACCGGGATCCCCCTCTGCTCGAGCGGTTGAAACGGAAGGCGCAAGAGGCATCACTGCTGGTATGCGGTGGTAACGGAGCGGGATTCGTCAATCGTGCCGAGAAGGTCCAGGTCGCGTTGGCGGGGAGCCGCTCGAATCTCGATGTCGGTCCGGTCACACTGATCTCGCAGTCCGGCTCCATCTATCTCGGCATGATCCAGACCGATGGCAGGCTCGGTTTCAATCTCACGGTGTCGTCGGGCCAGGAAATCGCGACCACTGCGGCCGACTACATGGATTATGCGCTGGAGCTCGAGTCGACGCGCGCCATCGCGCTCTTCATCGAGACGATCCGGGATCCCGCCGGATTCTGCAGAGCCGCCGACAAGGCCAACGAGCGAGGCGTGCCGGTTGTGGTGGTCAAGGCCGCCCGCACCGAGGAAAGCATCAGGATGGCGCAGACACATTCCGGAGCGCTTGCGGGCAACGACGCGGCCTGTGATGCCGTGTTCCGCCATCATGGCGTCCTGAGGGTGCGCGACCTCGATGCCATGATCGCCACGCTGCAGATGGCGGTCCAGCCGAGGCGTTACCGGCCGGGCGGGATCGTCGCCATCACCGATTCAGGCGGCGAACGGGAACATCTCGTCGATCTTGCCCACGACCACGGAATACCCTTTGCCGTCATCTCCGAAGAGACCAACCGCCGCATGGAAAAATGTCTCGACTACGGGCTCGAGGCGGTCAATCCGCTTGATGCATGGGGCACCGGCAGGGACTACGTGCCGATTTTTGAGGAGTGCTGGGATGCGCTGATGTCGGATCAGGACTGTTCCGCCGGCATTTGGGTTGCCGACCTGCGCGATTTCGACCTGTTTCGGACCCCGTTCATCGAGAGAGCGCGGAGAATTGCCGAGCGCACTGGAAAACCGATGTGCTTCGCGTCCTGCGTGCCCAACGGCATCGTCCACGAAAAGGCGCGATACCTGGCCGAAGCCGGCATCCCGCTGATCGACGGCCTCGGCCCGGCGCTGACGGCGTTCTCCCGCATGATGGCGTGGCGCGATCATCGCGATCACCGGACCATGCGCCCTCCCGAACCGCCGGCAGGCGCGATCGTGAACCAGTGGCGCGACCGCCTGGCAACAGGTGACCCTCTCGATGAGGCCGAGGGCCTGGCGCTCGCCCGTGATTTCGGTCTGGCCGCGCCGGAGACGGTCATCGTGCAGACGGAGCAGGAGGTGCGGGATACCGCGGTACGTACAGGAGGTCCGCTGGCGCTCAAGACCGCCATGCCCGGACTCCATCACAAGTCCGACGTCGGCGGCGTCACACTCGGTATCCGGGGCGAAGAGGACCTCCTCGAAGCCTGGCAGGAGATGGCGCGGCGGCTGGGCCCGCGCGCGCTCATCGCTCCCATGGCTCCCGCCGGCGTCGAGATGATGTTCGGCCTCGTCCGGGACCACCAGTTCGGGCCGCTGGTCCTGGTGGGTACGGGCGGTGTCCTGACCGAGGTCCTCGATGACAGTCTTCTGGCCCTGCCGCCCTTCGACGTGACATTCGCGCGGGCCCTCATCGACCGACTCAAGGTGCGGCCCCTCCTCGACGGAGCACGTGGCAGACCCGCCTGCGACGGCGCAGCACTCGCCGAGGCGCTCGCCCGCTTCTCGGTCCTGGTTGCAAGCCTCGGCGATCACATCGCGGAACTCGATTTCAATCCCGTGATCGCCGGACCCGGTGGCGCCGTCGCCGTCGATGCCCTCGTCATTCCGGATCGAGGTTCGATCTGACCAACGGCTGCTTTGCCGTTTGACCCGCCGTTGGCTAACGTGGAGCGCAGCCCGCATCCTCAGGGAGAATTCGCCATGGCCATCATCAATCGTATCGCGGAGTTTCATGGCGACATGACACGCTGGCGGCGCGACATCCATGCCCACCCCGAGACGGCGTTCGAGGAAGAAAGGACGGCCGATGTGGTGGCGGACCTGCTCGGCGAGTTCGGCCTCGAAGTCCATCGGGGACTGGCAAAGACCGGTGTGGTGGGGACGCTGAAGGCCGGCAACGGGAAGAGGCGCATTGGTCTGAGGGCAGATCTCGACGCGCTCCACATCCACGAGAAGAACGACTTCGCGCACCGTTCGACGCACGACGGCAAGATGCACGCCTGCGGCCATGACGGCCACACGACCATGCTTCTCGGCGCGGCGCGATATCTCGCGGAGACCCGGAACTTCGATGGCACGATTCACTTCATCTTCCAGCCTGCCGAGGAGAACGAGGGAGGTGGCCGGGTGATGATCGAGGACGGCCTCTTCGATCTCTTTCCCTGTGAAGAGGTCTACGGCATGCACAACGCGCCGGGCATTCCGGTCGGACGGTTTGCCATGCGCGAAGGACCCTTCCTCGCGGCATTCGACATCTTCGAGATCACGATCAGGGGTGTCGGCACCCATGCCGCGATGCCGGATCACGGCGTCGATCCCATGATTCCGGCGGCACAGATCGTTCTTGCCCTCCAGTCGCTTGCGTCGCGGGAGACCTCTCCACTCGATACCGTTGTCGTCAGTGTGACGCAGTTTCACGGCGGCGATACCTGGAACGTGATCCCCGACAATGTCGTGCTGAGAGGCACCTGCCGGTGGTTCGGGGCGAAGGTCCGCGACGCTCTCGAATCATCGATGTTGCGCATCGTCGAAGGCATCGCCGCAGCCCACCGCTGCGAGGCCCACCTGCGCTACGAACGGCGCTATCCGGCAACGGTCAACAGTACACGGGAAACCGCCTTTGCCGCCGATGTCGCGGCCGGCATTGTGGGTCCGGGGAACGTGGACCGGTCGTTTCAGCCGGCGATGGGTTCGGAGGACTTCGCCTTCATGCTGCAGGAGAAGCCGGGCTGCTACGTTCTCATAGGCAACGGGCCCTTGGAAGGCGGCTGCCTTCTCCACAGCCCGCACTACGATTTCAACGACACCATCCTGCCGCTGGGCGCAAGCTACTGGGCGCGCCTCGCGGAATCCGCGTTGCCCGGATCCTGATCAGGCGGCCAGCGGCGGTGCGCCCCTGATCGTGACGCGGTGGCCCGAACGGGTCTCGGGCCAGTAGTCCCAGATTGCCAGATGCTGCGTGGCGCGGTTGTCCCACAGGACCACCGTATCGGCTTCCCAGCTCAACCGGCACTGGAAGCGCGGCTGGGCGATATGGGCCCAGAGGAATTCCAGCACTGCCCGGCCTTCCGCCGCCTCGAGTTCCACGATCGATTCGGTGAAGGTCTCGTTGACGTAGATCATCCTGCGGCCCGTGACCGGATGGACGGCAATCACGGGATGGACCGCCACCGGAAACGCTCCGTCGCGCGTATCCTCGACTCTGGTTCCGAAATAGCCGCCATATTGCCGTGCGCCGCCGTGGACGGCCGTCATTCCCCCGAGGAACTGCTTCATGGGTTCGGAAAGAGCGTCATAGGCGGCATGGACATTGGAAAAGAGGGTGTCGCCTCCCGACGCCGGCACCGTCCCGAGGTGGAGAATGCTGGCCGTCGGCGGTTCGCGGTCGCATGTGACGTCTGCGTGCCACTTGCTGCCGCTGTAGGTCTTCGAGTTCCTGTCCGTGTGGACCGCCAGAATGCCCTCATACCCCTTCACGTTACCCTGGGGGTGGACGTGCAGCGGCCCGAACCGGCGGCCAAGCACCTGAAGCGAGGGAGGATCCATCGGCTGGTTGCGGAACAAAAGGACATGGCGTTTCTCCCACGCCTGCTTCAGTTCGGCAAAGACCGGATCGTCGAGCGGCCTGGTAAGATCGATACCGTGGACTTCGGCACCGATCGTAGGGGTAACCGGTTCAATCCGAAGCATGCCTGATGCCTTCCGATTACGGCTGGAGTGTCATGGAAATTTAATCTCTGAATGACAGATGGTGTCAATCGCGTTGCACCGGCAAGAGGGAGCCGGGGGCGCAACTCTTGACGGCGGCTGGCCGATCGAACACGTCGTTTCTGTGGCCGAGTGAAGATTCTGTCATGCGCCGTCACCGCTGGAACGAATTGAATGTCGCATGGGCCAGGCATGCGACAGGGCCAAGACGTTCTGTGCCGAGGCGTTCTGTGCCGACACGGACAGCCTGATACAGAATGCGTATTCTGCCTCGTTCCCGGACGTACGCCCGCACGCCACGCCACGGTCCTGGTCGACGAGCGTGGCTGCAGGTTCCTCACCGCCGAGGAGCGATGCCGCTGCCCTCAGGGGACATCAAACAGCGGTCCATTGAAGACAGTGGCGGCCGCCGTATCGGCCTGGCTGTCTCACGTGAGGATGGCGACGAGGCGATATCGGGCGCCGTTCCAACGGTCTTATTGCTGAAAATTGCAACAGACCAGATGCGGCATCTGCGTCACGCCCGGACGTTGCGACAGGTGGCGACTGTCACGCCCGATGGTAGTTCTGCCATGGCGTCCCTGGGCTTCGGCACCGTGGGCGCCGTCTGCTGGATTTGCGCGGTCATGTTCAGGCCGCCTTGACGTGGCTGGAGACGTTGGGAATCACCTCGCGGCCGATCAACTCGAAGCTGCGCATGATGTCGTCATGGGCGACACCGTCGATGCGCATCAGTATCTCGTCGATGCCCATGGCCTCGAGCCGCGCAATGCGCTCGATGAAGTCCTCAGGCGTGCCGATCATGATCGAGGGCGTCTCGGTCAGCAGATAGTCGAAATCGTCACGGTGGTCGACCAGGCGCTGAAGCTTGTCGTCGAGATACTCGTAGGACTCCTGCTTGCCGAGCGGGACATAGATGTCGACCAGGAACTGGTAGTACCCCATGGCGACGTCGTGGGCGATGCGGCAGGCTTCTTCGCGGGTCTCGGCGCAGAAGGCGGTGGCTACATAGAGCCCCATATGCTCGGTCCTGCGCGGCGCCATCTGGGTGCCCTTGGCGAGGCCGGAATTATAGCCGGCGATGCAGTCCTGGAGATACTCGAAGCCGAAATAGCTTTCGAAGCAGAGCGCGCCGATCCCGCGTTCGCCGGCGACGACATGGGACTGCACGCTGGAGGCGGCGACCGAGAGCGGCGGATGTGGTTTCTGCACCGGCTTGGGCACGATTTCCCGCGGCGGGATCTTCCACACCGGGCCGTCGTGCTCGAGCATGTCGTCACAGAACGCCTTGACGATCACCTCGATGGAGTCCGCCCACTGCTCCCGGGTCGCGGCGGGATCGACACCGAAGGCTTCGAGCGTGTGAAGATTGTTCGAGCGTGCCGTCGCCAGTTCCGCGCGTCCCTTCGAGACGATGTCGAGGGTCGCCAACCGTTCGGCCACCAGGATCGGGTGGTTCCAGGCCAGCAAAACGGCGCACATGATACGGAGCCTGATGGAATCGGTGTGCTGGGCGACCGCCGCGTAGAGCACCTCGGGCGCGGCGACGGCGAAGCGGGGCGGGCTGAAATGCTGTTCGGAGGTGCCCCAGCAGGAAAAACCCAGCCTGTCGGCGAGCGCGACCTCTTCGATCATCTCCCAGTAGCGCTGGGCGACGTCGACGCCTTCCATCATCTCGGCTTCCTGCAGCAATCCGACTAGCATCGCCATGTTCCTTCCGTATTTCGTATTTCTGTCACTTCCAATTACCGTAATTCGCCATAATGGGTTGCGTCAATGACTATTTTCGTACAAACTCCCGGGCATTATACGGATCCGGAGACAGGGTGAACACGATGCCAAAGTATCGGGGCATGGATGCCGCCGAGTTGGAGTTCCACTACGAGTTGCGCAGCAAGGAGCCAGACTTCGACGCTCTGGTGGCGCGCTGGCTCGAGCGCTGCACCGCGTTCCGCGAAGCAGGTAACGTGGTGCTCGACCTTGCCTACGGTCCCGCCGAGCGTGAGACACTCGACCTCTTCCGGGGGTCTGACGGTGGGCCGGTGCTGGTCTACATCCACGGCGGCTACTGGCAGCGCGGCGACAAGGGGATGTACAGCTTCGTCGCCGAGCCGTTCATGGCCGCGGGTGTCAACGTCGCGGTGATCAACTACACGCTCACGCCGTCCTGCCGCATCGGCGACATCGCCCCCCAGGTGCGCCGCGCGATCGGCTGGCTGTGGCATAACGCGGCTGATCTCAGGATCGATCGCGAACACCTGACGGTCATGGGCCACTCCGCGGGCGGGCACCTGACTGCGATGATGATGGCGACGGATTGGACCGCGTTCGATTCCGCCATGCCGACGGACCTGATCCGCGCCGGCCTGCCCATCTCGGGCATCTTCGAGTTGGAACCCCTGGTCCATACCTCGATCAACGAGGGCCCGCGGATGGACATCGCAGAGGCCCGCCGCGAGAGTCCGCTCTTCATGGAGCCGGTGACCGACGCGCCTCAGCTTGTGATAGCCGGGGGCAACGAGACGCCGGAATTCAAACGCCAGTCCGACACCTATTGTGAACGATTCCGCACCGGCGCAAGGACCATGGAGCGCTACGATGTGCCGAACGAGAACCACTTCGGCGAACTGGAGCGTCTGGCGGAATCCGGCAGCGAGGTGTTCCACCGTTCGATCAGGCTGGTCGGACGTTAGGTGGCGTACGATGCCACACGGAACGGCACCGGGCGCATTCCTCAAGCAGGTCTCCGAACTCGACCCCGCCGACCGATACATCGTCGAGCAGCTTCAAGAGGACGGCCGTCGCTCCTTCGCCCGGATCGCGCGTGCGACAGACCTGACCGAGAAGACCATCCGCAATCGCGTCAGGAATTTGATCGATGCGGGCATCATCCAGATCACCGCAGTCACTGATCCGCATGCGCTGGGCTATCACAGCTCGGCCCTGCTGGGATTGACTACCGACCCCGCCGCGCCAGCCTCGGAAACTGCCGGCAAGCTGCTCTCCATTTCGGCCATCGACTACGTTGTCGTCGCCACGGGTCGTTACGGCCTCTTCGCCGAGCTGATCTGCCGCGACCGCGACGAACTGCAGGCTGTGATCGAAAACGAGATCGGTTCGCTCGGCGGCATCCGCGCCATCGAGAGTTTCCCCTATCTCTCGCTCCACTATCAGCTCGCGAGCTTCGAAGCCGCACGGCGCAAGTCAGCGAAAGAGACCGGCGTGGTCCCCCGCGCGCTGTCAGAGACCGACCGGAAAATCGTGCAGGCGCTGTCGGACGACGGGCGCATGCCGTTGCAGGCCGTCGCTGATAGACTCAACATCTCCGAATCCCAGGTCCGCAACCGGTTCAACGACATGGTAGCCGCCGGAGTCATGAGCGTCATCGCGATCGTCAACCCGATGAGCCTCGCCTACGGAACCGTGGCCTGGGTCGCCGTGCGTGTCGGCGGCGGCCATGCGGTGCGCGAGGTCGCCGACGGCCTCTCGGGTCTTTCCCACGTCACCTATGTCGCCATCTGTGCCGGCCGTTTCGACATCTTCACGGAGGTCGCCTGCCGCGACGAGGCTGAACTGTCAGCCATCGTCGACAGTGAGATCCGGCCCATGCCCGGCGTGGCGACAACCGAAATCTCGATCTACCAGTACCTGCACTACAAGCGGCTGACCCCGAACCGAGGTTAGCCCAGGCGTCTGAGCGCGGACGGTCCGCGAAGCAGTGTCAGCAGTCGCGCAATACGTCGATCGCGGCAAAGGGTGCGGCGTCCTCTCCCCAACAGCGCCGGGCATCGGCCGGCTGCCCCTTCTCACGCTTCGAACGGCGCTTCCCGCGAGAGCCGAGGGATGTGACGCGGCCGTCCGTCCGGACCGGCAACCATCAGAACCGGTTCACCTCCGTGAGATCGATGTCCGAGCTTTCGGACTCGATTTCCGCCAAGAAGGTGAAATCGACAGTCAACCTTGACCGAGTCTTGCGCATTGCAGGGGTTTATGCCGGTTTACACCGACGCCCAATCTCCGCAAGCATCCCGTTTCACACTCTTGCCAGCCCGCCAATGTCCGCTTCGGTTCAAGCATTTTGCAAGAGCATCTGAGGACAACAAATTCGGTGAGACCCGGTACCAGGCGGTGTGCCGCCGAACTGCGGCCCGTGACGCTGTTCAAACAGAGACGATCTTCCCCGGGTTCATGATGTTCAGGGGATCGAAGGCCTGCTTGAGCTGGCGCATGAGGACGAGCGCCTCACCGTGTTCCTCCTCGAGATACTTCATCTTGCCAAGACCGACGCCATGTTCGCCTGTGCAGGTCCCGTCCATTGCAAGCGCGCGCCTGACAAGGCGTTCGTTGAGACGCTCGGCTTCGGCGAGCTCGTCGGGGCTGTCGGGATCGAGCAGGAAGACGAGATGGAAATTGCCGTCGCCGACATGACCTGCGATCGGCGCTGGAATGTGCGTCGTTTCCAGGTCCTTCCTGGTTTCCGTGATGCACTCCGCAAGCCTCGAGATCGGCACGCAGACATCGGTCGGCCACATGGCGCAACCCGGGCGCAGCGCCTTGGCGGCCCAGGCTGCGTCGTGACGGGCCTGCCACAGCCGGTTCCTGTCCTCCTGGCGCGTCACCCAGATGAAGTCGCTGCCACCGAATTCGGCACAGATTTCTCCCATCCTCTCGGCCTGCTCGGCGACGCCCGCCTCGGTCCCGTGAAATTCGAGAAACAGTGTCGGAGCGACCGGGTTCTCCAGACCGGAATAGGCGTTGATCGCCTCGATCTGGAGTTCGTCGAGAAGCTCGATGCGCGCCATTGAAAGACCGGACTGAATGGTGAGGATGACGGCATCGACCGCCGATCCGATATCGGGGAACGATACCGTGGCAGCGCTTATGGCCTCGGGAATTCCGAAGAGTCTCACCGTGACCTCGGTGATGACGCCGAGCGTTCCTTCCGAGCCCACGAAGATCCGCGTGAGATCGTAGCCCGCCGAGGACTTCCTCGATCGCCTTGCCGTCCTGACGATACGCCCGTCGGCCGTGACGACCTTGAGTGCGAGCACCACCTCGCGCATCGTGCCGTAGCGCACGGCATTGGTGCCTGACGCCCGCGTCGCCGCCATGCCGCCGATCGAGGCATCGGCGCCGGGATCGACCGGGAAGAACAGCCCCTGGTCCCTCAGGTATTCGTTCAGCTGCTTGCGCGTTACTCCGGCCTCGACCGTGGCGTCAAGGTCCTCGGCATTGACCTGGAGGATGCGGTTCATGCGCGTCATGTCGATGCTGACACCGCCGTGCGTCGCCACAACCTGGCCCTCGAGGGAGGTGCCGGTCCCGAAGGGGATCACAGGTGTCCCGTAACGCGAGCAGACCCCGACGATGGAGGCCACTTCCTCGGTCGTATGGGGCCAGACCACGGCATGGGGCGCCTGGGGATGATGCCAGCTCTCGTCGTGGGAATGCTGTTCGAGGACGGCCTCGCTGGTCGAGAACCGGTCGCCGAACATTAGAGCGAGCTCCGAAAGCGCATCCTCCCAGACCGACTGTACGGCAGCACCCATCGTTAGTGTTCTCCCCGGGCAGGGCACCGAGTATGTCGGTTTCACGACTTCAACGGAAGCACCTGAGAAGGGCGAGGTTCCCTGATGTCCGTCACCGTTGGTGTTCGGCCTGCGCGATCGTGGGGACGGCGCATGAAGAACCCGCGCAAGCATTATTCAAAATGAACAGAAATCGATCACCGGCACCGACGCGACGTGCGACCGGATCAAGGCCTGGTGCCCAGCGAGCATTCCTCGGGATCGCATCGCCGCCAGGGCGGAATCACCAAGGCCGGAAACAGCAAACAGCCATGTGCGTCGGGTTCTGGTGGAAACGGCGTGGTGTTTTACCGTTTCCCGGCCCACAAGACGGCTCAACTGCGTCGCAGGGCAGCACAGAAATGACCTAGCGGCCGCTAAAGAGGGCTCTCGAACGCCGGCAAGGCCCATTGGCAGGTGACCACCGCGATGGCCCACGAACCGACGGGCTTCCTGTGGGCCCTCTCCTGCGCCATGACCAGCCGGCCCCATAGCAGTCGCGCCGTGGCCTGAACACCAAAAAGCGCCGGGACAAAGAACAAAAAGGCATGACGGATTCGGGACGTGGGCGGCCGAGGAGAACCCTCGTTTGGGCTATGAGGGATGGGCCGGAGCGCCCGTCAACCCGCGTCACCGGAGAGAGGCAACTCTGCGACGATGTCAAGTCAGGTGGTAACCAACTCACGGATAGCGGGATGATCCACCGTCGCAACAAGCCGCCCGCGTCTCGAACCCGTCATGCCGGAAGGAGGCGCTCATGGAAACAGTCGGAGCCCACATTGACAGGTCAGTCGATATCAGGTCGGATATTGATATATGTACTATTGAGTGGTACATAGACTTTCGGGGCAATTGGATGATCGAGAGCTTTCGGGATGAGTGGCTGCGTGTCTTCTTCGTTGAGGACGCATCCTCCCGGAAGATACCGGCGGATATCGATAGCCGCCTTTTCCGCAAACTCCAGATGATCGACGATGCGATGACAGATCAGGACCTTCGTGTGCCGCCGAGCAACCATTTCGAGAAGCTGCGCGGCAATCTGGAGGGCTGGCATTCGATCCGCGTCAACAAGCAGCGGCGACTGGTCTTCCAGTGGAATGGCGGCCGGGGTGAAGCCTCGGACATCTATCTGGACGATCACAGCTACAGGTGAATTGAGACGGAGAGAGGTTGGATGGCCATGTTGATGACCAAGCGCAAGCCGGCCACGGTCGGTGAGATACTGATCGAAGAGTTCATGGGACCGCTGGGACTGACCCAGGGCGCGCTTGCCGAGGCGATGGGCGTGCAGCGCAAGCACGTCAACGAGTTGTGCAACAACCGGCGCAACGTCACTGCCGCCACAGCGCTGATCCTCGCCCGCGTGTTCGGCAACAGTCCCGACTTCTGGCTGAACGCACAGCGCCGCAGCGAGCTCTGGGAGGCCATGCATGATCCGAAGGAGCAGGCGCGGATCGGACGCGCAAAACCCCTTACAGTGGCGGCATGATGCAGCCCGCGGACCTCTTCCCTACGCATTCTCAGCCATCCGCCCTCCTGCGCAAATATCTTTGCTCTGCAGCACGAAGAGGGCTCCGGTAAAAGATGCGTGGAAAGCACCCCGATCTTTGCATCGGGGATGTGCCGATTGATGGTCGCGTTGCGGCTCATCGGGTGACTGTTTGTTGTCCGCGGCAGGTAATGGCCCCGATGGTTGGGACGGCGGGTTCGATCAAGGCTTTCTCGCGGCGATCCCCCGGTCTCGCTAGTCGCAGCTGACCGGAACATCGTCCCGTGGCGTTTCCCACAACGTGCAGTTGCGCCGGTGGCGATCTTCGGTCCGTACAGATTCCTCAGGGTCGGGACCCTTCAGAGAATTACCGACGCTACGGGTGTGCTCCGGAACAGTTGCCTGAAATCACCCCAATCGAAGACGTTTCCTGCCTGCCAGCGCTTGTGCACGAGGAGCCGGCGCACCAGAGGCCGGATCACAGACATGACGAGGCCAAGAGTGTCGAGTGCCCGACCCGTGCCTTTTGCTGTGCAAGCCCCGGTCATGTCCCCGGGAACACGGCACTTCGGCTTGGATTTCTTCGTTCCAGGCGAGGAAATGAACGGTGTTGAGTGCCGAAAATGCATCTTGGTGTTCAATCACGCGACCGGATACCATGATCCTGCAATCGCAGCGGCACGCCGGTCCACATTCCGGAGCGATGCAGTGTCGCACTTGATCCCCGCACAGGGACACCCATTCCCGGATGCTCACGATCCGGAGTCAACACCACCAGCACGAGAAACAGGACATGCCCGACCACGACCTCATGCAGACCTTTCCTCCCGAGGGGGACCGGCAAGTTACTCTGGAGAACTGGCGGACACCGCCCTACAACCGCTGGGCGTTCCAGCACGTCAGCGAACTCGTTCCCTCGGCACAGATCTGGCGCGGCAACGGCCCTGTCACGGAACTCGGGCGCTCACCCCTTGATCTCACGGCGATCTCCTTCGTCGACCACAACGGCGAAGAGACCACGTTTGCCTCCTTCCTGGACCGCAACCAGACTGACGGGATCTGTGTGCTCCATCGGGGCAGCATCGTCATGGAGCACTATCGCAACGGCTTCGAGGCCCAGCGCCTGCATATCCTGATGTCGATATCGAAGTCGATCACGGCGCTCGTGATCGGCAACCTCGTGGAGCGCGGCCTGCTCGATCCGAATCGCGGAGTCGGCGAACTCGTGCCCGAGGTCGAGGGTTCCGCCTTCGCGGACTGCACGCTCCAGCACCTGCTCGACATGACGGTCGGTATCGACTTCTCGGAAGACTACCTCGCCGATGCAGGCCTCATCATCGAGTACCGCGAGGTCTCCGGGTGGAAGCCGTCAAGCGACCCCTTCAACCCGGGCGATCTGCGCTCCTGGCTGACGACACTCCGGCCAAAGGGAACGCACGGTCATGCCTTTCACTATGTCTCGCCGTGCACCGATCTCCTGGGCTGGGTGATCGAGCGGGCGACCGGACGTGCCTATGCCGAGGTCGTGAGTGAACTCCTGTGGCAACCCCTGGGCGCGGAGTTCGACGGCCGCGTGACTGTCGACAGGTTCGGTGCACCGCGTTCCGCAGGGGGGGTCTGTCTCGCCTTGCGCGACCTCGCCCGGGTCGGACAGATGATGCTGGAGAACGGACAGGCGGCCGGCCGCCAGGTGGTCCCCTGGTCCTGGGTCGCCGACACGCGCTTCAACCACGACAGGGCCGCCTGGGCCAACAGCGAGGGCGCAGCAGACAATCCCCGGGGAGGCTATCGCAACAAGTGGTGGATCATGGGTGACGAACACGGCTGCTACACCGGTATTGGTGTCTACGGCCAGTATCTCTGGATCGATCCCGTGGCCAGTGTCGTAATCGCGAAGTTCGCCTCCCAGCCCCTGCCGACAGACGAGAATGTCGACCGGGATACCGCGCGGTGCTTCCTTGCCCTGGGCAAGGCCCTGGCGGACTGATCCGCTCTCATGAGGAGGGCCGCTGCTTGAGGCTGTGCGGGGTCAGGAGGGCGAAGGTGAAGAGCACCAGGGCACCGGCCTGGTGGAGCGCACCCAGCCACACCGGAACGTAGGCCAGAAGGGTGGCGATCCCCAGTCCGGCCTGGACCATGACGGCGAGTACAATGAAGCCTGCAAGGCTTCGCGTGAGCCGTGTCATGGGAAGCCGCCGGAGAGTGAGCCAGCAGAGGATGACGGCGGCCAGTGTCACCACGGCCAGAACTCTGTGGTTGAACTGTGCGGCTGCCGGATTCTGGAACGGGTTGAGCCACCACGGTTCCTGTTCCAGGTAGTCGGCCGGTATCAGCCTGCCGTCCATCAACGGGAAGGTGTTGTAGTAGAGACCCGCATCGAGGCCTGCGACGAAAGCCCCCGACACGATGGTAAGGGAGACCAGGGCGAGAACCAGGAACGCCCGGCGCTGGAGTTTTGGGATACCTGTCTCGGCAGAACCGTAGTCGGGAGACCTCAGCAGAGAGGCTGCGGTCCAGACCAGCATCCCGTAGATGGCGAAAGCGAGAGCAAGATGCATGGCGAGCCGGTAGGGGCTCACGCTCGGCCGGTCGACAAGGCCGCTGGCCACCATGAACCAGCCAAGAAAGCCCTGCAGGCCTCCCAGAACGAAGATGAATGCCAGCCTCAGTGCCAGCGGACGGTCCAGTTTCCTGCGCACAAGGAACCAGACAAAGGGCAGGAAAAACGCCAGTCCCAGGATCCGTCCGAGCACGCGGTGGGCATACTCGAACCAGAAGATTGTCTTGAAGTCATCGAGAGACATGCCGCGGTTGATGTCGCGGTATTCCGGGGACTCCTGGTACTTGCCGAACTCCTCGGCCCAGTCTCTTTCCTCCATCGGAGGAACCCAGCCGGTCACCGGCCTCCAGTCCGTCATGGAAAGTCCCGACTCGGTGAGCCGTGTCACGCCGCCCAGCACGACCATGGCGCATACCAGCGCGGCAACGGCGAGGAGCCAGATCGCCACCTGACGACGCGAACCCTCAGTCATGGGCAGAACCGAAAGCCCCTGCCGGCGTGCTGATTCGTCATTCGTCGTCGCGCCAGTAACCGGTCTTCTTCAGGGCTTTGGCCACCTCTGGAGGCATGTAGGTCTCGTCATGCTTGGCGAGCACCTCGCCCGCCCGGAAAATACCGTCGTTGCCGGAAAGGACCCCCCTGGCGACGACGCCCTGACCCTCCCGGAAAAGGTCCGGCAGGATGCCGACATGGACCACCTTCACCCTGGCGCGTCCGTCGGTAAGGTCGAACCTGATCGTCAGGCCGTCTTCCAGTCTTTCGACGCTTCCTTCAACCACGAGGCCCCCCAGCCTTATCTCGGTTCCTTCGACGCCGGAAGACTCCGCGAGTTCGGAAGGCGAATAGAAGAACGTCACCCGGTCTTCAAGCGCGACCAGCACGAGCGCCGCGGCAACGGCAAAGCACGCCAGTCCGATACCCAGAAAAATCATGCGCTGCTTCTTGCGCATCATCGGAATCCGGTTTCGCGAAGTTCCCGTTCGAGCCGTTCCAGCTTCCGGTGACGGCGCGAGGATGAGCGCAGACTGAAGACCAGGAGCCCGACCAGAATGGCGGCGGTGACACCGTAGGCGGGCCAGACCGTCGCGGCATGACCACCCATTTCGAGAAACTCGGCCAAGCCCGGACTCATCCGGCGCCGATCGAGCGCCGGCGCATGAGCGACTCGATCCTCCAGAGTGCCAGTTCCGAACGGACCCGTACCAGCAGGACGGCGACGAAGAAGGCGGCGAAGCCAAGGGCCGTTATCATGAGGGGCCAGAGCATGGATGCGTGTATCGAAGGTCCGTCAGGACGCAGTACGCTCGCCGGTTGGTGAAGCGTATTCCACCAGTCGACGGAGAACTTGATGATCGGCAGATTGATCACGCCGACCACAGCGAGGATGGAGGCCGCGCGAAGCCCTCTCGAGCGGTCGGCGAAGGAACCGGCCAGCGCCAGGTAGCCCAGATAGAGGAAGAACAGCACAAGCACGGATGTCAGACGCGCATCCCAGACCCACCAGGTTCCCCATGTCGGCTTGCCCCACAGGCTCCCGGTGATGAGTGCCGTGGCCGTGAAGCACGCGCCGACCGGCGCCGCGGCAAGGGCGGCGATGCCGGCAAGCTGGTGCTTCCAGATGAGGAAGGACGCCGACAGCAGGGCCATGACCGCATAGCAGGCCATCCCCATCCAGGCCGAGGGAACGTGGACATACATGACCCGCACCGTGTCGCCCTGCTGCCAGTCGCCCGGCGCGAAGACGAGACCCCACAAAAGCCCGGTAGTGATCAGCGCCGCAGCGCAAGCCCAGCTCCAGGGCTGAATGCGGCGGGCGAACCTCTGGAAGCGCGCCGGGTTCGCTAGACTGTGAAAATTGAAGGACACGGGCGGCGGTTCTTCTTCGTGCGGACTTATCGGATCATTCGACTGCGACCCGCAATGCCACAGCGCCCGCCCACAGGGCAAGCGGCACTCCGGCTATCAGGATCGCGGCCTCGATCAGGATATGGGGCAGGATCGGCTGGCCCGCCAGTGCTGCCTTGACGGCACCGATGCCGAAGACCAGCACGGGCACATAGAGCGGCAACACGATGAGCCCGATCAGCGCACCGCCTCTCCATGCGCCAAGGACCAGTGCCGCGCCGACCCCGCCGACAAGGCTCAGCACGGGTGTCCCGATGGCAAGCGATAGAACGAGAACCCACCACACACCGGTATCGAGGTTCAACAACAAGGCCATCAGTGGCGCCAGGATGACGATGGGAAGGCCGGTGGCAAGCCAGTGGGCGAGACACTTGGCCGCGACCACGAGTTCGAGCGGCAGAGCGGAAAGCGCCAGGATTTCGAGTGAGCCGTCCTCGAGGTCCACACGGAACAGGCGGTCCAGAGAAATGGTTGCCGAAAGAAGCGCGGTCACCCAGACGACGCCGGCGGCAATGCGGCCGAGCAGTTCGGGGTCGGGTCCGACACCGAACGGAAAGATCGCCACCGCCACGATGAAGAAACCCAGCGTCAGGCCCGCTTCGCCGCTGCGCCGGGTCGCCAGCGCGAGATCACGCAAAACCAGAGCGCCGAAGGCTCTCACGTCTGTGGTCCCATGCGGAGGATCGGGGCATCGCCGGATCCCCACACCGTGTGAGTGGCGATCACCGCAACACCACCCAGAGCGCGGTGCCTTTCGATCAGGCAGTCCAGGCTTGCAAGCGATTCGTCATCCAGACCGGCCGCAGGTTCGTCCAGAAGCCAGCACCCGCCAGGGCGGGCCGCCACGCGCGCCAGGGCGAGCCGGCGAAGCTGCCCCGCCGAAAGCATGGCCGCCGGAAAGTCCGCCAGGCGAGCCAGCCCCAGGGACTCAAGAACCTCGTCCGTACCGTCACGTACCGGGCTCTGCCAGAACGCCAGGTTCTCGCGCACCGTCATCGCCTGCTTGACGGCATTGAGATGCCCGAGAAACACCATCTCCCTGCGCCACCGCTGCGGATCGCGACAGGTGTCCTGTCCGTGCCAGACTACCCGCCCCTTCACGGGCGCCAGAAGGCCCGCGAGGACGCGAAGCAGACTGCTCTTGCCGCTCCCGTTCGGACCCTCGACCACGATGACGGAACCCGCTTCAAGCAAGAACGACAACCCCTCGAACAGCAGCCTCCCGCCGCGCTCGCACGCAAGGTCCTCGGCGACAAGGACCGGGCCGTCAATTCTGGGCACTTCACTCATCGATAGGACTCAACCAGGGACAACACTCTCAATCGTGCATAACTCCGCAGCGTGTACGCAGTCGACATCTTTCCATGGCGCCTTGCGTACAAAATTCATTCTTGCAATCGGACACGTACCACGGTGACGCATGACACTGCTGAACCGCCATATCAAGCCGGATGATCCGATGGCTCAAACCCAGCATCGTGCATGTCTCGTGCAGCAAACGCTCCTCACAGAAGTTGAGTACCTGCATCAATGTTGACCCACTATCGGCGGACAGACCGGTGGCACCGAGGTGGGCCTGAACTGGCTGGGCTACATCATCCGGAATGCCCCGGGCATCGTCATGCTGGTCCAGCCGTCCCTCGACATGGTGCGCGGGAACACCGTGACCCGCATCGAGTCCGGCGTTGCGCGATCCGGTGGTGGCGACGCGCTCGCGGGACACCGGCAACCGCCTGTTCCCGAAGTCTTTCCCCGGCGGCCGGCTGGTGATGACCGGGGTCAACTTCGCCATCGGCCTGCGCTCGACGCCGGTGCTCTATCTGTTCCTCGACGAGGTGGACGGCTATCCCGTGGCGCTGGCCATCCAGCGCATCGTCACATTACAAGGGGCGGCGCAAGATTCTCATGGTCTCGACGTCGACTCTGAAGGGCCGTTCCCGTATCGAGGCGGCCTTCGAAGAATCGGACCGCCACTACCACCATGTGCCCTGCCTTCATAGCGGCGACATGGCGCCGGTCACCCGGGCGAGCGTTCGCCCTTGACGATTCCGGCGCGACGGTGAGCGCAACAAGGCGCTCAGGACCTTCGTCAATGCATCCGCCGCGCTCCACGGTCTGATCAGCATGGGGCTCAGACTCAATGAGGAGACGGACATCTTCCGCGCGGCGCACCGGTGATTGAGTCCGCGCCGCGGGTCTTCCGCTCTGCTGGATGGGATAATCATTGAAACGCCACCTTAGACAATGTACTACTTCCTTACATCCTTACTATAGGATTTTTCCATGCTCGCCAAACTCACGTCCAAGAACCAGCTGACGCTGCCCAAGGCGGTGCTGTCCTTCTGCCAGGGGACGGAATACTTCGATGTGTCAGAAGACAACGGACGCATCGTGTTGACACCCGTGCGACTCAACCGCGCCAATGCCGTGCGCTCCAAGCTAGCCGATCTCGGCATCAGCGAGGACGATGTGGCACAGGCGGTCAAGTGGGCTCGTGACGGGGGCCGCAAAGCCGGATGACCCAACCACGTATCGTTCTCGACACCTATGTTGTCGATACCATTAACCGATTGTTCTAGACCGTTTTTTTCTAACCATCAGAATTTCGTAAGCGTTTAGGCAGCGATCGTGCTCCAAACTCCAGGCCCCCCTCCGGGCTCGCTCCGCGTCCTCCTGTCTAATCCGTCCTGAGTCGGTCACCTTCCTCGATCCCCGATTCGCCGGACCCGAGCACGGTCATCGGACCGACTTCGCCATGTCCATCGGCACCCTTACCGCGAAGCGTGAGTACTCCCACTGACGCCGAGAGTCAGGGCCAAAGGAACCGCGCAGCTCGATTTCACGACCTACGCCATCCTTGTGCATCAATTTCTTGTGCATCAATTTCTACTAACCTACTGTTATTGATCATGTTTTTTTTCTTCCATCCTAACCCGCCATCAAATAGTCACCGGATTGGGTGCAATTCCTGACCCGGTATGTCCTGACATGTCCTGCCATACCTGTCCATTCCCGAATCGCGCGATTCCGGCATCTCCGCAAACGCGCGTGTGGTGTCGACCGGCTGCCGTCATTCTCCGGCGCAGGAATCGATAGCGTCCGCTCCATTGCATTGAATTCGACCAGGTTTCCGGTGACGACCGTCATCCCTTGCATGATGGCGGTCTCGGCAATCAGCGGGTTGCGTTCGGCCCACGGATCACCGAGAGCACCGGCGCGGACTCGGCCCCTCACGGCCGGCGCGTCGCTCACGACGCATGGGAACGTCCCGCCCGTCCGTCGTCGCCTTCCTCGCCGAGCGCCCTGACCACGGCCTCGGGGTCCCGGTCGATGACGGTGAGCAGCACCCGAGCTGCCCTGTCGGGAACACGCCGACCCTGTTCCCACTCCTGAACAGCCCGCACGTCGAGACCGAAGCGTTCGGCGAACTTCTGACGGCTCAGCCGAAACCGCTTGCGGAGGGCGACAATCCGGCCGGCGGCCGGATCGTCGACGATCCGGCATGGCAACTCCGTCTCGCCGCGGACATGGGCGAGAACCTCGCCCAGCGCCGTTTCGATCTCACGTCCAAGCTCGGTGCGTTCACCCGTCATTGGCCCGTTGTCCCCTTCTTGATCGCGGCAACCAGGCGCGCAAGCGCCCTGGTATCCGCCGGCGTTAGATCCTCGCGATCCGCCTTAGCGTAGGCCGTCAGCAAATAGATGGCATCGCCGCCGGCATGGAAGAAATAGACCGCGCGAATGCCTCCCCGCTTCCCACGCCCGGAACCGGCCCATCGCAGCTTGCGGATGCCGCCGGTGCCCCGAATGACTGGGGCTGCTTCGGGGGCGGCAACGATCGAATCCTCCATTTCCCTGCGGGCCTCTTCCCCGATCAGCTTGCGAATGGCGCGCTCGTAGGTGCGCGTGGAGAAGACTTGCATGGTCCGCCACCATGCGGCATTGCCGCACCGAATTCAAGCCCTGTCGACCATCGTGTGAATGCTTGCGCAGCGTCGCCAAAGCTCCGCGCTGCCAGCCCACCCCTGAGCGACGTGCTTCGCGCCCGGCCCCGGCGGGCACATCGACAGCGGCCAGGCGTGATCGCCGCCTCCCGGCGGCGCAGCCCTGGCTGCGTCAGTGCACCGTGGCTTGGGCAGCGACCGTGCATGCGTTCCAGGGGCGTACCGTCGATGCCGTCATCGCCGCCATGGAGGCCAACCATCCCCACCTCACCACGTGGTCGCCTTCTCGCGCAGCCGATAGTGCAGCGCGGCGACTTGATCGGGCGTGATTTCGCCGAGGCGCTTCCTCCCGAATTGCGGCAGGAGATACTTGTCGAAGATGTGCCGGCACGATCGCGCGGTCGTCGGCTTGCACCGCACCGCCACGTGCTCGGTCATGTACTGTTCCGCCAGCTCGGCGATTGTCGGACCACTGGCTGACCCGTTCTCCGCGCCGCGCCGCGCCGGCGTGTCGCCGTTCTTCAGGCTCGCAATAATCCCCCCGGCCTCGCGTCGCGCGGCATCCAGGGACCAGACCCCGTGACGGCCGATGGTGACCCGCCGGGACTTTCCGCCGTACCGCTTGTGCACCATGTAGACCTTCGACCCCGACGGGTGCACGCGCACACCGAAGCCCGGAAGCTCGCGGTCCCAGACGACGATCTCGCGATCGGAAACCGGAAACGCTTCAACGAAGCGAGTGGTGAGCGTTTCCCTGTTCGCACTCGCCATGGCTGAATTCCTTTCTCGGTATCCGTTGGGCCGCCGCACTACCGGCCGTTGGACGGCATGATCCTCGCCCCGATGTCCGCGGCGATCTTCGCGCTCGAATCACGCACCGAGTCCCGGGCAAGATGTGCGTATCGCGCGGTCGTGTTGACCATCCTGTGACCGAGCAGGTCTCCGATCATCGGGAGACCTTCGCCCAACGCGAGGGCACGGGACGCGAATGTGTGTCTCAGATCATGCAGGCGAACGCCGTCGAGCCCGGCGCGTCTGCGGACGCGGTCCCAGGAGTCGTTGAGGTTGACAAGGCGGGTGCCCTTCTTCCTGCCCGGAAACACCCATGGGCTGTCGGGGGTGCGAGGGAGGCTCCTCAGCACGTCAGCCGCCGCCGACGCCATCGGCACCGTGCGCGCGCCAGTCTTGCTATCCGGGAGTCGCATCTCCCCGGTGTCGAAGTTCAGGTCGTCCCAACGCAGACACAGGATTTCGTTGCGCCGGCACCCGGTCAGCACGAGAAGACGGACTGCCGCCGCCGCGTGGACGGACGCCAAGCGCTCGGCCGGTGCCGCCCGCAGCGCTTCCCCGAGCCGGCGGAGCTCTTCGCGGGTCAGGAACCGTTCGTGCTTCTCGACCTTGAAGCGGGCTACGCCTCGGCAGGGATTGCTTCCGGCGGGACGCCAGCCCCAGGCATCCGCCAGGTTGAACATCTTGACCAGGATGTCGGCCGCTTGGTTCGCCACCGTGGGCATGTGATGGAGCCCGTTGTGGAAACTCAGGATGTCCTTGTGTTCCACGTCCGCGACGAGGCGCTCCCCGAGAGCGGGCACGATGTGCTTGCGCAGCATGAGCCGGTAGTGCGACACCGTCAGGGGCTTGCAGTGCATCTCGACGTATTCCCGCTGATAGCGCTCCGCGAGGTCGGCAACAGTGGGAACGGGCGCCGGCTCGGGCGGAACCGGAGGCTGGCCCTTCTTGATTCGGGCGATGACTGCGGTGGCGTTCTTGCGGGCTGTCTCGGGGGTGAGCTCGGGATACCGGCCGAGCGTTACGCGCTTCGACCGGCCGAACGCCCGGGTCTGGACGACGAAGACCTTCTTGCCCGAGAGGTAGACTCGGATGCCGAACCCGGCAAGATCGCGGTCCCAGAAGATGGCATCCTTGCCATTGACCGACAGCCGGTCCAAGACGCGTTTGGAGAGAGTGCGGTACTGGGCTTGCGCCATGGTGCGGTACTCCAGCGAGGGGGGATCTGATGGGTCTCAACCGGTTTCGTCACCGTAAGCGTTTGGGTAGCGCGAGGGGGTCATATGTGGGGTCTGGAAGCGGCTGAGCGAGGATGTCAGTGTCGAGCGATAAACATACTAATATGCCTATAATATCATGTCAATACAGCTAGTTAGGTATCACATGCGCATCCGTGTCAGCGCACAGGAACGCACCGATAGAGCATGAGTTATCTAATCGACACCAATGTGTTGCTCTCGGCCCTGCTGTTCCAGGCGGGGTCCCTGGCGTGGCTGCGGCATGCCTGGCAGTCCGACGCCATCCGCCCGCTGGCCAGCCGTGAGACCACCGAGGAACTGATCCGTGTCCTCGCCTATCCCAGCTTCGAGTTGACGGACGAGGACCGGGAGAATCTGCTGGGTGACTATCTGCCCTGGTGCGAGACGGCGGTCGTACCCGGTTCGACCGAGGTTCCCGATTGCCGTGATCCGTCCGACCGGCCCTTCTTGGCATTGGCGCTGGTCGCCAGGGCCGACGCGCTGATCACCGGCGACAAGGACCTGTTGGTTCTGGCGGACACCTCTTCGGTGCCGATCCTGACGCCGGCTGCGCTCCGCGAACGTATCTCTGATCGAACCGACAGCATGACCAGGAAGGGCGGAGGTTGATGATATGGTCGACGTTGCCAAGGCGGTTCCCCGCTCTCAGTCGACTGACATCCACAAGCTCTGAAGTCCATATCTTGCCGCGCGAGTATGGTCCAAACACACACGATGCTTCGCGGTGGATGACTCTCCCGCTACCAATGACAAAACGATCACTGATGTCAGAAGACGCGAACCTGTCAACGGCGGGATGACATCGTCGTCGCTGGATTCGGGTATGGACTTCCGCAGTTCCGAACCAGGTCGGGAGGGCGCGAAGTTCGCTCCCAAGGATCCAGTGTTCGACCAGACAGGCTGTCATGGCAACAGCATGTCGAGACACTATACAGAGGGTGTCTGTTCATCCATGGCAGCCATCAATGGCCTGCGCTGCCGCCACCATCGAGCGGAAGGATCACGCCGGTTGCAAGGCTCGCGGCATCGGACGCCAGCCAGAGGATGCCCCTTGCGATCTCCTCGACGTTCCCGATCCGGCCCATGGGCACCCACTGATCGATCTCCACGAAGTATCCCTTCTCGTCGCCGGACATGCGGGCCGGGATTCGGTGCATGTCCGTGTCGATGGGTCCCGGGGCAACGGCGTTGACACGGACTTCTCCGGCGAGTTCCAGTGCCATGGCCCGGGTCATGTTGTTGAGCCCGCCCTTCGACGTGCAATAGACCGAAACGCCCCCGGGATGGCCCATCAGTCCAGAGACCGAAGAGACCATCACGACATTGCCCCTGCTCTGGCGAAGCGCGGGGAGGGCGTATCGGGTGAGGAAGAACGGCGCGCGCAGATTGATGTCCATGGTCGCCTGCCACAGCGCTTCGTCCGATTCCTCGATCGTGCCGCCGTCACCGATCGCGGCGTTGTTGACCAAAACGTCGAGACCTCCCAGACGGTCCAGAGCCCGGTCGATCAGCTGCCGGCATCCCTCGAGTCCGGCGAGGTCGCAAGCAATGCCCGTGCCGCCGCCTAGCTCCGCCACTGTCTTCTCCACGGTATCGGTGGTGCGACCGTGAACCACCACGCTGGCGCCCTCTTCGAGGAAGAGCTTCGCCGCCGCCCTTCCGATGCCCCGCGTCGAACCTGTGACGATCACGCGTTTGCCTGAAAACTGCATGATGCCTCCTGAGGTTTCCGTATGCGTCATACCGCCCAAACTTCATTCGAGTCCACCGGCCGGTGTCAAGCGACTTCCAGATTTGTGAACGAACCTGGTGGGATGATGACCGCAGGCATTGCCTGAATCATTCGAGGCCAGGACAACTCATCCATGATGTCTGGCGAGGGGGATCAGGCGTCAACCTGTGCGTCAACGGAAACCCGATCGCCAGCCAGGGTGCGGCCAAGGTACTTGTAGAACTGGGCAAGCGTCCTTTCGAAGGACGAGAGC
Organism: Alphaproteobacteria bacterium; assembly: GCA_965215635.1. Taxonomy (GTDB): domain Bacteria; phylum Pseudomonadota; class Alphaproteobacteria; order SP197; family SP197; genus SP197. The sequence goes on along the minus strand of OZ244073.1, from coordinate 524,814 downwards.
GGTCCCCGGGGGGCCGTGCGGCTGCGCATGGTGCGCGCCAGCTCTGTAGTAGCCAGGGCGTCCTCGGCATTGACCTTCTCGATGAGTTCGGCGCGTGCCCGGGACACGTTCGGATCGCTCGAGACGAGTTCGTTCCAGACGAGGTAGCCGCCTAGAACGCGAGTGCTTTCGGGACCGTCGGGACGGAACGAGAGCCAGTTGTTGGAACCGGCACGCATCGCCATCGTGAAGGCGGGAAAGACGTAGACGAGATAGCCGGTATCCTGTTCCTCCCGGGTCAGACCAGACACATCGCCGCGCGGATTGAGCGGGTGATCGTCACCGCCGAGATAGTCCTCCCCGATCATGCAGCGCTCGTGGGTGAAGCTGTCATCGACCTCGGGGTGTTCGGGAAAATAGGTGCCCTTGGCCGGCATCTGGATGCCCACGGTTCCGGCATGAAGTCCGATATGGTGATAGTACTCCATGGAATTCTCGGCCGAGAGCTTCCAGTTGCCCTTCCAGGTGGTCTCATAGTGGAAGATCTCTGTCTGATCCTCGATGCGGTAGTTTCCCGTCGCCCTATCCATGGACGCCATGGTGACCTGGAGCGGCGCGGCATCATCGTCGAGATTGACGAACAGGAAACCCTTCCAGTTCTCCAGACGGTATTCGGGCAGACTGCAGGCGGCCCTGCTGAAAACCCGGCTTCCCTCCATGTGCGGAGCGCCGATCAGCCGACCGTCCGTCGCATAGACCCAGGAATGGTAGGGACAGACGAAACGTGACGCGTTGCCCTTCCCCGTGACGACAGGCATCGCGCGGTGCCGGCAAACCGTATTGAGCGCGCGAAGGATGCTGTCTGTGCCCCTCACGATCGCGACGGGCTCGCCCATGACATCGATCGTGTAGTAGTCGCCGGGATTCGGTGCGTACTCCTCCCGGCCCACGCAGAGCCACGAGCGTTCGAAGATGGTACGCACCTCCAGAGCGGCGAGTTCCTCGGAAAGATAGGCATGGGGAGTAAGTGAAAGGCACGACTCCTCCGGCAGGTCCACATAGTGGGCGAGATCGTCGAGCAACTCATCGAGCCTCTTCATGGCGTCTCCTTTGGTCCCCGCGCGGCATCGTCGCAAGCCGCCGCCCGGCAGGCAAGCGCGCGCATCCCGCCGGCATCCGTTCAACTCGACGTCTGCCGTCCACGGCTTCATCAGAAACCGGTTGTGTACAGAGAGTTCTGCAAAAAGGATTGAAGTTTGAGCAGGTCATGGCATGCCGATGATTGAACAATCACTTCCTGCGAAGAAAGGACACGCCATGACCCATCGCCATGTCAAGGACGCTGTTGCGGGAATCAAACAACTGCTCGGCAAGGACGAGGATTTCATCCGGGAGGGCCTTCGCGGCTATCTGCAGGGTGTTCTGGAGAGCGAGATGACGGCGGTTCCCGGGGCGTCGAAGGGCGAGCGCACGGGGCATCGTGTGGGCTATCGCTCCGGATACTACGACCGCACCCTTGTGACCCGTGTGGGGCCTCTGGAGCTGCGTGTTCCCCAGGATCGCGACGGTCGTTTCTCGACCTCGGTGTTCGAGCGCTACCAACGCTCGGAGAAGGCGTTGGTTGCGGCTCTTGCGGAGATGTACGTTGAGGGCGTGTCGACGCGCAAGGTGAAGCGGATCACCGAGGAGTTGTGCGGGCACAGTTTCCAGGCCTCGACGATCTCGAACATCGTCAAGCGCCTGGACGGGCAGCTTGCGGGGTTCTCCGAACGTCACCTTGAGGAGCCCTTTCCTTATCTCATCCTGGATGCCCGTTACGAGCGAGTGCGGGACAACGGCGTGATTGCATCGCGGGCAGTGCTGATCGCGCTGGGGGTGGACTGGGACGGCCGCCGCCAGGTGCTGGCGGTGGAACTGGCCAACCGGGAGAGCCGCTCGTCATGGAAGGACTTTCTCCTGGCTCTCAGGGCGCGTGGCCTCGGCGGCGTGGAGTTCGTGGTCAGCGACGATCATGCCGGGCTCCGCCAGGCGATCACCGAGGTCTTGCCGCAGGCCGCCTGGCAGCGGTGCTACGTGCATTTCCTCAGGAACGCGCTGGACCACATGCCGCGCAAGCGTGACGACGACTGCCTGCAGGAGCTGCGCTGGCTCTACGACCGGCGCAATCTCGAGGAGGCGCGTACCGACCTTGCGGCGTGGCTGGCACGCTGGCAGGGCCGCTATCCGAAGCTGACGGCTTGGGTCGAGGACACCATCGAGGAGACGTTCGCCTTCTGGAGCCTGCCCCTGCAGCACCACAAGCACCTGAAATCGACCAACATGCTCGAGCGCGTCAACCAGGAGATCAAACGGCGCACTCACATCGTGCGGGTGTTTCCCAATGCCCCAAGCTGTCTGCGCCTGGTCAGGGCACTGGCGGTCGAGATCCACGAGGATTGGCTGGAAGCCAATCGCTATCTGAACATGATCCACCTCAAGGAGCACCGCCGTGAACGCTTGCGTAAGGCAGCCTGACGGCGCGGTGCCCCGACCCCTCCCGGGTACCCGGCAGGGGTCGGAGCACTACACACAACCGTCTGCCATGACGAAACTGCAGAAAACTCTGGATACTACTCTGACCGGCGAGGATGAGTATGGGGTGGTCGATCAGGACGGGTGTGCCGTCTGACCGTGATGGAGGCGGCGCAACGGGCGGCCGACGAGGCGGGGCGCGGACGGGCGCCGGGTCAGGAACGCCCTCCGCGGGGAGGCGCCCCGTACAAGCGGGCTTATGGCGAGCCCGAGGCGCGGATGCAGAGCAACGTCACCGATCCGGATAGCCGCATCATGAAGAGCTCCGCGGAGGGTTTCCAGCATTGCTCCAATGCGGAGACGGTGGTCGACGAGACGCACCCGATCATCGTGGGCAGCGTAGTGGGCTCCTCGGGGCGGCGACCAGGGTTGGCTTGTGCCGCTGCTTGAGGGGGTGCGCGCGAGTTTCGGCGTTGTACCGGAGGCGGTGCTGGCCGACGCGGGCGACCGCAATGAGGCGGACTTCGTGTCGCTCGGTCGCGAAGGCAAGGCCTGTGTGTCGGCCGACCCGCATCGTTGCCCCGCCACACGGCGCATGGCCGACAAACTGGGGGGCGCGGTGGGTCGGGCTTGCTACAGCCGTCGCAAGTGGCTCTCCGAAGGTCCGAACGGCTGGATCACGGAGATCCTGGGCTTCCGGCGGTTCAGTGTGCGCGGTGCCGAAAAGGTACGCGGTGAGTGGCACCTGGTCTGCCTGGCGCTCAACATCAAGCGCCTGGGAGGGCTGGCGGCATGCTGAACACGGCACCGGCGTGGCGGTCCCCGGCTCGACGCACGTCACGCGATACCCTGCCGGCTACCACCACCGGGACGTCATGACCCGCCGTGGAATACCGTCGCATATCACACGACCAAACCGACAAAGCCCATCCCAGGCAAACTCTTGACCACCGCACGGTACTGTAGGTTCTGCGGCGAAGACTCCCAGGACCTACGCCGCGCCGATGCGACGCGGGCGAAGTCGCGCGTTGGGAATGAAGTTCATGTTCACGTGATCGCGCACCAGCCAGCCGATCTGCACGTGGTTGATCGGCACATAGGCGGCGTCCTCCCACATGAGCTGCATCATTCGCTGGTACATCATGTCCCGCTCATTCGCGTCGACCGACGTGAACGCCTCCTCGTTCAGCCGCGTGTATTCGTCGCTGCGCCAACGTTCCCAGTTCCAGTCGCCGACGCCAACGGTGGTGAACCATTGGGTTGCGCGGTTCGGATCGGGCGACGACGTCCACTGCTGAAAGATCAACTGCAGGTCTTTCCAATCATCGCCCTTCACCTCCAGCCCCAGGTTCCAGAAGGTCCCGCCTTCGTACTTGCGCACTTCGACGTTGACCCCGATCTGTGCAAGTTGTGCCTGGATGATCTGGCAGGCAGCCACCTGCGCGTCGGAGTTGAGCACCGTGATGTGGGTGTCGAAGCCGCTCGGAAACCCGGCTTCGGCCAGCAGCTGCCTGGCTTTTTCGCGATCCGGCTTCGGTCGTTCCACGTCCCAGTAGCCTTCCAGTCCGGGCGCGATGACACCGGTGCCTACCGTTGCGGCGCCGAAGTAGGCGCCATCGTTAATCTCTTCGGCATCGATGACGGTCTGGATCGCACGGCGTACGCGAATGTCACCGAACGGCTCGTGATCGACATTCATGCCCATCCACGTGAAACCGGTCGTCTGCGCGGTTACCAGTTTGGAATTCGGCGGTACGTTTTCCTTGAACTCGGGAATCGAGCTCTCGGCGATGTCGGTCGCATCGAGGTCACCCGCCAGGTAAGCGAGCTCGGCCGTTTTGTGGCTTGCGACATGCGTGAAACGCAACTCGTCCCAATACACCTCGTCAACGCCTTCCTTGCCGGTCGCGCCGGGGTACGGCGTATGCTCCTCGTTGCGAACGAGCACCACGGTACCCGTGGTGGGGGAGAATTCGCCGATCTTGTACGGCCCCGACCAGGCCGGCGGATCGAAGGTGAACTTGCCACCGATCTCTTCCATCGCCTCCTTGCAGACAATGGTGGCCATATCGCGCGGCAACGTGTTGGAAAACAGGTTCGACTGGGGCGCCTTCATGATGATCACGCCATCTTGCGGGCCGTCGACGCCGACCTCGATGAGCTGCGTCCACTCCATGCGGTTGGTCGCCGTCTCGGTAAACGCGATACGCTCGATGGAATACTTGAAATCTTCGACGGATACGTCGCCGTACCCACCGCTCCACGTGATGCCGGGGCGCAGGCGAACACGCAGTCGAGTGGGCGTCTCGTATTCGATCATCTCGGCAGCACCCAGGTGCCAGCCCCACGTGTCGCCGCTGTTGTATTCGACCAGTCGCTCGAACAAGGCGTGCATCACCACGGTATCGGTTTCCGAAATCGTGATCAGCGGGTCGAATGAATGATACTCGTTGCGAACCCGAATGTTCAGTATCTTGCCGTCTGCAGCCCAAGAGAAATTGGGACCTGCGAACGCCATGACGCCGGCGGCGCCGGCCTGCTGCAAAATCTGTCGCCGGTTCAGTCTGATTGGTGGCAGCATTGCTGTCTCCTCCGTCATTTCTTCGTTAAACGACACGCAGGATCTCTGATCCCAACAAAACGAGAGCGCGGCAGACAAGCACCGCAAAGAACAGCTATTGATGGACCTAAAACCCTCCATTCGATCATAGCATCGATGGAGCAGCGTCGCCAACCTTGCGCCTCGAGCACCCTAAGCGTCGGATTCGATCGGAAAATGACAGGTGAAGCTGTGGCCCTGGGCAGTGCTCGTCGCGGGCGGTGCCACCTCGGAGCAGCGCGCCTGCGCGACCGGGCAACGCGGGTGAAATTCACAGCCGCGCGGGCGCTCGATGTTGCTCGACACCTCGCCTTTGAGCTGGAGCGGCGGGCGCACGGCGTCGGGGTCGGGTTCCGGGCTCGACGATAGGAGTGCCCGCGTGTAGGGATGGCGCGGCCGTTGGAACATTTCGCTCGCCGGGCCCTGCTCGACGAACCGGCCCAGATACATGATCCCCATGCGATCGGCGAAATGCAGCACGACCTTCAGATTGTGTGTAATGATCAGTATCGCGATACCATGACGGGCCTGCAGTTCGAGCAGCAGGTTGAGCACTTCGCCCTGCACCGAGACGTCCAGCCCGGCGGTGGGCTCATCGGCAATGAGCAGCCGCGGGGACAGCGCCAGCGCGCGCGCGACACCGACCCTGCGAGCCTGTCCTCCGCTCAACTGGTGCGGATAGCGGCCGAGGAACTCCTCACTCAGCCCGACCATCTGCAGCAACCGGCGCGCCTGCTCGTCGAGATCGACATCCTTGATGGCGTGGATCTTGAACGGCTCGGTGACCAACCGTTTCACCGTCAGACGCGGGCTTAGCGAGCCGGCCGGATCCTGAAACATCATGCTCAACTGGCGGCGGTACGGCTTGTAAGCATTCTTCGACAATCCACACAGCTCCTGGCCGTCGAAACGGATCGAACCAGCGTGCGCGGTCTCGATGCCCACGATGGTCCTGGCAAGCGTGGACTTGCCCGAGCCCGATTCGCCGACCAGCGCAAAGGATTCGCCGGCGCTGATCGAGAACGACACGCCGCACACTGCCTGCAGATAGGCTTCGCGTTGCTGCAGCCTGGCGCGCAAGGGCGACAGCACGCGGTAGCGTACCTTGAGGTCGTCCACTTCCAGGAGTCCGGGCATGCAATCGCTCAGTACAGATGGCAGGCGACCGCATGCCCCGGGGCAACGGTTCGCGTGTCCGGCGCCTCGGCAGCGCACTGTTGCAGGGAGCGATGACAGCGCGCGCCGAAAATGCAGCCCGACGGAAGGTCCACGAGATCAGGAAGATCACCCGGTATCGTCGGAAATGCGCGCTCGGTCGTCCGCACGATACGGGCCGGGTCACACTCCATCAGCTTCTCGGTGTAGGGATGGCGCACGTCGTGGAAGAGATCCCGCACGCTTCCCTGCTCGACGATCTCGCCAGCGTACATCACGACCACGTAGTCGCACAGGTCCGCGACCACCCCCAGATGATGCGACACGAACAGGATCGAGCACCGATAGCGGCGCTGCAGCTCCTTCAGCTCATGGATGATCTGCACCTCGAGAGTCGCATCGAGCGCCGTGGTGGGCTCATCAGCGATCAGCAGCTTGGGCTCCTCGATGATCGTCATCGCGATCGCGATACGTTGGCGCATACCCCCGGAGAACTCGTGCGGGTAGGCATCCATGCGCACCGCGGGATCGGGAATGCCCATCTGCGAGAGCGCCTGAATTGCGCGTTGCCTCTTGCTGTCGAGACCACCGCTGTCGCGGTGCTGCACGTCGATCAGTTGACGCCCGATCGAAACCACCGGATTCAGCGACGTCAACGGGTCCTGGAAGATCATCGAAATGTCAGTGCCGCGTAGCGAATGCATGTCCGCTTCTGGCAATTTCAGCAGATCGCGTTTGCCGAAGTGCACTTCGCCCTGCGTGATCGCCGCGTTCGGAGCGAGCAGTCGCATGATTGCGAGAATCAACGTGCTCTTGCCGCATCCCGATTCACCGACGACGCCAACTATTTTTCCTGTCGGCACATCCAGGCTGACGTCACGCAATGCCTTTATCACGCGTTTGCGGGCCTTGAACTCGACGCTCAAGTTGCGGACCTGCAGAATACTCTCGGGCGGATCGACCATCACTCTTCCTTTCTGAGCCGCGGATCGAGAATGTCGCGCAGGGCCTCGCAGAGAAACGTGAATCCCAGGGTCGTCAGAATGATGGGCAGACCGCCGAACAGCAGCGGCCACGGCGAATTGCGCACGTAGATGAACCCGTCGTTGAGAATGTTGCCCCAGCTTGGCGCTGGCGGGCGCACACCGAAGCCGAGGAAACTCAATCCCGCCTCGGTCGTGATCACGACCGGCACTTCCATGGCCGCCAGTATCATGATCGGGCCGAGCACGTTCGGCAGCAGATGCACCGCCATCAGGCGACCAAGTGACGCGCCCATCGCGATTTCAGCGTGGATGAACTCGCTGCTCTTCAAGGCCAGCGTCTGGGTGCGCACGGCGCGTCCGAACAGCGGAATCGAAATGATCACCACCACTAAGATAATGGTCTCCAGGCTCGGCCCCACCAGCGTCACGACGGCCAACGCGAACATCACCACCGGGAACGAACGCAACGTGTCGAACAGCAGCAGCAGCGAATAGTCGAGCCAGCGTGGTCCCATGCCGGCCAACATGCCCAGCACCAGACCGATGCCCGCCGACAGCGACACGGCAACCACCGCCGCCGTCATCGCGATGCGGCTGCCCGATACCACGCGTGAGAAGACATCCCTGCCCAGGAAATCGGTGCCGAACGGGTGCGCGAACGACGGCGGCAGGAATCTGTCGCGGATCGACAGTTCCAGCGGATCCTCGGGCGCCAGGAAATCGCCGAGCAACGCGGTAAGCAGAATCGTGACGACGAGGATCAGTCCGGCGGTACCCAGCACCTGGCGACTCAGCAGCTGGAGCCCACCGCCTACGCCTCGCCACCATGTATCGGAACCGTTCACGTCCGTGCCTCACAAGCGCGAGCGAATGCGCGGATCGAGCAGCGCATTGAGTATGTCGGACAGCGTCGTTGCGATGACGAACAACGTCGTCGTTACCAGCACCGTGCCCATGATCAGCGGAAAGTTCCGCTGCTGCACGGCAACGAAAATGAGTTTGCCCAGACCCGGTCGAGCAAAGATGATTTCTGCGAACACCACCCCGGAAAGCATCGCGCCGATACCGATGCCGATGATGGTTACCACCGGCAGGATCGCAATACGCAGCACATACCGGTACAGGATCACGTTGTGCGGCAGGCCATGCGCGCGGGCGTGCCGCACGTGGTTCTCTGCCAGCACCTCGAGCATCGATGCGCGCACCAACCTTGCCAGATAGCCGACCCAGCCGAGACCAACGGCGAACGCGGGCAACACGAGGTGATGCAACTGACCGAACCAGCCCTTTTCCTGGCCGCCACCGATCACGGGGAACCAGCCGAGTGTGACTGCAAACAACATCAACGCGTACAATCCGACGACAAAAGGCGGCATCGCGATAAAGGCGACCGAAGAAACGCCCGCTGCCTTGTCCATCCAGCTGTCCGGGTGCGTCGCCGAGTAAACTCCGAGCGGCACGCCGAGCAGCAGAGCCCACGACATGCCCGCGGCCACCAGAATCAGCGTGTAAGGCAGCACGCCGACGATCGTTTCGGCAACCGGTCGTTCAGCGAATACGTCGACGCCCAGATCCCCGGACAGCACCCGCCCGAAGAACGACACGATTTGCACCGGCAACGGCTTGTCCAGGCCCATGCGTTGCTCCATCGCCGCGATCAGCTCCGGTGTCGCCCGCGGACCGAGCATGACGGTCGCCGGATCGCCCGGTACCGCGTGGATCATCAGATACAGCAGAGTGACGGCCAGCATGATGATCACGATCCCCAAGGCGGTTCGTTTCACCATGTACAGAATCATGCGTGCTTACCGTCCGCGGTGAGCCCGGTTTCGGTTTGCAGGCCGTCGCGCAGCACCCGGATTTGCTCGGGGCCGGTGCCGCAACACCCGTCAACGATCGGCGTGTGCCGGGTCGCGACCCGCGATCGGGCGTGCTTCAGGTACGGCACTGGTGAGGCGACTTCGTTGAAGAACCAATGCAGGTTGGCGAACGTTCCGATTTCCGCATAGGCAAACCTCGGCCCATCCCGGCACTCGGCCAGCACATCGAGCGTGGGAGCGGTCGCGGCAATGGGACTGCGCATGATGCCGGCGGCGTGCACACCCCTATCAATCACTGAGTCGACGACCTCGTCGAGCGGCTCAGCAACCATGCCCTGATCATCCGCGTCGCTGCGCCAGCTGACCACCGGGCCGTCTTCTTCGACCACGGCGCTGAAGCCGACCCACACCGGCAATCCGGTTTCGACGGCTGCCTGCCCGACCAGTGGTGCACTGACAGTGTCGACCATCATTTCGGTGAGCAACACATCCACGCCGGCATCGGCCAGCACGGTTGCCTGCTCGCGGTCGTTGTCGAACATGCCGTTGCCCTGTGGCGTCTGCTGCATCTGTAGCGGCGCCATGCTCGACAAAGAGCCGCCAAACCAGGCCTCCTTGGTAGCGACCCGATCCCGAGCCTGTTGTGCGAGCGCAACGGCCTGGTGGTTGATGGCCGGGGCTTGAGCGCCCGACCCGACGGCCTCGAGCACATGGCGCGCAGGCGTACAGGTATTTGCTGTGATCACACCGGCCCCGGCGGCGATTTATTCTTCGTGTGCCTGGCGCACGACCGCGGGGACGTCAATCGTCGCGCTGGCACTCCACGCCGTTGCGTCCATAGCGACGTCGTGCCGTTCGATCTGTGCGCTGACCCGCCCGTCGAGAACGAGGATCGCACCCGATTCGATGCGCGCGAGAATGCTTGACATGGCGTGGCGAAATGGTTGTTCACAGTATCAGCGTGACAGTATCAGCGAGTGATCTACATTAGTACGCGGACTCATAAACACGCAACCAGATGCGAATCGCCGCGAGTTTGACGACCGCGCGGAAGTTCACCGCCCGTTTTCGTATCGGGTAGCAACGTGGCGGCAGTGCTTTATCCGATTGAAGAACCGTTCAACCAGGTTGCGATCCCGGAACAGATACGGACTGAAGCAAGTTGGCCTCGCCAATTGCGACGCGACGGAATGTTTGACCAAGCTCGACGCGAGAAGATCGGCCATGGTGCGAACGTCGATCGCTGTGAAGGGTTCGTCGAGCAGCACGAGTCGCGCATCCTGCAGCAGGAGCCTCGCAAAGGGCGTCCGCTGCATCCGACCGCCCGAGAGTAACCCGATCGGGCGAGCCTCGAACCCTTCGAGGGCCGCGGCCGAAATCGCTTTGGCGACGCGGGCGCGATGGCGACCCTTGAGGCGGCCGACGGGACCGATCTCGCGCCAAAGACCCATTGCGACGAGATCGACCAATGAGAACGGGAGGGACCGGTCGATATCCGATTGCTGCGGCAGATAGGCGAGGTCCTCGCGACGCAGCAGCCGAACGAGACCTGGCCTTCCAGCGGCGCGAGCACGCCGGTCACCTCCTTCAGCAGTCTTGACTTGCCCGCGCCGTTGGGACCGACGATGGCAGTGAGGCTCCCTTCGGCGCTCTCGGCCTGAAGGTGATGAACCTCCCGATGGCGGTCTTGGCCCAGCGTGAGGTTCTGGAAGGCAGGAACCGGGGCCATACCGCCCCCGGGCGTCGAGGTTGCCCGGAAGAACTCCACCCAGAGCGACGCCACGATGAGCGTCGCGCCGGCCAGTCGGGGTCCTGCGCCGAGGAGGCGCAGTCGGACCATCGCCCGATGCGCTTTCGTGCGGGCACCTGCGCACCGCCGCACGACGCACATGGCCCGTGGACCTCGATCACATGCCGCATCGGCACACATCCGAACTTGCCGGCGGCGCTGGAGAACTCTTCCAGCAAGTCGGGGGCGACCCTCTCCTCAACGGCACCGCAATCGTTGCAGATCGACAGGATGGAGGCGTTCTGGTGTCGGTCGCACTGCCACGCACTGGTTGCGTTGAGGGATTCGAAACGATGCACGCGCCCGTGCTGCAGTCAGCGCGGACAGCGCCCGGTAGATCGTTGGCGGCACGATCTTCGGATTGGCCTCGTCCAACTCTCCCAGAACATCATAGGCTGACAGCGGGTCGCGGCGCCGGCGCAGAACCGCCAGCACCTCTGCCTGCATCTTCTCTCCCCGCTTGCTCTTGCGATGCCTTCCTCGACAATTCCCCCGCTTGAGACGTCAAACTGTAAAGGATTGCAACAGGGTGATGGGAATGTGCGATTGCGGCGCCTCCATGGAGTCCAGTTAGCGCGGCACACCCGCGCCTTTTCCTGCATCAGAGCGTCCTCAAGCAGCCTTTGCGACATTCCATCGCGAAGGCGCACGTGTAGCCCTTCTCGCAACGAGAAGCCGCATTTTGATCGACAAGCGGCTTACGTCACCTGTCCAACGACGTTGCCAATGTCGAGTGGAACAACTTTTCGAAGGATAGGCATCAGAGCAACATCGGTTTAGGTGGCATTATCCGCATAGGGGTCATGGTGGTACCGTGCTAACCATCTCCGATTTGTCGCCAAGATCAGATATCAACGTTGATGAGTACACGACGTAGTTTGTTTCATCTGCAACAGACAATCTTCTCAACGACACGGCGCCCTTCGATCTCGTAGAGCAGCACAAGTCGCGATGCAAAGCTCCATTGGCAAAGCGCCGAAAATCAGCTGGTTTGCGGATTTTCGCCTGCTCGACCGTTCCTTGTAGCCCGTCTCGAACGAGCCTTTGCGCCATGGCGTGATGAACATCGCGGCGGCCACCGGGCGCCTGTGTGCGTTTGTCGACCACGTGAACCGCGGGGGTGCCGTTGCTGCGCTGTTGACGGGCGACATCATCGACGGCCACCAACCGGGGCAGGCGCGACAGGCGGCGAACGCGTCGGTTCCACCGGCGACAGCCCGCGGCGGTTGCCGTCGGCAATCATGACGTCCTGGCCATGCCTCGACGTGATCAGGCGAGCGCGATCTGGCACGTCGGCGCGGAGCCCGCTGCGGGCAGCCCCTTCAATCGACGTGTTGCCGTGAGCACCTGCGAGGTGGCGGTGCGGTTTATCCTGATCGGCACCAGTGTTGGTGCGGACGCAGCGCAAGGGTGTTACACCGGAACTGTCGGCAGCGAAGGTCTCGGGTGGATTGCAGTCGAAACGAGCAGTGCCCGTGTACCAATCGTGATTGTATGCATGCATCGCGGCCCGTACAGGGCGCTTGTGTCTGACCCGCTTTGCGGCGACCAGCAGGTGCCACAACATTCCGCAAAGGCAGCAACCGCTCTGGCAACGCTCGTCGAATCGATTCCGCGCCGCGCTTCCTTCCAACACTCTGTCGTGCTGTTCAGCCACGGACACGGCGTGCACGGATTGCAACCCTTCGACAACCTCGATCCCCGCTTCCCGGGCTACCAATGTCCGTGCGCTGTCGACTATCGAGTCGGTATGCTTGCCGAGATTACATTGCGGGCGGACGGCGAATTCGCGATTGTAGAGCGCGCGTTGCAATCCGCAGATCAGGAAGCACAGGCATGATCCACCTTGACAGCACCGGCACGGCCTATGAGATCGGTAAGCAGCACGGTCGGGACTGCGCACCGGCCGTGCACGCCGCCTACCGGGCCTGGGGACCGGCAGACGCGTTCGACCAGCGCGAGTTCAGCGACGGTTTCCACAGGGTTGCGGCATCGCTCGACCAGGCCTTTCCGGCGCTGCTGGACGAAATGCAGGGTATCGCCGACGGCGCCGGGCTCACGGTCGAGGAGATCGTCGCGCTCAACTGCCTCGACGAGTACCGTTCGCGCGGGACGCAGCCGCGGCAGTGTTCAAGTATCGCATTCCAGGCTTCTGATCGCGGCGTGCTGCTCGGAAAGACAGCCGATTGGACAATCTCGGACGTAGCGGCATTTGCGCTGTCGCAGCGCTACCGACCCGCCCCGGGTGAGGGCAATGCGTTTTTTCATTACGGCTGCGCGGGGACGCTCTGGTGTGAGGGAGGGCTCAACGAGTCCGGGCTTGGCATGGTCCTGAACGGATTGGCCGGTCGCGGTGCCGGCGGTGCAAGCGTGCCAACGATGGCGCTCACACGAGGCGTGCTGCAGCACTGCCGGGATGTCCAGGATGCGCTGGGCTGGCTACGGCAGCACGACGTGATGAACTGGGGATTCAACCTCTCGCTCGCCGACTCGTCTGGCGAGTTGGCGTTCGTGGAAGTCGTGCCCGGCAGCCAGTGCTCGCGGCGGGCCAACGGTGACTATCTCATTCACACGAATCACTGCCTGCTGGATTCGGCGTCAGGCAGGCCCGACGCCGATATCGATTTGGTGCCCGGCTATCCCGGGCTGATCGAGAACAGTCGCTTACGCTTCGACAACCTGCTCGACAAGGTTCCGCACGCGCCACGATCGCTGCGGAGCATGCAGTCGTTGCTGCAGGATCGCTCGCCCACCGGCGCCATCAGCCAGAACGGCGAGCAGGGCATGCACACGGTGTACGCTATGATCGTGGCGCCGGAGCGCCGTGAAATCTGGGGCGCGGAGGGCTTTCCGCCCGACGTACCCTTTGTCTCACACACGGTGCAGCGGGGTGATGATCGATGAAGGTTCTCATTACCGGTGGCCTCGGCTGGCTGGGGAAAGCGTTGTCGGAGCAGGTAAGCACCCGGCACCGGGTCTGTGCGTTCGACCTGGAACGTCCGGATGTCGAGCGCGAGCGTAGCGAATTCGAGGGCGATGTGTTTTACGGCTCGGTGACGGCTTATTCGGAAGTGCTGGCGGCTGTCGAGGGACAGGACGCTGTTATCCATGCGGCGGTGGCGAGCACCGTCACCCGTGGCCAGTATGACGACGTCACCGATACGGCACCGCTCGACGTCAACCTCCGAGGCACCTGCAACGTGCTGGAAGCCATGCGGCGGCAGGGCGTGGCGCGCTTCATTCAGATCGCGTCGGCGGAAACGCACGTGGAGCACCCGCCCGGAACGTTTCTGGATGGCAGTGCCACCTACTTCGGTCTACCCAGCTACTATGACTTGACCAAGTGCTTGCAGGAGCAGATCTGCCGGTGGTTTGCGCACCACTATGAGCTCGACATCACATTGTTGCGTCTGGGCGATATCGTCGATACGGCCGGAGGCCGCAGCAAACACGGCGAGCACTCCTGGAACGCGGCCATGGCGACCGATAGCTGGATCGATCGCTACGATGTGGGTAAAGCGTGTCTGCAACTGCTGGAGCAATCGAATACCGGCGTCGAGATCTATCATCTGGTGGGGGCGCCGGCGGCTCGCGAGCGATTCGACATCGATCGAACGATCGCTGCGTTGCAGCTGTCCCTCACCACGGAGATTGACAAGCGCCCCGCCAGTCAACGCGCGTAACATCCAGCGGAGGTCGTCGTGACGCAACTGTATGCCGGCGTTGGAAGGGAGTTGATCACGCCGACCGGGGACGGCTACCTCGCGGGTGACGTGCTCGACACCGACGCCGAGGTGCAGCGCGTACACCAGGACCTCTATGCACAGAGTCTGTTTCTGACAGACCGGACAACCCGGCTTGTCCTGATCACCGTCGACGTCTGCAAAGTCAGCGCTGCGATGGTCAAGGCGGTCGTGACAAAGCTCGGCGAGGAGCTCGACCTGCCCGGCGCTGCGATCATGATCGCAGCGTCTCACACCCACTCGGCGCCGCACACGGTCGAGGACGACGCCGTGCCGGGTACATTCGACAAGGGGTTCGCGCAGCAGGCCGCGGCTGGAATGATTGCATCGGCTCTGCAGGCCGCCGGGAAGCTCGAGCCGGTCAGTTTGCGGTACGAACAGGGACATTCGGATCTCGGTGTCAACAAGCGCCTGAGCACACCCTGGGGCGTGTTCATGCGTGCCAATCCGGCCGGCGCCTACGATCCCGAGGTGGGTGTGCTGATCGCGGAAAGAGCCGCCGGGAAACCGGTTGCGGTGCTGTGCTGCTACGCGAGCCATCCGATCGGCCACCTGCGCAGCGAGATCAGCAGCGACCTCAGTGGCTTTCTGCGCGATGAGCTGGAGGTGGCGTTCCCGAATTCCATGGGCTTCCATGCGCTGGGTTGCGCCGGTGATGTTTCGCCGCGCATGCGCTGGGAGGGCACCGACTACGAGATCGGCAATCCGCACACCGGCGCCGGACGCCGCCTGTTGCCGGAGCCGGCGTTCAAAACCATGATGGAGGTCGCCGGCAAGGAACTCGCAGGCAAAGCCATCGCGCTGGTGAAAGGAGGCAGCGAGGAACCCTTCGCTGGCCCGCTGTCCGCCGCTGTTGCGACCGTGGAACTCGCCTTGAGCCCGCCGCTCTCGCTGACGCAAATCGAAGCCGCCGCGTCGCTGCCGCTGAATCACCTCCACGCGAGCTGGGCCGGGCACATGCGAGCGAAGCTCCTGGCCGGTGAGCAGTTTCCGCGGAGCGTTTCCTATCCGATGCAAGTGTGGCGAATCGCCGATCGCCTGTGTGTTATCGCGCTCGGCGGCGAGGTCTTCGCCAGCATCGGAATGCGCATCAGGGCTGCGCTGTCACCGCTTCCCTGCCTTACGATCGGGCATGCCAACGAATACCAGGGGTACCTGCCCACGGGCGCCGCAATCCTCGAAGGCGGTTACGAGGCGGAATCCTTCTACAACACTATGCTGCCAGCGCCCTACGCAACCGAGATCGATGACGTTCTTGTCGCGGCCGCAGTGAACCTGGCAAGAGGTGCCGGCGATGGACCGAACGCCGCGTGAGTATGCGATTGGCGATCTGTTGCTCGAATCCGGGCGCGTCATCGAGGACTGCAGGGTGTCGGCATGCGTTCACGGTAGGCCATCGCGGGAACGCAACAACGTGGTCCTTGTTGCGGCGTCGCTGGGCGGCGATCATCGACGGCTCGAGTTCCTGATCGGGCCGGGGCGCGCGCTCGATACCCAGCGTTACTGCGTTGTTGCGACCAGCGCGCTCGGCAACGGCCTGTCGTCTTCACCGAGCAACAGCCGGACACAGCCTGGCGACTCGTTCCCCCACTTCAGCTTGCGCGACATGGTGGCATCGCAACGGAAACTGCTGGAGCACCTGGGTGTGGCGCGTCTATTCTGCGTGATTGGCGCCTCGATGGGTGGCATGCAGGCGCTCCAGTGGGCCGTCAGCCATCCACGTCACATGGACTGCATTGTCGCCTTGACGCCGATGGCCCGCACGTCGGCGTGGTCGAAGGCCGTAACGCTGATTTCCCGTCAGCTGTTGTTGGCGGATCCCGGTTGGCGTGATGGACATGCGTCGGCGGAGACCTGGCGCGCGTGGGCCGCCCTGCTGCAGATAATCGCCGGAAGGACGCCGGCGGCGATCGCGCACGATTGTCCCGATGACGAAGCTGAGGCACTGCTCGATCGCGAAGTGCAGGCCATCATTGCCGAGCCGCCCGATCCAAGGGATTGGATCTGGCAAATCCGTGCATACGACGATCACGATCTCGGTCCTACGCCAGGCTGCGACGGCGACACGCACACGGCTTTGCAGAAAATCCTGGTACCGACATTGATCATGGCGGCACCCGGCGATCTGATGAACCCGGAGTCCGGCGCGAAGTGGGCGTGCGGACACATTGCCGATTGTGTTTATCGCGAGATTCCGTCGCGGCAAGGCCACCAGGCAGCATCGTCGCTGCACGCGGCCGAGGTGTCGTTCATGAATGCGGAGATCGCCCGATTCCTCCAGGAGCACGACACGGGACTGACACGAACGAGGTGATCCTCGCTTGCAATCAACCCCCCATTGTCAAATGGTGATCCAGGTGGCACTCACCTTGTTCGCATCCGCGAGACTCACCATGGACCTGGTTCCGCCGCGTGACGTGCCCGAAGAACCACGGGAAGGGCTCCCCTGCCAGACGCTGTTGCACCCGGAGATCGGAGGTCGGATGGGCGTCTGTCGGCAGACGATTGCCGGGGCTGATCCGCACAGGCACGACGAGCTGGATCAGATGTATTTCTTCATCCGAGGACGCGGCCGGGCAATGATCGACGACGCGGTGCGCGACAACGAGACCCGCTGCCTGGCGCACATTCCGCGGGGTCGCCGCCACGCCTTGGCGCCGTCGGACGCAGATCCGGTAACGGCGTATTCAATGCTATACGGCACCGCATGAAGATCACCGGCGTCAAGGGCTAATCGCTGGAGTTTCCGCAGAACCTACCGTGGGGTTGTTCCAAGGGCTGGGTGAGCTCGGCCCCGCTGGCGTTGATCGAGGTGCAAACGGATCGGGACCTGATCGGATGGGGTGAAGCCTACGGACCGTCAGGCCCGGTCTTGCGCATGGTTGACGATCTTTGCAACGACGTCGTGGTTGGTTGCGATCCGTACCGCACCGAAGCGCTGTGGGCCACGCTGAGACATCATGCTCGCGACCATTCCCAGTCCGGCGTTGCGCTGGCTGCCATCTCCGCGCTCGACATCGCGTGTTGGGATATCAGGGGAAAAGCGCTCGGTGTCCCGGTGTGCACACTGCTCGGTGGCGTGGTGCGCGAGAATTTCGTCTGCTACGCATCGACGATCCGCTTCCTCAGGTTGAGCGTTTCATCGAAGCCGGATACGGCACGATGAAAATGGCGATTGGGTTGCTGGACCTGACGAGCGACGTCAAACACATCCGCCGGATGCACGAGCACCTTCCGGACGACGTCGGACTGACTCTCGACGCCACCCATGCCTACACCGCGCGTACGGCGAAGCGCCTCGTGCAACTGATCAGCGATCTCGACATTCTGTGGCTGGAAGATCCGCTGCCCCAGGAGGATATCCCCGGGTACCAGGCGCTGCGCAAAGCGAACGCCATGCCGCTCGCGAGCGGCGAGACACTGGCGACCCGGTCTGGACTTGGCGAAGCGCTGCTCGGCGGTGTTTTCGATGTGGTGCTCCCCGAGGTCGGGCGGGCGGGCGGCCTGACCGAGGCGGCTAATATCTGGGATGTCGCGGCGACGTTTGGCGTGGACTGCACACCGCACGGCTATGCAGGCGCCGTGGGTACGGCTGCCGCGGTTCACCTTGCCGCCAGCCGCTGTGCGCAACCGTGGCCGCCCGCGCCCGCGCCGCTGCCTTTCGAACGGACACCCGCACCGGGGAATCGGTTTGGCGATATCGCCACGGACCCGCTGCGCTGCACCGATGGCGAGATCGAAGTGCCCCTCGATCGCCCTGGTCTCGGCATTGACATCAATCGTGGCGCACTGCAGAAGTGACTGCGTGTTGAGTGAGCTCAGATAGATGACGACCGGCGAATTGTCAGATCGGACTGCGCTCGTCACCGGCGGGGCATCGGGAATTGGCCGGTCGATCGCACTCGAACTGGCCAGGCGCGGCGCCAATATCGCGCTCATGTCGATGAGCGGCGACAATCCGCGCAAGCTGTCCGCCGAGCTCAAGCACTTCGCATCGGCCACCGAACTCGAGACGACGCGGACGGAAATTTGCGCACTCGGCAGCGAATGCCTGAACTTTGATGGTGACGTCGCCAGCGAGGAGGACGTCGCACGAATGGTGCAGGATATCGCCAAGGCGTTCGGCGGCATCGATGTGTTGATCAACAACGCCGCTACCAACTGTGTTCACCCGGTTCATGAGCACGACAATCAGGTGTGGAAACGGATAATCGACGTCAACCTCTATGGCGCCTATCTGTGCACCAGAGAAACATTGCCTTTCATGCTGCGTGCGAAATGGGGGCGCATCATTTCGATTGCATCGACCAATGCTCACGTCGGCACGCCGGAGTACAGCGCTTACGCGGCATCGAAACACGGCTTGCTCGGGTTCAACCGCTCGCTGGCGTTGGAGATTGCCGAGCATGGCATCACCGCCAACACCATCAGCCCCGGCATCGTCGAGACGCCTTCCGGTGCCCTGCATCTCAGAAAGTGGGCGGAACGTGAGCAGATCTCGACAACGGAGCTGCGTGAGCGGTTTGTGCAGAGCTATCCAGCGAAGCGTTTCATAGCGCCCCAGGAGATCGCCGACCTGGTTTGCTTTCTCTGCGACACACGTGCCGCCGCAATCAACGGGGAGGATATCGCGATCACCACAGGGGCGGCCTTCTAGTGTGGGAGGGCAACGATTGATGGACCTGGGTCTCGACAATCGCGTCGCCATCGTCACTGGTGCCAGCAAGGGCATCGGACTGGCTATTGCCCTCGAACTGGCAAAGGAGGGCGCCAGCGTGGCGATCTGCGCACGCGGCGCGCAGGCACTGGAGGCCGCCGCGGAGCAGCTTCGCGCGCAAACCGGCCGGCCGATCCTGGCCATGGCAGCGGACGTGACCGATCAGCCAGCGGTGAGCCACTTCATCGAAGCGACGGCCGCCGCGCACGGGGGGATCGACATCCTGGTGAACAACGCCGGCAGTCCCGTCACCGGGACGTTCGAGGAGGTCAACCTGGAGGACTGGCGTGCGGACCTGGACGTGAAGCTGTTTGCCCCGGTCTACTGCATTCGTGCAGCGCTGCCGTTTCTCAAGCAAAGTGATCAAGCCCGCATCATCAACATCAACTCGATCGTCGGCAAACAATCGACGCCGGAATACATCGCCAACAGCGCCGATCGTGCCGCCTGCCTCGGCTTTAACAAAGTGCTCTCCGATAACCTCGCCAAGTACGGAATCCTCGTCAACAGTGTCAACCCGGGCAACGTCAAGAGCGAAGCGTGGGACAGCACGCTCGACTACTTTGCGCCCGGTTCCGAGCTCGAGGACTGGTACCAGGAGGTCGCCAAAATCACACCTCTGCGACGCGTAGCGGAAGCGCACGAGATCGCCGCGGTGGTCGCTTTTCTGGCCGGCAAACGGGCAAGCTATCTTACCGGCGCCTCGATCGACGTCGATGGCGGACTGACGCGACACATCTGACGGGTGGTCGATCCATGACAACGCTGACTCTACCGGCCCGGCACTACCGGATGTATCCGCAGGAGGGATATCTGGGCCACGCCGAGCGTTCACTGGAGATTGACACGGCCGCCGCCGCGCTGCTCGCGGTCGATGTGGGCGGTATGGGTCTGGCGAGCATGGCCGACAAGGAGAACGACGTCATCGACCAGCACATCGTGCCGGCCATTGCCGCTGCACGAACTATCGGTTTGCCGATCATCTACACCAACAACTCGGCGCCGCGCATCGCGCTTCATCGCTCACAGCTGGGACGAATCGCCAGACGGAGTTTCGAACTCGAATGGGAGCAGTGGGGCCAGGAGGCGAACGTCGACCCGCGCGAGTACGCGTTGGGCGAGCCGGAGGCGCTCAAGTTTCCCACCCGGCTGGAACCAGAGGAGGGCGACTACTTCGTCCGCAAGCATTCCTACAGCGGCTTTTTCGAAACGCGCCTCGATGGCTTGTTGCGCAATCTCGGGATCAAGACACTGGTGTGCGTCGGCTTCTCACTCGACGTCTGCCTGCACTCGACCATGGTCGATGCAATGAGCCTGAACTACGAAATCGTGCTGGTTCGCGACGCCACGCTCGCACAGGAGTTGCCCGAAGATCTCGATGAACTGCACTTCACCAAACGGTTGATTGTTCTGACCGAGTATTCGCTTGGTGTCAGCACGACGTCCGCCGCGTTCATCGCTGCCTGCAAGTCCGCGGCTGGCACGTAGTGAATCGAAAAGCTGATAGCGGCGATACCACCGATCCCTGCACAGCAGATCCATCACGTCGAAGACGATGGCTTTCCGGTGCTGAAGAACGTGTTCACTGACGCAGATCTGCAATCGCCGATCAGTGACATCGGATCGGCCGTTGAAGAACGGGTCGCAGCGCTTGCGCAACCGGTCGGCGGTCAAGGCGGAGCTCTCTTCCGACGCCTAGGACGTTGATCTCTGTGCCCGGCCCGCTGATCTGTCTGGCATTCGGCAGCGCGCGGGCGCGCCACCACGAGGGCTTCGTCACGCGCCAGCCGCTCACGCCGGGCACCGCCGTGCGCCTGACCGTCGCGCTCAACGCGAAGGCTGTAGCGCTGCCACCCGGCAGCCGGATCGCACAGCTGCTCGCAAGCAGCGACTTCCCGCGCCTCCAGCCCTGCCCGCACACGAAGGCGCCGCCCTGGGGCGAGCAGGTGCCCTGGGTCGCCTGCAGCGAGATCGCGCTTGGCATATCGCGTCTGGTCCATCCGGTCGCGCCCGACGGCCCCTGAGCTTGGGCGGGCGGCTCAGGCCTGATCGAGGTGGATGACGCCCGCGCCTTCGAAGCGGCGCGTTCGGCACCAGTCGGCGAGCCCCTCGAGACCCTCGCCGACCTGCCCGAAGACGACGAGCGTGTTGTCGCCCGAGGGCAGGCGGCATTGCGCCGTGCCGTAGGTCACGGTCAACTCGCCGAACCTGGGATCCCAGCCCAGGTCGCCGGGTCGCGGCAGGTGGACCGCGTTCTCCATCTGTCGGGCATCGAAGGAGTAGGCCCGGGTCGACATCACCATGTCGCCACTCCAGGCGACGTGGACGACCGGAATCTCAAAGGGCAGGTGCGCGACGACCTCGGCGACGGTGCGCGGCGCGCCCTGGTCGTAGAGCGTTGCAGTGGCCGCACCGCCTTCGTAGACCAGGCGCACACGAGTCGTGCCGCTGCGGAAGTCGGTCCAGGTCTTTTCCCAGTACCAGGTCCTGGCGTCGGGCTCGCTCATGGCTGGCAGCCTCCCGGAACCGCGCCGTAGACCTCGACTGTGGCGCTGACGTGCGGCATGAACTCCGCCCAGCCCCGTCGGGCGGCGAACTCCGCACTCTCGAGCGCTTCAGGCCGCTCGAGCGCGTAGAGCGCGATGTAGCGGCGTCCCTCGGCGCTCTCGGCCTGGTAGCGGCGGCTCGCGATGAAGCCCGGGCAGGCCGTGATCTCGGGCAGGTGCACTTCGTTGTACCACTGGTTCCATGCGCTCTCGACCTCGACCGCCACCTGTGCGCGGACGACGAGCATGCAGTCGGGCAGGTCCATCCTGGGCCTCTCCTTGCGGGTCACCACCTGGAGCGAGGCTGGCACAGCGGGCTTGCGACGTGCGTCCGGAAACGCCCGATTTCCGGCCACAGACGCCAGCCTTGCCGTGGCCGCATTGACGGAAATAAAAAAATGCGGGAGCCTCAGCGGGACGACCGGGGGGCCGGGGCTCCGCCGCGTCAGTCGAGCGAAGGGAATGCGTTTGGTGGCGGCGACAACGAGCGTCATGTCGTCCAGGGACAAGAGGCCCGTTTCGAGCCCGCCACGCTATGCGTTCCTTCTGGTCCCCGATTTTCCCCTGATGTCCTTCTCCTCGGTCGTGGCGGTGCTGCGCACGGCCAACTGGATCAGTGGTCAGACGCTCTACGACTGGATCGTGTTGACGTCCGACGGCGGGCCGGTGACCGCGGGCACCGGGCTCACCTTGATGGCCGACGCCGCGATCGACGACGTCGAGCCTCCCGCGCTGGTCCTGGTCGGCGCCGGCATCGGCGGCTGGTCCTACCAGGACGCGCGAACCTTCGCCTGGCTGCGCGACCTCGGCCGTCGTGGCGCCGTGATCGGCGCCTTCGAGACCGGCAGCTGGCTGCTCGCGCGCGCAGGCGTGCTGAACGGCCATCGCTGCACGGTCCACTGGGAGGACATTCCGAACTTCCGGGAGAGCTTTCCCGACATCGAGGTCACAGACAGCCTCTACGAGATCGACGGGCGTCGCGTCACCTGCTCGGGCGGCTCGGCGGCGCTCGACCTGATGCTTCATCTGGTCGCGAACGACCACGGCCAGGATTTGGCCGGGGCGATCGCCGAGGCGTTTTTTCACGATCAGGTGCGGGACGGCGACCGCCACCAGCGCGTCAGTCTCGACAAGCGCATGGGCATCGACGACGACCGGCTGCTTGCCGCCGTGCTGGCCATGGAGCAGCACATCGAGGATCCCCTGTCGCTGCAGCAGATCAGCCGCGTCTGCAAGGTTCCCATGCGCAGCCTGGAACGCCTGTTCAAGATGCACCTGGGCTGCGCGCCGAGCGCCTATTATCGCGACCTGCGCCTGAAGACCGCACGCCGCATGCTGCTGCACGGCTCGGAATCGATCCTCGACGTGGCGCTCGCCACAGGCTTCGTCTCGGCCTCGCACTTCGCGCGCTGCTATCGCTCGGCCTACGGTCGGTCGCCGCGCGACGACCGCATCCGCATGGGCATGCGCCGGCCGCTGCTGCCCTGAGGGTGCCGCCCGGTCACCTCGCGGCAGCGTTTTCGGCCTCGTCGAGCACGACCTCCTCGATGGTGTATTGCCCGTCCGCCTCGACCGTGATGCGGCAGCCCTTGCCGATGCGATAGTCGATCAGGCATGGGCACAGGTAACCGGGCAGGGCGGGCCCCAGGTCGTCGAAGCGGGTCAGGGCACGGTTGCCGTGCTGGTGTCCGAAAAGCACGGCGAACCTCTGATCCGGCCGCCGCGCTGAGGCCGTGTCCGCAAGGGCGGCCAGCGCTCGGGCGGCCCCGGGCTCGAACTGGGTCGTCCTGCCGTCACCGCCCTGCGGGTCACGCGCGAAGGCGCGGTGTGGGCCGTGATGCATGGCGAGGAAGACCACGGGCTCGGTTGCGGCGGCAAGCTCCGCCTCGATCCAGGCAAGGGTCTCGGGCAGCAAAGTTCCCGTGTAGCACCAGTGCATCGCATCGGCGCCGAGGTTGCTGTCGACCAGGACGAAGCGAGCCTTTGCCCGGCCGTCCTTGAAAACGACACTGCGGTTGAACGGGCTGCCCGCCTGCCAGGGCCGGTCGCCCGCCTCGAGCAGGCGGGCGAGTTCGTCTCGGGGCAGCGCCATGACGTCGTGGTTTCCAATCGTCAGCTCCCGCCGCACGCTGGGGTCGATGGTGCGCCAACCCTCCATGAAGCGCGCCAGGTGGCGCCGGGCATCGTAGTCCTCGTAGGGCCAGGGCTGGGGCAGGTGCTCGGCATAGGCCGCAAGTTCGCCGCGATGGGCCAGCACATGGCGGCGCCACAGGGTCTGGCTGTCGATGATGTCGCCTGTGCAGAGCGCGAGGTGGGGGCGTTCGGCGTTCACACGCTCGACGAAGGCGGCCAGCCGGCGTGGGCCGCGCCACATGTTGAGCACGCCGTGGCGTACGCCGTCGGCCTCCTCGGGCCCGTCGCACGCGTCCGACAGCAGGTGCAGGTCGGTCATCCACAGTACGGTGAAACGATTGTCCACGGCCGTTCCGCCACTACCAGAGCGAACCGCCGGCGATCGTGATGTTCTCGCCCGTGATGCCGCGCGCGCCGTCACCGCATAGGAAGGCAATGGTGGCGCCGACCTCCTCGGCGGTGATGTGCCGCCGCTGCGGCAGCCGTGCAGCGCTCTGTTTGAGGAACTCCTCGACTCTCGTGTCGAGCCCGCACTGATGGATCAGGCTTTCCACGGCTCGCCGCGACTGCTGCGTGTCGACGTGGCCGGGGCTCACAGCGTTGCAGGTCACGCCGCAGGCCGCGCCTTCCAGCGCGATACAGCGCATGAGGCCGAGCAGCCCGGCCTTGGAGGCGCCGCGCGCCGCGCCGCCATCCTTCTCGCCGACGCTCGCGGCGGTCGAGGCGACGATGACGATGCGCCCCCAGCCGCGCGCGACCATCTCGGGGAACGCGGCGCGCAAGGTGCGGAACGCGCCGGAGAGATTGATGTTGATCACGCGGTCCCAGAACGCGGTGGTGTGGCCGATCATCGCCATACGCCCGCCCATACCGGCGGTGTGGACCAGGATGTCGACCGGGCCCAGCGCCTCGACGACCGCGGCGTAGTGGCTCGTGACGCTCTCCTCGCTGCCGGTGTCGAGCGGCAACGCCAAGGCCCTCACGCCCGCGGCCTCGATCAGACGCCGTGCCTCGTCAAGAGTCTCCTCGCCGATGTCGAGAGTCGATTCGGGGCCGACGCGCTCGCCCATCAGCCCGCGGGTAAGCGAACCCACGGCGACGTCCGCGCCGCGCCGCGCGAGCGCGAGTGCCGTCGCGCGGCCAATCCCTGTGGCGCCGCCGGGCACCCAGGCGACCCGGCCGTCGAGCCTGTCTCCGGCATCCGTTGCCGCCATTCTCCTCCTTTCGCACCGCCATGAGATGAGAAGACCCGGCGGTGCCCTCCACAGGGTTTCCGCAACGCTCGTATTGTATCCCAAATATACGTGCAGAGAGACGTTCGATCTTGTCGAAGATCGACTCCGTGGTCGCGACCCCAACAGAGAAAGGAACCCTTGAGAAAGGAAAGAAGCCTCGGTGTGTGCTCGGGCACATTGATCAACGGCGCTTAGTCGTCACGTCCCACCGACCAGTAGCGAATGGTCGCCGCGGGCACGGCGAGGTAGTGGGCTGCTTCCGAGATCGTTTATGCGAGGAACTCTCGAGGATCGTCAGTCCGCGTTCGAAGTCTGGCCATCGGACTTTCTCCCGGATTGTCAATGGCAAACGAAAACCCGACATTTCTGGTAATCGACAATCCAACACTTCGGGCGTGAGTTCGTTCCCCCAGGCTCGGTGCCGGGGTGTTGGACTCGGCTGTGGGTAACTGGCCCGCAGCAGCCGCCGACGACGTGTTCGCCACGGTGCGCGGCGGCCAATCGCGTCGAGGAGGCCTGGCGCTCCGACGAGGGCCGCGGCGGATGGCGGTGGCAGAGCATTCTCACGGTCGCCAACATCGTCGAGTGCGACGACGTCTTCGTCGACCCGGAAGTCGACGACAGGAACTGCGAGCGGCATGCCGGTGGCGCCCGAGGCCAAGGGCGTGCCAGACAATCTCGCCCGGTTCGAGGACATCTGTACCTTCGCCTATGGCCCGACCGGCGCGCCGTGGACCCGGCTCGGCTGCACCTACGACTGGGCCCCCGCGACGCCGAAACCCGGCGCAAGCAAATACCTGATCAGCACGCACGTGCCCTACAAGATCGCCGGCGTGGCGACGATCGACGACGACTGCCGGCCCTTGGCATCAGCCCTTCGGCATGGCGAAGGGCGCGGGGTCGCGGAAGCGCTCGAGCACGTTGCGGGTGATGCGCGAGACGTTGTTCACGCCCCCGTTCCACGGCAGGCTCGAGATCCACGAGATCGAGCCGGTCGAGAACACGGCACCTCCGCCTTCGGTCTCGAAGAAGACGAGATCCGAGCGCACCTTGTCGTTCTCCGTGCCGCCCAGCATCAGGTGGGTGGCGCGGTAGTCCTCGGACACCAGCAGCATGTTGTCGTTGTGGCCTTCCGAGCTGGCCAGCACGAGCGCATGCCGCGGGCTGCCGAGCGCGAGATCGTGACGGTCGATCTCCTGGCCCGAGGCGCCGTTGCCGGCATAGCCGAAATCGCCGATTCGCTCGTCGCAAACACCGTCGAAGATCCACGCCGCCCGCGGATCCTCGCCGTCCGGCCGGCGTACATAGTAGGTGCCGCGGTCGAATCCCTGGGCCGCCATGCCGACGCCGACCAGCGAATTGGGCGTGCGCCCGACCCGGCGCCACAGGCCGGAGAGTTCGCCGGTCGAGGCCAGGTGATACTCGCCGGGCTGGGCCTCCCAGGGACGGCAGCCGTCCTCGGCACGGCGTACCTCGATGGCGCCGGGCAAGCCGTCGCTCATGCCAATGCGCCAGTAGAAGCCGTTGCCGCCCAGGTACATGAGGCGGCCGCCGTCATCGAGCCACCGCTGCAGGCCGTCCCACATCGGCGTTGACCAGTACTCCGGGTGGTTGCCGGTGAGGACGACTCTGTAGGGCGTGAGCAGCTCCGCACCTTCGTGGTGGAGATCCTCGTCAGTGACGACATCGGCCTCGATGCCGAGGTGGTCGAGCCACCAGGTGAGGTAGCCGTCGCCGGCAAACTGCCAGAGCGGCGTGTCGGGGCGCATGGAGACCAGAGGGCGCAAGCGCGAGGAGAGCGCGACGCCGCTGCCGTCGGTGTGACTCTCGTAGAGCGAGCCGCCGTATTCGGGATGTTCGGCGAGGAAGAGGTCTTCCGGACCGGTGACGAGCAGCACGCCCTGGAAGGCCTCGTAGGTCGCCGAGCACTCCATGACGCGGTAGTTGCCATAGGCCAGGTAGGTCGCGGTGGAGGCCAGGAAGCAGACGTCCGAGGTCGCCGTCCCGCGTCGCGGGCGGACCCAGAAGACGACATGGTCGGCGATGCCGCCGTCGTCGAGCTTCGCGGCATAAACGCCCGACGACGTGCCCTCGGGCACGACCCAGGAGAAGTCGGTCTGCCAACCGGCGTCGAAGATGTCGTCGTCGTGGAAGTGGATGGCGCCGTACTGCTCCGGCGCACGGCGCCAATCGAAGATGTCGGCGGCCCAGTTGTGGCCGGTCATGGCGCGGCCCGGCGCGTTGACCGTGTGCCCGTGGCGGCCATGGCCGGAGACGTCGGCGATGCGGTTGCCCGCCATATCGCGGGCGAAGTCCCAGGCGGCGGTGACGCCGGTCGCCAGCGCGACCGGCACCTCAGCGCCGGTGAGCGCGGCGGCCTCGTCGGGCGAGAGGGCGCGTGCGGCGACGCGGGGCCGGTCGATCTTGCCATTGAAGTGGCCGGCCATGGCATCGGCCGCGGGACCATGGGCGGCGATGGTGAAGCGGCCGTCGGTGGCGGGAAGATCGACCGACACGTCGGCCTCGGCGACGGCGGACGTGTCGCTGCCGGACTCCGACGACAGCAGCGTCTGGCGCAGCGTGACCTTGCCGTTGTCGCAGGCGGCGACGATCGCCGCCCATTGCCGGACCTGCAGGGGACGCCCGGTCGAGACCAGCGCGCCGCCCAGCCTGAGCGCGAGGGCACCGGATTCGTCGAGACCCAGCAGGATGTCGGGGCCCGGGTCGGTGGCGCGACCCATCACCGTCTGCCAGCGGCCGTGGAGCAAGGTCGGCCAGACGAAGGCCAGGAGCGTGAAGGACGGGCCGAGCGGCAGGTCGTCGACCACAGCATAGGAGCCAGCATGGATCGGCTGGCGCCGTGCCGGATGGCTGCCGTTGCAGGATGCCTCTATCGGGTACTCGACGATGCCGGGCCCCTGGACATGGGTGTCGGTGCAAGACAGGCGCACGATGGTCGCTGAGTAGCTCTGGGCGGCGCCTTCCTCACTCACCTTGACGGAGATCGTCTCACCTGGCGCGACGCTGAAGCGGTCGGCATAGCCGACGACGGTCTTCTTCTTCATGACGCCGGCCATTCCAGGTCGCGTTCCGTGATCTGCTTCCAGCGCAGGCGGAAGACGTGTCGCTCGGCGTCCCCGAGATCGGAGAAGACTACGTCCTCGTGCATGGTCGGTGGGACGTCGCGGCTGCCGCTCAGTTGCATGAGCATCCATTCGCTGCCGGGACTGCTCTTGTAGAGCGCGTACTTGCCGGGCACAGGGCCGCTGCGCATGGCGCGCAGCAGGCGCTGAAGGTTGGGGCTGTGGAAACCGTTGGGCACGGCCATGAACTCGCCGACAAGCGGCAGGTCGCGGTCCGGGTCGACGCGGTAAGGCATGTCCAATCCCTTGTGCAGGTCGGTCGCTGCGCACGATGGTGCGCCGTCCGCCGCGGACCTTACGGCTGGGTCGCGGCGAGCAAGCGTCCGCACGCGCCAAGAATGCGCCCCTCGCCGCAGCGCTGTCAGAGACCCTTCAGGGCGCGCTGCAACTTGGCGGCGCCAGACCCGTTTCCTGCGTCGCCGGACGCACCCATGAAGGTCGATGCGCTGGCTTCCGCTCGGACGGCCGGGACCGACCTTGCGACAGCACTTCTCGACGTTGACACGCGCACGGCCGAGTCAATCGCGTCCTGCGGCGAGATCCTGACCGAGCCGCTGACCGCCTATGGCGTCGACACGGTGTTCGGCAGCCCGGGCATCCACACCCTGGAGCTGATGCGGCCGATCAAGGGAGCGGCCTGCGCTTCGTGCCGCCGCGCCATGAGCAGGGCGCGGGTTTCATGGCCGACGGCGATGCGCGGATCAGCGGACGACCAGGCGTCTGCTTGCTGATCTCGGGCCCGGGCCCGCTCAACGCCGCCACCGCGCTCGCGCAGGCCAATTGCGATTCCCCGCCCATGCTGGTGGTGAGCCGGGTGCTCGAGACGACCGACCTGTCGTCGCCGCGGGGCTAAACCCACGAGCTGCTGTCCCAGCAGGGGACAACGGCGACGCTCACCGCCTTCAGCGCCATGGGCTGTCGCGCCGAACAGCCGACGAGCTCGTGGCGCGCGCCCGGGTCGAGTTGGTTCGATCCGGATCTGTGCCATCAGACAGCCTTGGCAGCCGAGGCGGGCGGCCCTTGTCCATCGCGCGCCATCTACAGTGCCGGACGCGTAGACCGCCATGGCCTCACCACAGGGAGCCTCCGGCGATGCGGATGTTCTCCATGGTCAGGCCCCGTGCCTTCTCGCCGCACAGGAAGAGTGCGAACGCGCCGATCTCATCGGGCTGAATCCAGCGCTTCTGCGGCATGTCCTCAGCCAGCGCGGCGAGGTGATCATCGAGCGGCACGGTGATGCGGCCCATCTCGACCTCCTGGCGCAGGCTGTTCATGCCCTGGTGCGACAGCACGTTGCCCGGACTGATGGCATTGCAGGTGACGCCAAAGGGGGCGGCTTCGAGGGCGACGCAGCGGGTCAGGCCGACCAGGGCCGACTTGGCCGAGCAATAGGCGCTGTAGCCCGTGTCGCCCATCACGGCCGCGGTCGAGGCGATGTTGACGATACGCCCCCAGCGGCGCTGCACCATGGCGGGCAGGCAGAGCTTGATGGTGCGATAGGCGCCCGTGAGGTCGACATCGATCGTGCGGTGCCAGAATTCGTCGGGATGGCCGGCGATGGGATGACGACCGCCGTGACCGGCGGCATTGGCCAGGATGTCGACCTCGCCCAGCGCCCCGACGATACGCGCATGACTGGCCCGGACGGACTCGTCGAGGCGGACGTTGAGCGGCATGGCGAGGCAGCTCACGCCAAGGGCCTCGATCTCACCGCGGGTCTTCGCGAGCAACTCGTCGCCGACGTCGAGCGCGGTCTCGCGCGCGACGCGCTCGCCGTGGACCGCCTTCGTCAGCGAGCCGATGGCGACATCGGCGCCCGCGCCCGCAAAGGCCAGCGCCATGGCGCGGCCCATGCCCGTCGCGCCGCCGGTGACCCAGGCGACGCGGCCTGCGAGGGGGCGGTCGTTCACGGCGCGCGCCATCGTCCGGCCTCAGGCGTCCTTCGCTGTGAGGTGCGCGCAAGGTTGTGTCCGTTGGGCCGCATCTGTGGGTCGATGAAATGGCGCACCCGGACCACGCGGTCGTTGGGGTGCCACTCCCGGAGCATGCAGGGGCCGCTGGAGCAGGGGATGTCGTTGCCCAGGCCGTTGAGCCAGGCGTTCTTCTCCTCCCAGGCCTTCTCACAGGTGATCGAGGCCATTGCGTGAGGCAGCAGCGTTCCCATGGTGGTGAGCGGCACGCGGGTGACGCTAGTGCCGGGACACCGGTTATGCACCTCGACCTCGACGAACGGCTCGAACTCCTGGTCGTCGGTCGACCTCAGCGCCGGCTTGGCGATGCGCATGAAGGAGTACGGCACGTCCTCCGCCGACATCCCGTCCGAGCCGTTGGTCCACATGGTTCCCGGTCGCAGCCGGACGTCGACATGGGTCGGGTCGACCTGCTCGATGCACGCGGTGGCGTCGAGCTGCCAGATCCATGTCGGGCCGGGCTTGAACAGCTCGAGATTGCTGTGGATCGCCTGGCGGACGTTAATGTCGTCCGTACAAAAGGGCGACGGCGTGTCGACCGAGCGGCCCATGGCGCCGCCATGGTCGAGTGTCCAGGAGGAGGGGAAGGCGCCCGTGAGTTCGATCGCGCCGTGGCTCACCTTGAAGCCGACGATGCCGCAGAAGGCGGCGGGGATGCGCACCGAGCCGCCGGCATCGGTGCCCACGGCGAGCGGCACGAGTCCCGCGGCGACCGCGGCCGCCGAACCGCCGCTCGTGGCGCCCGCGGTGCGAGTCGGATCCCAGGGATTGCGCGTGTAGCCGTGGCCCTCGTTGTAGGCGGCATAGGCAAACTCGTAGGTGTTGGTCTTGCCGAGCACGATGGCGCCAGCGGCGCGCAGTCGTGCGACCAGCACGGCGTCGCGCACGGCCGGAGTGCCGTCGTGACCGCCGGTGCCGCAGGTCTCGGGCATGCCGGCGACGTCGATGATGTCCTTGATGGCGACGGGGATGCCATGGAGCGGGCCGCGCAGGCGGCCCGCGCGGCGCTCGGCGTCGCACGCTTCGGCTTCCGCGCGCGCGTGATCGCCGGCGACATGGGTGAAGGCGTTGAGCCGGACATCGAGCGTGGCAATGCGGTCGAGCAGGTGCGCGACGAGGCTGCTGCCGGTCAGTTCGCCCCTGTCGAGGGCGAGCTGCAGCTCGGCGACAGTGGCGAAGGCGGGATCGGTCATGGCCGCGTCACAGCGGCGGGCGGTGCGCAGGCCAGCCCAATGCCGTCTCGAGCGCCTGACCGATGCGCAGCACCATGTTGTCGTCGTGGCGCCGGCCGACGATCTGGACCGCCGTGGGCAGGCCGTTGCCGGTGAACCCCGAGGGCACGGAGAAGGCCGGAACGTGGCTTGTGAAGTTGAAGAACTGCGACATGAAGTGGCCGTGATAGCGCCCCTCGTCGTCGACCCAGTCGAAATCCGCCTCGGACTGGCTGTTGAGCGGTGCCGGGCCACCCTGGGTCGGGCAGAGCAGGGCGTCGTGGCGTGTGAGCACCGGCGAAAGCGCCTGCCAGGTCTTCGTGCGGGCGAGCTCGAAACGCTTCACGTCCATGCCGCTGTAGCCCGCGCCGCGCTCGACCATGGCCGCGACCCGCGGCGTCACGCGATCCGGATGCTGCCGGACAATGTCACCCTGCAGCAGGGCAGCGAGCGAGCCGACATCGGCCTCGCAGGCGTAGATCGCCTGACGGTCGAAGATGAGATCGACCTCCTCGATGATCGCGCCACGCTCCGCGAGCGCCGCAGCGGCGGCGCGCAGGTCGTGCTCGACCTCGGCGTCGACGTGGAAGAAGCCGAAGTCGATGTTGAGCGCGATCTTCAGCCCCCGGACGTTCTCGGGCGGCGGCACCGGCACGTCGAGACGCGGCGTCAGCGACTGGATGTCGGCGTCGTCGGGCCCGTTGGCGACCGCGAGGAAGAGCGCCGCGTCGGCCACGGTGCGGGCGAGCGGCCCAAAGTGAAAGACGGTCGAGAACTGGGTCGGAAAGATGTCGAAGGGGATGCGCCCGAAGCTCGGCTTGAGGCCGGTAATGCCGCAGCAGGCGGCGGGGTCGCGCACTGAGCCGCCGCCGTCCGAACCTTCGGCCAGCGGTACGCAGCCCGCCGCGACGGCCGCCGCCGAGCCGCCCGAGGAGCCGCCCGGACTACGCTCGAGCGACCAGGGGTTGCGGGTCTCGCCGTGAAGCTCGTTCCGCGTGAAACCGGAGTAGGCGAACTCCGGCGTGTTGGTCTTGCCGACCATGATCGCACCGGCCTCGAACAGGCGGCGGGCGACCACGGCGTCGTGCTCGCCGACGTGGTCGGCGAAGACGCGGGAGCCGAAGGTGGTGGGATAGCCCGCGGTCGGCGTCAGGTCCTTGATCGCGACCGGCACGCCGTGGAGCGGTCCGCGCAGCATGCCGCGCCGCGCCTCGTCCTCGAGCATCCGCGCCCGTTCCAGTGCGCGCTCGGGGAAGACCGAGCAGAAGGCGTTGATCTTCGGGTTGACCTCGTCGATGCGGGCGAGGGCGTTTGTCACCAGGTCGACGGGCGAAAGCCTGCGGCGCGCGACGAGCCGGGCGAGGTCGAGCGCCGGAGTGAAGCAGAGCTCCGGATCGCTCATGCCGTTCGGTTCGCGGCGTGGACCGCGGCTTGGCGCATGCGCGAAGCCTGGCCGTGGACGGCCACCGCCTTGGCGTCGAACTCGGCACGCGCCGCCGCGAGCTCGAAGTTGCCGTGTCGGTCCTCACCGCGGACCAACCTCGCCATGTCGCGCCCCTTGCGCGAGACGACGTCGAAGTGCCAGAGGAACAGCAGGTGGGTCTGGAAGGTGTAGTCGGTCTCCCGGGTCGGAACCTTCCGCACCGGCAGCAGCTCGCGCTCGAAGCGGCCCGGCAGGTTGGCGATCTCGTTGGCCGCGATGGCGCGGATCGGGAAGACGAACCCATTGTCGGCGAATCGCTGGGCGAGGGACGCCTGGGTCATGTCGTGGGGTCCTCCGTCGGAAGGTTGCGGCGAGAGTAACAAGACGCACGCGCCAGGGGAGACTACGCCTGCGCCAGCCAAGGGCCCAATCGCGCCAGCCTCGCCCGGCAAGCTTGACCGCGTCGCCGACAGCCGTGGTACCTATCACGACCGGCTTGGGGACAGACAATGGCGATCGTACGCTTCGGCGCGCCCTTCTGCAGAATCGAGGACGGCCGCTTCCTGACCGGCCACGGCCGCTATGTCGCTGACATCGGCGCGGCGCGCCAGCTCCACATGGTCGTGCTGCGCTCGCCCCACGCCCATGCCAGGATAGCCTCGGTCGACACGGCGGCAGCGCGCGTGGCACCCGAGGTAATCGACGTGGTCGGCCGCGACGAGCTCCGGGCCGACGGGGTGCGCGGTATGCCGACGATCGGCACGGTGGTCAGCACGGACGGCACGCCGCAGGCCCGGCCACCCTACCCCATCCTCGCCGGCGACAGGGTGCGCTTCGTTGGCCAGCCGGTCGCCGCGGTGGTGGCTGAGACGGCCGAGCAGGCGGCCGATGCGACCGAGTTGATCGAGGTCGATTTCGAGCCCCTGCCTGCCGCTCCCGGGGCGGAGGCGGCGTTGAGACCCGGAGAGCCGCAGCTGCATGACGAGGCGCCCGGCAACCTCTGCTTCGACTGGGAGACCGGCGACCGTGAGGCGGTCGCGCGAGCGTTCGCGGACGCGGCGGCCACGGTCGAGATCGAGATCGTCAACAACCGGATGGCGGCGGCACCCATCGAGCCACGCGGCGCGCTGGGCGAGTACGACGCCTCGAGCGGGCGGCTGACGCTGACGGCCTGCCATCAGGGTGTCCACTTCCTGCTCGACGACCTCGCCCATGTCCTGGGCATCGCCCCGGCGCGGCTGCGCATCCTGACGCCCGACGTGGGGGGCGGTTTCGGCATGAAGTACACGCCCTACCCCGAGCAGGCGCTGGTGCTCTGGTTGGCGCGGCGCACAGGGCGGCCGGTGCGCTGGGTTTCTAGCCGCAGCGAGGCCTTCATCAGCGACGCCCAGGCACGCGACCACCGGACCCGCATCGCCCTGGCGCTCGACGGCGAGGGCCGCTTCCTGGCCCTGCGCAGCGACACGGTGGCCAACCTCGGAGCCTATCTGACGCAGCACGGCACACGGATTCCGACCGGCGGCGCCACGATCACCCTGCCGGGTCCCTACCTGCTGCCTGCGGTGCACGCGCGGGTGCGCGGAGCCTTCAGCAACAGCGTGCCGGTCGACGCCCTGCGTGGCGCGGGCCAGCCCGAGGCGACCTATGCGCGCGAGCGCGTGATCGAGGCCGCGGCGCACCGGCTCGGCGTGCCACCCGATGAACTGCGCCGGCGAAACCTGGTGCCACGCGAGGCAATGCCCTACCTCACCGCGACGGGCGTGCCGCTCGCTGACACCGACCTCGTAGCGAACCATGCCCGCGCGCTCGTGGCCTCGGATGTCACCGGCTTTCCCGCGCGGCGCGCGGCAGCACGCGCCGAGGGCCTGCTGTTGGGCCGCGCCCTGGTGCACTACCTGGAGGCGACAGGTCGCGGCGAGGTCGGCGACACGACCCGGCTGCGGGTGGAGCCATCCGGCCACGTCACGCTGGTGGTCGGCAGCATCTCCAACGGCCAGGGCCACGAGACGGCCTATGCCCAGATGCTGTCGGCCGAACTCGGCGTGGCGCCCGGGGATGTGCGCGTGGTGAGCGGCGACAGCGACGTCGTGGCACCGGGCAGCGGCGGATCGAGCAGCTCGCACTTCCTGCAGGTGGCGGGGCCGGGACTGCAGGTGGTCGCCGAACGCGTGCGCGACAAGTTGCGCCGTGTCGCGTCGCACCTGCTGGAAGCGGCCGAGGTCGACATCGATTTCAAGGTCGACGAGCAGCGGTTGTGCATCGCCGGGACGGACCGCTCGGTCACGTTCCGGCAGGCGGTGCGCGCGGCCCACGACGCCGCGAGCCTGCCCGTCGGCATCGAGCCCGGGCTCGACGAGACCGCTTACTACCGCCAGAAGGGCGCGGCTTATCCCACGGGCTGCCACGTCTGCGAGATTGCGGTCGACCCCGACACCGGCATCGCGACGATCCGGCGCTACGTCGTGGTCGACGACTTCGGCAACGTGCTCAATCCGCTGCTGGTCGAGGGCCAGGTCCACGGCGGGCTCGCGCAGGGCATCGGCCAGGCCCTGCTGGAATGCTACGCCTACGACCCCGAAAGCGGCCAGCCGCTGACCGGCAGCCTGCTCGACTACACCCTGCCGCGGGCCGACGACCTCCCCGCCTACGAGGTGACGCTGGAGGGCGTGCCCAACAGCAACAACGCCATGGGCGTGAAGGGCTGCGGTGAGGCGGGCACCATCGCCGCCCCGCCCGCCGTGATCAACGCCCTGCTCGACGCGCTTGCCGAACGTGGCGTGACGACCATCGACATGGCGGCGACGCCGCAGCGCATCTGGCGCGCACTGCAGGACGCCGCGACGAGGGAGGAGAGGACATGACCATCGAACGCGTCTCGCCTGGCGCCGAGTACGGCGCATTGTTCAGCGCGGCGA
Source organism: Alphaproteobacteria bacterium (assembly GCA_965215635.1). Classification (GTDB taxonomy): domain Bacteria; phylum Pseudomonadota; class Alphaproteobacteria; order SP197; family SP197; genus SP197. Next base: position 488,939 of record OZ244073.1, on the reverse strand, counting down.
CGGCGGCCGACCGTTTCGTCTTCGTCGGCGGCACCACCGCCTGGGACGGCCCCAGCGATGGCGACGTGGAGAACCAGACCCGATTCATCCTCGGCAAGATCGACGGCTACCTCGAGGCCTGTGGCACGTCGAAATCGTCGGTGCTGTTCGCCAACGTCTATCTCGCCGACATCGGAACCTGGGAGGACATGAACCGGGCCTGGCTCGCCTGGATCGACCCCGCGGCGGTGCCGGCCCGGGTCAGCATCGAGGCCCGCTTGCTTGAGGGCCTCAAGGTCGAGATCACGTGCGTGGCGCTGCGTCCCCGACCATGACCGATGCGCCGTCGAGGTGATCGGTCCAGAAGGCCAGCGCGAGCAGCGGCTCGTTCTCCGTCCGCGTGGCGTGCGGCAGACCCGAGCGGTGGAAGATGAAACTGCCGGGCGGGCGGGTCACCCAGTCCTCGTGGCCGCGCCGCCACTGGGCGGTGCCGGCCACGACCCAGTAGACCTCGGGCGCCGGGTGGGCGTGAGGCGGATAGAGCACGCCCGGCCCCTGGATCGTGAAGAAGGCCGAGAGACGGCCCGTGACGACCGGGCCGCGCGGCCCGACAAGCTCCGCGTAGGCATACGCGGCGCGGAACGCGTCGTAGCGTGAATCGCCGGCGAGTTCGGGGTAGGCAGCGCCCCAGGCAAGCGCGTCGCGCGCCGCGAGCAACGCCCCGGTCACGGCGGCGGGATCGACCGCAGAGGGTTTCGGCAGGTCGTCGAGGTGCGCGCATGGCGGCTGGTCGCTTGGCACGGACGGGCGTCTTTCTGGCGAGTCCAAGACAACGGCCGCAGCGGCCTCAAGGTACTCGCTGGCTTCGTCGCCGCGTGTCGCCCCGGCACGCCATGCAGCGACCACGGCCGCGATCAGGCGCTCGACGCGGGCCGCTGCTGGGGATGAAGTCGCCGCGCCGTCGGCGGTCATGATCACCTCGCCTTGCAGGGAGGGCCATGGTGGCAGATCGGTGTGACGGCCGGCAAGGGAGAAGTGATCGTGTCGATGAGGCCCGTGTCGTCGCTGCCCGTGAAGATACGCCAGATCGAGCACTGCTGGATCCCGATGTCGGACGGCATGCGGCTGGCCGCACGAATCTGGCTGCCCGAAGACGCCGAGGCCAGACCGGTACCGGCGATCCTGGAGTACATCCCCTACCGCAAGCGCGACGCGATCAGCGAGCGCGACGAAACCATCCATCCCTACTTCGCCGGCCACGGCTATGCCGCGGTGCGCATCGACATCCGCGGCTCGGGCGACTCCGAGGGGCTGCTGCTGGGCGAGTACCTGAAGCAGGACCACGACGACGCGCTCGAGGCGCTCGCCTGGATCGCCGCGCAGCCCTGGTGCGACGGCAAGATCGGGATGATGGGGCTGAGCTGGGGCGGCTTCGAGGCGCTGCAGGTCGCCGCGCGCCGGCCGCCGGCGCTGAAGGCCGTGATCTCCGTGGGCTCGGTCGACGACCGCTACGCCGACGACATGCACTTCAAGGGGGGCTGCCTGCTGAACGACAACATGTACTGGCACTCGCTCTTCTTCTCGCTGCTGTCGCGCCCGCCCGACCCGATGATCGTGGGCCAGCAGCGTTGGCGCGAGATGTGGTTCGATCGCCTGGAAAACCTGATCAACCCCATCCAGGAATGGCTGCCGCACCAGCGGCGCGACGACTTCTGGCGCCACGGCTCGGTGCGCGAGGACTACGGCGCGATCCAGTGCCCGACCTACCTGCTGGGCGGCTGGGCCGACAGCTACATCAACTCGGTGCCGAGCCTGCTGTCGGGGCTGAAGGTGCCGCGCAAGGGGCTGATCGGACCCTGGGGCCACCAGTACCCGCAGGACATGGCGCCACCGGGTCCCTGGTTCGGCTTTCTGCAGGAGGCCCTGCGCTGGTGGGACCACTGGCTCAAGGGCATCGACACCGGGATCATGGATGAGCCCATGTACCGCGCCTGGATGGCGGAGGCGATGCCGCCCGATCCCGGCCTGCCCGAGACCCAGGGCCGCTGGATCGCCGAGTCCCTATGGCCGCGCACCGACGGCCAGGGCCGGACCTGGCACCTCGCACCCGGGCGCCTCGCCGATAGGCCCGAGGACGACGCGGCGCTGACGCTGAGTTCGCCCCTTGATATCGGCACCTCGAGCGGCTGCCTCTGCCCCTACGGTCTGGGCTCGATCGGCCACGAGCTGCAGACCGACCAGCGCGATGACGACGGCAAGTCGCTGTGCTTCGACACGCCGCCGCTCGCCGAGCGCGTCGAATTCTTCGGCGCGCCGGTGGTGGAGCTGGAGCTGTCGGTCGACCGGCCGGTGGCGCAAATCTCGGTCAGGCTTAACGACGTCGCGCCCGACGGCTCCTCGACCCGGGTCACCTTCGGCCTGCTCAACCTGACCCATCGGGACGGGCACACCGATCCGCAGCCGATGGAGCCCGGCCGGCGCACCCGCATCCGGCTGGCGCTCGACAACATGGCCTATGCCTTCCTGCCCGGCCACCGCATGCGGCTTGCCGTCGCGACGGGCTACTGGCCGGTGGCGTGGCCGACGCCCGAGAAGGCCATGCTCACGCTCCACACGGGCGAGAGCACCCTGGAGGTGCCGGTCCGGAAGCCGCGTCCTGAGGACGCCAGGCTGCGCCCATTCGAGGAGCCGGAGTCGTCGGAGCCGGAAACGCGCACCATGCTGGTCGACGCGAGCCGGGTGCGCAGCGTGCACCACGACGTGGTGACCGGCATCACGACGCTCGAAGCGCACAAGCACCGCGGCTGGTTCCGCATCGAGAGCCACGGGCTTGAGATGAGCAGCGAGGGCACCGAGCGCTACAGCGTGCACCGGAGCGACACCTCGAGCGTAACCGGCGAGACCGAGCAGCTCGTACTGATCGGCCGCGGCGACTGGCGCCTGAGGTTGGAGACCAGGACGCGGGTGACCTCGGACAAGGAGGCCTTCCACATCCATTCCGAGATCGACGCATTCGAGGACGGGGAGAAGTCCTTCACCCGCTCCTGGGACGCCTCGGTGCCTCGCGACCTGGTGTGATGTTCTACGAGCCGGCACAGGGCCACGGCCTGCAGCACGACCCCTTCAAGAGCCTGGTCGTACCCCGTCCGATCGGTTGGATCACCACGCTCGACCCCGAGGGGCGGGTGAACCTTGCGCCGTACAGCTACTTCAACGCCGTGGCCGACGACCCGCCCGCGGTGATGTTCTCCTCGTCGGCAGGCGATGGACCCGACCGCAAGAAGGACTCCTGGCGCAACGTCGAGGCGACGGGCGAGTTCGTCTTCAATCTCGCGACCTGGGAGCTGCGTGAGGAGGTCAACCAGACCTCCGACGCCGTGTCCAGCGACGTCGACGAGGCGGCTCTGGCGGGCCTCGACATGATTCCGTCGCGGTTGGTCAAGCCCCCGCGGGTTGCCCGGTCCCCCGTGCACCTGGAGTGCCGCTGGCTGAAGACGGTGATCGTGCCGCAGAACGGCGGTTATGCGCCCGGGGACAACGGGCTGGTGCTGGGCAAGGTGGTCGGCGTGCACATCGACGAGGCGATCATGGCGAACGGGCGCGTCGATCTGTCGCGGATTCGCCCCATCGCGCGGCTCGGCTATGCGCAATATGCCGTGGTCGACAGCCTGTTCCGCATGGTCCCACCCTGGGTGAAGAGCGATCCGGACAAGGAGTGAAGAGCTGGCCATGGCCGACCTGAAGCAGATCGCCGAGCGCTTCGAGCGGGACGGGTTCGCGTTCCCGGTCCCGGTGCTTTCGCGCGAGGAGGCCGACGAGGCGCGCCACCGCTTCCTGAAGACGCGGCGGGAGGCCGAGCGCGATCCCCGCATCGCCGACTACCTCTACTACAAGGCCAACGTGGCCTACCGCTGGGTCGACCAGTTCGTGCACAGGTCCGCCCTGCTCGACGTCGTGGCGGCGGTGTTGGGACCGGATTTGCTGCTGTGGAGCTGCTCCTTCGTCTACAAGGATCCGCGCTCGTCGGGCCGCTACTCCTGGCACCAGGACGCCACCTACTGGGGCATGACGCCTCCGGTGGGACTGACCGCCTGGCTGGCGCTGGGCGACGTGGGCCAGCACAACGGCGGCATGAGCTTCATCCCCGGCGCCCACACGCGCGGCCAGCTTGCCCATACCAACACCTTCGCTGCCGACATCATGCTGCCGCGCGGCCAGCAGATCGACGAACTGCCCGACCCCGAGCGTGCGGTGGCGCTCGAGCTCGCCTCGGGCGAGGCCTCGTTCCACGGCGTCTTCACGCCCCATGCCTCGGGGCCCAATGGCAGCGACGACTATCGCGTGGGCTGTGCCATGGTCTTCATACCGCCGCACGTGAAGAACCAGACGCTGCGCGAGTCCGTGATGCTGGTGCGCGGCACCGACCGCCACGGGAATTTCGAGCTCGAGCCGCGACCCAAGGCCGACCTCGACGACGACGCGGTCGCCGCGCACGGCGCGGCAATGAGCCGTATGGCGACCTGGCAGAACGAACAGAAGCTCACGAAGCGGGGGTGAGGACGGCATGGCCGGCAAGTATCTGAAAGGACGCAGCGCCTGGGTCACGGGCGGTGCCACCGGCATGGGACGCGCCTGCGCCCTGGCGCTCGCGGAGGCCGGTGCCGATGTCGCCATCGGCTCGCTGACGGCCAAGGTGCGCAACCAGCACGTCAGGGGGGAAGCCGCTCTGGTGCTGGACGACGACGAGCTGGAGGCGACGGGCCGTGAGATCGAATCCCGAAACGTGAAGGCGCTCGCCTTGCCGCTCAACGTCTGTTCGGACGAATCCTGCGCCATGTTCTTCGAGGCCACGGTGAAGGCCTTCGGCAAGGTCGACATCCTGGTCAACGCGGCGGGCGGCTCGGCCCACCACCCGATGATCGACCATCCCGACGAGCTCTGGCTGCGCACCATCGACGTCAACCTCAACGGCCCCTACCGCACCACCAAACTCTGCTTTCCGGGCATGGTTGAGCGGGGCTGGGGCCGTATCGTGAACCTGGCGACGACCGGCGCGCGGGTCGGACACGCGGGACATGCGGCGATGTGCTCGTCGAAGACCGGCCTGCTCGGTCTGACCCGCTGCGTCGCGCTCGAGGGCGCGCGCCACGGTGTGACCTGCAACGCGATCAACCCGGGCAGCGTGAAGACGCCGCATGTCGTGCGTGTGGCGCTGCCCAACAAGATCGGGATGCTGGGCATCGACCGCTCTCTCGAGGACTACCTCGACGACACCATGAAGGCGGTGCCCCAGAACCGCTGGATCGAAGCCGAGGAGATCGGCGCCTTCGCCGCCTTCCTGTGCAGCGAAGGCGCCCGCGGCATCACGGGCGAGGACATCCAGATTTCCGGTGGCGGACACTGGTAGGCGGCCGTGGCCTCGGTCGACTACTGCTTCGTCGGCTGCAGCATCACCGTCCGCTACACCGACGGCGAGAAGCTCGGCTGGCCCGGGCGCCTGTGCAGGGGGCTCGTCTGCGATGGCCTGCCGGTCTCCTGCTACAACCTCGGCGTCAATGGCGAGACCGCGGCCGACATCGCCGCGCTGGCGCGCCGAGGTCATGGCGCGAACCAAGGGCAAGGCGCCGCGTCTGCCCGTCTTCATGTTCGGTGGCAACGACGCCTCGATCAGGGTAGGCCAGGGGCCGCTGCTTCCGCTCGGGGAATTGTGCGCCCATGCCCGCGCCATCATGACCGAGGCACGCGAACTCGGCCGGGTGCTATGGCTCAGCCAGCCACCGGCCGACGAGGACCTCAACCCGCTGTTCGAGGAGCCTCGCGGCGGTCGATCGCCGGGGATGTGCTGAAATCAGGAGGTACGCCTCGTGGAAGAGCCGTTGCCCCGAAACAGCCATGATTCCGTCACGGTTCCGACTCGTCGATTGGAGAGCATCTCAAGATGATCCGTATCGGGGAGCATCACAGATGACATATCGAACACTCCTGAAGAATGCCGCCGTGGCTTCGGCCATGCTGGCATCCACGCTCGCACCATTCGCCCGAGCCGACGTCACGGCAAGCGATGCCCATACCATCACCGGTCCCTACGATCACGGCAATCTCTCCATCTACCTGATTCACCGTGATGGCCCTGGAGAGACAGCTCTGCCTGTTTCCCTCCACGAAGCGATGGAGAAAGGCGTGATCGAGATCGCGGAAACCGGAAGTATCGGCGGACTCGTGGTGCGCAATTCCGGTGACGAACCGGTTTTCATACAGTCAGGCGATATCGTCAAGGGAGGCATGCAGGATCGTGTCCTTGCCGTCACCATGATCGTCCCTCCTCATTCGGACGCCCTCCCATTGAGCGCCTATTGCGTCGAGGCGGGCCGTTGGTCGGCTCGCGGGTCCGAGGACTCCGACACATTCTCCATGTCCTCCGCCCGTCTCCCGTCGAAAGCCGCGACTGTCGCAATCCAGGGCTGGTCCGGACCTGCGGTACCGCATGTGTCTCTCGACACGCAAACCTGGTTCGCCGACGCCGGCCGGGTGGATGAGCCCGTACCTGGCACGGCGTGGCAGGACGCCGCAGGATTCACGGTCGACCAGTGGGATGTGTGGCAGATGGTGGAAAATCTCCAGGGTTCACTGGGTCACGCAATCGGGGCAGGCACCAGAGATGAAAGATCCGTGTCCAGCCTCCAGCTCACCCTGGAGAACCGGGAACTCCAGGCGATCCTGGCGGACTATGATCGTGCCCTTGGCGGCCTCGCGGAGGAACATCCCGATGCAGTCGGCTACATCTTCGCCGTCAACAGCCGGATTGTCGGTGGCGATGAATTCGCCAGCACCGGACTCTTCAGGAGCCAGTGGCCGCGCCAACTGCAGGCTGCAGCGACGGAAGCGATCATCGGGGGTGCATCCGTCGATCACGAGCCGCCACGGGCCAGCGAGATCGACGCGTTCATCCAGACGGCTCTGGATTCCCGGTCCGCCTCCAACCCCGGCGGCGCGGTGCTGGCCGAAGCCCCCGGCCTCGACGGCCGCTGGATTCACCGGACCTATCTCGCGCAGTAGGCGATGCGGGCCAGCCATGCGCCTCTGGAGTCAATCGACCACAAACCCTATGATGGTTCCGGGAAGATGGTTTGCAGGACACGGAGGCAGCCATGAGCGTGGGATGGGTGAGAACCGTCGGATGTGATGAACTGGTGGAGAAGGGACGCACGGTCTTTCGCCACGACAACCGCCAGATCGCGATCTTCAGCACGGCCAGGGGAATCTACGCCTGCAACAACCGTTGCCCGCACGAAGGCTATCCGTTGCGCGAAGGCACGCTCGACGAGGACTGCAAGCTCACCTGCAACTGGCACAACTGGAAGTTCGATCTCGAAACCGGCGAGAACCAGCGCGACGGCGACAGGCTGCGCACCTATCCGGTCGATGTGCGCGACGGTGCAGTCTGGATCGAAATCGTCGATCCGCCCGTCGAGGAACAGGTTGCCGGGGCGCTCGAAGGACTGAAGAAGGGTTTCGACGACCACGCCTACGAACAGCTCTCCCGGGAGATCGCTCGCATCATGCGGATCGGCGGCGACCCGCTGGTGGCGTTGCGCGAGGCGATCCGGTGGTCCCATGACAGGCTGGAGTTCGGCTGGACCCACGCCTTTGCAGGAGCCGCTGACTGGCTGGCGCTCTACGACCGCCATGAAGACAACGCCGAGAACCGGCTGATCTGCCTGCTCGAATCGATCGGCCACATGTCCGACGACACCCTGCGCGAAGCGACCTATACCTATGCAGAGGGCATCGAGGACTGGGACGAGGAGGCGTTTGTCGAGGCTGTCGAGATGGAGGACGAGGAAAAGGCTCTCCGTCTCACCAGGGGCGCTCTTGCGGCCGGAAACGCGCATGAGGCGATGGAACGGGGTCTCGCCCGGGCCGCCCTGGCACACTATGCCGACTTCGGCCATTCAACCATCTACGTCTCCAAGGTCGGCGATCTCATCGACCGCCTCGGGGACGAGGTCGCCGAGCCCCTTCTTCTTTCGCTGGTCCGCAGTCTCGTTTCGGCGTTCCGGGAGGATCTGATTCCCGAATTCCGGGCCTACGGCAAGGCAATCGAAAGCTTCGGTGCGAAGCCGAACGGCTCCGTGCCTTCAGCGCAAGACTACGCCACGCTGAATGCCGGAAAGGCGATCGAATTCACTGCCGCACACGGCGCCGCAGCGCCGCTCGATCTCTACCGCAGCCTGCTTTGTGCCAACGCGGTCAACATGCTCAAGTTCAAGCTTGCCTACCTCGATGACATCGACCAGGCTTATGGCAGCGACTTCGGCTGGCTCGATCTTACCCATGGCCTCACCTTCGCGGATGCCGTGCTCAGGCTCTGCGGAAGGCACCCTGATCTCTGGCCGGCGGGCCTCCTCCAGATGGCCTGTTTCTCGGGCCGGAACATCGGCCATCAGGATGGGACCGTGGACGAGGAGGACTGGAAGGTCACCGATCGCGTGCGCTTCTTCGCCGATATCGAGACGAAGCTCTTCGATCACGGCCAGGACGAATACATCGTCTCGGTCCATCTGCTCAAGACCGCCGAAGCCGTGCGCCATCTCGCCTCTTCCAACGAAACGGGCAGCGCCGGCGAACTCGCACTTGCCGCGATCAACCGGCTCCTTCACTCGCCTGTCAGGCGAAAGATGGTCCGCCGCACCGCCCGCCAGGCGATGCGCTTCGTCGCGATCGACGTGTAGTCAGTCTCCCGGGGCCACAAGCGCGTCACGCAGGCCGGAAAAACGTTTCGTTTTCCTTCCCACCGCCACCCTGAGGTCGTCGGGACTGCCGTAGACGGTCACCTTTCTGCGCGACCGCGTGATTGCCGTGTAGAGAAGTTCGCGGGTGACGACCGGTGAATTCGCCGGCCCTGGAATGATCACCACCTCGTCATATTCCGATCCCTGGGCACGATGAACTGTCACGGCAAAGAAGCTCTCGTGATCCGGCAGCCGTCCGATGGGTACGACGAGCGCCATGCCCTTGTTGTCGCGAAGATCGGGGAACAGCACGTGTCGCTCCCCGGGTGCACCCGGGAAGACGATCCCCGTGTCGCCGTTCGAGAGACCGAGTCTGGGGTCGTTGCGGGTCACGATGATCGGCCGCCCGACATAGAATCCATCGCGGGAGCCCGTGAGGCCCCTATCTCCCAGCTGTTGCTCGACGAGGCTGTTGAAGCGTGTTGAGCCGAAGCGTCCGCGACGGTGTCCGCACAGGACCCGGAAGTGCCTGAAGGGATCGAAACCTTCCGCCGGAACGGACGGCATCTTGCGCACCAGGGGCTCGTAGTGCCGCTCCGTCAGCTCTTCGGCAAGTTTGTCGATGCCGCCTGTCTCCGGGAGAGGCCTGAGCGAAATCTCGTCATCGTGCGGATCGTAAAGGGCGTCGATGATCGCATCGGCATCGTCCTTCCTGATGGCTTCGGCAAGCCGTCCCACGCCTCCCGTCTTGCTGAAACGCCAGTTGTGCCGGAGCTCTACAACCCGGGAATGGAGAGGCGATTCCCTGACCCTGGCCGCTGCGCACAGATCGGCGAAGACGGAGCCTGGCTGCACGGACGCCAGCTGGGAGGAATCGCCCAGCATGATGAGCCTTGCATGACCGGGAAGGGTTTCGAGCACCCGGTCCATGATGGTGATATCCACCATCGAGGCCTCGTCGACGATGAGGATATCCGTCGATCCCGGGTGCCTGCGGTTTTCGAAGAGCCAGCGGTGGATCGTGGTAACAGCGAACGCCGATGCGTCGGGTTTCTTCAATGCGCCGCGCACCGCTTGCTGAAGGCGGGCCGCCGCCTTGCCCGTCGGAGCTGTCAGGGAAATACCGCTGACCGAAACGAGGCCCGCATCGAGAAAGAGTGAGAGGATCTTCGCGACGATTGTCGTTTTCCCGGTCCCGGGACCACCGGAAATGCAGCAGAATCTGCCGCTGAGCGCGGCCTTGGCCGCGGCCCGCGGCAGACCGTCCGGCGAGGTGCCGGGGAAGTGCCGTTCCAGGAGGTCATCGATGCCGTCGGGAAGTGGCTCGGAATGGCCGCAGAGTCCCCGGATCCTGGCCGCAGCCTGCTTCTCCATTACGTGGAGCCGCTCCAGATAGAGTCTCCTGCGGCCCGCCAGCACCAGAGGCGCGCGTTCCTTCGAGTCCGCCGACCGGACGACGGGACTCGTCTCGAGGGCAGCGAGCCAGGACTCCCGGTCGGGGAGAACGATACCGTCCTCGTCGGGCCAGGGGCTGCCGGCAAGTTCCTCCAGGTCGACGCATGTATGGCCTTCGCGCGTCAAAGCGCTCGCCAGGGCAGCCGCCAGGGGAATCACGTCATCGGGGCATTTCGCGAGTTCGGCCACCAGGGCGGCAAAGTGCCGGTCGATATCCGCAATCCCGCGGCTCCTGAACAGCATTTCGACTGTCCCCGGCGCCTTCATGTGTCTTGCGCCCGGAAGCAGTTGTCGAGATCGCGGATGCAGGCCTGCGTCGGCCTGTCGAAATAGACGCCCCGTGCCATGCCGGCATCCGGATCGATCCCCCGCAGGAAGAGGTAGAACGCACCGCCCATGTGACGTTCGTAGTCGTAGTCCTCAAGCCTCGTCGAGAGATAGCGGTCGAGGGCAACCAGATAGATAAGATACTGGAACGTGTAGCCTCTTCTGTGCATTGCCGGATCCAGCATCTCCCGAACATAATCTCTCGCGTGATTGCCGAGCCAGTTCGACTTGTAATCGAGAACGTACCAGCGCCCGTCCTTTGCGATCACAAGATCGATGAAGCCACGAAGGAAGCCATCGATCGGCTCATCGTCGGGCGATGCCGGGATCGGATCCGGATAGCCGTGACGCTTGAGGCATTCGGAAATCCGGCGCAGTTGCAGCCCTTCGGCGGGGAAATGGAACTCCATTTCCGGAAGTCTCGGCAGCGGATCGCCCAGGCGAAACCCGTCGTGCCCGGGTTCTGTCAGAAGGGCGTTACGCGTGTTGACGACGATGGCGCGCGCCACGTCCTTCCATTCCTGACCGAGGCTGTAGTGCCTCAGGTATCTCAGGCAGATCGCGTCGAGATCGTCGTCGGGCCGAAGATCCATGGCCTCGAAGATGCTGTGAAGGCATCGTCCCGACGTGGTGCCCCGGGGAAACGCGAAGGGTGTCGAACCGGTGCCCGCATCGTCGTCACCGGTATCCGGTGGATCGGTGCCTTCGTCATGATCCGGACGTCCGACATGTTCCCGCTGCACCCGGTCGCGCGGACCGTGATCGGCGCTCAATGCAGTAAAACTCGTGATCTGGCGAATGCGCCTCAATTTCCTCGTGAACTGCCGCGCCTCGAGCGTCTCCGCCGGAGCGGCCCGGGGTGCGATCCCTGGACCGGCCTCGCCCGCATTGTGGTCTTCGATTTCGATTGTCCCACTTGAGGCCGCCACGAACCTCTCGACCTCCTTTGTCCAGGTTTCCCGCGTCAGCCGCTTGAAGCCGCTTTCGACACCCTGCAGGCGAGCAACCATCTCGATTGTAACGGCCCGGCCCATGGGATTGGCGCCGTCTTCCGGTTCCTCTTTCTCATCATCCCCGGCCGCTTCACCCTGATGGAGCAACCACGCAAGCGGGGGCAGTGGTCCGGTTCTCTTCATCCTTGCCACCGCGATCACGCAGCGTTCCCTGGCGCGGGTCAGCGCCACATAGAGAAGACGCAACTCCTCCATGAAGACTTCGACCGCTTCGGCGGCGAGGTCGCCCGGGCCCGGATCGAGGTTGAAGACAATCGGATAGCCGCCGTCCTTGTCGAGGTGGTAGGCCGCCGAATCGCGGTTGGACGCCCGCCGGCTCGAATAGTCCCAGGAGAAGGGACAGAAGACGACGGGGAATTCGAGGCCCTTGCTGCCGTGGATCGTCATGACCTTGACGAGATCCTCGTCGCTCTCGAGACGAAGCTGCGTGGCATCGTCGCCGTCGCGTTCATCGCTCCTTTGCCGGCTGAACCAGGTGGCAAGACCGGCCGGCCCCAGGCGAAGTTCGGCTTCCGCATCATGCAGGATTTCCGTCAGGTGCCGGATATTGCTCAGCCGCCGGGCAGCGTTGCCGTAACTTGCCAGGCCCCTCGGCCCGCCGCTCGTTTCGACGATGTGGCGCAATGTCGCGCCGATCCCCCTTGACCTCCAAATCCTGCGCCACGTGCCGAAGCGCCCGAACCAGTCGTTCCATGTATTGTCGTCTTCGCTCAGCGCCAGGAGTTCACTGTTGTCGAGGCCGAAGATATCGCCGGAGAGCGAGGTCCTTTCCCGTGTTTCCCTGCCCGGCTCGGCCAACGCCCACAAGAGCCGTTCCAGCTGTTCCGCCTCACGCGTGTTGTAGACGCTGGCGTCATCGATCTCGACGCAGCGCACACCGCGCAGTCGAAGTTCCTTCACGACCTCGCGTCCCTGATAACGCGTGCGGACGAGAACCGCGATGTCGGACCCCTTGAGAGGTTCATCATCGAGAAGCGAGCATCCCGCCCCGGCAAGCGCGAGCAGGCGATGAATTTCGTTGGCGGTCGCGCGTGCGGCCTCGACCGTGGCATCGGATTTGGTTTCCCCATTGAGACGCCACAGTCGGACAGGCGGGCCGTCATCGCCCGCCACATCGAGTCGTGGCGTCACGTCGCGTCCGGGCACGGCCGGAGTGAACTCGATGCTGTCGAGCAGGAACGGTTCGGTGGTCCTGAACAGCACATTCACGGCTTCCACGAGAGCCGGTGCAGACCGCCAGTTCCTGTCGAGGGTCAGGGTTTCCTCGGCCCTTCCCTTCGCATCCAGATAGGAGAAGACATCGGCGCCCCGGAACCAGTAGATCGACTGCTTGGGATCGCCGACGATGAAGAGGGCGGGTCGCAGCGGTTCGACGGTCCCCGGCGTCTCGATCGACTTCTCGTAGATGCGCGTGAAGATCCTGGCCTGGAGCGGATCCGTGTCCTGGTATTCATCGATCAGGGCGACCGGGTACTGCGCGCGCAGAATTCGGGCGAGATTGTTGCCACCCGACCCTTCGAGGGCGGCGTGGAGTTCGACAAGGAGATCGTGGTAGCCAAGATGCCGTTTCTCGCGAACCAGCCGGCGTCTGGTTCTCTTCACCGCCTCGAGAAGGTCTTTCCTGAGATGCCGGACCGCATTGCCATAGGCAAGGCGAAGTCTGCCGGCGGCCTTTTCCAGTTGGTCGAACGCCTCGAAGAGGGGGTTATCGGGAAGGGTCTTGCCTTTCCGCAGGGCGGAATCGAGCCTTTCACGTCCGAACCAGGCGGCGAATTCCGCCGGCCACAAGACGTCTTCGGGATCCCCCATGCGGCGTTCCAGCGCCCTGAGCCGGGTCTTGATCTTGTGTTCGGGATAGGAGGTGCGGTTGAGCAGGCCGTCGGTGAACAGGACGTCATGGAAATCGGAGGAGCCGGTCTTCCAGAGCTCGCGCACCGTTGAGAGGGCACCTGTCCAATCTGCTTCATGCTGCTCGGGCGAAGCTGACTTCTCGTCGACGCCCCACACCTCGAGGCCCGGTTGCAGCGGAACCCTGGCGGCCCACTGGGCGAGTGATCCCGGCGAGACGCTCGTCTCGTGCATGTACCGGGCCATCCCGGGTGAGAACCCCTCCACCTTCGATCGCCAGAAATCGTGCGTTGCACGCATGACGGAATCGTCTCCGGCACCCTTCACCTCCAGACCGAACGGCAGTCCGCATTCGAAGGAGAATTCGGCAAGGAGCCGCGCGCAGATCCCGTGGATGGTGTGAACATTCGCCCGGTCGATGTCGTGGACCGCAAGATCGAGGCGGCGCCGGGCAACATCGAGATCGATGTCCTCGGCGTGGCGCCATCGTTCGAGGAGCTCCCGGGCCTGATCGTCCTCTTCATCGGGCTGATCGATGGCTCGGTATGCCGCTTTCAGGGTCCTGCGGATGCGTTCCTTCAGTTCAGCCGTAGCGGCACGCGTGAAGGTCACGACGAGGAAGCGGTCCAGTTCGAGACCTCGTTCGACGACAAGGCGCGCGACCAGGGTCGTGATGGCGCGGGTCTTTCCCGACCCGGCGCTCGCCTCGATGAGCGTCAGGCCCGCCTTGTCGAGGGAAACATCGAGTGGCGTGGACGCGGTCATGAGCGGCCCGGAGGCGGCATCGAGAGCAACCTCGCCCAGTCCGTGAAGCCTTGTTCCAGGGGATCCCGGCCATCCCAGACGAGAGCAAGGTCGGGTTTGCTGCCTTCACCCGGCACACCGGGCCGGCCATACCATGCCTGGTGCGCATCGGTCCTGGCCTTGCCATAGTCGTTCCCCGGGGCGACCCTGATCCCTGTACGTTCCAATTCACGCCTGACGGCGTCGAAATAGGCGAGTGATGTCTTCGGAGCGAACGGCAACGGCGTCATCTGGCCCTGCCACCAGGCGTCGAGCCAGACGTCGAGGTCCTGCTCTGCCGGCGCGCCGAAAATCAACTCCTTCCACTCGCCGCCTTCCTGGACGATCGCGCAAGCCATCCTTGGCCCATGACCCTGGGCCATAAGGGCCAGCTGGCGCAGATGGATCGTGATCCTGTCGATTGCCCGGAGTCTCCCCGGGCGCCACCACACCAGCGCATCCGACCCTACATTCCGGACGGATCCCGTCACGCGGTATCCGGCGATCTCGAAGTCGAGTTGCACCGGCTCGGCCTCGATCGCCGCCTCGTGCCGGGCCAGCAATTCCGACAATTCCTGAACCGTCTCCAATTCATGCCTGAAGAGGACGACACCGGGCGGGCCGGGCGGAAGCTTGCCGGATCTCAGCATCAGCGCCTCGATGTCTTCAGGAGAAGTCTCGGCGAGGCACATTTCCTCGATTTCGGCACGAAGCTGATACTGCTCGAGACGGTTGAGATCGAAGGGATCGTCCTCCTGCAAGGCGGTGTCGTCCTCGACGAGCAGGACCCCCAGTCTTTCGCGCAGGAAGGCGCGTGCCGGATCGGCGAAGAACCGCTCCAGTCCGGCAAGACCGATCGTGCGCCGTTCATCACCCGGTTCGGGCAGCTTGCCCTTGAAACGGTCCGGATCCGCATCCTGCGCGCCCTGTTCGAGAAGTGCGCGTGCCGTGTCGCACATCGCGGACGCATAGCTGAACAACCCGACATTCGCGCGGAAGTAGCGCGCATCGAACGGCTGCAGGGGATGCTCGGTCCTGAACGCACCATCGGGAAAACGGTCCGCGAGATAGTCGAGAAGTTCGTCGACGACAACGGAAGGCGGTATCGGCGCGTCGTCCCTGATGCCGCGTCCGGTGTAGGTCACGATGAAGCTCGTCTTCGCTGAAATCAGCGCCTCGAGAAAGGCGAAGCGATCCTCATGGCGAAGATCCCGGTCGCCGCGCTGGCGCGGGCCATTGGCCACGAGATCGAAGGTGAAGGGTGTGGGAGTACGCGGAAAGGCATCGCTGTTCATGCCCACCACGCAAATGACGCGGGAAGGCAGTATCTGCCCCTCGGCGAGCTGGGTCATGGTGACACCGTCACCGAGGAAAGCCGGCCTGCGGGACTGCGTTCCGGCAAGATCGCTCAGGACATCGCGAACGACCTCGAACGGAAGCGCCGTGTTCCCCTGGGTCGCCTGGTCTTCGAAATCCTTGACGAGGCTGCGCAGCGCATCGACCTCATCCGCGATTTCGAAGCCGATCGTTGCGACCGCCGGGATGAAGAACCGGTCGATTGTCTGGTGCAGGGCCGCGGTCCAGTCGCGCGCCTTTCTTTCTCCATCGAGAATGCGGCGAAGTTCGAAGACGGCCTCGCAATACGAAACGAAGCGGCCGAGCACTTCGAATTCCGTCTCGGATGCGACCTGGAAGCCAATTCCCCGAACCCGGGATGGAGCGATATCGTGAACAAGCCTGCGGGTGTCCGCCACGGCGTATCCCATGAGGAGGCGGCGCAACCCCTCGTACCAGGTGTTGCCGGACTCCGTGGGCTGGCCTTCGCCCTGACGATGCTCTGAATCGACACCCCAGCGAATCGCCGCTTCGCTCACCCATTGGCGGATCAGGACCAGGTTTTCCTCGCCGATGCCGAAGCACTTCCGGATCGCCGGTGCATCGAGCGGCGCCATGACATCCTCGGCACCGTAGCGCGAACGGACCAGGGCGAGCAGATCGAAGAAGGCGCGCGACGAGGGCGACTCTTCGGAGCGCGCGCGGGAAAGCGTCACCTTGATCTGGTTCAGGGAATCGAACACCGCCACGACGGCAGGGCCGCAGCGCTCGAGATCCGGTGTCAGGATCTGGATATCGGCCGGTTGGATGTCCTCGTTCCTTTCGAAGAGATCGAGGAGGCGGTCATGGAGAACCTCGGCTTCCCGCGTTGCCGAGTGGCAGGCATGGATCTGCAGCGACTCGTCCGCCGCGACGCCATCCCGATTGTCTCCGTTCTCCGCGAGCCGCAGGGCGAGAATGTCGCGCTGCACGTCTGCGAGGCGATGGCGATTCTCGAGTTCGGCAAACTTGTCGAAGTCCTGAGCGGCTTCCAGATCAAGCAGGGCATCGAAGGTATCGCGTCCGATGCGGCCGTAGGCGGCGAGCAGTTCGTTTCCTTCGGTGATGTGGAGCACTTCGGGATCGTCGCTGCCGGAACGGACGACGGTTTCAAAGCGCGTGAAGATGTCACCCCAGTATTCGCGGCAGGGATTGAAGAGATAGAAATGGAGTTCGACCTTCTCGGCGATGCGCCGGATCATGTCGAGATAGGAGGGCGAGAGCGCGGGAACCGCGAAGAATGTCACGCGTTCAGGCCACCGGGCAGGAACCTCGTCGTCATCCAGGGCCTCACGGAAGGCATCGAGGGCACTCACCCAGTGATCCTTGCCGATCGTCTCGACCAGCAGCTGCCACAGCCGTGCCTGCCAGTGGGGTGTTTCGCCTTTCTCCCACTCCCTGATCCAGTGCGGCCGGTAGAGAAGACAGCGGTCGAAGACCTGGGCGATCTCCTGGGCGAACTCGAACCGCTTGCGAGGATCGCTGTCCGCAAGATAGCGCCTGACCGGCTCCCCCCAGGGTTTCTTCGTGAAATCCGGCAGCACGTCGAAAAGCCGCCATCTCAGATTGTCGGGCGCGAAGGGCTGCTGGCGGGGAAGATCGGGCAGCACGTTTCGGATCATCGACCAGGCAAATTCCGCCGGCAGCTCGAAGCGGAAGTTCGCGGCGATGCCGTTGGCACGCGCGAGTTCGAGATTGAGCCACCGGCGCATGGTCGGATGGGAGACCACCACCCTTTCGGGAGCGAACGGGTCTGCCGGATTCTCCCGGACGCGGGCCGCGAAATCGGCGGCAAGTGTCTCGAGACTGTTGGAATGGTGAATGTGCACTGTCGTTTCCGGCCGTCCTCCGGTGCCGCGGTAAGCAGCTCTCCCTGCCGGGAAACACGACTTTGTCGCCGTACCGTCATCCGACGGCCACCGTCACGCGGTTGCGTTTATGTGGCGGGAAGCGGCCCGGGTCAAGTACGCCCGGCTGACCGGGGCTTGTTGTGCGCCTTCAAAGCCACTATGTGATCGCCATGGTCCTCTCCGGTCTGCGCAGCAAGCCGCCCCTGAAGTGGCTTCCCTTCGTCGGGATATCCGGCAAGCACCCGACTGTCGCCGTCCTGAGCCTCGATGGCCCGATCATGGCGGGCTCCCGCTTCAGACGCAGCCTCAACCTGGCGAATGTCGAACCGCTGCTCGAGCGCGCCTTCTCGCTGCGGCACCTTGCCGCCGTCGCGCTCGTCATCAATTCGCCCGGCGGTTCACCGGTGCAGTCCGCGCTCATAGCAGGCAGGATCCGCGCGCTGGCCGACGAAAAGAACCTGCCGGTCTTCGCGTTCGCCGAGGATGTCGCGGCGTCGGGCGGCTACTGGCTCGCCTGTGCCGCCGACGAGATCTACGCCAACAGCAGTTCGATCGTCGGCTCGATCGGTGTGATCTTCGCAGGTTTCGGCCTTCACGACCTGCTGGAACGCCACGGCATCGAACGGCGCATCCACACGGCCGGCGACAGGAAATCGATCCTCGATCCCTTCAGTCCGGTGAAGGAGGCAGACCTCAAACGGCTCGCGTCGCTCCAGAAGGAGCTGCACGAGACCTTCAAGCGGCACGTACGCGAACGCAGGGGAGACCGCCTCAAGGGAAGTGCCAGAACGCTCTTTTCCGGGGAGTTCTGGACAGGGGAGCGCGCCCTCGACCTCGGCCTCATCGACGGGATCGGGGATGCCCGCTCCGTCATGAGGGAAAAGTTCGGGGAGGGTGTCCGCTTCAAGGCGACCGCCAAACGCCAGTCTCTCGGCAAGCTTCTTGCCCGCAGCGCCGCTCCGGCCGACGGTCTGGCGCACGATATCGTCGGCGCGGTCGAGGAGCGGCTTCTCTGGCAACGCTATGGTCTCTAGGAACGCGGTACACCGCCGGCTCCTTTGACGAGAGACGCAGCGATGCCGATTCCCTTCGTGTTCGAAGATGCGGTTGTCCGGGGTACCGCGACCCGGGTCTCGCCGATGGTGCGCCGCGTGGTGGCCTGCAATCCGTCGATCTATACCTACCACGGCACGGGAACCTATATTGTCGGCTCCGGAGAAGTCGCGGTGATCGATGCCGGGCCGGCCATCGGGAGCCATGTCGACGCCATTCTCGATGCCACGGCAGGCGAGACGATCACGCACCAGTTTATCACCCACACCCACAGCGACCATTCGCCCGCTTCGCGGCTCCTCAAGGAGGCCTCGGGCGCCGAGATCTGGGCCCACGGTCCGACCGGCAACAGGGATGACGATGCCGCAACGGCGGTTGACGAGAGCGAGGACCGCGACTTCGAAGCGGACCATCGGCTCCGTCATGGCGACCGGGTCGAGGGCGCGGGATGGACCATGGAGGCGGTGTTCACGCCGGGACACGCCTCCAACCACATGTGCTACGCCCTCAAGGAAGAGAAGACGCTCTTCTCCGGCGACCATGTCATGGGCTGGTCGACGACCGTGGTGTCGCCACCGGACGGCGACATGGCGGCCTATCTGGAGAGCCTCGAACTTCTCCTCGAACGCCGCGACGGCATCCTGAGGCCCACCCATGGCGCGAGCATCCTGGCTCCCGGGATCTTCGTGGCCGAGCTCATCGTCCATCGCAGGTTGCGCGATCAGCAGATCCTGGGCTGCCTGGAAAGGGGGATCTCGACGATTCCAGCCATGGTAGAGGAGATCTACACCGCCACCGACCGCCGCCTCCATCCGGCAGCCCGCAGATCCGTTCTGGCACACATCATCCGGCTGGTTCGCCAGGGACGGGTCGCCTCGGATCGCACACCGGACGAAGCCGGCACCTACTGGCTCGACGGCTCATGACGGGGCCACAAACCGGCCACACCCTTCACCGGTCATCCAGTGCTTCAAGGAGACTTTCGCATGACACGACGCTTAATTTCGGTTCTCGCAATGGTTGCGGGTCTGGGCGCCTCACAGGTTTCGGCAGACGACAATCCGCGGGTCTTCTTCGATATCGAGATCTTCGATGAACCGGCAGGGCGAATCGTCATCGAGCTGAGGCACGATGTCGTGCCGAAGACGGCGGAGAACTTTCGCCAGCTCGCCACCGGCGAGGCCGGTTTCGGATACGAGGGCTCCCGCTTCCACCGGGTGATCGCCGACTTCATGATCCAGGGAGGCGATTTCACCCGCGGCAACGGAACGGGCGGCAAGTCCATCTACGGAAACTCGTTCGAGGACGAGAACTTCACCCTGAAGCACACCGGTCCGGGCCTGCTTTCCATGGCCAACCGAGGGCCCGATACCAACTCGTCGCAGTTCTTCATCACCACCGTGCCGACATCATGGCTCGACGGCAAGCACGTGGTGTTCGGCCATGTCGTGGAAGGCATGGATGTCGTGAAGTCAATCGAGACGGCTCCCAACAATGCGGCCATGATCACCGCTTCGGGAGAACTCGATTGACGCCGTCGCCATGAAACGCGTTCTTTTTGCAATCGTCATGACCGCCAGCGCATTCGCGGTGGCGGCGGACGACTCGACAATCGAGGATTCAGGCGATGTCCTCCAACGGGTGGAGGCCTACCTCAACTCGATCACGACGCTTGATTCGCGGTTTGTCCAGACGAACCAGGACCACACCAGACTCTCGGGCTCGTTCCAGCTCAAGAGGCCGCACTTTCTCCGCTTCGCCTACGACGATCCTCCAACACTGCTGATTGCGAGGGGGCAGAAGCTCATCTTTCGTGACGGCGAGACCGACGAGGTGACCGAGGGATCCGTGGACCTCTCGCCGGCTCGGTTCCTGCTTGAGCCTCGTATCCGGTTCGGTTCAGACGTGCTCGTGACCGGTCTGCAGCGCGACAGCGGCTACGTGGCGATAACCCTGGAATCGGTGGATGAACCGGGCATGGGCTCGCTTTCCCTGATATTCCGGGAGGAACCGATGACACTCGAGCAGTGGCTGGTACGCGACGCCCAGGGCATCACCACGCGAATCACGCTCGTCAATGCCCTCTTCGGCGGCGAGATCGACGAAAGCCTCTTCGAGCTCGACAACGATCCGTTTCGCTAGCCGCTTGTGTCAGGCGGCCAGACGTTGGCTGGCCTCGACGAGATCGAGCCAGCGGTTCGATATCGTTTCGCAAAACGCGAGCGAACCGGCTTCGTGCCTGGCAAAATCCGCCGGCCAGTCGGCGTGATAGCCGGGATCGACTTCGCGCAGCGCATCGCTCATCTGCGGCCACCATTCCTTCCAGAGTTCCGTCGAACACTCGAAGTGGCACTGGAAGCCGTAGCTCCCGTCGAGACGGAACGCCTGGTTGCGGCACCTTTTGCCTGTCATGAGGAGGGTGGCGCCCGGCGGAATGTCGAAGCTGTCCTCATGGTGCTCCAGGATCCTGACCGGGCCGATTCCCGACAGCAGGGGATCGTCACCGGCAGCCGGTGTCGGTTCAAGTTCGGTGAATCCCACTTCCGTCCAGCCCTGCCTGCGGACGCGCGCTCCCAGCGCACGCGCGAGGACCTGCGATCCCAGACAGACCCCCAGGACGGGGCGCCCGGCCCTGTGAAACGCCCTTGCCAGCCGGGCGGCATCGGCAAGGTAGGGGTAGCCGGCATCGTCCTCGGCATGCTGCGGCCCCCCAAACATGGCAAGGCCATCCCAGTTCCCCGGTTCTTCGGGCAGGCAATCGCCTTCCTCGGTGCGCAGGTAGAACGCCCCGGCTCCCCGTGCGTCGAACGTCCTGGCGATCTCGCCAAGATGGCTGGACGGCCAGAATTCGATGGTGAGGATGTTCACCATGGCGGTTCTCCGTTGACCGCAAGGTCGACGTTGGGAGCGTCGCAGCAAACTTCCTTCGGCGCAAGCCATGCAACAGCGCAGGCGCAACGCCTTCGACCGGGCTGTGTCGTCGCGGCCGCATGAGCCATGCATAATTTGCATATCACGTTTCTACCACGCGCAGTTGCATCCCCTCAAGGAATGCTACATATAGGTGGTACCGGAAGCACCGTTTCCTCCCTCAACTTAATGGCTATGGATCCTCCTCGGCGTGCTTCAGAGCGCGTTTGTCCTTGCCACGATGCTTCCGGTACCTCTCCTTCTCAGAATGTTCCCTTCGTGTACCGGTTCCGCAAACGGGCGGTTGACAAGCCCCGCGGCGGACGGGAAACAGTGCCTGACCATGGGCGACATGACTCTCAGACACCTTCGGCTGGTGGCGCGCGGCAAGGTCCGCGACCTCTACCGGCTCGACGACCGCCTCTTGATGGTCGCGAGCGACCGCATCAGTGCCTTCGACGTGGTGATGCCCACGGCAATTCCCGACAAGGGGCGAGTCCTGACCCGGCTTTCCCTTTTCTGGTTCGACAAGCTCGCCCACATCGTTCCCAACCACGTCCTTTCCACCGACCTTGACGGGCTCGGCTTCGGAGACGACGAACGTGCCTGGCTCGAAGGTCGCGCCATGATCGTCAGGCGGGCGGATGTGCTGCCGCTGGAGTGCGTCGCCCGAGGCTATCTCATCGGCAGTGGCTGGAAGGACTACCGGACAACGGGCCGGGTTTCGGGGCTGCGGCTGCCACAAGGCCTGCGACTTGCAGACCGTCTGCCCGAACCCATCTTCACGCCATCGACCAAGGCGGACACCGGGAACCACGACGTGGCCATCAGCTTCATGGATGTGGTCGACAGACTGGGTCGGGAGTGCGCCGAACGCCTCCGTTCGCTGACCCTGGAGATCTACCGGGCAGCCGCATCCCATGCGGCGACCTGCGGGATAATCCTTGCCGACACCAAATTCGAATTTGGCATCATCGATGGCGAAATCGTCCTGGTCGACGAGTGCCTGACAAGCGACAGTTCGCGCTACTGGCTGGCCGATGCCTGGAGGCCTGGCATCTCTCCGCCCAGCCTGGACAAGCAGATCCTGCGGGACTGGCTCGAAAACCGGTCAGGCTGGAACAAGACGGCACCGGGCCCCGAGATACCGGAATCGATCGTTGTCCGGACCCGGGCGAGCTACATCGAGGCGTTCGAACGGCTTGCGGGGTACCGTTTCGCCTGATTGGGCGGTGTATTGCCATCACGGCGGAAGCGGGTCATGTTCTGGCGAAACCGGTTTCCTGGAGATTGTGAATCGTGACCAGTATTGACAGCCTTGATACCCGACGGACCTTGGAAGTCGGCAGCCGCAGCTATCACTACTTCAGTCTCGAAGCCGCGGGCAGGGTGCTTGGCGGCATAGAGCGCCTGCCGGTTTCGCTCAAGGTCCTTCTGGAAAACCTGCTGCGCCACGAGGACGGGGAAACGGTCACCGCCGAAGATATCCGGGCCGTGGCCGGCTGGCTGGAGAACCGTTCGGCGGCAGGAGAGATTGCCTTCCGGCCCGTGCGTGTTCTCATGCAGGACTTCACCGGCGTACCGGCCGTCGCCGATCTTGCGGCCATGCGGGAAGCCATGCTGGAACTTGGCGGCGATCCCGACCGCATCAACCCCCTGTTGCCCGTCGACCTTGTCATCGACCATTCCGTGCAGGTGGACCGGTTCGGCAGCCATGGTGCATTCAGGCTCAATGTCGAGCTGGAGATGGAACGCAACAAGGAGCGATACCGTTTCCTGCGCTGGGCACAGACGGCGTTCGACAATCTCAGGGTCGTGCCTCCGGGTACGGGAATCTGCCACCAGGTCAATGTCGAGTACCTGGCGCGGGTTGTCTGGACGGCCGATGGCGTGGTCTGTCCCGATACCCTTGTGGGAACCGACAGCCATACCACCATGGTGAACGCCCTCTCGGTTCTGGGCTGGGGCGTTGGCGGCATCGAGGCGGAGGCCGCGATGCTGGGCCAACCGATTTCGATGCTGATTCCCGAGGTCATCGGTTTCCGCCTCACCGGCGCGCCCAGAGAAGGTGCGACGGCCACCGATCTTGTCCTGACGGTGACCGAGATGCTGCGCGCCAGGGGTGTGGTCGGCAAGTTCGTCGAGTTCACCGGAGAAGGCCTCGAGCACCTGAGCCTGGCGGACCGCGCGACCGTTTCGAACATGGCGCCGGAATACGGTGCGACCTGCGGCTTCTTTCCGATCGACGAACGCACCATCGACTACCTCGCCTTTACCGGGCGCAAGGACGAGCAGGTCCGGCTTGTCGAGGCCTATGCCAAGGAACAGGGTCTGTGGCGCAGCAACGATGGCCCGGAACCGGTGTTCACTGACCTGCTCGAACTGGATCTCGCAGAGGTGGAACCCTGCCTCGCCGGACCGAAGCGCCCCCAGGATCGCATCGCGCTGAGCAGCGCCGGCGGGGAATTCCGCAAGGTGATGGTGGAAATGGGCCATGACCCGGATCGTCCCGCATCGGCCGCGATTGCGGATGGCGGCCGGCTGAGCGACGGCGACATCGTCATTGCCGCCATCACGAGCTGCACCAACACCTCCAATCCCTCGGTCATGATCGCTGCGGGCATTCTTGCAAGGAACGCGTTGAAGCGGGGGCTGAAGGTCAAGCCCTGGGTCAAGACATCGCTGGCACCGGGAAGCCAGGTGGTGACCGACTATCTCGAAAAGGCCGGCCTCACGGAGGCCCTCGACGAACAGGGATTCCATCTCGTCGGATACGGCTGCACGACCTGCATCGGCAATTCGGGACCGTTGCCCGAGGCGGTGCGCGAAGCCGTCACGGGGGACGATCTCCTGGTCTGCTCCGTTCTTTCCGGCAACCGCAACTTCGAAGGCCGTGTCCATGCGCTGACGAGGGCCAACTATCTCGCCTCACCGCCTCTCGTGGTGGCGTATGCCCTGGCGGGAACCATGGCAATCGATATCGCATCGGATCCGCTTGGCATGGATGCGGATGGCGAAGCGGTCTTCCTGAAGGACATCTGGCCCGGCAACGACGATATCGAGGCGGTCGTCCGCCAGGCACTTGCGCCCGAAATGTTCGAGCGGCGCTACGCCGACGTGTTCACAGGTGACAGCGCCTGGAAGTCGATCGATATTCCCGGGGAGCGCATCTTCTCGTGGGATCCGGGAAGCACCTATATCCGGTGCCCGCCGTTCTTCGATGACATGCCTCCCACGCCACCGGCCCTACCCGACAACATCATCGGTGCGAAGGTGCTGGCGCTTCTGGGAGACAGCATCACGACCGATCACATATCGCCTGCCGGCGGCATCGCACCGCAGAGCCCGGCCGCGTCCTGGCTCGACGAGCGGCAGGTCAGGGACTTCAACAGTTACGGCTCGCGCCGCGGCAATCACGAAGTGATGATGCGGGGGACCTTCGCCAACATCCGACTGCGCAACCTCCTGATCGGGGAATCCGAAGGGGGCGTCACACGTCACCACGATACCGGTGAGCAGCTGTCGATCTTCGAAGCGGCAATGCGCTATCGTGACGACGGTGTGCCTCTCGTCGTCGTCGCGGGCAGGGAATACGGCACGGGCTCGTCACGCGACTGGGCCGCCAAGGGAACGGCATTGCTGGGCGTCAAGGCCGTCATCGCCGAGGGCTACGAGCGCATTCATCGCTCCAACCTCATCGGGATGGGGGTGCTGCCGCTCCAGTTCCGCGACGGCGAGAACCGCGAACGGCTGGGGCTCGACGGCAGCGAGACCTGGGACATCACGGGCCTTGAATCGGGCATCGCGCCCGGCATGGATGTTCCGGCCACCATCCGGAAGGCCGACGGCTCCGCGATCGACACGACACTCGTCTGCAGGATCGATACAGGCACCGAGGCAACCTACTACCTCAACGGCGGGATCCTGCACTATGTGTTGCGCCGCGCGGCCGGCACGATCTGAACGGTGGCGCCACTTCCTGTGATGTTCGAGCTGAACTGCCGGCAGACCGCGATACGCGAAAAGGCTCGGCGGCTTGCAAGGGAGGTGATCGCGCCGCGGGCCGCCGAAATCGACCGCACGGAGGCCTATCCCTGGGACAATGTCGAGGCCCTGAGAGCCGCAGGTTTCATGGGCATGACGATCCCGCAGAGCCATGGCGGTCCGGGCCGTGACACCATGGACGCCGTTCTGGTCATCGAGGAGATGGCGAAGGTGTGCGGTGCGACCGCAAGGATCGTCGTCGAAGCCAGCATGGGCGCCATCGGCGCGGTCATGCGCTACGGTACCGAAGCCCAGCAGGAGCTTGCTTTCGGGCTCGTGCTCGCCGGGGACAAACCGGCCATCTGCATCACCGAACCGGCCGCAGGCAGCGCCGCCACCGGGATGACGACACGCGCCGACCGTGTGGGCGACCGCTACATCCTCAACGGCCTCAAGCACTGGATCACCGGCGGTGGCGTATCGAGGCTTCATCTGATCTTCGCCCGCGTCTTCGATAACGGCGTTGAGCAGGGGATCGGAGGGTTCCTCGTGGTGCGATGCCCGGAAACCGGGGCACCGGCAGGCCTGACGATCGGTGAGCGGGAACCGGCCATGGGCCTGAGGGCCATGCCCGAGACGCAAGTCATTCTTGATGACCTCGAGGTGCCCTCCGGGATGCTCCTGCTGCCTCCCGGGGGACTCCGGCGCGGTTTCTCCGGTCTGATGAATGCCTATAACGGACAGCGTGTCGGCGCCGCAACGGCCGCACTCGGCATTGCGCAGGGAGCCTTCGAGCTTGCGCTCGACCATGTCCGGACGCGCGAACAGTTCGGGCGGCCGATCTTCGAGTTCCAGGGCCTGCAATGGATGCTCGCCGACATGGCGAATGCGCTCGAGGCGGCGCGGCTCATGATCTGGCGCGCCGCCTGCAGCTCCAACGAGGCCGGCTTTCCCGATACCCTGCTGGCGGCCCAGGCCAAGATCCTCGCTTCGGAGACCTCCGTGAAGGTCACCAACGAGGCCCTGCAGCTGTTCGGCGCCGCCGGATACTCGCGCAACCTCCCCCTCGAACGCATGGTCCGCGATGCCCGCATGTTCACGATCGGCGGCGGCACCGCACAGATCCTGCGGACCGTCGTCGCCTCAGGTCTTCTGGGACAAAGGCTCCCGCAGACCCGCGACGGTTATCTTCAGGCAAACCTGGAACGTCCGCCCGATCCCCCCTGCCTCTAGACTCCTTGAGTGGCCGATATCTTTACGGTTGAGCCAAGTTTTGGACTGGACTGATTTTCATGCGGCAAGGGGCTGTCCTTCCCAGAGCCTGCCGATTTCCTGATCGACGTCCCTGGCGATGCGTTCGAGTTTCGGCGGCAGGTTGTCATCGAAGACGGCAGAGAGTGCCGGATTGAGGGTCCGTCGGTAGATGCGGCGATAGCACAGGGCGACACGCAGTCCCCGTTCGGTCACGCGATAGCGATGCGACTGCGGGAGCCGTTCGATCAAGCCCGTGCATGCGCAACCGGCGCAGGTCATAGGTAGCCCGGCTGGCGCCATAGTGGCCCGTTTCGGCACAGAGCAGTGTCTGGACGTGTTCGCGCACCTTTTCGATTGGAGAAGCCCATGGGCAGGAACACGAACAGCAGCAGGACGGCAAGGATGGCCTGGATCCGGGGGGGCGCCGAAACGCAGGGCTGACACCCGGCGGCTATCAATCACCGCAGGTTGATGCAGGTCAGCGAAGGCCTCCTGACCCACAGGACAGTCGTGACTGATGCGTTGGACGTCAAGGAGACGTCGATTGGTTGCAAAGCCGATCTCTTTGAGATCTTCGAGATTCTTCGTCTGCGTCCTATGGCGAAGTCATATCAGTCGTTGATCACCATTTCGGCCCTCAAGGCGCGGCCTTCCTTGAAGTACTGTTTGATGCGCGATCTCTTGTTGTCCACATGCAGCGACGGCGTGACGCCGTCGGGTAGAGTCGGGAACTGGCGCGGTGGGGCATCAACCAGGGGCTTATGCTTCCCGAGACAAGAGCGCCGCTGGGAATATAACCTACGTCAGCTACCCACAGTGCCCGCTTGGCCGGCTGCACACACCAACCCGCTCAAGGTTCCCTGACTTATGCATCATCCCGACCTTCAGAACGTGTTTTGCGAGAATGCTTGGCGACACTTCGCGATCCATGCAGAACAGCGTCTCAAAATGTTCCAGTTCTACATCACGATTTCCACGGCCCTGCTCGGTGGGGGAGTCTTGCTAATCCGAACCGGCCAAAACGCCTTTGGCCTATTGCTGCCGAGCTTTTTCGCGTCGTTCTTCTCCTTTGTGTTCTGGAAGCTCGAGATCCGAACTCGGAACCTGGTAAAGAATGCCGAGGATGCCATCAAGTACTTGGATCAATCCGACGTGCCGGACGTTGACGTGCCGCGACGACCTTGATGGGCAACCAAGCCCCCCTGAAGCTCTTCACCCGCGACGACCTCCGAACGCAGAACATCAAACAGCGTTCCGCTCTATCGCACCTCAGCTATCATCAGTGCTTCCATTCCTGCGTTGTTGCTGGGTCTCCAGTCATCGGCATTCTGGGTGCCTTCGGCATGGTCTATAGCTTCACCAAAATCCTCTGTACGTATTTAGCCTTGGAACTACCCCCGGCAACTCACAGTTAGGCTTGCGTGGGTCTTTCGTAAGTCATCCCGTCTTCTTGGTGGTTCATGACCTTTCCCTCACCGGTGCGTCGCACTGGTCGCAGTAGTACAGAGGCAAACTGAACAGCTTTGGACCATCGACGCACTTCGAAGAACTCTTTTCGTTGAGGGTAAGGCGCAACATGAAATCGGTATCGCCACTCGCGGGCGAGAGGATGTCAATCTCCTCGTCCGGAAAAAGGGAATGCGGTCGGCATCGGACAACCCGCCTTACTACTTGTTGAGGAGCAGGAGGAGGTTGTCGGACGAGTCTACATCCGCGCGGTCACGGGTCCGGGTGCGCTCAAGTGTGAGAGACTGATCTAATCCGCGAAGGACGACCAGCACCTCAACCGCGGTCGACACATCCATCAAGAACTCTTAGCCTAGGCGTCTGCGGTTCTTGGTGCCCTCTTGGGCCGGCAGGATGAACTTCGAACAATCGCAGGCCGTGATTGATCGAGCCGTTCAAAACGCAGGTGACGAGTTGGAAAGCGATGCCCGTTGTGCCGAGAAACACCGCGCGGTGGCGTACTTCCATACCCCAGATAGCATCGAGACCGGCCCTACCTCGGAGTTCCTCCAAGCTGGCCTAGACCAAAGCATCTCCGGACATGATCGTGTTCCGGATCCCTTAAGACGTTCATACGGCGGGCCCGCACTGGCTATACACCATTGCATGGCCTATGTCAGGCCTAGCGAGGCTGCGCCTCAGACCGACGAGGTTTGTGGTGCGGCCTTGGGAGCGCAGGCGTCTCGCCCGCAGCGAACTCACGATTGTCCATGCTGGCAGGACGCCGCATATTCTCAGGGGTGCCTCGCGCAAAACTTGGCTCAACTGCAAAGATTATGGCCACTCAAGGAGTCTAGTGAACGATTATCCGTATCGCGAGTCACAGTGATTCGAGAAGTCCGTCGCTCCGATGTCGCGAAACCAGGACTTCTGCGGGCAAGAGGGATGTGGAATCGGAAGATTGAGTCACTGAGAACAAGGTGGTACGGGTGCTCTATGCATTCTGGGGTGTCGCTGGTTCGGAAATCAAGTAGCGTCAGCGGCAATGGGCGCCGCAGGAACACGCGGTGCGGAATAACGGCAATCGCGATATGGAGACGGGAGCCTTGCGGTGCGCTGTCTGGACGTCAAGATAATCGAATGGAGTTAATGGGTTGGTGCTCGAACAGTCCCATGGACAGAGATAGGTCCGCGTACTCTGCAATGGGATCGCCCATCCTAATCAACGGCAGCTGTCCGATAGTTCTTATTCGCTTCGACAACCCGGCCTGCACTTCCTTCATCATCCGGATCGCGACGGGTATGGGCGCCGAATGCATGGCCTTGCTGAACCTGGGTGTCGCGGAGTGGATCGAAGCCGAAACGCTTCGGGATGCGTGTCTTCACCAGTTCCACGATCCGGGTGGCTGCTGTCTCGGGATCCTCAGCCAGCATGAAATAGAAGTCGCTGTCGCCCTTCGGTCGGGAGAGGTCGGGGATGGCGCGCCGGTTGATCCCGTGGGCGGTGGTAACGATCCGGCTCTGCACCGCATAGCAGAGCACATCGGTCACACGCACCACCGGCACCGCGCCGGAGGCGATGATGTCGGCAAGCGCCTGGCCTGGGCCCACCGAGGGCAGCTGGTCGACGCCGTCCACGATCAAAAGCGCGACTTTGTCGGAGATCGCCGCCAGCAACGCCCGTATCAACATAACGTCCACAATCGACGTCACGTCAACCACGAGCAGGTCGCGATCGAACGGTTTCCCGCCATCGCGTCGGAAACCGCCGGCCCTGGTATCGACCTCGAGCAGGCGGTGGATCGTCTTCGCTTTGAACCCTGTGGCCTCGTTCATCTATTTCGCGGCGCGCCCGGTTGCCACGTACAACAATATCCCGAACCCTTGGCGGACAGGATGCGCTGGATCGCGTTGACGATCGTCGTCTTACCGATGTCCGGCCCGCCGACGATGACCGAACCCTTGGAAGAAAACGCCACCCAAACTGCATCGGCCGGGCCGGGCGCCAGGGCGAGCCCGGTTTTCCGTTCCACCTGGGGCAGGGCCTTGTCCGGGCCGCACCAGGGCCATGGGGGCTTGCCGACCGCGATCCCGTACTTGAGCCGAGACCAATACTCGGACGTCATTCATTTGTCGGTGCCTGATGAACCGGGGCGGCGCTGGCTCCCACCCGCTCAATATCGAACACCAGCCCGCCCTCAACCCGGCCGGCGGACGCTAGGTCGAGGGTTTCGGCTGTACCAACGCGCCCGACGACAAAGTGATGCAGGTCGAGAACGACATCGACCTGACTGGTATTCTGGATCAGCGTTGGGTAAAGATTGTCCGATGACTGCAGGTTGGTAGCGCACATTTGAGGATGGAATCCATGGATCAGCGTCGCCGCTACAAGAATCCACCGATCGAAGAAGCACTCTGCGAATTTCGGTTCGCACCAACTCCGGATTGGGACTTCACGATTCCTGGAAAACTTCAGACTGCGCTGGGCGATGAGTATTGCGGGAAACCTCGAGAACAAATGGCGGTTGAGGTTGGGCTGCAAGTTCATGAAGGAAAGCCCGCTAACCTGCAATATGGCGAGGGCTTGGCTAAGATCCAGCTTGTTACGAAAGAGGGAACAAGATTAGTCGGAGTCGGCCCAGATACACTCAGCATTCATATGCTTCGCCCCTACCAGAATACTTCGAACTTCGAACAGGGCGGATGGGAAGAGTTTGAGCCCCGTATCGTGGCGGCATTAGAAGCGTATCGGAATATAACGGAGCCGAGTAACATTAACCGTGTGGTCGTTCGATATATAAATAAAATAGCGATACCCTTAGCGGATGTGGGAATTGAAGATTATATAAAGTGCGTTTATTGGGAGATTGAGGGTTTGCCCGAACATTACTCAAATTTCATGGGCCGCATCGAATATGTATATGACGAAAACACTAGACTTGCGTTGTCTTATGGATTGCTTGGCACTTCGTTAAACTGTTTAAATTGCCTTCTTGATCTGGATGTCATTTGGCAGCGAGAGGACGCACCAATTGAATGGAAGGCATCGTTGGTGATTGCCAATGATCTGCACGAACGAGCAGGATTGGCGTTCGAGGCGATTGTAACGGATAAGGCTAGGGAGCTATTTGATGCTGAGTGAATTTAAATCCTTCGCACCATCTGAGATGCCGCGGCTTCTTGCGCCGACAATTTTTGAATTAGAACGATCTGGCGAATCTGAACGGCGTGTGGCGGTTTTGAGCAACGGTAGGGACTCTTTGGCTGTCTCACTTGATCAAGCGCGGTTGCGGAAGTCTTTATTTGAATTAGGGCGGAACCTTGTTGTCGGACCGGCCAATAGGGTTTTCTTTGAAACACCGCTGAGCGAAAGTTTGTTTCCCGCAGTGATCGATAGAGTGTGTTTCGAAGCTGACCCTCGCGAAAATCAACAGCGCGAGTTTAAATTGATTGTGGCATTAGAGGAAACGTCTCTCGAAGACGGCATTAGTCACCCGGCTGAATTGATTTTTGACGAGGCGTTGCGATTGGTGGATGTAGAGCGCGTTTTGGTATGGCTCAGGACGTTGGTTATGGACTCCGGGCGTCCATTTTTAGCGTCATCGGTTCTACGATGTCTTGGCCGGCGGCGACCGGGAACGTCTGCATGGCGCGCCGGGATTGTCCGAGCAGCACTCTCTTCAGACGATGTGGAGATGAGGGATGCGGCGGTTCAAGCAGCAGAGTTGTGGGGCGGACTAGAGGTGCGAGAGGTGCTCAAAAGTCATTCCGAGGTAACACCATGGCTTCGTTCCTATATTGATGAAGTCGTCGAGGATCTCAGAAATTAGTCGACGGCCATGTTTTTGACCAGAAAATTCTCGCGGGCGAAATGGGATGTCACACGCAATGTTGCACGGGGATTGGCAGAAGGTGAGATATCCGCTGACGCGGTAACGGTGGATCTACGTACGCGGGAGGATACGTTGTCTTTCTGGCGATGCGGCACCGGCACAGTGGAAGAAATAGAAGACGCGGCGCTGGCAATTGCGGCCGCCGGTGAACGCCTCGACAGACTGGATATCGTATGGCTGGCGGATGACGAGATTCACACCGACGGCCAGTCTTTAAAAGACACAGAGGGTCAAACTCCAGTCGTGGATCTTGTTGATCGACATGTCGACATTTGTAGGCTCGATTATTCCCGGCTTGGCGAGGTAGCTCGGCGCGTGGTTGCGGCAATAGAGGACAATCGATGCCGCCGACTTACGAAAGCCCGCGTCAAACAGCTTTTGGTTACCGCGGTGGAGAAGGGGCGAGTCGCCCCTGAGAAACTTGCTAACGACCTTCGGGAGGAAATTGAAACATAATGGAAGCAGGGTGAGACGAAGGATGGCATACAACCTAGGGTTCTTCACCTTACCCTAGATCGAGATTTCAGATCTGACCTCGCAAGCGACACTTCGCGGAAACACAATGTTGTATTGTTAGCCATAGGGTTGAAATGCATCAAATGGTTAACACCGGTTTACCGGAGCGACATAGAAAGCCCTTGAGCCCTCGATTTTCCATGTGGCGACAATGACTTCCAAACGGTGATGGGTTGAATCCGAGTCACGAAACGGTGCTGACACTCTCAGCAGACATCGGTTGTGTCCAGTATCTTCTGCAATTTGGTGATGGCTCCGGTGAGGTTTGGCGTCATGGCTGATGCGGATAAACCGAGGGCTTGGAACATCAGCCACGGAAGCCCAAAAGGAGCTTGCTGCCGGGCTCGTGCTCGGCGGGGACAAACCGGCCATCTGCATCACCGAACCTGCCGCAGGCGGTGGCGTATCGAGACTCCATCTGATCTTCGCCCGCGTCTTCGATGACGGCGTTGAGCAGGGGATCGGAGGGTTCCTCGTGGTGCGATGCCCGGAAACCGGGGCACCGGCAGGCCTGACGATCGGTGAGCGGGAACCGGCCATAGGCCTGAGGGCCATGCCCGAGAGGCAAGTCATTCTTGATGACCTCGAGGTGCCCGCCGGGATGCTCCTGCTGCCTCCCGGGGGGCTCCGGCGCGGTTTCGCCGGTCTGATGAATGCCTATAACGGACAGCGTGTCGGCGCCGCAACGGTCGCACTCGGCATTGCGCAGGGAGCCTTCGAGCTTGCGCTCGAGGCGGCGCGGCTCATGATCTGGCGCGCCGCCTGCAGCTCCAACGAGGCCGGCTTTCCCGATACCCTGCTGGCGGCCCAGGCCAAGATCCTCGCTTCGGAGACCTCCGTGAAGGTCACCAACGAGGCCCTGCAGCTGTTCGGCGCCGCCGGATACTCGCGCAACCTCCCCCTCGAACGCATGGTCCGCGATGCCCGCATGTTCACGATCGGCGGCGGCACCGCACAGATCCTGCGGACCGTCGTCGCCTCAGGTCTTCTGGGACAAAGGCTCCCGCAGACCCGCGACGGTTATCTTCAGGCAAACCCGGAACGTCCGCCCGATCCCCCCTGCCTCTAGATTTCCCAGTCGACGACGTGGTCGGGGAGGTCTTCGTCCGGGACATCGCGTTCGGATACCACGCGATGTCGCAGGGACATGCCGGCGCGGTGGACGCTTTCCGGGTCGCCTGAAACCAGGGGATGCCAGTCGAAGAGGTCCCGGCCCTCATGGACCAGGCGGTAGGCGCAGGTGCCGGGGAGCCACGCCAGGAGGGAGTGGATCGTTTCGGGCGTGATCCTGATGCACTCGGGAACGTGCTCCTTGCGCCGGGGGTAGTCCCTGCAGCGGCAGGTCCCGGAATCGAGGAGAAAACACGCGACGTCGGTGTTCCGGATCGAGCCGTCCTCCTCGTCCTCGAGCTTGACGAGGCAGCACTTGCCGCAGCCGTCGCAGAGCGACTCCCATTCACTATGCGTCATGTCCCGCAGTGACTTGGCGCGCCAGAAGGGTTCCGACGTCGTCAATAGACTTCCGCGTAACGCCGGCAGATGTCCGATGCCGTCAGTCCCTCGAGTGCGGCGAGTTCACCGCGCTTGTGCATGATGTAGGAATCGAAGAGTTCACCCGGCAGAAGGTTCCTGCCGCCCTCCTCATTCTCGAGACGATCAAGCGCCTCGTCGAGCGAGATCGGCAGACGCACGATACCGCGATTCCTTCGCTCGGCATCGCTCCCCGAGCCGGGATCCGACGATGCCGGTTCCGGCGTCGGCAAGCGGGCCCGCAGGCCCTCGAGCCCGGCGCGCACGAGGATACCCAGATGAAGGTAGGGGCTTGCCGCCGCATCTCCGGCGCGGAACTCCACGTTGAAGGCTTCGCCGACATCGGCGCCGGGGACGTCCGAGACCGGACAGATGCGGATCGCCGCTTCCCTGTCCCGCCAGCCCAGATTGTTGTAGGCGGAACTCCAGGAATGCGGCTTGAGGCGCAGGTAGGAGGCCGCCGACGGCGCGGTTACGGCAACGATCTCCGGCAATCTTCTGAGAATTCCCGCCACGAAACTTCCCATCACGTCGGACAGTCCGAAAGGGGTGTCCCCGGCAAAGCTTGCCGGCCGGCCATGGCGGTCACGCAGGCTCATGTGAATGTGAACGCCGTTGCCAGGACCGTTCGGATCGACCTGCGGCGAGAAACTGACATGGCGTCCCAGGCGGGCCGCGGCGGCACGCGCCATCTCACGGGCGATGATGGCCCGGTCGGCTGCTGCCATGGCAGGGGCCGGCTTGACGGTGAATTCGAACTGACCCTTGCCGAATTCCGGCAGGAATGTCTCGGGTTCCGCGCCCGCAGCCTTCAGCGCATGGATCAAGACGCCTGGCAGGTCTCCGGCAAGCCTCACTTTTTCCAGACTGTAGGAATCGCCGGGCCGATCCGGCATTCCGCCGTCGTGGAACTCGTGCTCGAAGGCGGCGACGAGGGTGAGGCCGGTTTCCTCCTCGAGTTCCGTGAGCGCGGATTCCAAATAGCTCCTCGGACAACAGTCCCAGGGACTGGCGTCCATGTGCCGAAGATTGCCGAGCATGAACCACTCGGCCGCACTGCCGTCACCGAAATCGACCTTCACCTCGGTTGCCGGATCCGGCATCAGGACGAGATCGCCCAGTGGCCCCCAGGGAGTCGCGGGGATCGCGCCCCAGCAGTTGATCATGAAGTTAGTGTACGTGAAGCCCACGCCCTTTTCGAGGCGCTCGTCCAGTTCCTCTTCCGGGAAGCCCTTGCCCCGGACCTGACCGGCGAGATCGCTCGTGACAACCATCACGAGTGGACTTCGGTGAATCATCAGGCGAAACCGTAGATCCTCCGTGAGTTGCCGTAGACGATCCGGCGCTTGTCTTCCGCCGAAACACTCTTGAAGGTCCGCTCGATCACCTCCTGGCTGTGGGGGAAGGTTCCCTCGTCATGGGGGTAGTCGCTGCCCCAGAGAAGGACCTCGGATCCGGTGAAGTCGAGCAGCCTGAGAGCGACAGGATCGTCGCTGAAAGTCACGGCGCCCTGACGGCGAAAGAACTCGCTGGGTTTCATCTCCAGTTGGGGCCGGACCCACATGTGCTTCTTCTCGACCTGCTCGTCGAGGACATGGAGAAGCCACGCAAGCCAACCCGCACCACATTCCACCACGACGAATTTCAGATCGGGATACGTCTGCAAGGCGCCCGACGCGATCAGGAGCGCCACCGGGTCCTGGCCCCTCGCCATGCTCATCGCCATGTGGGCGAGCGCGCCGCCATGGCCTTCCTCCTCGCCCCAGTCCTCCGGGTAGTAGTCCTCGCTCTCGGAGAAGGCATGGAGGGAGACGACGAGATCGTGATCGGCGCACGCCGACCACAACCGGTCGTAGTCCGGCAGGTTGTAGGGCCGGCTCTCCACGGTGAGCGGTATCTTGATGCTGCGGTATCCTGCCTTTGCCACCCGTTCGACCTCGCGAACGGCCTCGTCGAGATCGATGACGGGAACGATGGCGACGGGCACGAAGCGGTCCCGATGTCCCCCGAAGAGCTCGATGCCCCAGTCGTTGTAGGCGCGGGCCACGGCAAACTGGTAGCCCGGATCCCGGGAGTTGTAGAGGAAGAGCGAACTGTTCGGA
Organism: Alphaproteobacteria bacterium; assembly: GCA_965215635.1. Classification (GTDB taxonomy): domain Bacteria; phylum Pseudomonadota; class Alphaproteobacteria; order SP197; family SP197; genus SP197. The sequence goes on along the minus strand of OZ244073.1, from coordinate 452,890 downwards.
TAGATGACTTCGGCGCTGACTCCGTCGCGTTGCTGGTCCCCGAGGCGCCGGTCGATATCGCGCCCGCCGCTGGGATCATTCCGGAATTCGCGATCCTGATCGTCCTCGCCGGCACGTTCCATGGCAAGATCGATGCGGCGCGGCCTCTTGCCGTCGACGACGAAGTAGGTCGCGCCGTCCGATTCCTCGAAACGGGGTGCGCGTTCCCTGTACCGCTTGTCCAGCCACTCGCTGTAGAGCTCGGGCGGCTCCTGAACGTGACTGTCAGCGGAAATGACGGGTAATCCACCCATTGTTCTCTCCTGTAGATCCTGGATCGACGGAAAGAGTGCACCCTGATCCGGGTGCGGCACAAGGTCTCCTCAAGCGCGCTCACGCGGCCGGGACGTGGATCTCTTCCTTTCTACGGGCGATGTAGTCGTTGAGGCCGTCGACGATGCCGGGATCGATGGGCGGGAACAGGTTGTGCACCTGGCACCAGGGCAGCAGGTGAAGCGCCTTGCGTTCGCCCTCCTGCCCGGCACGGCTTCTGTGTCGACGGGCCATCGGTACCAGCCCCCGGCATTCGGGACACCGGCACGTTATCACCGGCGGATGACCGGCGAAATTGCCGGTTCGTGAATCAACGTCCACAATGGACGAAACCGGACACGACGCATGACACGCCTTTCCAGACGGCGTTTCCTTGCCACCGCAGCCGCAGCCGCAGCCTTGCCCGCGGCGGCACAGGTTCCCTCATCGCCGGATATCGCCGTTATCGGCGCCGGTGCCGCCGGCCTTGCGGCGACACGGACCCTCATGGACCTCGGGTTTTCCGTGGCGACGGTCGAGGCGCGCGACAGGATCGGGGGGCGCGCCCATACCGAAAGCGAGACCTTCGACGTGCCGTATGACCACGGCTGCCACTGGCTCCACAACGCCCACATGAATCCGTTCGTGCCCTTCGCCAAGGCCAACGGCTTCGACGTCTATCCCTCCGGCAGCGGCGGATACGGTCTCTACGATGGTCCCAGACGCCTGGGCAACGCTGCCTGGCTGGAAATCGAGGCGGCATACCATGCCGCCACCAATGCGATTCTCGATGCGGGGCGAGAGGGTCACGATGTCGATGCCGCCTCAGTCGTCACCGATGATGGGCCCTGGGCGCCGCTTGTCGCCTGTTACATCGGCGGCTGGTCGATGGGCAAGGATCTCAAGGACATCTCCTGCGTGGACTACTGGAATTCCGAAACCGGTTCCAACGACTGGTACTGCAGAGAGGGTTTCGGCACCCTCATCGCGCACTACGGGCGCGACCTCCCCGTGGCGCTCGAGACACCGGTTTCCTCGATCGACTGGAGTGGCGAGGGCGTGAAGGTCACGACCTCTTCGGGCACCATCGAGGCCCGGGCCGTCATCGTGACCGTGTCGACCGGCATGCTGGCCTCGGGTGACCTCCGGTTCACGCCCGCACTCGATCCGCAGAAGGAGGAGTCGTTCCACCGCATCTCGATGGGGACCTACAACCATATCGCCCTGAAGTTCTCCCGCGACATCTTCGGCCTCGGCGAGGACGGCTACTTCGAATACAGGCCCGAGACCGCCGATGCGGTCGGTTTCCTCACCAACATTTCGGGCAGCAATCTTGCCTTCGGCTATGTCGGCGGCGACTTCGGCCGGGAGCTCATTGCCGAGGGCAATGACGCCGCCATCGCCTTCGGTCTCGAGAAGGTCAAGGCCTCGCTCGGCAACGATATCGAGAAAGCCTTCGTCAAGGGGAACTACACCGCCTGGGACAACGATCCCTGGACCCATGGTTCCTACGCATCCGCCGATCCCGGCTACGCGTGGATGCGCAGCGTCCTCAAGGAACCGGTCGCCGATCGCATCTTCTTCGCCGGCGAAGCCTGCCATCCCCTGCTCTGGGCAACGGCAGCCGGCGCCCTCCTCTCCGGCCAGGACGTGGCAACCGAGGTCGCCCGCCGCATCGCCTGAAGAAGTACCTGCCGGATCTCCCCCGGAAAGTTTCCCGTTTGTGCCCGGGCGGAGAACGAACATTCTCCGGAATACATTCGACCGGGCCTGGCGTGCCTGCCCGGTCCCGGTTCCCGACGAGGTCGTGCTGGAGGCAGTGTACGGAAGACCTACTCTCGTTCGCCGGGCAGGGTGTCACTACCGCGATCAGGTTTCCCGAGGAATCGACCGATCGCGCCGTCAGTGAGCGGATGCTGCAGGAGGTTCGGTGCGACCCGTGAAGCGGCGGGTCTCGCCTCATATCTCCCGGGCCGCGAGCGCTCCTTCCGCCATCGCGACGTCCACCTCTCTCGGCGACACGCAGTCGCCGGCCACAAGCACACGCAGGCCGGCATTGCGGAGAACGTCGGCCAGTTCGCCGCTGGCTTCGGCGGCGTCGCACACGACCACGCGCTCGATTCCCGGAATCGTCGACTCGCGGCCGGTATAGACGTTCGTCACCACGACCCCATCCGCGTCGACACGGAGGACGTCGCAGTCCGCCAGCATCGTCACGGCGTTCTCGTACAGCCTGCGATAAAGTGGCACGCGATTGGTAATGTCGACGTCGTCGGCCACCGCCATCGAGGGAGTGACCAGCACCACCCGGCATCCGGCCTCGGCCAGGTGTTCGGCTGCCGACACGGCCGCGCCGCCTCCGACCCGGTCCCACACAAGCTGGTCCGCAACCGGAGCAAAGTCCGAGTCGAGAACCTCAAGGGCCGTGCAAAGGCTCACGCCGTGCTCGCTCGCACCCTCCACCGATACCGGCCCGGGGCGTGCGCCCGCTGCGAGCACGACCACCTCCGCGCCGTCGAGCTCGGCCGCCGAGTCCACCCGGTGCCCGAGACGGATTTGCACCTGCAATCGCTCGAGCTGCCGGTGCTGCCATTCGATGATGCGTTGCAACTCGCGTTTGGAGCCGCGCCGGGTCCAGGTGCGCAGCTGTCCGCCGAGATGCTCCGAGCGCTCGTGGAGCGTGACCCGATGGCCACGCAGCGCCGCCACCCGCGCCGCTTCGAGCCCGGCCGGGCCGCCGCCGACCACCGCCACGTCGAAGCTCTTCGCGGCCGCCGTCGGTTCGCCCCAGGTCAGCTCGCGCCCCGTCTGCGGATTGTGGATGCAGCCGATCGAGCGGCCCTCGAAACCGTTGCGGATGCACACGTTGGCGCCCACGCATGGCCGGATGTCGTCGAGCCTGCCTTCGCGAAGCTTGGTGATCAGATCCGGATCCGCGACCTGGGCCCGGGTCATGCCCACCATGTCGGCTTCGCCGCTGGCGAGGATCCGCTCAGCGTGGACCGGATCGGTAATGCGTCCGACCGTGAACACCGGGAGTTCGACGACGGAGCGGATACCGGCCGCGAGGTGCACGAACAGACCGTGGCGGGCGGGAGTCGGGGGCCAGTGCCCGGCGCGCTGGAGGCGGTCCATGTTGGTACCGGCGATGACGTTGAGGTAGTCCACCTTCCCATCGCTCTCGATGGCGCGGGCGACGGCCTTCATCTCCTCAAGCTCGAGCCCGCCCTCGACCAGCTCGTCACCGGGAAGCCGAAGACCGACGATTCCGTCGGCACCCACGGCGTCGCGTACCGCCGCGGCCACCTCGCGGCAGAACCGCATCCGGTTGTCGAGGCTGCCCCCGTAGCGGTCGGCACGTCGATTGGTCGCCGGGGACAGGAACGCCGCGACCAGGAACCCGAATGCGGCCAGAATCTCGACACCGTCCATCCCGCCTTCACGACTGCGCCAGGCGGCGGCGCCGAACGCAGCGACGATCTCGGCGATTTCGCCGATGCTCATCGCGTGCGCACGCTGCCCGCGCCGCATCAGATCGCCCGCCACCGCCGAGGGTGCCCACACCGGGGCGCCAGGCTCGGTGGCATGGATGGTTGCGGCGCTGTGGCCGAGCTGGGCGAGGATGACGCCGCCTTCCTCGTGGACGGCGCCGGACAGCATGCGATAGCCGTCGATGATGGAGTCGTCGACATTGGCAAGCACGCCGTCGGACCCGAGCCCACCGGTGTGATGGATGGCCGTGCAGCCAGTTATCTGGAGGCCGGCCCCACCTCGGGCCCTTGCCCGATGATAGGCGGCGTAACGCGCACCGGGGATGCCGCCATCACCAAGCCGGATCTCGTGTGCCGTCATCAGGACCCGGCAGCGAAGGCGGCGGGGCCCGATCTGAATGGGTGAGAGAAGATTGGGAAAGCGGGAGTGAGTCATGGATTCTAAAGCTCATGTCGTCACGTGAATACCGGGGGCCCGGCGCGCACTATATGTTTTCCCGAAGGTGACGCCATTTCAGCGACACGGTCGGGCTTTGCAATGATTTTACAGGATCCGCGCTGTTTCCATGCGGCGCGTGAACCGAAGAATCGAATTGGTTGAGGCCGGCGACCGGCCACATTCGATCAGTTTCAGGACCCATTTGCGGACCTGTTCCGCCTCGAGATGATCAATCACGGTGTTGCAATGCCGCGCGAGATCCCTGATGCAGTGCAGGTAATGTAGCTGCGCCGACTGCACCAGATTGCCGATCCGCATCTGCTCGATCATCCAGGCGCGACTCGGGGTCATCGTCTGTGTTCTTGGCATGGTCGGTCTCCTTACAACCTGGCGGCACGTCGCCGGACCGTCCGGAGACGATGCTCGACGCTGAGGATCAGGAAAACAAAAGAACTCCGGGCATGCCGGAGGCCTCGCACAGTCAGGACAAACCAGACCATTCCTTCAACCGCGTGGCCAACCTGCACAGCGGCGACAATCAGTGCGACGCCAGGACATCAGCCTGCTGAGCAGCAGCTTCGTCCAATCCGGGAAACAACAACAGGGAAACCGTGCGCTCACCGGTGTCGACCCGACTCTTGCCGATGAGATAACAAGGGAACATTGTTTCCTTACTTTGCATCCGTTGCACGGGGGACGATCATGCTCGCCAAACTGACCTCCAAGAACCAGTTGACTCTGCCCAAGGCGGTCACTGCTGCCGTGGAGGCTACCGAGTACTTCGATGTGACCACGGAGAACGGCCGTATCGTGCTCACGCCGGTGCGCGTCAACCGCGCCGATGGTGTGCGTGCGAAGCTGGCCGAGCTCGGGCTCTCGGATACCGATGTGAACGACGCGGTCACATGGGCCCAGTCGGGCGGATGACGCCCGCGCGACCGGTTCTTGACACGAATGTTCTGGTTTCGGCGCTACTGTTCCATGCCGGAGCGCTGTCGTGGATGCGCGGTGCCTGGCGATCCGATCGAATCCGTCCGCTCGCCGGCCGGGAGACGACGGCCGAACTGATTCGCGTCCTCGCCTATCCGAAATTCGCGCTGAACGGCGAGGACCGGCAGGATCTCCTCGACGATTATCTTCCATTCTGCGAAACCGTCAACGTACCGGACCCTCCGCCGACGGTCCCCGAGTGCCGCGTCCCTTTCGATCGGTCGTTTCTGGAGTTGGCGCTTGCCGGACGTGCTGACGCGCTGGTAACCGGCGACGCCGACATCCTTGAGTTCGCGGAGGCATTCGCCGTGCCCATACTCTCTCCCGCTGCTTTCCGGCAGCGACTGTCTTGCGAAGAAGGAACGGATCTCTGCGCGGCATAGGAGAACAGGGGACCAAAGTCCGGGACCTGTGCCCCGTTCGCGGCGATCTCAATGCCTGCATCGCGATCCTTCGCAGTAGTGTCTGCGCTTCGTTCCAGCGCGGCTATGTGCTCTTGCTTGAACTGCAAGCAAACAATAGTTTGGGCTCGTCCCGAACCATGTAGAGGTGCGACCAATGGCGAGCATCACGATACGCAAGCTCGATATGAGGACGCACCTGAGCGCACGCGCTGCCGACCACAGCCGCTCTGGAAGAGGCGGTGCGCATCATCCTGTGCGAGGCCGTGAGTGACGGGAAGGCCGGCCCCAGAGACCTGCGAAGATCACCCACGAGTGCTTCGCGTCCCTTTCGCGGTATCGTGCTCGAGCTTCCGACGCGTGGCTCGATGCGAGAACCTCTGGACTTCGCCTGAGCCGCATCGGATGTCCGTGCCGGACACGAATGTGGCCACCGAGCTTATGCACCCGGTTCCGGCGCCCACGGTCGCAGCGTGGATTGCAGAGCAGGACGCAAGGTGTTTGTTTCTGACGACATTCAGCGAAGCGGAACTGCTGTACGGTGTGGCGATCACGCCGACCGGCCAACGACATGACACGCTGGAAGCCTCCATGACCCGGTGGCTCGAGCTGGGCTTCGGCGATCGGATTCTGCCGTTCGACAACGCCGCTGCACGTGCCCATGCGACGTCAGGCCGTCGCAGCGCCGGCTGGTTCATAGGAGAGGCTGATTGCCAGATTGCCGCCATATCCCGCTCGCGCGGCACCGTTCTGGTGGCGCGGACTGTGCGGGATTTTAAGGGCCCGGGCGTCGATGCTGTCGACCCATGGACGGCCGCATGACCGCAACCACCGAAGCATTCTCGCGCGTCAAGATGGATGGGCTGCTGAAGGATGCAGGCTGGATTCTAACCGACGGTGTGAGCGTCCTGTTCGAGCACGCACTGGCGGACGGTACGCAGGCCGATGACACGCTCTGTGACCGCTCGAGACGTCCGATGGCGGCGTTCAAAGCCAAGCACGCCGGCATCGACTCCATCGGCGCTCAGGACCTGGGCTGCCACTACACCAAACAACTGGACGCCCCGTTCGCCTTACCCGGAAACATGGCCGGCAGCGCATACGGCAAAGCGCATTTTCCGTCGGTAGCCAAAAGAACGACAGGAATCGCGAGCATCAACAAACCGAGCCAGGTGGTTTTCCTGTGCTAGTGCCACCGCTTGCCCTTCAAAGACTGTACACGGAGACGGTTGAAATGGCACGGTCTGCCGTCATATGTGCGGCGTCCGCTTCAGAGGTCGCCTCTAACCTTACGGCCTCCCTCACCGCCCTCCTGCTCGGAGATGTGGCATGACCGATGTCGCGGACAGGATCTCGCACTCCAGTAACAATCAAATCTTAGTCCTCGGCGCCCGGGTTCGCGTGTCGCTTGCGATCGTGCGGTCTGCCCCCACCATCGACGGATACTCTTCCTCACAAAGGTCTTTCGCCTATATTGCGGAATTAGAAGTAATACGTGGCAGAGGGATAGCTGATGCTGATTGAGCAAATCGAGGTCAAGAACTACCGGGTCTTTCGGGATGTAAAGCTCGAAGAGCTGCCGCCCATGACTGTTGTGGTGGGTGCAAACGGTACCGGAAAATCCACGTTGTTCGATGTCTTTTCGTTCCTGAAAGACGCTCTCACCAACAACGTCGCAGCCGCAGTGGCCCGGCGCGGAGGTTTTCACGAGTTGGTCAGCCGGGGACAAGACGGCCCGGTGAGCATCACGGTGAAGTTCCGCGAGAGCGGCGGGCGATTGGCTACGTATCTGTTGGAGGTCGCCCTGGGAGACGGTCGTGTGGTCGTTGATAGGGAGGTGCTTCGCTACCGCAGGGGCCGGTACGGTCAACCTTGGCATTTCGTGGACTTTCGACGCGGCCAGGGAACCGCGATCACCAACGAGTCTGCATACGGCAAAAAAGGCGCTCGGGAAGTACGAAAAGGGTACCAGCTCGAAGACCCGAGCATCCTGGCCATCAAGGGTCTAGGCCAGTTTCGGGAGTTTCGCGTTGTTTCTGAGTTCCGCAGCCTGATTGAGAATTGGCACGTATCGAACTTCCACATTGCCGATGCGCGGCCGAGCGCTGAGGCTGGTTATGCCGAGCACCTCTCCACAAGAGGGGACAACGTCGCCCAGGTTGCGCAATACCTGTACGAAAACCACCGCGAGCAATTCAATATTGTACTTGAAGCGATGCGTTCGCGCGTGCCCGGTGTGACGGATGTCGAGGCCCGGCCGACGGAGGATGGCCGCCTGGTGCTGCGCTTCCAGGATGGCAGTTTCAAAGACCCATTCATCGCTCGCTACGTTTCCGACGGTACGATCAAGATGTTCGCATATCTGGTGTTGCTCCATGATCCGAAACCCCACCCGCTGCTGGCTGTGGAAGAACCGGAGAATCAATTGTACCCGTCGCTGCTTGGCGAGCTCATCGAGGAGTTCAGGGACTACGCGCGCCGGGGCGGCCAAGTGTTCGTCGCGACCCACTCGCCCGACTTCCTGAGCGGGGCGGAATTGAACGAAATCTACTTGCTGCGGAAAACAGACGGGTTCTCCACCGTGGAGCGCGCCGGAGACAACGCGCTACTCCGGGATCTGATCGAGCAAGGGGACCTCCCCGGCGCCCTGTGGAAGCAGCGTTTGTTCGAAGGTGTCGATCCGTGAGCAAGCTTGTCTTCCTGGTGGAAGAGCCCTCTATGGCAGACTTTATTGACAGACTACTGCCGCGATTCTTTCCGGGGCTTGTGTTCCAATGCATCCCCCACGATGGAAAACAAGATCTGGAAAAAAGTATCCCACGCAAGCTGAGAGCATGGCGCGAGCCGGGCGTGCGTTTCGTCGTGGTGCGCGATCAGGACAGCGCCGATTGCCACCAGGTCAAAGATGAACTCATCCGGCTATGCCGGCAGGCAGGCCGCTGCGATGTGCTCGTCCGCGTGGTTTGTCGGGAATTGGAAGCGTGGTATATTGGAGAGCCGGAAGCCGTTCTGCGGGCGTTTCCGGATGCTCCGCAGGCACGTCGCCTGTTGAGCGGGAGCGGCTATCGCGACCCCGATCAAGTCGTTCAACCTGCCGCCGTAATTTCGCGTCTGATTCCAGAGTTTCAAAAGCGTCGGGGCGCGAGACGCATGGCTTGCTTCCTATCGCACGAAAACCGATCGCACAGCTTTCGAGTCTTCGTTGAAGGCGTTCGCCGACTACAACAAACATTCATTCAAACAGGAACATGTTGACCCGCATTTCCCGTGCGCTATGGCAAGGCGCTTCTCTGTGGCGGGTGCGAATTCCGCCCAACAACTCAGGCTCCGGTTGGTAGCAGCCAGGGCGGCGACCACGGTGTCGACAGTGCGGCCCTGGAACGCATGAACCGTTGAGGTCCCGGGTCGGCATGGCTCAGCTGCGGGACGCTGGTGTTCATGTTGAGCACGCGTCCGTCCTCGAGCCTGAAAGTTACCTTCCCGTCCCGGACCACCATCACCTCGGCGATCCGGCTGAAAGCCAGACCGAATCGCCGGGGTCCTGATCGGAGACCGTGGGTATCAGACTGCATCTGCGGTTCGGCGTGGCACGGGCCTGAAGGAAACTTCAGGGAGAAGCACTGCCCTCGAGCTCGATGATCGAAACGCCATTCCCGAGCGCAGAACGGGCGAGGTCGACAAGATGCGCATGGTGCGTGAAGACCAGAACCTGGCACTTCCCGGCCAATCGGTGAAGCACCTTCAGTCCGGCAACCGTGCGGTCGTCGTCGAAGTTCACGAAGAGATCATCGGCAACGAACGGCAGGGCTGACTTCCCTTCCAGCCAGCCGTCGATCGCGGCGATCCTCAGGGCGAGATAGAGCTGGTCCGCCGTGCCGTCACTCATGTTCGCGACGTCGACCTCGGCACCATCAGGCCTCGTACCGGCAAGCAGGGCACGGTCCTTCTCGTCATAGCGGATCTTGAGCCCGGTGAAAGAGGCCCGCGTCAAGGTCGCAAAGTGGATACCTGACTTCTCGAGGAGCGGCGCCTGCTGCTCGGCGCGATAACGATCCACGGCCCACTGAAGGAGTCTCGAACCGGTCTGCGCGCGCACATACCTCGTCGAGAGCTGCTCAAGTTCCGAAAGTGCTGCCTGGCGGTCCCACGCAGCCGAGATGGCCGCATCGCCACCCCCGATGGAATCGAGTGTCGTCTCGGCATCCTGGAGACGAAGACGGGCCTCCTCGATCGAACCGTCGAGACCATGGTGCCTGTCCTCGGTCTCCGTGGCCTCGGCCCTCAGTTGATCGAGATCCACGCCTTCGCATTCCTTCTCCAGCGCACTTTCAGGCAGACCTCCTCCGTTTTGCGCCAGCGATACGGTCAGTTGCGAAACTGCTTTCTTCTTCTGGCGGACGAGGTCCGAGCGTTCGATTTCATTCCGGAGTCCCGCGATGGAATTGACACCGGCGAGCGTCATGAGATCGTCGATCGTCTCCTGCGCCTGACGGCGGGCTTCCTTCCTCTTCTCCAGTTCCCGGTTCTTCGAGGAAATGGATGCCGTGATGCGCTCGAGGCGTTCCTGCTTCCTCTGTCCTTCCTTCAGGCGTCTGACAAGTTCCACAGCCATGTCATCGGCCTTGTTCCCGGCAAGGTCGGGCGCCACGGCATCTCCAAGGCGATGAACACGCGATGCGAAGTCCTCCAGATCCCGCTCGATCTTGGCGATGCGCTGGTCCCTGAGCTCCTTCGCCCTTCCCATGTCTCCGCGCATCTCCTCGATGATGCCCAGGATATCGGCGGCATTTCCGGGATCTCCGAGCGCCGGCAGACCGGAGTCCCCGGTTTCGGCATGCCACGCCTGTGACCATGTCTCCGCCTGGCCCTGCAGTCTCGTCTTCGCGGAACGCCTTGCCTCCTCCTCGTTCCTCGCCTCCTCGAGGTCTTCCCTGAAACTCGTGCGCTTCTGGTTCTTTTCCCTGAGGGCCGTGTGGAACTCGGTGACGAGAGACCTCACGACGTGGAAGGGTTTTCCTTCCAGACCTTCCTTCGTCATGCCCAGGACCGCAGTCTCGGCAATGAGCAGGTCTCGCGCGCCGGCCTCGGCCTGCTTCAGTCTTTCAATGTTCCGGGCGGCGCTGTCGCGTGCTTCACGGGCCTTCATGGCCCTCTCGTGATCCGCAACCCACTTCATCATGGCATCCGGCTCGAGCGGTTCACCGGGAAGGTTCGACCACATGTCCTGCCATTGCTTTTCAAGTTTCCCGGATTGGTGGCTCAGGTCGTCGAGTTCGGCCTGCCGGGAGGAACGCTCGTCTTCGAGGCCGCGCTTGCTGCGTTCGATTTCCGTCATGCGCGCAACCGTCTCTGCGTTCGCGAACCGACGGTCCGCCGCCTCGTCAGCCTCGAGGATCGAGGCTGTAAGGGCAGTCACGGGATCCTCGCTGCCCTCTTTTATCGTGACATCGGGTTCCCCTGTTCCTTCGACGTAGCACCTTCGAACGACGGTCCATTGATGATCGCGGGTTTCCCTCAGGCGTTCGATTTCGTCCTGCGTGACGACATGATCGGCCTTGATGATCTCCTCGATTGCTCTGTGTCTTTCCAGAAGATCGCGTTCCACCCTGAAGAGACGATCCCGGCATTCCTTGAGACGGTCTCCCGCATTCTTCAGCGCATCCCTCGTTTCCTGAATCCGGTCCTGTGGAGGCAACCAGAGGCTCGCGAGCGCGTTCTCGTCGGGAACCACCGAAAGCAGGGGCCGAATCAGAGCCTCGGCGGCAGCCCGAAGCTCATGATGCTCCCTTTCACCAGCGGCAAGAGCCGATCCGGGGTCGGGTTGTGTGTCCGTGCTCTTCACCGCAGCTGATAACCGGTCTACGTCATCGGGAGGACCAATCCGTTCACAGCGTCCCAGAACGGTTCGAGTCCGTTCAGCAGCCTTCTCGAGATGTTCAGCGGCCGTGGCGGCCCTGTGGGTGAGCTCAACCCATTCGGTGTGAAGCCTCCTGATGCGGTTCACATGGCTTCGACCCGGAACACGCCACGCCGGTTCGCCACCATCGGAATCCCCCAGGCCGAGTTCGGTGGCCCAGTTCCGCAACCGTTTCTCCACCTCCTGAAGGTCGCGACGGCGTTTGGGGAGATCTTCCCACTCGGGTTGCAGCTGGATCCGGCGTTCGTCGAGAAATTCGATCTCGTCGGCGCGAAGCAGCAGACTCTCGTCAACCGAGATCTCCTTCCCGGCTTCCTCCTCTTCCTTGACCTGGCGTTCGAGCTCGTCGATCTGGCCGGCGTGCCTTGCGACCTCGCTTCGGGCTTCATTCAGCTGTTCCTGGACATTCTCGGGGAACGGCAGGGCCTCCCCGAGTTCGGCAAGGTCGAAGAGAAGTTCCTGCTTGCGTACCACGTCCGGATAGACGAGCTGGATGCGCCGGAAGCGCGCGCTTCGGCGTCTCAGGTCCGTCCGCTCCTGCCTGAGCTTCTCCAGCGCGGCTTCGGCCCGATCACACTCCTCCCGCACCCGCTGCCAGTCATCACCTGTCACCGTCGCCTCCCTCAACCTTGAGGTGGCCTCATCCAGGCGGTCAATCAGCCGGTAGAACGGCCTCTTCGCCGATCTGATCGGCGTGAAGAGTTCGCCCGCCTCTTCCCTCAGATGGCGGACATGTCTGGCAAACTCTTCGATTCCGGTGGCGGCCCCAAAGAGTGTTGCACCCGCCTCGCTTTCCGGATCACTGAGCTCCTGACCGCCCCTGCGAAGCCGTTCGTGGGAGAGAGAGAACATGCGTTCGAGGAATTCCCGGTCAGCGGTTCGCAGGAATGGCGCAAGAGCGTCCGGTGCCATCGGTTGGTCATTGGCATCGAGAAGGGTGTTCGACTGGCCCTTGCGGCGGCGGAACTCGAGAACGCTGTCGGGCCGTTCGAGAACCGCGCCGACCAGCATGTCCCGGTAGGTATGGACGAAATCGAAGGTCGACCTCAGGGGAATGCCGAAGAGAGCATCCTCGAGTGCGATCCGCGAGGTCGACTTGCCCGCCTCGTTCACACCCAACACGATATGGAAGTCGTGGTCGGAATCCGGAAACTCCAGCATCCGGCCGGTGAAATGGCCGTAGCGAAGGAGGTCGAGGCGACGGACTCGCACGATCACCTGCTCAGGAGCCGGGAGACGACGTTGGTTCTTTCCTGTTGAAGGAGCGCCTCGAAGTCCTGATCGGTCACCAGCTTGAGGAGATCGGTCCCGGGGTTCCTCGTGATCTCGGCGGGAAGCTTCGCCGCCAGTCTCGAGAAGTCCTTTCTGAGCAATTCGAGCAAGTCAGGATCATCGCCCGCACCTGCCATCAGATCTGCGATATCCCTCAGCTTCTCGTCATCGATCTCGGTGCCGCCTGATATCCCGGTCGAGACCACGACACGCTCGATCCAGGCCCGTTCTTCCCCCAGTCCAAGTGCCATGGCCCTGGCCTCCTGGAGAAGCTCGTCCTCGCGTGTCACGAGGGATCCGTGCAGTTCGGTCCGGCCGGTGAGTTCGACACGGCAGGCCATCAGCCGGCCATCGGCCTCATGCGCTTCGGCATCCTCGATCTGTCGGCGCATGCGGGCCAGCGCCTCGTCGCGATCGCCACAGCCATTGAGGTCTACGCTCACATGCGCCCATCGCACGACATCGGCAGCGACAGGGGTTATGTCGACGGAACCCTCGGAAACGATGACGCGCGCATACCCCTTCGGCCCGGTTTCCCGGATGTGACGGCCCTGGATGTTGCCCGGGAAGACGATCCAGGGATTCCGGTGGGCCACCTCGGCCTTGTGGACATGACCCAGTGCCCAGTAGTCGTAGGTGGTTGCCACCAGATCATCGAGAGTGCAGGGCGCGTAGTTGGCATGACCGCGCGTGCCGCCAAGGCCGGTGTGCAGCACGCCGATGTTGAATATGCCCGGGCGCGGAGCAGGATAGGACGGGACAAGGTTCTCCGTTACATCGCGTGTCGCGAAGCTTCGTCCGTGGAGGGCAACGCCTGTCGGTTCATGAATGAAGGTTTCCGCACGGTCGGCGGGAAACACGTGAACATTGCCGGGAAGCGTCAGACGGCGCGTGATCTGGCTCTCCGCATCGTGGTTGCCGTAGGCGAGATAGACCTCGATGCCCTCGCTGTTGAGCTTCCCCATCTGCTGGATGAAGAAGAGGCCCGTGTTGCAGTCCCGCCAGTCGCCGTCATAGAGATCACCGGCGATCACCACGAATCCGACACGCTCGTCGATCGCATCCTCTACCAGCGATTCGAATGCCCGGCGGCACGCCGTGCGGATGACCTGGGGTGCGCTGCCGTCCTGGACCGCCAGTCCCCTCAGGGGGCTGTCGAGGTGGATGTCCGCACAATGAATGAAGGAAAACGGCGTCAAGCGAACCTTCTTTCAACCATCGCGACACTGCCCGCCGCCGTACATGACGGCATCGGGGCTGTCAAACCGCGTGGCCGTCCCGGGATGGTGAGATGGTGTCTGCGATCCGCCGGATCACGGCCATCGGCCGCATTCCGTTGCGCAGCCGCGATCGTCTTCATTCGGCACAACCGGCGAACGCAGGAATCTCGAATGCGTCGAATCCGCAACATGCAGGCATGAATTTACAGGTGGAGGCCATTCATCAGCCTCAGCTGCTTGAACTCCTCTTCGGTAAGTTCGACGGCGGATCTGGTCGCGAACCATCGTGCCGTCGAAAGCGTCATATCTTTACATGGATCCCGTGCTCCTTCAGTAGTGCGCAGCAGCAGGGTGGTGTTCCTGGCTTCCCTGAAGTGCCGGGGCTTCAGCCCGGGCCCGGTAATTATGCCAGAGATGCGCCGATCAGATTGGTGATTGCCATGTTCAATAGTGATGCCCTCAGGGCGAAACTTGCCAAGGTGGAAGAACTGTTCCGGCGGGCCGGCAATCCCGGGGAACGGGCTGCCGCCGAGGCTGCAATGGAACGGCTGCACGGCCGCCTCAAGGGTACCCAAGGGGATCGCGAACCAGAAATCGAAATGAAGATGTCGCTGTCCGACATGTGGTCCGTCCGGCTGTTCGTTGCGATCTGCCGCAAGCACGGCGTGCGACCCTTTCGGTATGCACGGCAACGGCGGACGACCGTCATGGTGCGCGTCCGCGAGCGGTTCTTCGACCGGGTGATCTGGCCGGAATTCAGCCAGCTGCATACTGAACTCGAAAACTACTTCGAGGACGTCACAGATCACCTGATCACGCGCGCCATGCAGTCGGACGGCGATGACAGCGCACTCGATCGGTGACTGTTGCCGCGTTTCCGCCGCGATACCGATTGGGATGCCCGATGCGCGAGTCCTACAGCTTGGGATCGGTCAGCTGCCGCAGCCGCCTTGCGGCCAGGATTGCAAAAGCGAGAGTCTGCGCCTTGCGGCGCGATGCGTTGATCGGCGATTCGGGCGAGGCACGCAGGATCGCGGCGGCATAGCGGTCCGCGACAATCAGGCCGTGATCGACCGGCAGGATGTCCTTGGGAAAATTCTCCGGCACGGCAAAGTAGTAGAAGTCGCAGAAATCGAGGTATTCGGTCCACTTGGCATCGGACTGGAAATCGGACACCGACGTCTTGATCTCGACGATCGTGAAGCGTCCCTTGCCATCGAGTGCCAGAACATCGGCTCTCCTGCCGTTCCTGACGGTGAATTCCGTCACGCTCGCCTGGTTCATGTCCGCAAACATGCGGCCGATGCCTCTGGCAAGGTGAACACTCAGGCGCTCGTTCTCCGTCACGGGCCGACCTTCTTCCCGGCCACGCCGGCTTCTGCGAAGGTCGCCATGCCCGTGTGGAGATCGACCGCCGCCTTGACGATCAGTGCCGCGCAGGCTGCACCGGAACTTTCTCCCAGACGCATGCCGAGATCGAGCAACGGTTCCTTGGAGAGATGACCGAGCAACCGGCCGGCTGCGGGTTCGGCGCTGACATGCCCGGCGATGCAGTGATCGAGGGCACGAGACTCCAGGCATCCGAGCACGGCGGCAGCCGCACAGTTGACGTAGCCATCCAGGATCACCGGCGTTCGCCTCAGCCGGCAGGCCAGAATGGCGCCCGCCATGGCGGCAATTTCCCGCCCGCCCAGACAGGCAAGTACGTGGAGCGGATCGCCCAGATGGTGGCGATGAAACTCCAGACCCTGATCGATCACCACCGCCTTGCGGTTGACGCCGTCCTGGTCGAGGCCGGTTCCGGGTCCGGCCCAGTCGAGTCCGCTACCGCCGAAGAGTGCTGCGCCGAGTGCTGCCGCCGATGTCGTGTTGCCGATGCCCATTTCACCGATGCAGGCGATGTCCGCCTCCTCGACCGTCTCGAAGCCGATCCGGAAAGCCTCGCATGTCTCGCCTTCGGTCATCGCCGGTCCGGAACAGAAGTCGCCGGTCGGCCTTTCGAGTTCCAGCGGTACCACCTTGAGGCGGGCGCCCAGCATTCGCGCGAACTGGTTGATGGCAGCGCCGCCCGCCTCGAAATTGGCGACCATCTGGTGTGTGACAGCCGCGGGGAACGCCGATACGCCTCTGGCCGTCACGCCATGATTTCCGGCAAACACCATGCAGGCGATCGTCACGGCACGCGGCGGGTACCGTCCCTGCCAGGCGGCGAGCCAGCAGGCAATCCCTTCAAGCTTTCCAAGCGAACCCGGCGGCTTGGTAAGCTGGCTGTCACGTGATCTTGCCGCTTCGGCCGTATCCGGATCCGCATCGGGAAGATCCTTCATCAGGTTCCGTATGTCGTCGAAGGTGGCGATCATCCTGGCCGGCCGTCATCTGGGATCCGCCTCAATCTATACCTTTCGGCGAAGCTTCGTCAGCTTGACCTCCCTGCCCAACAATCCGATAAGCACACCCATGCCAGAGGACCACGGAAAACCCGGCCTGCTCGACAGCCTGTTGACCGCCACCGGGTTCCTGACCTGCTTACCGGTCCGACACGACGGCCGCCACACGCTCGCGCGATGTGTGGCGATGTTTTCCGTGGTCGGCGCCGGCATCGGCCTCGCCGGCGCCCTGGGGTTCATTGTCGCCCAGTGGCTGGGACTCGGGCCCTGGCTTTCCTCGATCGCGGCCATCCTCGTCATGCTGGTTCTCACCCGTGCCCTTCACGAAGACGGCCTTGCGGACTTTGCGGACGGTCTGGGTGCCCGCGGCGACCGGGCAAGCAAGCTCGACATCATGCGGGACAGCCGCATAGGTGCCTTCGGCACGATAGCGCTCATCATGGCGATCGGCGCCCGGATTGCAGCGCTGGCAGAACTTCACGACGGCATTCAGGTCCTGGCAGCACTTGTCGTCGCCGGGGCATTTTCCCGGTCCTCGATGGCGGTCGCCATGCGCATGATGCCCGTTGCAAGGGCGGATGGACTGGCGGCCGAAGCGGGCGAGCCGGATTTCGACCACACCCTCGTTTCGCTCGTCATCGCGACTGCCCTTGCCGTGGTGCTCCTGTTCCCCTGGGCGTGGATTGCCGCACTCGCGGCAGGAAGTCTCGCAGCATATCTCGTGGCGTGGATTGCAAGAAGTACCCTTGGAGGCAAGACCGGGGATGTTCTCGGCGCAATCCAGCAGGCCGCGGAGGTTGGCGTCCTTGCAGGCGTCGTTTCAGTGACATGAAGGGACAATGACATGACCGAGACCCGCTGGTGGTGGGTGCGCCACGCGCCCGTCACCGAAACCAACGGCCGGATCTACGGCGCGACGGATCCGAATGCGGATACCGACGATGCGGCGAGTTTCCAGGTGCTCGACGCGATCCTTCCGCGCAAGGCGCGCTGGGTGACGAGCCACCTGCGCCGCACAATGCAGACTGCCTCCGGAATCGCCTCGGCGGGCGGTCGGCGCATCGATCCCCTGGTTGAAACCGGCCTTGGTGAACAGGATTTCGGCGACTGGCACGGCAGGACGCACAGTGAAATTTTTTCACTTGCGTCCGCCCATCGCTTCTGGCTCGCTCCGGCAACCGAGAAGTCTCCCAACGGGGAGAGTTTTGCCGACCTGTGCGAACGCGTGAATCCCGTGATCCACCGCCTGACCAAAGAGTGGGCAGGGGGCGACATCATCGCCGTGGCTCACGGAGGCACCATTCGCGCGGCACTCGGACTGGCGCTCGGGCTCGATCCCGATGCCTCACTGAGATTCGCGACTGACAATCTTTCCGTCACGCGTATCGATCACTATGTCGCCACCGACCGCCATCCCGAAAACTGGCGCGTCGTCCACATGAACCTCGTGCCGGGCATGACCTGATCACGATCTGCGGGTCAGGAAACCGCAGCTCGAACGGGCCCCTTTCCGGCAAGGACCGCCGTTTGTCATTGCATCGGTCAGCCAACTCGTGCAATTTTTCCGGGGTGCAGTCGGCGTGTGAGATTGCCAAGGGTGCGGTCATCCTGGACCTCCCATGTCGAATTTTTGGCGAAAATCAACATAGGCCAATCAACCGCTGGCAATTGGTTATGAGTGCTTCGATCTACATCTCTACCTCCGTAAATTGCCCTGCCTGCTACCAACCGAAGCACAGTTGTTGGGCGGGGTTCGCACCCACCAGGAAAACGCGCCTTTCCACGACACCTCGGAGAAAAGGCGGTTGGCGGGTCGGACGAATGGAGCGAGAAGCTATAGCGCCCCCCGGACTCCACGCGGCCGTCGGCCCGTATGCTTTTCGACGCTGCGATCGAGCCAGTAAGTTTCTTCAAGACGCTGAAGATTGCCGGGGTTCTCGTGGATATAGCTGTGAAACCCGACTTCGTGACCGGCTTCGATGACGTGTGGATACTAGCCGATGTATCCGGCCGGCAGGAAGAACGTTTGCTTGATACCGAACTTCCGGTAGATCTCCAGAATGCGCGGCGCAGCATGAACATCGCCGAGACCCGAATGTTGGCATCTTCGGGATACTCGAGATGGATCAGGTTGTTGGCGTCCATGTCCAGAGTAGTGGCCACTGCACAGCGCGCAACACCGGGTCAGAGAACTGGGTTGAAAATCATCGTTGCTTCTACACCCACACGAGATCGTCGCAGCGGAGCGTACTACCAAACGGCTGTCTAGATCGTGAGAAGCCGACCAAATCCCGGAACCTTCGCCGAGCAACCGGCGAGCCTGAGACATTGCCAGAACGCAGCTTGGTTGCTGGTGACGACAGGTTTGCCGAGGGCGTTCTCGAGTTCCTCCACGATTTCGGCCGAGCGGACGCCTGTACAAGACAGAAAAACTGCCTCGACTTCCGGGTTGTTGGCTTCCAGCCCCGCCTCGTACAGAGCCTGCGGCGGCAGACGGCTGACCTCGTAATCAGTGAACAGGCCTTCGAAAGCATGGAAACCGCGGATGGAAACGCCCTCCGCCTCCAGGTAGTCGTACATGGCGACATTCACGTCGTTGGGATAGGGCGTCACGACAGCAACCTTTTCGACCTCAAGCGCTTGAAACGCGACCACGGCCGCCGAGATCGGCGTTACCACCGGCACATCGGGCCGCGCCACGGAGAGGCTGTTGGCAACGTTCTCGTAGCCGATCGCTACAGTTGCCGACGTGCAGCTGTAGTTGAGAACGTCCACGCGATCGTCCGTCAGCACCATCGATGCCGCTTTCTGCAACAGCGGCGCCATCTTCTTGAGTTCGTCGAGGGTACAAATTCTCGTTGTTTCAATCCGATTGGTGAAAACGGCGACCGAGTCGTCCGGTAGCATGAGACGGAAGTCCCGTTCACTTACCGCGTCCTCCGCCGGAACAAGAAGCCCGATCCGATATTGGCCGGGACCATCATTCATTTCGTACGGAACACTGACAGCGTGGATCTCTCTACTGGGTCTCATATGAGACCTCTTTCATTTTGTGCCAGACGGGTGCGTGAGTTCAGTCATAGTAACCGGTGGTCCACGTCATGGATCGGCGGTGTCTCGGTTCGATTGCTGGTCGGCATATCCGCGTCCGAATAGTTGAACGTTCACAATAGCGCAAGAAAAAGGCGCGGACCCGTCCTGGGTCCGCGTCTCTCAACTCCGGCTGGCGAGGCAAGTATGAAATCGAGCTACATACCGCAAAGCTGCTCAGTGCTCATCATGTATGTCAATTCCGGGAGTAACTCGTAGGATTCCAGAATCCTGTCGAACGGAAAGGGCCACCAAGGACGCATTCGAATTGGCGGTCGACATGATGCGGCCGGGCGTAAGCTGCGAAACAGTCGACAGGGCGTGCCACGATTTGTTTGCCAAATCTGGATTCGGTTCGACGCATTTCCACCGCTCGGCCTACTCGCTCGGATTGAACTTTCCGCCCGATTGGGGAGAGGGCCACATTCTGAGTGTCCAGCCGGGAGAAAAGCGGTTGCTTGAGCGCAACATGACGTTCCATCTACTCCCCGGTTGCATTGCACCGGGCGATATCGATATCGAAATCAGCGGAACGGTTCGGGTTACGGACAACGGTTGCGAGGTGCTGAACGAGGTGCCGCTCCAAGTGTTCATGGTAGGATGAGCGGCCGCGCCGTATCGGCCCCGCTAGACATCGTGGATGACGGGTCATCCACGATGTCTTGGCCGAACGGATACGCCAAATGCACGACCGTTCTTTCTCATCACTGTTCCTGTGTGGACATCGATTTCGTTGGTTTTCTTGGAGTCGTGGCTCTCGGTGGCGACCAGATGGGTTCAGGACCCGTCGTCGCTGATGGCGTTGCACAGGGTCCTGCCGTCGAACGTGTTGACCTGGTCGTGCCAGGCGTGATCCCTGTTTCAGCGTGCTATGGCGCGGTCGAGGTCTTCGGGGACGACTCCGATCAGGACTTCGCGGATGGTGTTGGTGGTAGGCGTCTGGCTCAGGTCCTGTGCTCACTCGCCGATGGCCTTGTAGCCACACATGCCGCACAGGGTTGTGGCGGTGGCGAGGATGGTATCGATCCCACAGCGCCTTCCTGCGTTTGCTCCGGGGATCGGGGGTGCTCCTGAAGCAGGCGGGTAGGGCGCGCATCTGGTCTGCGGCGATCATGCGTCTGGAACCTCCATGGTGGTCGGCTTGCGCCCGCCAACAGCGGCAAGCGGTTTGACGAAGACGAGCTTGGATGTGACCTCTTCGGCGGCGTAGCCGCCCGAGCGGCCGGAGGTTGACGAAGGTCTCGAGCAGGCGATGACCGTAGCGTCTCGGCAATCCGCTTGCGGCCGAGAACCAGCACCCGTGAACCGAAGTTCTTGCGATGCCGGCCCGGAAATTTCAGGAAGCGCGTGTTGGCCGTGATCGGATGCAGCCGGTCATACTGGATGCGGAAGCCCCAGCCGCTCCGGCGCACCACCTCCCGGTCAACGACCCGGTACGGGCCGTTCCATGGAGACATATTCACGGTTTTCGGTAACGTCATGATCCCATTCACAGAAGACACAAACAACGACCGGTCCTGCCCAACCGGGCGTGTGGCATTGAAAGATGAGGGATCTCATAAGAGCGTTTGAGGGCATCGCGCCCGGTGCGGTCACATCGCACCCGGTTCCGGCGTGACCGGCCATGTCCTCCGTTACAAGAGGCATTTCGTCTGCTGGAAGACCGTGCTGCATGCCCGCATTGCACCTGACTGGTCGGATCACCAGCCGCAAGCCTTCCGCAAATCCGGTATGTCTGGTGCGTTGGTTCCGGATCGCGACAACTCCGTGCCGTGTTCGCGGAAGGCATTCGCGTTGACTAGCGGCGGGTGCTGTGCCAGCGTTTGCCGACCGGATCGATGTCCGGAACACGAAAAGATCTGGGAGATACGAGGTATGCACAAGTCAGGGATTCTTGCCTCTGCACTGGTGGCCGCTGCTGTGGTTGCCCATCCGCTTGCCGCAGAAGACGTCAGGGTGCTGAACTGGCAGGGTTACGGGACCGACGAAGCCTGGGGCGTCGAGGCCTTCGAGGCCGCGACCGGTCACACAGTGGTGCACGACCACTTCAATTCCGAACAGGAAATGCTGACCAAGCTGCGCACCAGCCCCGGAGCCTATGACGTCGTGCTGATCAACAGCGCCTACACCCGGCAGGCCGCCGAGGAAGGCCTCATCCAGTCCATCGACAGCGCCGCCATCTCCAATTTCGGCGACCTTTCGCCCGGCCTGCGGGATGCCGGGGAATTCACGCTTGACGGCGAACTCTACGGCGTCGCCTGGACCTGGGGAGTCACCTCCATTGCCTACGACACCGACGAGGTCGATCCCGGCAACAGCATCGGGATCCTGTGGGATCCGGCCCATGCCGGCAACGTCGCAGTCAGGGACGATTCCGTCGAGAACGTCTATCTCGCCGCCCTTGCCACCGGTCAGAACATGAACGCCCCCGAAGACCTCGACGCGATCCGGCAGAAACTGCGCGATCTCAAGCCGCAGATCCGCACGTTCTGGTCATCGGAGGACGAGTGGAACAAGGAATTCGCCGCCGACGCCTTCGATGTCGCGGTCTACTGGTCGGGATCGGCATCGCGCAGCGCCAAGGCGTTCGGCCTGCCGGTCGGCTACCTCATCCCGGAAGAAGGAGCGATTGCATGGCTTGACGGACTCTCCGTTGCCGCCGATGCCCCCAATGCCGAAGGCGCGCTCCAGTTCATCGACTACATGGTGAGCCCGGAACACTTCGTGCGCTGGGATACCGAAGTCGGCGCGCCCGCTTCGGCGAATGCAATGGCCATGAACCAGCTGCCCGAGGACGCATTCAACCGCCAGGTCCTCGGTGATCCCAATGCCACGGCCAATCTCCAGTTCATGGCGCCGCTTTCCGACGAGACCCGCGAAGCCTTCCTCGAGATCTGGGAAGAGACGAAAGCCTATTACGCCGAATAGCTGGCACCTAGAACACGCCGGACGATCCTTGCGCCGAAGGGCGGAAGGATCGTCCGGCATTCGGCAAGGTTCCGGCCATGCGTGTTGAAACCCGGCGCCGCTGGGCGATCGCGTGGCTGACAGGACCTGCCTATCTGTGGCTTGCGGTGACGATCTTCCTGCCGCTTTCGGCCATGCTCTACTTCAGTTTCCAGAAGAAGGGCCCCTTCGGGAAACACGCGAGCGAGTTCACCCTCAAGCATTACGACGCCTTCTTCACCAAGGGCTACCTCCAGGATCTGATGTGGCGTTCCCTGGAGATGGGATTTCATGTCACCCTTGTGTGCGCCATCATCGGCTTTCCCGCCGCCTACTGGCTCGCCAGACGCATCCGGGGACGCTGGCGCGAGGCATTGTTCCTGCTGATCGTTCTGCCGTTCTGGTCGAATGCACTGGTGCGCATTTTTTCCTGGACGATTGTTCTGAGACCCGATGGCGTCCTGGACCGGGCCGTGCATCTGGTTCTTCCGGGCCTGCCGACCATCGACCTGACCGATTCCTATCCCGCGATCATCATCGGGCTCGTCCATTCCTATCTGCCCTACATGATCCTGACCTGTTTCCTCTCGCTGCAGGCGATCGACGAGGAGCTGATCGAGGCGGCCCGCAGCCTTGGCGCCAGGTCCTGGACGATCCTTCTGAGGATCATCCTGCCGCTCGCCGTTCCCGGGCTGGCGGCCGGCTCGATCCTGATCTTCGTTCCCGTGATCGGCTCCTTCTTCGAGCCCCGTCTTCTGGGCGGACCCAAGGGCACGATGATCGGCACCGTCATCGAGGAACAGTTCACCGTAGTCTCCAACTGGCCGCTGGGCGGTGCGCTTTCCTTCATCCTTCTGGCGATCGTCCTCCTCATCCTGGCGCTCTCCTCGCCGATCCTGAAGAATTACCTGAGGCCGGTATGACCCCGCACCGCTGGATGATGCTTGCAGGAGAGGGGATCGGCCGGACCTGGCTCCTGCTGGTGCTGTTCTTTCTCTATCTGCCGATCGTCGTCCTGGCGTTGATGGGCTTCAACGATTCAGTCCATTACACACTTCCCTTCGAATTCACGTCGCGCTGGTACGAGGATCTCGCTCACAACGACCGCCTTCTGGGCGCCACCGTCAACAGCGTGCTCGTGGCGCTGGCCAACACGGTCATCGCCACGACCCTGGGCACCATGGCAGCGCTCGCCTTTGCCCGATACCGGTTCCGCGGACGCACGGTTCTCCAGCTGCTGCTGTTTCCGCCCATCACGATACCCTGGCTCATCATCGGCACATCGATGCTCGTGCTGTTCTTCTGGACGGGTATCGGAAGGGGGCTTCACGCCATGCTGCTGGGGCACGTGGCGCTTTCCCTTCCCTATGTGATCATCGTTGTCGGTGCACGCCTTGCGAGCATCGGACCGGAACTCGAGGAAGCCGCGGCCAGCCTTGGTGCGTCGCCATTGCAGTCGCTTGTCCGTGTCCAGATCCCCGTCATGGCACCGGGCATCGTCGCCGCTGCCCTCTTTGCGTTCGCCGTCTCCTTCGATCAGTTCGTGATCTCCTACTTCCTGGCACCTCCGGGTGTCTCGGTCCTGCCGGTCGAGATCTTTTCCGCCATCCGCAAGGGTTTCACGCCCGAGGTCAATGCAATCTCCACCATCATGATCGTGGTCTCGATGACGGTGCTGCTGCTGTTTGCGCGCCTCTCCAGGTTCGGAGGCGAACGATGAGTTCCGTCGAGGTCCGCGATGTGTCCAAGCGTTTCGGCACCACGATCGCCCTCGACGGGGTCTCTCTCGATTTTCCGGACGGCTCTTTCTTTGCCCTCCTGGGCCCTTCCGGCAGCGGAAAGACGACGCTTCTGCGTGCCCTTGCGGGGTTCGTGGAGCCCGACGAGGGCGTGATCCTCATCGACGAACAGGATGTCGCGAGAATTCCCTCATTCCGGCGCAACATCGGCATGGTGTTCCAGAACTATGCGCTCTTTCCGCACATGACGGTCTTTGACAACGTCGCCTTCGGCCTTGCCGTTCGCGGTGTCGAACGATCCATGGTGCGTGAACGGGTTGGCCGGATTCTCGAGCTCGTAAGGCTTGCAGGACTGGATGCGCGCAAACCTCGCCAGCTTTCCGGCGGACAACAGCAGCGCGTGGCCCTTGCACGGGCGCTCGTGACCGAGCCCAGAGTACTGCTGCTCGACGAGCCTCTGGGTGCGCTCGACAAGAGATTGCGCCAGGACATGCAGATCGAGCTGAAACGAATCCAGCGCACCGTAGGCATCACGACGATCTTCGTCACCCACGACCAGGAGGAAGCCCTCACACTCTCGGACCGCATCGCCATCATCGACGAGGGACACCTGGTCCAGGTCGGCGAGCCCGGAGAGATCTACGAACGTCCGCGGACCCGATTCGCGGCGAACTTCCTGGGCGATGCCAATTTCCTGACAGGACCTGTCGATCGATCCGGGATCACAGTCGATGGCGTGGGCCATATCACCACCAGTTCGCCTCTCGAAGGCAGCGAGGCGACGGTCGCGGTAAGGCCCGAGAAGATCCGTCTGGTTTCTCCGGACACGCCCTCGAGCGGCAACCGTATCGAAGGCCGGGTGACCGAGCGCGTGTTCTCCGGTGCCAGCCTGACCTATATCGTCGAGACCGCAGCCGGCCCGTTGCGCGCCTTCCGGCAGAATGCCGACAGCGACATGATGGAGGTCGGGGCACGTGTCGCCGTTGTCTGGTTGCCCGAACATTGTGTCGTGGTCGAAGGATGATCCAGAGTGTTCGCCCCATCAGCCGGGATGCCGTTCATGTCGCGGTCGACATGCAGCATCTCTTCTCCGGCGACACCGCGTGGCACACCCCGTCAATCCCTGAAATCGTTCCCAACATCCTGCGTTTGACGCGGCACCAGCCTTCGAGGACCATCTTCACGCGGTTCGTGACGCCGGTGTATCCCGACGAGGCGGTCGGGGCCTGGCGGACCTACTACCGGCGCTGGACGAGTGTCACCACATCCGAAATGGATCCGGCCATGCTCGATGTGATGGCGGAGTTCCGCCCGTTCATTCCTCCTGCCCTTGTGGCCGACAAGCCGACCTATTCGGCCTTCGAAAGCGCGCAGTTCGCGGATCTCCTCAACACAATGGCGTGCCAAACACTTGTCGTGACCGGTGTCGAAACCGATGTCTGCGTGCTCGCGACCGTGCTGACAGCCATGGACCGCGGCTATCGCGTCGTGATCGCCGAAGACGCCTGCCACAGTTCCGATCCGGATGCCCACAGGGCGACCATGGATCTCGTCTACCGCCGCTTCGAGGATCAGATCGAGATCGGGACCACCGATGCGATCATCGGTGCCTGGCCTCGGGAAACGGCTTTGCCGGAATGACCGTCGAGCAGAACTGGAACACGGAAGACTACCGCAGGAACGCTCACTTCGTGCCCCGGCTGGGCCGGCCGGTTCTCGATCTTCTCGATCCCCGGCCAGGCGAGAGAATCCTTGACCTCGGGTGCGGCGATGGCGTGCTGACAAGGGAAATCATGGACGCCGGCGCCAACGTGCTGGGAATCGACAGTTCACACGACATGGTCGAAGATGCACGAAGGCGTGGCGTTCCCGCCGAAGTCATGGACGCTGCCCGATTGCCTTGCTTGCGTGAATTCGATGCCGTGTTCTCGAATGCCGTTCTTCACTGGATCAAGGATGCCGGTGCCGTCATAACCGGCGTTGCCGGGTCCCTGAAGGCGGGAGGCCGGTTCGTCGGCGAATTCGGGGGTCACGGCAATGTCGCCGCCATCGTGACCGCGCTGGCGGCTGTCCTCGAACGCCGCGGTGTGGATATCGACCGGATCAATCCCTGGTATTATCCGACCGCCGAGGATTATGCCCTCCTGCTCGAGGAAAGCGGTTTCGATGTAGGCTATGCCGCACTGATCCCGAGGCCAACACCCTTGCCGACCGGTATGGAGGGATGGCTCGTCACATTCGCCGGCAGTTTCTACCAGGCCCTCCCGCCATCAGAACGAGACGATGCACAGTTCGAGACCGTCAGTCTGCTTCGTCACAGCCTGTGCGACGAACGCGGAAACTGGATGGCCGATTACGTCCGGTTGCGTTTCGAGGCCATCTTGAAAGTCTGATGACGAAAGGCTTAGGATTCGACGCTTGTCGGGAGGTCAAATATCATGGTCAAGGGCGAGGTCCACCACGTCAATTTTGAGCGACCCCTGACCGACGATCCGGGCAGTTCCTACACTCTTCCCTCACGCTACTATACCGATCCCGCCATCTTCGATCTCGAGAGGGAGAGGATCTTCCACCGCTCGTGGATGTATTTCTGCCATGCAAGCCAGATCGCCGATCCAGGCGACTACCTTGCCGGCACCATCATCGATCAGGGCATCTTCGTATTGCGCGACCGTCATGGCGAGTTTCGCGGCTTCCACAATGTCTGCCAGCACAGGGCTCACCAGCTCGTCGAAGGCAGCGGCAATGTGAAGGCTATAATCACCTGCCCCTACCATGCCTGGGCCTATGGCCTCGACGGTTCACTGCGCACGGCTCGCAACTGCGACCACGTGGCAGGCTTCGACAAGTCCGATTTTTCCCTGCGTCCCGTTCAGGTCGAGGTGATGTGCGGTCTGGTCTTCGTCAATCTCGATCCCGGCGCCACGGCGCTTGCCCAACAGGCGCCCAACCTCGCGGCGGACATCCAGAGGGAATTACCCTGCTGGAACGACCTGAAGATCGCGGAAGTCTACGACTTCGGTGGCCGGGCCATGGAGGCGGGCTGGAAGGTGGTCATCGACAACTATGTCGAATGCTATCACTGCGAAGTCTCACATCCGCAGTTCTGTGATCTGATCTGCATGCCGACCTACGAACACACCATCGACGGGATCACGACACTTCAGAAGGGTTGGGATGTCCGCCATGATAACAGCGCCTATCACCTGCCGGAAAACGCGCAAATGCCCCATTCGCTCTTCTGGTATGTCTGGCCGACGACAACCATCAATGTCATGCCGGGCGACGGCGATCTTATGATCTCCAACGTGGTACCAGTCGGACCCTTGCTCTCACGGTTCGTCAGCCACCGGCTGTCTGTCGATGGCGCACCCGACAGACCGGACCGTCGAAATTATTTGGAGAACGTGCTTGGCGTCGAGGATCTCATGTTGTGCGAGTCGGTCCAGAGAGGGCTGTTTTCGCGCGGCTACGATCAGGGTCGCTTCATCGTCGATGACCAGAAGAGCGGTATCGGCGAACACGTCGTCCATCACTTCCACAGGATGGTGATGGACGCCCTGACGGATCAGGACAACGTTCCGAAACGGTCCCGATAGTACTGGAGGATTGCCGCGGCCGTCTCCTCGATGGAACGCCGTGTAACATCGATGACCGGCCAGCCCTGCTCCTCGTAGAGTTTCCGGGCCTGGCCCAGTTCGCGGCGCACCGAATCCGGCTCGATGTAGTCGCTTTCCTCATCCTGGTGCAGCATTTTCATGCGGTTGCGCCTGACCTGGATCAGGCGCTCCATGTTCTGGCTCAGCGCGATGATCAGGGGTTTCGTGGCATCGAGGAGTTCCGTCGGCGGCGCCATGCCGGGTACGATGGGCACATTGGCCGCCTTGATTCCCCTGTTGGCGAGGTAGAAACAGGTCGGAGTCTTCGAGGTACGCGAGACTCCGACCACGATGACATCGGCATCGTCGAGATCATGCGGCGACTGCCCGTCGTCGTGTCTTACGACGAACTGGATTGCGTCGACCTTCGCGAAGTAGTCGGCATTGAGGGCATGCTGCCCGCCGGGCAGCCCCTTGATCGGCTGATCGAGGAAGCTCGAGAGGGCTCCCAGAACCGGATCAAGGACGGGCACGCAGGTAAGGCCCAGCATCTGGCATCCCTTGACCAGTTGATCGCGCCTTGCCGGGTTCACCAGTGTAAAAATCACGAGGCCGGGGGTGGTTTTCAGGGCCTCCAGGATCCTGTCGATCTGGCGCGACGATCTCACCAGCGTCCAGACATGCTCGATTGCTTCCACATCCTCGAACTGGGCTATTGCTGCGCGGCCCACGGAAAGGACGGTTTCGCCCGTCGCGTCCGAGACAAGATGCACGTGAAACCTGGTCATGGATGTGGGGACAAGGGAACAGTCACCTTGTGAACTATCGGCCTTGGCTGCGGCCGACACAATCCATCACACCCTTGGCGGTCATTCGTCATGGCTTTCTTGCCCAGGGAAGAATGGATCCGGTACGTCCGTGGATATCCTGCATGGATGACAGTGATCCACCGTTGATCCAAGCCAGGTCCACATCCCCTTCGGAGGTTCCTTGGCTTGACGCAAGGCCTGCCGCGTATCAGTGCACAATAACGGGTCCGAAAGTCTCTTGCAGTTCATGACTGTTGACAGATCCTGTGCCAAACCGTCATCCACACAACCCACATGCCCTAACACCACTATCTTAAAATCTTTTACTTTAATTAGTAGTAGTGGAGGTCTGGCGCAACCGGCATTGACCCCCTTAACTTGGACGCCATGTCCGAACACAAACCTGTCATCGCCGTGCTGAAGGGCTCGTCTGTATCGCCTCCGCCAGCATGGTTCCTTCGCCAGGCCGGCAGGTACCTGCCCGAATACCGGAAACTGCGCGCAAAAGTTCCCGATTTCCTCACTCTCTGCAACACGCCGGAACTCGCCGCGGAGATCACGTTGCAGCCGATTCGCCGTTTCGGCCTCGATGCGGCGATCGTGTTCTCGGACATCCTTGTCGTGCCCCATGCAATGGGTTGTCCGGTCCGTTTCTGCGAGGGACGGGGTCCCCTGATCGAGCCGGTCCGCAGCCAGGCAGAGGTCGAGGTTCTCGAACCTGAAAGGGTTCTCGACGGCAACGTCGGCCTCATGGAAACGCTGAGCCGGGTTTCCAGGGAGCTCGACAAAAGGACCGCGCTGATCGGCTTTGCTGGCGGCCCCCTGACGATCGCCGCCTACATGATCGACGGTTCGGGTGGGGGATTCCCCGCGACACGATGCATGATGGATAACGATCCCGGTCTGCTGGACAGCCTGATCGGAAAACTGACCGATGCCGTGATCAGGCTTCTGGTGGCCCAGATCGATGCCGGAGCAGAAGCCGTCCAGGTCTTCGACAGCTGGGCAGGCCTCCTGAAGGACGACGACAGGTTCACGCGCTGGTCGATCGCCCCGACAGGGCGCATCGCGGCCGAGATCGCCGCGGCGAGGCCGGGTGTTCCGTTGATCGGGTTTCCAAGGGGTGCCGGCAGCCGCTATGCCGCGTTCGCCCGGGAAACCGGTATCGATGCCCTCCAGGTTGACCAGGACGTCCCGTTGACGGCGATGCGGGATCTTCAGTCGATCTGTCCGGTTCAGGGCAACCTCGATCCGGAGATTCTGCTTGCCGGTGGCGAGCGGATGACCGAAAGGGCGGGAGCCATTGTTCATGCCCTTCGAGGAGGCAGCCACGTGTTCAATCTGGGACACGGCGTGATCAAGGAGACGCCACCTGGTCATGTCGCATGTCTGGTGGAAGCCGTTCGTTCGTTTGAAGGGGATCGGGGATGAGCCGGACTGCGGTCATCCTGTTCAATCTCGGCGGACCTGATGTACCGGAATCGATCCAGCCCTTCCTCAACAATCTCTTCAATGATCCGGCGATCATCGGCATTCCCTGGCCGCTGCGCCCGGTCCTCGCGTCGGTGATTTCGCACCGGCGGCAGAAGGAGGCGAGGAAGATCTACGATCTCATCGGCGGCAGATCGCCGCTTCTCGAGAACACGCGTGAGCAGGCCGAAGCGCTCGAGGCGGCGTTCGGCGACGAGAACTTCAAGGTCTTCCTTGCGATGCGCTACTGGCATCCGATGAGCGATGATACGGCAATCGATGTCGCCCGATTCGAACCCGACCGGATCGTTCTCCTGCCGCTCTATCCGCAGTTTTCCACGACGACCACAGCATCGTCCCTCAAGGAATGGGGGCGTGCCTGGAAACGCCACGGGCGTGATGTGCCGACGGTCGCGGTATGCTGCTATCCGCTCTCAAGAGGTCTCGTCGCCACCCATGCAAGGATGGTGAGGCAAGCGCTTGACGAGGCTGAAGGCAAACGCGTGAGGGTACTCTTTTCCGCACACGGACTTCCCGAGAAGATCATCCGCGGCGGAGATCCCTACCAGTGGCAGGTCGAGCAGACCGCTGAGGCCATCGTCGAAGCGATCGGTCGTCACAACCTCGACTGGTCCGTGTGCTTTCAGTCGCGCGTCGGACCGCTCGCCTGGATCGGCCCGTCGACCATCGATGAAATCGAGAGGGCCGGAAAGGAAGGCATCGGGGTCGTTGTCGTGCCTGTGGCTTTCGTCAGCGAACACAGCGAAACCCTGGTCGAACTCGATATCGAGTACCGCAAGCTGGCGCAAGCTGCCGGTTGCCAACCCTATATCCGGGTACCGGCGCCGGGAATAGAGGGGAGCTTCATAGGGGGCCTTGCGGAAATCGTCAGATCCGCCGTGGCCGGCGGCAGCGCGCCCCTTGCGCCGGATAGCGGCAGAAGGATCTGCCCGGCAAAGCTCGGCAAGTGTCCCTGCAGGGTAGCGTGACGTGGAAGGGTTCCTTGGCAGCTGGTATCTGACCCTCAAGGCACTCCACATTCTGGCGGTGATCGCCTGGATGGCGGGCATGCTCTATCTTCCCAGGCTGTTCGTCTACCATGTCGACTGCGATCCCGGAACGCGCCAGTCCGAGACCTTCAAAGTCATGGAAAGGCGCCTGCTCAAGGGGATCATCAATCCCGCCATGATCGCTGCCTTCGCCTTCGGCATCCTCCTGATGCTCGATGCGGGCGCGGTCATCTGGACCGAAGGCTGGTGGTACGTGAAGATCGGCGCGTTCCTGGCGATGGCGGGTGTCCACGGGTTTCTCGTGAAGTGCTGGCGCGCGTTTGCCGAGGATCGCAACCAGCGGTCCCGGGTGTTCTACCGGGTGATCAACGAGGTGCCGACGGTGCTTCTGATCGTCATCGTCTTCATGGCCGTCGTGAAGCCGTTCTAGGAAATGTTGTTTGACATCGGAGAATCAATTGCTCTAGGTTCCATTCCTCTCATGTAATTGCCGGTAGATTCACCGGTCCTGTCGAACCACCCGTTCACCCGGGACGCAGTTCAACAGCATTTTCTCCAGGCGTGACAAGCCTATCCCTTTCATTCTATCGCCATTCAGAAGGTTCATCATGACCGTAACGGGCAGTGAAAACGTTCCAATTAAACTTGCGCCAATCATTCAGGATGCGCTCAACCTTCAGGAACTGAAGAACAGGAAGCCTGAAGAGTTGCTCGCCTACGGCGAGGAACTCGGCATCGATGGTGCCAGCGTCCTCAGAAAACAGGACCTCATGTTCGCCATTCTCAAGGAGATTGCCGAGCAGGATGTGCCCATCTGCGGCCAGGGTGTCCTCGAGATCCTGCCGGACGGCTTTGGTTTCCTGCGAAGCCCCGAATCCAACTATCTGTCTGGCCCCGATGACATCTATGTCAGTCCCGGACAGATCCGGCGCTTCGCCCTGAAGACCGGTGATACGGTTGAAGGAACGATCCGCAGCCCCAAGGAAAACGAACGCTACTTTGCACTCGTGAAGTTCAACCAAGTCAATTTCGAGGAACCCGAGTTAACACGCCACAGGGTTCCGTTCGACAACCTCACACCGCTCTATCCCGAAGAGAAGCTCAATCTGGAAGTCCTGGATCCCACGAATAAGGATATCTCGACCCGCGTCATCGAACTGGTTTCGCCGCTGGGCAAGGGGCAGCGCGCCCTTCTGACGTCGCCGCCGCGTGCGGGCAAGACCGTCCTGATGCAGAACATTGCCCATGCCATCGAGAGCAACCACCCGGATATCTACCTCCTGGTCCTGCTCATCGACGAGCGGCCCGAAGAGGTGACCGACATGCAACGGCAGGTCAGGGGCGAGGTCATCGCTTCGACGTTCGACGAGCCGGCCAGCCGCCATGTCGCGGTCTCCGAGATGGTGATTGAAAAGGCCAAGCGCCTGGTCGAACAGAAACGCGACGTGGTGATCCTCCTGGACTCCATCACGCGTCTGGCGCGCGCCTTCAACACGGTCGTGCCGTCCTCGGGCAAGATTCTCACCGGCGGTGTCGACGCCAATGCGCTGCAGCGGCCCAAGAGGTTCTTCGGTGCTGCGCGCAACATCGAAGGAGGCGGCAGTCTCACCATCATTGCCACGGCTCTTGTCGAGACGGGCAGCAGGATGGACGAGGTCATTTTCGAGGAGTTCAAGGGTACCGGCAATTCCGAGATCGTCATGGACCGCAAGATTGCCGACAAGCGCGTCTTCCCCGCCATCGATATCGGCAAGTCCGGCACCCGGAAGGAAGAACTTCTGGTCGACAGGGCACACCTCTCCAAGATGTGGGTGCTGCGTCGCATTCTCATGCCCATGGGCTCCGTGGATTCGATGGAGTTCCTCATCGACAAACTCAAGCACACGAAAAACAACGATAGTTTCTTTGACTCCATGAACACCTGAACCGCATTTCGATTGCGTCGATACGAACTGCTATCCCCTTCACAAAACATCCTCGACCGGTTTCAGCACCGCGGTCGTCGAGGCGCGCAGGCGTCTCGACCATGGCGGTTGCGCGTTGCTCAAGGGATTTGTGTGTCCCGATGTACGTGCGCTCATGGTCGGGGCAGGCACAAGGCTGGGAGCGGACGCCCATGCCGTGAGGATGAACTGGTATCCACCGTACGATTGTGCCGACGAAGGAGACTGGCCTGAAGGATATCCGCGGCGGTTCCGGCAGAACGGCCAGAACCGTTTCGTCGTCTGCAATCTCCTTGGTCCGGACTCGGCCCTGGCACCGCTCTACGAAAGCCCCGAGATGACGAACTTCGTTCGCGCTGTCATCGGGGTCGACGTTCTATCCCTACGGCGACCCACTGGGGCCTGTGCATTTTCCAACCAGGAGGCAGGAGAGCAGCTGCCCTGGCATTTCGATGTCACACATGTTGTCGTGTCGAGGCGGGAGCGGGCGGATGGTTCAACTATGCACCCCGCCTCCGGAACGAGAGCAGCGAGACCATGCAGAGGAATCTCTTCGACCGCACGAACCGTACTCTCAAGAGCTGGAAGAGTGATCCTTGAGGAGCGTTGCACGGTCGTTGTCCGGTTCGACCGTGTGCGCTATTCGATACGTCCTCAACCGGGTTGTGCCTGACATGAAAATCAAACGTGCGCTGCTGTCGGTAACCGACAAGACCGGCCTGGCCGATCTCGCCCGGGTTCTCGATTCCCGCGGTATCGAGCTGATCTCGACCGGCGGAACCGCCGCGGCCATCAGGCATGCCGGTTTGCCCGTGACGGAGGTGGCCGATGTCACAGGCTTCCCGGAGATCATGGACGGCAGGGTCAAGACACTTCATCCATCCGTCCATGGCGGCATTCTGGCAAGGCGGGATGCCGATCACCACGTTCGGGCCATGGCTGACCATGGCATACGCGCAATCGATCTGGTGGTGGTGAACCTCTATGCTTTCGAGAAGACTGTGCTTGCGGGCAAGGGCTGGGACGAGACCGTCGAAAAGATCGATATCGGTGGACCCGCGCTCATCCGGGCGGCCGCCAAGAACCATGCCTTCGTGGCCGTGGTTGTCGATCCCGAGGACTATCAGCCGCTCACCAAGGAAATGGAGAGCATGAATGGCGCGACCTCGGCGTCGTTCCGCCTGAAACTTGCCGCGATCGCCTACCAGCGCACGGCCGCCTATGATGCGACAGTCGCAACGAGGTTCCTTCACGAAACCGGCGAGAGGTTTCCCAGACGGCTTACGGTGAGCGGCACGCTTCGCCAGGTGCTGCGCTACGGTGAGAATCCCCACCAGGTAGCCGCTCTCTTCGGTGACGAAACCATCGAGCCAGGTGCCGCGACGGCGCGGCAGATCGGCGGCAAGGAACTTTCCTTCAACAATCTGGGCGATGCCGATGCGGCCTTCGAGGCGGTCCTGGAGTTCGATCCTGCAAGCGACGGTCCTGCCGTCGCCATCATAAAGCATGGCAATCCCTGCGGCGTGGCGCTTGGCGACACCCCCGGAAAGGCCTATGGCCGTGCGCTCGCCTGCGATCCGGTCAGTGCCTTCGGCGGTGTGGTCGCTACCAACGTTGCCCTCGACGAGGACGTGGCGTCGAGGATCACGGCGATCTTCACCGAGGTCGTCATCGCGCCGGGTGCCAGCGAGGCAGCACTTGCTGTTCTGGGAGGGAAGAAGAACCTGCGGGTCCTTCTGACCGGCGGACTCCCTTCAGGGGAGCCGTCACCGATGGTCCGCTCCCTGAGGTCGGGTATCCTCGTGCAGTCCCGTGATCATCGCCGCGTAACGCATGGAGATCTGAAGGTGGTCAGCCGGCGGCAACCGACTGAAACGGAACTCGCCGACATGCTTTTCGCCTTCCGCGTCGTCAAACACGTCCGCTCCAACGCGATCGTCTACGCCCGGCAAGGGAGCACGCTCGGAATCGGAGCAGGGCAGATGAGCCGCGTGGACAGCGCCCTCATCGCCAGGCAGAAGGCGGAACGCGCAGGCCTCGCGATCGAAGGTTCCGTTGTCGCCTCGGATGCGTTTTTCCCGTTCCCCGACGGCCTGTTGGAAGCCGCCGAAGGGGGCGCCACGGCCGCCATTCAGCCGGGAGGCAGCGTGAACGACGAGGAGGTCATCGCTGCGGCTGACGAACGCAGCATGGCGATGGTGATGACGGGTGTGCGGCACTTCCGTCACTGATCCGCCGAGCGCGAGGTCTGTCGGAAGAGGATGTTGCGCTCCTCTTGGGTGGGCTCGGCGGATCGTCTGAAGTTCTTGCCGAGATCCACGGCACGCTGAACCGCGGGGCGCTCCTTGATTTTCTGGCGCCAGCTTCGGACATTGGGGAAGTCGTCGAGGCTTGCCGTGAGCGGTTTCGCAATGAGGACCCAGGGCCAGCTGATCATGTCGGCGATGGAATAGTCGCTGCCGACAATCCATGTCCGTCCACGGAGCCTGCGCTCCAGAACGCCCAGACAGCGATCGTATTCCCTGGCGTAGCGCTCGAGGGAATAGGGATGATCGCCGGGGGCATAGTTCACGAAGTGGGAGAGCTGACCCGCCATGGGCCCCTGGTTGCCGACCTGCCAGAAGAGCCATTCCAGCGTCTCCTTCTCCTCAACGGGATCGCAAGACAGGAACCGGCCATGCTTTCGTGCGAGATGGAGCATGATCGCTCCCGATTCGAAGACCGGCACCGGATCGCCGGGCACATCGCGGTCGACGATGGCGGGAATGCGGTTGTTGGGGCTCGCCTCGAGGAAATCGGACGCGAACTGGTCGCCCCTTGAGATGTCGACCGGGATCATGGTGTAGGGCTCGCCGAGCTCCTCGAGAAGAATGGCGACCTTCCAGCCGTTCGGCGTCGGCCAGTAGTAGAAATCGACCATCGTTCAGCTCCCGAAGACGCCGGTGCCGCGCAGATCGGCGATTTCCGCTGCGCGGAGGCCGGCTTCCTGCAACACCTCGTCCGTATGCTCCCCGAGTTGGGCGCCTGCTTCGCGCAGCTCGAAATCGGTTCTCGAGAACCGCGCGGCGGGACGCGCCTGGCGTATTCTGCCGGCAAGGCGATGGTCATGCTCGGTGACGATCCCGTTGGCGAGGATCTGCGGGTGGCGGATCATCTCGTTGCGGCTGAGGACGGGAGCACAGGGGACGTCTTCGGCTTCCAGGCGCTCCAGCCACGCGGCGCTGGTTGCGGTCCTCAGGACCTCCTGGGTGAGTTCGAGCCTCGCGTTGATGTTGCGCTGCCTGCCTGCCGGCGTGCGGAAGCGCTCGTCCCCGAGCCATTCGGGCCGGCCAAGCGCATGGGCGAGCGCCTCCCATTCCTTGTCCTGCTGGACGGCAACGGAAATGTAGCCGTCCGCCGTCTCGTAGATGAGATCGATGAAGCTCTGGGCATGCTGCTGGCTAATTGCGTGATCCACCATGGTCTGGGATTCCATGTCGGATCCCCACAGGAAGGCGATCACGGCATCGAGCATGGAAACATGGATCGCCTGGCCTTCCCCGGTTCTTTCCCGGGCAAAGAGCGCTGCGGCAATGGCCTGGGCGGCGACGAGGCCCGTGAGCTTGTCGGGAATGATGGTGCGCACCAGCCGCGGCCGCGCCTCGTCGGTTCCCGCCTGCACGGTCGTCAGTCCGGAAAGCGCCTGGATCAGCGGATCGTAGACCGGTTTCCTGGCATAGGGGCCGGTGAAACCGAAGCCGCAGATCGAGACATGAATGATGCCGGGCGCGTGCCTGCGGACGTTTTCTTCACCGACACCGATCCGTTCGGCGACACCGGGCCGGAAGTTCTGGATAAGGACGTCGGCGCCCTCGACGAGCCGCATCAGGACCGGCAGACCCCGGGGGTGCTTGAGATCGATGGCGATCGAGCGCTTGTTGCGGTTGTTGTTGAGATAGGACGAGGCAAGGCCGTGGGCGTTGGCCGACACGCCGCGTGTCGTGTCGCCGCCACCGCTGGGGTTCTCGACCTTGATCACATCGGCCCCCTGGTCGGCAAGCATCATCGTCGCCGCAGGCCCGGAAACCATGCCTGTAAGATCGATCACGCGCACACCATGAAGTGGTCCGGGCATCGTCACTCCGCCTTCCAGAACCCCTCACGGGGAGTTGGTAGTCCGCCTTGCAGCATGCAAGGGTGAAGATGCCTTCGGGATCACGAGTGGGCCGAGGAACACGGATGAGGTCATCATCACGGGATGGTAGTGTCCGGTTCGGACGGGCCGGGAGGGATGATCCGATGACAATGACCAGAACCGCTGTTGTGACCGGTGGTGCGCGAGGCATGGGAGAAGCCATTGCGGGCCGCCTGGCATCGGATGGTTGCAATGTCGCCATCTGGGATCTGGATATCGATGCCGCGCGGGCGACCGCTGCGCGTCTGACGGGAGAGCGGAGAGTTCTTGCCATCGCGTGCGATCAGTCCGATCCGGCGTCCGTCGCCCATGCGACGGACGCAACGAAGGCCCATTTCGACAGTCTCGACATCCTGGTCAACAACGCCGGAATCACCGGCCCGAACGCCTCCACCGTCGACTATCCGGTCGAGGAGTGGATACGCGTGATCGAGGTCGACCTGATTGGCGTCTATCTGTGCTGCAAGTGGGTGGTACCGCACTTGGTGGAGGCGGGCTGGGGACGGGTCCTCAACATCGCGTCGGTCGCGGGAAAGGAAGGCAATCCGAACGCATCGGCCTACAGCGCCGCCAAGGGGGGCGTGATTGCCCTTACCAAGTCGCTCGCCAAGGAGTTGATCGGAACGGGCGTCATCGTCAACTGCATCACTCCCGCTGCGGTACGGACCCGCCTCTTCGATCAGATGTCCGAAGAGCACATCCGCTACATGCTGGAGAAGATCCCCATGGGCCGTTTCGGACTGGCCGAGGAAATCGCGGCGATGGCGTCGTGGCTGTGTTCCAACGCGTGCAGCTTCTCCACGGGCGCGGTTTTCGATATCTCGGGCGGCCGGGCGACCTACTGATCCGATGACGGCATGACCCCCTCGAAGATTCGTTCCCGGCCGACATCGATGGCGACCGTCAGGGGTCATGCCGGAACGCAGGAGCGACGTGTCGCGTGCGTCCGCTTCGAGCCTTGGTACGGGCCACCTCCGGAGGCAGTCGTTTCCATACGGCGACTGTCTCTTGCCGGAGAAGCGCATATCCGATGGCAGCCTCGCTGTCGCAGGGCGTGAGTCGTTTCGAGAAGGACGGAAAGACAGGTCACCGGCCCGGTTGGGGATTGAGGCTGTTCGCCCCGACGACCGATGGTTATTCTTCCTCTCCTGTCGGAGGTTCTGGTCTGGCCATGTACCGAGCCTTCGGACATGATGCAGCCATTGGGCAAAGGCCGGCAAAGAGCCTCCCTGATGTTGCATGAATCGCTCGCCGGCCATCTCGAACAAGGAAACCGATCCATGGACAAGGACCTGCTTGAGGCGATCGCCGGAATCGACCGGCCAGGCAACATATTCGCGGCCGGTGATCGGGTGCCGACGATGCCGGGACTGGACGTTGAAGGCATTGGCAAGGTGGGTCTGCCGCTGTCGAAGAGCCAGGCCCGCGCCCTGATCCGGCAATGCAGGCAGGCGCCCTACGGCAAGGGTACGCAGACGCTCGTGGACACGGACGTGCGCCGTGTCTGGGAGATGGATCCGGCGCATTTCGAACTGACCAACCCGAAGTGGGGGGCGCTGATCAAGTCGATCCTCATGGAGGTGCAGCAGAGCCTTGGGATCGAGGAGTGCAAGCTCTCTGCCCACCTGTACAAGCTGCTGGTGTACGAAAAGGGGAGCTTCTTCCTGCCGCACCGTGACGGGGGGAGGCTCGATGCGATGGTGGCCACGCTGATTGTCGCCCTGCCGTCCGTGCATGAAGGCGGAGAGCTCGTGGTCCGGCACGAAGGCCAGGAGCACGAGATCGTATTTCCCGGCGCGGCCTCCGGGCTCGAATTGAGCTACGCGGCTTTCTACGCCGACTGCCCGCACGAGGTCAGGCCCCTGTGCGGCGGCTATCGTCTTTGCCTCGTCTACAACGTGACCCTCGCCCGGCGAAGCCGCAAGAAGCGGCTCGGTGCACCCTCCCACGGCGCGGTGACGGCCAGGGTCGCAGAACTTCTCGGAACCTGGCGGGAGGCGGGGGAGACGGAGAAGCGCGTGGTGACGCTGGAGCACCTGTACACGCGGGACGGGCTCACGCTCGACACGCTCAAGGGCGCCGATCGCGCGCGTGCAGAGGTTCTGTTCGATGCGGCGGAGCAGGCCGGCTGCATCGCGCACCTTGCCCTGATCACCCTGTGGCAGATTGGTGATGTCGACTATGACTACAACCACTACACCCGCCGCCACCGCCCGTGGCGCGGCTCCGCATACGACGATGACGTTCCTGGCAGCGAGCATGAGATGGGAGAGATCATCGACACCAGCCTGATCGCGAACCACTGGTCGGACCGCCACGGCAATGCTCGTCAATTTGGCGAGATAACGGTGAACGACGATGAAGTCGTCACGGGCGATGCCCTCGACGACGGCGAGCCGAGCGAAGAGGAATTCGAAGACTACACCGGCAACGAAGGCATGACCCTGGAGCGCTGGTACCACCGGGCCGCCATCGTGATCTGGCCGCGCGACCGGCACTTCGCGGTGCTGTCCGGTACCGGGACACAGGCCGCCATCGGCGGCCTCGAAGCGATGGTGAAGGTTCTGAAACGGGGCTCCAGGGAGCAGCAGGAGGCGACGCGGCAAGACGGCTTGCAATTCGCCGGGGCCATCATCGATGGCTGGAAGCCGCGGGGCACCGGATGGGGCGCCAAAGACAACACCGATCGAAGCATTTTCTCGAAGCTCCTCTGCAAGCTGGACGATCCCGGACTGACGCGCCGGTTTCTGTCCGAGATCGTGCCGAACGACGGCAGTGCCGAGCTCGACCGCACGTTTGCGAAATTCTGCCGGCGTCATGGCCTGCGCGGTTTCGAGGCGGAGCTCATGCAGGTGATCGATGCCCCCTCGGTGAAGACACTGCTGCGAAACGCACAACTGCTGCACCTGCTCTGCCGTCAGCCTGACCACGACAAGGAAGCGGCAGCGGTCTGCATCCGCCTGTGCGAGAGCGCCGCCCTGGCACTGGAGAGGTTCGACAGTCAGGCCGACAAGAGCGCTCTGGGATTCTGGACGCTCGACCACACCGTATTGCTCATCACGCTGGTGAGCGCGATGCTGAAAATCGGGGCAGAGCACGCGTTGCGGAAAACGATCGATCACACGCTGGCGCACCGGGAGTACTATGATCTGACCGATATGCATCTGGCCGCCATCTTCAAGCTCGAGCCTCACCTTGGAACGCTGTCACCGCCCGGCAAGGTGGTTCAGCACTGGCTGTCGACCTGCCGGCGCGAGTTGCAGATGCGCACCGCGAGGGTGCCACAACCGCCCGGGGACTATAGACGTGACGCCGAGCTTTCCTGCAAGTGCGCGGATTGTCGCGTGTTGAGCAAATTTCTCGCGGATCCGAACGAACGCGAGTGCCGCATGCCGTTGGGCAAGGATCGGCGCAAGCATCTGCACGGAATCATCGAAGGCGACTGGTTGGATGTGACCCACGTAACGGAGCGCAAGGGTCGGCCATTCACGCTGGTTTGTACGAAAACCACGGCGTCATACGAAAGGACCTGCAAGGCGTTCGAGCGAGACAAACGCGATCTCTCGCGGATTGTCCGGATCGAGGAAGGGCTCGGTTGACGGCCCGCCGATCATCGATGGAAGGTGTGCGGCGGCGCCGTCGTCGAATGCGGGATCTTCGATCGCTGCGCACCAGAGGTGGGGACGTTGACTGAGGGTCCGGCCGTCATCGGGGAGAGCGATTCATGAGCACCAACGCGATCGACACGGCAAGGCTGCCCACCGTGCGCGGGTGCGGGGATCTGCCGGTCGCGGTCTTCGATGCGCAAGGGAACTCGATAGCCCGGGATAACTGCAGTGTGCCGTCATTCGCCGGTTTCCCGCCGAACGGCGCCTGAACGACAACAAAAGCATGGGCATAGGACTGACGCCGGCGGGACGTCTGCGTTGGGATTCCTCCGGAGACGAGGGTGCGCCGGCCGGATCGCAGTTTCTGCAGCACGCCTTCGAGAGCGACTGGCGCGAGGCGCTCTTCATCCTCGCGGCGGACAAGATCCCGGCTCAGGACAGGCCGAGCGTACGCTACTGGCAACAGCTCGCGGAACGCTATCTCACCGGCTTGTGCCACGTTCCCGAGGGTGCCGAGACTTTCGAGGTCGAGCCCCCGCCCAGCGCCGACTGCACGCGCTGGATTGTGACCGTCCCGCCCATGCGCGGCGCCGAGTATCTCTCCGAAGGGACACTGCAACGCATCTGGGAACATCTGGACGGCTGGGTGCGGGAGACGGTCGCGAGCACCGGCGGTCTGGCCGCCTTCCTGCAGGAGCGAGCGCCGAAATGGCATCAGGTGGGACGGGTCTGCTTCCATCTGGCCGAAAACCGGAACGACGAGGCGCGTCCGTTCGCATTCATGGCGACCTATGTATCCGGATTCGGCACGGCGGGGCGGGTGCAGCACCTGCCGCTGCGCAAGGCGCTGGAACAGTATGCGGGAGCGAAGAACCGCCCCGCGCTCGTCAAGCTTCTGTCGCCGATACAGCAGGCGGCCGAGGTCTGCGGCTGGGTGAGGGATCTGGTGGACACTGGCGATGTTTATCGGCCCACGGCCTGGACTGCGGCGCACGCCTATCGGTTGTTGCAAAGTGCGACGGATCTCGAGGAGAGTGGGCTGTCCGTGAGATTGCCAAACTGGTGGCAGCGGCGGCCCCGGCCCCAGGTGTCGGTGACCCTCGGTGCGCGGGCGCCGGCGACGCTTGGCGCCGGCGCGATGCTGGACTTCGATATCAGGGTCGCACTCGGCGATGCCTCCCTGTCACCCGAAGAACTGAATGCGCTGCTCGACGGCGAGGACAGCCTGGTGCTGCTCAAGGGCCAGTGGGTCGAGGTGGATCGTGACCGGCTGCGCCAGGCCATCGAGCACTGGGACGCGTTGCAACGTCAGGCCGAAGGCGGTGAGATCTCCTTCGTCGAGGGAATGCGCCTGCTTGCCGGCGCGTCGGCGGATCTCCGGCAAGAGGAACGCACGGACGAGGAACGCCACTGGGTACATGTGGTGCCCGGCGATGCCATGCGCGAGATCCTCGCGGGTCTGCGCCGGCCAGGCGTCCTGGACGCTCAGGAAATCTCCGATGCCCTGCAGGGCACGCTACGGCCGTATCAGCACGAGGGTCTGAACTGGTTGCGTTTCCTGACGAAACTGGGCCTCGGTGCCTGCCTCGCCGACGACATGGGCCTGGGGAAGACCATCCAGGTGCTGGCG
This sequence comes from Alphaproteobacteria bacterium, assembly GCA_965215635.1. Taxonomy (GTDB): domain Bacteria; phylum Pseudomonadota; class Alphaproteobacteria; order SP197; family SP197; genus SP197. Next base: position 410,464 of record OZ244073.1, on the reverse strand, counting down.
CTGTTGCTGGGCGAGCGCCGCGACGGCGGGCATCGGCCGGAAGCACCGTCTCTTCTCGTGGTTCCGGCGTCGCTTCTGGGAAACTGGCGCGACGAGGCGGCGCGCTTTGCGCCGTCGCTGACGCTGTGCTTCCTGCACCCGGCAGAGACGGATCGTCAGCGTCTCGCGGACATCGCGGCCGCGCCCGAGGCGCATCTGGCCGAGGCCGATCTGGTCGTCACGACGTACGCCATGCTGGTACGGCAGACCTGGCTGGCGGAGGTGTCATGGCGTCTGGTGATCCTGGACGAAGCTCAGGCCATCAGGAATCCGGCGACGCGGCAGAGCCGAGCGGTAAGGAAGCTCCCGGCCGCTGCCCGAATCGCGTTGACCGGCACACCGGTGGAAAACCGTCTGGCCGACTTGTGGGCGCTGTTCGATTTCCTCAATCCCGGACTGCTCGGATCGCGCACGGTGTTCCAGTCCTTCGTCAAGAGCCTGCAGGCGCGCGAGGAGAACCCCTTCGCGCCCCTGCGCCGGCTGGTCAGCCCCTACATCCTGCGCCGCATGAAGACCGACCGCGAGATCATCGTTGACCTGCCGGAGAAGACGGAGACGGCCCGCTACTGCTACCTGACCCGGACCCAGGTCAAGCTCTACGGGCAGGTCGTACGGAACATGAAGCGGGAGATGGAGTCTGCCGTCGACATCGCCCGGCGCGGCGTGGTGCTGCGCTCGCTGCTGCGCCTGAAGCAGGTGTGCAACCACCCCAGCCAGCTTCTCGGCGACGGCGAATACCGGCCCGCCGACAGTGGCAAGTTTCTTCGCCTGGGGGAGATCTGCGAAGAGCTCGCCGAACGTCAGGAGAGGATGCTGGTCTTCACCCAGTTCCGCGAGGTGATCGATCCACTGGCCGAGTATCTGGCAACGATATTCGGGCGGTCCGGGCTGGTGCTGCACGGCGCGACCGGAGTCGGGGCGCGCCGCGACCTCGTGGCCCGGTTCCAGAGCGACGACGGGCCGCCGTTCTTCATCCTGTCGCTCAAGGCGGGCGGCACCGGGCTGAATCTGACCGCCGCGTCGCACGTCATCCACTTCGACCGCTGGTGGAACCCGGCGGTCGAGAATCAGGCCACCGACCGCGCCTTTCGCATCGGCCAGCGACGCAACGTGCTGGTGCACAAGTTCATGACCACAGGCACGGTCGAAGAACGCATCGACGAAATGATTGCCGAGAAGCGCAAGCTGGCGGACGATATCCTGAACGGAGGCGGCGAAGTCAACCTCACGGAGCTTTCCGACGAGGCACTCATCGATTTGGTCCGTCTCGACGTGACGCGTGCGGCGGGCTAGAACCGGGAGCCCGTTCTTGAATGCCAGGGCCTGAACGCCATGGAATGGAAGCCGTATATCCCGGTCGCCCGACGCCGCGCCAAGGCTCGCCGGGAGATGAACAAGTTCCGTAAGAAGGGCAAGGACATCCAGCCCATTGAAATCGAGGGGCGCACCATCGCCCGCAGTTTCTGGGGCAAGCGCTGGTGCGAGCACCTGGAATCGTTCTCCGACTACGCCAACCGCCTGCCGCGCGGTCTAACCTGCGTGCGCGACGGTTCCGTCTGCCACCTCGCAATCCGGACCGGCCGCATCGACGCCATCGTCACCGGACCGACAAGCTGAAGGTCGATGTCCGGGACTCTGTCAAGACCAGATGTACCGGACAGATCGGATCGATGCTCGAGCTGCTCCAGGGCAGGTTGTCGCAACAGGTGATGAGCGTGGTGACCGATCATGACCGCGGCCTGTTTCCGAATCCGAGCGAAATCAGGCTCGAGTGCAGTTGTCCCGACTGGGCGTCAATGTGCAAGCACGTGGCAGCGGTGCTCTACGGCGTGGGCAGCCGGTTCGACGATCACCCCGAGTCGCTCTTTGTCTTGCGCGGCGTCGATACCGCGGAGCTGATCGCGACCGAGATGACATTGCCCGGCGATTCGGCCGCCGACAACGCTCTGGCCGATGATGCGCTCGCCGGCATCTTCGGCATCGACCTCGACACCGGGGGCGCGCCGCCGCCTGCCCCGAAAGCGCAGGCAACACCGCGGAAGCGGGCACCGCCGGTGGTGAAGGCCCGGGATGCTCCCGCCACCAGGGCCGCCGCCTCACCTCGCGACATTTGTCCCACCGGAAAGTGGGTGGCCCGGCTTCGTCGGCGGAGCGGCCTCTCCGTCGCCCGGTTCGCCGGACAGCTTGGCGTATCGCCAGTGACCGTATACCGCTGGGAAGCGACCCACGAGGAGCGGTTTTCGATATCCCGGGCGACCTACTGATCCGATCCCGGTATGACGGCAGCAAGGACGCCGTTCATGACACCCTTGAAGGTTCGTTCCCGGCCGACATCGATGGCGACCGTCACGGTCATGCCGGAACGCAGAAGCGACGTGTCGCGTTCGCCTGTCAGTTTCAGCTGGACCGGGACCCGCTGCACGACCTTCACCCAGTTGCCGGTCGAATTCTGTGGCGGCAGGAGCGCGAACTCCGCACCGGTGGCAGGACTGATGGAGTTCACGACGGCGGGCCAGACGATATCCGGATGGGCATCGACCACCACGTTGGCAACCTGACCGATAGTGATATGGGTGAGATCGACTTCCTTGAGATTGACCTCGATCCACGGATCTCCGGAAGCGACAAGGGCAAAAACCGGACTTCCCGCCTCGATGTACTCCCCGGCCTGGAGCAGCACATGTGACAGCGTACCTGAGACCGGAGCCCTCACCAAGGTCCGTTCGAGATTCAGGAGCGCCTCGCGATGGACCGTCTCGGCAATGCGGAACTCCGGCAGGTCCTCCACCTCGGTATCGAGGGAATCACCGATCTTGACCAGAACCGCGGCATTCTGTTCGCGCAGAATGGCGAGCTCGCGCTCGGTCCCGGCAAGCCTGTGCTTCGCGGCAGCGAGACTGGTGGTCGTGCCGATCCCTTTTTCGACCATCTGCTGTTCCCGTTCGTGCTCGTCCGCCATATAGCGCACATCCTCTTCACCGGCTCTGATCCGGGCCTCCCCTTCCTGGTAGAGTGCGCGCAGGACTGCCACGTTCTGCCTGACTGCCGCGAGTTCCGCCTCGGCCGCCGCAACGGCTATGGCAAAGGGCTCCGGGTCGATCCGGAAGAGCGGCGTTCCGGCCTCGACGGGCTGAAAGTCGTGGACGAACACGTCGACCACCCGGCCGTTCACCTCGGAACCGATGTTGATGATATCTGTCTTCACATAGGCATTCTCGGCGGTGATATGGCGGCCGCCGGAAAGGTACGCCTCCATGGCGATCCAGAGACCGCCTGCAGGCAGGCCCACCATCAACACGACGCGAAGCAGATTGCGCCGGATACGATGCATTTCTCCTGTCCCATCCCTCAAGGAGCCGTCTTGCGCGGCCTCCATTTAAGCCCATTAGACCCAATCTTCCCGTTTGGCAAACCTGCCCTGCAATCGGATTACAGGGGAAGGACCCTTTCTTTCGGAGCTTGCCCGGCACAAAAGGACATCGTCATGTGCGATTCCGGCCGTGCGGACCGGGATGTCGGCAACAAGTTTCGCGGGCGGCCTGGCGCTCCCGTATGTCGTGACCTGGCGCGAAGACACGCACGGGCCTCGAAGGTGCGGATGTTGTCATTACCGGCGCTTGTGGCCCTGAAGCGGGTCGATTTCAGAGATTCTTCGCAAGGCAGCACCACGTACGCAGTCCACAGATGGAGCTCGGCGAGATCTGGATCAACCTGAGGTTCCGGGCCGACATTCCGGTGTTGTTGCCGGGTCTCCGGCGTTCGAGGAGTCCCGCACCCGGCCGGTCGCGTTTCTCGAGGGGAACATGTTTCCCGACATCGACCGCCCGGGGATGGAGCCGTGTGCATTAACGAGCATGCATGGATCCCTACCGCGATCGGACCCTTGTGATGCTGGGGCAGGGCTTGCGATTTCGACCACCTTCACGAACTGATGAACGAGCACAAGACGTATGTGGCGGTGGATACCGACGGGCGCCTGCTGATGGTCAAGCTGACGCCGGCCGACATGTCCGACAGCGGCGGCGCGCAGACGACCCCGGACGCCATCCGCAAGTGTTGGCCCTGGGTCAAGCACCTGTTCGCCGATGGCGCCTGCGACAGAATGCAATTCATCGACAAGGCGGCCTTCCTCGACTTCATCGTCGAAGTCGTGCGCCGGATCGACGACCAACCCGGCTTCCAGGTCGTGGCGCGCCGCCGGGTCGTCGAAGACACCATCGCATAGCTCACCCGCTGGAGATGCCAGGTGTGCGACCACGAAAAGCGCATCGACGTCTCCGAATACTCTCACACCAAACCCATTCTCAAACGGACTCTCAGTCCTGATTGCCGCCGAAGAGTCCCTCCAGACCGCGGCCGATTTCCTCTACGACGCCCTTCAGGTCGTCCCCCAGTTCCCGGACTGCCTTTTCCGGCGACGCGGGGCCCGCTTGCGACGCCGTGCTCGTGGTCGCGATCCTCATGCACTCGTTGTCGCTGCCGCCGAGTTCCCCCAGGCCCACGATCGCGGCCGGCGGGAACAGCACGATCCCGACGAGGCCGCCGAGCTTTTTCAGCGTCGCGCCGGGTTCGGGCCGGAATTCCGGGTTGGCGAAGGTTCCTCCGACCAGGACCGGCACCGCGATATTGAGGGTTGCGGACTTCGCCTGGGGCTCCACTACAAGATCGAGGGTCTCCGAGGCCAGGTTTGCCGTCCCCTTCGCGGAGACGATCGAATATTCGGTGTCGATCAATGCCAGCTGGCTTGTGGCGCGGCCCTGCTCGATGTCGATCGAGGCGAGGGCGCAATTGACGACTGTCCACTGCATCCCACCCGAGAACAGTGTGCCGAGAACGGCGCTGGCGCCGCCGACCGCCGAATCGAATGCCTGTGTCTTCAGACGGCTGTTGCCGACCACCAGGTTGATGTCCCCGTCGAGGCTGGCCATGAGCGCGGCGACGGACTCGCCGGAGCCCGCAAGATCGACGCTCGCTTTCGCTTTCCCTTCGAACAGGTCGGTCACCCCGGACTCCGCCAGCAGCCGGCCGACATCGAGTTCTGCAGCCCCGGCCACCAGGCGGAGTCCGGGCGTCGCCCGGCCTGTGTCGAGGCGGAGCTCGCCTTCCACCTGGCTCCCCGCCACGGTCGCCGAGAACGGCTTTATCTCCAGGGAGCCGTTGTCGAGGTACATGCGGGCCCGGACTGCGCTGACCGGAACCGAATATCCGGTCAGCTTCTCGACGCTGAGGGTCACATCGAGATCGGCGGCATTGAACCCGTCCAGGGGAATCAGGTCGTCGGGGAAGACCCGATCCGGCTGCCCGTTCTGCCGCCTCGCGCCGCTGCCCGTGGCGCTCGGACGACCGCTCCCGGCGGACACCTGTCGCAGCTCGGCCAGGTCGATCCTGTTTGACGCCAGCGTCCCGGTCAGACGCGGACGCGGCCCGGTAAGCGAAAGGTCGATCCGGCCGGAGAGATCGCTTGAAGCGAGCGCAGCCTCAAGGTCCTCAATCTGGAGCTTGTCGGCGCTGCCCTCGACGCGGGCGTCGAATGCGACCGGCCCAAGCTTCGGCAGGCCCGACCCCGCAAGCGGCGCGAGCGTGGACAAGTCCGCACCGCGCACCGCGATCCGGAGGTCGAGGTCGGCAAACTTGCCGGGTTCGGCGACCACGCCGGACAGCCGCGCAACGAACCCGAACACCTCTGCGTCAAGTGCGAGTTCCACCGGCTGTCCCGCAGCGAGGCGTGCCAGGGAGTCGAGAGTGCCCACAATTGAGAACGGGGTCCCGTTCCAGGCGCCCTCGGCGTCGATCGCCAGCGGCACCCCGAATGACGCCGCCCGCGCCGATCCCCGGTCGAGGTCGAGTTGCATCTCGTCGCCGGTCCGCGCGTCCTTGTAGGTCAGGCGTCCCCGGTGAATTTCAACATGTGTGAAAACCGGGACCGACTGCGGGCCATCGCCTGCCTCGTCTTTCCGCTCGGCCTTCTCTGCGGAGCGGTCGTCGGCAGGCGGCGTGGCCTGCCAGTTGGACAGGCCGTCCGAATTCGTTTCGAGCAGGATGTCGGGTTCGACGAGGATGAGCCGGGTCACGCGGATATCGCCCGCAAGCAGCGGGAGCACCTCGATCTCGGCCTCGACGCGTTCGAGCACAATCATGTGCGGACGTGATCCCCAGTCTGCATTGGCAATGGCGACCCGCTCCACAACAACAGCGGGACTGAGCGAAATCGACAGGTCTATGTCGCCGCCGATGGCGAGGTCGCGGCCGGTCGCTTTACGGAATACGGCAGCGATTTCATCGCGATAGCTGTTGACGTCGATGGAATAAAGCATCGCAGCTACGGCCGCGACGAGGATCGCGACCGCCAGCACGGCCCATTTCAATATGTTGGCGATCCGCATGCCGGGCTCAGGAGGTCGTCATTGCCCGCCGCCCCGATCCCGGGCGCCTCTCCCGGGGAAGTCGAGGAGGATGTCAATTGGCGCATTGAAAAAAGCGGTGAAACTGGATCTCCACGACCGGCCGAATCGAGCGGCTGTGGCGCCAGCAGGACAAAGACGTTTCCCGCCTGGAAAAGGTCGAGTATCAGACCACGCGTGTCCAGGACGTGCCAACCGTGGCCTGTGCGCTCAAGAATGACGATACGCACGCGCTGGTGATGGCGACGAAGGAGCTGAGGTCGTTCAAGACCGCGATGCCGTGGCTTTGCGAGATCTCGGACAGCGTGGCGCTCGGCAAGCGGCATTTCGAAAGTCACCTGACCCCGGCCGGCAAAGCCGCGGGACTGGCGCCGACGCCGTTCCATTCCAAACGGTATCGACGCCGCGCTGTGATCGGAGGCAATTTCTGATTCCATTATTCGGGATCCTCCCAATTCGCGTACGCATGTGCGGAGACATTTCACGGTCGCTATGGTGAGGGGTAAAACAAGGTCTGGAGTACTTCATACAACCTGTGGCGGTTACAGACGCAACAGGAAATTGCGCGGTCGGTGAACGGCGGTGCAACAGTCGCAATCGGGTGCGGTGCGGCGCGCCTGTGCGATTCAGGACTGATTCCGCGTCATGACGGTCGCTCCAGGTTTCGGGTGCGTCTAACGTTGCAGTTGAGGATACAACGAGGGGGACCGCCGTGCCCAGAGCCATGATCACGAGCCTGCAGCCCGACGCCGTCGAAGCCGGCGCCGAGGTTCTGCGCGCCGGCGGAAATGCGGTGGACGCGGCCCTGGCGTGCGCCTTCGTGCAAACCGTAGTCGATCCCATGATGTGCGGTATCGCGGGGTTCGGCGCCATGCAGGTCTACATGCCCGACCGCGGTATCCACGAGATCATCGACTTCCACGGCCGTGTTCCGGCCAGCGCCACGCCCGACATGTGGCAGGACCTGATCCTGGGCGAAACCGAGGACGGTTTTGGATTCATCCTGAAGGACGCCGTCAACGACCTGGGTTACCGGTCGATCACGACGCCCGGCACCTGCAAGGCCCTCGGCGAAGCCGGCAAACGATACGGCACCATGGCCTGGGGCGATCTGATCGAGCCCGCGCTACGCTTGGCCCGCGACGGCTACGTGGTGAGGCCCGGCGTCCACGGCTACTGGACCGCGCCCGACTCTCCGGGACGAATCCGTATCAGGGACCGGCTGGCATTTTCTCCCGAGGGTCGCGCCGTCTACTTCGACACAGACGGCAGCCTCTTCGGCATCGGCCGCACGATCCACAATCCTGGCATGGCCTCATCGCTTGCGCGAATCGCCGAGGGAGGCGCGGAGCTGTTCTACACCGGAGACATGGCTGCGCAGATCGACGCGGATATGAAGGCGGGGGGCGGCCTGTTGTCGGCGCAGGACCTGCGGGACTACGAGACCGAGACGAACGGGCCGCTTTGGGGCAGCTATCGCGGTCTGCGACTCTCGACCAACCGTCCGCCGGGCGGCGGGATCATGCTGATCGAGATGCTGAACATTCTCGAGAACTTCGACCTCGCGGGTATGGGGCACAACAAGCCCGCCTACATCCGCACCGTGGCCGAAGCCATGAAGATCGCGACCGCCGACAAGGACAACCATGTCGGCGATCCCCGTTTCCACGACGTGCCGCTCGACCGCCTGATTGACAAGGCCTACGCCGGGGACCGCGCCGAGGCCATCGCGCGCGGCGAAAAGGCCCACGTCGAGCGGTTGGGACCGGCCGAATCGCATGGCACAACCCATCTGGTGACCGCCGACCACGAGGGCAACATCGTCACCATGACGCACACGCTGGGCATGATGTCAGGCGTCATCACCGAGGGGCTCGGGTTCATGTACAACGGCGCCATGGCCGTGTTCGATCCGCGGCCCGGCCGTGCCGGATCGATCGCGCCGGGCAAGTCGCGCTTCTCCTCGCTCTGCCCCACCATCGTCTTCGACGGCGACCGCCCAATCCTGGCGCTCGGCGCGCCTGGCGGCACGCAGATCGCGATGGGCGTGCTGCAGGTCATGTTGAATGTGATCGACTTCGGCATGACGCCGCAGGAGGCAATCCTCGCGCCCCGTTTCTCGGCGACGAGCGATTCGATTGCCGTGACGGCCCGCATCCCTCGCTATCTCTGCGCGGACCTCGAGGCCGAGGGCTACCGGATTGTGCGCAGCCCCTTCAGCTACGACATCGCCTCGGTCCACGCCGTCGGCTTCGACGCCGATGGCAACCCCTCCGGTGGCGCGGACATTGCCTATGGCGACGGCATGGCGCTCGCGGTCTAACAGGAGCAAGACGGCATGGAGGTCGCGTGTGTGAGCAGCGCCTGCATCTTTGGTTGCCACGCGGTTCGCCGAAGGCGACAACCCCTCGAACTTCTACCCTGCTGACAGTGCTACCCTGCTGACATTGCCCGAAACGTATGTATGGGCGAAGGATTCACGCCTGCAACGCGCAGGCGGTGGCGGATGTGGACACGGCGCAGCGGAGGGCAAGCGGCATCGGCACGACTTTCAGCCGGAGCCACAGGCAGACTGGGTCAAAACCATGGCCAAGAAGATGGAGCGGGCCGAGTGCCGCGCCTGCTACCGTTTGCGCAAGCAGGCGATGGGGTTCCGGCAGTTTCTGCTGCGCGGTCTTGAGAAGGTGGAGGGCGAGTGGGCCCTGGTGACGCTGGCCTGCAACTGCCGACGCTTGCACAACCTGCGGATTGCCGCCAATCGGACATGAACCGGGCGCGCACCGCGCTGTCAGGGGTCCCTCGGGGGCCTGTCACAAACGGCCATCGGGCACATGTTCCGTTGAGCGACAGGGTCGTGGTGAATTTCCGCCCAAAATCGCAGGCTCGCACTCCGCAACGACGTCCTGCTAAACCGCTTTCGTGAAACCCGGAAGGTAGAGGCTCGTACCGTCAGGCCGCATCACCGGATTGATGGTATCACGCACCAAGAGCGGCGCCAGGCCGTTGGTGAGAAAGACATAGGCGCCGGACTCCTCCATCAACTCCTGCATGCGTCGGACGTATCCGGCCCGTTTTTCCTCGTCGAACTCGGCGAGCTGGAGTTTGTTGAGTTCGCTGTATTCGGGACTGTTCCATCGTTCCCAGTTCCACACGCCCACTTGTTCGGGCACGAACCACTGTGCCTGGAAGGACGGATCGGGCAAACCGCTGTAAAGCTGCAGGTACATCTGGATGTCCTTCCAGGCGTCACCTTCTGATTCCAGCCCGAGAGTCCAGAAGGTACCGTCATCGTAAAGCAGGATCTCTATTTCAATGCCAACCTCTGCCAGATTCGCCTGTATCACCTGAGCCATTGTCGTCCAAACCGTGGCGTTGAGGATCGTGAGCGTGGCGGACATGTTGCCGGCACCTGCTTCGTCCAGAAGTGTCCGGGCTCGTTCGACATCGCGCTCGGTGATCAGGTTGCTCGGACGATGACCCAGACTGTTCGCGGCCTGGAACCCGGTCGCCCGTTCGACGACGCCGAAGAACGCGGCATCGAGGATCTCGGGGACATTGACCGCATACTGAACTGCCTGTCGCACGCGGATGTCCTGGAAGTTCGGGTGTGTGACGTTCATGCCAAGCCAAAAGTAGTCGAGCGCCGGGACCTCGATCATGACGGCACCTTCTATGGGCTCTTCGCGGTAGCGCGGCACGGAACTGACCGAAGCCTTGCAGAAATCGAACTCCCCGGCCTCGAAGGCAAGCTCGGCCGTCTTGTCATCGGGCACAGGATAGAACACGATTTCGTCGAAATCGGGAGCAGGTCCGCTCCAAAGATCGTTGCGGCCCAGTGTCAGGCTCTGTGATGGTGTCCAGTTCGTCACCTTGTAGGGACCCGAGGTGGCCGGCATTTCGGTTTCGATGCGCTTACCCGGCAGCGCTTCGACGGCGGCCTTGCAGACGATGATCCCGGAAATCCCCGGAAGTGTCGAATTCCACAACGGTGCGAAAGGCGCTTTCATGATGATCGTGCCCGTGCGTTCACCGGTCACCTCGACACTGTCGAGCAGCGCCCAATCCGCCTGGTAGGGCGACTGAAGCCCGGGATCCAGGATGCGCTCGAAAGAGAACTTGACGCCTTCCGCGGTCATCGGTCCGAAACCGTTGGTCCAGCCGAGGTCATCGCGCAGGGCAAAGTTGATGTGGGTGTCATCGACCTGTTCGATCGCGGCTGCGGCATCGAGCTCCCACTCCCAGGAGAGGTGCTTCTTCCACCCGATGAGACTGTGCATTTGCGCGAGATTTACATTGTATTCGAAGACCGCATACGCGTTGGCGGGATCAAGGGTCTGAATGTCGACGACCGAGCGAATGCGCAGCGGTCCCGCTCCATCGGCTTGAGTCGACCGCATCATGCCCGATGTCGTCGCGGCAAGCCCAAGGATCGATCCTGCCCTGTTGAACTCGCGCCGGCTCAATTTCAATACTTACATTGCGCAATCTCCTATGTGGCGAAAGTTTGACGATGCTGCCGTCTTGACACTATGTGACTGATTGCCGGGGCACAACTTTAGTGCGCCTCCGGTCAATGTATCGCTACAGTCGTGGTCGATCCATGATGTCTAGAGGGCCATACCGAGGTTGCGGCCCTCATAGATCGCCATGGCGGCGGTTCGTGCGGCGACCGTGTCCCCGATGCTGTGAATCTCGAGTCCGTCATCGGCGAGTTCCCGGCCGAGACGGTCCTCCACCGTGTTCGTGGTGGCAAGCACGAGGCTGTCGAAGTCGCGCTCCTCGGTATCGCCCGTGTAGAGGTTCATGAGGGTCGCGGTGTTGCCGTTCCATGCCATGAGGGCATGGCCGCAGATCACCTCGATGCCGAGTTTCCAGAACCTTTCCCGTGTGGTGTCGCCGGTGCGCGAGTGATCGAGCTGTTCTGCAGCCTTCTCGGCGGCCGTCACGACGGTCACCATGTGGCGTTGCTCCGCAAGGTGTAGAGCGGTTCCCGAGGCGGGCCACCATCCGTTGATGTCATCGAGAAGAAGGACATTGGTGCCGGGAATGACAGTGCCTTCGAGGACATCGTGAACCGTTGTGACATTGTCCTGATCGACCCCCGGCAGGCGTCCGATGTGCGGGAAGGCGCGCTGAAAGCCGCTCCTGGTGGGGACCGATCCCGTGGTGAGGACCACTGAATCGGCATCGAACTGCCGGATATCGTCAGCCGTCATCTCGGTGTTGAGTTGAACGCGGACCTGGAGTTTCTCGAGCTGGTCCCTGTACCACGTCAGGAACTCGCCGATCTCGCCCCTTTCGGGTTGTCCCGCAGCGAGGCGGAACTGTCCGCCGAGTTCTCCGTTTCTCTCGACGAGGGTCACGCGATGGCCGCGTTCGGCCGCGACCCGGGCCGTTTCGAGTCCGGCCGGTCCGCCGCCGATCACCAGTACGTGACGGGGATCGGCGGCCGGCGGGGCCTGATCGCCGTCCCATGCCGCTTCCCGGCCCACCGACGGATTGACAAGGCAGGAGATCCAGTAATCGCGAAGGCGTCGACCGATGCAGAGCTGGTTGCAGGAAATGCAGGGACGGATGTCGTCCACATGGCCGCTGCGCGCCTTGTTGGCGAGATGGGGATCGGCGATCTGGCCGCGCACGATCGAGACCAGATCGCAGTTTCCGGAAGCGATCGCCTCCTCCGCACGGCGCGGCGTCTTGACCCTCGCCTCGGCGGTCACGAGCGCATGTCTCACCACGCTCTTGATCTCGGCGGCTTCGGGCGGACCCAGAGGCGTGTCGAAATGGAAGCTCGGGACGATCTTGGAGAACTGGTTGAGATAGGTTCCCGTCCCGCAGGAGAAGTAGTCGGAGAGCCCGCGTTGATCGAGCCAGGCGAAAATCTCCTGCTTGTCGGCCATGGTGAGCCCGCCCGGATAGGGTTCGCCGCCGGAGACGGTCATGCCGACGATGAAGTCGGGTCCGCAGGCCTTGCGGATGCCCTCGACGATACGGGTCACGAAGCGCAGGCGGTTCTCGAGACTGCCGCCCCAGCGGTCGACGCGCCGGTTGGTGAGCGGCGACCAGAACTGGTCGATCAGGCAGGAGTAGCCGGCGAAGAGGTCGACACCGTCGAAACCGCCCTTTTGGTCCCTCGCCGCCTGTTGGATGAAGGCCTCGACAAGTTCCTCGACCTCGGCATCCGTCATGACATGGCTTCCCCACGGATCGTGGTGGCTCACCTGTCCCGACGGCGACCAGTAGGGTGTCCAGGAGTTGTCCTGATCGCCATGGGCGCCGACATGGTAGATCTGGTGGCACATGACGGTGCCGTGCTCATGGCAGGCGTCCGTGACTTTAAGGAAGTGGGGAATGACGGCATCGTCGGCGAGGAAATTGCCGCGGGTGAGGATGGCCGTCGGATGCGGCGGGGTCGGTTCGACGACGATCATCGCGGCACCGCCTCGCGCGCGTTCCCGGTAGTAGCCGAAATGCCTGTCGAGCGGCAGGCCGCCGTCGGACATGTTCGCCGTATGCGCGCCGAAGACGATCCGGCACTTGAGGTCGTGCCCGCGGAGCTTCACGGGGCTGAAGAGATTCGGGAATTGCACCGGGTCTGTCATGGCACGCTCCTTTGGGACGAACTTTCAGTCAGATGGCGCGGTATCGTCAATCTCAGTAATAATCACAATAGAAACAATTGGTAGCGTCCCGTCACACTTCGGAAACGACGGCCGCGGGCCTGAGCAGTTCGCCAAGGCACGCGGCATCCGTCACCGGCAGCGAGCAGACCTGACCCCGGCAGACGTAGGCCGCGGGCATTCCGTCGACCTGGCCCTTGCCATGCGCCGGGTGCCCGGAGGGCAGCGACTGTCCGGGCGCGATGACGCAAAGGACAGTATCCATGTTCCCCGACGTCCAGACCTCCCGGATCAGGGCGTCCGTCGCCTCGTCGCCCCGCTCGCCGACGATCGCGACAAGCAGGGCCCGTTCCAGGAGGTCGAGGTTGAGGACCATGACCGCGTGGGCCGAAGGGTTGTTGGCGATGTCGCGGGCGAACGTTGCGACGATGGCTTCGGCCCTCTCCCTGTACGAATCCTCGCCGGTCAGGTGCCAGAGCCGGGCGATGACGCCGACCATGGTGCCGTTGCCCGACGGCGTCGCATTGTCGATAGCCGTCTTCGTTCGAACGATGAGCGCGTCGGCGTCATCGGCCGTGAAGAAGTATCCGCCACGATCGTCATCCCAGTAGTGCCGGTCCGCGATATCCACCCAGGCACGGGCGCGGGCGAGGAGATTTTCGTCCCCTGCGACTTCATGGAGGGCAAGCGCTGCGTCCGCCATGTGGCTGTAGTCGTCGATCATCGCGACGTCGAGGGTCATGCCGTTCCGGGCGCTGTGCCTGAGGCGGTCGCCTGAACCCATGGTTGCGACCACATGATCGAAGGCGCGCCGCGCCGAGGAGATCCACGCCGGCCTGGAGAATGCCGCGCCGGCCCGCGCCAGCGCACGGATCATCAGACCGTTCCAGTCCGCCAGCACCTTGTCGTCGAGACCAGGCCGGGGCCTCGCCGCGCGATGCTCGAAGAGGCGGCGGCGCATGGGTGCGAGCCTGATCTCCGCGGAATCATCGGGTTCCCGCGCCAGGCAATTGAGAATGGATTTGCCCTCCCAGTTGCCCTGGGGCCTGACATCGTAGTGTTGCTTGAAGAATTCCGAATCCTCGCCCAGGACCGCGTCGATCTCGCGATCGGTCCAGACATAGAAGGCGCCTTCCTCGCCATGGCCCTCCTCGTTCTCGGAATCGGCATCGAGACTCGAACAGAACGCACAGCCCCTGGTCGTCATCTCGGCTTCCAGCCAGGCGACGGTTTCCTCAACCCTGCGGCGGTAGAGGTCCCGTCCCGTGACGAGCCACAGTCTCGTGTAGTGCTCCATCAGAAGGCTGTTGTCGTAGAGCATCTTCTCGAAATGCGGGGCCAGCCAGAAGCGGTCGACGGAGTAGCGCGCCCAGCCGCCACCGAGGTGGTCGTAGATACCCCCTCTGGCCATGGCGTCCGCCGAAACCTCGACCGCCTGGCGGAAGGATTCACCCCTTCCCTGCCGCCAGGCGCGCAGCAACAGGTCGAGATCGCCGACATGGGGAAACTTCGGGGCATCGCCCAGACCGCCGAAACGCATGTCCACGATCTCGAGCAGGCGATCCGCCGCGGTTTCCGCGATGTCTGGGGGAACCGTTCCCTGGCCGTCCTTGGCCGAGAGCTTCTCGAGCGCTTCCTTCAGCGCCGAGCGGTTGTGCTCGACCTGGTCACGCCGGTTGCGGAACGTGTCCTCCACCACGGTCAGTACCTGGGTAAAGCCCGGACGGCCGTATTTAGGTGTCCCGGGAAAATACGTGCCGCCCCAGAAGGGTTCTCCCCCGGGCGTCAGGAACATGGTGAGCGGCCAGCCTCCCTGCTGGCCCAGCAGCTGCAGGGCCGCCTGGTAGATGGTGTCGATATCCGGGCGTTCTTCCCGGTCGACCTTGATGTTGACAAAGAGCGAATTCATCACATCGGCGATCGCCTCGTCCTCGAAGCTCTCGTGTGCCATGACGTGACACCAGTGGCAGGCGGCGTATCCGACCGAAAGAAGGATCGGCTTGTTCTCTTCCCTGGCATGGGCCAGCACATCCACCCGCCAGGGCTGCCAGTGCACGGGATTGCTGCGATGCTGATGGAGATAGGGGCTGGTTTCCCTGTCGAGGTTGTTGCGCCGGAAATCCAGGGCCATAGTGCACTCTTCGATTCGATGTTCTTACCCTGACCGCTACACGCGACAATCTCAACCGGTAACCGCCATGAAAGTGACAATTGAAATCGACTGCACCCCCGAGGAGGCCCGCGCCTTCCTGGGCATGCCCGATATCCGCCCCATGCAGGACGAGATCATGGCCGGACTGAAGGCGCGCATGGCCGAGGCCGCCGCCAGGTTCGACCCGGAAACCATGCTGAAGGAGTGGATGGGCACGTCGGGCGACAGCATGAACCAGATGATGAAGATGTGGCGCCAGATGACTGAGAAGCCCGGCGGGAACTGATCGTCATTGTTTCACGTGAAACAATGACGATCTTTGCGCTTTCCTCCGCACCCGGCCGTGCCGCCGTGGCCGTGATCCGCGTCTCGGGGCCCGCTGCCGGCCATGCCGTCGAACGCCTCACGGGGAGGGATCTGCCAGCGGCCCGATCGGCGGTGCTGCGCAGGCTTCGCGGCAAGGAGGCGATCGACAACGCGCTCGTCCTGTGGTTTCCGGGTCCGGCAACCGTCACCGGGGAGGATGTCGCGGAGTTCCAGGTCCACGGCGGCAGGGCGGTCGTGAACGGCGTCCTCGATGCCCTCGCCTCGCTCCCCGGCCTCAGGCCCGCTGAACCCGGCGAATTCACCAGAAGGGCGGTGCTGAACGGCACAATGGATCTCGTGGCGGCCGAGGCGGTGGCCGATCTCGTTTCGGCCGCCACGTCGCGCCAGCGCGATCAGGCCCTCGAACAGTTCCAGGGCGGCCTGTCGGCGGTCTATGACGGATGGCGCGAGCGCCTTGTCGAGCGGATGGCACGGCTCGAGGCCGTGATCGACTTTCCCGATGAGGAGATTCCGGAAGACGCCCTGGCGGGACTCTCCGGCGCCCTCGGGGCGCTGGAACGGGAGATCCGTGCCCACCTCGATGACCGCAGGCGGGGCGAGCGGCTTCGCGAGGGCCTCGGCGTCGTCATCCTCGGCGCGCCGAATGTCGGCAAGTCGAGTCTCCTGAATGCCTTGGCAGGCACCGAAGCCGCGATCGTCTCCGAAGAGGAGGGAACGACCAGGGACACCGTCAACGTCGCCATGGATATCGCCGGATTTGCGGTCACGGTCATCGATACGGCGGGCCTGCGCGAGGCGGCGAGCGGCATCGAAGGCGAGGGCATCCGGAGGGCCCTCGAAAGGGCTCAAACCGCCGATCTGCGACTTCTTGTCGTCGACTCGACCCGCTGGGACGACACCTTCGCCGGAATTGCGGCACATCGGGGCAATGGCGCACTGCTCGTTGCCGGCAAGACAGATCTCGCCCTTCCACCGGCCGGGGCGGGTGCGCTCGCCCTTTCCGCGAAGACCGGTGACGGCATCGGGCGCCTCATCGACGCGATGGCGCGCCATTTCGAGGGGGCGTGGCAGGGCGCGGGTCTCTCCCCTTCCAGGGTGAGGCACCGGTCCGGTCTCCTTCAGGCCGCCGAAGCCCTCGCACGGTGCCGCGGCCAGCTCGACCGGGACGTCACGCTGGCGGCCGAGGATCTGCGGCTTGCGGCAACGGCGCTTGGCCGGATCACCGGCAGGGTCGATGTCGAGGATCTGCTCGATGTGATCTTCTCGGAATTCTGCATCGGCAAGTGACGGGAGTGTTTCACGTGAAACAACGCTTTGACCCCACCGGATGCGCTCACTACATTCCGCCCCATGAAGGAGTCCCGGGTTCATGATGTCATCGTGATCGGCGGAGGCCATGCCGGCACCGAAGCGGCGGCGGCATCCGCGCGCTGCGGTGCAGCGACACTGCTGGTGACCCACCGGATCGCGACGATCGGCGCCATGTCGTGCAATCCCGCCATCGGCGGCCTCGGCAAGGGCCACCTGGTACGCGAGATCGACGCTCTCGACGGACTCATGGGGCTTGCCATCGACCGGTCCGGAATCCAGTTCCGCGTGCTCAACGCCAGCAGGGGACCGGCGGTCCGGGGTCCCAGGGCCCAGGCTGACCGGACACTCTATGCCTCGGCTATTCGCGAACTGCTTGAGGACCAGGAGGAACTCGCCATCGTCGAGGGCGAGGCCGACGACATCGTTCTTGACCGGGATGGCAGGATTGCCGGCATCACGCTTGGCGACGGCAGGCACTTTGCCGGCCGCGCGGTCGTGATCACGACGGGGACCTTTCTGCGCGGCGTGATCCATATCGGCGAGGAGAACTGGCCGGCCGGCAGGATCGGCGATGACGCCGCCGTTGCGCTTGCGGCCACGCTGGAGCGCCACCGTTTTGCTCTCGGGAGGCTGAAGACCGGCACGCCGCCGCGGATCGACAGCGAAACGATCGATTACGCGGCCTGCGAGGTGCAGCCGGGAGACGATCCGCCCGAACCGTTCTCCTGGATGACCGGCGCCATAACGGTGCCCCAGATTCCCTGCCATGTGACCGGCACCCGGGAGGCGACACACGACATCATCCGCGCCAATTTGTTCCGGGCGCCCATCTATTCGGGTCAGATCGACGGTACCGGTCCGCGCTACTGTCCTTCCATCGAGGACAAGGTAGTGCGGTTTGCCGACAGGACGGGCCACAGGATCTTCCTCGAACCGGAGGGCCTCGAGAGCACGACGGTCTATCCCAACGGCATCTCCACGTCGCTGCCGCGCGATGTCCAGGATGCCCTCGTCGCAACCATCCCGGGTCTCGAGAACGCACGGATCAAGCGCCACGGCTACGCCATCGAGTACGATTTCGTCGATCCGCGGGAACTCGACCACACGCTCGAGGCACGAAGGATTCCGGGACTGTTCCTCGCGGGCCAGATCAACGGCACCACCGGATACGAGGAGGCGGCGGGCCAGGGGCTCGTGGCCGGGATCAATGCAGCACGACAGGCCGGCGGCGATAGCCCGGTCGTCTTCGACCGGGCCGATGCCTATCTCGGGGTCATGATCGATGATCTCGTGACGCGGGGCACCCGCGAACCCTACCGCATGTTCACGAGCCGGGCGGAATACCGTCTCGTCCTGAGAGCCGACAACGCGGATCTGCGCCTCACCGCCAGGGGCCGGGCCGCGGGCTGTGTCGGTGAAACAAGATGGCGTGCCTTTTGCAGGCGCGAGCGCGATGTCGGAACGGCGATGGCGAGGGCCGCGGAATTGTGGGTCAAGCCCGACGAGGCGCGCGCCGTGGGATTCAACGTCAATCGCGACGGCCGCCGGCGAAGCCTCTTCGAGCTCTCGGCCGCCGAAGGAACCAGCCGCGAGCGCCTTGCCTGCTTGTGGCCGGAAATCGCTGCCTGGCCGGACCATGCCGTGGAACAGGTCGAAATCGCCGGGCGCTATGCAGGCTACATGGGCCGCATGGAGGCCGATATCGCGGCCTTTCGCCGCGACGAGTCGCTCAGCCTGCCGCCAGGCCTCGACTACTGCCGGATCGGTGGGCTGTCGTCGGAAATGCGCGAGCGGATGGCTGCGGTCCGGCCCGCCACGCTCGGCCAGGCCGCGCGCCTGCCCGGGGTGACACCCGCCGCCCTGCAGGCCCTGCTCGCCCATGTCAGGCGGCACGCGGCATGACCCGCGACGAGGTGTGCCGCCTGCTCGGTGTTTCACGTGAAACATCCCGGCGTCTCGAGGCCTATGTCGCGATCCTTGAGGAGTGGCAGCCGCGCCTCAACCTGATCGGACCGGGCACCGCAGACGATATCTGGACGAGACACATACTGGATTGCGGCCAGATCGCCCGCCATGTCCCGCGCAGGTGCCGGCGCCTCCTCGATCTTGGATCGGGCGCAGGCCTGCCCGGCATGGTTCTTGCCATCATGGGCATCGACGGCGTCGAGATGGTGGAGAAGGAAGAGAAGAAGATCGCGTTTCTCCATGCGGCAGCGAAAGCCTGCGATGTCGATGCCGGCATTCACGGCATGCGCATCGAGGATCTTCGACCGGGCACGGCAGATGTCGTGGTAGCGCGCGCCCTGGCACCGCTTGACGTGCTGATCCCCATGACGGCACCCTTGCTTGGCGACGGCGGCATCGCCATCTTCCCGAAGGGAAAGTCCGTGGACGAGGAACTGAAGGCCACCGCTCGTCAGTGGCACATGTGGTACGTGCGCCGCGCCAGCCTTTCGGATTCCCGCGGCAGTCTGTTGGTCATCGACCGGGTGTTGCATGAAAAAAAGCGGTGACCGGCACGCCCGTCCAATGATCGTGGCGATCGTCAACCAGAAGGGCGGAGTCGGCAAGACGACGACCGCCATCAACCTCGCGACGGCCTTTGCCGCGGCCGGACGGCGGGTGCTCATCGTCGATGCGGATGCCCAGGGCAATGCCAGCACGGGACTGGGCATCGAACAGTCCTCCAGGGTCGAGACGACATACGATCTGTTGAGTGGACGCAGCGTCACGCCCGCGCAGACGGAGATTCCCGGGCTCACCATCATCCCGGCGACCGCCGATCTATCGGGAGCCGAGGTCGAACTGGTCGGTACGCCGGACCGCCAGAACGTGCTGAAGGCATCGCTGGGAACCGTCGCTGCCGGCAACGAATTCGTGCTGATCGATTGCCCGCCATCGCTCAGCCTGATGACGCTCAATGCCCTGGTGGCGGCCAACGAGGTCCTGGTGCCCATGCAGTGCGAGTTCTTCGCGCTTGAAGGACTCTCGCTCCTGCTCGACACCGTCGAGAGGGTGAGCAGTGCCCACAATCCGGGACTTTATGTCGCCGGTATCGTGCTCACCATGTTCGACCGGCGCAACCGGCTCTCCCACGAGGTGGAGGCCGATGTCCGCAGGGTCATGGGGGATGTGGTCTACCGGACCGTGATTCCACGCAACGTGAGGGTAAGCGAAGCGCCATCGTTCGGCAAGCCTGTGATATTATATGATATTAAATGTCCGGGCGCACAAGCGTACGTTCGTCTGGCGGGTGAGTTCCTGCGCCGCCACGGCCCCGGAAAAGGAGTTGGCACATGACAAGGAACAGGAGCCTGGGAAGGGGGCTCGAGGCCCTCATCGGCCCGCCGACTGTTGTGCAGGAAACGACGTCGGGCATACGTACCGTGCCGATCGGGAACCTGAAGCCCGGCCGGCTCCAGCCGCGAACCCGCTTCGACGAGGGCGACATCGAACGACTGGCGGACTCGCTCAAGGCCAACGGCATGATGCAGCCCATCGTCGTTCGGCCCTCCGGCGACGGCATGATGGAGATCGTTGCAGGCGAGAGGCGCTGGCGTGCGGCGCAGAAGGCCAGGCTTCATGACGTTCCCGTCATCGTCAGGGACATCACCGATCGCGAGGCGCTCGAACTGGGTCTCGTGGAGAACCTTCAGCGCGAGGATCTGGGACCCGTCGAGGAAGCGTCGGGCTACGAGAAGCTGCGCACGAACTTCGGGCTGACCCAGGAAGACATCGCCTCCCTTGTGGGCAAGAGCAGGGTCCATGTCGCCAACACGCTGCGGCTCCTTCAGCTCCCCGAGGCGCTGCGCAACCTGGTCGACGAGGGCAAGCTCAGCGCGGGCCACGGCCGCGCTCTTCTCGGTGCCAATGACCCTGAAGGCCTCGCATCGCGCATTCTCGACGAAGGACTGTCGGTGCGCGAAACGGAAGCCCTCGTGCGTGCCGGCGACGGCGGCAGGAAGCGCTCCGGGAATCCATCCAGGAACCTCGATCCCGATATCCGGGATCTCGAAAGGCGCCTCGGCGAGGCGACCGGCCTCAAGGTCGCCGTCAGGTCGAAGGGCGAATCCGGCAGGCTCGTCCTCACCTACAGGACCCTCGAGCAGCTCGACGACGTCATCGCCCGCCTCGAACGCCGCATCACGCCCTGATCATGAGCCGCCTGGGAGGGTCGGCACGCATGGACCACGCTCGCGCGACTTCTCCATAAGGCAGGCGCGGATACGGGTTGCGGACCGCGTCGCGGGTGTCTCGGCACAAAGGCGAAATCTGAAGTGCCGGTCGAATGGCGCCACGGTGCTCTCCGGTCTTTGATCCACGAGTAAATCGACGTCGTCGGTCTCAACATCGAATTCCCGGCCGGCCCTTCCCTCCTGCCAGCGATAGCGGGCATCCCCCACATCGGCGGTCTGCCGGACTTCAGGGAGCAGGATGGAACTCTCGTGCAGCTTCCAGGACCGCCTTCCGGCGTGTCGCGGCCGATTGCGGCCATGATGTCGACATCACTCCGGGGACTGAAGTCCTGCCGCGGCACGTATCCGAAGAAGGTGAGATCGAGGACCCCGGCGAGGGCAGAATTCTAAAAAATGGGATCCCCGGTGACACCGAGCCGGGATTCAAGCCGTTCCCTGCCGATTGCAAGAGTCGATGATTTGCCCGCGTCCTTGAATCGTGTGACCCTTTCCGGAGGATTCTTAGTCCCGCTTCGTCCACGTAACAGGGGAGGACATCAATGAAGGGGTATTGTGTTCCAGGTATCTTGAAGCTTGCCGTTGCCACAGTCCTGATCGCGGGCGTTCTCGGCCTGCAGCCGCGGCCTTGCGAGGCGGCGGAACAGGTGGATATCACGATCATATCGTTCTCGCCCTATGCGCCCTGGTACATCGTCCAGGAAAAGAGCCTTGCCCGTGATATCGATCTCAACGTACGCATCATCGAGGACATCACGGCCAAGAACGCCGCTCTGACGACCGGAAGCATCCAGTGCATGCTGAACACCCTGGATTCGGTCGTCGTCGCCCGGGCATCGGGGGTTCCGGTGAAGGTGATCGCCATACCGGCCATGTCCTATGGGCTCGACGAGATGATTGTCGATGCCGCCATCACATCCGTCGAAGACTTTCCGGGCAAGAGTTACGGGGCCGACTATGCATTCCTCAATCACATGTGGATGCTGCTCACGCTGAAGAAGGCCGGAATTGCCTTCGACGCCCTGGATCACAAGATCATGCTGCCCCAGGACAGTGCGGCGGCCTTCGTCAGCGGCCAGCTCGACATCGACGTCAACTACAAGCCCTTTTCGTCCCAGTCGGCGGCGCGTGATGGCGCACACATTCTCAAGACCAGCCTGTCTGACCGGACGTGGGAACGCGGGCTCATCTCAGAATCGATCTCCTGCAACGAGGACTGGCTTGCGGAGAAGCCGGACGTCGCCAGGGAGCTGCTGCGGGCGTGGTTCGAGGCGGTCGACTGGTGGAAGTCCAATCCCGATGAGGGGAATGACATAGTCGCCAAGGGCCTCGACTGGCCTGTCGCCGACGTTCGCGAAACACAGTACGGCGCGGTCATGCTGAACCTCGATCAGAATCTCGGCGCCTTCGGGGTCGGCGACGGCAAACCGGTCTGCCAGAGCCTGCCCGAAGGGGCACCGGAACCTGAAACCGGTGCGAGCGGCTGGGGCGACATGCTGTTCGGTGGCCAGCCGGACTGTGCGCCAGGCTATCTTGCCGACACCTGGGACCTGTTCGGCGAAGTCTACATGGAGGCCGGTGTCATCGAATCGTTCGCCTCTTCCGAGGATGGCGTCGATCTCTCGATCCTCGAGGCGCTCGACAACGACGGCGCCACCGAGGCCTATTCCTCCAATGCCTGGATAGGAAGGGTAGGACTGTAAGTATCTATCATCCGTGCGGCACGTGCCGCACGGATGATCCTTGGGAGGGCGGCCATGATTCAGAAGAGCCCCGGTGCCGCGAAACCCACGAGGTCCCGGGCGTGACCGACCAGCACCCACAGTGTTCGCGTGTGATGCTGCTCTGGCAGTTCCCGGACTTCCTGTCCGACAAGATCCTCCCGAACATGGAGTTCATCGCCGAACGCGTGTTGCCGCGATTCACCGCGGCTCCCAGGCCATCCAGTACCGCCTCTTCGACCGTGCGTGGAGCGAGTCCGTCGCCAATGACATGGAGTTCGCCGTCAAAGTAGGAATACTGTTGACGCACACGTCGCAATTCATAATAACCTATTGTTCCACAGTGATTTTCTTCTGACAGATCGATTGGCGTAAGCGTTTAGGCGCAACCGTTCCGCCAAGCCGTGAAGGCCCCCCGGACGGGCGGAGGTGGCGAACGGCCGCAGTGCGCGCAGAGCCGTCGTCTGCGCGCACCGAACTCAAAGCCCGGCCGGACGATTCCACGGGCTGACGGAACGGTTACCCGTGCAGGATGGACGTGTCACGACGGGCATTGGAGTGAATCCGCTTGCGCTACGCTACGGCGACGCTAGAGCGCCAGGAGAATTTGAGGTTTTTTGGAAAATAATAATAAAGACTGATTGTTATGTCTGAATCAAAAGGCAAAAAAACGAGTTGGCGTCGACGTCGGCGGGACGTTTACTGACTTCGCACTGTTCGACGAGAGCGGCAGCGGGATCGCGGTGCTGAAACGCCTCACCACCCCGGCCGATCCCTCGATTGCGGTGATTGAAGGCACCGCCGCCCTTTTGCGGCGCGAAGACATGGCCGAGGTCGAGTCGATCGCGCACGGCACAACGCTGGTCACGAACGCGGTCATCGAACGACGCGGGGCGAAGACCGGCATGCTGGTGACCGCGGGATTCCGCGACATCCTCGACATGGGCTTCGAGCAACGCTACGACCTCTTCAATCTTCGGCTCACGTGGCCCGCTCCGCTCGCACCAAGGCGCCTGCGCCGGGAGGTCCCGGAGCGGATGGATCACGACGGACAGGTGATCGCGTCCCTGGACCTCGACGGCTCGATGCGCACCGAAGCGGATGTGCGCCGGCGGCACCGACGGCCTAGAATCGCCTCGTGCGTCACGAGGCCTGGAGAAGAGGAGCCACGACGGTTGAGAGGCGCCCGCATCGGCGCCTCCCGTCGGAGCGATGATGTCGGACTCCATGCCGCGAGGATGCGGACAAGGTCTGCGGTGATTCGCCGGAGTCCTTGAACGGGCCATCGCGATACTGAATGGGCAGGAGGAGCGAATTATGAATGAACAAACGAATCTGCTCGGACGCATCA
Source organism: Alphaproteobacteria bacterium (assembly GCA_965215635.1). GTDB lineage: Bacteria > Pseudomonadota > Alphaproteobacteria > SP197 > SP197 > SP197. The sequence continues at coordinate 386,349 of OZ244073.1, read as the reverse complement.
CCGCTCGCCCGGAGGTTTTTGGCGGCAAGCCCATCATCCGCGACATGCGAATTTCGGTGGAGCTCGTCCTGAGCCTGTTGGCACAGGGCGTGACGCCGGAAGCCATCCTGGACGATTACCCCGATCTGGAGCCGGACGACATCCGCGCCTGCACCGCCTACGCGCACGCGATTATCGCGAGGGATACCCTGTCCGCGGTGACCGTTGCCGAGCGGTGAGATTTCTCGTCGATCGGTGCACAGGCCGGCAACTCGCGAAGGGATACGACGTTCTCGAAGCTCGCGAGCTTGGTCCCGACCCGGGCGATGGGGTGTTGCTCGAACGTGCGAATGCCGAACAACGGATTCTGGTGACCATCGACACCGATTTCGGGGAACTCGTCTTTGTGCACAATGTCAAGCATTCGGGACTCGTCCGACTCCCTGATGTTCCCGCGTAGCGGCGTATTGCACTGATGGCCGAGTTGCTCGAACACCACCGTCAGGCACTGGAGATTGGCGATATCGTGACGATACGTGGCGACCGAATTCGGATCTCCCGGTCGCCGTCGTTCGGAATTGGCCGGAATCAATGACGCTGCGGGTGCACCCACCCGGCAACCGTCACGTTGGCGAGGCATCAATCTCCGGGTGGTAGGTGGCTTCCCGTCCCCTAAGTCCGGCGCATTCCACCGCCGCGAGTCCGACATCCACATGTTGGGTTTCTACGAGCTTACCTACTGGACCGAATCCTCTTCAGGTTTGGATTTGGATAATCCAAGCGACCGGTTCCGGTTCGTGACGTTCCCCAGACGCTTTCTCATTCCTCTTGGGGCCGGATACTCCCCGGGTCCCGCCCAATCTCTAGAACTTCATCCCGAGGCTCACCCGCCCGGAGTATTGCGTATCGTCCGAACCGATGCCGCCCATCGAGACCTCGCTGCGTGTCGAAGGCAAGAACCACTGGATCCACATCCTTGCCGCAGGGACCCTGACGCTCAAGGTCCTCCATGCCAAACGAGGCATCGAGGCAATCGAGGCGATCGGCGTCATCCCACGCTATCGCGGTGTCCTGGTCCACGACTGCTGGGCCGCCTACTTCAGCTATGGCCAGTGTGACCACGCCCTGTGCGGCTCCCACCTCCTGCGCGAACTCGCCTACGTCATCGAGGCCCATGACCATGTCTGGGCCCAACGCATGCACTAACTGCTGATCGAATACTGTCACAAGGTCGCGAAACTCAAGAAAAAGGCGCTGTCCGAGAAACAATACGAGGCCTTACGCAAACGATACCGAACCATCCTGGCCCAGGGAGAAAGGGAACTGCCGCCGGTGCCGCCCCGAAAGAAGGGCCAGCGCGGGCGCGTGGCCAAACTCGAAGTCAACAACCTCCACGAGCGCCTCAGGACATACGAAGACGAGGTCCTGCGCTTCGCAAGGGATCCTCATACCCCGTTCACGAACAATCTCGCAGAGAGGGGACTACTCATGGCCAAGGTCAAGCAGAAGGTCTCCGGATGCTTCAGAACCATAGCCTCCGCACAGTGGTACTGCCGGATATCAAGCTATCTCCAGACCATGGCCGCAATGGGCTACAGCCCCATGGCAGCCATCGAGATCGCACTCAAAGGCAACGCCGCCGACATGCTCAACGACGCCATTTGAGATTTTATGACGAAAATTGGGGTGAGTAGTTGCGTTCCATGATGGTGAGCCCTGTGCGCGGCGTGATAGGCGTGAAGCCGGTTGCCGATGATATGGTTCTCGACCAGCCGCGTGGCATGTCCCGAAGACACGATGCGGTTCTTCAGTGTGACGTTGTTGATGGTGATGGGCGAAAGCAGATTCGGAAACTGCTGGTGTCCATGGCAGGTCTTCGGCAGAGGGATCGGAAACGATGTTGACCGGGATGCCTGCCCGTTGGCTACAATGGATTCCCGCTTCGATGGAGTTGTACGATGCCCAAGGTCCGTGATCCCCGCTACGACATCCTGTTCGATCGGGTGCGTATCGGGCCGGTCACCGCGCCTAACCGGTTCTACCAGACACCCCAGTGCAGCGGCATGGGACGCAACTATCCCTCTTCCTGGGCGATCATGCGCGGGATCAAGGCCGAGGGCGGCTGGGGCGTGGTGTTCGCCGAGCAGTGCGACTTCCACCACTCGACCGACAACCAGCGCAACGTGCGCCTGTGGGATAGGCAGGACACACGGATAATCGGACGCATGGTCGAGGAGGTACACGCCTACGGCAGCCTTGCAGGCCTCATGTTGGCCCACAACGGTTTTGCCACGGCCAACCTGATCGGGCGCGAGACGCCGCTGGCGCCGTCGCTGATCCCGTCCTTCGGCATCATGCCGGGCCATGCCCGCAAGCTCGACAAGCAGGATCTGAAGACGCTGCGCGCCGTCCACCGCAACGCGGCATTGCTGGCCCGCGACACCGGCTTCGACATCGTCAATGTCTATGCCGGGCACAACCTGGCGTTGCCCATGCACTTCCTTGCCCGCCGCTACAATGACCGCACCGATGAATACGGCGGGTCCATTGAAAACCGCGCGCGCTTCCTGCGCGAGCTGCTTGAGGAGACCAAGGAGGCGATCGGCGACACGTGTGCAGTGGGTGTACGGTTTTCCGTCGACGAGATGATGGGACCAGCGGGCATCACGTCGGAGGTCGAGGGTCGCGAGGTCGTCGAGATGCTGGCAGAACTGCCCGACATCTGGGACGTCACCGTGGCGCCCTGGTCCTGGGACTCGATCACCTCGCGCTTCGCAGAGGAGGGCTCGCAGGAAGACAAGGTTGCCTTCGTGAAGCAGGTGACAACCAAACCCGTGGTCGGCGTCGGCCGCTTCACCAGCCCCGATACCATGGTCTCGCAGATCAGGCGCGGTATCCTCGATATCATCGGCGCGGCGCGACCCACGATCGCCGATCCCTTCCTCCCGAAGAAGATCGAGGAGGGGCGGCCCGAGGACATCCGCGAGTGCATCGGCTGCAACGTCTGCACCACGAACAACTTCATGATCACGCCGATCCGCTGTACGCAGAACCCGACGATGGGCGAGGAGTGGCGGCGCGGCTGGCATCCCGAGCGCATCCCACCTGCCGACACCGGCGACCGCATCCTGATCGTGGGCGCGGGCCCTGCTGGACTCGAAGCTACCCGGGCGCTGGGCCAACGGGGCTATCCGGTGACGCTTGCCGAGGCACGCGACGAGCTTGGTGGCCGGGTGACCCGAGAAAGCCGCCTGCCCGGCCTTGCAGTCTGGGCGCGGGTTCGGGACTGGCGCCTGGGCCAGATCGACAAGCTGCCCAATGTCGAGGTCTTTCCCGGCAGCGCGATGGACGTCGAGGCCGTGCTGGAGACTGACGCCACACTGGTCGGCATCGCAAGCGGTGCGTCGTGGCGGCGCGACGGTGTGGGACGTTATCGCCGGAGCCCCATCCCCGGGTCGGAGGCCGAACACGTGCTGACTCCCGACGACATCATGGACAATGCAACGGTCACAGGTCCCGTGGTGATCTGGGACGACGACCACTACTACATGGCGGGCGTCATGGCTGAGGTGCTGGCCAAGGCCGGGCACACGGTCACCATCGTCACCCCCCAGGCCTCGACCGCCGCCTTCACGCAGTTTACCTTGGAGTTCGACCACATCCACCGCAGGCTGGCATCTCTCGGTGTCGAGGTGCTCGGGTTCCATGCGCTTGCCTCGGTCGACGACGAGAAGGTGGAGCTTGAATGCGTGCACGGCAGACCGGGCCGATTCATCCCGGCAGGCACAGTCGTGATGGTTACAGGCATGACGCCGAACGACGGGCTCTCGCGCGCGCTGGCGGAACGGACCGGCGGACCGCGGGTCGTCACCTTCGGCGACTGTCATGCGCCCTCGATCATCGCGACGGCAGTCTATGCCGGCCACCGCTTCGCCCGCACGTTGACCTTCGACCTCTCCGAGATGCCCGACTTCCTGCGCGAGGATGTGGCATTCGCGTCGGAGAGTCCCGCGCAGCGTGTCGTGGCGACGGACTGAGGCGATGATGGATCATGCGCTTCCACTCTCCGGACATCGGGTGATCGAGCTGGGTTCGTCGGTCGCAGCACCCTACTGCACCTGGATCCTCGCCTTGCTGGGCGCCGAGGTCATCAAGATCGAAAGCGCACCACACGGCGACGATAGCCGGCGTTGGGGCCGCTTGTTTCCCGACGGGCAATCGTCCCACTTCACCGCGCTCAATGCCAACAAGCAGTCGGTCACCATCGACCTCAGAAACGAGGCCGAGCGGAACTGGCTCGTCGAGACCGCGGCCCCGGCGTGGTGGTGCAGAACATGCGGGCGGGCAAAGTGACCCAGTACGGCATCGACGCGGTGACGCTGACCGCGCGGAACAAGCGTCTGGTCTACTGCAATCTGGGCGCGTTCGGTGCGGTGGGTCCGCAGAAGGACAAGCCTGGCTACGATCCCCTCATGCAGGCCTGCAGCGGGATCATGGCGCTCACGGGCGAGCCGGAACGGCCGCCAGTGCGGGTCGGAGTCTCCATCATCGACATGGGCACGGGCCTATGGTGCACGATTGGTATCCTTGCCGCACTCTACCAGCGGAAGCTTACGGTCCGGGGCTGCATCATCGATGCCTCGCTCTACGAGACCGCCGTGGCGTGGACCGCCAACCAGTCGATGATGGTCCGGGTCGGGACCACCCAGGGGCGTGGGCGCCGTGACAGGCACACGAAACGAGCTCAGCCGAAAAGGACATCTGGCTCCGCACCCTCATTCGCTAGAATCAACCAACCCGTGACGGCCTGAGGAAAGGTCCACCAGCGTATCGCGATCCCCCGGCCTCCGAACGGTTACTCTTCGGGAAGTTCATAGAGGCCAGGATGTCGTGCTCGGCCGTATCCTTGAGAGTGGCAACCTGGCGCCACGGGGCGGATGCGCTCTGGGCATCCTCCTGGGCGAAGGCGGTGGCGCCAGGGATCCGGGTCACGGCGGCCTTGAGACCCTCGTGGTCGTCGGAGATCATCGCCATGTTCCGCCGCAAGGATGGCAGAACGCTGCATGTGCGGAAGGCGACGCTGGCCGAGCTCGATCAACTGCGGATCTGCATCGCGCCCGGTCTCGATCTGCAACCTGGCAAGACCTCGAGGATGATCGTCTGATCACGGGAACGAGTCATAAAGGTGTAGTGCCAGACACCCGGAATCCGACGTTCCAGGCCATTGAAAATCAACACTTCCAGAAAACGTCTGCTAGACTTGGACGAACATTCGAAATGGATCAGTCGACGCGGCAGGCCGCACAGCCGGCGGGTGCGGATCCTCGATCGGCTCGACGGCGCGAGCACCGGTCCGCCAGTTTTGCGGTGAATTCGGCAACGCGCTATCATTCAATGTTGAAGGCTGACACTTGGTTGCGGAGGATTCATGTGAAGCCGGTTCCTATTCCTGTTCGTTTTGGTGCTGGTGCTGGCGGCTTGCGCGAGACATGACGCCCCGCCACCCGAAGGCTTCCTCCAGTTCGAAAGGAATTCGGAGTTCGACGGCGCTAACCTGCGGGTGTTCGTGACGCTGGACGACGGAACCGTGGCCTCCGTCAACACGACCGACGATGTCCTTCAGACTGCGCCCGGGGTGACGCCCATGCCGGGCCACCAGGCGCAGACCTGGACGTTCCTGAAGGTCGCGGAGGATGGCACGTCGGTGGCCCACAGCCTGTTGAGCTGGGATCCGGGCAACCCGACCGACTACCTCATGTTCGGCTGGTGGGCGCAATTCCACGACCAGCACCCTCCGGATCTTTCATTCAGGGGTGCGGAGCGGTTCGCGATTATTGACGGCCCGGAACTCGATCATGGCGTCGCGCCACAGTTGCCAGCCGAGGGGACCGCCACCTACATCGGTCCCGCCGGGGGTCTCTACACATACGAGGCCGGGAGCGACGGGGGAGAGGAAGAAGGTGGCTTCGTCATCGAGGAGTACCAGGGGGCGGTCACCCTGACCGCCGACTTCGCGGACGGCACTCTGAGAGGCTGCATCGGATGCCTGGGCGATCTCGTCACGCGGCGCGTTCATTTCGGCGTTTTCCTCGGCGAGGAGTTGATGGACGTGCAGGCGGTAGCCGCGGACTATGAGCTCCACCTCGCCACCGCGATCATCAGGGAGGACGGCCTGTTCGAACGTGACAGCGTGACGGTGAGACACCCGGAGCGGACCATCACGCACTCCGAAGGCGAATGGGGCGGGGCCCTGTCCAGCCGCCAGGACACGGATGGAAACCCCCGGCTTGTCGCGGGTTTCAGCGGCGTCTTCTTCGAGGAGAGCGACGGGAGCGAAGGTGAGTTCTTCGGGTCGTTCCTGGGCCTGAGCGGTCCCTTCAGTCAGACCGGGGCGTCTCGTTCACCGTAGGTCGCTTACGCGAGCTCAACCGCTCTGCGTTCGGGTGCTGGTTTTCCCGACCCCGTCTCGTTGACCGTTTGCCCTTACCCGTCCTGCGACCTGCCCACATCCCCGACGGCTCGCCGCATATCGCCGCCCTTTCAGGCGGCGGCGCGAGCCCGGTATCTCTCTTATTTCGTCATCAGCGCCCAGACGATGCGCGCCATTCTGTTGGCCAATGCCACTGCGATGAGCATCTTCGGCTTGCGTGCCAGCATTCTGGCAAGCCAGGGATCCGACGTCACGCCGCGGCGGGACGTGTGCCGGACGACAGCCATCGCGCCCGTGATCAGCAGACGCCTGAGATCGCGCTGGCCCATCTTGGATATCTTGCCCAGCCTCGGCTTGCCGCCGGTGCTGTGCTGGCGAGGCACCAGGCCGAGCCAAGCGGCGAAGTCGCGGCCGCGCCGGAAGCTCTCCATCGGCGGTACGAAAGCCTGCAGCGCCATCGCGGTGATCGGACCGACCCCCGGAATCGTCATCAGTCGCGCCGTGTCTTCGTCCCGGCGGGCGCAAACATGGAGCTCCTTCTCCAGACTACCGATCTCAGCACTGAGCTCCACGATCCGATCGAACAAGAGCGTGCCCAGTTCGCGAACCCGATCCGGTAACGCCAAACCCGGATCCTCCAATACCAATGCCAGCCGGCTGACGTGAGCCGGTCCCTGCGGCGCGACGACCCCGAACTCCGCCAGGGTGGCCGCGCAGCGCGTTGATCGTCTGCGTGCGCTGGCGCACGAGAAGATCACGCGTGCGGAGCAGCATCCCCCGGGCCTGCTGCTCCGCCGTCTTCACCGTCACGAAGCTCATGGTGGGACGCTGTGCAGCCTCGCAGATCGCCTCCGCGTCTGCCGCATCGTTCTTCTGCCGCTTCACGAACGGCTTCACGTAGATCGGCGGGATCAGCTTCACATCGTGACCCAGCTCCGCGAACTCCCGCCCCCAATGGTGGGCGCTCGCGCACGCCTCCATCGCCACCACACAGCGCGGCTGCCAAGCAAGGAAACCGAGCAGTTTCCCGCGGCTCAACTTCTTGCGAAATGCTACCGACCCGTCCATCCACGCGCCGTCCAACTGAAAGCTGTGCTTCGCAAGATCAATCCCGATGATGATAACCTGTTCCATGGACGCCTCCTCCTTTGTCGTGGCGTTGACAACACCGCCACCTTGGCACATCGCGATGCCGTCGGGAGGGGGCGTCCACTCCATCGCTTACCGCCGAGCGATACGACCGTCTATAACGTCGGCGGCGTGCTCGGCACATGGCACACGGTCGGCACGACGACCGTTCACAACATTGGCGGACCGGCTCGTGCTGCCGGAACACGGTCGCTGCGACGGCTTCGAAGAGCACCTCATCGGTCCGGCAGGGTACGTCCTCTTCCCGCTTGATCGCGGCAAGCATCTCGGATGCAAGGGACCGCGCCTCGCCGACACTCACGGTCTCGTCATCGCTGACGATCTTCCAGACGCATTCTCCTTGATGCGGGCAGCACCCGGACGCCGAAGCCGGTGGGCTTGCCGTCGTGGATATCGAAAGCGGTCTTATCGTGGTATGAGCGCCTCGACGCGGGTCTCGGTAAGGGTGAGTTTGGGTATGGGTGTTCTCCCGTTTCGGGTTGCAGTCGGGGAACCAGGAGTCAGGAAACGGTTCCCCTGCAACCGGTCTGGAAAGAGAAAACGAACCTATATCAGTAACATAGCGCCGCATGGTGCCTCTGCTGGTGTCCAAACACCACGGCGTTGAACCCGGCGATCAGTCGGCCGAGCGACCGCTCGCCGCCGAACACGCGCCGGGCCTGTTCGCACCCCCGAGGACGACGAAAGGTCAGTCCAGACCGTGCGATACATATCGCTGGTATCGATCGTTCCCGTGAGCGAGAATGTGCTGATCAAGCTGCCCGCCGTGGCAGCCTGACCATTCCGGCCCTGCTCACCGGCAGCCGAGTAGAGCGCGACGCTCTTGCACCGTGGATCGGGATTACGATCCGCGTTGCCACGGACACGTGACCGGCGCGCAGAATCGCAGGTGTCTTGAACTGGGACCGGCCAGACACGAAGGGGTGAGAACAGATGGATCGAACCAGATACGATTTGGTAGCAAACGCGGTCACCATGTCACGCCGCGCGTTGATCGTGGGAGTGTTTGCGGCGAGTGTTTCGACGAGCTTCAATCAACTAACCGGCGGTCATCAAGCACACGCTGCTCAGGCAGATGAGTTCGTCAATGCGGTGCCCGATGGCGTCGCCATGGACGGCTTCGATGTTGTCGCCTACTTCGACGGCGCCCCCGCCAAGGGCGTCGTCGCACACAGTGTTGAACACAAGGGCAAGACATGGCTGTTTCGCTCGGCGGAGAACGCAGCCGCCTTTGCTGCCGAGCCGGAAGCATATGAGCCCCGGTACAATGGCTGGTGTTCCTATGCGGTGTCGGAAGGCTACGGGGCCGAGGTGGATTTCGTCGACGGCTGGTCCGTGATCGACGGCAAGCTTTACCTGAACTGGGATGCCGAGACCCGTGAAGCGTTCGTGGCTGAACTGTCAACCCGAATCGAGCAGGCCGAACAGAACTGGCCGGACCTGCATGCCGGTCTGCTGGACGGTTCCGCGGACATGTACACGCATGCCGGCGAGGGCGTCGGCATAGTCCATCCGCAACAGCTCGATTGAGCACCGGTGTCCGCCCGTGATTCGGCGCACGGTCTGGACACCGACCGGTGTGTCAACCGCCTGATCCTTCCTGGATTGTGAGGTCCCACGCCGGGTGACGGCCGGCTCTGCGAGGCGCACTCCGGCCCTGCCCGGGTCGATAGCCGGGGAGCCGCAGGATTCGGGATGCCTGCGGCTAAGGACGGGGAACACGGACGGCGCGACCTTCCGGACACCGACACACATCCGTTGAAGGCTGGGTTGGCCGTGCGCATCGAAGGCATCGCCCGGACCGAGGGCGCGCGATTGTCGGGTCTGTCCCAACCGATGTCCGCGGAACCTCCCTTGAATGCCTGTTCGGCCAACCGCCCTGGGGCATGACGTCGGCATCGTCGTTCACGCTCGACGGCAGGCTGCATCTCGCCGACGACGGCGTCCACCAGGCTCGGAATGGCGTCGTCGTCGCGCTCCATGCTTCAAGGAACACGGGCCTCTCGCGACCGCCAAGCCCTCCCATGGGAAGCCTGGCGAATGTCTTTCGACGAGGTTTCAAGCTATGGGACCAGTGTTGTGGCAGGCAGACCGGCGTCGAACCTGCGGGCCGACGAACCGTCGCCATTCACTTTCCTTTGCACCAGCCGCCCGCCGAACTCATCCTCAGCAATTATGAGGAATTTGAACCGGTACCCTTGTCGCCGATTCGGGAGGTCCCCTCCATTCGCCAGTCCCAAGGGAGTGGATCACTCGATCGTATGGGCGACACATGGACTTCCCGGGAGCGGTGGAAAGCCGATTGCTTTGACGATGATGTGGCGGTTGAAGTTCCGCTATGCCTGTCCTGCATCGATGATGCGGCGGCGGATTTCGCGGCTTCGACGGAAGAGATCCTCGAGTTCGTCGCCCTCGCCCCACCGGATGGCGCGCTGGAGCCTCGAGAGATCCTCGCTAAAGCGCTGGAGCATGTCGAGGACCGCTTCGCGGTTGTTGAGATAGACATCGCGCCACATCACGGGATCCTGGGCGGCGATTCTGGTGAAGTCCCGGAAACCGGACGCCGAATACTTGATCACTTCCTGCTTGGTATGGTTCTCCATGTCGGCGACGGTCCCGACGATATTGAAGGCGATCAGTGTTGGCAGATGGGAGGTTAGCGCCAGAACCCAGTCGTGATGTTCCGCATCGATGATGTCGATCATCGAACCAGCGCGCCGCCAGAGTTCGGCGACCCTTTCCACCGCTTCCCCGTCCGTTCCTTCCGGGGGCGTCAGAACGCACCAGCGGCCTTCGAAGAGCGTATCGACGCCGCTCTCGGGACCGGATTCTTCCGTTCCGGCCAGCGGATGACCGGGGACGAAGTGAACCCCCTTCGGGATGTGCGGTGCCACGTCACGGATGACGGCCTGCTTCACGGAGCCGACATCGGTCACGATCTGTCCCGGTTGAAGGACCGGCGCGATGGCCTGCGCGATCGCACCGTTGGTGCCGATGGGCGTGGAGATGACCACGATATCGGCACCACGGGCCGCCTCGGCGTGATCCTTCGTCACCCGGTCCGCCAGGCCGAGTCTGGTAACGGTCTCAAGGGTGGAATCCCGCCTCGCGCACGCGACGATTTCGCGGGCGAGACCATCGCGGCGGATGACCCTTGCGAGCGACGAGCCGATCAGTCCGATGCCGATCAGGGCAACCGTGTCGAAGAGCCTTCCTTCGGTCATGCCTGCTCCATGAAACGGGCAAGATTTTCAGTGAGTGCCTCCATCTCGTGATCGAGGCCGATGTTGATCCGGAGGCCGTCGGGAATGCCGTAGATGCCGAGATCACGGACCAGGATCGACTCGCAGGCGAGGTGACGCTCCGCGGCCCTTGCCTGATCGGCGCCCCCCGGAAAGCGGACAAGCACGAAGTTGACCACGCTGTCGTGGACCTCGAGGCCGATGCCCCTCAACCTCTGGGTGAGCCGCGGCAGCCAGCGTTCGTTGTGTTCGAAGACGCGCCCGAGATGATCCTCGTCATCGAGCGCGGCGGTCGCCGCGGCCTGTGCAAGGCTGTTCACGTTGAAGGGACCGCGGACCCTGTGAAGCGCATCGACGATGGCCGGCGGACCGTAGAGCCAGCCGACCCTCAGTCCGGCAAGCGAATAGACCTTCGAAAAGGTCCGGGTCATGACGGTGTTGGTGCTGTCGTGGACCAGTTCGGCGCCGGCGCTGTAGTCGTCCCTGCCGACGAACTCGGCATAGGCCGAATCGATCACCAGAAGAACGTGATCCGGCAGACCGGCGCGAAGCTTCGTGACGTCGCAAGCCGGTATGTAGCTTCCGGTCGGATTGTTGGGGTTGGCGAGGAAAACGAGCTTCGTCTTCTCCGTGACCTCGGCAAGCATGGCGTCGACGTCCACCCGGTAGTCCTGTTCCGGAGCAGTGACCGGTGTGGCACCGGCTGCCCTCGTTGCGATCGGATAGATGGCGAAGCCGTACCGGCTGAAGAGAACCTCGTCGCCCGGACCTGCATAGATCTTCGGCAGCAGCTGGAGGATCTCGTCGGAGCCGTTGCTGCACACGATCCTCGCGGGATCGAGATCCCAGCGCCTCCCGATCGCTTCGCGCAGATCCAGAGCACTGCCGTCCGGGTAGCGGACAACCGTGCCGGCCGCCGCCCGTGCCGCTTCGACAGCGAGCGGACTGGGCCCGAGCGCCGACTCGTTCGACGACAGCTTGATCACGGGACGGCCGCTGGCGTCAACGACGGTACTCCTGCCAGGCACGTAGGCCTTGATGTCGAGGATGCCCGGAAGGGGCTCGGGTGCTGTCATGGTGGCCCTGGTTCAGAATCGAAGCGGTGCGGGGTAGGACCCCAGGACCATAGCCGTCAAGCCGCCGTATGGAAATCGACGCTTCCCGTTACCCTCGTGGTAGCCGTCGATCCCGGCAATCCAGACGTCTCCATGGCGCTGGGCATCCGGCACGGCGGCTTCGGGATCCCGGGCGAAGGCGAGCACGGTGACATCGTCTCCGGACGGATCCGGTGCGTCGCGCGACAGCACGAACGCCTCGCACCTCGGTCCGGAACCGGCGAGCGGCGGGACGAAGGGAAGCCGGGTCACGATGTGGAGTGTATCCCTTCCCTTCCTCGCAAGCGCGCAGAGGGCATCGCCGTTGGAGGCCGGGACCACCGCGAGCTGATCCATGCCCAGCTCCACACGGTCCATGGCGGCAACGCCGTCGTTCGTTCGATGCAGGACGCTGCTGGAGCCGTAGAAATCTCGTGCGGTTTCCCAGAGCTCGGGCCCGTTGCCCCCGACGGCCACGGAGAACGCACCCTGCAGGGGCAGCAGCGCACAGAGCATTTCACGCCAGATGCGGCCCAGGGCAGCCGGGGGAAAGACACCGGCGTTGCGGACGAGGATCCGGCGCAGGATGAGGGCTTCGCGACCGGGTCTCAGATACCGGTCCAGCGTACCGGCATCGGCCTTTGCCGCGACGACATGTTCGACCAGGGCGGCGCGGCGCAGGATGAGATCGAGGATGCCGTCGTCAACGGCGTCGATGTCTTCGCGAAGGCGGGCAAGTTTGTGTTCGGGTGAAGACAATGTGGAGGTCCCGGGTGAGGTGGTGGCAACGCGGATGCTGTCTGGTCCCTTGCTCCTGAAATCTTGGTCAAATTGGTGAAAAAGTCACGCGTGCTTTGTGGAGAGGCCGGGCACGACGATGGTTTCACGGATATTGAGACCGGTCATGATCACGCTGCGTCCGGCCTTCTTGATCAGTCCATGGTTGCCCAGGCGCCTGGCAAGGCTGCCAGACCGGCGATCCGGGTGCGGAGGTCCCTGCTGGCACTGAAGCCGCTGATGCGCCACTCGCCCCGGGCCGGCAGCACTTGCCACGCTGTTTTCCGAGGCCCACGAACCTCGGAGGCGCAGAGACTACCACGCCTTGAGATGCCTGTGCGGCGTCGCATCGGTGACGTGGCGCTCCAGTCGACGTCGGCCACCGGCTCGGCCCACTTCCACCGGGTGGAGAGCTCGTCGGCGGCCGCCTGGAGCTTCTTCATGGCGAGCTCGATGAGCAGCGCCGGGTCCTCCAGCCAGACCCCGTGCTCGTACTCGTCGGCGAAGAGGTCGCGCAGCGCCGGGCCGCCCGCGGCCTCGTAGGCTGCGACGCCGACGAAGCGCGCCATCGGCGAGCCGGCCGGCACCCGCTCCACCGTGAGCAGGCGCTTCACCTGCCAGGCGGCGGGACGGTAGCCCTGGCCCGCACCTTCTCCCAGATCGCCCGCTGGCGGTCGTGATCGGTGGTGACCGAGAACGCCTTCAGCGTTTCCAGGTCGATCTGGTCCTCGCGATAGGCGTCGAGCAGCTCGGGCGCCGCGTTGCCGAGGCGGAGCCGCTGCTCCACCAGGCGCTCGGTGCGCGACCGTGGCGCCGGACTGCGCGAGTTGGCTGAACGCGACCACCTGGTCGGCGGGGTGCATCGCGATACGCACGACGTTCTCCGTGAGCGACAGCTCGCCCGCATTGCCGTTCGCGGCGATCTTGCACGGCACCGGATGGAGGGCGTTGAACCAGCCTTCCTTGACGAGTGCAATGAGGGCCGCGAGTCGCCGCCCGCCGGCGACGACTGCGAAGCGCTCGGCGCCGTCCGCGGCGGGTTCGTCGGGCGGTGTCTTGCGCACGTTCTCGGGCGCGGGCGCGAGCTGGCAAAGCGGGATGTCCCGGATCGCCGGTTCCAGCGGGGTGCGATGTGGTGGTTCATGCCATTCTCCGTCGATGGATGGACGGGCGCACGGGAAACGGCCTTTTCCGGCCGGCGCGCGCCCGCCAGACCCCGGCCCCACTCGACTTCGACAAGGTGAACACGCAGGGATTAGGCTGCGCATTGAGATTCTTGGTGGAGAACCAGAGGAATTCTGGACCTTGAGAGAGGCAGAATCCTTCGACGTGTTCCGCTGCGAGTACGGGTATTGGGGCTGGGACGACAATCGACCGAACAGGGTTGAAACCGACTACTACTGGGCGGAGGACTTTTCCGCTATGTGGGACGACGGCGGTTGCTACACCGGCAAGGAGGCCGACACCGACGAGTTCCTGGACTGGTATGATGAGACGCGGCTGGCAGACAGCAGGGACAACGCCGAGGAAGGCCCCACCATCGAAACCGTCGTCGTGCACGTCTTTGACGTGGAGAAGGACAGGTCGCACGCCAACTACAGGGAGTGCATGGGGTTCTATATGGTCTGGGAGAAGGGATTTGGAGCCGCGCGCGGCCTCTGGGGCAAATCGCTCACTTTCTACGCCTGCGGCAACGACGGTCATCTCATGTCGGAGGACAAGTTGACGCGCATCCTGGCGAGCTTCAGCATCGAAGGCGAGTTCGAGGCGCTGGTGGACTGAGATGAGGCGGCTGCCGGCAACCGCCTTGCAATCCCTAGCAAGAATCCTTGGTCAATATCGTGAAGTCGAGGAGGGGAGACAGAATGACCCAGACAAGGTTTGTGGCGACGACCGCCGTTGCAACCTGCCTCCTGCTCGTTGTCTCATGCGGCGGAGGAGGCGGTGGTGGTCCTGGACCCGGTCCCATTCTGGACACACCTCCGACAGACTCGGAGCCCATCACGCCTGACCCACCTGCGTCCAATGCTGCAGCTCTCCTCAATACGCCTCGCTTCACCACGCATCAGCCGCTCGTGCTGGAACAGATCGGCACGCATCATGCGTACGCCAGGGGTTTGTCCGGGAGAGGAATCAGGATCGGGATCGACGACACCATCGTCGACTACACACAGCGCGCCGAGTTCGGTAGCAGAGTGAAGCTCAGGGCAGCAGACGGAGCGGATCTTGCCTACGACCGCCCGGACGGAAACGAGTACTTCAGCGATGTCGATAACTGCCAGTTCGCTCGGACATGCGACATCTGGTCGGGTGACCGCGCGGGAGACCCTGAAGCAGTCAACAACTGGGTGCGCCAGATTGTGAGCGAAGATGGGTGGCCTACCCGGGACGATTCCGTGTTCATCCGAGACGACTATTACAGCGAATTTGACGCGCTTGAACGGCTGTTTCGATGGAAAGAGGTACCAACGCCTTACGGTGTGACGGGCAGCCATGGAACCATTGTGGCTTCAGTCGCAGCCGGAGAGAATCTCGGTGTCGCACCGGAAGCAACCATTATCCCGATTGCACAAAATCTCACGGACGACCAGAGAGCAGATGCCCTTGCCAACGATGCATTACGATTTGCGATCGCCGCACTCCCTACTGCGAACCGCAGACTCCTTGACAACGAATTGGCGAACGCCCAGCGCAACGACTACTCGAAGTTCGACATTATCAACCGATCCTATGGGGTAGCCCTCTTCGATCCGGAGGTGGTCTCCAGCGCGGTTGATTCGGAGCTGCGGTGGTACCGACGGTACTTGCCGCGCTACCTCGATGCCCTGTTGCAGGTCGATAGACCCGCCGCTGAGAGGGCCATTCTTGTCTACGCCGCTGGCAACGATGGAGAACCTTGGTCTGGCTTGGGCGCGGACCTGCCCTACTGGATCCCGGAACTGCGAGGACACTCCCTCGCCGTCGCCGCAACGGACCCACAAACGGGAGGCATCGCGGACTACTCCAACCGATGCGGCTCTCTTCCAGCGGATTGGAATTCCGCGAGGCATGGACCGCACTACTGCCTCGCTGCCCCGGGTACAGTGCGGGGTCTCGTCCCGAATCAGAATTCGCCCGGACAGGGCAGCGTAGAAGGTGGGCTACAGGGCACCAGCTTCGCCGCTCCAATGGTTTCAGGAGCGCTTGCGTTAATGATGGAGCACTTCCGGGGAACGCGCGGCAACACCCAGATCGTGAAGCGGATGCTCGACACGGCAGATCGAAACGGGCGCTATGCCGACCTGGAGACCTATGGCGCCGGACATCTGGACCTCGAGGCCGCCCTTGCGCCGGTCGGTGCGCTGAATGCGGGACAAGCGGCCCATGCTCTCCAGAGCACCACGCTGCAAACGCCTGCGGCATTCGGCTCGGTGGCGTCGCGCGCTGCCACCCTCGAACTCGCCGCGTTCGATCAACAAGGCTTTCCGTTCTGGGTTCCCGTTTCGACGCTAATCTCAAATCAGAGGAACCCGCGCTCTCCGATCCCCGAGTTTGATGCGACAGAAGGTGTTGCCGAACCGGCGACCGGCCTCGACGTTCTTGGACTGCATTGGATGCCGGTCGGAGACACCCGGAAACGTACGCTCGCCGCTGACCGGAAATGGGTGGCGGGCTTCGGCCCGACATCCGCCAGCCTCGCATTTCGCCCGACCGACGGTGGCTGGGGCTACGGCCTCAGCGCCGATGGCGACAGCTACCTGGGAACACGCTCGTCCGGCGCATTCGGATCGGATCTTCGTTCCAGCATGGTCTGGACCTCCCACAGCTTGCAGCAAGATCTCGGGGATGGCTGGAAGCTGGAGACGACGGGAACGCTGGCGCTCAGTATTCCGTCCTACGAGAGGGATGCGATCTTCCAGGCCTCCCCTTCCGTGCTTTCGGCGTTCTCGATGCGGGTTGGTACAAGGGACACGCAGTTCACAGTCGAGCAGCCGCTGCGTGCCGAATCCGGTACGGGCACGTTCCGCGTGGAGAACGGATGGATAGAGAACGGGCGGAGACTCTATGACGAGTACCGTGTTTCGCTCCGCCCCGACGCCCGAGAGATGCGGATGACGCTTCGTCATGAACGAGCGGCGGTAGGCGGCCGTGTTGCCCTTGAGATTGGAGGCGCGCTGAACTCCGGCCACATTCCGCGTGAGCACGAAGCGAACATTGGCTTTGCCTACCGGTTCCTCTGGTAATTCGATGCGCTGCCTTCCTGTTCTGGCGGTTGCATGCGTCGCCGCCTTAGCGACCGCATGCGCAGATCAACGAGGGCAGAAAACCCCGTCTACTCCGGACAATCGGGACTCTTCGATCATGCAGGGAGGTGTCATCTACGCTCCTGCGAGCGTTGGGCCACTGGGGTGCGTACTGTACAGCGTCGAGATTCCGGGAGGACAGGCACCTGCCGCCTTGGTATACCGGAGCGAGGATGGAGACTTCAGCTATACGCGACCGGAAGGTTGTGTCAGAGCGGTAGAGAAAGGCGAATAAGATCCGTGTGGTCGAATTATGGTTCGGCGTGCTGGTTGGACGCCGCTCTGCGAGCCAAGTGGCCATGATGAGCAACGAGTTGCAGCACGGCAGGGCATGCCGAATCCGTTGTACACGTCGACTGTCGTCCGATGCTTCACGAGAGGTTCATGGTGTTTGAGATGGTCTGCCCGATGCGTTCGGCGGCATCCTCGATGTCGCGGACGGCGAGATGGGCGTAGTGCAGCGTCATCCTCACACTGGAATGGCCGAGCAGGCGGGAGACGACGGGCACTGGCACGCCGTTCATGACCGCGTGGCTGGCATGGGTATGGCGATTATTCCGAATCCGGAGTAAACGCCATTTATCCGGGCTCTCGCCCCTTCCGGCGATAGCGGCGGATGCCCCGGCAGGGGTTGGATCCTTCCGGCCGGTGGCCCATCCATTCCGCTTCCCGCATGATGACGGAGAGCACCGGCAGGGACCGGTCGGCCGCCACCGGCGTGGTGCGCAGGGAGGCGAACCAGTTCCTGACGTCCCGCTTGTCGATTTCGGCGACCGGACGCCCCGCGCAGCGGGGCAGAAGCTGTTTCTTCGAGATAGCCCCGGTTCACCGTCATGGTCCACGCCTTCCAGACCCGCACGTAGCTCTGGAACACGGTCTCCGCGACGGTCTCGAACAGCGTCTCTTTGGGTCGGCGCGGCGCATCTTCGCCCCGCTTGATCGCGACAAGCATCGCCTCGGCACAAGATCGCGCCTCACCGACATTCGTGGTCACGGCGTCGCCGACAATCTTCCAGACGCGTTCTCCTCGATGCGGGGAGTGAACGAAGAAGCGCCTGGCGCCCGAGGGTTGCACCCGGACGCCAAAGCCCCTGAGCTTGCTATCTCGGATGTCGCGGACGGTCTTGCGGGGCCTGAGCGCCCTGACGCGGGCGTCGGTGAGGGTGACTTTCGTCATGGTCGTTCTCCCGGTTCGGGTTGCAACCGGGGCACGGACAGTTGCAGGATCGTAAGCGTTCTGTCACACGGTGATTTGCAGTGATCTGTCACCGGTTGAGGATGCGTTTCCAGTCTTTTCGCAGGGGTCTCAGCCAGATGTCCTTTTTGGGTTTGTCGCGTTTTCTGTGGGTATCGTAGCGCCCGCGGCCCTGTGTGGTTCCGACATGGATCCATCCTGACGCCTTGTAGACGGCGCCGGTGAAGCGCGGCGTCTGGACGAACGTTTCCACAACGGTCCCACGATACTATACATGAAGGCTCTCTGCCGTCGGTCGCCCCGGATCCGGTCAGGATCTGCCGTCCCAAGCACCCGCTTGACGGTGAGATTGTCACTGTCATCGGCTTGCGCAACGCGGGCCATCGCGGTCAGAAGGCAAAGCTCCGTTTGCCGGACGGAAGCATCTGCTGGCTGCCGTTATCATGGACCAGCCTTGGTGCGTGCGACGCTGCTTCCCCGCGCCTTGGCGGTACCTTGTCCGACTTCGTCGCCTTGCGTAATCTCCTCTCGATTTTCGACGAGCGATGCGGAGGAGGGGATGCTGGAGGATCGGGAGCTGCCTCTTCTGGCTCTGCTGGCGTGGGAGGAACGCTGGCACCGTTGGCGCAGTGTGCCGGAACCGGACCGGGCGCAGCTGGTTCGGGAACTGGCCCGGGTGATGATCCGGATGGCGGCTGGGGAGAGGACCGATGAGCGCAGGGAAGATTGCAGCGACGCATCTTGACCGTCTTGCGGTCATCTATGTACGGCAATCGACGCCGGGTCAGCTGCGCACCCACCCGGAATCGACGGCCCGCCAATATGGGCTGGCGGATCGTGCCCGGGAGCTGGGCTGGTCATCGGATCGGATCAGGACGATCGACGCCGATTTGGGGCGCAGTGCCGGCGATCACAACAGGGGCGCCCGCACCGGTTTCGACGAGCTCTGCCGCCTGCTTGCACGGGACCAGGTGGGCGGTGTGTTCGGGATCGAGATTTCACGCCTGGCGAGGAACACCATCGAATGGTTCCAGCTTCTCGACCTTTGCCGGGTTCACGATGCGGCGATCATCGAGGACAGCCACGTCTATTTGCCGAGCCGCGACGATGACAGTCTGATTCTGGGCATCAAGGGAACCATGTCGGCCTCGGAACTATCGATCCTGCGGGCCCGCATGGAGGGCGGGCGACGCAACAAGGCGTTGCGCGGGGCGCTCTACTGGCGTGTTGCGGCAGGCTTTGTGCGCGAGGGCGACCGCATCCGCAAGGATCCAGACCAGCGCGTACAGGCGGCCATCCTCGAGGTGTTCAGAATGTTCCGGGAGGCCGGGTCGGGACGTCAGACGGCGGCACGCCTGCGGGACATGGACATGGAGCTGCCGGTTCGGAACCATTCCAGCGGCACGATCGAATGGCAGCCGGCTTCCTATGAACGTGTGTTGCGGATTCTCGGGAACCCGGCCATGGGCGGCGCCTATGCCTACGGTTTCCGGCGCGGTCGTCCACGTGACACGCAGCTGCGTCCGGTGGAAGAGCAATGGGATGTTCTGCTGCCCGAGCGCCATGAAGGCTATGTCAGCTGGCAGGAATGGCTCGACGTCAAGGAGCAACTGGCCCGGAACCATTCTCACCGGGACGGTTCCAGAAACGATGCGCGCAAAGGGCCGGCGCTTCTGCAGGGGTTGGTTGTCTGCGGCCATTGCGGCTACGGGATGACGGTTCACTACAACAAGAGGGGGTGGAGTTATACCTGCAAGGCCGTCGAGCCCACGCGTCTCGACCGTCGCGGTTGCTGCTCCATGGGCGGCAAACGTGTCGATCAGGCGGTCATGCGCCTGTTCTTCGAAACGGCGACGCCGGCCGGCGCCGAAGCGGCGGTCCAGGCGGCGGCCGACGTGGCGGGCCGTGCCGAGGCCGACCTGCGGCGCTGGCAGCAGGCGCTTGAGCATTGCCGCTACCAGGCTCGGCTCGCGGAGCGCCGGTATCGACAGGTGGACCCCGACAACAGGCTGATTGCGGCAACGCTGGAGCGGGAATGGGAAACGGCGCTGGTGGCGCTTCAGGAAGCCGAACATGCGCTCGCCGCGGCGCGCGCCGAGCAGCACGAACCACCGCCCCCGGAGACTTTCGCCGAACTCGGATCGTCGCTTGAGCGGGTGTGGCATGCAGGGACAACATCGAATGCCGACCGCAAGCGGCTGCTCGGCTGCCTTGTCGATCAGGTGACGATCGAGAGAGACCGGGAAGCCGGGACGTTCCTTGTCATCGTGCACTGGCGGGGTGGGCGCGCCGATGATCTGGTGTTTCCGAAGATCGTCACTGTTCCGGTGCCCAAGAGCACCGACGCGAGTACGCTCGACCTGGTCCGCAACCTCGCGCACTACTACAGCGACAGGACGGTGGCGCGCATCCTCAACAGCCAGGGACGGCGCACCGCCCATGGCCTTGTGTTCACGAGGGATCTGGTCTTCGATCTGAGACGATATCACGGCATCCCCGCCCAGCCTGACGGAAACGGCGATGCCTCGGACATGCCGCTTGCTGTCGGCGAGGCTGCCCGTGAACTCGGGGTGCAGGAGGCGACGCTTTACCGCTGGGTCCGTGCCGGGCTCGTGCCGGTTGTCGATCCGGTTGTCGACGGGGCGCCGCTGCGGGTGAGGATGAGCGACGCGCTTCGTGCCCGTTTCCGTCCGGAGCCTCCGGAAGGATTTGTGCCGGTCGCGACTGCAATGCGATGCCTCGGCGTCACCCGCCAGACCATCTGGAACCGCGCCAAGGCCGGCACCCTTCGCTCATGCCATGTTACCCACGGCAGCAGACGCGGTCTCTATGTCGAGGTAGCGGACGGTGACATGCTGCCACTGTTCGCTCCTGCCCGCAGGGCAAGGACATGATCGGCAAGGCAGACATCGCCAGCCGAGCGACAACCGGCAGCCGGCCGCACCACGGGAATCGGTCGTGAGTTGCCGCATGGCCCATCTACCCATCGCGATACGGCACCGTTACGTAACGGAGCGCAGTGGAGGAGCATGATCATGGCCCTGAGCAACGCCGAACGGCAACGCCGCTACCGGGCCCGGGTGAAGGACGGAAAGACACCTGTCCGCTATCGCCGGCCGAAGGACAACCGTTCCAGGGCCCGGCGCTGGCGTGACGCCGTGGCAACCCTGCTCGAGCTTCAGGACCATTACCGGGAGAGGCTTGACAACCTGCCCGAGAACCTGCTCGACACCGCCTGGGGCGAGAAGTTGACGGCGATCGCCGAACTCGATCTCGATATGCTGGAAGCCATCGACCCTCCGCTTGGCTACGGACGAGACTGATGGCGTGCAACGCCACCTTGTGCTGTCATGCAACGGATAGCCAGGGCGATCCGGGCGCTTGGGTTGCGCGGGCGGTGTCTTCTCGATGCGGCGTTCGCTCGCCCGTCTGTCGCCGAAACGGGAGACCCAATCAAGGTGAAGGACAGTGCCTGAGCCCGCCCGAGCGATAACCGGCAACTGGCCCCGGCAACGGAAATCGGGCACGGGGTGCCACAGAACCCGTCTCTCACGATGTAAAACTGCAGGAGGGAACATATCGTCTCAAAAACAATCGTGCTTTCTCAAGTATTTACACTAAACCCACGGTTCCATGACATGGAGTAGCAGTCAGATGCCAAAGTTTCCATCAGGACGGGCTCGACATTATAGCGCTGCGTCCAGTCGCCGGGCAGTTGTCGGCGCAGCAGCGACAGGATGTGGGACCCGAGGTTGGGGATGACGATCCAGGGCAGTAGAAGCAGGCGGGACTGATTGACCACGAGATGGAGATTGCGCGCCCGGGTTTCCGGGTTCCATCCGATGGCGCGGTCGCGCGGCGCGGTCTTCCAGGCTGCTGCTGCCATGCCGATCATGGCGAGCGGGGCGCCGTGGCGGTCGACCACGGTATAGCGCATCTGGGCACCGGCCATCGGCTTGTAGCCGAGATAATGGTAGCGCGCGATGAACTGCTTCCACATACCGCCTGGCGGTGGTCGAGAGCGCCAGCTAGTGGGAGCAGTTCCTGAGCGATCTCCGGCGCCGCGGCCTCGAAGGTGCGCGGCTCAAGATGATCTGCGTCGACGGTGGCCAGGGCTTGCTGGCCGCCCTGCCCATGGTCTATCCCGGCATCCCGGTGCACTGGGCGAACAAGATCAGGAACGTGTTCGACAAGGTCTCGCACCTGGCATCAGGCAGTTACCGTGACAGCACCGTGAGGAATCCGAGGACTTCTGCGGCAGACTGAGTTTGCGGGGAGGGGCAGACACTTGCGCCCACGAAAATTTCATGGTGCCACGGTGAAACCGGCCCGGAGAGCCATGCGAACTAGATTGCAGAATCCCATCTTTGCATAAGTTAGCGGGGTGAGCCACTTTTGGGTCTTGTTCCGCTTCGCAGACGAGCCAACCTTGATAGCCGGTTTCGTTAAGGACGGCAAAAAGAGCGGGAAAATCGATGAAGCCGTCGCCCGGAACCGTAAAAACGCTGTCGAGAACGGCTTGCATAAAACTTTTCGTCGGTTGCTCTGGCGCGATCCATCATGTCCTTGCGGATGTCCTTGCAATGGACGTGCACGACCCGGTCTACATGTCTCTGCAGTAATGCAGTAGGAATCTCCACCGGAAAAAACGCAATGGCCGCTATCGAAGAGGAGGCCTACCGCCGGCCCCGTCAATGCCATCAATAGATCAACCTCCTGATCGTTCTCGACAATGGTTCCCATATGGTGATGGAAGGCCATGCCGACGCCGAAATCAGCCATGCGCTCGGCGAGTAACGTCAGCTTCTTGCTGTACCCGACCCAATCACCATCGGATAATTTCGGCCGCCTCGAAATCGGCGCGAATAGATCGCCCTCTGAACGGCCCGAAGTATCCGCATAGACGACATGTTTGCACCCCATGTCGCGAAGAAGGGTCAAATGCGGTGTGATGGAGTCCCATTCGGCTTCGACCTCGAGATCACGGATACGTCCATCATACCAACCGGAAACAAGGTCAAGATCATACCGATCCAGCAGCGGTCCGAGCTCCTTCGCCACCTTGGGAAATTTTGCTCCCATTTCAATACCGGCGAAACCCGCCATGCGTGCTTCCGAGAGACAGGTTTCAACCGGAATATCACCGCCGAGTGATGGCAAATCATCATTGGTCCATGTGATGGGATTGATTGCTATACGAAATTGCCATTGTGTCCTCCTTGAGCACTCCATGATCGACGCAAGCGGTCGAAAAATTTTTGGCCCGTATTTCTCACACCCGAGGCTTGAAAGTGCTGGGGAGTATGCTGTAAACCGTTGTTCTTCCAGAAACAACAGTCTGAATAGAGACACTCCCCAGTATTTTCAAGCCTCGGGTGTGTAGAGTCAGGGGCTGGCACGCCAGCTTTCGGGTCCGGTGGTACAATCCCGCTACGGGGGAACCCGTCACTTTCCGTTCCGGTCCTCAGTCCGGCTCCCATGGCCACGTTTCCAGGCCCCTGCTCATCAATCCGGACGTGCGGATTTCCCGCATCCGGCTTTCGGACGAGATCATGTCTTCGCCCACGGAAGGTCACGTGTCGTTGTCCAAAGGCAAATGAGGCCGTGGTCTTGCCATAGCTTGAGGTTCGAGAAGCGCACGTACTTCCCGGACCTGACCTTGTGTTTTCGACAGAACCACTGGCACAGCCGTTTTACAGCATGCCGGTCAACCGCGTCATAGGCCGGGCTGACCTGCCCAAGACGGAAGTAGTTTGCCCAGCCGGACATGGCCCGGTTGAAACACGGTTTCACCACAACCTCGGTCGGCAATCCGCCGTACGGGGTTCCGTCAGGTCGCTGATTTTACGGCAGATGCTCTGGACGCTCGCCTTGGCCGGACGGGTGCCGATATAGGGTGGCTTCCCCCGGTGTGACATTTAAAAGTTGAACGTACGACATTTAAAAGTTGAACGTACTGTTTGTATGGGTGTGGCTTCCGCATGGCAACGGGATTTCCTCGCACACGCACTATATGTTGATGTCATGAATCAAGATGTAGTGTACCGGTGCCGTTTCATCGGCATGTCGTGACAATAGTCGTCGTGCACTGGGCGGTTTTGACACGCCAGGCGCTCAATCCGTGGTGGAAAGACGGGATTAAGGGAGTGCTCCTTACCGCGTGGTGCGGTATGTTGATTGGAGCTAAAACCACAACATGGAGCGCTCCCGATGTCATTATCATCCTCCCCGGTTTCCCTGTCCAACGATACTTCGACGCTCCGGTCCCGCGATGATCTGAGGGCCAGCACGGTCGAGGCGATTGTCGCTGTCATCGATATTCCGGCTCTGTTCGGGGGATGGCAGTTCTCCGGTGAACGCCAGCGAGGTGGAACGTGGCCTCAAGGATCTGATGAACGATTCGTGCAGGGCTGCCATGGGCGAATACATCGAGGGGCTTGACGACGGCGGGCCGACGCTGCTGCGTGACGGCGAGAACTGGACACGTGTCCCGAAGACGCGCAATACCATCAAGACATTGTTTGGCCCGGTGACCTATGTGCGGCATCGGTATCGTCGTGCCGACAATCCATCCCTGGTTCCGGTCGACGAGCAGCTCGGGCTTGTGAAGGATTACTTCACGGAGCCGGCCGGCGAACTGGCGGTACTCCTTTACAGCCAGCTTCCGGCGCGCACGTGCAGCGACCTGTGCCGCCGTATCGGCGGTATGGCGCTGACGGCGCGAAGGATAACTGGACACTAGATCCGCGAGGCCGCGACCGCGGGCGCGGGTCTGCTGGTGCGCGCCAACCGGGCGCGCGCAGCTGCCGCGTCGTCAGCGCCGACGGCAGCTTCGAGGACCTGTGGGACCATGTTGCGGGGCAGCCGCCGCTCGACAGCAAGACGATTGCCATCGACGCCTGCGGAGGCCGCGCGCCGCCGCGAGGAGCGCAAGGTCATCGCCTTCTACGAGCGCCGCTGGAGCATCGAAACATGGTTCTCCGTTCTCAAGACCGGCACCCGGCGTCGGGAAGCGCCAACTCGATGACGCCGATGACCTGAGGAAGTGCATCGTCTTCGACGCCATCACCGCCTGCCATATCCATGATCTGAACTTCATGGCCCGGACCGCGCCGCAGACCCCGGCCGACGAGGTCGTCGAGCAGGACATGATCGACTGTCTGTACGAATACCTCCACATCCTCGGCGTCCTGCGCGCCCGGGCACCGCCCGGTCACCGGCCCGACATCCGCACCTTCGTCGTCGATCTTGCGAAAGTCGCAGGCTTCGACCCCACCAAACGACAACCCCTGCCGGGAACCCGGAAACTCTGGGAAGCATGGATGCACTTCAGAGCAGCTCTCATCCTACTATCGAGGGACTGAAACAAAACAGGCAGTTGAAAATGAACACCGAAATTGCATCGAAAATACTCTGAGTCGTATGTGGGGAGATGAAAGGTTCACGAGGGTGCGAATCTTTTGTGGCAAAAGCAATATATCATGAATTATTTGCACATTTATGCGATCCGCCGAGTTTTTTCGCAGTTATCGTTGGCGTTTTGACACTGCGCTCCGGCAGAGGATTTCAATCTCGCCATGACATGTTTCCAGGCGGCATCGAAGCGGCCGGACTGATAGAGTGATCGCCAGGTCAGCACCGCTTGGCCTCCCTCGTGGAGCCAGCGCTGGCCCGAGAGCTTGAGACGCCTTGTCACCAGGGTCTTGTTCGCCGCTTCCACGACACCCGATCCGATCGGACGACCCAATGTGCGCCATAGCCGGTAGCTCATGCGGTGGCGGTTGTTTTCGAAGTACGTCTGGACCTCGCGCAAGGTCTCGGCCGCCCCGGAACCTTGTGCCGTCCTCCGGTAGTGGCGCAGGGAGCGTATCACCCTGTCGGCGCCGTCGAAGTCGTTGCGCAGGATTGCCTTGTGGCGGGCGTACCACGTCTTGCCCTTGTCGCCGATCGCGTCTTTCGCCTTGGCAAGGTGCTGGCAGGCATGCCAGTAGTCGACCAGGCAGTGGTCGCTGACCGTCTCGAGAAAAGTCCAGTTATCCTTCGCGCCATCAGCTATGGCAATCGCGCTGATGTGCGGCGCAGCCTTGGCAAGGTGGGCCAGTTCGTCCTCCAGTTGTGCCTTGAGTGTCAGCTTGTGCGCCTCCGGCATACGGCCCGTCGCCACGGTCCGAAGAGCTTCCCCTTCACGGTCGAACCAGGTAAGCGTACCGCAGGATGCCTCCCTGTAACTGGTTGTCAGGGAACCGTTTCTTTCCTCACGCATCGGAACCATGACACCGTCAAGCGAAACCGAGGCACCGACCGCACCCTGCGGGATGCCTTCCTCGTCACGGATCTCCTCGAGCGCGTCCTGCGAAACCTCGTCCCACGTTTCGACGGTCCCCCGGGCCAGACGCTGGAGGGTGCTCTCGGTCAGCGTCATGCCGCCGATACGGCGGCACAGATCGCCGCACGTGTGCGCCGGAAGCTGGCTGTAAAGGAGTACCGCCAGTTCGCCGGCCGGCTCCGTGAAGTAATCCTTCACAAGCCCGAGCTGCTCGTCGACCGGAACCAGGGATGGATTGTCGGCACGACGATACCGATGCCGCACATAGGTCACCGGGCCAAACAATGTCATGATGGTATTGTGCGTCTTCGGGACACGTGTCCAGATCTCGCCGTCACGCAGCAGCGTCGGCCCGCCGTCGTCAAGCCCCTCGATGTATTCGCCCATGGCAGCCCTGCACGAATCGTTCATCAGATCCTTGAGGCCACGTTCCACCTCGCTGGCGTTCACCGGAGAACTGCCATCCCCGAACAGAGCCGGAATATCGATGACAGCGACAATCGCCTCGACCGTGCTGGCCCTCAGATCATCGCGGGACCGGAGCGTCGAAGTATCGTTGGACAGGGAAACCGGGGAGGATGATAATGACATCGGGAGCGCTCCATGTTGTGGTTTTAGCTCCAATCAACATACCGCACCACGCGGTAAGGAGCACTCCCTTAATCCCGTCTTTCCACCACGATTGAGCGCCTGGCGTGTCAAAACCGCCCAGTGCACGACGACTTTTGTCACGACATGCCGATGAAACGGCACCGGTACATGACATCGTGACTCGCGACATCTACATATAGTGTGTGTGCGAGAATCCCGTTGCCATGTGAAATTTACACCCGTTCACGAGGGAGGCCAGGCCGTGCTGACCTGGCGATCACTTTATCAATCAGGCCGCTTCGATGCCGCCTGGAAACATGTCATGGCGAGATTGAAATCCACTGCCGGAGCGCCGTGTCAAAGCGCCAACGATAATTGCGAGAAAACTCGGCGCGCCGCATGAATGGCGCAAATAGAGCAATATATGTCGTTTTTGCCACAAAAGATTCGCTCCCAGCGTTTAACGTGTCGCCAGCGTGGTGGTCAAGGCCAGACTCGGGCCACGAAATAGGAGAGGAAACTATGCAAAAAACGTTCCGTTTTGGCTCGCCTTTGCGGGTCATTGCCGCATTGACCCTGGCCTGGCTCGTCGCCGCGCCGGCGCAGGCCGCCGAGCCGGTCAGAATCGCCGAGAACGACTGGACCGGCCAGCTCGTCGACATCAACCTAGCCAAGATAATCATGGAAGAGCACATGGGCCTCGAGGTCGAGTTGATTTACGCCGACTACACCGGCCAGTGGTCCGGCCTGGCAGCGGGCGATCTTGACGTGTCCATGGAAGTCTGGCCCTCGTTCAGCTTCGCCGCCCACGAGGAGTGGATCGACGAGAAAGGCATGGTCGAGGTCATCGGCGACTTTGGCATGGCCAGCTCGGGGGGCTGGTTCGTGCCGACCTATGTCATCGAGGGCGATGCCGCGCGCGGCATCGAACCCATGGCGCCCGACCTCAAGACCTACGAGGACTTGAACAACTACGCTGAGTTGTTCCAGCGGCCCGAGACCGGCGACAAGGGCTTCTACCTCGCCGGGGTGGCGAGCTGGGGAACCCACAACGAGGAACGCATGGCCAACTTAGGCGTCAATTTCGACATCGTCTACGCCGGCTCCGAGGGCGCGATGCTGGCCGAGCTCGAATCGGCCTACGCCAAGGGCGAGCCGCTGTTGTTCGAATTCTGGGCGCCCCACTGGGCGCACGCGGCCTATGACCTGACCGAGATCGAGTTGCCGCCGTATTCCGACGAATGCTACGGCATTGGCCAGGACGAATCCGGCAGCTTCGCCTGCGACATCCCCAACGAGATGACCTACAACGTGGCCCGCGTCGGCTTCAAGGACGAGAATCCCGCGGCCTACTCCTTCCTCAGGAAAATGTGGCTCACCGCCGAGATGCAGCAGGAGATGGCGTACTTGGTGGACGTCAAGGGCAACAGCGTCGAGGAATCCGTGCGCATGTGGATGGCCCAGAACGAGGCCGTCTGGCAGGCTTGGATTCCGGCGACCAACTAGCCTTGCGACATGGGCCCCCGAGGGCCCGGCGAAGCGGGCGTCCGAGCCATCGGGCGCCCGTTTTCTTTCCCGGGAATCGGCGGTTGGCGACGCCCGGTTAGACGCCGCTACAGCTTCGCCTCGTGGCGTCCCAGATGCGGGCTTCCAGGTTGACGCCGTCGAAGCGGCCGATTTCCTGGATGCCGGTGAGCGAGGTGACGTTGATTTCCGTCAGGTAATCGCAGATCACGTCGATGCCGACGAAGATCCCCGTATCGGTTTCATCGTCACCAACTTCACGCTCTGGCCTACAATCTTGCCAACTTCATGCGGACGCTGGCCTTGCCGAAGGAGGTGGAACACTGGTCTCTGACCACGCTGCGTGAGAAGCTGGTGAAGATCGGTGCGAAAGTTGTCCGCCATGGTCGGAACGTCACGTTCCAATTGGCCGAGGTTGCCGCGCCGAGGGAACTGTTCCAGAAAATCTTGGGCTTGATTGATGATTTACGACGAATACCCGCTTCGGCGTAGACCGAGGGGATCGATGGCGAGGTGAAAAGTGCGAGAGAGGTATGCCTGGATGACGGAAAATATGGGAAAATGGCCTTCCAAGTGTGGGCTGATTATCAAAATCAAGCCATTGGACGGCTGCAAAGGGAAGCGAATTCACGTGGCGGTGGGGCAGTGGTACAGTTTCCACCAATTTCGATGTCATCTGGGGAATGTCGGTGAGATTACTTAGAAAAAAACCTGTTGCATGCCCGTGGAAGAAGCCACTACGTTGAACCTAACCATCGGCAGCGGACGTTCAACCCAGGAGGAAACACCCATGGCAGTCGCGCAAAAGACCGAGACCGAGGGCAAACCCACCCTCACCGTATTCTCCGGCGTCGGCGACGACCCGGTGCTCGACCCCTGGCCCCACGAGGATATCGACCACCGCGGCAAGGTGCTATTCCGCGATCCCAAGAAGCGTTACAGCGTCGGCGTCTGGCAATGCGAACCAGCCAAGTTCATTGTGCCCTATGCGGGCACCGAAAGCTGCCACGTGTTGGCCGGCCGCGCCACCCTGACCAACGAGGCTACCGGCGAGTCGGTCACCCTCAAGGCCGGCGATCACTTCTTCATCGAGTTCGGCCAGACCATCACCTGGGAAGTCCACGAGACCTTCCGCAAGGTCTACGCCATGTACGAGGACGAATACGACGAGGAACGCTTCTACTAGAGTCTTTACGGTCTCCTTCGCGTAGCGAAGGTGACCTGCGTTCACTCGTCACGCAGGCTCCCGCCGAACGGTCGGCGGCCCCCGGTCGGGGGCTGGCGAAGTCCGAGTAATTCCGACTAAATTGGCATCAGCGTCGGCGGAGGTTTGAATGTTTACTCTCCAACAGCGGACATTCACCGCCGCCGAAAACGGTTCAAATCGGTTGGATGCGAGACGGGCAATAGCACGCGAGCACGGAAGGGCTTAGGGGGGTGCCAGCCCCCTTTGACAGCCTATTTGACAGTCAACGGAGCGAATGACAGCCACACGCCACGGACGCCGCCTACCAGGCGATCATCGACTAGAGCGTTGTCCGGACCATTGGACCACATAGGAGAGAGATGAAACATGGCCCATCTCGATGCCGTCGTCGTCGGCGCCGGGTTCTCCGGCCTCTACATGATGCACCGACTGCGCCAGCGGGGGCTCTCGGTGCAGGGCTTCGAGGCGGGCACGGATGTCGGCGGCACCTGGTACTGGAATCGCTATCCGGGTGCGCGTTGCGACAGCGAGAGCTTGAGCTACTCCTACTCCTTCCTGCCGGAACTCGATCAGGCCTGGCACTGGCCGCAGCGCTACTCGGAACAGCCCGAAATATTGAAGTACATCGAGCACGTCGCCACCACGCTGGATCTACGCAAGCACTTCCGCTTCAACACCCGGGTAAAGAGCGCATCTTTCGATGCGGCACGCAATCTGTGGACCATCGGCACCGAGCCCGGCGATCGGGTCACCGCGCGTTTCCTGATC
The DNA here is from genome assembly GCA_965215635.1 of Alphaproteobacteria bacterium. Lineage (GTDB taxonomy): Bacteria > Pseudomonadota > Alphaproteobacteria > SP197 > SP197 > SP197. Next base: position 355,784 of record OZ244073.1, on the reverse strand, counting down.
ATGGCGACCGGTTGCCTTTCGAAGCCCAACTGGCCCGCCATCGATGGCATCGAAGACTTTCGGGGCGATCGATTCCACACCGGTCTGTGGCCCCACTCGGACGTCGATTTCTCCGGCAAGCGGGTCGCGGTGATCGGCACCGGCTCGACCGGCATCCAGTCGATTCCGGAGATCGCCAAGCAGGCCGACCAGCTCTTCGTCTTCCAGCGTACCGCCAACCACTGCGTGCCGGCGCACAATGGACCGATGGACCTACAAGCCGAGCGGACCTATAAGGCCCGCTACGCGGAGATGCGCGAAACAGCTCGCCACTCCATCTCCGGCGACGTTTTTCCTGGGGCTCATACCACAATCATGGACCTCGACGACGACGCGCTGGAGCGGGAGCTCGATCGCTCCTGGGCCCAGGGCGGCTTCTACACCCTGTATCAGTACACCGATCTCATGACCAGCCACGAGGCCAACGAACGGGTCTCTGAGTATTCCCGAAATCACATCCGCGGCCGGGTGAAGGATAACCAAGTCGCGGAGCTCCTCTGCGCCAAGGACCATCCTTTCGCGACCAAGCGGCTCTGCGCCGACTCCTTCTACTTCGAGACCTTCAACGAGGCGCACGTCCACCTGGTCGATCTGCGAACGACGCCGGTCTGTGCCATAGACAAGCGGGGCGTGGCGACGAGCGAGCGGCACCACGAGGTCGACGTGATCGTCTTCGCCACCGGCTTCGACGCCATGACGGGCGCGCTCAGCGCGGTCGACATCCGCGGCCGCGACGGTGCGTCGTTGCGCGATGCCTGGAGCGACGGTCCCGTGAACTACCTGGGTCTTGGCGTCGTCGGGTTCCCCAACCTGTTCACGGTCACGGGGCCTGGCAGCCCCTCGGTACTCGCCAACATGGTGAGCGCGATCGAGCAGCACGTGGAGTGGATTGACGATTGCCTGACCTGGATGGAGCAGCGCGGTGCGTCCCGGATCGCGGCAACGGGCGAAGCCCAGGCAAAATGGGTCGATTACGTCAATCAGTCGGCCGACGCCACGCTCTTTCCCCAGGCCAACTCCTGGTACGTCGGCGCCAATATTCCCGGCAAGGCACGGGTCTTTATGCCCTATGTCAACGGATTCAATGTCTACCGCGACGAGTGCGATACGGTGGCCGATGATGGATACGCCGGATTCGAGGTGACCTGACCTTAAGGACTCATTGAAAATGCCTGCCACGCCAATTCACAAGTAGAGGTCCAGAGAACTGATCGAGGCGACGTGGGCGGTCGTCGCGCGGGTCGGCCGAGCAGCAATCGGTCCTGACGCTTCACCGAACAAGGGATCTGCTGGTTGGTCAGCGCACCCAGCTGGTCAACATGATCCGGTCCCAGCTGGCCGGGTTGGGCATCGTGCTGGCCAAAGGCATTCATCACGCGCTGAGGCTGGTCGATCAGCTTGTCGAAGGCGTGGTGCCGGACATTTCCCCGCTGGTATGCAAGATCGTCATTGCCGTGGCCGAACAGATCCGCGAGTTGCAGGCCCGGGTCGCCATGATCGAGGGCGAGATCAAGACCTGGTTCCGCGGCAACGACCTGGCCAAACGGCTCGCGACCATTCCGGGGATTGGTTACATCACCGCCTCGGCGCTGGCAGCCTCGGGCAGCGATCCGCACCGCTTCACATCGGCTCGCCAGTTTGCCGCCTCGCTCGGGCTCACGCCCAAGGCCGATGCCAGTGCCGGCAAGGGTCGCATGGGACGGATCTCCAAGATGGGCGACCGCTATCATCGCCGTCTGCTGGTGATCGGCATGACATCACAGCTTCAATCGGCACGGCGCAAGCCCGAGGCTCACCCCTGGATCACCAACTTACTGGTCAGCAAGCTCAACAAGCTGGTCGCTCTGGCCATGGCCAACAAAGCCGCGCGGATCGCCTGGGTCATCATGACCCGTGGCGGGGTCTACCGCGCTCATCGACCGGCAACCGAGGAGCCCGCGTGACCAATTGATCGCTCGACGGCACAACGCCTTGCGACGATTGCAAGGACGACGAGACGTGATGGCGAACCGGTCAGACCGGCGAGTCGATCTCCCTCAAGGCGGGCGATCACTTCTTCATCGAGTTCGCTCAGGAAATCACCTGGGAAGTCCACGAGACCGTCCGCAAGGTCTACGCCATGTACGAGCACAAATACGACGAAGGGCGGATTTACTAGGGGGCTCGCCGGAGCCCTACAGCTTGCCCTCGATGGCGAGGTGAAAAGTGCGAGAGAGGTATGCCTGGATGACGGAAAATATGGGCAAGTGGCGTTCCAAGTGTGGGCTGATTATCAAAATCAAGCCATTGGACGGCTGCAAAGGGAAGCGAATTCACGTGGCGGTGGGACAGTGGTACGGTTTCCACCAATTTCGATGTCATCTGGGGAATGTCGGTTAAGGTGTATCCTGCGCCGGTTTCAGCAAAGAGTCCTTTCGAAATGAGTTCAGCAGCTTCCGAAGCCAAGATTTCCTGCCGCGGCGTCTGGAAGATTTTCGGGCCCCGGGCGGCCGAGGTGAAGGAGTCGCTCGGCGCCGACGCCTCGCGCGCCCAGGTGCTCCACGACAGCCGCCATGTGCTGGCCGTCCGCGACGTCTCGTTCGACGTGCGCGAGGGCGAGACCTTCGTGGTGATGGGGCTGTCGGGCAGCGGCAAGTCGACCCTGGTACGGTGCATTTCGCGCCTCGTCGAGCCGACCGCTGGGTCGATCATCGTCAACGGCGAGGACGTGGTCGCCATGGACGACAAGCAACTCATCGAGTTGCGCCGCCACAACATGAGCATGGTGTTCCAGCATTTCGGCCTGTTCCCCCACCGCCGCGTCATCGACAATATCGCCTACGGCCTCGAGGTCCAGGGCGTCGCCAAGACAGCGCGCCTCGCGAAGGCCGGCGAGGTGCTCGAGATGGTCGGCCTCGCGGGCTGGGAGGGCCACTTCCCGCACCAGCTCTCGGGCGGCATGCAGCAGCGCGTTGGCCTCGCCCGGGCGCTCGCGGTGGACCCCGAGATTCTTCTTTTCGACGAGCCCTTCAGCGCCCTCGACCCGCTGATCCGCCGTGATATGCAGGACGAGCTGCTGCGCATCCAGGAGGTCGTCCACAAGACCATGATCTTCATCACCCACGACTTCCTCGAGGCGATCAAGATGGGCGAGCGCATCGCCATCATGAAGGATGGCGAGTTCGTACAGATCGACACGCCCGAGGCGGTCGTCGCCCACCCGGCCGACGACTACGTGCGCGACTTCACCGAGGACGTGCCGCGCTACAAGGTGCTGACCGCGCGCAGCGTCATGAAGGCGGGCGCCGGCGAGAGCACCAACGGCCTGAAGCGTGTCCCGGCGGATATGCGGCTCGACGCGCTGATCCCCCTGACGGCCTCCAGTGACGAGCCGCTCGCCGTGGTCGACGCGGACGGACGGCCGCTGGGAACCATCGACCGCACCGCGGTGATGCTGGCGCTCGGCGGCAAAAGCTGACCATGGTCGAGGCCGCATCTCCCGACACGCTGACGGCCACGCGGCGCTGGTTGCTGGGCCAGCAGGCGGGCACCCTGGCCGCCGTTCTCCTGCTGTTCGCGGTCTACAAGCTGACCGTCGCGAACGACTCCTTTCCCGAGGCCCTGCAATACGCCATGCGCGAACTGGTCGATGACTTCGCCGACTGGGTCGCGGCGACATTCAAGTTCATCCTGCGACCTATCAGCCTTACAGTGAAGCTGTGGCTGAAACAGCTCGATATCTTCTTCCTGGGGGTGTCCTGGCCGATCATCGTGTTCGGCGCGCTGTTGCTGGTCGGCAAGATCGGCGGCCTGCGTCTCGGCCTGTTCGCCGCCGCCTGCCTGATGCTGATCGGCTCACTGGGGCTGTGGGACACCACCATCAAGACGCTTACCATTATGACGCTCTCTGTGACGTTCACCGTGATCGTCGGCATTCCGATTGGCGTCTGGGCGGCGCGTAGTGATCGCTTCGAGGCGGTACTGCGCCCCATCCTCGACGCCATGCAGACCATGCCCGCCTTCGTCTACCTGATCCCGGTAATGCTGCTATTCGGCATCGGCGCGACCTCGGCGGTGTTCGCCACCATGGTCTACGCTGTACCGCCGGTCATTCGACTAACCAATCTGGGCATCCGCCAGGTTGCCTCCGAGGCGATCGAGGCGGCGGCATCCTATGGCTCGACTTACCGCCAGACCCTGTTCAAGGTGCAGCTTCCCATGGCCAAGCCGACGATCATGATGGGCGTCAACCAAACGGTCATGATGGCGTTGGCCATGGTCATTTTCGTTGCACTGATCGGTGCCTCCGGGCTTGGCAAGGATATCTGGGTCGCGATGCGCCGCCTGCAGATCGGCAGCGCCGTCGAGGCCGGGCTGGCCGTTGTGCTGATGGCCGTCGTTCTCGACCGCATCGGCTATGCCCTGAGCCGGGGGGATCGCGATAGTGACAAACACGGCGTTGCCGGCGGCTTCGCCGCCGCCGCGCGCGTCGCCAGGGCCGGGCTCGAGTTTCTAGCCGGCAGCCTCGCCCGCGCGCTAGCCGTTGTTGTCCGGCCCGTCGTCAGCTCCGATCCCCGCTTCACCCTTGTGGCGCTGTTCACCCGCAACGCCGGGTTCGTGGTGGGAGTCGCGATTCTTGCCGTGCTGGTCGCCGTCGACCTCTCCGTGGTCGGCCTCGGCGACTATCCGTCGGCGCTCAAGTTCCGCTTCGCAAAACCCGTCGATGTCGCGGTCCGCTGGATGAATATCAATCTGGCTTTCGTCACCGACCCGGTGCGCAACTACTTCTTCATATACCTGCTGCTGCCGACGCGCGATTTCCTGCTCTGGCTGCCCTGGCCGGTGTTCTTCCTGACTCTGCTTTATGTCGCGTGGCTGGCGGCGGGCTGGCGCATTGTGGCGCTGACCTTCGTGGGCCTCACCTTCATCGGCGTCGCCGGCGAGTGGGAGGCGACCATGATTACGTTGAGCCAGGTCACCGTCGCGCTGGGATTGTCGATCGCCATTGCCGTGCCGCTGGGCATATTGGCCTCGCGCAACGACCGCTTCGAGATGCTGCTCCGCCCGGTTCTCGATACCATGCAGACCCTGCCGGCCTTCGTCTATTTCCCGCTGGTCATCATGCTGTTCAAGATCGGTGATCTCTCGGGTGTCATTGCCACGGTGATTTATGCGGTTCCGCCAGCGGTGCGCCTGACCAACCTGGGCATCCGCCAAGTCCCGGCAGAGGTCGTCGAGGCCGCCCGGTCCTATGGCTCGACGCCGCGTCAAATCCTGTTCAAGGTCGAGCTGCCGCTGGCCCTGCCGTCGATCATGATGGGCATCAACCAAACGACCATGATGGCCTTGGCCATGGTGGTCTACGCCGCGCTCATTGGCACCCGGGGTCTGGGCTTCGACGTCCTGTTGGCGATCGGCAAGTTCGACGTCGGCGCCGGCTTCGAGGCCGGCATGAGCATCGTCTTCCTGGCCGTCATCGCCGACCGCGTGACCCAGGGCTGGGCCCTGAAGCGCCAGCGGGCGCTCGGCATGATCGGCCGGCTGGACGTCTGACGGACAAACAGCGGGCGCCCGCTTGCCCTACGGTTTCACGGCCGTCACTATTGAGTACACCCCTGTCAAGGGGATCTGCTTGGCTGACGTGAAGCGCGCCGAGGTAAGGAACTCCACTGTTTCATCACCAGAAACCACGCCGCCCGAACTGCCATAAAAGACCGCGGCCACTAAGCTTTCCAGAGCAATTTTTGGTGTCGTTTCGGTGTATGGGCCATAATAATATGAAGGTCGGCAGGCAATGTGCCTGCGCTCTGGGGGGCACCGGGATGGAAATGCAGAGCCTGTTCCTGACGCCTCGAATTGCCGATGCGATTCGCGAGAAGACTCCAGACGTTGCATGGCGCGACGCCTCGGGCCTCATCGACTCCCTGCGCCTTGTGAAATCGCCACTGGAGATGAGCTACACCCGCCGGGCAGCGACGGCTGCCGATGCGGGCACACTGGCCGCGATCGAGGCCGTCCACGACGGCGCAAGCGACTACGAGGTTGCTGCCAAATGCCAGCGCCCCATGACCCTGGCCGGCAGCGAGTACTCTGGCTTTGGCCCCTTCGTCCGACCGACATCGCGCCTGGGCGAGGAGCACACGACCTGGCGGGGTGACCGATTCCACAATGGCGACGCGGTCATGCTGGAGATCGGTGCGGCCTACCGGAAGTACCAGGCCCCGATGGGGCGGATGGTTTATGTCGGCCACGCGCCAGCAGGCGCCGAGGCCTCCGCCCGACTCGCGATCGACGGCATGGAGGCCCTCTGCTCGTCCATCCGGCCGGGCGCGCGGGCGGCGACATCTACCAGGCCTGGCACGAGGCGGCAGCGGCAGCGGGCCTCGCCGACTACCACCGTCACCACTGCGGCTACATCGTCTCGATCGGATTTCCGCCGAGCTGGACGGGCGGCTCGAAGGTGGTCGGGCTGGCACCCGGATCCGACATGGAGCTGAAGGTCGGCATGACCTTCCACGCCCACTCGTGGTTCACGAACACCACGGTGGTGGACTACTTCATCTCCAACACCGTGCTCCTCGGTACGGCACGGCGGCGGCCCCGGGCGTGTGTGAAGTCGTGGCTGCCGCGGTCGGTGTAGAGCGCCCCGGGCAAGCCCTTGACTGTGAACACCTCCTGGAGCGCCCGGAAGGTGGACGCGGTGCCTTCCTCCTCGACCAGGAAGGCCGAGTAGATCTCGCTGGTGGCGTCATCCCGGGTGACGATCAGGTCGCACGCCGCCTGACCGGACAGCCATTCATGGCGTGAGCCGTCCTGGTGCAGTATCATGCCGATGCAGGGCCTGCGCGGCCGCCGGCGGCGATGCACCCCGCGTTTGGGCGTCCTGGACACCAACCCCGCCCGCTGCAGGGTGGTCCTGGTCCAGGTGTCGCTCAAGGTGAAGCCGTGAGGCTCACGCAGATGGTCGTGGAAGTGCTTCACCGTCCAGCCCACATGGCGGGTGCGATACTCCTTGAGCACCCACTCGACCCGGTCCACCGGAACCCGCCGCGCCGAGGCCTTGCCGAGCCGGCGGTCCAACAGTCCCTCCAGGCCTTCCTCCTCGTAACGGTGCCGGTAGCGCCGGAAGCTCCGCTCCGACATCCCCGATAGCTCCGCCGCATCCCTCGCCGAAGGACGCTTCGCCTCGAAGGCCCCAGCACATCCTGAAACTTCTCCATCCTTCGTTCCTGTAGCCATGTCATCCGGTTCATCAAGGCACCTCCTCACCGAGACACCTCACCGGACAACTCGTGTGCTGGCGACATGGCGGGCGTGTGCGCTTGCCGGGGCTGTGGCGGGGGTGGCAGGATGCGGTTTCAGGTTGAAAGGGAACTGGCGATGTACAGGATTGATCCCGGACGCACCGATCTGGCCGAGGAATTCCGGTGCAATCCCTTCGGACCGCACAGTGCCGAGCTCCAGAAGGTGCTCAATGTCATGCGCTGGGAGCCCATCGAAGGCAAGTATGTCGTGGTCAACACGGTTCCTCACAAGGAGTGGTGTCTCGCCCGGCTTCCGGGAAAGCGCGGTGTGCCCGTAACGCTCCACGAGGACGTGGTGTTCACGGACCTCGGCGAGGCCGAGTGGTACATTTTCAGGCTGCGCTGGAAGAAGCACACCGGGGTTTATCCGGACCAGGCCTCTCCATGACCTTTGACTACCGGCGACGCATCCTGGGCTACGCGGATCGCGTTCGTGTGAGGCCGGGCGACACCATTGATTTCAAGATCAGCCTCGAGAACCACGAAACCTTCGAATTCAGGACCGTGCGCATCGTCTGCGGTGTCGAGTCTCCCGAGGGCGCTCCCTATCGCGAGGTTGCGGTCGACACACCGGCCAACGGGCTTCACGGCGGCTCCTATCAACGCATCGATGCCGGATCCTACGCCGTCATCCCCGCCGCACCGGTTCTTGACCGGCTTTCGGCCTTCACGTTCCAGGCCTTCATCATGCCGACGCTTCCCGGCGATGGACGCCAGGTCATCATCAGCCGTGGCTCGGGTCCCGGACGACCCGGTTTTGCTGTCATTCTTGATTCGGCGGGCGCCCTTGCCCTGATGGTGAGCGACGGCCAGGATCTCATCACCGTTTCGACCGGGAAGCCCCTTCAACCGTGGAAATGGGTCTTCGTCACGGCAAGCTACGATGCAGCGAACGGTTCGGTCACACTTAGCCAGGAACCGCTCATCCATACCGGCGAATCCAGCAGACCCTTGTGTATCACGGGACATGCGCCACCCGGCGTGGTCTTCGCGGCCGATCATGATCTCCACATGGCCGCCTGGCAGACGGGGTGGCATGAGGATGGCAGACCCCGCATGGTCGGACACTTCAACGGGCGCATCGACAGTCCGCGCCTTGCCTCGAGGGTTCTCGCAGGGCACGAGGTGGCGGCACTGGCACGGCCCGGGCCGACACCGGCCGACTGGGTCGTCGGCGCCTGGGACTTCGCGGCGAACATCTCCGGCGACACCTTCCCCGACCGTTCCGGCAACACTCTTCACGGCCATCTTGTCAACCTGCCCTCGCGAGGGGTGACCGGACGGCAGTGGGATGGATCCTGCCATGACTGGAGGGAGTGCCCCGACCATTACGCAGCCATCCACTTCCACGACGACGATCTCTTCGACGCCGGCTGGCGGACCACCGTATCCATGACCGTTCCCGAGTCTCTCGCCAGCGGAGTCCATGCCGCGCATTGCCAGGCCGGCGATGACACGTGCCACATTCCCTTCCTCGTCGTGCCCGGGCGCGGGGCGCCCAGGGAACGCGTCGCCTTTCTCGCCTCCACGGCCACCTGGCTTGCCTATGCCAACAACCACTGGCAACTGGACGAGGAGAAAGCGGAGGTGAAACGCGGTCGGATCATCGCCTACAGCCCCGACGAACTCTTCCTCCATGAACGGCGCGATCTCGGTCTTTCGACCTATGATACGCATCGTGACGGATCAGGGGTGTTCTACAGTTCGCGGCTGCGGCCCCTGGTGAACAACTACAGCCCGCAGTCGACCATCTGGAGTTTCAACGCGGACACGCACGTCACCGACTGGCTGGAGGCTTCCGGTATCCCCTTCGACGTCGTCACGGACGAGGACATTCACGAGGACGGTGTCGCGGCCGTTGCCGACTGCCGGGTCATCATCACCGGGACTCATCCGGAGTACTGGACGACCGACATGCTGGATGCGCTGGCCGCCTATTTCGATCGTGGCGGCAGGCTCATGTACCTTGGCGGCAACGGGTTCTACTGGCGCATCGCCTGTCATCCCACACGGGGCGGCGAGGCCATCGAAGTGCGACGTCCGGAGTCGGGAGCGCGTTTCTGGGCGTCCCGCCCGGGCGAATACCATCTCTCCTTCAACGGCGAGAGGGGAGGATTGTGGAAACACATTGGCCGGCCTCCGCAGTCACTCGTCGGTGTCGGCACCTTCGCCACCGGTTTCGATCGGTCGGGCTGGTTCGTCAAGAAACCGGGAATCGATGACAATCCCCGTGCTTCCTGGATCTTTGAGGGTGTCGAGGGCGATATCATCGGCGATTTCGGTGTGCTGGGTGGTGGAGCAGCCGGCATCGAACTCGACGGTGCCGACGAGGCTCTGGGCACGCCGCCGGAGACCATCGTGCTGGCGAGCTCGGACGGCCATTCCGCCTACTACATGCAGTCGCCTGACGAAATTGTCTTCAACCACGCGGCCGTCACGGCGGACGCCAACCCCAGGGTGCGTGCAGACATGGTGTATTTCACGTTGCCGTCGGGCGCCGGTGTCTTTTCCACCGGCTCCATCAGTTGGGCCGCAAGCCTTGGCTGGAACGGCTACGACAACAACGTGGCACGGATCACCGGCAATGTGGTGCGCCGGTTCGCCGCCGACGCGGCCCTGCCCTGAACCACCGGTTGAGAGGAGGAAAGGCATGCGGCGGCTTCTCGGGTATGTCGACAGGATCAGTGTCGAGCCTGGCGAGACTATCAACTTCAAGGTATCCAACGAGGACGAAGGTACCTTCCATGGCCCAGTGCGAAGCAGCCTTAAGGTTGCGGGATAGGTCGATGCGCCAGGTCTCGGCGAATGGGGGCGCGTTCGAGACGCCGGACACCACTCTGTTCACGTCGTGGAGTGCGAAGGGCGCGTAATGTCATCGCGAGAATGACCGCAGGGGTGTCCTTTGGGGTATTGTCAAACTAACTGGACAGGACTTTTAGAACCTGCAATCAAATGGTCTCAGGCTGCCAATTGACGCCACTCGGCCAAGGCGGCGGCCCGGGCCCGTTTGAAAATTTCGCGGCGGTTGAGATGGCGTTCGTGGTTGAAGTGGTTGTGGATCGAGCCATGGACGGAAGCAAATTTCGGCAGGGTCTTTACGTCCCTGCCGAACGTAATTGGAGAAGTCGTCCTGGGCTTCCTCGCTCAGGTCGCAAAAGGTGACCGTGATCCGGATCAGAGCCTCAGTGTCCTTGCAGTGAAAATCTTCCTGCTCAAGTTGACTGAGGTCGGTCGGCAAATTTTCAGTTTCGCGGAAGAAGACGTTCAAGGCCGTTAGGACCGTCGACTTTCCGGCGCCGTTCGGGCCGACAAGACAAGCATACTTGTTGAAGGGAACGGTCGCATCTTCAAAAGAACGAAAGTTCTCTATTCGGATAGATTCAATCCTCATTTCTCTGTCTCGATCCTACGCCGAGGCAAGCTCTTCGCAGCGTGCCGGCTCTAGAGACAACTGCCGACCACCGAGACCCTCGAAGAGTTGCTCGCGGCAGGTAAGAACAATCACCTGGATGTTCCGGGCCGCCATGTTGAGAATATCGAATATGCGGCCCATCCGCCGGTCGTCCGAAAACACAAGGGCGTCATCAAGAATGACTGTGGCAGGGTAACCCTGCTCGACCAGCATCTCTGCGAAGGCAAGTCGGACGAGGACAGCAATCTGTTCCTGGGTACCCATGCTGAGGTGATTGAAAGCTTCCTCATAGCCCGCTTCTCTCACCACCCCAGTGATGTGAAGGTTCTCATCTATTCGGATCTCGGCACCGGGGAACAGAAGCTGAAGATATGGCTGGACACGCCTCAGCACGGGCGACAAGTACTGTTCCTTGGCTTCTTGCTCGGCACCACGCAAAGTCGATAGCAGGAGGCCGAGGACCTGGACCTCGTGGTCCTGGCGGCCCTTTTCTTCGTCGGTGAGTTCCAGTTCACGGGCCTTTTGCTCGATGGCCTCGTCGAGTCCGGCGCCTTCAGCGGCCTCGACGTGTGATTTCAGACCAGCGATTCTTTCCTTCAGCTTCGCGCGTTTTTCTCGCCTGTCCTCAAGAACCCTTTCGAGGCGACCGATGCGCGCCTTCAATTGTGGCAACGTCTCATCGGTCCGCTCCGTCTCAAGACGTGCAATGGCGGCTTCCTGTTCCGGCAGGGCGGCTAGTGCTGCTTCGATGGCGGACTGAAGCTCATTGTCTGAGCGGTCTTCTTCCACCTGAGCAACTTGGCCCCGAAGCTTTTCGAGCCGCTCCTTGCTTTCGTCGTACCGGCCCTGAAGCGTACCAATTTCTGTTTGGAGCCCGCCCAAGATGTCCTCTGGCCCGCTCAAGGCGGCGCGCGCTGTAGCCAGTGCACTTCGGGTCTCATCCACCCGCACTTGGGTCATTCGCAACGCCGTTTCGGCCTCCTGGCGCGCCGGCAGATTCTGCAAGTCCAATTCGTTCATCTCGCGTTTCAGGACTTGCCGAAGACCCCCGATGTAATCGGCGAGCGCCCGTGCCCCAGCCTCGTAGTCGCTCGTAGCGGGGGCGTACAGTTCGACCTCCTGACGGGCAAGGTCCGCGTCCCCCAACAGCTTCTGTCGTCTGGCGTACTGATCGTCGGCATCGGCGACGGATTTGGCTCCAGCTCCCTCCAGCACTTCCTTCAGTGCCGTTGTGGCATCGCGCTGCTGGCGAAGCAGCTCATCACGATCCCTGATGGCCGGCTCGACGGTGATCCGGCCGCGATCCGGAACGGTGATGGCGACTGCCTCGACAGCCTGAACGGACAGCCGATCGGCGGTCAGTCGCTCCCCGTCAACTTCGATGCCGGACAAGCCGTCCGAGGTCATGTCGAAAGATATGAGCGTTGCGGCCGCATTGAGGCGACTTTGGACAGTCTCCAGTCCTTGCGCAGCTCTGCGTATCGCCGCGATTCCTTCATCTGTAACCAGTATGGCCGCGGTGCCTTGTTGAGCCTCGCGCTGACGCTTTTCGGCGGCTCGGGCATTTTCGTGCCGCCCTTCAAGATCACGAAGTCGGGCCTGACGCTCTACGGTGCCGAGGACGTGGCGATGCTGGGACACCGTTTCGTCAGCCTTCGTAACGGCCGCTTCCGACTGGCGCACACCGGTACGCAATGTATCTAACCTGGATCGCGCCTCCCTTTCCTGCTCACGTACTCCGACCAGCCGTTTCCCGACCTCTTCGAGGGCTGCTTCTTCGGCCCCGATGTCGGACTTCAATTGCTTCCGGACGACTACCGCCTGCTCAGTCTGCTCTAGTGTGCGTTTCCTGAGTTCCAGTTCAGTTGACGCAGCCTCTATACGGGCTTCCAGTTCGGCGAGCTGGCTATGGCGTTGTCTCGCCTCATCAAGCTCATTCTGGTCTTCCTGATCGCGGTCGCCAGTAGAGAGGCGCTCCAAGGTCTCTTGAGCGTCTTCAAGACCGTTCAATGTCTGCGTCAGATTCTGCCGGCGGGCGCGTAGGTCATCAAGTTCCTGGCGAACTGTCTCAACGCGATCTATCAGCTCTTTGTATGCACCACGCGGCCGGTTTGTGGTCCCGGTGATCAACTCGCTGAGCTGTTTCTCGATGGTCTGCGGCAGCGCGCGCCCCCGGCGGCCGCCCAGGACAGTGCCAACTTCCGATTCGAGAGCGCTGTGAAGACTTGAGCGGGCGCTCTCGGGAAGATCCAGCGCGCGAAATGAGTGCCCCTGCTGTACCCAGAGGACATTCCACATCCCAAGTGTTTCCGGCTTTGCCCCTGTCTTGCCGGGCTCATCGAAATCGAGCAGATCGCGAAGCGTGTCTTCGGCGGCATCGCCTTCCAAACTGCGCCCGTCCGGACATGACAGCCGGGCATAGGGTTTCTTGATGAAGCGCTTCGTGATTCGGTAGAGGCCGTCATCGAGCTCAAATTCCAGTTCGACCACCGGGACAGCCTGGTTCCGGTCGTTCTGTAGCGCCACGATGGGCTGAGCCCTGGAGCTGTATTTCTCGAAGAGGGCTGCGCGAAGCGCGTCGAGCAAGGTAGACTTGCCCAATTCATTGGGACCTACAACGACGTTGAGGCCATCCTCGATACCTTCCAGGCTTGTCGGGCTCGTGAATTTCTTGAACTGGTTCACGGCGAGCGATCGGAGTTTCATCGCTCCACCGCCTGCAGCTTCATATGCTCGATATAGAGACGTTCGAGCGCCGCGGCGGCGATACCGCCATCCCCTTCGCCTTCTTCGGCCAGCCGCTTGAGTTCTTCGGCGGCCGTGCGCACGAATCCGCCGCGGTCTATTCGATCCAGGTCTTCGGCCGTGGGCTGCGGCAACAGGCGGCGGTCATCGACCCGCATGAAACAAAGCGCCGCCGATACGCCGTCCACGATCTGCTCCTGGAAGTATTGGCGGTTTTCCAGCGACAGCGCCCCTTCCACCGACAGATGGATAAGAACCCGTTCGAGTTCGTCAGTGCTGCCCCGCAGTTTCTCGGCAAGGTAGTCGATGTCCGCGCGGCTACTGATCTGCTCCGATAGCGTTGTCCAAGTGTAACTTCCCGTCAGGATGGGCGTCACGGCGGGGACCGCCCGCGGTCCCTCGATCTCTACGAGCAGCGCCTGACCGCCGTCGACCACATCGAAAGCATCGATTTCGGGCGTGCCGCTATACCAGCACCGGTCGTTGATCTGCTTCTGGCCATGCCAGTCGCCCAACGCGAGATAGGAGAGGCTGGCGCGGTTTGGCCGGTCAGGGGCGATGAAATTGGGAACATCCTTGTCGTCGGAACCGAATCCTCTAACGGTGCCGTGAGCCAGCCCGATGCGAACGAGACCTTCGGGCAAGTTCACGTCGTCCATATAGGCCGTGAGATCGTCCAGCGTTCGACGATGAAAGAGCGGCGCCGGCAAGAGGACGGCAGCCTCGCCCTGAAGCATCGCCGGCTCCGGCGCGATATGAACCCTCACGTTTTCCGGCAGACCTTTGCGGAGAAGCTGATCCCAGAGCCCGTTGGGGCGATGCGGATCATGATTGCCTGGTAACAGATGCTACTGGGTGCCCGAGAATCCGCGCATCCGTTCCAGGGGCTGGTTAAGCGAACGCGGCGATAGCGCTTCCATGTCATAGACATCACCGGCGATCAGGACGTGAGCGGCCCCGTGCGCACCGGCGAGCTCTCCCAGCCGCGTTATGACCCGCAGACGGGCCTCCTGGAGAAGCCCCATCGCCGCATTGTCGAGAAAGCGGAAGACCCTCCCGATCTTCCAGTCCGATGTATGGATGAGCTTGACGGTCATCGTTCGTCCCCAACCCGGTCTGAAGTCTCGCCCGCGGTAGCAAAGCGGATTGGCGATGCGCCACCACGAGTTGGCAGAGTCCCTAATTCAGGCACGGACACGCCGAAATGTTGCCGGCGGCGCGGAGGGTAAACACCTTCAGGGTTCGAAACTAGAGGGCGGAAGTTGCCGATTTCCGCCTCACGCGCCCGCACACTGCCTCCCACATCGTCGACCACCGATCCCCATCCGGTTTCACACCTCTCGCGGTGCACTGGCATCTCTGCGCACAATATGCAAATCGCGTCGCACCGTCGCCGGTTCAGGTCCAACCGGCACGCCGGGCGACGCCTCTCTCCTCCTATCGACCACGCCTTGTTGACGTCCGCCGCCTCCGATCCACGTCGCCGCCTTCAGGTTATGAGTCTGGCGGATCCCAGATGTTGGTTATAATCCTGCCGACCCGCTCTGCTGCCGCCTCGACCTCATTGTCATGGACGAGTGCGTAGCGCAGTGTCATCGAAACCTGCCGATGGCCGAGGAGTCTTGCTACGGTCGGTAACGGAACGCGCTGCATGACCGCCCAGGAGGCGAAGGAGTGGCGCAGATCGTGTAGGCGGACATCCTCGATCCCGGCACATTTACGGACGCGATACCAAAGAGACAGTGTTTCCACCAGCGCGCGCATGACCTCGACGCCCTTGATCGTGGCGTACGCCGTCTTCAGCGTCTTGAAACCGCGCACGGGCCGGATCAGCAGCTTGAGTTGCCGTGGTCGGATAGTTCCTTTCATGTGGCTCCTGGGACCTTCGGATCATGCATCCGGCATGCCGCACATGCCGGCGATGATGGTTCCGATCCTGTCCGCCGCTGCCGCAACTTCATGGTCTGCCACGTGCGCATAGCGCAAGGTCATCGAAACAGTGCTGTGACCAAGCAACTTCGCCACGACGGGCAAGGGGATTCCGTTCAGCACCGCCTGGGATGCAAATGTGTGGCGAAGCCCATGGCATCGTACGTCCTCGATCCCGCAGCGTTTTCTGACTATGCCCCAAAGCGGGATCCAGCCTGTTTTCGGACGGGACGGGTCGGATGGCGATGGAAAGACGTACGGGCTCCCGGTCCTGGGTTGCCTTTCGATGATGCGCTGTGCCGCCCCGTTCAGGAACACACGCCTGGGCCCGGTCTTGCTGTCGCCAAGTTCAAGCGAATCACTGCCGGCTTCAGACCGCTGGAGGTTCTGGATCTCGCTGCGCCGGCATCCGGTCAGGAGCAGGAGACGGATGATTTCGGCCTGCATCCGGCGGGACGGCCGTTCGGCGACACATCTGTCAAGTTCCGTGTGGAGTCGGCGGATTTCGTCCTGCGACAGGAAGCGGGTAAGGCGGGGCCGCGGGGTTCGCTTGACGCTGCTGACAGGATTGGCCGCGATGTGACCGTGAACGATGGCCCGGTTCATGATCTGGTGAAACACCTTCAAGGCAGCGTTCGCGCCACCCGGAGCGGTGGCGCTGTAGCGGTCGAACCCCCGGGTGACGTCAAACCGTGTGATCCGGTCGAGCGGCATGGTGCCGAATTCCGGCAGGAGTTGGGATCTGAGGGCCGAGACGGCACCCTTGCGGGACGACGGCTTGAACCGGTTCAGGCAGGCTGTCTTCCACTCGCCTTCGATAAACTCGCGGAACCGTGGAACCGGGGACGGGTCGGCGGTTGACCCGGTATCCGGTTTTTCTTTCGACTGAATTTCATGGCACCGGGAGCGCGCCTCACCGACAGCCATCAGCGTCACGGGTCCGAGCGTATGCCTTGTGGACGTGCCACCACGGTTGTTGAGGTAAATCCAGCTCCTGTGCCCCGAGGGGCGCACCCGCACGCCCAAACCGGCCATGCGCGTATCCCAGACCGTATATTCCGATCTCTCCACAGAGAGTTCAGCGGCGTTTCGGTTCGTCAATCGCATCCTTTGCGCCATGGTTCAGCTCCTCCCTTCGAGAACCGTGGACACTGCCTCGACCGCGTTCCTCACGGCCGCATCGGCAAGATGTGTGTACTTCAGGGTGGTCGCCGGATCGTTGTGCCCCAGGAGCCGGCCGATGGTGAGGACCGTCTCACCGTGGGCCAATGCGGCCGAGGCATAAGAGTGACGCAGATCGTGCAGCCGGACGTCCCCGATCGCGGCTTCCCTGCGGATACGGTGCCAGAAGTAAAGAATGTCGTGCACGGGACGGTCCGTTCGCGATCCCGGAAACACCCAGGGTCCCTTGCGCGGCAAGGCGTCGAGAACCTTTCTCACGTGGGACGACAGCCAGACCGTGCGGGGACCGGTCTTGCTGTCGCGAAGGTAGAGATTGCCTTCACGATAGTCGGACCATTTGAGGGTCAGGATTTCCGACTTCCGGCATCCGGTCAGAAGAAGCAGCCGCACAACCGCCGTCTTCAAGGGATCCAGGAGTTGGTGGCGGTCAAGCACCTTGCCGAGCCGTCGCATCTCGTCTGCCGTCAGGAACCGTTCGCGCCCCTGCCCGCGCAGGGATTGCTCCCCTCCGGACGGCAGCCGTAACCCTCAGCCTGGCGCATGATCACCGAAAGAACCGGCGCAGACCTGTCTGCCGAGACCGGCGTGGCATGGAGCGACGCGAACCATCGCCGCACGTCATCAGCCGTGATGCCGGCTATCGGACGCCCCCTGAACCACGGCAGGATCTGGTTCCTGTAGTAGCCGGGGTTGACCTTCAGCGTACGGGGTTTCCAGTTCCTGGAGTAGCGGCGGAACACCTCGTCTGCCACGGTCTCGAACAGGGTCTCGTCCGGCGAAGCCGCAATGCCGTCGTCACCGTTGCGTTGTGCAGCGAGAATGCTCCTTGCACGGTGCCGTGCCCTGGTCAGAGTCACGGCATCGGCATCGCCGATGCGCTTCCAGGTTCGACGGCCCCGGAACTGCGTGTGGAGGAAGTAGTGTTTTCCCCCCGACGGCAGCACGCGGACTCCAAATCCCCTGAGCTCGCCATCGCGGATATCATAGACTTTCTTTCGGGCCTTGAGGGCATCGACCCGGCGTTGGGTCAGCCGATGCGCCGGCATGGTTTCCTCTCCCTTGTCGTTGTTGCACCGGGGACAGGAATGCGGCATTCTTCGAACCTCGGAGCAGCGGATTACGAGAGAGAAAACGGCGTTATTTCAGCTGTTTAGAACCTAAGGTGTGTCCCCCGGTGTGGGCGATAACCAAGGAACTCAAGCGGTTCCTCCGGGCACCGCAAGCATCGGGTTTTCTGCTCGTTGACAGGCAGCTTCAGGTTGCCCATCAGCCGTTTGACCGCCGCCAGCATCCCTGCCGCCGAGGCCTTGCCGAGAACGCAAAGGTCATCGGCGTAGTTCACGATTTCCGCACAGAATCGCCGTATGCAGAGATTGTTGAGCTGAGGCGAGAGCGACCAGTTCTCAGCATTCGACGCAATGCAATCCGGCGGGACAACATCTCGCGGCACAAGCTGCCGGGGAAACGACCGATGAAGGCAGCCGTATGGAACGATGCAGCCTCGCTCGATGTCGTCGAGGTCGCACAACCTGATCTGAACCTGAGCTATTGCTCTCCAATCAGCTTCATGGCCACGGCGACAAGCCCCGGCCACGCATCTCTCCAGCAGCACGAGTGGGTGAAGCCCGGCACGACGATCACGTGGTTTCGCCCGGTGTCTGTCATCCGCCCGAGATAGCCGTCGAGGGCCAGCCGCGTGACGTCGGTATCCCCTCCGCCGAGGTAGTGAACCTGCGGGATGTGCTGGACCGCTTCGGCAACATCGGCAGCATTGAGCGAATCGGTGAGCGGGGTAACGTCCATATCCCGTGTCCAGATTCTGTGATCGAGATTGCCGGCGATGGTGATGATCCCCAGAACGTCGTCCCTGCGTGCCGACGCAAGCACGGCCAGTTGCCCACCGCCGGAAAAACCGACCAGGCGAAGCGCTTCGGCACCGGTTCGGGCCTTGAGCACATCAAGCGCCGCATCGATGGCCGCCACGACCTCCTCGCCGTAGCGGGCAAGCGACCAGAAGTCCGGGCTGCATGCTTCAAGTTTCGCCGGAGGAAGGTACTGGCAGGGCCGTGCGAGGTAGGCCGCATCCCCGGTGTCCGAGAGAGCCAGTTCGAGGACACTTGGCGTGCGGGGCGTGGGATCGTCCGCCTGTTCGGTGCGCGTCATCCACGGTTTGCCGTCGCCCTCGATATAGACCGTCAACTCCCCGGACTCGCTCCACGTTGTCGGCATGTAGGAGAGCAGATCGAAACGGCCGGCCTCCAACCAGGCGGCAGTCCAACCGTGACGCCCGGCGACCGCATCGGCCTTGGTCTTCCAGGGCGAATCCTGCGATCCTTCGACGCCCTGGCTGACGAGAAAAAACAAGATCGCGGCGAGAACGGGTCCGACAATCATGTACCGTGCGGGGGAACGACTCCCGTGGATTCGACGATCAGGCCGTAGTGTTCCGTCCGGCGATGAGCGGCGAAGTTGAAAACATTGGCCTTGATGTAGGCGCCGGCATCGAGATCGCAATCGGCGACGATCAGTTCGTCGTCGAGGCTGCCTGCCTGGGCGGCGAGTTCGCCGTTGGGTGTCACGATGGCGCTGCTCCCCATCATGTGGACCCCGTCTTCCAGACCGGCCTTCGCGACACCGACCACCCATGTCCCGTTCTGGTAGGCGCCTGCCTGCATTGTCAGGAGGTTGTGATGGATGCGCAAATGCGGCGGTTCGAAGGTCTGGCCATTGAGTGTCGGCGTGTTGTAGCCGATCAACACCAGTTCGACTCCCTGGAGTCCCAGCACCCGGAACGCCTCGGGCCAGCGCCGGTCGTTGCAGATCAGGATTCCGAGCTTGCCTCCCATGGTCTCCCATACCGGGAATCCGAGGTTGCCCACGTCAAAATAGCGTTTTTCCAGGTGCTGGAATTCACGGGACGGGTCATGCTCACCGTGACCCGGCAGATGGATCTTGCGGTATTTCGCGACGATTCGGCCACCCTTGTCGACCAGGATCGCCGTGTTGAACCGGCCGTCCCCGGCGATTTCGGCATAGCCCAGATGGAAGCCGATGCCGAGTTCCCTGGCCGTATCGAAGAGCGGCATGGAGTCCGGGCCCGGCATGGACATCTCGTAGAAGCTCTCCAGTTCTTCCGGATCCTCAATCAGCCAGCGCGGAAAGAAGGTCGTGAGCGCCAGTTCGGGAAAAACCACGAGATCACAGCCCCTCGCATGTGCCTGACGCATGAGGTCCACCATACGCGCCACGGTCGCTGGCTTCGGGTCCGAGCGCGGAACCGGGCCCATCTGGGCTCCACCGACGGTCAGTATACGCTTGCTCACGGGTGCCTCTCCCTTCAGCAACCGGGTGACACGGGAACAGTCATGCGCCGCTCGCCCTGCACGGCATTGAGTGCAAGCGCCGTTGCCGCCCGTGTCGGTTCGATGACCGGAATGCCCAGCCGATCCTCGAGCGCTCCGTGGTAGCGGGCCATGCCGGCGCATCCCATGATCACGACGTCGACACCGTGGTCACGCTTGAGGGCCGTGCCGGCCCCGGTCATGCGATCGAGAACGAGATCCTCCTTCGACAGCTCCGTCACACCCAGATCGATCGCGATATCGCCGGCGAATCTTTCGTTGAGACCCAGCGAGGCGACATGGCGTCTGTGACGGGCGAGCGCACCGGAAAGAATCGAGATCACGCCGAACCGCTCGCCGGTCGCCAATGCGGCGGCATAGGCGGCCTGGCCGATACCGAAGACCGGAACGGCGCTCGCCTCCTTGGCGGCATGAAGGCCCGGATCGCTGAAGCAGGCGATGACGAAGGCGCTGGCGTACTCCCGTTCCACGGCAGAGACAACGAGACCTGCCACCTCGGCGACGTGGCGGTCCGTCTCGACACCCGGCGGTCCGTCGTCGAGCGTGATGCAGTCGATGACCGGTCCATCGGAAAAGCGCAGTCCCTCGAGGGCTTCGGACATCGCAGCCGTGACCTCACGGCTGCTGTTCGGATTGATGACGACAATGCGTGTGTTCATGGCTCAGACCGGTCTCACGAATTCCCCGTCGCCGGGGCGAACGAGGACATCCTGGCCGTCGAATGCCTTCCCGCCTCGCAGCCACACTTCCGAAACACGGGCCGAAAGCTCCATGCCGTGATAGGGCGTCCAGGGGGCGAGCCTGCAGTGAAGCGTCGCGTCGTCGTGGCGCCAGGTCTCGTTTGCCACAATGGCGAAGTCGGCGTCCGCACCCTCTCGGATGGTGCCCTTCTTGGGCCACAGGCCGAAGTGCCGCGCCGGCCCCTCGCACAACATGCCGGCAACCAGTTCCGGTCCGTGACCTCTCTTCCCCGCGGCAGTCAGCATGACGGGAAGAAGGCACTCGACACCGGGCGCACCGGGAGCCGCGGAGAAGATGTCGCCGTCCCCCTTGCGCTCGAGGGGCCAGGAACAGTGGTCCGAAGAGACGAACGCCACGTCGCCGGCCGCCAGGCTGAGCCAGATCGCATCCTTCTGGTCGGGTCTGATCGGCGGGTTGACCTTACCCCTGGCACCGCGCTCGATCACATCGTCCTCGTCGAACACGAGATAGTGGATGCAGGTCTCGGCGGTCGCCTGGAAGCCCTGTTCCCGGTACTGGCGGGCCATGTCGAATCCCCGTGCAAGCGAGGAGTGGACGATGTGCGCGCGGGCGCCGGTCTGTGCGCCCAGCTCGAGAATGATCGCGTTGGCGAGCAGTTCGGCCAAGGGCGGCCTGCTGGGATGATGGACATTGGCCCCCATCCTTCGCTGCTCCCTGAACGCGCGGATGGCGCTGTCGACCACTTCCTGATCCTCGTTATGGACCGCGACCGAAAGACCGGTATCGGCGATGGCCGCGAAAGCCCGCGCCATCTGGTCGTGGGGGATGCGCGGGAAACGGTGGGGATTCGATTCGTAGGTCGACATCTTGAAGGCGCAGACACCGCCATCGGCCAGAAGACCGATCTGGTCGGTTTCGACCACCTTCTTCACGGAACCATAGAGCGCAACGTCGACATGCGCGACGCGATTGGCGGTCCCGATCTTGGCGTCGAGCAGACTACGGCTCCACACCGGATCGGGCTCGTCGAAGGGCATGTCGACGATCGTGGTAACGCCGCCGGCCGCCGCGCTTCGCGTAAGATCCTCGAGACCTTCGAACCCCGCGATCGAACCGGCGTGGGTCTGACCGTCGATGATCCCGGGAAACACCAGCTTTCCCGAATGGTCGGCCGTTTCGAGGGAAGGCGGAGCCTCGCCCTGGCCCACCGCGGCAATCACGCCGTCACGGACACCGACCCAGCCATCGGGCGTCACGCCGGAGACCAGCACGAGATCGCCTTTGATCACCAGATCCAGAGTCAAGGGGCTCCTCCTTACCTCTACCCGGGCTCGGACGGATGTTGCCCGCATATCCGGTGTACATGCCAGGGGCGGGACATGAAGCAGATGCAATGGTCCGCGACGATCGGCTCGAGCGCCGCCACCACCCTGCGCTTCTCTTCGGTCATCATGTTGATGCGCTCCATGGCACGTTCGACCCCTACGCGAAGATCATCCAGATCGATGGTCGTGAATGTGCGGTTCTCGTAGACGAAGCGCCCGTTGATCATGACATGATCGACAGATCCGCCGTCATCGGCATAGACCATCTGGTTGAGGGGATCGTTGAGGGGAACGTACGCGAGATCGCCGAGATCGACGAACACAAGATCCGCCTTGTAGCCCGGTGCGATGCGCCCGATCCGGCCCTCGAGGCCCATGGCGCGGGCACCACCCAGGGTCGTCATCCCGAACGCTTCGGCCGCCGAGACCCACGCCCTGTTGTCGTGGGTCATGACACGCGAGACATAGGCGGCAAGGCGCATCGCCTCGAACATGTTCTGGTTGTCCGACGAGTTGGAGCCATCGGAACCGACAGCGACATTGATGCCTGCCTCCAGCATGCGGCGCACGGCGGCAAGGCCCGAGCCGAGCCGCAGGTTGCTCCCCGGATTGTGGGCCACCGATGCGCCGCGGTCGGCCAGACGATGCATGTCGTCATCATCGAGCCAAACGCCGTGCGCCGCGGTGAACCTCTCGCCGAGCAGTCCGAGATCGTCGAAATGATGCGTGAGCGACTTTCCGTACTGATCGCGGCCGACCATGGACTGAAGCTTGGATTCGGCCATGTGCGTGTGGACAGGACAGCGGTGTTCGTCAGCCAGATCGCGGCAGGCGATGAGAAATTCGTCCGAGCAGTGCATCGGTATGGTCGGCGCAATCCCAGGTTTCAGCATCTCCGGATCGAACGGCCAGCCTTCGAGCAGTTCGCGGCAGGAATCGATTGCGAACCGGAAGGGATCGAGCTGCCATGACCCGACGGTCTCGCGTAGATCGTCCGGCAGGCTCTCCACGAGGCCCGGCACGATCTCATGGAACGTGCGATCCCCGACCATCGGGGCAATGAGCGCGCGCATGCCGATCGTCTCGTAGGCTCTCGCCACCTGATGCATGCCCTCGACGCTGGGATGCGGCAACTCCCAGGTGAGATCGTAGACGGCCGTGCAGCCGCGCCGGATCATCTCGGCGGCATTGAGAAGCGTGGCAAGATACATGTCATCGAGGGTACGGCCGCCGCTGATCCACCCACCCGCGTTCAGCAGTAATTCCAGCGACCAGCGGTCACCCCTGCCCTTGCCCAGGCTGCCATGACCGTGGGTATGGCCGTTGACGAGGCCCGGGATGATCATGTGGCCGGAGACGTCGCGAACCTCGGCGTCATCGGGCCTCTCCCCGGCCGGCCGCATCACCTCGCGAATAACCCCGTCCTCGATGAGGATATCGCTCATCGAGGCATCCCGGGTCCCGGCATCGAGCACGAGACCACCGGAGAGGATCATCCTCATGTGACGCTCTCCTTCCCGCTCCTGGCAGCCTCGATCACGCTCGCAAGGTGATCGGCCCAGCAGTCCATCGGCTCCCATCCCAGCGCCCGCTTCGCCGGTTGAAGATCGAAGGCGGAGGCATTCGGATGCCGGGTGTAGAGATCGGCGTCGGCAATACGGGGCGGTTTTCCGGTCGCCCGTTCGATCACCCCGGCGGTCGGCAGGGCCGAACAGGTGTCCGGACCCGTGACCCAGTAGATGCCGAAGCCGATGGCGGGAGCCTCCAGAGCGGCCCGGAAGGCGCGCGCCGCATCTCCGGGCGACACGAAGCCCCGGGTCGTGCCAAGCGGTTCCCGCAACTCCCGCCAGTCCTCTGTGCTGGCGGGTGGAGGCGGCTCGGTACCATCCATGCCGGCTGCAATCTTCGCCATGGACCACGTGATGTCCGGTTGCGCGACGAGTGACGGGCGCAGGCAGATGACCTCGAGATTCCCCCGGCGCACGAACGTCCGCGCGAATTCCTCGCAGACCTTCTTGGTGAGCCCGTAGGACTGGCGCGGCAGAAGCTCGGTCTCCACAGGTATGGGAAGGACCGGAGGCGGATTGTCGGGATCGATACCCACCGCCGCGGTGCTCGAGGCGATCACGACACGGCCGATCCCGAGTTCCTCGGACGCCTGCAGGACATTCCAGGTGCCGCGCAGGTTGACGTCGATGTAGGCCTCCTCCTCCTCGACGACGCCTGCGTCGAGTGCCGCGAGATGGATGACGGCATGGCATCCCCGAAGCGCGTTGCGGACCGCATCGATGTCACGCACATCGCAAGCGATGACATCCCTATCCCTGCCGTGGGACTGAAGATCGAGGACGGCCACGTCACAGGCGCAGGAGAGTTGACGCACCACATGACGGCCCAGACGGCCGCTTCCGCCCGTGACGGCCACACGCTGCCAAGGGAAACCGTTCATGGCCATATCCTGTACGTTTCATGACCGACCGTCAAAGGTGGTCCTGCGTGGTGATCCTCGTGTCAGGGGAACCCGAAGAAGGGGCACCGCCAGGAGTCGCTGACGCGTCCGAAGACCCTGAGGCAGGCGCTTGAGATCCTGCAGACCATCGCCTTGCGGACCCGGCATGAGCGTGTTCGCCCTTGGCTTCACCGGCTTGGCCGGCCTGTAACGCCACGGAGCCACCCCAAGGGTTCGAGGTTCCTGCGTGCCACGCTCGGGGTGCCCTTGGCTTCCACATAGTCGGGCACAATCGCCATATCGGACAACAGACGTTGCCGCTTCAGGTCCCTCGCGGCAGAACCAGGACATCGACCGCCATGCAGCCGGCGGCACTCACGATCAGGGGATTGATGTCGAACTCCGCGATGCGGTGGCCGCAGGTTTCGGCGATGACGGAAAGCTTCGCGATCGTCTCGCAGAGCGCTTTGGTGTCACATGCCGGCATTCCCCTCACGCCGTCGAGCAGCGGCCGGCAGGCCAGCAGATCGAGGGCGCGGTACGCGCTCGCCCGGCCGGCCGGCGGAAGCAGGAACCTTCGATCGTTGAGGATTTCGATCAGGACGCCTCCGGCAGCGATCATGACGAGGGGGCCGAACTGGCTGTCGACAACGATGCCCGCCGCCATTTCCACGCCGCCGGGCACCATGGCAACAATGAGAACACGGGGACCGAGCCTTTCGGCAAGATCGCGCCAGGCAGTCTCGAGTTCCGCTTTGTTTGCGATACCCAGGCGAACGCCGTCGACATCGCTCTTGTGGAGAATGCCGGTCTCAGCGGTCTTGAGCGCCACCGGATAGCCGATTTCGGAGGCCGCCGCAGCGGCCTCGTCCAGCGATGTCGCAACCTTTCTTGCCGGAACCGATATCCCGAAACTCTCGAGCAGATCGAGACCCTCGTTCTCGTCGAGCGGCGAGCCTTCGCCGAGCCGGCCGAGCCAGTGTTCGACGATTTGCCGCTCCGGCACAGGAGCCATGTCGGCAGGGCCGTCGTTCATCCGGTCCCTTCTCGTCATCGCCAGCTTGGCTGTGGTGAGGAAGGTTTCGGTCCCGTCGATCACCAGAACCGGACTTTCGGTGGTGAGCTGCGTCGTCTCCGGATCCATCGCCCGGCTCCAATGCTGACAGAAAAACACCGGTTTGGCTGTCTCGGCGTCGATCTTCTCGCAGAGTCTGAGATATCCGGCGCCGGCATAGTCACTGGTTCCCAGGTCCGAGAAGATCCCCGTCATCGCGGACGCCCCGTCATCGGCCAAGGCCTTCATGCTGCCGGTGTAGACGTTCTCCCAGTCAACACCCGATCCCCAGACATCGGTCGGATTGACCGGCTCCAGGCCGTACTCGAGCAGGTCATCGAGCTTTTTCACGGTATCGGGGCCGATGTCGGCAAACGGTACCTTCATCCTGGCCGCAAGGTCGATCAGCATTCCGCGGGCACCCCCTGAATCCAGGATGCCCGCAAGACCGCCCGGCGCGATCCTCTTGTGATGAGCGAAGAGGCGGCTGGCTGCCGCGAGCTCGTCCCAGGTATCGACGCGCAGCACCCCGTAGTGATCGAACACCGCCTCATGGGCGGCATCGTCGCCGGCCAGCGCACCCGAATGGCTGCGCGCCAGCTCGGCACTCATGCTGGTTCTCCCCACCTTGATCGCCACGACCGGAACATCCAGCCTCACCGCCCTGTCGAGAGCTGCCCGGAAGGCCTCCGGATCGCGCACGGCCTCGAGGAAGAGCGCGATGACCCGGGTGCTTTCCTTGTCAAGGGCATAATCGATGTAATCGGCCACCGTCACCGTGAGTTCCTGGCCCGACGAGACACACAGATTGTGGCGATGCCTGGGATCGATGAACTGCAGCGTCAGGAAACAGGTCCCGGAGTGGCTGATCAGGGTAATGTGGCCGGGATCGAACCAGCGGTCCGGGGACACCCCCATCCAGGTGATCCGGACGCCAGTCGTGTAGTTCACGTAACCCATGCAGTTGGCACCGCACACGAGAAGCCCGGCATCCCGCGCGATCCCCTGAAGGCGATCCTTCAGGTTCGATTCGGCCGTGTCGCCTTCGAGGTAGGCGCTGCCGAAAATGGTGACCGAACGTACCCCGGCATCGACAGCGTCCAGGAGTGCCGTCTCAATGCGCGCATTGGCGACGGAAAGGATCGCATGCTCGACGCCGCCTGGTATGTCGGCGAGCGAGGGATAACAGGGGATGTCATCGATCATATCGTAGCGGGGATTGACCGCGTGAACCGTCCCGTCATAAAGCGGATTGGCGAGGTTGCGCAGTGTGGCAAGCCCGAAGGACGACTCGCGCGCAGAGGCCCCGACCAGCGCGATCGAGGTGGGTTCGAGCAGTGCTCTGAGGCGATGCTCCTTCATGGGCGCGAACCTATCCTGCAACGTTTGGGCAAACCAGTTAGCATGCCGGGCCGCCTTGGCCTCCTCCCTTGCATGGAGCCGGTGATGAAGGACACTTCCGCACCTTGGCACGGACATCCGCCGAGCGTAGAGACGATACTGGGCTCGCCGGCAATGACGGAACTCCTGGCCCGGTTCGGTCGCCGCCTCGTGACGGAGGGCATCCGGGCGACCATCCGCGACCACCCCGAAATCGACTGGATTGTGGATCCGGGCGCGGCCTGGGTCGACTCCTTCTGCCGCCTGCGGATGGAGTCGGGACTGACGCCCGTCTTCAACCTTACCGGCACCATTCTCCATACCAATCTCGGGCGTGCACCACTGGCCAGCGAAGCCATCGAGGCCATGACCAGGGCCGCGCGGGGACCGTGTGCGCTGGAGTACGATCTCGGGAGCGGTCGCAGGGGAAAGCGCGGGACCGGTGCCGTCGAGCGGCTGGTCCGCCTGACCGGTGCAGAAAGAGCGCTCGTCGTCAACAACAATGCGGCGGCCGTCATGCTGCTGCTCAACACTCTGGCACTGAAGCGGGAGGTTCCCGTTTCGAGAGGCGAACTCGTGGAAATTGGCGGCGCCTTCCGCATGCCCGCCATCATGGCGAGGGCCGGATCGAAGCTGGTTGAGGTAGGAACGACCAACAGAACGCACCTTGCCGATTTCGAAGGGGCTCTTGGCAGCAGGACCGGCCTCGTGATGAAGGTCCATGCGAGCAACTATGCGATCCGCGGATTCACATCCTCGGTTGGAGAAGCGGAACTTGCCCGCCTCACGAAACGACACGGTCTGCCGTTCGCGGTCGATCTCGGGAGTGGAGCGCTTGTCGATTTCAGCCGCTGGGGCCTGCCGAAGGAACCAGTGGTCAGCGAGATCGTGCGCCGTGGCGCGGATCTCGTGACGTTCAGTGGCGATAAGCTGCTGGGCGGCCCCCAGGCGGGAATCGTGGTGGGACGCGCCGACCTCGTGGACCGCATGGCGCAGAACCCGATGACGCGGGCGATGAGGCCCGACAAGATGACGCTCGCGGCGCTCGACGCGACCCTGGCGCTCTACGAGGATCCCGACAGCCTGCCGCAGAGGCTCCCGGCGCTGCGCCTCCTCACGAGACCCGCCGGCGAGATCGCCGAGGAGGCCCGCCTGCTCGAGGATGATCTCGTCCGGGCTCTTGGACCCGATTACCTCGTCGAGATCGTCTCCCTTGAAAGCCAGATCGGCAGTGGCGCGCAACCCGAAGCGACCCTCGCCAGCGCAGGTTTCGCCATCCACGCGGCGAAGTCCGGACGCCGAGCGGATGCAGGACTGCGCACGCTCGCCGGGTCCCTGCGCCGCCTGAAGCGGCCCGTCATCGGATCGCTGCGGGCTGGCGCGCTCCTTCTCGACCTGCGCTGTCTCGACGACGCTGAAGCCTTCCGGGCCGGTCTCAGGAATCTCGCTATACCATGATCATCGCGACCGCGGGTCATGTGGACCACGGCAAGACATCGCTGGTGGCCGCTCTGACGGGTATCGATACCGACCGGCTTCCCGACGAGAAGAAACGCGGCCTCACCATCGATCTGGGATTCGCCTACCTTGAGCTGCCGTCAGGCAGAATCGCGGGATTCATCGACGTCCCGGGCCACGAGCGTTTCGTGCGCAACATGGTCTCGGGCCTGTCGAGGGTCGATCTCGGTCTCCTGGCGGTGGCCGCAGACGACGGCGTCATGCCGCAGACGATCGAGCATGTCATCGTGCTCTCCCTTCTTGGGATCAAACGCCTCGTCATTGCGATCACGAAGGCCGACCGGAGCGACGAGGAGCGCATCGAAGAGGTCAGGCGTGCCGCAGACTCGCTGGCACGAGGATACGGCATCGATGTCCGCCACGTGGTCCCGACATCCATTGCCGACAACGCGGGAATCCGCGAACTTCGGCGCCTCCTCGAAAGCGAGGCTGACTCCATTCCTGAAGTCCTGGAAGAAGGCGGGTTCCGCCTCGCGGTCGACCGGTCCTTCGTGATCAGGGGCGCCGGGCTCGTGGTGACCGGTACCGTCTGTTCGGGCGAAGTCCGGACAGGAGATCGGCTTGCGGTGCTCCCCGCCGGGCGGGAAGCAAGAGTGAAGACACTTCACAGCCAGGGCCGTCCGGGCGAAAGGGCAGTCGAAGGGGAACGGGCAGCGATCAATCTTGCAGGATTGTCCCGTGAGGACGCAGGCCGCGGCCACTGGATCGCCGCTCCCGGAATTCTCCAACCCTCGGTCCGGATCGATGCGGAAGTCACGATACTGGCGAGCGAACGGAAAGCCTTCAGACACTGGACGGCGGTCCACGTTCACCATGGAACCGGCCACGTTACAGGACGTGTGGCACTGCTGGAGAGGGAGAGGTTCGAACCCGGAGAAAGCGGTCTTGCGCAAATCCGCGTCGACAGGCCTCTCGTGCCCGCATGGGGCGACCGAATCCTTCTGCGGGACATCTCGGCACGGCGCACGATCGGCGGCGCTCGAATCCTCGATCCCCTCGGACCCGCACGGGGAAGGGCGAGGACCGAACGGCTGGCGTGCCTGAGGGCAGCCGACCGCAAGGATCACGGGGAAGCGCTTCGGGCCCTGCTGGGAACCTCGACGTCCGGTGTCGATCCGAAGGTCTTCCTCAAGTCACGCAATCTCGATCCCGATCGGATTCCGCTTCCCGAAGACGTTCGCAGGTTCGGCCGGGGAGACGCAGGACGCATCATCCACGAGCGCCACTGGCATTCCCTCGCAAGGGACGTGTTGGAGGCGGTCGACCGGGACCATGCAGGAAGACTTGACCGGCTCGGTCCCACCACCGGGGAACTCATGAGGATGGTGCCCGGTTCACCGGACGCCCTCCTGATCGATGCGGTGTTGCAGGAACTTTGCAAGAGCAACGATCTCGCAAGACGCGGTGTCGTCATTCACCGACCGGGACACCGGGCGGAGCCGACCTCCCGGGACCTCACGCTCTGGGCACGTGTCAGGCCGGCCATCGAGGTGGCAACGGGGTCTCCGCCGTCGCTCCATCCGCTTGCCGCCGGTCTGGACCTCGAACCGGGCGATCTCGATCGGTTTCTCAATCGCATGGCGGCCTTCGGTCTCGTGGTGAGGATCGCACGCAACCGCTATCTCACACCGGCACGGATCGAGGATGCCGAATCGGCCGCGCGCCGCCTCCGACAAGACTATCCGGAAGGATTCTCCGTGGCCGACTTCCGCGATGCGATGGGCATCGGTCGTAACCTCGCGGTGGATCTTCTGGAGTTCCTGGACAGGACTGGCTTGACGTGGCGCCGAGGCGACCTGAGGTTTTCTCCGGACACGGGCAGTGTCAGGAAGACCTCCAGAATGGTTCGAGGTCCGTGAATTCGCGCCACAGGCTTCTGGAAAGGCTTTCCTGGTCGGACGCCTTCGCCAGCCACCAGCCGGAGACAAGGCCGCGGGCCCGGGCGATGCTCCGTCGCTTCCTGTTGCCGACAACCGGTTTCGTGCATCGGCCGATCAGCGCATCGGCGAGTGCAGCATCGTTGGCGATCCCCAGGGCATCCTGGAGTCTTCCCAGCACCTGGAGCCAGGGCTTGGCGCCGTCGTAGGCCGAACCGACGAACTGCATCGCGTAGCGCAGGCGCTTGATGTCGAGACGAAGATCATGACGCTCGATCTCGCTCATGGCCTCGAAGTCGGCGCCCCTCGACATGACCTGGCCGAAGGCCTGATCAAGGGCGCTCCTGGCATGGCGTGTCACCGGTCCGTCGAGGGCGGGATTTTCCGAACGCCAGCCGTGCTGCGCAATCCACTGGCCCAGGGTGAGAACGACGGTGGTGTAGCGCGGCGATCCGATCCGTGGTGCAAGCTGGCGGTAAGCCTCATCCCTGCGGCTCCTGATGCAATTGTCCAGCGCGTCGAGATCACGGTCGCCGTGGCAGGCCTTGCGCAGCGGTCCCATCGTGTCGTGGTCCAGCACGTCAAGATCGCGCGCGCGCCCGAGATAGCCCGCAATCCACTTCACCTCCCTGCGGAACCACGCCATCTGCGCATCGGGAAGCCAGGGAGCGAAGAAACCGAGAGCCGCCCGAAGGCGGCGAAGGGCCACACGCATCTGGTGCACGCCCTCGATATCCCGGCCGTCGAGCGCCGCCGCCTGGTTGTTCATCCAGTGTTCGTAACACCGTGCCATCACACGTGCGATGGTCTCGTCAAGGCTCGTCAGAGCCTCGAGATCAATGTCATCGGCCTTGCGCCAGGGCGGCGGCTTGCCGCCGGAAAGCGCAAAGCCGCGCTGGGACTTGGAGAACACCTCGATCGCAAGGGGCATCTGGCGATGGAGGCTGAGCGCGAGGGCATAGAGATCGGCAATCGGTCCTTCCACGAGTTCGAGTTCGATCTCGCTCATGGCCTCGCTCCTTGCCGCGGTTTCCACGAAGCCGTTGTCGATCGCCACCTCGATCCTCGATCCCCGGTGAGCGCCCGAGAAGTTGTCGAGCATCAGGATCCGGCGGTTGATCCTGGTCCTGAATGCGAGCACGAGATCGTCGTCGCCGAGCGTGACGTGCCTGGAACCGGTCGCCTGATGCAGCAATGCAGCACGCGGCCTGGGTCCATCGAGGGGATCGTCCCGTTCGAGCCGGAACGCGGTGTGCCTGGCCGGATGAAACATCTTGGCCGTCTGGACATAGGAATCGCCCGTCCGGCGTACGCGAAGCGCAACGCCGTCCTTTTGCAGCCGATTTTCGGCGGTATCGTAATAGGCGGATTCGACATGCCGTTCCCCAAGGTCCCTGGCGAAGGCCAGTGGCGGATAGCGGAGCAGCGAACCTGCAGTCCCCGGCGAGACCGCGAACTTGAGCTCGATTTCGGGCTTCCAGCCGTCGGCAGCCGCACCTGTCATTGTGGCGTCTCTTCAAATTTGGGAAGACTGTCGTCGGGCTCGTACCACAGTGCCCGCGAACCGACATAGACGTGGTCCTGGGCGCCGCGCCCCGGGTCGCTGTCGAGCGAGCCGAACGGGACCACCGCGACCCCGCGGTCGCGATCGTGACGGGGCATGATCGAACCGCAACGCGTGCAGAAGGACTGGGCGAAGTACTTCGCTCCCGGAAGGCGCCAGGTCCTCAGCAACGCCTCGCCGCGCGTGAAGACAAGATGCTCGAGCGCAAGGAAACCGTTGGTCGTGTGGGCCGCGGCGCGCGCCTTGCGGCACCTTGAGCAATGACAGTTGTGCACCGCCCTGAAGGCAGGTTTCGCCTCATAGGCAATCGCATTGCACAGACAGCTGCCGTAGAGGACGCCGCTTTGTGTTCCCGGCCTCGACGGCTGTTCGACGACCGGACCTTCCATCCCTTCGCCCCATGTGTCGTTGCGCGGAAGGTCGTCGGCGATGATGTGCCAGGGTGCCACGGAACCTGCGAAGATATGGGCCTCGGGCCTGGCACCGGGATCGCCGTCGAGACCGCCGACAGGGATTTCCATCATCGTCTCCCCGCCGCCATGGGGCACCACCGAACCGCACTGCGTGCAGAAGGCGCGGACCGAGCCGGGCGACGATTCGCAGGTACCCACCTGATCGCTTCCCGAAAGCCATTTGACGGCATCCCGTTCCACCATGGCATAGGTCGCGAACGGCGCTCCATGGGCCTTGCGGCACATCGAGCAGTGACAGTGGGTCATGCCGGTGAGGGCGGCATCGATCTGCCAGCGCACATTTCCGCAAAGACAACTGCCGGTCACCATTGTGTGTTCTTCCGATCCTGAATTCTCAATTCGCAACGGTTGGCATCTTAATGAGGAACCTCGTGCCCTGCATCCCGGCCCGTCACACGCCGGAGATGATCCTTCTTGCCTCACGCACGACACGGCCATAGCCGTCGAGAAGGGCCGCGACGTCATCGATCAATGCTGCGAAGGTAAGGCCGATCTCGCGCGACGCCTCCATGTCGTCTTTCGTGTAGACATTCATGCCGAAATCCTTGCCGGCCTTTCGGCAGGCTTCGGCCACGCGCCGCCGGTCCTCGGCGTCATCGGCTCCGAAGGTGCCCCCGCGGCCCCGTGCCATGTTGAGGTCCGCGGGTCCCAGGAAGATGCCGTCGACACATTCGAGTTCGAGAATGGCGTCGACATCCTCGAGCGCACCGATGGTTTCCACCATTGGGTAGCAGCGCACGCGGCCGTTCTCGGACGCATAGAACGCCTCGTTGCCGCCGCCGTAGCCATAGGTCCGGCCACCCCCGACGCTGCGGTCGCCCATCGGCGGATACTTGGCATAACCGGTCACTTCCCGCGCATGGTGGAGATTCTCGACATGGGGGATGATGACCCCGCTCGCTCCGGAATCGAGAGAGTTCTGGATCGCGATGCGTGACGGCTCGGCAATGCGGGTGAAGGAGAAAAGCCCGGACTCACGAGCCAGAAGGATCAGCCGGTCGACATCGCTGCGATCGAACACGCCGTGTTCCATGTCGATGGTGATTCCCTCGCAGCCGTGGATGTTCGCCGCCTCGACCGCTGCCGTATTGGCGCTGGCAAGCCACAGTGTATAGGTGACGGTTGATTCGCGCATGAACATCTCCCCTGTTGTCTGGCGGTGCATTGTGTTGCGCACAAGGGGCTCTCGCAACCACCATCGGATTTCGCCATAGTGACGTGATGCCCGAAACCGGCTCAAGGGAGTCCACGCCATGACCGCCGTCGCCTTTCCTGAAGACCGCCCCCTCCTGACGGACGGAGGCATGGGTGAAGCACTTTCTGGCATGGGGCTTCGCCAACCGGGCTCGCCCTTCTGGTCGGGAAGGGCGCTCATCGAGGCTCCCGAGGCCGTCCTCGGCCTCCACCGCGATTTCATCCGTGCCGGAGCGGATCTCATCATCACCAACACCTACGGCGTGGTGCGCGCCTTCATGCGTAACCTCGGGATCGAGGAACGATTCGCGGAACTCAACCTCAAGGCGGCCGAACTCGCGCTACTGGCCCGTGACGCCGAGAAGAGGGATATCGTGATCGCCGGCTCGCTTCCTCCGCTGACGGACAGCTATCTTCCTGACGAAGTCGAGCCCGAGGACGTCCTCGAGGAACTCTACACCGAGCAGGCCGCCATTCTGGCACCGCACGTTGATCTCTTCATTTGCGAGACGCTCACCACCGTCGCGGAGACCCGCGCCTCGGCAAAGGGTGCCGCCGCCACCGGAAAGCCGGTCTGGATCGGCTGGACGCTCCATGAGCGCAAGGACGCCTGCCTCAAGGACGGCACAAGCGTTCTCGACGCCGCCGAAAGCGTGGCCGATCAGCCCGTCAGCGCCTTCGTTGCCAACTGCTGCACGCCGGAGGCCGTGACCCGGGCACTGCCGAGCCTTCTGGAGACCGGTCTTCCCACAGGCGGCTATGCCAACACCTTCACACCAATCGATCCAGGCCTCACCGATGTCGGCCACCGCCACGATCTCGATTCCGAGACCTACCGGGATCACGTCGCCCAGTGGATCACCGCCGGCGCCCGCATCGTCGGCGGCTGCTGCGGCACCATGCCCCAACACATCGCCCTCCTGAGATCCCTGATCGACGACACGGCACCAACCGGACAGGGAAGACTCGCCTGACAGGACCCCTCACCTGCGTGGAGACGCATCAGGCTCCAGTCCCCATGGCCGAAACGGACGGATCCGGCTACGGCGGAACAACCAGTTCACACGCTCGGCGGGGAATTCGACGTGCCGGAGTTGACGATGCAGGAGGCCGCGTGGCGAGTGCCGGAATCAGTTGAAGTGTGTGCTATCCCGCAGCCCCGGCGCACCAATTGACAGGAGTGTGGAGTACTTGCGTACCCTTGCGCCCATGCGGACGGGGCGTTGGAGTCGAGATGGGCCGTGTGACGCGTCGCCGCAGGATGTCACAGGTGCACGCCACTGCCCGACGGGAACAATGACTGGAGAGCCGGTCTAACGGCCGGACCCGGCAGTTGCCGGAGGCTCCGCGCCCTGGAGCAGAACAGCCACGCGCCGTTCCTCGATCGCAGCCTGAAGGGCAAGCTGAGAGGGCTCGAAGTCGGCCCCGGGGCGGGGTTCGGAATCAAAGTGTCCGTGGCGGTCGACACCGCGCGCAAGCATGGCGCTGTCGCGTCGGCCTGCCACCGGCCGCACATGTGCAGGGACATAGCGGATCGCCAGGCCGATACGCCTGTCGCCGGTCCGGTTGGGGCGGGAGGCGTGGATCAGCCTGCCATCGTGGAGCGAAATCTGGCCGGGCTCCAGAACCACGTCGACCGCGCTGGTTTCGTCGACTTCAAGGGCTACTTCCTGGCCCCGGGAGAGGATGTTATCCGGCGCGAAGGTATCGATGTGAGGAGCGATACCGACGTGGTGCGTACCGGGGGCGAACCGCATGCAGCCGTTCTCGACGGTGCTCGGCGAAAGGGCAAACCAGGCCGTGACCTCGTCGTCGGGCTCCAGCCCCCAGTAGGTCAGATCCTGATGCCAGCTGACGTAGTGAGTGTCGTGAGCGTCCTTGATGATGAAATCCGCGTCCCAGACCAGGATGTCGGGCCCGATGATTCGCTCCACGGCATCGAGAATGACCGGATGGTGCACCAGTTCATCGGCGAGGCCGAGAACCATGTAAATCTTGATCTTCAGGTCCAGACGCCCATACCGGGCCTCGGCCGCCTCGAGGCGGCGGCGGCAGGCGTGTGCCTCGTCCGGTGTCATGACGTCGACCGGAAAGGCAAAGCCGTCCAGGGGGTAGCACGACAGGTCTGGTTCGGCCGGTTGTACTGACATCGTTACCTCGTCGCCGACGGAATGGAAGAGGATGCCGCATCGTTTCGGCGCGCGGAAGAGGCACCGACCCGGCCCGGCCTGGCGTTGGTGCCTGATAGTGCCGCGGTGATGGCTTTTGTTTCGACCGCGATCATCGCTCCCAGGCGCACGGCGGTTTCAGTGGTCAGGCGGTTCATGGGTCCTGAAATGCTGATGGCGCCTGCGATTTCGCCAAGACCGTCAAAGATCGGGGCGGCAATGCAGTGGGCCGCTTCCTCGTTCTCCTCGAAATCGAAGGCGACACCTTCACGGCGCACCTGCTTCAGCTGTTTCTCGAGGACCGGGATATCGATGATCGTGTTGGGCGTCAGCGCTATCAGCGGCCGGACTCGATAGATGGTCTGGCGCACCTCGTCATCGAGATGCGCAAGGATGGCCTTGCCGCCCGACGTCGAATGATACGCTGCGCGTGTACCCGCGTAGGCGGTTGCGCGGATACCATAGATACCCTCGACACTTTCGACGATCATGGCCTCGAACAGGTAGGGCACGCAAAGATTGACCGTTTCCTTCGTTGCGGCGCAGAGGCGCATCAGCGCCGGCCGCGCGGTGGCGGCGATGTCGAGGCGCTGCTGAACGGTCCGGCCGAGTTCAAGATTCCGCAGACCGAGCCGGTAGCCGCCCGAAGCGCTGGTGCGCTCGACGAAGCCCAGGGACACCAGCGTTTCGACGAGGTAGTAGACCGTGGTCGTGTTCAGTCCGGTCCGCCGCGCGATCTCGGTCAGGCTGACCGCATCATGGGCAGCGACGACATCGAGGATCGCGTTGGCTCGCGAGAGCGACTGAATGCGTGTCGGTTCGCGGTCTTTCGTGGCGCGTGGAACCCGCCGGCGGTCACCTGCCTGCTGGTCCGTTGCGCCGTGCCGGTCGTGAACCTCGTTCATTGCGTTCGAATCCACGTCAAACAGGTCCGAACTGCACGCACCTCACATGACGCCGAAAGTCTTGTAGGCCTCGCCGGCGTCCATGCCATTGCGCAGGGCAACCCGCACCTCCGATTCCGTCTGTACCTTGTGGTGGGCCTCCACCACCACGTCTTCGATCAGGCGGCTGGGGACCACGACAACACCATCTTGCGATCCCATCAGGAGATCGCCGGGCCAGACCGCCACGTCGCCGCAGTAGACTGCTTCATTGATGCCGGTAATTGTCCGGTGGTACAAGAGGTCGCTCATGTGGGGACCGCGGTAGAACAGCGGGAAACCCAGCTGGCGTATGCCATCGATGTCGCGGGAAAAACCATCGATCACGGCACCGTTACCACCATGCACAATCGCAGCTTCGCTGCAGAGTTCGCCCCAGACGCAACAATCCGTCCGGTCGGTCACCAGGATTCCCCCGGGCTGCAGCCCGTCAATTGCCGCGAACAGCAGTTCATATTCCCTGCCGGGCTGCGGAGCACCGACCAGGGGCCGCGACTGCATGGTGCGGGCAATGCCCACCAGCCTCGTCGTGTCATCAAGAGGACGGATATCGAAGCGCATGACCTGGTTGTGGAAGTCACGCGCATGCAGGATATCGGACACCGCCGCGGGCTCCAGCGCCACGATCATGTCCCACATTTCGACACTGAGATAATCGGTCGGACGTTGCACTCTGAATTCAGCAGTGGGCACGGGTTCTCCTACCATTGCGATTTCACCGGAGGCGCACCGGCGCGGGCCTCGTCCTCTGCATAGATCGTGATATCGCCCTCGCGGCGATGGGCCTCGGCATAGAAGGCGAATCGTTCAGGGTCCAGGGCCACGCCCAGTCCCGGGCCGCCGGGCACGCGCATGGTCCCGCGCGTGGTATAGCCCACGGTGCCGGCTCTGATCACGTCACCGGCCTGCTGATGCATGTGGGAATCGAGGGCATGGGGCAGTGCTGGAACCGTCGCCGCGAGATGCAGGTAGGCGGCCGTCGATATTCCCAGTTCGCCACCGCTGTGCAGGTTGAACCCCAGTTGGAAGACCTCACATGTCGCCTGCAGTTTCTTGGTATTCGCGATCCCGCCCCATTCGTGGATGTCGCCCAGGATGATGTCGACCGAACCCATTCTCAAGCCTTGTGCCAGTTGATCCAGGTCCATGACACACATGTTCGTGGCAAAGGGTATGTCCACACGGTCGCGAACTCTTGCCATCGCTTCATTTCCCCAGCATGGATCCTCGTAGTATTCGATATCCAGCGGCTCGATCAGCTTGCCGACGCGGATCGAAGTCGCGGCCGAGAGGATGGCGTTGGGATCGTAACGGATCTTTTCCGTGGGAAAGGCAGCACGCAGTGCACGCAACGCCTCGACCTCTTCCTCGGGGACCATCACACCGCCCTTGAACTTGATGGTTTCGAAACCGAACTCGGCATGCAACGCCCTGGTATGGGCGACCACTTCGTCCGGATTGGAGACCTGACCGGTCCCGTCCTTGCTGGCGTGCCGGTAGAAGATGTAGGACGCGAAGGGAACCTCGTCGCGGAACCGCCCACCCAGCAGTTCGCAGAGCGGTCGCCCCACGGCCTTGCCCTTGATGTCCCAGCAGGCCATCTCCAGTGCCGCCATCGCGCACAAGCCGGCCTTGCCGTAATAGAACGGCACAAACAGCGTTTTCGCCATGATGTTCTCGGTCAACATGGGATCTTCGCCCAGGAACATCGGCGCCAGATTGCTGTCGATCAGAAGCTTGGTGACGTCGCCACCCAATGTTTCGCCCAGGCCCACCAGCCCGTCATCGCTGTGAATCTCGACAACGCAGCGTGACCAGCCGTCCTCGACTCCGCCCGCCCAGCGAAGGGGCGCCACGAAAGGTACATTGACGACCGTCACATCGATTTTGCTGATTTTCATGGCGACTCACAACCGTATACGGCGTTCAATAATAATGAAGTACTCGAGATCATTGCCATCTTCACAAACCGGTGATGCGATAGGAACCGGGAACTCCAATCGGAGAGTGTGAGTGGCACGACCGTTATAGACTTCCATCAAACAAGCACATATTATCATCGTGAACCGGATCGTACAAGCCAAGAGGCAACCGGATCCAGAGGTTCATTCTTGTTGAACCAACCGTTTTAGGAGTCTCATGCCATGAAACGCAGTATGATTGGGTCAACGCGGCTTCTCGCTGCCGCACTCGTGGTTTCTTTCGCGGGTCATGTCGTCCTCACCGCCGATGCTCAGGCGGATACGCTCGCCAAAATCACGGAGAGCAAGTACATCCTCATGGGGACTTATAACGAACCGCCGCACAACTGGGTCGAACCGGCGGGCGGCGGTTACAAGGGTATCGACTACGAACTCGCCCGCACCATCCTGCAGGGCATTGGTGTCGAGACCATCCACCAGATTCCGGTCGACTGGGCGGGCCTGATTCCTGGCCTGGCGTCGGGTCGCTGGGATATGGTCGCCGTCGGTCAGGCAATCACACCGGCACGCGCCGAACAGGTCGATTTCTCCAAACCCATCTACAGCTACGGCCTGGCCCTGATCGTGGCGCCCGGCAATCCGATGGGGATCATGGGGCGC
The DNA here is from genome assembly GCA_965215635.1 of Alphaproteobacteria bacterium. Taxonomy (GTDB): domain Bacteria; phylum Pseudomonadota; class Alphaproteobacteria; order SP197; family SP197; genus SP197. The sequence goes on along the minus strand of OZ244073.1, from coordinate 316,602 downwards.
GATCAGTTCCCGGGCAAGAAGATCGGCGGAATCCTGGGATCGACCACCGGCGATTATGTCAACACGATCCCGACGGCCGAATTCGTCGCCTACAAGACTCATCCAGAGATGATCTCGGACCTCAAGGCGGGGCGTATCGATGCCATTCTGGCCGGCGAAACCACCGCCGCCTTCGCGCAGGCGATGCACCCTGAACCGGTCGAGTTCGTGATCGGGTGGGACGGCTACAAGGACGCGCTCTACATGATCGGGTTCTCGTTCCGCAAGGGCGACAGGGCCCTGGTTGATACGTTCGACGCGGCACTCGACAGCATGAAGGCTGACGGCAGCCTTGCCGGAATTCTGGAAACCTACGGACTTACGGCGGCCAATATCGTCCACTAGAAAATCACACGGCCTGGCGCCGGCACCTTGCCGCAAGATGCCGGCGCGGGCTCCCCGTTCGTTCCCTTCGTGTCGTGATCCGGGTTTCCCATGATGGCCGCCGGGGTCCGGGATGTCATCGTTCGCCACAGCGAAAGGAGCCTTCCCGGAATCAAGGGTTGGTCTGCTGGTCGCTTCCACCGGATTTCGACGTCCCGCACGTGACATGTGTCGAACGCCGGATTGATCGCATGTGCAAACCGGCATGAGCTTGTCTTACAGGGTTGTGCCACGAGGGCGGGCGACGGCTCCCGCGCCACCGACGTTCGACACCGGAGTCCGTAATGCCAGCCTTTCCCTTCGAGGACTTCGTCGCTTTCCTGCCGACCCTGTTGAAGGGTGCGAAGCTGACGGTCTTCCTGACCATCGTGATCTTTGCGCTGGCTCTTGTTCTGGGGCTGCTTGTCGCCCTTGGCCGCCTGTCCCGTTACCGGTGGGTCCGGATTCCCCTCACGGCCTATGTAGAACTGGTTCGCTCCACGCCCGGCCTGGTACAGATCTATTACATCTTCTACGTTCTGCCGTACTTCGGCCTCACAATGGACGCCATTCCCGCCGGCATCGCCGGGTTGTCCCTGAATTACGCGGCCTACCTTTCGGAGGTCTTCCGCAGCGGCATTCAATCGGTGCCTGCCACGCAGAAGGAGGCAGCCACGACCATCGGCCTGTCGTATTTCCAGACCCTGCGCTTCGTCATCCTGCCGCAGGCCGTACGGACCGTCCTGCCGCCGATCGTCAACTACCTGCTCATGCTGTTCAAGGACACTTCGCTGCTTTCCGTCATCACCATCCAGGAACTTCTGTTTTCGGGCCTTCTCCTGGCGGCAACGACCTTCAAACATCACATCATTCTAACCGAGATCGCGATCATCTACTTCTGCATCTGCTACCCGATCGCACTGCTGGCGACCTTCCTGGAAAACCAGCTCAAGAACAAGCGAGGACCGCTGCTGCGTTCGTGGAGCGCCGCTCTCCGGCGTTCCCTGCCCGGGCTCACGCGGGCATGAAATACCGGGTGAGGAGTGTCAAAGCGCCATGAGTGGTCCGGCACCCATCGTCACGCTGGACGAGGTTCACCAGGGCTACGGCGGCACCCCCGTGCTGCAAGGAATTAGCCTGAACGTCGAGGCAGGCGAGGTTGTCGCCGTCATCGGTCCCTCGGGATCGGGCAAATCGACACTGCTTCGTGTCATCTGCGGACTGGTTCCCGCGAATGCCGGCCGCGTTCTTGTCGACGGCATTGCCATCCATGAAACCACTGCTGACCTGCACCGGCTTCATCAGACGGTCGGCATGGTGTTCCAGAGCTACAACCTCTTCCCCCACATGACGGCGCTGCGCAATATCACCCTGGGACTGACCGAAGTCCTGCGCCTGCCGCGCGACGAGGCCAATGCGGTGGCCCGCAAGTTGCTGGCGAAAGTTCGCCTCAGCGACAAGGACGATGCCTATCCCGACGAACTCTCCGGCGGGCAGCAGCAACGCATCGCGATCGCCCGCAGCCTGGCCATGAACCCCAAGGTGATCCTTCTTGACGAGGTCACGGCAGCGCTTGATCCCGAGACCGTGAAGGAAGTTCTCGTCACTATCCGCGAACTCGCCGATGACGGCATGACACTCATCATAGTCACCCACGAGATGGGCTTCGCGCGCGAGGTGGCCAACCGGGTTGTCTTCATGGATGACGGCCTGGTTGTCGAGGAAGGCCCGCCCTCGCATCTGCTCGGCCAGCCGCAACACGCGCGGACCAGGAGCTTTCTCGACAAGGTCCTTTGACGTCTCCCGGCGTCGGAAGCGCCGGGAATTGACATCGCTGCCCCGGGCAGCCTCGAAGCGAGACGGACCCATGACCGAAATCCGCCGCCAGGCACTGTCAAACAAGGTGCAGATGCACCGGCGGCAGCATGTACGTGGCAGTTTGTCGTTCATTGGGCGTCACGAAACGGGGGAAGCGGTATGATGTGTGTTCACCCAAACCTGCATCCTGAGTATCCCCATACCGGCAACGCAGTCTCCCGCCGCACCGTCCATCACTCTTCGTGACCTGCCCGACTTCGCCATCGAGGCGACGGCACGGTTCGCCGAACGCCGTCGCAAGCCCCTCGACCCCCGCCCCGGTAAAGAGTACCGCCGCCGCCGGAAAACCGGTCTGAATCGGCTGGACGCTCCATGAGCGGAAGGACGCCTGCCTCAAGGACGGCACAAGCGTTCTCGACGCCGCCGGAGGCCGTGACCCGGGCATTGCCGAGCCTTCTGGAGACCGGTCTTCCCACTGGCGGCTATTCCAACACCTTCGCACCCATCGATCCAGGCCGCACCGGTATCGGCCACCGCCATGATCTCGATTCCGAGTTCTACCGGGACCACGTTGCCCGGTGGGTCATCGTCGACGGTTATTGCGGCACCATGCCCCAATACATCGTCCTCCTGAGATCCATGATCGACGATACGGTACCGGCCGGACAGGAGGACCCGCCGGCCAAAAACCCGCGCGTGCAGGTTGACGCATCGGGGCTCGGTTCCCCGGGTCGTAACGAACGGACCATGCGATCGCTGAACATCCGGATCCCACGGGAGCGGTGCGTGACGGTCCAGGTCGATAAGGGCCGTGAAGTCGAACGCGACTATCCTTTGCTGCGATTGGCCGCGACGCCATGATGGCGGCCGGTATGGCTGGCAGGATTGATCGAATGGGATGATCACCTGGCAAATTCATCGTGCCCCCGGAGAGAGAGATCCGGATCCGAAGGCAACCGGTGCAATTTCCGCACAGGTTCAGTCCGGGCTCAGGCGACCCAGCCAGCTGTTGCAGACTGCCGGAATCAGCGGCGAACCCGACCCTGACGATCTGGATGACGAACGGCGTGGTCTGCACGCCGATGGACAGTTACTCGTACGCGGCCGGGGACGCCATCGCCGCCACGGTGGCGATGGCGTCAAGTTTTTCGTCGATTTCGGGATTGATCTCGTCGTCGGGAACATGGTCCGCGAGTTCGTAGAAGTTCTTCTTGGCCATGAGGTTGGGCAAATCGATCTTCCTGAAATACGCCTCGAAGAGCGGCGTCAGAAAATCGTCGCTCGCCGTCAATTCGCTGCTCCACGGAGAACCCCTTCCCAGGGTATTCAGGGCGCGGCCAACATCCGATAGCGCCTCCCGCATCGCCGACGTCCGCCTCTCGGTTTCCGCATCGATAAAAAGCGGACCGGGCGCTGATTCCCGTGCGGTTGCGCATGCATACGCAAGGAGGGTTCTTTCAGTGCAAAGATAGTTCTCGATCTCCCTCTTCTGCCATACCAGATGCCTCAACGAAGGATTGTCGGGTACGCCGCCCTCGAGTCGGTCGAAAAGCGCCACGCTCCGGAGGCCGGGGAGCGCTTCCTTCAAGCCATGAAAGTGCCGAGCGGCCGCCGGAGGGTGATTCCCTACGTAATGCACAAACGGCCGTTCAAGAGCACGGGCTGCATCATCCTTTCCGAGCCTGTTGGCGAAGGCCTGCAGTATCGCGAGGTCCGTCGATCCTTCGAGATAAAGCACCCATCCTGTCTGTTCGGCCTGGTAATATTGATCGAATCCGATTTCGGCCAGTGCCTTTCGTACCTGCGTTCGCCCATCTCCGATACGGTGCGGCCTGCCAACGAAGGCGATGATCAGATCCTTGTCTGCCGCTTCGTTCAGAAGCACCTCCGAATGGCTGGCCGCAATGATCTGGGTGCCGCTCTTCGATGCCACTTCCGAGATCAACCGATAGATCTGCCGTTGGCGAAGAATTTCCAGATGGGCGTCAGGTTCATCCAGGAGAATCACGGCGCCGGGGTTGGCGTACATGTAGGCGAGGATCAAAAGGGTTTGTTGAAGTCCCCTGCCGCTGGACGAGAGGTCGAGAGCCGAACCACGCTCCCGATACCCCATGGTTATTTCACCCCGTTCCTCGATATAGCGAGGTCTTTCCAGTTCCACCCCGAAGAAAGCCCGGATACGATCCACAATCGACTTCCACTCAATCGGATAGTGGTTCCGAGATACGGAAACACAGATTGCGGAGAACCTCGGCGGTACGGCCTTCACCGACTCTTACGTTCACTGCGCCCTGATCAAGTCGTGTCTCGGCAGCGGCGAGACCGGACATCGGGGGAAGAAAGGCAATGCGCAGTGACCCCGCTTCGTTCGGGACAGGCATGCGTTCAGGGGGTTTGCCATCGTCAAGGCGAAGAGGCCGACAATAGAAGGACTCCTCGTTGGCGTAGTCGAACTCAAGACCACATGTCCATGCCTTGTCCCCGCCGAAACCTTCCACGATGAGGTCTATACGGACGTTGTTGGTGCGCTGACGCCCTGAGACCTGCCGGACATCCCGCACATGCAGATCCCGCCAGAGATGAATGGCGTTCGGATGGGGTATGGAAAAGAGGTCCCTGCGATTGATTGTCACGCCGGGGCGCGTCCCCGGTGTATGCTTGCCCGCCCGCTTTTCGTTCCACCGCTTTAGACCGACGTCCCAGAGTGCCAAGGCCTGCATTGCCGATGTCTTTCCCGAGTTGTTCGGACCGATGAACACAACAGGATTTCCGAGCTCGACCTCGACCTCACCGAAGCGCTTGAAGTTGCGGATTGTCAGTTTTGTCAGCATCCGGCATCCATTGGTCTGTCGTTGGTGCTCAGTTCATGCTCTGGCCGAATTCTCATAGGGCATACCTTGCCAGGACCCGGAAGTCATGACCCGTTCCCCGTTCGGAATGATAAAGTGGCGCACATTTCCAGCGAATGTCCCATGTCAGGTATCTCCCGCCTTCATACGGATGAGTCGGAGCATCCGCGCCTGTTACCACCACACGTACCGGCTGAACGCCGGAAGATTTGCATGTCATGGCCGACCAATTCAATGACGGGCGCCGACCTCGTTGGCTCCCGTCAGCCTGACACACAATAACTTGGCTCCAGGTTCAATGGAGCCTGCCCGCGACAAGAAAAAAGCGGTGGGCGAAACCGATTCATCGCGTTGAACCGGGAACGTCGAGGAGCCATTGTTTCCGGTGTGTGACAGACACGACGGGGACATGACACCCGACTTCATCATTGTTGGCGCGGGATCCTCGGGCGGTGCGCTCGCTGCACGCCTGAGCGAGGATCCGGACATCCGGGTGCTGCTTCTCGAGGCCGGCGCCGAGACCAGGCACTGGTCGATCGATATGCCGCTTGGATGCTACCTCAACTGGGAAGGCGGCCCCTACAACTGGGACTACTGGTCGGAACCGCAGGAACACATGGCGGGACGCCGTATCTACCAGCCCCGCGGCAGGGGGCTGGGAGGCTCGTCGGCCATCAACGGCATGGCCTTCCTGAGGGGCCATCCGTTGGATTTCGATCGCTGGGAAAAGGAAGGCGCAACCGGTTGGTCGTTCATGGATGTACTGCCCTACTACAAACGCCTCGAAACGAACTCCCGGGGCGAGACGGAACTACGCGGCGGAAGCGGTCCCGTCAGGACAGGACCACAGGCCTTTTCCCTGCCGATGAGCGATGCCTTCGTGGAGGCGGGCGTCGAGGCAGGTTTTCGCCGCTGTGGCGACTTCAACGGCGAAAACCAGGAAGGCATGGGCTGGTTCGATGCCTCGATCGCCGATGGCCGGCGCAGCGGCACGGCCCAGGCCTATCTCGAGCCCGCACGCAAGCGCCCCAATCTCGAGATCCGCACCCATGCGCAGATGACCGGAATCGAGGTCGAGGACAGCCGTGCCATCGGTGTCAGGATAAGAATGGGGTGTGACATCGAGATCGTGCGCTGCCGGCGGGAGATCATTCTCTCGGCAGGCCCCTTCGCCTCACCGCACATTCTCATGCTGTCGGGCATCGGGCCTGCGGATCACTTGAAGGACACCGGAATCAATGTGGTCCACGACCTTTCCGGTGTCGGGCAGAACCTTCAGGAGCATGTCGAGCTTCACATCCCGTTCGAGGGACCGGTCCGGGAATCGCTCAACCGCTATGCCGGACCGCTCGCCAGGACGATTGCCGGCGTCCGCTGGTTCCTCAGCCGGACCGGAATATGCGCGACCAACGCCGTGTTCACGGGCGCGTTCACGAAGACCAGTGATGCCGTGCCCCATCCGGATATCCAGTACCACTTCTTCCCGTTCCATCTCGCTGATTTCAATATCAGCAAGGATATCGGCGGTTTCACCATGTGTGTCGGCACACTGCGGGAAAGGAGCCGTGGCGAGGTAAGGCTCAAATCCGCGGATCCGGATGTCCGACCGGCAATCGACTTCCGTTTCCTGAGTGAGCCCGGAGACCTCGAGGACCTGAGGGTCTGCGTCCGCCAGGCGCGTGACATTGCCTCGCAACCGGCGCTGCGCCCTTACTGGACAAGGGAACAGGAAACCTGGGCGAATGCCAGGACCGATGCCGAAATCGACGAGATGATCCGACGGAAGGCGGAAACCGGCTATCATCCGAGCTGCTCGTGCGGGATGGGAACGGACGATCTCGCCGTTGTCGATCCCGAATGCAGGGTTCGCGGTCTTTCCGGCCTCAGGGTCGTCGACAGTTCGATCTTTCCATCCATCACCAGCGGCAATCTCAATGCGCCATCGATCATGGTGGGTGAGAAGGCCGCCGACCTGATCAGGGCAGGCACTACGAACCGGTGAACAATCCCGCCTCGCGCAGGCACTCCAGGGCCGCGGCTGTCCCCGGGATCTGGATGACCCGTCCGTCCTCGAGGCGTGGTTCCGCGGAATCGGCCCCGGCGGTATGGGGCGCAGGATGTTCATCCGCCAGGCGAACGGCGTCGAAGGTCACGCGATCTTGCATGGCATACCGCTCGCGCATGTCGAAGAGCGGAAACTCGGGATCCCGCCTTCTGCATAGCATGGACATTCGTCTCGTCAGGGCGCCCGAAACCGTTTCAGGCGACCCTGCACAGCGAAGCTCACGCCACGTCGGGCATGGGCGTGTAGGCGTGGTTGCCGTCGGAGAACGCAGCCTCGCGACCACCGAGTGCCGCGATGCGACGGGCCTGATCGGCGAAACATCGCCGGTTTGCCGCCTCGTAGTCGACAACCTCCCGCAGCTTCGCATCGCACAGGGCCAGGGTTGCGGCATGCGCGGGGTCAGGGCCCAGATCCGAGGATTCGATGGGATCGGCCACCATGTCGAAAAGTTGCGGCCGATATCCCGGATAGGCGATGTACTTCCAGTTCTGCCAGCGGATCATGAACATGCCGGTGATGGCACCACGTTCGTGATACTCCGAGAGCACAGCGCGGTCCTCATGGCCGGCCGAGACAAGGTCCTGCAGGGCGACACCGTCGAGGGCGTTATCGTTTTCGAGCCCGTGCGCCTTCAGGATCGTTGGCTGGAGATCGATGTGGGAAGCCGGTGCCGCGCATCGGACTCCGGACGGCATGCCGGGTCCGGCGGCGATGAGGGGAATGGCCGAGGATTCCTCGTACATGTTCATCTTGGCCCACATGCCGTGGTTGCCGAGCATTTCCCCGTGGTCGGAAACATAGATCACCAGCGTGTTGTCGGCCTGGCCCGAAGCCTCCAGCGCGGCGAGCACCCGGCCGACGTTGTGGTCCATGAAAGAGACGTATCCGAAATAGGAGAGCCTCGCTTCCCTGATGTGATCATCGTCACGAAAATGCCGGTCATAATCCCAGATCACCTGACAGACATCGAGCACCGGATGGTCGGGCCGTTCACCCGGAGCGCGCAGGCGCGGCATGTCGATCCGGTCCCCGTCGTAGAGGTCGTAGAATTCGTCCGGTGCCACGATGGGGTGATGCGGCGCAACGAACGAACAGAACAGCGTCCACGCCTGATCGAGTCCCGGTGCAACGTCGGCAAGCCATGAACAGCTCAGTTCGCAGACCTTGCGGTCATACTTCGTGTAGCGCGATTCACCGCGTCCGATATCGGTCGCGAAGTCGCTGTTGCTTGTGTAGGGCTCCAGCCCATCCCTCACGAGCGACGAGGTGAAGCCGATGGCGTTGACCACATGGACCGGGATGATCTCCTCGGAGAAACCGTTGTTGTCCTCGGTGGAACGGAAATGAAGCTTGCCGATGGAAACCGAGGCCCGGTTCTCCTTCTGAAGGCGGTGACCCCAGCCCGGCAACGAACCGTCATAGGGTTCCGCGCTCGACCATGTGCCGAGTTGATGGACCCAGCGTCCGGTCTGGATGCTGGCACGGGCCGACACACAGATAGGTCCCGCCGAATAGGCCACATCGAACGCCGTGCCGCGCGCGGCCAGCGCATCGATGTTGGGCGTTTCGACCAGCGGATGCCCGTAGCACCCTGCCGCGTCGCGCCAGTGCTGATCGGAACAGATGACAAGGACGTTGTGGGCCATGAGCTTGCCCCCGATTGTAGTGGCCTTCGCCGGCCATAGGCGGCTATGGGCCGCAGGCCCTCCTCCCAGACTACCGCTTGTGGGACACTGCACAAACTGTCTATGCGCAGAAGATGTCGTGGAGCTGCTCGACGGTCTCGGCAGGATCGAAATCGCGTTCCGGGCGACCAAAGGGGAGGAAGGGACCGTAGCGGTCCTCGCCGGCACCAGACAGGCCCACATGGCGAGAACGGGGACGTCATCGCGCCCGGGCGGCCCACGTGATGCGGGACGGTGTCAGGACGCCGACGAGGGTCGTCGTGCCACCGCAATGGGGAAAGGGCACGGACGGGATGCCGGGGTGGGTGTCAGGTTCGTCCTTGCGGACATCGCCTTGCGCGCAATGTCGAGGTTCGTTGCGCAGGAACCGCTGGCGATCCTGGGGATGTAGCACAACAGGTGGCGGAACACCTGTCGCGGTCCGCGGTGTTCGGTGGAGCTTGCGCAGGGCGGCGGCGACCGCCTTGCCGTGCATCTTGACCACGCATAGGGCAAAGCGCCGCAGCTCCTCGAGTCCGGTTTCATGGTCTCCTCGCGGATCTGAACGCACAGGTTTCGAGCTTCCTTTGCCAACACGGCGAATTGGCGAGCTCCGGATTGACCAGATTCGACGGTGTCTCGCCGTTCCTGACCGCCAGGATGGCATCGAAGGCTTCCCCGAATGGGTCGTTGAAGGCCCGGTCCGTGATACAGAGCGAATGTGGCGTCAGCACGACATTGGGTATGGAAAGGAAGGGATTGCCGGGTTCGATCGGCTCGGTTTCCATCACATCGAGTCCGGCACCTCCCAGCCTTGCCTCCTGCAATGCCGCAATGAGTGCGGCTTCGTCGATCAGCATGCCGCGCCCGACATTGAGCACGATGGCCCCGGGCTTCATGGTACCGAGCCGTTCCGCGGACACGGTGTGGCGGGTGTCGTCGCAAAGCGGCAGGCAGACCGAGAGGATGTCGGCTTCACGGAACCGCCGGTCAAGCGTCACCTGTTCGCATTGCTGCGCCGCCATGGCCCTCGACCGGTCCGTACGGTTCCAGGAGATTCGGTGCATGCCGAAGGATGCGGTGAGCTCAAGAATCGCCTTGTGGATCCTGCCGAACCCGAGAATCCCGAGCGTCTTGCCCCGCACATCGCTGCCTGCAAGCGCCCGCGATGCCTTCCAGGCCTCGTCGCCGCCGGCGGTCAGCCCGACACGCGCCACAAGGACCGTGCGCATCCCCGGACCGACGGCGCCTTCCTGCACGGGATTCCCCATGGTCAGCATGGCATCGTTATCGACGAGATCGCCAGCGCGATCGAAGGTGTGGTCCGGCTTGGCGACAATCTCGATGCCCGGATCATCCTCGAGGCGGGTCAACGATGGGCCGGGATAGCGCATGTTTCCCCGGGCGTCCCGGAACTCGCCCGAAATGCCGTCCCTGAACACGCGTGGTCAGGTCCGGTAGCCGGGGTCGTCGCGGTCCACCAGGCGTTTGAGCGCCGGCCATTCGTGGACGCCGGGCTGAAATCCCCGGTAATGTCGCGCGGCTCGTGTTCCTGGTTTGCACTGTGGAGACAGACCTCCCTCGAAAGGGTCTTCCACGGCAAGTTGCTTGCCAGGACCTTCATCCGGATCTCGCAGGCGCGCTCGAGCCAGTACATGAGGACGAAAGCCTCGCCGACCGACGCGCCGACCGTCAACAATCCATGATTCTGCAGGATCATCGCCTTCCTCGAGCCGAGACTCCGGGCGAGGCGCTCCCGCTCGTCGGTATCCATGCTGGTGCCTTCGAACGGGTGGCAACCCAGATTGTCGTGGGAGAAGAGGCCCTCCATGGAAAGCGGCAGGAGGCCGTCCTCGAGTACCGACACCGCAACGCCGTCATTGGTATGGACATGCACGACGGCACCGACATCCGGCCGGACCTCGAAGAGGCCGCTGTGGATCACGAAACCCGCCTTCGGGACCAGTCCCTCGCCATCGATGACCTCGACGGTATCGCCCTCGAAATCGACCTTCACCAGCAGGGAGGCCGTCATCTCGTCCCAGCGCACGCCCAGGGGATTGATCAGGAAGTGCTCGGGATTGTCGGGGCAGCGCGCGGTGATGTGGTTCCAGACCAGTTGCGACCACTCGAAGCGGTCGGCCAGCCGGAATGCAGCGGCAAGGTCCACGCGAAGAGCATACTCGCTCCGCGACATTCGGCCCTGGTCCATGGCGACAACCGATGACATGGCATGACTCCCGGCACGTTCACATCACGCGAATATGAAGTGTGGCCCCGGGATTCCCATCCCGATCAAGACCCGAATTCGACAAAGTCCTCGCGGGTCATCAATGAGCGGTCTCAGGGCCCGACGAGGCCGCGTGCAACAAGGTCGCGGAAAGCACTGATGGTTCGCTCGATACCGACCTCGAGGGTGACGGCGGGCCAGTCTCCGACAAGGCTGCGTAGCGCGGTGTCATCCTGATCGACGGGCAATGGAAGTGGCGCAGAGGCAACCTCGATCCCGGCTTCGGGCACTATTCTGTTGATGACGTCGGCGATTTCCCGCGTCGAGGCCTTCACGCCGCCAAGATTGAAGACATGGGCACCCTCGATCTTCGCATCCGCACAGGCGATGAAGGCATCGGCCACCTCGTGGACATGCTGCATCATCATCGTGGTGTCGTACTCGATGCGGAATGACTGGCCCAGGGCAGCAGCCAGCATGGCCTTTGTGGGTGCCGAGGTCAGTCCCTGATCGCGTCCGGGACCGTAGACCGTGTGGGGCCTCACGCCGATGCTGGAAACCTGCCAGTCCTGCCAGTAGATCCCCGCGACGCCCTCGTTGGCGAGCTTGTAGACACCATAGAGTGTATTGGGGCCCTGCCTGTCCGGCGCCGGCAGCGATGCGATCGAACTGGCATAGACCACGTTGCGGATTCCGGCCTGGCGTGCGGCTTCGAGAACATGGGCATGCCCCGCCACGTTGACCGTGGCACCCGCCACCGGATCGGCCGCGCAGAACGGTATCTGAAGTGCGGCGAGGTGGATGATTGCGCTCACCCCGTGACGCCTGACGGCATCGGCGACCGTGCCCTCGCGGGTGATGTCCGCGGTCTCCCAGGGAATCGCCGAAACAGCATTCTCGTCCATCGCCAACAGCAGGCGCCGCCGGTCATCAGCGCGGTCCAAAGCCACCACGGGCCGGCCGGCCCCGGCTATCCGTGCCACAACCCAGGCGCCGATACAGCCTGCAGCACCTGTCACGAGGACAGGCCCGTCGTCATGCCCCATCGATCGATTCCCCACGCTTGGCCGTGAATTGTGAAACCGTTGGCGGCGACAAGTCCAGAGAATGAACGCATGGAGACCGGCATGGCGGTGCCTCCCGGAGACCGTGCATGGCACCAAGGGCCGGAACGGATGGGGACATCTTCACCATGGGAGTGACCGAACCCGAGGCACGGGACGCTCCGATAACGCGGACTGTAGCGCCACTCACCCCGGGATCGTGCGGAGCGTCCCGGAAGACTACATCCGTACCGGTGCCGACATCATCACGACAAATAGCTAGTTTCGACCAGTCCCCATGCCCTTCGCACGACGGGCTACGGGGAGGTTGTCGGCAGGTGAAATCGCACGAGACGGTTGCAGACGCCGCCGCCGGCAGGATGGTTCTCGTGGCAGGCTCGGCCTACGGCAACCGCGCCATGGGCTATCCCGGCCTCGACGGCAACCATGTCCGGGACGAAGTCGACCTCTCGAAGCCCGCCGCGAACAGACCGCAGCGCTAGCCGATGCAGGCATCGACATACCCGAAATCTGCGCAGCCCGAGAGGGGCGCGGTTGTAGAGCGCGCCCTCTGCCACAATCGATTCCAGACGCGTTTGCGAGGCGGGCGGGCGCAGTGTGTGGAGAGTTTGGCTCTGGAACATCATGCCGTGGATCGAACACGGCCGAATCTCCGTTGTTCAGTGTCGTTTATGGGGACAGGGTAGCGCTAGAGCGCCATCACGGCCTCGAGGCCCTCCATGACGGCCACTTCGGCGGTGCGCGGCGAGAGGGCATCGCCGACGATGTGAAGGCCGCCCCGCCCGATTCCTTCGAGGATGTCGTGAAGGGAAGCCCCGCGGCGGTGCCCTGGGCGAGCACGAAGATCCTGTTCCTGATCTCCTTCCCCCTGATCCCGATGGGCGAGAAGAGATGCGGGAACGTCGGATGGTTCATGCCATGGTCTCTACAACCATCCTTGCAAAGTGCTGGTGCGAGGGGTCCCAGAAGGGCGACAGCACGCCGCCGTCGAAGGCCGGAGACTGGCGCCCTTTCTGCATCCATTCGATGGCGTTGACATCCTCACGGTTGAGCTCGTCCCACATGTCGAAGACGCCCTGCCGCGCCTGCTCGTACGCCGGATCGCTCGCCGCATCGCCGATGAGGAAGACATGGAGATGCTCGATCGTGTGGTCGGGGGCCACGGGGAAGACCTGGAAGATGGTCAGCTGGTCAGGCCAGATCTGGTAGCAGCAGCTCGGAAAGAGATGGTAACCCGCCTCGAAATTCTCAAGCCCAGGCGTGAGGCCGGGGTAGTAGGGGAGACCCACGCCACGCCCGACTTCCGGCTCGGCAAAGTTGATCCCGGTATGAAGAAGCTTTTCCTCGCACCCGAAACCCCTGCGGTCGGCCATGGCTGTGAAGGCATCGAGCCGGGGATGGATCGCGAATACGTGATAGTTGTCGAAGTAGTTCTCGAAGACGAGCTTCCAGTTCGCCCTGAACTCCCACTCCAGGGTTGCGGCAATGCGGAGCGCGCCGAGATCGTGGCCCGCAAGGCGGCGCGCCAGAGGCGCTATGTAGTCCTCGAAAGCCTCGGCGCGCCCGTCGAGGTTGAGGAAGATCGAACGGTGGAAACGCGCCACGCGAATCGGCACGAGGCCCGGGCCATCGTCCGGGCAATCGTGCCGGTCCACGCCGTGGAAGTGGGGGCGGCCCTTCAGTGAGCCGTCCAGGCCGTAGGACCAGGCATGGTATGGGCATGTCATGACCGAACGGTTGCGACACGGTTTCTCCACCAGGATGGCGCCCCGGTGGCGGCAGACATTGTGAAAGGCCCGGATCGTGCCGTCGCGGCCGTGCACGAGGACGACCGGCCTGTTGGCGATGGTGGTGGGGAAGATGTCGCCCGGCTCGGGAATGTTGTCGATCGAGCCCGCATACATCCAGGACCGCGCGAAGAGCCTTTCGTTCTCCAGATTCAGCCACTCCGGATCGGTGTAGCAGGCGTTCGGAAGGCACGTGCCCCCCTCGGCTGCCGGCTTCGAGAGCCTCTCGAATGTCTCGGGCGTGATGAAGCGATCGAGTGTCATGCAAGCGCCTCCGCATGAGCCAACATCTGGGTGGCAGGATCCCAGAAGGACGAGAAGGAACCACCGTCGAAGCCGGGAGACACACGGCCTGCCCGCATCGATTCGAGAGGAACGATGTCCTCCCGGTTGAGACCGTCCCATGTTTCCAGCACTTTCGCACGCGCCTCTTCGTAGTGCCCTGTCATGGCATCGGGGTCGAAGAGGATGTGGATCGTCTCGCGCGTCACCCCCGGACCCTCGGGTTCTGCAACCAGCACCGCAACGTGATCCGGCCAGACGTTCATGTTGCAGGTGGGCACCATCGTGAAGAAGCGGCCTTCGCGACGCAGGATGTCCGGAAGATTGCGGAAACCGGGGAGACCCTTGCCACGCCCCTTCTGCGGGCGTGTGATCACTTGCCAGGTCATCGCAAGATGGGGTGCGATGAACCGCATCGGGATGCTTGTGTCCAGCGGCGCGAATTCACAGAGCGCCGGATGGATGGCGGACTTGTGGTAGACGTCGATGAAGTTCTCGTGCACGTGCTTCCAGTTGGCGGCAACCTCGTAGACCAGGCAGCCGCCCCAGGCACAGTCCGTGCTCTCCCAGCCCGCAAGGTGCCTGTCGGCCGGCGCCATGTGTTCGGCAAGCGGCCGGGCGTTGCCTTCGATGTTGACGAACAGCATGCCGCGCCAGCTCTCGCAACGCACGGCACCGAGACCGGCGCGACGATCAGGCGCCGTGTCGTGGTGTCCGCCGCCGTGGAAATTCGGTCGCGCACGAATCTTGCTGTCAAGGCCGTAGGCCCGGCCGTACAGGGGCAGGTGAAGGCTGCAACGCTTCCGTCATGGCGCCTCACCAGAACGATCAGACACCCCGCGACACGCACCGGCAGGGCATCGCCTGCTTCCGGAATCCGGCTTTCGAAACCCGCCAGCATCCACATCGGCCACATCAGGTGGCGGCGCTCGAGTTCCAGCCACTCCTCGCTGGTGTAGGCGATATTGGGAAGCGCGCTCCCTTCTTCGACATCCGCATGGAGACTTTCCAGCGCTTCCGTCCCCGGCATGCCGGCAATGCGTTCTCGGTCTGCGGCTTGCACGTGCGTCACGGGTATCTCACCTCACGGAAGAAGTGTCCCACGGAACACCGCGCCGGACAACGTCACATCACGTTCGGCGCGACCGTGATATGGTTGAGGCCCAATCCTCCTTCGGCCGCCCTGCGAAGCGCCTCCATGACCCTCCCGAGAGGGAAGACGACGGTCTCGATCGGGCCGAGATCGAGTTGGCCGGAGGCGATCATTGCGACCATGCGATGGCCTACCTCGCGCGGGAACCACATGGATCCCGTGATCTTCAGTTCGCGGTAGAGGATGTCGTCGTAGCGCAGCGCCAGAGGACCTGTGAACCCGCTGCCGACCAACGCTGCTCGCCCGCCCACCTCCAGCGCATCCATTGCAGCCATGGTCGCATCGGGTGCGGCACCGTAGCCGATGCAATCGAGCATGACGGCGGCACCGCCGCCTGCCGCATCACGGATCGCCGCAGCGTCATCGCCAGAAAGCGTGACGGGAATCACGCGGTCCGGCGCGACCGAAGCGATCTCCACGAGCCTTTCTGCCCTCCTGCCGGTCGCAACGATACGAGGGGCTCCCAGGGCAAGCGCCAGGAGCACGGCGGCGGCACCGACCTGTCCGCTGGCGCCGCTGACGATCACCGTTTCTCCGGGTTGAAGTCCGGCATTGAGGAACCCGCCCCAGGCAGTGCCGAACCAGCCGAGCCTCGCCAGCTGGAAGACACTCACCCTTTCGGCTGCGCCCATCAGCGGTATCATGCACTCGGCCGGAAGGATCATCCTCTCAGCGAAATTGCCGTTGCGCCAGCGTGCGAGATGGCGCCGGGAATCAGGACCCAGGCCGAACGATGTCAGCAGGCAGCGGTCGTCCTTTCCGCCGGCGACTCGCCTGCCATAGAAGTGATCGCAGTAGACCCGGTCACCGACCGCCACATTCGTCACACCATCCGCGACGGCGATCACGCGGCCGACAGTATCGAGGCCAGGAACGAACGGCCACGGCGGCAGCATCATCTGCGGCGGGTTCTGAAGCCTCGCCAGCAGGCCCCCGGCGACGAAAGCCGCCTCCACCTTGATAATGGCCGACTCCGGAAGCATCTCCGGCTCAGGAATATCCTCGATCAGGAGTTCGGGCCTGCCTTCGTGCCAGACTGCTGCCTTCATCGCGTGTTCCCCCGTCCTTCAGGGCACCATGAAGCCGTCTGGATGGAATCGCCCCGGGCTTGCATTTCCCGATTTCTTCATAGCGCCCACTGTCATGACGCGGCCTCGATCATGCTGGTGATGCCATCGAAAAACGCGCCAACTGCAACGAGACTCTCGTCATCGAGTTCGGTCCCGCCAAGCACCTCCATGGCAAGCCTCGTCGAATCGAGTTTATCGGCCGCGATCTGGCGCAACACCAGGAAGGCATAGGCGGCATCGGCATCGTCGGGTTCGACTTCGCCATCGAGCGCGGCGAGCGCACGTGTTGCGAGAACCATGGTCTCGACAGCCGGCGGGCGGGCCTCCTCGAGAAGTCCGCCACCGGCCAGAAGTCTCGCCGCCCTGATTTTTCGCTCGGCCGGCTCGATAAGCGTACGCGCCCGTATTGTCCGGATGCGTCTTTCATCGCCCTCCTTCAACTCCTCGTCCGGCCAGATCTGCTCCATGCTTCCTGGCTCGACAGTGATGAGGCCGGACTGCGCCAGCTTCTCCATTTGCTCCCGGGTCGCGGAATCGATCAACCTGACGGTCGCGCCCTGAAGCTCCGCGTATTGCGCGAGATCGTTCTCTTCGGAGGCGATCTCCGGTGCAGACAGATTCAGCACCGCAAGGAATATCGCACCTTCCCTCTTCCCGAGAATCCTTTGCAACGCCCTGCCGTGCCGGGTGAGGAGACGGTCACGCAGATGTTCGAACAGCGTCCTCGACTTTTCTTTTTCTTCCGCCTCGTCGGTTCCCAGACCGAGCACGACGTTGACCCGTTCGATGAAGGCCTTTCGCCCTCCCGGCAACGCCAGATTCGAAACATCGCCCCGCCGATCGAGGACACCCTCCGCAAGAGCCTGTTTCTGGGCAAGCAGGCCGAGCATGCCGTGTTCGATCGTGTTTTCGGCAACAAGATGATAGACCCTGACCGTTCGCTTCTGGTACTTGCGCCAGACACGGGCGATCCTCTGTTCAAGCCGCGCCGGGTTCCATGGCTGGTCGATATTGATGACCGTGTCGGCGACCTGGAGGTTGAGGCCGACACCCCCTGAATCGGAGCTCAGGAGGATCCGGCACCCGGGATCCTGACGGAAACGGCGAATCTCGGCGCGCCGCCTGTCCTGTGACACGCCGCCGGTATGCACCGCATATTCGATCCCCTGTTCGCTCACGTGTTCGCGGACGAGATCAAGCATGCGTACCCATTCCGAAAAGATCACGACCTTGCTTTCGGAATCCTCGAGAAGGTCGTCCAGGATCTTCACGATCTCGCCGAGCTTGGGGCACGCATCCTGGTCCTTGTCGAGGATACGAAGCGTGTCGCAACTCATGCGCATGCAGCCCAGATAGATCTGCAGCCTCTGGAACTCCTCCCTCGTCAGAGGCCTCTTGCGCGCGGCCGCAGCGAGCCGGCTGGCAAGCTTTCCAAAATCCTCGTGCACCCGCCATTGCTCCTCCGTCATCGGTACGAAGAAGGTCTTGTTCGTTCGTTCCGGGAGCTGATCTTCGACCTCGTCCTTGCGGCGGCGCAACATGATGTTCGAGACCTTCCCGGAGAGGCCTTCGAGATTGCGGAAACCTTCCGGACGGCCGCGATCGTCGAGAGCGTAGAAGTCGCGGTTGAAGCGAAAGAGGGGGCCGAACAGTCCGGGATCGAGGAACTGCACGATCGAATAGAGTTCGTCGATCCTGTTCTCGATCGGCGTGCCCGTCAGCACGAAGGCATAGCGGCTCTTCAGATTCTTGACGGCAGCGGCTGTCTTCGTCTGCCAGTTCTTGATGCGCTGGGCCTCGTCAAGAACGATGACATCGGGAGCAAGGCACTCGGACACCAAGTCTCCATCGGAAACGATCTGCTCGTAGTTGCACAGCGTGAAGAACGAGCCGGCGCCATAGGCCTTGCGGCGGTCGAGGCGGTTGCCCTTGACTATCGTTGCCGAAAGGTCGGTGAATTTTGTGATCTGATCATCCCACTCCGCCTTCAGCGAGGCGGGCGAGACGACGAGAACCCGCGAGATACCGCGCTGTTCCCGAAGCAGGGCGCAGGCGGCAATCGCCTGCACCGTCTTGCCGAGGCCCATCTCGTCGGCAAGCAGTGCACGCTCCGTGAAGGCGAGATGCAGGGCTCCTTCGACCTGATAGTCGTAGAGCCGGAACTTCAGCATGTCGAGAGAGCGCTCACCGCTGGCAAGCTGCCGCTCGAATTCGGCACGTTCACGGCCCCTGCGTTCCCTGGCAAGCCCGTCCTCGAGCCAGCCGGCGATTTGCCGCGAGACCCTCAGCGCGTCGCAATTCCGCTCCGCAAGGCCTTCAATGCCGCGCAAGGCCTCGCAGGAACCGGACCCGATCGCCTCACAGAGACGACGGGCCTCTCCGGCGAGACCGGCGGGAGCGCCGTCGGGGACCAGGCACTCGAGGGCGGGCGTCCCGCGCTGGTCGACAAAGACCTCGATGCTCGGACTGCCGGTACCGCCGCGCCTGGCGTGGCCGAAGCGATGGAGCGCGCCTTCGATGTGTTTGCACGTGCCGAGTCCGTTGGTCCTGTGATCCGGGCAGCCGCAGGAATTGATGCGCTCCGTCAGGCTCCTCATTTCCACCGTGTAGAAAGATCCGCTGGATGATGTGACGACATAGTCCGTGAACGGGCCGGCACGGCTCATGCATGGCTCGACGCCAACGATATCGGTGCGACCGCGCCACCATCGCCGCTTGATCTCTTCCTCATCCGTGGAAATCCAGCCCGTGAATTTCGGTGCACGTATCTTGTCGGACGGCTTCGTCGAGCGCTTCCTTGCCTGCATGACCTGTTCCCTGGAAGTTGCCGTGATCAGCCTTTCGGTTAGCGGAGTTCACGGCAGCGTTCCACCTCCCTGACACGAGGTGCGTGCATTTATCCACCGCCAGAGCCGCCTACCCGTGCATTGCCTGTGGAACGAACGCATGACATGTCGGTCGCAGGAATGACGGGTAATGCCGACGGCAGCGCAGATGGCCGGGAACGATGCACCCGATATCATCGGCGACACCCAACGGTTACCCCGTGGCGTTCGGTTTCGCATGCCTGAACAAGGGCGCACCGAAGCACCAGAGAAGTTCCTCGATTCGGCGTCGTGGTCTCCGGTACGCCGGTGATCGGCCAGGTTGCGGTCAATCCCGCCGCAGGCTGACAATCATGATGTCGCGCAGGTCGGGAATGTCCACCTTCATCAGCACCCAGGCGTAGCCGGTCGCACCTGTTGCACGACACGATTCCACGTGACACCGGCCCGTCCCCGACCGGTGTTCGCATGGTCCCGTGATCGTCCATGAGCGCTGCCATCTGCAGCGATCCTCCTCGAGCGCGCTGCCGAGAGCGGGTTCGCAGACCGGTTCCGGATTGACGACGAAGAGACAATCAGGATCGGTATCCATGCGGTTGACCCAAACGACTCCTGACCACAGCGAAACTGCGGCGACTGCGGCCAGGCGTGGGAAACGGTAGCGAAGAATCTGACCCGACAGCACCGCGGTACGCTCCACGCTCCTCATTGAGGTGGCCGGGGAGCGGTGCGGGCGTCTCGCGATCCCTGTTCAGGACAATCTGCGACGCTTTCTCGCCG
The DNA here is from genome assembly GCA_965215635.1 of Alphaproteobacteria bacterium. Taxonomy (GTDB): domain Bacteria; phylum Pseudomonadota; class Alphaproteobacteria; order SP197; family SP197; genus SP197. Next base: position 296,613 of record OZ244073.1, on the reverse strand, counting down.
GTGCCGACGCCCGTATCCGGGTCATGACGGCGCTCCGGCGTTATCCCCTCCCGGGGTGCGAGACCGGCTTCACGTCGCGGCGGCTGACCGTTTTGAGCGGCCTGCCGAGCCCCCTTGGGACGCCATGCCGGTTATCGGGTGCCTGCGATCACACTTCCGGAAGACTGGATGTCACCGGCGGGCACCGGTAGCATCGTGACAACGCATGACGCCGGACGTGCCTCCCTCGAGGCCGAACACAGGAGGATACGGGATGATGAGGACACGTTTAACGTTGGCCCTGGCCGCCTTCCTCGCCCTGGCCGGTTCGGCCCTGGCTGCCGGCAGCACGACCGGGAACACCGGATCGGACCTTTCGTCGTACGCACAGGCCGAGGAATTCATCGAGGCAGACGATTACGAGGATGCGCTCGCAATCCTGGAGGAGTTGAACCGGGAGGAGTCGGGAAATGCCGATGTGCTCAACTTGCTGGGATACGCCTCCCGCAAGCTCGGCAGGATCGAAGATGCCTTCGAACACTATCTCCAGGCACTGGCCATCGACCCGCTGCATCCCGGAGCCAATGAGTACCTGGGCGAGCTCTACCTGGAAACGGGCGACATCGACAGGGCCGAAGAGCGCCTTGCCGAGCTTGCGGTTGTCTGTCCCACGGGCTGTGAGGAGCGGGACGAACTCGCCGAGGCTATTGCCGCCTACAGGGAGGCGCAAGGCCAATAGGGGCCCGGTCAGCGCGCTGCCGCACCCCAGGTATCGCTGAGCCGGTAGCCTTCGGGCCAGGGATCCTCGGGATCGAGAAGATACTGGTGGATGCCGGTAATCCAGGCGCGCCCCGTGATCTCGGGGATGATGGCGCTCAGTGATCCGACCGTCGTTGTCGCGGTGATCCTGCCGGAGAATTCCGAGCCGATGATCGAGCGTGCCCTGAACACGCCGCCGACCTTCAGGTCCCCACGGGCGTGAAGCAGCGCCATGCGGGCCGAGACGGCCGTCCCCGTCGGCGACCTGTCGATCTTTCCGGGCCTGATCGTCACCGCTGATCTTGCCTCGATGCCTCCTTCAACGCGCTCGGTTCGGCCCGCGAAGAGGCAGAATGAAATCCGGTTCCTTTCCGGCATCACGGGATGCGCGAAGCCGATCTGGTCATTCGCGGCTTCCAGGATGCGCATGCCAAGTCTGGCCAGTTCCGCTGCCTCGCCTGCCACCAGTTCGAATCCGAAGCGTTCGGCCGGAACGACGACAAAGCTGTCGCCGCCGAATGCCGTGTCGACCGTCAACCGTCCGACGTCGGGGACCTCGAGACCGGCATCCATCACGCCCGGAAACGATGGCAGGTTCTCGAGCGTGATCGAGCGCACCTTGCCGTCCCGGCACGCCGCGCGGATCCGGACAAGGCCACCCGGTGCCTCGAGGATCATGGTGGTTTCCGGCTCTTCCATAGGGATGATGCCGAAATCGAGAAGCACCGTCGCAACGCAGATCGTGTTTGAGCCCGACATCGGCGGCGTGTCCTCGGGCTCCATGATGATGAACCCCATCCGGGCATCGGGATGCTTGGGGGGCACGAGAAGATTGACATGGCGGAAGACACCGCCGCGGGGCTCATTGAGCAGATGGTTCCAGAGCTTCCGGTCACGGGCGATGAACTGCGCCTGTTCGCGCAGTGTCTCGCCTGGCGGCGGCTCGACACCACCAACAATGACATCACCCACTTCACCCTCGGCATGGGCCGAAATGACATGGATGGTCCGCGAACTCCTCATCACGTCACTCCTTCGGTCACGGTCGGAACAGGTTCACCTTGCGCCCCGGGCTCCGTCAACCTGAACAGTGACAACTGGACGCGGATCGGCGAAGCGGGCAGAACATGGCGTGCTGATCGCTGCCGGAAGGGAAAACGTCATGACCGCCGATGCCCGGCTTGAGGAATCCCGCGGACGGATTACTGCCTACCGCCGGAGGATTTCCCGACTCGATGGCGATTCGCTCGATCTTCTGTTCCGGGAGGCGCGCACGCACAACGCCTGGCAGAAAAGGGAAGTGAGCGACGATCAGCTCCGTGAGGTCTGGGATCTCATGAAGTTCGGCGCTACCAGCGCCAACACGCTGCCGGCGCGTCTGGTCTTCATCCGTTCGCCGGAAGCCAAGGAGAGACTGAGGCCCTCTCTTTCACCCGGAAATGTCGACAAGACGATACTGGCGCCGGTGACGGCCCTGCTTGCCTACGACACCCGGTTCTTCGAAGGCTTCGAGAGGATTTTTCCTGTCTATCCGGAGATGGCAGACCAGTGGGCCGGCGATGCGGATGCCGCGCGTTCCTTCGCGCTCCATCAGGGCACGCTTCAGGGTGCCTATCTCATCCTTGCAATCCGCGCCGTCGGCCTCGATGCCGGACCGATGCTGGGCTTCGACAAGGTGAAGACCGATGCCGCCTTCCTGGCAGGCACGTCATGGAAATCCAATTTCCTGTGCAACATCGGCTACGGCGATCTCGAGGGTATCCTCGGACCACGCTTCTATCGCTATACCTTCGACGAGGCATGCCGCATCGTGTGATCCCTTGAGACGTGCCTCGTGAGCTATGGCATGCATGGGTTCGCCAGCCGGTCGAGCGTGAAGACGTGGGGATCGTCGATCTTCAGCGCCCTCAACGCCGCCGCCAGTTCCCTCAGGTAATCGATGTTGGCGCCGCTTGGTCCTGCCGACCGCCGGATCTGTTCGACCATCTCGGCCTCCGGGGCAGGACCGAGATAGGCCGGGTTGCCGACCGGCGCGATGTAGACGACGCCGTCACACGCGCCACCGCCACGGAATTCCAGCCGTACCTCGTGGCGCTCGTAGCCGTTCTTCTCCCGATGGTCGAGCCCCTCGAAGGTCGTCTCCGCGACCTTTTCATCGATGAGGTAAGCCATCCCCTCACAGGATTCCTCCGGATCGGGAATGAGTGTGACGACGCGTCCCGGAGCATGGGGAAGACCGCGATGATCGTGCGAGCCCTGCCAGAAGCGCCGCTTCCAACCCCTCACCAGTGCGATTTCCCGCTCTCGATACGCGATGTCGGGCCGCCAGATGAGCGAGCCGTATCCGAACACCCACACGCCGGACATCAGGGGCGTCTCCACGAAGGGATCAGTCATCTGCGCGCCGCCCGCAAATCCGGATGCCGGTCCTCGGCTCCGCCGATCTGACATTCGGAACGCGATGGCGCCCAATACGCCCGCCATGGCCAACGTACGCGACGGCATGGTTCCACTGCCGCCAGTCAGGCCAGTGATGGACGGCAATGAACGCCACCTTCTCCGCGTTGAACATTCTCAGGGCCTCGACCATGGCATAGCCCGCCACGTGGAATGGCGTCGCAAGGGTCTCGCCCAACCGCTCGCAGTATTCACGGATGCCCTCGACACCAAGTCCGGAGGCATGAACCCATGTGGAGCCTACCTGGCCGACGACACCGGCATTCTCCGTGCACTCCCCGGCTTCCTCAAGGAGCGCGAAGTTCGGCATGCCTCCCCAACCGTACCCAAAGCCCTGTGTTGCCCCTCGGCATCGACGATAGTACGCTATCGGACGACCCGAAGATCGATCCATGTGCAATCTGGTACGGAATGTGTGCCGATCATTGCGCTTTTGAAAATTTGTTGCCGTGCGCTTGGATGTCACAAGGAAGCAAGGGTCCCGGGAGAAACCGTACGGGGGGCGGGCATGTTGACATTGGTGGCGCGGAGACTGGCGATCGGCATCGGTACCCTGCTGGGTGTTTCCGTCATCATCTTCGTCGCAACGGAAATCCTTCCCGGCGATGTCGCGACCGCAATTCTCGGTCAGTCGGCCACCGAGGAGAACACCGCCGCGATCCGCGCGCAGCTTGGACTGGACCGCCCGCCCCATGAACGCTATCTGGATTGGCTGGTCGGGTTTGTTCAGGGTGATCTCGGCACATCGCTGGGCAATCGTCGCCCCATAGCTCCGCAGGTCGGTTTCCGTCTCGAGAACACCCTGTTTCTGGCTGGTCTCGCCGCACTCGTTGCCATCCCATTGTCAGTCGGCCTCGGCCTCCTCTCGGCAATCCGCCAGGACACCCCTGTCGACAGGGGAATTTCGGTGTCCAGCCTGATGGCGATATCCGTACCCGAGTTCTTCATCGGCTATGTCCTGATCATCATCTTTGCAGTCACCTTGAGATGGTTCCCCAGCCTCTCGAATGTCAGCGACCAGATGACTCTGGGAGAGCGCCTCAATGCCATGGTCTTGCCTATCGCGACACTCACGCTCGTCACTCTGGCCCACATGATGCGCATGACGCGCGCTGCGGTCATAGCGGTCATGTCGAGTTCCTACGTCGAGATGGCGCATTTGAAGGGCGTGCGTTACTGGCGCATCGTAGTCCAGCACGCCTTGCCGAACGTGTGGTCCCCGATCATCACGGTGATCATGCTGAACATGGCCTATCTCATTGTCGGGGTCGTCGTGGTGGAGGTGGTCTTCACCTACCCGGGCATGGGGCAATACATGGTGGATTCGGTCTCCAAACGCGACGTGCCGGTCGTCCAGGCCTGCGTCATGATTTTCGCGAGTGTCTGGATCCTTCTCACGCTCATCGCGGATATCTCGTCGATCCTCGCCAATCCGCGTCTCAGGCATCCCAAGTAGGAGACGAGCCATGGTCACGACCTCCGAAACGGCGCAATGGGTTCGCCCGACCCGGGCCATGGTCATCAGGCAGTTCCTCAAGGGCATGCCGCTGACGGCGCGCATCGGACTTGCAATCGTCATCATCAATCTTCTGGTTGTGGTCTTCGCACCGCTGCTCGCCCCTTATGGCGAAACCGAACTGGTGACCGGCGTCTGGGCCCCGGCTTCGGCCGAACACTGGCTGGGCGGCGATCATATCGGCCGGGACATGCTGAGCCGCATCATCTACGGCGCCCGGACCACGATCACAATCGCGTTCATTGCGACCCTGTTCGCCTTCTTTATGGGTATCGTTGCCGGGTTTGCCGCCGCTGTCGTGGGCGGCATCTTCGATGACGTGATCTCGCGCTTCGTGGAAACCCTGATGGCCATTCCGACACTGCTGATGGCGCTTGTGGTCATTTCCGTTCTGGGCTCCGAGCTCGTTGTCCTTGTCGGCGTCATCGCCGTTCTGGATTCCACCCGCGTGTTCCGTCTTTCGCGCGCCATCGCAATGGACGTGACGGTCATGGAATTTGTCGAGGCTGCCAGGCTCAGGGGCGAGGGGATTTGGTGGATCATGACACGGGAGTTACTGCCCAACACCACCATGCCTCTCATTGCAGAGTTCGGCCTGCGTTTCGTCTTCGCGTTCCTGTTCATCGCCGCCCTGAGCTTCCTCGGCCTTGGCATCCAGCCGCCCCTGGCGGACTGGGGCGGCATGGTGCGCGAGAGTTCCTCGGGCATCAACTACGGCATCGTCGCGCCGCTCTATCCGGCCGGTGCCATCGCGATCCTCGCCATAGGGACCAACCTTCTGGTCGACTATGTGCTTGCCTGGTCGAACCGTTCCGCCGCGTCTGAATTCGAGGGATAGAAAACGTGAACGAGACATCGGTCGTGGCCGCCAACGGCGGCACCCTGCTCGAGATGCAGGCGCTGCGCGTCGAGGCACTCGGTGTCGACGGCAATCCGTTTCGCATCGTCAACGACATCGATGTCAACGTCAAACGCGGGGAAGTCCTGGGGCTGATCGGTGAATCGGGTGCGGGCAAGTCGACCATAGGCCTGGCATCCATGTGTTTCGCGCGGATCGGCTGCAAGATCACGGGTGGCAGGATCCTGTTCGACGGCACCGATCTGCGTGCACAGGACGAGGACGAGGTCCGGCAGATCAGGGGAGTTCGCGCGGCCTATATCGCCCAGAGTGCGGCTGCCGCCTTCAATCCGGCCAAGCGCCTGAACAATCAGGTGACGGAAGCGGCCGTGCGCCACAGCGTCATGACGCACTCCGAAGCCACGAAGCGTGCCACGGAACTATACGCCAGGCTCGATCTTCCCGATCCGGACCGGATCGGAATGCGCTATCCCCATCAGGTTTCGGGTGGTCAGCTCCAACGTGTCATGTCGGCAATGGCCATGGCCTGCGGGCCGGATCTTCTGGTGCTCGACGAACCGACAACGGCGCTCGACGTGACAACGCAGATCGAGGTTCTCGCCATCGTGCGCGATCTCATCCGCAACAATAACACGGCGGCGCTCTACATCACCCACGACCTTGCGGTGGTGGCCCAGGTGGCCGACCGGATCATGGTGCTGCGCTACGGTGACCTGGTCGAGGAAGGCCCGACAGCCAAGATTCTCCACGACCCGTCGGAGTCCTACACGAAGGAACTCATTTCCGCCCGCACCGAGGACATCAACACCAAGATATTCACCGGGATGCCCGAAAACCCTGTGCTTGGCATCAGGGATATTACCGCGAGCTATGACGGTCACGTGGACGTTCTCAAGAATGTATCCGTGGAGATCGGCCGGGGTGAAACCGTCGCCATCGTGGGCGAATCGGGAAGCGGAAAATCCACTCTCGCGCGAGTTGTGACCGGTCTTCTTCCGCCGCATCGAGGCAATATCGAGTTCGACGGGGCGAAGCTTTCCCTGGCGCTCAAGGAGCGCACCAAGGAAGAGTTGCGCAAGACCCAGATGATCTACCAGATGCCCGATGTCGCCATCAATCCACGCCAGCGGGTCTCCGAGATCATCGGACGCCCCCTCACCTTCTACTTCGGTCTGACCGGCAAGGCGCGCGAGGAGCGGGTCCTCCGGCTGCTCGAGGAAATCGATCTCGACCGGGACCTGGTGGACCGCTTCCCGGGCCAGCTTTCCGGCGGCCAGAAGCAGCGCGTGTGCATTGCCCGGGCTCTTGCTGCCGATCCCGAACTCATCATCTGCGACGAGGTCACCTCCGCGCTCGACCAGGTGGTCGCCGCCGGCATTCTCAAGCTGCTCGATCGTCTTCAGAGGGAAAAGGATCTGGCATACATGTTCATCACCCACGATCTCGGCATCGTCCGCAACATCGCCGATCGTACCGTGGTGATGTACCAGGGAGAGGTGGTGGAGCAGGGCACGACGGAACAGATCTTCACGCCGCCCCAGAAGGAGGCCTACACGCGCAAGCTCATCGCCTCGACGCCCGAGATGCGCACCGACTGGCTCGACGAGGTGCTGCGCGAACGCGGCGACCTCTTCGACATCGACACCGCCCGCGCCTGACCCCTACTCCCGGGCGGAACGACTGGGCATCGGCACATCGAAGCCGACAGGCTGTTCACACAACCGGCGTTTGGAATGGCCGTCCTGCAGTCCGGTCAAGTGTCGTCGAAGGCGCTTCGGTAGTCGATGTCGTAGCCGAAGGCGCGGGGACCGACGAATTCGAGGCCTTTGGGTGTCGTAAGGACGGGGGGAACCGGCAGGGCGATGACACCGATCCTCTGGCCGTAGCGGAGGGTTTCCGAGCCGACGGCCTCTCCTGATTCGAGATCCATGAGGCAGATGATGTCAGGTGTCATGACGACCGGCCGGCCGTCATGGCGACCGATCAGGTACTCGTTCTGGAATGCGACCTCGAAGGTGCCCGCACCCTCGAGGATCGCGTTTCCTATCAGGAAACCTTCGCTTGTGCGCCGGTTGACGTCGGTCACCTTACCGGTGAAGAGCAGCCGCCCGCCCTCGGCATCGATGACCGCAGCCACCGGATCCTCGAGGCGGCGGCGCGCATCGCGGACTGTCGAGCCGATCCTGATCGCCCGGCTCACAGATCCGTGGATGGCAAATTCCTTGACCTCGAGGCCGGTGCGCGGCGCCTTGGCGGTCGGTGCGGTCGAGCCCAGCGCGGTCGTCACGGCCCGCGACAACCGTTCCATCCATTTCCAGCTCGCCGCGCGTGTCACGACCACGGCATTGTCGCGCGCATCGCCAAGGGCCAGAGGGAACACGGGCAGACCACAGATCGCGAAACTCGTCATCTGGGCTTCCGGAAACGCCCGGCCCATGGCGTCAGCGTCAACGACCGGAAGGTCCATGACCGCGGCGACAAGAAAGGGTTCGAGCCCGTTCCCACCACCGATCTCGACCGCCATCACCGCATCGAAACGCCTGCCGAGCCAGTCCTCGAGCGCCCTCACCGGCTTCACGGAGAGTTCCGGATCCGCCAGGCGCTCCTGGCCGGCAAGCGGAGCGCCCATCGTCGAGACCACGGCAACGAGATCGTCGTCACCGAGCTCCCCGGCATCAATCAGGTTGACCGCAACGCCTTCCCGGTAGAGGTCACGCAGATTGAGCCAGCCATCGTAAGGGCTGCCTCCGCCGCCCGATCCCAGAATCCAGGCGCCGGTCGCCAGGGACTCGATGTCGTCTTCGCGGAACTTGCGCATCCTGGTCACCATATCGACGGCGGTCACCAGGGCAACAACAGCTTTCCCGCTGCCGCGCGATGCCTATGATGGCCTCAAGCGATCATGAACGATATCACCGTCTTCAAGAAAACTGCCTGGCTCGTCGCCTGGGACGGTCGGCGCCATGTCTATCTCAAGGATGCCGATCTCGCATTCTCGGGCGGCACCGTCACCTTCATCGGCAAGGGCTATGACGGTCCGGCCAGCCACCGAATCGACGGCTCCCGGCTCATGGTCATGCCGGGCCTCGTCAACGTCCACTCCCATGCCCAGAGCGAGGCGATGCGCAAGGGCATCACCGACGAGACGCGTTCACCGGGGTTCTGGCACAGTTCCCTCTACGAGCACCTGCCCGTCTTCGAACCGGTGAGCGAGGAAGCGCGCTCGGCCTGCCTGAAGGTCGCGCTCGCGGAGCTTCTGCTGTCCGGTGTCACCACCGTGGTCGACCTCTCGATGCCGTTCGACGGCTGGCTCGACCAGCTTGCCGACAGCGGCATCCGGGCGGTGGCCGCGCCGATGTTCCGCGATGCCAGGTGGTCGACGGCGAACGGGCACAGCCTCGATTACGACTGGACTCCCGGAGCCGGCCGGCGGGGCCTCGAGAATGCGCTCACCATCATCGAGCGGGCGCGTCAGCATCCCAGCGGGCGCCTTTCCGGCATCATCGCACCCTCGCAGGTCGACACCTGCACCGAGGATACCCTGCGCGACAGCCATGGCGCGGCGAGAGAGCGCAACCTTCCATGGACGATCCATGCGGCGCAATCGGTGACGGAGTTCCACGAGATGCAGCGGCGCCATGGCAGGTCGCCGATCGAATGGATGCACGACATCGGGGTCCTCGACGAGCGCAGCACGATCGCCCACTGCATCTTTCTCGATCACCACCCCTGGCTGCACTGGTCTTCCCGCCGCGATCTCGACATCTTGCGCGACAGCGGTGCCACCGTTGCCCATTGTCCGACCGTATTCTCGCGAAGAGGCATCACGCTCTCCACGTTCGGAGGCTATCTGCGCCACGGCGTCACTGTCGGCCTGGGGACGGACACCTATCCGCACAACATGCTCGACGAAATGAGAACGGCAGCCATCACGGCACGCGCCGTGGCCGGCAGTGTCGACGATCTAGACTACAGCGATATCTTTCATGCCGCGACCGTCACCGGTGCCTCGGCGCTGGGCCGGGATGATCTGGGACGGCTCCATGCGGGGGCCAGGGCGGATCTGGTGACGGTCGATCTTCGCCATCCCGCGATGATGCCGGTCCGCGAACCCCTGCGCAGCCTCATCGTCGTCGCGGCCGAGCGCGCCGTTCGGGATGTCTGGGTTGATGGCGTGCGTGTCGTCGCCGAAGGGAAGATCACGACGATCGATCTCGAAGCCGAACTCGAACGGCTGGAAGCCGGACAGAAGGCCATGATGGCGACGGTCCCGAAGAGGGACTGGGCAGGCCGCACGGTCGACGAGCTTGCCCCGATGATGCTGCCGACCGTCGATAGGGTTGACTGACCGATGGGAGATCTCACCATGGTACGCCTTTCCGAGCTTGATCGGGAACTCGCGACATTCCTGATGGAGCACACGTCTCTGAAAGTGCCGGGCTCGCCCTGGACCACGCCGCCGCGGCCCGAAAAGAGGCGCGTGGCGCTCGTTTCGTCTGCCGGACTGAGGCTTGCCGGCGATCAGGCATTCAGCGATGGCTCGGCGGACTATCGTGTCATTCCCGTCGAACGCGCGGCCGACGTCATCATGGACCATGTCTCGGTATCCCACGACCGGACCGGCTTCCAGGATGACGTCAATACGGTCTTCCCGCTCCAGCGCCTCGAAGAGCTTGCAGCCGACGGCACGATCGGATCGGTTGCCGACCACCACTATTCATTCATGGGCGCAACCGATCCCCTGGTGATGGAAGACGAGGCCCGCAGTCTTGCAGGACTCATGAAGGCAGAAGGCGTCAATACGGTCGTCCTCGCCCCCGTTTGACCTCTTTGCACGTGCGCCGTGAGCGGACTGGCAAAGTTCATGGAAGACGAGGGACTGGCCACGGCACTGGTGGCACTCGTGCGCAGGCAGGCCGAAGAGGTCGCGCCGCCGCGCGCATTGTGGGTGCCGTTTCCCCTCGGCAGACCGTTCGGCGCGCCGGGTGATCCCCGGTTCCAGCACCGTGTGCTCAGCGCCCTTCTCGCACTCTACGAAAGGTCCGCAGGCCCGGTGCTCGAGGATTTTCCCGAAGACGCGCCGCCCGACGGTGGGACGGAGGACAGCTGGGTCTGCCCCGTGCGTTTCCCGAAACAGCAAACCGGTCCCCGCGATGCGCTGCTCGCGGAAGTTGACACGCTGGCACCCTGGTACCGGGCAAGCCTCGACCGGCGCGGTCGAACCACGATGGGAGGCTCCGGCCTGGGGGCAGTCGGAGCCGCACGCTTCCTTTCCGGCTGGCTCGAGGGGTTGGTGTCCGGAAGTCCCGTCGACGGCATGACCGAGGTCGATCTGCTGCGCCTCGCCTCGGACGACCTCAAGGCCTACTACATGGAAGCCGCGACGGCCCGACCCGGTTCCGACAACGGCGATGCCGTGATCTCGTGGTTCTGGTCCGGGACGGCGGCCGGCAAACTCATTCACGCGCTGCGCCGCAAGTGCCTCGAAAGCAGCGACCCGGCGATCCGGGATGCTGGGGATTTCATGCTTGTGCCCGAATCTCAGACCGGCTGAGCGCGGTTCGTCACCGAAAGGGACGCCGTGGCGGACCCGGTCACGCGGCCAATCACGGAGGCGCCGGTGTCGCCTGTTTCGTGAAGCGTCTCGAGGGCACGCGAGGCGTAGTGTTCCGGAAGACCCGCGAGCAGGCCTCCTGCCGTCTGCGGGTCGAACAGGAGCGGATCGGCGCCTTCCGCATCGAGGATGCCTGTGAGAGCCGCTACATTGCCGGGATGCAGCGTGCTCACCCTGCCGCGCGCCAGAAGCTCGCGGGCGCCCGGATAGGCCGGAAGACTGTCGATCTCGACGGCAGCGCCCGAGGCCCGGGCCATGCCCCAGAGATGCCCCGCCAGGCCGAACCCGGTGACGTCCGTCATCGCACTCGCACCGGCCCGGGCCAGAATCCTCGCCGCCGGACCGTTGCTCCGCTGCATCCCGGCAAGCGCTGCCTCGATCCACCGGCTGGAGGCCTCTCCACGCATGTCCGCGGCAAAGAGGGCTCCGGTGCCGAGAGGCTTGGTCACGACGATGACATCGCCTGGCCTGAGACCCGACACGCGGATGAGCGATGCCTCGTCGGCGAATCCGGTCACGGCAAGGCCCAGAGACGCGCGCTCCGATTCGCTTGTGTGCCCGCCCACCAGCGTGCAACGCTCGTCTTCCAGAATCGACAGGACGCCTGAGAGCATCTGGACCAGATCCTCTTCCATGGCGTCCGCATCGCCCGGTGCCAGACCGACGAGCGCCATGGCCGACCGGGGCTCGGCACCCATGGCATGGATATCGGAGAGCGCGTGAACCGCGGCGATGCGGCCGAACAGCCACGGGTCGTCCAGGAACGCCGAAAACTGATCGACCGTCTGGACCGCCACCTTTCCCGCCGGAGACGCAAGGACGGCAGCGTCATCGGCTGCATCGAGTCCGATCAGAACGCCTGGACCCGACGGGATGTCAAGACGCTTCAGGGCCCTTTCAAGTACACGCGCCGGAACCTTGGAACCGCAACCGCCGCAACGCATGGAGACAGCCCCGTCCATGGCGGGAAGCTCCCGGTACCGTTGCATCCATCGCCGGTCGATCCGGTCCTTCCAGCGCCACACCCAAGCGCCGGAGAACACCACAGGCCCCCGCGAGACCACCGCACACCGGTTCCCTGTCGAAATGAGCGCCATGGTATGCTTCTGGGGACGGTAGGAGTCCGGTTCCAGTCCGTCGGCCAGGCGTCTGAGATTGCGCGCAAGCACCGGTCCCTGGCGGACCGCATGGACACCGTTCTTCGGGAGTCCCTGTGGCGTGAAACTGGCGATATCGCCGGCCGCAAGCACGAACGGATGGGAGGTCGAACGCAGACATCGGTCGACGGCAACGAATCCGGCATCGTCGAGGGCAAGCTCCGTACCGCAAAGCCAGGGTGCCGCCGCCGCGCCGGTTGCGAGGATCGTGGCATCACTGGGGACGCGGCTGCCATCTGCTAACAGGAGGCACCCTTCATCCAGCGCCTCGACACGTGCGCCTCTCCGAATATCGATTCCCGCTTCCAGAAGGGCGCGCTCCAGCCGTCTCCTCACGCCCGGTCCGTGATCCGGCAAAAGCGACATGCCGTCGGTCACGAGCCGGAAGGCGAGTGATCCGGGATCGCCTCCGCTTTTCGCGACCGCCCCGGCAAGGCGTCGGTGCAACGCCAGACACACCTCGACACCGGCGGCACCACCACCCACCATCGTCAGGCGATACCGGCCCTTCCTTTCGACCGCTTCGGCTTCCACATCCTTCCAGCGCTCGAGAAACCTGTCGGCCGGCTTGACCGGCAGACCGTGGATGTCAGCACCGGTGATCGGTCCGGTCACGGGCCTCGAGCCGATATCCAGCGAGGCGATATCGAAGGGAACGGGTGGGCGGCCCTCGACGATCACCCGGCGCGCATTGAGATCGAGATCCGTTGCCGCAGCGTGAATCAGCCGCGCTCCGGCTCTCAACGAGAGCGGTCTGAGATCTATATGGGCTTCGGCATGGCTGTAGTGTCCTGCGAGATAGCCCGGAATCATGCCTGAATAGGGCGTAAGAGCATCCCGCGCGACGACCGTCAGGCGGACGGCGGCGATCGGCGCCATGGCAACGCTGCGCAGGACCTCGACATGGGCGTGGCCCCCGCCTACCAGAACAATGTCCATGGCGCCTCGTGGTGGCGGAAGGGGGCGGGAGTCGAACCCACCAGGCACGCCTTGCGCCCCTCACCGGTTTTGAAGACCGGGCGGCCCACCGGAACCGATCCCCTTCCTCGTATAACTCGCCCATCGTGCCCCGGACCCGGCCGCGCTGTCATCCGCGGCACCGGGAAGGCGATGCCGCCGTCATCAGACAAGAGTCGGCTCGTCGTCCCCGGAGCGTTTCCTTCTCCGTCTGGGCCTGCCCTCGATGCGTTCGAGGGACCACTGGACGATGTTCCTGACACCGTTGAGTCCTCCGGACACGACAACCTGGTGCGAACGTCTCATGCTGCCCGTTCCCAGGTAGACGCTGCCGACCAGTTCCAGCACACCACCCCTGACACTCAGGCGCCAGGCTTTCCCCGACTTCGGGCTGAGCAGCACGCCCTGGCTGTCGGGCGCGATCACCGTCCTGACGTCGGGGTGAAGATGGAAACGCAGGGAGAAACGCTCGCCACCGGGGCCCTCAAGGACATCCTCGCCATGAAGCGCGTTGCCATCTGCCGTGAGCATGAGCGTGCGGTGATGGATCAGACGGAACTGTGGACGGTATCCGTCATGACTCATGATGAGCGTTATATAGCCGTCCTTTTCCCGCCTCTCGGCAAGGACCTCGCGCGGGCCCCGGCCAAGGCTTCCGTCCTTCCTGAATTCCGCCAGACTCCGGTTGTTCACCGTCATGGTCGAATGCGCCGCGGTTTCCCGGGCTGCCTGACGCCAGTCGCTGTCGGGGCCGTGCCAGGCACCCATGGAAACGATCAGCCGTTCCCGTCCGGCACTCATCTCGAAAGCAAGAGGCGCGGCATGGGAACGGGCTGTCCACTCGGCCGCCGGTGGCCAGGCGGAGTCGACGAGAACGACGGAGCTGCCGGCCTCCATCCTTTCGTATCCCGTGTAGGGCGTCCGGCGCAGCGGCCGGCCGGTTGCCTGGCCGATGGCGAGCACGTTGTCGATGAGATCGGGCTTTTCCTCCTTCGAACCGTTGAAGAGCGCCAGACTTCCGTCACCATGGCGGTAGAACCGTAGCATCGGTGCGGCGCGGTCGATGGTTTGCTGAAGCCAGTCGGGAACAGGGTAGCGGCCCTGCATCAGGGCCAGGCGGATATCCACGAGATCGCGCAACAGGCGGTACTGGACACCGGGATTGCGCTCGCGCTGACCGCCGTCCGGCAACATCTGGTGGTCCAGTTCGTGCCTGAGAAGACGCAGGACTTGGGGCATCCGCCGTGCGGAGCCGGGCAGTGCCACCCCGGCGAACACCAGGGCTCTGAGCGCCGCGATCCTGCCGAGGCCTTCGGGGCCACGTGTCGCGGCACGGGCTAGATGACGGGTCTGTTCGGTCAGACTCCTGAAGAACTGATGACGGAGCCGGGCCTCGGCATCTCCGATAAGGAAGCCGTGATGGGTGATCCAGGAGGCCATGCGCCTGCCCAGGATGTCGGGACGCCAGGAGAACCGGTTCCACGATCCGCAATCTGACATCCAGCCTGCCAGGGTCACCCGTGCGATCTGGCGCGCGTGTCCTCCCGCTTCCTGGAGATCGCGCAACCATGTGAAGCTGTGCAGTTCCTCGAGCCAGCCGCTCCAGGCATCCGAAGGATACCACTCCGGTGGCCCCAGCCTGGGATCGAAGGTGAGTGTCTGGTTCGCCAGCCTCCAGTGGCCCTCGCTGATGGCGCGGCCCTTCTCGGCGTCGCCCGGCCAGGGATCGTTGAGAGTCTGGAGCAGCCGGTCCGGCACCTCCCGCGCAAGGAAGAGGCGGTAGAGACGGCTTGTGAACAGCGCTGATCTGAGGCTCTCCGCCGGTCCGGCGAACGGGCCCTGCTCGCTCGCCCGCGGCGCCATCGCTAACCCCGGAGCGCCTGGATGTTGCCGGCGTAACGTTCGGGCCCGCCCGTGAAGACCGATGTACCCGCAACGAGGACATCGGCGCCGACCTCTGCCGCGAGTCGCGCGCTCCGGGGCGTTATCCCGCCGTCAACCTCGAGATCGATTCGACGCCCGCTTGCGTCGATCATCGTGCGCAGCTCGGCGATTTTCGGCAGGACGCCCTCGAGGAATGCCTGCCCCCCGAATCCGGGATTGACAGTCATCACCAGGACGAGGTCGACGAGATCCAGGAGGGGGGCGACCGCGACCGCCGGTGTCTGGGGATTGAGCGAGATGCCGGCCTTCAGACCCGCTTCCCGGATGGTTTGCAGTGTGCGGTGAACATGGGCCGATGCCTCAACATGCACGGTCACGATCGTGGCTCCGGCGCGGATGAAACCTTCGAGCAGATGATCGACGGGACTGATCATCAGATGAACATCGAAGGGCTTGGCACTGTACGGCCGCAAGGCGGCAATGACCGACGCACCCAACGTGAGATTGGGGACGAAATGGCCGTCCATCACGTCGACATGGAGCCAGTCGCATCCGGCCTCGTCGATTGCGCGAATTTCCTGGCCGAGCCGGGAGAAATCGGCGGAAAGAATGGATGGAGCAATGCGTAAGGGCTGCTTCACGGGATTGAGGTACCAGCTTCACCGCAATGCCGCAAGCGCATGACGAAGAAGCCGTCAAGGCCGCCCTCCTCGGCCATGTGAAACGGAAGAATTCGAAGGCAGCCTTCCCGGTTCACGGCTTCGCCCATGCCGGCGACCTCGTCCGGCCGGACCGGATCGAGGCGGCAGCATGACGGCAGGCCGGAAAGATGCGCCTCGCCTTCTTCCGGTTGCAGGGAGCACACGGAATAGACGAGGTTGCCGGCGGGGGAGAGATTCGCCAGTGCGTTCCTGATCAGTTGCTGCTGCAGATTCGCCAGGCGCCCGGGATCGTCCCGTGTTCTCGTCCACAGGATGTCGGGATGCCGGCGTATCGTGCCGGTCCCGCTGCAAGGCGCGTCCAGCAACACGGCATCGAACGGCGTTTCGGAACGCCACATGGCGGCATCCGCGACAATCGTCCTGACATCGAAGCCCAGGCGTTTCATGTTGGTGCGCAGCCTTTGCATCCGCTCTTCGGACTGATCGAGGGCAGTCACGCGCGCGCCGGCCGCGGCCAGCTGCGCCGTCTTGCCTCCCGGCGCGGCGCAGAGATCGAGAACGTCCTTGCCGTTGACATCGCCCAGCAGGCGGGCAGGAATCGAGGCTGCCGCGTCCTGAACCCACCATCGGCCCAGCGCATAGCCCGGCAGGCTCGTGACCGCGCCGGCCGCCGGGACCCGGAGGCTGCCGGTCGGAAGAACGCGCCCGCCAAGTCTCTCGGCCCAGCCTTCGGCATCATCCGTGACGGTGATGTCGAGGTCCGCGCGCTTCATGTGCGCCTTGATCACGGCGCTTGCACCGGCGGCGCCCCAGGCATTCTGCCAGGACCGCAACAGCCAGCCGGGCGTGTTGAGATGGACCGCATCCTGGCGGGCCACCATGGCGGCCCCATCCCTCTGAAGCTTCCTCAGGACCGCGTTGACGAGAGGGGCCATGCCACTGGCACGGGCATGCGCGAGGTGGACCGAAGTATCGATGGCTGCATGCGGCGCAAAGCCGAGAAACAGGAGCTGAGCGATGCCAAGGCGCAGTATTGAGCGCACCGTCCGCGCCCTGGCAGCCAGCGGACGGTCAAGGCAGGCACCGATCAGATCGTCGATCTGACCGAGACGGCGGCAGGCCTCCGAGGTGACCGTCCGCACGAGAGCCCGGTCGCGCGCCGCAAGATCCGAAAACCGCCTGTCCCGTTCCAGGACGTGGTCAAGCGGTTGACGGTCCTCGAGACAGGCCATGAGGGCGTCGAGCGCCACCATCCTGGACGAACCTGCGACGGCGGTTGATCGGCGCCTTCGACGGGGCGTGCCCATGTCCCGATGGCCGCGCCGGTCAGTCACACGCGGGGCTGCCCTGGCATCAGAACGCGACGGCCGGAGCCATCTCCGCCAGGCGGGCGTCGACGGCTGCGGCACCTGGCAGGGCCGGCATGGCGCCGTGTTCCAGGCACGCCAGGGCACCGGCGACAGACGCACGGCGCAGTGCATCGGGCATGGCCATGCCTCTGTCGAGTGCCGCGGCCAAGGTGCCTGCAAAGGCATCGCCCGCACCCACCGAGTCGACAGGCCGGATCGCAAGGCTGCCTATCTTCCACCTTTCGACAGGTCCATAGGCGACGGCACCCCGTTCGCCCAGTGTCACCACGGTCGTCAGTCCGGCGGACTGGGCGAGATGGCTCGCCAGGCCGACAGGATCGGCACCTGCCAGGCCCCGGACGGTGCCGACTGCGGCCGCCTCGATTTCGTTCACGATCAGAAGATCGAGCGTTTCCGGTTCGACTGGCCCCGCGGGCGCGGCATTGAGGATCACACGCACGCCGGCGGCCCGTGCCCGCCGGGCAAGGACGGAGTTTTCTTCGTCCGGCACTTCGTGTTGCAGGAGCACGGTTGTTGCACGGACCAGCACGTCATCTGATATGCACGCCTGTCCTGCCTCGTTGTTGGCGCCGCTCGACACGACAATCTGGTTCGCTCCCTCGTCGTCGACCGCGATGATTGCCAGCGCGGTCGGCTTTTTTGCAATCCCGATGAGGCTCGTGTCGATATCCTCCCGTTTCATGATGGCGACCATTTCCCTGCCGAACTCGTCGGGTCCCACGCAACCTGCCATCGCCACACGTGCACCGGCGCGGGCGGCAGCGACAGCCTGGTTCGCCCCCTTGCCTCCGGGTGCCGTGAGATGCCCGGGCGACACCACCGTCTCGCCCGGTTCGGGGAGATGCGGCACCCGGATGATGAAATCCATGTTGATCGAGCCGAAGACGAGGATCATCTCGTGTCGGTCCCGTCCGTTGAACGGGATACCCGGGGCGCCGTGCCTTCTCGATCCTCAGCAATCGAGGGTGTGGTCGCGTTCCCACTGGGTGAGATGGCGCGTGTAGTCGAGCCATTCTCGCTTCTTCATGGCAAGGAAGGCATTCATGGTTTCGTCGCCGAGGTATTCGCGCAGCATCGTGTTCGTTTCGGCCACCCGCACGGCGTCCAGAAGATTGAGCGGCAACCTCTCGACATCGAGGGAATCGGGATCCGTCTCGTACATGTTGACATCGAGGCGCTTTCCGGGATTCGCCTTGCTGGCAATGCCGTCCAGCCCGGCGGCGAGCAGCGCAGCCTGGGCCAGATAGGGGTTGGCCGCACCATCCATCAGGCGGAACTCGAACCTTCCCTCGTCGGGTATCCGGACCATGTGGGTGCGGTTGTTGCCGGTGTAGGACACGGTGTTGGGCGACCACGTGGCTCCCGAGGCTGTCACCTGCGCATTGATGCGCTTGTAGCTGTTGACCGCGGGATTGAAGATCGCGGTGAGCGCGCGGGCGTGTTTGAGAGCGCCGCCAAGGAAAGTGTATCCCAGTTCGGAGATTCCCAGTTCTCCCTGGGGATCGTGGAACAGGTTGGTGGTGCCGGAGACATCCCAGAGGCTCGCGTGGGTGTGGCAGCCGTTGCCTGTGATGTGGGTGAACGGTTTGGGCATGAAGGTTGCGCGCAGGCCGTGGTTCTCGGTGATCGACTTCACCATGAATTTGAAGAAGGTATGCCGGTCGGCGGTTATCAGCACGTCGTCGTAGTCCCAGTTCATCTCGAACTGGCCATTGGCATCCTCGTGATCGTTCTGGTAGGGACCCCAGCCCAGCGACAGCATGGCATCGCAGATCTCGGCGACGACGTCGTAGCGGCGCATCAACGCCTGCTGGTCGTAGCAGGGCTTGGCCATGGTGTCCCGCGGATCGGAGATGTCGGTCCCGTTGGCATTGATCAGGTGGTATTCGCATTCCACCCCGGTCTTGAGGCGGTATCCCCGCTCCTTCGCCAACGCGATCATCCGGCGCAGGACATTGCGGGGGCCGTGTTCGACTTCCCGGCGGTCCATCACGAGATTTCCGGCCATCCAGCCGACCTCCGGCTTCCAGGGAAGCTGGATCAGCGATTCGGGATCGGGAACCGCGAACATGTCGGGATGGGCGGGAGTCATGTCGAGATGCGTGGCAAATCCGGCAAACCCAGCGCCGTTGGCCACCATGTCGTCGATCGCGGCAGCCGGTACCAGCTTCGAACGGGCAACGCCTGCGAGGTCCGAGAAGCTGATCAGGAAATACCTGATGCCCTTCTCGCCAGCGATCTTCGATACGGCAACCATGGTGGTGTCTCCTTCAAGGGTTTGTTGATGTTCCGCACTCTACCGCCCAAGTTTCTCCAGTCCAAGACGGCGATTGGGCAGCCCGATTGCTCCGACCATGAGGGCGTACTACGGTCGCCTGGCGAAGAGCGAAGGGGAGCCGGCCGTGGCAGCATTCGAGGACATCGTCAGCGTCCACTATCACGAGATGCCGGATGCCAGGTTCCGGGTTCTCCAGGCAGGAGACGGTCCGGACATCGTCTGGGTTCCCGGAGGCGACAGTGCCGCGCACTACTGGCCCGACCGGTTCGATCACTTTTCCGCGCACCTGCGTTCGACAGCCTACGATCCCCGGGGCGCCGGAGAAACCACGAGTTCGCCGCCACCCTGGTCGATGAAGCAGTTCGGCGAAGACTGCGCCGCCATCATCGAGGCCTTCTGCAGGCCCCCGGTCATCCTTGCCGGCCTGTCGATGGGCGCGCTCATCACCCAGCAGGTCGCGATCAACCATCCCCACCTCGTCCGCCTCGCCATGCCCGCGGATTTTGCAGCCTGCCACTACGCGGCCTTCGCCTATCCTGCGAACGCCATCCAGGACGAGGACCTCTGGGAGCGGGTGAAGGCCGCCTACACCCCGCGCTTTGCCGGGCGGAATCCGGAGATGTTGATCGCCCAGTGGCAACCGTGCCTCGATTACGATGTCATCGAGGCACTCGCAACCTGTCCCGTACCGATTCATGCGATCGCATTTTCCGAGGACATTCAGACTCCGCCAGGACTCGTGCGCAAGGTGGCCGATGCGGCACGCCACGGCCGCTACCACGAGCTTCCGGGCCTTGGGCACGTCTCGCTCAACCGTCACGCACCGCGGACCGTCAATGCCTATCTCGCCTCGCTGATTGCCGAACATGGCTGACGCGAAAGCCGGGAAGTCCTGAATGGGACGCAGACTGCGCCACGCCGCGATCTGGCTCGTGGCGGGCGCACTCATCTTCGTCTCCTACAGCTTTCGTGACGAGGCCTCGTGGGTGCTCGACCGGGTCCGGGGCGATTTCTGGCCTGAGAGGGGCTACAGCGAGAACGAACGGGACATCAGCTTTCGCGCGAGGCGGGACGGGCACTTCGTCGTGGAAGCTCTCGCGGACGGCGTCCCGATTCTCATGATGGTCGATACCGGCGCCAGCGATGTGATCCTCTCACCAGCCGATGCCCTGAAGCTCGGCATCGACGCCTCCAGTCTCGCCTTCGTCCGCGCCTATGAGACCGCCAACGGCATGGTCCTCGGCGCGCCGCTGGTTCTTCAGGAACTGCGGATCGGTCCCGTCTCGGTCAGGAATCTCCGCGTGTCCGTCATCGAGACGCCCATGGACCACTCTCTCCTCGGCATGGGCTTTCTGTCGCAGACAGGCGGCTACGAGGTGAAGGGCGATTCGCTCACCCTCTACGCCCGCTGAAGACGGGCGGACGTTTCTCGCGGGCCGCGGTCATACCCTCCCGGGCATCGTCGGTGCCGAAGCTGGCCACGGTCTCGCGCTTCAGCCACGCGGAATCGAGCGTGCCCCTGGAGATGTCGGTGATGGCCTTGGAGGTGATGGCGAGCGAGAGCGGGGAAAGGCCGGCGAGACGCCCGGTGAATTCCGTCACGGTCTCCCCGAGATCGTCTCGTGCGCAAAGCCGGTCCAGATAGCCGATTTCGAAGAGAACACGGTCGGTCATGTCTTGTGCGGCCAGAAACAGGCGGCGGGCGACCTGGGGTCCAAGTTTCTCGATGAAGCGGCGCAGGCCCGATTCGTGGAACACGAGTCCGAATCTCGCCGGCGGCATGACGAGGCGCATGCCCTCGACACCGATCCGGAAATCGCAGGCAAGGGCAAGGTCGGCCGCAGCGCCGTAGACGCTGCCGTTGAGTGCCGAGACCGTCACCGGACGCAGCGACTCGATCCTGTCGGCGAGGCGCTCCACGGGATTGTCCGTCCAGTCGCGGGTCAGCACATCGCCGAGATCGACTCCGGCCGAGAAGGTCCGGGTCCCCGAACCCGTCAGCACGATGACCCTCAGGGCTTCGTCCCGATCGAGGCCGTCGAGATCCCCTATCAGGCCGTCGACCTCCGCCATCTTCAGAAGATTGTGCTTTTCCGGCCGGTCGAGGGTCACCGTCGCAACCCAGCCTTCGCGAGCGATGCGCCAGCCCTTCTTTCCGGTCATCCGCCAAGCTCCAGGGTCGTGATCACCGGTACATGATCGCTCGGACTCTCCCGGCCGCGCATGTGCCGCAAGGTCTCGCAACTCTCCAGCGACGGCTTGAGGGCGGGCGTGATCCAGATGTGATCGAGGCGCCGTCCGTGGTCGCGAACCGACCAGTCCCTGCCACTCCGGTAGGGCCACCACGAATAGAGTTTCTCGGTTGCCGGAACGAAGTGCCGGGCCGTGTCGATCCAGTCATGCGAGGTCTGAAGGGTTTCCAGCGCCGCCACCTCGACCGGGGTATGGGAGACGGCTTTGATGAGCTTCCTGTGGGACCAGACGTCGTTCTCGAGGGGGGCGATGTTGAGATCGCCGACAAGAATCCTCCTGGCGCCCTTCTGACTGATCGCGGACCACCATGCGGTCATGTCGCGGAGAAAGTCGAGCTTGTGCGCGAACTTGTCGTTGATCCCGGGATCCGGTACGTCTCCGCCCGACGGTACGTAGACGTTGTGGAGTTCGAGGCCGTCCTCGAAGGTCACCCGGACGTGGCGGCCGTCATTCCTGTCGCACCAGGAAATGACCTGGCTCCCGGTGAAGGAAAGGCGACTCAGCGTCGCAACACCGTTGTAGCCCTTGAAGCCGGCGACCGCGATATGTGACCAGCCCGCCTCGCGTATCGGCTCGAAGGGGAAGGTCTCCTCCCGTGTCTTGATTTCCTGGAGGCACAGCACGTCGGGCCGGTACTCCTTCAGGAAATCGAGAACGAGCCCGATCCGGAGGCGCACGGAGTTGATGTTCCAGGTGGCGATGGTGACGGTAGCCATGACGGCGTGAAGCTAGCGGAGTGACGCGGTATCGTCCATCGCAGGCGAAAGACGCGATTGCCGCGCTGTAATGTCCGCGCCCCCCACCGGCACGTGACCGCCATGACATGTTCGAACGGCACTCCTTGTCTGCCTCATCATGTTCTCATCGAGCGCCCTGCCCTCGGCCGCGCAGGAAGTCGCCCTCAGGCTCCATCACTTCCTGCCGCCTCAGTCCGATACCCGGAAGACGTTCCCCGAACCCTGGATGGAACGCGTGGAGGAGCAGTCGGACGGCCCGCTGAAGATCGGGATCTACCCGCCGATGACCCCGGGTGGGAAGCCGCAACAGCTCTTCGACCAGGCACGGACGGGCATCGTCGATATCGTCTGGACGCTGCCGGGCTACACGGCGGGCTGCTCTCCGATCGTCGAGGTCTTCGAGCTACCCTTCGTCGTGGCCTCGGCCGAAGCCGCGAGCCAGGCGGTCATGGATTTCCATGACGATCACCTCGTCGAAGAGTTCCGCGGGATCAAGCCCCTGATCCTTCACGCCCATGCTCCGGGAGTGATCCACACGCGCGAGACCCCGGTTACCTCGCTGAAGGACCTCGCCGGTCCTGAACTGAGGGCACCGACACGCCAGACCAACGCGGCTCGCGCGGCTTTGGGCGCAGTGCCGGAGGCCATTTCAAAGGGAGTCGTCGAGGGCGCGCCGGTTCCCTACGAGGTGACTCTCGCCCTGCGTCTACCGGAAATGACCCGGCACCACACGGAAAGCGGTCTCTACGGCCAGGCGCTCTTCGACGAGGCAACGGCGCTCGTGCGCCACTATCAGGACTGACCAGACAGGCCCTTGCAGGCGCCCGGACATCCTCCCGAACCGCGTCACCGGCACGTTCTCGTGCGCCTGGCTCAAGTCCGGGTGCTGGTGGGTGCGGTGGTCCTCGTGCTCGTCGCCCTCAACCCAATCCCGTGCTCGGGCGAGACATCGTCGTTCGCGCTCTCGCGCCGGCGCGCCTCGACCGAGAACTCCAGCGATACCGCGCCGGACCCGGCGCAGGTCAGACGCCAGCTTCGCCGTCATCCCGCTCTTCCTCACTCAATGGGGCAGTTCGCCACGCAGTCAGGCATGAACGGCGCGCACTTGCAGATTACCGGCGCCGCGGGATTCGGCGCCATCTGCGGTTCTTCGCTCGTCACGGCTGCCACCATGGTCCAAGCGGGTCATCGAAGCGCTAGTCGCGGCCCGCCTCCGACAGGCCCAGGCCGATCTCCGGCGTGCCCGTGAACTGGCCCCCGAACATCCCAAAGCCGTAGCCGAGCCGCGCCTCCAGGCGCCGCTGCCCGTCGCCGTTGTCGTTGGCCGCAAGCCCCTCCAGCGTGGTGCGCGACAGCAGCGCATCCTTGCCGCCCGACGCCCCCGCCCCGATGCTCTGGGTGAGCGTCAGCTTCGGACCCCGGCCCGACGGCCGCGGGTTCCAGGCCAGCGAACCGGCAATGCCGCGGTCCCTCAGGCCCCGGGATGCACGCCGACCTCGCGCGGCAGCGCCAGCAAGCGCCGCGCAAGATCGAGGTCGACCGCTTCGGGCGCCATGACGCCTCCAGGCAGCGACATCCGTTCCGGCTTCGCGCCCGCGGCGCCTTCGCCCCGCTACACGTACCAGCCGTTGGGGCCGCGGCGCCGAGCGTGACCGCGCAGGCGCCGAATCGGGCCCGCCTCCGATCGGCTGCCCGAGGCTCACGCGGGCCTCGGCGTAGCCGGCCGCCGGCCCCGAACAGGAACCCCTGGAGGCGGTCCTCGACCGCCGCCAGCACCGTCGCCCGTTCCTGCGCGCCGGCATCTTCGAGCGCCTGGTAGAAGCGAGCGAGATCGCCAACCTGTGATTCGACCCCTGTCGGTTGCATCGTCGGCATATCGCGAACCTCACCGCGCGCCTAGGTCACATTTTCGTAAAACAATCCCTCATAGAGAAACGCTGACGCGACCGTTTCGCAGTCCCGCTCGCTCGCACCGGCGCGCCGCATTTCCGCATGCCATTCTGCATGGACGGTACGCACGATCCGCTCGAATGCCGCCTCGGCCGCGGCCTCGTCCAGCAGAAACCGCCCATGACCGCTGAGAAGGTTGATCCTGTTCGCGTAGCGCCCGAAGCGGCCACAAGTCATGGCGAGGTCGCGGCGTTCACGCGACACCGCCGGCGTGGGCGTCAGGTCGAAGGCCGGGCTGAGGCGCCACTGCCGTCCCTTCGCGAGGATCGCGTGATTGCGCGGGTGATCGTCCAGGTTGGAAACCGCCGCGTTAAAGCACATCCGGCCGAACAGTTCGCGCAGATCGTCATCCGGTCTCGCGCTTGCCCGGCGGATTTCGTCAGCCAGCAGAAGATAGGACCAGTCGTCGCGGTCGTGGAAACTGTCGCCACTACGCAGCAGTGTCATGGCGCTCGTCATACGATGCCGGCGATAGCCGGCGTCCGTCCGGTCACGGTCGAACCGGCGCACAAGCAGCACATCGCGTTCACCGACAGTATCGATACGGCTGTCGGGGACATTCAGGCCGCATGCCCGGGCGAGGCAGAGCAGGCCGTGCTCGACGCGTGGCTGGTTCCAGCGGTCGTCGTCATGACCGAACTTGGCGATCCAGAGCCCGCTCTCGTCTTCCACCACCGCCTTGGGACGGGCGCCGCCCATCGATGTGCCGAGCAGAAGCAACTCTTCGGCCCGCTCTCCGGCGGAACCCGCGCGGTCCCCGTCGTCGTCGAGAATCGCATCCGCCGCGCGCTGGAGATCTTCGAGTTCCAACGTCCGGTTGAACAGCCGCCTCGGGCCGGGAGGCTCGACGCCAAGACCGAAGCCCAATGCACCGGCGCGGTCGTCCGGCCCCTGCATTAGGTAGTCGAACTCCGCAAGTTCGGCCAAGCCGGCGTTGCGTTGTATCAAGCGCCGCCCCCAGAAGTCCGGCATCGAATCCCGGATCGCGCCGAAGAATCCGTCCATGCGGGCCGTCTCGTAGACCCGGTCGGAGAGACGGAGCTCGACCGGATCGAGCTCGACCGCATCGTCCCGCGCGCGGTACGAACGCCCGTACACGAACTCGCCGACCCCTCCGGTCCCCTCATCGATCCATCGAAAACGGCCGGCCGTCACAAACTCCGTCGCGTCCGGCAGGACGATGTAGGCGAAGCACTCACGCTCAGAAGTCATCGCTCAGCACCCGGCGGCTTCCCGCTCTCCTGGGACTGCGCGAGCGTTCCAGGGTCTTGCCTTCGTCATCGCGATCGGGGTCGGCCACCTCGCGCATGTGACCGAGCAGGCCCAAGACCCACAATGCACCCAGGTAAACCGCCACGCCGGTCGTTGGCTTGCCTCTCTCGACGTCGGCCACCACGAACCGGGAGACGCCCATGCGCTCCGCCAGCTCGGCCTGCGGGAGCTTGCGGCGCAGCCGCGCCGTACGAATGTTCCGGCCTAGCCGTTCCAGCGTGTCCTCGACCGCGGCCGGGGGAGAGCTTGCGATTTTCGTTGGTCTGGGCATGCCTGTTTCGAACTACATTGGCTGGTATTATGTTGTCTTTAGTTAGCACTGTACGCTAGTGCGGTCAATCGACAATGGGATCATATGTTGATTTCCATAATCATTTGACCGAAGGAAGTTGTCTGTAATCTACATATCATGCGTGCGCATGTACCACCCCGCAAAACCCGCCAAGACGTTCCTGCTCCCGACCGATGAACGAAAAGAGGAATCCGCATCATGACCAAGGAAATCAGGGTCATCTGGCCCCGATACCAAGGAGGCACCGCTGTCGAGTACCGCATAGATGAGCGTTGCGGCAGCGTTGCCGCTGCGGCAGTTCTCCGCGCCCCTCATCGGGCCGCTCCCGCGAGCACCGTGCCGTCGTCCGCGGTCGAGACGCGCCGGCCCACGGCCGCCCAGGCGTCGAGGTCGGCGCGCAGATAGCGCACGCAGGTGCCGAAACGGTGACAAACCGGCCCGCTACCCTCAATCCGGTAGCGGGCCAGCGTCAACGCCGCCAGGCCGAGGCAGTCGGCAGCCTGGCGCGTGTTCAGATAATTGTTCTCTTCCGTCATTCCCGTCTCCCTTGGCTCGGATGGCGCGCGGGGCGTTCCGGACGCATGGGCGGCCATCGAAGCGCGGAAACCGGCGTGCGGGGAGGGTCGATTTGCGATTCCAAAACGACCACCCTACCGGGCTCAGGCGACCCCTCCCGACTTCCCGGAGATGATCATCGAGTCAGTTGATTCTCGAAGCTGCATCTAAACATTGGATGCCGAACAGATGCCGGGTACTGGATACCGCGGTGGGTGAGCCGCTGAGCCTCGTGGATCAAGTCACGCACGAGAAAAGACCGCTGACTTCGGGCTGATCTTGTGGAACGTGCCCGTGCGATCGCGTTTCTGCATCGCCCGGAACGATTCAATACCGTTCGTGTGAGCCATCCCCGCACGTATTCTCCAACGCCATAGTTGACCGTCTCGTAGCCGAAGGGCATGCCCTTGTATCCTCCGCGTCGTCCGTGAAGACGGTTGCATCGTCAACCGAGCGACCCATTGACCTCGAGCATCCCTGATATGACCCCGCCGATACGTCCGGCGGCAGCCTCGGTCTCACGGTCGCCCGTGTGGGCATGGCGCCATGTAGATCCGCGCAAGAACCCCACAATGCATGCGACTTGGTCAGGGTTCATGATCGTTTTCACCCTCTTGGCGGAACTCAAGTTCAAAAACTCGGACATCGATCACATCGTGGTGAACCTGTTGTCATTAGTTGCCGGCTCGGACGGACGCCGATATTTCATTCCACTTTGGATGACGGCTCTGGTGGTCGTCGGACTCGGCCTCATCACGCCGCCTGTCGGCATGAACGTCTACGTGATTCACGGACTTGCCCGGGACGTGGCCCTGGGCGAGACATTCCGCGGCCTCGCACCCTTCATCGGTGTCGAACCGGTGCGCGTGGCCTTGCTCTTTGCGATTCCCGACCTGGTTCTCTGGCTGCCGCGGTTCCTTTCCTGACTGACTCCTTGACCGTCATCGGTCGATGCGTCACTGTCCCTTATGGTGAGAGTCAGGGGAAACGGGCGGCGACAGATCCTGTACCTTCTGAAAACAAGGGGTCCGATGTCGGCGGGCACCCTCGCCTCCCATCTCGACATTACCGATGTCGCCGTTCGCCAGCACCTCTTGCGGCTGCGTGGCGACCGGTTGACAGACTACCGCGAACCGCGCAGCGGGATCGGCCGGCCCGCAAGGATCTGGTCGCTGACACCGCGGGGAAACGACGAATTTCCGGACAGCCACGGCGATCTCACGGCCGCACTGCTGCGATGCGTGCGCAATGTCTTCGGCGCCTCCGGCCTGAAGAAACTGATCAGGGCCCACCGAAAGGAGACCACAACCAAGTACCGCTCGTGCATGGAGACGGACAGCTCCACCGAGGAGCGGCTTGCCGTTCTGGCGGAACAGCGCACGGCCGACGGATTCATGGCGGAGTGGGAAAACAACGGCGCTGGCCGCTATCAATTCATCGAGAACCACTGCCCCATCAACGCAGCCGCACGCATCTGTGACGGCCTGTGCACCTCGGAACTGGAAATGTTCCAGGACATCCTGGGCCGAACCGTAAAGGTCGAACGCACCAGCCACCTGCTTTCCGGCGCGGACCGGTGCAGCTACAGGATCACGATAGCCGAGGACCGGAACTGACCGCCAGGGCCCTGGCGGCACCGACGACAGCCTCGACACGTCCCTTTACCCTGACGTTGCGCCAGACCTCACGGACAATGCCGCGCCTGTCGATGAGGAATGACGCGCGCTCGATAGCCATGTAGCGACGCCCGTAGTTTATTTTCTCGATCCACACACCCCAGGCCTCACAGATCGCGCCATCGGCATCCGAGACCAGCGTGAAGTTGAGACCGTGTTTGGCGTGGAAGTTGTCGTGACGCCGGATACTGTCCCTCGACACGCCCACAACCACCGTATCCGCTTCAGCAAGTTCCGCCATGCTGTCACGAAATCCAAGCGCCTCTTTCGTGCATCCAGGCGTGTCGTCCCTGGGATAGAAATAGAGAACGACGTTTCTTCCCTTCAGGGATGAAAGGCTGAGAGATCCGCCGTCGTTGATTCCGGCGGTGAAGTCGGGCGCGGGATCGCCGGGCCCGGGTCCGCTCATGGCACCTCTCCCCTGGCGGCTGTTCCTTGTGCGGCAACATGCTCGAAGGCACGCCGCACCTGATCTCTCGAACATGTCAGGCGCCTTTTCAACTCTTCGAAATCCGGTGAACCGGCGACGCGGGCGAGCAACATGGCAAGCGCCCGGGGCGTTTGCCGAACCGGTTCTCCGAGCGCGCATTCGGTGACTGTCCGGATACCGTGCATCAACTCTCGCGCCCTCTCGAGATCGTCACAGGCAAACGCGGGGTCTCCGGGCGCTCCGGGGCATGTCAGCTTCATGAAGTGCATCACCAGTTCGAGGTCGATCATCCCGCCCTGCGCGCGCTCCACATCCAGCAATCCCACTTCCCCATGTTCCTCGACAAGACGCAGGCGCCGGTCGACGATGGCCTCCGCAAGGACAGCAGGGTTCCTGGGAACAGCCAGCACTCCGGTAATCGTCTCTTCGGTCCGTTCGGCGAGCGAACCGGTCGCGGCAACCACCCGGGCACTGGCCAGTGTGAGGAGATCCCGCTGATCGGCGTCGTGCTCCCGGAGGCGGTGGAGGCGCTCGAGACTGCTGGTCCGGGCACCGCCTGTTCCCGGCGACACGAGATCGAGCCGGATGTCGAACAACGGGCCGGCATTTGTCGTGACCGTCAACGCCGCCATCAGGCGCTGGACAAGTCTGATGACCCAGGACTCCGCGCCCAGTGGCCGTGGACCGTCGGAATGGAGGTCTGGTCGATCGTGGTGGTGGATGATCGCCAGGTCGAGAACCGAACCAAACTTCGGTTCGCGCGCGCCGTATCGTCCCGTCGCGACGACGGCGACCGCGCTTCGAGGCAGACGGCCGTGGCGCATTTGAAAGAGTTCGGCGACGCGCACGAGAAGCTGGCGGACAATGACATCACGCAGATCCGAGAGACACTGTGACGTCTGCCGCGCGTCTGCACTTCCCCGCACAAGATGGACCGCGAGACGGAATTCCCGATCATGAAACCAGCGTCGGACCCGGTCCAGAAGATCCTCCTCATGCTCGGCCTCGTCCAGAACGGCTGCCAGTTCCTTCTCGAGCAACACCATCTTCGGCATGGGTTCGGGAAACTCGCGGCTGAGCGCATAGTCCAGGAGTACCGGTGACGCGCCCAGTTCGCAGGCAAGACGCGGTGCCAGCGCCATGATTTCCGCCACGAGATCGAGCAGGCGGGGCTGGCGTTCCAGAAGAGAAAAGAAACGCACGCCGGCCGGGAGACGACCGAGAAACCCATGAAAGTTAAGGAGCGCCGCGTCCGGCTCCCCGGTCGCCGAGAAGACAGCGAGAATGCGGGAGAGCAGCCCTTCGACGAGTTCGCGGGATCGCTCGTGACGCAGGGCGCGGACCTGGCCATCACGCCATGTGTCGACAAGCGCGGCGATCCTGGCGCTGTCCGCGAAGCCCATGCGTCCCAGCAGGCTCTCGAACTCTCCCCCCGATCCGCCGGGTGCCGGCATAGCCGGTACGTCTTCGCCGGTTTCCTCGAAGAAGTTCGCGTAGTGGGTTTCGACGGATCGCAGGATGGCGTCGAGATTACCCTCGAATTCGCTGCGGCTGCCATGGCCCAGGAATGTCGCGATG
Organism: Alphaproteobacteria bacterium; assembly: GCA_965215635.1. Lineage (GTDB taxonomy): Bacteria > Pseudomonadota > Alphaproteobacteria > SP197 > SP197 > SP197. Next base: position 266,378 of record OZ244073.1, on the reverse strand, counting down.
TGGTCGAGTCCGTCCTCTGTCGAAGGCACCTCGTGGGTCTGGGCGTTGTCGATCATCTGCAGGCGGTGCTCGATGCGCCGCAGTTCGCCGTAGGCGTTCTTCAGATCGTCCCGTGCGGACCTGTCGATGAACTGCGCCTCGTGCAGGGCATCGAGAGCCTCGCGGGTTGCCCGGCGGCGCAGTCCGGGGTTGCGGCCGCCGAAGATCAGCTGCTGTGCCTGGACAAGGAACTCGATCTCCCTGATGCCGCCGCGCCCGAGCTTGAGGTCGTGTCCGGGGATCTTGACGACACTGCCGCCCCTGACGGCGTGAATCTTGCGCCTGATCGCATGAATGTCCCTGATGGCCTCGAAGTCGAGATGACGTCGCCACACGAAGGGCCTCAGCCGGTCCAGGAAAGTCTTGCCCGCTTCCAGGTCGCCGGCTATCGGACGCGCCTTGATCATCGCCGATCTTTCCCAGTTCCGGCCGAGGCTCTCGTAATAGAGTTCCGCGGAGTCGACCGACATGGCGAGTGGTGTGGCTCCGGGATCCGGGCGCAGCCTGAGATCCGTCCGAAATGCGAAACCATCCGCGGTACGGTCCTGAAGCAGTTTCACGAAATTGCGGGTCAGGCGCACCGAGACCGACAGGGGATCGTTGCCGAAGTGCATGAAGCGATCGTCGTCCCAGAGCACGATGAGATCGATATCGCTGGAATAGTTGAGTTCGTGGCCGCCAAGCTTGCCGAGGCCCAGGACGATGAAACCGCTGCCTCTTGCCGGATCGTCAAGGTCGACAGCGCCGCGGCCCATCCCGGACGCCAGCCTGAGAAGCAGATGATTGACTGCGGTCCGGCAGGCCGTGTCGGCAAACCGGGAGAGCGAGGCCGTCACCTCCTGCCATGTCCACAGTCCGGCAATGTCGCTGAGTGCCACCGCCACGGCGCTCATGGCCCGCGACCGGCGCAGCTGCCGCATGACGGTGCGTTCGTCGACGTCCGGGACCAGGCCCTCGACAGCGGAAAGAACGCTGGCCTCGGGGCCATCAGTTGCCCAGACAGAGACAATCGCAGGATGCCGGACAAGACATCGCGCGAGGTAGGGGCTGTTGCCGAAAACCGCATCGAGGAGGGCGCTTCCGGTGGAATCGTGGCTCAATTCGTGCGATAAATCCCGGGTATCGGGGTCACCTTTGGAGGCGGCCAGCCAGCGCTCCCGCCGGACGGTTGCCTGCTCCCTGTCGAATGGGGCCGGCAGCGTGGTGATCTGTTCAAGGGTCCGGAAGGTCATGTCGACGCCTGCAAGAACTCCGTGCACCGTGGTCAGACTGGCCGGCGCGGTCAAGTGGCGCCTGCCCGGAATGCAGGGCACGTGATCAGACGCTCGCTACGTATCCTGATCCACGCGCTCGGGATACTTGCCGGCCTTGCCGTTCTGGCGCTTCTGGGACTCGCCTGGAGGCTTGGAGATGGTCCGATCGTCCTGGGCGAGGCTGCGCCCTACCTGGAAGAGGCCATCAACGACAGCACTCTTGGAATTGCGGTACGGGTCGGCGACGTGGTGGTCTCCGGGGGTGACTGGCGCAGGACCTTCGACCTCAAACTCCTCAACGTTCTTGTCTTCGACGAGACCGGTCAGGTGGCGTTCGCCTCAAGGGAGATCGGACTGGCGATATCGCTTCCCGCACTTCTGCAGGCAGAAGTGCGGCCAGTCGGCATCACGCTTTCCGGCTCGAAAATCGACCTTGTTCGCGATGAGAACGGGGCCATCAGTTTTGCGCTCACAGCCAGTCTGGGCAGTGCCGCGCCTGAAGCAAGCGGGCTTTCGGGCGACCGCTCGCTGCTCGAGCGGATACTCCTGGCAAGCTCCATGCCGCCGCTCGAAAGGTTGGAGCATGTCGGGTTCAAGAACGCCGACCTCACCTTCGATGACCGGAAACTCGGTCTGGTCTGGCATGCACCCGATTCCGGCATGTCAATCGGGAAGCACGCCGGTGAGATCCGGCTGAGCCTCGCAGCCGTTCTGCGTTCAGGTTCTCAGGCACTACCTCTCGAAGTGGTGGGAGTGCATCGGCTCGAAGACTCCGGCATCGACGTCTCCGGCCGGCTGACGGATATCTGGTTGCCATCACTGCAGGAACTCGTGCCGTCACTGCCCGATCTTTCTGGTGCGGCTCTGGCCGTTGATACCGGTTTCCATCTCTCGTTCGACAGCGATTTGGAACTGACGGAGGGAACCTTCCTCCTCGAGTCGCCGAGCGGACACGTCGATGTGCCCGAACTCTTTGAGCATCCCTTCGACCTTGGTCCCACCAGCCTGAGAGGAACTCTCGCACCGGGCTTCGACGGCCTCGAGGTGACGGACTTTTTCCCTGGTATCAGAAACGGCAGACTTGGCGGGCGCCTTCTTGTCAGTGGCTGGACCAACGAGGCTGCCGTCGAATTGACCATCGATGCGAACGATCTTCCGGTCGACGATCTCGCGCTCTACTGGCCCGTCGTCACCGCGCCGCCAGCAAGGGGATGGATCATGAACCACCTCTCGCAGGGTCTCATCGGGAAAGCTTCGCTCGCCTTCCGTTCCACTCTTGGCGATCTCACTGCAGACGATCCACCGACAGAAGGCCTCACCGTCAATGTCGAGGCCGGGGGCGTCACCATCGACTTCCTGGAGGGCATGCCGCCTCTCAAGGGAGTCGACGGCCATGTCGAGGTCGCCGGAGAATCCGTGAGAATCGAGAGCCGCGGCGGCTCCATCGCCGGAGTCACCACCCCATCGGGCCTGATCACCATGGCCGGATTCGATCGCGCAATGGCGATCAGCGTCGACCTCGAAGGCCCGGTCCATGAGGCGCTTGCGATTGCCGGGCACGAATCTCTTTCGTTCCCGCAAGAAAGCCGGTTCGAGCCTGAAACCCTCGACGGATCCTTCTCCGGTGTGCTGGAGATCACGATTGCCAATCTTGTCGATCCCGGAGCCGGCGATATCGACTATCGCTTCGGTGCCGATCTCGACGATCTCGGTTTCGGCATCGGGGATCATCTGGTTGACGGCGGCAGCGGAGCGATCAGTCTCGAGGCACCCGGCGTGCTCGACTTCGAAGGCCAGGCCCGGCTCGACGGTGTTCCCGTGTCCGTCTCGTATCGTCTGGCGCTCGACGGAGACCCGGCGGTGCGCGAATCCCTGGTGCTCACTGGAAATCCTGACGAAACCGGGCGCGCAGCCCTTGGTCTGATCGATCCCGTCGGAGTCTCCGGACCCGTCGACGCCACCGTCTCCCGGACGGTTGCCGGGAGCGGCATGGTGACCTGGCATGTCCGGGCGGACCTGCAGGAAGCTGCCTTCGGTCTTCCTTCCCTCGGGGGCGCCAAGGCCAGGGGAGAACCGGGTCATATCGTCCTTGATGCTGTCGAAGAGGGCGGTGAACTCGTTATCCGGACGCTCGATATCCTCGGGGGAACCGTCGCGGCAAGGGCCGCCGGCACGATCGGACCGGATTCCCTCGACCTCGACTTCGAAAGACTGGCCATCGGACGCACGGACGTCCGGGGATCGGTTGCTTCGTCTCCGGACGGCGGATACGCCATCCGGCTCGAAGGCGGGTCGATCGACATGGTGCCTCTGGGAGGAGACGACACAGGCGTCACGGTCCTGCCTCCACTGCGGATCGGCGGCACCGTCAACCGCCTCTGGACAACCGATGACAGGCTGGTCAACAACCTGAAGATCGAGGCGGTTCTGGAGAACGACCGGTTCGAATTCCTCGATGCCAACGGCGAGATCTCGGGCGGATCACTCGTCATCTTGGCAATCAGGCGCGTTTCGCCCGATGAACGCCGTTTCGAATACCGGGCCGAGGACATGGGCGATACCGTGCGGGTCTTCGCCGAAATGGACAACATCATCGGCGGCGTGCTGACGGTCAAGGGCTGGTTCGACGAGAGGCAGACACCAGCGGTCACCATCGGAACCGTTCAGGTCGAGCGGTTCTCCGTGCAGGACGCACCGGTCCTGGCACACCTCTTTTCGCTGGCGTCGCTGCCGGGCCTTGAAAGCATCCTGAGAAACGAGGGTCTCGTATTTCGCGCCGCGCTTCTTCCCTTCCGCCGGGAGGGCGATCTTCTCACCGTCGAGGATGGCCGCCTGTTCGGCCAGGGAATCAGGGTTCTCCTGGACGGCACCGTCGACACCGGCCGGAAGACGGTCGATTTCTCGGGCACCATGGTTCCCGACAACCTCTTCAACACCATCCTGGAGAATGTGCCCATCATTGGCGATATTCTCACGGGCCCCGACGAGCACGGAGGCATCTTCGCATTCACCTTCGAGGTCGACGGTCCGGCCGACGATCCTGCTGTCAGGGTGAATCCACTCTCGATTCTCGCACCGGGAATCCTGCGCAAGCTCTTTACCGACACCTCGGAGTAAGCGAGGCATCCTCGCCAGGCACCAGCAGGGCATGGCGCTTGCGGCCGGCCGAGAGCTTGATCGCGCCTTCGGAAAGGTCGGCGTTCGTGACCTTGCGGAATTCGTCCGTGATGACCTCGTCGTTGATGCGGGCCCCGCCCCCCCTGATGAGCCGGCGAGCATCCGAACGGGAACTGGAAAGCCCGGACGAACACAGTGCCTCGAAGAGCAGCAGTCCGTCATCGAGTTCGTCCGGGGAGACCGCCGTGGTCGGCAGGCCCTGCGATGCCTCGCCCTTCTCGAAGGTGTGGTGCGCAGTTTCGGCGGCCCGGGCCGCTTCTGCCGCTCCGTGGCAAAGCGTCGTCGCCTCGTTGGCCAGAATCTTCTTGGCCTCGTTGATCTCCGCGCCCTGAAGGGCTTCGAGGCGCTCGATTTCGTCGACGGGAAGATCCGTGAAGAGGCGAAGGAAACGACCGACATCACCGTCTTCGGTATTGCGCCAGAACTGCCAGAAATCCCAGGGCGAGCACATGGTGCCGTCGAGCCAGACCGCACCTCGTGCCGTCTTGCCCATCTTGGCTCCCGACGCCGTCGTGATCAGGGGCGTCGTCAGGCCGAAGAGCGGGGTCGCCACAAGCCGGCGGCCGAGATCTACGCCGTTGACGATATTGCCCCACTGGTCCGAACCGCCCATCTGGAGCGTGCATCCGAAACGCCGCTGCAGTTCGACGAAGTCGAAGGCCTGGAGGATCATGTAGTTGAATTCGAGGAACGACAGGGGCTGTTCGCGCTCCAGCCTCGACCTGACGAAATCCATCGAGAGCATGCGGTTGACGGAGAAATGGCGCCCGACATTGCGCAAAAACGGGATGTAGAGGAGTTCGGACAGCCATTCGTCATTGTCGACCATCACGGCGTCGGCCGGTCCGTCACCGAACGCCAGGTAGTTGGCGAAAACCTTCTTGATGCTCGCCTTGTTGGCCGCGATTGTGGCGTCATCCAGGAGTGGCCGAGCCTCGTCGCGAAACGAGGGATCGCCGATCTTGGTCGTGCCGCCGCCCATCAGAACGATGGGCCTGTGGCCACATCGCTGCATGTGCCGCAGCATCATGATCGAGACCATGTTGCCGACATGGAGGCTCGGCGCAGTACAGTCGAACCCGATGTAGCCGACGACCGGCTCTTGCGCGGCCTTCGAATCGAGAGCTTCAGGATCGGTGCACTGGTGCATGAACCCGCGAGCGACAATCGCCCGCAGAAATTCGGAGCGCAAACTGGACATGGTGATACAAGTCAACCGGTAGTCGCGGCGCAGTCTGCCTACGGTTCCCGGGCCTGGCAAGCGGACATTGCAGGCGACGGGACTGCGGGACTAGACTGACACCATGGCGGCCGAGCGAAGATGCAGCAGTCACTTAAGACCGCCATCGGCCTGATGAGCGGCACGTCGTTGGACGGTGTCGATGCCGCGCTCCTCGAGAGTGATGGCGAAACGGTTGTGCGGCGCGGTGCGGCCCTCACCATCCCCTATGAAATAGTGCTTCGCGACGAGATCCGGGCCTGTTTCACCGGCAACGGCGATGTCCCGAGGACCGCACACCGCCTTACGTGCAAGGCTGTCGAGGCCGTCGAACGGCTGCTGGAGCTGGCGGGTCTTCGCGCTTGCGCCATCGATGTCGTCGGCTTTCACGGCCAGACGATCGCACACCGGCCCGCTGAGGGCTTCACCTGGCAGATCGGGAACGGTGCCCTGCTGGCCGATGCGACGGGGATCGATGTCGTCTGCGATTTCCGCAGCCGCGACATGGCATCGGGCGGTGAAGGCGCGCCCCTGGCGGCGCTCTACCATGCCGTGCTGACCGCTTCTCTCGACCGGTCTCCCGTCGCAGTGCTCAACATCGGCGGGATCACCAACGTTACATGGATCGGCGCCGGCTCCGTGATCGCCTTCGATACCGGGCCCGGCGGAGCGCTGCTCGACGACTGGATTCTCTCAAGGACCGGCCAACCCTTCGACAGGGACGGCGGCATCGCGGCCCGCGGCCGTCCCCGCCGCGATCTCGTGGAGGCCGTGCTCGAAGGCAACCCGTGGTTCGACCGCCCGCCGCCCAAGTCACTGGATCGTGCCGACACTACCATCGATCTTGAGGGCCTCTCGACAGCAGACGGCGCCGCTACCCTTGCCGCCCTGACGGCGGGCGCGGTGAACCGTGCACGGCGGTTCATGCCCGCAGAGCCCGTCCTGTGGATCGTCTGCGGTGGCGGCCGGTACAATCGGCACATGCTCGCTGAACTGCGACACTGCCTCGGCGCCGAGGTGAAAGTGGCGGAGGATGTCGGCTGGAACGGCGACAGCCTCGAAGCCGAGGCCTTCGCCTTCCTCGCCGTCCGCTCGCTCGCCGGCTTGCCGCTCAGCCTCCCCTCGACGACGGGTTGCCGCGAGGCCGTGACGGGAGGCGCTCTCCATCGCGGCCGCCGGCATAATTCTCGATAAAGCCGCGCAGTGTCTCCAGTTCGTTCTCGAAGAAATGCCCAGCTCCTTCGATCATCTCGAAACGGACGGAGCGTCCCTGACGACGCAGGTCACCGGCAAGTTCCGCCACGGCATCCGGAGAGACGATGGTGTCGGCACTGCCCTGGATGATGAGACCGTCGCACGGGCAGGGATCGAAGAATGACCAGTCCCGCACAATGGCGCCGGGAGCCACGAGCACGAAGCGGGAGATATCCGGGCGCTCCATCAGGACCCTCGCTGCGATCCAGGCGCCGAAGGAAAATCCGGCGATCCAGATGGCCGATGGCCGGGGATGTTCACCCAGGATCCAGTCGAGAACGGCAAGGGCGTCACCAACCTCCCCGTCACCGCCGGCATGCTCCCCTTCGCTTCGGCCGACACCGCGAAAATTGAACCGGACCGCGGAACAACCGGCCGCGACAAGGCTGCGAAAGACGGCATAGACCACCTTGTTGTTCATCGTGCCGCCGTGAAGCGGATGCGGGTGCAGGACAACGGCGACCGGCGCGCCGGGAACGCGGGAAAGCGCATGGCGCGCCTCGAGCCGGCCTGCAGGGCCGCCGATGAAAAGCTCAGGCATGGCTCGACGTTTCTTGCCGCATGTGCTGGTTCATCGAAATACTTGACTTGCACGGTCGGATATCCATCTCTTGGAGTCCGAAGACACGCGGTGTTGCCGTGTCGGACGCAAATGGACGGACGACACCATGTTCAAGAATATCGGGAATGATCTCCGCTCCCCCTTCGGGCGCGACCCCGCCGTGCGCAATCTCCTGGAAGTGGCGCTCTGCTATCCCGGATTCCACGCCCTGCTGTTCTACAGGTTCAGCCACTGGCTCTGGTGTCACGGCCTCAAGCTCCCGGGACGTTTCGTTTCCCATATCGGCCGGTTCTTCAGTGGTATCGAGATCCATCCCGGGGCGACTATCGGCCGGGGACTTTTCATCGATCACGGAATGGGCGTGGTGATCGGCGAGACCGCCGAGGTCGGTGACAACGTCACTCTCTACCACGGTGTCACGCTTGGCGGAACATCCTGGAACCAGGGCAAGCGGCACCCGACACTGGCCGACGATGTCGTGGTGGGGGCAGGCGCGAAGATCCTCGGTCCAATCGTCATCGGCGAGGGTGCCGCCGTCGGATCGAATGCCGTTGTCCTCAAGGACGTCGCTGCGGGCACCACCGTCGTCGGGATTCCGGCGCGTGCCGTCGATGCCGGGACGGACAGGCGCGCAGAATCGTTCTTCGCCGCCTATGGCGCTTCCTCGGCCGACATGCCCGATCCGGTCAGCAATGCCCTCAACGGTCTCCTCGAGCACATCGGCGCTCTCGACACGCGCGTTTCCCGGATCGAGGACAAAGAGGAGGCTGGCGATCTCGACGAGCGCCACACCGCGCTGGGGCGAGGATCATGAAACTCGGATCAAGGGGCCGCTATGCCGTGATGGCCATGGTCGACCTCGGTCTCAACGGCCAGGGAAAGACCGTGCCGCTTGCCGAGATATCGAATCGCCAGGAGATCTCGCTTTCCTACCTCGAACAGCTGTTCGCCCGTCTGCGGCGCCATGGTCTGATCAGCAGTGTCAGGGGTCCCGGCGGAGGCTACCGGCTCGCGCATCCCGCCAGGGATATCTCGATCATGGCCGTGGTCCATGCCGTCGACGAATCGACACGTGTCACGCGATGCCTCAACGAGGGCCCCTCGAAGGGATGCATGAAGAACCGGAGTCGCTGCCTCACCCACGATCTGTGGGCAGGGCTCGGGGAACACATCGAGGCCTTCCTCGAGGGCGTCACGCTGGAGGACGTGTGCTCGGGACGGGTTCTCTCCCAGCACGACGAGGCACGCCCTTGAGCCACTATCTCGACCACAATGCCACGTCGTCGCTCCGGCCGGAGGCGCGCGAAGCGGCCCTGGAGGCCATGGACTGCACCGGCAATGCGTCATCCGTTCACCGCAATGGTCGCCGCGCCCGGGCGATTCTCGAGGATGCGCGCGAGAAAGTGGCGTCACTCGTCGGTCGCCCCCCCCTCGAGGTGGTGTTCACCTCGGGCGGAACGGAAGCCAACAACCTCGCTCTCCTGGGCTCATCACCACGGCGCATTCTGGTCTCGGCGGTGGAACATCCCTCGGTGGCAAACGCCTCCCCCGATGCCGTCGTCGTTCCGGTCGACCGGAATGGGCGCGTCGATATCGAAGCGCTCGACGCGCTGATCGGATCCGGCCCCCGTCCGGTGCTGGTCTCGGTCATGGCCGCCAACAATGAAACCGGTGTCATGGAGCCCCTGGACGATGTCATCCGCATCGCCCATGGCCATGGCGCGCCGGTCCACTGCGACGCCGTTCAGGCTGCCGGACGCTCCCGGGGCCGGTGGCTGGAAGCGGATCTCGTGGTCCTCTCGGCACACAAGCTCGGCGGCATGGCCGGTGCCGGAGCACTCATCGTGCGCGACACCGTGAAAACCACCGCCCGTTCTCTGGGCGGCGGCCAGGAATACGGCCGCCGCGCCGGCACCGAGTCGCTTGCTGCCATCGCCGCTTTCGGCGCGGCCGCCGTCGCGGCCGCAGTCGACGACGGGGCGCGCCTCAGGAAGCTTCGCGACCGCATGCAGGCCCGGATGCAGGAGGTTGTGCCCGGCGCCGTCGTGTTCGCCGATGATGCCGAGCGTCTCGACAACACGCTCGCGATCGCCCACCCGGATATCGATGCCGAGACCATGGTGATGAGTTTCGATCTGGAATCCGTTGCCATCAGCGCCGGTTCGGCCTGCTCGTCCGGCAGGATGGAGCCTTCCCGTGTCATCACGGCCATGGGCTTTCCCGAACTGGCGCGCCATGCCGTGCGCCTGAGCCTTGGATGGTCCACGGGCCCGGAGGACTGCGATGCGGCAGTAAGGGCCTGGACGAATATCGATGCCCGCCTGGGACGGCGCAGTAAGGCAGCGTGATGCCTGTCGGCACACCGGTCTATCTCGACTACAACGCCACGACACCGGTGGACCCGCGAGTCGCCGATGTCATGATGCCCTGGTTCACCGAACGGTTCGGCAACCCCCACTCGATCAACCACGGCTTCGGAGAAGACGCTGCGGCCGCGGTGGAAGAAGCCCGCCGGGCGGTTGCGGACCTTGTTGGCGCCGACCCGCGGGAAATCATCTTCACCTCGGGCGCCACCGAGTCCAACAACCTGGCGATCAAGGGTGCGGCCCGTTTCGAGCGCAGGCACAGGGGACGTCGAAACAAGGTCGTGACGCTGGCAACCGAACACAAGTGCGTGATCGAGAGCGTGAAGGCACTGGCCGGGGAAGGTTTCGAGACCGTTGTGCTGCCGGTTCTGGGCGATGGCAGCATCGACATGGACCGGCTGAAACACGAGCTCGACGATGATGTGATCCTGGTTTCGGTGATGGCGGCCAACAACGAGATCGGCACCTTGCAGCCGCTCGAGGAGATTGGTGCCCTGAGCCGTGCATGCGGCGCGCTCTTCCATACCGACGCGGCGCAGGCTGCCGGCAAGGTGCCGCTCGATGTCGGAATCGCCGCCATCGATCTGATGAGCCTTTCCGGGCACAAGTTCTACGGTCCCAAGGGGATTGGCGCCCTCTATGTCCGCCGCCGGCCGCGGGCGCGGATCGAGCCCTTGTTCTCCGGCGGCGGTCAGGAAAGGACGCTGCGTTCCGGGACCGTGCCTGCCCCGCTGGCCGTGGGCCTGGGCAAGGCCGCAACGCTGGCCGTCTCGGAAGGGGAGCAGGAAGCCGCAAGGCTCGGCGAACTCTCGAAGCGCCTCAGGGAGGCGCTCATCAGCAGGGTCGACGGGGTATCGCTCAATGGCCCGACCGATGATCGCCTTCCCGGGAACATCAATTTGAGGATCGAGGGTGTGGACGCGCTCCGCCTGATCGCGCTCGTTCCCGAACTTGCCTTCTCGACCGGCTCGGCCTGCACCTCCACCGAGATCGAACCCTCCTATGTGCTCCATGCGACAGGACTGACCAGGGAAGAGGCCAACTCGTCCGTACGTTTGTGCGTGGGCCGCTTCACGACGGCAGATGATGTGTCGTTCGCCACGGACCGCCTCGCGCAGGCCATCGACCGGTGCCGCAACGAGACTGGCGCACGACAGGCCCCTGGCTGAACCGGCACCGCGGGTCGGTAGCCCTTCTGCGGATCCGCAAGATTGATGAGCGCGCGACCCTCGACGAGGCGCCGCCCGTTTTCCGCGCTCGACGGCAAGATCCCGTGCAACGCCATCAACAACGATGGATCCCGACTCCAAGACAACCCCGGCAAGGAACGGTCCCGAAGGACAACCCGGTCCAGATGCGCTGGCCTGGATCGTGTGGCCGACACGAAATCGGCATGGAGCATCACCCGGGTGCCTGTGGGTCCTGGCCTTCGCGCCTTGTGAACGCGCTCCACATGGCTGTCGAAGGGACGACACGCCCACGATCCGGCCCGATGCCCTGATTGTCGCCGGTGACGCGCTGGTCGACGAACCTGTTGCCGGCTCGCCCTGGGTAGCGGCACCCCCGGGCAACGCTGATGCCGGAGCACGGGATCGTGTATGGTAGGGTCAGCGGCGCTCGATCCGGATCGGCAGCCATGAAAGCGGAACGACGATCATCGGTGATTCCATGAGAACATTGACGAAGAGGACTGTCGCCCGGGCGATTGGATCTCTCCCGTTGGGCGGACCCGTCCTTGCGGCCCTTCTCGTCCTCGCTGCCCCGGCGCACCTTGCAGACGCGGTGGAACGGCAGACCGCGGCAGGGCCTGTCCTGATCGAAGCGGTAGCCGAGGATCTCGACACGCCATGGGGCATCACCTTTCTGCCCGAAGGCGGTTTCCTTGTGACCCTGCGGGACGGGGAACTGCTCTATTTTGACCCCGGGGGGACCCGCCGGAATGTGGCCGGCGTTCCGGACGTTCACGCGGAAGGTCAGGGCGGCCTCCTCGATGTCGCGGTCGCACGGGATTTTCCGGAAAGTTCGGAGATTTTCCTCACCTACGCGCGACCGCATGACGGCACCCGGTCGGCGACAGCGCTCGCGGTTGCCCGGCTTTCAAGCGACCGCACGCATCTCGAGGATCTTCGGGTCCTGTTCGAGATGACACCGCCTGCGTCGGGCGGGCGCCATTTCGGATCGCGGGTCGTCGAGGCACCCGACGGATCGCTATTCGTGACCCTCGGCGAGCGCGCCGACCGGGACCGGGCACAGGATCTCGCCACGCATCACGGCAAGATTGTCCGGATCGCACGCGACGGATCAGTACCGCCCGACAACCCGTTTGCCGGCGACGCCGGAACACGCCCGGAAACCTGGTCGCTCGGCCACAGGAACCCCCAGGGCGCTGCGCTCGACCTCGACGGCGGGCTCTGGGCGGTCGAGCACGGCGCGCGCGGCGGCGACGAGATCAACCGCATCCTGCCGGGGCGCAACTATGGCTGGCCGGTCATTTCCTACGGAACCCATTACTCGGGACAGAAGATCGGCGAGGGTGTCGCGAAGAAGGGCCTGGAGCAGCCCGAATTCTACTGGGACCCCTCGATCGCACCCTCGGGAATGATGATCTATTCGGGCACGCTCTGGCCTGCATGGCGGGAACACTTCTTTGTCGGGTCGCTGAAGTTCGACTACATCTCGCGACTCGATCCATCGGGCGGTCTTGACGAAGTCGAACAGCTTGCCTTTCCGGAGACCAGCCGTGTCCGCGACGTTCGCGAAGCACCGGACGGAAGCATCTGGTTTCTCTCCGAAGGCAATGATGCCATCTACCGGATGGTACCGGCCAAGAAAGACTGAGTTCCGACGCAATTCTTCATGCAGATGAGATGCATGACCGTGGTCATTCGGCAAGGGAAGCAAGTGCGCGGGCGGCGACCGATGCCATGGCGAGGTTGATGGGGACATCAGCTCTCCTGAGATCCTCCAGGACCGTGCGGGCGCGCGCAACCCGGGTCTGGTTCTTCTTCATCCAGGCACCTGTGGCCTTCCCGGCAGGCCCGCCGTCTGACAGCACGGCCAGGGATATGCGGCGCTGCTGCTGGAAGCTGTCCTCGATGAGCGCCTGCTGGGCGAGTCGGTCCCAGCGCGTGTCCACGGGCAGGCGGCCCACCACATCGCGTATCCAGTCAGCTCCGAACTCCTCGCCGACATCGAAGAAGACGGTTGCGGCATCAATCACGTCGATCTTCATGATGGAGGCGGTCTCGATGACATCGCAGGCCGATGCCAGCGTGCGCAGGCTCGCCACCAGATCGGCGACATCCTCAGGCACTCCCTGTTTGCAGAAACGCTGCGCAGCGCGGCGCATGGATGCCCTGCGCGTCGTGCTGACGAGTTCTGGAAGGTGGTCCCTGAGCGCCGACACCGCAGGACGAAATGCCGCGGTTGTCGTGCCGATCGAAAGGGGGTGGTCCCGGTGACGGAGCATCCAGACCGCGACCCTCTCGATAAGGAGGATCGTCTCGGCCATCATCGCCGCCTGGACGTCGGCGGGTGTGTGGTTGTCCAGCGTCTCGATCGCGATCCAGGTGTCACGAAGAGAAAAGGAATCCCGCGCGACCGTGTAGGTCCGCGCGATTTCGGCAAAGCTATGGCCGGTTTCCTCGGCCAGACGGCGGATAAAGGTGATTCCGGCGTGGTTGATGATGGAGTTCGTGATGAAGGTCGCGATGATCTCCCGGCGCAGCCGGTGGTTGAGAATCCGTTCCCGATACTGCTTCCTCAGCAATATCGGGAAGTAGGCGATGAGGTCGTCCTGCAGGTCCGGGTCGTCCGGCAGATCCGAATCGAGTAGCGCCGCATAGAGATCCATCTTCGCGTAGGCCAGCAGCACGGCGATTTCCGGACGTGTGAAGTGCCGGCCCCTCGACCGCCATTGCGCCAGTTCCTCATCGTCGGGCAGTCCCTCGATACGCCGGTCCAGAAGGCCCGTCTGTTCCAGGGCGCGCATGAATCGGATCAGTTCCTCGGTCCGTGCCGGTCCCTGGCCCTGGACGATCGAAAGGGACTGGGTCTGGAGATAGTTGCTGCGCAGGACCAGTCCGGCGACTTCGCCCGTCATGTTCTCGAGCAACCGGTCGCGCTGCTTGACCGTCATGTCGCCGTCTTCGACCACGTCGCCGAGCAGGATCTTGATGTTGACCTCGTGGTCGGAGCAGTCGACGCCGCCGGAATTGTCGATCGCATCCGTATTGATGCGGCCGCCGGCGAGCGCATACTCGATCCTGCCTGCCTGGGTGGAACCCAGATTGCCTCCTTCTCCAACCACGCTGGCACCCACCTCCCGGCCGTTGACGCGCAGGCTGTCGTTGGCCCGGTCGCCGACATCCGCGTGGCTCTCGTGAACGGCCTTGATGTAGGTCCCGATACCGCCGTTCCACAGGAGTTCCACATCGGCTTTCAGCATGGCGTGGATGAGTTCGTTGGGAGTGAGTGTCTCCTCGGTGATTGCGAGCGCCTTGCGGACTTCGGGCGAGAGAGACACCGATTTCGCACGTCGCTCGAAGACCGCTCCACCCTTGCTGATGCACTCGGGGCTGTAGTCCGCCCAGCTGGATCTGGGGAGTTCGAACAGGCGCTCGCGTTCCAGCCAGCTCGTTTCCGGATCCGGATCCGGATCGACGAAGATGTGCATGTGGTTGAAGGCACCGAGAAGACGGATGTGCCGTGACAGCAACATGCCGTTGCCGAATACATCTCCCATCATGTCTCCGATGCCGATCACCGTGAAATCCTCGGTATCGATATCGTTGCCGATCTCCCGGAAATGACGCTTGACCGCCTCCCAGGCTCCCTTGGCCGTGATCGCCATGCCCTTGTGGTCGTAGCCGGCCGATCCTCCCGAGGCGAAGGCATCGCCGAGCCAGTGGCCATAGCCGGCCGCGACTGCGTTGGCGATGTCGGAGAATGTCGCGGTGCCCTTGTCGGCCGCAACCACGAGGTAGGGATCGTCTTCGTCCTGACGGATCACGCGTTCACGGGTGACGACATGACCCGAGACGATGTTGTCGGTGATGTCGAGCATGCCGGCCATGAACGTCCGGTAGCAGGCGATGCCTTCCGCCTGGAGCGCATCCCTGCCCTGGTCGGGATGTGGCGGCTTCTTGACGACAAAGCCACCCTTGGAGCCGACAGGCACGATGACGGCATTCTTCACCATCTGCGCCTTCATCAGGCCGAGGACCTCGGTGCGAAAATCCTCCAGCCTGTCCGACCAGCGAATACCGCCCCTTGCCACCGGACCGCCGCGCAGGTGCACGGCCTCGACCCGCGTCGAATAGACGAAGATCTCGCGCCACGGCTTCGGCTCCGGCAACCCGTTGATCCTCTGGCTGTCGAACTTGAAGGACACATAGGATTTCGCTGCGCCGTCGCCGTCGAGTTGGAAGAAGTTGGTGCGCAGCGTGGCATCGATGAGATTGAGGTAGCGGCGCAGAATGCGGTCCTGATCCAGTGACTCGACACGATCGAGTGCCTCGAGGATCCGCTCGCGAAGCTTCACCTCGCGCACGTAGGATCCGGCGTGCTTCGCCGGATCGAAACGCGTCTCGAAGAGATCGATCAGAAGGCGAACGATTTCGGGGTTCGCCGCCATGGTCTGCTCGACATAGGCCTGGCTGAAGGGCGCGTTGGCCTGCGTGAGGAACTTCGCATAGCCGCGCAGGATGACCACCTGCCTCCAGTCGAGACCGATCAGCACGAGGTCATTGAAATTGTCGTCCTCGATCTCGCCCGACCAGACGCGGGCGAAGGTCTCACGGAATCGCTGCCGCACCTCCGCGACATCGACCTGCCAGCCATGTTCGAGCTGGACGCTGAAATCGTGAATCCAGATCGCGGTTTCCCGATCGAGGTGTATCTCGTAGGGAGCCTCCTCGATCACCACCAACCCCATGTGTTCAAGCATGGGCATGATGCTGGAAAGGGGCACGGCCGTGCCGGCATGATAGACCTTGAAGTTCAGTTCGCCTTCGGCGGCATCGACGCGCCGGTAGAGATTCATCGCGATCCCGTCCGGGCCCATGGCCTCCATGCGCTGGATGTCGGCAACCGCCAGGCGGGTGCTGAAGGCATCCTTGTAACCTCTCGGGATTGCGGGGCTGTAACGGTGGAAAAGGACGGCTCCCCGTCCTTCGCCGAATTCTTCGGTCAGCGCATCGTGCAGATTGTCGTCCCAGTTGCGTGAAGCCTCGGCAAGTCTCCTTTCGATGGCGACGGGTTCGCCTTCGACCTTGTCCTTGCCCGGGGTATGGACAATGAAATGGGCCCTTGCCATCGGAGCATCGGAAACCTGTGTCTGAACGTCGACCGAACTTCCATGCAATTCCTCGAGAAGGATGCTTTCCAACCTTGTCCGAAGTTCGGTCGAGTAGCGTTCCCGCGGGATGTACACCAGGCAGGAGACGAACTGGCCATAGGAGTCCCTTCTCAGGAAGAGCCGGATGCGCTGGCGATGCTCGAGATGCAGGATGCCCCGTGAGAACGCTTCCAGTGTGTCGACATCAATCTGGAAGAGCTCATCACGCGGAAAGGTATCCAGGATATGCCCCAGGGCCTTGGCATTGTGGCTGCCGGGTGTGAAGCCGGAACGCTCCATCACCATCGCAACCTTGCGTCGAAGCAGGGGAATCTCGGATGGCGAGGTGTTGTAGGCGGTCGACGTCAGAAGACCGAGGAATCGGCACTCTCCGATGACCTCGCCCGATGCGTCGAATCGCCTGAGGCCGATGTAGTCCATGAAGACCGGCCGATGGACATCGGATCGGGTCCACGCCTTGGAAATGATGAAGAGTTCCCGGCGTTCCAGGTACCTCACGAAGGGTTCGGGCAGGGCCCGATCGTGACGCTCGCGGCTGTCCTGCGTGATCTCGCGCAGGATGCCGAGGTTCTCCCCCTCGACGATGCGGACGAAGACCTCGCCGTTCCGGCGTTCGAAGCGGTACTCCCGATAGCCCAGGAAGGTGAAGTGGTCATCGTGCAGCCAACCCAGGAAATCGAGTCCTTCCGCGAGTTCTTCCCCGGCCACCGGTGGCGCAGTCGTCTGCAGTTCCTCGACCTGCCTTTCGAGCCTCGCCACCATGGGTCGCCAGTCCTCGACCGCTGCACGGACCCTGCCGAGGGTCTGTTCCAGGCGTTCGGCGATCTCCCGGTGGCGTTCAACCGGTTGCTGCGTGATCTCGACATGGAGAACCGACTCCTCGACCGCGCCGCCTGTCGTGCCGACAATCTCCTCGATGATGCCGCTGTCATCTCGGTTCACATGAACCACCGGATGGATCAGGAGAAGCACGGGGACTTTGAGTACATTGAGCGCGGAGACGACGGAATCCACCAGGAACGGCATGTCGTCGTTGACGATCTCGATCACGGTATGGGTCGACTGCCAGCCGTCCTGCTCGGGATCCGGATTGAACACACGGATCTTCGGCCCCTTCCCGCGGCGCTGCCGGAAGAACTGCCACAGGGAGGCGGTCTCCCCGTAGAGGTTCTCGGCCGACACACCCTCAATGTCTTCATGGATGACGCCGGACAAGAACGCCTCGGCGAAAATCGCCGCCATCTCTCCATCAGCGCCGAAACCATTGCGGATCAGGTCGACCACCTCTCCGATACGTTCGGCCAGCTCGTGCTGATCCCGCTTGCGCATGGCGGCCTCCTCCGATCAGGCTGGGCGCAAGCGTACCAGCCCATTCATGTGCTGCAAACCGTACCGGGACTTCAACCCGGCACCATCTTGAACGCGAA
The DNA here is from genome assembly GCA_965215635.1 of Alphaproteobacteria bacterium. Taxonomy (GTDB): domain Bacteria; phylum Pseudomonadota; class Alphaproteobacteria; order SP197; family SP197; genus SP197. The sequence goes on along the minus strand of OZ244073.1, from coordinate 248,723 downwards.
GGACGCGCGCTTGCTGCTGTAGTTCCAGACCTGGTGAACGGTGTTGGCCGGCAGATAGAGAACATCCCGTTCGAACAGCTCGAACCAGTCGAACGTCTCCGGAAGACAGACGTTGACCCTGCCGGCAAGGACGAAGATCACCTTCTCCTGATCCTCTTCGAAATTGTCGCTCCTCCGGGATGGAAGCAGGTCGACCACGCCGGCGGCAAGCATGGGCGTCACCACGAAGTAGCGCTGCAGAACCGGGTTTCGGGCACCGTGAACGGCATTGAGCGCATCTTCGAGGGCAAGTTTGACGATCGTGCCATCTTCCAGGGCGCGGCGGCGCGATGCAGGGGCCGAGGCAGGCCACCGGCCTGAAAGGTCGAGGCGCATGCCCCTGACTTCGGCAAGCTCCGGCCTGGTTCTGCCGAACGCGATCTCGGAGACATCCTCGGGCCGCTCCTGTGGCGCGTACCAGTCGAGGACAAAGACCTCTTCGTCACCGAAGTTGTAGCCGAAATGCCAACGTGCGCCACGCCAGTGCACGGCCTCGCCCGCCTCCGCGACGACCACATCACCGGTTTCGGGATCCTGAATGGTGAGCTGCCCCCTGAACAACACAGTAGAAACGATGCTGATCGAAGAACGGCTTCCAGTCTCCCGGGAGGCGGAAGAACCTCCCCGGACTCAACGTGAAGATGGTACAACCGATCCGCGCAATCTTTCCGTAAACGTAGTCATTGACCTCGCCGGATTCCTCGTCCCCCCACAGGAAGCGTGTCGCTTCGGCAAACCGGACCAGCGTCGGTCCGTCAAATCGTGTCACGTTCTTCGGTGCCGGTTCAGCCATGGTTTTTGTCCTCGCTTCAGTCTCGGCCTGCATCGGGTGGACGGCGCCCCACAGGTTCCTCGCACAGGTCGTCGATGCGAGCCTGGTCCGGAACGCAGCCGACCAGCAGGCAGAGCCGATTCCACCGACCTTCGGGAGGCGTCACCCGGTGCAAGGCGATCCGGCCCTTGAAATGTTGCACATCACCCGCCTCGAGATCCGGATGGCGGACACGCGACCGGCCGCCGCCGAGAACCTTCCCGATACCATTGCAGCGCTCTTCATGCGGCGATCCGGGATCGGGCACGAATTCGAACGCTCCACCGGCTTCAGCCTCCTGCGGGCCGATCGACACCGTGAAGTCGCTGTTGCCGAAGTTCCAGGGGACTGTATCGCCAGGCCGCTATGCGTTGACATTCGCGCAACCGATAATGATCCCGACAGGCGCGGACCGGTGCCACTTCAAGACAATCGGAAACGAAAGCGGTCGGATCACCATTCCTGAACAGGCGCCAGATGACACCGGATCTCGAACCTGTCGCCGCGCACAGGATAGCCGAACATGGCGCCATCATCCATGGCCATGGCCAGGACCGGCAGGTGGCACTCAGGCAACGGCTCTGATAGATTCTCCGCCGGCTTGGCGCCCGTAGCTCAGTGGATAGAGCACAGGATTCCTAATCCTGGGGTCGCAGGTTCGAATCCTGCCGGGCGCGCCATATTTGGTTGTGTCGAGGCCGCGCCGCCGCAGGCTGCCCGGCCAGCGACCGGGACAGGTCGCCGCCGCCCAGGATCGCCTCGAGACCGTCGGTGGCGCCGTTCGCGGCGACGCCCAGCGCTTCAGTATCGGCCGAACCGTACGGAGCAAAGGTCACGATCCTGGCGGGCGTGACGCCCTTTCCGGTCACCCACCGGGAGGCTGTCGCCCGGTTCCAGCGAAAGGACGGTCGGCAACGCCTTGCCGGGCCCGGACTCGCCGACACTACCCGCCGAGATAGGCGCGGCGGACGTGATCGTCTTCGTGCAGATCGCTTGCCGGGCCTTCCAGCGCCACGGACCCGGTTTCCAGCACGTAGGCATACTGCGACAGCAACAGCGCCATCTCGGCATTCTGTTCGACCAGCACGACCGGGATACCCTGTCCCGAAATATCGGTGACGATCCGGGCGATCTCCCGGACCATGACCGGCGACAGCCCCATCGACGGTTCGTCCAGCAACAGCACCCGAGGAGCGCTCATCAGCGCCCGGCCGATCGCCAGCATCTGCTGCTCGCCACCGGACATGGATCGCGCCCATTGCCGCCGCCGCTGGGCGAGGCGCGGAAAGCGGTCGAAGACACCGGCCAACGAGGCCCGGACCGCCGCCTTGTTCCTGCGCAGAAAAGCGCCGGTGCGCAGGTTTTCCTCGACGGTCAGGTCGGGAAACACCCGCCGACCTTCCGGCACATGGGCAATGCCCCGGCGCACGATCTCTTCCGGCGCAAGCCCATCGATCCTTGCATCGTCGAACCGGATCTCCCCCCGGGTCAGCGGTTCGAGGCCGGAAATGGCGCGCAGAGTGGTTGTCTTGCCCGCACCGTTCGCGCCGATGATGGTCACGATACCGCCCGCTGGAACCACCATCGAAACGCCCTTAAGCGCCGCGATCTTCTGGTAGCGCACCTCGATATCACGGAGCTCAAGCAGCATGGCCTTCCCCGTTATCCGCGGCTGCACCGAGATAGGCCTCGATGACCGCGGGATCGTTGCGTACCGCGTCCGGCGGCCCTTCCACCAGCAAGGCGCCGAAATTCATTACCGTGATGATGTCGCACAGATTCATGACCGCCTGCATATCGTGCTCGACCAGCATGACGGTGACGCCGTCGTCGCGGATGTGCCGGACCAGCGACATCATGCGCTGGGTCTCCTGCGGGTTCATGCCGGTGAACGGTTCGTCCAGCAGCAGCACCTTCGGCTCCGCCGCCAGGGCAACCGCCATGCCGAGCATGCGCTGGTGCCCGTGCGACAGGTTGGATGCCGGCTCACCGGCCAGGTCTTCGAGGCCGTAGAAGGCCAGGGTTTCCCGCGCCTTCGCATCGGCGGCCCGTTCCGACTGCCGGTCAGTGCCGAGCAGGCGGCTGATGAACCCGGCGCGGGCGGTGAGGTGGCGGCCGACCCGGACATTGTCCAGAACCGAAAGCTCCTGGAACAGGGTCGAGCCCTGGAAGGTGCGCACCAGGCCCATCGCGGCCAGGGCGCTGGTCTTGCGACCGGAAATATCCCGGCCTCGAAAGAGGACCTGGCCGGCGTTCGGCGCGTAGAAGCCGCTGATCACGTTGAACGTCGTCGTCTTGCCGGCGCCGTTGGGCCCGATCAGCCCGTGGATCGTCCCCTCACGGACTGCAAAGCTGAAATTGTCGACTGCCACCAGGCCGCCGAACCGGCGGGTCAGCCCGCGTGCTTCCAGGACCGGTCTCTCGCCGGGGCCGTTCATGACGCCCGCCTCCCGGCCGCCGTCGGAGGATCCCGCTCGCGGCGCTGCAACCGAGCCCGCAATTTCGGCCCCACGCTTTCCAGGCCGTCCGGCAAATAGAGCACCGACAGAATCAGGATGGCGCCGTAGATCAGGGGCCGGACTGTGTCCATGCCGAGGCTGCGCAACACGATCTCGTTGATCACGGTCAGCACCACGACGCCGAGGATCGGGCCGTGCAAGGTCGCCGTGCCCCCGACGATCGCCCAGACCAGGACATAGACCATATGGTCTACGCCGAAACGGGTCGGGTTCACCGCCCCGACATAGTGGCCGTACAGGCCACCGGCGATCCCGGCAAAGAAGGATGCGATGACGAAGGCAAGGGTTCGGTAGCGGAACGTATCGACGCCGACGGATTCGGCGAGCCTGTCCTTCCAGTGAACCGCGTGGAACGTGAGTCCGATGCGCGAGCGCTCGGTCCGGTAGAGGACGAACAGCGATGCCGAGACCACGATCAGCGCCAGGAAGTAGTAGTTCACCGGCTCGTAGAAATCGATCTTCAGGAACCCGATATCGATGTTGGGAAAGGGGTCGATCCGCTTCAGCCCCTTGGGACCGCCGAACGGATCGGTAAAACGCTTCCAGATCAGCCGAATGATCTCGCCGGCCGCAAAGGAGCCGATCAGGAAATAAAATCCCTTCATGCGGAACAGCGGGAAGCTCAGGATCGCGGCGGCGGCCGCAGCGATCATGCCGCCCGCCAACATGGATACCGGCACCGGTACGCCGAGCCGCTTTGTCAGCAGTGCGCTGGCATAGGCTCCGACCCCCATCATGACGACATGACCGAGCGACCATTCGCCGGTGAGCGTCATTAGCCGGTAGCTGCAGACAAGCAGAACATTGATCACCATCAGGACGGCGATCTCCTGCTGCGAATAGCTCAGCAAGTAGGGCAACACGGCCAGCGCCGCGAACAGGAAGAGCAGCCGAAGCCTTACCGCGATACGCCAGACCGGGTTGCCGGCCGCGGCCGGTGGCGCCGCGCCCGCCGGCTCAGGCACGTTCCTTCGCCCCGAACAGGCCGGTCGGCCGTACGACCAGCACGGCAAGCATCAGCGCCAGACCGACAATGTTGGCGATCACCCCATCGAACAAGGTCGTAACGAAGGTATGCACGAAAGCGTAGAGCACCGCCGCAATCACCGCGCCTTCGAGGCTGCCGATGCCGCCGACGATGATGATGATGAAGGCGGTGACGATGATCGAGTGGCCGATATAGGGCGTCGGGCTGACCAGCGGCGCCGTCAGGGCGCCGGCGACGCCGGCCAACCCGGCGCCGATGAACATGGCGATGCGCGCAGTCTGGTTCATCGAGATACCCTGGAGCGCCGCGGCCTCCGCATCCTGAGCGCAGGCTCGCACCGCCCAGCCGAATTTCGTACGTTTGAGGAAGGCCCACAACGCGACCAGCAGAAGAATGGCGGCGACGATCACGAGCAACCGCTGATGGGTCAGGACCGCGCCGAAAATCTCGAACTTGTCCTGGGTTGCCGGCGGGACATGGCCCATCCGCCGGCCGAAGCCCAGCACGGCCAAGGTCTGCAGGATCAACAGGAAGCCAATCGATGCGATCAGACCGCTCAGCGGATTGTTGCGCAGAGGTCGAAACATTACGCGTTCCATGAGGAGGCCGACGATGCCGACAAAGACCAGGCCCGCGGCAACCGCCACCAGAAAGGGAAATTTCTCCTGGGCATACAGGAACACGACACAATAGGCGCCCACCATGTAAAGCTCGCCATGGGCGAAATTGATCACGCCCATGACGCCAAAGATCATGACCAGCCCGACCGCGATCAGCGACATATAGCTGGCGGCATACGTGGCGTTGATGGCGGTCTGCCACAGCAGATCCATCAAAGAGCCTCAATCGGTGCAGCGGAAAAACGGAACCGGGGCCGGGCACGGCCCGGCCCCGGTCGCCGATCCCGGCACGGCAACGATGCCGTGCGGATCGCAGCGCTCTATCAGCGCTGGTTCCACATCTGATCCAGCGCTGTCATGTGCTTGATCATGAGATCACTGTGCTTTTCCCACCAGGCCGGAATGGACCTGAACTCCTTGATGCGGGCCTTGCCGCTCTCGATCGCCACAACCGGCCAGTTGCCGACCAGGGCGTTGTCGATACCGAACAGCTCCGTGCCCCACCAACTGGCGGTGCCGAAGGCGTGTTTGCCGGTGCCGCCGGCCTTCATCGCCTCCAGGACGGCCGCCGGTTCGGCGCTGCCCGCCCTGGTTGCGGCGTCGGCCCACAGATCCATGATCGAGGCATATTCCCAGGAGACGGCGCCCCATTCGTCGGCGCCGAAGCGTTTGGCGTATTCCTCGTAGAACTCATTCGGCCTGATGAAATTCACGTCATCGCTGTTCAGTGCCGGGTCGTCGAAATCGGGGAACTGGAAGATGAACCCTTCCATGAACTCCTCCGACGTCTTTTCGATGATCTTCTGGTAGAAGTCGGCGGTACAGGAGATGATCTGCCCCTTGTAGCCCTGCTGGAACGCCTGTTCGCACAGCGGATGGACATAGTCGGCGTAGCAGGTATCCAGGCACAGGATATCCGGATTTTCGGCCAGCAGACCGGTCATGACCGGCGCGAAATCGGTCGTCGCGGGATCGAAGAACTCCGGATTGCCGATAACCTCGATCCCGGCCGCCTCGAAGGCCGCCAGATAGGTCGCCACCGAAGGCTTGCCGAGAGCATCATCCTGCGCGCAAATCACGGCGGTTTTCAGATCCTTCTTGTTTTCCGCCAGCCATTCGACGCCGGTCACATTGTAAATCGGATGCACTTCGCAGGGCGCGAGAAGGGTCTTGGTGTCCGGCGACAGGTCGCTTGGCAGCAGTGTCGAGAACAGCATGCCTTCGCGTTCGGCGATATTCTGCACTCCGGGCCAGGTGTCACCGCCCAGCATCATGACGAGTTTGACGCCGTCTTCCTTGATCAGCTTGGTGGCTCCGGTACGTGCCTTGGCGGCATCGTATTCGTTGTCGTAGCCGACGAATTCGATCTTGTACGACTTGCCGTCGATCTCGACCCCGCCCGCAGCGTTGATCCAGTCCGCCCAGATCAGGCAACCGTCGAGGCCTGGTTTGCCCCATGCCGCGACCGGACCGGTGAGCGGCGCCAGGAAACCGATCTTGATGGTATCGCCATCGGCGAAGGAGACGCGCGACAGGCCGGTGCCGATCGTCGCCAGCGCTGCCCCCGATGCCGCCGAGGTGCCGAGAAATTTCCTTCTGCTGAGCTTGCTGTCGATTGATTTGCGCAACATGCCATCCTCCCTGATTTGATACGCCGGCGCACATTGCCCGGCGGCGTTCCCAAAGGACCGAACGGCGGCCCGTCAGCACACCGCAAGGCCTGCGCAATCGTAGCCGGAAACCGATCCATCAGTGCAGTGACCAATTTCGACCAATTTGCCTAGCGGATCGCCTGAGACAATTCGATTGCGGCCAATCCCGTACAGCATGACAAATTGGGGGCTGGATGCAAGGGAATTATACATTGCAGCACTTGGGATATTTCTGGCCCCGGGGGCCGGTGAGTCCGGATTGGCAGTTGATCGCGGCTACCTCTGCGCAGGATAGCTGGAATCCGTGGATATGCGGTGTCTCTCCCGAGGCATTGAGAACCGGCAGAGAACATTGTAGGCGTCAGGGCAAGCCTCTCCGGGCCATCGTATTCGAGAGGGTGACGCGCCGCTATCCGCGATATCGGGATACAGCTGGTAGCCCCACCAGGTCACCCCCTGGCGTTCTTCCTGGCCCCTTGATTGCAGACCTCCGGAATCCCATCGAGACCCATGCCGTTGGCCTGCTGTTCGAGACGGCCAGGCTCCTTACGTCTTCTCCTCACCCCGGCCGCATGCGCGCTTCGGTGCCGGCTTCTCCCGGCCCTCGTTGGCCCCGTTACACGTGGTCGATGAGCTCGTCACCCGGTACATCCTCTCCGGAATACGCTACCGCGAGAACCCGGTAAACGCCCGCAACAAACGCTTCCTCGCTCTGGATCTTCACACAGTCGTCGCAGTGTCGGATCCACATCCAGCCTGTCGATCAGGTGGCAGGTCTGCGATGAAGACAAGGGCCGGCGCCCGACCAAGCACTCCGGCTTGACCAGATCGAGAACCGTCACGAAGCGCTTGTGGGTCTCAAGAAGGGATCCGCCCCCTGAGCCAGCACAGGGGAAAATCCTCGCCAAAATAGGTTCCAGAAATTCGACAGGGTTGAACCAGGATTCATCGGGGTCTTTTCACAGTATCTTGTAGCTGTGCCAAATTAAATATACCACAAAGTGACCGAGGAACCCAGGTGACTTACACCAAAATCAACTCCGACCAGGCAAAAAGTCCTGTCATTTCGAAAGAGTTGCAAGAGCCTCCATTGTTGTCGCTATTCCAGCGGGCTGCACCCGACCGAGCCGGACGACCGTTGGAAATCGCAACAAATTTGGCAAACACCGGTGCAGGTTGGTGTAGCCTGCGAAAACGAATCCATAAACCGCGTCAGCGGTCGGGTCCATCCGAACCGCCGGCCAGGACAGTGAGCGAGACCATGGGCAAACGAGTTGCGGTGATCGGCGCGAGGCCGTCCGGCCTCGCCCGGCTATGGGCGTTCCAGTTGGCGAGGACCGGTGGTGCGGAGATTCCGGAGACCGTCTGCAATGAGAAGCAGGCGGACTGCGGCGGACTGTGGAACCATACCTGGCGAACCAGGCCGGACGAGTATGGCGCAATCCGCTACCAGGGCGACTGTGTCAGGGAACTGATCGCCGAGATCGACTATCCCGGCTTCGATGTGGACAGCGCCAACGCGGCCTTCTTCCAGTGGAAGAAACATGAAAAACAGAACATCATGACCTTCCGGGAAAATCGGTACAGATCTGTTGTGACCGGCACCATGGCCCCGATTCACCATTACCCCCGGGTCAACGCCATGGACGATTCGATGGATAGCTACCTCCAGAACGATTAGCGCAGCCCGAACGTCCGGCCATGGGTGATCTGTCGAAGGAATGGGAGTGGGATGCACTCTCGGCCGCCGCGCTGGACGCCTATCGCGCGGCGAGGCGGGAGGAGGCGATCCATCTGTGGCAGCAAGCGGGCATTATCGCCCGGGATTTTCCGGCCGGCGACCCGCGCCGGGCCGCCAGCGAGAACAACAGCGCGCTCGCCCTCCTGATCGATCAGGATCACGACAACGCCGTACCGGCCCTGTCGTCGGCACTTTCTTCGTGGAGTGCGGCGATGGGGTGGACTCACAACATGGCGATTGCGGCCGTGGCCCGCAGTTCGCTTTTTCACCAGCGAATGGAACAGCGCCACGTCGAGACCTACGGCGATGTCCGGCGCGCGAGGCACCGCGAATTCCTGACCGGCGCGGCCGCCCTGACCCGCTTCAACCTCGCGATTGTCTGGCTTTTCCTCGACGAAGACGAAACGGCTGACAAGCTGCTCATAACCGCGCTTGCCGAACGCGAGCAGGGATTCGGGCCGAACAATACGGAAGTCGCCGAGATCGCGCGGGTGCTGTCGGCCCGGGCCGACACTGCCGAGGACAACGCCCGGATGGCTGTGTACGATGCCAAGATCAAGACCGCCGCCGAGAACCGGGCGGCCGATGTGCTCGACGCATGGCGCCGGGAACAACCGCTGGAGATGACCGATACCCGCCGGCTTCTGGCGGCAGTCTATCTCACGGCGATCGTGCACGAACGGGATTTTCTGTAGCGCGGCGCCCGGTCTCTATCGACAGCTTACCTCGGCGATCCGCCGAGGATCTCGACATCACCCATGACTTCAGGGCCTGCGCCCCCGACGTGGCGGCGGACGCCGGTGCCGAAGCGCTGCCGTCCACACGAAGCCAGGACCGCCGCTGGACGCGGGCGATTCGCGGCGGCGAGACCGGGCCGTCAGTCCAGACGAAGCTTCAACGCGACGGATTTCAGACAACGGCAAGCGGAGCGGCTCCGGAAAGGGTCTTTGTCCACGAAATCATAACCAAGCCGGTGCTCACCCCGCCTTCTGACCTGCAGGTGCATCTTGCGATACGCCTGCTGACACGCTTCGAGGCGTCACGGGCGGTGGTCATCGGTCATGACCGCAATCTGGTCGGCCTCGCCACACTGCGGGATCTCGTCACTGGCCGGGCAGGATACCCCGCATCCGTGTGATCGGTCAGCCCGATCGGACTCGCCTGCCCACAAGTGTTTCGACAGCCATGCGATGGCTTTCGAAGGTGAGCGATGCCACCAGTTCGTCGGGCTCGAGCCAGACCGGCGTGTGGTCGGGTTCCGACTCGATCGAGGGATCGAATACGACGTCCATGGTAAGGAAATGGCACAACTTGTTGACCGGCGGCTTTCCGATCCGGTTGTTGTGGTACTGCCGCGCACGGCAGAACGTAGTGGAGGAAGACACCCGGTAGCCGATCTCCTCGGCAACCTCCCGCACGAGCGCATCCTCTTCGCACTCCCCGGGAGCAAGACCACCGCCGGGCAACACGACCCGGCCCAGAGACCGCCTGCAGGCCAGAATCCGTCCCCTGGCGTCCATGGCAAGGCCATAGACACTCGGGCGTTCCGGATAGATGACACCCGGCAGACGCTCTCCCATCTGGGGTATGGTTTCGTCGTCCATAGCAAAGCCACCGTGCTGGTCGATCGATGGTGCCGGCGCGTCGCCAGGCGAGCGACGGCGGGCAACAGTCATAAGGCAGGCGACGTTTCGCGTCATCCTGTTCCGCGGTAGGATGGACACCTCAAATGGCGGCAGGAAGGTTTCCATGAACGACAAGACCGACAACAGTGTACCAGAGGCCCGGAAGCTTGCATGGGGCGCGGTCTTCCGCCACCGCTACGCGGGTGTGGCGACGTTCATGCGCCAGGATCTCATGGAGAATCCCGCAACCTGGAACGATGTCGAGATCGGCATCATCGGCGTCCCCTTCGACGGGGCGGTGACGAACCGGCCGGGAGCACGGCATGGACCCCGGGCACTTCGCGAACAGTCAACCCTGATGGGCCGCATCAACCACCAGACCCGGGTCCGCCCCTACGACATGGCCAGAGTCGCCGACCTCGGCGACGTCATGATCGAAGGCGTCTACGAACTCGGGCGCGCGATCGGCGATATCGAGACATTCTATGACCAGGTGGCGGCCGCCGGCGTGATGCCTCTGAGCGCAGGCGGGGACCACTCCATCACTCTGCCGATCATGCGCGCGCTCGCCAGGCACCTCGGCGAGCCGGTGGGCCTCGTCCACTTCGATGCCCATTGCGATACCGGCCCGGAACTCTTCGGCCACAAGCATCATCACGGCGGCCCCTTCAAGGTTGCGGTGGAAGACGGCGCGCTCGATCCGAAACGCACCATACAGATCGGGATTCGCGGACCGGCGGAGGTGCTGTGGGATTTCAGCTACACCAGCGGCATGACCGTGATCCATATCGAGGACTTCTACGCGATGGGAATCGAGGCGGTGGTCGCCAGGGCGCGCGAGGTGGTTGGCGATGGACCGACCTATGTCAGCTTCGATGTCGACGGTCTCGATCCTGTCTACGCTCCTGGTACAGGTACACCCGAGGTCGGCGGCTACACGACCTACGAGGCCCAGCAGGCACTGCGCGGACTTATGGGCCTCAACATCATCGGCGCCGATGTTGTCGAGGTGTCGCCACCCTTCGATTCCGCCGGCATCACGTCACTCAATGGGGCGCAGATGATGTGGGAACTGCTCTGCCTGATGGCAGACAGGGTGGCCCGCACGAAGGAACGGGAGCAGCCCGCCTAGCAGGTGCCGGGTCAGGAGTCGGCCTCGACCACCAGGGTCGTGCCGTCCACCTCGACGACCCGAATGCGTGTGCCGGCGGAAAGATCGTTGCCGGAGGGACTCACCTTGAGACGCCAGACGCTGTCTCCTATCCGGACCCTGCCGCGGCCACCCGATGTCGCCAGATCCAGCGTGTGGTACGTGCCCACCAGATTGCGTCCGCGCTGGTTGAGCAACGGGTGGTCGGTCGGCTCCTGTTTCGCGGCGACGAAACGCCGGCCCGTGACGACCGCCAGGACCGAGAGAACGGCAAAGAGGATGATCTGCACTTCCCAGGCCATCGACGGAATGGCGGCAAGGGCAAGGCCGGTCAGGATCGCAGAGATACCGAGCCAGAGGAAGATGACCCCAGGTGCCAGCACCTCGAGCAGCATCACGAGAACGCCGAACGCGAGCCAGTGCCAGTAGGTGAGGCTCTGCAACCAGTCCATCGCACTGTCTTCCGGAGGTCAGTCCGAACCGGCACTGGGAACCGAACCGCCCGCATGTCTGGCACCCCCATGGTCACTGAAGGCCTGTTTGGCGATTTCGGTCAGTCCCGCGAGCGAACCGATGACGCTGGAGGCTTCCAGGGGCATCAGGATCACCTTCTGGTTGCGGGCGCTGCCTATGGCGCCGAGTGCGTCGATATACTTCTGGGCGACGAAGTAGTTGATGGCCTGGATATTCCCCTCGCCTATCGCTTTCGACACCATTTCGGTCGCCCGTGCTTCGGCCTCGGCTGCGCGTTCACGGGCCTCCGCGTCCCGGAACGCCGCCTCGCGGCGGCCTTCGGCGTCGAGGATCTGGGCCTGTTTCTGGCCTTCCGCGCGCAGGATCTCCGATTGCCGGACGCCCTCGGCTTCCAGAATGGTGGCCCGCTTTTCGCGTTCCGCCTTCATCTGCCGGGCCATCGCTTCGACGAGTTGTGTCGGCGGAGTGATGTCCTTGATCTCGATGCGCGTGATCTTGACGCCCCAGGGTGATGTCGCCTCGTCAACGACTCTCAATAGTTCGGTGTTGATCTTGTCGCGCTGCGAAAGCAGTTCGTCGAGGTCCATGGATCCCATGACCGTGCGGGTATTGGTCATGGTGAGATTGAGGATGGAAATCAGGAGGCTCCGCACCTCGTAGGACGCCTTGACCGAATCGAGAATCTGGAAGAACAGCACACCGTCCACGGTCACCATGGCATTGTCCCGCGTGATGATCTCCTGGGACGGGACATCCGCAACCTGCTCCATCATGTTCTGCTTCATTCCGATTCGGTCCACCAGCGGAACGATGAAATGGAGGCCCGGGCTCAGTACCCGCGTGTAGCGGCCGAATCGCTCGACCGTGTATTCGAAACCCTGCTTCACCGTCTGGATGCCCATGAAGACAAGCGCGACGGCCAGGACGACAACGACGACCGCAAAGATCTGATAGGAATCGATCATGCTGGAATCTCCCCCGAGGAATGCCGGCACCATCGTGCCGTGCTTCACAGCCTGAAACAACTCGTGCGCCGGGAAAGTGGCACGAATGTGTCGACCACCCGCTTATCGCCAAGGTTGACACCGGGACTGGGGCAAACCATGTCATGTTCCACCAATGTTCCGGAGACGTCGCCATCATCATGTCCGCAGCCAAGCACCGCACCATCGAGGCCACCGATTCAGAATGGGAGAGAGTGACGGAACTGGCGCGTGCCGCCGGAGAGACAGTCAGCCACTTCGTCGTGCGCAGGGCGACGTCACGCGAAACGCTTCCCCCGACGGTTTTGCGCCAGGTGGCGAGGGAAATTCTCATTCTCTCGAAACTCGAGGAGCAGCGCGCGGCCGATCTTGGTGCGAACGAACGGCTGAATGCCATAGCCGATGCCGTTGACGCATGGCTGGAGCGGGAAGACGAACTCGCGCATCTTGCCGATCCCGGCGCTGCCAACAGGTGGCAGGCACTTGCGACAGCGTCCACAGCGCGCTGACCTGACAGGGGGGCACCAGAAACTTCTTGCCCGAAGGCACTGCGCGTAACAGACTGCCGCCTGTTGCTGCCGATAGCTGAACGCGACGAAGAGACCTTGCGCATGATCCGATTTTTTCTGCCGGTTCCCACGGCGGGTGCCGTTCTCCTGGCGGGGTTTCTCGCCGCCTGCTCCGGAGAAGGCATTTCGCATGAAGGTGTCGAGGATACGATCGTGACACCCCAGGGAAGGTTTGAGCCGGATATCGGCGATCCCGATCGGGAGACCATCTTCGGATCGGGAGGTATCTCCTCGCTCTTCAGCGGTGGCAGTGGAGAGGAAGGCGCGACCGGGGGGCTCGGAGTCAACGCCTTTCTGTGGCGTGCTTCCCTCGATACGCTCGCGTTTCTGCCGCCGCTCTCGGCCGACCCCTTTGGCGGTGTCATCATATACGACTGGTACAGACCGCCGGAGACCCCGGACGAACGGCTCAAGGTGGCGGTCTACATTCTCGACACCCGGCTCACGGCGACGGCTCTGCGTGTGGCGGTCAACAGGCAGGTTCAGGACGAGGGTGGATGGCGTGATGCCGCCGTCTCTGATGATACGGCGACCACGCTCGAGGATGCCATTCTGACACGGGCGAGGCTGTTGCGCATCAGCTGGCTGGGAGAGTAACCGGCCCGGACCATAACGATGCGGAACAGGATCATCGCCTTGGGTGTCAACCATGGATCAATACGACTTTCGTGAGGCCGAAGCCCGCTGGAGAAAGGTCTGGGAGGACCGGGGGACCTTCCGCGCCGATGAGGCGGACAGCCGGCCCAAGGCCTATGTCCTGGAGATGTTTCCCTATCCCAGCGGCCGGATTCACATGGGTCACGTCCGCAACTATGCAATGGGGGATCTCGTGGCCCGCTACAAGCGTGCCAGAGGCTTCAATGTCCTGCACCCGATGGGCTGGGATGCCTTCGGCCTGCCGGCCGAGAATGCCGCCATGGAAAAGGGCGTTCATCCTCGTGAATGGACCATGGCCAACATCGAGACCATGCGCCGGCAACTGCAATCCATGGGGCTGTCGCTGGACTGGTCGCGCGAAATCACCACATGTCTGCCAGAGTACTACCGGCACCAGCAGAAACTCTTTCTCGACTTTCTGAAGGCGGGGCTTGTCGACCGGCGCAAGGCCTGGGTCAACTGGGATCCGGTCGACCTTACCGTTCTTGCCAATGAACAGGTTATTGACGGCCGGGGCTGGCGATCCGGCGCCCTGGTCGAAAAGCGGCGCCTGAGCCAGTGGGTGCTGAGGATCACGGAGTTTGCCGACGAACTCACGGATGCACTTGGCGAACTCGAACGCTGGCCCGAGAAGGTCCGCGTGATGCAGTCGAACTGGATCGGTCGTTCCGAAGGCCTGAAAATGCAGTTCAAGATGAAGGACCGGGACGACAGGCTCGAGGTCTTCACGACCCGGCACGACACGATCTTCGGTGCAAGCTTCATGGCGCTCTCTCCGGAACACCCGCTCAGCGCCGAACTGGCTGCTGACAGCCCCGGACTTGCTGCATTCATCGAGGAATGCCGCCGGACGTCAACCGGCGAAGAAGCCATCGAAAGGATGGAAAAGAAGGGCTTCCAAACCGGTCTCAAGGTGATTCATCCCTTCGACGGCCGCGAACTGCCCGTCTTCGTCGCCAACTTCGTGCTGATGGATTACGGTTCGGGAGCGATTTTCGGATGTCCCGCCCATGACCAGCGGGATCTCGAATTCGCCAATGCCTACGGTCTCGACGTAATTCCCGTGGTCGTGCCGCCCGGCACGCACGCAGAGAACCTCCAGGTCACCTCCGAAGCCTTCCGCGGAGACGGTGTGCTCGCCAACTCGGCCTTTCTCGATGGTCTTTCCGTCGACAAAGCCAAGGAGGCGGTCGCCTCCAGGATGGAGGCCGATGGCACCGGTGAACGCGCGATCAACTACCGGTTGAGAGACTGGGGCGTGTCGCGCCAGCGCTACTGGGGCTGCCCCATTCCGGTAATTCACTGCCCTGACTGCGGCATGGTCCCGGTGCCGGAGGCGGATCTGCCGGTGCGCCTTCCAGACGACGTCGAACTGGAGCGTCCGGGCAATCCGCTCGACCACCATCCCCGATGGAAGCATGTCGCCTGCCCGGCATGCGGAGCGGACGCGGTGCGGGACACCGACACCCTTGACACCTTCGTCGATTCCAGCTGGTACTTCCTGCGGTTCTGCTCGCCTCACGCTGACGTACCCATGACGAGGGAAGCGATCGACTACTGGATGCCCGTCGATCAGTACATAGGCGGCATCGAGCATGCCGTGCTTCACCTGCTCTATTCGCGTTTCTTCACGCGCGCGCTTCGGCGCTGCGGCCATCTCGGCTTCGACGAGCCGTTCTCCGGTCTCTTCACGCAAGGCATGGTGGGTCACGAAACCTACCGGTTACCGAACGGGTCCCACCTCGAACCTCGGGAAGTCGAGAGAGGCGAGGACGGCATCGTCCGGTCCCGCGACGGTGGCGAACCCGTGGTGGTCGGGCGCTCGGAAAAGATGTCCAAGTCCCGCAAGAACGTGGTCGATCCCGAGAACATCATCCGGGATTTCGGAGCCGACACGGCCCGCTGTTTCATGCTATCGGATTCTCCGCCGGACCGCGGTCTCGAATGGACCGACAGCGGGATCGCCGGAGCACACCGATTCGTTCAGCGTATCGCGCGCATGATCGGCGAGACGGTGACGAAGCTCCCGCCGGCAGGAACACCGGTGCTCGAGGCCTCGGGCAAGGCTCTCGACCTGCGGCAAACCGTGCATCGGACGATCAACGGCATCACGGGCGATATCGAGAGGTTCCACTTCAATCGGGCGGTGGCCCGGGTTCACGAGCTCGCCAATGCCATTGCCGATTTCGAGGCCACGGATCCGGGCGGTCCGGAAACGCTGCGCGAAGCTCTAGAAACGCTCGTCCGCCTGATCGGACCGATGATGCCCCACCTCGCCGAGGAGATGTGGCAGCGCCTCGGATACCACACCCTGCTCGCCGACACGCCGTGGCCCGAGGCTGATCCCGCCCTTGCCATCACCGATACGGTGACGATTCCGGTCCAGGTCAACGGCAAGCTGCGCGCGCGTCTCGACATGCCCCGCGACGCAGCCAATGACAATGTCGAGTCGGCGGCGCTCAGCGAAGACAACGTCAGGCGAGCCATCGGCGACCGGCGGGTACGCAAGGTGATCGTGGTGCCCAATCGCGTTGTCAACATAGTCGTGTGACGTGACAAGGATCACCCGCAGAAAATTGTTGGCCCTGGTGCCGGTCACGGCGCTCGGCAGCCTTGCGGCGTGCGGATTCAAACCCCTGCTCGCGGAGCGTGAAGGAACGCCTTCCATCCAGACCATGCTTTCATCGATCCAGGTCAGCCAGATCGGCGAAGGCCGTGAGCGCCGCCTGGGACAGATTCTGAGGAACGAACTCATCGACCGGTTTGTCGCAGGCAAGGGAATGCAGTCCGCCCGCTATGTTCTGGATGTCGCAATTTCGCAGAATCTGACTCCTCTCATCATCCAGAGTTCCAACACCATCACCCGTTCCAACCTGGTGGTCACGGCACGGTTCGAACTGCGTGATCTCGCGAGCGGAGAACCGCTCTACCGGTCGACTGCAAGTGCCACCGGCAGTCATGACATCGTCGTCTCGGAGTACTCGTCCCAGGTGGCAAGGCAGGATACGGCGCGCAAGGCGGTCAAGGATCTTGCCAATACCATTACCTACCTTCTGTCGTTCCATTTCGCCCGGGCATACGAGCCGTCGGGGTCCTGACCGTGGTGAAGGTCATGGCGAGACAGGCCGACGATTTCTGCCGGAATCCCGGCGGGAAAATCAGGGTCGTGCTGATCCATGGCGCCGATCAGGGCCTCGTCAGGGAACGCAGCAACCTTCTCCTTTCCGGAGTCGTCGATGATGTGTCGGATCCCTTTCGCGTCTGCGAACTCTCCGGTGAAGACGCCGCAAGGGATCCGGCGAAGCTCATGGAGGAAGCCTGTTCGCTGTCGATGACCGGCGGCAGAAGGGTCGTCAGGGTGCGGGGCGCTGCGGACAGTCTCGGCGACACGATCGGCAAGCTCCTGACGCTTCCGACCGGAGACACCCTCATTCTCATCGAAGCAGGCGAACTCGCGGCCCGCTCGCAACTGCGCGCCGTAACCGAGAACGCGGCCGATAGCGCGGCGATAGCCTGCTACCGTGACGAAGGAAGGGCGCTTGGCGCCGTCATTGCAGACGAACTCAGGAAGAACGGCATCACTGCTGACGGCAATGCCGCACAACTGCTGGCTTCCTGCCTGGGTGGAGACCGGCTTCAGACCCGCAACGAGATCGCCAAGCTCGCGCTCTATGTCGGACCCGGCGGCCGCGCGACGGTCAGGGATGTGGAAGATGCCGTGGCCGACAGTTCGTTCCTCTCCCTTGACCGCATCGCCCATGCCGTCTCGTCGGGGAATCTCGACGATCTTGACCGGAGCCTCGAAAGGGCGCTGGCGAACCGGGAAACCGCGGACGCCATCCTGGGCGCGGTACGTCGCCACATGACACAGCTCGAACTCTTCCTGGGAATGAAGGAACGCGGCGCGGCGGAATCCCAGGCTCTGAAGTCCGCCAGGGTCTTTCATTTCCGCGCCGAGGATGCTCTCAAGGCGGCAGGCCGGCGCTGGAATTCCCGGCTTGTGCGCCGCTCGCTCGATTACCTCACCAGCGCCGAGATCCAGTGCAGAACGACGGCTATGCCCGCCACCACGATCTGTCGCCGCACCCTGTTCGACATTACAAGGGCCGCGGCAGGGAAAAACCGCTAGGAACAGGCCTCCATCATGCCGAACATTCCTGCGAGGAGGAACTCTGATGGCCGATCTCAAGCAACAACTTCTCGACTGGATCGAGGAGGACAGGAAGAAGCTTGCCGGCTTCTTCAGCGAGTTCGTCGCGACACCGTCGCCCAATCCGCCCGGTGACACGAGGAACGCCGTCGCCCATATCCGGCGCTTTCTCGATGACCACGGCCTGCAGCACCGGGTGATCGATCCGGAACCGATGTTCCCGAACGTCGTTGCGAGCTTCGACGGTAGCGGTGACGGGCGCCATCTCGTGCTCAACGGTCACATCGATGTCTTCCCGGCTTCCACGGAGGGTTGGACTCACGGGGGACCGTGGTCAGGCGAAATTTCCGACGGTGCGGTCTGGGGACGCGGTTCGTGCGACATGAAGTGCGGCACGTCGGCCTCGATCTTCACGTTCATGTACCTCTCCCGGATCAGGGAACATCTCAACGGCAGGCTGACGCTGACCTGTGTTTCCGATGAGGAGACCTTCGGACCGTGGGGCGCCCGTTATCTGATGGAACACCATCCGGAAATCCATGGCGACTGCTGCCTCAACGGTGAACCATCGAGCCCCTTTTCCATTCGCTTTGGCGAGAAGGGGCCCTGGTGGGTGACATTCCATGTCACGACGAAGGGGGCCCACGGCGCCTATACCCATGCTGGCGAGAGTGCCAGTCTCGTGGCGATGCAGTTCTGCCAGGATATTCAGGCCGCGGTCGATTCGATCAGGGTCGACCCGCCCCACAACATCGCCCGCGCGATCGAAGACGCACGCGAGACGTTCGACCGGGCCATGGGAAAGGGAGCCCACGGGATCATCCAGAAGGTCACCTGCAACATCGGTGTCATCGAAGCGGGCCTCAAGGTGAACGTGGTTCCGGGCACCGCAAGGATCGAGGCGGATTTCCGGTTGCCTGTCGGATGCGACAAGGAGACCGTCTCGAGTGCCGTCGAAAACGTTCTGGCGCGCTGGCCCCAGATCGAGATGGAGGAACAGAACTACATGGCCCCCTCGTGGTGCGATCCTCATGGACCCATGGTCGGCATCCTGCAGAACAATGTGGAGGCCCTGGCAGGTTTTCGACCCGTGCCCATCGTGAGCCTCGGCGGCACCGACGCGCGGCTGTGGCGCTACCAGGGGATCGGTGCCTATGTCTACGGACCGTTTCCAACCGGGATGGGCCAGCGCGACGAGCACGTCCCTCTCGACGACTTCTTCCACGTCGTCAGAAGCCACGTTCTCTCGGCCTTCGACTATCTTCGCGGCGGCTAGCGCTACCCATACCCCACAAGTGATGCTGATAGAACTGACACGACCGGTTCTTTCATGCTTTCTGCTCCGTTGCGAGGGCGTATCCCAGACACATTCCGGCGAGGGTCGTGCAGCCCCGCCACGTGACCCTGGTACCGGGCGGCGGTGCCCTGGCGCGATGAATGTAGCCCCCCGATCTGCGCGACCATCCGGATCGCCCCGGCGAGGGTGTCCGGGGCGGCCAGACCCTGGTGGGCCGCGAAGGCCTTCAGGACCCGGATCTCCAGTTCGGAAAACATCACGTCGGGCGGCAGGTCCGGGTGGTCGCAATCCCCACGCCGCCAAGCCAGCCATGCTCCGAACCCACAAGGTAGCGAAGCTGGCAGCCCACCAGCGGACCCGCCCCGCGCGGATGTTCCGAGGCCATCAGCCCGTGCCAGATCTCCCGATGCGCGCCATCCGATACCAGCACCAGCGACAGACCCCGCACACGGCCGGCCTTCGAGCGAACACCCCGTACCGGCGCAACCGGCGCATGGCCACGACGGCGCACACACGGCCAGCAGGGCGCCGTCTCATCCGGCGTCGCCCCCGGCACCTTGCGCCGGGCCCCGATGCAGTGCGGATTCCGCTTCAGGAACCGCCAGGCTTTCGCCCCTGCCGTGTTGCTCATGATCCGCTCCCTCTGTCGTTGCCTCCTTGCGCAACGAATCCCGGGAGCGCCGGAGCGGCGAGCTCCCCATCGGGGGTATGGGCGCCGGGCACGCCCATGGATCGACGTTCCTCCGGCCGCACGGACGCGGACGCACCCGCGCAAGCCGCTGCGGCGACAGCAATCGGCGACCGCTATACCGGGATTGCCCCGGCCGCTACCAGCGGATGACGCCGCGCAGCGCGATGCCGTGCCCGGCATCGGCGTTGGCGGTCTCGCGGCGCGTCGCCTCGAGCCTGATCTCGAAGCCGGGATCGCCGGGTTGTGCCGAGGTCAGGCGCCAGCCGAGCCGGTAGTCGCGCCCGGTCTCGGTGAGCCCGACGCCGAGATGCGAGGTGCCGGTGAAGCCGCCGTCGAACATCGCGATGCCGTAGCCCAGCTCCGCCTCCAGACGGCCCGCGCTCGCGGTCGTGCCGCGGTTGTCGGCAAGACCGGCCAGGGTCTCGCGGCCCAGGAGTGCGTCCATGCCGCCGGTTGGCGAACCGCCCCAGGACTGGCGCAGCGTCAGCGCGAGCCCCCGGTCGGTCGACGGCCGCGGGTCCCAGGCGAGGGAGGCGCTGGCACCCCATTCACGGAAGCCCGGCGCCTCGTGGGCGACCAGCCCGCGCGCCTTCAGATCGAGCGCCACGCCCTGCCTGGGCGCCTCGAAGGCGAGCCCGCCGCCGAGGTCGACGCCAAGGCCGGTCTCGGCGTCGCCGCCGTCCAGCCGCACGCCCAGCTCGAACGACGGCGTCAGCACCAGCCCCGAGGCAACGCCGCCCGGCGCGAAGCGCCGCGAGCCCTCGATCCCGGTGCGCACCAGCCACACGTCGGCGGCCGCCGACTCCAGCTTGCCGTCATCGGCGTCCTTCGTTGCCTCCGACGCGGTGCGGGTGAAGCGCACATCGCCCTTCAGCGCCAGCGCCAGCCCGCCGTCGGGCGGCGGCGTCAGCACCTCGCCGCGTATCCCGGCCGCGCCCATGACCATCGTGAGATCGGCCATGAAGGGACTCCCGCCGCTGGGCGTGAGCCTGAGTTCGCCCGCGCCGTAGCCGGCCGCCGCCCAGGCCGAGAGCCGGTCGGTCAGCGTCAGCCCGGCATAGGGCCAGAGACCGGTCAGCGTCGCCTCGACCTCGCCCGCGCAGCCGCTGACTCCGTTGTCGTTGTTATCGGCCGTGCAGCCGCCGCCCTCGCGGTAGCTGCCCGTGCCGCGGGCATGGCCGATCGCCAGCCCCGCCGTCCAGCGCTCTGCCGCCCAGTCCGCGCCCATCAGCCCCGTGGTGACCTCGCCGTCGAGCGTGAGGTCGCCCTCGCGGCCGTCGAAGCGCGAGATCGCGCCCCGGCCCCACAGCGCGGCGTAGCCGCCGGCCTCGGCCGAGCCGCCGGTCAGCGCGAACGACGTCCCGGTCAGGAAGTCGCGTCCGGTCAGCTCCCGCGACTGCACACGGCCGGCGGAGACGTCGCCGCGCCACTCGCCGTTCGCCCCGGCATGCGCCATCCAGTCCCGGATCGCCGTCATCGCCCCCCGGTCCCGGGCATCGAGCGCCCGCTCCGAAGCGTTGTTCCTGACGCTGGCGACCGCCTTGCCGCTGCCGTCCCAGGACGGCAGCGCCTGGCCGGCCAGCGTCGCCCGCGCACCCGCCACGCGCGGCGCGGCCAGCCGCTCCTCCACCGCCTCCAGCACCTGGTCCGTCACCGTGCGTCCGAAGCGCGCCAGCCACGCCGCCGGCATGTGGTCCGTGTTCTCGATCGTGCCCGTCGCGACCCCGTCCGCGATCACCGCACCCCTCGCCGCCGAGAGCCGCAGCGTCAGCGTCTCCTCGCCCTCGTCATGGGCGTCGTCGAGAACCGGCACCGAGACCGTCTTTGCCGTCTCGCCCGGCGCGAACCTCAGCTCGCCCTTGCGCGCCCTGTAGTCCGAGCCCGCCGTCGCGCTGCCGTCGGCCGTCGCGTAGGCCACCACCACCGGCGCCGACGACGCCCGGCTCAGCGTCACCGCGAAGGCCAGTGTCGCGTCCGGCGCCTCGCGCACCCGCGCATCCGCCACCGAGAGCGCCACCGGTCCCGGCACCGTCGTCGAGATCGTCGCCGACAGCGTCCGGCCGTCGCCGGTGCACACCGCCCCCGCCGTGCCGCAGGCGTGCCCGCCCTCGAGCGTCACCGTCACGTCGCCAGGCGAACCCGGCTTGACCGTCACCTCCCACAGGTCGGGACGGCCGTCCACCCGCTTCGCCTTCTTCACGCTCCCCCCGGACACCGACAACACCTGGTCGCGGAACCTCCGGAAGCTGATCGCGACATCCTCGCTGAACCGGATCCTGAACTTGAACGCCCTCTTCCCGTCATGCTCCGCCGGCGTCCGCGTAAACCGCGCCGTCAGCGGTTCAACCGTCGATGCAGCGCCAGCGACCGCATCGCTCCCCGCGCTGGTGAGGCTCTCCTCGTGGCCGGCGTCGTCGGTGAAGCCGACCCGGACCTTCAGCCTCTCGCCCTCGTCGGCCGCCACCGGCGTATAGGTCGAGGCGGTCGCCCCGCCAATGTCGGCGCCCGTACGGAGCCACTGGTAGGCGAAGCTCGCGTTGTCCAGCCCGTCGGCATCGGAGATGCCCGACGTCGAGGCGGTCAGCTCCTCCCCGACCTGCGGCGTCCCGCCGATCGTCGGCGCGCCCGCCGCCGCCGTGTTGCGCTCCGGCTCGTCCGCCGGGCCTGCGACGGTCGCCGAGGGGCTGTTGCTCAGCCGCCGCCGGTCCGCCGTGCAGATGCCGCCGTCGGGACAGGCTCGGTTCGCGTGAAGCCGGAAGACGATCGCCTGGTGGCCCTCGGGGGTGAGGAAGAACACGTACGCGTTCTCCAGCCCCTCCTTGTCGAGCCGCTGCACGACGTCCACCGACGCGCCGGTCGCCGACACCGATGGCGTGTCCGCCCCGAACGCGGCCACCGGTGCACTGAACGCCACCACCACCTGCGGGCGGTCGCTGGGTCCCTTGTGCTGTGCCGACGCGTAGGCGCTCTCCGGGAACGTCGCCGTCAGCGGCGGCGGACCCGGCTCCGGACCCTCGACCGTCGTCGAGATATCCTCCGACAGCGAACGCCCGTCCTTCGTGCAGACCGCACCCGGCTCGTCGCACGGACGCCCCCCGTCGATCCGCACCGTCACGTCGCCGTCCGAGTCCGGCTCGATCTCGAACTCCCACACGGCCTTCCCGTCCTCGGTGCAGGTCGATCCCGGCTCGCCGCACGAACCCTCGCCGGAGGGCGTGGCCGTCTCGTCCTTCGTTGTCCACGTCGACTTCGCCGTGCCCGTCCCCTCACCGTTTTCGTCCGGGGGCGCGTGCCGGGCCGACCGCACCCGGCCGCCCTCCACCTGCACGCCGTGCTCGCTCATCTCCTCTTCGCTCGCGTCGATCGGCTCGCTGAACGTCACCTTTGCGGTGATCCGCTTCGTGCCGTCATGCGGCTCCGGCATCGGGTCGAACCGCCCCATCAGCGGCGCCTCCGACTCCCTTTCCTCGAAATACGTCTTCCAGTCGTAGCCGTGGCCCGGCTCGGAATCCTCATGGGAATGGGTGACCTCGATGGGCAGACCCAGCTCGCCGGCCCAGATGATGAAGTTGGCGCCCTGATTGCATCCGGGCTTGATGTCCATGCAGACATGCGTATGCGGCACCTCGTCATGGCTCAGGATGTCGGGACCGGCGAACGTCCCGTTCGGCTCCTGCTGCTCGTGGTGGTGGTGCTGGCCGGGACGCTTCCCGGACGGATGGTTGTTGTCGTCGGCCGCGTCGTCGTGCACATGGGACGCATGGCGATGGTCGGCATACTCCTGGGTGTAGTACCCCTTGCCGGAACCGTCATGCGCGTGACCGTGGGTGAACTCGGGATGGGAGTGCGTTCCGCTCTTCCGCGAGCCGTCCACCTTGTGGCCGGTCTGCGTGCCCAGCCCGCCGTGGGCCAGGACGGCGTCCTGGTGGCCCAGGGCGTTCGCGATGCGGTCGTCGCCGTCCAGCCGGAACGTCGGATTGGTGGGGTGGATGTCGGTCCCGATCCAGATGCCGTTGTCGTCGAGGTCGTCCGCCTGCAGCGTGTAGTCGAGCTCTCTTGACTGCACCGTGTAGACGAACACCAGCTTCTCGGTGCCGCTGCCCGTTCTGTACCCGGCCACGCGCGGGCCGCCCACGTCGAGCCCGAACTCCGGATCGCCCTCGACCCGCACCGGCTGGTCGAACGTCACCGTGATCCTGATGTCGTCGCCCGCGCCGTAGGTGTCCCCGTCCAGCTCCGGCGTCGAGGTCACCGCGACCCCGGTGATCCGCGGCGGTGCCGTCGGCGTCACCGTGTCCGAGGTCGCCGCATCGCTGTCGCCGCCCGCGCCCGCCGCGCGCAGCTCGAAGGTGTAGGCCGTCCCGTTGGCGAGCCCCGTCACCTGGAACCCGGACGCATGGGTCTCGCCCGGCGCGCTGTTCGCAATCCGCCTCCAGGCCGCCGGATAGTCCCCGCTCGTCTTGTACCGGTACTCGTGGCGCGTGACGCCCGAATCCGGCGACGGCGCGTTCCACGCGAGCGTCACCCGCGCGTCGCCGGGGGTGGCCGTCAGGCCCGCCGGCGTGGGCGGCGCCTCCGGCTCCGGCTCCTCCGACTCCAGCTCCTCGAAATACTTCACCCAGTCGAAGTCGTGGTACGGCTCGGAATCCGGATGGGCATGGGTGACCTCGATGGGCAGACCCAGCTCGTTCCCCAGTTGGTAGAAGTTGTTGCCCTGATTGCATGTGGGCTTGATGTCCATGCACACGTGCGTATGCGCCACATCGTCATGCTTCAGGATGTCGGGGCCGGGGAAGACCTGCTGATGCGGCCCCTCCTGCGCGTGGTGGTGGTGCTGGCCGGGACGCTTCCCGGCCGGATGGTTGTTGTCCCGGTCGCCATGCTCATGGGACGCATGGGTGTGCTCGGCATACTCCTGGGTGTAGTACCCCTTGCCGGAATCGACATGCGAGTGAGAGTGGTTGAACTCGGGATGGGAGTGCACTCCACCCTTCCGTGAGCCGTCCACCTTGTGGCCGGACTGCCTGCCCAGCTCGTCGTGGGCCAGCTCGGCAGCGTCGCCCCCGGCGTTGCCGATGCGGTCGTTGCCGTCCAGCCGGAACGTCGGATTGGTGGCGTGGTTGTGGTTTCCGATCCAGATGCCGTCGTCGTCGCTGTCGTCCGCCAGCACCGTGTAGGCGAACAACAGCTTCTCGGTGCCGCTACCCGATTCGTACCCGGCCACGCGCGGTCCGCCCGCGTCGAGCCCGAACTCCGGGTCGCCCTCGACCTGCACCGTCTGGTCGAACGTCACCGTGATCCTGATCCGCTCGCCCCGGCCGTAGGTGTCATGCTCGAGGCCCGGACTCGAGGTCACCGCGACCCCCTCGATCCTCGGCGGGCCGCTCGGCGTCACCGCCAAGGTCGCCGCGAGGCTCGTGCCGCCGCCGGCGCCGCGCGCGCGCAGCTCGAAGGTGTGCTCCGTCCCGTTGGCGAGCCCCGTCACCGTCAACCCGGACGCGTTGGTCTCGCCCGGCCCGCTGTTCGCAATCAGCCTCCAGTTCTTGTAGGCCCCGCTCGTCTTGTACCGGTACTCGTGGTGCGTGACGTCCGAATCCGACGCCGGCGCGTCCCAGGTGAGCGCCACCTGCCCGTCGCCGGGCGTGGCCCTGAAATTGGTCGGCGTCGGCAGCGTCGCCGCCTCCGGAAGGACGGTCTCCGGCAGGCCCGACGAGGCGCGGGCGAACGCGTAGCCCTGGTGCTGCGAGGGCAACGCCGGCTGGTCGGTCAGGTCGACGTCCACGGTCACCGCCGCCGTCGTCCCGGCCGTGCGGGTCACGGTGACCGGCTCGCCCTCCACCGCGCCCGCCGGCACACTGAGCGCCGTCGCGCCGCCGGCGAGCGTCCCGCCCACCAGCGTCACCGGAATGTCCACCGCGAACGGCGCCCCCACGAGCACCTTCGCCCGCACCCGGTCGGTCCCCACCTTCTCCACCGTCACCGTGAGCAGCAGGGGGGCGTCGGGGCTGCCGTCGTCGGGGTTGCCGTGCAGACCGAGTTTTATCAGCCCCGTCAGGCCGGAGAACACCCCGTCGGGAAGCGAGGTCGAGGTCAGTTGGTTGACCCCCAGTTTGAGCGACTCCAGCTTCGAGAGCCCGGAGAACACCCCCGCGGGAAGCGACGTTAACTCGTTGCCGGAGACATCGAGGTCCCGGAGCTCCGACAGCCCGGAGAACAGCCCCGCAGGAAGCTCGGTCATGCCGATGGAGCCTAGCTGGATCGCCCTCAGATTCCTGAGCCCGGAGAACTGGTTCGCCGGAAGCGAGCCGACCTTGTTGCCGTCCAGGAAAAGGCTCGTCAGCGCCGTCAGCCCGGAGAACGCGTCCGCAGGCAGGGTCGTCACCCCGCTATCCTGTATGTTGAGGTGCTGCAGCGTCGTGAGCCCGGAGAACAGCTTCGCCGGAAGCGCGCCGAGCTGGTTGTAAGCCACTTCAATGGTCGTCACCGCCGTCAGGCCGGCGAAGTCGTCCGCCTTCAGCGACGTGATGCTCTTCTCATGCATAACCAGAATCAGCACCGACGCCAGGTCGGCGACGGTCACCGCCGCGCAGGCGCTGACGGTGGAGAGGCGATTCAGGATTTCGTCCTGCACCTGCTGCGTGCGGTCGCAGATGCCGGGCGTCGGCGTCACCGGCAACCGCCGTGGCCTCGGGGCTATTGGTATCGCTAACCGCGCGGAGCTTGAAAGTGTGGGCCACCTCGTTGGTGAGCATTGTCACCGTGAACGAGGCCTCGTTCGTGCCGCCGACCCCGCTGTCGGTGATCGCTGTCCAGTCCCTGGAGGTTTCAGTCGTCTCGTAGCTGTACTCGTGGCTCGTCACCCCCGAATCCGACGCCGGCGGGTCCCAGGCGAGCGCCACCTCCGTGTCGCCCGGCGCGACGGTGAAATTCTGCGGTGTTCCCGCCGCCGGCAGGATGGTCGCCGGCAGGTCCGTGCTCGCCTTCTTGAAGATGTAGCCCGTGTGTCCAATGTTGATGCCCGTGGGCAGCGTCGGATGGGTCGACAGGTCGACGTCCACCGTCACCGCCGGCGTCGTCCCGGCCGTGCGGGTCACGGTGAGCGCCGTGCCGTACAGCGAGCCCGCCGCCACACTGAGCGCCGTCGCGCCGCCGGCGAGCGCGCCGTTCGCCACCGTCACCGGAATGTCGACCGTGAACGGCGCCCCCGCGAGCACCCTCGCCCGCACCTGCTCGGTCCCCACCTTCTCCACCGTCACGGTGAGCTCCATCGGATTGGTGGAGTTGTCTTCCAGCTCGAGGGTTATCAGCGACGTCAGGCCCAGGAACAGCTCGTCTGGGAGCGAACTCAGTTGGTTGTTGTGCAATCTGAGGGTTCCCAGCGACGTCAGGCCGGAGAACAGCTCGTCTGGGAGCGAAGCCAGAATGTTGTTGTTCAGACTGAGGCCGTTCATCGCCGTCAGGCCGGTGAACACCCCGGCAGGGAGCGAACTCAGTTGGTTATCTCCCAATTGGAGGAATTCCAGCGCCGTCAGGCCGGAGAACACGGTCCCGGGGAGCAAACTCAGATCGTTGCCAGTCAGAAGGAGAGAGCGCAGCGCCGTCAGGCCGGAGAACACGGTCCCGGGGAGCGAACTCAGTTGGTTGTCGTTCAGATCGAGCAGACCCAGGGAGGTCAGGCCGGTGAACACCCCGGCCTCAAGCGAACTCAGGGCGTTTTCGTTCAGAAGGAGAGTTTTCAGCGACGTCAGGCCGGAGAACACGGTCACGGGGAGCGAGGCCAGCTTGTTGCCTGTCAGATTGAGCTCCGTCATCGCCGTCAGGCCGGAGAACACCCCGGCAGGGAGCAAACTCAGGGCATTGTTGTTCAGACGGATGCTTATCAGCGCCGTCAGGTCGGAGAACACCCCGTCAGGGAGCATAGTCAAGCTGTTGCCGCCAAGGAAAATGTTGCGCGCGCTCGTCAGCCCCGCGAAGTCGCCCGCCTTCAGCGAGGAGAGGCCCACGTCGTTCAATTCGATGGTATATCTGTACCCCGCCAGGTCGGCCACGGTCACCGCCGCGCAATCGTCCACCCCCGAGAGGGCGCTGACGATGAATTCGTGCACCTGCTGCGTGCGGTCGCAGATGCCGGGCGTCGGCGTCACCGGACCCGCCGCCGCCGAGGCGCCGTCACCCGTGGCGTTCACCGCGCGGAGCTCGAAGGTGTGGGCCACCTCGTTGGTGAGCCCCGTCACCGTGACCTCGGTCGCGCCGCCGACCCCGCTGCCGGTAACCGCGATCCAGCTCCCGTAGATCCCGGTCGTCCTGTAGCGGTACACGTGGCCCGTCACCCCCGAACCCGACGGGTCCCAGGCGAGCGTCACCTGCTGGTTGCCCACCGTCGCCATGAACCCGGCCGGCGCGGCCGGTGTTCCCGACTTCGGCAGGATGGTCACCGGCAGGCCCGTGGTCGCCTTGACGAACTCGTAGCCCGAGTGTTCCGTGGGCAGCGTCGGCTGGGTCGTCAGGTCCACGTCCACCGTCACCGCCGCCGTCGTCCCGGCCGTGCGAGTCACGGTGAGCGCCGTGCCGTCCACCTCGCCCGCCGCAACGCCCAGCACGGTCACGCTGCCCGCGAGCGTCCCGTTGCTCACCGCCACCGGAATGTCGACCGCGAACGGCACCCCCGCGAGCACCCTCGCCCGCACCTGGTCGGTCCCCACCTTCTCCACCGTCACGGTGAGCAGTAGCGGATCGGTGGCGTTGCCGTCCAGATTGAGGTTTGTCACGCATCGACAGGCCGGCGAACAGCCCGTCGGGAAGCGCATTCAGAGCGTTGTCGCCCAGATTGAGAGTTGACAGATATCGTCAGGCCGGAGAACACCCCGTCGGGGAGCGTGGTCCAGTTTGTTGCCGTCTCAGTGTGAGGAATGCTCAGAAGCGTGTCGGAGAACACGCTCCTCGGGGAGCGAACTCAGTTTGTTGTTTACCAGTGTGAGAAGTTGCGAGCGTCAGGCCGGAGAACACCCCGGCAGGGAGCGAATCCAGTTTGTGTCGCGCAGTTCGATAGATCTCCAGCGCCGTCAGACCGAAGAACGGCCCGTCGGGAAGCGTGGTCAGTCCGTTTTCGTTCAGTTCGAGCGTCTGCATCGCCGTCAGGCCGGCGAACGTCCCGGCCGGGAACCCGGTGAAACTGTTCCCCCCCAGACTTAGAAATTCCAGCTTCACGAGCCCGTCGAACACCCCCTCGGGCAGCGACGCAAGCTGGTTGTCCAGGTGGAGATGGGTCAGCTCGGCCAGGCCGGCGAAGATCCCCTCGGGCAGCGACGTCAGCGAGTTCCCGAACAGGTTGATGGCCGTCAGCGACGTCAGCCCTGCGAAATCGCCCCTCCGAAGCGTGCTGATCCCCTTGAAAATCAGCGCCGGCGTCGCTGAACGATGTGATCGCGGCCAGGTTCGCGTCGGTCACCGCCGCGCAGTCATCCACGCCCGAAATCGCGGCCAGGATCGCATCCTCGATCTGCTGCGTACGGCCGCAGATGCCGAGCATCGGTATCACCACCACCGCCGCCGCGGCGCCCTCGCCCGTGGCGTTCACCGCGCGGAGCTCGAAGGTGTATGCCTCCGCGTTGGTGAGCCCTGTCACCGTGACCCCGGTCGCGCCGCCGACCCCGCTGTCGGTGATCGCCGTCCAGCTCGTGTAGGTTCCAGTCGTCTTGTAGCGGTACTCGTGGCCCGTCACCCCCGAACCCGACACCGGCGCGTCCCAGGCGAGCGCCACCTGCCCGTCGCCGGGCGTGGTCCTGAAATTGGTCGGCGCGGCCGGGGTTCCCGATCCCGGCAGGATGGTCTCCGGCAGGCCCGTGGCCGCCTTGACGAAGATGTAGCCCGAGTGATCCACGGGCAGCGTCGGCTGGGTCGTCAGGTCGACGTCCACGGTCACCGCCGCCGTCGTCCCGGCCGTGCGGGTCACGGTGACCGCCGTGCCGTACACCTCGCCCGCCGCAACGCTCAGCACGGTCACGCTGCCCGCGAGCGTCCCGTCCACCAGCGTCACCGGAATGTCGACCGCGAACGGCGCCCCCGCGAGCACCTTCGCCCGCGCCTGGTCGGTCCCCACCTTCTCCACCGTCACGGTGAGCTGCATCGGATTGGTGGAGTTGTCTTCCAGATGGAGGGTGCCCAGCGTCACGCCGGTGAACAGCCCGTCGGGGAGCGCGGTCAGATCATTGTCGTGCAGGTAGAGTTTATCAGCGCCGGCAGGCCGGAGAACACGGTCAGGGGAGCATTCAGATCGTTGTCGTTCAGTTCGAGATTTTCCAGCGCCAGCAGACCGGAGAACACGGTCACGGGGAGCATGGTCAGATCGTTGCCGTCCAGTTGGAGCTTTTCCAGCGCCGGCAGGCCGAGAACATGGTCACGGGGAGCATGGTCAGTCGTTGTCGTTCAGTTGGAGATTTTCCAGCGCCGTCAGACCGGAGAACACCCCGTCGGGAAGCGACTCCAGGTCGTTGCTGCCCAGAAAGATAGTGGTCAGCGCCGTCAGGCCGGAGAACAGGTCCTCGGGAAGCGAACTCAGATCGTTGCCACCGGATTGATTTCGACCAGCACCGGCAGGCCGTCGAACGCCCCGGCCGGAACCCCGGTGAAAGAGTTTGAACTCAGAACGATAGTCAGCTTCACGAGCCCGTCGAACACCCCCTCGGGCAGAGACGCAAGCTGGTTGCCGCTCCAGGTTGAGCTCGTCCAGCGCCGCCAGGCCGGCGAAGATCCCCTCGGGCAGCGACGTCAGGCCGTTCTGGCCCAGGTTGAGGATCGTCAGCGAAGTCAGCCCCGCGAAATCGCCCTTCTGAAGCGAGGTGATCCCCTGGTGGAACGTGCCAAAGCCGAAGGACCCGAACGTGCGTGATCGCGGCCAGGTTCGCGTCGGTCACCGCCGCGCAGTTATCCACGCCCGAAATCTCGCCCAGGATCGCCTCCTGGATCTTGGCCGTGCGGCCGCAGATGCCGGACGTCGGCGGATCGTCGTCGTCGACGATGGTGCCCTTCGCGGTCGGGTCCGACGCCAGTTGCGCGTTCGACGACACACCCGACAGCGTCACCGTGAACGTCTCGTCGTCCTCGACCGTCGAGTCCTGCACCGTCGGCACCTGAACGTCGTCGACGTAGCGCCGGTGCCCCCCTCGATGGTCAGCGTCCCCGTCGTCGGCGACCCGAGATCCTCCACGACCGCCGTGTCGTCGCTCTCGATCGACGCCGTCCAGGTCGCCGTCACGTCGCGTCAGCCTCCACGCCCCATCCGCCCATCAGCTGCGCCACGAAGCTCATGCCCTTGCCCTCGTCCGCAAGGCCCTATCGGTTCTTGCTGGACGCTCAGCGTCGGGGTGGACGGCGTGCCGTCCACCGCGGTGCCCCTGATGGCGATGCGGAGCGGCACGCCGCCGGCACGGGAACCCCAGTTGCCGCTAATTCGCCGTATCGACTTGTACGAAGAAGATGGCCGTCTGCGATACTCCACCCGGCTGCGGACACCGTATCCTCGTCAGTCGCGTCCGTGGCGCTCCAACCCTGCGATTGGTAATCACCGTGTTGCGGAGTAGTCAGCACCACCGCATAGGTCGTGTCTTTCGTGAGCGTGAGCGTGTCATCCGCCGGGGGGGTGAAGGACATCGCTCCCACCGCAAAACTGTCGGGAGGCGTGAGATCCGTGCAGGTCGATGTGGGAAGCCCGCCGGAGTCGGTCTCGCACACCTTCGCCGTGAAATCGGTGCTGCTGGCAGAGACGATGTCGACGCCGGTCAGGGTGTACCCGTCCTCGTTCGTACCGGTCGTGAATGCTTGTGCAACCTGCCTCTCATGAGCCACGCTCCCGCCGTCCAAAGTAGTGCTTTGATCCTGACCGACGTTGCTGACCAGGGCGTCGGCGCTCGGCGTCACGATGATCGGGGGCGCGTCGTCGTCGAGGATCGTGCCCGTCGCGGTCGGGTCCGCCGCCAGTTGCGCGCTCGCCGACACACCCGACAGCGTCACCGTGAACGTCTCGTTCTCCTCGTCCTTAAAGTCCTCCTCCGTCGGCACCGTGATCGTCGTCGACGTAGCCCCCGTGCCCGCCTCGATCGTCAGCGTCCCCGTCGTCGGCGACCCGAGATCCTCCGCCACGACCGCCGTGTCGCCGCTCTCGATCGACGCCGTCCAGGTCGCCGTCACCGCGTCCGTGACCGCTTCCGACAGCGTGACCTCGAAGGTCATGTCCTCGCCCTCGTCCGCCTCCGCGTCCGCCACGCTCAGCGTCGGGCCGGACCCCACCGCGTAGCCATTGATGGCGATGCGGAGCGCTTCGTCTCGCTGGTCTTCCCACTGCGAATCAGCAGCGCCCCATCTATCGCGAAAGCCGTTGCGAATACTCCACTCGTCATCGTGCCCCATATCCTCGCCATCCGAGTACGTATTATTCCAACCCTGCACCGTGCCGTGATCGGGGTGATCCTCGGAAGCTTCCACCACCACCGCATAGGTCGTGCTTTTCACGAGCGAGAGCGTGGTACCCGCCATGGTGGTGAAGGACATCGTTCCTATCGCAAAGCTGTCAGGAGGATCGAGATTCGTGCAGGTCGATGTGGGCCTCCCGATGTAAAAGGTATCGGTCTCGCACACCTTCGCCGTGAAACCGGTGCTGCTGGCAGAGACGATGTCGACGCCGGTCAGGGCGTACCCGTCCTCGTTCATACCGGTCGTGAATGCTTGTGAAAGCTCCGTCATCCAGTTATTTTCCACACCGTCATCTGCATGAACTTGATCGACGTTGCTGACCAGGGTGGTGGCGGTCTGCGCCTCGGCCGTCGCCGGCAGGGCGAGGGCGCCGGTGAGCGCGAGCAGCGCCGCGGCGGCCAGCGCACGGGCGGAGCCGACGAGGCCGCGGCGTGCGCCGGCGAGGCGTGCCAAGGCCGCCGGACGGCCGGCGGCGGATACGGTCTGAGATGAAGGACGGTCGCCCCGGCGGGGCGGCAGGCGGTCAGGCGGCGATGGCGGGTCGGCTTGCTCCCGCGCCCGAGGCACAGTCATGGCGCTCGGCGCTCGGCGCTCGGCGCTCGGCGCTATGGGATTCTATCAGCGTCGCACAGACAGTTTCCAGCCACTTCGCGCAATTCGTATCCATTGCCGCGCCGCTCCCGGTTCGAGCCTCATGACGTCAGCCGGTCCCATGGCATACCGCTGACAGGAACGAATCATATAGGGCCTTCATACGCTTGCAAGTATTGATATTTTAATCGCTAGAACAAATTTATTTATATCAATGAATTTTGTCTCCTTCCGACTGGAAACCCCTTCGATCCTTGCGAACCGGCACTTCGGCGTGACTTCCTCGGGAGGAGCGTTAAGAAAGGTGTATTTGTGCTATTACGAAATTTATGTTTATCCACTTCCAACCCCACCGTTTCCCGCGCCCGATTCCCTGATATCCCTGCCGCCCCTCGACTGCCTGCGTTTCTTCGAAGCCGCCGCCCGCCACCGGAGCTTCGTCCGCGCCGCCGTCGCCCACCGCATCCGCATGCTGGAGAGCCATCTCGGCGCCGAGCTCTTTGGGCGACCGAGGCCACCGTGAATGCCGCAAGGCGGATCCGCCTTGCGGCATCCTCCGCCGGCGTCACCGACTGCGATCCCGTCGAGCCGGGTGAGCGCGACCCCGAACCGGGCGTCCCCGGCCGACGCCGCGGCTTCCACCGTCCAGTATTCCCGTGCCACGAAGGCCTCGATCCCGGCCTCGCGTTCGCAGACCAGCCTGAGCGCCACCGACTGTACCCGGTGTAGTTTTTCTGTTTATTTCGGTCTGGTTGTGCCGCATTCCTCCGGGCCGATTCGTCCGGGTAATCGGATTTATTCGAGACACTGCATGCGAGCCTTTTCATCCCAAGTAGTTGTCAGTTCGGCATTCTGGGGCCGTCATCGACGATCAGAGCACGGGAGCAATGCGAGAAACTTCTTTATCCGTTGCACAGCGGAATTCGAGAACTGCCGCTGATATAATGTGAAATACAACAACCGGCCCGCCGAGCGGCAGCGCGGCAGCTTGCGCCACAGCACCGGGGAGAGGCCGTAGCCCACCAGGTAGTCGACCGCCCCAACCTCGGGGAACGTCGCCATGTTCGAGAGACGAACGGACTTGCTCAGGCTCCTTGCCGTCGCCGAGACGGGCACGATCGGTGCGGCCGCGGAGCGCTCGAACGTCACCCAGCCCACGCTCACCCGCGACATCGCCCGGCTCGAGCAGCGCTTCGGCGGCCGGTTGTTCGAGCGCCTGCCGCACGGCGTGCGTCCGACCGCGCTCGGGGCCACGGCCGTCGAGCGCGCCCGGCACATCCTCGCCGAGATCGAGGCCGCCCGCTCCGGGCGCACCGGCGTCTTCCGCGTCACTGCAACCCCGCCGTGGACCGAGACCGTGCTCGCCCGCGCGGCCGCCCGCTTCCGGGAAGGCTTCCCCGCCGTCGAACTCCGGATCGATACTGCCACCCGTGCCGAGGGGCTGCGTCGCCTCGCCGACGGAGACTGCGACCTGCACTGCGGAGGCATCGACACCGACGCCCTGCCGGCATTTCTGCGCCGCGAGCGGTTCCTCGACATGACCGCCGGCATCGTCGCCTCGCGCGATCATCGGCTGTTCGCCGGATC
Source organism: Alphaproteobacteria bacterium (assembly GCA_965215635.1). GTDB lineage: Bacteria > Pseudomonadota > Alphaproteobacteria > SP197 > SP197 > SP197. The sequence continues at coordinate 214,111 of OZ244073.1, read as the reverse complement.
TGTCGCCCCTGAAGATCTCGCGCGCTACCCTTGGATGGACTACGACTGGCCGGCGCCCGCCTCGCTCGACGAAACCCGCCCATCGCTCGCCGCGATCCTGGCGCAGCTGCGCGGAGAGGGGCCCGCAGGCATCGTCACCGTCCTGCGCCTCGGCGCCGCCGGCCTCCTTGCCCTGTGGCCGGCGGCCCCCTGACCGTCATGCTCAATTCTGGTTCGGTCCCAATCCGGCCGGTGCCTCAAGCAACGACCGACGGTCCGGTCCAAATGCGCGGATGGCAGCGCGTGCGCTGCCACGGAGGGGCCCGATTGACATTCAATTCGTTTGCCAATTTGCCAAAACCGCCAGAATCCGGACATGAAGAAATTCTTGTAAACGTCTTTGTTTTCTGGGGTTTGAATTGGTTGCGGGGGCAGGATTTGAACCTTCGGCCTTCAGGTTATGAGCCTGGTAGTTCCCAGATACTGGTAATGATTCTGCCGATCCGTTCAGCTGCCGCCTCGACCTCCTTGTCATGGACGTGTGCGTAGCGCAGTGTCATCTAAATCCGGCGATGACCGAGCAGCTTTGCAACCGTCGGGAGCGGGACCCCCTGCATGACAGCGTGCGAGGCCAGATTGTGACGAAGATCATGAAGCCGGACATCCCCGATCCCCGCACGTTCGCGTACGGGATACCAAAGCGCCATGGTTTCCGACGAGGGGCGTGACGGGTCTCCGGGAGAGGGGAAGACAAACGGACTGCCGGTTCGTGGCTGGCGCGCGATGATGCTGCGCGCCGCGCTGTTCAGGTAACCACGTCCAGGACCGGTCTTGCTGTCGCTTGAGTCCAGCACATCGTCACCGACTTCCTTCCATTTCAGGTGCCGGATACAGCAGCAAGCGGATGATGTCCGCCTGCGCCTGGCGGGAAGGACGTTCGCAAACACACCGGGCGAGTTCCGCATGCAGACGGGCGGTCTCCTCGCGGGAGAGAAAGCGGGTCATCCTGTGTCCCGGATTTCGGAGAATGGCAGGTGCCGTCATGCTGTAGCTGTCGAACCAGCGGTTCACCGCAGTGCCCTCGACGCTGCAGAAATATTCATTGTAGTTCCGTTGACTCTTCAGTTACTGGAAACACTGTAGTGCCGCCAGGGACAAGGCGAGAGGCAAGGATATGGCCGCCATGACCGCGAGGGTCGCCATCGACTGGCGGTGCCGCCACACATGGTGCCGGGCGCCGAAGAACACGATCTGGTGCCTGCCGGGCCGCGCCATCGGCGATTTCGGGCAATCGCCCTCTTTCAGTTCACTGGCATCCCGTGGCCGGCGACGGCGATCATGATCCTCGCGATCGCCAACGGTCTGCTGACCTCGATCGCGCTCGGGACGTTCATCCTGGTCCGGCAGATGGATCTCGGGACTGCGTTCCGGACGGCGATAGGAATGTCCTTCGTCTCGATGGTTTCCATGGAAGCCATGATGAACGTGGTGGACCCGACGCTGACCGCCGCCGCAGTGCTCACCTGGTGGGTGGTGCCGATCATGCTGGCTGCCGGCGGTTGAAGGCGCTCGGGCGGGCATGTCACTGAGACGGGTCGCGATCCTGCTCGTCCTGGCCGCCGCCGGCGGCGTAGCGGGATACATCTATTTCGGCGACCGCGACGACACCACTGGCGGCGGACTGCCGATCGCGTCGGTCAGCCTGCCGGGAACCCTCTCGGCACAGGCGGAACTCGGGCAAAAGATCTATGAAGCGAACTGTGCCGCCTGCCATGGCCTGAATGCCGCGGGACAGGAAGGAATCGCGCCGCCGCTGGTCCACGTCATCTACGAACCCGGGCATCATGGCGACGAGTCGTTTCAGAGGGCAGTCGCCCTGGGCGTCCGAGCCCATCACTGGCGTTTCGGAGACATGCCACCGGTCGAGGGGCTGAGCCGCCGCGATGTGGCAGCGATCGTGGCCTATGTCCGGGAACTCCAGCAGGCCAACGGCATCCGATGAGGGGGCTACCATGAAGGCGATCGTGCTGGCTGGACTTCTTGCGCTGGCGATAGTACCGGCATTTGCCCATTCCAGCCTCGACACGACCACGCCGGAGAACGGTGCCGTGCTGGCCGGGATGCCGCCCCAAGTCGTCATGACGTTCGCCAAGCGCATTCGATGGCTCTGTTGCAAATTTGGCAAATGGGCGATGTGTGACCAAGGGATCCTGCTCACCTCATGATTCTGAATTGGCCAAACAGTCCTGTAGCAACGCCACGGCCTCGGTCAGGGTGCACGGTCCGAGATCGAAGGCGCGCTCGACGATACGAACCTCGCCGACAATGCCGCCCTGGAGGGCGAAAATCCCGGCTTGGTCTTTGCGCAGTGCGCGCATCACTTCGAAGCCCTTGATCGTGGCGTACGCCGTCTTCAGCGTCTTGAACCCGCGCACGGGCCGGATCAACAGCTTGAGCTTGCCGTGATCGGCCTCTATGACGTTGTTGAGGTACTTCACCTGCCTGTGCCTCGCCTCTGTCGGCAGCCTTCAGCTCCGCGATGGCAGCGGCATAGGTCGGCGCCTTATCGGTGTTGAGCACCTCGGGCTGCTCCCACTCCTTCAATCCTCTCAGCACCTTGCCGAGGAATCGCTTCGCTGCCTTCGCATTGCGAGTCGATGAGAGACAGAAATCAATCGTGTTCCCGAGCTTGTCCACCGCCCGGTACAGATACGCCCACTTGCCGCGGACCTTGGCTTAAGGTCTCGTCGATACGCCAGCTCCGCGACTGTGGCCGGCGCCACTGCCAGCGCAGGCGTTTCTCCATTTCCGGCGCGTAATGCTGAACCCGGCGATAGAATGTCGAGTGGTCGACTGCGACACCGCGTTCGGTCATCATCGTTTCAAGATCGCGGTAGCTGATCGGGTATCGGCAGTATCAACGCACGGCCCAAAGCACGATCTCACCCCCAAAGTGGCGGCCCTTGAAATCGCTTATCCCCCCAATCCCTCGCTCCAGCCTACACAGACAGTTCACCTCCTCTGTGCCAAACTTTGCAACAGAGCCGGCAGAACTTGAGCAACTGGCAGAGGAATAAACACCGACGCGGGCTTTTCCGCCTCTACTCCCAACCGCTACAGGCTTCGCGTTGGTCCCCTGTCATGGCTCCGCGACTGCGTCCGGCCATCGGCCGAAATGCCCTCCATGCGGTCGAGATGTGCGGCGTACCGGAGCGGCAACGGCGGGAGAAGGGCGCCTAGCAAGCCGGTCGTGATCGGCCGCTACGGCCCGGTCACCGCCGACCAGGCGAGGCGGAAGGCGCCGGAGCTCCTCGGCAAGGTCGCCGGCGGAAACGATCCGACCGTGGACCGCGCCGAGGCCCGGGGGATGCCCACGCTCGGCGGTGTCTTCGAGGGCTACATGGCGGCGAATCCCAAGAGAACCAACGAGCTCTACCGCTACGAGGCCACCGCCGAAAGGGCGCTCGCGCAACCGCAACCGCTCAATTTGTCTTCAATTGGCCGAGACGTAACCTTGCAATCAGCCGCACTCTGAGCTTACATTTGGCCGATGTCGAATCCGGTCTTCTATCCCCGGTCCGTTGAGCGCCGGCTTGTCGAAGCGCTCGAGGATTCACCGGTCGTGCTGATTCACGGCCCCCGTCAGTGCGGCAAGACCACACTCGCTCAGATCACCTGCGCGCCGAACTATGTGACTTGGGGCGCCAACCACCCGACTTGGGGCGGCAATGGACCCGCATGGGGATACTCTCACGAAGATCGGGACTACAGGTATTTCAGCTTTGATGATCCCGTCACGAGAGACGGCGCCCGGGCGGACCCGACGGGTTTCGTTGCTGACTTGCCAGAGCGCGTTATCCTTGACGAAGTCCAGCGTGTTCCAGAACTGTTTGAGGCGATCAAGATATCCGTGGACCGCCAGCGGGCTCCAGGGCGTTTCCTGCTTACGGGCTCCACCAACGTCTTTCTTGTTCCCCAATTATCAGATTCGCTCGCGGGACGCATACAAATCGTGCCCTTGCATCCTTTGACACAATTTGAGCTTACGGGTCATTCAAACCCATCTCGTCCCGATGCGGACTTCCTGAACGCTTTGTTCGGCGACGGTTTCTCGATGTTCCAATGCGAGCGTCTCGGAGGGCAGCTTATCGAGAAGATCGTTGCCGGCGGCTATCCTGCAGCATTGGAGCGTCCGACCCCGAGGCGCTTGGCGAATTGGTATCGCGACTATGTGGAGGCGCTCATCCAGCGCGACGCGCGAGACATAACTCGCGTCCGCTCGCTCGACGTACTGCCAAGGCTCCTCCGTGCCGCCGCGGCACACACGGCTCAGCTCTTCAACCTCAGCAGTCTAGCCTCCCCATTCGAGCTCAGTCGGCCGTCAATCGGGGATTACGTTACGCTCCTCGAGAGGCTTTTCCTGCTGGGCCGGCTCCCTGCCTGGCACAGCAATCGACTGAAGCGGCTGGTCAAGAGTCCGAAGTTGCATCTTACCGACACGGGTCTCGCCGCAGCCTTGCTCGGCACCGACGCCAAGGCGCTTGCGGCAGATAGAACTCTTCTGGGGCATTTTTTGGAAACGTTTGTATTTCAAGAATTGCGAAGGCAAGCAAGTTGGCACGACACACCGACCGAGTTCTTCCATTTCCGAGACAAGGACGGCGTCGAGACGGATATTGTCATCGAGCAGACGTCTGGTGCCGTCGCCGGCGTGGAGATCAAGGCGGCTGCGACAGTGAATTCGACTGACTTGCGTGGGTTGCGCAAACTCGAAAAGGCAGTCGGCAACCGCTTCGCACGTGGCATAGTGCTGTATGACGGCGAAACCAGCATCCCCTTTGGCGATCGTTTCCATGCAGTTCCAATGTCCCGATTGTGGAGTATGCCGTAAGCGCTACTGCCCGACCATGCCAGGGCACGTCGGAAAAAGGCGTCAGATCTGCGTGCCGCCGGCCGCACACCGACGAGCTCCTCCCCGAGCCGAATTCAGGACGCGTCGGCCGGTTCCGTGTAACCGCGGGACCGGCGCCGTGCTTCCACGACGCATTCCGCTACAATAGCGAGCGACCGCACCAGGGCCGCGGCGTGAAGCGAAGGACACCAGTCGACGTCTTCGTCCGATGCCTGCCAAAGTCGAAGAGACCAAGGTTAGGAAAAGATCAAGAAGGCCGCCTGAACCACAACCCCGCCATGAGCGGAAACTGTCAGGCAATTGCCCTATCTGTACACATCTACCTTCCCTAGATATCGCTTCGGCCCACAGAGCCTCAGTCTGCTATCTGGCAACAAAACGGTTCTGCGCTTTTCTATATGTTTCGCGCGCCCCTGCAAGACGGATAGCGGCTGCACCCCCAGAACGACCCATACCTCCCCGATCTGCGTCGCATCACTGAACCACATTGCGGACAACTCGGCACACTCTGGTAGCGCTTGGGATTCGACGGCGCCGCCTGCTGCCGGGAGTGTTGCTCGGAACGCTGCCCTACCCCGCGAGGTTGCAACAGAGCCCGTTCGATGTTCCCCATGCCGGCACATACTGGTACCACGCCCACCACCGGTCCCGGGAACAGGTTGCCAGGGGCCTTTACGGTCCCCTGATCGTCGAGGAGCCGGACCCGCCCGTCGTCGACCATGACATTACGGTCGTTCTCGACGACTGGCGCCTGGAAAGCAACGGCGAACTCGCCGAGAGTTTCGGCGACCAGCACGACTTCTCCCATGGCGGGCGGATGGGCAATGTCGCCCGGGCGCTACCCTCCCGGGACACTGTCCGGCACGGCGACCGGATCCGCCTCAGGCTGATCAATGCGGCCACGGCGCGGATGTTCCCGGTGAACATCGCCGGGGGAACCGGCAAGGTTGCCGCCCATGACGGGATGCCACTCGCCGTGCCGGCTCCCCTGGAAGACCTGCTGCTCGCCCCGGCACAGCGGACCGACGTCATGCTGGGCGTGACCGGACCGGTCTCATTCGCCCTTCAGACCAGCCAGGGTGCTTACGATCTCGGGACCATCTCTGTCCGGGAATCAAACCCGGCGCCAATCGATGCCCCGATCCTGCCCTTGCCGCCGGTAAGCGTACCCGCGCCTGACCGAAATGGTGCGACCCGCCTGACCCTGGTCATGCAGGGCGGCACGGAGACAGCGACTTCTGGGCCTTCAATGACCAGTCGGACCTTCCGGAAAGGCCGTGGCACCGGTTTGCTCGCGGCGAAACGGCCCGGATCGCCATGCGCAACGACACCGCCTTCCCGCACGGCATCCACCTCCACGGGCACCATTTCCGCGAGCACCGGAAAGACGGCTCCCTCGGCCACTACCGGGACACGACCGTGGTCGACCCGCGGCAGACCCGGGACGTCCTCTGCGTGTTCGACAATCCCGGAAAATGGCTCCTGCACTGCCACACCCTCGAGCACCAGGCGTCGGGCATGAAGACCTGGGTGGATGTCGCATGAAGCGCGCCGCGCTGTGACCCGCTGTGGCGGCCCGCCGGCCACGGGCTCGACAACCGCTACATCGGGATCGACTTGGCCCCGATGAAGGCCAGGGGCATCGCTGGAATCATGAACGACAATTGGATCCGGAAAATCCAGGCCGAAAGAAACCCGGTGCACGGGCAGTGACTGATCGGCATTCACGGAAGATGAACCCGAACCCCATATTCCTGCGCCGGTTGAACTGCGACGCCGAGATCTTCATCGCCGGAAAGCAGCACGGGCTCCGCCCTGGCCTGATTCCGGGTGATCGCCAACCCCATCCTTGCACGCAGGTGCTCTGCCCACTGGTTCATCAGGCACCGGCTTCCCGAAGGGTCGGTTCCTGCGAACGCAACAGGCCCGGCTACTCCATGGCAAAGAGATGACCGTGTTCGGAAAGGACGTCCTCGAAAGCCCGGCAGTATGAGTCGAGATCGTCGTCTGTCATGGGCAGGCAGAGCAGCATGGAATTGCGCCAGGTCATCCTCTGGTCCCGGGCAAGGAGTTCATGGAAGAGCAGCCTGCTCTTGAGCTCGTTGTCGCGCTCCGCGTCGTGCTCGTCGTTCATCGGTCCCTCGCAGCAGTGAAGCTGCATGATGGATCCCAGACCGGTCACGATCATCGGCAGGCCATGCCTGCGGATGATCCCGTTAAGCCTCTCGCGGAACCGGTCACCCATGGCGTTGAACGATTCGGCAACCTCGGGCGTGTAGACACGCGTCATGGCAGTCGAACCGGCCGCATGGGTGATGACATTGTTGTTGAAGGTGCCGGCGTGGGCGATGGCATGGGGCGAACGCGGATCGAACCTCGCCATGATGTCGTCCCTTCCTCCGAAGGCACCGAAGGTCGCGCCGCCGCCGATGTACTTGCCCAGGGTCGTCATGTCCGGCGTGATGCCGAGGATCTTCTGGAGACCTCCGCCGGAAAGCCGGCTCGTCACGACTTCGTCGAAGATGAGGATGATTCCGTGGCGGCAGGTGACGTCCCGCAACGCCTGCAGGAACTCCTTCTTCGCCGGAATCATGCCGCCCGAACCCTGCATGGGTTCGATGACAACGCAGGCGATTTCGTCGGCGTGCCGTTCGACCAGCTCCACGGTCTTCTCGATATTGTTGAAGGGCGCCATGACATAGTCGAACGGTGCGTTGATGGGGGATCCGCCGTGGGCGAACAGGAAGACGCCGCCATGGTAGGCGCCCTCGAACACCATTACTTTCGGCCTGCCGGAAACGACCCTTGAAACGCTGATCGCCATCATGTTGGCTTCGGTCCCGGAATTGGTGAAGCGGACCTTGTCAACCGACGGGAAACGGCCAACCAGTTCGGCGGCAAGGATGCGCTCGTAGCGGTTGGGCCCGCCCAGAACCGTGCCGTCTTCGATCGCGTGGATGATGGCCTGCGTAATTTCCGGGTTGGAATGCCCGAAAAGCCCGGCTCCGAACTCGCCGACGAAGTTGGTATACCTGTGACCGTCGATATCCCAGACGTACTGGCCCTCGCCTCTGGCAATGGTCAGCGGAAACGGCGGATGGAAAATGACCGTGCGGGTATTGCCGCCCGGCATGAAGCTGGCAGCCTTCTCGTCCTCGTCCCGGCTTCGGGGATTGCGCCTGGCGAATTCGGCAAAAGACTTCGCCATGGCCTTTTCAAGATCGTCCTTCAAAGCCGCGTTGCTGAGTGTCACCATGGAATGTCGCCCTTCCGGTCCGCCGACAGGTTGACGCTACCCTGTACCCACTGCCCGTTCTTGACAAGACCCGCACCGCAGTGGCGCCGGTACAATCGCCGGGCAAGCGCAGCTCGATGCCGGTGGCCGTGAGTTCGGCGCCGTAGCCGGATACCTCGCGTCCGGGCAGGGTCATGGCGGTGGTCGCAACGCCCGCGTTCCGCATCGTGCTCGGCACCCGCGACGTTCGCCGCCTTGAGTCCCGGACCGACTCGACGAAGGTCACCAGGTGGTAGCGGGCTGCCTTCGTTCAGCGTCATTTCGGGGACAAGCGCAGCCGGGTTGGGCGCCATCGGAGATCGGTCTCGCCGGGAGCAGCAAGGTTTGCTACGAATCCCGGACCGTCAGCGTACTCTCCGGAGGATTCCATGGCCGGCATGTTTCCCAATCTCTTCTCGCCCCTTTCCATCGGCAACGTCACGTTCAAGAACCGGATCTTTTCGACCGGCCACATGACCACCCTGGTCACCGGATACATGCCCAACGATGAAATCGCGGCATATCACGAATCCCGCGCACGGGGCGGTGCAGGACTGGTCATCGTCGAGGTGGCATCGGTCCATGCCTCGGCGATCTATACCTCCCACACGATCATGGCCGACACCGATGCCTGCATCCCCGGTTACCGGAATATCGCCAGAAGCGTGCACCGGCACGATTGCCGGGTCTTCGGGCAGCTCTTCCACCCGGGTCGCGAGAATTTCGAATCCATCGATGGCAGCGCTCCGGTCGCCTATGCGCCGTCATCCATCCCCAACGAACGTTTCCACATCATGCCCCGGGCCATGCCGCGGGCCATGGTTCACGATGTCATCAGCGGCTACGGCGATGCCGCGGTACGCCTTCGCGAAGGTGGCCTCGACGGCGTCGAGATCGTGGCAAGTCACGGTTACCTGCCCGCCCAGTTTCTCAATCCCAATGTCAATGTGCGCGAGGATGAATACGGGGGAAGCCTCGAGAACCGCGTGCGTTTCCTGCGCGAGATCGTCGACAACATCCGCGCCAAGATCGGCACGGACTATATCGTGGGCCTCAGGATCACGGGAGACGAGCGTTCCCATGACGGCCCTGACGTTGCGGACGTGACCGCGGCCATCGAGATGCTCGATGCCGGCGGCGGACTCGACTACTTCAACGTCATCGCGGGCTCCTCGTCTTCACTGGAAGGCTCCATTCACATCGTGCCACCGATGTTCATCGAGAACGCCTACGTGGCACCCTATGCCACCGCCATCAGGCGGAAGGTGTCGGTACCCGTCTTCGTTGCCGGGCGGATCAACCAGCCTCAGCAAGCCGAGCAGATCGTTGCCGATGGACAGGCCGACATGGTGGGAATGACTCGCGCCCAGATCTGCGATCCGGAACTCGCGAACAAGGCCAAGGATGGCCGCGTCGACGACATACGCGCCTGTATCGCCTGCAACCAAGCCTGCATCGGCCACATGCACATGGGCGTGGGCATATCGTGCATCCAGCACCCGGAATCCGGCCGGGAACTGGTCTACGGACGACGCAAGCCCGTCACGACAAGGAAGAGAATCCTCGTGGCGGGAGGCGGCCCGGCCGGCATGAAGGCGGCCGCGGTGGCCGCTGAACGCGGCCACCAGGTCACACTCTTCGAAGCGACGGACCGGTTGGGCGGACAGACCATTCTGGCCCAGGCACTTCCAGGACGCGCCGAATTCGGCGGTATCGTCACCAATCTCGCTCGGGAAATGGAACTGGCGGGCGTGGAGGTCGTCAGGAACAACAGGGTCACACGCGGCCTCGTGCTCCAGGAGGCGCCCGACGCGGTCATTGTCGCGACCGGTGCCATCCCGGCACCCGTCGAGATCGAGGGGGGCGACGAAGCCCATGTCGTCGAGGCATGGTCGGTCGTCAGGGGCGAAGCCAACGTGGGAGGCAATGTGGTGATCGCCGACTGGCGGTGCGACTGGATCGGGCTCGGCCTCGCCGAGCACCTGGCGCGCAATGGCTGCAATGTCACCCTGGCTGTCGACGGCTACATGCCCGGCCAGACGATCCAGATGTACGTACGCGATCACTGGGCAGGCATCCTCCAGAAGCTCGGTGTCAGGGTGATCCCCTATGCCCGCCTGTTCGGCGCCGATTCCGACAGTGTCTACCTGCAGCACGCGACCAGTGGTGAAGCCATGATCGTCGAAGACGTGGATACGCTGGTGACCGCGCTTGGGCACCGTTCGGTGACGGAGCTTGCCGACGAACTCGAGGACTGGAAGGGCGAACTCCATTGCATCGGAGATTGCCTTGCCCCAAGAACTGCCGAGGAGGCCGTTCTCGAGGGCCTCAAGGTCGCTGCGGAGATATAGGGATGACGCTACCTGCCGAAGCCGAGGAGGTTCTCGATTTCTGGTTCAACCAGCTCGCGCCGGAAGAATGGTTCCGGCCGACCGAGGGTCTCGACGAGGCCATTGCCAGGCGGTTCGGGGAGTTGCACGAACGCTTTGCCCGCCATGGTGTCCCCGATCCATGGCGTGACACAGCGCGCGGCCGACTCGCCGCCGTGATCGTTCTCGATCAGTTTCCACGCAACATGCACCGGGGCAAGGCGGCTGCCTTCGCCACGGACGCAGCGGCTCTGGCCCTTGCCGAGGAGACGGTCGATGGCGGCTTTGCAAGCATGCTCGACACGGTCGAGCGGAAGTTCCTCTACCTTCCCTTCGAGCATGCCGAAGGTCTCGCACACCAGGAAAGGGGCGTCCGTCTCTTCGCAACCCTGGACGACGAGGAGAGTCTCAAATATGCGCGGGAGCACAGGGACGTGATCGCGCGGTACGGGCGCTTTCCCCATCGCAACAGGATGCTGGGAAGAGTTTCGACCGCCGAAGAGGAGACCTACCTCGCGCAGCCGAGCGCAGGCTTCGGCTATCTACCCAATGACGATTCCTGAACCGGGGAGAGACCAAGTGTCACGGAACTGGCTCGAGGACCTGATCGGCATCGCGATGAAGGCAGGCGCCGTCGTGATGCGGCATTATGGCTGTGCCGACGCCCGGCTTAAGGCCGACAGCTCCCCGGTCACGGATGCAGACGAGGCTGCCGAGGCCGTCATCCTCGAAGAGCTCGGGCGCCTTGCACCCGACATCCCGGTCATTGCCGAGGAAATGGCCTCCAGGGAGTCGCAGACAGAGGAGGTCGGCGAACGTTTCTGGCTGGTCGATCCCCTGGACGGCACAAAGGAGTTCCTTGGCGGAAACGGCGAATTCACCGTGAACATCGCACTCGTGGAGCGGCACCGGCCGACACTGGCTGTGGTGGGCGTGCCCGCAAGTGACCTCATCTACGCCAGTGACGGCATCAAGTCCTGGCGCAGAAATGCCGAGGGCAGGCTGGATGCCATCCGTTCCCGAACACCGCCGGATCATGGCATGACAGCCGCAACGAGCCGGTCCCACAGGGATGCAGAATCTCAGGCCTTCCTCGATACCCTTCGCATCACCGACGAGATCATCGGCGGAAGTTCGCTCAAGTTCTGCCTTCTTGCCGAGGGCACGGCGGATGTCTACCCGCGCTTCGGGCGCACCATGGAATGGGATACGGCAGCCGGACACGGCATCCTGAAGGCTGCCGGCGGCACTGTGGTTGGGTCCAATGGAGTGGAACTCGTTTACGGCAAGCCCGGTTTCGTCAATCCTTCCTTCGTCGCCTGGGGTTCCATGCCGGCGACCGCATCATCATGACCGCGGACGTTCTTTCAGAACTCAAGGCCATCGTCGGGCCTTCGGGATGGCTCGAGAACGAGCACGATGTCGCGCCCTATGTCCGGGACTGGCGCAACAAGTGGTCCGGTACCACCCCGCTTGTCCTGCGCCCGGCAAGCACCGGGGAAACGGCTGCGAGCGTGCGCGCGTGCGCCGCCGCAGGCCTCAAGATCGTTCCGCAGGCCGGCAACACCGGTCTGGTCGGAGGAAGCGGTCCTGACGGGTCCGGCGGCGAGGTGATCCTCAGCGTCAACCGCATGACCTCGATTCGCGACATCGATACAGTCAACAACACCATGACAGTCGAGGCCGGCTGCATTCTCGGCCATATCCAGGCGGCGGCCGAAACCGTGGACCGCCTCTATCCCCTCAGCCTTGCCGCCGAGGGCAGTTGCCGCATCGGCGGCAATCTCTCAACCAATGCCGGCGGCACGAACGTGCTGCGTTATGGCAATGCCCGGGAGCATGTTCTGGGACTCGAGGTCGTGCTGGCCGACGGAAGAATCTGGAACGGACTCAAGGGTCTGCGCAAGGACAACACCGGATACGACATCAAGCAGCTGTTCCTGGGAACCGAAGGCACGCTCGGCATCATTACCGCAGCGGTGCTGAAGCTCTGGCCGCTTCCGCGTCAGCGTGTCACGGCCTGGCTCGGTGTTCCGGGTCCCCGCGAGGCCCTGGCAGTGCTGTCACGTCTCCAGGCCATGACCGGCGGCCAGATGACCGGTTTCGAATACATGTCCGAGAATGCCCTCGAGATGATCTTCACGAAGCTCCCCGCCAACAGGTCGCCGCTCGCGGACCGCCATCCGGGATGTGTCCTGATGGAGGCGGCATCAGGCACATCGGACGACACGCTGCGCACGGCCATCGAGAACGAACTGGCAGCAGCGATGGACGAGGGCCATGTCGTCGATGCGGTGATTGCAGAATCGGACGCTCAGGCCCGGGCGTTCTGGCGCATCCGCGAGGAGATGCCGCAGGCCCAGGCCATGATGGGCGGCAGCATCAGCCATGACGTTGCTGTTCCCGCCGGCTCGATCGCCGACTACCTGGATGAGACCACGCAGCGCATCGCCTCAGACGTGCCGGAAGCGCGGATCATTCCCTACGGTCACCTGGGTGACGGCAACATGCATGTCAACCTCTGTGCGGCCCGACCGGAATTGGCCGAGGCGCTGCTCGCCAGAGAACGGGAGGTCAACGATATCGTCGAATCCCTGGCCGTCGCCTTCGGCGGCTCGTTCAGCGCCGAACACGGTGTCGGCCGGCTGCGGCTGCGGCAGATGGAAGCCTACAAGGACGAGATCGAACTCGACCTGATGGCGACGCTCAAGCAGGCCCTGGACCCCGGCAATATCCTCAATCCGGGAAGGGTGGTATCAGCAGGCGACCGGAACTGAAGGACGCCCACGACACATCATGGAGGCACATCCGGTGGCCCTGCCGGCGGCCGTCAGCCTTTGCCCCTCCACGGGATGAGCCACTGCTCGAGCCGGCGCATGATGAGTTCGATGATGTAGCCGATGGTGCCGATCAGGATGATGCCGATCACCACGGTGTCCGTCTGAAGAAAGTTCTTGGCGATCATGATCATGGAGCCCAGGCCCTTGTCGGCGGCCACGAGCTCGGCAGCCACCACCGTACCCCAGCACACGCCCATGGAGGTCCTCAGTCCCGTGAATATCTCCGGCAGGGCGTTGGGAAGGATGACATGACGCAGGATCTGCAGCTTGGAGGCACCCAGCGAATAGGCCGCATGTACTTTTGTGATGCGCACGCTCGACACACCCGATCGCGCCGCGATCGTCATGATGAAGAGAGATGCGAGGAACAGCAGGAAGATCTTCGCGAACTCGTCGATGCCGAACCAGAGAATGACCAGCGGGATAAGTGCCAGGGGAGGGATCGGCCGCATGAACTCGACTACCGGATCGAACAGGCCTCGGCTGATCGACGACAGCCCCATGGCGAATCCCAGGGGAATGCCGACAATCGAGCCATAGAACACGCCGGAGAGCACCCGGTAGACACTGATACCCACATGATCCCAAAGGGCCGTGTTGCGGAAGCCCTCACCGATAATCTTGATGAGACGTTCCCAGGTTCCCGAGATCGATGGCCAGTAGAATGGCTCCACGAGTTCGAAGATCGATGCGATGATCCAGAGCACGATCAGGACCGCAACTGTCAGCATCGAATAGAAGCGGCCCGAGTTCACCGCTGTCGCATCTCCGAACTTGACGGTCTTCTGCCGGGTGAACGAGTTGTCTGCCAGGCCCAGCCAGATTGCCGTGCTGGAGGGTTCTTTCTTTTCCATGGCTTCGCTACCTCCCGCCCGCGCGTTATTCGGCTTCGCCCATGATCTGTTCCTCCATGTCCCAGATCATGGAGAGTATTTCTTCCCGGACCGCCACGAATTCGGCACCGGCCTTGACGTCGCGGGGCGGCTTTACCAGAGCCTCTTCGGGAAACGGCAGTCGGAACTCCTTTTCGATGCGTCCCGGCCTTGGTGCCATGACGAAAAGGCGCTCGCCGAGGAAAAGGGCCTCCTCGACCGAGTGCGTGATCAGAAGGATGGTCTTTCCGGTCTCCTTCCAGAGTTTGAGAACGAGACTCTGCATCTTCTCGCGCGTCAGGGCATCGAGCGCTCCGAGTGGTTCATCCATGAGAATGACGTCGGGGTCGTTGGCAAGGCAGCGGGCCAGCGCGACACGCTGCTGCATGCCACCGGACAGCTGGTAGACCGGCTTGTCGCCAAAACCCTGCAGACCGACGATATCCAGCAGATGCCGGACCTTCTCGTCCGTTTTTGCCTTGGGCCGGCCCGACATCTTCGGGCCGAAGGAGATGTTCCGCTCGACCGAAAGCCATTCGAAGAGCGCGCCCTGCTGGAAGACCATGCCCCGTTCCGCACCGGGTCCCTTCACCGGCTTGCCGGCAACGCGGACTTCCCCCTCGGTGGGAGAAAGAAAGCCCGCGATGATGTTGAGCAGGGTAGTCTTTCCGCACCCCGAAGGTCCGAGAACGCTCACGATCTCGCCCTGCTGGATGTCCAGCGAAACGTTGTCAAGCGCATGGACCGCCGCATCGGGCAGCGTGTAGACCATGGAAATACCGTCGATCGCAATTCCCGTCGCTTCCGTCACTTCGTCCTCCCGACGCTTGGATTCAGAACGCAATCAGGCTGTCCTGTCGATCGGACAGGCAGACAACAAACAGTCCCGTTCGGAAGTTTCATCCTCCCCCAAAGCAGCGGACCCTTCACGCCACCATCAACGGCTTCATGCGCACAGCGGTCCGAATAAAGAAGGAGGACCGGGCGGCGCAACGCTGCCCGGTCCTCGACTCGATCAGAGGAAACTGTCGTCGACGGTGTGCGAGTAGTCGTCGAGAACCGTATCCATGTTGCCGGCCGCAATCATCACGTCGGCAACGCCCTTGATCATCGCCTGGACTCCACCGCCAAGCCAGTTGGCACCCTTCTGGTCCCCGGCGCTGGGGAAACCGAAGTTCGCCAGCATCGATTCCGTCGCACCCTGGTCCATGCCGGCCGCGCCGGCGATGGTCGCCATGGCAACACCCGAATCGGCCTTGTAGGCGTCGTTGGCGGCTTCCGTGACTTCCATGAACTTCCGCACCAGATCGGGATGATCGTTGGCGAAGTCCTCGGTCACGGTGACAATATCGAAGGTGTTGATGCCGACCGCTTCCTGTTCGGCGCCGGTCATCAGCGGAAACCCGACTTCCTTCATGCGGTCGAGGGCGCCACCGAAGGCGCAACCCATGACGACATCACCCCGGATGAGCGCGACAGCAGCATCCGCCGGGTTCATCTGCACAAGATTGATCGTGGAGGCGTCAACGCCGAGGTGGTCGAGGGTACGCAGAAGCTTGTAGTGCGTGACATTGCCGATCGGCGTGGCAACCTTCTTGCCCTCGAGTTCCGAAGCGTTTTCCTGGGTGATACCCGCGTCTTCGCGAATGATGCAGAGATCATTCTCGGCATAGGTGACCGCTATACCCACGAGCTTCAGCGGGGCACCGTTCGAGACACCGACCACGAACGGAACGAAGCCCTGACTATAGGCGATCTGCACGTCGCCCGAAACCATGGCCTGGGTCATTTCGTTGCCGTTGCCGAAAGCGCGCCAGTCGAGTTCGGCACCCATGGCCTCGTCATAGGTCTTCTCGACCTGCGCCACCTGGTTGGCGGTCGGCCACTCGAGGAAGTACGCCACCGTCACCGTATCACCGTGGTCGGCAAGTGCCGAGCCGGCAAGAGACACGGCCATTGCAGCGCCTGCAACAACACTCGAAAACTTTTTCACACTCATGAATTTACTCCCGTGTGCCCTGGAAGGGCTGGTTTGAAGAAGTCTGGCCTGTCAGGTCTCCGCCCCGAACGCGTTTGCGCGGAGTTTCTCCAGGTATTGTCGACAAGTCGAAAGACAGTCCCGCAGTTGACCATGACCTGATCCCCGAACGGGGAACGGCCACCCTGAGTTGCCGGTATCCTACACAATTGTGGCACCCTTGCTCAACCGTGGCCCCCCTTCAGCCACCGCTCGACGTCGTCGGCCGTGTCGATGTCACGGAGTGTCTCGAGCATTGCATGGCTGAAGGTATCGGGAATGCTGTTCAGCGTGTCGGCGAGCGCGTGCTGCGTCGACCAGCGAGCAGACGTGAAAATCCCGAGGCCGCGCAACGCCGGAGAGAGCCCGACCAGCCAGAATCCACCGTCCAGGGAAGGCCCGAAAACGGCGTCGTTGCAGCGCAGGGCCCTGAAGGCCTCGGCTATGTGCCGGCGTCTGAGACCGGGAATGTCCGTCCCGACCATGACCACGGGCCCCGGCGGCATGGCATCGAACGCGGATTGCATCCTCTCGCCCAGGTCCCGGCCCGACTGGGGGATGACCGGCAGGCCCCGCACCCAGCGCCCGTCAGAACGCGATGTCAACGGAGGCGTTACGGCCACCACGGTGCTCCATCTGCCCCCCGCAACACGTTTGAGCGTGCGCTTCAGCATGAGGCTGTAGACCGCCAGGGCGCACGCACGTCCGAGTGTCGGGGTTAATCGGGTCTTGACCTCGCCGAAGACGGGTCGCCGTGCCATCACGACAACATTGCGGGCGGCCGTCAACCGTAGAATCTCGCAATCCGGGAGGGCGGCAGGCCGGCGAAATAGCAGGCGAGGCACAGGAGATTTCTCAGCATGCGCAGGGTATAGCCTGAGCGCCGGTAACGCACGGCACTGGTTCGTGCCTCGGAATCCAGCGTGACAAGCCTGCGGCACCCGATCCGCCGTGCCATGTCGACATCCTCCATGATCGGCATCGGCCGGAATCCTCCGAGCGCATCGTGGAAACGCCTCGAGATCAGAAGCCCCTGATCGCCGTAGGGCAGGCCCAGAAGACGGCTTCTCAGCCGGGCCACCCATTCGACGCGCCGTGCCTTGGGAGAGGGATCGTCGAGGCTGAGGCGGAAGACGGCCGCGCGCCCGAGATTGTCCCGTCGCGCCATGAAATTCGCCGCCTCCGTTCTCCAGTCTGCCTGAAGCACCGTATCGGCATGAAGAAACAGCAGCCATTCCCCGCTGGCCGCCGCCGCACCTGCAGCCATCTGGTTCCCGCGTCCCCGTTTCGCCGTCATGACCTCGGCCCCCATCCGGCACGCCAGTGCCACTGTGGCGTCGACCGACCCCCCGTCGACCACGATGATCTCACCGGGCGGCGTGCCGTCCCGGAGCAGGCAAGCGAGGACTTCCCTGATCCCGGCAGCGGCATCGAGTGCCGGAATGATGACGGAGAGACGATCCATGAATGCCACCATAGCGCAAATCACCGCTTGTCGAGGATGTCTTTGTTCTGTTATTGTTCCACAATGGATCCCGCTCAACCCTCTTTACTTCAGCGCAAGGGACGCGCAGCCGTCAGCAACCGGACGGGACGCTTCGAACCTCACACGCGGGAGGCTTTCGATGACGGCTGGAACACCATCGACGAGGAACTGCCGCCCCTGCAAACCGAGGTTGCCATCGACGCGAGCCGCAGCATCATAGTGCGCAATACGTCGCCTGATCTGCCTTTCAATCGTTCGATCAACCCATACCGTGGTTGTGAACACGGTTGTATCTACTGTTTCGCGCGGCCATCGCATGCCTGGCTCGGCCTTTCTCCCGGTCTCGACTTCGAAACGCGGCTGTTGATGAAGCCGGACGCCGCCTGGCTGCTGCGCCGTCAGTTCTCGCGACCGGGCTACAAGCCGCAAGTCATCTCCCTGGGCAGCAACACGGATCCCTACCAGCCCATCGAACGCCGGTACCACATCACGCGGCAGATCCTCGAGGTGCTGTCGGAATGCCGGCACCCATGCGGTATCGTGACCAAGTCGGGGCTCATCCTGCGGGATGCCGATATCCTGGCTCCCATGGCCCGGATGAATCTTGCAAGGGTCTGGATATCCATCACCACGCTCGACAAGGATCTTGCCAGGCGCATGGAACCGCGTGCGCCAACGCCCTCCCGGCGCCTCAGGACGATCGAGGACCTCAGCCGGGCCGGCATTCCCACAGGGGTCATGTTCGCGCCGGTTATTCCGGGATTGAACGACCACGAGATGGAGAATGTCCTTCAGGCCGCAGCAGATGCCGGAGCGACGAGCGCAAGCCATGTTCTTCTTCGCCTGCCGCTGGAGATCGCGGATCTCTTCCGGGAATGGCTTGTCGCCAGCTATCCCGACCGCGCGAAACGCGTGATGAGCCTCATCAGAAGCTGTCGCAGCGGCAGGGACTACGACTCGCAATGGGGCAAGCGGATGACCGGAACCGGACCTGTCGCAGACATGATTTCCCGCAGGTTCGCCATGGCGCGCAGACGCTTGGGCATCGACGGGCGCTCGTGGCAACTCGACACATCGAAATTCACCAGACCCTCCGCCGACGCACGGCAGCCATCACTGTTCCAGTGAGAATGCCGCCACGGCGGTCCGTGATAAGCTTGACCGATGGAACAAGGCCACCAGCTGACTGAAATCACCATCGTTGTGACGGCCGCGCTCGCCTGCGGCCTTCTGCTCGGGCGGTTACGGCAGCCAGCCATTGTCGGCTACATCCTCGCAGGTGTTGTCCTTGGACCTTCGGTAATGGGTTTCGTGGAGGACAGGGATCAGATCACCTTCCTTGCCGAACTCGGCGTTCTGCTTCTGCTGTTCAGCGTCGGCATGGAACTGGATGTTTCAAACTTCCGTGCCGTCATCCGCTTCGCCTTCATCGCGACCGGCCTGCAGATCGTGATCGCGACGGCGGTCATCCTTCTCTTCACCTGGCCGCTGGGCTGGCCGTGGGAAAGAAGCGTGCTCGTCGGTTTCGGCGTCGCACTTTCGTCGACCGCCGTCACCATCAAGCTCCTGGAAGATGTCGGAGAGATCGACAGTGAAGTCGGGCGCCGCGCCGTCGGCATCCTCATCGCCCAGGATCTCGCCTTCGTGCCGATGATGCTGTTCGTATCGGCCATGGGCGCGGACCGGGCCATCACGCTCCAGTCCGCCATGCCGGTGATCGGCTCGATTCTCATCCTGATCATCCTGCTGTGGTTCCTCGGCCGAAGGGGCGGGATTGCCTTTCCCGTGGAGACCCTTGCCCGGGGCCAGGCGGATCTGATCGCCGTCGGCGCGATGGCGCTGTGTTTCGGCGCTGCAGCCTTGAGTGGTCTGTTCGGCATATCGACGGCCTATGGAGCCTTCCTCGCGGGCCTCGTGCTCGGCAACAGCACGGACCGCGCTACCCTGCTTCGTGTTACCCTGCCCATCCAGGGCGTCTTGGTGATGGTGTTCTTCCTGTCGATCGGCCTATTGATCGATGTGACGTTCATCTGGCGGAATCTGGGTGAAATCCTCCTGATGCTTGCGCTGGTCACCCTGGGTAAGACTGCCATGAACGTGGGCATCCTTCGCTTCCTGAAGGAACCCTGGCCTCGCGCCTGGCTCGGTGGCGTGGCTCTGGGCCAGATCGGTGAATTTTCGTTCGTGCTGGTGGCTCTTGGCCTTTCGACGAGCGCCGTCGATCAGGAGGGTTACCACCTGTTCGTCGCCGTCATCGCGCTCAGCCTCATCATCAGCCCGGTGTGGCTCGACAGCGCCCGCAGGATCCAGGGTCTTGCCGCCAGTGTCGACACGTTGCGTGAACTCATCGGACGGCTCTATCCCCTGGCGTCCGCAGGCGTGAGGCGCGGCGTTGTCTGGACACTCAAGGCGGGCGGGCGCGGGGAACGGCCACCCCGGCTCCAGTCCCGCGACGACACCGGCAGCGCAGATGACAGCCAGCCCTGATTTCGAACTCGAACGCCGGGCCCCACAGCCTGTCGCGGGGATCGACGAGGCCGGACGCGGCCCGTGGGCGGGGCCGGTGGTAGCGGCCGCGGTCATTCTCGACCCGCGTCGGATTCCCTCCGGGCTGGACGATTCAAAGAAACTCCCGGCAGCAAGACGGCAAGCCCTCCATGACGAATTGATGGTCTCGGCGCGGACCGGCATCGGCTTTGCCGGAGTCGAAGAAATCGACCGTCTCAACATCCTGGAAGCGACCATGCTCGCCATGAGCCGGGCCCTTGCCGTACTGCCGGTGCCGCCTGCCCATGCGCTAGTCGATGGTACGCGCGCGCCGCTGCTCGCCTGTCCTGCGACCACCGTCATCAAGGGCGATGCCCGGTGTCTTTCCATCGCGGCGGCTTCCATCATCGCCAAGGTCACGCGTGACCACCTCATGGCTGACCTCGCGCGTTCCTTCCCGGGATACGGATGGGAGCGCAACGCCGGCTACGGCACCCCGGAACATCGAAGGGCTCTCGACTGCCTCGGCCTCACGCCCCATCACCGCCGTTCGTTCGGCCCCGTTGCCCGTTTGACGGTCCGCACGTGATCGACGACCTTCCATGTCATCGCCGGGAGCGCCAGCGATGCGAATTCCTCCAGACCGTACCAACGACCTTCGCCCGTCCTGGCGTCGGCGCATTTCCACGCTATCTTGAAGTTGATGGTGAAGTGAGTGAATCCGTGCCGCACGCACCCCGGCAGGAGAGTCCAGCTGCCTGCCACAGGCGCATGCTCCATCGCTTCCTCAAGGGTCGTCCATTCGGCCTCGCGGAAAGGGGTCGACGGTACTTCCAGCATGCCGCCCAGCAGTGTCTCGCCGGTACGACGCCTCAGCATCACGTGGCTGTCGGGGCTTTCCAGCCAGAAGGCCACGGCATGTCGCTCGGGCCGCCGGGGGCGTGGAAGCCGCCGGGGCAACCGGTCGACGAGGCCCCTTCTCCTTGCCTGGCAGTCGCTCTCGAGGGGACATTCTCCGCAGAGCGGTGCGCGGGGTGTGCAAACGGCGGAGCCAAGATCCATGAGCGCTTGGGCGAAATCTCCAGGCCTGCGCTGCGGGATCATCGACTCAACGGCCTGCCGGATGGTTTTTCCGGTGCGTGGCAGGGGCTCCTCGATGCCAAGGAAGCGGGCCATGACCCTTTCGACATTGCCATCTACCGCCGCCACCGGCCGGCTCCAGGCTATCGCGGCGATTGCCCCTGCCGTGTAATCGCCGATGCCGGGCAATTTGCGGAGAGCCTCGACAGTATCGGGGAACCGGCCGCCGAATTCGCCCGCAACCTTGCGTGCGCAGGCATGCAGCCGTCGCGCGCGTGCGTAGTAGCCGAGGCCCGCCCACACGGCCAGAACATCGTCGCTTTCGGCCTTCGCGAGATCGGCGAGTGTCGGCCAGCGCTCGAGAAACCGGCGATAGTAGGGAATGACCACAGGAACCGTGGTCTGTTGCAGCATGATTTCAGCAAGCCAGATCCGGTAGGGATCGGGCTCGGCACCCCCGGTGGTGCGCCACGGCAGGTCCCTGCCATTGCGGTCGTACCACGCCAGCAGCAGATCGGCACTCCGGTCCGTGCTCATCCGAGTCCGGGAGATGCCGGTTGCGCTCCAGCGAAAAATCCCTTCCTGCCGGATTGCGCTATAGTCGACGCATGGTCAGGAACATGAACACTCGATCCGAAGACGGTACCGGCAGGAGTCCTGCACCGAACCGCCGGTTCCGGCATCTGGGGCGGATCCTCCCGGAAGCCGCCGGACGCGCATTCAGCCGCAAGGGTTTCGCCCGGGCCCGGGTGATCACGGACTGGGCCGAAATCGTGGGCGAGCATCTGGCCAGACACTGCCAACCCCTGAAGATTGCCGACGGGGTCCTCACCATGCGCGTCACGCCGTCCCATGCTCTCATGGTGCAGCACATGGAACCGGTGATTCTGGAGCGCATCGGCACCTTCTACGGAAGTTCCGACGGCAGCATTGTCGGACGCCTCAAACTGAAACAGGGCCGTGTCGAATTTCGCGAACCGCGGCACCGCAGTTCCTTGAGGGCGCTCGCCGCTGAGGAGACCGCGCATCTCGAACGTCTCCTCGAAGCCGTCGATGATCCTGTCCTGAAGAAGGCCCTTTACAATCTGGGGGTGGCCGTCATGGCATCGGCACCTCGCCGGATGACCACGGCCGAAGAAGCGGATTGAGGAGACCAACGCCGGCGCAGGATCGGGCTGTCGGTTCGGGGAAGTGGTAGCGGAGGAGGGACTTGAACCCCCGACCCAGGGATTATGATTCCCCTGCTCTACCAACTGAGCTACTCCGCCGGACAAGGCTTGAAACAGGCCGGCGCGTATAGCTGCCGCCGCCACCGAAGTCAAGGCTGCATCGATTTCCGGAGCCCCGCCATGGCATTGGACCTGCCCTCTCCCAGGGCGCGGATCGGTGGACAATGCTGTCAAATCCAAGAATGATCGCCACCCGGCAACCGGACAGGTGACATGTTGATGGCCACCGATGCCTCCCAGAATTCGATCGACTCGCTCATCGGCGAACTCAAGGCCAACGCGGAACGTTCCTTCGGGGAGGCACGGGCCGCACCGCCGGGTATCTACTCTTCCGGGGAATTTCTCGCCCGGGAACTTCGCGATATCTTCGCCGGGGAATGGATCTGTGCCGGCCGTGCGGATGCCATCCCGCAAAGCGGCGACTATCTCACCTTCGAGCTTGCCGGCCAGCCCATCTTCATCGTGCGCGACAATGACGGACAGGTCCGTGCATTCTCGAACGTCTGCCTCCACAGGATGAGTCTGCTTCTTTCCGGACGCGGTAACCGAAGGATCATCACCTGCCCTTACCATGCGTGGTCCTACGGCCTCGATGGCCGCCTGCGCAACGCGCCGTGGATGGCTGAGAGTCCGGCCTTCGACAAGCGCGACTATTGTCTGCCGCAGGTGCGTTGCGAACTCTGGGACGGCTGGATCTATGTCACGCACAATCCGGACATCCGATCCACCGAAGAGCTTTTCGAGCCGATAAGAAAGGTCATAACGGGCCGTTACCGCTTCGAGGATTACAGTGAAACCTTCCGTGAAGAGTATGTCTGGGAGACGAACTGGAAAATTCTGGCCGAGAACTTCATGGAGAGCTATCACCTCTTCCAGCTTCACGGTCCGACCATAGGCAGCCAGTCGAAGATCGAGGAGATGGACATGCCGCCGGGGGGCGAGGTGTTCAACTATCACTGGATCACCAAGGAATCGGATTTTCCTCTGGCCAATGCCCATTCGGACTGCACCTATCTGGAGGGAGAGTGGCGCAGGACCTCGGCGCTCATCACGATCTATCCCAGCCACATGATCACGCTGACCCCGGGCTACTTCTGGTACCTGTCGTTGCAGCCCGAGGGCACAGGCAGGGTCAGGATCCTCTACGGCGGAGGCATGGCACCAGACTTCATCAACGATCCAAATGGCACGCAATACGTCGCGGAGGCCAAGAGAATCCTCGATGCCGTCAACGAGGAGGACCGTGTCGGAACCGAAGCCGTCTTCCGGGGCACGAAGGCGCGCCTGGCGCGCGGCGGGCACCTGAGTTACCTCGAAAGGCCCAACTTCGAATTCTGCCAGTATCTCGCCCGGCGCATCGCTGGAAGCACCGCCGGTCCGGAAGTGACAGGTCGAGGAGAGAGTTGACATGCGCGTCGTCACACCCGCCGACTTGCCGGGAACCCGATGTGACGGTCCGGCCCGTGCCGTGCGCTATCTTGGCAAGGAAGACGGATGCGGCTTCTCCTTCTCGACGGTCACCATCGAAGGCGACACCCGGGGGCTTGTCCTGCATGACCGGCACCATGTCGAAGCCAATCTCGTGCTGAGGGGATCGGGCGAGCTCCGCAATCCCGATACCGGCGGGATCTGGCAGTTGGGCCCCGGCGTTCTGTGGTGCGCCGGACCGGCGGACCGACTCTGTCTCGACATGGAGCACCGGGCCGAGATCGTCTCGCTCCTCAACCCTCCCGTTCCAGGCGCCGGGCATCACCGGGCGTTCGGCGGATACGCTGCGTCCGGACCGGTTCCCGAAGGCTGGGAATCCGGCGGGCGGTGCATGTTCGTCAAACACCACGAGGACCTTCCTGTTGTCGTGCTCGGTGGTGGCAAGGCGGTGGCGAGGCGCTATCTGACGAAGGCCGACGGCACAGGCTTCACGATCTCGGACCTTGCGGCCGAGGGCCGCAAGGAAGGCAGCGATCTCTGGTACCGGCACCATGTCGAGGCGAATTATGTGGTCTCGGGCCATGGCGAGGTGATCGATCGGGAGACGAAGGAGAGATGGCCGATCGGGCCAGGAACGCTCTATGTGGTGGGACCGAAAGACCGCCACCGGATTACCAACAGCGGACGCATTCACATCCTGAGCATCTTCAACCCGCCACTCGAGGGTGATGAAACCCATGATGCCGATGGCTCCTACCCGCCGACCGGCGAGGTTCCGGAAGCCTGGCGAAGCTGAGGAGACTGACATGTTCGTTCGAACGCTTGAAAACCGGATCGAGGCCGGCGCCTCGAAGGTTCTCTGCCAGGGCAAGGCAAGGTCGACGCGATTCCTCACATGCGAAGACGGCATGGGCTTTACCATGTCCGATGTCCGTCTGACGACGGGCATGAAGACCGTGCTCTGGTACAAGCACCACTGGGAGGCGAACTACATCGTCGAGGGCACCGGCGCGGTGACGGATCTCACCACGCACGAGAGCTGGCCCCTGGGACCCGGAACGCTCTACACGGTCGGTCCGGTCGACCGCCACCTCGTCGAGCCCGATGACCGGATTCATCTCGTCAGTGTGTTCAACCCACCGCTGGCCGGCGACGAGGCGCATGACAGTGACGGTTCCTATCCTGCCACCGGACCCGTTCCCGAAGGCCGGGAACGCATGTTCGTCAGGACGGTCGACGGCCTGAGAAAGGCCGGCCGCGAAAGGGTCGTCGCCGGTGGCAGCGCAAGAACGGTTCGCATGCTTCTTCAGGAGGACCGTGTCGGATTCACCCTCAGCGACGTCAACCTTGCCGCCGGCAACCGCAACACTCTCTGGTACAGGCACCACTGGGAGGCAAACTACATTCTCGAAGGCACCGGCGCGGTGACGGATCTGGGAACCGGAACGGTCTGGCCGATGGAGCCGGGCATGATGTACTGCGTCGGACCCGAGGACCGCCACTCCATGCACGCTCACACCGACCTTCATCTCCTGTCGATCTTCTGCCCGGCACTCGGGGGGAACGAACAGCACGATTCGCAAGGCACGCTCGCAGCCAGCGGACCGGTGCCACCGGGGCCAGCATGGACCTGAACGGCACCTCTCAGGCGGCCAGAGGGCGCTCGCCCTTGAGTGTCACGCGATGCATGATCCGGTCGTGGGGGCCGTAGTCCCTCGCGGCATAGTGCATCGTGCAACGGTTGTCCCAGAACGCGACATCGCCCTTCGACCAGCACCAGCGCACCTGAAACGACGCCTGTTCGCAATGGTCGAACAGAAGATCCAGAAGTCCGCGGCTTTCGATCTCGGAGAGCCCCAGAATTGTCTGGGTGAATGCACGATTGACGAACAGCGCCTTGAGACCTGTATCCGGGTGGCGCACCACCAGCGGGTGGATACAGCCACTCGACCGGCTTTTCAGCTTTCGCAGCCGTTCGGGTCCATTCGGCGTTCCCGGATCGAGCAGATAGGGTGTGAAATTGGGAATGCCGTCATGCACGGCCTCCATGCTCTCGATGGCGGTTTTCAGACGCTCCGAAAGTGCTTCCCAGGCCGCAAACATGGAAATGAACAGCGTGTCTCCTCCCACGGGTGGCAGGACTTCGGCCTGCAGCATGGACGCTGCCGGCGGCGCCTCGTCGAAGGATACATCACTGTGCCAGATGGCATTGTACTTTCCGCCACCCTCGCCCTTGCGGCTTGCCGTGATCATCACATCGGGATTGTCCGGGTGGTGCTCGAGGCCCGCGTGCGGCGGGTCTATGGTGCCGAACCGGGACGCTGTTCTCACAGTTCGTCAGGCGACAGGCCCTGTCGCGGAAAGAAGAGGACCTTGTGTTCCAGCCAGGCCGAATGGATGGTCCTGACCTCGTCGTCGGTCAAATCCCTGAGGTCGATGCCTGCGATTTCCGCGCCAATATGGCCGGTAAGCGGACGGATGTTGCCAAGTGCGGACATTCCCGATCCCTTCTGTCAGGTCCCAGGCAACCCTGGGGCGACGCCATCCGCCGGCTCGGAGCGCGCGTTCATGAGCCTCGCGGGTCGCCGTGAAACGCCCTTCGACGAAGGGCTGCGACTGGGTAATGACGAGTGCGGCGAGATCGGCGGCGGGGTCGATCCCGTCGTACGTGTTGCAGACGCCATCCCAGGTTGGCGAACCGGCATTGCGGCGCCCGGGAAGGGGTCGACATCGGCAGTCACCGGCGGCGTGACCGTGGCCATCCTCCGGAATTCCAGTCCGTTCATGCGGTCCCTTGTCATGTCGTCCACCGTGTTTTCGGTGAGAGTGTGGCCCCTGTCGCGAATTTCCGGTTGTGACGGAGGCGGCGGTTCGAAGGGCACGTCCTGCTCGGTCACCGCCCGTTTCAGAACTCCGTCCATCAACGATTTCCACATGCCGTTGTGGAAGATCCAGTTTACGACAGCACGTCGAGAGCGAGGCGCATCACATGCGCAAAAGAGTTGTTACAGGCCGGCGGTTGCGGGCATGCCGCGGGAAAGCATGGACCTATCGCCCACGTCCGGCATCCGGTCGTGCCTTTCGATCCACCCGCCCCCCAGCACCCTGCTGCCGTCGTATATGACACAGGCCTGACCAGGTGCGACCGCCTCGGCGGGCTGAGCAAGTTCGACCCATGCGCGCCTTCCGGGAAGGGGGACGACACGGGCCTCGACCGGCGGCTGTGCGGACCGTAGCCTCACGCTGCCGGCCACGCCCTCCCCGGGCATCGTGCCCGAACCCAGCCAGTTGACATCACGCACGGTGAGAACGGTCGACATCAGCGCCTCCCGGGGACCGACAACAACCCGGTGCCGGTCAGGATCCAGACGAACGACATAGAGCGGTTCGCCCGCGGCAATGCCAAGCCTTCGCCGCTGTCCGACCGTGTAGTGCACGATTCCCTTGTGATAACCCAGTACATTGTCGTCGAGATCAACGATTTCGCCGGGTTCGATGGCACCCGGGCGCAGCCTGTCGACGACATCGGCATATCGGCCTCGGGGAACGAAGCAAATATCCTGGCTGTCGGGTTTGGTGGAAACAGGCAGCCCCAACCGGGTCGCACACGCCCTCACTTCCGGCTTGGTCATGCCGCCAAGCGGGAACCGCAAGAGGCGCAGCTGTTCCAGCGTCGTGGTAAAGAGAAAGTAGCTCTGGTCCCGGGCAGACTCGGCGGCGCGGTGAAGTTCGGGTCCCTCACGCCCCTCGATGCGCCGGACATAGTGTCCGGTTGCAAGGATGTCGCCACCAAGATCCCGCGCCGTCCCGAGGAGATCGGAGAACTTGACGCTCTGGTTGCAAAGCACGCAGGGAATCGGGGTTTCGCCAGCGAGATAGCTGTCGGCGAATCGGTCCATCACGGCGTTGCGGAACCGCTGTTCGTAGTCGAGTACATAGTGAGGAATATCGAGCGCCACCGCCACACGCCGTGCATCGCGTATGTCGGCGCCGGCGCAGCACATGCCCGGCCGTCCGGTTGCTTCGCCATGATCGTAGAGCTGCAGCGTGATTCCGATCGTCTCCCAGCCCTCTTCCTTCAGAAGTGCCGCCACGACGGAACTGTCGACCCCGCCGGACATGGCGACGATCGCGCGATTGCCATTCGCTGGTCTGTTGACTTTCGAGGAATTCATGGAGGAAAGATAGGCCTCAGGCAGTAGCAATCAAGTTTTCGCCCGCGCCTCAATCCAGCAGCATGTTGCGGGTTTCAAGTGGCAGGGACACGGTCAGCCCGTCGAGTTCCTCGGTCAGGATGATCTGGCATCCCAGACGGGATGTGCGTGTCAGGCCGAAGGCGAGATCCAGCATGTCCTCCTCGTCTTCGTTGGGATCCTCGAGCCTCTCGAAATCCTCCGCATCGACAATGACGTGACATGTGGAACAGGCAAGGGAGCCTTCGCAGGCCCCTTCGATGTCGATGTCATGTTTCCTCGCGATCTCGAGCAGGGACAGACCCTCGGGCGCATCGATCTCGACGCGCTCGCCGTTCTGAACGATGAAGGTCAACTTCGGCATCAGGCACTCCCGCTCACAGCGCAGGAGTCTAATGCCAAAGCCTGCCGGACGGAACACTATCCGGTGTTTGCTGTGCGCTGCTCGCCACGAAACCGTTCAGATGTAGCCCTCTGCCTGGTCCCGCACGACGGCCACCTGATTCCGTTCGGCAGGGTTGCCCCAGCCGCCGCCGCCGGCACCGACAAGGCGAAGCACATCACCCTTCTCCACGACACGTCCGACAACCTTGCTCTTCAGGCTTTCCTCCCTCCCTGTTCCGGGATTGAGAACCAGCGCGGCAAGCGCGCCGTCATTGCCGCCGCAAAAACCCCAGGGCGCGGTGTCGTGCCGGGTCTGCTGGCAGTAGCCGGTGAGAATGCCGTTGTCGGCCAGCATCTCGTAGTCCCTGACGATGCCGAGCCCACCGCGAAAGGCACCCTTGCCGCCTGATCCGGCCGCGAGCTCCGTTTTCAGAACACGCACGGGAGCCAGCGTTTCCATGATCTCGGCGGACAGCAAGGCACAGTTGCCGCCATGGCTGTCGACCGCATTGAGGCCGTCACGCCCTTCGGCGCCGCCCATTCCGCCGCCGATGATGTCCGAGATCACGTAATATGGCCGGGTCCCGTCATCGTGTGCCACTTCAGGGCGGCCATCGAAGCCACCCAGAACGAAACACGGGAACGAAGTATGGCACCCTGCCGAAGCGTTCGACCCTGCTGCCGGCGCAAGAGCCTTGAGAACGACATCGGCAAGCGCCTGTTGGGTGATGTGCCGCACCGACACTGCGGCGGGACGGACCGGATCGAGAACCGATCCCTTTCTCATGATCACATGAACGGGCCGGTCGCAACCCTGATTTTGCGTGAGGTCGGGCGCCAGAACGCATTTCACGGCATAATGGACCATCGATACGGTCGAAGCTTCGGGGCAGTTCAGACCGTTGGCGCGCTGATCATCGCTGCCACTTGTGTCGACCGTGATCTCGTCGCCGGATACCTTGACATCTACACGCAGGATGATGGGTGCGTCCGAGGTGACATCGTCCTCCATCGCCACTTCGGCCTGCCATGTTCCCTCGCCGAGGTTCGCGATCGCGCGGCGCATGTAGGTCTCGTTGTAGTCAAGGCACTGTCCGCAGAGGGCGCGGAAGCGCTTGGTGCCATAGCGCCCGGCGAGCTCGGCCAGTCTGCGCTCGCCCGTGCGGCAACCGGCGATCTGGGCTCTGAGGTCGCCTGCCGAGCCGCGTGGATCCCGTACGTTGGCAGCCAGGATATCGAAGATCGCCCGGTTCGCGCATCCTTCCTCGATCAGCTTGAGTGGCGGCAGGATGAGGCCCTCCGCGAACACTTCGAGGTTGTCCGGTCCTTCGGAGCCGGGGACCTTGCCGCCGATGTCGATGTGGTGAGCGATCGACGAGGTGAGAGCGATCAGTTCCCCGTCGTGAAACACCGGACTGAAGAGGCAGATGTCGGGCGTGTGCGTGCAACCCTGATAGGGATCGTTGCACACGATGACGTCGCCCGGCTTCCAGCTTGCGCGCGGGATTTTCCCGAACATGTAGCGGATGGCGGTTGACATGACGCCGAGTTGCGCAGGGACCGTCTCAGCCTGGGAGAGCATCTCGCCATCAGGCGTGAAGAGGCCGCAGGAATAGTCGTACATGTCCCAGATGATCGAGGAGAATGCGGCACGGCGCAGCGCCATGGACATCTCTTCGGCTATCCCGGCGACTTGAGACTGGAACACGTCCCGTGCGACGGAATCGTTGTAGTTCATGATCCGTTTCCCCGTATCGTTGATCATAAAGCGTCGACCTCCCTGATGCGCAGGATGCCGTTGTTCGTGACGCTGGCGGTCTGGCCGGCAAGCACGACGATCGTCGTATCGCGTTGCGTGATGATGGCCGGACCGGCAAGGCTCTGGCCCGGCGTCAACGCGTCACGCCGGTAGATTGCGGTTTCCCCATAGCCTTCGCCGGCATCGAAGCAGACCGGCCGCGTTGTTGCGGGCTCGGGTGTCCCGAAGGACCTGACGGCTGCGTCCGGAGGTGCCGGTCTTGCGATCATGCCAAGGCCCTCTGCGCGCAGGTTGACAAACTCCACCTCGGCCGACGGATCGCTGTGGCCGTAGGCGCGGTCGTGCACGGCGTGGAACGTGGCGCAAATCTCCCCGATCTTCCACCATCCCGGCTCCCGGGGGTCGGAAAGAGGAACCAGCAGCTCGTGGAACTGGCCGCTGCAACGCATGTCGGCCAGAAACCGGAACCGGCGGTCCGGGGGTTCGATGCCGTCCCGCGCAAGGGCTTGATCGAGTCGTGCGGCAAGACTCTCGAACTCGCCGGTCAGTTCGGTTTCACCGACCGTTGCGAACCTGCGCTGGAAAGCTTTCTGGGTCGTGTGGCGTATGTCCGTCATCAACAAACCCTGGGCGGCGTAGACACCCGGATAGGCCGGCACGAAAACTTCCCGCATGTCGAGATCGCGCGCCATGAACGGCGCGTAGATCGGCCCTGCTCCGCCGAAAGCGAGCAGGGCGAACTCCCGGATGTCGAGTCCACGTTCGACCGAGAGCTTGCGAATGGCCTGGTTCATGCCCGCGATGGCGACACGGACAACGCCCATTGCCGCCTCGGCAAGTCCGAGACCGAGTGGCGCGGCGACATTCCTGCGGACCGCCTCCCGGGCAAGCTCCTCGTCGAGCGGGAAGTCTCCTCCGAGAAACTCGTGCTCGTCGAGAATGCCAAGCACCAGGGCGGCGTCCGTCACAGTGGCCTGATCGCCACCTTTGCCGTAGCAGGCCGGACCGGGTTCCGCACCGGCAGATCCAGGACCGACACGCAAGGCACCACCGAGATCGACATGAGCGATGGAACCGCCGCCGGCAGATATCGTCTCGATGTCCAGCGTCGGCAGGCGCAGGGGCTGCCCGTTCACCTCGCGTTCGGTAACGACGCGCGGTTCGCCACCGGTGATAACCGAAAAATCGGCGGATGTGCCTCCCATGTCGAAGGTGACGAGATCACCGACTTCGAGTTCGGCCGCCACCGCCCCTCCGGCGATGACCCCTCCGGCGGGCCCCGACAGGATCATCGCTGCCGGATTCTCCTGCGCCGAATGCGGTGTCGCGACACCACCGTCGCTGCGCATCAGGCGCAGCGGTGCCCCGACGCCCTCCCGTGCCAGCGCCTGGTCGAGGGTTGCAACGTAGCGGCCGACGACAGGACCGACATAGGCGGCGATGGCCGTGGTGTTGGCACGCGGATACTCCTCGATCTGCGGGTTCACCCGGCTGGAAAGAAAGACCGGGACATCGGGCAGCACGGCCCTGATCGCTTCTTCCAGCATGTTCTCGGCGTCCGAATCGAGGAAGGAGTAACCGAGACAGACCGCAACCGCCTCTGGTGCCAACGCTGCCAGGAGACCGGTAACGCGCTCGGTTTCCTCGGATGTCAGAGGCGTCACGATCCTGCCGAATGCGTCCCTGCGTTCCCGGACCTCGGCGATACGCGAGCGTGGAACGACGGGGGTCGGCTTTTCCTGGCTCAGACGATAGAGATGGGGCCGTCTCTGATCGCCGATCTCGAGAACATCACGCGTTCCGGCGCTGACCGCCATCGCGACCCTTGCGCCGCTTCGCGTGAGGAGCGCGTTGGTTCCGATGGTGAAACCGTGGACCAGAAGCGAGACGTCCCGCGGGCTGATGCCGCCTCTTGCGACAATCCTGCGCAGACCGGCGAGTACGGCATCAGCCCTGCCGGGAGTCGATGGCACCTTGTCGAGATGAGTGGTGCCGGATCGTGAATCGACCAGAACAAGATCGGTGAATGTTCCACCGACATCGACCGCAACCCGGTACTCCTGCCGCGAATCAGGCATCGGCGACAGCTTTGCCGGCACCTTGCCTTCGGCCGGTTCCTGTGCGGACCCGAAACCGCATTTCCGGTCTCTCCCCTCAGAAGTCTGTTGAGGAACAGTAGCCCATCCCGGCGGCATCTGGAACGTCTTGCCCTTGCGAATCAACGGCAATCCATGCGTCGCCTTGACCGGAATGGAATCCCAAAGCCCGGTCGATCCTCAAGCGCTCGAAAGCCGGAGCCTCGACACACCCGGACAGCTGCTCGATAACGCCATCCATTCTGCCGCCATGGAGGGCGAAATCGAGCAGAAGCACGTTCACCTGCAAGATGGAGTGAGGGCTGGTTTCTGACACACTGGTATCCTGCCCGGCGCTCTGGGGTGTTCGCCGTTGATGTGGCGTACCCTGGTCCCGAAAGCCGATTCGGGTTTCGTCCTCTGCCTGCTGTTCGCACGGGCCAATAACACCCGATGCGTTCCTGAGGTCTCTTCCACGCGGGCGGTTTCCAGCCTTACACTCTTTAAAATTGCGTATTGACGTCTTTATTTGGACAATCGGACGCCCTGCCCTGCGGCACCGTCGGTGGAGTATTGATGGACACGGATGCCCGACCCGTCGCACAGACCCGATCAGAGCCTTCACGCAGCCGACGCCAGCGAATCGCGGGCCTTGCCGCCGTCATCGCGAGCATGGCGGCCGTCGCAACCTTCTATGGTTATTCGGGCCAGCTGCTTTCCTTCGTGCTCGAGAAACAGGGGGTCAGCGGTTCTCTGATCGGCCTGAGCGGTGCCATGCAGATGGCCGGCACCTTCATCGTCATGCCGGTGTTGCCCAGGCTCATACGGCGTCTCGGCCCGGCACGGCTCATGCTGACAGGTGCCGCGCTTGTGCTTTGCAGCATCGTGTTCATGGCACTGTTCATCGACGTCTGGATCTGGTTTCCCCTGCGTCTTGCACTCGGAGCCGCGCAGTCCATGATGTGGACGACGGGCGAGACCTGGCTCAATCACGCCTCCGACGACCGGAACCGCGGGCGTACCATCAGCGTCTTCGTGTTCGCGATTGCGGTCGGTTTCGCCGTGGGGCCCTTCATTCTGGCCGAAACAGGTTCGCATGGCGTTCTGCCGTTTGTGACCGCGGCAATCATGATCGTCTTCGTCATGCTCCCGCTCGCTATCGGGCTCGACGTGCGCATCGCGCCTGAAGACAGGCCTTCGGCACGCCTCCACCAGTATGTGCGCCTGGCGCCCGTGCCCATGGTGGCAAACCTCCTGTTCGGCATGATCGGAAGCGCCCTGATGGCGCTGCTGGCAGTCTACGGTCTGCGTCTGGGCCTCGACGAGGCATTCTCCGCGCGCATGCTCGGATGGCAGGGATGGGGTGGCGCAGCCATGACGTTCCTGCTTGTCTGGCTCGCCTCGCGGTTCGACCGCGTGATGCTGCTCGCCGGCCTTGCCGCAGCGGGTGCTCTGGCTTCACTGGTCCTGCCCTGGATTCCCGAACTTCGAAACATCACGACACCGGGAATTCCCTGGATCGATGATGTCGGAGGCGTCGTTCTCATCAGCTATCTCATGGTATTCGGAGGGCTCCGCGCGGCGCACTACGGCATCGCAGTCATGCTGGTGGGCGACCGCTTCCGTGGCGCTGATCTCCCCTCGGCGACCACGGTCTTTGGCATGATGTTCTGTTCGGGCTCCATCATGGGCCCCGCGCTCGCCGGTCTGGCGATGGATCTGTGGGATCCCCATGGCCTTGCCGGCGTCGTCTTCCTGTTCCACCTCCTGCTGCTTCCCCTTCCCCTCCTGGCATGGTGGAACAGGCGGAAAGCGCCGAACCCGCACACCTGAAGATGTGGCTGGATTCGGTTGATCGGTTGTCGTTCGTGGTTTACGGTTCGCATTGGAAACGAGGAGGGAAGGTTCCCGCACCCTGCCGGTGCTGGTAAGAACCGCTCTTCATCGTGAAATCAGATGGGGTGGATCATGTTCTGGAAATCCAAACTCAACCGGCTTGTCGCTGCATGCGCACTCGGTGCCGCCACGGGCCTTCCCGCGGTCCATGCCCATGCGGGCGAACTCTCTCTCCTGACCTGGGTCTCCTATGCCGACGAAAGCTTCACGGCGGCGTGGCAGGAGGAAACAGGCTGTGAACTCAAGCCCACGCTGGTCGGTTCGAACGATGAGATCATCGCGAAAATTGCCGCCGGTGACCGGTACGATCTCGTCAGTCCATCGATCGATACCACGACCATCCTCTGGAAACTCGGGAAAATCGCGCCGATCGACACCAGTAAACTGGAACACTTCAGCACCATGTATGAAGACTTTCAGGCCAATCCCGGGGTAACCATCGAAGACGGCACGATCATCGCGCAGCCGAATGCGTGGGGGTCGATACCGATGATGTACCGGACGGACAAGGTCGACGAGGAACTGGATTCGATTGCAGTGATCTTCGACGAGAAGTACGCCGGCAAGATCAGCCTGTGGGATGACAAGTCCAACATCTATCCGGTCGCCCGGTACCTTTTCGGCACCGATATCGACGTCTTCGACCTCACGGACGAACAGCTTGCCGAAGTCCAGCAGAAGCTCATCGAGCAGAAGAAACTCGTGAGGACATACTGGTCACAGGCCGGCGATCACATCAATCTTGCCGCCAACGGCGAGATCTGGATCTCGAACACCTGGGGCGGATATCAGTCCGGCGAACTGCAGGCCAAGGGGATTCCCATGGTGGAGTATCTTCCCAAGGAACTCGCTGACGGCTGGATGGACGGCTGGCAGATCACCACGGATGCCCAGGACATGGACTGCGTCTACCAATGGCTCAATTTTGCGGGCAGCCCCGAGGGGCAGTGCGGCATGTCCCTGTTTTCCGGGTTCTCAGCGACCAATCCGAATGTGAATTCCTGCATGTCGGAAGAGGAATACACAGGCCGTCATCAGCATGAACCCGAGTACATCGAGAAACTCGTGCTGTGGCGCGAACCCGCCCGGCCCGGAAAGATGATCGAGGTCTGGAATGCTGTGAAGGCGGCAGAGTAGTCCGCCTTCCGGTATACGTCTTGGAACGTGGCCCGGGCAGGAGAACGACACCGTCTCCTGCCCGGGTTTGATGCGCGACCGGGGAACCGCACGTGGGTATCATCGAACTGCAGCGGGTGACGAAGACCTTTAGCGATCTGATCGCCGTCGACAATCTCAGCCTGAGTGTCGAGAACGGCATGTTCGTGACGATGCTGGGCCCGTCGGGTTGTGGCAAGACGACAACCCTTCGCATGATCGGGGGATTCGAATACCCGGATCGCGGCCGAATCCTGCTGGATGGCGAGGACATCACGGATTTCCCGCCGCACACCAGAAAACTCAACGTGATGTTCCAGGACTTCGCGCTGTTCCCGCACATGACTGTCGAAGACAACATCGGCTATGGACTGCGTTTCGGTGACGCAAGGAAGCTCGATGCCGCGAAGGAACTGAAGAGGATGCTGGACATGATCCAGCTCGGTCACAAGGCTCGTTCGAAACCCCATGAACTTTCCATCGGCCAGCGGCAACGTGTCGCCCTGGCACGAGCCCTGGTTCGTCATCCCAAGGTGCTGCTTCTCGATGAACCGCTCTCGGCACTCGATGCCGAGCTTCGTGCAGCGATGCAGATCGAGCTCCGGGAACTTCAGCAGAGGGCAGGCCTCACCTTCCTCATGGTGACCCACGATCAGGCCGAGGCCCTCGTGATGTCAGACGAAATCGTCGTGATGAAGGATGGGATCGTGGTGGAGTCGGGATCTCCTGAAGACCTCTACAACCAGCCTGCGACACCCTATGTCGCGAGTTTCCTGGGTGCATCGAATCTCGTCCCCGGCCGGATCGAGTCCATGGGTGAAGGTTCGGTCTCCATCGTGTTCGGCAATGCGAAGCTGGATGTGTTGGCCAACGGCGGTGTCGCCGCGGTCGGCAGGCCCGTCACCATGTCCATCAGGCCCGAACGGATCAGCCTCAGCCGCAAGGAACCCGCGGCGAGCAGTTTCAGCGGGCGCGTGACCGAGAGCTTCTATCGCGGCGAAGCGATGCAGATCCTTGTCGATGTCGGAGCAAGGGCCCCGCTGTCGATGACCGCACCCCTCTCCTGGAAGGGCGCGCGTGGAGAGATCCCCCGGGTTGGCGACGAGGTCGAACTCTTCGTCGACCCCGGATCGGTCGTTCTCTTCGACGGTCACGTGGACACCCCCGGCGAGGCCTGATCGATGAGCCGCCAGCTGAAAACCGCTCTCGACTTTCTCGCTGTCTTCACGCTTCCCGCACTGTGGTGGGGCGGTATCGTTCTGGGCTCTCTGGGCATCATGGCCTCGATGAGTTTCTGGACGCAGGAATTCCCGACCTTTCGTCCGGATTTTCATTTCGGCAACTACACGGAACTCGCCACCAACAACCAGTATGTCGTGGTGATTTTCCGGAGCGTCAAGATTGCCTTGATGTCGTGCCTGTTCTCGTTCCTGCTCGGCTTCCCGCTGGTATATTTCATCGTCTTCAAGGTGCAGAGGAAAGCCGTCAAGCTGCTTCTCTACATGGGCATGCTGATACCGCTGTGGGTCTCCTATGTGCTTCGTTCCTATACCTGGAAAACGATCCTCGGTACCCAGGGTGTCCTGAATTCGGCCCTGTTGTGGCTGGGCATCGTCGACGAGCCGGTCACGTTCTTCCTCTACAACCAGTACGCCATGGTCATCACCATCGGCTACATCTGCATGCCGCTGATGATGCTCCCCATCTATGCGTCCCTGGACAAGATTCCCAGAAGCTTCATAGAGGCGTCCCGCGATCTCGGTGCCAATTCGATTCATACCTTCCTCAACGTGACCCTGCGCCTTGCCGTTCCCGGCATCATTGCCGGCTCGACCCTGGCGTTCTGTCTGGCCGTTGGAGACTTCGTGTCGCCGATCCTGGTGGGCGGTCCATCGGCCAACATGATCGCGAATGTCGTGCTCACCCAGTACGGAATGGCCCTCAACTGGCCGCTCGGCGCCGCCATCACCGTCGTTCTGCTCGTGATCTTCGTTATACTGCTCAGCGTTTCCAACCAGGCCGAACGAGTCGGCAGGGTCAACATCGAATAGGAGATGAGGATGTCCGTCGATTCGGCCATGACGGGTACTTGGGTTTCAGGAGCGGATCCGGTTCTTCCGGAACGACGGAAGAAGCCGACGTCCGCGACAACTTCGTTCGTGATGATCCTGGCATGCTGTTCGCTTGCCTTCCTTTACCTTCCGTTGATCGTCCTGATGGTGTTCAGTTTCAACACCAACGATCTGACCGTGTTCCCGCTGACCGGCTTCACGTTCTCCTGGTACGAAAAAGCCTTTCAGAACGACTTCATGATGGACGCGCTTTTCAATAGTGTCGTTGTCGCCTTCGCGGCCGTCATCATTGCCAATGTCATCGGCATCCCCACAGCGTTCGCGCTGATGCGCTGGGACTTCCCGGGAAAGGTCGCGCTGCAAAGAGTCGTGCTGATGCCGATTTCGCTGCCCGCCCTGACACTTGGCATCTGCCTGCTCAACTACTTCACCTACTGGGGCGTCGGCCTGGGAATGCACACGATCATGATCGGTCATGGAACCCTCATGTCATCGATCGTGGTCGCGAATCTCTTTGCGCGCCTCACCTATTTCGACCGGCGGATCGAGGAGGCGTCAGCCGATCTCGGGGCAAGACCTCTCGAGACATTCTGGTACGTGACGCTGCCGAACATCAGGACAACGTTGATCGGCTCCTGCATGATCATTCTGATCGTGTCCTTCGACGAACTTGCACTGACTTATTTCATCAACGGGAACACGAACACGCTCCCGATGTATATCTGGTCCATGATGCGCCAGGGGATTACTCCGGAGATCAATGCGATCGGTTCCTGTGTCATCTTCGTTTCGATCGTGGTAGTCGGGATATCGATCTACATTCTGTCCAGGAAACCCGAAGTACGCTGAGCGATCTTGTCACCGCACCTTGAAGAGGAGGCAAAGTGAGCCAGTCAGTACTGCCTGAAGGCGTCCATACCGTCTCCATGGGCGCCGGCGATCTCAATGGAATCATGAGGGGAAAGCGGGTTCCCGCCTCGCGCTGGCCCGTGGTCCGTGACAACGGCATCGCGCTCTCGGCCGCCATCTTCGCGATCGACATGACATGCGACATCTGGGATACGCCCTACTGCAACATGGAAACCGGATATCACGACTGCCACATGTTTCCGCTCGGCAAGGTCTGGCGCCTGCCATGGGAAGAGGGTGTCGCCTTCTGCTTCGGGCGCATCGAGGACGCGGATCACAAGCCCGTGCCGATCGACCCGCGCGGCGTTCTTGTCGACGTGCTCAAGCGGGCGTCTTCGATGGGGCTCGAGGTCCAGATCGGCAGTGAACTCGAATTTTATCTCCTCGATCCGGAAACCAGACGTCCCAGGGACCGGGGGATTCAGGTCTACAACCTGACACGGGCCGCCGAACTCGACCATGTCGTCGGACCGATACGCCGCTACCTCAGCGAGGTCGGCATTCCGATCGAACAGTCGAATCCAGAGTATGCCGCCGGACAGGTCGAGGTGAACATCGAGTACGGCGATGCTCTTGAAACGGCCGACAGGTCCGTCGCTTTCAGAGGCCTGGTGAAGCAGATCGCCCTGTCACAAGGCTATCTTGCCACCTTCATGGCCAAGCCGTTTACCGGCGAATCGGGCAGCGGCTTTCACGTGCACCACTCGTTCCGGCGGGACGGGAAGGCCGTCTTCCATGACGAGGACGGGGGACTCTCCCGACTCGGACTGAACTATGTTGCCGGGATACAGCAGAGAATGGCGGAAATGTCGCTGATCGGCGCGACGACGCCAAACGCCTACCGGCGCCGGCGACCTGAGAGCTTCAGCCCGACCAACAATGCCTGGGGATACGACAACCGGTCAACCGGGATCCGCATCATCGGTCATTCCCCTCAGTCCATGCGGATCGAAGTGCGCGACGGATCGGCAGATTGCAATCCCTACTATCTGTTCGCCTCCCAGATTGCCGCAGGGCTGGACGGGATCGAAAAGGGACTTCAACCGACCCCTCCGCACGTCGGCAATGCCTATGTCGCGACAGGCTATGACCTGTTGCCGACAACGATCGACGTTGCCATCGAAAAGGCAAGGCAATCCGGATTCCTGGCCGACCTCCTGGGAGCCGACCGGCTCGAGATTCTCGTGACCCAGGCGGAACGGGAGCGGGATCTTGTCGCCGATGTCGTCACCGGCATCGAGATCGACCGCTATCTCGAGAGTTTCTGAGGCAGCAATGCGCGATGCGGTCCACGAGGCCTTTGGCGGAGCGATTGCGGTCACGCATGTTCCCGGCCATGAATTCGCAGGTGTCATCTGCGCGGCAGGGGCCGATGTAAGGCGGCCACCGCGGCACGATGCCGCCGATGGGGGTCTGCGGCACCTACCCTTCCGGAAACCGTCACCTTTGCGGAGACCAGTTTCAGCCCGGCTTTCGCCGGTGGGACTCTCATGCGGAGCATGTTTCGATCGACCGGGACGACTTCAGTCTCAATCCATGTGCACCCGTCCCTTTCGTTCGAGGTGGCCACGGGACCCGGGTGCCGGTTTTCCACATCGATTCCAGCTATCGCCATGCGGACGCATAAGCACTCGGGGGACGGAACCGGGTCGCTCTCCATGGAGCCGGCGGCAACGGTCTTGCCGGCGATCATGATCGCCGGCCACATCTCGGACGAGAAACCGAACCTGGCGCAGGAGGCCGGCGCATCGGCAACCCTGGATGCGACGAGGAAGCGTGACATTGCCGGCGCGAACAGGGACCTGACGGCAGGCGGTGCTCACCCCTCGGTCGATGATCCCGGCAGCACGATAACCTGCTGCAACTCCATCAACTCCCCCAGGAAACAGGAAAGGCATGCCCGGACCGAACTCATGATCGAGGAGGACTGCCATGCTGCCATTCCGATTGGTGCGGTGGTAAGAAACGAGCTTGAGGTCGTGGGAAGCGACTGCGCACCACCCCACCTCCGCAGGATTCCGCTGGACGGGGTATCGGAGTACCTGTCCGGCATGAGTCATGACCGGGATCCGGGCATCGCCATCGTGAACCGGTTCCGGTCGGTGTGACGGCAAGGGAAGGACCGGAATGGCGAAGACATTTGAAGACTCGCTCGAAACCTTCGACGTCGTGGTCGTGGGCACCGGCTTCTCGGGACTCTACATGCTCTTCAAGGCTCGCGAGATGGGTCTTTCCGCCATTGCCTTCGAAGCGGGAGATGATGTCGGCGGCACGTGGTACTGGAACCGCTATCCAGGCGCCAGATGCGATGTCGAGAGCCTCTTCTATTCCTATTCCTTCGATCGGAAGCTCACCGAGGAGTGGGACTGGACGGAACGCTATGCCGCTCAACCCGAGATACTGAAGTACGCTCAACACGTTTGCGAGCGCTACGGCCTGCGGCCCTTGATCCGCTTCAACTCGAAAATAGAATCGGCCGAATTCATCGATGGCGACAATGTCTGGCGCCTGGAAACCGGAAGCGGCCAAAGCGTCCTCGCACAGTTCGTTGTGATGGCGACCGGCCCCCTCTCGGTTCCCAGGATGCCGGAATTCACCGGCAAGGAGCGTTTCCGGGGTGAGATGTACCACACCGGACTTTGGCCCCATCACGAAGTCTCCTTCGACGGCAAGCGCGTTGCCATCATCGGTTCGGGCGCGTCCGGAATTCAGTCGGCCACGGCGGTCTCAAAGCTGGCGAAGAGTCTCCACGTCTTCCAGCGTGGCGCCCATTTCAGCATTCCGGCGTGGAACAGGCCCCTGACGGACGAAGACCGGAAATGGTTCAGAGACAACTTCGAGGATCTGATGGCGCAGCGCGACCAGTCCTTCATGGGCATCATCCTCGATACCAATCCGGCGACCTTCCGCAAGGGCCACAACCTTTCTCCGGAGGACCGGCACGCACAGTTGGAGTCGCGCTGGAACCACGGTGGCCTTCTCTTCAACATGGCATTTTCCGATACCACTCAAAGCGCCGAGACGAACTTCGAGATTTCCGAATTCGTCAGAAACAAGATCCGTTCGATCGTCGAGGATCCGAAGACGGCGGATTTGCTTTGCTCCATGCATTTCCCTATCGGAACGAAGCGCACATGCGTGGATACCGGATACTACGAGATCTACAACCGGCCCAACGTCCACCTGGTGAACACCGGGGAATTCCCCATCAGGGAGTTCAACGAAGAAGGTCTTGTCGCCGGTGACAGGGAGTACGCTTTCGATATCGTGATCGTCGCGACCGGCTTCGATGCGATGACCGGCGCCCTGCTGGCAGCCGGCATCACCGGCCGCGACGGCATCAAACTGGCCGAAGAATGGAAAGATGGAGCGGCAACTTTCCTCGGACTTGCCGTGTCCGGGTTCCCCAACCTCTTCACCATCACCGGTCCGGGAAGCCCCTCCGTCTTCACCAACATGTTCGCTTCATTCGAGCTGCATGTCGAATGGATCTCCGACTGCATCAGCTTCCTGCGCCAGGGCAACTACCGGCGAATCGAGGCCGATCGCCATGCCCAGGAAAACTGGACGAGCGGGGTTGCGGAACTCGTCGAGGAGACGCTCTACCCCGAGGCCGATTCCTGGTGGATCGGTGCCAACGTATCGGGAAAGCCGCGCCGCTTCCTTGCGTTCATTGGAGGGCACAAGGTCTACTCCGACATCTGCCGGAATGTCGGGAAAAACGGCTACACCGGCTTCAGCCTGAATTGACCGCGAAACGCGCAATGGGCCTCAATCGGCGCCTCGAGACATTCCTTGCGACGGCGTGTGGTGAGGCCGATTCGCTCATCCACCTGCCGGATCTCTCGGCATCGCGCGAAGCGCTTCGCCAGGAACTTGCTGCGCTGGACGCCGAGAAACCCGGCATCTGGCGCACCACGGACATCGCTCCGGACCGGGTGGCCGGGACCATGCCGATCCGAATCTATGAGCCGGTGCCGGGCGACCGGCGCCCAGCCCTGGTCTTCCTTCATGGCGGAGGCTATGTCAGAGGATCGATCGAGACCCACGATTCGATCTGCCGCCTCCTGGCTTCGAGCTCAGACGCGGTGGTGTTCTCCGTCGAGTACCGGCTCTCGCCCGAGGTCAGGTTCCCGGATTCGCTCGAGGACTGCTATTCCGCGGCATGCGGGATCGTTTCGCGTGCGACCGAGTTCGGCATCGACCGTGAGCGGATCGCCATTGGAGGGGACAGCGCCGGCGGGAACCTCTCCGCAGGCGTGATCCGTCTTGCGAAAGCGCGTTGCGGCCCGTGCTTCCGCCACCAGCTGCTTCTCTATCCCAATGTCGACATGAGGGCCGATACCGAGTCCTTCCGTCTTTACTCGAAGGGCTTCTTTCTCGATCTGATGCCGTTCTATGTCGCATCCTATACCCGCGACGAGACGGACTTCGACAATCCGCTTTGCTCCCCCTTGAGAGCCGACGACTTCTCGGACCAGCCGCCTGCCACCATCATGGTCTGCGGCTTCGACCCGTTGCGCGACGAAGGTGTCGCCTATGCCGCAAAGCTCGAGGCAGCCGGCGTACCCGTCGAACTTGTCGAATACCGGGACATGGTTCACGGCTTCCTCCTGCTGCGTGGCGTGGTGAAGGAGGAGGCCGACGCGGCGCTCGCCGAGTGCGGCCGGGCCGTCGCCCGGGCACTGGCGCCACGTGAGAGGCGGGTGGAACAGTCTGCCGGATGACGACGATGCCAGGCATTTGCCGACCCGGCTCAACCCTCTAGACTTGCCGGACCATGCAGGACGAACCCTTGGAACATGTCGATGTCGTCATCGTCGGTGCCGGGCTTTCCGGTGTCGGCAGCGCATGGCACCTCATGCACCGGTGCCCGTCGAAGAGTTTCACGATCCTGGAAAGCCGGCAGGCGATCGGCGGCACTTGGGATCTCTTCCGATATCCGGGTGTCCGCTCCGACAGCGACATGCACACGCTGGGCTATGCCTTCAAGCCATGGAAGGAGGCCCAGGCGATCGCCGGCGGAACGTCGATCCTCAACTACGTCAACGAAACGGCAGACGAATTCGGAATCCGCCGGCATGTCCGCTTCGGCCATCGGGTCACCAGAGCCGACTGGTCGAGCGATGACGCCGCCTGGATCGTGGAGGCGGAACACGAAGGAAGGATCGTCCGGATCTCCTGCAACATGCTGCTGCTGTGCGGCGGATACTATGATTATGAAAATCCCAATCGGCCGGTCTGGAACGGCGAGGCCGATTTCGCCGGCACAATCGTGCACCCGCAGTTCTGGCCCGATAATCTGGCCTGCCGGAACAAGAGGATCGTCGTCATCGGCTCCGGCGCAACGGCCATGACGCTGGTGCCGGCGCTGGCGATGAACGGTGCAGGGCACGTCGTCATGGTCCAGCGCTCTCCGACGTATGTTGTTTCCTGGCCGAGCCAGGACAGGGTCGCCAACTTTCTCTCAACCGTCCTTCCGGCACGGCTCGCCTACGCCATCACGCGCTGGAGGAACGTCAGGAGGGATCTCGTTTTCTACCGCAGGACCCGAAGGGAACCCAACAAGGTGAAAGCCGAGCTCGTCGGTCTTGTACGCCGCGCGCTCAAGCCCGAATTCGATGTCAAGAGGCACTTCGTTCCCCGCTACGGTCCCTGGGATCAGCGTCTGTGCCTGATCCCGGACGACGATCTCTATGATGCCATCAACAGCGGCAAGGCGAGCATCCGGACCGGGGCGATCGAAGGATTCACGAAGGAGGGTCTGGAACTTGCCAGCGGCGAGGTTGTCGGTGCCGACATCATCGTCGTTGCCACGGGCCTCCGGATGAGGGTGCTCAACGGCATCGGATTCACCGTCGACGGCTCGGCCGTCCATCCGCCGGACCACTGGTCCTACAAGGGCATGATGCTCTCGGATGTGCCCAACCTCATCCAGACCTTCGGTTACATCAATGCGAGCTGGACACTGCGCGCCGACCTGACGGCTGAGTACGCCTGCCGGCTGATCAACACGCTTGCGAAGGCAGGCAAGCGACAGGCCACACCCAGGCTCGGGGAAGATCAACAGAGCATGCCTGCGAGGCCGTGGATCGACGATTTCTCGGCAGGCTACATCCGGCGCGCCCTCGACT
This sequence comes from Alphaproteobacteria bacterium, assembly GCA_965215635.1. Lineage (GTDB taxonomy): Bacteria > Pseudomonadota > Alphaproteobacteria > SP197 > SP197 > SP197. The sequence continues at coordinate 169,561 of OZ244073.1, read as the reverse complement.
TCCTTCCCAGGCAGGGGGATCGGGATCCCTGGCGCAACACCCAGGATTACGCCGAGGACATCAGGCTGGTGAAGCGGTCACCGATCGAAGACGGCACTCTTGAACTCTCGAATCCCCCGGTTGTCTCCGCCGGCCGCATACAGCGCGTGGCGGAACCGGTCCATTCAACCTGAAGGGTGGAGCGATGCGTCCTGCACCACGCCGGAAAATCTGCGCAAGGGCCGGTCCGCCATGAATGCACCGCCCGCTCGTGACGGCATCTGCGGACTGCGTACCCCCGACACGGTGATGCATCTCGAACGGATGGGTGCATCGTTCCCGACCAGGATGAGCTTCATGCGGCAGCTGGTCCGACGCATGTACCAGGAAGGCTGGCGCCTGGAACGCGCGCGCTTCGATCTCGACGCGAAGGGCTTCGGTGTATCGATCTACGCCGCCCATGGTCCCCGACGCACCTACAGCCTGATCGGTTTTTCACGGGATATCGATCCGGATCAACGGACCGATCGTGTCATCGCAGAAGCCTGGGACGCGACGTTCTCGCTCTTCGACGGCGTGCCTGGCGCGTCCGACATCGAACGCCTCCGTGTCAACACGCCGAGACAGGAGTCCGGCCGCTTCAGACCGAGCGAACTGGTGCTGGCGAGAGGCAACAGGAGCGTCCGCCTTTTCGACCATGTCGTCGACAGTCTGGCGCAAGGCCGACAGCCCGATGCAAACCTGCTCGACGAAGTGGGCTACCTGATGCGCACGACGGCTGTCTATGGAAGTGGCAAATTCGGCTGCGCCGATCGCGAAAAGATCGCTGACCGGCCTGAGTTGAAAGCGCCGTTCCAGGCGGAGCTCCTGGCGGTCTATCTTATCCGCTGGATGACCATCGACCTCGTCAATCACATCGCACTGAGCCGGAGCGGGGCGCGGGCTGTGGAACTCGATCCGGTCCTTGCGCGCCATCTCGGTATCGGCAACGCCACCGGACTGGGAATGGCGCCCTTCCTTGTCAGCCACCCCCTGCTGATCAACAACTGGGCCGAGGCGCGGGAGACCGCCCTGGCGCGCGTCCGGTCTCTGCCGGATGCCACCCCGAACGAGATTGCGGGGTTTCGGGATCTCCTGGAGAGGGCGCGCCGACACGTGGACGAATGGAACGTCGACGATGCCGCGCAGACGGACCGCATTGAGAGGCTTCGCGTCGATCTTGCACGGCTGCACGACTGGTGTGATGACGGGCTCCTGGAACACTCGCCATGGGACCGCGCCTGGCGCCTTGCCGAAAGGGAGTTTTCGCTCGAGGGCCAGGAGTTGCTCGTCTCCCTGCTGCTGGAGCAACAGGGTGCGCTGGTCGACGGGCTGTGCGAGGCCATGAGTTCCGGGGCCATGCCGGGTCCGAGACCGGACATGTCTCTCGCCGAAGTCCTCGACATCATCGAATCGCGCTATGACTGGGCGCTCGCCATCGACTATTCGCGCAAGGAAGCCCTCCAGCGCTTCTGGTATTATTCGCAGGAGAAGCTGGAACCAAGGGTGGGAGACCGCTACACCGAGCCCGGTTCCGACATGGAAATGCCGGTGGCAGTCGGCCGCGACGTCACTCTGCTGAAGGCCCGGCTCCTGGAACACGATCCTGGCGAGACTGTTGCGGACTTTCTGGTCGCAGCTCCCGAATTTCGCGGCACGGTCCGTCGCATACAGGCGCTCGCGCAGTACCCCTATGGGGAGATACGCGACAATCTTCTGGCGCGTGACCAGCGGCCCGTCGATATCCTGCGTTTCAAGCTTGCCTTCTTCGGCGCCTCCAAGTTCGATCCCAAGTCCGAGCTCTGGACACGCGTGACCATGTATCAGGGCGCACCGCTGCCCCATGAAATCGCAACCGGCAGTGAACCGCAATGGATCTTTCCGACGCGGCCATTGCAGGTCCGATGAGAATGGCATGGCCGAAACCGCTACGCTCCTGTCACTCAATGAAATCCGCTTCTACTTCACCCGCGCCGCCGTCGGAGTGGGCGCGCCGTTCGGAATCGGCGAGGAGTTCGCCGAGGCTTCGTCATGGCTCGCCTTCCTCGGAATCGATCCGGCCGTGGCTGCATTGCCGGCGCTGGACGCACTGGCGAGCGGCGACAGCGACGGCGCTCTTGTCCTCCTCCTCCGGGACGGCGCACTTCACGTGGGATGCCCTGACCGCCTGAAGGTGTCGGCCCTCTTCGCAGGCCCTGCCGTCGCCGACAGGCTCACGATCGAGTCGGCGAGAGAACGCTCGTGCCGGCTTCACATTGACGAGGCGGATCAGCCCCTCCTGATCCTCGCGGCTGTAGCTGCGGCCGGAGTCGGACGGACCCGGCTTGGCTGGCCGTTGCCCGATGAGAGGCCGGTCCTCGCCGAAGTCGGGGGCGGGAGGGTCCGGCTCGACTGGCCGCCTGGAGCCGATTTCGGGCAAAGCGGTCCGGCGGCCGTGAGGATCGTGTTGAACGGGCCGTCTGCCGGTTTTCCTCGCGATGCCCAAGCGTTCAACATGGCGGAAGGCAGGAAGCGCGCAGTCACCTGCGGCGTTGCCGTCGATGGCATGGCATGGTCCGGTGTCCTGGGCTATTTCCGCAAGTACCTGGTGCCGTCGACCGAGAGATCCCGAAGCGAAGGCGCCGGGGCCGGGCCGATCGACAACGTCTGACGACCGAACATGCAGAACTGTAAAGGCCGGTATACAAGGAGTCCTGTTGTCATCCCCTTCACATTGATCGGCGTCTCCGCCAAGATGCCGGTCGCAGATCGCCCAAGTTCCTGGATGCCGGATGAAAATCGCAGTTTCAAGGGAACGGCGCGCTGGTGAAACCAGGGTTGCCGCATCCCCGGACATGGTCAGAAGGCTGGTGGGCGAGGGTGTGGACATTGCGATAGAATCCGGAGCGGGCCTGGCGTCCGGATTTTCCGACGACGCGTTCGCCCAATCCGGAGCGATCATTTCTCCTGACACAGCGAGCGTGTTCGCCGGCGCCGATGCCGTCTTCAAGGTCAGCCGGCCGGTCACCGCACGCGACGGCGATATCGATGAGCTCGCGCTCATCCCCGATGGCTGCCTCGTCATCGGTCTCATCAATCCGCTGGTCGAGAGGGACCAGTTCGAGGGTTACGCCGCCAGGCATCTCACCGTGCTGGCCATGGAGCTGGTTCCCCGAATCAGCCGCGCACAATCCATGGACGCGCTGACGTCCCAGGCCAGCCTGGCAGGCTACAAGGCCGTGCTCGATGCGTGCATGTTCTATGGCCGTGCCATGCCCATGATGATGACGGCTGCGGGAACGATCGCACCTGCAAGGGTGCTGATCCTCGGTGCTGGCGTGGCTGGCCTTCAGGCAATTGCGACCGCAAGGCGCCTTGGCGCCGTGGTTGAAGCATTCGACGTGCGTCCTGCCGTGAAGCAGGAGGTCGAAAGCCTCGGCGCAAGCTTCGTGGAGGTTCCCGGTGCCGACGGTGCCGAAACAGCTGATGGCTACGCACGGGAAATGGATGACGACTACCTCGGACGCCAGAGCGAGGTTATCCGGAATGCCCTGAAGAAGTCCGATATCTGCATCACGACCGCACGCATACCAGGGCGTCTCGCGCCAAGGCTCGTGACCGCCGGCATGGTTGAAGGCATGAAACCCGGCTCCGTGATCGTCGATCTTGCGGTGGAGGACGGAGGCAACTGCGAACTCAGCCGGTGCGGCGAGGTGGTGGATGCCGACGGCGTCACCATCGTCGGTTTCGCCAATGTCGCAGGCCGCCTGGCACCAGATGCATCCACTTTCTATGCGCGCAATCTGTTCAATCTCGTTCATCCCTTCATCGATCGGGAGAAGGGCGGCCTTGAGCTCGACTTCAATGACGACGTGATCAGGGGCGTCTGCGTGATGAGGGCAGGCAAGCTGGTGCATCCCCTTCTGGCTGAAACCGGAAACATCTGAGTCCATGGAAGCAGCAGTCGATCCCTTGTTCTTCCGGCTTACAATCTTCGTGTTGGCCGTCTTCGTCGGTTACCATGTGGTGTGGGCCGTGACCCCTGCGCTCCACACGCCGTTGATGTCGGTCACCAATGCGATTTCCAGTGTCATCATCGTGGGAGCGCTGATCGCTGCCGGACCAACGGGCCTCGATCTCTCCAAGCTCCTGGGTTTTGTCGCGGTCATTCTGGCGGCCATCAACATTTTCGGCGGATTTGCCGTCACCCATCGCATGCTCCAGATGTTCCGGAAAAAGGAAGGTTCCGGGAAGACGCGATCATGACTCCCGGTCTCGCCGCCATCGCCTATCTTGTCGCAGCGGTCTGCTTCATCCTTGCGCTGAAGGGACTCTCCGCGCCGACATCGTCGCGCCGCGGCAACCTCGTCGGCATGATCGGCATGGCAATCGCTGTCGCGGTGACGATCGCCGATCCATCCGTCATCTCCTACCGGTGGATCCTTGCAGGTCTTGTCATCGGCGGCGCCATCGGCATCGGCATCGCGCTACGCATCCGGATGACGGCAATGCCGCAGCTCGTCGCCGCCTTTCACAGCCTTGTGGGTATGGCCGCGGTTCTCGTTACCGCTGCGGCCCTTTATGCTCCCGGTGCCTATGGCATTGTCGGCGAAGACGGTGCCATCAGGCTTTCAAGCAGGATCGAAATGATCCTCGGCATGGCGATCGGCGCAATCACCTTCTCGGGCTCTGTGGTGGCGTTTGCCAAGCTTCAGGGACTGGTGTCCGGCGCGCCGGTGATCTTCCGTGGCCAGCATCTTCTCAACCTCCTGATCGGCGGCGCAATCGCGGGCTGCGGTGTGTGGTTCGCCGTCAACGGAAACGCGACGGCGTTCTGGACCGTCGCCGCCCTTGCCTTCCTGATCGGCATGACTCTCATCATCCCCATCGGTGGGGCGGACATGCCGGTCGTCGTTTCCATGCTCAACAGCTATTCGGGCTGGGCCGCGGCGGGAATCGGTTTCACCCTGGAGAACGAGCTCCTGATCATCACGGGCGCGCTCGTCGGCTCGTCTGGTGCGATTCTCAGCTACATCATGTGCAAGGGCATGAACCGCTCCTTCTTCAACGTCATCCTGGGCGGTTTCGGCACCGCAGATTCGGTGCAGCTGGATTTCGACTCGCGCAAGGTGAACCAGGGCAGTGCGGACGACGCCGCCTTCATTCTTCAGAACGCCCGCAAGGCCATCATCGTTCCGGGTTACGGCATGGCCGTCGCACAGGCTCAGCACGTCCTGCGGGAAATGGCCGACAAGCTCAAGGAAAACGGTGTCGAGGTGGCGTACGCCGTCCATCCGGTTGCCGGACGCATGCCCGGACACATGAACGTGTTGCTGGCTGAAGCCCGCATTCCCTATGACGAGGTTTTCGAACTCGAGGAGATCAACTCGCAGTTCGCCACCGCCGATGTCGCATTCGTGATCGGTGCCAACGATGTCTGCAACCCGCTGGCCAAGACCGATCCGTCATGCCCGATCGCCGGGATGCCGGTACTCAATGTGGAGAACGCCGCCGCGGTCATGGTCGTGAAGAGATCGCTGTCGCCTGGCTATGCCGGAATCGACAACCCGCTATTCTACCGCGACAACACCATGATGCTGTTCGCCGATGCCCGGAAGATGGTCGAGGATATCGTGAAGGGCCTCTGAAGCGCGCCCCAAAAAAACGAACGTCAGGCGCTGCCTTCCCTCAGGGCACGCTTGCGAGCCATCTTGCGGGCACGCCGCACACCCTCGGCACGCTCCCGTTTTCTCTTCTCCGACGGCTTTTCGAAATGGCGGCGCAGTTTCATTTCACGGTAGACGCCCTCGCGCTGCAGCTTCTTCTTCAGCACACGCAGGGCCTGGTCGACATTGTTGTCGCGGACAATGATGTGGACGATGATTCTTCTCCCGGTTTGTCTGCCGACACTCGAACGGCCAGCGTCGTGGTATCCCAAGGCGTGTCCTATTACCATGGCGCCAAGGGCCTTGTGAAGTGCCGGTTCGACTTTCCGTCACGGTCGGCGATGTGGAAGGGATGAGAATCATGACTGTGATGCTCGGGGATATCCGCCTCGACCGGGTCGAGGAGTCCACCAGTCCCGGCGAACTGCCCCATGTGGATTTTCCGGACGCCACACCCGAAGCGCTCGCGCCCTACATGGAGTGGCTTCAACCCGAAGCCGTCGATCCCGTAACGGGCGGAACCATCATGCCGGTCCTGACCTGGCTGGTGAGAACGCCGCATCACACGATCCTTCTCGATACCTGTGTCGGTAACCACAAGACCCACCCGGAAATACCGATATGGAATCAAAGGACCGATTACCGGCTTCTCGATGATATCGCCGCCCTGGGTGTTCACGCGGAAGATATCGACTTCGTGCTCTGCAGCCACCTTCATCTCGATCACGCCGGATGGAACACGAGGCTGGAGAACGGCCGGTGGGTGCCGACATTCCCCAATGCACGCTATCTCTTCTGCCGGCAGGAACTCGATTATGCCGAAGCCCGGGCGCGCGAGGGCGATTCGGTCTACGGGGAAAGCGTGCAACCGGTGCTGGAGGCAGGGCTCGGTGAGGTCGTCGCAATGGACTTCGAGCTGGATGATACCATCCATCTCGAACCGACTCCGGGTCACACGCCCGGCCATGTGGCCACCCATCTTTCTTCCCGCGGCGAGCGGGCCGTCATGGTGGGCGATCTCATCCACTCGCCCCTTCAGCTGCCGCATCCGGAATGGAGCCCTGTCTACGATTGGGACCCCGTCATGGGCGCCGCGACACGCAGGCGCGTGCTGGAGTCGCTGGCCGAGACCGACATCCTGATGCTGACACAGCACTTTCCGGCACCTTCTGCAGGCCATGTCTTTTCTCGCGGCGACGGATTCGGATGCCGCTACCACGGGCGCGACATGGTGCACGGATAGGACCGGAACCTTGGCACTCCTGAAGATTGCAAGAATGGGACACCCGGTGCTGGCCAGGCGTGCCGCCGAGGTACCGGAGCCGACCGCACCTGCGATCCACAGTCTCGTCGCCGACATGATCGAGACCATGCACGATGCCGGGGGAGTCGGACTCGCAGCACCTCAGGTGCATGTGCCCTTGCGTGTTGTGGTGTTCTTTCCGCCGGACGAGGAGGACGAGGACAGCATACTGGCGCTGGTCAATCCGACCCACGAGTTCCTGACCGACGAACGGGTTGAGGGCTGGGAAGGATGCCTCTCGGTACCGGGCCTCAAGGGGCTGGTCCCGCGGGCGCTGAAGGTGCGCTATACCGGCACGACCCCTGACGGAATCCTTGTCGACAGGACGGTGGAAGGCTTCCATGCCGTGGTTGTCCAGCATGAGTTCGACCATCTCGATGGCATTCTCTACCCGCAGCGCATGACGGACATGACGAGCCTCATCTTCGAATCGGAAGCGCGTTGGTTCAGACCCGGGGGCGATGGAGAGACCCGATGACCTCAACGCCCTCCGAATCATCCGCCAGGGATAGAGAGCGCCGGCGCCTTCTCGATGTGACCCTGCCGCATGTCCCCTTTGAAGGCTGGACGGGAACGGCGATCGGGATGGGCGCCAGGGATGCCGGCATGGCCCCGGGCGAAAGTGCGCGGCTGTTTCCGGGAGGTCCCGCCGAAATGGTGTCGTTCTTCGTTTCCGAAGGCGACCACGCCATGCTCGATGAACTTTCCCGGATCGATCTGGACTCCCTGAGTGTCCGCGACCGTATCGCCACGGCCGTCAGGATCCGGCTGATGCTTGCGGCCGGGCATCGTGAGGCGGTGCTGAAGGCCGTTGCGCTGCAGGCCGGGCCGCCCGGGCTCAAGTCGCTCTACCGCACGGTCGATGCGATCTGGCGCGCCGCCGGCGATACCGCGACCGACTTCAATTTCTACACGAAGCGTTTCCTGCTGGCCGGCGTCTACACCTCGACACTGCTCTGTTGGCTGAATGACAACAGCCAGGATCACAAGGTGACCTGGGAATTCCTCGACCGTCGAATCGGCAATGTCATGACACTCCAGAAGCTCAAGGGCAGGACTTGGCTTCCCCGGCCAGCAAGCGTGATCGCCCGCATGGCACATTGCCGCAACCCCTTCAGCAGGCGCGCTTCGCAGACAGCCTCGTGACATGACCCATCTTGCGGCCGGGCTTCGTCTCGGTCTTGCCGTAGAGGTGAAGCTTCGCGTTGCGTTCCTCCAGGATCTCGTACCAGGCGGCGATGTCGTCGCCGATCAGATTGGTCATCACAGCGTCACTGTGGCGTGACGGATCACCCAGAGGCAGTCCCGCAACCGCCCGGATGAACTGTTCGAACTGGTTCGTGTGGCAGGCATCGATCGTCCAGTGGCCCGAATTGTGAGGCCTCGCGGCAAGCTCGTTCACCAGCAGTTCGCCATCACGCGTCAGGAACATTTCCACCGCAAGGAGACCTGCGAGATCGAAGGCCTCGGCCAATCTGCCGGCGATTGCTGCCGCCCTGGAGGCAATCCCGTCCGGAATGGCCGCAGGCGCGCGGGTCTCCACAAGAATGCCGTCACGGTGGGTGTTCGCGACGACGTCGAAGGCCCGGATCGTACCGCGGATATCACGAGCGACGATGGCCGAGACCTCGAGGGCGAAGTCGACGACGCCTTCCAGAATGGCATCCCCGCCCGCCACCCCCTTCCAGGCATTCTCGAGGTCATCTTGCCGCGTGATCCTGACCTGTCCCTTGCCGTCATAGCCCATGCTCGCGGTCTTCAGGATCGCAGGACTGCCCGTCACCTCGAGAGCCCGTTCGAGCTCGTCCGCACCAGTGACACCCAGATAGGGCGCTGTCGCAAACCCCAGGCCGGTGACGAAGTCCTTTTCGCTCACCCGGTTCTGGGTGGTTTCGAGGCATCGCCAATGGGGCCGTACCGGCGAGCGGGCCGACATGCGCCTGAAGGCCTCCACCGGCAGGTTTTCGAATTCATAGGTGATGACATCCACGGACGAGGCAAAGGCATCGAGGCTGGAAGGGTCGTCATAGGCGCCTGTGGTGGCGATGCATGCCACTTCGGTGGCGGGGCTGCCCTCTTGCGGGCAGAATACATGGCAGCGGTAGCCCAACGATGCGGCGGCAAGCGCTGCCATGCGGCCGAGCTGACCGCCACCGACAATGCCGATCACGCCGCCGGGCGGCACCGTGCGATGGTCGTCCTCCACCGCTTCAGGACTCGGCCGAGGGGACTTCCGCCACGGACTCGGTCTGCCGGGTCCGGTACGCATTCAGAGCCTCGGCGACGTCTGTGTTGCCATTTGCGATGATGGCGGCAGCAAGAAGCGCGGCGTTCACCGCCCCTGGCCTGCCGATGGCCAGTGTTCCCACTGCAACGCCCGCCGGCATCTGCACGATGGAAAGCAGACTGTCGAAACCGTTGAGCGCCCTGCTCTCGACAGGAACACCCAGAACGGGCACGGTGGTCTTCGCCGCTGTCATGCCGGGAAGGTGTGCCGCGCCGCCTGCGCCGGCGATGATGGCTTTCAGGCCGCGCGAACGCGCCGACTCGGCATAGGCAAACAGGCGATCGGGGGTGCGGTGCGCCGAAACAATCCTGACCTCGTGAGGAATACCGAGGTCCTCCAGCGTTTCGGCAGCATGGCGCATGGTGCACCAGTCCGACTGGCTTCCCATGATTATGCCGACCTCGACCATGCTTTCTCCACTTGCCCAACGGCCCTGTCCGCGATCATAACCCCGTCAACGGCATTCGCGAAACATCGTGTGAGAGGATCTCTTCATGAGCGCATTCTGGACCTTTACACTCGGGATCTACGCCGAAAGGCGTGTTCAGTCCGCCCTGCTCCACCTGCAGGATGACCGGGACGCCGACGTCAATCTGCTGCTCTACGCGCTCTGGTCAGCCAGCACCGGTCTGCCGCCCCTGGAATCGGACCGCATTCGGCGTCTTGCGGGGCTGGTGAGGGGATGGCGCGTCACGGCAATCGAACCATTGCGTGCGATCCGGAATGCGCTCGATGACGGCGTCCGCCGGGCTCCCCGGGACGACGTCAGGACCCTGCGCTCCGGTGTCCTCAAGATCGAGATTGAAGCCGAAAGGATCGAGCAGGCAATCATCGAGAACGCAACGTCCGGGGCCCTGGCCGGAAAGACGGACCGCCCCGAATCAACGCTTGTGGCATCAAACCTGGCAACGGTCGTCGGCCTGAACGATCAGGCCCTGAGCGCGGAAAACATCCGGGCCATCGAAACCCTTGTCGAGGCGGCCTCATCGGCCGGGGGAACCGACGTGGCGCGTGCCATGGCCGTGTTCAGGGAGAGTCTTGCTTCCTCGGTGCACGCACACTCGCCCATCGTCTGACCAACCCGGAATCGATGCCGAAGAGATCGAGCCAGCGTCCGACCGTGTGTTCCACGAGTTCGTCGATGGTGCGCGGCCGGGCATAGAAGGCCGGCATGGGAGGGGCGACAATGGCGCCGATTTCCGAAACGGCGGCCATGGTCCGCAAGTGGCCCGTATGGAGGGGTGTTTCCCTCAGGGCGAGCACGAGGCGGCGGCGTTCCTTGAGGGTGACGTCCGCTGCGCGGGTCAGAAGGTTCGACGTCACGCCGGTGGCGATCTCCGACATGGTGCGGACCGAACAGGGCGCCACGATCATTCCACCGGTGAGGAACGAGCCGCTCGCTATGACGGCGCCGAGATCTCCCGGCGGCCAGACCGTGTCGGCGAGTGCGTGCACATCCGCCACCTTGAGTCCGGTTTCCCAGGCGAGCGTGATTTCGGCGGTGCGGGTCATCACAAGATGGGTCTCGATCCCACAGTCCCTCAGTGCCTCAAGAAGCCGTATCCCGTAGATCGCGCCCGAAGCTCCGGATATCCCCACGATCATCTGCTCATGAGTCGCCATCTGGCACCATCCTTCCTATACTTTCGATTCCTGTCGGAAGTCGCCGGCCGGTTGCGGCGAGGTCCGTCCTGGGGCTGCAAAACGATCCTCCGGAGGAATCAATGACGAAACCCGCTGATTTGGCTGTTTTGGAAGCGCGCCATACCGCACTCGAGCAGGAAATCGATGATGAATCCCATCGTCCCCTGCCGAACCAGACCCATCTCACGGAACTGAAGCGCAAGAAACTGAAGATCAAGGAGGAGATCGAAAGGATGACGGCGGCAGGAAGCCCGGCCTGATCTCAGGCGCGGGCCGCGTTGCCGGCCATCCGAATCACCGTTGCGGTCGTGCTGTGTCCGTCGACAAGATCGGCGAGAAACACCTTGCCGCCATAGGCCCTGACGGTGTCGGCGCCGACGACCTCGTCGAGCCGGTAGTCCGATCCCTTCACGAGAACGTCCGGGCGCAGCTGTTCGATCATGGCGAGCGGTGTTTCCTCATTGAAGACGACCACGAGATCCACGTCCGACATTGACGCCAGGATCTGCGCCCGGGAGATTTCGGACTGAACGGGACGGCCCGGACCCTTGAGGATGCGGGTCGAGGAATCGCTGTTGAGTGCCACCACGAGCCTGTCGCACTGTCTGCGAGCCTGCCGCAGCAGCCAGACATGTCCGGGGTGGAGGAGGTCGAAACAGCCGTTGGTGAACCCGATGAGCCTGCCGGACTCACGCCATTCCCTGACCATCCGTTCGGCAACCGGCGCCGAAATGATCTTCGCCTCGTTGCTTTCGAATGCCTGTCCATGACAGGCGTGCCGCAGATCGTCGAGACCGACCACCGCGGTTCCGCTCTTGCCTACTGCCACGTTGCCGGCGAGATTGGCGAGACGTGCGGCAACATTGAGCGGCAGCTTTCGCCCGAGTGCGGCGGCGAAGACCGCGACCGCCGTGTCGCCGGCGCCCGAGACGTCGTAGACCTCGCGCATTTCGGACCGCAGATGGATCGCCCGCCCGTCGCGCTCGACGAGCGACATGCCGTCGGCGCCGCGTGTGACCAGAACGCATGCGGCGCCCGATTCATCCATGACGCTCAAGGCCGCCTTGGCGATCTCGACGTCGCTCACCGCCTTCATACGGGCCGCCAGGATGAGTTCCTGGCGATTGGGTGTCAGGACTGTCGCTCCCCGATAGTTCGAGAAGTCGTGACTCTTCGGATCGACGACCACAGGAATTCCCGCACCCTTCGCCGCGGAGATAACGGCACCGATCAGATCGGGTGTCAGGACACCCTTGGCATAGTCCGACAGGACCAGAACATCGACGCTGTCCATGCCCTGGGATGCGATATCGACGATCCTCGCCCCGATCTCCGGATTGATGGTGCGTTCGGTCTCGTGGTCGGCGCGCAACAGCTGGTGCCCACCGTCGACATAACGGACCTTGCAGGTGGACTGTCGGTCTCGCTCGACCAGCACATAGGGTTCCACCGCGTCTTCCCTGGCGACCATGGAAATGAGGTCCCGGCCGACCTGATCGTCACCAACGACGGCGACGAAACACACCTGGGAGCCGACGGCGACGAGGTTGCGCAGGACGTTTCCGGCGCCGCCGAGCATGGACTCCTCCGATCCCACCCGGAGCACCGGAACGGGAGCTTCGGGCGAGATCCGTTCCACGGCACCGTGGACGAATCGGTCGAGCATCAGATCGCCGATCACCATGACATTGGCACCGCCAAGCGAGTCGATGGCAGACGACAGTTCGTGGATATCGTTCATTTCAGGTGTCCTTTCCGGCCCTTCCATGCACCGATGCGGATCGTCCGTCAATCGGACCGTCTGCCTGCGGCCGGTGTGCACGAACACTCTGCCTGTATCGGGGCGGAATTCAGAACGCATGGCGCAGGCTGAGGCGGACTCCGTGGGTTCCGAGTTTCGCCCGCTTCACATCGAGAGGTATTGGCAATGGCGGACGAAGTCACCTGTTGAACGGAGAGTGTCGCCGTCGACATTGGACCTACCGCAACCTTGGAGCGCGCACGGCCGGAGATGTGCTGTCATGGGGCGATCGATCCCGGACCCGATGCGGACATCGTCGGCACTCGCGATGTCAGGATTGCCGACAGTGTCAACGGCAGCCAGCACGGCTGCCATCCGGGTCGTGTGGCGAGAGCTTTCGTCGCGCACGTTTTCCCTGCCCGCCGATGTTCCCCGATCGTACCGGGTACAATCATTGCCCAACGTCCCTTCCGGCCCCAGTGTCGGGAAGAATTGCTGCACCGGCGCATGGTGCGGCGGCGACTTCCCATCGTCAGTGACAGTGCTGCAATGGTTCAGGTCCGGGCCTGTCGCGTGCCGTCCGGAAATCAGCGATCATGCCGCCGGCAACCGTTCCTCCTTGCGGACGATGGAACGCCGAACTAATTGTTCCGCTGACCTGCCCGAACAGAAGGGACGCATCGATGTCGCAATCTTTCGAGGAGACCTGCCGGCGTTCGCTGACCGATCCGGAAGGCTACTGGGGTGAACTGGCCGAGGAGATCAACTGGACGAAGCGCTGGGACCGGGTGTTCGATGACTCCAAGGCTCCCTTCTATCGCTGGTTCCCGGGAGGCGAAACGAATACATGCTGGAACGCCGTCGACCGCCATGTCGAAAGCGGACGAGGCGAACAGAGGGCCCTGATCTGGGAAAGTCCGATCACCGGCAACGCGCGTACACTGACCTACAGCGAACTGAAAGACGAAGTCGCAACCTTCGCCGGAGTCCTGCGCAATCATTCGGTCGGCAAGGGCGACCGGGTGCTGATCTATATGCCAGCCGTGCCCGAAGCCGTGATCGCCATGTTGGCCTGCGCCCGCATCGGCGCGGTCCACTCGGTCGTGTTCGGCGGCTTCGCCGCCGCCGAGGTTGCCAAGCGCCTGGACGATGCCACTCCGAAGCTCGTCCTCACCGCGACGTGCGGAGTCGAACCCGGGCGCATCATAGCCTACCTGCCCATCCTGGAGAACGCGTTCGCTGCGGCTTCGCATGTTCCCGATTCCATGATCGTCCTGGCACGGGAGCAGCAGGCCGCAGAACTGGTGCCGGGCCGTGATCATGACTGGCATGAAGAAGTCGCAAGGGCCGAACCCGTCGACTGGGTGCCCGTTGGAGCCACCGACCCGCTCTACATCCTCTATACGTCGGGCACCACCGGAAAACCGAAGGGTGTCATGCGGGACAACGCAGGCCATGCGGTGGCGCTCCACTGGACCATGCGCGGGATCTACGATCTGGCGCCCGGCGAATGCTGGTGGGCGGCAAGCGATATTGGTTGGGTGGTGGGTCACAGCTATATCGTCTATGCGCCCCTGCTTCACGGCAATCCGACGATCCTCTTCGAGGGCAAGCCGGTGGGCACCCCGGACGCCGGAACCTTCTGGCGCATCATCGAGAAACAGGACGTGGCGGCGCTCTTTACCGCGCCGACCGCCATACGCGCCGTCCGCCGCGACGATCCGGACGGCCACTACATCGGCCAATCGGATCTCTCGGGGTTCCGCACCCTGTTCCTCGCAGGCGAACGCGCCGACCCCGATACCATCGAATGGGCAGAAGGCATGCTCGCGCGTCCGGTCGTGGATCACTGGTGGCAGACCGAAACCGGCTGGGCAATGGCGGCCTACTGCCGGGGCATCGATGATCTGCCCGTACGCCACGGCTCTCCCGGCAGGCCCACTCCGGGTTACGCCATCGATATTCTGGGCGCCGACGGGGAAAAGCTGCCCGCAGGCAGCACGGGGGCAGTCTGTGTCCGCCTTCCCCTTCCGCCAAGTTCCCTTCCGACACTTTGGAACAACGACGGGGGTTTCATCAGCAGCTATCTCGAGGAGTACCCAGGTTACTACACGACCGGTGACGCCGGGATGTACGACAGTGACGGCTACATCTACATCATGGGCCGGACCGACGATGTCATGAATGTCGCGGGCCACCGCCTTTCGACCGGGACCATGGAGGAAGTGCTTGCCAAATTGCCGGATGTCGCCGAGTGCGCTGTGATTGGTGCGGCAGATGCTCTGCGCGGTCAGGTGCCCGTGGGTTTCCTCGTGCTGAAGGCGACATCGACGGCCGATCATGCCGACATCGTGGAAGAGGCGGTGCGCCTGGTGCGCAGCGACGTCGGTGCCGTGGCGAGCTTCCGCAAGTCTGTGATCGTGGAACGCCTTCCCAAGACCCGATCCGGCAAGATCCTGCGCCGTTCCATGAGGCAACTCGCCGACGGCGAGCCCTGCCCGATGCCGGCAACGATCGAGGACCCGGCCGTGCTCGACGAAATCTCGCAAGCCCTCGCAACGATCGGCTACCCGTCGGCCGACAACCGGTGAACTCCTTTCACACCTGAAGCAGCCTGAGAGTGCCGTCTTCCACCGAAAGTGCGAGCTTTCCTTCTCTCAATCGCTCGATGTCCCGTCCGAGAAGCTCGTAGCGCCAGCCGCTTGCCAGGGGGCTGGCAACCGCGGCGTCTGCAGCGAACTGCTGGATTTCGCCGGAATTGGCAATCAGCCTGGGAGCGATGCCCAGTTCCTCGCAGCGGGCATTGATCAGCGTCCTGATGAGATCGGCAAGCGGTGCCGGAACCCGATCCGGTGAACCGCTATCCGCTTCCGGCTGGGGAAGCTCCTCGTTGCTTGGCGCCATGCCGCGCTTGACGGCATTCAGGATCTGGCGGCCCCATGAACCGTTCGCCATGCCGCGTGGCACAAGACGGACCCTTTCGAGTGCTTCGTCCGTCTGCGGCCGCTGGAGGGCAATGGCGACGAGCGCCTCGTCCTGAATGATACGCTTGCGGGGAACGTTCCTGGCCTGAGCAAGACGCTCCCTCCATGCCGCAAGTTCACGCAGGATCGCAAGATCCCGGGGCTTGTGCGGCTTCTTCTTGATGCGCTTCCAGGCGTCGTTGACATCGTTCCGGTAGCTTTCCGGATCGTTGAGTGCCGCCATCCTGTCCTCGATCCATCCGTAGCGTTCCTTGCTGGCGAGAATGGAGACAAGGCTTTCGTAAACGGTGCGAAGGTGCGTCACATCTTCGAGGGCATAGGCGATCTGCCGACTGGAGAGCGGCCTTTTCGACCAGTCGGTGATCCGCGAATCCTTGCCGATGGTCTTGCCCGCGACCTTCTGCACGATCCTGGCGTAACTGATCTGGTCGCCCAGGCCGCAGGCCATCGCCGCGATTTGGGTATCGAACACGGCCCGGGGCAACTCGCCTGCATGCTGAAAGAAGATCTCGAGATCCATGCGTCCCGCATGGAACACCTTCAGGACAGCCTTGTCGGTCATGAGGTCGAACACGGGCTGAAGATCGATGCCGTCGGCCAGCGGGTCGATGGCCCAAGCCTCGTTGCGGCCGGCGATCTGGATGAGGCACAGCTGCGGCCAGTACGTGCGCTCGGGAACGAATTCCGTATCGACGGTGATGTAGGTTTCGTCTCGCAGCCGGTTGCAGAAATTCGCAATCCGGTCGGGATCGGTCAGGACGTGCATAGCCGCCTGTTTAGTTACGTTCCGGGAGCAAGTCCACTGCACGCAACCAATAGTCCTCCTTGACAAATGCCCGGCAGTGCGCTGATTACCGGGCCCCGCCCGCACTCCAGGATTGCCGATCATGCATCGTTATCGCACGCACACATGCGGCGAACTTCGCCGCGACCATGTTGAAAACACCGTACGCCTGTCCGGATGGGTTCACCGCAAGCGCGATCACGGCAATCTCCTGTTCTTCGACCTGCGCGACCAGTACGGCATCACCCAGTGCGTTATCGAAACCGACGATGCCAATTTCAGCGCGGTGGAACGGGTCCGCCCGGAGAGCGTTGTCACGATCGAGGGCATGGTGGTTTCCCGGGATGAGGACACCCTGAACCCGGAACTTGCAACCGGGGAGGTCGAGGTCCGCATCCGGGTGTTTTTCGTCCTGTCTGCGGCTGAGCCCTTGCCGATGCCCGTGTTCGGCGATGTCGACTACCCCGAGGATGTGCGGCTGCGATACCGGTTTCTCGATCTGCGCAGACCGCCGATGCAGAAGAACATCGTGCTTCGATCGAAGATCATCGATTCGATCCGCCGCCGCATGATCGCCGGCGGATTCATGGAGTTCCAGACTCCCATCCTGACGGCATCGAGTCCCGAGGGTGCGCGTGACTTCCTGGTTCCCAGCCGACTTCATCAGGGAAGGTTCTATGCGCTTCCCCAGGCGCCCCAGCAGTTCAAGCAGTTGGTCATGGCATCGGGTTTCGACCGCTATTTCCAGATTGCTCCCTGTTTCCGTGACGAAGATGCGCGCGCCGACCGGTCTCCCGGAGAGTTCTATCAGCTCGATGTGGAGATGGCGTTCGCCACGCAGGAGGACGTGTTCGCCGCCATCGAGCCCGTCATCGGCGGGCTGTTCGGGGAATTCGCGCAGTCACCGGTAACACTCCCGCCCTTCCCCCGCATTCCATACGCCGAGACGATGCTGAAATACGGCACCGACAAGCCCGACCTGCGCAATCCCCTCGTCAATGTCGATGCCACGGCGCCGTTTGCCGGTTCCGACTTCAGAATCTTTCGCGAGCAGATCGCCAAGGGCGCGGTGGTGCGGGCCATTCCGGTACCCGGTGGTGCTTCGCGTCCGCGCAGTTTCTTCGACAGGATGATCGCCTTTGCCCAGGAAAACGGTGCCGGCGGACTGGCTTGGATCGCGTTCGAAGAGGGGGCCGGCAAGGGGCCGGTCGCAAGACTCCTGAAGGCGGACGAACTCGCGGAGATCAAGTCTCTGGCGGGACTGGGCGACGGGGACGCGGTGTTCTTTTCGTGCGATCAGGGGAAGGAGGCAGAGCGTATCGCCGGCCTTGTCCGCATACGCGTTGGCGACGAACTCGACCTCGTCGAACGCGACGGTTTCCACTTCTGCTGGATCGTCGATTATCCGATGTACGCGTACGACGCGCAGGCGCGAAGGATCGACTTCAGCCACAATCCCTTTTCCATGCCCCAGGGAGGTCTCGAGGCACTGGAAACGAGCGATCCCCTCGACGTCCTGGCGTACCAGTACGACATCGTGTGCAACGGCATCGAACTTTCGAGCGGCGCCATTCGCAACCATGAGCCCGCCACCATGATCAAGGCCTTCGAGATCGCCGGCTACTCGGCCGGAGATGTCGAGGCCAGGTTCGGTGCACTCCATGACGCCTTCCGCTTCGGTTGTCCGCCGCACGGCGGGATTGCGCCCGGCATCGACCGGATCGTCATGCTGCTGGCCGGTGAATCGAACATCCGCGAAGTGACACTCTTCCCGATGAACCAGCAGGCCCAGGATCTGATGATGGGGGCTCCCGGCGAGGTCTCCGAGCGACAGTTGAGAGAACTCGGGATCCGGATCAGCAGGCCTTCCTGATCAGGCGCGCGACCACGCCGTGTGAGGCCGCTCGACAGGCCTGCCATCCACGAGGATGCGGTCCACCCGCTCGTTGTAGAAGCAGATGTGGTTCGCGATCCGCGGGCATTCCGGAATCGGATCGGGGTAGGCCCAGGCGATGTCCTCATGGGTGGCACCATCGACGACGAGCGAAAGGTGTGTGGCGATGCCCTTGTAGGGGCAGCGCGTGACCGCCTGCGATTCCACGAGCAGATCCCGGCACACATCCTCTGGCGGGATGTAGTACCGGGTTGGCAGGTTCGTTTCGAAGAGGAACTGTGCGCGTTCGGTGCGCGCCACCACCGTGCCGGCGTGAGTCACCTCGACGGTCCGCCGGCTGAACAGGGTATCGACCCTGACACGGGGATCCCTGGCATGGACGAAGACTTCCTCGTCTTCCTCGTACCAGTGATCGAATTCCTTCCAGTAGAAGGCAATGTGGTCCCTGATTGGCGAGGCTTGCGGCAGGGGATCGAGATACCCCCAGGCGGCATTTTCCGCCGACCGGTCCCCGATGGATACGGCCCAGTAGGAGGCATCACCCTTGTAGGGGCAGTGGGTCTTCCTTTCGGTCGGACTCAGGAACGCCATTGCGACATCGTCGCCGGGAAAGTAATAGACCGGCAGATGGCCCGTCTCGCGCGCCAGAAGGACGCTCGTGCTGTCCGCGATCGTCTCGTCCCCGAAGACCGTCCGCACCCGCCTCGGACAGGTTTCGTACTCCACACGGTGGTTCCCGGACATGTCATCCTCCCGTTTCGACAAGGTTTGTTGAATCGTAGCGGTGCCTCCCGGTCCGTTCAACGGCTGGCCGGCTGCTTCTTGCGCTTCTTGAACGTGTGCTCGGGCCCCGGAAACCGGCGATTGCGGACATCGTCGGCGTAGGCCATGACCGCCTCCTCCATCACCTTTCCGAGTTCGGCATAGCGTTTCACGAACTTTGGCGTGAAGGTGTCGAACATGCCGGTCATGTCCTCGGTGACGAGGATCTGTCCGTCGCAGGCTGCCGACGCGCCGATCCCGATGATCGGAACCGGCGAGGCCTCGGTGATCTCGCGGGCCACGGTTTCGACGACTCCCTCGACAACGATGGCGAACGCCCCGGCCCCGGCGACCATCCTCGCGTCCTCGAGGATACGTCGCCGGGTGGTGTCCGAATGGCCCCTGATGCGCATCTGGGCAACACTTCGAGCCCTCTGCGGCATCAGGCCGACATGGCCCATCACGGGAATGCCTCTCTCGACGGCCGCTGCGACGGTGCCTGCAAGGCCCGCACCTCCCTCCATCTTGACGGCGTCACAGCCGGTCTCTTCGAGCATGCGTTCTGCGTTGGTGAGTGCCACATCCCTGTTGTGCTCATAGGTGCCGAAGGGCATGTCGATGACGACAAGGGTGTTTGCTGCCGCCTGAGCCACGGCGCGGCCATGGCGGATCATCGATTCGATATCGATGGTTCGCGTTGTCTCCATGCCGTAGAGCACCATGGCGACCGAATCGCCGACAAGGATGAAATCGACATGGCGGTCGATCCTGGCGGCCGTGGGAGCGGTGTAGGCGGTCAATCCGACGATCGGCAGGCCGCCCCTGGGGCCGAGCAGTTCCCTGGGCTCCGGTTTCGCGGCGCCACCGGCAGCCTTGCCGGACTTAGCCTGGGAAGTCCACAGCGACATTGTCGATCAGCCTTATAGTCCCGAGTTGAGTCGCGGCAAGCAGCCTGCCCCTGCGGTTGAGGCTCTCCATTGGGTCGAGTGTGAGGGGATCGCGCAATTCAAGATAGTCCACGGCATCGAACACCGAATCGAGGCTCTTCAGCCCGTCGGACAACACCGCTGCGGGTGAAGCTCCGGTCTCAAGCGCACTTGCTGTCTCCTCGAGAACCTCGTGAAGCTTTGCGGCACGGCGACGTTCGTCGGGAGCAAGGTAGGCATTGCGCGAGGACATCGCGAGTCCGTCCGCTTCCCTGACGGTCGCCACGGGGATGATTGTGACGGGAAGATCGAGATTCCGGACAAGCCGGGTCACGACCAGAAGCTGCTGGTAGTCCTTCTCCCCGAACATCACCATGTCGGCACCGGTCTGGATAAGAAGCTTGAGAACCACGGTTGCAACACCTTCGAAGAAGCCCTCCCTGTGATCGGCTTCGAGACCCCTTGCGGGGCCGGCGAGTGAGACCGTCGTCGCAAAGTCCTCGGGGTAGATTTCGTTCAGCGACGGCGCATAGACGATGTCGACGCCGGACTCGAGAAACCGTGCCATGTCCCCGGCCTCGTTCCTGGGGTAACGGTCGAAATCCTCGGCAGGACCGAACTGCCGGGGATTGACGAAGAGGCTTGCCACCACACGGCTTGCCCGCTCTCTCGCCGCAGAGACAAGGGCAAGGTGGCCGTCATGCAGGGCTCCCATGGTGGGAACCAGGGCAATGGTGTCACCGGCGGCCCGCCATCCTTCCAGAACACGGCGCAACCCGACCACAGTGCGTTGAAGCGTCATGTCCATCCCGCATCATCCCCGGGAGATCATTGTGCAGTGCACCATAGAGTTTTCGCAATTGCAACATGACGTGCACAGGGACGGCACAGGGACGACACAGAGGCGCAGCGTGACAACTCACCTTCCGACATGCCGGTATTGGTGAAGTCGGGACCGTCGTACAACAGGGATCCCCATTCGTCCTGGCAAGCGCATGGGCGATGCACTCGCCAGGGTTCGATCTTCAATGGTTGGGCCGTCCCGACCAGCTTCCAGACCCTCAAGCGGTTCGTGCAGCTACTTCTGAAGAAATGGTGCCGATCGCTGCGACGTCGGCCCCAAAGGGACCGCACCACTCTGGCCAAGGCAGGCGCCCTGGCGCATGCATTCTGGCCGCCACCGAGATCCGACACCCATGGCCAACCCGGCGCTTTGCCGTTACGCACGCAAGGCAGGAGCCTCGTGCCCTAACGGGCTTGCGGGGGGTCCGGAGCAATTTCCCCTACCGCGCCTAGAATCCGGATTTCACCTCGTCGAACATGTTCTGCAGAGCTTCCTTGTTCGCCATAGGATCCTGGAAGATACCTCCGGCAAGATATTCCTCGACGTCGCCGGTAATCCCGATACTTGCCAGGAACTCCACGCTGACCTGGGTGAAAGCCTTGCGGTTGGCGTGGCCCTCGCCGTTCTCAGTCAAGTTGTAGACACCGGCTTCAGGAGACAGAATCGAGTCAAGAACGACATAGGTTTCCTCACGATCCTCCGAGCCCGGCAGAACAGAATAGCCGCAGACCCAAGTCATGATGCCTTCCTTGGGCACCATGTAGCGAACCGGCAAACCCTGCTCGGTAAGACGGAGGACCGATCCGTTCCAAGTCACGGCCGCAACAAGCTCGCCAGACGCCAGTGCCTGTTCCACTGTCGTCATGTCATTGGTGTACATACGCAACAGCGGTCGTTGTAGGCGCAGGGCCTCTGCAACTCTTTCTACCTTTTCGGGTGTATCGATGTTCCAGGGGTCCACGCCAGCATAAATCGCGGCCACAGCGACACCGTCGATGAGGCTGTCGATCATGCCGATCCGGCCGGCATAGCGGTCATCCCACAACAGCCCCCAGGACTCCTCCTCAATGTCGACGAGGTCAGTACGGTAAAGCACCGAAGTCTGCCCCCAGCTGTCGGGAACGAACACCTGCGCACCATCGACCACCGAACCGGTCAAGGTTTTCAGGCTATCGAAGACATCCGGCCAGTGTTCCAGGCGCGCCGTGTCGACAGGAGCCAGCAATCCGGACTCGTACCTCGTAACGCGGCAATTCGTACGTGCAGGTACCGGTCACGTCGGGACGGAAGCCGGCCATGAGCTTGGCGTAAGACTCCTCCTCGTCGCCGTAGTACGTGAATTCCGGCATTTGGCCGTAGCGATCAACAAACCCGCGATAGCGCTCGATCGGGTTGTTCCCGCCCCAGGTGAAAACCATGGCTTCACCCGTCCCGGACAGGGCTCGTGCTGTCGCCGGTATCGCGGTCGCCGTGATACCGAATGCCGCTATACCGTGATGGACCTCGCGGCGGGTCAATTGGCCACTTCTGATGCATTCAGAAAATCGAAACGCGTCCATGTTTGCCTCCATTGCGAACAACGAGGGGCACCGGAATGCGAATTTGAAACATCAAGAATAGCATGAAAGTGCGCCGGGTTGGCCATTGCCGCGTCAACACCGAAGCCTTGGAGGAGATACTAAGGCCTTGCGATGATCTCTTCGGAATTGGCGAAGAGTGCCGGCATCCCGCCCGTATGCACGAGCACGACCATTCGGTCGGCACCTATGATGCCGCGGCGGACATGATCGATGAGACAGGCCATCGCTTTCGGGGGATCGGCCGGATCGAATAGCATTCTCCCGGTCCGCGCCACGATCCGGCTTCGGTTGGCACTCCGTAAGCCTCGCCGACATAGCCCGTCTCGTCGTCGAAGTCGGACAAAGAGAAACTTCGATTGAGCGCAATCCCGGTTGCCACCTTATTTGCGAGGTTCACAGATCGCCTCTGGCCGACCGGGACGCGGCATGATCTCACTGACACCGACGACACGTGCCATCAGTCCGAGTGCCGCCATCCCGACATGGCAACCTGTTAGCGTCATCACCCATCGACTCCAGCTGACCGTCGAGCTCAGCCATGGCATCGACCGCAGCAAGCGCGCCGCAAACGTCGTTGTCCCCGCCATCGAGTACGAACGGCCATCGTCCGACTCTACGCATTCGCTCGCCGCGGATTTCCAGTTCAGCGTCGAGACCTTCATCGAGATTGCTGTCCTCGATGATTTCCGTCTCGGCACCGATGATGCGGTCGAGCAGAAGGTTTCCCTGCTGAAGGTCAGCTTTGACACCGCCGGCCCGCATGAGAAAGGTATCGAGTTCAAAGCGGGTTGCTGTGGCGCCGATCCGGCGACACCAGTCGGATTGCGTTGCGGATCCCGCGAGAAGGATATCGGCGCCAGCGGCCAGCGCGCGAGGCAGGAGATAGCGCAATTGGAGCGTTTTGTTCCCACCGAGATCGAGCCCGGACCGGTCTTCACCTCTTGACGAATATTTCGGGTCCGCCCAATGCCCGACTCAGGCGCGGACAGTGTTCGAGCGGGGTTGGAAATCGCCTGAGTTCGACCTTGGAAAACTCAGCCAGTCGTTCGCAAAGCTCCTGACGGGTCAGCATCACGCTTGCGAATGCAAGTTCCTGCCTGAAATGTTAACAAGCCATGTGCCGTGGCAGAAGCTGTATGTTGGAGGCTTTCATTGCGCGTCGATCGCCGCGAGGGGCCTCCGGAGAATGGGAGGAAGGTGAACCATGTCCCGCGACCCGAGGTACGACGTCCTGTTCGAACCGGTCCGTATAGGGCCTGTGACAGCCCCGAACCGTTTCTACCAGACGCCCCACTGCAACGGGATGGGGATCGCTTTCCCCAGCACGATGGCCGCAATGCGAAGCGTCAAGGCCGAGGGCGGCTGGGGTGTCGTGTGTACCGAACAATGCGGCTTCCACTACAGTTCCGAAATTGAAACACCGGCCGAGGTGCAACTGTGGGACGCGACCGATATTGGCATCCTCGCGAGAATGACCGAAGCGGTACATCGCCACGGGAGTCTGGCCGGCGTCGAGCTTGCCCACAGCGGCAAGAGTGAACCGAACCGCTACAGCCGTGAAGTTCCGATGGCCCCGAGTCATTCTCCTCTGCGCGATATCCATCCGGGACAGGCGCGCGCAATGGACAAATCGGACATCCGTGATCTCCGGCGCTGGCACCGGCAGGCGGCTTCCCGCGCCCGCGATGCCGGGTTCGACATCATCTACGTCTATGCAGGGCAGGATGATCCTATCGTCCAGCACTTTCTGTCACGGCGCCACAACCATCGCACCGACGAGTACGGTGGCAGCCTGGAGAATCGCGCCCGATTGATGCGGGAACTGATAGAGGAGACGAAGGACGAAGTCGGCGATACATGCGCGGTGGCGGTGCGGATGTCGATCGAGGAGTTGCTCGGCGATGCCGGCATGACCGCCGAAGGGGAGGCTCGTGACGTGGTCGAGATGTTCTCCGACCTGCCCGATCTTTGGGATTTCAACTTGAGTGATTGGGACAACGACTCGCCGACTTCGCGATTCGTCGGTGAAGGCACGCAGGAACAGTACATCCGCCACGTCAAGGACGTGACGACCCGGCCGGTTGTCGGCGTCGGCCGCTTCACGAGTCCGGATACCATGGCGTCTATGGTTACGCGCGGCGTGCTCGATTTCATCGGTGCGGCACGCCCGTCGATCGCCGATCCCTTTCTTCCCAGAAAGATCGAAGAGGGCCGTATCGAGGACATCCGAGAATGCATCGGTTGCAATATCTGTGTTTCCGGAAACAACACCGGTGTGCCGATGCGTTGCACGCAGAACCCGACGATGGGCGAGGAGTGGCGTCGTGGCTGGCACCCCGAGCGCATCCCGGCCAAGACAACTGACGATCACTTCCTGATTGTCGGTGGTGGCCCGGCAGGGCTGGAAGCTGCGCGGGCTCTAGGCCAGCGCGGCTATCCGGTGACACTTGCCGAATCCCGCGCCGAGTTCGGGGGCCGGGTCACTCGTGAGAGCCGGCTGCCCGGTCTGGCAGAGTGGGTGCGGGTACGCGACCACCGTTTGCAACAGATCACCAAATTTCCGGACGTCAAGATCTACCTTGACAGCCGGCTCGAGGTCCAACATGTGCTGGAGTCCGGCGCTACACGCGTGGCCGTTGCCACCGGTGCCCGCTGGTGTCGTGACGGTTTCGGCCGCACCAACCATTTCGGCATCCCGGGCGCTGCAGAACGCCCGATCGTCACCCCTGACGACATCATGGACGGTGCCGAGATCGAAGGTGCGGTGGTTGTGTTCGACGATGACAACTTCTACATGGGCGGCCTCATGGCCGAGGTGCTGCGGGAGCGGGCACTCGAGGTGACGTTGGTGACAACGGCGCCAGTCGTTTCGGCCTGGACCGATTTCACCCTGGAGCAGGCTGCCATCCAGCGCCGCCTGATCGAGATCGGTGTCTCCATCCGAGCCCTCACCAACCTGGCGTCCGTCGGAGCCGATCACGTGGAGCTCGCATGCATATACTCCGACCGTCGCGAAACTCTGGATTGTACGAGTGTCGTCATGGTGACCGCCCAGGAACCGATCGACACGCTCTATCATGAACTTCTCGGACAATCCGAGGCACTGACGGACACCGGAATCTCGGACGTGGTGCGACTGGGTGACTGCCTTGGTCCCGGCACAATCGCGGCCGCAGTGTGGAGCGGTCACCGCTACGCCCGGGAACTCGAGGTCCGACTGCATGACGAGCCGCCGTTCCTGCGTGAGCGCCCCGAACTCTCCCGGTACTGGCCAGCGCCCTGGGACAGAACGCTCGGGTCGGAGGCGTGAGGCCATGGTCAAGCCGAAAGTCGTCCTCACGGGTGCGGCCGGCTCGGTGGGAACCCAGCTCCTTCCCGCGTTGCGTGAGCGCTACGAGGTCGTGCCGGTCGACATCGCCGATCCTCCGCCCGGTGTATCAATTCCCGATCTCGTCAAGGTGGACCTCACCGATCCCGAGGTGGACTCTTACCGGAGTCATTTTTCCGGAGCCGATGCCGTCGTGCATACTGCTTATCGGATGGATCCCGATTACGCCGTCACGACACCAAGGCAATGGCGCCCCAAACCTGCCGACACTCCGCCCGACCTCTATTACGAGGAGCGGCGCAACATCGACATGACATTCCATGTCCTGAAGCTTTCCCAACAGGAGGGCATCCGGCGCGTCGTAGTCACGAGTTCGAATCATGCGGCTGATTGGTACGAGACGAAACTGCACAGCGGAGGACTGCACGAGGCAGGAGTTTGGCTTATGCCGCGCAGCGACAACCTCTACGGCTGGGTCAAGATTGCCGGCGAGAATCTTGGCTTCGTCTTCGCGTGTGGCCGCTTCGGGGAACCGGTAGAGAATGTCCACATACGCATCGGTATGGCCGACAGCATGGCAGCATCCGATGCCCTCGACGATCCCACGACTTTTCGACGCGATCTTGGCGCGTACCTGAGCCCGAACGACCTGCGGCAGCTTTTCATCAAGGCCGTCGAGACGCCGGACATCCGGAACGAGGACGGTATCCCGTTCCAGGTGTTTTATGGCATCTCGAACAACACGCGCGCCTTCTGGTCGATCGTCAACGCCCGGAAGGTCCTTGGTTATGCGCCGCAGGACGATTCGGAGATCGTTTTCGCCGATTTGATTCGCAGGACGCTGGACTGATCTGGTCAAGCGGAGAAGCGAGGTTCGGGCAAACCCTTCACACCCACATCAACGGCAAAGAGCCTGCCCGCAAGCGGCTGTTCGGCCAGTTCGTCGGCCGTCAGGCCTTCGCTTGGGGTCGTGATAAAAAGCGTGTCGAGATTCGCACCGCCGAATGCGCAACTGCTGGCGGCACTGACCGGCATGGCGAGTTCCCGATCAATCGTGCCGTCGGGCGCGTAACGGGTGACGCGCCAACCCGCCCAGTGCGCGCTCCAGATGTAGCCCTCGGCGTCCACGGTCAAGCCGTCGGGTCGGTCATCGGGGTACCGCTGCTCGGTCTCGACGAAAATGCGTCGGTTGGAAAGTTCACCATCGGCGGCATCGAAGTCGAAGGCGAGGATCGTGCGTGCCTGGGTGTCGGTCATGTAGAAGACACGACTATCCGGACTCCAGCCAAGGCCATTTCCACTTCGGATGTCACTTTCGATCCTGGTCAGGGTGTGGTCGGGATCAAAGCGGAAGATTCCGCCGACCGGGCGAGCCGGCCGGACCTCGTGATAGGTGCCAATCCACAGACGGCCTGCGGAATCGCACTTGGCGTCGTTGAAAGTCGTGTCAGTTCTGTCGGGAACTATCCCGGGCAAACGTTCGATGGCGCCTGTCAGGGGATCCAGCAAGGCGAGGTTCGCATTGTAGACGACAACCATGCCACCGTCGGCACGCAGCGCGATGGCGCCCAGGCCGGCATCAAGAGTTCGTGTCTCGTCGAGGCCTGTCGTCGGATCAAAGCGGTGGATCGCCGAATCAACCTGATCTATCCAGTAGAGTACACCCTCCTCGGCGCTCCAGACCGGCCCTTCGCCGCAGGTCGAGCGTATGCGGCAAATGCAATGGTCTTCGTCGACCGTACTGATTCTTTTCCTCCTCATCTGCGGAGAGATCATGGAAACGTCGGCCTCCTCGATGTGGTTCTGCATCGGCTCAAGCACCGGCCCCCGAGCATCGCCCGCGACACTCAAGGCCAGACCAGGTCATTCCAAGATGTCGACTGGTCCTGCCGGAAACTTTCATGGCAAAGCAAGGCGTGTCGTGTGACCGACACAGCATGATGATACAATCCGAGATCCATCCTACCCATCAACAGATGTCGATGTGCGCGATCGGATAGCGGAGATCCTGTCGTGGGAGCAACTTGCCAGCAGCAAGGCTCTTGGACGACGGATCTGCCGGGAATTCGGAAGAGATTGTCCTGCGGGGACCGCGGGGACCGCGGTGCCCGCACCCGCACGACTTGAGGCGCCTGTGGCACCGCCACGGGATGTTCCTTTTCACCGTGAGGGAATTAAGGATCTTCGGATTGTAACGGTATTGGCCGGGACGGCCGGCGGATCTGAAACGCGCTGGTTTCCGACGGCCATCCCCAGGGGATGACGATCTTCGCGGGCTGCCTGATGTGCTCATCCGTGGCTTTCCGGGAACCCCGGGGTTCACCGGTTCGGCATCGCGGGTTGGGGAGCGGTGCTCCGAGGAGTCCTACGGTTGACCTCACACCCGGTGAGGAACAGGCGTCCGGACAGAGTGTGGACACTAGCGCTGCGGTCCGGCGTCACACCCACAGGCCGTCTCCACCGCGCCGCGGCACTGCCCACGCGGCACCAAAGTCCTGTGGCGCGGGTGCGACCCTCGCTGGAATGTGCCTCGGATACGCCCTCGCAAAAAAACGACAAACATGATCCAAGCCGTTGGGTCGGTGCCATCAGCAAGACTTGTGGGGCATGGGTTGCGCTAGGCCTACCGAGTCATGATAAGTTTGGTTGACGACATGTCAGGTTGTCTGGCGTGAGGTTCTGATTTCGGTGGCCTGGTGTGCGATTTGGTGTCCCAGTGTTGCGCTGGTCATGCGTGTTTGTCCATGCCACATGATCTGGTTTCCCGGGTCCGGGTCATGCTTGCGGTTTCTGTGCCCGCCCAGGTGGGCCACCAGGGCCACCGCGTCACCCAGACGCTGCGGTTCGGCGAGGCCGAAGGCCAGCGCATAGTCGTGCAGGAACGCGAGTTCGGCATCGGTGAACATCAGGTCCGGATCACAGTCGGGCACCTGGCGTCCCAGCAGCGTCATGAGCATGATGCGCCACGCGATCACGGCGTTGATCGCCACTGCCCGCTGCAATCTGTCTGCGGTGCGGAACAGCAGATGTTCCACCCTGCAGCCGGATTTCAGGACCCGGAACCAGTCTTCGATTTTCCAGCGCTGGAGGTAGAAGCCGACGATGTCGGCAGCATCCCTGGCGGTTCTGACATCGAGGCTGGTCAGCAGGAACCACTGCACCGGATCCTCGTCCTCGGGCGGTGCGGTCTCCACGACATGCACGCCGCACACCGCTATCGGCTCCGTGCCTTCCATGGCGGCCGTGGCCGGCAGGGTCACATGCCGGAACCGCAACTCGCAGCTGGCCAGCCGCTTGCGACGAGCCGGACGTGCTTTCTTCCTGCTGGACTTGGGCCGCGCCACCAGTCCGTCAATCTCGATCTCCACCCGGTCGTCCGGCGCACCACCGCTCATGGTCGCAAACAGCTTCGCACGCCCCGGCCCCAGAACCCGGTCATGCTTGGCGCGCACCAGCACCGCGACCCGGGGCGTGCGGCGCTGGGCATCAAACATCTCGAAACAGTCCGCCTCCCGGTCACACACGCTGATGACCCGTGTCTTGCCGCCGATCTCGCGCACCGCGGCGCCTGCGTCGGCAAAGGCGTCAAGCCAGCGTTCGGTCTTCCTGCGGCTTTCGGCTTTCGGCGCGCGCTTCGCCGCCGCATCGAACCCCAGGCGCAGAACCCCGAGCGGAAGTCCTGTCTCGGTGACCGCCAGGGTCGCATGCATGTGCAGGCCCAGGGCCGTGGCCCTGGTCTGGTTGCTGCCGATCACCTGCAGACCGTCACAGCCCGGCCGGGTGGTGAAGTTCAGATCCGTGCCGTCCTGGATCGCCAGAACTGTTGTCTGGCCGCGCATCCGACAGATGGTGCGCTCACGGTGCGGCGCCAGAATGTTCGCGACCGTGACCGCGGACTCCGACGGCATCTCGATCAGCCGGTAGAAGGCGCTGATCGCGGTTGTGTCGCTCGCACTGTTGGCGTTGATCTTGTGGCCGGGATAGCCCGCCAGAAGATCGGCGCTCTTCACCAGACGCGCCGACAGTCGCTTGTCGCCCAACGGTGCCCCTCCAAACTCGTTCCCGGCCCACGCGGATGCCGACAGTCCTTCCCCCGGCTCCAGCACCGCTGCGACATCGACAACACGCACACCAAGATGCCGCCGCCAGTGCCGGTCCAGAGAGCGCATGAAGACCGTCTTCACCGTCTTGTCGCGCCGCTTCCAGCGATCCTGCCGGCCGCGTCCCGCCGTGCGGCCCACACGCAGGAAGTTGGCCGCCTTGAGGCAGGCGCCATCATAGCCCTCGTCGGCAAAGCTCTCCACCAGCCAGGGGCGGTAGCCATAGCGGGCCTCGAAGTCCCCTGGCAGCCGGCGCAGGATCTGTCCCAGGACATGGCTCGCCAGGTTCTGACAGCGGACCATCGGACGCACCAGGAAGCGGCTCAGGCAGATCACCCGGTCGAGATGATCCCGACGCTGCTCGTCGCTCCATCCGATCCATCGCTCACGCGCCGCAACCCTGAGCGCTGCTGCCTGGAACCCGACGGCCCCAAGCCAGCCATGGGCCGAACCCACGAGGTAGCGAACCTGGCAGCCGGCAAAGGTGGTCACCCCGTGGGGATGCTCGTCGGCGATCAGCCTGTTCCACAGCGCCCTCTCATCGGCCGTGGCAACCTGGACGATCGCGATGTCCCGCACCTGCAAGAGATGTCCGGGCACCCCGACCGCTTCCGGCACCGGCGCATCGAGAACCCGTGGCCTGGTGTCACTCACACCGGACCGGGGCTGTGGCAAGACGATGTCAGGCGATGTCGCGGCAAGCGCCGCCAACGCCTTCATGCACCCCGAAACCTGAGGACGTCCGGCCGCGTCGATGAACGCAAACTCCTCGCACACCCGGCGCCCAAGCGCGCGCCGGCTCTCGAAGTGCTCCTGCGACAGCATCGCGACAATCCGCGAGCGTGCCGCATCGCCGCACAGGGTGCGGCTGATCTGAGACTGTGCCATCATGAGGCTGGCATACACCGCTGGAGACGCGGTGTTCAGCCCTAATTGTCATGACATGGTAGCGCTAGCCTCCGAATCGCGGTTCGGGGAGTCCGGTGACACCGAGTCCGAAAATGGCAAACAGCCCGCCGGCTTCGGGTTCCTGTGCTGGGCGCCCGGACATCGGGCCGGCGTTGCTGGTGATGTACAGCACGTCCAGGTCAGGGCCACCGAACGTGACACTTGTCACGTACTCGACCGGAACCTTGACCATGCGGTCGACGCTCCCGTCAGGGCGATAACGTACGACTTGGCCGCCGAAGATCAGCGCGCTCCACAGGTAGCCTTCCGAATCCACGGTGGCACCATCGGGATGCCCCGCCATTGCCTTGGTACTGGTGAACACGCGCCGGTTGGCGACGGCACCGGTCTCGATATCGTAGTCATAGGCGTAGATCATTGCGCGTTCACTGTCGGCACAGAAGAACGTGGTGTCGTCCGGGCTCCAGCAGGGTCCGTTGAAGATGATCATGTCGCCGTCGAGGCGAGTGCATGAGTAATCTGTATCCAACCGGTAGAAGGCACCGATCGGATCTCTGAAACGAAGGTCTAGGCTGCCGCACACGAGACGGCCGCGGCGATCGACCTTGCCGTCATTCATGCGCGTGCGCCTTCCGGTCGTTTCGGTCAGTAGCAGGCACTCGCACTCGCCGGTCTGAAGATCCAGGGAATAGATTCCGTTGTCCACGGTGACGATGGCTCCGCCGTCGCGCCGCAAAGCCAGACCTCCAGCCTTGTCACCCGGCAAATCCCAGTGTCGGAACGCGCCGGTCGCCGGGTCATGACG
The DNA here is from genome assembly GCA_965215635.1 of Alphaproteobacteria bacterium. Classification (GTDB taxonomy): domain Bacteria; phylum Pseudomonadota; class Alphaproteobacteria; order SP197; family SP197; genus SP197. Next base: position 138,007 of record OZ244073.1, on the reverse strand, counting down.
CCAGGCGCGAGGCGCATAACAGTCGATCCAATAGAGTGCCTGTTCTTCGACATCCCATACGGGACCCTCGCCCAGACGATACCGGTCCTTGCCGATCCTTTCGATCCGTGCGTCGCTTGCCGACATTCAGGTTTCCGCCCCTTGATCGCGGTACAGACAGTGGCATGGCGACTATTGACATGACGACACTTCAATCAAACTGCTAGGTTGCGATGTACCAACCCGCATCCGGACAAAAGTTGTATCGAGCGACAGGGCGGAAAGATGGGGCAGTATGATGCGATCGTTGTAGGAGGAGGCCACAACGGTCTGACGGCCGCGTTCTACCTGGCGCGGGCGCGGCGGCGGGTGCTCGTTCTGGAAAGGCGCAGCATTGTCGGCGGCGCCTGCGTTACCGAGGAGTTCGCGCCGGGATTCCGCAATTCGAGCTGCGCTTTCGTGATGAGCTACCTGCGTCCGGAAGTCATCGGTGACATGGAGCTCGAACGACGCGGTTTGGTGGCAACGAGGATGGGCGGTAACTTCTTTCCGTTGCCTGGCGATGAATGCCTCTTGCTGACCGGTGATCGGGATCACGACCGTGCTCAAATCGGCCGGTACTCCAACCGCGACGCCGACGGACTGGATCGCTTGCGAGAGGTACTTACCGGCCTTGCCGATTTCATGGCCCAGTACCTTATGAAACCGCCGCCCTCTCTCGAGGCTTCGGGACTGCGTGACACGATGGACTGGCTGAGCTTCGGCTGGGATGTCAGAAAGCTGGACCCGGAGTTGCGACACCGCCTGATGATGATCCTGACCGCGAGTGTCGATAGCTTCCTGTCGACTTACCTGGAGAGCGACATGGCGAAACTGCCGCTCGCGCTTTCCACCACGTCGGGCTGCCCGCTGGACATTGACGGCCCGGCAACCGCGCTCCGGCTCGTGCAGAACCGTCTGGGACAGTTCGAAGGCGTGCGCGGTGCCTGGGGACTTCCGATGGGTGGCATGGGCATCATCACGGAACTGATGGCCGAGGCAGTTCTCGAAAAGGGAGGCGCAATTCGGACCGATACGGCAGTGACGCGCATTCTCGTCGAAGGAGGCCGAGCCACAGGGGTCGTTTTGGAGGACGGCGAAATTCTGAAGGCCGCCGCAGTCCTCTCGAATGCCGATCCGAAAAGGACGTTCCTGGGCCTTGTTCCCGAGGAGGCGCTCGACGAGACCTTCCGTCGTGACATCACCCAGTACCGCAGCGAATCGAAGAGTTTCCGGATGAATTTGGCGTTATCCGAACTGCCCAACTTCACTGCGCATCCCGGTCTTGAGCCGGGTCCCCAACACAGTGGCTCGATCCACATCTGCCCATCCCTCGACTACCTGCGCGAGGCCTACCGGGATTCGCTTGGTGGAGACTGGTCACGCGCACCGGTGATCGACGCGATGATTCCGAGCCTGTTCGACGCCAGCCTTGCACCGCCGGGAAAGCACGTGATGATGATCAACGCCCGGTTCCATCCCCGGCACCTTTCATGCGGTCGTGACTGGAACGACGAACGAGACCGCGCCGCGCGACACCTGATCGACACCATGAACTTCCATGCACCCAATTTCCGGGATTCGGTGATTGCATTCCGGGCTCTCTCGCCGCTGGACCTGGAGACGGAATACGGGCTCACCGGAGGTGACAACTTCCACGGCCAGTTCCACCTGTCGCAGATTTTTCATATGCGACCCCACCCGCGCGCAAGCGGTTACAGGACACCCCTCCCGGGCCTCTACCTGTGCGGCTCGGGCGCGCATCCAGGCGGGGGCGTCTCAGGGGCGCCGGGCCACAATGCGGCGAAAGTCGTCCTGGCCGACCTTTGAGGTCGCACTCCATGGTTGAGGCAGGATTCGCGAGGACATGAGCGTAAGGTTTTTGGAAGGGCGCGTCGCCTGGGTGACCGGTGGAGCCACCGGCATCGGCCGTGCCATCGTGATGGGACTGGCCGAGGCCGGTGCCGACGTCGCCTTCGGCTCCTTGCCGCAAAGTGCAAGTGCCGGAATTCTCCCGGAGCAGAACGTCACCACAGTGAACGAAGGCGAGCATGACGAGACGGCGGCGGCGGCCCTCGAATACGGGAGCAGGATTCTCGCCCGTCCGTTCGACGTGTCGAGCGACGGCGATGTCGCCACTGCTCACCGGGACGTGGTAGACGGGCTCGGACCTGTCGACATCCTGGTCAATGCTGCGGCGACATCCGGCTACCATCCCCTGGTCGACCACCCCGACGAGGTCTGGACACGCATCCTGGATACCAATCTCAATGGACCTTTCCGGACCATTCGACGCTGCCTGGGCAGCATGATTGCGCGCCGATGGGCCGCTCACCAACATCGGTTCAACCGCCTCGACCGTCGGCGTACCGACCTACGCTGCCTATTGCACCGCAAAAACCGGACTGCTGGGTTTGACCAGGACCACCGCGCTCGAGGGAGCCCCTATGGTGTAGAACTCGCTGCGCACCGACCTCGCGCTGGATGCGCGTGAGCAGGCACTGCATGACAGCCGAGTGGGACCAAGTCAGCCTCTGGTTCACCACGGTGACCGAGGCGTGCAATACCTGCCGATCCGCTATACGGAGCGGCTGGCCGAGGCCGGCATCGAGCCCTCTGTCGGGCGCGTCGGCAACAGCTACGACAATGCGCTCGCGGAAACGATCTTCGGGTTGTACAAGTCCGAGGTCATTCGCCGACGCGGCCCTCGGCGCCATCTCGGGGCTGTGGAGTAGGCGCCGCTGGAATGGGTGGAGTGGTTCAACCATCGCCGGCTGTTCGAACCGGTCGGCGACTTGACTCCGGTTGAGAAGGAAGAACTCTATTATCAGAATCACGAGTGGGCCAAGGTGGCTTGAACCACACAAATGAGTCTCCGGTATACCCGGAGCGGTTCATATAGTGCCAATCCGACTTTGTTGGGAAAGTAGTGAAACGAATATGTGAAGTCAGGTAAGGCAGGCGAGCCCGAGGCACAAGATGAGTAGGCGGCTATGGAACTGAAACTTGAGGAGCTCTCATACCAGCGCGAAGCTATCGATGCCGTCGTGCGCCTTTTTGAGGGACAGGCGCGCAACACGTTCGATATGGCTTGCCGCGAAGGTGTGCGGAGCAATATCCTCACCATCCCCACCGAGCATATTCGCCAGAACTTCCTCGCAGTCATCCAAAACAGTGGCATTGACGAAGAAACGGCTTCTCTCGACGAAGCCCTGGACTTCTGCATCGAGATGGAAACGGGCACCGGCAAGACTCTCGTCTACCTCAAGACGGCCTACGAACTCTACCGCCAATACGCCTTCACGAAGTTCATCATCCTCGTTCCCTCCGTCGCCATCAAGGAGGGCGTCCTATCTACTTTCGACATGTTCAAACGACAGCTTGCCGACGTGTACGGTTTCACGCCCGCATGCTTCGAGCACGACAGCAAGCGCTTAAATCGCGTGACGGGTTTCGTCGAGGAGCAGCATCCCCAAATCATGGTGATGACGCTTCAGTCCTTCAATGCGGAGGACCGTACTCTCAACCAAACCCAGCGGGAAGACCTCTTCTTCAATATCCCCTTCATTGACGCCATTGCGCGCACGCGCCCGATCATCACCATGGACGAGCCGCAGGAGGGCATGGACACAGAGAACGCCGTCACCCGCATCGATGCCCTCAAGCGGCTATGCAAACTTCGCTATTCCGCGACACACAGGGTCATACGGAATCTTGTGAACAGACTGACACCGTTTGACAGCTACCAACAGGGCCTTGTGAAGAAGATCGAGGTTCTGACTGTCGCAGAGCAAAACCAAGAAGCGACGTTGCGCGTCGAGCTCGTCGAAGTGAAGACGTATCAGGATGGCCGATCGCCGAGAGCGAAGCCGCGTCTCTGGTACGCAAAGCAAGACGGTTCTTTCGCCTCGCGTGAATCTCCGTTTCTCAAGGTCGGCGACAATTTGGAACAAAAGACGGGCAACATTGGCTATCGAGGCTATGTTATTCGCCGCATCTCAAAGCCACTTCGTGAGAGCGAGGTCTACAAGATCAAGTGCGCGATGAAGCACTTTGGTGCGCTGGGGGTCGACGCGCATGTCAATTGCGACGCGCCCGTCAAGGAGTACTCCGTATTCAAGAGTCGTGCCAAGGGGGTTTCACATGCCTGACAAAGTTCGGGAGAAGATCCCGAACACTCCGACTCCGGACAATGCCGCAATATTCCGTCGGATTGTCGACATTCTCGAAGAAACACGCAGTCATGTCGCCCGAACGATCAATAGCGCGATGGTGGTCGCATATTGGCTGATCGGACGTGAAATCGTTGAGGAAGAGCAGAAGGGACAGAAACGGGCTGACTACGGCAAGGCATTGCTGCAGGACCTCTCGCGGCGGCTCAACAAACGGTACGGCGGAGGATTCTCCGTGACCACGCTCCAAGATTGCAGGAAGTTCTATCTGATCTATGTGCACAGATTGGCAATTCAACACCCACCGGGTGCTAAATTCACTATGCCTGCAACTGGCTACCCAGTGGGTAAAGAATTGGGCAAGAGCGGAACTCCCTACCCACTGGGTGGAGAATTGACACCAAAACAGCGCCCACCGGGCGTTGAATCTGCAACAGGCTTTCATCCCGATCTGAGTTGGTCGCACTATCGCGCCCTGATGCGCGTCGAGAACGAGGAAGCGCGGCAGTTCTATGAACAGGAAACCGCTCGGAACCACTGGAACAAGCGGCAGCTTGAACGACAAATCAACACCCTGCTCTTTGAACGCCTGCTCAAGAGCCGCGACAAGGACGGCGTGCTGCAACACGCCAATGAAGGACAGGCGACCGAACATCCCATCGACATCATCAAAGACCCTTATGCCTTGGAGTTCCTAGGGCTTCCCGAGTCGCATCGATTGCTCGAAAGCGATTTGGAGGCGGCCCTTACGACCCACATGCAGGAGTTTCTGCTGGAATTGGGGGCTGGATTTGCCTTCGTGGCCCGACAGAAACGACTCACGCTGGATGGAGACCATTTCTATGCGGACCTGGTCTTCTATCACGTGCGCCTCAAGTGCTATGTGATCATCGACTTGAAAACAGAAAAGCTCGCTCATGGCGACATCGGCCAGATGCAGATGTACGTTCACTATTTTGATCGTGAAGTATGCAACCGGGAGGACAACCCTACGATCGGCTTGATTCTCTGCACCGACAAGAACGACGCCGTTGTCGAATACGTGCTCGACAAGGGCAACGAACGTATTTTCGCCAGTCGTTACAAGCTGGAACTTCCGCCCAAGGAAGAGCTGCGCAGACTGCTTCTGGCATGGCGCTCCGAGAACGAGGAAGGCAAGTAATGAACAAGACCATTATGGATCGAATGCCGACCACGCCGGACGTGAACCAGGAACGTCTGGAACAACTCCGAGCGCTTATGCCGGATCTGTTTACCAACGATGGGGCACTCAACCCGGACGAACTGAAACGCCTCATCGACCCCGACTTGGTACCCGAGTCCGAACGCTTTGAATTCCGCTGGTTTGGTAAAGCCGATGCGAAGCGTAACGCTTTCACGCCGACGCTCGCATCTTTGGAATACGATCACGAGCGCTCTGTCAATCCAGAACTTGCCGACTTCACCGACAACGTGGTCTTTCGCGCATGGGATTCATATAAGGAGGCGACAGTCTGCCTCGACTACGATCTGAAGGAACAGACAATCGCCAGTCTCAAAGGCATGAAAGGCATCTTCGTCTGCCTTGAGCAAGCCCTATTTTCGATGAAGAAATGGATTCTCCGCGTCGAATTTGGGGAAAGATTGGTGGCATTCTGAGGACATAAGAATCATGCAACGGCTGAACCACTCTGCCGCGTATGGGAGAACATCGAGTGCGCATTGCCTTTGTTGAGATACAGAACTTCCGGAAGCTGAAGGCGTGCCGCATCGAGATCGCGCAAGAGGAGACGATTTTCGTCGGCGCGAACAACAGCGGCAAGACATCCGCAATGGATGCCCTGATTCTCTTTCTCAAGAAAAACCGCCGCAAAGACTTTGCGACAACGGATTTCACCCTTTCGAATTGGTCATCTCTGAATCAACTCGGTAAACAGTGGGTAGCTTACGCCGATGATGAAAAACCAGACATCGCTGTTAACGCCTGGCCTTCTCTGCTGCCCTCCGTCGATGTCTGGCTTAAAGCAGACGAACAAGACCTTCACCGTGTCGCGCATCTTCTCCCTACACTGGATTGGACACCCAATGAATTGCTGGGTGTCAGGCTTGTGTTAGCACCAAAGAACATGGAGCAACTCTACAAGGATTTCCGAATTGCTTATAAATCGGCGCGTGATGCCAAGTCGGCTTCCACCAACGCAGAGTCGCCGCCGTCTCTATGGCCAAACTCAATGAGGGACTTTCTGGACAGACGGCTTCCCAGCCAGTTTGAAGTCCAATCCTACATTCTCGACCCTATGCAGCGCAAAAATCCTGAGCACGGAATCGCCAAACCTCAGTCGCTTCCGCACGACAGCGACCCGCTTAACAAGGATCCATTCGATGGTCTCATCAAGATTGACGTAATCACTGCCCAAAGAGGCTTTTCCGATCCCAAGACCGAAGATGAGTCATACGGTGGCTTTGCAAGCTTGTCGACCCAGCTACGCCGCTACTTCTCCCAGCACTTGAATCCGTCAGAGGCACCGGACGCGAGTGATATCGAGGCGCTGGAGGCGATCGAAGCAGCGAAAACGGTATTCAACGAGAAGTTGGTGACGAGCTTCAAGCCTGCCATCGGAGAACTTGAAGGTCTCAACTATCCGGGATTCAGTGATCCAAAAATCTCCATAACAAGCAAGATCGATCCACGCGACAGTCTTGATCACGAGGCCGCGGTACAGTTCGACCTGCCTGGATCAGATTCACTTTTCTTGCCCGAAAAATACAACGGACTGGGTTATCAGAACCTGATCTCAATGGTATTCAGCCTGATCCGATTCAGGGATGAATGGATGCGGGTTGGGAAAGCAGCCAAGAATCAAGACGCCAAGGATATTCCTATTGAACCCTTGCACGTCGTACTTGTCGAAGAACCCGAAGCTCATTTGCACGCGCAGATTCAGCAGGTATTCATCAAGAAAGGCTATAAAGTGCTCCAGAGCCATGCTGCGCTTGCGGATTCTTCCTTCAGTACACAGATGATCGTTAGCACTCACTCATCACATATTGCTCATGAACCGGACTTTTCTTGCCTGCGCTACTTTCGTCGGGAGCCAGCCACGCAGAAAGGGGACATTCCCACGGCAACGGTCATCAATCTCTCACAGACGTTCGGCAACAACGATAAGACCTCGAAGTTTGCCGCTCGTTATCTCCGGACAACCCATTGCGATCTCTTTTTCGCCGATGCAGCCATCCTCGTGGAGGGCTCGGCCGAACGCATGTTGATTCCCCATTTCGTCCGGTCGAAGTTCCCTAAGCTGGATCAAAGCTACATCTCACTTCTTGAGATCGGCGGTGCCCATGCTCATCGTTTGAAACCACTATTGGATACTCTTGGGCTTCTGTCTCTGGTCGTCACGGACTTGGACTCGATTCTGGAGACTGGCAGCGCCAAGGCTCGCCCGGAACGAGGCAAAGGCTACCGAACAGGAAACACAACACTCAAGGACTGGGCACCCGGGATGGAACTACTCGATGATCTGCTCGATCTGTCGGATGACGCGAAACAGACAGCGGATGGGCTCGTCAGGGTCGCATACCAGTGCCCATTCACTGTGGAATACAAGGAGGGGGAAAGTGAAGGCGAGGCAATACCCTATACGTTTGAGGATTCACTGGCCTTGACGAACCTTGCGCTGTTTCGGGGATATGCAGAACCGGTGGGCCTATTGAATAAGCTTCAGGCGTCTCTCGGAAAGGACACCCTCGAAGATGCCAGCAACGATATGTTCTGCAACTTGGAGAAGGGCAGCAAGGCTGAGATGGCTTTGGAGCTACTCTACCGGAGTGAGCCAGACCAGCTAGAACCGCCAGGCTACATCGCGGATGGACTCAAGTGGCTTGAGAAGAACCTTGAGGCGAGAAAGGTTGACGCCATCTTGACAGAACCGGGAGAGGTGCATGATGCCTGAGACAGTCACTCAAGAAAATGAACTCAGGAAGACGATCGCAGCATGCCTCGACCTAGAGAAGCCCAAGAGCTTCTTTCTCTATGCCGGCGCTGGCTCCGGCAAGACAAGGGCGGTCGTCGAAGCTTTGGACATCTTCCGAGACCGCTATGGGACGCAGTTCCGGCAGTCGGGCCAAAAAGTTGCTGTCATAACCTACACCAATGCCGCATGCGACGAGATCAGGCGCAGAATTGACTTCGATCCCATCTTCGCGGTATCCACCATCCATAGTTTTTCTTGGGAGCAAATCCGCACATGCCACAAAGACATCTCTGCTTGGCTCCGTGTACATTTGTCTACCAAAATCACCGAACTTCACAAGAAGCAAGAGGCAGGGAGGCCGGCAACAAAGGCCGCTGCTGAGCGGGAGGTTCAGATAAAGTCGAAGCGGAATCGACTTCAGCATCTCGATGTCATCAAGCAGTTCACCTACAACCCAAACGGCGAAAACATCGGCAAAAACTCTCTGCACCACGCTGAGGTCATAGCCATCACAGCGGCGTTACTCGCCGACAAGCCACTCATGCGTCAGATACTGATTCGGAAGCACCCCGTCCTACTCATCGACGAAAGCCAAGACACACAGAAAGACCTGATTGACGCATTCTTCGCCCTCCAGGCGGAGCATCCAGACCAGTTCTGTCTGTCTCTGTTCGGTGACACGATGCAGCGCATCTACGCGGACGGGAAAGTCGGATTGGAGGAGGCTGTCCCGGCAGATTGGGAGACACCTGCCATTGCCGTCAACCACAGGTGTCCCAAACGTGTTGTGACCCTTCTCAACCGGATCAGATCGGAAACGGACGGTGCTCAGCAGGAGCCTAGACAAGACGCGCAAGAAGGGGTCGTGCGCCTGTTTCTGATCAATGATGTTGATGACGTAGACAAACTGAAAGTCGAAACGGCAGCGGCCAAAAAAATGGCGAAGATCACTTCCGATGACGAATGGAGGAACCAACAGGCAATCAAGGTACTTACCCTTGAGCATCACATGGCAGCACGCCGGGGTGGCTTCGACGGTTTCTTTGAGCCGCTTTACAAGATAGACAAATTCAAGACGGGCCTGCTTGATGGGACTCAGAGCGGGATTGCCTTCTTCGCGCAGCAAGTTCTTCCCTTGGTTCAAGCCATGCAATCAGAAGATAGGTTTGCGGTGGCTCGGGTCGTGAAGGGTCACTCCCCGATCGTGGCTCCCGAAAGACTGAGCGGAAGCGCGACTTCGTTAGAGGAAATCCGCAAGGCCGGGAGGTCTGTGGAATCCGTGTTCTCCCTATGGGACGATGGTGCAGATCCCGTCCTGTTGGATGTTCTCAAGGTAATCGATCACGAAGGCCTATTTGGTATCCCAGATGTATTTGCGCCCATCCTTTCCGACGCTGATGGGCAGGAAGAAGAGGCAGAATCAGTTCCTGCAGATGCGGAAGACGACAAGAATCCTGCGATCGATGCTTGGCGGGAAGCGCTTGCTGTCCCGTTCAGTCAGTTCGAGGCGTATGCAGAGTACATTTCCGATAGATCGCCTTTCGGAACACATCAGGGCATCAAAGGGCTGCAGTTCCCGCGAGTCATGGTCATCCTGGATGACAACGAAGCCCGCGGTTTCATGTTCAGCTATGAGAAGTTGCTTGGGGCGAAAGCTCTGACGAACACAGATGAGAAGAACCTCCTTGAAGGGAAGGACACGTCCGTAGACAGAACCCGCCGCCTCTTTTACGTGACGTGCAGCAGGGCTCAGCGGAGCCTCGCCATAATTGTATACACGAAAGAGGCGGACAAGGTCGCCAACCATATGTCCGGTGTTGGCTGGTTCGAAGACCAAGAAGTGGTCCGAATGTGAAGCGGGAGATGTGCTGGCCGTGCCACCCGGTCAGCTTTCACTCATCAGCTACGCCTAACCCGGCATAGCCGGAACCAAAGGTGTGTCCTGTAATCTGGTGAGCCCGAGTTGGGTCTATACGCCCCTGCTGCGCCGCTCGCTCGAGCGAAAGGTTGACGCCGTCCGGGATTTCGAGGCGATTCTCCAGAAGACGATCGACGACAACATTCCACAGGATCGTCTGCTTGCGCCCGAGGAGGTCGCCGACCTGGTCGTGTTCCTGTGCCACGAACGGGCGTTGGGTATCACCATGGAGAACATCCAGATCTCGGCGGGAGCCATCTGGTGAGGTTGGCATGACAACCATCGGTGACATGCACGCCTCGGTACACGACGAGTCGATCATTACTCAACGGATCCCGGCTGCCCGGCACGGGAGTCTGCGAGGCCGACTCCTGATCACTTCCCGACGTCGTCATTGCCGGCACCGCGCGGCGGGGGTCCAACCACCGCTTCGGCCCGGTTTCGCACAACGCCGGGATCGTCGATCGAAGGGCACGCGATCTCTGCCGGATGTTCGAAGTCGTTCCACTATAATTAGCTGGCCGGACCGAAAGACAGTCACTCAATCCGCACGGTCTGTTCCGGACACCATCAGGCTCGATCTCTCCCGGCGATGGCTGAAAAAAGTTTGGAATTTTCAAGAATATACCGTTGTCGTGTTCGATTTCTTCCGCCGGGGAGGTGTCGACCCTGGTCGGACATCCTCGGTTCGCCAATCGAAATTCCGGATCGAGGGCATTCCTGCGGGAGACGGCGCGATTGTGCTGAAGGCCATGAACGATGCACCACGGCGCCATTCGTTGCATTAACGGCAAACTGCGACCAGCTCGCTGTCTCGGCCGGTTGGAAGACGGTCACCCGATGTCCGAGCGTTCGCGGCCATGTGTTGTCCCGAGGCGAGCCGTGCGACGCCGACGCAGACAGGAACCTCTCATTTCCAGGACCCGGCACCATGAGAATACGCTTCGACGACCGAGCGACCGGTGCGCGACACCGGGGAGCAGGGGTGTTCCGGGCCAGCCGGACGGCCCTGCGCCACCAGACCGGCAGCAACGTCGACCCGCATCGGGTCGATCGCAGCATTGCCTTCAGCGCATCCGGCCCTCCCCACAGTTTGCCTGGCGCCGCTCACAGCGGCAGAATATCCTGTTCCCACGAGGCTTCTTCCATGACGCGTGATCTCGACATCGTGAGGGCGCGGGTATATGCAGTCGCACCACCCTCGACGCCGCCCTACCGTTGGACCGGCCAGGACGGATATGTGCGTGTTACGGACAACATTGTACGCTTGACAGCGCTCAACGGCCTGGAGGGCGTCGCAAGCAACACATCGAATGTCCCGCAAGACGAGACGGCAAACACGACGGGCGAGGAAGATCGCGCGCTGGCTGACCGCCTTGGGTCACTTGCGCGATCAGTGCTCGGCACCAACGCGCTCGTGCGCGAATCGCACAGCGAGCGCTGCCTCGCGGAAAGCGACGATCCTCTCCGGCACGGGGAATCGTTGATCGATGTCGCGCTCTGGGATCTCGTGGGCAAGGCGCTGGGCGTGCCACTCTGGTCTTTGCTGGGAGGCGCACGGCGTGTGATCCCGGCTTATGCCAGTACGCCAGTGCTGGAAGCGGTCGAAGATTACGAGGAACTCCTGACCGGCCTGTATCAACGAGGATTTGGCGCTGCCAAGATTCACGTTTGGTGCGAACCGGAGCGCGATCTCGAACTCATCCGGTATCTCGCGCCGCGCTTCGAGGGACGCATGCGCCTCATGCTCGACGTGGAGCAACGCTACAATTTTGACGACGCTGTCATCATGGGCCGTGAACTGGCGCACCAGGGCGCCATCTGGTTCGAGGCACCCCTGCCGGACACCGATCTGGAGGCTTATGTCGAGCTACGGCGCGCAGTCGACATCCCGATCATCTGTGCCGGCAACACCATCAATGCGCTTGGCCATCTCGACGCCGGTCTTACCATGGGCGCGTGGAGCAGCCTGAGGACCGGACCCACCCACGCCGGCGGTATCAGTTCGGCACGCCGGGCGATGGCACTCGCCGAGGCGCGTGGTGTCAATGTCGAACTGCAGTCCTATGGTTACGAGGGGCGAAAACTCGCCAGCCTCCATCTCGCACTGGGCTGCGGTAATTGCTCGTTCTTCGAGATGCCGGTGCCGTTCGAGCACTATGAATACGAAATGCAGTGCTCGCCGCCGAGACCCGATGGCGAAGGCCTGATGCACGCACCCACAGGGTCTGGCCTCGGTCTTGAAATGGATTGGCAGAAGATCGAAGCCGATGCCTTCGTCTGCCACGACCTGTCAGACGAGACGTCATGAAGGAATTCGAGATCAGACGCATCCGGGTTTACGGAATTACACCGGCCGAGACGCCACCCTACCGATTTGCCGGTCACCAGCCGCCCCAGCGTCTCGCCTACACCGTGGTAAGGATAGATACGGCCGGGGGTGCCTCGGGCTGGTCAGGCAACGACTGCAAGGAACCACCGACACCACCTGGGCCGGCTGTCGCCGCGTTCGAGCCATTGATCGAAGATCTCGTCGGATTCAACACGCTCAACAGGTGCTCCAAAACATCAGAATTGTTGGCCCGGCGATCGCAACCGGTCCCCGAGGCGGAATCGCTGATCGACATCGCCATGTGGGACGTGTTCGCACGTCAGGCCGGTATCAGCATGGCGGCACTGCTGGGCGGCTTCCGAGAACGCATTCCGACCTATGCCAGCTCTCCGGTGTTCGAGAGCGTGGAGGATTATCTCGGTTACTGCGACAGACTCGTCGCGGACGGGTACCCTGCAGTCAAGTTTCACGTCATGTGTTCGCCACCGTTCGAAGTTGAGTTGGCGCACGCCGTGACCAATCGTTTCGGCGGGACACTGCGCTTTATGTTCGATCTTGAGCAGAGCTACGCTTTCGATGATGCCCTGGCACTCGGCAAGGTGCTCGAGAACATGCCATGCGACTGGCTCGAGGCTCCACTCGAGGACACACAAATCGATGCCTATGCTGAGCTCAACCGGGCTGTCGGGGTCGACATCATTCCTGCTGGCAACACGCTGATCGATCTCCGGGACATGGCACGTGCACTGGACGCTGGCGCTTGGTCGAGACTGCGCTGTGATCCCAACAATTGCGGCGGAATCAGCCAGGCTGTCAAAGCGATGGCCTTGGCCAACGCGCGAGGGCTGGGCACCGAACTGCAGAGTTACGGCTACCCGCTCGCCCAAGCCGCCAACCTGGCGCTGATGCTCGGTGTGGAAGGTTGCGGCTATTTCGAACAACCGGTGCCCGTCGAGCATTTCGACTACGCCGCCGCCGATCCGATCCGTATTGACCAGGACGGCTGCGTCACGCTGCCGGACAGTCCGGGCCTGGGGCTCGAAATTCAGGCCGCCCGTATAGAGGCTGACGCCTTCACGACACTCGATTCCGGCAGCCTTCAGAATACCTATTCGTGAGAATGGAAGCGGCCGCGGATGTTCGGAGATCGTGTCCGTTGTGCAGTGCACCGAGAATCCTGACCATCGAATGTACCGGGCAGCCGACCGCCATTCGGCGCATTGGTGAACTGGTTGATTTGCCGGTAAAGCACGGCGATGCAGGTTGTCGCGATTGAAATGCGCTGATCGGATCAAGGGCGATTGTGCGTCGGGTTCCAAGGGGTTCGACAAGGTGTCCTGATCGCGCAAACACGGGAGATGTCATACAGCATCGCGTGGGCGGCGGTCTGCGGAGCAAGTTGTGTCCAGTATTACCTGCATCCATGAACGCGCATCAACCGGCGAATCACGCGTGATCGGGGTGTTTTTTATCCTGCACCTGTTCTTCCCGCTGGCCGGGACCGAAGATCAAAAAAAGGGGATGCACCGAAATGCACCCCCAGTTGGGGAGGACACACCATGAAATCAAGCAGTCAGTCGGTCAATCACCGGGTCTGACCACCGGTGTCTGCAACGGGCAGCACGGTCACGAGCATCCACTTGTCGCACCACAAGTAACGCACTTGAGACAGGTCCCGTTGCGGACCAGTGTGAGGTTGCCGCATTCTTCGCACGGATCTCCCTCGTAACCCTGCATGCGCGCCACGTCGACGACAGCGACGCGCGAATTCGGTTCGGTAACGGCCATGGCCATCTGGCCCGCGGCCGCTTGCAGCGACGCGACCGGCTGCGCCGCTTCAGTCCTTTCGCCGGCATTGCGGCCGCCCTCGAGAACATGGAGGTGCTGACCTCTCATGTATCCCTTACTGGCCACCTTCTGGAGCAGGCTCCGTACCTCGGCCATGCCGCCATCGGTTCCGGAAAACTCCTCGCCGGCATTTCCGCGTCCGACCGTGTCGGGCATCAGATCGCCCGGTTCGACGTGGGCAAGGTCGTTGCGCGCAAGATAGCTGATCGCGAGCTCGCGGAAGATGTAGTCAAGGATCGAGGTCGACATCTTGATGGTGTCGTTGCCCTCGACCATGCCGCTGGGTTCGAAGCGGGTGAAGGTGTAGGCGTCCACGAATTCCTCAAGCGGCACGCCATACTGGAGACCGATCGAGACCGCGATGGCGAAATTGTTCATCAGACTACGGAAGGCCGCTCCTTCCTTGTGCATGTCGATAAAGATCTCGCCCAGGCTTCCGTCGACGTATTCGCCGGTCTTCAGGTAGACTTTGTGGCCTCCCACGATCGCCTTCTGGGTGTAGCCACGGCGCCTGTTGTCCAGCCGCTTGCGCTCTCCCCTGGTTCCCCTGTTGACGATGCTGGTGACAACCGTCTCGACCACCTTGCGGACCGCATCGGGCCTGTTTTCCGCCTCTTCGAGCTCCTCGGCCAGATCGCCCAGATGGATCGCCGCCAGCGGCTGGGAGAGTTTGGAGCCGTCACGGTAGAGAGCATTGGCCTTGAGACCGAGGCGCCAGGACAGCTCGTAGGTTTCGCGGCACTCCTCGACCGAAACGCCGTTGGGCATATTGATCGTCTTTGAGATCGCACCGGAGATGAAGGGCTGGGCCGCTGCCATCATCCTGATGTGACTTTCGGTGGAAAGGAAGCGTTTGCCCTGGCGTCCGCAGGGACTGGCGCAATCGAAAACCGGGAGGTGTTCGTCGCGAATGTGGGGCGCTCCCTCAAGGGTCATGGCTCCGCAACAATAGATGTTGGCGGCATCGATCTCGGACCGGGAGAAGCCGATTGCAGCCAGAAGATCGAAGGCCGGATCGTCCAACCCGGTCGCATCGAGGCCCAGCGTGCCCGTGCAGAAGTCTTCGCCAAGGGTCCACTGATTAAAGACGAAGCGGATGTCGAACGCTGCTGCAAGAGAGTCCTCGATCCTCTCCAGGATCTCGTCGGTGAACCCCCTGGCACGGAGCATCTCGTGATTTACCGAAGGTGCGCCCTTGAGCGTACCGAGGCCTACGGCATGGGCGATCATTGCCTCGATCTGGTCCTGCGCGTACCCCAGGCCGGCAAGTGCCACCGGGACCGTGCGGTTGACGATCTTGAAGTAGCCTCCACCGGCCAGCTTCTTGAACTTCACCAGGGCGAAGTCCGGCTCGATGCCCGTGGTATCGCAGTCCATGACGAGACCGATCGTTCCCGTCGGCGCAATGACCGTGGCCTGAGCATTCCGGTATCCGTGACTCTCGCCAAGCCGAACCGCCTCGTTCCACGCCCGGATGGCCGCTTCGCCAAGCACGGGATCGGGAAGGGCGTCATGATCGATGGCGACCGGCAACACCGACAGGCCTTCATAGTTGTCCTGCCCGCTGAGGGCGGCACGGCGGTGATTGCGCATGACCCGCAGCATGGCGTCCCGATTCCTGGAAAAGGACGGGAACGGTCCGAGTTCTCCGGCGATCTCGGCACTCGTGGCATAGCCGACACCGGTCATGATCGCGCTGATCACGCCGCAGAAGGCCCGGCCTTCTTCGGAGTCATAGGAGTAGCCGGACGCCATGAGCAGTCCGCCCAGATTGGCGAAGCCCAGACCCAGCGAGCGGAAATCGTAGGATCGTCTGGCGATCTCGCGGGATGGGAACTGGGCCATCATGACGGAGATCTCGAGCACCAGGGTCCACAGCCTGACCGCATGCTCGAAGGGAGCGATGTCGAAGCGGCCGTTCCCGGCACGGAACTTCAGGAGATTGAGCGAGGCGAGATTGCAAGCCGTGTCGTCGAGGAACATGTACTCCGAGCACGGGTTCGATGCGTTGATCCGACCCGATTCGGGACAGGTGTGCCACTCGTTGATGGTCGTGTCGTACTGGATGCCGGGATCGGCCGAAGACCAGGCCGCAAAGGCGATCTGTTCCCAGAGTTCGCGCGCCTTCACGGTCTTGTGCACCCGGCCGTCGGTGCGCCGTACCAGGTTCCAGGTGCCGTCGCTTTCGACCGTTTCGAGAAACTCGTTGGTAACCCTGACGGAATTGTTGGCGTTCTGGCCGGACACCGTCCTGTAGGCTTCCGAATCCCAGTCGGTGTCGAGTTCCGGGAAATCGATCTCGCGGAAGCCCTGGCGTGCCAGCTGCAGCACGCGCTGGATGTAGGCTTCCGGGACCATCGCCCGGCGGGCCTTCACGATGGCCTTTCGCAGCGTGGTGTTTTCCTTCGGGTCGAAACGCTTCTCGTCGTGGCGGTCCCCTTCGTGGCATGCGCCCATCACCTCGTTGAGGTGTTTCTGGCAGAGCCTCGATCCCGTCACGAGCGCGGCGACCTTCTGTTCCTCGATCATCTTCCAGGAGACGAAGGTCTCGACATCGGGATGGTCAATATCGACGACGACCATCTTGGCGGCCCGCCTCGTCGTACCGCCGGACTTGATGGCGCCTGCCGCCCTGTCGCCCACCTTGAGGAAACTCATGAGGCCCGAAGACCGACCGCCACCGGAAAGCGGCTCGCCTTCTCCGCGCAGCGCGGAGAAGTTCGATCCCGTGCCCGAGCCGAACTTGAAGAGGCGCGCCTCACGCACCCACAGATCCATGATGCCGTTCTCACTCACCAGATCGTCCGCAACACTCTGGATGAAACAGGCGTGGGGCTGGGGACGCTCATAGGCGTTGGTCGAACGGTTGAGCCTGCCGGTTTCGTGGTTGACGTAGTAGTGCCCCTGGGCCGGGCCGGTGATGCCGTAGGCCCAGTGGAGGCCCGTGTTGAACCATTGCGGCGAGTTCGGTGCCGCGATCTGGGAGGCCAGCATGAAGCGCACTTCGTCGAAGAAGGTGCGGGCATCCGTCTCCTGGTCGAAATAGCCACCTTTCCAGCCCCAGTAGGTCCAGGTCCCGGCCATGCGGTCAAAGACCTGCCTGCTGTCGGTCTCGCCAACCATCCGGGCACCCGGTGCCGCTTCCCGGCGGCAGAGCCAGTCGGGAACCGAACCTTCGTCGACCGGCTGAAGCGCGTCGGGCACACCCGCCTTGCGGAAGTACTTCTGCGCTATGATGTCACAGGCGACCTGGGACCAGAATCCGGGAACCTGGATACCCTCGTGCCGGAAGACGACAAAGCCATCGGGCTTGCGGATCTCGCTCGTCGCCGTGCGGAATTCGATTCCGTGGTAGGCATCCCGCCCCTCGACGGTGAAGTGACGCTTGATGCGCATCGATCGAACTCCTGAATCCTTCTGTCCATCCCCGTAGGCAGCGCTTTCCGGCTGCAGACCACCGGTGAGATTGACACACGATTCACAGTATGTACACACACTATCCACAATATGTTCGACTAGTGTTTACGTCATCCACTACATCTGGATGTCTCACTGCATATTGTATATTTTGTCTCACAACATGCCGACCGTTTGGTATGAATAGGGTGTCAAAGGCTGCATCTTGTGTGGTTGGTGCCGGAGACTTAGACAAGAAACTGCTGGCCCAGACTGCTTCCCATCGCGAGATTCGTTGCCCCTCTGCCCTTTCTCGCCCAATCTGGGAGAATGCACATGGCCGAATCGCCCGCTTGCCCACTGAGGATCCGATGATCGATCGACCCAATGAACGCATCGCCTACTTCAATGGCGACTATGTCCCGGAGAGCCATGTCGTCGTCCCGTTCCGCGACCGCGGTTTTCGATGGGGTGACGGCGCCTTCGACACGGAGCGCACGGTCAATGGCAAACTGTTCCGCCTGAAGGAGCACATCGACCGCCTCTACCGTTCCCTGCGCTATATCGGAATCGAGCCGGGCGAGTCGGTGGACGACATGGCGTCCATCACCGAGGAGGTCGTAAGGCGCAACCTGTCCCTGCTGCCCGAAGGTGAGGATTACTGGGTGTTCCAGAACGTCTCCCGTGGCGCCGACTGGGTGGGCGACGAGCCGAATCTCCGCGAGGGACCTACGGTGATCGTCCATGTCCAGCCGATTCCCTTCCGGCCACGTGCGAGGCTGTTCCGGGACGGCATCGAACTCAGCATAGCCCCCTTCCGCCGGACGCCACCGGAATCGCAGAGCCCGCGCGCCAAGCTTACCAACTACATCAACGTCTTTCTGGCAGACCGCCACGTGAAGGCGCAGAATCCTGACGCCTGGGCCGGACTGCTGGATATCAACGGCAATCTCAATGAAGGGGTCGGTCAGAACCTGTGGATCGTTCAGCGCGGTGAGCTCTACACACCCCCCGGCGAAATGGTTCTCGAGGGTGTCAGCCGCGCAACCGTCATGGAGGTAGCCGACGATCTCGGCATTGCCGTGCATGAGACCAATCTCGATCTCTTCGATGCCTACACGGCCGACGAGATCTTCCTGTCATCGACCAGCCTGTGCGTCTGTCCGGTACGCTCGATCGACCATCGTGAACCCGCAAGCGGTACGATTCCGGGTCCAGTGACCCGGCAGATCATGGATGCCTACAAGAAGCTACTGGACTTCGATTTCGAGGAACAGTATCTGCAGTTCCTCGACGCCTGAGGCCCGCGCTACCGCAGGAGGCAGAGCGGGCCGATCGCCACGTGTTCGGCCGACTCGTACCACGCAAGGTCGCCATCGACAAAGACCACCAAGGCCTGCCGATCGGCACGCATATCTGACAACACGTCGTTGTGGGGTGAGCGCGTTGTCGATCACCGCTGACGTCGCGCTGTAGTCCTCTGATACCGGAAGCGACGTGCCCGAGAACGCTTTCGGGCCGGCGCGGGCTGTCCGTCAGGAGTCCCGGGACGTACGGGCTCGTGCACCGTGGTCAGCCTGGAGCCGTCGGGGAAGCGTCACTCCCGCGCGCCATCGAGAAGGGTATCGGCGATGCAGGCACGGATTTCGGGATGGTTGAGCTTGTGGCCCTTCTCCTTGCGCCGCCTTTCCAGTTCCATCGGCGTCAACATCATGTCGGCAGCCTTCCAATGAACACCCCACATTGGTGCGTGACAGGGCATGGGACACCAGGACGTGTTGCGGGGAAGAAGGCGTGCCGGCGGAGACAGTCTGACTTCCACGGCGAAGGCCCTGTTCCATTTCCGGCATCCGGTTGGCGGCCTTCGCGACGCCGCACGAGAAAAGCTTCTGTCGAGCATGATCTCGGGCAACGTCCGAGCTGCGAACCGGGGCACGACCACCGGTCGAAACGTCGTTGACAGATCCAGACCGCGCCGAAGAATTGGCGCGACCGCAGTACCATGGAAGGAAGTCCGGCATGCCCTGAAGACAACCCGTATCGGTGCCTTTCCCAAGCCGCCCTGGTTGCCGATCCGGGACTGGTTCGAGGTCGACCTCGGTGCGCTGAACTACGCGCAAGACGTCATCGACCGGTGAAGTGACGATACGGAACATGACCTTGTGTTCCGAAGGGCGACCGAATATGCCGTGAAGGTCCAGCTTGATTGCGGCATCGATGTTCCGACAGATGGCGAACAGCGGCGCGAGAACTACGTGCACTACCAGTGCCGGCAATTCCAGGGATTCGACTTCCGGAATCCTGAACGGCGCGTTCTGCGGAACGGCGCCTACAACTGTCTTTTACCCGCCATTCGCAACCGTGTGGCTTCCGGCAGGAGCGTGCTTGTGCGCGATTTCCTGGAAACCCGGGCAGCATGCCCGCACCCGGTCACGATGACCCTTCCGGGACCCCTCACCATCATGGACTGCACGGCCGACTGTCACTATCGGGATGACATGCGGCTCGCAGACGGCCTGGCGGCAACACTGAATTTGGAAGTGCTCGCACTCGCCGAGGCGGGATGTCGCCACATCCAGATCGACGAACCGGTGTTTGCCCGCAAACCGGCTGAGGCTCTCTCCTGCGGCATGGACGCCCTTGAGCGGTGCTTTCGCGGAGTGAATCAATCCGTCGTGCGAACAGTTCGCATGTGTTGTGGAAATCCGGACCGACTCGACAACCCCGACCATCCCAAGGCAGATCACCGCGCGTATCACGATCTCCTGGAAGCCCTCGACGCGAAGGTCGACGCCATCTCGATCGAGGACGCCCACCGCCACAACGATCTCGAGCTGTTCAGATGCTTCAGGCGTTCGACCGCCATCGTCGGTGTCATCAGGATTGTATCGAGCACGGTTGAACCGATCGAGGCCATCCGGTCACGGTTGTAGGCAATTCTTGATATCCTGCCCCCGGAACGGGTCGTCGCCGCACCAGATTGCGGCCTCGGGTTCCTCGACCGCGATCTTGCGGTAACCAAGCTTGCCAATCTGACAGCGGCTGCCCGCGATCTCTGAAAACGGATCGGGTGGAGGTAAGGGCATGCAGGCTGTCCGAAAGATATTCGGGCGGCACGCCAGCCGGGAAAGGCGTCCGTGCGTATGATTCTGTCCCGGACGGGTGCATTCGGACTGCAGTGAAATCCGCCTTTGGGGACTGGTCCGGACTTCACCTTGTCCCGTTCGGCAACAAACGCGAGGGGGATGGCAGCCGGGCCGCCATCCCCCCACGGTCACTCAGACTGTCGGGTTACGCTACTCTACCGCGGCATCGTGACGCCCGCGATGATCGAGCGCCTTGTCGAGACCGATATTCTTGTAATGGCTGACGGCAGCATCGTATTCGGCATTCTCCGAATTGATCTGCCAGACATGCCAAGCCACCCAGATCGCGACGCCAACCAGCACCAGGGGCCACTCGATCCCCGGGAAGGGATAGATGGCACCCAGCGATGCGACATCGGACCAGCTTTCAACATTGGTAGACATGATTCATTACCTCCTTGCCGAAACCGTTCAGCTCTTGGCGAGTTCGCGGTCGATGTCTTCCATCGCCGTGTCCCGATAGGCGTGGTACGGGAAAGCATCCCCGTAATCGTGGGTATCGAGACCGGCAAGCTCGACTTCACGAGGTACACGCAGCCAGCCCAGGCCATCCAGGATCTTGGCAAGCACCCAGCAGGGCAGGAAACCCAGACCCCAGAACATCAGCACGGCGCCGAGGAACTGGCCAAGTGGATTGATGGCCGCAACGCCATCAGTGTTGCCAAACCATCCGGTCGCTTCGCCGGCAACGTTGGATGGATAACCCCAGAGCATGAAACCGGCAATCACCGTTCCGGTGAAACCGGCGTAACCATGCACCGCGACCGCACCCACGGCGTCGTCGATCTTGAACCTGCGCTCCACCCAGTGGTGCATCCAGTAGGCGACCCAGACACCGATCATGGCGATGACCATCGCCTCGATGGGATGATAGAGATCGTTGCCTGCGGAAGCGCAGATGATACCGGCCAGACCTCCCGAATAACTCCAGAACGGCTGACCCTTGGAGACCAGATAGCCGGCCAGGAGGCCGCCGGAGAGCGACATCAGGAAGTTGAAGGTGATCGCCGACAGAGAGGTTGGCGTAAGATAAATGTTGGTCGCCGTGAAGAAAGATTCTCCCTCGGCACCCATGACATCCGCCGTGTAGTCGATGATGGGAATGTTGCACGCGGCATAGAATCCCCAGAATCCGGTATAGATCAGGAACAGTCCGACCGTCACGAGCCAGGGACTATTCTGCGGTATGTTGCGCGGTGTTCCATCGGCTGCGAACTTGCCGAGTCTGGGACCCAGCACGACCAGGATACCCAGTGCCGAGCCGCCGGCGATACCGTGCACCACGGAGGATGCATAGGCATCGTGGAAACCCCACAGCTGGACCATCCAGCCATTCCAGCTCCAGCCCCACGCGGCATCGATGATCCAGGTCACCGAACCGACGAGAACGACGGCAAGCAGGAAGGCCTGGGTCTTGATGCGTTCGATGACGGCACCCGAGACGATGGAGGCGGTTGTCCAGGAGAACAGCAGGAACGCCGCCCAGAAAACCCCGTTGATGCGGGCCCAGAACATCGTGTCATCGGCAGTCAGGCTACCGGTCTGAACCGTCACCGAACCGCCCATGTGGATACCCATGAGCTCGGACCACGGAACGGCGAATGGCGCGTCCAGAAAGCCGCCCATGAGCGGAAAGTGGGGGAACGCGAAGTAGATCCACCACCCGAAGTAGAAGAACGTGATGGTGACCAGAGGGATCAGCATCGTGTTCTTCATCAGCGTATGTTGCAGATTCTTGCGGCGCGAAGCGCCGACCTCGTACACACAGAACCCCACGTGGATCAGGAACATTATGACGACCGTGACCCAGTAGTAGAATTCCGTGAAGATGACCGTAAGCGAAGCTAGTTGGTCAGACATCTCCTTGGATCCTCCTTGGAATGATCAACCGAGGATTCGCCCCATAAGCGAGGGGCCGGCCCTGCATCGGGCTCTCATGAGTTTAGGTCATTTCTCGACGGGCGGAAAGTCATGTCCGAATCCATCCACGACGCCGTTCTTGTCCCCTGTTCGTCAAGCCCTTACGTTTCAGGCAGATTCGGGCTTGGTGACCGAAGGCGCAGATGACAACAACAACATGAACCGACCGACGCAGACCATGCCGGGCAAGGCCGTGGCCGGGGATCTCCTGGCCAGACTGGAGGAACTCGGGATCGAGAGCACGACTCATGAACACCGGCCGGTCTACACCGTGGCCGACAACCGGGAACTTCGAGGCAGCCTGCCGGGTGCCCATTGCAAGACACTCTTCTTCAAGGACAAGAAGGGCAAGCTCTGGCTTGCAGTAGTCGAGGAGTCGCGCGAGCTTGATCTCAAGGCCTTCGCGGAGCTCATCGGATCAGCGCGTCTGAGCTTCGCGCGACCCGAGAGGGTCCGGGACCTTCTGGGCGTCGAACCTGGGGCGGTCACACCGTTTGCCCTGATCAACGACACCCAGGCCGACATCAGCGTCGTGCTTGACGGCGCCCTCATGGAAGACGAACTGGTAAACCTGCACCCGCTCGTCAACGACCGGACAACGACACTGCGGCCCCGGGACCTTCTGCGTTTCCTGGATGCCTGTGGCCGCAGTTGCAGTATCACCGATCTCGGGCCCGCCACCAGGACGCCGGACTGACGCAGCACCCCCGGCAAGGGGGCCGGCCCGTATCAGTGGGTATGGGTATGGCCGGCCAGAACGAGCCCGGTGGCTTCGGCGGTGGCAACCGTGAGGGCGCGCAGGTCTTCAGGCTCCAGATTGTGGAGGTTGGTCTTGCCGGTGCAGCGGGCCATCATCGAGGCTTCGCCGGATGCGGACTTCAGGATGTTGGCAACGGCCCGGCCACGTTCGTCCTCGCTGAGGTCAGGCGCAAAGGTCAACTGGTGATCGTCGGCGAATTCCGCGCCTGCCGCCAGTGCCGTTGTCATGCCGAAGACGAGGGACTTTGCGCCCATGGCAATCAGCTTGGCCGCGTCGGTACCCGAACGCAGCCCGCCGAACCAGAGGATGTCGATCTCCTCTTCCATGTTGAGCCTTCTCAGGCAGGCGATCGTATCGCGTATGAGCGTCAGGTCAGGTGCGCCGTCCAGTTCCGGCCAGTCGCGTCCTATGGCAGCATTGCCGTTCAGCAGAAGTACGTCGAATTTCCGGTCGAGACCGAAGCGGATGGCTTCCTCGAGGGCACCGGAGTGGGAGACCGAGAGGCCGAGAAGCTGGTCTTCGTGGAGGCGCCGGACTTCGGCGGGCGCCACGAAACGGGGACCGATGACATGGATGAGTCCCGCCGCCTCCGGGCTCGGCGGAATCTGCCCCGGCAACACCAGCTGCAGCCAGGGAACATCGTCACCGATCGCCCGCACACCGATGTAGCCGGCTGCCGCCTCGGCGATACCCCTTGCAACGCCGCTGCGAACGTCGGTCGGCGCGTTGTCGAATCCAGAAACAAAGAATGGCTGCGCCACTTCCATGCGTCCGAAACCGAGATCGGTGGCAACCTTGCAGGCCTCGCGGTAGGGATCGATGACCAGCCTGGAGAGGTTGGCAGGCAGGAAGACAAGATCGTCGATCGCGGCGGGACGGTCTTCCGGAAACGGATTCTCCCGCGGCCTGATCCGTTTGGCCAGCATCCGGGTCTGACGGCTCGTGTCATCGCTCTTCATCCGGGCCATCAGGAAGATGTCTTCCCGGTTCTTGACGGAATAGTCGGCCGAACCGGTCTCGGCATCGCAGCGATAACACCGCGCCGCTTCGTTGCGCGCCTCTTCCCAGGTATAGGTCGACTCGATCTCCGGGAACTCGACCGGATTCTCGCCGACACCGTGGAACGGCGCATGATGCATTCCCAGGAGTTCCCACTTGAGGTCCTGGGCCACCGGCACGCGCCTCGTCCGCCAGGGCGTGCGGTAGGGAACGGGATTCTCGACTCCCTCCAGCCAGGCCTTGATGTAGTAGGCAAGCCTCTGGCCGTGGCTCATGGCCATGACGATGGTAGAACCGCCGAACGCGCCGTCGCCGGCGGCGAAGACCTGCGGATCGTCCGTTCTCATGGTCTCCCAGGAGGTCCGCACCCGGTCTGAAACCATGAGATCGCGGGTGGCGGGATCGTCACAGGCACCGTATTGGCCGACCGCGGCGATCACCATGCCGCAGGCGATGTCGTGTTCCGAACCCGGGACAGTCACGGGGCGATGGCGACCGTCCTCGTCCGGCTCGCCCGCTTCTGTTCTCACGCAGCGCAGGCGCAAGGCGTCCTCGTTGTCGGAAATGACCTCGATCTGCTGCGTGTTGTAGATGAACTCGATTCCCTCCTCGATGGCGCCCTCGAGCTCGATCCTGCGCGCCGGAATCTCCTCGGGCCCGCGGCGGTAGATGACCTTGACGTGTTCGCATCCAGGCAGGCGCAAGGCCGAGCGGCAGGCGTCCATGGCAACATCGCCGCCGCCGATCACGACAACCGTTGCCGGCATCTGCGGCCGTTCACCGACGTTGACCCTGCGCAGGAATTCGACGCCGTCGATCACGCGCTCGTCATCCTCGCCGGGGATTCCCATGGTCTTGCCCCACCACGATCCGATGGTAAGCCCGACTGCATCGTGACGCTGCTTGAGTTTCTCGAGCGTGATGTCGCGGCCCAGGGCGACATTCGTGTGAATGGTGAGGCCGGGACAGCGGGCCTGGAGCCGATCCATGTCTTCCCGAAGTGTCCCGGGAGGCAGGCGAAACTCCGGGATTCCCCAGATCATCATGCCGCCCGGCCGGTCGGTCATCTCGTAGACATCGACCTTGAAGCCCGCAACGGCAAGATCGTGCGCCGCGACCAGTCCAGCCGGCCCCGCACCGACGATCCCGACGCTCTCTTCCCGCGTGACGGGCGCTGGCTGCGGCTTCCATGTTGCACCGAGCCGCTCCATGACGAAGCGCTTGAGATTACGAATCTGTAGAGGTCCGTCACTGGCCGTCCGGCGGCAGGCCGGCTCACAGGGAGCATCGCAGACGCGGCCGCAGATCGAACTGAACGGATTGGTCGCCGTGATCGCCTCGAAGGCCTCGTCGAACTTTTCCTCCCAGATATAGGCGATGTAGGATGGCGCGTCCGTTCCCACCGGACAAGCAATCTGACAGGGAGCGGGCACGAAATGCCCGTCGCCGGTATCGTCCTCGAGTTCCGGCGGGAGAAGGTTCGCGCCGCTGTCGCTCATCGCAGGGCCCTCTCCTTTGCGGCATCCATGCCGAAAAGCCCGGAATCCCGGCGTTCAGGGCGATAGGGGAGTCCGGTAATCTCGGCCGCTTCGCGCGTCAGTGCGACAAGGTCATCGCGGCTGGGTCCGCGCACATCGTCGTATCCCAGGCCGCGGGTGATCGCGGCAATCTGCCAGCGGACACTCTCCAGGAACGTGTATATGTGCTGGGCCTCGATCTGTGGCTTGTAGCGCATCTCGTGTTCCGGATCCTGGGTCGCGATACCTGTCACGCACTGCCCGACGTGGCACTGCATGCAGGCGATGCAGCCGCCGGCGATGATCGCTGCGGTCCCCAGCGCCACCGCGTCCGCGCCCAGGCACATCGCCTTGACGGCGTCGACCCCGTCTCTGAGGCCCCCCATCAGCACGATCTCGACATCGTTGCGCCTCCCGATGGCCGCCAGAGCCCGCTCGGCCTCGCAGATGGCGGCGATGGTCGGAATGCCCACATACTCCATCACCTCCGTGCCGCCGGCGCCGGTCGATCCCTGCATGCCGTCGAGTTCCACGAAGTCGAAGCCGTCCTTGACCGCGATCTTGATGTCGTCGTGGATGCGCCCCGCACCGAGCTTGACGCTGACCGGCAGCCGGTAGCCAGTCGCTTCACGCAACTCCTCGACCTTGATGACAAGATCGTCGGCACCAAGGATATCCGGATGGCGAGACGGCGACCTGAGGTCGATTCCGGCAGGAATTCCGCGGATCTCAGCAAGCTCCTTCGTCACTTTCTTGGCCATCAGCTGCCCGCCGAATCCTGGCTTGGCGCCCTGGGAGATATAGATTTCCAGGCCGTCCGCCCGGTTCATGTCGTGAATGTTCCAGCCCAGACGGCCCCCGAGCATCTGGAAGATGAGCTGTCCCGCCGCATCGCGCTGGGCATCGCTCATGCCGCCTTCGCCTGTGTTCTCGGCGATTCCCGCCTTGCCCGCGGCTATGGCGACGGCCTGCTTGGCTGAGCGCGAGAGGGCACCGTAGCTCATGGGAGCAATCAGCACGGGCATCGAGAGATCGAGAGGATTGGCGCCGTTCTTGCCGCCGATCCTGATCCGCATCCGGACACCTGCGACAGGGTCGTCGCCGACGGCGTCCAGCGAAATGTCCCTGGTGAAGGCAAGATCGGAAAGGTGCGGCAGTTCGCGAGCGCCACCGTAGCCCCTCACCCGGTAGCGGCCGATCTGGGACTTGATGTAGACGTCTTCCTGGATCTTGCGATTCCAGTAGCCGCTGCTGCCGGAGAAGTTGAAGTAGGGAATCGAGCGGACCTGCCGTTCGGGTGCCCCGTAACGCAGCTTTTTTCCGGCGTTGACGATCTTGCGCAAACCGCCCTTGAACGGGATCTCGTAGCGGTCGAGAAACTCGCGGATTTCGTCGATCTCGGCCTCGTCGGTATCGGTCAGCATCGCGTCGGAACCCAGCGAAACCAGATCACCGCCCAGAAAGATCTCGCCGCCGGTCATGTCCTCGCCGAGGCGCTCGCCCGACTCGCCGAGGATGATCATGCGCCCGCCGTACATCATGTAGCCGGCCATGAAGTTGGCATTGCCGCAACACAGCAGCGTCCCCTTCTTCATGACCTGGCCGGCCCGCGATCCCATGTTGCCCTTGATCACGACCTCGGCACCCCGGATCGCCACGCCCGCAATGGCGCCAGCGTTTCCGCCAACCACCACGGATCCCCGGTACATGTTGTCGGCAAGCCCCCACCCGGCATTTCTCTCCACGTGGAACCGGGGCGTGTCGGTCAGTCCGGCACAGAAGTACCCGGCCGAGCCGCGGACATGGATATCCACAGGATGAATGACGCCGACGCCGATGTGATGGCGCGCGTCGGGGTTCAGGGCCTCGATGGTCTCGCCCTGGGAGGCCGCCTCGCGAATCCGTTTATTGGCTTCGCGGGTCGTGAGATCACTCAGATCGATCGTGACCATGTATCGTAGCTTCCCGGTGGCGGTTCACGGGTATCGAGCGCGCGACCCGGGAACAGGCGGTTGAGCGACACTTCTTCGGATGCGATGGCAATCAGATCGTCGTTCTCGAACATGATCATGGGCTTGGCGGCGAGCCTGTCCTTGGCGTAACCGATCTCGTCACGTGTCGAGACAAGAAACGAGAAGGTTCCGTCCATGTCGTCGATGGAGGAAGCCAGCGAATCCTTGAGAGGGGTTCCCTGGTTCATCTTGTCGGCGAGATAGACGGCAATGAGCTCGCTGTCGTTGTCGGTCACGAACTCGAAGCCCCTGCGCTCGAGACGGCGGCGCATCTTCCAGTAGTTCGTGATCTGTCCGTTGTGGACGATCGCGACATCGGCGAAGCCGGTCGCCCAGAACGGATGCGAAGCTTCCGGCTTGACGTCCGACTCGGTGGCAAGGCGCACATGGCCAAGGCCGTGGGAGCCCCTGAACACATGGACGTCATAGGCGTCGTCGACATCGTGGGCACTGCCGACATCCTTCACGATCTCCAGGCTTTCGCCAATGGAGAACACCTTGGCGGCATGTTCAACGGCGTAGGAGAACTTCTGCAGATCGCCGCTGAAGCGCACCACGGCGCGGTAGCTGCCGCCGATGCGCCCGTCTTCGACGACCTCGGCGCCGTGCTCGTCGAAGACGTCCCTCAGGGCGGCGATGGCATCGCCCGCCTCGTTGTCCGAACCGACATAGAAGCGCAGCTTCAACTGACCTTCAGTGCCGCTGTCGTAGAGCGCGAAACCGGTGGAATCCGGGCCCCGGTGCTGGCAGCCATCGAGCATGTCGATCAGTGCCTTCCCGGTGTCGAATCCACAGTCGCCACTCTTCAACAGGATACCGGCTATCCCGCACATGGTGTGTTTCCTCTGGTGAAACGAAGTTTCCTGCTCTTAATGTTCCTCTATAGTGTTTCCGCCGTGAAATTGCAATCTCGGCGGCGACGGCCATCCACGCAATCCGGGTCAGCGGATGAGCTGGTCCACGAAGTCCGCGCCGAGGCCGACCTTCTCGAAGTGTTCGCGGCATTGACGGATGAGCCCCAGATTGTCCTCGACATGGACAACACGATCGTTGTCATCGACGTAGAGGACGGGACCGTCGATAAAGAAGAACGTCTGCATTTCGTCGTCATCGTCGACGGTCAGCGTATGTTCCTCGCCGGGAGGCTCGAACACGTAGGCGCCTTCCCGGGCGACCCACGAATGTTCGAGGTAGCGCCAGGTTCCCTTGATGACGTATCCGTGAACCGGCGTGGGATGGCGATGGCGACTCAGGACACCGCCACGCCGTACCCGAAGGATTTCGCAGTGGGAACCTGTGGTCATGTCGAAGAACAGCGGTCGGAACCAGACATTGGGCTCCATCTCGACCCACAGGCGCTCGTCGCTGGACGAAAGGCCCAGCAGTTCGGGTCGCATGCCGAGCTGCCCGTAGGCCGGAGGATCCCAGGCGACGAGGTCCCTGTAGCGGTCCGGCACTGTGCTTATATCACTCACGTTCATGGCAACCACTCCTTTTCAATCGACGATTTCACGGGCGAGCTTCGCGATGATGGCGCGCTTGCCCTCGTCGTCCAGCTTGCCGAGTTCATTCATGAGCAGGGGTTCGTTGACCCTCTGGTTCCAGAAATCGGCGGCCTCTGCGCCGAGCAGCGCCCAGCGGCCGACAATCTGGCGTGCGATTTCGTTGTTGGGGCCCATGATCCAGCCGGCCTTGGCATCGCGCACGAGCCGTTCGATTCCCGCCTTGCGGCTGTAGCCCGCTCCCCCGAACAGCTGCAGCATCCTGTCTGATACCTCCATAGCCATACGGCAACCCAGCTCCTTGGACTTGAAGGGCCAGACCGTGTACGCCGTCCGCGGCATCGCCTCGGGGTCTTCCTCATGGAGAGTCCAGTCGTTGTCGCGGGTCACCTGGTCGAGCAGTTCCGAGACGGCGAAGGTGTAGACACGTGATGCCTGAACGTCGATCAGGCTCCGTCCGAAGACGTCATGGGTGGTGGCGTAGTCGGCGATCGACTGGCCGTACTGCGCGTGGCGCCGCCTTGTCGTGTGCTCCCTGGTAATATCCATGCAGGCAAGTGCAACCCCGTTGTAGAGTGCGCCGAACATCAGCATGGCGAGCGGATCGATCGCCTCGTCGTTCGAGGCCGCACCGTCACCGGGCGGACCGACCATGCGCCCTTCCGGCAGCACGGCATCGATTTCAACCGGACCGGACTGGTTGCCGCGCATGCCCATGGCGTCCCATTGTCCCGGACTCCCCTTGAGTTCGTCGCCATAGAGCAGGAAAACGGAAAGATCCGAGTAGTCGCCGGAGAAGTCGGGACTCACGGTCTGGGTGATCATCCACTTGGCGTAGCCGCTCGAGGTGGTGAAGGCGCTCTTCTTGCGGACATGAAAGCCGCCCGGGACACGCTCGACGCTCGAGATCTTCGGATACCAGAAGTGGCCTCCGGTTTCCGGATCGGTATAGGAGGCGGAGCCGACGAAACAGTCCCTGTCGATGCGGCGCAACACCTTCTGGGCTTCGTCATTGCCGGCCGCACGGAACAGAAGTGCCGCCACCGACACGAGATGCATCGTGAAGATCACTGCCGTCGACGGACAGCCGTAGCGCGCGAGAGTCTCCGTGATCATGGCGACGCCGACATGATTTTCCGCGCGTCCGCCAAACTTTCGGGGAACAATGCACCCGAGGATGCCGAGTTCGGCCAGGGCCTCGAGGCTCTTCCATGGGTATTCCGCCGTTTCGTCGGAGATGAGAGCCTGGGGCCGGATCACATCATGGCATGCTCGGATCAGCCGTTCCTGAAGGTCCAGCTGTTCGCCGGTCAGGTACCATTGCGGGTCGAAGTCGAAACCGAGGCCGCCATAGGGTTTGCCACCCCACAGCTTCGTCTGGTTCAAGTGAAGCCTCCCGAAGTTGCCTCCTGTGCCCACCAACCCTTGATTCCCGTTCCGGCCATGTCAACCGCCGGCGAATGCACTTCCCGACGGATCCTCAGGAGCCATGGTGGCCACTGTCTTGCGGTTTGTCGCGGCCGTGCCGCACGGCGACAACCGTCGTCGCAATCAGCCCGTCAGGGGAAACCGCCTGATCACGTTGAAGGGATGATCGTGTGCCGTCTGATGGAAAAGGCAGATGGAATCCACATTCCACCGGCGCGCCACAAGGGGCGCCAGACGAGTTTCGAGTCGAGCGGCAATGCCGTTTCGCCGTCTTTCGTCGAGGCGCCCGGTAAGTGTCATGTGAAAACGGTATTGTTCCATCACCCAGGGGTAGCCCCAGCAGCGGAGCAACTCCTCCTGGCGTTCCGAAAGGCCATGAGCCACACGCTGCCGCCGGTCCCGTTCGGAAAGCGGGGCGCGGAAACGGTCCAGCTCCGTGACACATTGCGCGGCAAGATCGTCCATTGCGGCGCATGGCAAGGCAAGTGACAGTGCAAGGAATCCGTCCAGGCTCGCCAGTTCCAGCGGTGGTGCGTCGAAGGCGGCGATGGTCGCCGCGAGTTCCCCCGTTGCCTCTTCGAGCGATTGCCCGGTGGTTCCCGTTGCCAGGGCGAACGGGGGTTTCAGCGTGGCATGGAATCCGTAGCCGCGCGGCGCGCGGATGATGTCGCGGTGGACCTCCCGCGAAATACCCTCGACAGGAAGAAGCTCCACGTTTCCGCCAGTTTCGGGATCCCGGCCCAGCCAGGATGCGCCGAAGCGCGCCAGGGGCGCCGCGACCGGCGGAGCATAGTAGACGGCAAATCGTTCGGTCATCGCCCGGGCTCATCACCTTCCCCGGTATCGTCTGAAGGATCGGGTGTCTCTTCCCTCCTCCCTGCGAGAGCCTCAAAGAGAAGGGAGGCCGCGTCGAGCACATCGTCCGGGAGATTCGTGTTCCGGAACGCCCATGCCGATATCAGCGACAGCGCGGTCGACAGGCGCCAGGAGGCAGGGAGTTCGACATCCGCCTCTTCGGCCGCAATCTCGATGCGCTGGACGAGGCTTGCGTTCCGGTGGTCAGGGGCTTCCGGTGAAAGGCTGAGGCCCGTCGCACTTTCGAGACCTTCCAGAATGACGTGGTCCCCGAACAGGTCCTCGAGACGCATGTCATGGCCGGACCAGTTGAGCGCTTCGTCCAGAAGAACGATGGCCGGGTCCTGTCGGTCAACGAGTTCCATTACAAGGGCGTTGCGACGAACGCGCCCGACATCGCTGCCGTCGAACAGGATGACGGGATGACGATCCTCGGCCATGAGGAGCGATGCCAGATAACCACAGGCCGCCGCTCCCCCGCAGGGTACGATCCGGACGGTGTCGCAGAGCGCGGTCCGGCCGGTTGCCGAGCACTGCTGCGACAGCACCTGAAGGTAGCAGACATCGCTGACGTTCTCGACAAGCAGTGTCCGGGAATACTCGATGAGGCCGTCGAACATCGCGTGTCCGGCAGCGGCCTTGAGTGCAAACAGCGTTTCACGGTGTGGAGGCCACGCTCCCCTGAGAATCCGCGCATGGCCTGTTTCATCCTCGTACACCGGTCTGACGCGATCCAGGTGTTTGCTGTCGATCAGGAAGGGCGAATGGGTCGTGTAGATCACCTGGTTGCGCCTGGAAAGGTGATCGAAAAACGCCAGCAGCTCCTGCTGCGCCGTGGGGTGCAGGCTGAGACCCGGCTCATCGAGCAGGAGAATGGCGTCGCCCATGCCCGCTTCGGATTCCACCAGAAAGACCAGGAAGAAGGAAAAGAACCACTGGAATCCCTTGCCGCGGGATTCGAGTTCGATCTCCACATCCTCGAGGATGTCGTCCGACACCCAGATCCGGAAGTGGTCCCCGTCTGCATGGTAGCGGATCCTGTGGCGGCGTTGGGACCACATGCCGGCGCAGCGCCGGCTGATGTCAACCGATGCTGCATTGAGACGGATCGCCCTTTCCTCCATGCGGCGTTGTCCAGCCTCGTCTGTCGTCACCTCCTGCCTTTTTCCGAGTTCCGCAATTTCCCCGGGATCAAGACCGGCGTGACGGAAGAGGGCATTCGCGGTCCTGATACGCGGCTCCGGGCTCTCCCGCCTGAGACCTTCGAGAAACTCCGGAAGCCAGATGGCGCTGTCGAGAACACCATAGTTCTCGAAGTAGATCAGGCCAGGAAGGTGGCGCTCCACAAGCGCATCGACATGATCGGCAACCCTGCTCCCGAAGGGCGCTTCCAGCATGAGCCCGACGGTGGCCGCAAGGCCCACCAGCAACACCTCCGTTGCCGGGTCGATGTGGTCCTCGACGTCCCGTTCGAGGCTTTGGAGGAGGCCGCGGCCCGGTTCACGGCGGACGTCGTCGATCTCCTGCAGGCGATCGTGCCATTCGCGGGCCCAGTCCGCCATCCTCGAGGACGAACCAGTGGCCGTGTCCCCGCCGGCCGGCGATGCGAGTTCCCGCAGGAGTCCCAGCAGAGGTTCGGGCCGCAACGGCTGGTCCCTGATTGCCGGAGCATAGGAACAGGCCAGGGATCCGTCGTAATGACGCGTGACCGTGACGGTCTCCGGCAGGTTCCGGTCTCGCCCGAGGATCGTGGCGATATCGGCCTTGAGGCCTGCCGCTATCTCGAACTCTATGGAACAGACCGGCCATTCCGCGCCCGTCGATCCCGGGAGCACGTAGTCACGCATGTAGCGGTCACGCGGAAATTCCCGTTGGGCATCGTAACGCTCCGCCGTGCCGGAGTTGAACTTGTTGAGAGCCCTGAGCAACGAGGTCTTTCCCGACTCGTTGCGTCCGACGAAGGCCGTGACGCAATCGAGCGGCACCCAGCCGCTGTCGTCGATATTGCGGTAGTTGCGAACCCGGAACCGCAACGCTTTCACGTCAGGCCTCCGGAGCCGGTTCGGTGGGAAAAGAGACCCGGGCCGTGGTTCCCTGTCCGGGGCGCGACTCGATCCTCATGGCGCCGCCATGCCGCCCGATCAGACCGCAAGCCAGAGTGAGGGCACGTTCCGGTGCGCCATCCCGGGACGTGCCGGCCTGCCTGAAGGTGTTGCCGGCGAGATCGGGTTTCGCAGCATTGCCGTTGTCGGTGATCGTGACACGGATCTCGCCATTTCCGGCCGCCGTGGCCACCCGAATGGCGCCCTCCCTGTCTTCGAGACCACTGACCGCATCGATGGCATTGTCGATGATCCTGGTCAATGCCAGCACGATATCGAACCGCACACCGCGGATGCCGGGAACGTCGGAAAAATGCTTCGCGACATGCGCGGTGTGACCTGCTCCGGTGACCTCGAGGGCCTCGTCCAAGCACGTGTTGATATCGACCGTGCCGGTATCGAGGTCCGCCGCCGGCGTTATCGCCCGCGCAAGGCCCTCGAGACGTTTCCCGAGACTCGACAGCTCGCCCGTTTCATTGCGCAGGTCCCCAAGAATGGCGTCCATGGCCTCGATCCCCTCGCGAAGAGGAACACCGTCATGGAGAGCCCGGTCGAGACTGGTCTCCTCGAGGGCATCCTTCAGCTTGAGACGGGATTGCCTCAGGGCGTTGGTGCGATCCGCAATCCGCTCCGCGCGGGACGCGATCGCGGCGGCAACGCTGCGGACAAGGTATCTCTCATCCCGAATGCCGCCGGACCTGGATTCGTCCGACACCGGACGTTCGCCTTCTTCCAGCCGTCGGAATGGCGGCGCCCGCCCGCCCTGAAGCAATCCAAGCAATATCCAGAACAGCACGAGGACGCCCAATGCCGCTGCCATGCCGCTGTCGTAGATCCGGACAAGGAGCTGTCTGCGCGCGTGTTCGGTCTCCAGCGAGATGACCAGCCGTTCGGAGAGTCCAGCGATATCACCCGGGGTCGCCAGCTCAAGGAGGCCATCGACCTTCTCCTTGCCGGCCACCAGTTTGACGGCCCCCGAGGCAAGATCCTCGAACGAGTCGGCAAATTCGGCCCCCCCTTGCAGCGCCTCGAGGTTCGGGGCTCCACCGGCACCGTCGAGAAAAAGGTTCATGTCCCTCAACAGGGTCGACACGGCCGATGCCAGCACCTCGTCATCGATCGCCTCTGCCTGTTCCAGAAGACTCTTCGCCGATGATCGCCAGACCCCTGCCGCTTCGCTGAGCGCCGCGTGCGCCTCCAGAAAGGTTTCGACGGCCCCCTGCCGTTGTCTCACCGCATCGGCCAATGAAACGATCTCGTGCGCGAGCCCCTCCGGCATGTCGGGAACGGCCGGGATTCCGGCACCCAGCCCCTCCGCGAACCGGGACATGACCACGGCGGCGGATACAGCCGACGAATCGCTTCCGGTTTCCGGCTCGAGGAACACCTGCCGTATGTCCGTCACCAGCACAACCGCATCGCGCAGCGCTGCCTCACCGCTGCTTCTTGCCAGCATGTTGAGGACACCGGCCGTGGCGATGAGGGCAATGGAAATCACCAGGCCGAAGACGATGGCGCCCTTGCTCATCGAGGCATCTCCTTGCCTTGCGGATTCATCCACGGGCTCCTGCAACAGTCTGGCCTCTTTTGCGCTGGCACTATCCGTCGGTCCTGCACCCGACACGTCAGGGCCGGGCCCGGAAATGGCGACACACCTCTCGTGAACAGCGAATCGAGGTTTCTCTGCCAGTACCATTCCCGGAATCCGGACGGGAGGTCAAGTGCCGCAATGATCCACCGGGGTGGTCTTTCCGACCTCACCGATGCACTATCTGGACGGTCGGCACACACAGGGGAGAGCCATCATGCGCAATGTCATGCTCAAGACCATCACGGTCGCAGCCCTCGCTGCGGCACTGACTGTCACCGCCTGGTCACAGAATGACGCCGTCGGCCCGGAAGAGGCTGAAAAACTGGGCCACGAGCGGCAGGAGTTCATGAAGGGACTCGGCCAGTCCATGCGTACGCTCAAGGGCTTTCTCTCCGGGCGCAATTCCTCCGAGGAGGCCATTTCCGCAGCCAGGGGGATGCAGGATGCATCGGCCGTCATTCCTTCGCTTTTCCCGCCCGGAACCGGAATGGACGTTCTTCCAAAGACGGGTGCCCTTGATGCCGTCTGGGAGAACTGGGACGACTTCACGATGGCGGCGCAGCTGCTGGGCGAAAGAGCCAGGGCTCTCGATGTGGCACTGGGCTCGGACGACGGGGCAGCAGTGGAGGCGGCCTTCGGCGCTCTGGGAGCACAGGGCTGCGGCGGCTGTCACAGGGTCTTCCGCCAGAAGGATCAATGATCCGAAGCGGCACCCGGCGTTTACAGGAAACGTCCGGCGAGTTCGATGGTTCCCAGCACGACAATCGCCGAAATGATGAGGATGATGACGGCGCGGCCGTCCGCAATGAAACCGGGCGCATCGCAGCCGGGACCGATGCGCCCACGGCCTGTTACCATGGGCCCGGTCAGGTTCTCGCGTTTGTACACGTGATGGAAAATGATGGCAGCGACATGAAGTGCGACCAGTGCCAGCATGACATTGACCGTGAACCCGTGAATCGCTGAAGCGTCGCGCGCCGCACCGTAGCTCACCGCAAACGAGAGTGGCCCCTCGTGCAGTCCGTCGACATCCGCAGCGAAGAGCCCCGCCACGGTATGGACCACCAGGACCACGAGCATCAGGACCACTGAAAGACCGCCCAGGGGATTGTGGCCACCGTGGTGGCCCGGCCTGCGATCTTTCATGGAGCGGATGTGGGAAACGATCTCGCTCACCGGGCGCACGAAGCTGCGGAACCGCGCGGTCTGGCTGCCGAAGAAACCCCAGGCGATCCTCGCCACGATCAGGATCATGAGAGCCTGTCCCGCAGGGATATGGATGTCGAACCGGCCCTGGTCCCCGCTGAAGTAGCAGACAACGAACAGAACGACGAGGACCCAGTGGAACATCCGTGTCGGACGGTCCCAGATGCCGACCGTTCGTCCGGAATTCCTGTTTTCGTCTTGTGCTGTCATGGACGATGGTCCGTTGGACGGGTCAGGCGGCCACACGAAACAGCCAGATTCGATGGAAGATCCCCGGCTCGGCACCGGGCATGGACTGGAACGGCTCACTCACCGAAACCTCTTCCCACAAGCCGGCCCCGGAAAGTTCGGCGAACTTCTCGAGAAACCCCGGCGGCGTCTGGTCGTGCCGAAGCGTGAAACAGACAAGGCCGCCCGGCTTCACGATCCGGATCAGCTCGTCGAAGGACGAAGGTGGTGCATGTCCGGGCGTGAAGACGCCCGAACTCAAGATGGCGTCATAGGCGTTGTCAGGGTAGTCCAGTGACTCGCCAAGGACGCCGGTGTGAACGTCGCGGTAGACCCCGCGTTCCTTCGCGATCTCGAGCATGCCCACGGAAAGGTCCATGGCATCCACGTTGACAAATCCTGCCCGGAAGGCCGAAAGGCCGACCATGCCGCTTCCGGCACCGGCATCGAGAATCGCGGCGGCGTCAGGAAGGTGCGGGCGCACCGAATCGACGACCATCTCGTGGCCGCGATAGCGGAAATCCCCCGATACCGTCGAATCGTAGGTTGCCGCCCACGAATCATAGGCCTCCCGCAGGTCGTCCAGGTTCCGGGAACCGTAGACCCTGTCGAGAATTTCGTGCTTCGCCATGAACCACTCCGAAGTACCGAAGTATGGTCACTATACACACCACGCCAACCGCAGCACGTTTCTCAGGTGCTCAACCTTCACTGTTGACGCGCAACCGGAGGCTCTGGCACTCGGAGACCTTCATCCCGGAACAAGGACCCGATCATGAAAGATCCACTGCTCTCGATATCGCGCCGCACACGCCGGACCCCGTTCTCATCACGAATCGAGGCGCAGGGCGTCCGGAGCTATACCGTCTACAATCACATGCTGCTCCCCACATCCTTCCGCGGGATGGAGGGGGACTATCGCCACCTCAAGCGACACGTGCAGGTTTGGGACGTCACCTGCGAGCAGCAGGTCGAGGTTCGGGGCCCGGATGCCCAACTCCTTGTCCAGCTGATGACGCCACGCGACATGAGCCGCCTGGTACCGGGTATGTGCGCCTATGCGCCTCTGGTCGACGAGGAGGGCGGCATGATCAACGATCCCGTCATCCTCCGGCTCGGCGACGACCGCTTCTGGATTTCTCTCGCCGATTCCGACGTGATGCTGTGGGGCAAGGGCCTCGCCCACGGCCTGGGCCTCGATGTCGAGGTGTTCGAACCCGGCATTGGCCCCATCGCCATTCAGGGTCCGAAATCCGACGACCTTGCCGCGAGGGTCCTTGGCGACGAGGTCCGCGCCATCCGGTTCTTCCGGTTCGCGGCGCTGCCGTTCGAAGGGCACGAATTCGTGGTGGCGCGTTCGGGCTGGTCGAAACAGGGCGGTTTCGAGATCTACATCGACGATCCGGAACGCGGCGAGGCTCTCTACAACGCACTGTTTGCCGTCGGCGGGGATCTCGAGGTGGGTCCGGGCTGTCCGAACCTGATCGAGCGTATCGAGGGAGCGCTGCTTTCCTACGGCAACGACATGACAATCGACAACAACCCGTACGAATGTGCGCTCGACCGCTACATGGACCTCGATGCCGATATCGAGTTCATCGGACGCAAGGCCCTCGATCGCATCCGCAGCGAGGGTGGTCCCTCGAAAGTCATTCGCGGCATCACGTTCGATGGCGAGACCTGTCCTGCGTGCGTCGAACCCTGGCCGGTCTTCCACAACGGCGAGCCTGTCGGAACCGTGACGTCCGCGGCCCGCTCGCCGGATCTCGCTGCCAACATTGCCCTTGCCATGATTGCTCGCAGCGCGTGGCAACCGGGAACACCCGTGACGGCGGTGGCCCCCGACGGCCCCCGGCAGGGAAGAGTCTCGGAACTGCCATTCATCGGCCGCTGACGTCGGGTGCCGGATCGCTCCTGGAAACCCGCATCCCACGGAACCGGAAAACCCGGAGACGTTGCGGTCGCACCTTTGGCAGGTGTCGAGCATGGCGAACCAGAGGCTCCCGGAAGGGGCAGAAACATGAAGTGCTGATGCGACGTGCCACAGGTCAGAGGCTCACGTGCGAACGCTGCGCGGTTCGTCTTCGAGGAGATTGGACGAGAGCAGCCTGGAGAATCCGTTCAGCCAGCGTGTGCGGGCCTCCGCTCCCGGTTCGCCGAAGGCGATGGCGGCGTACCGAAGTGTCGACATAGGCGACGCCCATTCACCGCGTCGTCGAGAAACCCCTCATGTGCACCCGCCGTTCCACCAGTCGGATCGTCTGTCCGGGAACCGACGGGCGAACCGGGCAACCACGGCGTTCGAGGTACGCCAATCGCTCGTCTGGCGTTGGTTGCCACCGCTGTTCCATCGGGCGGATCCCCGCCACGGGTTCGCCTTTCCAGGGGGCCGTAACGGTCTTGCCTCATGATCCCGGAAAACCGGGTCTTCCATAGACTGGATAGTCGAGGACAATGGCCTCTATGTGACCAGCGGGACTGGTCATTCAGCCGCGGCCTCCGGAAGGTGCATCGGCGACACGTACTTCAATGATATGCGTTGGGATGCCTCACGTTCCTTCCTCGTCCAGACTTTCCATCAGGCCCGCCAGTAGGCGGGCCCTGGGGACCAGGGAAGAATAGAGGATGTATTCGTCGTGGGTATGGGCGCCGTCGCCGCACAGGCCAAGGCCATCGAGCGTTGGGATTCCCATCGCACCTGTGAAATTGCCGTCGCTGCCGCCTCCGAAGCTTCCGTGGCCGGGCACGAACCCGATGGACCTGGCAACCGTTTCGGCACGGGCATAGAGGTCGAGCACCCCGGCGTTCGGTTCGAAGAGCGGCCGGACCGGTCCCTGTTCCACGACGACGCCGACATCCGAGTTGACCGGCTCCAGGGAAGACAGTGCCGACGTGATGGTCTCGAAGGCCTCGCCGGTCGGAAAGACTGCCAGCACCTCGGCGTGGCACTCGATGGGAACGACGTTGACGAAGGTGCCGCCGTGAACGATTCCGACGCTCAGTGTCACGCCGGTTTCAGGGTCCGACATCGCTTCGATGGCCAGAATCTGTTCCGCCATTTCACGGATCGCGCTACGGCCGCGGGAAAGGGTCGAGCCGGCATGTGAAGGCCTGCCCCTCGTCTTCACGTGGAATCGGCGATGCCATGGCGTCCCGTGACGAGCCTTCCCTGCTTGGCAGGTTCAGGCACCAGGACATAACGGTGACGCCTGGCCTCGGCTTCGATGCGCTCCCGTGTGGTGGGGCTTCCGACCTCCTCATTGGGGATGAACATGAAGGTGACCGCAAGCCTCGGCTTGCGTCCCGCGCGAAGCAGTTGTTTCAGGGCGTAGCAGGCGGCATACATCCCGCCTTTCATGTCGTAGATTCCCGGACCATAGACACGGTCACCTTCCTTGCGGAAGGGAAGCGCCTCTTCCAGCGTGCCGACGCCATGCACGGTATCGAGATGGCCGAGCACGAGGATGCCCGGGCCTTCCGATTCACCGCTGACGCGGGCAGTGAGCATGTCGGCGTAGTTTTCGCCGCCAGGCTCCCGCGCGATTTCGGCGCCCAGCGACACCATCTCGCGTTCCGCAAGATCCATCATCCGGTTGACGCCTTCCGGGAAGTCCGTGGGGCTTTCGACGAGAATCCAGGTCCGGATCCCCTCCAGCATCTCGTCGGCGTCGTATTCGGGCAGGTTCCTCATGGGTAGGTCGCCACGACCTCGATGAACTGTTCCCAGAAGCGCCGGGGATTCACGGCAACCGCAACCTCGGCATTGGGATGTCCCAGAGGCCTGCGCAGACGACGGGCGGACACGGGCGACAGATGGCGTTGGTCACAGACGGTCATGCCAAAGGTATGCTCTCCTTCGAGTTCGATGTCGACCTGCATGGCTTCGAACCGCACAATGCCGGGCCCGGCCAGTGCCGAGACCGCCAGCGGATCGTGCATGGAGGCACCGGGCAAACCGTAGCGCTCCTGCAACCGGTCGCTGAAGAAGTCGAGAAGGTCGGCGACAGCAAGCGCGGTGCGGGTGCCGAGAACACGGATGTCCCGACGTTTGTCAGGCGTCGCCGCGACCTGCCTCGTGACGTTCAGTCCCACCATTCGGATGGGAATGCCGCTCCGGAACACGATGTCGGCAGCGTCCGGGTCGGCCCAGATGTTGAATTCGGCCACTGGCGTGGCGTTGCCCGGACCGGTCGAGCCGCCCATGAGGCTGATACCGGCAATGCGGGATTTCTTTCCGTCGCTGCAGGCGCCGAGCGCTTCTGCAATGTTGGTCAGCGGGCCGGTTGCGACAAGATGAAGTCCGTCAACTTCGCCTGCCATGCGAACAATGAAGTCCGCCGCACTCTCGTCGACCGGTCCGATGGAAGGCGGTGGAAGGTCGGGACCGTCCATGCCCGTCATGCCGTGGACCCCGGGGGCATGCGAAAGCCGGCGCCGAAGAGGCTGTGCCGCCCCGGCCGCGACCGGAATACGGTCGAGTCCGGTCAGTTCCAGGATCTTGCAGGTGTTGAGAGTGGTGTTTTCCAGCGATGCGTTGCCGTGAACGGTGGTCAATCCCTTGAGATCGAGTGTGCGCGCGGCGAGCAGGATGGCCATCGCATCGTCATGCCCGGTATCGCAATCGAGTATCGCTGGGATGGTCATCATGCTGCCCTTCTCTGCCCCATGCCATCCATGAGCCGAATGCACAGTGTCGATGGATACGGCGTGATCATTCCGGAATTGGCGGCAGTTCATCCACGGGCACGGTGTAGTTCACGGGCAAGCGGCCACCATCGGGATAGATGACCTGGCCGGTGATGTAGGAAGCATCGTCACTCGCGAGGAACGAGACCACCGACGCCACTTCCGCGGCATCGCCCAGACGGCCCAGCGGCGTGCGTGACAGGATCATGCGGTAGGCATCCTCGCTGGAGAGCACTGCTCCACGGGCCATGTCGGTGAGTATCGTCCCCGGCCCTACCCCATTGCAACGCACGTTTTTGCTTGCGAGCGCCACGGCGAAGATCCGGGTCAGCTGGTTGACGCCTGCCTTCGAGACGCCATAGGCGACGCTGTTGGGAATGGCAAGCTGTGCCTGGACCGAGGACATGTTGACGATCGCACCACCGGTCTCCTGCTCCACCATGATGCGCGCGGCCGCCTGGGAACCGAACAGGACACCCTTGAGGTTGACGCCCAGGACGCGGTCAAAATCCTCTTCCGAAATGTCCAGCACGCCCGCGCTCAGGCCGACTCCGGCATTGTTGACCATGATGTCGACCCGGCCGTGTTTCTCGAACGCGCAATGGACCAGGGCGTCGACATCCTCGCGGCGCGAGACATCCGTCGCCATGGCGGTCGCGTCCATGGCAGCAGCAGCCTCGAAGACCTTGTCGGCCTGGATGTCGCCCATGAAGACCCGGGCACCTTCGCTTGCCAGCCGTTTGGCGCACGCCAGCCCGATGCCCTGTGCCGCACCGGTGACCACCGCAACCTTGCCTTCATGTCTCATCCCGCCGGTTTCCTTCTTCTCGCCAGGGCACCTCACTGGATACCCCATCGAGGAGAATTCCGGCAACCTCGAGCCGCGCAAACTGCCTCAGGCTGGATTGCGTCTGGACGCCGCCGCCGCGATCTCGTGGCGTTCCGGGCACGCACGGCTTCTCGGTGCATGATGTGGATGCCGGAGGCGAGAATGACCGCCAGGGCGTTGGACATCTCACGTCAGAAACGGAATCCCCATGTGACGCTCCACAGCGTGCCGCTGTATTCGAAGGGCGCGACGACCGGGGCGGGGCAATGCGACAGGCCTGGGTCAGGCAGTAGAAGGCGATCGCGGCAATGATTCCACATCCGGCCGGCAGGAGCGTGTACTCGAGGGTCGGCATCGCCCATTCGCGCATCAGGACGCCTGCCATGCCGGACACGGCGAAATAGACGAACGCCTGGCTGATCAGGAGAGAAACGGTGGCTTGCGATGCTCCGATCTTGCGGGTGAGGATAACGGAAAGCGCGCAGATGAGGGCGGAGAGCACGCCGATGTGCCCGTCCGGATCGACGGCCTCCGTGCCAGGCTGAAGGATGAGCAGCACCCCGCCGAAACCGATGGCAATGGCGCACCAGCGTCGTGCTCCCACAGGCTCTTCCAGAAAGATCGCGGCAGCGGCCGTTGCCAGGACGGGCGATTAAGAAGAAGAGCGCGACGGCGAGAAAGCAGGTCGTGCAGGGCAAGAACATGAGCGTGGCGCGCAGCCGGGCGCCGGCGCCGGAAGGCCATCGAGCCGGCATCCATGAAGGCGATGACCCGCACGAGGGGAATGGAGGACGGCGTTCTGAAGAACTCGAACTCCATGATCGGATAGATTCCGCTCAGTTCCTTGACGATGATATTCTGGACCGAAAAGATCAGCGATGCTGACAAGAAGCAGGGCAATGCGCGCGCCTGACCACTGCATGGCGACCGTTGACGCCTGCTCCAACGCCATCGACCAACCCCGAAAAGGAAGCGGATCGCCGCAAATCGCGGGAAATCCGTGTCATGGAGAATCGCGGCGGGAAAGAGAAATTATTCTTGTGGCTCCGCGGCGCGCGCATGAGGTTTGCTCAGGGGATCACGACGATCTTTCCGCGCGCCTTCCGGGCGATGAGTTCATTGAGGGCGTCGGCAACGTCTTCGAGGCTGCAGGTCTTCGAGACCAGGGGGTTCAATGTTCCGTTCCCGATCCATGAGAAGATCCGGTCGAAGGAACTGCGCAGGAGATCCGGCCGGGTTTGGCGGTAGTTCGACCAGTGAACGCCAATGACGGCGATGTTCTTGACCAGAAGGATATTGGCCGGCGCCTGGGGTATGCGTCCCGAGGCGAATCCTATGGTGAGCAGGCGCCCCTCCCAGGCGATGCAGCGCAGGGACTGATCGAATACATCGCCGCCCACGGGATCGAAGATGACGTCCGCGCCGCCACCCGTGATTTCCTTGACCTCGTTGCGGAACTCTCCACTGCTGTAGTCGATCAGATGGTCCGCGCCGTGCCGGCGCGCAATTTCGAGCTTGTCGGCACTGCTCGCCGCCGCAATCACGAAGGCGCCCATGGCCTTGCCCACCTCCACGGCGGCAAGGCCGACGCCGCCGGAGGCGCCGAGCACGAGGAGGCTTTCA
The DNA here is from genome assembly GCA_965215635.1 of Alphaproteobacteria bacterium. Lineage (GTDB taxonomy): Bacteria > Pseudomonadota > Alphaproteobacteria > SP197 > SP197 > SP197. The sequence goes on along the minus strand of OZ244073.1, from coordinate 93,963 downwards.
CCCGCCTTGAGCGAACCGCGGTGTTCAAGACCGATATGCGCGGTGCCGTAGACGATCGGGATCGCGGCTGCTGTCACGCCGTCGGTCTCGGCCGGGCGCCGCATCACCTGCGAGACCTTGCACACCACCTGCTCGGCAAATCCTCCCATACCGGGTATGCCGATCACGGCGTCGCCGGGGGAAAAACCCTCCACGTCCTCGCCGGTCTTCAGGACCTTGCCCGCCACCTCCATCCCTGGCGTGAAGGGGTGTTCGGGCCTCACCTGGTACTTTCCCTGGATGATGAGGGTATCGGCGAAATTGACTCCGCAGGCCTCAACACCAATGACCATTTCCCCGGGGCCGGGTTCCGGCTCCGGCACCTCGCCGACAACGAGGTCTTCCGGTCCGCTCCATTTTCTGCACAGCACGGCCTTCAAGTCAGCGTCTCCTTATCCCGGCGGTCCGGCGCGCAAGGTACTCATCCTCTCGTACCGTGCAAATGGGCAAGCCATGCCAGAACCGAAAGAATGAGCATCATGACGACCACGGGCATCGGACTCTGATCGAGGGTATGGCCGACGATCGTCATCGCGATGGCTCCGAGAGCCATCTGCAGGGCGCCGGAAACCCCGGAGGCCGTACCGGCACGGCCGGGATCGACACTGACTATGCCGGCAAAGCCGTTCGGCATGCTGAAACCGTTGCCCAGGGACATCATGCCGACAAGGATGAAGAAATGCCCCAGTCCGAATGAGCCGAAGAGCAGGATGGCCATCATCAGGCAGGCGGTGATCATCGAGAACACCGTGCCGATCGTGATCATGCGATCGATCCCAAGGCGGCGGCTGATCCGTCCCGAGATGAAGTTGCCGGTCATGTAGCTGCCCGAGACCAGGACGAACCACACGGCGTATTCGGATGCGCTGCGTCCGTAGATATTGACCGCCACCGCCGACGCACCACCCAGAAAGCTGAAGAACGACGCCGTGGTGAAGGCCACCTGGAAGGCGTAACCCTGGAACCGCCGCAAGCGCAGCAGCACGCCGCAGCCCCTTACCATATCCCTGAACGACACGGAGGAGCTCCGGAAGATGTTGGTTTCCTGCAACGCCAGCACGCAGACGCCGGTCACGACGATACCGATCGCGAGTACCAGCCAGATGACTGCCTGCCAGCCGTACCATTCGTAGAGATAACCGCCGATGATGGGACCGATCATCGGTGCCAGGATCATGCCGGCCGTCGTGTAGGAGATCATCTGGGCGGAGCTTTCGCTGTCATAGACGTCCCGGATGATGGCGCGCGCCAGCACCATCCCGGCGCTGCCGCCGAGTGCCTGGAGAGCACGTCCGAAGATGAGCGGCGCGATATCCCCCGCCACCAGGCAAAACAGGGTTCCACACACATAGATGGAGAGGCCCGCCAGGAGAACCGGACGGCGGCCGAAACGGTCTGACAACGGACCGTAGACCAACTGGCCGACGACCATGCCGACGAGATAGACCGAGAGCGACATCTGCGTGATGGAAAAACTCGTCCCGAAATCGCGGGCAAGGCCTGGCATTGCGGGAACCAGGGCCTGCAGGGCAAGAGGACTGATCGAGGAGATCATGACCAGGACCCACAGAGACGGCCTGCGCACCTTCGCGTGGCGCATTGTTTGTTCCGGAGTCCTGTTCTCAAGATCTTTCGCGTGTCAGCCTTCGATGAGGCACGCGGGTATCCCTAGCTTCGCACAGGAACCGTCCCCGGTGAAACATCTCCGCCAAAGATTGGCATCCGGACCTGCACGTTCCGGCAACACGGCCAGCGGCAGGCCTGTCGCGTTCCTTGCCGGGACACGGTTTCGACCCCCGGATTCAATGGCGGGCTCGAAGGCCCGGGGCAGACGTTCTAGGCTCCGCGAATGCGGGTGTCCGGAGAACCGCCCCTTCTTGCGGTTGAGTCCTGCCGGACGGATCCGGCTCTCCACCCGGCCGTCACGCAGATAAGGAACAGGCCCCGAAACCTGTACCCCAGTCGTCCGGTACGTCCGACCCCGCTACATGACGCTCTGAAAGGGGCAGCCTGTGGCTTCGCCGCCCCTGGAAGCAAGACGTTGGAAACGTCGATTCCTCGATTGGAAAGGGACCACGGGCGAACCAGCAGCCTCGCGGGCAAGGCTTCTGTCGGTGGTGGTCCGGACTCGCGCCTCGTGCAGAAATCTCCTGGTGCGGGCGGACGGACCGCCGTCTTCGGGTGGGGTTTCGCAGGGATCGTTCAGACTCGACCGTCCGCCGGCATTCCAATATCCTTCTGCCCGTGCGGCGCGGGACCGTTCCGGCGATCTGAACGGTTGTGTCAGGTTTGGCGTAGCGCCAGGAGGAGTTTTTGACTGAACTATGGTGAACATCAGAGGAGGACATCATGCCATTGCGGTTTTCACGTAATCTGCTGCTCGCTTCGATTGTGGCGGGAAGTGCCGTTGTGCTTTCCAGTGCCGGAGCCGAAGGGTGGTCTCTCAAGGAGGCCGCCAAACCCTACGAAGGGGTAACCATCCGCGTCATCGGCGAGGCATTGCCCCCGCTCGAATCCCTTGATCAGCAAAAGGCGGCCTTCGAAGAGGAGACCGGGATCAAGGTCGAGGTCGAACAGCACGCCTTCGATCAGGTGATTCAGAAGACCACGGCCGACTTCATCGGCAGAACGGGATTCTATGATGCGGTGCTCAATCCATTGATGCGCGTTCCCGCGCTCGTCGTGAACGGCTGGGCCCTGCCGCTGGAAACCTATCTCAACGACCCTGAGCTCGCCGATCCGGAATTCGCCGTTGTCGATCAAATCCTGAGCCAGGACTGGCTCAACGCGTCACTGGCCCACGAAGGCAAGCTCTACGGTGTGCCCTTCTCGGCGCACACGATCTATCTCAACTGGCGCTACGACCTGTTCGAGCATCCCGACGAGCAGGCGGCGTTCAAGGAGCAGTACGGCTACGACCTGCCCTCGCCGCCAGTGACCTTGGACGAACTTCGCGACACATCGGAGTTCTTCACCAGGGATGCCGGCGAGACACTGGCGGGCGAAGTCCTCGAGCAGCCCTTCTATGGCCTCACCCTTTCGGGCAAGCGCCACGTCTCGATGCTCTACAACTTCTACAACATCCTCTATGCCTTTGACGGCCTGGTTGTCGACAGCGCCTCGGGACCCGAATACGGACCTTTGGTGATCAACAATGAGAAGGGTGTCGAGGCGCTGACGTTCTACAAGGAGCTGCTGACCGAGACATGCCCGTCCGGATCGTTGACATACACCTGGGATGAGCAGCTTGCGGCCATTCAGAGCGGCATCGCCGCACAGGCGCTGTTGTGGGCAGATGCCTCATACGCGATGGCTCACGACGAGGAGCAATCGACCGTTGCCGGGAAGATCGCTTTCAGCGGCACACCGATTGGTGCACGCAAGATCGTCAACCTGCACCAGTGGGGCATGTTCATCCCGACAAGTTCGAAGAATCCGGAAGCGGCTGCTCTCTTCCTGCAGTGGACGCAGAGGCCGGACGTGCAGGCGAAGCTGATGTCGACGGGAAGCATTTCCCTTACCGAGTCGGCCTACCACGAGGAATCGGTCAAAGCACTCGACTACTCAGCGACCAACCACTATCTGCTGAGCGGCCGCGTTCCCGAGTACGACGGCACGCCCGCCTACCGCAACGCCGGCGAAGCGCACGGGGTGCCGGCGAGCTATGTGGATGCCGTGGACCCGGTGACGGGCAACACGCAGCCGGTGATCTTCAAGCTGGAGAACTTCCCCGAATACGCGACCGTGGAGGAGATTCTGATGAAGCACATCAGCGCGGTTCTGACGGGCCAGGTGGAACCCAAGGAAGGTCTCGATGCCGCAGTCGAGGAAATGTATGCGGAAATCCCGGCGCTTGCCGAGTATCAGTAGGACCAGTCGTTATTTCCTCACCCGGAGCCTCTCGGGCTCCGGGTGAGGAGTCCCCACGCAGCTGTCGACCGATGACACCGGACCACGTGATCGGCATCGATCAGGGCACGTCCGGCACCAAGGCTCTTCTGCTCGACCGTGACGGTCATGTGCTTGCCGATACCGGCAGGGCCATGGCGGTAAGCCATCCTGAACCAGGGTGGGTGGAACAGGACCCGGAAGCCATGGTGGCGAACGTCCTGGAGTGCATCCGCGACCTACTGGACATTGCCGGCGTTCCGGCCTCGTCGGTCGCCGGGCTCGGCATCGACAACCACACGGAATCCCTGGTTCTCTGGGAGAGTCGGACCGGGCGACCCGTGTATCCTGCCATCGTTTGGCAGTGTCGGCGCAGTACCGGCGAGACACGGGATGTCGACAATCCGGACAACCGGACTCTGATTCGCCAGAAAACGGGACTCGATCTCGACCCCACCTTCACCGCGACAAAACTTCTCTGGATCACGCATCACCGGCCGGACATCGCGTCAGCGCTTGCGACCGGTGAGGTGCTGTGGGGCACGGTGGATAGCTGGCTTCTGTGGCGCCTGACGGAAGGCGCGGTCTACGTGACCGATTTCAGCAACGCTTCGCGCACCATGCTGCTGGACTTGACGACTCTCGAATGGGACGGGGAACTGTTGGAGCTCTTTGGCCTCGACCTTGCGGAAATGCCCCTGCTGCGTCCTTCAGGCGGAATGCTGGGCGAATGCCCGGCAGGGCACTTCGGTGCGGCCGTGCCGGTGACCGCGGTGATGGGAGACCAGCAGGCCTCGCTCTTCGGCCACGGTTGCCGGAACAGTGGCGACCTGAAGACCACCTACGGCACCGGTGCGTTTGTCTGGATGAATACCGGCCAGGCGTTCCGGCCCGTGGAGGGCAGCGGGTGCCTCCAGACCGTGGCCTGGCATCTCGACGGGCCGGTCTATGCACTCGAGGGGTTTGTGATGTACGCCGGGGCCATCCTGGACTGGCTGGTCGATCATCTTCGTCTTTGCGAGGACGCTGCCGATGTCATCCGCAGGGCGCAACGTGCCGGTGGCAGTTCGGGCGTGGTCCTGGTGCCTGCTTTCCAGGGCCTGGCCTCACCCTGGTGGATTCCCGAGGCGCGCGCGGCTCTGCTGGGTCTCGAAGGCTCGAGCGGCGATGGCGAGGTCTGCCAGGCCGCGCTGGAAGCGATCTGCTTCCAGGTGAAGAGAGTCCTCGATGACATGGCCAAAGCCGGGATGCCCCCTCATGACGCCATCCGCGTGGATGGCGGTCTTGCACGAAGCGACTACTTCCTGCAGCTGCAGGCCGACATTCTCGGCCTGCCGGTCCGCCGCTCCGGAATCGAGCAACTGACGGCCTACGGCACGGCTCTCATGGCGGGCGTGGGCGCCGGCCTGTGGACCGACCTCGAAGACCTCCCCACATCTCAAGACGGCACAACCTTCGCGCCGGAGCATGCCGACAGGGCATTATGGGATGATCGGTACCACACGTGGTGCCGTGCAGTGGAACAGAGCCTGAAACAGTGACCATAGATGGGAGAGGCAGAAAGATGGACCGTGCGTGCGCCGAGGTTTGCCCACCCGTTTTCATCCCCCCATGCTCGCGATTGTCATTCAGGACTCCCTGTCGGACCGGAACCGGCATCCCCCCGGGAACCGTCCCGAATCGCGTGGAACGGATGACAGCAGACCCCGGGCGATGCCGATCACGGAACCTGGACAAGACATGACCGGAAAGGAGTGCCTGATCCTGGGTGACACGTTCACACCGGCCAGGCTGTTCGAAATGGCCCTCGAAGAACGGTTCGCGCAGGACGGGCTCACGCTTTCCTTTCGCAGCATCGATATCGAAAGCAGTGAACTGACCGCGTTCCGTTCCGACGAAGTCTCCGAGGCCTTCGGAGATGCCACCGAGATCGCACGCGAGATGGCGGACTGCCGGTTCCTGGTCACGACATTCGCTCCCGTCACGGCAGCAATGCTCGAACAGGCGCGCTCGCTGATCGCCATCTGCTGCGGCAGGGGTGGCCCGGTCAACATCAATCTCGAAGCCGCCAGCAAGCGAGGAATTCCTGTTCTCCACGCACCAGGCCGCAACGAACAGGCTGTCGCTGAATTCGTGATTGCGGGCATGATCAATCTGATGCGCAGGATTCCGCACGCCATCGACTGGGTCCGGGATGGCGCGTGGACGACACCGTTGGAGGACACCTTCGAAAAGCCGAGCGGCCCGGAACTTTGCGACCGTACGCTCGGACTTGTCGGGGCTGGCAAGATCGGCTGCCTGGTGGGCCGCCTCGCCCGCGCCTTCGGTGCGAGGGTTCTGGCGTCGGATCCCTTTGCCAATGCCGCGTCAGTGGCAGCGTCAGGAATCGAGCTTGTGACGCTCGATCGTCTTCTCGCCGAAAGCGACATCATCTCCGTTCATGCGCGCCTGCCCGGGGATGTAGCGCCGTTGCTGGGAAGAGCTGAATTCGCGGCAATGTCGAAACGGCCCTATGTGCTCAACACGGCGCGGGCGGCGGCGCTCGATTACGATGCCCTGTTGGGTGCCCTTCAGGGTGGCCAGATCACCGCCGCGCTGCTCGATGTTTATCCAGATGAACCGCTTGCGCCGACCAGTCCGCTTCTTTCCATCGGCAAGGATCGCCTCCTTCTCACCCCCCATGCCGCCGGTATCTCCAGCGACGTTCCGGCCAATACCGCAAGAATGCTTGCCGACGGCCTGGCACGTCTAATGAAGGGCCAGAGGCCGCCCCACGTTGCCAACCCCGACGCGCTCGAGACCTGCCTTGGGCATCTGGGACACACGAACGAAGTGTGACTGGCGCTACACGGTATCCACTACCCGTACTGAACAATACCCTCACCACATGATCTGGTGTCCAGACGGGGGATCATGCCTGCGGTTCCGGTAGCCGCCCTATGCCACCCATATCGATACCCACCCTGGTGGCGGCGCGGTTATGAAGCGCATTGCGCAACATTGGTATCGGTCTCAACCGGCGGGCGCTTGCGGACTTCGCCTGCGATTACCCTGTCGAGCTGGTCTGCGGATGTTCACACCGCTTCCTGGACGGCTGGCCCTACCGGAACGACCGGGAAAGCCGGCCATGTCGCGCTTCTGGAGCTGCTCGGGCGCCTTCCCTGTCAGGTGATGAACCAGGCCGGCGTAGTCACCGGGAAGGTATGGTTCAACTTCGTGCCCGACACGGAGCACCGGGCGCGCCTTGCGAGTACTAACTTCACCGACCACCGGCGCATCAGGCGCACGGTCGAGAACTGGGGACGGCGCTACCAAGCGGTGCCGGCGATCGGCAGGCTGATACTCGCTGCGCGAGGATTTCGACACATACCGGAAGACCTTCGAGCGCCCAGGCGAGACGAGCCCGGCGATGATTGCCCTGGTCGAGGGCATGCTGCCGACCGCACTGTTCCTGGAGAAGGCCATACAAAGGATCGCAGGCCCCCCTCGATCAATATCGCTTCCTGAAGAGATTGCGGCGCTCGTAGACTCCGGCGGCGTTCTCGATCAGTTCGGCGATGTGGACCGCACCGTACTCCCGCCGGTAGCGTTCGGCGAGTTCGAGCAGTTCGGCCTTGTTCCGCGCCCGGCCGGGGCGAAGCATCTCGTAGGTTTCGAAGATCTCCTCCTGGGGCACTTTGACCAGTTCGGCACCCCGATCGAAATTGTCGGCAAGACGATCGCGCCCGGCGGCACGAGCGATTTCGCCCTGAAGGCGAAGCGAGGCAGGCTGGATGCCCACGTCCTCGACCGTGAGCGTCCCCTCGATCACATTCTCAAGCGTGAGGTCGTCCAGAGAATGGCCACCCGGGGTGGCGATCCTGCCGGCCTGCTTCTCGCTTGCCGGATAGAGTTCTTCGATAGCGTGGCGTCTCCTATCCATGGAATGTCACCCTGAGTTCCTCGGGCTTTGCATCCTCCTTCAGCATGCCCGTTTCCAGGGCATAGATCAGCGATGTCTGAACATGGAAACGGGCGCCGAGCGCTTCTCCCCCGTAGGGAATGCTGACAGGTTCGGGGCGCTCTCCTCGGGCATAGCACGCCGCGTTGCGCCCCATCTGGTGGTAGTGCTCGAGCTGTGTGATCGGCGCCTGGGAGAACAGTTCCAGGTTCATGTGAGGATAGTCGTCGGCCGTGTGGATGACCGCGGTTCCCTTGGCCTGGATGCCGATTCCGATACCGGAAGCGGAAAGGCGCGCTGCGGTGAGTCCCAGAAACGAGGTATCGGCCGTGTGCCACACGCGCACGACTCTTGCGCTTCCGCCACCCTCCCTCACACCTTCCAGCAACACTTTCATCACATTGGAAAGGAAGAGGCCCGAGGTGGTCTGGTGCAGCTTCCGGCCGAAGGCCGGGCTGATCGCGATGACGACCTCGCCTTCCTCGATGCCACAGGCGGCATCGCCTACCGGTTCCATGTGGTATCGCCGCCGCTCTCTGGCGGCGTGGCGTTCCTCCATTTCGAAGATCTCGTCCTTCGAGAGAATTTTCCGAATGCCGGCGATTTCATCGCGACGCGATTCGGACAGGCGATACCCGGTTCGGGGACCGCTGTAGTCATTGGGGTGATTGACGGCGCTTACCACACGCCTGTCGCGAATCACCGCCGCGGTCTGGAGGTAATCGCCACTCACCCGATAACGCAGGAGCAGGAGAAGATCCTCTGCCACATCCTCGAAACCCGTGCGGGCGAGAGCCGCGATGATGTCGAGAAGAGTGATACCCCTCCGGCAGATCTCTTCCGAAATGGCGCCGACCTCGGTCATTGAGAAGGTTTGGGTGTCGCGAGATCCGCTGGCCTGAACGACACTGTCCTTCTGCGCCTCGCTCAGTTCGGCGAGGCCGAGATCCCGGTAGACAGCCTCGAGTGCGTCGACGGCGCGGCGGCGTATGGCCATGATCCGTTCTTCCGGAACATGGCGGATCCCGCCATCGAGTTCGAAATCCCGCTGAACGGCGAGGAAGTCCTCGATCTCCTCGCCGTTGAAAAGAGAGGCCGCAAAGGAGTTGTCATAGGCCGGAATCGAACCGAAACCCGAGCAGAGAAGATCTGTTCCCGACATGAGGTGGGGCATGATCTTGGCACCGACCCGGATTTCCGATTCGCTGATTCTGGTATCGTTGCCGGAAGCGCACTCGAGGTCGAGCAGGGCCGCCAGGACGTTTTCCGCCAGAATCTCGCGCATGCCTCCCATCATCGATCCGGTGACCGGAGCACCATCGATTCCACCGTTCTGGGTACCCTGCACTCCGATCCCGTGCTGCACGCACAGGCAACGGGCCTCGAGATAAAGCAGCGATCTGGTATCATGAAAACCCATGAGCAGTTCCGCACCTCCGCCGGAGGTGCACCGCGCCTTGATCCCGCGCGAGGTATAGGCGGCGATCAGGAAGGCCTTCGACCATGGTGTGTCGTCACCATCGATGAAGGAGCCCTCCGTTCCGTAAACCGAAACCGTCTCGGCATAGGATGTGAGGCCGGCCATGCCGAGCTTGAGTTCTTCGGCTTCCTCACATGCGCACTGGAAAAGGGTCCCCGGCTTTCCGACGCTGGCGCCGACGAGGCATGCCAGCGCATTCGACCAGGAATTGCGCGCCACGCGCATGGTCGTCTCGATCTCGTCGAATCCCATGGCCGCCGCCGTGGCGGCGTCTGCCGCCATCTGGACCGGATCATCCTTGGCATTGGTCACGTGAGCCTGATTGCCGGGCGCCTCGCGGGTGCGGAGCTTTGCCTGGGCGAACGACAGTTCCAGGGTGTTCATGCCATCAAGGACTTCGCAGAGTTTTGCGGGAGTCATCCCCCGGGCCAGACGAACCAGCTCCGTTCGCTCCACATTGACGTCGACAAGGCGGCGAGCGAAGCCTGCGCTGTCGATTGCCATCGCTTCGGCGGCGACCTCCGGATCGATATGATGATGGGCGATGAATTCGTCGATCATGTCGAACCCGGCTTCCGCCACACCATCCATCTCGACAACCCTTCCCTCTACCAGGACCAGCGACGGTTTCGGGTCGGTCGGGCTGTTGGTGGCACGGAATCCGTCTTGCGGGCTGTCGGGCGCAAACCTGTCGAAGCTGAGGGGCCTTTCGTCCCACACATCGTAACGCTTCCACCGGTTGGTGGTGGCTGATTGCGTCATGTGCTGTTCACCGAAACCGCGGTGCCTCCCCCCAGGCGCATGAACCGGAGGATAGCGGATAAGGAAGCCCCGGCCAATTCGCCGAAAGACGCGCGACCGTGCTTGCCGAATTTGCGTTTTCAGTCAGGCCGGACTTCGGGTAGCCTTGGCGCGATCCTGAGCGCCAGACCGTTTCGGGGAGGAAGATGCGTGACACCATGATCGACTTCATTTTCATGCTGACCCGCCAGGATCAGACCATCCTTGATTGCTTGGACGTGTTCGACGAGACCAGAGACTTCGGGCTGGGTCACGTTGGTTTCAAGGATGTCGGAGTCGACAGGGAAACACTCCGTATGCTCAACCGGGCGATCAAGGATTCCGGGGCGATCAGCTACATGGAGGTGGTCAGCACGTCGAAGGAGGCGTGCCTCGAATCCGCGCGTACCGCCCGTGAACTGGGGGTCGATCGCCTGCTCGGGGGGACCGATGTGAGTGATGTGCTGGAGATCCTCGAGGGGAGCGGCATCGCTTACCTGCCGTTTGCCGGCCGGCCCGAAGGGCACCCGACCAGACTCGGTGGCACGGCCGAGACCATCGAGGCGGATTGCCGCCGCTTCGTCGACATGGGTTGTGCCGGCGTCGACCTCCTTGCCTATCGTGCAACCCAGAGCGATCCGATCGATCTCGTTTACGCCGCGCGTGCCGGCACCAGCGGCCAGGTGGTGGTTGCCGGCAGCATCGATTCACCGGAGCGCATTCGTGCCGTTGCCAAGGCCGGCGCCGATGCCTTCACCATAGGTACGGCGGCGCTTGAGGGCTCATTCTCGCCGCGCAAGGGCGCGCTCACCTCACAGTTGCGAGACATACTGACGGCATGCCGGGAGGCCGCCGAAGAGTAATACTATGGCGGAAGTCCGGCTCGAGAACGTTTCGAAGACTTACGGTGACGTGGTCGCAGTTCGCGATGTCAGCCTCGAAATCGATCACAACGAATTCGTCGTACTGGTCGGGCCATCCGGATGCGGCAAATCGACCGTCTTGCGCATGATTGCCGGGCTCGAAGAGATTACGCAGGGCACCATCCTGATCGACGGCAGGGTGGTGAACAGCGAACCGCCCCGAAAACGCAATGTGGCCATGGTGTTCCAGAACTACGCCCTCTACCCCCACATGTCGGTGCGGGACAACCTGGCGTTCGGACTGACGCTCGCCAAGATGCCAAGGAAGGAGATCGATCTCAAGATCAGGGAAGCCGCCGACATTCTGGGACTGGATGGCCTGCTCAACCGCCAACCGGGCCAGCTCTCCGGAGGCGAGCGTCAGCGGGTCGCAATGGGCCGCGCCATCGTTCGTCATCCCGATGTCTTTCTGTTCGACGAGCCGCTCTCCAATCTCGATGCCCAGTTGCGCACCCAGATGCGCACGGAAATCAAGCGCCTGCACAGGAAGGTTGAGACCACGGTCGTCTATGTCACCCACGACCAGGTCGAGGCGATGACACTGGCCGACCGCGTCGTCATCCTGCGTTCGGGCAAGGTCGAACAGACCGGTACGCCGGAAGACATCTTCCACAACCCGGCGAACACCTTCGTTGCCCGGTTCATCGGATCGCCTCCGATGAACATGTTCGATGCCGTGATCGTCGAGGATAAGGAGGGCAAGGTCCTTCAGGTCGACGAGGAACGGCGATTGCCGGTTCCCCGGCGGCTGACGGACTGGGTGGTGGCGGACCGCGAGGTCGTGATCGGCCTTCGAGCCGACGATATCGCGCCACAGGGACACGGGATACCTCCCGACGAGAGGAGTACTTTCGAGAGCACCATCAACATCGTGGAGCCGCTCGGCAGCGAAACGCTCCTGTTCGTGAATTTCGGCCCCAACGAAATGATCGCCAAGATGGTCCGGCCAAGGGCGGTTCGTGAAGGCGAGAAGCTCTCCTTCGACGTCAATCTCAAGGAGCTGAAGCTCTTCGACCGGACCACTGGCGAAGCCATCCGGGAAGGTCGAGGATGAGCGGAATGACACGCAGGACGGCCTGGGGCGGCTACCAGTGGCTCCTGCCGATGCTGGCCTTCCTGCTGGTCATCGAATTCTGGCCGTTCCTGGTCATGCTGGACCAGTCTGTCCATTACCTCAGTTACTCCCAGCCGGGAAAGAACGGCCAATTCATCGGCCTCGACAACTATCGCAAGGCCGTCTTCGACGACGATCTCTTCCACGGTGTCAGCGTCACCCTCCTTTACATGGTAATCGCACTTCCCCTGGAGTTCGTGCTCGGTCTGGCGCTTGCCGTTCTGATCTCCTATCACATGGTGCTGAAGCGTATCATCATGCCGTTGCTGCTGATTCCGATGGTTCTGGCACCGGTCGTTGTCGGACTTGTCGCCCGCCTCAATCTCAATCCCGATTTCGGTCTTCTCGGCATCATGCTGAGAGAATTGGGCATTGCGCCCGAAGGGTTGCTGGGAACCCCGTTCAACGCGTTCCTCACGATCGTCGCGGTCGATGTCTGGCAGTGGACGCCCTTCGTGACCATGATCTTCCTGGCGGCCATCATCGGAATGCCGCGCGAGCCCTTCGAGGCTGCCGTTGTCGATGGTGCTTCGCGCTGGCACATCTTCCGGCGCATTACCCTTCCGATGCTGCAGCCGATCATCGGCGTAGTTCTGCTGTTGCGCCTCACGGACGCCTTCAAGGTCTTCGATCAGGTGTTCATCATGACCGGCGGCGGGCCCGGTGCGGCCACCGAACTGCTCACCATCTTCGCCTACAAGGTGAACTTCGTCTTCTGGAACCTCGGCTACGGATCGGCGGTAGTTGCCCTGCTGTTCTTCATCAGCTTCGTGTTGACATTCGTGGCCATGAAACTGATCGGGCGCATGTCAAGGGCCCAGGCATGAACGAGACAGTGCTCACGGGCGGCCGGATCGGGCGCTGGGTGGAGCTTGCCGTGATCTGGCTGGTGACGGCAGCGGCACTCGCGCCTTTCCTGTGGCTCATCGCGACGGCCTTCAAGCACCGGACCGATGTCATGTCGCCGACTCCGAAGATCCTGTTCTCGCCCACTCTCAGCAATTTCCACGAAGCGTTCGTCGTCGGCACGTTCGCGACCAACCTCTTCAACTCGCTCGTCACGGCGAGCGCCAGCACCCTGTTGTGCCTTGTCCTGGGACTGCCTGCGGCCTATGCGTTCTCGCGGTTCCGGGTCTACGGGGAAAAGCACGTCTACTTCTACGTGCTGACCACCCGGATGGCACCCGGCATCGCGCTGGTGCTGCCGCTCTACATGTTCTTCCAGTCCATCGGACTGCTTGGAACCCTCGTCGCAGTCACCGTGGCCCAGACCACGTTCAACCTCGCCCTCGTCATCTACCTGATGCGCAATTTCTTTAACGACATTCCGCGTGAACTCGATGAAGCGGCGCTCACGGAGGGAGCGACAGAATGGCAGGTCTTCCGGCGGATCATCCTGCCCCTGGCGCGTCCGGGAATTGCCGTCACCGCCATGATCTCCTTCCTCTTCGCATGGAACGAGTTCCTCTTCGCCTTCATGATTGGAGGCACCGGAGCACAGACCCTTCCGGCGGCATTCCCCGGCCTCGTCACACCGCACGGCACGTACTGGGGACAGCTGGCGGCGGCCTCCGTGGTGGTGTCCGTGCCGGTCCTCATCATGATCTGGTTCATCCAGCGCCACCTCACCCGCGGCCTTACCTTCGGGGCGGTGAAGTGAAGCTGGAATTCGGTGACATGGTGTTCTACAGCATCGCGGGCCTTGTCCTGATCGTTCTCGTCTGGCTGAGGTTCGTGGAACCGCATGTCGATCTGTGGGGAACGCTCGTGGTCTGGATTGCCTGGACCGCCTTCCTCGTCGGCCGTTTCCTCAAAGGCCTGCGCGCGCCTTCGCAACCCTGATCGGTGCGGGGGCCCCTGTTGCGGATCTTGCGACCGCTGGTCTCTCAACGCATTGTGGCGTCGGTGTCATCCGGAGCCCCTCCATGAAGTCACAGGCCCGTGTCGTCGTCATCGGCGGCGGTGTGGTCGGTTGCTCGGTCGCCTACCACCTGACACGCGCCGGCTGCTCTGACGTGCTGCTTCTGGAACGGGCCGATCTGACGGCGGGATCAACCTGGCACGCAGCGGCCAACATCCACGCCATGCACGGCAATGCCAGCCTCGCTCGCCTTCAGGACTATTCGATCAGGCTATACGACAGCCTCGAGAAGGAAACCGGACAGTCATGTGGCCTGCACCGTTGCGGCGGCCTCTACCTTGCGACCAGCGGGGACCGTTTCGATGAGCTGAAGGTCCAGCGGGCGCGGGCGCGGTACCTTGGCCAGGAGTTCGAGATCATCGGCTGCGACGAAATCGTTCGGCTCAATCCGCTTGTCGACACCAGCCGGGTGCTCGGCGGCATGTGGGGCGCCACGGACGGGCATGTCGACCCGTCCGGGGTCACTCTCGCCTTTGCCAGGGGCGCGCGCATGGGCGGCGCCGTCATCGAGAGGCAGTGTCCCGTCACCGGATTCGAGCGGCGGCGTGACGGCAACTGGAACGTCGAGACAGGAAATGGGACGGTCGTCGCCGAAACGGTCGTCAATGCGGCAGGATTGTGGGCACGGGAAGTGGCCGCCATGGCCGGTTACACGTTGCCGCTCGTCCCCATGGAACACCAGTATGTCGTCACCGATGACATCGCGGATGTGGCGGCACTCGACAGCGAGATCCCCCTGACCCGCGACCAGGACAACGAATTCTACCTGCGCCAGGAAGGCAAGGGCCTTCTGCTGGGATGCTACGAGCGCGAGGGCGTCCACTGGTCCGTCGACGGGACTCCGGCCGATTTCGGCATGGAACTGCTTCCCGACGACATCGACCGCATTGCTGTCAACATGGAAGCTGCGATCGGTATCGTTCCCTGCTTCGGCTCTGCCGGAATCAAGCGGGTCGTCAACGGCCCGATGATGTGGTCTCCCGACGGCGCCGCCCTGGTCGGCCCCATTCCGGGCATGACCAGCCATTTCGTCGCAGCCGGCATGATTCCGGGCTTCTCCCAGAGCGCAGGCGTGGGCTGGGCGCTCGCCGACTGGATCCTCGAGGGCGTGCCACCGGTGGACATGATGCCGCTCGACGTTACCCGGTTCGGCGACTGGGCCAGAAAGGCCTATGTGCTGGCTCGTTCCGCCGAAACCTATGGCAAGAGATTTGCCATCGCCTATCCCGACGAGGAAAGGGAGGCAGGCAGGCCGCTCAAGACATCGCCGGTCTACGATCTGCTGAAACAGGAAGGCGCTGTTTTCGGTGCGGCCTACGGTCTCGAGCGTCCGCTGTGGTTTGCCGGGCCGCATGAGGAAAGACGGGACATTCCGGGATTCCGCCGGCCCAACTGGTTCGAGGCAGTGGGCCGGGAATGCCGGGCGCTGCGTTCCGCGGTCGGCATGATCGAGATATCCGGCTTCGCCAGGTACGATGTCGAAGGTCCCGGAGCCGAAGCTTTCCTGGATCGCGTTCTGGCATGTCGCCTGCCGCAGAGGATCGGGCGCACGGTCCTTGCGCCGATGCTCAATTCCGCCGGCGGAATCATCGGTGATTTCACGGTGACGAGGCTCTCCGACACGTTCTTCTGGCTTGTCAGCGCCGGCGCGGCCGAGCGCTTCCATATGCGTCACTTCGCGGACCAGATGCCCGCAGAAGGTGTTGACGTGCGTTCCGTCACGCTATCACGGGCGGGCTTTGCCATTGCCGGTCCGAACGCGAGGGAACTCCTGGGGCGGCTCGTCGGCGAGGATGTCGGCAACACCCGATTTCCGTTCCTCAGCGCGCGGGACATGGAACTTCAGGGTATGCCGTGTCGAGTCATGCGCATCGCGTTCACGGGGGACCTCGGGTACGAACTCCACATGGGTGTCGAATACCAGCGCTCGATCTACCATGCGCTCAAACAGGCGGGATCGGATCTCGGCCTCGTCCTGTGCGGCGCTCGGGCGCTCGATTCCCTGCGCCTGGAGAAGGGCTATGGACGATGGGGCACCGAGTTCACCGCCGATACGACGCCGTTCGAGGCCGGCCTCGCGCGGTTCGTCGCGATGGACAAGGGACATTTCATCGGTCGTGACGCCCTCCTCAAGGCCCACAACACCGGCCCACGCTACAGGCTCGTGACACTTCTCGTCGATGCCGATGACGCGGACTGCACCGGTAACGAGCCGGTGCTGAAGAACGGCGAGGTGGTCGGCACGGTGTCCTCGGGCGGCTTCGGTCACCATGTTGGGAAATCGATCGCGCTCGCCTACATCGACCCTCAAGTGGACCCTGCCGACGGCAATTTGGATGTCGAGATTCTCGGTGCCATGCGGTGCGCGCGCATCGCACCGCAAGAACCTTTCGATCCGCTGAACGAGCGCCTGCGCGGCTGAACATTCGTTTCTTTGGATCAGCGCCGGCCGGTGATAGGGTCGATCCGTTCAGAATAGGGTACGTGGCATGAGCGAACCGATCAGTATCGAATACTGCCGGTCCTGAAACTATGAGCCACGAGCGCTCCGTGTGAGGGATCATCTCATGAAGGCCGGCAATACGGATGTCGAGATCTTTGGTGGGCGGACAGGCTCCTTCGAGATCACCAGGGGCGGGACGGTCCTGTTCTCCAAGCTTGATTCCGGCCGGTTCCCGGAAGACGACGAAGTCCCCGGTCTTCTCGACAACGCATGACGTGCCGGGACTGAAGCCGACCCCTTTCAGGGGAAACCGGACGTTGCGTTGATGAGGCATGCCGCCGGTGCGGCGGCCGGATCATTCCTGGGAGTCCTTGCTTCGTGACAGAACAGCCAGTCCGGATACCGGAATCGGCCGCAGTCGTCGTAATCGGCGGCGGCATCATCGGCGTGTCGACGGCCTACTTCCTCGCAAGGGAGGGGATTCCCGTCGTTCTGTTCGAAAAAGGCCGCATTGCCGGCGAACAGTCCAGCCGCAACTGGGGATTCGTGCGCCAACAGGGACGCGCGCCCGAGGAACTGCCGCTCATCATCGAGTCGTTGAGAATCTGGCGGGGTATCGAGGCCGAGATCGGTGATCACGTCGGCTTCCACCAGAAGGGAGTCCTCTTTACGGCCAGGAGTGATGACGACATCGCCGGCTTCGAGAAGTTCATCGCTCATGCCAGGCAGTTTCAGCTGGATTCCTCGCTGTTGTCGGCCGGAGAACTCAAGAAGCTCGTTCCCGACATGGAGGGACACTGGCAGGCTGCGCTTCATACGCCGTCGGACGGCCGTGCGGAACCGCACCTCGCGGTACCCGCACTGGCGCGGGCGACCGAACGTCTCGGCGGGTACATCGTCACCGGATGTGCGGTCCGCGGCCTCGATCTCAAACGGGGCAGGGTCGCAGGGGTGGTCACGGAGCACGGCATCACGGCCACCTCTTCGGTGGTCCTCGCAGGAGGAATCTGGTCGTCGCTCTTCTGCGGCAACCACGGCGTCGCGCTCCCCCAGCTTCGCATCCAGAACAACGTGATGAGGACCACGCCGGCAAGAGCCGTCTTCGAAGGCGCGATCTGGGCTGACGATCTTGCCATCCGTCGGCGTGAGGACGGCGGCTACACGGTCGCCCACGGATACCAGGCGGATTTTCACCTCGGTCCCGATGCGCTTCGCTGGATGTTCGATTTCATGCCCGCCTACCGCCAGGAGAAGAATGCCCTGAAGTTCCGGTTCTCCAAGCAGAGTCTGCGTGACATGGTGACCCGAAAGCGCTGGTCGCTCGACGATACCAGCCCCTTCGAGACCACGCGGGTGATGAACCCGAAGCCCTACAGGAGCGTGATTCTCGAAACCTTCTCCAACCTGCTTGGGACCTTTCCTTCACTGGCCGATATCGGCATCGAGGAGACCTGGGCCGGCCTGATCGACGTCACCCCGGACGCGATTCCGGTGATCTCCGCGGTGGACCGCATTCCGGGCTTCTTTCTTTCCACCGGCTTCAGCGGCCACGGTTTCGGGATCGGCCCGGGTGCTGGCCGCGTGACCGCGGAACTGGTGACGGGCCAGACTCCTTCGGTGGATCTCACACCCTACCGGTTTCGCCGTTTCGCCGACGGCATGCCCAATCCGTTCGGAGGCGCCGGCTAGGAGCCTTTCGGAACTGGCGCCGCAACGTTCGCCCCGGCGGGCGATTGTCGCGTGAGAATCCGATTTGCGATCCCCGGTTCTTGTCGCGTACTTACTGCCAGGGCATGGATTCGCTTCAGGATCCACTCGCTTCCTCATCGGAATCGGGACTGGCCATGCTGCCTCGAACCGTCGACGCCGTACCCCGGAACGAAGACTGGCCGCGAGTGGATATGTACTGCGTAGCGAGGCCGACCCTTTGGTCGGTCGTGAACCATGGACGACGCGACCGTGGTGCAGCGATATTGATCGTTGAGGTCCAGCCAGGTTCGCCCGCGACTCCCCGATACCACGAGCGAATGTTCCCTCGTCCTCCCGATTCGTGATGCGGTATAGCGCATATGTCACGCATGGGCGCCACGTGCCGGAAGGCCACGTTTCATGGAGCACCAACGCGATATCGGATTCAATCCACCCGGATCTGCGGCACCTGCCGTGCCTCAGCACCGGCTTGCACTCGCGGATGGCTGTGCCAAGGTAAATGGAAGTCAGGGATTTCCAAACGTGAACGACCTCAGCCCGGACAAACCCGGATTCAACAGCTTCCTTCATTCTGTGGCCGATGCCGGCCTCGATTGGCTGTTGCGTCGGGTGGGGGTCGATGGCCGGGGTATGGACGGGAATCCCTACGACATGTGCCGTGAACTGCTGTCGACCCGCGGCGAGGCATCGGGGACGGCACTTGCGCGCCGTCTGCTCGATACCTACGAGGCGATGGGCCGCGAGGCCAGACGCGACTTCTTCCGGGTTCTGCGTGACCGCTATCATGTCGATCCCGATACCGTGCTCGATTCCGCACGGGAGTTCGCCCGCGAGCGCAACGAGGCCTCCTTCGAGCGTCTCGTCAGGGCCGTTGAACCGCCCCGGCAGGAACTCTTCAGACGTCTCAACATGGCACCCGACGGCACCGGGGCACTCGTCCGCATGCGCCGCGATCTTCTGCACGAACTTCCGGAAAACCCGTCACTGAAGGCGGTCGAGTCCGACCTCCACCACCTGCTCGGCTCCTGGTTCAACCGTGGCTTTCTGACGCTGCGCCGGATCGACTGGCAGACGCCGGCGGCGGTGCTCGAAAAGCTCATCGAGAACGAATCCGTCCACGAGATGCGCGGCTGGAGCGATCTCAGGCGCAGGCTCGCCCGCGACAGACGGTGCTTCGCGTTCTTCCATGGCGCCTTGCCGGACGATCCCCTGGTCTTTGTCGAGGTGGCGCTGACGAAGGGACTCGCAACGAACATCGAGACGATCATCGGTTCCGACAGGACCGAGAGCGATCCCGGAGATGCCGACACGGCGATCTTCTATTCGATCAACAACTGTCACGAAGGACTGAAGAGAATCTCCTTCGGCAATTTTCTGCTCAAGCAGGTCGTTCTCGACATGGCGCGCGAGTTCCCGCAACTCGACACCTACGCGACGCTTTCACCGGTCCCTGGCTTTCGCGGATGGCTCACGCAAGCCAGCGAGAGCGACACCGACCTGCTGTCCCGAGAGGAGCGGGAACTGATCGGAATCTCCGATCACGAAGGCTGGCATGAGGATGTCAAACTGTGTGTCGAACTGAAGCCCGTTCTCGAGCGGTTGATCGCGCACTATCTCCTGAAGGCCAGGCGCGGCAACGATCCGCTGGATCCCGTGGCGCGCTTTCACCTGCGCAACGGCGCACGCCTGGAACAGATCAACTGGCTCGGCGACCGCTCGGCGGAACGCCTGCGCCAGTCGGCAGGCTTCCTCGTCAACTACGTCTACGATCCGCGATCGATCGAACGCAACCACGAGGACTATGTCAAGAATCACCGTGTTGTTGCGTCACGTTCGGTCAGGCGACTTCTGTAACCTCATCGCAGCGGAGCTGCCGTCGAGGCACGCGCCACAAGTTCGACGGCGAGATTGCACCGGATGAGCCGATGGCGCCGTTCCGAGCGCACGAGGTCGAGCAGGACTTCGGCTCCTGCCTCGCCGATCTCTGCTGCCGGCAATCGCACGGTCGACAGGGAAGGTGTCATCTCGGACGAACCGCTGAAGTCCCCGATCCCAACCACCGACAGCTGACCGGGAACTGTGACCGACGATTCGACCGCTGCGAAGACCGCACCCTGCGCGAGGACATCGTTACCGGCAACAAGGCCCGTCGGAACGTCTCCACCATCGAACAGGTCGCAAGATGCCCGCTTGGCCGCGGCGACACTGTAGATCGACTCGATGCGCCAGCAATCCGGCACTTCGATCCCGTGCTCCGACAAGAGGGCGAGGGCTCCCTCGAGCCTGCCTGCCGCACGATCGTTGCCTTCGGTCGGTGGAAACAGCAGACCTATCCTGCGATGGCCGAGTTCCAGGAGGTGCTGCGCGGCAAGGTAGCCTGCCTGACGGTTCTCGGGCCCCACGCAGGACATCCGCGACTCGCTGTCATGGTTCCACAGCGCAACCGCCGGCACCTGCCGGGCCTCGATCAGGCCGAACGTGGCGTCCTCGTGATCGAGACCGATCACGGCAATTCCATCGACGCGGTGTTCGAGAAAGGACCGCAGAAGGCCCTTCTCCCGTTCGAGGTCATAGCCGTGGGCCGCAAGCAGGAGCGTAAAGCCCTCGCGGTTAAGCGCATCGGAAAACGACTGGATCAGCCGGGAGAAGATCGCATTGTCGACGGTCGGAACGATGATCCCGATGGTTCCGCTTCGCTTGCCATGGATCGAGCGGGCCGCCCGGTTGCGGATGTAACCGAGTTCGTCGACGGCGTCCGAGATTCTCTCGCGGGTGTCGGCCCTCACGAGCGAGGGATGATTGAAGGCACGCGACACGGTGGCCGGAGAAACACCGGCCCGCTGCGCCACCTGCACGATACCGGCATGCCGTCTGGTCGCCATAGCATCGAGACTATATCAAGAAAATTGAATGAAAACGTTTGCATCCTTGTCTTCATTGCCTATCGTTCCCGGTTGCCTCGCTTTTTCTGGTGAGAACGGCATGGACGGAATAGAGTTTCTGACCTGCATTTCACATGTCTTCACGGTCCCGGTCCGGCTCGCACTTTGCCGAACTTCGCCCGAGGCGCGGCAGAAAAGCCGGCGATGGTAGATCATGACCGCCCTGAAACCGCGTCTGGCCTGCGGCATCGTCCTCCTCGTCGGGATCCGGGTATGCCGGCCCGGCTTCAGCCAGACTCCTGCCGAAACCTCCCTCTTTCCCGGACTGATATCCATGGCCTTCGTCGCCCTGATGACCTGGACATACGTACGGTCGCTCATCGGGGAGCAGGGCCTCGACGTCGATGACGGTTCCGTCAACTTCCGCAGCGTCATGGTCCCCGGGGGAATACCTGCCGCCGCCATCGCGAAACTCGGCACTGTCATGCCGGGTGCGTTCAACGCCTCACGCGTACTGAGCAAGATGGCGGCTGGAGGATCCCTGGTTCGTGGCATGACCCGCGTGAAAGTCCGGCCATGTGGTATGAACGCGACACCTGCCTTCGCGAGTTTTTCAAGGAAATCCGATCGTCTGGCCGGACCGGGGCGGTGTCCCTGCCCCGGTCTGTCCTGCGAGGATAACGAATGATGGTCAATTCGGACGACACCGTGATTGTCGACGGCCTCTTGGCCCGGGCGAGGAAGGCGCAGAAGCGCTTCGAATCGGGCGGCACGCAGGAACACTACGACAGGGCGGCCGAGGCGGCCGCATGGGCGCTGCTGGAACCGGGCCGCAATCGGGCGCTCTCGGAACTCGCTGTCCGGACGACCGGTCTCGGCAATGTCGAGGACAAGGTCGCCAAGAATCACCGCAAGACGCTGGGGCTGATGCGCGATATCGCGGTTGCGCGGACATGGGGCGTCATTTCCGCGGATCCGGCTTCCGGGATCACCGAGATTGCGCGTGCAATCGGTGTGGTCGGTGCGGTCGTGCCTTCCACCAACCCGGTCGCGACGCCAGCGAACAACATCATCAATGCAGTCAAGTGCGGTAACGCCATCGTGCTGTCGCCCTCGCCCAAGGGGGCCGAGGCCAGCCGTCGACTGCTGGAGCACATTCACCGCGAATTCGCCAGGGCCGACATCGATCCGGATCTTGTTCAGATGATCCCGCCTCCCGCCAACAAGGTGCGGACCCAGAGACTTCTCGAGAAGGCGGATCTCGTGGTCGTTACCGGATCACAGGACAATGTGAGACGGGCCTACTCCTCCGGCACACCGGCGATTGGTGTGGGCGCCGGCAACGTGCCGGTAATTGTCGACGAGACCGCCGATGTGCACGCCGCCGCGGCAAGGATCGCACGCTCCAAGACCTTCGACAACGCCACCTCCTGTTCCTCGGAAAACGCCCTGGTGGTGGTAGACGCGATCTATGGTGCCTTCTCTCGGGCGCTCATCAGCGAGGGATGCGCCATCCTCGATTCCTCTCACGAGAACCATGTTGTCGAACGCCTGTGGCCCGGCGGCAGACTCAATCCACGGGCGATCGCAAGGAATTGTGATGTGCTCATCGACGTGCTCGAGCTCGGCGAACGGGTTCCGGCCGGGACGCGCTTCATTGCCGTGGAAACCTCGAATGCAGGCCCTGAATACCTGATTTCTGGCGAAAAGATCTCCCTCGTGACAGCACTCTACCGCGCTCGGGATTTCGCCGATGCCAGGGCGATCGTCGCGCGAATCCTCGACAACGCCGGCGCTGGACACTCGGTGGGATTGCATACATCGCGCGATGAGCGCGCGATTGAACTTGGGCTCACGCTTGCGGCATGCCGCATCATCGTCAACCAGGCCCATTGCATCGCCACCGGGGGTTCCTTTGACAACGGCCTGCCGTTCTCGCTCTCCATGGGCTGCGGCAGTTGGGGTGGCAATTCGATCGACGAGAATCTCCACTGGAAACACTTTCTCAACATCACCCGGGTGGTCCGGTCCATCCCGGCTCGGGAGCCTTCCCTCGAGGATGTTTTCGCCGACTACTGGGCCGAATGCGGCAGATGACGGCAGATGACGGTGTGCCCTGCGCCACGATCCGTGACTGGATCGAACAGCGCGCCATCCTGACACCCGATACCGTCAGCCACCTCTTTTCCGATGGCTCACCCAACCTGACCTGGCGCGAACTGCAATCAGGCGCCGAGACCGTCGCGCGCCGACTGACGGCCGCCGGCGCAGCCAGAGGCGAGAGTGTCGCGACCTTTTTCCACAATGGCCGAGCCGCTGTCCTCGCGCTGTTCGGACTCTTCCTCGGCGGGTTCCGCGCGACACCGATGAACCTCGCGGCCGGTGCGGAGATTCATCGCTATGTGCTCCGGCACAGCGACGCCCGCTTCGCCATCGTCGGGCGTGACGTGCGTGAGTTGTTCGACGAGACAGGACCGACCGGCATCACCGCCATCGATGCCGACGTTCTTGCGGGATCGGGGAGGATGCCGGAGTCGTCGGAGCCGGGCATCCCGCCGTCCACGGAAGATCTGGCCCTTCTGATGTACACGTCCGGCACGACCGGCCAGCCCAAGGGCGTGCTTCACAGCCATCGAAGCCTCCTGGCAGGAGGATGGACCACCGCGATGGCCCACCGCCTCGGCCCGCAGGACCGGGCCTTGTGCGTTCTGCCCCATTTCCACATCAACGGGCTTTGCGTGACCCTCATGGCGCCGCTCGTCTCGGGTGGCTCGGTGATCGTCTGTCCGCGGTTTTCCGTGCAGCACTTCTGGGACGACTGCCGTGTTCATGATGCAACATGGTTCTCGGTGGTGCCCACCATCATTTCACGCCTGCTCCATCATGACTGCGAACCGCATGCGGACGTGATCCGGCGCCTGAGGTTCGGCCGGTCGGCCTCCTCCGCACTTTCGCCAGATATCCACCGGGCCTTCGAATCGCGCTTCCACGTAGCGATCATCGAGACCATGGGTCTGACCGAAACTGCTGCGCAGATTCTCTCCAACCCCCTGCCTCCAGGCCTCCGCAAGATCGGTTCCCCGGGAATTGCCTTCGGCAACGAGGTCGCCATCCTCGATGACGGCGAACACATTCTCGGCCCCGGCAAAGCGGGTGAAATCGCGGCGAGAGGACCCAATGTCATGGTGGGCTATCACGATGACGGGCAGGCGACACGGGCAACGATCCTGGCCGACGGCTGGCTGAAGACCGGTGATCTTGGCCACATCGATGTGGACGGCTATGTCCATGTCACTGGCCGGCTGAAGGAACTCATCATCAAGGGAGGCGAGAATATTGCGCCCCGCGAGATCGACGATGCGCTCTATGCCCACCCCGATGTCGTCGAGGCCGCCGCCTTCGCCAGGCCCTGCAAGGACTACGGCCAGCGCGTCGATGCCGCTGTCCGCCTGAAAGAGACCTCCACCGTCACCACGGACCAACTCATCGAGCACTGCCGCACCAGGGTCGGCGCCTTCCGGGCCCCCGATCGCATCCATGTTCTCGACACCCTGCCCAAGGGCCCTTCCGGCAAGATCCAGCGGTTCAGGCTGTCAGAGATGCTCTGAAGGCCGGCAACTATCGCGCTTCGAACAGGCCCAGCAATTCATCGAGGCTCAGGCGTGTCGTCAAATCCAGCGACACATCGTCGACCAGCTGGTCGAACAGCGACTGTTTAGCTTCAAGGATACGGTCGATGCGCTCCTCGATGGTATTCTCGCATGTGTACTTGATCACGTTGACCTTGACGGTCTGGCCCATGCGGTGGGCCCTGTCCTCGGCCTGACGCTCCACGGCCGGATTCCACCAGCGATCCAGATGGAACACATAGGATGCCTCCTGCAGATTGAGGCCAAGGCCACCCGCCCGCAATGAAATGATCATGACCTTGTGCGTCTGGCTGTCCCTGAACCGCTGGATCAGCGAAGAACGCTGATCCAGCGGTACATCGCCGGTCAGAGCCAGAGGGTTGAAGTCCCGCAGGTGCCGGGCTGCCGCGCCGACACCCGATGCATCGCTCTTGTACTGGGAGAACACAAGTGCCTTGTGGCCCTGGGCCGTGAGGGTTCCCAGTCTTTCGGCGATGTCGTCAAGCTTGCTGGACGAGCCCGATTTCGGGTCGGCATTGCATACCTGCTTGAGGCGCGTGATCAGTTCCAGAATGTTACCGACACCGACTTCCGCGCCCAGGGACTTCAGATAGATGATACCTTCCCGCTCGGCCCTGTCGTAGCTCTCCCGCTGGTCACGGTTGAGTGGAATTATCAGCTTGGTTTCCAGTTTTGGGGGGAGATCGTGCAGGACGTCGACCTTCTTGCGCCGAAGCTGCAGTTCGCCATGGCGCTGGAGCAGAGCTGGTCCGGGCCGATAACGTTTCCTCGGTTCGCCTTCGTTGTGATCGACGAATTCAAGAAGGGACGCCAGTTCTTCCTCGTGGTTCTCTATGGGCGTGCCGGTCAGTGCCCAGGAACGCATTCTCGGAATGTTCTTCGCGGCTTCGCTCGTATCATTGCGATTCTTGATTCTCTGGGCTTCGTCCAGCACGACCACATGCCAGGCTCCCCGGAAGGCCCGATGCTTCGGAAGGTTCTTGGCATCCGCGCGCAGGACGTCGTAACTCACAAGCGTGACATCGACTTCGGCTCTCCACTGCCAGGCCCTGTCCTGTGCCGAACCGCGGACGATAATGGCACTGAGTTCGGGGGCCCAACGGACCATTTCGCGACGCCATTGATCAAGAACACCCGCCGGTGCCACAACAAGGCTTGACCCGATCTCATTCTTCGCTCGAAGGATGCGCAGCGCCACAATGGCCTGCACTGTCTTGCCAAGACCCATATCATCCGAAAGCAGCAGGCGGTCCATGCTTGTCAGAGCCTGAACGCCATCCCTCTGGAACGGCATGAGATCACCGGACCATTCCAGCTGCCGATCGCTCGGCCGCCCGGAACCCACAACCCTGCGCGCAGTCAGTTCTCTCCACAGTCGTTCGGCAAGGTCGGGATCGGGACGCTCTGCTGATCCAAAATGATCTCCATTTCCTGCCTCTGACGAATCGCTACCCGCCGGTCTGCGCGTGGGCAGGTTCCGTGCCCGGAGCGTGATCACAGTCTCGAGGCCCGGTACAGAGGTCAGCTCCCGGACCCGCGGGTCACCGAATGCCACCGTCAGGCCCCTTGCCGTCCGGTCCAACAGTTCGAACGGACTGTCTTGACCCATGAGTTCAACAAGCGCCGCTTCGGCTGCGGAAGCAGGGGTCGGAGGCCCGTTGACCCACTGAAATTGCTGACAAATCAGTTCGGTGTGTCGTTCCGTTACTGCGCCCGCATGAAACAGTGAATGGAGAGGGATGCAGCAGAGCGGCAATCCGACCCCCAGTCCGTCGAAGATTTCGGTCAGGCATTCCTCCGCGACCGCCATAAGCAATCGTGGTTTGCGCATGGCAGAGCGGATCAGGGACCCAGCCAGCTGCGGGACCGTGCCTTGCTCCCCGTCACTTGTGAGATCGGTCCGCACGAAGCTGAACCCGAGCGGCGCTCCCTCTACGGATGTCTGCAACAAACCTGCGCGCACGCCCCTGCCACTGTAGTCCGGAACAAAACGCAGCCAGCCGATCGCATCGCCATTATCCGAAATGATCCTGCCGGGCGCGTCAGAACCCCTCGGTACCCCCGAAGAGGTCTCAGGCCGAATCATCCCTGCTCGTCTGCTCCAGGTCGGCATTCTCTTCATAGGAGGTGGTGAAGTCGTCGATCTCGGTCTGCGGTTGATAGTCGGGACGCAGCCGTCTCAGATCCCACTCGTTGATGGCGGCGCGGACCTTGTGACGCATGCGTGCCCGATGACCAGCGCCTCCCGCTGGCGTAGCCTGGGACGGAGGTTCCCAGCCGTATGCCCTTCGATAGAGTTGGCGCAATGTCTCGACAGTCGTTCTCACTTCATCGTCTGCTGGCGCTTTCAGCGCGACACTTTTGAATTCGAGTTCGCTCATGCCACTCTCGGCATGGACACCGAGGTGATCATACCTCGGGCTTTGCTCCAGCCTTGCACGAACGTAGTCCCGGTCCTTTTTCTGTCCGTCGGGGCTGATGATGGCCGAGGCGAAATCGTCGGTGACCGCGCCGACCACGATGAGACCCGGGTACTTCTCTGCATTGACGAGTCCCATCCAACGCGCAATCTCGGCGTAGGAGCGACCCCGCTGCAGGATCGAGTACGAGCCAATCAGTTCGATCTCGTCAAGCAGGACCACCCAACCTCGGTGGCCGACGCCCTTGATGAGTTCGAGGGCGAAACGCAGGCGTTGAGGCGGAAGCTCCGCAGCCTTCGGTGCACGAAACTGGTAGGCCTTCGCCTCCCCGATCTGCTTGAGACCGGCCTTCACCTTGGCGATCTGAAGCCTGTCGCCCGCCCAGAAGGCTTCGATGTCACTGTTCAGCTCGAAGTCGTGCGATTGCTCGTAGATACGAAGGCAGGCAGGGAAGACCGGACTCAAAAACCCGTTGAATGCGGATTTCTCGGTCCAGTCAAAGAAAGCACGGTACTCTCCCGATTCCGGTCTGGTGGCAAGGGCAAGTTCCTCAATGAACCGTCCTCCCCGGTTGGGAATCCGGCCATTTTCCATGGCGGACGCGAATACCTTGGCGAGATCGTAGAGGGGCGTTTCCTTGCTGATGGCAACCCTGCTGCACACATAACCTTGCGAGAGTGCAAGATGCTCGAGATGTTCCAGAAGATGGGACTTTCCGGCACCGAAGCCACCCGAGACCAGCATGCCCTGCGTGCCGGCAGGGCGACTCGGGGACTGTGAACACCCTTCGAGCATGTCGATGAATTGCGCTTCGACACGCGGTTGGTTGCAACCGAGTTCACGCACAGCCTCCCTGTTGGGAACCCCATTGCGCAAGGCCTCGACCGCCAGGCGGGCGGTCATGTCGTCATGCAGATTGCTCATCACAGATCACGCTTTCTCAAGACAACCTCACCAGACTGGCGACCGGATTGGCGATGTTCCGGTCGCGCACATCATCCATCACCCTGGTACGCAGGGCAGCATAAAGTGCCCAACCCCTCGGGGCATGTTCATCAACGAACGTCTCGTCCGTCACCAACAGCAGGAGCGATCCAGATAGTCGATCGACATCGTCGATGAATTCCCTGAGCACTTCATAGTGGTCCATCGTCATCGCCTTGGTGTAGTACCGCAATCCGTCCTTCGGGTTGCGGGGCAGGGTCACACGCGTGTTGTCGAGGATGATGATCGAGCCGGAAAAGCCTGCGAGGCGCACACAGTAGAGCGCCGATTCGATGAAGTAACGTGCCGTCGTTCGGTTGACGGGCGTATGAATTTGAAAGTGACGAACATGGCCGATACGCCTCTCGGTTCCGGTCAGCCAGTCGAGCAACGCCTGACCTGCGTATTCGCCCTGACCGGGAGCTTCCATCTCCATGCGGCAAAGGTGGGTCATGGCCACCCGGACGGCCCTTGCCAACTTCGGATTCTTCCAGACCCTTTCCTGGAGAAGCGGGCGCAATTCTGTAACGACGAACGGTGTTTCAAGGTCATTCGCCCGTGCGATGGATGCAACAACATTGGCAGGTGATTCCGGGTCGATGCCTTCGACGCCATAGCCTTTCTCGCGAAGCATCCGCAGGATCAGCTTCCGGGCGAGGAGACGCCAGTCGAGCTGAGACGACAGTGCAAAGAAGATGTCCTGAGGCATGTGAACGCGGCATGCGGCCGCGTCCAGAGTCAGGACTACGTAGCCCAGCTCCTTGCCGCGAGCCTCCAGTTTTCTGCCGAGAACCGACCTCGTTTCCTCACCTGCAATGGCGAACTTGACGGCCGACCCACCTTGCCGGATGAACGTCGAGAGGTATTCGCTTGCCGTGACGTCCAGCCATTCGTCGATGGATATCGTGTTGGTCATTGTTCAGCCCCACTGAACCGAATTCCGTAATACTCCACGCTGTCACCTTGAGGTCCCACGAAGGAGAAAAGGTCGGCCGAACGCCGCTTTGTCCCGGTCGATGATGGAAACGAAACCTCCGCGCCCTTTCTTGTGGTGTGCGGTCCCTCCGATTCTAGAATATAGAGGTCCCGTGCGAAGTCACTACGATCATAGTCGCGGGCAGCACCCGGCAGCGCGGTAATGAGCCTGTAGATCCTTGCCAGGGGAACGACCCGTCCGCTTCCACCTTGCACCAGATCTCCGGATTTCGCCTCGAGGAGTTCGGTGTAGACGCTGTAGAGGGACTCCAGGAACTGGTGCGGCTTGAAGCCGCTCGACTTCTTCTGATTGGCGAGGAGGAGGTCGACAAGATAGGAAGGGTTGATCGTCGAGACCTTCTTGCGATCTACACGCACCGCCCTTTCGGACGCAAGCACGCGCAGGATCGACGGGTAGGCAATCATCAGTCCGTCGCGTTCGTGAATCTTCAGACCTCTCGCGTCCGCCACATCCCTGAGCAATCCGGCATAGTCTTCTTCGAACAGGCGCTGCTCTTCGTCGTCGGTGAAGGGCCAGCAGGAGCACGCGTTCATGACGTCATCCTCAAGCGCTCCCGCCAAATCCTCGAGACTGGCCTGACAGCGCTTGATTGCCGCGATATTGCCGGTACGGGCAGCCTTCACCAGTGCTCTGGCCTGCGAAACCACTCTGGCCGCAGACTTTCGTGCCGTTTCTGCAGCCCCTTCGGCATCAGTCAGGGCCTGTTCCAGACTTCTCACGGATTGAACTCCCGGCAGGTTGAAAACCGGAGCATACATATCCGGTACGCAACCAGCAGGGAAGTCTCGGACCCGTGCCCGGATCCCGGTGAGTGCCGAGGGCGAGCGATATCGACTGCGCCAATGTCAGGTAGCGGTGCAGACATGGAGTTCGATGATCTCGCCGGCACGACGGGAAATGCAGGAGGTGTAAGCCCGAACCTGCAGGATGGACGTACCGTCGCTCGCAGCGTCATACAAGGTATTCACGATGTGGCGAAGACGCCCGGCCGTTCGCGGTACGTCTACGGACTCTGTTTCCCGATGCCTTCTGCCATGGTGGTCGAACCCGTGGCCGGTGTCATCGACCGCAGGAACGGCCCGCTTGCAAAGTGCCTCCTTCCGAAGATAAACCGGCACGGTGCGTGTCGCGGACAACCAAAAGAGACGACGACAATGGCTGACATCCATCGGCAGGGACTCGAGCGCAACGATGCGAACTTCGTTCCCCTGTCGCCCGTCACGTTCCTCAACCGGACGGCATCGGTCTGGCCCGAACGAACCGCCGTCATTCACGGTTCCCTGAAGAGAACCTGGCGTGAAACCGCCTTGCGCTGCCGGCGGCTCGCTTCGGCGCTCAGGAAACGCGGCATCGCGAAGGGCGATACCGTGGCGATCATGGCTCCCAACGTTCCGGAATTCCTGGAAGCCAGTTTCGCCGTACCGATGGCCGATGCCGTGCTCAACCCCCTCAATATCCGCCTCGATGCCGCTGCCATCGCGTTCATCCTCGAGCACGGCGAAGCCCGGGTGCTGATCGCCGACAGAGCCTTCTCAGACACCGTCACCGATGCGCTGTCGAGGCTCGAAAACGCGCCGCTTGTCGTCGATATCGATGATCCCCGTGCCGACGGCGCCGGCCGTCTCACCGGAGCGCTGACCTACGAGGAGCTGCTTGCCGACGGCGATGCCGACGGCGACTGGCCTGGGCCGCGGGACGAATGGCAGGCGATCGCGCTCAACTACACGTCGGGTACCACCGGCAACCCCAAGGGTGTCGTCTATCATCACCGTGGCGCCTGCATGAACGCGCTGGGCAACGCCATCACCTGGGCGATGCCGCACTTTCCGGTCTACCTCTGGACCCTTCCCATGTTCCACTGCAACGGCTGGTGTTTCCCGTGGACCGTGACCGCCCAGGCCGGAACCCATGTGTGCCTGCGCGCTCTCTCCGCCGAAGCCATTCTCGGAGCCATTACCGAGCATAGGGTGACGCATCTGTGCGGCGCCCCGATCGTCATGAACATGATGCTGTCGGGAGACGAAAGCCTGTGGGACAGCATCCGGCATCCCGTGAAGATGATGACAGCCGGAGCCGCACCGCCTGCTGCCGTCCTGGAACGGATGGAAGCGCGTGGCATCGAGATCACCCATGTCTACGGGCTCACCGAAACCTACGGACCGGCGACCGTGTGCGCCTGGCATCCCGAGTGGGACGCTCTTCCTCCACAGGAGAAGGCCTCCAAAAAGGCCCGACAAGGTGTCACCTATGCGGTGCAGGAGGCGATGATGGTGGCCGATCCGGCAACCATGGAGCCCGTGCCTTCCGACGGCGCGACCATGGGCGAGATCATGATGCGCGGCAATATCACCATGTCGGGCTATTTCAAGAATCCGGCTGCCACCGAGGAATCCTTCCGCGGTGGATGGTTCCACACAGGCGATCTTGCCGTTCGCCATTCTGATGGCTATGTCGAGATCAAGGATCGCAGCAAGGACATCATCATCTCGGGAGGCGAGAACATATCGACCATCGAGGTGGAGGGTGTGCTTTACCGCCATCCCGCCGTCGCCGAAGCGGCCGTGGTCGCGCGTCCGGACGGAAAATGGGGAGAAACGCCGTGCGCCTTCGTCACGCTGCGTCCGGGCATGTCT
Organism: Alphaproteobacteria bacterium; assembly: GCA_965215635.1. Classification (GTDB taxonomy): domain Bacteria; phylum Pseudomonadota; class Alphaproteobacteria; order SP197; family SP197; genus SP197. The sequence continues at coordinate 62,159 of OZ244073.1, read as the reverse complement.
GCAACCGCTGAAGAGGTGATCGCCTTCTGCCGGGACAATCTCGCGCACTTCAAGTGCCCGCGGCATGTGGTGTTCAGCGACTTGCCGAAGACCTCAACGGGCAAGATCCAGAAGTATATCCTGCGGGAAAGGGCAAGAGAGCTGTGACCCCGCCCTTGTTTGTGGACAACGATGCAACTCGGAATTCCGCGTGACGACTCTCGAACTTGCCCTCATTGCCGTGGTGTTCATGGCATCACTTCTCCAGGCGGTCACCGGCATCGGTTACGGCGTGATTGCCGGCCCGATCCTTCTGATCGCCATGGGCGACACCGCGGCCATCCAGGTCACGATCGTGCTCAGCACCGTCATCTCCCTCATCTTGTGCCGCGCCTGCCTGAGGCAGGTCAATCTTTCCCTGCTCCGGCCGCTCTTCGCCGGTGCCTGCATCGGCATGATGGGCGGTGCCGCATTGTTTGCCTACGCCACGCTCGAGGATCTCAAGTGGGGTGCCGCGGTGGCGGTGCTGGCCATGGCGGGGATATCGACGGGCATCCTCGAACGCCACCCCCTGTTCAGGCGTGACAGTTCGTCGAGGCGGGTGCTGGTCGGCGCCGCGAGCGGCGCCATGACCGCGACACTTGCCATGCCCGGTCCGCCGGTTGCCGCCTACGCCACAGCGATTCGCTACAGCAAGGCCGAGATACGCGCAACGGTCCTGCTCACCAACCTTTTTTCCTATCCCGTGGCACTCGCCATGCAAGGCGTGACCTCGGGCCTCGCCACCCATGCCCTGCCGATGTGTGCCCTTCTGGTGCTCCCCGTGATCGCGGGAACGGTCTGCGGAAATGTCGCGATGAAGCACGTGCCCGAGAAGTACTTCCGCAGGCTGATCACGATTCTTCTGGTTGCCGCAGCCGTTCTGCTGATGACGAACTGATCCTTGCAGGATGTCGAAAAGGAACAAAGACATGGCGCACCCCGGAGGTGCCCGGCTGGCGCGGTACGATTGCCAGCGTGTCCAAAGAGAAGGCCGCCGAACCAGGGGATGGTTGGCGGCCATCGTCGAGGCCAGCGGTCTTGCCGACGAAGACACGATTCGCCGCTCACCCTGTCCCGGCGTCATCGTGTCAAATACCGGGACACTGGAAACTCTGTCGAGCGGCCGGGCATTCGTCCGGGGCGACTCGCCGCTCTTTGCCGAGGTCTTGATCAAGCCGGCCACGGTGGCACACGTCCACGCCGCGCCCCAGGGGTGCGCCCCCGACGACGAAAGCGCATGGGCGGCAGCCAACCAATGGCATTTCTTTAGTGATTCGGCATCATTTCCTTAATGGGACGGACCCGTTCCGGGCGAATTCTTTCGCCCCCGGACCGGGTTTCGCTGGGTCAGGCCGTTACGCGCGCCATCCGGATCCACTTGCTGCGGAGCTTCATCGATTGCCTGGGATATGACCGCCCTGGCCGCAGCCGGCTCCGCACTGCAAGGATCCGCTCGGCCATCCATGCGACGGTCCCGGCCAGTGCCGCCGCCCGGGCCAGCACCATCTCCTCCAGGTTCGCCGCCATCATCGCGAGCGCGTTCTTGAAGTTCGTCGTTTGGCGTTGGCTGCCTTCCTCGCGCAGTTCCTCCAGCAGCCCGTCGCCGCGATTGGACAGCAGCCGCGTCATGGCGATCAGGTTGAAGTGGGCGTAGAGTTCCTGGCGAACGCCGCGCTCGGTCCGGCCATGGAACTCGTCCACCGCGATCATGGTCTTGGATGTCTTGTAAAGCTCCTCGATGCCCCATCTCCCGTGATACAGGTCGGAGAGATCGCTCCGGGTGTAGCGCTCCCGGTCGGCCAGCGTGGTGGCCACCGTGTATTCGTTTTCCCCCGCCGTGCACTTGACCAGCCGCAGTTCCACCGGGTCGAACCGTTTCCCGGGAAACGCGGCGCGGAGCTTGCGCAACGCGTCTTCCTTCGGGACGACCCGCACGAGGGCGTCGTTCCGGTCGCCGTCGATGAAGTCGTCGAAGACGGCGGCGCTGTTGCGCTGGAGCCGGAACACCGGGTGCAGGCCGCGCGAGACCATGGCGTGCACAAGTACGAACGAGAAGTAGCCCCGGTCGACGACCACGACATCGCCCGGCGACAGGGCATCGAGATGGGCGCGCGCTGCGGCCCGTTCGTCGGCATTGGCCGACAGGGAGAAGTCGACCGGCGTCTTGGTCTCGAGGCGGTACAGGCAGGACACCAGGCCCTGCGGGTAGTGGGCGTTGGCGTTGGCAAGCGGGTAGCCGGCCTCGGCCAGCGGGCGGGGCAGGTTCATCCTGGTTCCGTCGATGGCGAAGGTGCGGTGGTCCTTCCACCGGCCGCCGTCGTCGCCGTGGCGGAGGATCTCCCGGTGCAGGTCAAGGAACAGGTCCTCGTGCACCCGGGCCCGGGCCTTGCAGATCGACGAGGCGACCACCGGCTGGTGCTGCGGCAGGGCGATTCCCAGCTTCCGGCACTGATCCCACAACTCCGCGACCACGGTGGCGTAGCCCTTGGTGCCCCTTGACAGGACCAGCCGGAACACGAACAGCATGACGATCAGACTGTTCAGGACCCGCCGCCGCCTCATCCACTCCCGGTCATGCGCTGCGGCCAGTTCGCCGGCCGCATCGATGATCTTCATCCACATCGCGACGAACGGACCGTCGCACACCGGGGACAGGAGCTTGCTGCGCTTCGGTGGACGGCTCTCGCCCTTCAGGACCCTGCGGAAGTCGGGGTCGAGGGCCATGACGAGGATCTCCTTGGGCGGCTTGGTCCGGTTTTTGCCCCGATACCCGGCCGTCATGCCAATCTTCTCCCAGTTGGCGGCCCGGTAGCTTGCACCGTCGTGGCGTGTCGGGTCCACGAACGTCTCGCAGAGCACCGGCCGGCAGCCGTGGCGTTGCTCCCACGTCCCCGCAAGCCGGCGCACCGCCATCGCAAGGGCCCGGGAGGCGAGATTGTCGACCCGGACCCAGGGAAAAATGAGGAACCTGCTGTTCGAGACCGCAAGATGCAGCCGCCGGTCGCGCTCCGCCGCGCTCCATCCGAGCCATGCATCGCGGGCAGGCAGCGTCCTTGCCGCCGCTTCGAACAGCAGGCAGCCAAGGCGGCGCCCTTCGCGGTCGAGAACGAACCAGCGCAGGTGCGATCCGAACGGACGGGGGCAGCCAAGCCAGTGGTGTCGGTCAACCAGTTCGTTCCACTCGGCGACCTCTCCCGTCTCCGTCGCCAGATGCAGCGACAGCGGCTCCAGATCGGCCAGGCCGCAGGTGATCTGCGGCCCCGGGTCGGACCGTTCGGTGTGCTCGATCGCCCGGCGCGGCCCCGATGCGGTGTTGCGCTTCGCCGGCAGGCTCAGGATCCCGCATTCCTCCAGGCTCTCGAGCATGCGCAGGCAGGCCGAGACCCGGTAGTCGCCCTTCGGAGTGGTCCAGTTCAGGTGCTCGCAGATCGTCTTGGCCAGCTCGTTGCGGCTCAGGGCCGGGAACAGGGCCACGGTCTCCTGGACATCGGCAATCTGGCGCCTCGTCAGGCGGCGGCCGAAAAACGTGGTGGACTTGAGGTTCTCGATTCCAGGATCCATCGCTCCGGCTCCCCGTGCGAAACAGATATGGTCGAGAGTGTCATGCCATGCGAGGGCGCGCGTGTCAACTGCCTTTTTGCGATTCCGGCGAAAATAGTTGAACGGGTCTCGAATCAACGGTTTGGGACGACCGGAAAAATCTGACGCCGGAACCACAACTAACAAAATGCCATTGGGCAGCCAACCCCGGCCTCGGCACCATCAGGGGCACGGCCTACATGCGCTCCTAGGTCGAGCGCACCGGCGGACGAACCGTCTTTCCGCGCCTTCGATCTGAACGCGAACCTATCGCCGACGCAATCGCCAAGTCCACCATCCGACGGGACGCCAACGGAAACCCCGGTCTCGACCAGGCGCGCCATAACGGCCACATCGACGTTCAATCTGCCGCCGTCATCGCGTGCGGACTTGCCGAGCCGACATTTGACCGTCCGGCGCGCCGGCCGCGATTCCGGGTCATGTTGGCGAAATGAGCCGTTACCACCGCAGCCTGAACGCGAGGTGCTGGGCCCTGGTCCGGCAGGCCGTCTTCGAGCGCGACGGCTAGCGCTGCACGTTATGCGGCGAGGCCGGGCGTCTGGAGGCCGATCATATCCGCCCCATGGAGCGCGAGCCGAGTCAAGACCCATACGACCCGAACGGGCTTCAGACGCTGTGTCAGGTCTGCCACATCGCGAAGACGCGCCGGAACCGCCCGGACTATGACCCGGTTAGAAACGCTGGATGTTTCTTCGGGCCAACCGGCCGTTGAGATCGAGTGCCGGTCGCCGACCTGCCCGGGCGCTCAGGCACTTGCCGAGGACATTCTCGAGAAGTTACGGCGCGACGGCCACCTCAACCGAATCCTCAAGCAATACGACGAGATCGACGACTCGAGCCAGGAGCGCAGCGGCTACTTTTCCCACGTGGTGGTGGTCGAAATCGCCTGCACGCCTAGCGGTCCCTTGCACTCACTGCCGAGTAAGTATGACAGAGCCTGATAGGCCATCGTAGTTCATCGAGAAATGTCGAAGGAATGTTCTTCCTATAAGCGCACTATGTGGTTGGCCTCCTGCATGGAGATGAACACCCGAGAAAAGTCCATAAGTGGTGAAGTTTACCGAAGGCACATAAATCTGAGCCAAGTGCACGTTCACTTCATCGCTACCGTGTACGCCTGACACCAGCCTTCTATTGACAATCGGCAAACCCAACGTACCGGCAAGCGCGGAGTCAATGCAGCTTTCCAACGCACCCGTGTCTACTAGGGCGAGATGTTCGACCGGCGGTAAGTTGGGAATTGGGTTAGGTTCAGGACGATAATCAGGATCAAATCCAATAAGAACTTTCAACGTCGGACCCGAAGCAATTAACGCATCAGGCTGACCCACGAACCCGCATTCACTCTGCGACATGGCTCGGTGTTGGGTGATAGAGAACGGATGCGGGAAGAGTAATCGGTGAGGCGCCTACCGCTGTTATAAGATATGGGCCGCGCCCAAAACGAGAAACTGCGTCGGATGCCGCTTCCTCGAACGTCTCGTAGATTCCTTCCAAAGTTTCGTCGTGAACAAGAACCCACTTACCAAAGTGATCCGCTTCGAGTTCGCTACGCATGTGTTGATACGCTGCTATTTCCTTTGTTAGCTCTGACATGACTACCTCCTTACGAGGAACGCAACCTTGAATCCCCGCTTCTAGATGTAGATGCGTGTGCACGAGCATACTATCCAACGAGCCACCCAAATGGTCAAACTACACTTCAGTGACTCTGTTTGCGGTGACATCTTGGTGACACGTTTACGTTTCTGTTTCTGCGAGTGTCATATAACTCACTGAAAATATTGGCGCACCCCGGAGGATTCGAACCCCCAACCTCCTGATCCGTAGTCAGGTGCTCTATCCAGATTGAGCTAGGGGTGCGCAGGACTTCGTCGCGTATTAGGTAATCGACGGCGACGCCCGGCGCAAGCCCCAATCCGCATGGCGCATGCCTTACGGCGAAAGGTGACTTCCCATCTCCATGAACTTGTTGCGGCGCAGTTCGAGGAGTGTCTTGCGGTCGAGCGGGTCGAGTTCGGCGAGCACGGCGGCAATGGCTTGTCCGGTCGTGCGGATCGCGGCGTCAGGGTCCCGATGGGCGCCTCCGAGGGGCTCTTCGACCACACGGTCGATGACCTTCAGTTCCTCGAGATCGGTTGCCGTCAGCTTCATGGCATCGGCAGCCGCCTTGGCTTCGTCGCTGCTGCGCCAGAGGATCGAAGCGCAGCCTTCGGGCGAGATCACGGAATAGACCGCATGTTCGAGCATCAGGACACGGTCTGCCACGGCAATGGCGATCGCGCCGCCCGAGCCGCCCTCGCCGATCACGACGGAGACGAACGGCACGCTGATCGAAAGACAGGTCTCGATCGAACGCGCGATCGCTTCCGCCTGGCCCCGTTCCTCGGCGCCGATACCCGGATAGGCCCCGGCAGTGTCGACGAAGGTAATCACCGCTAGTCCGAAACGGTCCGCCAGTCGCATCAGCCTTGCGGCCTTGCGGTAGCCTTCGGGCCGCGCCATGCCGAAATTATGGCGGACCCTGCTTTCGGTGTCGCTTCCCTTCTCGTGGCCCATGACGACCACCGGGCGGCCGTTGAAGGTCCCCAGCCCGGACATCATCGCCAGGTCCTCGCCGTAGAGGCGATCGCCCGCGATCGGCACGAAATCCTCAACCAAAGAAGCGATGAAGTGGGATGTGTGGGGGCGCGCCGGATGTCTCGCAACCTGGGTTTTCTGCCACGGACCGAGCTTGCCGTAGGTCTGGACGAGAAGGCGGTCGAGCTTCGCTTCCAGACGGTTCACTTCCTCGACGATATTGACGGTATCGTCGACCGACAGCCTGCGCAGCTCCTCGATCTTGCTTTCGAGTTCGACGATCGGCCGCTCGAAATCCAGAACATGTCGCATGGCGAAGGCGCGCCGCCCGGATTCCCGGGGCCTACCCGGCTGCTTCGATCTGTTCGGCCTTTCGAACCATCACCTCGGCCTGTTTGATCGACGCGATATCGATCAGCTTGCCGTCGAGCGAGACCGCACCCTGGCCTTCCTTCTGCGCCTTCTCCATGGCTTCCAGAATGCGCTGTGCCTGGGTCACTTCCTTCTCGGAGGGGCTGTTGACCTCGTTGGCCAGGGGAATCTGGCCAGGATGGATCGCCCACTTGCCCTCGCAACCCAATGCCGCCGCACGGTTGGCCTGGGCACGGTAGCCGTCCGGATCCCTGAAATCGCCGAAGGGTCCGTCGATCGGACGTAACCCCTGAGCCCGGGCCGCCACGACCAGACGCGAGATGGCGAAGTGCCACATGTCGCCCCAATGGAAATCGCGGGGTGAATCGCCCTCCAGGTCGGTCAGAACGCCATAGAGCGGGTTGGGGCCGCCGATCGTTGTCATGCGCGCCTTGGTCGAGGCGGCGTAATCCGCCACGCCGAAATGCAGGCTTTCGTTGCGTCTGCTCGCCCCGGCGATCGCCTCGACATTGGACATGCCGAGCGCCGTCTCGATGATGAGCTCGAAACCGATCCGCTTGCTGCGTCCAATCGCGTCCTCGACCTGAGTCACGAGCATGTCGACGGCATAGACGTCAGCCGGCGTTCCGACCTTGGGGATCATGATGAGATCCAGCCGGCCATGGGTCTGCTCGATCACATCGACGACGTCGCGGTACATGAAATGGGTATCCAGACCGTTGATGCGCACGGAAAGCGTCTTGGAACCCCAGTCGATGTCATTGGTGGCCTCGATCACGTTCTTCCTTGCCTGAGGCTTGTCGTCCGGCGCAACTGCGTCCTCGAGATCCAGGAAGACGACATCGGCATCACCGGCGGCTGCTTTCGCGAAGAGTTCCGTGCGGCTGCCCGGCACGGCGAGTTCGCTGCGGTTGAGACGCGCCGGTGCGGCATCGATGATGGTGAAGCTCATGATCAAGGTTTCCCTGGCGAACGAATAGGCTCGTCAATGCCTTCGGCACCGGCGGCTGTCAAGCAAGAGGGTGGTGGTTGCGCAAGGCAGACTTGAGGCGTTCCTCGAGGACATGGGTGTAGATCTGTGTGGTGCTGATGTCGGCATGACCCAGCATGGTCTGGACGGAGCGCAGATCGGCGCCATTGTCCAGGAGATGGCTGGCGAAGGCGTGGCGCAGCACATGGGGCGAGACCGCTTGCGGATCCAGCCCTGCCTCGAGGGCCAGTCTCTTGAGGGCTCTCCCTGCGGACTGGCGTGTCAGATGGCCCGACGCGCCGCGTGACGGAAAGAGCCACGGCGAGGGGTGCTCCCGGGCCTCGAGCCATGCCCTGACGGAGCGAAGCGCCGGTTCCCCGATCGGCACGAGACGCTCCCGACCGCCCTTGCCGCGTACGATGATGAATGGTGCATCGCGCTCGATGGCACTTGTCGGCAGGGAGATGAGTTCGGAAACGCGAAGGCCCGTCGCATAGAGCAGTTCCACGAGTGCGGCACGGCGCAGATCCGCCGGAAGGTCGCCTCTGTTTGCGGTTTCCAGCAGTGCGGAGACCTGGTCCTGTGAGAGAATCTTCGGCAGACCGGGCACGGCACGGGGCGTTTCCAGTCTCGACGTCGGATCGTCGCTGCGTAGGTTCTCGGTGCACAGGAAGCGGTAGAACTGGCGCACGGCGGACATCCGCCTTGCTGTTGTGCTGACACTCGCACCGCGCCGCACGAGCGAAGCGAGCCAGCGGCGGATATCTCCCGATGAGGCCTCGATGAGGCCCCCGGAACCCAGAAAACGTGCAAGATCGGCGAGGTCCCTGCGATAGGCCTCGACGGTGTTGGCGGATGCCCCCCGCTCGACGAGCATCATTTCGAGGAACATGCCGGCACTGTCCGGCGCTCCCTTTTCGCCTTCCATCGGCATCAGACCGCGTTCGCGAAGGCCGCCTCGAGTGCGAGCAGTCTTGCGTCTCGTTCCAGTCCCGCCTGCCTCAGGGCCTCGATGACGGCACGCAGGTTCGAGACATCCGATCCTGCGGGGTCATCCGGCCCGATAAGGACGATCGAGAGCAGGATGGTCTCGCCGAGACGGCCCTCCCTCGAGGCTGCTTCGAGTGCCACGAGAAGCCCTGAGCTGGCCGCTCTTCCCTGAAGAACCGGCTGGCTGTGGCCGGGCCAGGCGGTCAGGACGTCACCGAGCAGCGGTTCGGCAGCCCGATCGTCCAGTGCGGCCATCAGAACGAGATAGAGCCCGCCCAGCCGCAGGGCGCGTTCGGGCGCGATGCCGGCCACGGTCTGCCACCACCGTCGCATGTTGTCGCCATCGTCGGGAAGATTCTCACCCATCCAGAGCCGGAGCAACGGCCACAAGACGGCGGCCTCGGCAGCCGCCGACTCGTCGAGAAAGGCTCGCTGTTCGATCAACGGCCACCACCCGGCAGCCTCCTCGGGCCTGCCCACCGCCAGCAGCATGAGGGCGGCCTGGGCGCTGAACCATCCAAGATCGTTTTCGGGTGTCATCGAAACGAGTTCGGATGCTGCCGCCATTGCCGCCGCGCGGAATGCCGAAGGTTCGCGGTCCCTGGCGCCATGATGAACCAGAGACGCGATGAGACGCGCCTTCACCCTCACGAGCACGGCACCGGCGGCCTCCTGGAACAGACGTGCCCGGCCGAGCACACCGGACTCGATCTCGGCGACATCAGCGGGAATATCCGCTTCCCGGTAGAGCGAGCCAAGCTCGGCTCCCGACATGATGCCGCGTGCTGTGCAGCGTTCTGCGGCAGCAAGGCGGATTTCGGCAGGCAGATCGGTACGATCGGCAACCGCCCTCAGCAGTGCGGGCGATGCGCCCTCGAGAGCCTCGAGGGGAATGCCCGCGCCGCTGGCGGCGGCCATGGCGAACAGGAGAGGCGTTGCGCCATCAAGTGTTTCGAGACTGGCCGGCTGCGATGCAGTCAGCGCCGTGTTCAATGCAAGGAATCGCGGATCGACGGCGAGGCCCGTATCCTGAAGGACGGCGAGGCTCAAATCCGCGGCGTCGTGGCGGCCTCCGAGGCGCTGGCAGAACACCAGCGCAGGCGCAAGCGAGGGAACATCCTCCTCGTCGAGAACCGCCCGGACGTCCCTGCACGCCGTCTTGCTGTCACCGGCAAGGAACAGGATATCGATTCGGCCCAGTCTGCCGGCAGTTTCCAGCGCCCTCAGTCCGGCGCGGTTCATGAGTTCGTCGGCATCGTGCAGCAGACCGAGCGCGATCAGGCTCCCGATCCTCTGGCCGAGCCAGTCGTCGACCATGCCACTCGGCGGCTTCGAGGACGTCAGAAGCAGACGCCGCGAAAGGTTCAGCACGTTTCCGGATCCGGTCTCGATCATGCCCAGCAGCCTGCCCATGAGTACGCCGTCGCTCTCCTGCCACATGTCCCGGCGGAATCCACCGTCTTCTTCCTCCAGGGTTCCGACACTGTCGGTGTCGACCGCCATCAGGGCGACGACTTCCAGGCCGGTCGCTGCCGGTTCTTCCGGCCTGTCGGCCACGGGTACCTCTTCCTCGACCGGTTCGGTGACGATGATGTCCTCGACGGGTTCGAACGGAATGATGAGGAGAGGTTCGTCGCTCTCCTGGCCGTGCGCCAAACCCGTCGCGAAGACGCCTGCGACCAGGAAAGCGACGGCGAGAAGGGACCTAGTCGTCGAATCTGTCATCGGGAACATCCTCGACGATCGTCCGCATCGGTGACGGGACGTCCCAGACGGCAAGGTAGGCAGCGGCACCCGCAGCGGCGAGGATGGCCACCAGGATCAGGAAGCGCTTGATCAACCGCATGGCAGGACCCGACATTCGTGGAACGTTGAACACATGAAGCAATACAATCTATCCTTTATGGCAAGGATGCGGCAAATTGTTGCGTGGCAACGGCTGGAGATGAAGTGGTGAGGCCCGACCGGCCGGTTGCCCTCGTCGGACTCATGGGTGCCGGAAAGACGAGCACCGGCAGGCGGCTTGCCGCGCGGCTGCGACTCCCCTTTCTGGATTCCGACGAGGAAATCGAGAAGGCGGCCGGCTGTCCGATTCCGGAAATCTTCGAGAGATTCGGGGAAGAGGAGTTCCGCAAGGGAGAGTGCCGTGTCATCGCCCGTCTGCTCCGTTCCGGGCCATGCGTGCTGGCCACCGGCGGTGGAGCCTTCGTGAACGGTGAGACCCGGCGCCTCATCCGGGAAGCGGCCATCCCGGTCTGGCTGCGCGCCGACCTCGACGTCCTGCTCGGGCGCGTTGCCCGTAGCCAGCAAAGACCCCTGCTCAGGGAAGGAGACCCGCGTGACATCATGGAACGGCTGATCCGCGAACGATATCCGGTCTATGCCCTGTCTGACATCGTGATCGAGAGCGGCGCCGACGATCAGGAAATCGTGGTCGACCGCATCATCACGGCTCTCAGGAGGCGTCCGCCGGCATGACGGAGCCCACGGTTCTCACTGTCCCACTCGGCGAGCGGGCATATGACATCATCATCGGGGACGGTGTGCTGTCCGGTGCGGCACGACACATCGCCTCTGCGATGACGTGCGCCCGGGTGGCCGTCGTGACCGACGAGACTGTCGCGCGCCTCCATCTCGACATACTCGAGGCGTCGCTTGACGAGGCCGGCGTGCGCCACGACCACGTGATCGTGCCGCCGGGAGAGAAGACCAAGTCGTTCTTCCACCTCGAGAAGCTGCTTGACCGCCTCCTCGAGCTGGGCGTCGAGCGCGGCGATTGCGTGGTGGCACTCGGCGGCGGCGTTGTCGGCGATCTCGCCGGTCTGGCCGCAAGCATGCTGCGAAGGGGCGTTGCCTACATCCAGATTCCCACGACGCTGCTGGCCCAGGTGGACAGTTCGGTCGGGGGCAAGACGGGCATCGACACGCCTCACGGCAAGAATCTCGTGGGAACCTTCCATCAGCCGCGCCTCGTTCTGGCCGATACCGGGATTCTGGCAACGCTGCCTCCGCGCGAATTGCGCGCCGGCTATGCCGAGGTCGTGAAGTACGGGCTCCTGGGCGACCGAGGATTCTTCGAATGGCTGGAAATCCACGGTGCGGATGTCGTTCGGGGTGATGCATCCTGCCTTCACCAAGCCGTCCGGCAGAGCTGTGCCGCGAAATCAGCGATCGTCGCCCGGGATGAAAGGGAAAGTGGAGAAAGGGCGCTCCTCAATCTGGGCCATACCTTTGGCCATGCCCTGGAAGCGGCCTGTGGATTCGACGGACGTCTGCTTCATGGCGAGGCTGTCGCCATCGGCATGACCATGGCCTTCGACCTCTCGGTCCGGCTCGGACTTTGCACTGGAGACGATGCCCGGCGCGCAAGAAACCACCTTGCATCCATCGGACTGCCGGTCCACCCCGCCGATACTGGCCTCGAGATGCCGGATGCCGGTCAGCTGGTCCGTCACATGGCGCAGGACAAGAAGGTGCAGGACGGCAAGGTGGCCTTCGTGCTCGTGCGCGGCATCGGCGAAGCATTCCTGACCCGCGATGTCACGCTGAACGATGTCGAAACGTTCCTGAAGACGGCACTGGCCGCGGCAAGGTGACCAGGGAACCGTTCTCACGCGAGGATATCGGGCACCCAGAGATAGCCATCCGGATCGAGGATGAAGGCTTCGCGCGTTCCGTGGGGTTTGGTGGTCGCTGGCTCGATGATCGTGGCGCCGAGTTCCCGCCCCGCCTCGCAGGCCGCATCCGGGTCGCGGCCGTGGAGTCGCAGCTCGGTGCCGACACCGCGGACGAGCCCGCGCTTCAGCCTTGGGTAAAGCGGGTGGCTGTCATAGGTATGATCGGCATGGACCATCCACGTGACGCCGCCAAAGGCGAAGGACGCGAAGTCGACGCAGACGTATTCCGCCGTCGCACCGAGCACGCGCGTGTGGAACGGCACGACCGCCTCGACATCTCCCGAAAGGAGATTGACAGTGAGTCCGCTGAGCCGCTTCGCATAGTCGCCGGCGGACATCCACCAGTCTTCGGGATTGCTTCGAACAGACACCCGGGACTCCCCTTCCTGCGCAAGAGACGCATAGTCGCCGCTCCTGCGCCAGGTCACAACCTCGATTCATCCGGCCATTCGGCTTGTGCGCCGGCTGAAGGGGGCGGACACTTCCGACAATCATCTGCGGGCGGAACACGATGACTGATGCTCTGGAAGTCTATTTCGTTCTGATCGTGGTCATGCTGGTCTTCTCGGCCATTTTCTCCGGATGCGAGACGGCCCTGACAGCTGCAAACCGTTCGAGGATTCACGGCCTGAAGCTCTCGGGAAACCGGCGGGCGGAGAAGGTGACCGAGTTGATCGAGGACCGCGAGCGCCTGATCAGCGCCATCCTGATCGGCAACAACCTCTTCAATATCGCCGTTGCCTCCCTGGCGACCTACGCCTTCACCGAACTGGTCGGCGAGGCTGGAGTGTTCTACGCCATCGCCGCCATGACGGTCCTGGTCGTGATCTTCGCCGAAATCATGCCCAAGACCTATGCCATCCGGAATGCCGAACGCGTCGCGCTGGCGGTGGCCCCCTTCATGAAGGGGGTCGTCTGGCTGGCGCTGCCCCTCACGATGCTGCTTCAAGGATTCGTCCAGGTCATGTTCCGCCTTGCCGGGACAAGGGAGACGCCGGGTGAAATTGTTCCGTCCGACCAGGAACTGAGGGGAGCACTGGAACTCTATCGGCACGAAGGCGGTCTGGTGAAGGACAAGCATGCCATGCTCGACGGCGTGCTCGATCTCTCGGAAGTCGGCATCGGCGAGGTGATGACCCATCGGCGCTCCATGGAGACGATCAACGCCGACGATCCCCTGGAGAGCATCATCGAGGCAGCACTGGAAAGCCCCTATACGCGCATACCCCTGTGGCGCGGCGATCCCGACAACATCGTCGGCGTCCTGCACGCCAAGAGCCTGCTTCGGGCGCTTCATCGCGACGGCGTCGACAGCCCGTTCGACATCATGAGCGTGGCGACCGAACCGTGGTTCGCGCCTGATACCACATCACTTTCCGAACAGCTTTCGGCGTTCCGCGAGCGCCACGCCCACTTCGCAATCGTCGTCGACCAGTATGGCGGACTCATGGGCATCGTGACCCTCGAGGACATCCTCGAGGAGATCGTCGGTGAAATTGAGGACGAGCACGACGTGGCGGAGGTCGAGGCGAAGGTTCTGGAGGACGGCACGGCCACGTTGAACGGCGCGGCGACCATTCGCGACCTCAACAGGGAGTTCGACTGGGATCTTCCGGAGGACGAGGCGATCACCATCGCCGGGCTCGTCATTCACGAGGCCCAACAGATCCCCGAAAACGGCCAGGTCTTCGAATTCCACAATTTCCGGTTCGAAGTGGTCGAACGCCAGAGGAACCAGATCGTGCAGTTGCGCGTCACGCCTCTGGGGTCCGGCGAGGTCGACGAAGGCTAGGAAGGCTGCTTCTTGACCCTTGTCGATGCGCTGATCCCGGTTCTCGTTCCGGTTCTGGCCACGATCCTCGTCGGGGTCGCCTGGGCGCGCTGGGGCAAACCGGTCGAACCCGACCGGCTGACACCGGTCATTCTCAATGTCGGAACACCCTGCCTGGTCTTCTCGACCCTTTCGACACTTGTGGTTCCGGCCAGGGAACTCGGCGTGATGGCACTGGCGGCGGTGCTGATGATGGCGGCGTTCCTGGGTACCGGACGGGTCTTGCTCAGGGTCCTGGGACTTCCAGCCGGCGTCTTCCTGCCGCCCCTGGTGTTCGGCAATCTGGGCAATCTGGGCCTACCGCTCAATCTCTTCGCCTTCGGCGACGCCGGCCTGGAACTCGGCCTCATCATGTTCGCCACGCAGTCGGTGTTCTTCTTCACTGTCCACTTCTGGCTGATGTCGGGCAGGGCATCGCCCCGCATGATCCTCAAGACTCCCCATGTCTACGCGATCGCGACGGCCCTTGCCTTCACACTGAGCGGAACCGCGCCGCCGAAGTGGCTTTCCAACACTACGGACCTCATCGGCGGACTGACGATACCCATGATGCTGATCCTGCTCGGCACTTCGCTCGCCCGCCTCAAGGTCTCCTACTTCACGCGGCCCCTGGTGCTCGCCATCCTGCGCGTCGGACTCGGACTCGGTGTGGCCTGGGCGCTGGCGGAAATCCTCGCGCTCGAGGGGACTGCACGGGGCGTGGTAATCATCTGCTGCGTCATGCCCGGTGCCGTTTTCAACTACCTGGCATCCGTGCGCTACGACCGCTCGCCGGACGAGGTGGCAAGCTATGTCGTGGTCTCGACACTCGCCGTCCTTCTTCTGCTCCCGGGCATCATCCCGCTCGCCTGGTGGCTGGCGGGAACGGGCCCCTGAGGCGCTTGCATATTCCCCGGGACGCCGTCAATGTTGCAACGCACAATCTCCACGGATTTCAGAGATGCCGCTTTCGGAACCGGTCGCCCGGACGCTCACCCACACGCGCAACATCACCTGCGAAGCCTACGAGCGGGACGATGGACTTTGGGATCTCGAAGCACGCCTGAGCGACGTCAAGAGCTTCGCCATTCCCAACAGGGACAGGGGCACGATCGAGGCGGGTGAGCCGATCCACGGCATGTGGCTGCGGCTGACCGTCGATACCGGTTTCCAAGTCAGGGATATCGAGGCGAAGATGGATCATACTCCGTTCCGCATCTGTCCGGCCATCGAACCCGACTACGCAAAACTCGTCGGTGCCAGGATCGGCCCTGGCTGGAATCGCCAGATCCGTGAACTCTTCGGAGGGACCAACGGCTGCACGCATCTGGGGGAAATGCTGGGACGCCTGGGAACGGTCGCCTTCCAGGCGATGTACGGCCGGCGCAGGAATGCGTCCGGCGGCGACAAGGGCCGCAAACCCTGGGTTGTCGACGGCTGCCACGCATGGTCCTCGGACGGGCCGATCGTGGAGCGGGAGTTTCCCGCCTGGTACACCGGAAAGTAGCCATGACAAGCCCTGCAGCCGCCCGGTACGATTCACGCGGGGTGGCGCGAATCGGCGTCATCACGCCGTATTCCAATACCAATCTCGAGGCAGACCTCGCCCTGCTGCGCCCGCCCGGCGTCTCCTTCCACGTGGCAAGGGCGGGCGGTTACGGACTCGACGAGATTCCCAATTCCGATGAGATGCGGAAGTTCGCGCGCTCCGGACTCGACGATGTCCTGAACCTCATTCTGGCGGCACGGCCGGACATCGTTCTCTACGGCTGTACCTCGGCCACGCTTTCCTCAGGGTTGGCCTATGACCGTGAGTTCCGCCTCGTCATCGCGGCGCGGGCCCGTGTGCCCGCAGTCACGGCGGCAGGGGCACTCATCGAGGGCCTGAAGGACCTCGGAGCAAGACGGATCGGCTTCTGTTCTCCCTATACCGAAGCCCTCAACCTCGAAGGCGCGGTATTTCTCGAGGAAGCCGGATTCGAGGTCGTCCGGACCGCTGATGTCGGAAGGGATCTCGGGAACTACGGCCAGAGCGATCTTGCACCCGAAGAGGTTCTCGCGCTCGGGATGAGGGCCGACCACGGCAAAGCCGAAGCGATCGTCCTTTCCTGCACCGACATGCGCGCCGTCGAGATCATTGCCGAACTCGAGGCCCGTACCGGCAAGCCTGTCGTCACCAGCAACCAGGCCATGATACATGTCGCCCTCAAGCGCCTGGGCCTCGAATCGTGCGTCCCTGGCCGGCTGGGCCGAATCGGCGCAGGCTACCCGGTCTCGCCCGGAGCCTTCGCATCGATCGCCAGTGCGTGAATGTCGCTCGTCATCTCCTCGGCTAGCGCCCGATAGACCAGCCTCTGACGGGCGACACGGTTGAGGCCGGCGAACGTCGCCGAAACGATGAGCACGCGGAAATGGCTTTCGCCCTCGGGTCTCGCCCCGGCATGGCCGGCATGGAGGTGGGATTCGTCGACGACATCGAGTTTGTCGGGCCGGAGTTGAGCCTCGAGTTTCCGCCTGATGGTCTCGCGAACGCGCATGGCTCCTCTTTCTCAAACCCGAAGCTTGAAAATACAGGGGAATATTCTGTAAACTATTGTTATTTAGCCAATAATAATAGAAACCATGGTACTACCCATGACGCCGGACTGTACTCCGACCAGGTTCTCCAGTCCACCCCCCCCCATAAGGTGCCAGGCTCAAACGCATCGAAGCCGGCTTTCGCAATCCGGATCTCATTGTCCATGAGGTCGGCCAGCGCATGCCGGGCCTGATTGTCGGCCGCGGGCTGCAACGGGAAGAAGGCGTGCAGGGTCGTTACCGACTTCGCCAGGACGGACGATTTTCCTGTAGACCTGGTGGTCGAGAATGACGAGAAAGCGCCACGGGAGATCGTTCTGGACATCGATGCCACGGACTTCGAGATTCACGGGTGACCAGACGGATAGTACCAGGAAAATTGCCACCTGCCCGTGCTGGCCTGCGCACCGCTTCCGGCTTTTGCCGCGACAACATCATGGCGTGGTACGAGGATAAGGAGAATTTCGACTCTGTGCCTGGTCTGGCGAAGAACAGCGGACACGAAGAAACCGAGCGTCGGCGCGATGGCCGAGGCCGGAACACTGCTTGCCAAGGTCAGACGCTGTTCCTTGAGGTTATTTCAAGATTGGCGCGCGGATGAGGATCTCCGCACGGCGCATCCATGGTGACGAGTTGGGCAGTTGCTGCGGTGCGGAAGGCTCTTGCTCCGATCTGACACGATTCGAACTCCGCAGACCAGGCGCAACCATGTCCCCGGAAATGCCGGGGACCGGACCCGCTCGTCCGGAAAACGGCAGAGCAAATTCCCGAAAACCAACGCAGAACCCCGACCCATCCTGTACTCGAACAACCTCTTGGCGGAAAATGCTGGCCACCGCACCGAAAACCAGCCATTCAGGCAACCTTCACCGGGTGCTGTGAGAAAAGGCGACTGGCACGATGCCCGGCCGAGCTGCGAAAACGGTTCCGCCCTCGAGGGTGTGCTGCCGACCCGGCTGCGAACGGGCCGGTGAACATCGCGCGCCCATGGCACCCGACAGGATCGACGAATTCCAGTACCTGTGCCTCGAGCACGTCCGTGAATTCAACCGCTCGTGGAACTTCTTCACCGGCTGGTCCAGGGAAGCGATCGAGGCCTGGCAGCATGCCGATCTCTCCTGGCACCGGCCGACATGGCCCGCCTCGAGACCGCATCGCCTTTCAAGTGCCTGGGCCGGCGAAGGGTACCGTGACGTCTTCGGCATCATGGACGATGATCCAGAGGCAACGGCCCCGGCGCGCGAGGCGAGCATGACCGACGAGGAGCGCCGGGCGCGATCCATCCTCGATCTGGACCCCGAGGCCGACGAGGCGGCGGTCAGAAGGCGCTTCAAGGAGGAGGTGAAGGCCTGCCATCCGGACCTCAACGGCGGCCGCGGCAATGGGAACGGCCGATTGCGCGATGTCATCTGGGCCTACCGGCATCTCACGGACACCCCGGAAGACTGAAACGACATTGCCGCATTTTCGCGGGAAACCTTGCAATGAGGGTGCCTTGTGCGATATCCCGCCCTCATGCCATTGTTGAGGCTGTTCGGAGCCATGTGGTGAAGGGCTTCATCGCATGTCCAGAAGTGTATTCGGACCGGTGACCTACTCTGACAATCGATTGCGTGTGAGGCTGTGAAGAATTCCAGAGAAACCGGCCTGCTTCCGCAGGGCGAGCCCGATACGACCGTCAAGGTTTCCACGGCGTTCGGCCTCGATACCACAATGGAAGTGCCGGCCTATTCAAGCTCCGCCGAGCATGTTCCGGACGTCGACGAAGCCTACGTCTTCGATCCGCAGACCACGCTCGCCATTCTCGCAGGATTTGCCCACAACCGGAGGGTGATGATCCAGGGCTACCATGGCACCGGAAAGTCCACCCACATCGAGCAGGTGGCCGCGCGCCTGAACTGGCCGTGCGTCCGCGTCAATCTCGACAGCCACATCAGCAGGATCGACCTCATCGGCAAGGATGCCATCATCCTGCGCGACGGCATGCAGGTGACGGAGTTTCGCGAGGGCATCCTGCCCTGGGCGGTCCAGCACCCGGTCGCCCTGGTGTTCGACGAGTACGACGCCGGACGACCCGACGTGATGTTCGTGATCCAGCGCGTGCTCGAGGTGCAGGGCAAGATGACCCTGCTCGACCAGAACAGGGTGATCGTGCCCCACGGGTCGTTCCGCCTTTTCTCGACCGCCAATACCGTCGGCCTCGGCGACACGACCGGGCTCTATCACGGTACCCAGCAGATCAACCAGGGGCAGATGGATCGATGGTCCATCGTCTCGACGCTGAACTATCTGGAGCACGAGGAAGAGGAGAAAATCGTCCTCTCCAAGGTGCCGGATTACAATACGGCCAAGGGCAGGGAGACGATCCGTCAGATGGTTGCGGTTGCCGAACTGACGCGTGGCGCGTTCATGGCAGGAGATATCTCCACGGTCATGTCGCCCAGAACCGTCATCACATGGGCCGAGAATACAGGGATTTTCGACGACGTGGGTTTCGCATTCCGGCTGACGTTCCTCAACAAGTGTGACGAAACCGAGCGCGCACAGGTCGCCGAGTTTTTCCAGCGCTGTTTCGGTTCGGAGATCAGCGACACCGTGGTCATGACCGCGGCAGCGGAATAGGCGCAACGTCTTCGTGAGCACCGGGGGGCGGACCTTGGGACTGGACAACAACCCTGTAGAACCCTTCAGGCGGGTCGTTGTCGGCACCATGCGCGCCATGTCGCGAGAGCCGGAACTCGAAGTCAGTTTCGGCGTCCAGGAAGCTTCCGCGGGTGAAAAGTCGGTCCGGCTTTCGCAACTGCCCAGGGAACTCGACCGCCACGCGGTCACCATGGCACGGGGCGAAGCCGATGCCGTTGCGTTGAAGATACGTCACCACAACACCAAGGCCCACGCGCGGCGCCGGCCCGCCAGCGAACTCGGCCGCTCGATCTTCGATGTGGTCGAGGAAGCCCGCTGCGAGTCCATCGGCGCGCTGCGCATGAAGGGGGTGGCAGCCAATATCCAGGTGGTTCTCGAAGAACGCTGCCGGACCAAGGGACTTCACCGTGTCGTGGAACGCGAAGACGCCCCGCTTGCCGACGTGATCGGGCTCCTTGTCCGCGAACGGCTGACGGGCGCGGCACCACCGCCGTCGGCCACCAGGGCGACCAATCTGATGCGCGACTGGCTCAACGACAGGATCGGCAGCGAACTCGATTCGCTTCACGAAGTGATCGGCGACCAGGAGGCCTTTGCCGAAACCCTGCGCAAGCTCATCCGCCATCTCGATCTGCTGGACGAGGACTCCGAGTCAGCCCGGGAAGAGTCGGAAAACAGCGAAGAGAACGAACCCGAACAGGCAGAGGCAGAGGGCGAAGGCGAAGCGCAATCGGAGGCAAGCGCCGAAGAGCAGATGTCCGAAGACTCCCTGGATGCCGAAGCACAGGAGTCGGACGACGACCAGATGGTTTCGACGAGCGCCGACGATATCGACCCCAGCGGCGAGCTGCAACGCGCCAACGATCCTGCCGGGCTTGCCAGCAACCGCTTCGTCTACAATGCCTTCACGCGGGAATTCGACGAGGTGGTCGATGCGACTGACCTGTGCGATCCGGAGGAACTGGCACGCCTGAGGGCCCAGCTCGACCAGCAGATCGCCCATCTTCGCGGTGTCACGTCGCGGCTCGCCAACCGCCTCCAGAGAAAGCTCATGTCCCAGCAGAACAGGTCCTGGGAATTCGACCGCGAGGAGGGTCTTCTCGATTCGGCGCGCCTGTCCCGTGTGGTTATCGATCCCCTCATGCCGCTCTCCTTCAAGATCGAGCACGAGACCGAGTTCCGGGACACGGTCGTGACGCTCCTGATCGACAACTCCGGCTCGATGCGCGGGCGGCCGATCAGCATTGCCGCGATGAGTGCGGACATTCTGGCCCAGACCCTGGAACGCTGCGGCGTCAAGGTCGAAATCCTCGGTTTCACGACAAGGACCTGGAAGGGCGGTCGCAGCCGCGAGAACTGGCTGGTGAATGGCAAGCCCGCCAATCCGGGACGCCTCAACGATCTGCGTCACATCGTCTACAAGTCAGCGGACATGCCCTGGCGGCGGGCCAGGCGAAGTCTCGGCCTGATGCTCCGGGAGGGTCTCCTCAAGGAAAACATCGACGGCGAGGCGCTGTTGTGGGCGCACGAGCGCCTGATCGGGCGGCCGGAGCAGCGCAGGATTCTCATGGCGATCTCCGATGGCGCACCGGTCGACGATTCCACACTTTCCGTCAACGCCGGAAACTATCTCGAACGGCACCTGCGCGAGGTTATCGACAGGATCGAGAGCCTGTCACCGGTGGAACTGATCGCCATCGGCATCGGACACGACGTGACGCGATACTATCGTCGCGCCATCACCTTGACGGATGTCGAACAGCTTGGTGGCGCCGTTCTCGGGGAGCTCGCGTCCCTGTTCGACGAGAATACCCCGGCGACGGGGGCACGGTCCCGGATGGCGGGACCGCGGCAGCCTCAGGCAGGTGAGTCCCGCGCCACGTACCGTCCCATGAGCATGCGGTAGGGCACGAGCAGCGTCACGGCCATCGCCACCTTGACGGCGAAATCACCGAGTCCGAAACTCACCCAGTCAAGACCCCATTCGGGAAAGAACAGGCCGAACAGCAGCCAGAAAAAGATCAGGGTATCGACGGCAGATGCGATTGCCGACGAGACCAGAGGCGCACGCCACCATGCCGAACGCCGCAGCATGCGGTAGATGACGATATCGAGAAGCTGGGCGGCGAGGAATGCCGACCCGGACGCCACTGCGGTCAGCAGCGCGACGCGCGACAACATGTCCGGCATCGCAAAGGGCGTCCAGTCCGAGAAGACGGCTGACATGGCGACCCCGACAGCAAAGCCCCAGAGCACGACACGCGCCGCCCGTGCGGGACCGAACGAGCGGTTGGCGAGATCCGTCACGAGAAACGACACCGGATAGGTGAACGCGGCCCAGGTCAACCACTCGTTGATCGGGAAGTGGACCAGTATGTTCGAAACGACCACCACCGCGGACATGGCCGCGATGGCGATGGCCGGCCCGTGGGCCGGAGCGGGGGAGGAACTCAGGAGTGCGCGCTCTTGCGGGCCGCGGCTTTCTCGACACGGCGTTTGAGCCGCAACGCACCCTCGGTAAGCCTGCTGTTGCGTTCCGCCATCAGAAAGGCATCGATTCCGCCGCGCTTCTCGACGGTCCGCAACGCGTTGGCAGAAATGCGCAGGCGCACGCGCTCGCCGAGCGCTTCCGAATAGAGACTCGACCTGACCAGGTTCGGACGGAATACGCGCTTGGTCTTGTTCTCGGCATGGCTGCGGTTGTTGCCCGTCATGACGGACTTGCCGGTCAGGGCACAGGTGCGGGACATGTCTTGGCTCCGGGAATTTATTGCAACGCCCGCGCACTCTCTATATCGGCGCTGCGGTGCGGTCAACACCCTCCGAAGGACACAGGCCCTCTGATCAGGGACCGTCGAGAATTTTCCGCGCAGCCGTCCTGAGCGGCAGCCGCCCGGAAGCCACCGCCTCGTCAAGCCCCATGGCGGCCACGTCCCCTTCCCTGTCGGCCATCAGCCTCGCCATGGTGAGGTTCGCAACCTCCTCCCTCAAGGCTGCCGCGGCCTGCAGGCGGCGGCTTGTCTCGAGGTGACCCGCGGCGGCGTGAAACCAGGACTCGACGGCACCCCACACCTCGTCAAGACCGTCGCCGCCAAGGGCCGAGCAGGATACTACACGGGTCTTCCAGAAATCATGCCTTGCCCGCATAAGGCCGAGCGCCGAGCGGAAATCCGCAACCATGTGACGCGCCGTCCCGGCAAGATCCCCGTCGGCCTTGTTGACGATTACGAGATCGGCGAGTTCCATGATGCCGCGCTTGACCCCCTGAAGGCCGTCGCCCGCGCCTGGCGCGAGCAGAAGAACGAACATGTCCGTCATTGCCGCAGCCGCCACCTCCGACTGGCCGACGCCCACGGTTTCCACCATCACGAGATCATGGCCTGCCGCTTCCACGAGGCGAATGACGTCCCGGGTACGCCGTGCCACACCGCCGAGTTCCCCGCGTGACGGCGACGAACGGATGAAGGCAGACGGGCTGCGGGAAAGTCTTTCCATCCGGGTCTTGTCACCGAGAATGGACCCACCGCTCATCAGGGACGACGGATCGACGGTAACGACGGCGACCCGCCACCCTTCCTCCAGCGCCTTGAGGCCGAAGGCTTCGATGAAGGTGGACTTGCCGACACCCGGAGCGCCGGAAATACCGAGACGCCGGCACGCCGGCCTGACCTCCCCGAGCCCCTCGAGCAGGTCGAGGGCCTCATCCTCGTCCTCGGCGCGTGTGGACTCCACGAGGGTGATGGCACGGGCAAGCGCCCGGCGGTCACCGGTTTTCAGGGCATCGGCGATCACGAGGGGAGTCCCGCTCAGGCTGCCTGCCGTCGCGAACGGACCACATCGAGGACCTCGATCGCGGCCTTCGGGATATGCGTCCCGGGACCGAAGATTGCCGAAACCCCGGCTTCCCGGAGCATGGCATGATCCTGCGGCGGCACCACCCCGCCGACCACGACGCGGATATCCGATGCACCCAGATCCGCCAGCGCCGCGATGAGCTGCGGCACAAGGGTCTTGTGGCCTGCCGCCTGGGTGGAGACGCCGACGACGTGGACGTCGCTCTCGACGGCCTGGCGCGCCGCTTCTTGAGGTGTCTGGAAGAGAGGACCGATATCGACGTCGAAACCGAGATCCGCGAAGGCGGTGGCGATGACCCTGGCGCCCCTGTCGTGGCCGTCCTGGCCGAGTTTGGCAATGAGAATTCGGGGCTGGCGGCCCTCTTCGGCGGAGAATGCGTCGACGAGCGCACGGACGTCGCGGAATTCCTCCGCGCCCTGCCAGGCAGCACCATAAACGCCGGATACCGGCCGTGCCACCGCGGCATGCCGCGTGAAGATCTTTTCCATCGCATCCGATATTTCGCCGACAGTGGCGCGCGCGCGCGCGGCGGCAATCGAGAGTTCCAGAAGGTTGCCGTTACCGGCAGCGCCCCTTGTGAGCGTGTCGAGAGCTGCCCTCAACGCCGCCTCGTCACGGTTCTCCCGCACACTCCGCAACCGTTCGATCTGGGCCCCCCGCACCGCGGCATTGTCGATATCGCGTATCTCGATACCCGAATGGTCCTTGGTCCTGTACCGGTTCACGCCGACGATCGTCTCGTCACCCCGCTCGATCCTCGCCTGGCGCCGCGCCGCGCTTTCCTCGATCCGAAGCTTGGGCAGACCCCTCTCGATGGCACGCGTCATGCCGCCCATCTCCTCGACTTCGTCGATCAGTCTCCCGGCGGCATCGGCGAGCGAAGCGGTCAGCGATTCGACGAAGTAGCTCCCTCCAAGGGGATCCACGACATGAGGAATGCCAGTTTCCTCGGCGAGGATCAACTGCGTGTTGCGCGCGATGCGCGCAGCTTCGTCGCCGGGCAATGCCAGGGCCTCGTCGTAGCTGTTGGTATGAAGGCTCTGGGTTCCGCCGAGGACGGCAGCCATCGCCTCGACAGTGGTGCGCACGATGTTGTTGCAGGGATCCTGTTCGGTCAGCGAGACACCGCTTGTCTGACAGTGCGTTCGCAGCATGGAGGACTGCGCGACCTTCGGTCCGAAGGGACCCATCAGGCGGGCCCACAGCAGCCTGGCGGCCCGGAGCTTGGCGATCTCCATGAAGAAGTTCATGCCAACGGCAAAGAAGAAAGAAAGGCGCGGTGCGAAGGCATCGATGTCGAGACCGCGGGCACATGCTGCCCGCACGTATTCGACTCCGTCGGCAAGGGTGTAGGCGAGTTCCTGGACCGCCGTCGCACCCGCCTCCTGCATGTGATAGCCGCTGATGGAGATCGAGTTGAAGCGCGGCATCGCCGCGGCGGTATGGGCAATGATGTCGGCCACGATGCGCATGCTCGGATCCGGAGGATAGATGTAGGTGTTGCGGACCATGAACTCCTTCAGGATGTCGTTCTGGATGGTGCCCGAGAGACGATCGGCGCCGACACCCTGTTCCTCGGCTGCCACGACGAACATGGCCAGGACCGGCAGGACCGCCCCGTTCATGGTCATGGAAACCGATATCCTCTCGAGCGGGATGCCGTCGAACAGGATCTTCATGTCCGCGACACTGTCGATCGCGACACCCGCCTTGCCGACATCGCCCGTCACGCGGGGATGATCGCTGTCGTAGCCCCGGTGTGTGGCAAGATCGAACGCGACCGACAATCCCTTCTGTCCGCCGGCGAGTGCCTCGCGGTAGAAGGCGTTCGACTCCTCGGCCGTGGAGAATCCCGCGTACTGTCGGATCGTCCACGGTCTGTTGGCGTACATGGTGGCGCGCACACCGCGCAGATAGGGCTCGAGGCCGGGCAGGGTGTCGCAATGCTCCAGGGCTTCCAGGTCGGCCGCCGTGTAGAGCGGCTTCACGGCGATGCCCTCCGGCGTATGCCTGATGAGGTCGCCGGCAGAACCGCCCTTCAGTTCTCTGGCCGCAAGGTCGCGCCAGGCTTCGGGAAACTCTGTCATGCTGTACCGGTTCTTTCGCACCTGCGACAGGGAGTATTGTTGCCGCAGCATGGCGCGTCAATGACATGGCTGTTGCGCCGCGACCGGTGTCGGCTATAGTCGCCGCCTTTGGGCCCGCTCGAGGACAAAGAGATGGATGGACTGAATTATCCCGATCTTCCGAACGACATCGAAGCGTTCTGGATGCCGTTCACGGCCAACAGGGAGTACAAGACCGCCCCCCGCCTGCTCTCGGGCGCCAAGGACATGCATTACATCACGCCTGGCGGCCGCAGGATTCTTGACGGCACCGCGGGCCTGTGGTGCTGCAACGCCGGTCACGGGCGCACCAGGATCGCCGAGGCCATCAAGGTGCAGGCCGACAAGATGGATTTCGCACCGACCTTCCAGCTCGGTCATCCGGCCCCCTTCGAGCTTGCCAACCGTCTCGTCGACCTGGCACCGGGCGACCTCGACCATGTCTTCTTCACGAATTCCGGATCGGAATCTGCAGACACCGCGCTGAAGATCGCGCTTGCCTATCACAACGTCAGGGGAAAGGGGTCCAAGTTCCGCCTGATCGGCCGTGAGCGTGGCTATCACGGGGTCAATTTCGGCGGCACATCCGTCGGCGGAATCGTCAAGAACCGGCAGTTCTATGGCAGCCTGATCGCCGGCGTCGACCATCTGCGCCACACCCACGACATGGAACACCAGGTGTATTCGAAGGGCCAGCCAGAATGGGGCGCCCATCTGGCCGATGATCTCGAGCGCCTCGTCGCACTCCACGACGCCTCGACGATCGCCGCGGTCATCGTCGAGCCGGTCGCCGCCTCCACGGGCGTGCTGGTACCGCCCACGGGTTATCTGGAACGCCTGCGCGCGATCTGCGACAAGCACGACATCCTGCTGATCTTCGACGAGGTCATCACCGGTTTCGGGCGTCTGGGTGCAAGCTTCGCAAGCGAGTATTTCGGCGTCATTCCCGATATTGTGACGGCGGCCAAGGGGCTTACCAACGCCACCGTTCCGATGGGCGCGGTCATCTGCCGTAAGAAGATCCACGACGCCTTTATGGAGAACTCAAAGGGCGGGATCGAACTCTTCCACGGCTACACCTACTCAGGACATCCGCTTGCCGCAGCAGCCGGAATCGCGACCCTCGACCTCTATCGCGAGGAGGGCCTCTTCGAGCGGGCCGCGGACCTCGCAGGCTACTGGGAAGACGCACTGTGGTCGCTGAAGGGCGGCCATCACGTGATCGATCTGAGGAATCTCGGAATCATGGCAGGGATCGAACTCGAGCCGCGGCCCGGTCAACCGACCGCGCGCGCCACGGAAACCTTCCAGAAGTGTTTCGATGATGGCGTGCTGATCAGGGCCACGGGCGACACCATTGCGCTCTCGCCACCGCTGATCGCGGAGCGCAGCCACGTCGACCAGATCTTCGAGACCATCGATTCGACCCTGAAGACCGTCGCCTGAGCCCTCAGGAATCCCGGCCGGAGATTTGGTCGAGCTGTTTCTGGAGGCTGTCGATCCGTTCCTGAAGGGCACGGATGTCCTCGTCCCGGTTGTGCTCCGCCGATTCGCCGGCATCGGGATGGAACATCTCCATGGCACGGCGCATCATGACCATGTTGTTCTTGACCATGCCGTCGACCGCGTCATCCGGATTGTCGCCGGACAAGGGGAACATCTGATCGAAGGTGCGGGAAAACATGTCCCGTACCTGCTCCTGGTTCCTGGTCAGACTCTCCATGCTCATCTCGAGATAGCGCGGCACGAAGGTCTGCATGCTGTCGCCATAGAAGCCGATGAGCTGCTTGAGGAAGCTGATCGGTAGCAGGTTGGCACCCTTGGATTCTTCCTCGACGATGATCTGGGTGAGCACCGAACGGGTGATGTCCTCGCCGGTCTTGGCGTCGTGGACGATAAAATCGGCGCCGTCCTTCACGATCCGGGCAAGCTGGTCGAGGGTGATGTAGCTGCTGGTCGCGGTGTTGTAGAGTCGGCGGTTGGCATACTTCTTGATGACGATCGTGTCCTCATCGCGCTGATTCCTGGCCTGCGCCATCGCTTCCCGAGCCTTCATCTGAGAGGTCTCAGTATGACGCCGACCCTGCTCCCGGACCAGCTTTTGTTGCATTGCGGCATGGCGGTGCCGCGCAAATGCTGCCATCATCGTCGCGATGAAGGACAAAGAGGATCTCGAGCAGTTGACGGGGGATTTCGTCGATCTTTGGCGGGATTACCTCGCGCAGACGATTACCGACCCCTCGCTGGTGCGCTGGACCACCGGGTGGCTTGCGGGGCTGCCGAGTGATGCATTCTCGAAGGGGACCGAGGCCGCTCGGGATGCATCTGGCGCTTTCGGCGAGCGTCTTGACGAGCTCGCCGGCCGCATCGCTAGCTGCGAGGAGCGGCTTGATTCCCTGGAAAGGAAATCTCGGTCCAAGAGCAGAAAGGCTTCTGGA
Source organism: Alphaproteobacteria bacterium (assembly GCA_965215635.1). Lineage (GTDB taxonomy): Bacteria > Pseudomonadota > Alphaproteobacteria > SP197 > SP197 > SP197. Next base: position 34,521 of record OZ244073.1, on the reverse strand, counting down.
AGCCCTCGACGCAATCGAAGCTGAAAACTTCGCAGCCCTCGTCGGTGCCGAGGCCGGCGCCCGTCTGGGAACCTTCGTTGCCGGCATCCGCGCCTACAGGGAACATCCCTGGACCCGTCGCCCCCCGACAACGGACGTCCTCTGGCAGGACGGTTCGACCTCGCTCCTCGATTACGGCGGCACCGGCCGGCCGTTCCTTCTGGTTCCCTCCCTCGTCAACCGTTCCTACATCCTCGATCTGGGACCCGGCAAAGGCCTGTGCTCCTGGCTCCACGAGAACGGCATGCGCCCGCTCCTCCTCGACTGGGGTGGTCCCGGGGAAACGGAAGCAGGTTTCGATCTCGACGCCTATATCGCACAGAGGCTCAACCCTGCCCTCGATGCCGCTACGGCGCTCGCCGGAGGGCCCGTGCCCCTTCTCGGCTATTGCATGGGCGGCCTCATCGCTCTTTCAGGCGCACTCGCCCAGCCCGAGAATGTTCGCGGCCTTGCCCTGCTCGCAACACCCTGGGATTTCCACGCCGAGGGGGACCCGTGGAATGCGTTTTTCGCCGCGACAGCGGCACTCTCTTCGGCTTCGTCAGCGCCACCGCTGCCTGTCGACGTGATCCAGGCGCTGTTCGCCTCCGTCCACCCCGGTCTCGTCGAGACCAAGTTCCGCATGTTCGCCGGGCTCGATCCGAAGAGTGAAAGGGCCCGTGCCTTCGTCGCGCTGGAGGACTGGCTCAACGACGGTGTCGATCTTGCCGCGCCCGTCGCCCGCGACTGCCTCGTCGACTGGTACCGGGACAATCTCCCCGCAACGGGCCGCTGGATTTCGCAGGGCCGGCCCGTCGAACCCGGCAACCTCGCGTGCCCGGTCCTGATTGCCCTTCCCACGCACGACCGCATCGTCCCGCCTGGCTCCGCCGTAGCTCTCGCCGATCAGCTTCCCGGTGCGACGCTCGTCGAGCCGCGTGCAGGCCACATCGGCATGGTCGTGGGCCGCCAGGCCCGAACCTTGCTGTGGCGACCCCTGCTCGCCTGGCTGAAGGCGCTTGCATGAGTCGGCCGGTCCTCGCTTCCCCGCTGCCGCACAACGGCCCAGTGCTCCGGTGGTTCCGCTCCCTTCCCGCTCAAACGGCTCTCCTGACCCATGTCGATCGGTGTCGAACCGGCAATACCATCCGGCGGCCGGATCGCGGATGCGGAATGCCTTGCGACAACCGGAAGCGATGTTCCCATCCCCGTTTGCTCTGGGTTAAGGTTCCTTGTCTGTTGGCCCCGATGAAACGTTTCCAGCCGGAGGGAATGCAATGAACCAACATCACACCCGCGGGATCCGCACGACGGCGGACGCGGGAACCACGTGTTCGGCCTATGCGCCAGCCTTCCAGCTGACGGAAGGCCAGCCGCCGCCCTTCGCGGCAAACGGCGGTGTTTCCTACATGTCGTTCGACCGGGACGGGGATGCGGGAACTTCTTCAGCGATCGAGGCTGCACTCAACCAGATTGCCGAAGGGCACGGGCAGGCATTGATCGACTGGATAGAAAACATGCCGCCCGGGCCCATCGAGACGAAGTGGGGTCCCGGATTCCGGGAATACGAAGAATGCCTGGACCATATACGGACCAACGGCATCGAGGCTCCCGAAGGCGGCCTGGCGCTCCCCCTGCGCTACACCGTTTACGAGCAGCCGACATATTCCATCGTGTCGTCCAATGCACTCTGGCAGGATCCGGCGCGCGAGGCGGAGGCGAAACTGTTGCGCAAGGCCGGAGAGGACAATGAACGGCGTGGCCTCTACTTCCCGCAGGTCATGCGCGACGCGCGACGCATCGGGGAGTACTACCCCGGCCTCTCGGTCACCAGTCCCGAATGCATGGACAGACTCGGCGTTTCGCTGGCACACCTCGAATCCGGATGCAGGAACTTCTACGATTCGAAGGATGTGGAACGCGTCTTCTACCCGGAGGTCGAGAACCTCCTCCTGGAGTTCTTTCCGGACGCGAACGATGCGCTCGTCTACAACCATGACGTCTTCGACAAGGACTATCGGGGCGACTGCACGGAAGACCAGGATGCCAGGAATCCGGGCGTGAATACCGGATACGCCAACATCGTCCACAACGACCTGAACGACAACAGCGGCCGGGTCCGCTGCCGCGAGCTGCTGACAGGAAACCTGCGAAACTTCGGGCGCGAACAGCACTACACAGAAGCCGAGGCCGATGCGAAAATGTCGCGGCGGTTCATGTCGATCAACCTGGCCAAGCCGATGGAAACCGTGGGCCAGTTCCCATTCGTACTCTGTGCGTGGCCTTCCTTCGCCGACCAACCCTACATCACCAATTATCGCGTCTACGACGATCGGGTAGGCGAGACCACCCGCTTCACCTATCGACCCGGCCACGAGTGGTACTGGTTTCCCCGGCAGAAGCCGACCGAAGTCTCGATGCTCAAGTGCTACGACTCCATCACCGACGGATCCGTCTCGCGCTGGTCCTTCCACACGGCCTGCATCGATCCGACCGCTCCAGGCGACGCCAGATGCCGCAAGAACGTCGTGGTTCGCTCCTATGTCTTCTTCTAGCGGGATGGCGAACTCGACAGGACCACTGTTGCTCTGTTGCCTGACTTTCGCCAGAAGGCACGGACCTGCAGCGCTTCGCGCGGGATCGAATTCGCGAGTTTCGGGGTGGTGTTCTGCGCGAAGGGCGATGTGACGCAGGCCTGTCCGAACGGCCAACATGATTGCGAGGGTGTGCATCGGACGGGCAAGGCCCCGACCGTCTGCCATGACGAAATTGCAGAGAACTCTGGACACGACTTCGAATTAGATTGCCCCGAACCCGGCTAAGGAAGGCACGCCATGCTTCTCGAAGGCTCCTGCCACTGTGGCGCGGTATCGTTCAGCGTCGACAGCCGAACGCCCTACCCGTTCAACTACTGTTACTGCTCAATCTGCCGGAAGACGACAGGCGGCGGTGGTTACGCCATCAATCTCATGGGCGACGCGTCGACCCTGCGTGTCGAGGGCAGCCGGAATCTGGCCATCTACCAGGCGACCGTCGACGGCGCAACGAGCACGGCCATGCGTCATTTCTGCCGGTGTTGCGGCAGCCACCTGTGGTTGTGGGATCCGCGCTGGCCGGAACTGGTTCATCCACTCGCATCGGCGATCGATACCGAACTGCCGGCAGCGCCCGAACGCGTTCATCTCATGCTGGGATCGAAACCGGGCTGGTGCCCTGTACCGGACGCTTCGCCGCGAGAGCACCATTTCGACGGCTATCCGGAAGAGTCCATCGAGGATTGGCACCGCAAGAGAAACCTGCTCCGGCAGTGACAGGCAAGGACAACCGGCCTCGACCGATCGCGCGAAGAGGCGGCGCCCGTGATCGTCGGCAGCCGTGCGGCAGCGATACATAGAAAATCCGGGAATCGATACTGTGCCGGATCTCCTCCGCCCAACCCGCGAGGGAAGCGAAGGATCGCGTGTGGGCAGGAAACACTCGTAGGGAACAAGAGTATGACATTCTGCCACGGCGGTTGTTGCCGCTGCAGTCCCATCCGCAACCTGCGTGTCGGTTGGCGCTGAAATGAAGACGGAGATCGGGCCCGGAGAGGGCCAGCTCGATATCATCGCCTGGCCCGGCTACATCGAGCGTGGCGAGACCATGAAGGAGTTCGACTGGGTCACGGGCTTCGAGGAAGCCACCGGCTGCATGGTCCGCGTCAAGACCGCGAACACCTCCGATGAAATGGTGGCGCTGATGAACGAGGGTGGTTTCGATGTCGTGACCGCCTCGGGCGATGCATCGCTGCGCCTGATCGCCGGAAAGCGCGTCCAGTAGGCCAGCATCGATCTCGTCCCGAGTTGGGCTACCGTCGACGACAGGCTCAAGGAGGCGTCCTGGCACACCGTCGATGGCAAGCACTACGGAACGCCCTACATGTGGGGACCGAACGTGCCGATGTACTACACCGACGTGTTTCCCGAGCCGCCCGCGAGCTGGGAGGCGGTGTTCCGCGAGATGACGCTGCCCGACGGTCAGTCGAACAAGGGGCGGGTGCAGACCTATGACGGCCCCATCCATGTTGCCGATGCGGCCCTCTTTCTCATCTACCACCAGCCCGAACTGGGGATCGAGAACCCCTACGAGCTCAATCAGGAACAGTACGCCGCGGCACTCGACCTGCTTCGTGAACAGCGCAAGATCGTCGGCCACTACTGGCATGACGCCTTCATCCAGATGGACGATTTCAAGAACGAAGGCATCGTTGCATCAGGATCGTGGCCGTTCCAGGTCAACCTGCTGAAGGGCGATGGCGCACCCGTTGCGTCGACCATTCCGATCGAGGGTGCGACGGGCTGGTCCGACACGACCATGATGCACATCGATTCCGCCCATCCCGACTGTGCCTGCATGTGGATGGAGCACACGCTCTCCTCGAACCTGCAGAGCGATCTCTCCGTGTGGTTCGGTGCGGTTCCGCCTGCAATCTCGGTGTGCACCGACGGTCGCGGCATGCAGACGGCAAAGCGCTGTGCCATCAACGGCCTCGGCGATTCAAACAGAATCTCAAAGCGTGGATCACACACAGCTGTACTCAATTCTAAATCTCGTCATCGACGGGTTTGGCCATCCTCGGACGAAGACTACTGCCCCCGGAAGCACAGCCTGAGAAATTTCATCCCGGGACACGGGTTTCCATGGGCAAAGCGGTCCGTCAATCTATCCTGGATCTCCTTCTCTAGATGCCGGCCTTCACATCGATAAACAGGCGGTTGATCTTTTCTTGGGTGTCAGTCGCGAACGGTTCCAGCAACACCCCTGAAGAAAGGACCGCCTCCGGGTCGGTCCAGCCCAGCTGTTTCAAAACATCCAGATTGGCCTCTTCAAAGGCTTTCTGATTCGCATGCCCGTACGCATACACCTCAATTGCGTACACACCGGACTCCGGGGCAAGAGTAGTATCCAGGTAAGCATATCTCACATCGTCTGAGGCGGAGGCACCCTCAACAAGCACCGAAAGATCAATCCACGTAATCAAGCCTTCCTTTGGTGCCATAAATGCGACAGGCACGCCTTGTGCTCGGAGTTCGGCGTATACGTCGCTCCAAGCATAAGCGGCCACGACCTCGCCTGCGGCAATTGATTGAGCGAGTGATGTGTTGTCACTGTAGTAGAAGCGTACCAACTCGCGCTGTTCCCTAAGAAGATCGTGAACCTTGGCAATGTCCTCGTCCTCCATGTTGAACGGGTCCGCGACACCCGCGACTAACGCCGCCGGAATGGCTGCCTCATCAGCGGAATCCCGCATTGCGAGACGGCCCGTGTACTTCGGGTCCCAAAGAATCTCCCAAGTATGGTTGTCTACATACTCGGGCGCCATGTCCGTACGGAAGATGACAGAATTGCTGCCCCAAATGAACGGTACAGCCCACTGGATTCCATCCTCCAGCGCACCGGTGCCCTTGAGCCTTTCGAACACGTCAGGCCAATGGGTCAACCGTGATGTATCGATCGGTGTAATCAGGCCTGCGTCCCTCCAGCGCCGGATTGATTCGTATCCTGTTGTCGAGATATCAGGTTTGTACCCTGCTTGGAGCTTGATGAAGGCCTCCTGGAGGTCTCCGAAGTACGAAAACTCGGGAGCCTTTCCATATGCATCGAGAAAACTCTGATACATCTCCGGAACAGCATAGACATCCCAAGTGAAGACCAGCAAATCATCACTTTGGGCACTTGTGCTGTGACTTACCATCGGAATAGTTGCCGTTCCGATGCCAACGGCGGCAAGCATGTTTAGAGTCGTGCGACGATCAAACTTTCTGTACTTGAGAAACTGGTCAGGTGTCATTCGGAATTGCGGCTTCGTCATTAGAGATTCTCCCTTGCCTTCGGCCTTCCGTTCCTGGGCCCTTGACATCAGTCTATGATGGTCTCATCCGTGAAGCAAAGCCACCCAGCAAGTTCTGAAGGAAGGTGGTTCCCGCACGCGATGATTGACCTAACCCATCTTTAACGGTTTCGTCATCGCGAAGTGGTGCTCAGGCCGCCTTCGGGGAAGGATTCGCCCGCAAACACGCCATGGATGTCGTAATCGAGATAAAGTAAGTCGTATATTGTCTGTTTTTGGGCGTCGGGCGTTTGTAGTGCCATTATCGTTAGGATCGCGTGCTGCATGCCACGCCGTAGAATGGCCCCATGTTCATTCGCGAGACCAAAACCGGATCCGCCGCGGACGGCACCGCCCGTATCACCTTCCGCCTGGTCGAGAGCCGGCGCATCGACGGCAAGGTGCGCCAGCACACCCTGCTCAATCTCGGGCGGCACTTCGCGGTCGACCGCGAGGACTGGCCGCTCCTGTGCCAACGCATCGAGGAACTGCTGTCGGGTCAGATGGTGCTCGATCTTGTGCCACCCGATCCTGGGATCGAGGCCGAGGCGCGCAGGATCGCGGCGCGGCTTGTGGAGCGTCAGGGCGGCGAGACCCCGGACGGCGACTGGGAGAATGTCGACATCGCCTCTGCCGCCGACAGCGACGGTCGCTCGGTCGGCATCGAGCATGCCGCGCTTGCAGCACTGGACATGCTGGGCCTTGCGGAGCTGCTTGACGGTCTCGGCTTCAACCGGCGGCAGCGGTGCTGCGCACTGGCCACCATCGCCGCCCGCATGGCGGCGCCGGGCTCGGAACGGGCGACCAACCGGTGGTTGCGCCGCACCAGTGCGCTGGGCGAACTTCTCGGGATCGACTTCGGTGCCTTGAGTGACATGGCACTCTACCGCGCCTCGGATCGCCTGCTTGGCCACCAGAAGAAGATCGAGGACCATCTCTTTGCCCGGGCTCAGTCGCTCTTCGACTTTGCGCCGACGATCGCCCTCTATGATCTGACGAACACCTACTATGAGGGCCAGGCGGCAGATCAGCCCAAGGCGAAGCGGGGCCATTCGAAGGAGGGCCGCACGGACTGCCCCCTGCTCACCCTTGGCCTGGTTCTCGACGCCAGCGGCTTTGTCAGGCGCTCCTGTGTCTTTGCCGGCAATGTCACGGAATGCGAGACTCTTGAGGGCATGCTCGAGTCGCTGGGCGCGCCCCGGGAGGCGGTGGTCATCATGGACCGCGGCATTGCCGATGATACCAATCTCGCCTGGCTGCGCAGCAACGGCTACCGCTATCTCGTGGTCTCGCGGGACACCACGCGGATCTTCGACGCCGAGGAAACCCGGGCCATCGAGACCGCATCGCGCAACACGGTCGAGGTCTACAAGGAGGTGGTCACGAAGCTCGAAGAGGACGGCACGCAGTTCACCGAGGCTCATCTGCGGTGCTTCTCCCAAGCCCGCGCCGAGAAGGAAATGGGCATCCTCAAGCGCTTCATGGCGCGCTTCGAGAACGGCCTGCAGAAGCTTCACGAGGGTCTTGCCAGGCCGCGCACCCGCAAGAGCCTCGACCATGTCCAGCGTCGTGTCGGGCGCCTGCAGAAGGAAAACGCCCGTGTCGCCCGCCACTACAACGTCACCATCACGTCCGATCAGGAGGCCACCAAGGCGGTCAGTGTCACCTGGAGCTTCGAACCCGTCGAGGGGACGATGATGACCCATCCCGGGGTCTACTGCCTGCGCAGCAACGTGCTCGACTGGGATGCCGACACCATGTGGCGGACCTCTATCACCCTGACCGACGCAGAAGCAGTCTTCCGTGCCCTGAAATCCGAACTCGGCTTGCGTCCGATCTTCCACCACAAGCAGCACCGCGCCGACGGTCACCTCTTCATCTCGGTTCTCGCCTACCAGGCGGTCCAGGTCCTGCGCACCTCCATGAAGAAGGCCCGATACCACGACAACTGGACCTCGCTGCGCCGCATCCTCGGCAACCTGCAGCGCACGACGACCACCTTCAGACGCAGCGACAGCAAGACCCTGCACGTTCGCAAGACCGCGACAGCCGATGCCGAACAAGCCGCCGTCTACCAGGCCATGGGCATCTCACCTCCACCCAGGAACGTCCGCAAGACCGTGATCTGAGACCTTGCCGGCAACAGGCGCAACCGGCGGCACAATGGCCGCCCGGTTCCGCTTGTAGTGCCACTTGGATTCTTAGGATATTGAAAGTAATAGACTTTTTGGTGCTAATGTTAAAGATGGGCTTCCCGGACGATCACGGGTCTGCAGCGATAAAACGCCTGGCCACCAAGCGGACCAATGCAACGTCTGGACAAAGCGAAGAGCGACGTGGATGCGGCTGCGGCTGATCCCGGATACAGACAGCCAGGGCGCTGTCTAGGCCCAGGCGACCCTCCGCGTCGCACAGCAGGACCAGCCCGCCCTCCGATGAGATCAGCCCAATATCGAAGGCAGCAGTCACCTTCTCGCATCGAACGGCTGGCTAGAACATCGGAAAGAAAACTATCGTCGAACACCGCGCGCATGGCCAACTCCTTGCTCCAAAACCGCCATGACCCTGGCGTCATGCACACCCCGCCCGTCATGTAACAAAGTTCAACCGCCGGCCCCGGCGCACAGCGGCGGGTTGTTCGCCTGACGCATGTTCTGCACAATCTGGCGCGGAAGCGGGTTCGTGGACGCAGTTTTTTCGTGGCTTCGTGCCCGTTTCAAAACTGTCCCGGACCGAATGGTTCGCACCCCGCGAAGTACCCGGTTCAATCCGTGGACGAACAGCAAAAAGCACGGCATCGCATCGATGCATGTCAGCTATCCAGAGGTCCCCTGCGAAATCAAATCGGACTTGACCGCTGTTGTCGCGCGTGGTTTGGCGGAGACTGGAGGCGGATCGGATTCCCGGTCAAGTGAAATAGGATTCTCGGTCAAGTGCGGTTGGATTTTGCAGTGCGGTCTTGCCGCGGTCCTTCCCTTCGCTCAGACTTATGCAGCAGCGCCAGGGGAGAGGAAGCATCATGGGTGGACGGCTGGACGGCAAAACCGCACTGGTGACCGGCGGAGGACGTGGCATCGGAGCTGGTATCGCTCAGATTTTTGCAAGGGAAGGTGCACGGATCGTGATCGCCACGCGCACCGTGAGCCGCGGCGAGGCGGTCGCCCGTGAGATCTCGAAGGCCGGCGGAGACGCCTGGGCGATGGCGACCGACGTCGCCGATGCGAAGCAGGTCAAAGCGATGATCGCCGAGGCCCGGAAACGGCTCGGCGCGATCGATATCGTCGCCCACAACGCGGGCGTTTACCCGTCGTCGATGATCACGAAGATGAAGGAGGCCGAGTGGGATCACGTGCTCGACACGAACCTGAAGAGCCTCTTTCTGATCGCGAAGGCCGTTCTACCCCACATGATCCGCCGCAAATACGGACGGATCGTTGTGACGTCATCAATCTCGGGCCCGCGGGTGGCCATGCCGGAGTGGAGCCACTACTGCGCCTCAAAGGCCGGCGTGAATGGATTCATCAAGTCCGCGGCTCTGGAAGTCGCCAAACAGGGCGTCACGATCAACGCCGTCGAACCCGGCAACATCCTGATCCGCCGTCCCGGTTCGCGTGAGGCGCGCGAGCAGGAGGACACGATGGTGCCCGCAATTCCCATGGGCGAACTCGGCGAACCCGAGGATATCGCGTATGCGGCGCTCTACCTGGCCAGTGACGAGGCACGTTACGTGACCGGCCAGAGCATCGTCGTCGACGGCGGCCAGATTCTGCCCGAAAGTCAGTCCGGTGTGCTCTAGGCAGCCTTTTCCGTCATGACCTCGGGCGATGCACTGATTGACCTTACCCCCGTCGACTGGTGTTGAGTCGAGGGCTGGCGCGCCAGCTTTAGGGTCCGGTGACTTATCCGTCGCTTTCGCGCCGGGCCTCAGTCCGGCTCCCGTAACCACGTTTCCAGTTCCCGCCTCGTCAAACGCAGCATGCGGTTCTCCCGCACTGCGCATTCCTGTTGCCTTCATCCCATGGCTTATGGGGCCTATCGACTGGGGAGCGCTTTCAGCGGGCGATATTGGACTCGATAGTGAGAGAACAATCCGAGCCGCTCATAAGGCCACCGCCTACTCCACCTCTTACAGCCAAATCCCCGACGCCCGCGCTGACGCATCAGGTGTCGCCGTATCTTCTTCTCGACCCAATCCTTGATGTGACTGAAGCATCGGCTCGCCATCCCTACGCGAAAGTAGTTCACCCATCCACGCAGCATCGGGTTGATCAGGTGATCCTCCCCCCCTGGATTGGTCCACCTTCAGGTTATGGAACGAGGAGGACCGACGATGGCAAGGAAGCGTTACAAGCCGGATGAGATCGTGAGCCTGCTGCGGCAGGCTGAGGTGCTGCACGGCCAAGGCATGTCGATGGCGGATGCGATCCGCCAGCTCGGGGTCAGCGAGGTTACTTACTACAGGTGGCGCAAGGAGTATGGCGGGATGAGCGGCGATCAACTCCGGCGCTTGAAGGAGCTTGAGAAGGAGAACGAGCGGTTGCGCCGGGCGGTCTCCGATCTGACGCTGGACAAGCAGATCCTCAAAGAGGCTGCCCGGGGAAACTTTTTCTCTATTCGGGGCCTTGGCCCGCAACGGCAACGGCGAGACCGTCTGCGAGTTCACGGTCGTGCAGTACGCGCCGGACTACCCCGACCTGAACGATCCGGAAGCGCTCAGGAAATCCGCGGTCGTCGGCAGCATGCCGGTCTGCCCTCCCTGGTGATGCCGGTTCACGGCCCCGGCGCCCGCAGTAGTCGCGACGGACCTTGACGGGAACGGGACGGACGATGCCTCCGGAGCACGGGTTCCGTCCTCCCGCTCAGGGCGAAACGCGTCCAAAATCACGAATGGATTGCTGCAAATACCCTTACATTTCATACTGTCACTGAATGCTATAGCGACGTTTCTTTGGACCATGCAGCGTGGCCGCGTTCCGGTTGCACAATGCACATCCAGTTCCCAGAATGCAACTATTGAGGCAACCGAACACGAGCGATTGCCTTGTCGGGCTACCGCGCGCACATCGTTGACTGTCTCGCTAACATGGGGTAGAATAACGATATTCTGGAGAGAAAGCGACTGCGCCACCCGCAGTGATGTAACGACAGTAACCCTCGTCGTGTAGTCACACCGACTGGCTCACCGTGACGTGGAACCGGCCGGATGTGTGGGATGCGCTCGGTCTCTCGCTTCGCGTCGCCTCGGCTTCGACGGCGGTCGCCATTGTTCTTGGCACACTGCGCGCGGCTGCCGTCTCGAGGGCGCGTTTCTTCGGACGTGGAACCATTTCGCTACTCGTCATCCTGCCGATCGCATTACCGGGAACCATCACGGGTATATCACTGCGCTCGGCCTTCAATATCCTCGATTGTCCCTTCTCGACATTCACGAACATCCTCGGGCACGCGACCTTCTGCGTCGTGGTCGTCTACACCAACGCGGTCGCGCGCTTTCGCCGCCTGTCCGGTTCGCTGATCGAGGCGTCCTTCGATCTCGGCGCCACCGGTTTCCAGACATTCCGGTATGTCATCCTCCCGAGCCCCGGAACAGCACTACTGGCCGGCGGCATGTTCGCGTTCGCCCTGTCGTTCGACGAGGTGATCGTCACCACCTTCACAGCGGGCCAGCGGCAGACCCTGCCGATAGGGATGCTCGATGAACTCGTGCGGCCCCGTCAGAGGCCGGTCACCAACGTGGCCGCGATGGTCGTCGTCCTCGTGACCTTCCTGCCGATCCTCGGCGCCTGCTACCTCACCCGGGGGCCACGGAGACCCGCGCCACGTAAGCGGCAGACCACCGTCTCGATACGGGCGCGGCGAATGTGGCAAAAAGTGACTCCTTGAAGTTGCGATCGGCGCTTGCAACCGGTGTCCGGTGGTCCAAGATGATCATTTGAACGAATCCCGAACGTGAGAGAGGTCACCATGACCGATGTCGTGATTGTTGCTGCAGCCAGAACCCCCATCGGCTCCTTCAACGGAGCGCTCGCCAGCCAGGATGCCCATGAACTGGGCAGTGTGGCAATCGCCGGTGCCCTGAAGCGATCCGGCGTGGAACCCGGCGAGGTCGACGAAGTCGTCATGGGCCAGATCCTGCAGGCAGGCGACGGCCAAAATCCGGCGCGGCAGGCCTCGATCAGCGCCGGCATCCCCGTCGAAAGCCCCGCCTGGAGCCTCAACCAGCTGTGCGGTTCGGGCCTGCGCGCGGTCGCCGTGGGCGCCCAACAGATCGCCGGGGGCGATGCCTCGATTGTCGTCGCGGGCGGTCAGGAGAGCATGAGCCGGGCACGGCACTGCATCTACCTGCGTTCCGGCACCAAGATGGGTGATGCCGAAATGATCGACACCATGATCAGGGACGGCCTGTGGGATGCCTTCAACGGCTATCACATGGGGGTCACGGCCGAGAATGTGGCGCGGCGCTGGCAGATCACCCGGGAAGACCAGGACAGGTTTGCCGTGGTCAGCCAGAACCGTGCCGAGGCGGCGCAGAAGGCAGGACAGTTCGCCGACGAGATCGTCCCGGTCACGATCAGGTCGCGCAAGGGGGATACCGTCGTCAAGGAGGACGAATACATCCGCCACGGCGTCGAGATCGAACACCTCGCCAAGCTGCGTCCCGCGTTCGAGAAGGACGGCACCGTGACCGCCGGCAACGCGAGCGGGATCAATGACGGCGCCGCCGCCCTCGTCCTGATGACCGCCGACGAGGCGGCAAGGCGCGGCCTTCGTCCCATGGCCACGATCCGGTCATGGGCCCATGCCGGCGTCGACCCTTCGATCATGGGTTCCGGCCCCATTCCCGCCAGCCGCAAGGCCCTGGAGAGGGCAGGATGGGAAATCGATGATCTCGATCTTGTTGAAGCCAACGAGGCGTTTGCCGCACAGGCCTGCGCCGTCAACAAGGACCTCGGGCTCGATTCGGACAGGGTCAATGTCAACGGCGGCGCCATTGCCATCGGCCATCCCATCGGTGCGTCGGGCGCCCGCGTTCTGACCACGCTGCTTCACGCTATGCAGAAACGCGATGCCGGGAAGGGTCTTGCAACGCTGTGCATAGGCGGCGGCATGGGAATCGCCATGTGTGTAGAGCGCTGAGCGTATAACGTACTGGAAGGAGCGTCATCATGAGCCGCACTGCGCTCGTCACGGGCGGCACACGGGGAATCGGCGCCGCAATCGCCGAAGCACTAGCCGACGCCGGCAATTCCCTGGCCGCGAACTACGCCGGCAATGATGGTGCAGCCACCGAATTCACAGCAAGAACGGGCATTCCGGCCTTCAAGTGGGATGTCTCGAGTCATGACAGTTGCCTTGAAGGCGTGGCGCTGGTCGAGGAGCAAATCGGCCAGATCGATGTGCTCGTCAACAACGCGGGCACATCCCGCGCCGGCTTCCTGCACAAGATGGCAGTTGATGACTGGTCGAGGGTCATCGACGTCAACCTGAGTTCGTGCTTTCACATGTGCCGCGCCGTGATTGGAGGCATGCGCAGCCGGGGATACGGCCGCATCATCAACATCAGTTCGGTCAACGGCCAGGCCGGCATGCTGGGCCTGGTGAACTATGCCGCCGCCAAGTCGGGCATGGTCGGGTTCACCAAGGCTCTTGCCCTCGAGAATGCCTCGAAGGGAATCACCGTCAACGCGATCTCCCCGGGCTACGTTGACACCGACCTCATCGCCCATGTCAGCGAGGACATGATGCAGCATATCGTCTCCAGCATCCCCGTGGGCCGGGTCGCACAGCCGGAGGAAGTTGCGCGCTGTGTCCTGTTTCTCGCGGATGAAGCGGCTGGTTTCATCACCGGCTCAACGCTTTCGGTCAACGGCGGCGCCTACATGGCCTGACGCGAACAGTTTTCGGCATAGGACCCCCGGCGGAACGATCCGTCGGGGGTCTTTCTTGTGGGGTCCCGGTCAGTGATGGGCGATCTCGCCTGCGCCCCACCAGTAGATGCTGATGAACAGGAAGAGCCAGACCACGTCGACGAAATGCCAGTACCAGGCAGCGGCCTCGAAACCGAAGTGCTGCTGTGGCGTGAAGTGGCCCTTGCAGGCGCGCACCAGGCAGACACTGAGGAATATCGTTCCCACGATGACGTGGAAGCCGTGGAAACCGGTGGCCATGAAGAAGGTGGAACCGTAAATGCCGCCGCTGAAGGTAAACGGCGCTTCGGAGTATTCGACGATCTGGAAGGCCGTGAATGTGATGCCCAGAACGACCGTGACCCACAGGCCTGCGATCAATTGGTCGCGCTTGCCTTCCTTCAGGGCATGATGGGCCCAGGTCACGGTGGTGCCCGAGGTCAGCAGCACGAGCGTGTTGATGAAGGGAAGATCCCAGGGATCGAAGGTAAGGATGTTCTCCGGAGGCCAGATCCCCCCCATCTGGATGGTCGGGAAGAGCGCGGCATTGAAATAGGCCCAGAACCAGCCGAGGAAGAACATCACCTCGGAGGCAATGAAGAGCGCCATGCCATAGCGCAGGCCGACCTGCACCACCGGCGTGTGGGCCTTGTCGACCTGGGCTTCCTTCACCACATCGCGCCACCAGAAGAACATGGTCGTCAAGGCAAGGACGAGTCCCGGGAAGATCATCCACCAGCGTCCCGGATCTGCGAACATGCCGATCGCTCCGGCAGCCAGCAGGAACGCCGAGAAGGCACCGAGCGCGGGCCACGGGCTGGGATTGACCATATGGTAGGGATGGGTGGATGAATGATCGGCCATCAGCCTCTCTCCTTACAACATTGCTGCCGGTTTCCTGTGATTGAACGGTTGGCATCGAAGGCAGGGCGGCTCATGTCCCTCGTTCTCCCGATGCCTGGAGGGCGGACTCCGTGACCTGATCCGTTTCGAAGAACGTGTAGGAAAGCGTGATGCTGCGGACCTCGGAGGTCTGCGGATCCGTCATCATGTCGGGGTCAACGAAGAAAGTGACCGGCATGGCAACGCGCTCGCCGGGCTGAAGGGTCTGCTCGACGAAACAGAAGCAGTCGATCTTGGCGAAGTATTCGCCGACCTTCAAAGGCGTGACATTGAAGGTCGAAACCCCGGTAATCGTACGGCCCGTGGGATTGACCGCTTCAAAGAAAACCGTGACCTGTTCCCCTGCCGGGGTGCGGACTTCCTTCAGCAGAGGACGAAACTCCCAGGCGAGGCCACGCGCCGTGTCGGCATTGAAGCGCACCGTGATGAGCGTCGGGTCTCCCGTAAACCCGGGTGCCTCGGCGGCCGTGGCGGGTGTGCCTGCGAATCCGGTCACCTGGCAAAAAAGCCGGTAGAGCGGTACCGCCGAAGCCGTAAGCGCGGCCATGAAGGCGATACCGAGAACGATCGCCACCACGGTGATCCGCTTGCCTTTCAGCCCGCTCATCGCTCAGCCGCCCATCCTGACGATGGAGACGACATAGAGCAGCAGGATGAACGCGGCGAGCAGCAGGGCGATCGTGACACTCCGCCGGCGACGCTGTCGTTTGGCGAGTGCGTCCTCCGCCATCTCTAGGTGAGCCCCTGGTCGACTGCGAGAAGCGCGAACAGGAAGGCAAGGTAGAGAACGGAATACCTGAACATCCAGCGTGCCGACGCGTCGTTCCTGCGGACGAGAACGGCGACGGCGCCCGCAACGAAGATCGCCGAAAGGATACCGGCGCCGATGGCATAGAGAACCCCCGACGCGCCCAGGAACCAGGGCGCCAGGGACGCCGGAACCATGATGATGCTGTAGATCAGAATTTGCCGGCGCGTCGCCTCGGCGCCCGCGGTCACGGGAAGCATCGGAATTCCTGCAGCGCAATAGTCGTCCGAGCGATAGAGCGCCAGCGACCAGAAGTGCGGGGGTGTCCACAAGAAGATGATGCCGAAGAGGGCGATCGGGACCGGCGATACATCGCCGGTCACCGCGGCCCAACCGATCATCGGAGGAAACGCGCCGGCGGCTCCGCCGATCACGATGTTCCACGGTGTCCGGCGCTTGAGCCAGACCGTATAGACGAAGACGTAGAAGGCGATCGCCAGAAGAAGCAGGCCGGCAGCAACCCAGTTGACCGCGACACCCATGACCATGACGGAGGCGACCGCCAGTGTCGCCCCGAATTCCAGAGCGCTCGCCGGAGCGATGCGGCCCGAGGGTATCGGACGGTGGCGGGTGCGGCGCATCACGGCGTCGATATCCCGCTCATACCACATGTTGATGCACCCCGCGGCACCTGCGCCCAACGCGATGCACAACACCGCGACGCAGGCAAGAACCGGATGCAGGCTTCCGTCAGCGACGATGAGGCCGATCGCGCCAGTGAACACCACCAGCGACATCACCCGCGGCTTGAGCAACGTGAAGAAGTCGCCCGGCGATGCGGCCAGCGAATCCGCCAGATGCGCCGCGCGGATATCCGTGGTCAAGACCACCCTTCCCACTCTTCGTCAGTGACCCGCCCTGGCAGGTGCGCCCATGTAGGGAGGATCCTCGAACGTGTGGAACGGCGGCGGCGATGACACCGTCCATTCCAGTGTGGTGGCGCCCTCTCCCCAGGGATTGTCGGGACAGCGCACGCGGCCTGCCACGAAGACGCTGTAGAGCACGTAGAGGAACACCAGCATGCCCGCGGCGGTGGCGTAGGAACCGATGGACGACACGAGATTCCATCCGGCGTAAACATCCGGATAATCCGGAATTCTCCGGGGCATGCCCGCCATTCCCAGGAAGTGCTGCGGGAAGAACGTGATGTTGACGCCGATGAGCGTCAGCCAGAAATGCAGCTTGCCGGCCCATTCCGGATACTGGTGGCCGGTTATCTTCCCGATCCAGTAGTAGAAGCCGCCAAAGAGGGCGAAGACGGCACCCAGAGACAGCACGTAGTGGAAGTGCGCCACGACGAAGTAGGTGTCATGCATTGCCGTATCGACGCCGGCACTGGCCAGCAGGACACCGGTCACCCCTCCCACCGTGAACAGAAAGATGAATCCGATGGCCCAGAGCATCGGTGTCCTGAACTCAATGGAGCCGCCCCACATCGTGGCGAGCCAACTGAAAATCTTGATGCCCGTGGGCACGGCAATGATCATCGTGGCGATCACGAAATAGGCCTTGGTGTCGAGCCCCATGCCCACCGTGTACATGTGATGGGCCCACACGATGAAGCCGACGAAACCGATCGCGACCATGGCATAGGCCATGCCGAGATATCCGAAGATGGGCTTCTTCGAGAACGTCGAGATGATGTGGCTGACTATGCCGAAGCCGGGCAGGATGAGGATGTAGACCTCCGGATGGCCGAAGAACCAGAACAGGTGCTGGTAGAGGACCGGATCTCCGCCCAGGGCCGGATCGAAGAAACCGGTTCCGAAATTACGGTCCGTCAGCAGCATGGTGATGGCACCAGCCAGCACCGGCAGCGCGAGGACAAGCAGGAAGGCGGTGACCAGAACAGCCCAGACGAAGAGCGGCATCCGGTGGAGCGTCATGCCCGGTGCGCGCATGTTGAAGATGGTCGTGATGAAATTGATCGCACCCAGAATGGAGGATGCGCCGGCCAGGTGAATCGCGAGAATCAGGCAGTCGATGGCGAGATTCCCCTGGTTTCCGTAGGTCGACAGGGGCGCATAGATCGTCCAGCCGACACCGGTGCCGCCTCCGACGAACACCGATGCGATCACCAGGAGGCCCGACGGGATCAGCAGCCAGAAACTGATGTTGTTCATGCGCGGGAACGCCATGTCCGGCGCTCCGATCATCAGCGGCACCATCCAGTTGCCGAATCCACCGATGAACACCGGCATGATCATGAAGAAGATCATGATCAGGCCATGGCTCGTGATCAGGACATTGTAGAGCTGATGGTCTCCGCCAAGGATGCCGTCACCGGGATGCGCCAGTTCGATCCGGATCAGCATCGACATCAGGAAGCCGATCACGCCGAACACGAAACCGTAGACAAGGTACATCGTGCCGATGTCCTTGTGGTTCGTGGAATAAAGATAACGCAGGTAACCCGTGGGTTGATGCGCGTGCTGACCTTCGATCACGTGGGCTTGGCTCATCTCATCCGTGTCCTTGCAAGGCTTCACTGCATTCCTGAAGTTTCAGTTCCGGGCAAGGGTCATGACCGCGTCATCGCCGGATGAGCGGCTTGCCTGCTGTTCGATCACCCAGGCATCGAACGCCTGTTCGGTTACCGCCTCGACCATGATCGGCATGTAACCGTGGTTGATGCCGCACAGTTCCGAACACTGTCCATAGTACATGCCCGGCTTGTCGATCTTCATCCAGATCTCGTTGAGACGTCCGGGAACGGCGTCCATCTTGACCCCTGCCGCCGGCAGGGCCCAGGAATGAATGACATCATCGGAGGTGATCTGGAGCCGGATGTACTTGTCGACCGGCACGATGACCTGCGTGTCGGTTGTCAGAAGGCGCAGCTGGCCTTCGGCGAGTTCGTCATCGCCGAGAATGAAGGAGTCGAACTCCAGCCCGTCATGATCGGGATACTCGTAGGACCAGTACCACTGCTGCCCGGTGATCTTGATGGTGAGGTCCGGCTCGGCGACCGGCAGTGTCTCCTGATCATAGAGGATGCGCAGGGAGGGAATCGCGATCACGATCAGGATGAGTGCCGGGATACCCGTCCAGATCACCTCGAGAAAACTGTTGTGGGTGACCCCGCTCGGATTCGGATTGGCGCTGCGGCGGAAGCGGATCAGGATATAGGCCATCAGCAGCAGCACGAAGACCGAGATCCCCACCATCACAGGCAGCAGGAAGAAGTCGTAGATCCAGTGGATCTCGGCCATGCTCGGCGTCGCCGCCGTCTGGAAGCCCCACTGCCAGTCCTCCGACAGGCCGACAGCTTCCTGTGCCAGGGCCGTAGCGGCATGCATCGCGGCCAGGATGGCCGTCAGCATAAGAAGCATACGTGTCAATGCGATTCTCCCCACACTCAATGGCAACGGGTTCTCGCGGGCAGGCGGATCGGGCCCGCCGGCCAATCGACCGAAAGGGGCATGATCGAGCGAGGCGGACCATACACGACCATCATTCCAGTTCACAAGTCCGGTCGAGGGCTAAAACAGGACAGATTTCTGTTTTGTCTGATGCGAATCCCCTGCATGGGTGCGGGTCCCTGCACCGGGGCTGCAACGGGCCGGAGACATCGATGGAACTTTCGGACAGTGATGCCGGAGGAGGAGGCCCGATTCCGTGAACTGATGGCGGCGCACCATTACCTCTGGCCGGCGCCCAGGGACCACCTCAACTTCCCCGGCGTCGCCAGGCCTTCCTCATCCACCGAACCCGGTGTCAGGTGCCCAGGGAAGAGGTCGTCGATACCACGACGGACACACGCCGGGGCGTGAGCCATACCCCCGCACACCGCCAATGCCGAATGACTGCTGCGCATCACCCGTGGCCGTTGGACCAGCGAAGGCTCCCTGCATCGCATCCTCGATGACAGCGACGGCTGGAACGGGGACAAAAGCCGCATCCGTACCGGCGCCGAGAACACGACACTGCTGCGGCTTGCCGTCGGCGCGATCACACGATACGGCAAGGCGGTCGCCACCACCCTGCGCAAGTTCCACCGAACGCCACGGCGCACGCCAGCCTGAGCTCGCTTCATCCACCCTCTCAGCCGATCACCCGACAGGCTCCTCTCGGACGCCAGGCGAAGCAGGGCTGAAGTCGATCCCGAGGAGGTGATGCCGTCGACCGTTCCGGATCGGCTGTGATATGGTGCCCCGAGAATGATGGAGAGCACGCCATGAACGAGACGCCTTCGCCGGACGACCTTTTCTTCCAACGATCCGGCATGGACCGGGACCGGGTTGCCGGCATCGTGGGCGACGCGCTCATCCGCGCCGACGACGGCGAGCTCTTCATGGAATTCGGCCAGTCCGAAACCCTCGTCTTCGACGATGGGCGCCTCAGAGAGGCAGGCTACGATGTCGTTCAGGGCATGGGCCTCAGGCGCATTGTCGAGGATGTGACCGCCTATGCCCACACTTCGGAGCTTTCCGAAGACGCGTTGGTCCGTGCCGCCGATACGGTCCGTTTCATCGACGGACGGGCGGCGGATATCGCCATGGCCCCGCCACGCACGAACCGCCATCTCTATGGGGAAGACAATCCACTGGCGGAACTGCCGTTCGGCGAGAAGGTGAGGTTGCTCGAGGAGATCGATTCCTGGCTTCGCGGAAGGGATGAACGGGTTCACCAGGTGACGGCCGCGCTTGTGGCGAGCTGGCAGGTGGTCTCGATCCTGCGCGCTGACGGCAGCATGGCCACCGACATCCGGCCGCTCGTTTCGGTCAGGATCAACTGTGTCGTGCGTTCCGGTGACCGCATGGAGGCCGGATCCCATGGCTGCGGCGGTCGCCTGCCCTACCGGGACTTCATCGGCCAGGAGCTCTGGAAGGACCATGCGGACGAGGCCCTGCGCATCGCTCTCGTCAATCTCGAATCGGTCGACGCGCCGGCAGGCGAAATGCCCGTCGTCCTGGGGCCGGGATGGCCGGCGGTCATGCTTCACGAAGCCGTCGGACACGGCCTTGAAGGCGATTTCAACCGCAAGAAGACATCCGCATTCTCCAATCTCATGGGCGAACGCGTGGCGGCGCCCGGGGTCACCGTCATCGACGACGGCACGATCAAGGGAAGACGCGGCTCGCTTACCATCGACGACGAGGGAACCCCCACCGAACTGACGGTGCTGATCGAGGACGGCATTCTGAAGAACTACATGTGTGATCGGATGAACGCGAGGCTGATGGGAACGAGGGAAACCGGCAACGGCAGACGCGAAAGCTACGCCCATCAGCCCATGCCCAGGATGACCAATACCTGCATGTTGTCAGGCGACCGCGATCCGGGCGAGATCATCGAGTCGGTCGACAGGGGTCTCTACGCCGTCAATTTCGCGGGTGGCCAGGTCGATATCGTCAACGGCACGTTCGTGTTCACCGCGTCGGAGGCCTACCTCATCGAGGACGGCAAGGTGGGCCCGGCCGTCAAGGGAGCAACCCTCACCGGTGACGGTCCGTCCGCGCTCAAACATGTGACGGCGACCGGCAACGACATGAGACTCGATCCGGGGATCGGAACATGCGGCAAGAACGGCCAGGGCGTACCCGTGGGCGTTGGCCAGCCGACCATGCTGATCGAGGGCCTCACCGTCGGCGGCACCCAGGCCTAGATGACAGAAGCCGCCACTGCCTGGACCTCAACCTTCAGCGCGGGCGATACGAGTGCGGCGACGAACACCAGGGTCGATGCAGGAGCTGCATCACCGAACGCCTCGACGCGCGCCTCGCGCACGGCCGCGAGATTGTCCTCGCCGACAACATAGGTCGTGATCGACACGAGATCGGCCGCCGTCATGCCCTCCGCCGCGAGAATGGCCAGCACGTTGGCAAAGCAAAGGCCCGCCTGATCTTTCACATCATCCGGAATCACCCCTTCGGGCGTGATGCCGATCTGACCCGAAACATGCAGCTGCTTCATGCCCTCCGGGACGACAACCCCGTGGCTGTACCTGGCAAGCGGCGCTGCGACACCTTCAGGATTGAACTGTCTGAGCATCTCCTCACTGTCTCCTCTTCGGATTGTCAAAACGAGTATTCGGTGAATACGGGTTCGATCCTGCCGCCCCAGTCGTTCTCGTAACGATCGAGCAGCACTTCCGCAGGCGTTCTTCCCGAGACGGCGATCTCCATGAGCGAATCGAGGAAATGAACCTCGTCCAGGCTGCCGTCGTAGTACCGGCGCAGGCGCAGGCCTTCCGCGGAGATTGCCAGCATCTCCCGGGCGACATCCTGGACGGATCCGGACCTGAACGGCGCCTTCAGCCCCATGCGCGGTACGTCCGCCTTCATCCGGAGCTGTTCTTCCCAGGTCCAGTCCCTGACCAGATCCCAGGCCGCGTCGAGCTGCGACTGTTCATAGAAGAGTCCGGTCCACAGGGCTGGCAGCGCGCAGATGCGCCGCCAGCTCGCGCCGTCTGCACCGCGCACTTCCATGTAGCGCTTGATCCTGACATCGGGAAACAGGGTGGTCAGATGATCCTCCCAGTCCGAGATGGTGGGAATCTCTCCCGGTAGGGCAGGCAACCTGCCGCTCAAGAAGTCGCGGAACGATTGTCCCGAGGCGTCGATATACTGCCCGTCGCGCATCACGAAGTACATCGGCACGTCAAGGGCGTAGTCCACGTAGCGTTCGAATCCGAAGCCGTCCTCGGTAACGAACTCCAGAAGGCCGCTGCGGTCATTGTCCGTGTCGGTCCAGATATGGCCGCGCATCGAGAGGTAGCCATTGGGCTTTCCCTCGGTGAACGGCGAATTGGCGAAGAGTGCGGTCGTGACCGACTGAAGGGCCTGGGCGACCCTGAACTTGCGGACCATGTCGGATTCGGAACCGAAATCCAGATTGGCCTGGATGGTGCAGGTCCTGATCATCATGTCGATACCGAAGGTGCCCACCCTGGGCATGTAGTCGCGCATGATCCTGTAGCGCCCCTTGGGCATCCACGGCACATCCTCGCGCCGGTCGCGGGGTCTCAGCCCCAGCCCGAGGAAGATGATGCCGAGCTCTTCGGCGATCTCCTTGCACTGGTCGAGATGGGCATTCACCTCGCGGCAGGTTTCGTGAAGCGTCCTGAGCGGCGCACCGGAAAGTTCCACCTGCCCACCAGGTTCCAGGGAGACATGCTGGTTGTCCTTCTTCAGCCCGATCGTGTTCTCCCCTTCCTTCAACGGCTCCCAGCCGAACCTCTGCAGTTCCTCGAGAATGGTGCGGATGCCGTTGGGGGCGTCGTAGGAAAGCGGTCGGAAATCGGTGGCGTCATAGGCGAACTTCTCGTGCTCGGTACCGACCCTCCATTCCTCCTTGGGCTTGCACCCCGATTCCAGCAGTTCGACGAGCTGGTTCCTGCCGGTGACAGGCGTCACGTTCTGTGCGGAAGGTATGGACACTGGCAAAACCCCTGAAGCCGATGGAAGGCAGCCGATGACAGGCGGCGCAAGATATCCCGCGATTGTGCGTGTGGTAAAGAAGATGCCGCAGCGAAAATTGGCGGGCGGAATGTGGAACCGGAGACCCGAAACCATAAGGATGTCGAAACCATCCCTGCCACGCCGGGTGCTTCTATGAGCTGGCGACCTCCCTCCCCGGGATGGGTTGACAGCAAGGCGCCCGCTTCCTGGCGGCCATGGCTCAGGCTCGTGCGTGCGGACAAGCCGGCCGGCATCCTGCTCCTGATGTGGCCCTGCTGGTGGTCGACTGCCCTCGCATCACCAGACTGGCCAGACTGGAAACTCCTCCTGATCTTTGCCCTGGGCGCGGCAGTGATGCGCTCTTCGGGCTGCATCATCAACGATATTGTGGACAGAAAGATCGATGCCAGGGTCGAGCGGACCCGCGACCGCCCTCTGGCAAGCGGGGTCATCACCCTTGCCGGGGCGCTCATCTTCCTGGCAACACTGCTTGTGGCGGGCCTTGCGGTGCTCCTTCAGCTCAACCACGCCGCCATCGCAACAGGGGCTGCCTCCCTCGTCCTGGTCGTCATCTATCCGTTCATGAAGCGCATCACCTACTGGCCACAGTTCTTTCTCGGACTCGCCTTCAGCTGGGGGGCACTGGTGGGTTGGGTCGCGGTCAAGGGCGCGTTTTCGCTCGAGCCTCTGGTGCTGTATGCAGGCTGCATCGCCTGGACGATCGGCTATGACACGATCTATGCCCACCAGGACAAGAAGGACGACAGGAAGATCGGCGTGAAGTCGACCGCGCTCGCCTTCGGCGAGTGCACAACACCGCTTGTGGGATTCTTCTACGCCATCTTCGTTGTCGCGGCAGCTGCCGCGGGTCTTCTGACCGGGACGGGATGGCCCTTCTTCGTGGTGCTCATCGTCTGCTCCGTCGACCTTGTGCGACAGCTCGCCACGGTCGATCTCGACAGCCCGGCCTCCTGTCTGAAGGCATTCGCTTCCAACAACCGGATCGGCGTGCTGATCTTTTTCGGGCTGGTGCTCGGCCGCCTCTTCCCCTTCACGCCCTGAAATGGGACAAAACTGCATGCGATTCAGCGCCGTAGCCCCGCAAACTCGTGGCGTGTCACCGCTGGAGACGGGGTTTTCCGGCAGGCACTAATTCATTCATCGGGCTGAAAACCCGCATCAACCCTTTCGAAGGCGGGAAGGGCGAACGGCCAGGTCAGGTGCGTAAAGACCCTGGGAACATCGCTCCTGTCCATGTCCCTGTTATCGTCGAATTAAAATTCCGACGCCTGTGCCAGTCTCTTTCGTTTCGAATCCGCTTCAATAATCAACTTTGACCATCGCGTCGAATTCCCTCTCAATGCTGAAACCTGACAGAACTGTCAGGAAAGCAGCCCCCGATGTTCCGCCTGGTGCGCAGGAATAGAAGTCCAGATACTTGGCATATTTGTTCTTGTATAATCCTTCACCACGGTCCCATTTTACCGTCATTCCCATACATTCGTTGGGGAGCAGGCGGTAGTATGCGGCGTTGAAGTCAAAGCCAAAAACTATTGTATACCCGGCTGCGCTCCAGATCGTCGGGCCCACATTGACGCTTCCTTTGGCATAGGATCTGCCCGGTTCCCTGATTCGCCGTAGAAATGACCCCGGACGAAGATCATCTTCATGCCAACCATGAGGAGCATCAGCCCGGCAGAATGTGGCTTTACTCCGGAAGACTCCCCTCGAGATGCCCCATTCCGCAGTTTCGCAAGAGTAGGCGTCGCCCGATTCGAATATCCCCGGCCGAATTCGGTGAGTATCCGGCACGCCGCTTCCTCCTGCGGACATCAAGCGCATGGTTCCGTCGGCGGGGTAGGTACTTTGCTGGTACTCAACCTGGGCGCAACCGGCAAAACAGAACAGCATGACCGACACAAAGACGAAACGCAGCATCATGAATCTCCTTGAGCCTGTCACGGATCGATCATACAGGGATCGAATTTGGAGCGGTGTACGATATTGCAACGACAGAAACCCGTTGTCGAAGCAGCTTTCCTCGCGGTCAACAAAAGCACCACTCCCGACTTGGCAAACGGTGACTTATCATCCGTTGCATCTGCCAGCCGTGTGACAAGAAGGTGATGGTCTTGTTCGAATACGGCGCGGTCTCATCTGACATCGGACCGGTCGCGCAGCGCGCGGTCCGGGATCCCATCACCGGTTGTCCGCTTCCGGTTCACCCCCGGGGTCTCAGATCATTCCGATGACAATGAAGGTGCAAGGACATTGCGGCACGCACGTACCCGTGCCAAACGCAAGCTCGACACCGTTTCCGGTGTTGCTCGGCAGGAAATGCGGAGCCCGACGAACGATGCTCGATCATGCACGTGGTACACCGACCGGCCCAGGTACCGGCTATTGCGACGCCTCGATACGTTCCCGGATCTCCGCACTGAGTTGTTCGGCGAGTGTGACCCCATCGGAAGTGACGATTGCCCGGAGCCGGTCCCACACTTCCATGACCTCCTGATCTACTTGTGCGGCGGCCAGGATGAACCAGACGAGGGCATGAACAGGATCCTGTGCCTTGCCTTCATCCAGGTCATACATGAGACCGAGATTGAACTGTGCCGTGGCGTCTCCCTGTTCTGCGACCCTGCGCCACCATCGGGCGACCTACGCCTGATCCTGCGGTACGCCCCAGCTGTTGTTTTTGGGAGTGATCCGAAGCGTTTTTTCCGGATTGTTTCGAAGTCCTGACGCTGGAGATTTCCGCATTGGAGTGATTTTCTTCCCGGGAGTATACGTGAGGGTCGGTTTTCTGGCGGACGGTTTCAGGCACGCACCTTGAGGATGTCGTTCCAGTCCCTTGCGCCATCGGGGCGCAGGCGCTTCACGTTTGCGTCTGGGCCCCGGAGGCGCCGGGCAGCCTCGTCGCCGATTGTATCGGCATCCAATGCAATGAGGATGCGTTGTGGGTTCAGGCTCCTGATCCAGCCGGGGAGTTCGGCGGTGACACCGCCTGTGGAGGCGATGAGGGTTCCGGGTTTGCGGCATTCGTCGATGTCCACGGTGTGGATGGAAAGGGCGTCGACGGCGCCTTCGGTGAGGATGACGTTTTTGATGACTTCGAAATGAGACAAAACTGCATGCGACTCAGCACCGCAGCCTTGCAAACTCGTGGCGTGTCATCGCTGGAGAAGGGGTTTCCGGCAGGCCCTACTTATGATTCATACTCCCTTTGAGGGATTCCAGAACCATTTTCTGGAAGAAGTGCACATGGTGCTCGCTGAACTCGGGGTGGTCACGATCCACGACGAAACGGCCCTGCCGGTAGCCAGGCGAGTGAAGACCCTGCTGCACGTTTTCGCACAAGGAGACGTCTTCCCTCACCAGCACGTCCCTGATGTAGTCCATGAAGCGCTGTTCGAGATTCGTCGGTTCGCGTGACGTGAAATAGAAATCCCAGCGTTCACGGGTCGTTTCGGGTCCGGTGGGCAGCACCTGGAACATCGCAAGATGGGGGCCGCCGGGATACATGAGAGGAATGCGGGTGGGCCATATGTAGCCGAAGAGAGCCTCCTGCTCGACCTCGTCCTCGTTCAGCCGGCAGGTTCCGCTGTCGAGGTCCTTTCTGCCGATCCTGTGGCTGAAGGTGATGCCGTCATCGGACCACTCGGCCTTGCCGGCGTAGTCGACGAGTTCCATCAGTGAGGGGTGGTTGGCATCGCAGTGGTAGCACTCGTGATTGTTGTCGACCACCGTCTTCCAGTTCACTGCGACGTCGATTTCCCACCGGCAGACGCGCACGAGATCGGTGAATCGCGGACAGGCCTGCCACATGTGTTCGAGGAACTTTCGGGCCTGATCGATCAGGGGCCGCGCATCCGGATCGAGATTCACGAAGAGGAGGCCGCCATAGTCTTCCAGCCTGACCGCCTTGAGGTCGGCGTTTCCGGGAATCCAGTCCTCCAGGGTCTCGTGGCCCCGGGCCTGGCGGAACCGTCCGTCCGTGCCGTAAGTCCACTGATGACAGGGGCAGGTGTTGAAGGTCGTGTTGCCGCACCCCTCGAGCAGCGGATGCGCGCGATGGCTGCACACGTTGTGAAAAGCTCTCAGCACACCGTCGTGACCTCTGAGGATGACGATGTTCTGATCGACGATCCTTCCCGTGATGTAGTCGCCCCGCTTGGGCAGGTCGCCCACATGACCCTGGTACCACCAGCTGCGATAGAAGATCGCCTCGTGTTCCAGGCGCCAGATGGCCGGATCCCAGTACCAGTTCGCAGGTAGCGTAGAGGACTGCTCGGCCCTTGCGACGAAACTGCCGGCATCGGGATCGGGTGCCAAGGTCTTCGGCATGCGCCCTGAACCCCGCTGACCGTGATGCCGGGGAGGCGCCCGGCGAACCTTGCTACTGGCCGACGGCGGATGAAACGCTTCCGGCCCCGTTCGCCTGCCGTATCGGCAGGCTGACTTCGAAGAGTGCCCCGCCGCCGGGACGTTGAAGGCAGACCGCTTCACCGCCGTAGCGTCTGGCAATCCGGCGCACCAGAAAAAGGCCAAGTCCTGATCCCCGGCCAGCACCTTCCCGCCCGGCCGGCCTCGTGTAGAACGGCTCGAAGATTCGTTCCCTGTCGGCTTCGGAAACCCCGTCGCCCCTGTCCGCAACGCCAAGAATGGCGCGACCCGAAACGGCTTTCACCTCGACGCATACCGGACTTCCTGCCGCATGACGCCTGGCATTGCCGAGAAGATTGCGAACCAGATGGCGAACGAGGTGGCCTTCGGCTTCCACGATGGCCTCTTCGCCCCTGAAGGTGGACCCGGCGCGTGCCGCCTCTTCGGCCACCAGCGCCCGAAGATCGACGGCTTCGAGATGTGTCGGCCACGCCTCGATGCCGAGGCGGCTCGTCAGCAGGATTTCGTCGATCAGTTCATCGAGTTCCTCGATGTCGCGCTCGATCCTCGCGATGAGTTCCGGGTCGGCATTGTCCGCCAGCAGCGCCACGGCCATGCGGATCCTGGCAAGAGGAGATCGCAGTTCATGGGATGCGGCTGCCAGGGTATTGCGCTGGGCATCAACCAGATCCTGGATGCGTCCGGCAGCCCGGTTGAAGCTCTGTGCGAGAGCCGCGATCTCGTCCCTGCCCTCGACATCCACCCGCGCAGAAAGGTCACCCGAACCCAGGGCCTCGACCCTGGATTTCAGCCGTTCCAGACGCCGGGCAAGGTGCCGGGCGAGCGGCCATGCCCCGATGGCAGCTGCGAGCGCCAGGAGTCCCAGGGCCGCGAGGAATCCCGCGCCGGCGATCCCCCGGCGGGTCCAGCGCACCTCGATGGTCCGGCCGTCCGGCAGGGGTACGGCAAGGGACCGGGAGCGTCTGACGGTCGACGGGACCGTAGAGGGATCGGGTCCGGAACTGCCCAGCACGCGGCCGTCCGGCCCCAGCATGGTGATGTGGGCATCGAATTCCCGTGCCAGCCTGGCAAGACTTGCATCCATGTCGGCTCGTGGCGCTTCGGTGAGCGGCAACGCCTCGACCAGCAACGCGCCCATGCCACGATGGAGTTCGCTCGCCGGTCGATGGTCGCGCAGAAGCCACCAGGCAAGCGTCGTCAGGAGGCCGAACAGGACGATGATGGCAAGGAAGGTGATGTAGACCTGGACGAAGAGACGCCGGTTCACCTGTCGACGTCCTGATTCCGGGTGAAGAGATAGCCGGTGCCGCGCAACGTGACGATACGGCGCGGATTCCGGGGATCGTCCTCGATCACCGCCCTGATTCTCGAAACGTGCACATCGATGCTCCGGTCGAAGGCCTCGAGCGCTGCGCCGCGGACCCTTTCCATGAGCTGATCGCGGCTGACAACACGTCCTGCGCTCTCGGCAAGCGCACACAGAAGATCGAACTGGTGGCCCGTCAGACTTCGCTCTTCGCCGCCGACCTCGACCGTTCGGGCCGCCCGGTCGATCACGAGCCGGCCGAAACACAGGACCTCAGGGGCCGCCGACCGGCGGCGCAGGATTGCACGCAGACGGGCCAGAAGTTCGCGCGGATTGAACGGCTTGGCAAGATAGTCGTCCGCGCCGATCTCGAGACCGACGATGCGATCCTCTTCCGCACCCCGGGCCGTCAGCATCAGTATCGGCACGTCCGAGTGGGCACGAATCGCCCGGCACAGATCGAGCCCGTCCCCGTCAGGCAGCATCAGGTCCAGGATGATCGCATCGAACCCGCCCTTGTCCGCGGCAACGAGTCCATTGCCGGCAGTCTCGCGGTGCTCCAGGGTCATGCCCGCTCGCCCGAGATAGATTCCCACCATCTCCGCCAGGTCTTGATCATCCTCGATCATCAGCAGACGGGCCATGGCGGAACTCCTCAGGCTTCGCGAGCTGATCAGCCGTTCACCTGCGCCGATCCATTCGCTCGATCAGCTCGTTGCGCTGTTCCGGCGTGAGGATCTCCGCCGCATCGGCCAGAGCGGTGACCATGCGCCGGCTCATCTGGTCCATGGTCTCGACCGTTTTCTGGCGCAGGTTTTCGAGCGCCTCACGGTTGATCGTCTCCTGTTTGAAGTTGTCGAGCAAGGCCTGCCAGGTTTCGAGTTTCAGGGACCTGAACGCCTGCATGTCGACGATCGCCTCGTCGACGATGTCCCGGATCCGGGTGCGCTGGGACTCGGTGGCGTCGACCCTCTCGAGCATGCGATCGATCCGCTTCTCCACGAACCGTTCCAAACCGGGACCGTCCCGGCGCCATTCGTAGCGATCGATCACAGCCCACCCCGCGCCAGCGATAATGAGCACGAGCGCACCGGCAATCCACCAGAGGTACCGGCGCCGTATTCCCCTGGTTCCGTTCGACGTGTTGTCCTGTGTCATGGGTCCGCCTTTCATTGATGACGAAAGGCACAATGGACCCTGACGGTTTCCCGGTTGTTTCGGCAACGTAAAGAAATGTAACGCTCCGGTCGCAGAATGCATGATTTCCTTCCCCCGGAGACGGGAGGATCGGTGACACGCTCTCGCGGATCATGGCGGTGACCATGCGCTGGCTCATCTGATTCCTGGTCTCGACCCTTTGCTGGCGCGGCGACCGTCCCCTGATCGGTGATGTCCGTCAGGGCCTGCCGGCTGACCTCGGACAAGCACGTCAAGAAGTGCGGCGTTGGCCAGGGCAATCGGGTACCTGGAGGCAGTACGGGTTGCACCCCGGACCCCTTGCTACATGCGCATGCGTGATCCGGCGGGGTCGAACAACGGCTCGGTGACGAGCACGGCACGGCGCATGTCGCCGAGAATCTCGATCTCGAAATCGGCACCCTCCTCGATCATGCCAACCGGCACGAAACCCAGAGCGACGGACTTTCCGACATGGTGGGCATAGCCGCCCGAGGTGACGAACCCGATGACCTTGCCATCCTTCCAGATCGGCTCGTCGGCAACGCAATCGGCATCGGCTGCATCGACCACGAAGGTCACGATCCTGCGTGACGGTCCCGTGCGGACTTCCTCGAGGGCGGCAGCGCGGCCGATGAACTCGCCCTTGTCGAAGACGATGAAGCGGTCGAGGCCGGTTTCTGCAGCCGTATAGTCCGGCCGGTATTCCCGCAGCCACGATCCAAAGGACTTCTCCAGTCTCAGGCTCATCATGGCGCGCATGCCGAATGGTGTGAGACCCAGTCCTGCACCTTCGCCTTCCAGGATCTCCCAAAGGGCCCTCTGTTCATGGGGCGCCACGTAGATCTCGTAGCCGAGATCGCCGGTGTAGCTCACGCGCTGCACGATGGCATCCACAAGGCCGATGTTCAGTCTTCGGACCGAACGGAACGGCATGGCGTTTCCCGAAACGTCCCCGACCGCCGTGCGCTCGAGGAGATCACGGGACTTCGGACCGGCAATCTGGAATCCGACCAGATCGCGGGAGATGTTGGTGACACGGACACCCTCGGGCGGCAGAAGATCGAGCAAGAGACGCATGTGATAGTCCTGCGAGGCGTAGCTGGCATGCACCCTGAAGCTTTCGGGCCCGTCCCTGGCGATCGTGAAATCGCCCACGAGCCGGCCCCGGCTGTTGAGCATCGGTGAGAGGACCAGCCTGCCCTCCTTCGGCATGCGCCCCGCCATGATCCGGTCTAGCCAGGATTCGCTACCCGGACCCTCGATGCGGAACTTCGAGAAGTTGTGGATCTCGTTGATCCCGACGCCCTGGCGCACCGCACGGCACTCCTCGGCCGTCGGACCGAAGGCATTGGACCGGCGAAAACTCGGCGTCTCCACCAGAGGCTCGCCCGGCGGTGCGAAGTAGTTGACATGTTCCATGCCGAAACCGCTGCCGAACACGGCGCGGCGTTCTTTCCAGACCGCCCAGGCAGGTGTGGTGTGGAAGGGCCGGCCGGCGGGAAGTTCCTCGTTGGGATAGGCTATCGCGAACCGGCGCTGGTAGTTCTCCCTGGTTTTGGTGCGTGTGTAGGCGGGCGTCATCCAGTCCCCGAAACGCGCAACGTCCATCGCGAAGATGTCCCGCGATGGCTCGCCCTCGACCATCCACTCCGCCAGCGCCAGGCCGACGCCGCCGGCCTGGCTGAAACCGGCCATGACGCCGCAACAGGCCCAAAAGCCCTTCAGGCCCGGGGGCCTTCCCACCAGGGGATTGCCGTCGGGTGCGAAGGTGAAGGGGCCGTTGATGACGCGCTTGATGCCCGCTGTCGCCAGCACGGGGTAGCGTCGGTACGCGGTTTCGAGCGGCCCGGCAATGCGATCGAGGTCGTCCGGCAGGAGTTCGTGCCCGAAATCCCAGGATGTTCCGTCGACAGCCCAGTGCTCGCACGCCTGCTCGTAGATGCCGATGACAAGACCGCGGCCTTCCTGCCTGAGATAGCTTTCGCCCGCCGGATCCATGACATGGGGCAGTTCCCTGTCATGGCCATGGACTTCGGAAATGTCGTCGGTGACGAGATACTGGTGCTCCAGCGGATGGAGCGGCAGATAGACACCCGCCATCCTGCCGACTTCGCGTGCCCACAGCCCGGCGGCATTGACGACATGTTCGGCGACGATCGTGCCCTTTTCAGTGACGACATCCCAGTGGCCGTCGCCGCGCTGGTGGAGTTCCAGAACCCGGTTGTGAAGCGAGATCTCCGCTCCGGCCATGCGCGCCGCGCGGGCATAGGCATGGGTCGTTCCGGAGGGATCGAGGTGCCCGTCCAGCGGATCCCAGAGCGCACCGAGAAGGCCGTCGGTGTTGACGATCGGGCTTAAACGAGGGATCTCGTCCGGTCCGACGATCTCGGTCTCGAGCCCCATGTGCCGGTGCTTCGCACGCTCGGCCTTGAGGAAATCCATTCTGTCGGGCGTCTCGGCGATGGTCAGTCCACCGACGTGGTGAAGGCCGCAGGAAAGGCCCGTGATGTCCTCGAGCTCCCTGTAGAGGCGGATCGTGTACCCCTGCAGGGCAGCCATGTTCGGGTCCGCGTTCAGCGTGTGGAAACCGCCTGCCGCGTGCCACGTCGATCCGGACGTCAGCTCCGACCGCTCGATGAGCATGACATCGGTCCAGCCGAACTTGGTCAGGTGATAGAGAACGCTGCACCCGACCACACCGCCGCCGATGACGGCCACACGAACATGGGACTGCATTCGCGCTATCCCAGAACGGAAAAGCTGCTGTTCTGGTTGATCTCCCGGTTGCGCGAGAAGAAGGACATGTCGATCGTGCGGTCGACGTGCTTCAGGTGGAAGCTCACCGGATCGGTGTCATGGTCCTGGCCGCCTTCGCAGGCCTCGATCAGGGTCGCCATCATCTCGCCGGCGATCGGCGCATTCTTGAACTGGTTACCGCTCGTCCCGATCGCAAGGTAGAAACCGCCGAGATCCGACTTGTCGTAGATCGGTCCCCAGTCTTCGGTGACATCGTAGAGGTCGACCGCGCCGCGGGCTGCGGAACCCGGAATCATCAGACCCGGGAAACGCTGCGCCTGGCGCATCACGAGAGTCGTCCACATACCCGTGAATTCGGTCAGATAGTCGTCCGGATCGACCCACTCCCTTTCGTCACAGGCCGGATCCTCGCTGCCGATCAGGATGTGATTGCCCATTTCGGGCCGGCAGTAGGTGCCGATCCCGCTGTCGGAAAAAACGTGGCTGATGCTGGAGTCATAGTCCTGGGGCGCAGGCACGTGCGCGACCTCGTGACGCAGCGCACGCGTCGTGATGCGCATCGTGCCCGCAAGACCCGCCATGTCGTTGACCTTCGACGAGTGCGGGCCTGCGACATTGACGACCACGGGCGCATCGATCTCCTCGCCGTCATCCAGGGTCACGCCGACGACGCGCCCGCCCTTGCGGCGGATCGTTGTCACCGTCTTGTTGAAGCGGAATGTCGCCCCCCGGGCCTCCGCGGCCCTCTGGACGTTGTGACCGGCGAGCTGGGGATCGGAGATGTAGCCGCCGCACCTGAAAAACGCTGCACCGGGCACGTCCCGGTCGAGCGGCTCGCCGAACCGGGGATCGTCGGTGCGGCGTGGCTCGTCAAAACAGGCCGTCGATACCGACGGCATGCGTTCCCTGACCTCTTCGGGAGTGAGTTCCTCGTAGGGGCAACCGATCTCGTCCATCACCTCGAGGATATTCTCCAGAAAACGGTTCTGCTTCGTCTTCATGATGAGGCAGCCGACATCGTTGTAGCGCGCCATGCCCCGCTCGTCGGTGACACCGCAGTAATTCTCCCAGTCCGACCAGTAGAAGTGGCTCTCGTAGGCGATGGCCGATCCTGGCACCGTGGAGTAGTACGGGCGGACGATCGCACATGAATTGGCGGTGGAACCGTAACTGGCCGCCGGCAGCCGGTCGATGGAGAGCACCTTCAATCCCCTGGCCGCCAATTCCCGTGCCGTGCTCGCACCGATGATGCCGGCTCCAATGACGATGGCATCCCATCTTTCAACCATGACAACGCCCCCAAGATCCGGAATTCGCCCGCGCATATTAGACACGCATTCTGCCGATTTCACGATGCCGGCAAAGGTAATAATTTTATAGCCTGCGCGTCCTGCATTTCCTCTGTTGACGGGCCTTCACAACCCCGGAACATGACTCGTTGGCGCGCACGGGGCTTTCCCGTATGCCTCGACCGCCGTGGCGGGAGCCGGTTCATGGACGAGACTGGTTTTCACGCCGACCACCCCTCTGCCTGGAAGACCTCCGATTTCGCCTCGACCGACGATCTGGCGTTCGATCTTTCCGGCCGCGACATCTCAATTCTCGAAGAGTCCATACGCGCCCTGGCGCGATCGCGACGAGGCCGATCTGGATCTGACCGGGCGCGATGACTTTCCTCTCGGAGAGTTCGGCGAAAGATTTGGCAGCCTGGCAGACACGCTGATGAACGGTCGCGGCATCGTCGTCGTGCGCAGATTTCCGGTCAAGAGTTTCGGCGTGCGGGACATCACGCTGGTGTACCGGGCATTCTGCTGCCAGATGGGCCGGCTGCTTTGCCAGAGCAAGCGCCGCGAACGTATCGGTCTCGTGGCCCACAAGCCGCAACGCGCCCTCAGGCTCCGCGGCTACGAGAGGGCCGGCAGGCAGATGCTGCATACCGACATGGAGGCCATTCTCGGCATGCT